>NZ_CM170072.1:4800000-7223196 GCF_057197825.1 Micromonospora sp. USAFONa4 | reverse complement strand
CGGGGTGCTCCTGTCTCGTCGTACGGCGGGCCGGGCCGGGTGGCGGCGGCCAGCGCTCGTCGGGCCTGGTCCTCGGTGAGCGCGGCGACGGCCTCGCGCAGGCCGGCCACGGTGTCCACCCAGCCGGGCCGGCGCTCGACGCGGCGCAGCTCGTCGGCCAGCCCCGCGATCGTCGGGTCCCGGAACAGCGCCGCGACCGGCAGGTCGACCTCGAACGCGGCGCCGGCCTGCGCGGTGACCTGGGTGGCCAGCAGGGAGTGCCCGCCGACGGCGAAGAAGTCGTCGCGGACTCCGATGCCCGCCACGGGGATGCCCAGCACCGTCGCCCAGATCCCCGCGAGCTGCCGCTGCACGGCGTCGCCGGGCGGCGCGGAGCGGACGGTGGTGGGATCCGGTGCGGGGAGTGCGTTGCGGTCGATCTTGCCGTTGCGGGTGAGGGGGAAGTGGGGCAGGGCGATGATGGCGTGGGGTACGAGGTGGCGGGGGAGGGTGTGGTGGAGGGTGTCGCGGAGTTGGTGGGTGTCGATGGTGCTGGTGCTGGTGACGTAGGCGATGAGGTGGCGGCCGGTGGGGAGTGTGCGGGTGGTGACGAGGGCGGCTTCGATGTGGGGTTGGGTGCGTAGGGCGGTTTCGATTTCGCCGGGTTCGATGCGGTAGCCGTTGATGGCGATTTGTTCGTCGGTGCGGCCGAGGAATTCGAGGGTGCCGTCGGTGCGGAGTCGGCAGAGGTCGCCGGTGCGGTAGAGGCGGCTGCCGGGTGGTCCGTGGGGGTCGGGCAGGAACCGCTCCGCCGTCTGCCCCGGACGGCCGAGGTATCCCCGGGCCAGCCCGTCGCCGGCGATGCAGAGTTCGCCGGGCGCCCCGGGCGGCACCAGCCGCAGCTCGGCGTCGAGAAGGTGGACGCGGGCGCCGTCGATCGGCGTGCCGAGGTCCGGCCGGTGGGTCCCGTCCGGGCGCACCGGCCCGGCGGTGGCGACGACCGCGGCCTCGGTGGGCCCGTAGTGGTTGACCAGGGCGTACGGGGTGCGCGCGGAGGGCCGGGTGGTGAGGGCGTCCCCACCCGTGAGCAGCGTGCGCAGCGTGGAGGCGGGTGGCGTCGGCAGCCGCAGGACGGCCTCGGCGATCGGGGTGGGCACGAAGGCCTCGGTGAGACCCTGCCGGTGCATCCAGTCGTGCAGCGCGGCGGGGTCGAGGCGGTGGGCCGGGTCGGCGATGTGCAGGGTGGCGCCGCTGACCAGCGCGGGCCAGATCTCCCACACCGCCGCGTCGAAGCCGAGGCTGGCGATCTGCCCGTGGTGCTCGCCGGGCCCGCTGGGGTAGGTGTCGAGGTGCCACCGGACGAGGTTGGCCAGGGCGTGGTGGGCGACCATGACGCCCTTGGGGGTGCCCGTGGACCCGGAGGTGTGGATGACGTACGCCAGCTGCTCCGGATGGATGTCGACCCGGGGTGCCGCCGGGGAGGCGGAGCGGGGCGGGGCGAGGGCGACGACGCCGGGTGGTGTGTCGGTGTCGTGGGGGTCTTCGGTGATGAGGATGGTGGCGGCGGAGTTGGTGATGAGGTGGTGTCGGCGTGTGGTGGGTGCGGTGGGGTCGATGGGGAGGTAGGCGGCGCCGGCTTTGAGGACGGCGAGCATGGCGGTGATGGCGGGTGTGCCGGGTGGGAGGCTGACGGCGACGGGGTGGTCGGGTCGGGCGCCGTGGTGCAGGAGTTGGTGGGCGAGGTGGTTGGACCACTCGTCGAGTTCGCGGTAGGTGATCGCGCCCGCTCCGTCGACGACGGCGAGTGCGTCGGGTTGGCGTCGGGCCGTCTCCGTCACCAGCAGGGGCACGCACCCCGGAGCACCGTCCGACCTGCTGCGCCGCCCCGTGGACACCGCCGCGAGCCGCCGGCGCTGGTCGTCGGTGACGGCCTCCACGGTGGACAGGCGCCGGTCGGGATCGGCCAGCACGGCGGCGACGAGGGCGCGGTAGCTGTCGGCCAGGTCGGCCATCGTGCCGGGCTCGTACAGGTCGCGGGCGTAGCTGAAGTACACGTCGACGGAGTCGGTCCCCACCTCCGCGTGGACCGTCAGGTCGAACTTCGCGGTTCCCGCCTCGATCGACACCGGCCGCATCGTGGCGGTGTGCAACGGCATGGGTTCGTCGGCGATGCCCGTGGCGTTCCCGCCGGTGAAGACGGTCTGGATGAGGGGTGGGGTGTGGCGGTCGCGGGTGGGTCGGGTGTGTTCGACGAGTTTGTCGAAGGGGATGTCCTGGTGGGTGACGGCGTGCATGAGGACGGTGCGGGAGTGGTGCAGGAGTTGGCGGAAGGTGTGGTGGGGGTTGATGTCGAGGGCGAGGGGGAGGGTGTTGACGAAGAAGCCGATGAGTTTTTCGGCGTCGGGGTCGGTGCGTCCGGTGAGTGGGGTGCCGATGACGATGGGGTTCTGGTGGGTGTAGCGGTGGATGAGGAGTTGGAAGGCGGCGAGGAGGACGCCGAAGGGGGTGGAGCCCGTCTGGGCGGCGAGGGCGGTCAGGGTGCCGGCGGGTAGGTGGGTGTGGTGGACGGCCGTGGGCCCGGATTCGGTGTCGGGACGGGGCCGGTCGGTGGGCGGGTGACACACGGGTGGGGCGTCGCGGAGCCGTGCGGCGAATTCGTGGAGGTGCTGTTGGGCGTCGTCGCTCTGCCAGTGACGGTGTTGGCGTTCGGCGATGTCGGCGTACTGGGTGGTCAGGGGCGGCAGTGATAGGGCACGACCGTGGGTCAGGTCGGTGTAGAGGTGGTCGAGTTCGGTGTGGAACACGCCGACGGACCAGCCGTCGAGGACGATGTGGTGCCAGGTGAGGCACAGCACGTGGGCGGTGTCGGAGAGTCGCAGGGTTCGGCAGCGTAGGAGTGGGCCGGTGGTGAGGTCGAACGGTTGGTCGAGCTCGGCGCGCAGGACGTCGCGGACGTGGCGGTTGTGGTGCTCCGGGTCGATGTGGGTGAGGTCGTGGCGGGTGCTGTGGTGGGTGGTCGGCGGGTGGATGATCTGGACGGGGACGCCGTCGTGCTCGGCGAAGGTGGTGCGCAGGATCTCGTGCCGGCGGATGATCTCGTCGATGGCGGTGTCGAGGTGGTCGAGGTCGAGTTGGCCGTCGATGTGCCAGGCGGTCTGGGTGTTGTAGGCGGTGGACTTCGGGTCGAGGGTGTGCAGGAACCACAGGCGTTGCTGCGCGAACGACAGGACCCGACCCGCCGACGAGGTCTCGCCGGCCGGCGAAACGAGGATCGGATCCGGCTCGCTCGGTTGCCCGGTGCCGGTCACGACCGGGCCGTTCTCGCCGCCGCCGGTCGTCGGATCGGCCGGCACCTCGTCCCGTAGCCGGTCGGCCATCGCGGCCACGGTCTGCGCCTCGAACACGATCGCCGCCGACACCACCACGCCGAGGGTTTCGCGTAGCCGGGCGGCGATCATGGTGGCCTGCATGGAGTGCCCGCCGAAGGCGAAGAAGTTGTCGTCGCGGCCCGGCGTCCGGCCGATCACGTCGGCCCACACCTGCGCCACCCGCCGCTCCAGGCCGTCGCGGGGCGGCTCGCCGCGCGCGGACAGGTCCGGTGCGGGGAGTGCGTTGCGGTCGATCTTGCCGTTGCGGGTGAGGGGGAAGTGGGGCAGGGCGATGATGGCGTGGGGTACGAGGTGGCGGGGGAGGGTGTGGTGGAGGGTGTCGCGGAGTTGGTGGGTGTCGATGGTGCTGGTGCTGGTGACGTAGGCGATGAGGTGGCGGCCGGTGGGGAGTGTGCGGGTGGTGACGAGGGCGGCTTCGATGTGGGGTTGGGTGCGTAGGGCGGTTTCGATTTCGCCGGGTTCGATGCGGTAGCCGTTGATGGCGATTTGTTCGTCGGTGCGGCCGAGGAATTCGAGGGTGCCGTCGGTGCGGAGTCGGCAGAGGTCGCCGGTGCGGTAGAGGCGGCTGCCGGGTGGTCCGTGGGGGTCGGGCAGGAACCGCTCCGCCGTCTGCCCGGGCTTGTTCAGGTAGCCGCGGCTGACCACGTCGCCGGCGACGCAGACCTCGCCGGGCGCCCCGGGCGGGACCGGCTGGAGGTCGGCGTCCAGCAGGTGGAGGCGGGCGCCGGCGATCGGGACGCCGAGGTCCGGCCGGTGGACCCCGTCCGGGCGGACGGGCCCGACGGTGACGGCGACGGTGGTCTCGGTCGGCCCGTAGATGTTGAACAGGGTGTACGGCGCGTGCGCGGACGGCCGGGTGGTGAGGGCGTCCCCGCCGGTGAAGATCGTCCGCAAACGGCTGGTGGACGGGGTCGGCAGCCGGAGGACGGCCTCCGCGATCGGCGTCGGCAGGAACGTCCTCGTGACGTCCTCCCGGACCAGCCAGTCGTGCAGCGCGGCGGGGTCGAGGCGGTCGGCGGGGTCGGCGATGTGCAGGGTGGCGCCGCTGACCAGCGCGGGCCAGATCTCCCAGATCGCGGCGTCGAAGCCGAGGCTGGCCACCTGGCCGTGGCGTTGGCCGGGCCCGCTGGGGTGCGCGTCCAGGTGCCAGTGGACCAGGTTGGTCAGCGCCCGGTGGGGGACCATGACGCCCTTGGGCGTGCCGGTGGACCCGGAGGTGTGGATGACGTACGCCACCTGCTCCGGGTGCACGTCGAGCGGAGGCGGCGCGGACGTGGCCGTGGCCGCTGCTGGGCGCGCGGCGAGGGCGACGACGCCCGGTGGTGTGTCGGTGTCGTGGGGGTCTTCGGTGATGAGGATGGTGGCCGCGGAGTTGGTGATGAGGTGGTGTCGGCGTGTGGTGGGTGCGGTGGGGTCGATGGGGAGGTAGGCGGCGCCGGCTTTGAGGACGGCGAGCATGGCGGTGATGGCGGGTGTGCCGGGTGGGAGGCTGACGGCGACGGGGTGGTCGGGTCGGGCGCCGTGGTGCAGGAGTTGGTGGGCGAGGTGGTTGGACCACTCGTCGAGTTCGCGGTAGGTGATCGCGCCCGCTCCGTCGACGACGGCGAGTGCGTCGGGTTGGCGTCGGGCCGTCTCCGTCACCAGCCGGGGCACGCATCCCAGGTCACCGGGCGGGACGGGAACCGGGCTGGCCATCAACGCGTCGGCGAGCCGCTCCCGCTGGGCTGCCGTGACCGCGACCACGGTGGACAGCGGCCGGTCCGGCTCGGCCAGTACGGCGGCCACCAGGGCCCGGTAGCTGTCGGCCAGCTCGGCCATCGTCGCGGGATCGTACAGGTCGCAGGCGTAGTCGAAGAGCACCCGGACGGCATCCGGCTCCACCTGCACCTGGACGGTCAGGTCGAACTTCGCGACCCCCTCGTCGATCGGCAGCGGCCGCATCGTGGCGGTGTGCAGCGGTGCCGGACGGGTGCCTTCCATGGTGGTGAAGACGGTCTGGATGAGGGGTGGGGTGTGGCGGTCGCGAGTGGGTCGGGTGTGTTCGACGAGTTTGTCGAAGGGGATGTCCTGGTGGGTGACGGCGTGCATGAGGACGGTGCGGGAGTGGTGCAGGAGTTGGCGGAAGGTGTGGTGGGGGTTGATGTCGAGGGCGAGGGGGAGGGTGTTGACGAAGAAGCCGATGAGTTTTTCGGCGTCGGGGTCGGTGCGTCCGGTGAGTGGGGTGCCGATGACGATGGGGTTCTGGTGGGTGTAGCGGTGGATGAGGAGTTGGAAGGCGGCGAGGAGGACGCCGAAGGGGGTGGAGCCCGTCTGGGCGGCGAGGGTGGTCAGGGTGGTGAGGGTGCCGGGGGCCAGTTGGCTGTGGTGGACGGCGGTGGGGCCGGGTTCGGTGTCGGGGCGGGGCCGGTCGGTGGGCGGGTGACAGACGGGTGGGGCGTCGCGGAGCCGTGCGGCGAGTTGTTCGAGGTGTCGTCGGGCGTCGTCGCCCTGCCAGTGGTGACGCTGGCGTTCGGCGATGTCGGCGTACTGGGTGGTCAGGGGCGGCAGTGAGGGGGCGCGACCGTGGGCCAGGTCGGTGTAGAGGTGGTCGAGTTCGGTGTGGAACACGCCGACGGACCAGCCGTCGAGGACGATGTGGTGCCAGGTGAGGCACAGCACGTG
The DNA here is from genome assembly GCF_057197825.1 of Micromonospora sp. USAFONa4. Taxonomy (NCBI): domain Bacteria; kingdom Bacillati; phylum Actinomycetota; class Actinomycetes; order Micromonosporales; family Micromonosporaceae; genus Micromonospora; species Micromonospora sp. USAFONa4. Next base: position 7,217,167 of record NZ_CM170072.1, on the reverse strand, counting down.
CGTGGTGGGGGTGAGTTGGAGGACGTGGCTGCGCAGTAACGGACCGGTGGCGAGGTCGAACGGTTGGTCGAGCTCGGCGCGCAGGACGTCGCGGACGTGGCGGTTGTGGTGCTCCGGGTCGATGTGGGTGAGGTCGTGGCGGGTGCTGTGGTGGGTGGTCGGCGGGTGGATGATCTGGACGGGGACGCCGTCGTGCTCGGCGAAGGTGGTGCGCAGGATCTCGTGCCGGCGGATGATCTCGTCGATGGCGGTGTCGAGGTGGTCGAGGTCGAGTTGGCCGTCGATGTGCCAGGCGGTCTGGGTGTTGTAGGCGGTGGACTTCGGGTCGAGGGTGTGCAGGAACCACAGGCGTTGCTGCGCGAACGACAGGACCCGACCCGCCGACGAGGTCTCGCCGGCCGGCGAAACGAGGATCGGATCCGGATCGCTCGGTTGCCCGGTGCCGGTCGCGACCGGGCCGTTCTCGCCGCCGCCGGTCGTCGGATCGGCCGGCACCTGATCCCGTAGCCGGTCGGCCATCGCGGCCACGGTCTGCGCCTCGAACACGATCGCCGCCGAGATCGGCAGCCCGAACCGCTCGCGCAGGCGGACGGCGACCATCGTGGCCCGCAGCGAGTGCCCGCCCAGGGAGAAGAAGTTGTCGTCGCGGCCCGGCGACTTGCCGAGCACCTCCGCCCACACCTGCGCCACCCGTCGCTCCAGGTCGTCGCGGGGCGCCTCGCGGACCCGCTCCGCCGGTGCGGGCAGCGCGGCCCGGTCCAGCTTGCCGTGCGGCGTGAGCGGCAGGGCGGCGAGCCGGACCCACGCGGCGGGAACCATGGTCGCCGGCAGGTACCGGGCCGCGTGCTCGGCCAGCGCCACGTCGTCCGGGCCGGCCTCGGGCACGACGTACCCGACGAGCCGGGGGCCGGCCGTGCCCTGGTGCAGCCCGACGGCGGCGGCGTGTACGTCCGGATGACGCAGCAGCACGCTCTCGATCTCGCCCAGCTCGATGCGGTGGCCGTGCAGCTTCACCTGGTCGTCGACCCGGCCGGCGAAGTGGTAGGTGCCGTCCGGTAGCTGACGGGCCAGGTCACCGGTGCGGTAGAGGCGGCTGCCCGGCGGCCCGTACGGGTCGGGCGGGAAGCGCTCGGCGGTCAGGGCGGGACGGTCGTGGTACCCCCGGGCCACGCCCGGCCCACCGATGAACACCTCGCCCAGGCTGCCGGCGGGCACCGGACGCAGGTCGTCGGAGAGCAGCCGGATGGTGGCGCCCGCAGCCGGATGCCCGAGCGACGGCGGGCCGTCGCCCTCGACCGCCACCTCCCCGGCCATCGCCAGCACGGTGGCCTCGGTGGGCCCGTACAGGTTGACGGTGGTGAACGCGTGCTCGGGGCGGGGGCGGGCCAGCAGCTGCTGGCCCCCCGAGCCGAGGATGCGCAGTGCCCCGTCGGGCGGTGCCGGCCGGGCCAGCACCGCCTCGGCGAGCGGGGTGGGCAGCGTCGCCGAGGTGATCGCGTGCGCGGCGAGCCAGTCCACCAGCCGGTCGGGATCGACCCGGGTCGCGTCGTCGGGCATCCAGAGGCTGGCGCCGGCCACCAGCGGCGCCCAGATGTCCCACACCGACGCGTCGAAGCCGGGGGAGAACAGGTGCAGGCAGCGGTCGTCGGGACCGAGGCGCTCCGCGTCGGCCCGCCACCGGGCCAGCCCGCGCAGCGAGCCGTGCTCGACCATGACCCCCTTCGGCAGGCCGGTGGACCCGGAGGTGTAGATCACGTACGCGAGGTCACCCGGGCCGACCGGCACGGCCGGCGGGCGGTCGGGGTACGCGGCGAGCGTGGCCCGGTCGTCGTCGAGCAGGACGACCGGGGTGCCCGGAACCACCAGGTCGGGCCGGACCAGCGACCGTACGGTGACGAGCACCCGCGCCCGGGAGTCGGTGAGCATGTGCCGGACCCGCTGCGGCGGGTAGCCGGCGTCGACGGGCAGGTACGCGGCGCCGGCGATGAGCGCCGCCAGCACGCTGACGATCCCGTCGACACCGCGGGGCAGCAGGACGGCGACGAGGTCGCCTCGCCGTACCCCGGTGGCCCGCAGGTGCCGGGCCAGCCGGTTGCTGCGGGCGCGCAACTCCCCGTAGGTGACGAGGGCGTCGTCCGTGCCGAGCGCCAACGCGTCGGCGGGATGCCGGACGATCGCCTCATGGACGAGGTCCGCGTGGTGTGGCTCGCCCCCGGCGGGCTGGCCGGACGGCCGGGCGGGGACGGGGGGCGCTGACCAACCGCTTTCCTTGATCATGATGCGCCGGATGCTGCCAGCGCGGCACGCCCGTCGTCAATGGAAACGGGCCGGGCTAGGGGCTGTCCGGGCAGTTGTCGGGGCCGGCCGCCCGCCCGCCGGAGCGGCCCGGCCGGGCGTCGGGCCGCCCGGCCCGACGGCTCACCTCGACAGGCGGTCGACGGCCTCGGCGGTGGTGACCACCTCGCCGAGTTGCCCCAGCGTCTCCAGGCTCGCCCGGTGCGCCTCGTCGGTCACGGCGGTGCACGCGTCGGAGACCACCACCGGCCGGTAGCCGAGGTTGACCGCCTCGAACACGGTGCCGGTGACGGAGAGGTTGGTGGCGACGCCGGTGAACAGGACGGTGTCCACGCCCCGGCGCCGCAGCACGGTGTCGAGTTCGCTGCCGAAGAAGCCGGTGAGCCGCACGTGGGTGATGACGACGTCGCCGGCCTCCGGCGCGAGTTCGTCGACGATCCGGGCCCTGGGCGCGCCCTCGAGGTAGGCATGCCGCTCCCGGACCAGGGCGAAGCTGGGCGTGTTGGGGATGAGGTCCGGGTATCCGGGTCGGTACGCGACCCGCGTGTAGACGACGAGGCCGCCACCGGCGCGCACCGCCGCGGCGACCTGCGCCGCGTACGAGGCGACGCGGTGCCGGGAGACCTGCTCGGCGAAGAACGGACCGAACACCCCGTCGGGACTGACGACCTCGTGCTGCCAGTGCACGCCGACGACGGCGGTCCGCATCGGGTCGAGTTCTCGCATCGTCCCTCCCGTCACGGGGCGGAGAGCTGCTGCGGCGCCGGCTGGTGGCCGCGTCCGCCCGCGCCGGCCGGCCCTCTGCCGTACGCGTCGAGGCGCCCCCACCGCCCGGGAATGTCGAGCAGCGCCACGAAGTCGAGACTAGCGGGCAGAGCGGGCCTGATCACGAGGTCTTCGCCGACCGGTTGCAGCCCGAGCATCGTGCGCAACAGCAGCAGGGTGGCCCCGGCGGACCACGCCTGCGGGCTGCACGCGGTGGGATAGTTGACCGGATACTTGGTCTCGGCCCGGGGGTATCCGGCGAACGCCTCGGGCAGCCGGCCGTCGTAGAAGACCGCCGCGTCCAGGATCCCGGCGGCGATCCGGGCCGCCTCGTCGGCGTACCCGTAGCGGCGCAGGCCCCAGGCGATGAACGAGTTGTCGAACGGCCAGATCGTCCCGACGTGGTACCCGATCGGGTTGTAGCGGCTCGCGCTCTCGGCCAGCGTGCGCACCCCCCAGCCGCTGAACAGCGCGGGCGACATCAGGTGTCGCGCCAGGGCGGCGGCCTTCGGCTCGTCGACGATGCCGCTCCACAGCAGGTGGCCGATGTTGGACGACAGCGCGTCCACCTGGCGGCCGTCACCGTCGAGCGCGAGGGCCATGTACTCGCCGTCGGCGACCCAGAAGTCACGGTTGAAGCGCTGCCTGAGCTCGGCGGCGTCCCGTTCCAGCCGGTCCGCGTACGCCGGGTCGTCCCAGACCGTCCGGGCGAGCCGGGCGGTGCGCATCTTCGCGTCGTATGCGTACCCCTGCAACTCGCAGGTCGCCCTGGGGAAGCCGGGCAGCCGCCCGTCCTGGTACGAGATGCCGTCCCAGGAGTCCTTCCAGCACTGGTTCTCCAGGCCGTTGCGGGTGTTGCGCCGCTCGTAGGAGATGTAGCCGCTGCCCGTCAGGTCGGCGTAGTCGTCGATCCAGTCGATCGCCGCCCGCGCCTCCTGTTCGACCGAGCGGACGAGCGCGGCGTCGCCGGTCCAGCGTTCGTACTCGTCGAGCAGCACCAGGAACAGGGGAGTGGCGTCGGCGCTGCCGAAGTAGGGCGTGTGCGGCGTCTCCTCGAACACGCTCATCTCCCCGTACCGCATCTCGTGCAGGATCCGGCCGGGCTCCTCCTCCCGGAAGTCGTCGACCCGGCTGCCCTGCCGCAGCGCGAGCACCCTGAGCGTGGTGGCGGCGAGATCGGGCGCGAACGGCAGCGCCTGGAGGCTGGTGAGGATGCTGTCCCGGCCGAACAGGCTCATGAACCAGGGCAGGCCGGCGGCCGGCACGCTCCGGTCCTCGGCGAGGAACGGGCTGAACCGCAGCGCGGCCAGGTCGATCAGGCTGCGCCGGTACGCGCCGCGCAGGGGCTCGAAGCCGGATTCCAGCCGCGGCGCCTCCGCCAGCCAGTCCTTGAGCCGGCGCTCCTTGTCCCGGCTGCGCGCCCGTCCCGGAATCGTGAGCCGTTCCAACCCTCGCGGCATCGGCAGGTCCGGCTCCGCGGTCAGCCTGGTCCGCCACCTGCCGTGCGGTTCGAGGTGGACCGCGAACGTCAGCCCGTCCTCGTCCAGTTCCGCCGGCGTCGTCGCGGAGACGATCGTCACCCGCTTGAACCGTTCCCGCTCGTAGCCCAGGACGAGGCGCCCGTCGTCGACGCGCCGGTAGTGCCGACCCTTCTTCCGCGCCGTCGCGTCCTTGACCTCGAAGACGTCCGCGAAGTCGGCGTCCACCTCGACCCGGACGGTCAGGTCGACCGGCTGGCCGGCATGGTTGGTGATGCTCAGCTCCTCGTGCAGGCCGGCGTCGAGCGTGTGCACCCGCCGCACGGAGAGCGTGCTGTTGACGTAGACGTCCTGGTGGCCGGGGACCAGGTAGAACCGGTTCTCGAAGTAGTGGATGTCGTCGATGGCGAGGGTGCTCAACCGCTCCCCGTCGATCGTGAGCACCCACTTCGACAGCAGGCGCGTGTCGTGGGCGAAGAGGCCGAGCGGGGTGTCGGGCGACGGGCGGATGTCGCCGGCCCGGTCGCAGACCAGGAAGGTGGTGCCGTCCAGGATGCCCACCTGGTCGTCACTCATGGCCGCCTCCCCGGCGGCGCGTGCCGAGGGACGTGGGCGGCGGCGGAAAGAGCTTCCGGACGGTCGCGAAGAGCCGGGGGCTGCCCGCCACGGCCGCCTCGCCGCGCAGCACCGTGGTCAGGAAGTACGCCTCCCCGCTGGCGATGCGGTCGAACACCGCCCGGTCCGCCTCGACGACCGCGTCCCCGCCGGTCGCCCCCTCGGTGACCCTGATGTCGCCCTTGTCGATGGAGACCAGCCAGTGCTCGGTCCGGCCGTCGCGGCTGATGTCGAAGCGCACGCTGCCCTCGTCGATCGCCCTGAGCCGGCGGTCGTGCCCACGGCGCGCGAGGCCGTGGAAGAAATCCTCGGTGGCATCTGCCATCGCGACCCTCCTCACCGGCCACCCTTTCCCCGGAAACGCCGCCACCGTCTCACCCGGAGAGGGTGAACTTCGCGCGGCCCCGCCGGGGGTCGCGCCCACCGCCGGCCGGCCCCGAGCCGTCCCGGGCGTGGCGGGCCGGGCGGCCCGACCGACACCCGCCCCGCCGCCCGGCATCGCCACTAGCCTGGGATCCGATGGATCCCATCCAGGCGACGCTGCTCGTCGCCGCCGGTGTCGCCACGGGCGCCTTCAACGCGGTCGCGGGCGGCGGTTCCCTGATCGCCTTCTCGGCGCTGATCGCTGCCGGCATCCCGCCGCTCACGGCCAAGCTGACCAGCACCGTCGCCGTCTTCCCCGGCAACGTGGCGAGCGTCGCCGGAGGGTACCGGGACCTGCCGCCCCGCGGCGACGTGCGGCGCGTCCTGCCCGCGGCGGTCGTCGGCGGCGTCGCCGGGTCGGTGCTGCTGCTGGTGACGCCCACCCGCGTCTTCGACATGATCGTGCCGTTCCTGGTGCTCGCCGCGTCGGCCGTCCTCGGGCTGCGGGGCTGGCTGGACGGTCTGGTCCGGCGCTCCGCGCCGCGGGACCGGCGGGCGCACCCGGCGGCCCTGCAACTCTCCGTCGCCCTGGGCGGCCTCTACGGCGGTTACGTCGGCGCCGGGTTCGGCATCGTCCTGGTCGCCGGCCTGGCGCTCCTCCAGCACGAGCCGCTCACCAGGACAATCGCCCTGAAGAACCTGCTGTCCGCCGTCATCTCGTTCACGGCGGTGGTGCTCTACGTCCTCTTCGGCACCGTCAACTGGGCGGGGGTCGTAGTCGTCGCCCCGGCGACCGTCGTCGGCGGCTACGTCGGCGCCCGACTGCTCCGCAGGCTCCCCGAGGGCCCGCTCAGGGCGGTGGTCGTCACGTTCGGGGTGCTCTTCGGGCTGTTCCTGCTGAGGCGCAATGTCCTGTAGACCGCGCTGCCACCGGGGAGTCCCGGCCCCGGCGACGGGACGGGCCCCTGCCGTCCGCTCGGATGGCAGGGGCCCGTCGCGCACCGGTCAGGCCAGCGGGACCTGGCGGGCGAGTGCGGCGCCGCCGGCCTCGAAGGCCGCCAGGATCGAGGTGGGCGTGCCACCGGTCGCCGGGACCACGACGGTCACCGGGCGGCCGGAGTGCACCTGCACCGAACGCTCACCGAGCGACCGGTCGCCGTCCCAGGTGTGCAGGTACACCGTGCCGGCGCGGTCGGCCCGGACGGTCACCCGCACGCCGCCGGCCACCTGCCGCTGGTCGGTCAGCCGCAGCGCCCGCTCGGGCAGCCGGGTGACGGCGGCCGGAGCGACGCCGTCCACCGCCGACTGCGCGATGGTCTGCGGGCTGTGCACGCTACGGGCGGCGGTGTCCGGGAAGACCGGGGCGCTGGGCTGCCGCGCGGCCGGGGTGAGGCCGGGCAGGGTGACCAGGCCGTAGCGGTACGGGTCGGCCCGCACGCCGGTGAAGGTGGACCAGCCCAGCCGGGACTGGGAGCTGAGGTCCTGGGTGTCCGAGTCGTACACCAGCACGTTGAAGCCCATCCGCGCCGGGTCGATGGCGTCGGGCAGCACCGCGAACGGGATGCGCGCCTCGATGGTGTAGCCGGTGTACGGCGCGGTGACCTTGCTGACCACGGTCATCCCCGGGGCGGTCGTGGCGCCCGGTCCCTGCCGGTTGTCGGCGTCGCGCTGCCAGCACGGCGGGTCGCCGTTGGCGGGGTCGTCGGTGACCGGGAAGATGCCCGCCTTGAACACGGTGGAGGTGTCCGTCGAGTTCCCCTTCGGGTCGACGATGATCTCCACGCTGTCGGTGCGCCGCTGCCGCTTGCAGTCCTGCGGCACCACCTTCCTGCCGAGCACGTCGTCGGTGACCTGTACGAACACGACGAGCGCGTCCTCGGTGAAGGCGATCCGACCGGTGGCCGAGGCATCCTGTGGCGTGGTGGCCTGCCCCTCCCAGATGCGGGACAGGTCCAGCTCCTCGCCGGGGTACTCGCCCGGGGAGGCCACCCCGTCGACGGCGTGGTCGTGCCCGGCGTGCGGCACCTCGCTGGTCGGCACGATCTCCAGGGCGCCGGTCTCCACGGTGCTGCCGGCGGCGCTGGTGGTGGTGATGGTGATGCCGTAGTCGCCGCCGTCGCCGCCCTCGTTGGCGGTCGGCAGGCTGGCGTCGCTGTTGGTGACGGTGAAGGTGACCGCCCCGGTCGCGCCCGGCGCCAGGGAGGTGTAGCTCTTGGTCGGCGCGTCGGCGGTGAAGCCGGCCGGCAGGCCGAGGGCGACGGTGCCGCTCTGGGCGGTTTCGCCGTGGTTGCGCAGGTCGACCCGGACCGTCCGGCTCTTGCCGGAGCCGAGGGTCAGCACCGGCTTGATCAGGGTGTCCAGCTGCGGGTAGCCGCTGTCGCCGGCCCAGGTGCGGAACAGCCCCACCTCGGGCAGCGGCTCCAGGGTGCCGCGCACGTCGGCGACCACCCGGACCGCGCGGTCCGTACGGCCGGTGCCCTGCCCGGTGGTGAGGGACGCGCCGACGAGGTGCTGCTCGTTGGTGTCGGCGCCGGCGGGGACGGTCACGGTGAAGGTGACGGTCCGCTCCTTGCCGGCCGGTACGGCGCCGCGCACCGCGCCGGAGCCGCTGGCGGTCCAGCCCTGCGGCAGCCGCAGGGAGACCCGGGGCGAGGTGAGGGCCCGGTTGCCGGGCGCCCGCACGTGCGCGGTGACCTCGACGCTCTGCCCGGGGGCGAGGTCGAACCGGTCGGCGGTCAGGTAAAGCTCGGTGCCCTTGGGCAGCCCACCGGCGGCCGGGGGCAGGACCGAGCCGCGCAGGATCGCCTCGGGCGAGGTGTCCGCCGGGTCGTACGGGACGCGGCTGTCGACCAGGGTGTAGAAGTCGCAGCGGATCTTCGCGGGGTCGGTGGGGGCGGCGGCGGTGTTGGCCCAGCCCTGGGTCACGTAGTCCCGGCGGGCGTCGACCTCGACCTCGGCCCAGGTCTTGCCGCCGGCGCTGCGGGCGCCCTCCCAGACGCCGAACACCTGGTCGGTCGGGACGGCCGGCACGAAGCCGGTGGCGCACTGCGGCCCGGTCGTCGAGCTGCCGCTGCCGCCCGTACGCAGGAACTTCGCCGCCCGGAACGGCTTGAGCCCCTCCTTGGTGACCTGCTCCGGGAACGCCTTCGGGTCGGCGGCGGCGTGGAACGCCTCGGCGGCGAAGCGGGCGGCCTGCTGGTGGTTGCCGTGGTTGCCGGGCGTGGGCGACGGGTTCATCGTCATGACGATCTCGGGCCGGGTCTGCCGGATCACCCGGACGATCTGGGCGAGGGTGTCGTCGTGCCCCCAGATCTGCTCGGACAGGGGCGCGGACGCGGTGTACCAGAAGTCGACCCGGTCGAGGTTGTAGAGGTTCTCCACCCCGGCGCGGCCGATCGCGGTGCGTTCCTCGCGCTCGCGGATGATGCCCAGCGGCGGGCCCTCCTCCAGGCCGACGGCGTTGCCACCGCCCTCGCCGCGGGTGATGGTGACGACGCCGGCCTTGGCGCCGTGCTTCTCCTTCCACTGGCCGAGGGTGGCGAGGCTGCCGGCCTCGTCGTCGGGGTGCGCGCTGACGAAGAGGACGTCCAGGTCGACGGCGTCGGTCGGCCGGGCGTCGGGGGGTGCGGCGAGGGCCACGGCCGGTGTCCCGGACAGGGCCAGGGCGAGCGCCGTGGGTAGCAGGAACGCCTTGAGACGCATGCGGATCCTTTCGCGTGACGCGAGGTCCGGGCAGCGGCCGGCGACGTCGGACGCGGGGCGTCGACGTGGGGGTCGCGGTCGGACGGTGAGAGGGCGGGCAGGGGCGCCGGGGCACGAGGGAGCGCCGGCGTCACCTCAGGTACGCAGCGGCACGGGGGTCCGTACACACTGGAAGGCCTTCGCCCGGTGACGCTAGGGACCGGCGCGGTGGCCCGTCAATGCTTTGCAAGGTCTTTCTTCTTTTGCGAAAGAAACTAATCCCCCGCTGTTCGAGGTGTTGCGGGTGGTGAATGCGCCCGTCCGACGGCCTCCCCGGGGCCCGAGGAAGGGCGTTTCCGCTGCTCAAGAAGGAGGCCGCAAGGTAACGAGACGGTTTCGTTACTTGACTCGATAGTTCGTTCGCCGTAGGAAGGAAGTGTGACTGACGTGGTGACGCCACCAACGAGCCCGGTGAGCCGGGAGCGGTCGAAGGAGATCAAGCGGTTGTCCGTGATCTCCACCGCCCGCCAGGTGCGGGTGCTCTCCCGCGCCGAGCTGACCGAGCTCACCGGGCTGAGCCCCGCCACGCTCACCCCGCTCGTACGCGACCTGATCGCCGAGGGCTACCTCATCGAGCGCGGGCCCGGGACCGGGACCTCCCGCACCGGCCGGCCACGGGCGATGCTGGAGTTCAACCCCCGGGCCGAGCTGGTCGCCGCCGTCTCCCTGGAGCCGTCCCGGATCAGCTGCGAGATCGCCGACAGCGACGGCGCCGTCATCGCCCACCGGGCGGTCCGGCTCGCCGGCGACATCGTCGACACCATCTGCCGCTCGATCCCCGAACTCGCCGGCGACGGGCTGCCGGCGCTGCGCGGGGTGGCCATCGCCGCGCCCGGCATCTCCACCGGCGGCGCAGTGCGCCTGGCCCCCTCGGTCGGCCTCGTCGAGGGCCGGCCGGTGGGGGAGTCGGTGCAGCGGCGGCTCGGGGTGCCGGTGGTGGTGGACAACGACGTGAACCTGATGGCGGCGGGCGAGCACGCCGCCGGCGCGGGCAGCGACGTCGCCGACCTGCTGCTGCTGCACGTGGCCGACGGCATCGGCGCCGGCCTGGTGCTCGACGGGCAGGTCCGCCGGGGCGCCGGCGGGGCCGCCGGCGAGGTCGGCTTCCTGCCCCTGGACCCGACCGACCGGGGCCACGACGGGATCGGTCCGTTCGAGGCCCGCTGGTCGGAGAACGCCATCGCCGAGCGCATGGTGGCGCTGGCCCCCGGGCGGCGCCCGGACTCGCCCGTGGCCGACCTGGTGGCGCTGGCGGCCATCGACGACCGGGCCGCCGCCTACCTGGACGACGTGCTCGCGGCCTGGTCGCGGCTCATCGTCTCCTGCGTCTGCGTCGTCGACCCCGGGCGGGTGCTGCTCAGCGGGGCCGCCGCCCACCTGGACGACGCCGCCGTCGACCGGCTCCAGGCGCTGGTCACCGCCGCCGCGCCGAGCAGCACCGAGGTGCGCCGGGCCGTGCTCGGCGACCGGGCGGTGCTGCACGGGGCGGTCAGCTACGCCCTCTCCGCGGCTGCCGCCGGCATGCCGACGCTGCTGCCGACCCCTTGACCACACACCACGCACACCGCAGTTCCCCCCACACCCCTCGGAGGTACCCCATGAGACGTCGACTTCTCCTCGCCGGTGCGCTCGCCACCGTGCTCGCCGCCGGCACCGCCTGCGGCGGCGGTGGTGGTGACGACGCGGCCGGCGGCGCGAGCGCCGAGAAGCTGACCATCTACACGGCCCGCGACAAGAAGGTCTCCACCTACGTGGTGGACCAGTTCACCGCCAAGTACCCGGAGTACAAGGGCAAGGTCGAGATCCTCAACCTGGGCGCCCAGGAGATCCTGGAGCGGGTCCGGGCCGAGAAGGCCAACCCGCAGGCCGACGTCTGGTGGGGCGGCACCCAGCAGGGGCTCTCCGCCGGCGCCGGCGAGGACCTGCTGACCTCCTGGCAGCCGGCGTTCGCCGCGAAGATGGACCCGAAGTACAAGGACGCCGAGGGCCGCTGGTTCGGGGAGATCCTGCTCCCCGAGGTCATCATGTACAACAACAAGGCGCTCACCCCGGAGCAGGCCCCGAAGGACTGGGACGACCTGCTGAAGCCGGAGTGGAAGGACAAGATCATCATCCGGGACGTGGCCGCGTCCGGCACGATGCGGTCGATCTACGCCGCCATGATCATGCGGCAGTCCCCGGACGGCAGCAACCCGCAGCCCGGCTACGACTGGCTCAAGAAGCTCGACGCCAACACCGGCGCGTACGCGGCCAACCCGACCGACCTCTACCTGAAGCTTTCCCGCCAGCAGGGCGTGCTCAGCGCCTGGAACCTGCAGGACGTCCTGCTCCAGGCCAACCAGTCGAACATGCCGTTCGGCTACGTGATGCCCGCCTCCGGCGCCCCGGTGCTGGTCGACGGCATCGCCGCGGTCAAGGGCGGCAACACCACCGGCGCCCAGAAGTTCATGGAGTTCCTCTTCGACGACAAGCTCCGCGCCGACCTGGCCAAGGACTACTACCAGATCCCGGCCGTGGAGATCGCCGAGAAGCCGGAGTGGCTGGCCCAGCTCGGCCTCAAGCCGCTGGACGTCGACTGGGACGTCATCGGCAAGAACGAGACCGAGTGGATCAACCACTGGAACAGCCAGATCAAGAACAAGGGCTGACCGCCCGGGCGTCCCGGGGGCGGGCCCGTCCCGCCCCCGCGCCCCCACCCTGACGACCGTCCAGGTCCGGTACCGCACGAAGGAGAGGACCTCATGATCGATGTCACGCTCGAGTCGGTGAGCAAGCGCTTCGCGCGCGGCGGCGACACCGCGGCCGTGGACGACGTCGACATCACCATCGCCGCCGGGGAGTTCTTCACGCTGCTCGGCCCCAGCGGCTGCGGCAAGACCACCACCCTGCGCATGGTGGCCGGGTTCTACTTCCCCACCTCCGGCCGGATCCGGTTCGGCACCGAGGACGTCACCCGCCGGCCGCCGAACAAGCGCGACACCGGCATGGTGTTCCAGAACTACGCCCTCTTCCCGCACATGAGCGTCGCGCAGAACGTCGCGTACGGCCTGAAGATCCGCAAGGTCGGGCGGGTCGAGGCGCGGCGGCGGGTCGAGGAGGCGCTCGGCCAGGTGCACCTCGCCGGCTACGGCGACCGGCGCATCGACGAGCTCTCCGGCGGCCAGCAGCAGCGCGTCGCCCTGGCCCGCGCGCTGGTGATCCGCCCCCGCACGCTGCTGCTCGACGAGCCGCTGTCGAACCTCGACGCCAAGCTGCGCGAGGAGACCCGGGTCGAGATCCGCCGCATCCAGCGTGAGGCCGGCACCACCTCCATCTACGTCACCCACGACCAGGCCGAGGCGATGGCCATGTCGGACCGGATCGCGGTCATGCAGTCCGGCCGGGTGCAGCAGATCGGCGCCCCGCAGGAGATCTACCACCGCCCGGCGACCAGCTTCGTGGCCCGCTTCATCGGCCGCAGCAACGTGCTCACCCTGCCGGTGGTCGCCGCCGACGCGCAGAGCGTCACCGTGGGGCTGCCCGCCGGCGGCGAGATCGCCGCGCCCGCCCCGACCGACCACGGCCTGCGCCAGGGCGACACCGCGTCGGTGTCCGTCCGGCCCGAGCACATCGGGCTGACCTCGGCCACCGAGGCGGGCGCGCTGCCCGGCCGCGTCACCGAGGTGGAGTTCACCGGCATGGCGACCAACCTCGTGGTCGACGTGGCCGGCGAGCCCGTGCAGGTCGCCGCGATCGACGTGCCGGCCGGGATCTCCGCCGGCGACCAGGTCGGGCTGCGGCTGAACCGGGAGCGGATGTGGGTGGTGCGCCCGTGAGCACCCTCCCCGCCACCCCCAGCCCGGCGACCGTCGCGCCGATCACCGGCGAGCCGACGCCGCCGTCCGGCCCGCGCCGCCGGTTCGCCGACCGGTTCGCCGGCGGCACCGGATCGCGCTGGTTCCCGTACGTCCTGGTCTTCCCGCTCGCCCTGATCCTCTTCGGGTACGTGGTGCAGCCGATGTTCGCCACCTTCGCCGAGAGCGTCGGCGTGGACGGCGTGGAGAACTACGGCAGCTTCGTCACCGGCGGCGGGGTCGCCCGCTCCTCCCTGGTCACCTCGCTGATCATCTCCGCGGCCAGCGTGCTGCTCTGCGGCGTCGTCGGCGTGGCGATGGCCTTCCTGCTCAAGCGCTTCTCGTTCCCCGGCCGCAAGCTGATCGAGGCGATCATCCTGGTGCCGGCGGCGCTGCCGCCGCTGATCGGGGCGATCTCGTTCCAGCTGCTCTACAGCGAGACCGGCATCCTGCCGCGCGGCCTCCAGCAGCTCTTCGGCGCCGAGAACCCGGTGCTGCCGTTCAGCGGCATCGCCGGCGTGCTGGTCGTGCACACGTTCACCATGTACCCGTACTTCTACCTGTCCGCCTCGGCCGCGCTGTCGGGCATGGACCCGTCGGTGGAGGAGGCGGCGTACAACCTGGGCGCCGGCCGGGTCCGCGTGTGGCGCACGGTGCTGCTGCCGATGCTCACCCCGGCGCTGGTCTCCGCCTCGCTGCTGGTCTTCATGACCTCGCTGGCGTCGTACACCGCCCCGCTGCTGTTCGGGGTGGACCAGACGATGACCATGCAGATCTACATCAACCGCACCAACGGCGACCTGCCGATGGCCTCCACGTACGCCTCGGTGCTCGGCGTGGTCTCGGTGCTGTTCCTGCTCGGCATGCGCTGGTACGAGGGGCGGCGCAGCTACCGCTCCCAGTCCAAGGGCGTCGCCGCGCACCGGCGCGAGATCACCAACCCGCTGGGCAAGTGGCTCGCCCTGGTCGCCTCGGTCCTGGCCACCGCGGTCCTGCTCGCGCCGGTGGCGACCATCGCCCTGGTCGCGTTCTCCGAGGACGGCTCCTGGACCACCGAGGTCATCCCGGCGGCGTACACCACGCAGAACTTCGTCACGATCTTCTCCGACCCGGCGGCGTTCCAGCCGATCCTCAACTCGTTGCAGATGAGCCTCCTCGCCACCGCCGCCTGCGTCATCGTCGGCGTGCTCATCGCGTACGCGGTGCGCCGGCTGGACTTCCGCGGCCGGGGACTGCTGGACGTGGCGGTCATGCTGGCCTGGGCGCTGCCCGGCACGGTGGTCGCGATCAACCTGATCTCGGCGTTCAGCACGGGCAACGCGTTCAGCTTCGGACAGGTGCTGATCGGCACCTTCTGGATCATGCCGCTGGCATACTTCGTGCGGTTCCTGCCGCTGGTGTTCCGGTCCAGCTCGGCCACCCTGGCGCAGATCGACCCGTCGCTGGAGGAGGCCGCGCGCAACCTGGGCGCGTCCTGGTGGCGGGCGTTCGGCACGGTCACCCTGCGGCTGATGCTGCCCGGCGTGGTGGCCGGCGCGCTGCTCGCCTTCGTGCACGGCGTCGGCGAGTTCGTCGCCTCCGTGCTGATCTACACCTCCGAGACCGCGCCGATCTCCGTCGAGATCAACAACCGGATGTACTCGTTCGAGGTCGGCACCGCCGCCGCGTACGGCATGCTCCAGGTTGTCCTGATCTTCGTGGTGATGGTGGTCTCCGGCCGGCTCGAAGGCGGCCGGCGCTCCAGTCGGGAGGCGGCCCGGTGGACGGCGTGAGCGCGGCCTGGCCGGCGGGCGGCGGGCTGGTCCCCGCCGCCCGGATCCCCGGCGGGGAGCTGGCGGCGGTCGCCGAAGCGGCAGACTTCGCGGTGCTCCCGGTCGGCGCGGTCGAGTGGCACGGCCCGCACCTGCCGCTCGGCACCGACCTGATCCTCGCCGAGGGCTTCGCCGCCGAGAGCGCCGTCGGCGGCGACGACGGCGCGACCCCGGCCGGCGACCGGGCGACGGCGGCGGGCCCGCGCGGGGTGCTCTTTCCCGCCGTGCCGTACGCCGCCTGCCCCGGCCAGACCCGGCCGTGGCCCGGCACGGTGTCGATCCGGCCCGAGATCGCGGTCGGCTACCTCGCCGACGTGATCGAGGGGATCGTCGCCGCCGGCTTCCCCCGGCTGCTGATCGTCAACGGACACGACGCGAACATGTCGACCGTCCGCGCCGCCATGGAGTGGGTCTCCGGGCGGCGCACGGCGAGCCTGCTGCTGGTGAACTGGTTCCAGCTGGTCACCCCGGCCGAGACCGCCGAGCTGTACGGGCCGCTGCCGGCGCGCGGGCACGGTGGGGCGTACGAGACCTCCGGCGTGCTCGGCTTCGACCCCGGCGCGGTCCGCCTCGACGCGGTCGCCGACCTGCCGCCGAAGCCGAAGCTGCCGGTGACCCACCCGTACGTGCTGGTGGAGTCCCGGCCCGACCCGTGGCAGGGCTGGTCCGGGCACATCTCGCTGGCCGGCGAGGAGGTGGGCCGCCGCGTCCGGCAGCTGGCCGGCGCCCGGCTGCGCGAGGTGATCGCCGCCTGGGTGGCCGCCCCGCCGCCCGCCCCGCCGACCGACGCCCCGCTGCCCACCGACGTCCCGTCGGCCGCCGACGCGCCAGCCGGCGGGCCCGAGCCCGAGGAGGCGCCGTGACCGTCGACCGTGGACTGGACGTCGTCGACTTCCACCTGCACTTCCGCATCGGCGCCGACGAGACGATCCGGGCCTGCGAGCACGCGGCCGACATGCATCCCGGCGGCGAGCACGAGCGGGCGGTCCGCGCCGCCGGCTCCGCCCCGTACGCGCGGCAGTGGCGGCAGGCGTGGGGCTTCCCCGACCCGGAGCCGCCCGCCGAGCGTTGGCAGGACGAGGCGGACCGCTGGGCCGAGGAGCTGCGCGCGGTGAACGTGCGCCGGGCCGTCTTCGTCACCGGCGGCGGCAACGACACCGTCGCCGACGTGGTGGACCGCCACCCCGACCTGCTGCTCGGCTTCGCCCACCACGACCCGTACGCACCGGACGCCGCCGCCGAGCTGGAACGCGCCGTCACCGAGCGTGGCCTGCGCGGGCTGAAGCTCTTCGCCCCGCTGCTGCGCGGCCCGCTCGACGACGAGGCCCTCGACCCGCTCTGGGGCGCCGCCCAGCGCCTCGGCGTCCCGGTGCTGATCCACATCGGACACTACGGCAGCGCCGGCGGCCTGTCCCACGGCCGGTACGGCGGCCCGGACGAGCTGGCCCGGATGGCCCGCCGCTTCCCCGAGCTGGCCGTGGTGGTGCCGCACTTCGGCGTCCAGCACGTGCAGGACCTGCTCTTCGCCGCGTGGGGCTGCCCGAACATCCACGTCGACACCTCCGGGTCGAACCAGTGGGTGCGCTGGATGCCGTACAAGCTGACGCTGGACGAGCTGTTCCGGCGCTGCTACGAGACCATCGGCCCGCACCGGATCGTGTTCGGCAGCGACTCGTCGTGGTTCCCGCGCGGGTACGTCACCCGCTACCTCGACGACCAGCTGCGGATCTGCCGCGAGCTGGGGCTGCCCGACGACCACCTACGCGCGATCTTCGCCGGGAACGCCGAGCGCCTGCTCGGCCTGGACGACTGATCGGCTGACGCCCGGGCGCGGCGCACGACGCCGAGCCCGGCACGGAAGGAAGTAGAGACCGTCATGAGCACACCCGCGCTGACCACCTATCAGCGGCACCACCTCCGGCCGACCTACGACCACCACGTCGGGTACCTCTTCCCGGCGATGGTGCGGGCCAGCCAGGCCCACGTGGTGATGCTGGTCGAGCAGGGGCTGGTGCCCGCCGAGCGGGGCGCCCGGCTGCTGCGCGGGCTGGCCGAACTGCGCGCCGACACCGCCGGCGCGCCCGAGTTCGACGGCACCTTCGAGGACACCTACTACCTGCTGGAGAAGCGGCTGGCGCAGGCGTGCGGCATCCCCACCTCCGAGCTCGACGTGCAGATGGCCCGCAGCCGCAACGACCTCGACGCCGGGGTGTTCCGGATGCTGCTGCGCGACCAGGCGCTCGGCGTCCTCGACCGGGTGCTCGCCGCCGGCACGACCGCCCTGGACTCCGCGCACCGCTACGCCGACGTGGTGATCACCGGCTACACCCACCGCCGGCCGGCGCAGCCCACCACCATCGGGCACGCCCTCGCCGGCTACGCCGAGGCCCTCGCCGGGGAGGCCGTCGCCTACGCCGAGCTGATCGACCAGCTCAACGTCTCGCCGCTGGGCTCCTGCGCCTTCGCGGGCACCGACCTCGACATCGCCCCCGCCCGGGTGGCCGAGCTGCTCGGCTTCGACGGCCTGGTCACCAACTCGTACGAGGCGGTGGCCGGCGCCGACCACCTCGTACGGGTCGGCACCCTCAACGCCCAGGCCCTCGCGACCGGCGCCCGGCTGGCCCGCACCCTCATGGACTGGCTGAGCTGGCGCTGGGTGAGCACGCCCGGCGACTTCACCCAGGGCAGCAGCATCATGCCGCAGAAGCGCAACCCGGTGGTGCTGGAGCACCTCGTCTCGATGGCCGGCGCCACCGCCGCCGACGCCGCCAGCGTGCTCAACAACGTCGGCGCGGCCTGGTGGGAGGACTCCAACAACGCCACCACCGACGTGCAGGTGCGGCTCTGGGAGAGCAACGACCGCACCGACCGGTTCTTCGCCCTGCTCGGCGGCTTCCTCGCCGAGATCGAGCCGCTGGAGCCGCCGTCGGCCGAGGAGATCGTCGCCTCCGGCGCCACCACCACCGCCGCGGCCGACGCGCTGACCCGGCACGGGGTGCCGTTCCGGGCCGCCCACTCGGTGGTCGGGCGGCTGGTCCGGGGCGGGGCCCCGGCGACCTGGACCGCGCAGACCGTCCGGGCGGCGGCGGAGGGGATCGCCGACGGGCTCGACGACGACGCCGTCGCCGACCTGATCGCCGCCGCCGTACGCCCGGAACTGGTGCTCGACCGCGCCCAGGTCGACGGTCCGGGCGCGGACGCGGTGCGCGCCCAGGTGGCGGTGCTGCGCGGCACGTTCGACGCCGTCGCCGGCCGGCTGGCCGCCGTGCGCGACCGCCTCGCCGCCGCCGACGAGGCGCTGGACGCGGTCGCCGCGCAGGGGGCGGCCCGATGAGCGCGCGGGACGCGGCGGCCGGGGGCGCGGAGGTGGTCCGGTGAGCATGCGACTCGCCGGCCGGGCCGCCCAGTCCGCGCCGCCGGCCGGCGACGCGGGCGTGCTGCTCGGCATCGACTTCGGCGGCACCAAGATGGCGGTCGGGGTGGCCGACGGCGAGGGCCGGCTGCTGGCCCGCGAGCGGGTGCCGACGCACGCCGAGCGGGGCGCCCCGCAGGCCCTGGACCGCGCCCTGGAGCTGGCCGCGAAGCTGGTGGGGGAGGTCGGCGCGCCGGTCGCGGCGGCCGGGATCGCCTCGCCCGGCGTGGTCCGCTCCGACGGCATCGACCTGGCGCCGAACGTGCCCGGCTGGGACGGGCTGCGCCTGGCCGACGCGGTCCGGGACCGGCTGGCGGTGCCGACGGTGGCGGTCGACAACGACCTGAACGCCGCCGCCCTGGCCGAGCTGCGGCTCGGCGCGCTCCGCGACGCCGACCCCGGCCTGGTGGTGGGCCTGGGCACCGGCGTGGCGGCGGCGGTCACGGTCCGCGGGTCGGTGCTGGCCGGTCACCACGGGGCGGCCGGCGAGATCGGGTACGCCGTGGCCGGTGCCCCGTGGCCGGGCACGATGCTGGAGCTGGGCTTCTCCGGCCGGGCGCTGGACCGGCTCGCCGAGTCGCTCGGCGTGCCGGGCGGGGCGCGGGGGCTGGCCGCTGCCGCCGAGCGGCCCGGCCCGGCCCGGGAGGCGCTGACCGTCCGCGCCGACGAGCTGGCCCGGCACCTGGTCACCTGCTGCCTGCTGCTCGACCCGCAGCGGGTGGTGCTGGTCGGCGGGGTGGCCGGCAACGCGTTGATCCGCGGCCTGCTGGGGGAGCGGATGGCGGCGGTCCTGCCGTACCCGCCGGAGGTGGTGCTGTCGCGGTTCGCCGACGACGCCGCGTTGCTCGGCGCGGTCATCCTCGCCCGCGAGGCGGTGCCGACCCCCCGCTGACCGCCGGATGTGTGTGTAAGGAGGGGCCCCTTGTTAACAAGGGGCCCCTCCTTACACCCGGTGCCAGCTCTTGCAAGGAGTTGCAGTCCGTGAGGCCGGCGATCCATCGTGGAACGCCGGCTTCGCGAGGTTTGTGGGTGATGTGCCAGGTCCATAGCCACCACCCCGGCAATGTTGCCATGAAATTTCGAGAAGTTTGCTGCAAGGTATTGCAGAGCCTGCCGTGGATCGAGCATTGTCTTTGCTACCTGGACGGCCGTCCCTCTCGTCAGTGCCTCTTCGTCCCCGGAAGTAGGTCCTCCTGTCATGGCACGATCCACACCGCCCCTGCGCGCCCGCATCCCCCGCCTGCTCCTCGCCGCCGCGCTCGTCGCGTCCGGAGCCACCCCGCTCGTGGCGACCGTCGCCGCGCCCGCCCACGCCGCCGTCGCCCTCAACGCCAGCGAGGTGACGGCAAACCTGTGGGAGTGGAACTGGAACTCGGTCGCCGCGGCCTGCACCGACCACCTCGGCCCCGCGGGCTACGGCGCGGTCCAGGTCGCGCCGCCCCAGGAGTCGGTGAGCCTGCCCAACAGCGCCGACGGGGCACACCCCTGGTACGAGGTGTACCAGCCCGTGTCCTACAAGCTGGACAGCCGGTTCGGCAACCGCCAGCAGTTCGCCGCCATGGTCACCGCGTGCCACGCGGCCGGCGTGCGCGTCTACGTCGACGCGGTCGTCAACCACATGGCCGGCGTCAACAACCCGGCCGGCACCGTCGGCTACGCCGGCACCACCTTCACCGGCTACGGCTACCCGGCCGTGCCCTACGGCCACGGCGACTTCCACCACCCCGGCGACAACTGCCCGACCTCCGGCGGCATCACCGACTGGAACAACGAGTCTCAGGTGACCAGCTGCGAGCTGCTCTCCCTGTCGGACCTGTACACCGAGAAGGAGCAGGTCCGCAACAAGATCGCCGCCTACCTCAACGACCTCATCGGGCTGGGCGTGGACGGGTTCCGCGTCGACGCGGTCAAGCACGTCAAGAAGGACGACTTCGCGGCCATCCTCGGCAAGCTGAACAACACCGTCGCGGAGAACAAGCGACCGTACGTCGCCCAGGAGATCTTCGACGGCGCCTCCAACGACGCGCTCAAGGCGCGGGCCTTCATCGGCAACGGCGACGTGCTCGACTTCGGGTACGCCAAGGGCCTGCGCTCCAGCTTCCAGGGCTCCATCGCGAACCTCGCCAACGTTGCCAACTGGAACCTCGACGCGCCCAGCGCCAACGTCTTCGCCATGGTCACCAACCACGACCTCGAACGCGACGGGGTGGTGCTGTCCTACAAGAACGGCAGCGACTACACCCTGGCCAACTACTTCGCGCTGGCGTACCCGCACGGCAGGCCCTCGGTCTACGACAGCTTCACCTGGTCGAACCGCAACCAGTCGCCGCCGGCCACCGGCAGCGGCCACGTGACCGACACCGTCTGCGGCGGCAACTGGACCTGCCTGACCCGGTCGACCGGGATCAAGGGCATGGTCGGCTGGGCCAACACCGCCCGCAACGTCAAGACCGTCTCGGACTTCACGGTCGTCAACAGCAACGTCATCGGCTTCCACCGGGGCGACCGCGGGTGGATCGGCATCAACGACTCCGCCGCCGCCAGCACCGCCCAGTTCGTCACCGGCCTCGCCGACGGCGCGTACTGCGACGTCATCTCCGGCGCCGCCTCGGCCGCCGGGTGCACCGGCGCCACGGTCACCGTGACCGGCGGCCGGGCCACCGTCACCATCCCCGCCAACGGCGCGGTCGCCATCCACGCCAACGCCCGGGGCGGCCCCGCGGCGAAGGTGGCCACCACGTTCACGGCCACCGCCTCGCTGCCCGCCGACCGGACGCTGCACCTCGTGGGCGACACCTCCGCGCTCGGCAACGGCGACCCGGCCACCTCCGTGCCGCTCACCCGCACCGCCACCGGCGCGTGGACCGCGACCGTGGACCTGCCGGCGGCCACCGCCGTCTCCTACCGGTACCTGGTCAAGAGCGGGTCCACCGTGGTCGAGCAGGAGGCCGCCAGCCGCACCTTCACCACCCCCGCAGGCGGGACGACGACCCGGACCGACACCTACGTGCCGGGACCGGTGGGCGACACCGTCGCCACGACCTTCACCGTCACCGCCACCGTGGCCGCCAGCCAGGAGGTCTACGTCGTCGGCGGCGTTCCGGCGCTGGGCAACTGGGCGCCGGCGAACGCGGTGCGGCTGCCCGCCGCCGGTGGCGTGTTCCGCGGCGTGGTCGACCTGCCCCGGTCGGCCACCGTCGAGTACAAGTTCATCAAGAAGACCGCGGCCGGGGTCGTCACCTGGGAGTCCGGCGCGAACCGGAGCCTCACCACGCCGGCGGGCGGCACCCACACCGTCACCGAGACCTTCCGCGGCGACACCGCCGGACCGGTCGCCACCGCCTTCCACGCCACCGCCACCACCTCCTTCGGGCAGAACGTGTACGTCGTCGGCAACCTGCCCGCCCTCGGCGGCTGGAACCCGGCGAACGCCGTCGCGCTCTCCCCGGCCGACTACCCGGTCTGGCGGGCCACCGTCAGCCTGCCGCCGAACACCGCCGTCGAGTACAAGTACCTGAAGAAGAACGCCGACGGCTCCGTCACCTGGGAGTCCGGCGGCAACCGGAGCTTCACCACCCCGGCGGGCGGCACCCACACCCGCACCGACACCTGGCGCTGACGCCACCGGTGGCCGGCCCCGCCGGGGCCGGCCACCCGGCCGTCCGGGTCGGGCGTCGCCGCTCGCGGGTCGGGCGTCGCCGCCGCGGTGGCTACCATGGCCGCCCATGGACGAGACCTGGCACGCGCTGTGCGCCACCCCGATCGACGAGGTACGCCGGCGCGCGGCGATCGTCAGCGAACTCACCTTCCACGCGCCGACCACCGTCGACGGGGCGGAACGGTTCGCCTGGGACGACGGCGGTGGGCAGTCGACCGTGTGGCACTTCGTCCCGGACGGGCGCGCGCTGCTGCTGACCTTCGGCCCCGAGGCGGATCTCAGCGTGGGCTGGGACGAGTACGCCGCCCAGGAGGCGCTCTACGACGACGTCCCCGAGGACCTGGTCCACCTGGTGCGCGACCGCCCGGCGAACAGGCGGTACGGCGCCGTCGTCGACGTGCCGACCGGCCGCACGATCCACTGGGCCTGCGGCGTGTTCTGGTTCGACGGCGAGCAGTGGCGGGTCGCCGAAGGCCTGCTGGACCACTGCGACCAGACCGGCATCGACCCGATGATCGGATCCGAGTTCGCCTACTGCCTGGGTGTCTACCGATTCGGCCGGGACTTCCTCACCCCGGAGGCCGTCGTCGCGGACACGGAGCACCGCTGGTACGTCGACGCAGACGAGGGCGACGAACTGCCCGCCGTCCGTGGGATCTTCGCTCGGCACGCCGCAGCGCGCGCGGTCACCCGTCCGGACACGGTCCGTGATCTATCGTGAGTGCCGAGTGCCGGATCGAACACCAACTCACCGGGGGTGGGACGTGGGCCTGATCCACATCGAACTGTTCGCGACCCTCGACCTCGTCGCCCAGGCGCCCGGCGGCCCCGACGAGGACCCGGTGGGGTTCCCGTTCGGCGGCTGGCAGGCGCCCCTGCTGGACGCGGCCTCCGGGGCGCAGGTCGCTGCCGCCTACGAAGGCACCGACGCCCTCCTGCTCGGCCGGCGGACGTACGACATCTTCGCCGCCTACTGGCCGCACCAGGAGGGCGGCGAGGACGACGAGATCGCCGCGCTCTTCAACCGGGTCCCGAAGTACGTGGCCTCCCGCGGCCGGCCCGACCTCTCGTGGGCCGGGTCCACGCAGCTCGGCCCGGACCTGGCCGCCGCGGTGCGCGAGATCCGCGACCGGCACGAGCACGTGAAGGTCGTCGGGAGCCTGAACCTGGTGCAGACCCTCCTGCGCGAGAAGCTCTTCGACCGTCTCGACCTCTGGGTGCACCCGATCGTGCTCGGCGTCGGGAAGAAGGTGTTCGACGGTGGCGCGGTGCCCACGAACGTCACCCTGCTCGAACCGCCGGTGGCTGGCCCGAAGGGCACCGTCTACCTGCGCTACGGGCTCGCCGACGGCACGCCGGCGACGGGGGACATGAGCGCGCCCGATCGCGGTGCCGGTCGCGACGACTGAAACCGCCCGACAGGTGTGGCCCGGACGGGCCGCCGGATTGTCGGGCCCCCGTCTCATACTGGGCCACCTGACTGCTGACGGTCGCACGAGCCGACCCGACACCGAGGCGGAGAGATGGCCAAGCTGATCAACACCGACATCGTGTCCCTCGACGGCTACGTCAACGACGAGAACGGCAAGTTCGGCTGGAGCGAGCCGGTCGAAGAGGTGCACCGCTTCCTCAACGACCTGGACCGGGGCATCGGCACCCACCTGTACGGCCGCCGGCTCTACGACGTGATGTCCTACTGGGAGACCGCCCACGAGCAGCCCGGGCACCCCGACTACATCCTCGACTACAGCCAGATCTGGCGTTCCGCCGACAAGATCGTGTATTCGTCCACGCTGGCGGGGCCGCGCAGCGCCCGCACCCGAATCGAACGCACGTTCGATCCGGAGGCGGTCCGCGCGCTCAAGGAGTCCGCCACGCGCGACCTGGCGATCGGCGGCGCCAACCTGGCCGCCCAGGCCCACCGGGCCGGCCTGGTCGACGAGATCTGCCTCATCATCTGCCCGGTGCTCGTCGGCGGTGGCACGCGCGCCCTCCCCGACCGCGTCCGCCGCAACCTGACCCTGCTCGACCAGCACACCTTCTCGCAGGGCACGATCTTCGCCCGTTACCGCGTGGACGGCTGACCCGGCGTCACCGGCACTGCCACGACACGGCCTAGGCGGCCGAGGCCGCCCGCGGGTCGTTCGGCCGGATGCGCTGCGCCAACCCCGGCACCGAGATATCGGAGCGGCCTTGGCCGCCAGCCGGCCGTGTCGCGTGCGGCGCCGGCTGCCCGGAATCGGAGCGGGCCATGCGCAGGGCGCGCTGGGCGTTGTTCCAGGCCGGGCAGGGCCAGGCCTGGCCCGCGCAGAGCAGGTTGCGGCAACCACCGTCCCCGTCCGGCTCGTGGGCGTCGGCCACGTCCAGGGCGAGCTTCCACAGCAGCGGGTCGGTCACCTCGGCGGGACGGTCTGCCTGACGGTCGGACCGGGCGGTGGTGTCGGACACGAGTTGATCCCCCTTGAGCGCAGGTGTGATCTTCACCTTCTCCAGTTTGCCTGCCGGCGAAACCTCGGCACCCCTTCCAGGCTGCGCAACCGGGCGCCGGACGGCGCTCAGCCCGGGGCCGGGTGAGCCAGCTCACCGAGCCAGGCACGAGGCCAGCACGGCGACACCTGCGGCGAGAACGCCGCCGGCGACGCCCCGGTCGTCACTCGGCGCGGTGCGGGGCTCGCGGCGGCCGGTTGCGGCGCAGCCGCAGCGCCGCGACTGCGGCGACGATCAGCAGGACCGCCAGGGCCGGTCCACCCGCGATGACCATGAGCCCCGCTCCGATGTTGGCGCCGATCCCGCCGGCGGTCAGCACCCGCCAGGCGAGGCCGAGGAGGACGCCGGCCGCGACGAGCGGCGCCAGCACCCACCACCACCGGCGATCGAGACGGCGGCGTGCGGTGTCCCGGATCAACCAGGCGAGCGCGAGGGCGACGCCGACGCACGCCAGGACGCCGACGATCCGGTCTCCCGTCGCACCGAGGCTCACCGGCCGGATCGCGTAGTCCAACTCGACACCCTCGGCGGCGAGCCGTCGGGCCTCGTCGCCAGTCAGGTCCCCGATGAGCCACCAGGCCGCCACCGGGGCGCACAGGACCAGGACGAGCGCGGTGATCGGAAACGTCGGTCGGTGCTGCTTCGTCATGCCTGTGGCCTTCTTCCGGCGATCTTGTCCAACCAGCTCGGCCAAGTATGTGGGTGGCCTCCCGGCGGGGCGTGAGCACACCTACTCAGGGCGGCCCCGAACGGCGGGTCGCGGGGTCGACCGGTGGTGCGCACGGGACATCGACGGGGATTGACAGATCACTTTGTGTGCGCTGAGGATGACTCAATCCACCGATCCTCGACCGGAACGGCTCTCGTCCACCAGCCTGACGACGCTTCCCGCGCCCGGCGGCGTCGGTCCGTTGCCACCGGACACTCCATCTCTTGTTCCGCCGGTCGCGACACCGCGGTCGTGGCGCGCGACCGGCGGGGCGCAGCCGGGCACCCGGGCGACCCCCCGGCCATCCCGTCCGGTCAGCCTGCCGACACCAGAAGGGCGGACACATGAGTGATCCCCTGGCTCCCCGGTGGCGACGCCGCCTACCCGTTCCGGCCGCGCTCGCCGCCGCCACGGCGGTGGTGCTGCTGGTCAGCCCCGCCTCGGCCGTCGTGCCCGCCGCAGAACCCCCCGTCGGGCTGGTCCGCGTCGCCGACGAGGAGGCGAACGTCGTCGAGGTGCTGCTCGCCGGCACCGCCCAACTGGACGCCCTCGTCGCCACCGGCGTCGACCTCGACCACCACGTCACCCGTACCGGGAACGGGGTCGTCGCGCACGCGGTCGTCACCGCGAGCGAGGCCGCGGCACTGACCAGGGCCGGTTTCACCCTCGGCAAGGTGCTGCACCGGCCCGCCGACGCCCGCGCCCGGGTGGCCGAACGCGAGGCGACCATCGCGGGGCACGTCGCCCAGAACCGTCAGTTCGCCGCCGCGTCGGGCGGCCCGGGCGCGTCCGCCGCCTCCGACGTCAGGATCATCCGGGCGGACTACTACACCTCCGGCACGAGCCAGATCCTCTCCGTCGAGGCGAAGTGGACGCAGGGCCAGACCGCCGCCGACGCGCTCACCGTCGAGCGGGACAGCGGCCCGGGCACCGAGATCGGCTCGGGCGGTACGCAGACGATCTCCCGCTTCGTCGACGCCGGCGTCTACCTCTACCACCGCGGCGCCGCGCCCGTGACCAGCCGGCCCGACCGGATCCGGATCACCAGCCCGACCGGCGACGTGGCCGTCGCGCAGGTGCGGGAGTGGCTGCCGACGCCCGGCGACGGCCCCGAGGGGCCCGGCTACCAGAAGGACTTCGTCACCAGCTACCTGACGCCCACCGAGCTGTACGCGCGGATCCACCAGCTGGCGGCCGAGTTCCCCTGGCTGGCGGAGGTCGTCGAACTGCCGCACAAGACCAACGGCTACCGGCGGCACGCGCAGGCCGTGCTCGGCACCGCCACCGACAGCCGCGTCGCGGTGGACTCCCTGGCCTGGGGGCACGAGGGCGGCAACGACGTCTCCGTGGAACTGGCCGACCCGGGCGCCGCGGACACGCCGCTGTCGGTGACCGTCGCCGGCGCGGCCGTACGGGTCACGCTCGGCACCGACGGCGAGGGCGCGGTGACCAGCACTGCCGCCCAGGTCGTCGCGGCGCTCAACGCCGGAGCCGGGACGCTCGTGCGGGCGTACACCTATCGGGGCAGCCCGGGCGGCGGCGTGGTCGCGCCGGCCGCGCGGACCCCGCTCAGCGACGGCCTGAGCGCCCCGGCGAGCGTCTCGCGCGACCCGCATCCGGTGTACGCCATCCGCATCGGCAAGCACCGGGACGGCTCGAAGCTCGGCGTGCTCGCCTACGCGCAGGAACACGCCTGGGAGGCAGGTTCACAAACTAGCTGACTCCGTCGACGGAGCCGACGACCTTGCGAAGGACTCGCTCGAACTGCTCGTCAGGGATTACCACCGTGCCCGGAGGCACAGCCGCCAGGGCGTCAATCTTGGCCTCAAGGGCGTCAAGCCGAGTGTGTACCCGGTTGGTAGACATCGGGTTCTTGGGGTCGCCAAGCTGGTTGGCGTACGTCTCCTTGTCGGAGAGCAGAGCTTCAACGCGGTAACCCGCTACGTTGGTAATCGTCTTGATGGAATCGACCTTCGCCTCAAGTCGGCGGAAGTCGTCGTCGTTAGGCATCCAATCTCCAAACCACGGCTTAGTGGAGTCTTCGTGACTCCCTCTGGTGTTGAAATGAACGTGCTTCGTGTGGCGGTTTCGGTTGGGACCGACATAGGCATACGACCGAGGTTCCCAGCCTTCGGAGCGGAAACAAATCTGGTCGTTGTAGATCCAATACTTCGAGCTTTCGTGTGCCTCGAAGGCACGGATACACTCCCGAACGTCGACTCCGTCGACATCCATATCCCAGGCGTCCACAGAGCCATCAGAGTCGGGGTTGTGATCGGAAGAGGTCTTGCTGTGAGCAAGGTCCCCGATAGTGCCGTCAGAAGCCTTATCCCTCCGAGGCCACCTGGCGTTCACCTCGTTGCGGAAGTTGGTCAGAGCCCTATTGAGATACCAGGCCATCACGGCTCCGGATCGGGATCGGGCTCCTCAGGAGCAGTCGGAGAGCAGTCGTACTGGGTGGGGACTGCGGCCCTCGCAGTCTGGACAACATTCGGCCCACCTGCGGCAAGCAGGTCAACAAGCCACTGGAAGATCTCGTCGTGAGACCCGGGCTCGTAGCCACCCCACCCGTTAGTCGGCGGGTTGATGTAGACAGTGTCAATCTGAACATTGCCGCCCGAAGGGACGCTCAGCATGAGCGAGTAAATAGGTACGGGGCCAAGCTCCGGCTCAGTAAAAGGCATAACGTTCCTCCTGGTAAAAGGGTGTTGACAAGCCAGGCGATCTGTGCTTACCTGGACTTCCTATAAGGGATCTTGGAGGGGCTACTGATGCCGAGCTACGGCCGCATTAGCCCACATGCACACCTGATCCAGGTTTGTCAAGGCCAAGCTGAGTTCCCGAGATTCGGGACAGGTGACCATCAGTTCGAGTGCCACGAGGTAGCAGAGCTTTCGGACTCGCTCATGCTTCTTGATAACGTCCTCAGTGGACGGCTGGTGATAGGTAAACCTCGATTCGACCTCGGCAGGGTCAATCATCATGGAAATCCTTCGATGGAGGGGCTGTATAACCCCAGGTCAGGGCTGTATAACAGCCGGGACTTATACAGAGAGTTGTCTATGTGCCGATGGAAGGAGCCGAGCGAAGCGAGGCTCTTGGAGAGACGAACTCCAATGTGGACAACCATCGATATTCAAGATCTTAAATCAGTCAAATATGTCGATACGTCACATCGACGTGTCCGAATTGATCCCGTATCCTGGGAATCGGACAAACAACCGATACCGTACAGCGGGGCGTACATGAAGCGCGACGATGCCCTGCCTGTCAAGTTTTGGGGTATCCCCCCCCTTGCATAAATATACTCATACACACGTTCTAAAACACTCTAAGCTATAGTCATCAGTATTGATGTGTCAACGATCATGTGCATGCATGTAAGTAAATAAAGCCCTTGAGCTGCACGAACATAGATCATCGGCTGTGATGCATGAGCAGTGATGTATGTCTGTGTATCTATGTAACTATGGGATACATAGTGTAGTGCGCATACCGTGTATGATTATGCAGTGACAATGGGTAGCTATAGAAGAACCCCTATAGAGAAGATCCTCTATAAAGGGTCTATAGGCAAGCGTCTATGAAGAACTCCTACCAGGCCCATGGGGTATGGGGTATTAGGACAGCGACATCTGTCTATGGGTTGGAAGGCATAGCCTACGGAGCCCATAGGAATTCCTCAGTATGCCCATAGAGGGTCGTCTATGAGCGGTCTACAGTGGACGGACTCGCCTGCATGGGCGGTTGCATACTTATGCGCTCAAGCGGATAGCACTATTTGCACAACCGGGCAGGAATGTTACCTGCGAGTACGGTCCTAAAAGCTTGGTTTTAGCAGCTCTAGCGACTAGACTTGGGCTACGCCCAGACGGGGCGGGGCGGAAGGAAGGAGGTCGGAGGGGACGCGCACGGGACGCGCGGGAGGGGAGCGGGACAGCCGCTCAGATACACCATGCCCGGTAGTGCCTGGTGGGTTATATCGCTCGCTACGCGAGGTCTGATAGCCGTGCCAACAAGGTGGTACGTGGGTTGTTCGTTGATAACTTAAAGCGCTCCCAGCAGACACTAGGGTCATTTGTGTCCGTATCCCTGCATGCCAAATACGGCAGTACATGATGATGGGTGAAGGGGTCTAATACCTTCTCGCTAGTGGGTGACTTATAGGTCTGTTGGGAGCGTAAAGGTACACCCTCACCTGGGAGACCTGTATGGGTGCTCACTCTGTGAGCCCCTTTACCGTCGCCTAGCAGCAAGGACTAGCAATGAGAATCCTGATGACACTGTTTGTCATGGCAGGGCTCGCGCTCAACGGACAGACGTGGGGGGACGCAGAGAACGGGAACGGCACAGTTCCCAGCTTCCTCTACCCGGCAGCACAGGCACTCTTTCCGGAGTGCACCACGGAAGACAGCAATTGGTGTATCTGGGATGCCGACAAGCGAGGCAACCACATCGGGGAAAGCTTCCTCACGATCAATGACGTAACGATCATTTTCGACTAGAGGTTATCGAGCGCTTATCTACGGGTGAGCGCTCCATTAGTCCCTAGTAGGAAAGAGAGAACAGGGAATGAAGATCACGGCCCGCACTGTTTCACGGTTCTCACTGCCTGGCAATCACGGCACTAGCTATTACTACCGTCGCACCATCAACGGGACGCCTTACAGTTTCACCTTCGTCGTGATGAACAACGGAGAGCGTAGGCATTTCGTCAGTAAGTACAACGGTTACTGCGCACACATCATCGAAGACGGGCTGATGACTCTTGAGAGTGCGCTTAAGTTCGCCTGTGCGTGGACCCAGGTGCACGCAATCATCGTTCGTCACCCTCAAGACCTGTGCAACAAGTGCGGCAAGTGCGAGCGGAACGCCTGTGAGTCTCACAGGTTGTGCTACTGCCACTGACCCACCTGTGAGCGCTTTAGGGGTCACTGAGCCTAGCTCGGGGGCCCTCATGGCACGACAGTTGGGGGAGGGCGTGAGACTAGGCGAAGAGTTCCGCTTTCACGGATCTGTCAGCAAGCCCATAGAGAGGAAGGGTTCAGAGATGCGACGCTACGAATTGCCGGACGGCAACGGGGGATGGTTCCCCATGAACCTCCTGCCGGACGCGACGAAGCTCAAGGCTGTGCTGGACGCCAGGGGCAGGGTGGAGGGTGAGCATTACCGTCTGATCGACCCGGAGGCCAAGCCTCAGCCTGCCAGGAAGGTGCGGGCACCCCGGGCCAAGAAAGCCGCTCAGCCTGCCGTTGAGGCCACGGGGGAGGGTAAGTGATCACGAAGTTTCAGGCCCTCGTGGCTCGTGAGAGTTTGGCCGAGGTTTACCCGGAGTATGGGCCGCACTCCGGAGGGATGTATAGCGATCACGGGGCAACAGTGGCCGAGGTGCACGAATCGAGCGCCCTCATTGAATGTTGCTCGAATCGCTTCATCGTTGCCTATTCCAATCTCACCCCCTCCCGTCACCTTCTCGCACTCATCGAAAGCCCTAGCAACGAAAGCGGCTCTTACAGTGAGGCTCGGATGGAATGGAAGGGGCGTAACCCGGAAACGGGAGAGGTCGAAACCATTCCGCTGTCCTACTAATAGCTAATCGGGTGGGCACAGGCTTTCGGGCCTGTGCCTAGCCATAAGCCATTAGGAAGGGGCAAGGAAATATGGCAAGGGTAACGGCTGAGGACAGAGAACGGGAAGTAACGATCGAATGGACGGAGACTACCCACAAAACCCTGACACTCCCGTTCGCCGACATGGCGAAGCTCCTGAAAATCAAGCAGGGGGAGTTGAAGGCTGCCCTAGACGAAGGTGACGAAGTCGATACGGACAGCGTCGAAAGTGCAATAAGCGACCATGAGGACGCCCAGGTATACGAAGAGACCTGGGAATTCCTTGAGATTAGCGGCTAGCTAATCTCCGCCCCTAGAGACATCGCTTGTGACGTAATCACTTCTCTAGGGGCACGCAATACCTAATCCGTCGCCAAAGGATCAAGAATGCTCACTCTCGCAGACCTTTTGTTGGTGATCGGATTGCCCATGGGGGCCACGATCATCGTTGTTCTGTTCGCCTATTGGATTGCCGAGGGTCCGTCTGTGCTTCCTGCTGACGGCGGTAAGTGATGGCAGGGGCTAGACACCTCAGCAAGGATGTCTGCCGGAAGTGCAACGGCTGTGGAGCCGGTAGACTGTTCTGCCGGTTCGGACACGTAATCTGTTGGTGCAGGGTGTACGTAATCGGGAGGGTGCTGTAATGGACGACCAAAGGGACTACGAAGAAGAGAACAGCAACCGAGCGGAGATGATCCGTGAGGGAATGGCTGAGGTCGCTGCGGAACTGGAGGAATTGCAGCGGGCTACGCCGCGCGAACTCCCTAGCGTCACGCAGTGGGCTTGTCAGTGCTGCACTTTCGTCATGGCTAACGGCGAGTGCTGCGACTCTGACCAGCACGGAGGGGACGGCATTGAGCCCCTGTCGGAGATTCCCAACGGAGCTAACACCACTCTGGGGATGTCGTACGAAGAACACGAGAAGGGATGCCCCAACCGTCTTCGCACTCCTGCCGGGGAGTCTCACGACTGTGACTGCGAGACGCGTTCTTTCTCATGGTCTAGTTGCGATGCCTGCGGCAGCAACCTGGGAGGGACCCGGCACGCATTCATCATCTGGAGTCCAGCTATGAGCCTCACTGAGGCGACGAACGGCTAGCCCGGTAGAGTGACAGGGTTCTAGGGTCCTAGAGCGGCTACGGCCGTTCTAGGGGCCCGGGTGTCCTATCAACACTAGGGGAGATGATGTCAGAGCGAACGGAACGGATCACGGATAAGAAGGTGCGAGAGGCTTTCGACGCCTTCAAGAGCAACGCAATCATTGTGGGTTTCGATGCAACGAATTGGGATTTGATCCCACCACAGTTCGTGGGTGCTCAATGGTGCATCGTAGACCGGGGAAACGATGGGCACGCCCACAACGAAACTCCCTTCCCGACGCACCTGGGAGCGGGTACCCGAGAGGCACACGCCGTACTCCGAGCAATGAGCAAGACCCTGTTTGCTGTGGCGCACCTTCAGAACGGGAGCAACTGAGAATGGCTTACAACGACATTAACGAAATTAAGGAAGCCGCTAAGCGGAGCAGGCACAGCAAGCATTGGTTCGACGCTGACACTCTCGCGTTCTTCTCTGGACGTGTAGAGCCTCGCGTCTGGCCGTTGCCGGATGACAGCGGGGCACTGTTCGTCACCTCGGAGAAAACGGGAGAAGGTCACCCACGCCTCTACACGGTTCGGATGGCTGACAGCGAGGGGGAGATTAGCAACGTCGGCGAATTCATGGCACACGAAACGCTGAGCGGTGCCAAGAATCACGCCGCGTGTCACGTCGGAGCAATCGCGCGAAACGCGGAATGCCCGTACAACGAAACGATGCGATGCCAGACTGAGCGAATCACTGACTAGCTAGACCACAATCGGGAGGGATCAGGGGCAACTCTGATCCTTGCCATAGCGGCCTAGAGGTTAGACCGTGGACCATCAAACACCGTCGCCATACAAATTGAAAAGGGGAGAACCGTGGCTACTGTTCCGGAGTTGAAGGCACAGGCTAAGGGCATGGGCCTTAGCGGGTACAGCAAGATGACCAAGCCTCAGCTTGAGAAGCTGATCGCAGACAACACCCCCGACCTTTCCGTTCCCACCTGGACTAGGGCTGAGAAGGCATACATGGCAGGGATGCGGGGCAAGAGCGCTCAGCCGATGAGTGCGGTCGGCCGGCTGATGGCGTACGCCGATCAGCGAAACCTAGTACATGAGGGTCGGAGCACGCTGGAATGTCGACCCCTGCTCACCCCCCGTCAGTCTCGCCGTATGCGCAAGGCTGAGAACCGTGCCGACGCCCGGGTGGCTCGCGCTGAGGCTGCGCTCTGATGCGTCCTAGTCTCGCCTACACGGGCCCCCACGAACGGGACCAGGTGGACGCCGGAGGAATCACCATTCGATTCCTTGACGTACTGGCACAGAGCGGCCTAGACAGGGAGGGGGAGCTTTCGCAGCTACCCCCTGAATCTGGTAACGTCTGCCGGCCATTCAGCTACGCAGCGTCGGAAATCCTCAAGTACAACGACAGCAACGCAGATCTGTTTTTGGAGGGGTGATGAAGACTGTTCTTGTTGCTGATGACGACGGAATCCGTAAATCGCGGCTTGCATGGATAGCTGAAGTGATCCGTAGGCCACTGTCGTTCCCCTTTGGGGTCGCTCGCAAGAATCGCTAGCACCATCCCGTTAGATTGCTCTACAGGGCATGTAATGCCGCCTCACGTACGGATAACCGGCCGTAGGGGTGCTGTAGTCCTGTAGGGCTTTCTATCCGGATAGCTAGGAGGTAGCAGTGACAGCAATGAAGAAGGACATGCGCGTCGAAATCGCGCCAGACCTTGATATATGGATGCAGGGAGACCGCTACGGGGTAGTGGTGAAGGTCGGACGCAGGTATATCGACGTCAAGATGGACAAAAGCGGAAAGACTTTGCGCTTTCTTACTGGTGACCTCACCCCGATTAGCTGAAAGGAAACACAATGGAAAGCTTCACTAGCATGTCTAACGAGGGTATCGAAGCCACAATTCGTGCCAACGAAGAAAGAATGGCGAAGGTGCCTACGGCTGAACCTGCTGGTTTCGACATCACTCTCAGCGCATCGGATTTCGCCGAACTCATGTGGGCGCTGCAAGCCGCTCACGACTGCGAGAGTGCTACCGACGAAACTGCCGATTGGGCCGGAAGGTTCGCTAGCTGTATCGCCGAAACTCTCGGCGTAGAGTTCATCTAGGCACTAATGCGATTGTGGACAGGGGTACGGCGTCAGCCGTGCCCCTGGCATTGTTTCATTAGCACTAGGGGAAGGGATTGCCGTGGAAAATCCGTCGCCACTATTGATGCGGCATTTCACGCAGGCTCTTGAGAGTATCGGAGCGCGGAAGCAGTTCGACCCTGACAGAATCAAGGTAGACGACAAGGGAGGGGTGGTCACGTGGATTCAGGATCGTTTTCCTTCGTCCTGTCAAGTTCATTGGGCTAGTATTATGCCCTCCGAGCACACAGGCTATCGACCTGGGAAGCTACTAGTCGAGGTGACATACGAACGCGCATTCTGGAGTGATCGAACGGGGCAATCGTTCCGCCTAACTTCGGATTACTACACGTTCTATAACCCGATTAGGTGCGCTGAGTACGTCGCCGGTCTCTTCGGATACACCCAACCGAAGACATGCCAATGCTGACCCTGCTGATAGCTAGCCCCTGCCTGCTGGTGCTGTGCCTAGCGGCAGCGCTAGCGCTGTGGAGGGTGCGGGATGCCAACCTGGCAGAGCTGCGACGGCGGCACCAACGGGCTAGGTACGCGGCGGGGTTCTACTGCGCAGAGCGGCGAGAGCTAGAGGGCCACGGGGAAGGGGAGTGACGGACAGGGGCAGGGGGAGACCCCCTGCCCCTTCTGTGCTTCCCAGGTAACCGACCCCTGCTACCTGGCAGCCTGTGTAGTTGTGCTGTAACGCCCCGTATAGCATCCATCGACAAGCACACTGGTTGCCGCGTGTCA
Organism: Micromonospora sp. USAFONa4; assembly: GCF_057197825.1. Classification (NCBI taxonomy): domain Bacteria; kingdom Bacillati; phylum Actinomycetota; class Actinomycetes; order Micromonosporales; family Micromonosporaceae; genus Micromonospora; species Micromonospora sp. USAFONa4. The sequence continues at coordinate 7,182,406 of NZ_CM170072.1, read as the reverse complement.
ACCATCCGCAGGGCAAACATCCCGTGACGATCATCGACAGGTTGAGTAGTTTTCGCCTAGTCCCACTGGTGGGACCCCTGTTAAGGTCCACTTAAGGAAGGTGCTTGAGGCGTCAAGCGTCCGGTCGGTCCGGTCCGGTCCCCTGTGGTCCGGTCCGGTCATGTCCGGTCGTGTTCGGGGGAGGTGTCCGGTTAGTGCCAACTTCTAAAACTTGCCGTATGGAAGTTCCGCGAGTACAGTCGTGGTTAACACTGAGCGTCCGGTCAGTTTCCGTCCGGTCCGGTGTCTCCACCGTCACTGCTCTCTAGGGAGGCCATCAATGCGGACGTACCAGTTGCCCTGGCGTGAGCGTTAGCCAGCGTTCTCATGAACTGGGGGATCTTGCTGGCAGGGACGATGATGACGACCTCACGATCAGGGTCATTGTTGAGCCTGACAGGGATCTCGACGTGCCTCATTACGGCGTCCGCTCGTCCACCGAGCACGCCCCACCACTTCTCCTTGATCTTCGCCACGAGAGATCCATCCTCATCGATCGCAGGGTTACCTAACTTCCGCAAGAACCCTACCACTCGACTCAGGTATTAATCATCGCATATTAGAAGTGTCGTACATCACACCCTGGAAGGTTGACAGCACATGCACAACCCCCTTCAAGCTCCCGGGACTGTCCGGTGGTACGTGTTCATCCCTCGGCGGGGCAAGCTTATCGTCCCACCAGACATCCATGATCGGGAGGGGTATGCCCTTCGGTCGGGAGCCACCCGGCTCATGCTCGGGAACGAGGTGGTCTGGGAGCGTCCGGTTGCGGGCACCCCCGGTCCGGTCCGGCACCTGGCGGTGGTCCGGTGAGCGACCCCAGGGAGGAATACGGCCAGCAGGACCCCTGGGGAGAGTTTGAGGAAGACCAGGCGTTCGCGGGAGACCACATCTACGGGGGTCCCCACGAGGAGATCCAGGATCTCATCCTCCTGACGAACGTCTGCATCAAGTTCGAGCTGTGGGCCGATGACTTCCGGTGGAACGATCGGATGGGCTCCAAGACTCCTGTGTCCCGATGGGAAGAAGACAGCCCGTTCTCAGAGTTGCAGTCGGTAAAGCTGGCATCCACTGAGGCCCGCAAAGAAAGCTAGGAGCCATGACCACCAAATCCGTCGCCATCACCAAGCGCGCTGCTCAGCGCGAACTTATCGACTACATCAAGGGTGCGGTCTACGGCCCTGGGCGCAAGGGTAACCCACCCTCGGAGATCCCCGGAACCCCCCTGGCGCTGCCGAACGCTGACGGCACCGAGCATGAGCTTCTGATCGTCCGGCGGGACGAGATCGCCGAGTGGCTGGAAGAGATGAAGCCCGGCTTCGTGGAGATCGGCTTGGACAAGGCCCAGAAGGACAAGCCATTCGAGGAGCAGGACTGGATCGCCACGTGTGACGAGCACGGCGAGATCGCGCGGGGCGTAGCCACTGTTCCGGGACACAACGAAGTTGTGCGGCACGCTCACAAGCACCTCGAAGAACACCACGGGGGAGACGGACAGATTCCCTGGGGAGACCTCATCCGAGACCGGGACGGCAACGCGCCGTAAAACAGGAGCAACCACAAGTGAATAAGGAATTCGTACACTTGCACGTCCACTCTCACCGAGGGTCAATCCTCGATGGCATGGGGACTAGCAAGCAGTACGCCGAGGAGGCTGCCCGTCTTGGGCAGCCTGCTTTGGCGTTGACCGACCACGGAAGTCTGCCCGGACTCCTAGAGCACTACCGGGCGTGTCTCGCAGCCGACATCAAGCCAATCCTGGGATGTGAGTTCTATGTTGCGCCGGAAGACCGTTCTATCCGGTCCCGAGTGGACTGGGGTCCAGGTAACCCGGAGAGGGTTGCGGAAGATGGGGACAATCCCGGTATCGGAGGTCGAGGCGCTTATACGCACCTTACGGTGCTTGCGAGAAATGCAGAAGGAGTTAGGAACCTCTACCGACTTCAGGCTGAGGGCTTTGACTCTGGCTTCTACAGCAAGCCTCGAATCGACCTTGAAAGCCTTAGGCGTCACTCTGACGGACTAATCGTCCTCTCGGGGTGTGCTGGGTCCGCTATCAGCACCAGAGTTCGCCTCGGTCAGCGGGACGAAGCTGACCGCCTCGTTGACTACTACAAGTCCGTCTTCAAGGACAACTTCTTCGTAGAGGTGATGCACCACGGCATACCTTTCGAGGATGCCCTTAATCGTGATCTCATTGAGCTTGCTGAGAGGCATCATGTTCCCCTGGTTGCGACCAATGACGCTCATTACTGCCGTCCTGAGCATTCTTCCGTTCACGCTGCTCTACTGTGCGTCCAGTCTCAGAGCACTCTTGCCAAGCCGGCTTTCCAATTCTCTGGGGCGGGTTATCACATCAGCAGCCGACAGGAAATGGAATCGAAGCCTCTGCCGGCTGTATCGCTGGAAAATACTCTCCTGGTCGCAGAGCGAGTAGAGGCGTACGACGGGTTCTTCGATGAGCGAGTCCGGTACCCGCAGTTCGACCTACCGGACGGGTGGACCGCTGAGGAGGCTCTGAGGGCTCTTGCTCGGGAAGGAATGGAACAGCGAGTTCAGAAGCTCACGAGCGCTCACTACGACCAGCTTGCCTACGAGCTTGAGGTTATCTGCAAGGTCTCTGACCCGAATTACTTCCTGGTGCTTCAACACGTCGTCAACGAGGGAAAGAAGGAAGGGATTGTATTTGGTCCTGGGCGTGGGTCTGCCGGTGGCAGCCTGGTTGTTTTTGCGCTGGGTATCACGGATCTTGACCCGATCGCACACCGACTGATCTTCGAGCGCTTCATGAACCCGCAGCGTGCGGGACGACCCGACATCGACATCGACATCAACGACGCTCAGCGGGACCAGTTTATCGAGCTGGTTCGTAGGCTCTACGGAGACGACGCGTTCGCTCAGATCGGAACCTTCGGCACCATCGGTGCCAAGAACGCTTTGAAGGATGCTAACCGAGTCCTGGGGGGCACCAACGAAAAGGGGATGTTCTACAGCGCTCAGTTGCCTCCTGCGAAGTTCGGAAGGCAGCCCAGCCTTGCGGACTACACAGGCCCTCGGGATGCCGTCTACGAGCTTGCTACGGGGCTCGAAGGCACCGTCCGAAACGAAGGGGTACATGCCGCAGGCGTGGTGTTCTCCTCAGAGGAGCCGATCTGGGAGGCTGTCCCGGTCCGGAAGGTCCGGGGCGAAGGTGGCTGGATCACTGGCTTTGATATGCATGAGGTCGAAGCTCTTGGCCTCGTGAAGTATGACTTCCTTGGACTACGAAACCTAGGGATTATTGATGAGTGCTTGCGACATCTGCAACGAGACGGTTCCGTGTCGTCGCCACGGCTGCTGCTGGCCGATGGACCCAACCTGTCCGACTTGCCAACTAATCCCGGCGATTGCAACGACCGGGCGACCTACGAACTCCTCAGCTCAGGAAACACCCTTGGTGTCTTCCAGCTTGACAGTTCTGGTATGCGGGGGCTGCTACGACTGCTTCGGCCCACTCGATTTGACGATATTTCGGCCGTGCTCGCACTGTTCCGCCCTGGCCCAATGGGAGCTAACGCTCACACTGAGTTCGCCAAGCGGAAGAATGCAGGAGTCGAGTGGCGAAGTGACTGGGCAATTCACCCTGAGTTGGAAGAGGCTCTAAAACCTGCTCTCGCAGAATCCTACGGCCTGATCGTATGGCAGGAGCAGGTACTTGAAGTCCTGAAGATCGTGTGCGGCTGGTCGTACTCCGAGGCCGCACTTCTGTTCGACGCGATGAGGAAGAAGAACCATGCGAAGATGGGGGCCACGAAGCCGGACTACTTGGCTGCGGGTAAAGCGAAGGGGTTCACTAACGAAGCACTGGAAGCCCTATGGGCGACTCTGGTGCCTTTCGCAGATTACTCCTTCAACCGAGCCCATTCAGCCGGATATGGCCTGGTTGCTTACTGGACGGCGTATCTCAAGGCGAACCATCCGATTGAATACATGGCGGCTGTACTTAGCTCGGTCGCGGAAGACAAAGATCGTCTACCTGAATACCTCGCCGAAGTAGAAAGGATGGGAATCCCGTTGCTGCCACCGGACATCAACCACAGTGGCTTGGGATTCTCGCCAGGTCCAACTGGCATCCACTACGGGATTTTGGCGATCAAGGGCGTTGGGGAAGCTGTCTACAACGCCATCGAGGGGAAGAGGCCGTTCAGCGACCTGGACGACTTCTTCAAGCGGGCCCCAGCGAAAGCCCTCAACAGTGGCTCTCTGGCCGCCCTGGTGGGCTCAGGAGCCATGGACGGTCTTACACCCCTGCGAGAGGAGCTGTACCTTGCCAGGGAAGCACTCAGCGCCCGCGCACTACTTCACCGCCAGGAGGCCCGGTTGGGCCAACGTCCTCTGTACCGCGTGTCGTACGGCGTGGGCGAGTCGGGTATTGCATCGACTGAGCAGAGGCAGGCTTGGGAGAGACAGTACCTCTCGATGGTCCTGACTCAGGGAGCAGTGGATCTAGTACCCAAGAGACCGCTGACTGAGGCCGAGTTGCACTGGCTAAAGGATCTTCTGGCGAAGCACCCGGGAAAGACTCGGTTGCGGATGCGTATCGGCTCGATTACCCTGGATCTGTCCGTCGCCAACTGGGAGGCCGTTGAGCCTGCCGTAAGATCTCTGGGAGTATTCCAGTGATGACGCTCGAAGATCTGTTCACCCGTCAGTGGGTCTGCAAGGCCAGAGTGTTCGAGACGTGGAAGTGCACCGCAGAAACCCATCAGCGGACGAGAGCCAGCACCCATGGGAGTTGCGGCTATCGCTGGCAAGCCAGCTTCACCGAAGGAGACTTCGAGACGATCAAGAGTCTTCAGCTTGTTGACAAGAGCTAGTGAAAGGATCTTCTAAAAGGGCCCCTTCGGGGGCCCTTTTTCTATGCTCTGTTCCAGATAATGTCTCTCAACGCTTCCTCCCAGCCTGCTTTTCCCGGTCGGTCTTGTCCTTGTGGTCCTTGTGGCAAATCCACGCGAGATTGTCCGGATCGTTGGTGCCGCCGGCAGCTCGATTGATAACGTGATCGACTTGGCCGGCTACTCCGGAACGACCGCAGACGTAGCAGGTTTTCGTGGAGTATCCACGAGCCTTCTTCTTCAGGCTGCCCCAGTTGGACGGCAACGGCACCTGGCCACTCGACCGCTTCCAGACCTTGTGAGTGGGGCACGGAGCAAACTGCCGGCAGTCAGGCTTGGCGCATCTCTTCTTAGCTCTCGGCATGAAATCCTCTTAGCTCTCGGGGGTTGTTGGTGTTGCCCCGGCTGGGATTCCAGGTTGGTGCGAGGGCGGGGAGCTTCCTCGGTGGTAGCGGACCGGGCGCTCAACCCGCCCCCGACATCTAGAAGATGATTGCCACCGCAGCGATAACCACCAGACACAGAACAGCACCAAGGATAAGATCTCGACTCATAGCAGCAGTTCTCCATTCGGCCAAATGGCTTTGTAGACTCCGGCATTCGTCATAAGCGTTCGGCAGTCCGGACAAGGCTCGTCGGTAATGAACATCGTGGCTCGATGACATTCCATTAGCCATCGGTCAACGAACGAGTCAAGCGGAGCTAGTCCAGGAACATTCCTCAGAGCATTCTCTTCGGCATGTCGAGAGATGCAATTGCCGTAGTCTCCGAAAGCTGGTTGTTCGTCGTAGCTAAGCAATCCTCTTGGGCAAGCTCCAGAAAGACATCCCGGAGCGCCGGGGTCAGTTCCGTTGTAGCCAATTGAAAGGACTCGGTTGTCGTCGGCAACCAGAATTGCGCCGACCTTTCTGCGTCGGCAGTCAGCTCTTGTTGATACCCACTTGGCTCCGGCCAAGTAGTAGGAGACCCAATCGGGTCGCTCAAAGGTATTCAACGGTTGCCCCAAGACTTTCGACGGCAGTGAGAAGATCCCTAATAGGAGCAAGCTCGTATTCAGCCATCGAGCTTGCGACTTTTACTTCGGCCCGGTTGATTCTGTCGGGCCGAGAGAAGAGAACCAGCCCCTTGGCTGGTTCATAGATACCATTACCAAATCCCATACGGATTTGGTTGAGGTAAAGGAACTTCTTCTTAGCGCTTCCCCCTGAGGGGAAGCTTACGATGGCAAGGGTATTGAACTTCAAGAGAACCCCCTATTAAGGAGCCCCATAGGGGCTCCTAGTAATTACTTACTTATGGGCTCCTTGAGGAGCCCTAGTAGTTATTACTTACTAGGGGGTCTTAGGGACCTGGGTCCCTAACTTCTATAAGACCCCTTAAATATCTTAACGGGAGATCCTTGCCGCCTCCGGCTCCCCCTGCTGCCTGAGCAGCGTCCTCACTAGATACCTTGCGTGTCCGCCGTTGACCACCCGGACACGATGACCATCGTATGTGACCCAGCTCACATGGAGTATCCCCCCAAACCAGGACATCCCGCACTGTCATACGGGCCGTTTTAGAAGTACCGTTGGGTCATCGCCACAACGGCGGGAGGGAGTTGAGATGCTGTTCAGCGTAGAGCTTCAGTGGGGCTCTCAGGAGGGGAAGAACCGTCTTCCCCTGTACGCCCAAGTGCCGGCTGTGCCGGCTAAGGGGACCACGATCCTCCTGAAGGAGATCCGCCGCCACCCAGCGCCCGAGCTGGACGGAGAGGAGATCGAGTTCGAGGTGGAGGTGGAATCGATCGCTCTGGACCTCGAAGACCCGGAGCGAGGGACGTACATCGTGTACGCCATTCCGACTGACTAACTCCCCTCAGGAAAAACAACTGAATATGGATCTGCGAACATTAGTCCGGGGTGCGTTCGGAGATGACGATATTGTGTCCTCGGACTCATTCTGGTACTACGCAACACACGAGTTCGACCTTGCCAGGAAACGCCTCCCTAGTGGCTCCATAGTCGGAGACCACGGACCGGAGTACGAATACCAAAAACCGTCGCCAGCGGACCATGAAGCAGCCTTGAATTGTGGTTGTATTCAGCGGTACCCCGTTGCTCCAATGGACGGAGAACTCCTTTACTGTCGCCTGCATGACGACTGGTATAAGAGTCATCCTGCCATTCCAAGGGAGCCTACTTCCTACCTGCTCAAGTGCAATTCCTGTGTCTGGAATCCCGAAGGCGTGCCCAATAGTTCAAGGGCGCACTCTAAGGCCAAAAGGCATTCCCTAGGCAGCAAAGGTGGTCGTATCAACGACCCCCATGATGTTTTGATCGGCAAGAAGCACGGCAATTCCGTCGAGTGGAAGACCTACTCGCCCAAGAAGAAGGACAACTGAATATGTCTGCCTACGACATCGAGTTCGCCATCGAAGAGAGCACCTTCGGAGCCACCAGGACTGGGCTTGCAGTTGCAAAGCGCACTCTGGCTGCTCTCGGACTGACCCGGAATGTCACCGGCCCTGCGAAGCGTGTCCGGATTCACTCGGGCGAGGGGGGTTGGACCGTGAACATTCCCACCGACCGGGCTGAGGAGTACGCCCGGCAGGCGTGGAAGGACTCGGCCACCACGGATGTAACTATCAACGGCATTTCGTTCCCCAAGCCGACGACGCTCACTGTCGAGGAGGCTGACAGCCAGCTCAACGCCTTCAAGGCCGAGGTCTACAAGAAGGCTATGGAGAAGGCCGAGAAGCACGGCTGGTGCGACGTTGTTCAGGACACCCTCCGGGAGCTGGGCATCGAGGCTCCGAAGGCGAAGGTCCGGATCACCTTGGAGTTGGAGTACGACGAGGGGACGCGCGTTCCGGACTTCCAGACCGTCTACGACCTCCCCCGCCCCGACCTTCAGCGTGCCATCAAGTCGGTCGAGAAGATCGACGGCTGACCGAGCTGAAGCAAAGCAATTCCGAGTTCGTCCTTTGTAAGCAGTACGTCTTGAAGGGAAACAACTGAATATGGACCGCACCGAGTACCGCTACCACAACTCCGTCCGGAACTGCGTTCTGGAGTGGGGCGACAATCCGGATTCGCCCTACCAGCCCGCCGGGCGGGCTATGGCGAAGGCCCTGAAGTCGCTGGGGATGTCTCGGAACGAGGGTAACTCCGACCGGGTTTTCATCACCGTTCGTCGCACCATCGGTGCTCCCGATTACTACACCCTGTTCGTCAAGGACCGAGCGACCGCTGAGAGGGTTGCCAAGGAGGTCTGGAAGGACTCCCGAGTCGAGACGGTCGATGTGAACGGCACGGCGTTCCCGAAGCGGACCCCTGAGGAAGAGCTGGAAGCCTTCAAGCGGGAGGTCTACGAGGTGGCCGCTCGGACGAAGCGCACTGAGGGCTGGTGCGACGGAGGCTTCGAGGCTGCCATGAAGGAGCTGGGGATCGAGATCCCGAAGCGGAAGACTCGGGTCGTTCTCGAATTCGAGGTTCCGGCGGACGTTAACCCGGACGACTTCGATTCGGTGAAGAAGTACATCACCTCCCTCGGATTCCACTGGGAGAAGCTGTACGACTCGATGAAGACTGTCGAGCCGATCGAGGGCTGAGGGCCAAAAACGTGCACACCATCCGGAAATTTTGGGGCCGGGTTACCTCAGGCCGATGGAAGGTCATTCATTCTGACAGTGGGCTAGTGATTGCCTCCTGCTGGAAGCGTTCCACCGCTCAGGACATCTCTTCGGAGTTCAACGAGCATCTTCAGTTCATCGGCTCGAAGAGCCAGTGCGTAGTGAGGTGGATGTAAATGGGTTGGAAGAAGAACGACAGGGAATTCCTTCCCGATCAGACTCGGGTTCGGTGGCACGGCGTTGAGGGCACGGCGCAGAACATTTATTCCCGAGCGCCGGAAGACTTCATTCGGGTTGGGGGAATGGGTGACAACTGGGTGAACTACATCCATTACCTCAACCTCGAAGTCTGGGAGGACGAGAAGCCTGAGCCTCCGGCTCCGCTCTACGAAGTGACGGACTACTACCAGGAGACGGCAACGGGGGCGCTCTACAAGAGGCAGTACGACCCGAAGACGATTCAGTATCACTACATCTGCGTGAACGCGATCAAGCCATCGCTGCGGTCCACCACGACCACCCCACCCGCCGGCTTCAAGCGTCTCTACAAGGAGGTCTGAGGGTGGTTACGTACCTCTACCGGGCTGTCTGGTCTCCGAGCTATTCCCAGTGCCTTACGGGCTACGACGACAACGAGGAGTTCGTACACACCGACCGGGTTTGGTCCACCGAGAAGGAGAACGTCTACACCAACTCCATCGGAGATCAGTTCCACGTCCTCTCCTGGGCTCCGGACGGTAGCGGGTACCACGACAGCAAGGGGGAGTAGTGCGGCCTCTGAAGGGGCTCAAGAAGTTTCGCCAGGAGCCTCGGTACGTGCACCAGCGTTCGGAGGGCCTGACGGTGCGGCGCACCAACGGTGGCACCAAGGAACTGATTCGGGAGAAGAAGTGACGTTCCGGGAAGATATGAGGGCTGTCCTCACCGATCCCAGGTTCGTGCTCTTTGAACTGGTGTTCTGGTTTTTCTGGTTCCTGGCTCACGGGCTGACAGAATGGACGAACCTCTGATGCACATCTTCCATCGGTGGGGGAAGTGGGAGACCATATCCGGCAAGCAGTGGTGGCACTGGTCGGACGGGACGCACTCCTCTACTCCTCAGACCTTCCAGTGCCGCGAGTGTTTTAAGTGTGGCAAGCGGAAGATTGTCAAACTGCACTCCTGACGTAACTGAATACACAACTGAATAGAAGGAAGGGGGCTCCTGGTCGGGAGCCCCCTTCCTATGAAGGGACCTCAGTGAAGCTCTCTCCTCCGAAGAACATCAACTACGCTGCCCAGGTAGTTCGGGTGCGCAAGGTGAACGTTCTCCCCAACTGCGATAACGTCGTGGGCATCCCGGTCCTGGGTTATCAGGCGATCGTCTCGAAGGATACGGAGGTTGGCGACCTCGGGATTGTGTTCTCCGCCGAGACTCAGCTCTCCGAGCGGTACGCCGCAGCCAACAACCTTCACCGGCATGAGAACTTGAACGCTGACCCGACCCAGAAGGGTTACCTCGAAGACAACCGGCGGGTAAAGGCACTGAAGTTCCGGGGTCACCGCAGCGACGCCCTGTTCATGCCGCTGTCCAGTCTTTCTGGGTTCTTCTCGGAGTGGGACCAGTTCAAGGAGGGTGACACCTTCGATGAGCTGGAAGGCAACGAGATCTGCCAGAAGTACGTCCCCCGTGGCAACCGAGCTGGTCTGCCGGTAGCCAAGCGGCAGCGTAACGAGCGGGTAGACGACAAGCTCTTCCCCAAGCACTTCGATACGCCGAACTACTTCCGGGTGTCCGAGACGATCCTCCCGGAGGATCATGTTGTGCTCACCCAGAAGCTTCATGGTACGAGCATCCGGGTCGGTCACACCCTCGTGGAGCGCAAGCTCACCTGGAAGGACAGGCTCGCTCGGTTCCTGGGCGCGTCCATTCAGGAGCGGGAGTGGGCGTACGTCTACGGCTCTCGGAACGTCACCAAGGACCCGAGCAACCCGAACCTTCCGAAGGACTTCTACGGCAGCGACGTATACACCGAGATCGGGAGTCGCCTAGAGGGTCTTCTCCCGAAGGGGTACATCGTTTACGGCGAGATCATCGGCTGGGTTCCTGGGACTAACACCCCAATCCAGAAGGGCTACACCTACTGCCTTCCTGAGGGTGTAGCGGAGCTGTATGTCTACCGGGTTGCTGTCCTTAACGAGGATGGTCGGACGGTTGACCTGAGTTGGTCTGCGGTCAAGGAGTTCTGCGAGTCGATTGGGTTGGAGACGGTTCCTGAGTTGACGAGTGGCGAGGCAGACGAAGAGGCTGTGCTGCCTTACCTGGATATTCGGCTGGCTGACCACTTCAAGGACGCTCTTCCCACCGACCCTGGAATGGTCGATGAGGGCGTGTGCCTTCGCGTCGAGGGGATGACTCCCCTGATCGTCAAGGCGAAGTCTCCGAAGTTCTTCGAGTACGAAACGAAGCTGCTCGACAAGGGCGAGCAGTCTCTTGAGGAGGACAACTGAATATGGGCAACTTCGAGGAGACCTTTAAGGGTCTGCTGCTGGAATTCATTCGGAAGAATGGCGCTGCCGCAACCGAAGTCACTGGCTGGGACGAAGATGTCGACGTGTACGCCTACGGGGGTTGTCACACCTGCGGTCCTGAGTACGACAAGGAGTACGAGGTCTGGATTTACTACATTCCGGACGACCAGTTTCAGTTCGGCAGTACGTACATCTACAAGGGGAAGTTCGGAGACCTCCTAGACGAGCTGGTTCGTGTTGCGGAGGAGAAGGGTCTGTGAAGATCCTCGCTGAAGACCTCCACCGACTCTGCTACAACGCCATTCAGTTCTCCTCCAAGGGCAGCAGCCTCGATGGGGTGGTGATGTTCTCTGGTGGAACTCACGGTCTCTCTGTGTTCGCCTCGGACGATTACGTAGCAATGGTGGACCGAGCTGATGTCAAGTCGGACGCGCCGATTGCCTTCCACCTGGGCCTGAAGGAGGTCAAGGAGCTTGAGAAGGCTCTCCGGACCATTGAGGGCCAGGTGCAGACACAGTTTCCGGTGGGGGAGAACGCCCTTGAGGTGATGTGGAAGGTGGAGAACCCCGAGGACGTTCACTCCATCCTCCTTCAGATCGTCTCTGAGCCTCCGGACTTCTCGGGGGTGGTAGAGGTGGTCCACAGTGAGCCCAATCCGTTTACGGGCGAGTACAGCCCGTCTGCGGAGCCGTTTGCGATCCGTGGGGAACGGTTCACGAAGTTCCGGCTTCTGAAGACTCCTGAGAGTCCGTCGTGCAGGGACGGTTACCCCGTGGACTTCCTCTGGGACGGTCAGATCATCCGGTGGAAGTGCGGTCCGTATCTGCGGGGTGTCGTGGGGCCTCTGGCTCGACGGTCGTTCGTGGATCAGATCAGTGGCGTCGAGGTCACTGGCATCAAGGATCTGTACGCACAAGAGGAGGGGGTGTTGTGGTGAGGGTTCCGTATTGGTTCCACATCTTTGCGTGCTTCTGTGTCGGCTGGACCGTCATGGATATCCTGGGGATGATCTTCGAGTGAGGGGGAGCCGGCAGCAACCCCGAAGATCCCGTTAAGCTAGTCCCGCAAGGTAACACCACAACTGAATAAGCCTGGGGGCCCTGGCTTATTGCCAGGGCCCCTTTTGGCTAGGAGTGAAATGACCCAGCGTAGGTACACGCGGTCGTTCTCTCAGCTCAGTAACTACGCGAAGTGCTCCGAGATGTTCCGGCTAGAGAGGTTCGTGAAGCCTCGGCTTCCCAAGCGCCCCGCTAGCTGGCTCGCAGGCGGGATTGCTATCCAGTCTGCTGCGGACGACTGGGAAACCTCCGGTCGTCGGTACGACCTCGAAGGGATGTTCACGGAGTATTACTGGCGAGAGATTGACAACCTGAAGGCCGAGCAACCAGACCCCTCCTACTGGATCAAGCCCCCTAGGTCCACGGTCGAGAAGGACATCGAGAACCGGCTTGCTCTGGGAATCAAGAACTGGGTTCCCAATTACCTCCGGTACGCAGACCAGGGCGAATGGGAGATCTGGGAGGACCCATTCGGAGACCCCGCTATTGAGCTGGAATGCACCTGGGAATTCCCCAGTGGTGTAGCCATCAATATGGCTATCGACCGAATTCTCTACTGGCGAGAGAAGAACATCTGCACCATCGAGGATTTGAAGTCCGGCAACCGGATCGATGATCCGAGACAGCTAGGGCTCTACCTGTTCGTAGCGAACAAGCTATTCGAGGAGTTCCTTCCAGCCCCGATTGAGCACGCACGCTTTTGGTACTTCAAGGATGGTGTTGCTGGGGAATGGGAGACTCCGTCTCGATGGACCGAGGAATACCTTGACGCTGAGTACAGCGCATTGGATCGGGGGATTCAGAACAGGGTATTCATTGCGTCCCCGAGTAGCGACAACTGCGGGCTCTGCGGTGTACGTGAATGGTGTCGGCTCAAGGGTTATCTCGCTGAGGGTGAACCCCTGAAGTAGGAAAGGACAACTGAATATGTCTAACCTCTACGATTTCGATTCGTACGAGAGAGAGTCTGACATCCCCGGTTATGAGGTGGTCGCTTCGTTCGGGGAGTGGGACTATTCCTGGTCCGAGATGCGTATCTACAAGCGCGATCACCGACTGTGCTACATCACTGACAGCGGTTGTTCTTGCTACGGCTGGGATGACACCCCGAAGAGCGAAGCAGACCTGATTGATCTGCCGACTCTTGAGTCTGCTCGGAATGCTGTCAAGGACTTCATGGGCAAGAACGACGCAGAGCGCTACCCGTCCACGGTCCTGGATGCCGTCGAGAAGTTCCGTGAGCTGGGGCTGCGGTAATGGACTTCAAGGAACTCATCGGTCGGGCCCTTGTCGACAAGGTTCGAGCTGGCAAGGGTAGCCGGCACAAGCCCGGCTTTCTCAAGAAGCGCACCAGTAAGCGAGAGAAGACCCGGTTGTTCTGGGTCAAGAACCCTGATGTCAAGCCGTGGCCGCTTCGCCCTCGGCTTCCCAACAAGCTGATCCTGAAGAGACGCAATGACCCGGCAGCTTAGAGCGGTAGTGCTGCTGCCACCGAACCTAAAGGACGACCCGAGTCTCCTAGAAATCCTTATCCCCCTAGCTCTTGAGGCTCTTGCCAAACGAGCTGAGAACGTCAGGGATCTGGAATTTCAAGGCTTCGAGGATGACCGGATTGAAGTAGACCCGGGCGAATACATCGAGATCACCCGAGCAAACTTCGTTGCTCGTGGACGACCGAAGGAAGAGGAAGAACTTGGCTGACGACAACGGTTTCCCGAATATCCACATCGACTTCGTTGCCAACGGCGATTTCGTGCACCTGCGTACGAACTCTGGTGGCGAGATGGCTGAGGTCATCGACGGCTTCGAGAAGAACGCCAAGGAGATCTTCACGGGCATCGGCAACATCAAGCAGGCTGCTCTTGTAAACGGGGTGTTCTCCGGGAACGCGAACACCCAGGGGGGCGGTAGCTCTGCGCCGAAGTCTGCTGCGGCTAACTCCGCTCCTGGCGAGATCCCGGAGTGCCCGGAGCACGGCAAGGCCAAGGATATGCGCGGCAAGACCAAGAAGGACGGTACGCCGTACCAGTACCGCTACTACTGCTCGAAGTTCGGTTGCCAGACGTTCAAGGGTGCAGGGGAGTGGGTTGCATGAGCAACATCAAGGCTGAGTTTCACACCCCACCAGTTGTCCGGGAGATTGTCCTGAGGCTTCCTGAGGTGGAGGCTCGTCGGCTGATGTACTTGATGAACCATAAAATCACGTGGCATTCAGACAGGTTCGGCAGTACCGCTGAGCAGGTCTACGGGGCTCTTGATGACCTCGGGGTCGAGGAGGCGTAGCCCTGAATAGCCTCTCTCTGGCTATGCGCGCTCGGGGGAAGGGCGGGGAACCTTTGCCCTCGGCCTTCCCCCAGCTCGACAGCCTCAGGGCGTTCGCCCGACGAGGCCAAATGGGGCTAACTGCTGCTGCTAGTGGTGGCGGCAAAACTGCCTTCTGGACTCACTGGGTAATGAACGCCCGCTACGACGACATCTATCCGATTCCGACGCTGTATTTCTCGTCCGACTCTGACACGGCGACGGTAGGAGTCCGGGCAGTACAGGGCGTCTTCGAGTGTACCCAGGAGGAGGCTGAAGAGAAGCTGAAGGAGCCGGGGGGTTGGGAGAGTTTCCACGAGGCTACCGAGCACGTTTGGTGGGATTTCACGGTAGCTCCTGAGCTAACCCACATGGACGCGGAGATCGATGCGTACGCGGTAGCCAACGGGGAGTATCCACATCTGATTGTCGTGGACAACCTTATGGATGTCGACTCCGGTTACGGAGCTGATGAGAACAGCAATCAGCGTGAGGCTCTTCTCTGGGGGGCGGCTAAGGCTCGGGAGACAGGGGCTCATGTGCATTTCCTTCACCACGTTACGGGGGATAACGTCGAGGGGAATGCTCCGATGGGGAAGCGCAGCTTGATGAACAAAGTTGATAAGCGACCTCGGCTGATTCTCACGATGTTCCAGGACCCGGAGATGATCGGTTACCTGAACGTCTCAGTAGTAAAGAACTCTTCGGGCAAGGCTCAGAGTGATGGAGGGTTGTTTGTTCGCATCCCATGGACGCCTGAAAGGAGCTGGTTTGGATGAACTGGGGGAGTGATCCTGATGTAGCTCTGTTCATCGGTGGTCCGAAGGATGGGGAAATCGAGAGCATCGGTGGAACTGATTTCATGATGATCCAGGACGCGCCGGTGGCGCTCTACTCGGCCCTGGACCCGACGCCTGTTCATTACATCACCGGCCAGAAGACCTCGTACCTTCGGGGGAAGGTGCGAATGGGATCGGGCGAGACGGTAACGGTGATGTTCGACAGTCAGCTTGACCTCATGACGGTTATGCGTCGAGCTGAGGCTGAGTGGCACCCGAACCACTGGGCGTACGCCGTCGGTGGACTCATTCCTTCGCCGTTTGTCAATAGTTACCACTATCCCCAGCGATGGATAGCTGGGATTGCCGACGACATCAAGCCCGATACCCGTACTGACGAAGAGAAGTTGGCCTGGCTTCACGATGACAACGGGAAGGAATTTCTTTGATCGGCACCAAGGGCTATTGGATCGATGACAACGACTACTGCGAGATCATCGGCGTAATTGATGAGAGCGCGGGGGTCTACGAGTTTCAGACCCTAAGCCCCGAGGAGTTCCATCTCTGGCGGGGTTTCATCGAGCACTTTTCGCCTGAGTTGCAGGAGGAGATCTGATGCTGACTGAGTACGAGGTCGAAGACCTGCTTCTTGAGCACAAGCAGGACCCGACTGACGAGGATGAAGAGTCGTTCTCCTGGCATGACTGGCAGGAGATGATTCCCTGGCGCGAGAAGGAGGCGATCGTTGATGTCCTCGGCCTTGGTCCTGTGAAGGTTTGGGAGCACGACTTCAACGGCGTTCAGACCACCACTCTTTGGATGATGTTCCAGGTGGGCAACCGAGTCTTCCGAAAGGAAGGCTGGTACGAATCCCACTGCGGAACGCACTGGGACGGGTTCTTCTCTGAGGTCAAGCCTGTTCAGAAGGTCGTCACGGACTACGAGGTGATCTAGAAATGCACATCGTCATTGGCTCGACGGCAATCAAAGACCACTTCGAGGATTTTCCCCGAGAGCCCAAGGACTACGACGTTCTTTCTAGCTGGTACCCGAGGGATCTCAATGGGGATGTCTTCTTCGATGAGAAGCTTCGGCAGTTCTGGCAAAAGGACGAAGAGCGTCCGGCAACCCCGGATGAGCTTTACACCATCAAGCTCAGCCACGCCTTCTGGGAGTTGCCTAATGGCTCCTGGGGGAAGCACATGGCAGACCTGATGTTCCTGAAGCACAAGGGGTGTCAGGTCATCGAGCCCCTTTACAAGCTCCTCTACGAGATCTGGACCGAGAAGCACGGCTCCAAGAAGATGGACCTCACCAAGGAGGCTGACAGCTTCTTCAAGGATGCGGTCCAGCGCAAGTACGACCACGACAGTCTGCACTACTCGGTTGCGTACACCCCTGGGAAGCCTTTGTACGAGCTGTTCCTGAAGGACGGCCACTCCGTCGACATGGATATGTCGAAGGTCTGGGCTGCGGACTTCGATACTCAAGTCCGACTGTTCCGCGAAGAGGTGTACGCCACGGCGTTGGAACGCATCGTCATCCCGAGGAATTACATCGGTAGCCCTGGGGCTGCGTACCACTGGGCACTGCGCCGCACAATCACCAGTCTAACGAGAGGGAAGAGTGCTCGGTTTATTGCGGAGAACTACGACCTGTTCCACCGTCCAGATATGGACTATGTACGCCATCACCGAGAGAACTCGCATTTTCTGATCCCCTTGGAGGAGAGCAAGTGAACGAGGACATCAAGCAGCGTTGGGTAGCCGCTCTCCGTAGTGGGGAGTTCGAGCAGGGCAGGGACCACCTGTGTGAGGGTGGCAAGTATTGCTGCCTCGGAGTGCTCTCAGAACTGGCTGTCCGAGACGGAGTTATCGCCCCCGCCCAGGAGGCGACTTCTCCGAGTGGGGACCCCATCTCGGGCCTCGCCTACGACGGAAACCGTCACCACCTCCCCGAGTCTGTTGCCAGGTGGGCTGGACTCACCGAAGAGTGGGAGGGCTGGGATGGTGAGATCCACACTGATTACTTGTCCAACCCCGCCGTTGATGGTGACGCCTTGGCAGACCTGAATGATGAGGGCGTCACGTTTGCTGAGCTGGCAGATCTGATTGAGGAGAAGCTGTGATGAACTGCCCTACGTGTGGTCAGATCACCAACGACATTGCCTCGAAGCTTCAGATTGCTGACAGGTGGTGGACGCTAGAGGATCTGACGAAGGGTCGGACGCTCCACATCGCCGACATCGGCTCCGTCGAGATGGTGTCTCCTCCTGGGCCTGCGGAGTACGACTCCTACGGCGAGACCACCAGTGGTCCGGTGTTCATGGTGCTGAAGGTCGATGGTCGCTTCTTCAAGAAGGAGGGCACTCGAAGCTCCTACGGCGGTACCGAGTGGGATGGCCCCTGCCGTGAGGTGAAGGCTGAGCCCAGGACCGTTACCGTTTTCGATTACGTCTGATCTCTGGGGAGACAACTGAATATGGCTACCTGCCCGTACTGCACCAGCACTGTTGCTGATGACAATCCTGTCTTCGTTGCCATGCAGCTTGAGGAGAAGCTTCGCGGACAGTGGAGCTATGCGGAGCACGATTCTTCCTCGTACTTCAAGGCTTGGCCAATCGGCCACAAGATGCGCATTGATGGCATCGGGGACGCAGAGGTTGTTGCCAAGAAGGTTAAGCCCGATCTCGATGAGATGGAGACCGGCTACTTCGAGGATGGCTCCTACCCGCAGGGCACGGAGTACAGCTCGTACGTGGTCCTGAAGATCGGTGAGTACTTCTACAAGACCACTGGTGAAGGTGACAGCTACGGCGAGATCGTCTGGTCAAACGTCGTCAAGCCCGTTACCCCGAAGGAAGAGACTCGGGTCGTTTACACCTTCGGCTGAGTGAAGGCGAGGGGGACAGGCCGGTAAACCTGTCCCCCTCTGTCCGAGGCTGCCCTAGATCCAAGGGTGCCCGCAACGACCGCACACATCGCTATTTGAATACGGTCCCGCACACCGTACCACAACTAAATAACGAGGAGTATTCGTGTCTTCTACGTACACCGTCGCTGAGCTTGACCAGTGGATGACCAACGACTTCGAGGTGACCCGAGAGGGTTACTACGGACCTGTCACCTTCACCCCCGATGACGGCGACCTTTGGTCTCTTCTGAAGTACGAGGAGGTCAATGATGTCCCCAGCCCGTTCGGAGTGATCACCCGAGAGGCTGACTATGGCGGCGAGGGCCAGGGCGAGGACTACTGGGTTGTCGTGAAGGTGACCTCTGAGGGTGGCACCGAGAGGTTCTTCCGGATGGACGGCTGGTACGCCTCGTACTCCGGTGGTGAGCTGGATGGCGAGCCCTACGAGGTTAAGCCGACTCCGAAGACGGTGGTGTTCTATGAGTAAGAGGAAGCCCGCCGCAATCATCGTGGACATCGACGGCACTGTGGCGGACAAGGGTGAGCGGTCGCCCTACGACTACTCGAAGGTCCATGAGGACACGGTTATCGAGCCCATTCGGGACCTCGTTGGCATCCTCGGTCGCGGTATCAGCTCCCAGGGCGTTCTTTGCTACACCCTGTTTGTCTCCGGTCGGTCAGAGGAATGCTACGACCTGACCTCGGATTGGCTGAGGGACAACGGCCTCTATGGCGATGAGCTGATTATGCGCCCCGAGCGTGACTATCGCCCGGATGAGGTCGTGAAGCGAGAGATCTATGAGCGCTGCATCGAGCCTGTCTACGACGTTCGATACGTCCTGGACGACCGCAACAAGGTCGTTGCGATGTGGCGGGATCTCGGTCTGACTGTGCTTCAGGTAGCGGATGGGGATTTTTAATCCTTGGCTGACTGCGTAACGTGTGGTGATCTCTTGGTCGGCAGTCAAAAGAAGTTCTGCAAGAAGGATGCTTGCAAGAAGACTGCCGGCCGAGAGGCCCACCTTCAAAGAACCTATGGCATCGGCCAAGCGGATTGGGATCACATCTGGGAAGCCCAGGGTCGCAGGTGTGCCATCTGTCAGCGAGAGCCCCGGCTGAAAGCTGACGGCACCAGGGAGACATTCCACCTGGACCACGAGCACGCGGTAAAGCAGAGCGGTCCTATTCGGGGCATCCTCTGCCCTTACTGCAACACCCGTCTAGTAGGCCGCCTCAAGAGCCACGAGAGAGCCCAGCAGCTTGCGGACTACCTACGTGACCCTCCGGCTACGAAAGCCCTTGGAAAGACCGTTGTGGCCCCTGGAAGGCCACCCAAGAAGCGAGCGCCGAGGAAGAGGAAGAGATGATTCAGTTTCGTCACCACCCGGACCGCACCGTAGAACTTGACCTTTCAATGGTTGACGAAGGTATCTGGTATCCGATTCCGTATTCGGACCTTGCCTATCGGGTGTGGTTCAGCTCCGACAGCAACGACATCGATCGCATCGAGATCAAGAATGAGGACGAGGTTGACTGGGGTGAGGAGGACGAGTACGACGAAGAGACCGACCCCACCCTGGATACGTACGCCGGCCAGGGAGAGGATCAGTGAACTGCTACCCCAAGCCCATTGGTTGTGGTCGGGAGATCGCTCCGGAGGAATTCCTTTCCTGGGACTACCTCTCTCAGAGCGAATTCCAGATCTCTGGGCTGTGTCTTGATCCTTGTCAGAATGAATGGTTCGCCGAGGATGATGAGGATTGGGATGACTACGACCTGAACGGCGAACCGCCATTCTGAGGAGGACTAATTGGGTCTCTCCGAGAGTATGCCCATCCTCCCCCTCCTCGAAGCTTGGGGATTCCACGATGTCCACCCTGATAGAGGGTGGCACACGGTTACGTGCGTACTCCACGGGGACAGGCATAAGTCTGGTCGAGCGAACACCATTGAGAACGCGTACAAGTGCCAAGCCTGCGACGCAAAGGGTGACACCCTGAGCCTGATTATGCAACAGAGGAGGTTAGATGTCGCTGGTGCCATCCGATATTATGAGGAAGTCGCTCGAATTCAGGTCCCGAAAGTATCAGGAAAACCTACCGGGAAGTCTGGCCGAAGAATACCTAATGGAGGAACGGCGTCTTTCGAGAGAGGCCGTGGCACACTTCCGTCTAGGCTTCACGGGCGACGACCCGGAGGTAGGCGACCCGGCAGCTAGGCTCTGCATCCCCTATTGGAGTTGGTCTGGGCCACTGCAACTGCGGTTCAGGTCTCTCACCGAGGGACAGAAGCCTAAGTATCTCGGCTCCTCTGGTGCGAGCAACACCCTCTATAACACTGTGGCCCTCAGAGGCATGGACCAGACGGTGTATATCACCGAGGGAGAGATTGACTGTATAACCGCTTGGATGTGCGGTCTGCCGACCGTGGGTATCCCGGGCTCAAGCAACTGGAAGTCTGGGTTCTGGCGGCTGTTCAGATATCGCACCGTTGTGGTTCTCGCTGATGGCGACGAAGCCGGCGAGAAGCTAGGGGGAGCCATCAGAGCGGACGTTGAAGACGTTAAGATCGTAACGTTCCCAGAGAAGCAGGATGTCAACAGTTTCTTTGTGGAGCACGGCCGAGAAGAACTGCGAAAGTTCGTGGGGGCAAACAATTGAATAATGACGACGCCAACGGTCCTACTGACACCTACGGTGAGATCTTCCAACTGAATACCGCAATCGTCGGTTTCACTCGGGAGAAGATCGTAGAGGTTCAGGCTCTTGCTGGCCTCCATCGGGACGTAGCCAACAAGTACGACGACATCGCAGAGATGCTTGCTCAGGCCGCTGCTACGTCGGCTCAGCTCATCGGAGACGCCCTGATTCAGGAGATGGGTCTTGGTGGCGGGGAGGACGATGAGGATGACGACTGAGCCCGATTACGTGTGGCGAGGAGATCCGGCTGATTGCCCGCCGGGAAAGTATCTCTATCACGAGCTGGCAGAGCCCTTCGAGAGGTACACCTACGGTGGCTGCCCTGAGCAGAAGGACGCTCCTGAGCACAGCGTCATGGGTGACTTCGATGAGTTCCAGGTGAAGTCCTCCGGTCAGAAGGTGTTCCCCTCTGGGGCTATGCGGGATTCCGCTACGGACAAGCCTCGGTACGACCTGATCGACCCAGGGTTTCTCTTCCGGTTCGCAGAGCATATGCGCAAGGGCGCTGAGCACTACGGCGAGCACAACTGGACCAAGGGGATTCCGTCGAGCAACTACATGGCGAGTCTCATGAGGCACGTCGAGGCTTACCGACGTGGTGAGCGGGATGAAGACCACCTGGCGGCAGCAGTCTTCAACATCATGGGGCTGATGCGGAATGAGCACAGCCGACTTGATGACCTCTACGATTGGAGGACGATTGAAGACGCTGCTAATTGACATCGAGACTGCGCCGAATATGGCGTACGTCTGGGGCCTCTGGAAGCAGGACGTTCCTCTTCCGATGCTGATTAAGCCCAGCTATATGTTGTGCTTCGCGGCGAAGTGGTACGGGGAAAGCGGCACGTATTTCTGGTCTCTCCAAGATGGCAAAGAGGAGATGCTTCAGTGGGCTTGGAACTACCTGGATCAGGCTGATGCAGTAATCCACTACAACGGCAAGTCATTCGACATCCCGATTCTGTATCAGGAGTTCTTGTCCGAGGACATGCCTCCTCCGAGTCCGTTCAAGCAGATTGACTTGAAGCAGGTGGTAGCCAAGAAGTTCCGGCTTCCCAGCAACAAGCTTCAGTACGTCTCAGACCAGCTCCTTCAGCTTGGGGGCAAGGAGGAGACCGGAGGCTTTTCGACCTGGCTTGGGGTGATGAACGATGACCCTGAGGCTTGGGCTCGCTTCGAGACGTACAACCGCAGGGACGTAACGGTTCTTGAAGAGGTCTACGACAGACTTCTTCCTTGGATCGACAACCACCCCAACCGGAATCTCTACCAGGAGGCTCAGGGGTGCCCTAACTGCGGCAGCACGAACCTCGTGAAGGAGGGGCGTGCGTACACCCTTCAGGGGGCTTTCCAGCGGTATTCGTGCAAGAACTGTGGCCGCTGGTCCCGAGGCACCAAGCGACTTGATGGCGTCGATTACGTGGGGGTTAGGTAATGGAGACTGACACGATCACTCTGGTTGTCGGTGGAGAGTCGTATGACATCGGCACGATTGAGGGGCCGTACACCGCAGAAGATCTGGGGAATTTCCTCATCAAGGTCGGGTCGTTGTTGAAGCTGCCGCTGGCGATCCTGGACGTGATGGCTGAGGCTGAGGATGCCTAAGTACGAGTTCGAGGGGACTATCACCCTCTCCTGCTCTGGTGAGGTAGAGGCTGATTCGCTGGAACAGGCGAAGGAGTTTGTCCGCTACGACATGGACTACCACGAGACCGAGCGGTTCACCGAGATCGACTGGATTGGCGAGGTGGAGGATTGAAGATCCTTGATCCACTTGAGGTCTTCGATGACGTAATCCTGAAGATCTCCACTTCAGTCTCCCGAGACTTCCCAGGGGTTGACCGAGAGGACATCTCTCAGCATCTCTACTTGAAGATCTTAGAGAACCGGAGTGAGTTTAAGAGTCCCGATGGAGCGGGGGTCACAGGGGCTCTATGGCGGATGGCAAAGATGTTCGCAGGAGACCAGCGAGCAGAAGCGCTGCATGTGAGTCCGCAGTATTCGTACTCAGCGAAGGACATCAAGAGGATTCTTGAGCACACCTTCGATAGGAATGAGTGGTACGACACGTACGTCCCGGAGGATGCCAAGTCCATCAAGGATTCGGCAGACGAGCTGGACCTTCAGAGCGATATCTCTTGGGCTTGGACTCAGCTCCCCCAGGAGGACCAGAAGGTCATCTTCGAGAAGTACGCACTCCACGATGATCTGACCGAGGCAAAGCGTAAGCGGTGCGACCGAGCTATTGACAAGCTCGTAGAGATCGTGAACACCTATCCTCGCCCTGGTCATCCTCGTACGGCAATCAGCAACACCCGAGCACAGCACATGATTGGGAGTGGCTATGAGTGAGTACCCGAAGGTAACGGTTATTCCAAATCCAGACGGTGACCCGAAGGTCCTCTTCGATGAGGATGAGTTTCCTCGGGTGGTCTGGGATATCAAGGTTCAGCTTGGCTTTGGAACGCCGACTGTGACCCTAGAGATTCCTGCGAGCGCAGTGGAGTTCAAGCGAGTTGATTGATCCCTCAATTCTGAGGGAGTTGCTTGAAGCGGTAGATATCCCAGATACCTACCGAGCGAGGGTTGACGCCTACGGCCCCGATGCGGGCCGTAGGCTCCTCTCTCTTTACGACACCCTCAAGGAGCTAGCAGACATTGGAAGTCACCACCGACCATCTGAAGTGGGTCAAGAGCTACATCAACAGAGTCCGTAGCCCTGGCTCTCCGAACATCGACACCGAAGACCTGGCCCAGGAGGGCTGGATTGCCATGTGGACGGCTGCTGAGAAGGCAAAGGCTGCCGGCAAGACCATCAATGATGCCTACCTGAAGCAGGCTGCCAGGTGGACCATCCTCAACCACCTGAAGAAGAGGTATCCAGACATCCCCGTGGAGCCCTCTGAGCTGCCTGAGGAGGGCTACGTTTTAGAAGCTGGGGTCTCAGCCCACAGGGAAGAGGTGCTAGCTGCTGTCAGAGCCCTGCCAGCACGGCAGAGGGAGTACGTCTACCTGAGGTTCTGGTCCGATATGAGCACGAAAGTCTTGAAGAACCAGCTTGGGTATGCCGAATCCCTTTGGTACAACCCTCGCAGCGGGGCGAAAGCGACACTACGGGAGGAACTTTCACACTTGTCGACAGCCGTCTGAGGTACTAAACTGGCGGTTATGGAAGTTGCGGTTCGGGTAGCTGCCTGGCTGCCCTTCGCGTTCGTGGTGGCGTTCCACCTCTGGTTCCGGATCAAGAAGGGGAGATGGCTATGGCAAACATCGGCGAAACCATCAAGGAGTACGAGGTCGTTCCTCTCGAAGTTCCCGTGGAGGCTCCGGAGCACTCCGAGCCATCTCGTGTTGGAGAGGAAGCGCCGAACCGGGAACTCGTCCCCGCAGGGAGGTAGCAAGATGGACTGCGGAAACTGCATCGGGTGCAGGTACAGCGTGGGGTGTGACTACGACTACACCTTCCAAGACGCCCTGCGGGAGTTGAGTCTTCACCGAGCGACTGAACAGCGCTACCTAGATGCCTTGGCCGCCCGGAAGAAGGAGAAAGAGCGCAAGTACCAGGAACACATCGCCTCTCTCGACAAGCTTCCTGGTGCCATCCGGCTCTTCCGAACTTGGAAGCTCTACCCGGATGGCTCCCTGAAGGCAATGACTCAGGATCACATCTGGCAGCCGGGGGAGAACGTCACCCTGGCCTCTGGTGCGAACGCTGGTTCGGACTCCGGTTTCTATGGCTTCTCGACTCTCGATGAGCTGAAGAAGCAGGAAAAGGACTGGTGGGAAAAGAGCCAGTCTGGCGAGGAGTCTCGGACGTACGAACACGGTTATGGCCGAGGGTTCTATTATGTCTGCGGAACGATGCTCTGCTACGGACACGTCAAACTCTCCGACAAGGGTGGCCGAGTTCAGAAGGCGATTCCGGAGTACATCATCGAGCCGGATGGTAGCGACCCGGACTTCGGGATGCTGGTGGTGAACGCTGCCGACAAGTACGGAATGCGAATCGTCACCGTCGAGCAGGCTGAGGAACTTCAGACTGGCTTGGTTCAATACTGGAAGGGAAGGCCGATCTGATGCGGTATGTCATCGAGCGCGGTGGGGAGCAGGAAAGATTCGACGTTCCCGAGGGAACCGTCCTGAAGGTCACGTCGGCTGAGGCACAGGTTGACGCCGGCAAGATGCCCATCTACGAAGCAACCTTCGTGTCCCCTGGGGGCGAACTTCTCGCAGTCTTCGGGCACCTGGGCGCGATCTACCCGGAGTCGTTCATTCCTCCGAAGAAGGAATTCGCCAACAACGTCGAGGTTCCCAAGGGTCTGGGCTGGATCGGTACCGGCGTCTAAGAGAGCAAGGACAACTGAATATGGATCGCAGGCTTGTTGGTCACTGCTACGTCGATGCGGGGCTGATCTGGATTGGTGACCCCTGCTACGTCGTAGCCAAGGATTCTAGTCACGTCTTCGAGAGCTGGTCGGACTTCTGCGACAAGCTTTGGGATGGCGAAAAGGACAGCGTTGCTGAGCCCGCTGGGACGGGCCTGGGCCTTGCCATTGCCACTCTCGACGGCGACGGCACGTTCCCCGTGTACGTCGAGTACGAAGAGAACATCTTCGGTGCCCGTCGTCCGGCACGGATTACCATCGACTTCAACCCTCCGTATGACGAGGATGAAGAGGACGAGGACAACTGAATATGGCATTGCACGTCAAAGCCGTCGCCTACACACAGGTTGACTACAGGGCTCTTGAGGAGTCTGGGTACGTTCCCCACATGGAGGGAAACATCCCGACCGACATCGATGAACTCCACGAGGCTACTGGTCGGAAGTGCTACCTCTCGGAGCACCGCCCCAACCCTGCCACTGCCACCAACAAGACCTATCTCGGGCACATCATCGAGGTAGACCATCTCAGCGTCCTGGGCCACGGTCACGTCACCCTGTACGTCGCTGGTGTCTCTCGGGCTCTGCTCTTGGAGCTTGAGCGTCACCAGCAGCGCTACGGCATCAACTTCTCGGTGCTCAGTCAGCGGTACGTCGACCACGGGGAGAACAGTGCCGTTGGGTTCGTGACCCCCCCTCTGCTTGAGAAGCACCTTGACGAGCCGCTACACGGCCCTGGTGGGTTCGATCAGGAGTGGACCGTCAAGGACGAGCTTGAGGCTATGAATGAGCAGGCTCGGGACTGCTACGAGTGGCTTGCGAAGTTCTTGGAGCGCAAGGGTTACAAGCGCAAGGAGATCCGTGGTGCCGCTCGTGCGGTTCTCCCGGAGAACACCGAGACTCGGTTCTTCGTCACCGGAAGTATCCGGGCTTGGCGGAACATCATCGAGCAGAGGCTTTCGGATGCTGCTGACGCAGAGATCCGGGAGTTCGCTCGGGGGGTGCTGAAGGAACTGGTTCGCCTGGCTCCGAACTCGGTCCAGGATCTTGCAGAGCTGCACAACATCGAGGGAGACAACTGAATATGGAGAGCAAGGACGCGGCTCTTGCCGGCTGCCTGGCAGTTCTGGTACTCGCACCACTTCTGATGTTCCTCGAAGCCTGGTGGGTGATGCTACTGCTTGGGGCCATCCACCACGACGTATGGGCACCCATCCCTGCCTTTGGGTTCTGGCAGACGGTCTTGATTGTTCTTGCCGCAAACGCCTTTGGGACGCTCATCCGGGGTGTCTCTTCCTCGAAGGAGAGCAAGTAATGCCGTTCCTGTTTTGGCTTGCGATTTTCGCAGGGGTTGTAACTGTTGTCGCTGGGCTCGTTGCGGCGGTGTCCAGGGATAAGGGTGGCCCTGCCGCTGTGGCTGTGATCGCCTTCCTGGTGGCAATCGGTCTGACGATCGGCGCATCCGCCAACTCTGTCCCTGTTCGGAACGTCGGCATCGTCACGAGCTTCAACAAGCCCACCGGCGAGATCACCGGCTCCGGTCTTACCTGGGTGGCTCCCTGGGAGAAGGTAGGGGAGTGGGATGCTTCTAACCAGAAGTACGACCACCTTGGAAAGGGCTGTGTTCGGGTCCGTACGGGGACTCTGGCGGACGCCTGTGTTCACACCCTCATCCAGTGGAAGACCAAGGCTGAGAAGGCTCCTGAGCAGTTCATGGCTTACAAGGGGGACTTCGAGCAGTTCTCCGGTCAGCGCGTAGGGGTCCAGCTTGACAGCGCCGTTAACGACGCCTTCGCCACCTACAACCCGCTTGAGAAGATTGACCTCAAGACTGGGAACCTGAACGTTCCGCTTCAGCCGTTCGCTGACAAGATTCGCGACGCGGCGAACAATCGCCTCGGAAGTGACGTTGAGATCCTAAGCGTCACCGTGGTTCGTGTTGACCACGACGAGAAGACCGAGGCCAACATCAAGGCATTCCAGGACAAGCTTGCTCAGACTCGCAACCTTGAGCAGGACAGGAAGAACGCTGAGATCCAGAAGCAGGTTACTGAGACGAACGCAAAGGTGGACAAGCAGACTCGCTGCTTGGAGATCGCAGAGAAGGTTGGGGCCAATCCCGGTCTCTGCCTGAACCCGGGAATTGTGATGGGGGCGAAGTGACTGAGACGATCTGGCTGAAGGCACACAACCTCATTGCTGAAGGCGACTGGGGGACCGGCGAGCCTCATTACTTCGATCGAGAGATCGGCAAGGACTGCTACTGCGCCGGAGGCGCAATCAGCAAGGCGATCACTGGCGATGCCTGGGACATGTATAACTCCTACGACGTTCTTCCCGCCCTGGGTGAGTTCGCCGAGTATGTCCGCGCTCCGTGGCGTACGGACGCTAGGGATCGGGTGTGGATCTGGAACGATAATCTAGCCACCAAGGAGTCCGTCCTGAAGGCTCTCCTGGAGCTTCATGAGGCTGAGGTAGCCTCCACTACCTAGAAACGAAGAAAAGCCCCCCAGCGCGAAGCTGGGGGGCTTTCTCGTGTGCTTAGACTAGGATCACCTCCTAAGTCAGTACAGGTACGGCTCCTCGTGCGTGTCGACAGCCGGCTCAGTCACCGGCTCCTTGTTCGGCACCTTGTAGACGGCATACACCGACAGACCAGCCAGAACCACAGTCGACACCAGGCCAGCAACCTCGTTGTCCGAGAAGATGTCGTCGGCGAACGCGGCCGACAGAGCAGCGACGACCGTACCAACGGCCGACACCCATGCCTTAGCAGTACGCATTCTTATCTCCCAACTTCCCCGCTCTTCGGGGGCTCAATCACGATTACGCTCGCGGTACGGAGCGCTTCCACAGTTTTCTCAAGCGCATCAATCCGGGCCTTCAGTCGAGTATTCTCTTCTGTGGCTGAGGACAATTCCTGCTTGAGCCATTCAATATGTTTAGTCAGGTCATCAATGATGGCGTCATAATGCTGTCTCGCCCGTTCGTATGCCTGAGCCTCAACTTGCTGCTTCTGTAGCTCTCGGTTTTCCTTGGCGGTTTTGCGTTGGCTGAGATAGCCCCAACCACCTCCTAGGAATCCCAGAACTCCAATAATGATGGCGACGGTGTTTGCATCCATGGGTTCCTAATTGGTCATTAGACCGGCTCGACTAGGATGCTCCGGAATCGGGCGTACCCAGCGCCGTTTGGTGAACCCCAGTGCATAGTCCTGACGTTATAGGTTGCACCAGGCGTCAACAGCGTCAGCGGCCTGCGATGAGTTCCGTTTGAAGTAGCGGGTCCACTGGTTACGACACCTCGCCCAGCAACGACGCTTCGAGACTCCATGTCGGGAGCCTGAACAACCGTGCCAGATCCGATGGTGCCTCCGGTTCGGACCTCGTAACCCAGAATGGTGCTGTTACCGTTGTTGGTCGTCTCCATGTAGCCGGTTACAGAAATCAACACGATTCCTGAAGGAGGAACGACGAACGTTACCCCAACAACAGGACTTCCGGCGGTAGGTGTTCCTGTAGAGACCACAATATCGGTACCATCTTCTGCGTACGAATACGGCATACCGACGTAGGCCAGGTGGCTCACCCACCGACCGAGGCCAGCATGATAAGACATCAGGGTGTGGCTGTCCGTTAGGTAAGCGTGCTGGCCGGCGGCGGGGCTGGGGATAGCAGCGTCCCTAGCCGCAGCACTGGCAAACTTCGGGATAACCAGTGGGTCTAGCGCATTCGTTAGGGCGTTGAATGCCGCTGGGGCGTTCGGAGTATCAGTCAGTTCAGGCCGTGGCAGTTTCGCCACGGTGCTCAGAGTAGTCATATAGGTACCTCAGATTTCGGCAAGGGAAATGTCCCCCACCACTTCCGCGATAATGCACAACGGACTGCCCATCATCAGTACGGTCGAGGAGGGTGTGATGTCTGTGACGTGCTTGCCCTTGGGGACGAATCGAAGCTCCATGTCTGATCCGTCTATCTCACCGGCAGGTATCCTTACCCGGGAAAGATTGGCGTCCACAGACTCGGGGCCAAGGTAGATTCCGTAAGCTACAGCTCGCTTGCGCCTTCCTGGGCGCACTGCTTTAGCGAACCTTCCGGCCCTATCCATTAATGAACGCTCCCTTCGAGGTGCCCTGGAAAGTGCCCTTGCCGATAGGAATGCTCAGGGTGGATATCTCGTGCATCTCTGAGCTGCCATCGGCGTACCGCAAGCGCACAAAGTCGCCTGCGTCCAGAGCAGGATTGGGAACCGCAGTGAAGTCAACCGAGTAGGCAAGGCCGGAATACCGAGCCAGTTCCGCTCTAGCTCGGGTAACACACTGGGCGTACGTAGTGATCGCGGAGTCAGTGACCTCCTGACGAACCTTGCCAAAGGGCCCTCCCCAGCGCATAGGGCTGCTGGGGTCTTGGTTGATGGCTGTGTACGCAGGGATCGCCCCGCCTGCACTGGCGGCACCGATGACTGTGACAGCGTTGTAGACGCCCTCTCGGGAGTGCTCTCTGTCTGCGGCAGCCAGTACGCCGCCCGGCCCAGCAGAGATCTCTAGGACAGCCGGACTAGCGGCTGACAACTGCTCGATGGTGGTAGCCCTGGGAGCACCTTCCACATCGAAGAACAGTCGAGCACCCATGTTGCGACAGAGCGCCACCATGGCGTCCCAGTAGGAGTCCTGCTCGAAGGTGTGTCCACCGGGTAGCCGGTAGTCCCTGAGGTCCAGGCCGAAGACAGCCACGGGGTTAACGGGTGCCATCCAGGGGAAGAAATACTCCAAGAACTCTACGACCACTTGCTTAGCTGTTCTCCCCGCTCGACTGAGATTATCGGGGAGCGGAGCCTGAAGAGCCTTGGACCTGTCGTAGATTTGGATTGACGGAATATTCTCTCCGTCCTTCCAGCCAGTCAGGTCGAGCCGGAAGATCCCCATAGGGATCAGTTCCTCCGAACCATCGGGGTAAACTACGCCCTGGCGAACCATGACTTCTGCACCGAGCGGAGACAAGGTCTCTTGGAGGGTTGGAACAAGCCGGGGGTCGGCAACGGTGATGTTGCCGGACCTCCGGACCTGTCCATCTAGATCAACCCTGATGTTTCCGTCACTGACCGCCAGGTCCGAGGCCACAAGAAGTCCGTCGTAATAAACGTCAACAACCGTTTTGCGGCGACCAGATTCCCGGATGCGCCGAACGAAGTTGGCGGACAATGGCGAATACATTATTCCTCACAAGTCACGCTGAAGGACATCCAGCCAGTTGGAGTGCTCGTTAAGTACGTCCTGCCACGAACTGTTCTGGTTGGCAACAGACTGCCAATTCCGCAGAGTAAGAGCCTGCTGGGTAGAGGCAGGAGAATCGACCTCAACGAAGTCGACATTGAACAGATTATTGAGCTGTCTGCCAACTGGACCTATTCGGCTCCGGCTGACGCCCTTGACTTCTAGATACATGTCGTCTTCGCCGGTTAGCCGGCTGTCTGCGGTCTGTAGAAGCAGTGTGCCGCCGAACGACAGCAGGGTTTCCAGGTCTCTCCAATAGGAATCCGACTCCCAGACACCACCCATTGGGAAGGTGGCAAGCGTCAGTGTTCCCTCTCGACCACTGAGAACATCGGTGATGACGACCTTGTTCGGCCGTCCAAGTACCTCGTACTCACCGAGAATCCGACCTGGACGGGTATGTTCGTCGTACCTGGAGATGTTCACCCGACGAGAGAGCGCCGGCTGTCCGACGCTCTTGAGCCAGGCAACTCCGGCATGTTCGGCAGGAATGACGGTCGTACTGTCGAGAATCGTGGCGGTGTACTGATCCCACTCAACGACCTCGGGGGTCGGGTTCGTGGAGAACGCCTGCGACAGCGACTTCACTCCGATGTAGCTTCCCGAGGGGTGCACGTTATCCGTGAGTTCAATTTGCCACTCCGGCTCAG
This sequence comes from Micromonospora sp. USAFONa4, assembly GCF_057197825.1. NCBI lineage: Bacteria > Bacillati > Actinomycetota > Actinomycetes > Micromonosporales > Micromonosporaceae > Micromonospora > Micromonospora sp. USAFONa4. The sequence continues at coordinate 7,151,313 of NZ_CM170072.1, read as the reverse complement.
TGGAGCCGTCGGCCCAGACCTTCCCTCGGAGCTGATCGCCTACAACCTGGAACTTCATCCAGTACCATGCACCGGCAGTGTGCGTCAGACCGGGGACCAGGACCCCGTTGTCAGCGTGCGTATACCAGCCAGCCCCATTGACTTCACGTCCTATTCGGATGTGAATCTCTCCGGAGGGAATGAAGTTGACTTCCAGCTCCCACCAGTTATCCCGGTCAGTCTCCCGAGCAACCAGGGCATGACGGTATGCGTCTCCCGCTGCTGTTAGCGGAGTCCGGACCCTAGCCTTCTGCTCAATGTCTGAGTGGTTGAGAGCGGTAGAGATAACGTAGTCAGTACCCAGAGAGCCGTTGATAGAGCGCTGAGTCATGTTCATTCGTCCGACTCCGCTGGATACAGCAAAGTCGCCTACGGCTCCACTTCGGATTGCCCAAGGAGAGCCGATGTCGGGAGTACCCCAACCGTTGGACGCAGTGCGAGAGAAGTTGTCCTGCACCCCTAGGGGGGAGGAGGCTCCCGTATCCGATGAACTGCCCGCAGTGGCAGTAGCACGGTAGACAACCTCTCTCCCTACGGGGGCTTCATAGTCGGTGATGGCAAACGTCCCACCAGAAATGGGAACGTCGTCGGCACCACGAACGGGAGTGTCAGGCAACTCCCCAGTTGCGTCAATCCGGTAGATCGTGAGTCGGTTGAAAGAGGCTAGTCCAGTAACGATTAGATCAAATCCTGGGGAGTGATAAGAGCCGTTGTACGTTGCGACAACCCCAAGAGCCATTACACACCCCCCAAAGCCTGGATAATCCCGTCAATTTTCTCGTCAACCACAATCTCTGCGTCCCTGCGGACGCCATCGACGTACACAGAGACCATCAGTGGCCTGTCAGAGTTTTCAATCTTCGACTCCAAGGCAGCAGCCTGAGAGCTGTTGAGAGCCAGCTCGGAGCTGCCAGTCTTGTTGATGAACGGCGTATTCGGCTTGATATAACCGCCGTTGTCATATGCCCAGTGCACATGGTCGTAGTGATCTTGGCGAATGGTTCCACCAGAGAACACATGTGGCCGACCGTTCTTGAGCTGACGCCCGCCGGCAGGCGTGAAGATAAGCTCCTTCGTAGACCTGCCGTAGTTCTGGGAAATCCAGTTGAAGACATCCATCCGAGGGGGAATGTCAACTGCACGCCCAGCTCCGTGGTACGACTTGTTGCCCGTTGAGGTGATAGCCCCAGGGCGGTAGCCGGACAGCAGGGGAAGCCCAGGGAATCTCTGGCGAAGAATCGCCATCATCCTCTGCCACCCCATGCCTCCACCGGACATAGGTCCGCCGATCATCTCGGGGAACTTGGTCTTCGAGATGTCATAGGAGACGGGCCAGGTAACCTGCCCACCCTTGGCGTACTGCTGAGGAGGGGGAAGCTGACCAGTAGCGTTGATGTAGTCCAGGACCGGCTTACCAAGGCTCTTAGCAGACTTGGCCTGAATCATGTACTCCAAGTCAGAGGCCATGATCGGAATCTTGTCCCCAGTGGGGCCACCAGGACCCCGGATCAAACCTCCGGTCTTGTACCCAGGCCCCTTCAGGCCCTCTCGCTTCTCCATATCCCAGTGCTTCTTCTCATTGCGAAGAGCCTTGGAATACGAAGTGCCAGGGTTAGCGGCAACCTTCTGCGCAGCAAGAATTTCGATCATCTTCTTCTGCACGTCCGGGTAGCCCATGAGCTTCAAGAGCGTCTGAACGTTCGGAGGCACCCGGCCGTAGGTATCAATAAGACCCTGAGCAGCCTTCTGGGTGTCCTTGTTCTTGCCGAACTCCTTCTTGAGGGCGTCAGTACGCTTCTTGTGCCGCTCAATAGCCTTGTCCATCGGAACACCCGAGCGGATGTCCTGAAGCATCATTTCGTACGATGCTGAGGCCGCCTGCTTGAGCATGTCCCGGTTGGCTTGACCAGCCCGGGTCTTATCGTTAAGGGTCTGCTTGTTCTGCTTGATTGACTCCTTCAGCCCCAGGAGGCTCTTGTTCCAGGAGTCGCTAGCATCCTTTGCAGACCTCGCAGCGTTGTTCTGCCCCTCCATTGCCCTGCGAGCGTTGTTGATCGCATCCTCAAGGGTCATCTGCTTCTGAGTAGCGGCATCGATCCTGCCGTTAAACAGATCGAAGGCACCAGTCAGGCCAGTGACCGTGAGGTCAGTCTCAGAGAGCTTCTTCTGCCACCCAGAGGTGGTATTCGAGTTAGCCTCAGTGAGACCCCTCCATTGCTGGCCTACGTCAATCCAGCCCTCCATCTTGTGTCGAGCATTCTCGATCGACTCTGCAAGATTGCCCCACTCCTCTCCGGTTCTCCCGGCGATGCTTGAGAAATGCGACAAGCCCTGTGCAAGCTGCTGGACGCCCCAGAGGAGATAGGAGATAACGTGGACCAGGCCGTAGAGAACGGACGAGATGACCAGAACGGTTAGCTGAACCGTCTTCATGACTGCGATCAAAGCGAACATCGCAAGCGTCAGGGACGCAATGGGAATCAGCAGGACTGCCCCGATTACGTACGCCAGGTGCTCGCTTTTGAGACCAAGGAACCCGAAGGTGTGCTCAAGGGACTGGAAGGTCCCGATAAGCAAATCAACCGTTGGCAGAAGAATCGTGCCGATGGCGTCCTTTACGGAATTCGCCATCCGAAGTACCGACTTGCGGACACCCTCGGACTTACCGTAGAGATATGCCAGGGCAACGGCTATGCTAGCGATAGCGACTACGGCGACGTTCGCCCAACCAGCAATAGCGCCGAGAAGGGCGAGACCCTTCAGTACCAGGGATATACCGTTGAATAGCCCAGAGATTGCGGTACCGAAGATACCGATGGCGATAGCAGCAGGACCAGCGGCAAGACCAGCCAGCACTAGCCCCTGAACAAGCTCCTTCTGCGCAGGGTTCAGAGCGTCATAGGCTGCCTTAATCTCCCGGACCTTCGTGACAGTGCGACCAAGCCATTCGAGCATCAGGGGGAGGCTCTTGACGAGCCAGCCAATGAACGACATCACTACAGGCTTAATGTCATTGATAGCCTTGATGATCGCAGCCCGGTTGGTATCGAACGCCATACCGAGAGCGGCTTGCGCCTCTTCCTTGAATGCCTGCCAAACACCACCGAGGGTTTCCGCTGCCTTTGCAGCGCCCGTGAGATACATGTCCGACTTGCCGAGCTTGATGAATGCCGCATTCAGCTCAGCGGCACTAACCTCACCGGACTTGAATGCCGATCGAAGATCCTCAAGAGTCTCGTACCCAAGAACCTTTGCGGCTTGAGTGAACACTCCAATACCGTCAGGAACATGCTCAGCAAACTGCTGTCGCAAGTCATCCATGCCGATGGCACCCTTGGAAAGGATCTGTGTATAGGCCATCAGCGCCAGACTTGCTCGCTCTGGACCGGCGACACCCTTAGTCAGAAAGATGTTGGATAGGGATTGCATGGTCTTGTAGAGGTCGTCGGTCTCGACGCCGACAGAGGCAAGCTTCTGGGCATACGAAATAGCGTCTTCGGTGTTGAATAGCGGACTTTCGATGGCAGTCTTGCGAATTTCGCCAAGCACCCTTTCGACATCAGCCGTAGGTCCAAGGAGAGATTCCATGCTGGCTCGGGCGTACCCGATCGAGGTAGCGAACTTCAGACCCTCTCGGCCCATAGCGAACAGGCCGTAGGCAGCAGGACCAGTGAAGAACGTCGTAGCGAACCCACCAAGCAACTGAAGCTGGAAGGATGCCAGACCAATGCGAGTGGAGAGCTGAGACATGCTGTGAGAGGCGTTGTCCATGGCCCTCTTGGTGATGGCCCCGGCTGAGGTGGCAGCGGCCCCTAGAGCCTTGTGACGAGCAACAGCCTGCTCAAGGCTGTTGTTGCTGGGCAATGCTCCGGTGGCATACTGAGCAGCTTGAGCAGCGGGGAGTCCTGCGTGTCGAGCGCGAAGATAGCTATCCCGCTTCTTCTGATCCTCGATGAACTGCTTCGCGGCCTTATCGGCCTCAGCCCTGTCAGCCTTCTCTAGGGCAAGCTTCTCCTTGTGGAACTTAGCCAGATCAGCAAGCTTGCGCTGCTGGTCCTTCTGTTCAGCGATCCTCCGCTTGTCGGCTTCAAGGTAAGCCTGAATCTCGGCCTTCTGAATGGCCTGAATCCGCTTACGCTCCATGGCGTACGCTTCGTGTTCCGCCTTGGCAATAGCATCAGCAGCCTTCTTTTGAAGTGCAGCAGCAGCGGCCTTCTGATCTGCAAGAGTCTTCTGAGCCCTAATGGACTCAGCAATCCGACGCTTCTCATCCTCGAATGCCTTCATGGCCGCCTTACGGGCAGCCATCCTCTGACGCTCTAGGGACTGAGCAGCCTGCATCTCCTTGCGCTGACCCTCGAAGACAGCCTTCGCCTGCCCCTTCTGGAAGGCGTCCATCTGCTTCGTAAAGCGCCCCATGAGGTCTTGCTGAGACTTCTTGAGGGCCTTATCGGCATCCTTCGCCATGCCCTCAACGTGCTTCTTGATGTCTTCTCGGGACTTACGAAGACCTGCCCGAGAAAGCTCGGGGGTGATCTCAATGTAGGCTTCGCCCACCTGTACGCCATCAGGCATCTGTCACCCCTTTCTGTTGATACCGAAGAACTCGCGGAGTCCTTCCTTTGAGGTCATCTGCGGCTTCTCCCGCTTCTCCCCAGGGCGTAGCGCTCTCTTGGGGGCATGTTTCTGAACCGACTGCACCTGAGGTCTCTTGAGCCCCTTAAGTGCCTCGGTTTGGAGGTAGTAGACCGCTAGCGAAAGAAGGTCAACCAAATCCTGACGGTGGTGGTCAGCCTGATCCCAAGTGAGATCCTGTTCCCGTCGGTGGTGCTTGACCCATCTCGACTCTTCGGGGAGTTCCTGTATATGGCTTACAACCCAGCGGTAGGTCATCCCCGAACCTGACCGCCAAAAATCCCTGAGATCGGCCCCGTAGAATTGGCGGAAGTCCGCCTCGATAATCCGACAGAGCCGATCGTCAGAGAGCGTTTGTGCAAGCCAGGCTATTCCCCCGAGGACGTGCCCAGGGCCTTGAAAGCTTCGCCAATGAAGTCGATGTGGTCCTTGACCTTCGGCCTGACGGCAGCCTTGTACTCCTCGAACTGCTCTTCACCCAGGAGGGCCTTCAGAGCAGAAATCGGCTTGTCGTTCTCGTAGTGCTCAAGCACATCGCCATCGGCCTCGTTGAGGTTCGGCGGCAGAGTGTACGACTTGCCACGGAACTCAAAAACCACATTGGCGTCCTGCGCCTCGTTCTTCACAGCTTCCTGAGCAGACACTTCTTTATCCTTTTGTGAGATTCAGTTATCGGGGGAGGGGTTGATTAGCTGAGCAGGTCGACGTTGTTCGACAGCAGGACCGCGCTGTAGCCGTCCGGACCAGCCAGGGCAGAGAAGGTGATGCCGAGAGCAACGGCGTCACTGCGCTGAAGGGTGATCGCCTCTCGGTCGGTCATGGTGACTCGCGGCAGGATCAGCCGGTTAACGTCGCCCTCATCGTCGGTCCACTCGATAGCGAGCATGACTTCCTGGGAGACCGGAGCGTTCAGCATCTCAAGTCGAGCAAGACCAGACTCGTTGGTCACAGTCGAGTTAAGGAAGTACAGGCCAAGGGTGTCCTTGTTGTGGCTACCGAGAGCCATCGAGACTTCCAGGCCCATGCCGGTAATCGGCCGCTTAACCGGAGTGATGGACTGCCACATGTTGATATCGTTGGTGTCCACCGATGGCGTAACCGAGACGCCATCCTCAGTCACCCAGCCAAGCTCGCGCCAAGTATTGGCGAACGGCGAGGTCACATCCTCAGGCTCAGTGCCATTGAGGCTGTGAACAAGAACCCGACCATCCGGAGCGAGACGAACCTGACTCGGGTCGTAGTTAGTTGCCATATTCAGTTCTCCTATTTAGTTATAGGGTGGGCATACTCCCGGGATCAGGAGTCGTGGTGAGCCGAAGGCTCATGAAGTAGCGGGGGCTCTCCTGGTGCTTGTCGTAAGCTTCAATAGCCCCGACCTCCTCTTGAACCTCGTGAAGTCGTATTCCCCAGCCCCGGTATTGGTGTTGGGCACGGAATAGGCTGGCTTCACAGATATCGATGATGTCGGCGCACACAGCAGAGGATTCGCCGTAGACATCCAAATCGATTCGAGGCTTAGAGATCTTCGGCCACTTCTTGAGGCCGCCCTCACGGGAAACCATCACCCAGCGCTGGGGAGAATCCCAGCCGGTGAGATCACCGGAGATGTTCTTGATTTCGTAGGGAGTCAGCTCGGGCGTATGATTCGAGAGAATATCGATTACGCCCGCAACTGGATCTCCATGTCTGATGAAGGGAGGCATCACAACCTCTCTCGGGATTCGAGCCGATCGAGGGCGGTACGCATAACCGCGTACTTGAGGATGGGGGCCACGCCTCCGGCATGAGCGCCAAACTCAACCCAGACCGCTCCGGGGTCTTCGTTGACCAGCCGGTAGTTACGGCCGACCTTCCTGACCACGAAGGATTCGACGTACTTCGGGGGAGAGGTGTTCGATGGCCTCCAAGGGCCACCAACCTCTCTCTCGTGATAGATCTCGATGGCGAACACTTTGAGCGCGTTCGCCTGCTGGGTCGCGTACTTGCTGTACTTCGGACCATCGGTGATCGTCAGCATCTTCTTGCCGTCGACCTTCGGGGTTCCTACTCGGTAGGCCATGTCAGCCCTCCCGAACCCGGCCGATGTAGGCCAGGTGGTCAAGGACCCCCTCTAGGTCCACCCATTCGGAGCTGAAGCCGAAAAGCTCGTACTCCCTACCCCGGTAGTCAAATCTGTCCGTAGGCTCGGGTAGGACGCTCTCAGAGGGCGCGTACACCCGTACAGACGAACGAATGAACTCCCGATTGTCAGAGACCTCGTAATTAAGCTTCTCGGCCAAAGGGAACGGCTGCACAGAGCAGCCGGAGATGGTGAACGTCTGAGGGTTCTTCCAGTCTCGGACCATCTGGCCCGTACGAGGATCTTTGACCAGGGGTGCTCGCTTAAGGACGATGGTTTCACTGCCTACAGTCGCCACGTCTTAGCCACCCCCCGGTAGGCGTTCAGGACGCCTTGGCCGAAGGAATCGAAATCCCCATCGGAGACTCGCCACTTGTAGGTGATGTCCCCAACGGTCTTCTCTTCGAGGTCATCCGGAGTTCGGCCAGTGATCTTCCCGGCGACGGCACTGATAGCAATGCTCTTGATATCGTCGGGAACGTCATCAGGTTCGTAGCCGTAGGTGTACGTCACGTCCACGACTTCATAGGGCGCTAGTCCGTCGATCTCCCCGAGGCCATCCCAACGGGCTGGCACCCAGTACCAACCGTCATAGCGGTAGGTGTAGTTCGACTGAATCAATGGGGCGACGTTGAATACCTCAACGACAGGGCCAATGAGTTCTACGACACCCCAGCCATCGGCACGATAACGAACCGTTTCGTTCACGTGCAGACTGAAAGCAATCCCAGTCTCGCCCTCGATGTACGCGGTAACCTGATCAATAAGAGACTGGTAGTACGGCTCCTGGTCAGGGGTGATGGACCTCTGCAACGCAGTTGCGAGGTCATCTAGAGTGAACACAATTACCTCACAGAGGTGTATTCGTAGTATTCTCGGGGACCACCCGAGGCAAGAATTTCAAACATCAGGGTTAGCTCTTCAAGCTCAGCCTGAGACTGTTCCCAGAGCTGATGAGAGCGATATATGGACAGGGATCGCATTCGGGGAATCCAGCCCCGACCTGAGTCGCCCGTCCTCCGGCCCTCATAGGTGAGATCCTTTAGTCGCTCATTCCATGCGTCATGGTCGCCATAGTCGGCGTACAGGGCGCAGTCGCCCATAGCCTCTTTGAGGCCATCCGTGGGAGTACAGATACTCGGGATGCCAGAGGCAGCAGCCTCTACGGCAACCCGCCCGAAGGATTCGTACTTGCTCGGTACGACGAGAACCCGAGTCCGCTTGTAGACCTCGCGGATGTCTTCCTGGTGATCCATGTACTCAACGTTCGGCAGCTCTTCACGAGCCTGCTCTCCGTAGGCTCCGTGAACCCCGAGAAATTTGATTTTCGGGTTCCTGCGAGCCAGCTCGAAGAACGTCTGATAGCCCTTGTCGTAGAGACCGTCATCGCCCTTGGACAGGTTAATGAGGGTGACGCAGTCACCAGGCTTGTCGACTCGATACCGCTCAGGCTCCACGATCGGGTGGAGCACCATGCCAGGGGTGTAGACCCCTGAATCCCGGAAAGATCTCCGCACCCACTCGGTGTTATAAAGCCCGATGTGGGCGTACATCCCGAGAGTCTTGATGGTGCTCGGGTGGTCGTTGTGGGCGTAGTGCACCACAGGCTTGCCCAGCATCCCTGCGATCACAGAGCCTCGGTATGAGCACTTGAGCTGTGTCACAATTACGTCTGCCAGGGGAAACAGGTTGAGTGGTGCTGCCTTGGCCTCTGCCTGGGTCTCTACGGTCCGAACGAAAACCCCGTCGATGGTGTAGCTGGGGGTACTTGTGGGCTCGCCCACGAGGGCTGTGACCTCGTGACCTTGACGAGCGAGGTGTCGCAGAGCATCATGTAGCGAGGTTTCACCGCCTGCCTGGTGCCGCATAGGCCCCGGATAGGCGTGGGTGTAAGCTATAATCCTCACGGGGAAGAAATTCCTCTACAGGCTGGGGTGTCGGTCTGTGGCGCGTGATTTTTGCCGCCCACTGTTTGGCGACGGTGGCCGATCGCCTCAGGGAGGGGGAGAGGAGAAATCCTCTCCCCCTTTCCCTATTTCAATCAGCTAGAGAAGTCAGCATCCGGACGCAGCACCGAGAACGGGTACTCACCGCCCAGCCGCATAAGCGGGTTGATGACGTTAGCCGCAACCCGGAAGGTCGCCCGCAGGAGCTTGGTGTCCTGCTGGAAGGTGTTCAGCACGACCTGACCAGCCTGGTTGGTGATAACCGCCGAGTCACTGATAGCAAACTCGATATCCTGCCGAATACCCACCTTCAGGGTGTCCCACTGACCAGCGATCAGCAGAGCGTCATCCTTGTGGGTGTTCCAGGTACCATTCCGAACCTCAACGAGGCTCTGACCATAGATACCCTGTCCGCTCGGGGAGCCCTCAAGAGGCGTGTAGATCGGGCTGCCGTTGGCGTCACGGAGCCGAACCAGCTTCCACTTGAAGCCGGGGTAGGTGATGAAACCGCTCGGGTCGTAGCCGTCCTCAGCCATCGTCTCGGAAAGAGCGGCGATAGCGTCCGCCAGGTCCCGGAACTGACCGGGGCCGGTGCCGATGTTGGCACCGTTGACCGAGTTGCCCGCCGCGATAGCATCCGGAAGAATGCCGTGGAAGCCGTTTGCGGCCCAGGACGACGGAAGATCCTCGCCCCAGAAGATAGCCGCGTCCAGCTTCTTGCTCATCGCCTCAACGATGTACGGCTTGATCTCCTCGAAATCAACATCGGAGTCAGCAGCCCAGGTATCCGGGAGCGGCACCATAACCGCCATCTCCTCGGCCTCCATGCGCTTCTGCTTCCAGGTCATCCCGGTCGTCTGCTTGAGCGCAAGGTCCTTGGCGCTCCGCGAACCGTCTTCCTGTGCGCCACCAGGGCCGAAGGACGGCTTATCGGTGGCGGCAGTACCCTTCATCCAGTACGCCTCGGGAAGGGTCTCAGTAAGGTTGAAGACCTTCTCCCGTCGAGACATCCGCGACACGGACGCGAGCTGTAGAGCAGCCGAACTGGTGATAACGTCATCCAGGATCTCACCGGCAACCTCCGGCGGCATCTCCCGAATCTTCTGACCGTTGAAAAGAGTCGAGTCACCGTTAGCGTGACGGTAAAGACCCTTGTTGGTCTCAATAGCCATTTGTACTCCTATTTAGTTGTTATGAAGTTGTGTAGAAGGTCAGTCGCGGAAAATGAGGCTGCCAAGCCACTCGTTAGCAAGCTGCTTGGTGTCCTTCGGACCGGCAGCAACATGCGTGCCGCGTGAACCAGCGAACACGTCAGTTACCGTGGGAATCTGCTTGCCAGGGGTCTTACCAACCCGAGCGGCAAGCTTCTCGGCAGAAGCCTTCATCTCCTCCGGAGTGTCACCCGAGACGAATTCGACATCTTCTGGCGTCAGACCAGCACCGAGAGCAATAGAGGTGCGCAGAAGGGAATGGTTCTCCTTCTTAAGCTGCTCAGCCTTCTCCCGCTCTCGCTCAAGCTCAGTCTTCTGGGAGTCCTTCCAGGCCCGGAACTCTTCAAGCTCCTTGTCCTTGGCCTGCTTCGCCGTACGGTGCGAAGCGTTCTCCTTGCGAAGCGTCTTGACGTACTCCTTCAGCTCCTCGGGGGAAAGCTCATCAAGAGTCTTCTTCGTCTCTACAACCTCGGGCTCAGTGGCCTCGGGAGTAGTGGGGTTCGGGTTCGCCTCCGGGGCGGTGTTCTCTCCGGACATATTCAGTTATTCCTTATCCTTCTAGGATGGTTTCTTAGACTGACTCGTTGAGCCAGCCTTAGCCTTAGCGCCCTCCTTGGCGAGGGCCATTTGGGTATCCGCCTGCTGCTGAAGCATTTGGTCTTCTCGTGCCTGCTGCTCCTGCTGCCACCTTTCGGCATCAGCAACAAGACGCTCGATGTCCATGGGGTCTAGATCCATCATCTCGGCGAGAATTGGAATCATGAACGGTGGCGCTGCGGCGAACGCCTGAGCGTACTTAACGGAAGCGTCAGCCTTCTCAGCAAGACTCCTGATCTCCGAGTCAGCCCAGATAACTTCAGCGTCCAGCTCCTTGGCCTTGTCGAGCTTGCCCTTGTACTTGAAGGCAAGTCGCATAGCCTTCTCAAGGGCCCAGCCGACAGAGCGCATTCTTGCCTGAGTCCTGAGCTTGTGACCAGACTCAGCCTGAGTAAGAGTGTCGCCAGAGATGTTCGCCATTCGGCCCATAAGGTAGTGCGCGGGCAACTGCTGGTTGGCAGCGAAGTCAATAACGTCATCTCGGACGGCATTCAAGATCTGGGTGATGTCGACCTGATCGAAGTCGCCGAATTTGGCGTCAGGTGCCGGAACCCACCAGAGGGTGTCAGCTCCGGGATCAAACGGAGGCTTCTGGTCTACACCAGCCTTGCCCTTCTTGCCCTGCTGGGCAATCTGGCCGCCGGTAACCCAGCGCTGGCGGTAAGCCTGGCTCTTGGTAATGACCAGACGGTCAAGAATCTGGTGGTTGATTCGGTCCTGGATCGAGAAGGACCCCTCAGCCTCAGCCTTGCCATCAGCACGCCACTGGCACCTAACCAGATTGACTTCCCCCAGCTCGTTGGGCTGGGCAGACATCCCGGTAAATCCACCGTTGACTACCGCTACAGAAGCGGCGATGTTGTCTCCGTTGGCAGGGCCGACGAAGCTATAGATGGCATCCGGCAGGTAGAGAACTGCGATCATCCTGCCCAGGTAGATATCCTTCCAGAGTCGCAGCCCTGCGAGGCTGCGAGTGGGCTTGGCAGGATCAGGGAAGACATGGCACACGCGAGGATGCTCGTGGGTGATCGTTGGTTCTCCCGTCTCCGGGTCCTCAGGACCCACCAGGAGATAGGACTCTCCGTAGGTGGAGGCGTTCCAAAGGAACTGCTCCATCTGGAAGTCGAGATCGTTCGCCATCCAGATCAAACGAGCGTCCTTGTCGGCTACTCCACGACTCTCTTCCTGAGAGCCCCTTTGAGGGGCCTGAGAGCCATTCTGAGGGCCGTTCTCCCGTGGGTTGGTGCTAGGAGTAGGGGAACCTTCAGAAGGGCCAGGGCGACCGAACCGGAAGCCCTTTACGCGCATCCGAGAGGGGATGGCGTTCGTAGCCAGCTCGACATAGTTCGTCAGAGCCTTCTCTTGGAAGTCACGGAGAGCCTTGACGTACCGTCTGTCTCCGTTAGGGAGAGGGTGTCGACCAGCGACGTAATCCTCTCGAATCTGATGGGCGGTCTGCTTACCTTCGATGGCAAGGATGCCATTAAAGAGCCACCACCCTGGGGTACCGGGAGGGAAATTAGTGTTCCCAGCGGTAAACAGACTCGGATTCCAGTTGTAGGGGAGTCCAGCTCCCTGATTGCCTGGAACGACGGTTAGTTCTGCGCTGTAAGGCACTAAGCCCTCACCTCCTCATTATTCAGTTGTCACCACGCGTACATCGTGCGATCTGCCTCCGGGGCAAGAGCGCCATCTTCGATTGCCTGCATACACGCGGCGTGTGCCAATACCGCTGCTTGTGCAGCGGCGATATACCGCTTGCTGTCTGTGGTTTCCTTACGAAGGATGTCTCCCTGAGGAGTCTCTTCAACATGGCAAGCGAGAATGTGTCGTTCAAGGTCCGGCTGATCGTTCCAGACGATCCGCTCCGCTCGCACACCACTCTCAAATCCCTCGATAGCCTTGGCGTACTTAGCCTTCGAGGTGAGCCAGAACTCCTCAATTCCACAGTCGTCGTAATCTGCGGCCCACTTGCCGATGATGTCTTGGAATTGGTGGGGGTCACAGAGCATTGCGTACACGTTCCGCTTCTCAAGCTGCTTGCGTACGAAGTTGTCGACTTGAGAGAAGGGGACCTCCCACGAGCGATCTGCGTACTCGGGCTTCTCCCACATCTTCAGGAGAAAGACAGCCTGGTCCGTCAATCGGACTGCTACGACCGCAGCAGCACCATTCCTCATGGCACCCTTGAAACCAAGGGCAATCTTGTCGGACTTCTTGAGGGGCTTGAGGTCTGCCTTTCTCGCAGCCTCAACTTCCTTCTGCTTCAGCCAGCCTGATTCGCCAATGACGATCTCGTTGAAGTAGAATTTACGAGCCGATGACTCTCGGGTGTTGCTGTCGCAGATTTCCTCGAAGATTCGATTGACGTTAACCCACGGGGAGTTCCTGTAAATCCACTTGAGCGCCGGAATGGCTTGCTCGGGGTCCTTTACATCCTCTACGTGGATGCTCTCGGAGTCGAAGAGGACTCCACCGATATAGCCGTCTGAGGCTTGCTCTAGACGCTTGAACTCTCGGTGAGAAGCTTCGGCCACAGAGTTTTCGCCGGGTAGTGGAGCATTCGTAACCTCGATGCTTCGGCCGTCAAGTTTTCCCAGGTTGCGTCGTAGCACTTCGGCAAACTCAGGACCACGCTCAGCGGGAACCCAGTTGTGGGTCTCTTCGAGAACCACGAACGTAGGTCTGGCACCCTCCCGGCTTCGAGGGGATGCAGTAACCTTCTCAAGTTTTCCACCATTCGGGACGTAAATCCTAGATAGTGCGATATCTAGGCCATATTCGCTCTCAGCGGCACCATTAGCCAGCATCGAGTTAATGAGAACCATCGTCTGATCTGCCTGCGATTCAGATACCGCAGCCAACTGGACGAGAGGGTTAGGGTGAGGACGACCAACAGGACGCCCAGAGGCGTCATAGCCGTCGAACTGAACGGGGCCTAGAAGCTCCGTTGAAGCAATGGCTGCGACCATAGGTGTCTTACCGACGCCCTTGGCGCGCTCACGATAGGCTCGTCTGAAGAGCCAACCACCAGTGGCGAACTTGCCTGCCTGGAAGTCGAATTTGCTGTCAGGATGCAGGGAGTAGAACCAGAGGAGGAACCGAGCTTGATCGTCGGTGTACTCCCAGGTGGTTCCCTTGTTGATGCCATCTGGTTGGGCAAGGTAGGTGGAAGCCCAGTCGAGGAGATCCCACCCTAGGGTCTGAAACCCGTGATCTTCAGGGAGCCCAGGGGGGAGAGCCATCTGTCCTCCTGGGACTTTGATATTGGTGTTTTTAGAAGCTGAGTGCTAGGATCGATGCATGTCGCCAAACATGCAGGTCAAGCGCGTCTGGACACGTCTGAGGAGCCTCTTCAAGAGGCAGCCCAGGAAGCTCCACAAGCACTCCATCGGCAGTCACGCTGAGAGCCAGTACGTCTGGACGCTCTTGGGCGTCGACTCTGCGACCTCTCAGGAGATGCGGAACAACCGCAACGATCGACGGACCAACGGGTTCAGCTCCGTCGCAATGACCATCGGGAAGGCAGAGGTCAAGTGAAGATCCGGATGGTTGTCACAGTGGATGTTCCGACTGTCGCTTGGGCGCACCTCAACGAGGGCCCTTGGGGCGATGGGCTTCTCCTGAGTCACGCGGTGAAGACGGACGTTAAGAGCCACGTCCTGAATCAGCTTCAGGGATCGGAGATGTTCAAGAAGCTAGACGTGAAGGTGGAGGTTCAGTGATGTTTTCAGCCGGTGATCTGACCGACCCGATTCAGGAAGGTGAGCAGCAGCCAAACGGCTGGAACGGCTTCCCCATCCACGAATTCGATGGTTCAACCTCGGGTAGTGGCGAGACCTGCTTCCGAAAGTTCGGAGATCGGAAGTGCATTCAGAAGCCCGATCATCAAGTACACAAGACTTCCTAGTGGACCTGGATTACGGGGGTTGGCCTCGAAAGAAGCCAACCCCGCCACCAAGCAACATCGAGGGAATGCTGTTCCTCATAACCGTCGCCATCGGGCTCATAGCCCTAGCCTGCTGTTGTGGAGCGTTCTAATGAGCGATGCTCGGGAGCCGAACGAACTCAATACGGTCACAGACTGCGTGGAGGAGATCCTGTTTCTCATCACTAAGCACGTGAGCGTCGTCGGTCTGATTCAGCTCGACCCGGGAGAGCATCCCGGGGATGCGCTCTACGATGGCATCGAAGCTATCGTCAAGAGAGCCCAGAGCCTTCCCCACGTAGCCGCCCCCTGTAATCGGGGCCACTGGCCTTCGTAGCGTTCTCAGCTTCTTTAACGATGTCCGCTCCGGACGTCTGAATACGCATCCCCAGGGAGCCACGGTCTTTGATCGTGGCTCCCATCTTTTCCATCCGAATACGGATGGCGTCCGACAGAGCCTTGGCGTCCTTGGGGCTACAGGGAACGTCGATGAACCCACCCTTCACCTTGTCTACCTCCATATGCCAACCCCAGAGGTTGTTATGGAGAAGGGCCGTGGTAAGCATCTCTTCCCAGTCGGTGTCAGTAAACAACATCGCCTGAGCGGAATCACGCCAGGTGTCCCACCACTTGCGGGTTCGCTTGCACCACTTGATGTCAGGCTCTTCGTCATCCAGTTCCGGCCCTCGCCGGACACCATCCCACTGAAGAGCCCCGATGTTATGGACGATGGGATTTCGGTTTACCCGAGCGTCATCCGTCTTCTTCTCACTCACAGGTCAAACTCCCGTTCAATGTGGCCTCCGTGAATAGAGAACCCAGTCGGGATCTTCTTGGCTGGCTCCGCAGCCTTCTCGAACATCTCATTGAATCTGTCTGCAACCCACTCGGGGTCTGGACCAGAAGAGACGATCTCTAGGCCACCGATGGAGACGACCATCTTGTACGGCTCGCTCACGACCCTGCCGCCTTCTTCGGCGCAGCCTTCTTGGCAGGAGCCCGCTTAGCCGGCTTCAGGAGGCTCTTGAGAGCCGTAACGTCCTTGGAGAGCCTGTTGGCCTTGTACGCTTCATACCGCTCGCTGTCGACGCCCAGGAGGGCTCCTGTAGCCCGGTAGGACTCATCCCGGTTGGCCTTGCCTACCGCAGGGTGCAAATGCTCAATGATCACGTCCTCGCGGTACTTCAGCTTGCCGAGACCCTTGCCCCAGTCGATCCACACGAGATCGATGCACATGTGGGCCAACTCCGGCGGACACAGGTACCCGAGCTTCGTCGGGATGTCCGTGGTCATCACCACGGCAGTAGCCATAGCTTCGCCCTGAAGAAGGTCGTTGCCGTAAGCAATCCCGGTCTTCATGGCCTTCAGCTCATCTAGGAGCTTGCTATCCCATCCGGCAGTCTTGGGAAGGTGGTCATCACCCATAAAGCCTACCGCGAGCCCCAGAGAGCCACTGAGGGCCTTAAAACCAGCATTCAGGGGTGCTACCACCCCCGTGCGGTCTGGCTCGACAGTGATTGCCTTGCCGCCGGCCTGGGTCAGAGCCCAGTAGTAGTCATCATGAGCCGGATCATCGGCTGAAATCACGAAGATCAGCTCAGTATCGGCCTGAGAAGTGTCTCGGAAGGCTCGAAAAAGCCTCATTGCGTTCTGAACTCGCCCCCGAGTGGGCACAAGTACGGTGAGATCGGCCATATTCAGTTATCCTCCTGGGATTGGGTACGAAAAAGGCCCCCATCGAGGGGGCCTTTCGAGTGGGGAGAGCTAATTTCCGGAGAAAGTGAAGATCAGTGCCCCTATGAAAGTCAGGGCAAGCATCGCGTAACCCGCTACAAGGCCAGTTATGGCCGCTCCACGGCCATCCTGACGGCTGCTACGAAGCTGTCTGAGGGCCAGGTGTCCGAAGACCACGGCAAGAACGTTGGGGACCAGGACGAGACAGGGGCCGAGGAGGATTCCTCCGAGTCCCAGCACCAGGGAAGCGGTCGCGTACCCGTTGGTACGCCTCACTGGAGTAGCTACGGGCTGCGGGTACATCATTTCTCCTGGCTAAGAAGGGTAGGGGGCTGAGGCAGTTTGCAGGAACACCCATCGGAGTGGTCCTCCCCAGCCCCCATGAGTGTCTATCGTACAGTGATCTGCCGTAGTGGTCTAGTCGCAAGCGCTATCAGGTTCTTCGGGAGATAAACTGCGTACTGGATCTTGCCTGTATTTCCCAGCAAAACCGCTTCGTCATACCTCTCAGGCCGCTCAAAGCGGTGTACCTGGACGGCAGGGCCGTTCGCTATCCCGGACTCAATGCGCACACCTGCGTTCACCATCAGGGTTCTTCGGCCGTCCTTGTCCAGTTCGATCCAGGTTTCGCTGAAAGTGCGACCTGTTGATCTAACTTCCGTCCGAGCAGGACGCTCAGGTAGCTCGCTCAGGACTGCGATCCGCTTCTCAAGTAGCTCGATCTTCCGCTTGTAGATCGCCTTGACCGCATCAGGCTTGCCAGCGGAGCTTTCAATCATGTCATCGAGAGCTGCGGTAGCCTCTTGAAGCTCTGCGGTGTGAGATTCCGCAGGAATGCGTATCTCTTCGACTACGAATTGACCCCCGAGATGGTCAAGAATTACGCTCTCGACAAGAGCCTCAAGGGCATCTCCTGGAATGGACTTAGCTTTGCACGCCTCCCACCGGCTGTTGGCCGTTCGGCAGCGATAATAGGGGTATGCGCTGTCTCGCCCCGCGTAGGATCTGTATTGGGCAGCTCCGCAGAAGATGCAGAATGCTACCTGCAACAGAGGACCGGTCTTCTTGGTGCGAGGCTTTGTAGTCGCTACCTCCTGCAACCGAACCTGAACCTTGCTCCAAAGCTCTCGGGAGATAACGGCCTCAGCCCGTTGCATAGGCATTCCGTCATCGTCGTAAATAAGCTTGCCCTTGTCCTCGGCGTAGCCGAGTAAGGAATGGGATCGGAGCATCCTAGAGAGCGTGGAAGACCTCCACTTGTTGCCGAGGGTTGGTCTACCTTGACACTCTCTGAAGTAGTCCTGGGGAGTAAGGATTCCTTTGTCATTGAGATCGTGGCAGATCGAATTCAGAGACCACTTTTCGACCAGGAACTTCGATAGGATCTGCATTACGATCCCCTGAGAGTAATCGTCTAGCTCGATTATCCAGCCTTCACCCTTGGCTCGCTTCAGCGGGCGATAGCCGTATGGCACCACCCCGCCATGCCAGCGACCCTCTGTTCTAGCGAGGGCGTAAGACCCTCTGTTCCTGTCCTTGATGACGTTCAGTTCCATTTCGCCGACAAAGGCGAACACCATGACCATGAACTGAGCCATCGTGTCGAGCGGACCACTCCGGAAGTCCAGAGCCATCCTCGGCCCACCACCAGGGCCGGTAACGAACACGATCACCTTGCGGTTCTGGATGGCCCATTCGGAGAGCTGGTGCATATCCCGCATACTGCGGATAGCTCGGTCAGCCTTAGCGAAGATCACTCCGTCGTACTCAGCCGTACGCTCCTTCAGCCACGGACCAAGCTCCGGACGATCGAAGGGCGAGAAGACATCCGCAGAGATGTCAAGATCCTCTGCCCAGGCCACCACAGTGTCTCCAGTGGCCCCGGCATCCGTGTTGATGTCGGTTCGTTGGCGCTGAGGCGAGGTAGTCTCATCGGTCTCTCGGCTTAGCCGGATGGCTCCTAGCAGTCGCATCCACGCAGGTTAGCAGAGTTGCAACTCTGCCTCCCAGGAACACGCCCGCGAGTGGGTCCCCCCGCTGGTCACCGTCGAGACCGCCGAGCGGCTGCTGCGCAACTACGCCCACGACGGGCGGACCCGGCAGCTGCTGGACGGCCTCGACATCTGGATCGCCCCCTCGATCAACCCCGACGGCGGCCACTACTCGTTCTACGACTTCAACTCCCAGCGCAAGAACATGACCAACCACTGCCCGACGACCGGGGCGGCCGACTTCCTGGCCCGCAACTCCTGGGGCGTGGACAACAACCGCAACTACACCGAGTACAGCCTCTTCGACGGCTACTCGGGGGCGTCGACGAGCTGCACCAGCGGCACGTACGCCGGGCCGGGCGAGCTCTCCGAGCCGGAGAACCGCAACCTCGACTGGCTGGCCTCCCGCCCCAACATCCGGTTCTCGATGAACCTGCACTCCTCGGGCAACTACTTCATGTGGTCGCCGGGGGCGTACGCGCTGCCCGACCGCGTCTCCGCGCCCCGCCCGACGCTCGCCGAGGAGTCGGCCTTCTGGGGCGCGTCCTCGCGGATCCTGGCCGCCATCAAACGGCACCGCAACATGGCGGTCACCCCGGCGCGCACCGGCCCGATCTCCGACGTGCTCTACTCGGCGGCCGGCAACTCCGGCGACATGCTCTGGTACAAGTACGGCATCTACGCCTGGAACTTCGAGGTCGGCACCTCCTTCCAGCCCGAGTGGGACGAGGCGCACGCCGAGGCGCTGGAGTTCGCCAACGGCCTGGTCGAGCTGATGCGGGTGGCCCGGGACTTCGCCAGGGACCGGACCAGGCCGAGCAGCACGCTGGCGGTCGCGCCCAGCGCGACGCCGGGCATGGTGGACGTGACCTTCTCCACCAGCGAGCCGGCCGCCGTCTTCTACACCCTCGACCGGGCCGCCCCCACGTACGCGTCGAAGCTCTACGGCTCGGCGGGCATCCGGGAGGGCGGCGAGACGCTGACCGTCCCGGCGGGGACGCGGATCCACTGGTTCTCGGTGGACTCGGCGGGCAACGTCGAGAACAACTACCGCCCCGACGGCAACGGCCGCAACTACCGCAAGGGCACCGCCGTACCGCCGACGCGCTGACGACCGGGTCGCTGACGGGGGTGCGTCGGGGTCCCACCCGGCGCACCCCCGCCGCTCGTCGCCCCCGCCCCGGGCGAGGGGAGGCGCGCTGCCCGGCCACCGTCGGATGACCGGGTTACGGTGGTGCCCGGGGCGGAGGCCGACAGCGGGAGGGACCGGCGGGATGGGCGAGCTGGTGGCGTTGGCCCTCGGCGGCCTGGTCGTCGTCGTCCTGACCAACGCCCTGGCCCGCCGCACCCACCTGCCGGCGTCGGTGCTGCTGGTGCTCGCCGGGATCGGCTACGGCTACCTGCCCGGCCCGAACCTGGAACTCGATCCCGAGGTCGTGCTCTACCTCGTCATCCCCCCGCTGCTCTACGGCGCCGCCCTCCAGTCGAGCCTGACCGCGCTGCGCCGCAACGCCCGCACGGTGATCGGCCTGTCGGTGGCGCTCGTCCTGGTCACGGCGCTCGCCGTGGGTTTCGGGCTCAACGCGGTGGTGGCCGCCGTCCCGCTGAGCTTCGCCATCGCGGTGGGCGCGGCGGTCTCCCCGCCGGACCCGGTGGCGGCGCTGTCGATCGGCCGGCGTGCCGGCATGTCGCCCCGGCTGACCACGCTGGTCGAGGGGGAGGGGCTGCTCAACGACGCGACCGCCCTGACGATCCTGCAGGTCGCTGTGGCGACGGCGATCGGCGGCAGGTTCTCCGTCGGGCACGCCGTGGGCGACTTCCTGTTCGTCGCCGCCGGTGGGCTGGCCGTCGGCATGGCCGTCGCGTGGGTCATCGCGCACCTGCGGAAGATGGCCTCCGATCCGCTGACCGACAACGCCCTGTCCCTGGGCACCCCGTTCGCCGCCTACGTGGCGGCCGAGAGCCTGCACGTCTCCGGCGTCCTGGCGGTCGTCGTGGCCGGCCTCTGGCTGGGCCACCGCAGCGCGTCCCTGCAGTCCAGCGGCGCACGGTTGCAGACCCGTTCGGTCTGGCACCTGGTGGAGTACCTCCTCGAGGGCTACGTGTTCCTGCTCATCGGCCAGCAGTTGCCCGCCGTCGTACGCGGGCTGGCCGCCTACGACCCCGGCACCGTCGTCGCGGCGGGGGCCGTCACCGTCGGCATCGTGCTGCTCGTGCGTCCGCTGTGGCTGCTGGCCGCCGCGCACCTGCCCGCCCGGATGCACGCCCGCCTCGGCGGCGACCCACGTCCCGACAACCCGCCGTTGTCCGGTCGGGAACTGCTCGCGCTGAGCTGGGCGGGCACCCGGGGCGTCATCACCCTCGCGGCGGCGTTCACGCTGCCCGCGAGCACGCCCGCCCGGGACCTGCTGCTGTTCTGCGCGTACCTGGTCGTGCTGGTCACCCTCGTCGGTCAGGGCCTGACCTTCGCGCCGCTGCTGCGCCGGCTGCGGCTGCCGGGCACCGCCGTCAGCCGGGCGTTGACCCGCAACGAGGCGCGCGCCGCGGCGGTGCAGGCCGCCCTCGACCGGCTGACCGCCCTGGCCGAGACCGACCCGGGCGTACGCGACGTCGCCGCCCCGCTGCGCCGGGCCGCCGAGGGCCGCCACAAGCGCTACACCGAACGGGTGGCACTGCTCTCCCACGTCGAGGACCAGGTGCTGCCGGTGGACGACCGCTACCGGGCGGCCCTGCTGGCCCGCCGGGAGATGATCGCCGCCGAACGGGATGAACTGCTCGCCTGGCGCGACGCGGGCCGCCTCGCCGACGCCGACATGCGCATCCTGGAGCGGGAGCTGGACCACGAGGAGAGCGTCCTGCCGTCGCTGCCGCCGTCCTGACCCGCCGCCCCGGGCTCAGTCCGGCAGCAGCGGCATCTCCAGGCCGGGGTCCCGGCCGAGCAGCACCGCCCGGGTGAGCGCCCCCGACCCGAACCGGTCGCGCACGGCGTCCACGGCCGCGTCCAGGTCCGCCCCCGGATCGCGGTCGAACGGCAGCGGCGGCTGGACGGGGGAGTCGTCGAGGTTCCCGACCGAGACGCCGAGCAGGGTCACGCCCCGCCGTTCGATCTCGGGCAGCGCGGCCCGCAGCAGCGCCCGCGCCGCGGCGAGCAGCGGGGCCGTGTCGACGGTCGCCTTGGCCACCGTGTGGGAGCGGGTCGCGCGGGTGTAGTCGCCGAACCGCAGGCGCAGCGTCACCGTCCGGCCGGCCCGCGTCGCCGCCCGCATCCGCCGGGTCACCCGGTCGACCAGGCCGGCGAGGACCGCCTCCAGCTCGGCGGGGGAGTGCGGAACGGCGGCGAGGGCGTGCTGCGCACCCATCGAGGAGCGCCGGCGGCCGACCTGCACCGGCCGGGGGTCGCGGTTGTGCGCCAGGGCGTGCAGGTGCCGACCGGCGCCCGCGCCGAGCAGCGAGACCAGCGTCGCCTCGCCGAGGCGGGCGACCTGCCCGACCGTACGGATGCGCCGCTCGCGCAGCTTCGTCGCGGTCACCGGCCCGACGCCCCACAGCCGCTCCACCGGCAGCGGGTGCAGGAACGCCAGCTCCCCGTCCGGCGGGACGACCAGCAGGCCGTCGGGCTTGGCGACGCCGCTGGCCACCTTGGCGAGGAACTTCGTGCGGGCCACGCCAACCGTGATCGGCAGGCCGACCCCCTCGCGTACGTCCCGGCGCAGCCGGGCGGCGATGTCGGCGGGCGGCCCGGCCAGCCGGCGCAGTCCGCCCACGTCGACCACCCCACTCGTCGATGGAGAGCCCCTCGACGAGTGGGGTGGTCCGCCGGAAGATCTCGAACACCGCGCGGCTCGCCGCCGTGTAGGCCGCCATCCTCGGCGGCACGACGATCGCCTCGGGGCAGAGCCGCCGGGCCTGCCGGCCGCCCATCGCGCTGCGGACGCCGCGGGCCTTCGCCTCGTAGCTGCACGCGAGGACCACGCCCCCGCCGACGATCACCGGCCGGCCGCGCAGGCGCGGATCGTCCCGCTGTTCGACCGACGCGTAGAACGCGTCCAGGTCGGCGTGCAGGATGCTGGCCTCGGGCGACACGAACACATGTTCGCACGGAAGGTCGCGAATGTGGCACTGACCTGCCCGAACGTCGCCGGTGAGCACCGTTCGGCCCGTCGGTCAGGCCCGCTGGCGGCTCGCCTACAGATCGTCGAACGGGCGGGCGTAGCTGAACCCGCCGCGGATCGACGACCGCCACGCGCTCAGCGGGCGGGCCATGAAGTATTGCGGCCCCCACGGCTGCGGCGGGGTGACGCCGAGGTCGACCGCCGGGCGGAACCCGAAGCGCGGGTAGTAGTCGGGGTGCCCGAGCAGCACCACCAGGGCCTCCTCGCGCGCGTCGGCCGCGCCGAGCACCGCGTGCATCAGCGCGGAGCCGACCCCGCGCCGCTGCCAGTCCGGCAGCACGCCGAGCGGACCCAACCCCAGCGCGACCGGCTCGCCGGCGACCCGGCCCCGGGTGCACACCACGTGCCCGACCACCCGCCCGGCGTCGTCGGCCGCGACCAGGGAGAGGGCCGGCAGCCACCCGTCGTCCGCCCGCAGCGCGTCCACCAACCCCGCCTCGACGGGTACGGCGTCCGGCTTGTCCGGGTCGGCGAAGGCGGCGAGGTGCACCGCCCGGATCGCGTCGACGTCGGCGGGGGTCTCGCGTCTGATCAGCACCGGGCCACGATAGGCGCAGCGGTGCGCCCGGTGCGCGCCATTATCGGCGTCGGTGGCGTACCGGGTGGGTCAGGACATCGCGGTCGGCGAGGGCGGGGCGGTGCCGCCCTGCGGGGCCTCCGCCGTCATCAGCCGGGCGATCTGCGCCCGGTCGGCGGCGGACGGCAGGCCCCACCCGGGGCGGTAGCCGTACACCTCGTGCAGGGGATGCGAGGCGGTCCGGCCGTCGAGGATCTCGATCGCGTCGGTGTCGATGAGGCCGGGGTGCTCGACGCCGCACGCCTCGGCGACCTTGACCAGGTCGCGGCGCAGCGTCCGGACGTAGTTGGCCGCGCGGACCGACTTCGAGCCCGGGTCCACGCCCCGGGCGAGCCACGGGTTCTGGGTGGCGACGCCGGTGGGGCAGGTGTCGGTGTGGCACTTCTGGGCCTGGATGCAGCCGATCGCCAGCATCGCCTCCCGGCCGACGTTGACCATGTCGCAGCCGAGCGCGAACGCCACCACCGCGTTGTCGGGCAGGCCGAGCTTGCCGGCGCCGACGAACACCACCTGCTCGTGCAGGTCGCGCTCGGCGAAGACCTTGTAGACCCGGGTGAAGCCCTGCTGGAACGGCAGCGACACCGAGTCCGTGAAGATCAGTGGCGCGGCGCCGGTGCCGCCCTCGCCGCCGTCGATGGTGACGAAGTCGACCCCACGCCCGGTGTCGCGCATCAGGGTGGTCAGCTCCTCCCAGAAGCCGAGGTCGCCCACCGCGGACTTGATGCCGACCGGCAGGCCCGTCTCGGCGGCGAGCAGTTCCACCCAGTCGAGCAGGCTGTCGCAGTCGGAGAACTCGGCGTGCCGCGACGGGCTGACGCAGTCGCGCCCCTGTGGAATGCCCCGGGTCGCCGCGATCTCCGCGGAGACCTTGGCCGCCGGCAGCAGGCCGCCGAGGCTGGGCTTCGCGCCCTGGCTGAGCTTGATCTCCAGCGCCCGCACCGGCGCGCCGGCGACCAGGTCCCTGAGCCGGTCCAGGCTGAACCGGCCGCGTTCGTCGCGGCAGCCGAAGTACGCGGTGCCGATCTGGAAGACCAGGTCGCCGCCCTTGCGGTGGTACGGCGACAGCCCGCCCTCGCCGGTGTTCTGCAGGCAGCCGGCCAGGGCGGCGCCCCGGTTGAGCGCCTCGACGGCGTTGCCGGACAACGAGCCGAAGCTCATCCCGGAGATGTTCACCACCGACTCGGGCCGGAACGCGTGGGCGCGGCCCCGCGCGGCGCCGAGCACCTTGGCACACGGCAGCCGTACGTCGTGTCCGGCGCCGGGCGTCGACGGCGGGACGGCCCGGCCGAAGGTGCGGTGCTTGATGATCGGATATCCGGGCGTGAACTCGATGTCGTTGTCGGTGCCGAAGCCGAAGTAGTTGTTCTGCTGCTTCGCCGACGCGTACACCCAGCGGCGCTGGTCGCGGGTGAACGGCCGCTCCTCGTTGTTGCCCGCGACGATGTACTGGCGCAGCTCCGGTCCGATGGACTCCAGCAGGTACCGGGCCCGGCCGAGGACCGGGAAGTTACGCAGCAACGCGTGGTCGCGCTGGATCAGGTCACGTGCGGCGAGGGCCGCGACGGCGGCGACGGCGGCGGGTACGGCTCGGCTTGCCCACTTCATGCCCGCCACTCTTTCCGCGATCGCCTCCCGCCAAACGGGCCGGCGACCACGCGGCCGGTCTCGCCCGTCCGGACGGCGCACCTGGGCGCCGGCACTCCGACGGGTCAGCGCGGCGTCGGGAGCCGGTGGACGACCAGCATGGCGATGTCGTCGGTCGGCTGCTCGGCGCCGAGGGCGCCCATGACCGCGGCGCAGACCTCCTCGGCCGGTGCCGGCCGGACCACGTCGGCGAGCTGGTCGAGGCCGACGTCGATGACCTCGTGGCGGCGTTCGACGAGGCCGTCGGTGAAGCAGACGAGCGCCGCGCCCGGCGGGAAGTCCACCTCCGCCTGCTGCCGGGGCGGCGGCCGGCGACCCGTGCCGAGCGGGGGATCGGCGTGGACCGGGACGGGCCCGCCCGGCTGGCCCGGCGCGGCGAGGACGGGGCGCAGGTGCCCGGCGGAGGAGAGCCGGATGCGGGTCCGGTCGGGGGAGACCATGGCGTAGAGCGCCGTGGTGAGGTTTCCGGCCTCGAAGTGGCTGACCTTGCGGTCGAGGAGCGTCAACGCCTCCGCCGGGTCGTCGCAGACCAGCGCGTAGGCGCGCAGCGCGCTGCGGACGCGCCCCATGATCACGGCCGACTGCAGGCCGTGGCCCGACACGTCGCCGATGACCAGGCCCAGCCAGCCCGAGGGCAGGACGAACACGTCGTACCAGTCGCCGCCGATTCCGGCGACGTGCCCGGGCACGTACCGGGCGGCCATGTCCAGGCCCGGCAGGCGGGGCAGCTGGGTGGGCAGCAGGCTGCGTTGCAGGGCGAGGGCGGCGTTGTGGTCGAGGTTGTGGGACCGGGCGAGGTTGGCCAGGCTGGCCCGGTCGGCGACCAGCTCCAGCAGGCGTACGTCGTCGGTGGTGAACCGGCGCTGGCCCAGCGTGCCGACGTGCAGCACGCCGATCAGCTCGCCCCTGGCGAACATCGGCACGCCGAGCAGCGACCGCAGCCCCATCGACAGCAGGATCGGGTTGACCACGACGTCGGGGGTGACCTCCTCGATGACCACCGGCCGTCCGGTCAGGGCGATCCGGCCGGCGAATCCGCGGCCCACGGAGACGCGGAACCCCTGCCGGACCTCCTCCTCCAGCCCCTTGGCCGCGGTGGCCACGAGCTGCTGGGAGTGCGTGTCCAGCATGAGGATGGCCGCCGTGTCGACGTCGAGCAGGTCCCGGACCCGGTCGAGGAGTTCGTCGAAGAGATCGGCCGCGTCGAGGCGGGACAGCGCCGCGTCGGTCACGGCCTCGATGCGGCGCAACCGTTCGTCGTCCTGGATGAGCCCTCGATCGGCCACCACCGGATCCTAGCCCTGACGGCTGCGACCGCCGATTCTGCGTTGTGCCGGCCGGCCCGGGCGCGGCGTCTGCACGGACCTGGTCCGGGCATCGGCCGGTCAGGACCGGCGGCGGGTCGCCGAGGCCTGGAGCGTGGGCCGGCGGACCACCGCGATCCGGTCGCCCCGGGCGCGCAGCGACGTGCGCCCGCCGCGCCCGCGCCGTACGGTCAGGTCGACGGTGCGTCCGCCCACGCGCACGCCCTCCAGCGTGAGGTCCGGCAGCCACTCCGGCAGGTGCGGGTCGACGAAGATCGTCCGCAGCGGCGCGGCCGGGCGCAGCGCCAGCAGCGCCTGGACCAGCGCGACGACCGCGCTGGCGGACCAGGCCTGCGGGGAGCAGGAGTCCGGGTAGACGCCGGGGTGCGGGTGCGCGTCGTCGCGGGGGAGTCCGCTGAGCACCTCCGGCAGGCGGTGTTCCGTGAAGAGCGCCGCCGCGGAGAACATCCCCTCCGCGAGCCGGTGCAGGTGCTCCCAACAGCCGTACCGGGCCAGCCCCAGGCCGATCGTGCCCGCCTCGACCGGCCAGACGCTGCCCCGGTGGTAGCTGAACGGGTCGTACGCCGGGTGCGCCGAGGACAGCGTGCGCACCCCCCAGCCGCTGAACATGTCGGGGGCGAGCAGCCGGTCGGCGACCAGGTGCGCGATGCGGGCGGGCACGATCCCCGTGGCCAGGAGGTGGCCGTCGTTGGAGTTGACCGAGCGCACCTGCCGCTTGTCCGGCCCCAGCGCCAACGCGTGGCAGCCCCGGTCCGGCATCCAGTAGGCCCGGTGGAAGCGGCGCCGCAGGGCAGCGGCCCGCCGGACCAGTCCCGCGCCGTACGCGGGGTGGCCGGCCGCGGCGAACGCCACCCCGGCGTGCCGCAGCGCGGCGTACCAGTACGCCTGCAACTCGCTGGTCGCGATCGGGTTCGGCACCACCTCGCCGTGCTCGTCGACGATGGCGGTGTCCGAGTCCTTCCACCCCTGGTTCTTCAGGCCGGCGGGGGAGCGGCGGTGGTATTCGAGGAAGCCGTCCCGGTCGAGGTCGCCGAACCGGTCGATCCAGCCCAGCACGCGCCGCGCGGTTGGCAGCAGGTCCCGTACCGTGTCGAGGTCCCCGGTCCAGGCCAGGTACTGGCCGAGGAAGACCAGGAAGTCCGGCGCGGTCGACCAGTCGCCGTAGTAGCCGTCGAACGGGTCGATCCCGAGCGCGGACACCGGCCCCCGCCGGGCCTCGTGCAACGGCTTGCCGGGTTCCTCGTCGCGCCAGTCGTCGACGCGCCGCCCGAGGTGGTGGGCGTTGAGCCGCAGGCTGTCCGCCAGCATCGTCGGCCCGGCGAGCAGGGACTGCCACGACGCGGTCATCGTGTCGCGGCCGAAGATCTCCTGGTAGATGGGCAGGCCCGCCATCGGTGCCGTCGGGCCCTCCGGTTCGCCCAGCGGCAGCACGGACAGGTCGTCGACCGCGCACCGCCAGGCGGCGGTGACGTCGAAGTTGCTGCTGGCGAGCCGCGCGAGTTCGCGGGCCAGGGTGCCCCGGGCGTGCGCGGCGGCGTCGTCCGGCTCGGCGAAGGTCGGCGGCGGCGCGGCGAGGCGCTGCCCGTCGAAGACGGGTTCGACGAGGAGTTCCATCCGGCGGGACCCCCGGGGCGGCACCGCGAGGTCGACCGTCAGGGCGGCGTCGGCGTACCGGACGGGCGTGTCGGCCCGTACGCCGATCGCCACCGCCCGGTCGAGGCCGTCGCACCGGTAGGTCAGGCGGAGCTCCCGGTCCCGGTCGTCCCAGCTCGCGTCGACCGTGCCGGACTGCACCCGGCGGCCGGTCTCGGCCTCGCTGGTGTCGGCGAAGTCGGCGGCGAGGTGGATCCGCAGCCGCAGGTCCAGCGGCACGGCCGCGTAGCTGACCACGGTCAGCCGGGTCCGCAGCCCCGCGCCGACGAAGCGCTCCACCAGCAGGTAGGCCGCGCGGGAGGGCAGCGTGTCGCCGTCGCCGAGGGCGGCGTACGAGAGCTGGGCGTGCCCCGCCACGTTGGCCGTGCTGAACGGGACCGGCTCGCGGCCGTCCACGCTGAGGCGTTCGGTGCTGAGCACCCGGGTGTTGCGGGCGAAGAAGCCCTGCGGGTCGGCGCCGGTGATCCGGCCGCGGACGTCGGTCACCAGGGTGCTCCAGCCGCTCGCCACGTAGAGCAGGTCCGGGCGGACGCGCAGGTTCCGGACCCGGGTCATCGCGGCCGGGGCGGGCTCGGGCGGGTGCGCCGGACGGGACGGGCGGGCCGTGGGCGCGCGGACGGCGACAGCATCGGGTGCACCCCTCGGGCCGGCGGCTGCGGGCCGGGCCGCACCGGCGCGGTGCCGCCCGGGCCCGCCGGACAGCGGTCCCTACCCGTTCGCGTCGCCGCTACACCCCCTCAGCCCTGCGGCTGGCCGATGTCCACGGCCAGCGCGGGGTCGTCGGTGCCGGACGTGCCCAAGGTGTCCGTCGACAGCGAACCGCCGAACACGCGGTGGTAGAACTGCGTTTCGCCGGCCCGCCGGGGCGGTCCGCCCCGGCGGGCCGGCGGCGGTGGTCAGTGGCGGAACGACCGGCGTACGACGCCGCCGACGAGCGCGCACCAGGTGTCGAGGTCCAGCTTGCCGTGGGCCGGCAGGCCGTGGCTGCGCTGGACGTCCTTGACGGCGGTCCTGGTCGGGTGGTCGTACTCGCCGGTGACGGTGACCCCGGGGTGGCCCCGGAAGTTCAGCAGGAACTGCACGGCGGTGACCGGGAGGCCCGTGGCGTCCTTGCCCAGCTCCGGCACCAGGGTCTCCCAGGTGGGCGCGGTGAGGGTGGCGTCGACGTCGACCGCGATGCCGTTGCGGTACTGCCAGTCCTGCACGGCGGCGACGGTGGCGGCGTCGAATACGCTGTTGACGGGCACGGTGTAGCCGCGGTGGGCCAGCAGGTACTGCACCACCCGGACGCTGGGGGAGCCGACGAAGCGCCACAGGTCCGGCCAGCGGCGGGCCGGCACGTCGGCGAGGTCGGTGCCGAGGGCCTCGAAGACCCGGCGGCGCAGGGCGGGGAACTGCCCGTAGAAGGCGGCCCCGGGGCACAGGGTGGTGCGGAAGTCCCAGTGGCCGAAGATGTCGTGGGCGTGCAGCCCGTACCGCCGGCAGATGGTCGCGCAGAGCGTGACCAGCGAGTCCAGCAGCGCCTCCGGCGGGGTCTCGGTGACGTACGTGCCCTCGTTCTCGATGCCGATGGCCCGGCCGTTTTCGCCCGGGCAGTGCGCCGAGATCATCTGCCGGTCGCCGGCGCGCAACCGCTCCAGGCTGCCCCGGCGTCCCTCCATGACGTACCCGCCGCGGCTGATCGTGAAGTGCTGGCCGGTGTCGGACCAGCCGTTGCCGTCCATGTGCAGGTTCTGGCAGTCGCGGGCCAGCTTGACCGCCTGTGCCTCCGAGTAGTCGGTGACGTTCGGGAACGCCATGTGGTGCACGATGATCTTGTTGGTGGGGATGGCGCTGACCGCCAGCGGGTCCGCCGGCGGGCGCGCGCCCCACTCGTCGCAGCTGTAGATCCAGTCCAGGTCGGTGCCGGGGTCCGCCTGTGCGGCGGTGGGGAGGGCGAGTTGGCTGCCGACGACCGCGACGGTGGCGGCGCCGAGGCCTGCCCGCAGCAGGGTCCGGCGGTCCAGTGCGGAATTCTCGACGTGCATGGCGTCTCTCCTCTGCGGCCGGAGGTGGGGGCGGGGGCGGCCCCGTGAAAAGGAACTCCAGGCGTCGCGTGTGCAGTGGAGGATATTGCCAAGCGTCGGCCGGGCGCTAGAGCACCTGGGAGAGGAAGCGGCGCAGCCGGGGATGCTCGGCCCGTTCGAAGATCGCGGCCGGTTCGCCGGCCTCCAGCACCACGCCGCGGTCCATGAACGCCACGGTGTCGGCGACCTCGCGGGCGAACCCCATCTCGTGGGTGACCACCACCATCGTCATGCCCCCGGCGGACAGCTCGGCCATCAGCCCGAGCACGCCCTTGACCAGCTCCGGGTCCAGGGCGGAGGTCGCCTCGTCGAAGAGCATCACCTGCGGGCGCAACGCCAGCGCGCGGGCGATCGCGACCCGCTGCTGCTGCCCGCCCGACAGGTGCGCCGGGCGGGCGTCGGCCTTGGCCGCCAGCCCCACCAGCTCCAGGTGCTCGCGGGCGACGGCCACCGCCTCGTCCTCACCGAGCTTGCGGATGCGGCGCAGCGCGAGGGTGACGTTGCGCAGCACGCTCATGTGCGGGAAGAGGTTGAACTGCTGGAAGACCATGCCGATCCGCTGCCGCAGGGCGTCCGGGTTGTCGGCCAGCACGCTGCGTCCGTCCAGCAGCACGTCGCCACGGTCGGGCTCGACCAGCCGGTTGATCGTGCGCAGCAGGGTGGACTTGCCCGACCCGGACGGGCCGATCACGCAGGCCGTCGCCCCGCGCGCCACGTCCAGGTCCACCCCGCGCAGCACCCGGTGCGACCCGAAGGCCAGGTGCACGTCGCGGACGCTCAGGCTCACCGAGGTCGTCGTGTCGATGCTCATCGCTGGTTCCCTCCCGCCGCGCCCGGCAGCGCCAGGTCGAGGTCGTCGTCGCCGTCAGCCGGCGCGGCGGCCTGCCGGCCGTGCCGCAGCCGCCGGTCGATCCAGTTGACGGCGTGCGTCAGCGGAACCGTCAGCGTCAGGTAGCACAGCCCGGCCAGCAGCAGCGCCGACTGGTTGCCGGTGTTCGCCGCGTAGTCCTGCCCGATCCGGAACAGCTCCCGCTGGCTGGCCAGCAGGCCGAGGAAGTAGACCAGGCTGGAGTCCTTGATCAGCGCGATCAGCTGGTTCACCCAGGCCGGCAGCACCCGCCGGATCCCCTGCGGCACGATCACCAGGCGCATCGCCTCGCCCCAGGACAGGCCCAGCGCCCGGGCCCCCTCCAGCTGGGCGGCCTCCACCGACTGGATGCCGGAGCGGAAGATCTCGCCGATGTAGGCCGCCGCGATCAGCGACAGCGCCAGGATGCCCAGGGGATACGGGTTGGGCCCCCACACCTGCATGCCCAGCGGCGCCAGGCCGACGCCGATGAGCAGGATCGTCGCCGCGGCGGGCAGGCCGCGGAACACGTCGGTGTAGACCCGCGCCGGCCACCGCAACCATCGGGTACGCGAGATGCCCGCGACGGCCAGCGCCATGCCCAGCACCGAGCCGAGCAGGGCGGCGGAGATCGCCAGGATCAGCGTGTTGGGCAGCCCCACCGTCAGCATCTCGGGCAGCGCCTCGCGCATGGAGTCTGCGTCGAAGAAGGTCTCCCACAGGGTGCTCAACGGATCCATCGTCGCTCCTACCGCCCCGCTCGCTCGTCGTCCGTACGTCTCAGGAGGTGGCCGACGCCGACGGCACCGGGACCGTGCCGCTGCCCGGCGTGAAGTCGGCCGGGATCGGGCGGCCCGGGTAGTACTGGGCCTGCAGGCGGCTCCACGTGCCGTCCGCGATCACCTCGTCGAGGCCCTTGTCGAGCGCCTCGCGCAGCTTGTCGTTGCCCTTGGCGAACGCGTACGCCGTCGGGGCCGGGCTGAGCAGCTTGGCCGCCACGGTGATCTTGCCGGCGCTGTCTGCGGCCGACTTGTCGCCGATCTCGGCGGGGGCGATCCAGGCGTCGGCCGTGCCGGCCTTGAGCTGGTTGATCGCGCCGTTGTAGTCGGGCACCCGGACCGGGTCGAGCCCCTCGCCGGTGGCGTAGTCGTCCTGGACGGTGCCCTGCACGACCACGACCCGCTTGCCGGCGAGCTGGTCGAAGCCGGTGATCGACGAGCCGGCCGGCACGTCGAGTCCGAAGTGGCCGAAGTCGTAGCCGTTGCCGAAGTCGACGGTCTTCCTGCGCGCCTCCGTGATCGTGATCGACGAGCTGCCGACGTCGAACTTGCGGTTGTTGACCTGGGAGAGCAGCGCGGAGAAGTCGGTGCCGACGAACTCCACCTTCAGGCCGACCTTTCCGGCGACCGCGACGAGCAGGTCGTTGTCGAAGCCGGTGAACTTGCCGTCCTTGAGGTAGACGTTCGGCGGGGCGTCGGTGAGCGTGCCGGTGCGCAGCACGCCCGGCTGGAGCAGGCCGTACGGGTTGTCGGCCGCGCCGGCTGCGTCGTCGCCGCAGGCGGTCAGGGTGGTGGCGGCCAGGACGGCGGCCACGCCGAGGGCGGCGGCGCGGGTGAGGGAGGAAAGGAATCGCACAGGTGTCTCCGATGAGGTGTCTGCGGCGACGGGCACGGGGCGCGCGTCGCCGACGGTGCGCCCGGTGGGCGTACCGCTGGAACGGTGCGGGGAAGAAGGGGTGGCGCGGCTAGCGCGCGTCGCCGGGGCGACAGGAGGTGGCGCAGACCCGCATCATGTCGATGTGGCGGCGCCGGATCAGCGCCGGCGACGTCGGGGCCACGGCGGGGACCGCCGGTGGGGCGCAGATGCGGACGGACATGGCTCTCCTCGGTCGGGACGACCTGGGAACCAGGCCGCGCTTGCACCGGAGCCGCTCCGGTGCCTGGTCCTCACCCGGGGCACCCCTGCGCGGACGAGGGTTGCCGGCCAGCGAGCCGGGGCTTGACGCTGGCGCTCATGACCTGCCGACGAGGCTAGCAGCCCGCCACGGTGGGTCGTCCAGCCGCTATGACCACCCTCACGCGCGCCTGCGGTGGCACCCGGTCACTCCTCGATCGCCCCGCCGACCTGCCGCAGGTGCTGCCGGAAGGTGTGGGCGGGGTCGGCGGCGCGGCGGGCCAGGTAGTCGGCGAAGGCGGTCTGCTCCCGTAGCGTCTCCCCGGCGCGGATCCGCCGCGCCTGGACCCGCTCGACGGTCCCGATGCGCTCCGCCGCCGCGAACAGCTCCGTGCCCCGTGCGGCGGGCACGAACAGCACCCCGTCGTCGTCGGCGACGACGAGGTCGTCGGCGGTCACCACGTGCGGCCCGACCCGGGCGCTGGTGAGCGTCTCCGGCTCCCGCGCATCGAGGCGGGCCGGGCCCGACGGGAGGCTGCCGTAGCTGAAGACGGGCAGGCCGATCTCCACCAGCTCGGGCGTGTCCCGGTGCAGGCCCCAGACGACGAGTCCGGCGATGCCGGCCGCGACGCCCTCCAGCACCGCCAGGTCCCCGACGCACGCCTCGTCGCTCCGGCCGCCGTTGTCGATCACGAGCACGTCGCCCGGGGTCGCGTTCTCGTACGCCTCCAGGAACACGTCCACGCTGCCGTGGTGGCGCACCGGCAGCGCCCGGCCCACGAGGCGGTGACCCGGGACGACCGCCCGGATCCCGGCCGGCGCCGCGCGCGGGGGCACGCCGAGGCGTACGCAGGCGTCGGCGATCAGCGGCGTGGACAGGTCGGCGAAGCGCTTCCGCATGACGTCCTCCCGGCGGTGCGGCGAGTCGTGGGCCGTCATCGTAGGGGGGCCGATCGGCGCGGTGGCCAGGGCCAATCCGGCGCGGCTGGCCCCCCGCGGTGGCGGCGTTCGGGTCTAGACTGTCCAGCGTGATCCCGCCGCATGCCGTCGCCGCTGTGCACGGCCTCTGGGTCACCCCGGACCTCCCGCTCTACGGCGACGGTCACGATCGCTCCGACTACGTTCCCTGACCGGCCCGGCACTCCACCGCCCACCGGTCCATCTCCGCCACGCTCGGGAGCGCTCAGTCATGCCCGGATCCGATCACCGCCAACTCGTACCGCCCGCCGACCACCCGCCCGCCGACCCCACCGACACCTCCGCCCTCGCGGTGCTGCGGGCGCCGCAGACCGCCCGGGTCCTGGCGGCCAGCCTGCTCGGCCGGCTCCCGCTCGGCGCGGCACCCCTGGCCCTGCTCGTCTTCGCCCGCGAGACGATGACGCTGACCGTCGCGGGCCTGCTGGTCGGCGCGTTCACCGCCGGCACCGCCGTGGGCCAGCCGATGCTCGCCCGGATGGCGCAGCGCTGGCGGCAGCCGCCGGTGCTGTGGCTCTCCGTGGCGGCGTCGACGATCGGCTTCGCCCTCACCGCCGCGCACGTCAACCTGCCGGTCACCGTGTTCGCCGCCGCCCTGGCCGGGGCGGGCGCGCCGCCGTTCGAGTCGTGCCTGCGGGTGCTCTGGCGCGACCTGCTCCCCGCGCACCGGGTGCAGACCGCGTACACCCTGGACATCGCCGTCCAGGAGCTGATCTTCATCCTCGGCCCGGTGGTCACGCTCGCCGCCGTGGGCCTGGCCGGCCCGACCGGCGGCCTGGCCGCCGCCGCGGGCTTCCAGGCCGCCGGCACCGCGTGGTTCGCCACGACCGACGCGGTCCGGCGCTGGCGGGGCGAGCCGGCGGTACGCCACTGGGCCGGGCCGCTGCGCGCCAGCCGGCTCCGACTGGTCCTCGGGGCGCTGCTGCTGGTCGGCGCGGCGGTGGGGAGCGTGACAGTCGCGGCGACCGGATACGCCGAGGCGGCCGGGGCCCGATCCTGGGCCGGCTGGCTGCTCGCCGCGCAGGCCACCGGGGCGCTGGTCGGCGGCCTGCTCTACGTGCGCTTCGGCGGACTGCGCCGGCACGCCACGCTGCCGCGCGTGGTCGGCGTCTTCGCCGCCGGCTACCTGCCGTTGCTGCTCACCCCGGCCCCGCCCGCGATGCTGGCGCTGATGGCGGTCAGCGGGCTCGCGCTGCCGGCGCTGCTGACCATCGCCTTCGTCGCGATCGACGACGTGGCGCCCACCGGCACGGTGGCCGAGGCGTTCGCCTGGGCGGCGACGGCGTTCTCGGTGGGCAGCGCGGGCGGCGCGGCGGTGACCGGCGTGGTGCTGGACGCGGCGGGCGAGGTGACCGTCGGCTTCCTGATCGCCGCGCTGAGCGCCGTCGCGGCGTGCGGGATCGCGCTGGTTTCCGCCCGACTCTCCGGCCGCGGCGGGTCGGCCGGCTGATCCGACGGGCCGGCCGGCCACCCGCTGCGCCGGGACTACTTCCCGGCGCAGCGGGAAAGGGGCGGCCCGGGGGAGCCGAACGGATCGGGGGTGCCGTGGAAGCGGTCGTGGTCGGCGTGGTGGTCGTGGCCGCGCTCCTGGCGCTCGTCGGCGCGCTGAGCGTCCGGCTGGTGCAGCAGTACCAGCGCGGCGTCGTCTTCCGCTTCGGCCGGGTGCTGACGCCGGTCCGGGAGCCCGGCCTGCGGCTGATCGTTCCGGTCGCCGACCGGATGGTCCGGGTCAGCATGCAGACGACCGTCATCGGGGTGCCCCCGCAGGGGGCGATCACCCGGGACAACGTCACCCTCACCGTCGACGCGGTGGTCTACTACCGGGTCGTCGACCCGGTGAAGGCGCTGGTGAACGTCCACGACTACCCCTCGGCCGTGCTCCAGGTGGCACAGACCGCCCTGCGTTCGGTGATCGGCAAGGCCGACCTGGACACCGTGCTCGGCGACCGGGACCGGTCAACGCCGAACTGAAGGCGGTCATCGACGCGCCGACGGAGGGGCCGTGGGGGCTGCTGATCGAGCGGGTCGAGGTCAAGGACGTCGCGCTGCCCGAGGGGATGAAACGGTCGATGTCCCGCCAGGCCGAGGCGGAACGCGAACGCCGCGCCCGGGTGATCGCCGCCGACGGCGAGTACCAGGCGTCCCGCCGGCTCGCCGACGCGTCCCGGGCGATGGCGGGCACGCCGGGGGCCTACCAGCTGCGGCTGTTGCAGACGGTGGTGGACGTGGCGGCCGAGAAGAACAGCACGCTGGTGATGCCGTTCCCGGTGGAGCTGCTGCGCTTCTTCGACAAGTTCACCCGCGACGCGGAGCCACCGGCGGCGCAGCGCCCGGAACCCGCCGTGCCGGTGCCCGGTGACGGCCACCGGCGCCCGCAGGCCTGACCCGGGGCGGCGGGCAGGCTCTCAGACCCCGGCCGCCGACTCCGCGGCCGGCTCGCCCGGCTGCGCGGGTACGACCGCCGTCGGCAGCCGCGGCATCGTGAACACGAAGCGGGTCCCGTCGCGGTACGCCTCGTCCAGGCTCAACGTGCCGCCGTGGAACTCGACGACCTTCTTGCACACCGCGAGCCCGATGCCGGTGCCCGGGTACGTGCCACGGGGGTGCAGGCGCTGGAAGATGACGAAGATCTTCTCGGCGTACCGGGGGTCGATGCCGATGCCGTTGTCCTCGACGGCGAAGGACCAGTCCTGCGGGGTGTCCGTCACCGTCACCCGGATCAGCGGCGCCCGGTCGGGGCTGCGGAACTTGACCGCGTTGCCCAGTAGGTTCTGCCAGAGCATGGTCAGCAGGGTCGGCTCGCCCCGCACGGTGGGCAGCGGGTCGCGGGTGATCGTCGCGCCGGACTCGTCCACCGCCCGGGACAGGTTCGACTCGGCCTGCGCGAACACCTCGGCCAGGTCGACCTCCCGCAGCTCGCCGTAGACCCGGCCGATCCGGGAGAACGTCAGCAGGTCGCTGATCAGCTCCTGCATCCGGCTCGCCCCGTCCACGGCGAAGCCGATGTACTGGCGGGCGCGGTCGTCGAGCTGGTCGGCGTAGCGGCGCTCCAGCATCTGGCAGAACGACGCCACCTTGCGCAGCGGCTCCTGCAGGTCGTGCGACGCCACGTACGCGAACTGCTCCAGGTCCTCGTTGGAGCGGCGCAGCTCGGCCGCCTGCTGTTCCAGGGCGTCCCGGTCGTGCTGGCTGCGCTCCCACGCCTCCACCACGGTGCGGCGCATCGTCTCCACGTCACTGGTCAGCCGGGCGATGTCGGCGGGGCCGTCGGGCCGCAGCCGGTGCCGGAAGTCGCCGCCGGCCACCTGCCGCACCGAGGCGCCCAGCCGGTCCAGCGGGCGCAGCACCCTCGTACGCACCAGCACGGATCCGACGATCCCGCACAGCAGCAGGGCCGCCAGGATCGCCACGAAGGTCAGGTCCCGCAGCGCCCGGGCCCGGTCGAGGTCGTCCCGGCCGGCGTCCCGGATCCCGTCGAGGCGGGCGACCAGCCCGGTCAGCTCGGCGCGTACCGCCGCGAAGGTCTCCGCGTCCCCGGTCACCAGCGGCGCCAGCTCCTCAGGTGTCCCGCCGGCCTGCCGGGAGGCGACCAGGCGTTCGGCGTACTCGGTGCGCCAGCGGTCGGCCAGCCGCTGCGCCCGGTCGAGGTCGGCCAGCGCCTCCGGCTCGCCGGCGAGCAGCTCGTGCAGCCGGGACATGGTCGCGCGTTCGCTCTCGACGCCCCGCCGGTACGCGTCGAGGAAGCGCGGGTCGGCGGTGACGACGTGACCGCGTACGGCCGCCGCCTGGGCGAGCAGGCCGCTGTCGAGCTGGCCGACCGCCGTACGGGCCGGGGCGACCCGGTCGGCGAGGTGGTTGGAGACCGCGGCGGTGTGCCTCAGCGCGGCGGCGCCGGCGCCCCCGCCGAGCAGGACCAGGGCGGTCATCGTCAGCAACAGGACAGTGAGCCACCGCCGCGTCGTCATCGGCCGACGGGTCGCTGCCTCGGG
This sequence comes from Micromonospora sp. USAFONa4, assembly GCF_057197825.1. Classification (NCBI taxonomy): domain Bacteria; kingdom Bacillati; phylum Actinomycetota; class Actinomycetes; order Micromonosporales; family Micromonosporaceae; genus Micromonospora; species Micromonospora sp. USAFONa4. Next base: position 7,113,972 of record NZ_CM170072.1, on the reverse strand, counting down.
AGTCGCCTCGCTGCCCACGGCCTGCACCCTAGTGCAGCCGGCCCGGCCGGGAGCGCCGTGGCGCGGTGCGGTTGCCGGCGGGTGGTACCAGTGACGTGTGTCCGTAACCGACCATGCCGCCACCCGCCGGGACACCCCGGACGTCCGGGGGCCGGAAGCAGCCGTTGCGCCGATGGCCGCGCCGGCTCCCGCGACCACAATGGCCACCGGGGGACGACCCCACCGTCCCCGGGGCGGGGAGGTGAACGCGTGACCGGCTGGCAGGTCTCCGGCTACCGCCCGGTGCGGCAGCTCGGCGCCGGCGCGTCCGGCCGGGTGGACCTCGCCGTGCACGAGGCGACCGGCACGCCGGTGGCGATCAAGTACCTCATTGGCGGCATCGGCGACGACCCGGCGTTCCGCACCGCGTTCCGCGCCGAGGCCCAGCTCCTGGCCGGCATCGACGACCCGCACGTCTCCCGCCTCTACGAGTACGTCGAGTCGCCCGGCGGCGCGGCGATCGTCATGGAACTGGTCAACGGCGTGTCGCTGCGGCAGCTGCTGCGCGCACACGGAGCGACGACGCCGGAGTCGGCGCTCTGCGTCCTCAAGGGCTCGCTGGCCGGGCTCGGCGCGGCGCACGCCCGGGGCGTCGTGCACCGCGACTACAAGCCGGAGAACGTCCTGGTCACCGCCGAGGGCACCAGCAAGCTGGCCGATTTCGGCATCGCCATGCCGGTGGGTGAGAGCTCCGGGGTCAGCGTCACCGGCACTCCCCGCTACATGGCCCCCGAGCAGTGGACGGGCGCCCCGGCGAGCCCGGCCTGCGACATCTACGCGGCCACCGCCACCTTCTACGAGTGCCTCACCGGCCGCCCGCCCTTCGATGGGCGGGACCTGCTCACCCTGCGCCAGCAGCACGCCCACGCGCCGATCCCCACCGACCCGGCCCCCGAGCCGGTGCACGAACTGCTGCGGCACGGCATGGCCAAGCAACCGGCCGAGCGGCCGCAACCCGCCCAGGTCTTCCTCGCCGTGCTGGAGCGGGTGGCGGCCGACGCGTACGGGCGGCGGTGGGAGGAGCGTGGCCTGCGCGAGCTGGCCCGGAGGGCGGCCCTGCTCGCCGCCCTCCTGCCGTTCCCGGACGGCACCGGCGGGGCCACCAGCCTGGCCAGCACCGCGTTCGGCGAGGCGACGGACCGGTGGACGTGGCTGCGGTCCGGCCGGGCCCGCGCGGCGCTGGTGGGCGGCGGGCTGGCGGCGGCGCTGCTGCTCGGCGGCGCCGGGTTCAGCTACGCCGGCCGCGACGAGCCGCTGCCCGCCGCCGGGACGCCCGCAGCCGAGGCGCCGGCGGGGCCGACGGGTGCGCCCTCCGCGTCGGCCCCCGCGCCGAGCCCGACGGTCGGGACGACCCCCAGCCCGACCCCTCCCGTCGCACCGACGGCGACGACGGCCGCACCGGAGCCGGCCGGTACCGGCGCGCCGACGACGTCGGCCCCCGCCCCGCCGACCGCGTCGGCCAGCGCCAGCGCCGCGCCGGCGGACACCGTCGCGCCCTCCGTCGGCCGGGTCGCGGCCAGCCCGGGCGAACTCGACCCCCGCGGCTGCCCGTACGGGCCGACGTCCAGCACGATCTCCGCGGTCGTCGCCGACGAGGGTACGGCCACCGGGGAGCTGAGGGTGAGCCTCCGGTACACGCTGGACGGCCGCACCACCGAGGTGCCCATGACGGCGGGCGCGCGCGGGATGTTCCGGGGCGTCCTGGGCGAGCTGCCCCAGCCGAAGACCAGCACCCGGATCCCGGTCCGGGTCGTCGCCGTGGACGAGGCCGGCAACGCCTCGCCCGAGGGCCCGCCGGTGTACGTGACGCTGCGCTCGTTCTGCACGCCGGGCTGACGCCCGACACTTCGATGCCGACCACGACGACGGAGGGCGGGCCGCCGTGACCCAGCCGAACGACCCGACCGAGGCGTTGCCCGCCCGCCGCCAGCCGGACGACGGCGCCGCGACCGCCCGCCTGAACGTCCACCAGCCGCAGCCACGGACGGAGCCGACCGCGCACCTGCCGTCCCACGACGCGACGGTGTACCTGGCCAGTGGAGAGCCGACCGCGCGCCTTGCCTCAGGTGAGGCGACCGTGCACCTGGCGGCGGGGGAGTCGACGGCGTCCCTGGCCTCTGGTGAGGCGACCGTGCGCCTGACGGCGGGGGAGCCCACGGCGTCCCTGGCCCACGGTGCGGCGACCGTGCGCCCGGAACCCGGCGAGGCGACGATGCCGCAGCGCGCCCTGGGCGGGGGGCCCGGGCCGTGGCCGGCGGAGCGGCACGCGCCGGGGGAGTGGACCGCCCGGGCGACGGCCACGGAGGTCGGGCACGTGGCCGGCACCGGGCGTACCACCGGAACCGGCCCGGGAACGCCGTTCGGCGGGCCCACCGGGGCCGTGCCCGGCGGGGAGGTGCGGTTCGGGCCGGGCGTGCCGACGACCCCGCCACCGGCACCCGCGTGGCCGGCGCCGCCGCGCCGGCGGTCGCCGTGGCGGACGGTGGCCTCGGTGCTGTCGACCCTGCTGACCGTCGCGCTGCTCGCCGCCGTCGGCCTCCACCTCTGGCAGCGGATCAGCCCGCTCGAGGTGACCGGGGTGACGGTGACGGTTCCGCAGCCGGCCGGCGACCGGTGCGACGTCACCGTCGACGTGGTCGCCACCGTGTCGACGAACGGCCGGGCGGGGGTGATCCGCTACCAGTGGCTGCGCACCGGCAGCGCGCCCGGCAGCCTGCTGACCGAGCGGGTCGGGTACGGCCAGCGCACCGTCGAGTTGACGCTGCGCTGGGCCTTCAGCGGCGTGGGCAGCACGACCGAGACGGCCACGGTCAACATCACCTCACCGGCTCCGGTGCAGGCCCAGACCCCGGTGTCCTACGGCTGCCGGCGCCGCTGACCGGGCGTTTCCCCGGTCGCCGCCGGGGGTAGGTCGGGCCGGACGAACCCGGATGCCGTGTGGAGGAATTCCGATGAGAGACAACTTCGGCGACGCGGTGGGGGACGCCCTCCGGTCGGTGATGCTGTTCCTGCCCAAGGCCCTCGCCTTCGTGGCGATCCTGGTGGCCGGCTGGCTGATCGCCAAGGCCGTGCTGAAGATCGTGGACAAGGTGCTGGAGCGGGTGGGCTTCGACCGTGCGGTGGAACGCGGTGGGGTCCGCCGGGCCCTGGCCCGCTCCCGGTACGACGCCAGCGACATCGTCGCCAAGCTGGCCTACTACGGCGTGCTGCTGGTGACCCTCCAGCTGGCCTTCGGCATCTGGGGGCCGAACCCCATCTCCGACCTGATCGCGGGTGTGATCGCCTGGCTGCCCCGGGCCTTCGTCGCGATCGTCATCGTCGTGGTGGCCGCCGCCATCGCCAACGCGGTGAAGGACATCATCAGCGGCGCCCTCGGCGGGCTGTCGTACGGCCGGCTCCTGGCCAGCATCGCCTCCGTGTTCATCCTCGGCCTGGGCGTCATCGCCGCGCTCAACCAGATCGGCGTGGCCACCGCGGTCACCACTCCGGTGCTGATCGCGGTGCTGGCCACCGTCGGCGGCATCCTCGTCGTCGGGGTGGGCGGCGGGCTGGTCCGTCCCATGCAGAGCCGCTGGGAGTCGTGGCTGAGCCGGGCCGAGCAGGAGTCGCGGCTGATCGCCACGCACGCGCGCGCCTACCAGGCCGGCCGCCGCGACAGCGAGGCCCACCTCGCCGCGGCGGCCACGCACGGCGGCGACCCGGACGCCACGCAGGTCGTCTCGGGCCCGCGCGTCGACACCGACCCGGAGGCCACCCAGGTGGTCTCCGCCCCGCGCGTCGGGGCGGACCCGGACGCCACGCAGGTGGTCTCCGGTCCACGCGCCGACACCGACCCGACCGTGCCCGTGCCGCGGCAGGGCGACCCGGACGCCACCCGGGTCGCCTCGGGCGGCGCCAACGTTCCGGCCGGCGAGGACAGCGAGGCCACCATGGTGATCCCGCCGTTGGATGGCGAGCAACGCCGCCGCTGACCACACCGCCGGGGTGGGATCCACATCGGATCCCACCCCGGCGCCTGTCCGGCGAAGGGCGTGCCGGCCCGGGCCGGCGCGGCTACCATCGCGGCATGACGTGGCGATGTTGATGCACTGCTAGGGGCCACTGCCGTGGGCCGCCGCGGTCGCCGTACGTCCGGCGTCCGCTTCGTCCTCACGGGAAGGTCCCATGACTGTCCACCCTCCGCGCGCGTCCGACGCGCGCGTCCGCCGGCTGGCGGCCACCCTCTACGGGTACGCGTTCCTCAGCGAACTCGTCCTGCTCTATCCGCTGTACGCGCTGCTGTTCAGCGACACCGGCCTGTCGGTGTGGCAGATCTCGTCGCTGTTCGTGATCTGGTCGGCCGCCAGCATCCTGCTGGAGGTGCCCTCCGGCGCGTTCGCCGACGCGGTATCCCGGCGGCTGCTGCTCAGCCTCGCGCCGGTGCTCACCGCCGCCGGCTTCGCCCTCTGGGTGCTCGTGCCCTCGTACCCGGCCTTCGCCGTCGGGTTCGTGCTCTGGGGCGCCGGCGGGGCGCTCGCCTCGGGCGCGCTGGAGGCGCTGGTCCTCACCGAACTCGACCGCCTGGGCGCCGCCGGCCGCTACGCCCGCGTCATCGGCCGGGCGAAGACGGCCGGGACGATCGGCGTGCTCGCCTCGATCCTGCTGGCCGGACCCGTGTTCGCCGTGGGCGGCTACCCGGCCGTCGGTGTGGCGAGCGTGCTCGCCTGCCTGCTCGCCGCCGCCGTCGCCACCCGCTTCCCCGAACACCGCCGACCCGAGACCGCCGCTGTCGACGCCGAGTCCGTCCGGGCCGACGCCGCGCCCGCCAGGGCCGACGCCGCGCCCGCCCTCGTCGTGGGCGACGGCGGACCGGACGGGCCCGGGCGCGACGGGGGACCGGAGCGGACCGGGCACGACGGCGAGGCGGACGACGACGAGGACCTCGGCTGGTGGGCGAGCCTGCGGGCGGGGCTCGCCGAGGTCCGCGCCGACCGGACCGTGCGCACGGCGGTGCTGCTGGTCGCGGTCGTCGCGGCCGTCTGGGGCGCCCTCGACGAGTACACCCCGCTGCTGGCCCGGGACACCGGCGTCGGCGAGGCGAGGGTGCCGCTGCTGCTCCTGCTCACCTGGCTCGGGGTGGCCGTGGGCGGCCTGCTGGCCCCGGCGGGGGAGCGGCTGACCGCCCGGGGGTACGCCGGTCTGCTGGCCTTGTCGGCCCTGGCCCTGGTCGCGGGGGCGCTGTCCGCCCGGCCGGCCGGCTTCGCGCTGGTCGCGGCGGCGTTCTGCGGCTTCCAGCTCGCCACCGTGCTCGCCGACGCCCGGTTGCAGGCCCGGATCACCGGGGGCAGCCGCGCGACCGTCACCTCGCTGGCCGGGATGGCCACCGACGTGACGATCATCGCGGTCTACGGCGGTTACGGCCTGCTCGCCACCGGGGCCGGCAATCCGGTCGCGTTCGCGGTGGCCGCGGTGCCGTACCTGATCGTGGCGCTGCTGCTGGTGACCCGCGTGGGTCGCTCGGCCCGCCGCCGGCCGGCGCGGACGACCGCCGGGCACGCCGGCTGACCACGGCCCGGCGGCGGTCCGTGCGACCGTCGCCGGGCCGCCGCCCGTCAGCCGGAACGACCACCGGTGGCCGTCGAGGTCCCGGGGCCCGCGCCCGCGCCGGCTCGCCGGCGGCGATCCCCCCTCGCCGGTACGCCGTCAGCCCGGCGGGTCGCGCTCAGCCGCCGGCGGTCTCGCCGGTCTGCTCCCAGATCGAGCTCATCTCGTCGAAGGCCTGCTCCATGAGCTGCACCATGGCCCGCCGGGCGCGCTCGCCGTCGCGCCGCTGGATCGCCTGGGCCACTTCGGCGTGCAGTTGGAGGGCCTGCTCGTGCGGGTGGTGCGGCATCAGGTGGTGCTGGTGCCGGCCGGTGAGCACCTCCGCGATCAGGTCCTGCAACCGGACGAACATCTCGTTGCCGGAGGCGACCAGGATCCGGCGGTGGAATTCTATGTCGAGCTGGAGGAAGCGCTCCTCGTCGCCGGCCTTGCCGGCGGCCCACATCTTCGCCGCGAGCCCGACCAGGTCGCTCGCCTCGTCGTGGCCGACCCGGTTGGCGGCCAGCCAGGCGGCGTGCGGCTCGATGGCGGTCCGCAGCTCGGTGATCGAACGAAGCTGGACGATGCGGCCGGCCGAGGCGAGCCGCCAGCGGATCACCTGCGGATCGAAGACGTTCCAGTCCTCCGACGGGCGGATCATGACCCCGACGCGACGACGGGTCTCGATGAACCCGATCGAGGCGAGCACCCGCAGCACCTCGCGGACGACCGAGCGGGACACGGCGTAGCGGTCGACCAGGTCGTCGATGTTGAGCACCGAGCCGGGAGCCAGCTCGCCGTCACAGATGGCCGTGCCGAGGCGATCGAGGACGCGTGCGTGCAGGCCAGCCTCGACAGGGGCGAGCTGGGCGGCCACAGCCCCCGAGGAGGACGATTTCACGTCACGGAGCATATCAGTTGGGTCTACCCCTTGTATAAATCTGTTTTTTCGGCCTAGCATCCGGTTGTTAAGCGGATGTAAACCGCGAGGTGGCGGCCCACCCGGTCAGGGCGGCGGCCACGGCCACGGCATAAGGAGAGATGGACGTGAGACGTCGATCAGTTATTGGGACTTCCCTGGCGATGGTCGTCGCCCTCGGCCTGTCCGCCTGCGGTGGCGGCGGGGACGACGCCGGCGGCTCGAACACCGTTCGCGTGACGCTGGTGAACCACGTCTGGACGGAGAACATCAAGAAGGCCCTGCCGGAGTTCGAGAAGCAGTCGGGCCTGAAGGTGGAGGTCACCCAGCTCGGTGAGGACCAGCTCTCCGACCAGTACAACGTCAAGCTCAACGCCGGGTCCACCGACCTGGACGTGATGATGTACCGGCCGCTGCAGGAGGGGAAGCTGTTCGCAAAGAACAAGTACCTCGCCGACCTGACGGACAAGAGCAAGTCGGACAGCGCGTTCGAGATCGCCGACTTCCAGTCCGGACCGGTGCAGGCCACCACGTACGAGGACAAGGTGGTCGGCGTGCCGATCATCACCGAGCAGGAGGTCCTCTACTACCGCAAGGACCTGCTGGAGAAGTCCGGCTTCACCGCCCCGCCGAAGACCCTCGACGAGCTCAAGGCGCAGGCGGCGAAGGTCGAGGCGGACAACCCGGGCGTGGCGGGCTTCGTGTCCCGCACCGGCAAGGCCGCCGCCGTCACCCAGTTCTCCAGCTTCCTCTACAGCTTCGGCGGCGACTTCGTCGACGCCAGCGGCAAGGCCGCGATCAACACCGAGCAGGCCAAGCAGGCGTACGCCTACTACGGCGGGCTGCTGCGTGAGCACGGCCCGGAGAACATCAGCACCGACATGAGCTGGTCCGAGGCGATGGCGATCTTCACCCAGGGCAAGGCGGCCTTCTACACCGAGGCCAACTCGCTCTACAAGAACGCCACCGACCCGACCAAGTCGAAGGTCTCCGAGACCGTCGGGTTCGCGGCCTTCCCGGCCGGCCCGGCCGGCTCGAAGCCGTACAACATCCCGTCCTGGGCGCTCGGCGTCAACGAGGCCTCGAAGAACCAGGACAACGCCTGGAAGTTCATCCAGTGGGCGGCCGGCAAGGAGCAGGCGCTGGCGCAGCAGAAGGCCGGCGTGCCCAGCGCCCGTACCTCCGTCTGGGAGAACCCGGAGGGCGCGGCGACCTACCCGAAGGACCTCGCCGAGGCCACCACTGTCAGCACCGCCAACGGCGTGGGCCACGACCGGCCGCTGGTCGAGAAGGTCGCCCAGGCTCGGGAGATCGTCGGCCAGCCGATCGTCGACGCGATCACCGGCAAGGACGCGGCCGCCTCGGCGGACGCGGCCAACGAGGCGTTCCAGAAGTTCCTCGACGACGAGGCGAAGTAGCCCGAAGCGCAGGTGGCGGAGCCGACCGGCTCCGCCACCGGGCGTCGGGCCGCTGCCCTGACCCACCCGGAGACCTCATGTCAGCCGTCACCACACCAGTCAAAAGATCGCCCGAGGCGCGTCCGGCGTCCCCGGAGACCTCGGCCTGGTCGCGCTGGGCCAACGCGCACCGCAAGTGGCTCTTCGCGGCACCCGCCATGTTGTTCGTCGCCGTGCTGATCATCTTTCCGGTGGCGTGGACCGGGTACCTCAGCCTGACCGACGCCGAGGGCTCGGTCCGTGCCGAGAGCGAGTTCATCGGCTTCCAGAACTACCTCGACGTGCTCGGCGACACCGACCGGTTCTGGCCGGCCGTGTGGCGCACCGCCCTCTTCACCGGCGTCGTGCTCTTCTTCGAGGTCGTCCTCGGCATGGCGATCGCCCTGCTGCTGTGGCGGCCGTTCCGCGGTGAGAAGTGGGTCCGGGTCGCGATCCTGCTGCCGCTGGTGGCGACCCCGGTCGCGGTCGGCATGATGTGGCGGCTGATCTTCGACCCCAACATCGGCATGGCCAACCAGGTGCTCGGCTGGGTCGGGATCGACCCCCAGCCCTGGCTCTCCGGGCAGAACTCGGCCCTGCCGACGACGATGTTCATCGACATCTGGCAGTGGACTCCGATGGTCGTGCTGATCCTGCTCGCCGGCCTGACGTCGCTGTCCGACGAGCCGCAGGAGGCGGCGCTGATCGACGGCGCCAGCACCTGGCAGCGGTTCCGGCACGTCACCCTGCCGCTGCTGATGCCCACCGTGATCGTCGCGATCCTGCTGCGCGGCATCGACGCCCTGAAGACCTTCGACATCCTCTACGCCACCAAGGGGCGCGGCGGCGGGTCGTTCCACGAGGTGGAGACCCTGAACGTGTACGCCTACGGGCTCAGCTTCGACTACAACGACTACGGCGTCTCATCGACCGTCCTCATCATCTTCTTCCTGATCATCATCGGGGTGATGTGGGCCCTGACCTACCGCAAGAAGGGGCTGGACCGATGAAGCTGCGCAGGCCGTACAAGATCTTCCGCACGGTGGCCCTCGTCCTCGTCGTGCTGTCGCTGATCGCGCCGCTGGTGTGGATGGTCGCCGCGTCGTTGAAGACGAACGTCGACATCTACGACACCGACAAGGCGTTCGTCTTCTCCCCGACGCTGGACAACTACTCCAACGTGCTCCAGCAGGCGAACTACATCCAGTTCATCGGCAACAGCCTCTGGGTGGCGCTCGCGGCCACCGTGCTGTCGCTGCTGCTCGGCGTGCCCGCCGCGTACTCGATGAGTCGCTTCAACATGAAGAAGTCCGCGCTCGTCGTGCTCATGGCGCGGGTCATCCCCGGCGTCTCGCTGCTGGTGCCCTGGTACTACGTCTTCTCGAACCTGCAGATGGTCGGCGGGTTCACCGTGCTGATCCTCAGCCACATGTTCGTGTCGCTGCCGCTGATCGTCTACATCATGATGGGCTACTTCGACGGCCTGCCGGCCGAGCTCGAGGAGGCGGCGCTCGTCGACGGGCTGACCCACATCGGCGCGTTCCGGCGGATCACCCTGCCGCTGTCGGTGCCCGGCATCGCCACCGCCGGCATCCTGTCGTTCATCTTCTCCTGGAACAACTTCATGTTCGCCCTCGTCCTCTCCGGGGCCGACACCAAGACGCTCCCGGTGGCGATCTTCGACTTCGTCGGCTACGCCAGCATCGACTGGGGCGGCCTGATGGCGGCGGCCACGGTGGTCACCCTGCCGATCATGCTGATCGCCCTGTTCGTGCAGAAGTACGTCGTCTCCGGCCTCACCGCCGGCGCCACGAAGGGCTGAGGACACCATGACCACGATCGAACGGGTGGAGACCTTCCTCGTCGCGCCGCGCTGGCTGTTCGTCCGGGTCGAGACGTCCTCCGGGATCGTCGGCTGGGGCGAGGCGACCTGCGAGGGCCGCTCCGAGACCGTCCGCACCGCCGTCGAGCAGCTCAGCGAGCTGCTGGTCGGCCGGGACGCGCTGCGCATCGAGGACCACTGGCAGGTCATGACCAAGGGCTCGTTCTACCGGGGCGGGCCGATCCTGGCCAGCGCCGTGGCCGGGCTCGACCAGGCGCTGTGGGACATCGCCGGCAAGCACTTCGGCGCGCCGGTGCACCAGCTGCTCGGCGGCCCGGTCCGGGACCGGATCCGGGTCTACGGCTGGGTCGGCGGCGACGAGCCGAGCGAGGTACGCGACCAGATCGCCGCCGCCGTCGCCACCGGCCTGACCGCGGTGAAGATGAACGCCTCCGGCCGGATGAGCACCGTGGCGTCCGTCGCCGAGATCGACGGCGTCGTGCAGCGGGTGGCCGCCGCCCGCGAGGTGCTCGGCGACGAGCGGGACGTGGCCGTCGACTTCCACGGCCGGTTCACCCTCGCCACCGCCCGCCGGGTCGCCCCGCTGCTGGAGCCGTACCGGCCGTTCTTCCTGGAGGAGCCGGTGGTGCCGGAGAACTCGCACCTCATCGGCGAGTTCGTCCGTTCCACCACCACGCCGGTGTCGACGGGGGAGCGGCTCTACAACCGGCAGGAGTTCCTGCCGGTGCTCCAGGCCGGCATCGCGGTCGCCCAGCCGGACCTCTCGCACGCTGGCGGCATCACCGAGGTGCGCAAGATCGCCGCGCTGGCCGAGGTGTACGACGTGCAGCTCGCCCCGCACTGCCCGCTCGGGCCGATCGCGCTCGCCGCCTGCCTCCAGGTCGGCTTCGCCACGCCGAACTACCTGATCCAGGAACAGAGCATCGGCATCCACTACAACCTCGGCGCCGAGGTGCTCGACTACTGCCTCGACAAGACCCCGCTGACGTTCGTCGACGGGTACGTGGAGCGGCTCACGGCACCCGGCCTCGGCATCGAGATCGACGAGCACGCCGTACGGGCGGCGGACAAGCGCGGCCACGCGTGGCGCAGCCCCACGTGGCGGCACCGCGACGGCTCCTACGCGGAATGGTGATCACATGACCGTCGACCTGACCGCCGAACTGACCGCGGCCCGCATCCTCGCGATCATCCGCGGCACCGACACCGCCGCCGCGATCGCCGCCGGCACCGCGCTGCTCCAGGAGGGCGTACGCGTCGTCGAGGTGGCCCTGACCACGCCGGACGCCCTCGGGGCGATCGAGGCGCTGCGCGCGGCGGCCCCCGCCGGGTCGCTGGTCGGGGCCGGCACGGTGCTCACCACCGCCGACGTCGCCGACGTGGCCGCCGCGGGCGCGCAGTTCGTGGTGACGCCGGCCGTGGTCGAGTCGATCGCCGAGGCGGCGCGCCGCGGCCTCCCGGTGGCCGCCGGGGCGCTCACCCCGACCGAGGCCTACACCGCGGTGCGGATGGGGGCGTCGGTGGTCAAGCTCTTCCCGGCGTCGGTCGGCGGCCCGGCGTACCTCAGGGCGGTGCGCGACCCCTTCCCGGACATCCCGTTCGTCGCGGTCGGCGGCGTCGGCCGCGACGACGTACCCGCCTACTTCCGGGCCGGCGCGATCGCGGTCGGCCTCGGCGGCCCCCTGGTCGGCGACGCCGCCTCCGGCGGCGACCTGGACGCCCTGCGGGCGCGGGCGCGCAGCTACCTCGCCGCCGTGCGGGAGTCGACGCCGTCATGACCGCACCCGACCTGCTCACCGTCGGCGAGGCCCTGGTGTCGCTGCGCTCGGCCGGACCGCTCGCCGCCGGGGGACCGCTGACCATGCACCTGGCCGGCGCCGAGTCCAACGTGGCCGTCGCGGTGGCCCGGCTGGGCCACCGGGCCGCCTGGGTCGGCCGGGTGGGCGCCGACGAGTTCGGCGAGTACGTGCTGCGCCAGTTGCGCGCCGAGGGCGTCGCCGTCGACGGCGTGACCCGCGACCCGGACCGGCCGACCGGCCTGATGTTCCTGGAGCGGCGCACCGCCGACCTGACCCGGGTGCAGTACCACCGGGCCGGATCGGCCGGCTCCGCCCTCGACGTCGACGACCTGCGGGCGCCGCTGGCGGCCGGCGCGCGGATGCTGCACCTGAGCGGCATCACCCCGGCGCTGTCCGACACCGCCCGCGCGGCCACCCGGTGGGCGGCCGAGGCCGCCGTCGCCGCCGGCATCCCGGTCTGCCTCGACGTCAACCACCGCGACCGCCTCTGGTCCCGCGACACGGCCCGCGAGGTGCTGACCCCGCTGGCCGGGTACGCCTCGACCGTCGTCGCCTCCGCCGACGAGCTGGACCTCGTCGGCGACCCCGGGGCCGACGAGTCCACCGTCGTGGCGGACCTGCTGCGCCGCGGCGTGGACACGGTCCTGGTCAAGCTGGGCTCCGACGGCGCCCGCGCGCACACCCGCGAAGAGGTCCGGCGGGCCGAGGCGCTGACCGTGACCGCCGTCGACGCCGTCGGCGCGGGCGACGCGTTCACCGCCGGCTACCTCTCCGGCTGGTTCGACGGGCTCGACCTGGCCGGTCGGCTGCGGCGCGCGGCCACCCTCGGCGCCTTCGCGGTCTCCAGCCCCGGCGACTGGGAAGGGCTGCCGCGCCGCGCCGAACTGTCCCTCCTCGACGGCCACGAGGCCGGCGACGTCCTCCGCTGACCACCGAGCACCCCGAAGAAGAAAGGCACCCCGTGAAGATCGTCGCCGCTGACGTCATCGTCTCCAGCCCCGACCGCAACTTCGTCACCCTGAAGATCACCACGGAGGACGGCGTCACCGGCCTGGGCGACGGCACCCTCAACGGACGGGAACTCTCGGTCGCCTCGTACCTGCGCGACCACGTCGTCCCGCTGCTGATCGGCCGGGACGCGCACCGCATCGAGGACGCCTGGCAGTTCCTCTACCGCTCGGCGTACTGGCGGCGCGGACCGGTCACCATGGCCGCCATCGCGGCGGTCGACGTGGCCCTGTGGGACATCAAGGCCAAGGCCGCCGGCATGCCGCTGTACCAGCTGCTGGGCGGGGCGTCGCGCACCGGGATCATGGCCTACGGCCACGCCTCCGGCCGGGACCTGCCGGAGCTGTTCGACTCGATCCGCCGGCACCTCGACGAGGGCTACCGCTCGATCCGGGTGCAGACCTCGGTGCCGGGCATCAACGCCGTCTACGGGGTCGCCAGCCAGCCCAGCGCCGACGGCAAGCGCTACGACTACGAGCCGGCGCAGCGCATCCCGCTGCCGGCCGAGGAGGACTGGGACACCCGCTCCTACCTGCGCCACCTGCCCGGCGTGTTCGAGGCGGTCCGCAACGAGTTCGGCCCGGAGCTGCCGCTGCTGCACGACGGCCACCACCGGATGACCCCCATCCAGGCCGCCAGGCTGGGCAAGGCCCTGGAGCCGTACGACCTGTTCTGGCTGGAGGACTGCACCCCGGCGGAGAACCAGGAGGCGCTGCGGCTGGTCCGCCAGCACACCACCACGCCGCTGGCGATCGGCGAGGTCTTCAACACCGTCTGGGACTACCAGACGCTCATCCGCGAGCAGCTCATCGACTACGTCCGCTCCGCCGTCACCCACACCGGCGGCATCACGGCCATGCGTAAGCTGCTCGACTTCGCCGCCCAGTACCAGATCAAGTCCGGCATCCACGGCCCGACCGACATCTCGCCCGTCGGCATGGCCGCCGCCCTGCACCTGGACCTGGCCATCCACAACTTCGGCATCCAGGAGTACATGCGGCACGGGGCGCTCACCAACGAGGTGTTCCGGCAGTCGTTCACCTTCGTCGACGGCTACCTGCACCCGGGCGAGCAGCCCGGCCTCGGCGTCGAACTGGACGAGGAGGCCGCCGCGAAGTTCCCGTACGTGCCGGCGTACCTGCCGTTCAACCGGCTCCAGGACGGCACCGTCCATGACTGGTGAGGGCGCGTCCCCGACGCGGCACGTGGTCGTGATGGGGGTGTCCGGCGCCGGCAAGACGACGGTGGCCCGGGGCATCGCCGCCCGTACCGGACTGGTCTTCGCCGAGGCCGACGAGTTCCACACGCCGGCGCACGTGGCGCAGATGCGCGCCGGCGTGCCGCTGGACGACGCCGCCCGCCTGCCCTGGCTGCGCGAGCTGGCCGGCTGGATGGCCGCCCGCGCCGCCGAGGGCGTGTCGACGGTGCTGGCCTGCTCGGCGCTGCGGCGGTCCTACCGCGACACGCTGCGGCAGGGGCCGCCGAGCGTCGAGTTCGTCCACCTGGACGGCGCCGCCGAGGTGATCCGGGAGCGGATGGCCCGGCGTGCCGGGCACTTCATGCCGCCGAGCCTGCTGGAGTCGCAGCTGGCCACCCTGGAACAGCACCACCCGGACGAGTCGGTGCTGGTGCTCGACCTGTCGCTGACGCCTGACGAACTCGTCTCGGCGGCGGTCGACCGGCTCGGCCTGACGAGCGGCGTCACCACCAGCGGCTGAGCGCGTCCCGGTCGCGGTGCCCAGGCGCCGCGACCGGGCGTCAGTCGGGCAGCGCGTCGAGGTAGACCCAGCGGCCGTCCTCGCGGACGAACCGGCTGCGCTCGCTCTGCGTGCCCGGCTGGCCGCCGGCGCGGTGGTGGGCCCGGAACTCGACGGTGCCGGTGGCGTCGAACAGCCCGCCCCGGTCGGTGTCGACGATCTCCAGGCCCGTCCAGCGCTGGCCGGGGTCGAGGTCGAGGGCACCCGGCCGGGTCGAGGAGTGCCAGCTGCGCAGCAGGTACGCGGTGTCGCCGACGGCGAAGGCGCTGTACCGCGAGCGCATCAGCGCCTCGGCGGTCGCCGCGTCCGCCTCGCCCCGGTGCAGCCGCCCGCAACATCCGGCGTACGGCTGGCCGACGCCGCAGGGGCAGGGCCGGTCACGGTCATCGGCCGCCCGCCGGCGGGATCGCTTCGCCACCGGCCCATTCTGGCCGACGCCCCGGCGCGACCGGCGTCCGGACCCGCCGCCCGTCGTGGTGCCGGCTCAGCCGGCGCTCGTGCGGGGCGCCCGTCGGGTGCCGAAGGACTCCATGGTCGTCGCCTTGCGGGCCGGGGCCTTCGTGGCCGCGCCGGCGCGGGTCGCGGCGGCCTTGGTCGCCTTCTTCGCGGGCGCCTTCTTCGCGGGGGCGGCGGTGGCCGGTGCCTTGCGGGCACGGGCGGGGGCGGCGGTGGCCGAGGTGTCCTTCTTCCGGGCCACCCGGGCGGTCGTCGCCGTGGGCTTGCCGCCCGGGGACTTGGCCGCGGTCGCCCCGGTGGCCCGTTTCGTGGCCGTCGCCACCTTCTTCGCCGCCGTGGCCCGCTTCATCGGGGCCTTGCGCGCCCCGGTGGCCTTCCTGGCCCGTCCTGCGTCCGCCATCGTCGCTCCCTCGGGAATCGGCCCTGGGCGCACGGTCTTCCCCCGGCCCCGGCGGTCAAACGCCGCCGAGCCGGCGTGGCGGGGAAGCGGCCCCGCCACGCCGGCTCGGCAGATCACACCCCGGCCACCGGCTTGTACGCGCAGACCACCTCCCAGCCGCCGGGCAGCACGGCCACCCGGTCGAAGCCGACCTCCTTGAGCAGGCCGGTGTAGAACTCGACCTCCCGCAGCCGGCTGACGCAGCTGTCGACACCGATGAGGAAGTAGCTCCAGAAGAACTGCATCGCCAGCCGGTCCGGGGTGCGGAACTCCTCGCAGATCACCAGCAGCCCGCCCGGTTCGAGGGCCGCGTACGCCTTCTCGACCAGCCGGCGGGCGACGTCGTTGGGCCAGTCGTGCAGCACCCGGACGAACGCCATGGCGTCGTAGCCCGTGGGCAGCGGCTCGGCGAAGAAGTCGCCGCCGACGAAACCCAGCCGGTCGGCGTGCCCCGTACGCGCCCGGGTGGCCGCCACCAGCGGCGCCACGGCCGGCAGGTTGTACACGTCGGCCCGCAGTCCCGGGGCGTCGTCGAGGACGTGCGCGGCGAGCGTGCCGTCGCCCCCGCCGACGTCCAGCAGCCGGCGCCGGTCCGACCACAGCCGGTCGGCGTTGCGGTGCACCGTCTCGATCACCGGGGCGAGACCGACGGCCATGCTGCGCTCGAAGTCGGCGGTCTGCTCGTCGGTCTTCGGGGGCCAGGCGAAGTCGTCGTCGCTCATGCTCACCTCGCCCCGCAGGCTCTCGGCCAGCCGGCCGTGCAGCCGTCGCCAGGGGTAGCGGTCCCGGTCGCGTTCGACGGCGCCGGGGCCGACGACCGCCGTGACGGCGTCCCGGAGGCCGGGCACCGCGCGGTACGTGGCCGTCGTGATGTCGTCGCCCGGCTCGCTGCGTTCGACGACGCCGAGGCTCTCCAGGCAGTCGAGGAACTTGTAGAGCCGCAGGGGCCGTACGCCGAACCGGGCGGCCAGCTCGCCGAGGCTCGCCGGTCCGGGCTCCAGCGCGTCGAGCAGTCCCGTGCCGAGCGCGGTCTCCAGCACGTCCATGGCCTTGGGCCCGTTGGCGAGCAGACTCATCAGCGCCCGGGGGGACAGCGTGACCTTCACCGTTTCAGCTCCTCTTCCAGGGCGTCCATGAACGTGTCGATCTCGTCGAGGGTGTTGTAGACGTGCGGGCCGACCCGCAGGTGGCCCCGCCAGCTGCAGACCATGTCGCGCGCGATGAGCCGCCGCTTGACGGCCTCGCCGTCGGCGACGTCCAGGCAGACGACGCCGCCGCGCCGGTGCGGGTCGGTCGGGCTGACCACGTCGATGCCGGCCGCCGCGGCCCGGTCCAGGACCCGTTGGGTGCAGGCGAGCGAGTGCCGGCGGATCGCGTCGACGCCCACCCCGGCCAGCAGGTCCAGGCCGACCTGGGAGACCAGCGAGGTCAGGGGGAACGGCGTTCCGCCCGCGAAGCGCCGGGCCCCGTCGGCCCAGCCGGTCGACGGCTGGAACGTGAACGCCCGGTCGCCGGCCTGCCAGCCGGTGGCCGCCGGTTCCAGCTCCGGCACCAGGCCCGGGCGGACGTAGAGGAAGGCGGTGCCGACCCCGCAGAGCCACTTGTGCGCGCCGCCGAGCACGACGTCGACGCCGAGCGCCGTCACGTCCAGCGGCATCACCCCGACGGTCTGGAAGGCGTCGACGACCACCAGGGCGCCGACGTCGTGGGCGCGCCGCACCAGCCGGGGCAGGTCGATGGTGGCGCCGGAGGAGAAGCTGGCGTGCGGGACGCAGACCAGCAGGGTGCGCTCGTCGATCCGTGCCTCGAGGGCGTCCTCGTCGAACCGCGGGCCGCCCGAGCCGACCACGTCCAGCCGGGCGCCGTAGCGGCGGAACGCGTTCCAGATGAACGGCACCGTCGGATACTCCAGGTCGGTGGTGACGACCCGGTCGCGCGGCGGTCGGTAGTCGAAACAGGACGCCACCCGGGCGAGCAGCGTGCTCAGGTTCGCGTCCGTGACGACGCTGCCCGCCGGCGCGCCGATGAGGGCGGCGACCGAGTCGGCGTACCGGTCGAGGCCGACGTGCCAGCCCTGCCAGACCTCGTCACGCCAGCTCCGCAGCGTCTCCCAGTAGCCGGTGAGGACGTGTTCCGCGCCTCTGGGCACCGCGCCGGTGGAGTTGTTGTTGAGATAGACGGCGCTCTGGAGCAGGGGGAACTCGGCGCGCAGGGCGGCGTGCGCGGTGGCGTCGAGGCACTCGGGCACGTGCGGGTCGGGGTGCGGTTCGGGCGGGCTCACTCGGGGCTGCCTCCGGTCGGCTCGGTCGGGGACGGGGGCCGGGAGTCGTCGGCGACGGAGGTGAAGACCGGGATGGACCGGACGGCGGCCAGGTAGGGCGTGCCCTCCGTGTAGCCGGTGCCGGGGCGGGGGCCGAGCATCCGGGTAGCCAGCCGGTGGTGCGTGCGCCGCCACTGGACGACCGCAGCGGCGAACGACCGCATCTCCTCCTCGACCCGCTCACCGCCGGGCGCGGCGAGCAGACCGTCGCGTACGGCGGCCCGGAACGCGTCGTCGACCGACGGCCGCCCGGCGTGCACCCGGTCGCGGACCTCCGGCACCTGGTGGTAGGCGGCCGAGTCCAACCGCGACCCCTCCGGGGTGCGGCACAGCGACTCCACCAGCTTGTAGGAGCGCGACTGGATGGCGCTCGCCCCCTCGGTGAACTCCCGGAACGTCCGGAACGCCTCCGCCTGCATGGTGGCCAGCAGCGAGAACAGCGGCCCGGCGGCGGTGAGCTGCTCGCGGGCGTACGCCAGCCGCTCGACCGCCGGCCCCGCATGGCCGGCGGTCAGGGCGGCGACGGTGGCGCGCAGCTCGTCGGCGATCCCCGCGAAGAGGCACTCGTACGCCTGGAGCACCCGGATGAACAGGTACTCGTCGTGTGTCACGTGGACCGGCAGCATGCTCAGCCGCAGCACCAGCTCCCCGGTGGAATCCGGGTCGGCGGCGAGGGCGCGCAACTCGTCCGGGGTCGCCACCGCCTCCCGGTGGGGGACCGTGCCGGCCAGGCCCATCCGGACGAGAGCGGGGGACGCGGCCCGTACGCCGAGCCGGTAGCGCTTGGCCACCACGTCCCGGCTCGGGCGCCGCTCGGGCAGCAGGTCGGTGGTGCCGGAGGCGGCGGTCAGCTCGAAGGCCAGCGCGTCGGCGACCAGGCGGACGAAGAGCCGGTCCCGGTCCCGCCGGGCACCGACCGGGTCGGCGGCCGGCCCGTCGTCGACGTCGTCCCCGCAGGGTAGCCGGAGCAGCCGCAGCGCCAGGTAACTGCGGTAGTCGTACCGGCCGTCCCACTTGTCGAGCGCGGCGTCGAGGAAGTCACCCAGCAACCGGGCGTGGGCATCCCGCGCGGCCGCCGGCACCGTCGACTGCGCACGGGCTTGGTCGAGCAGGGCCAGCAGTTCCTTCTCGACGAAGTGTTTGCCGACCCGGTGAAACTCCGCCAGGACGGCGGAGTATGGGAAACTGTCGGGCTCACCGGCACCGGACAGCCAACTCGTCAGTTCACGCACGAACCGCACCTCGACATTTCGGTCGCCACGCAGACAGGTGGGGAGGATTGACAATTTCTGGTGGACGAGGATTGTCAGGGACGACCGACAGGTGATTCGTTACCGGATTCGTCGGTGGGCTTCAGGCGGGCCCGCCACAGTTCGGGGAAGAACCGGTACCCGACGAGCCTGGCGAGCATCGTCGCCTCGGCGCCGTCCGGGGCGTGGCCCCCGACGCGCAGGGCGAGCTGGTAGTGCCGCGTCCGCCACAGCGACACCCGCTCGTCCCACTCGACGAGCGCCTCGGCGAGCCGATGGACGGGGTCCGCCGGATCCGGCCGGCCCAGTGTGGCCGGGTCGATCCCCTCGGCTTCCAGCTGCTCGGCGAACGCCCGGCCGAGTTGTCGGCTCGTGGCCTGGACCTGCCGCCAGCCGGGCGACTCCGCGCCGGATCCCTTGCCCAGCGCCGGTTGCATGGTCTGGAAGTCGGCCGGGGACAGGTGCCGGAACATCTCCAGCTGGTCGGTGACCAGCTGGATTCCGAGCGTCGCCCGGGCCAGCAGCGACTCGGTCACCGCCAGCTCGCCGGCGCGCAGCCGGGTGACCGCCTCGGCCAGCTCGGCGGCGGCGAGTTTCAGCCACAACTCGGTGGACTGGTGCACCACCTGGAAGAGCAGTTCGTCGCGGTGGAGCATCTCCTCCGGACGCCGTTGCAGGTCGAGCAGCGCGTCGAGGCGCATGTAGCGCGCATAGTCCGTGGCGCCGTCGCCAGGCAGCACAGGTGAGTGGTCCCGCTTCACGGAATTGTGTCCCCTTCGGTCGGCGTCGCCGCATCGGAAACCGACGGTGCGACAGCGCGTGCGGCGGACATTATGCAACGACGAAAGGCAATGTGTCACGCCTCTGTCGCGTCCCGTGTCCGGTTTCGGAAAGAGGAGGGTTTCCGCCATTTTCGGCGACATTTACAAGGCGGTTTGTTAGCACATTCGGTCGACATTCGTCAATCGTGGTGAACGGCTGACCCGTCACACGGCCGGCGGGTGGGTGCGGGGTTGGGCCGACGGTTCCCGCCGGGCGGGCACGAGAAAGCCGCCGCCGTGCCGGGGTGTCCCGGTACGGCGGCGGCTGGCGGTGGGCGGCGGAGTCCACCGCCCACCGCGAGGGGCTCACCAGGCCGACGGTGGCGGCGGCGGCACGACCGGCGGCCGGTCGTCGCAGGTGATGGTGTTCGGCAGTTGCCACGGGGCCAGCCAACCGCCGTCGTTGCCGCCCAGGTCGGTGAGGGCGAACTCCGAGCCGGTCGCCGGGAAGTTGAACGACCCGCAGTTGTTCACGCCGACGGCGCCGACGTTGCGGGCATCGACGTTGCGCAACGAGGCCGACCCCGCCGCCCGGGCGCTCAGCACGGAGGTGCCCGTGCCGTCGACCCGGATGTCCTGGAACCGGACGCCGGTGATCGAGTGGAGGTCCTTCACGGGCCAGTCGCTGACCAGCATGATGGCGTTGTACGTGTTGTCGAGGTAGCTGTCCCCGATGACCTCGATCCGCGCGTCGATGTCCCGGTCCAGCGCGTAGAACCAGATGGCCCCCAGCCCGATCTTCCAGTTCAGCTCGTACGTGCCGGCGCGGGCGGTGGTGTTGCCGGTGATCAGCAGCCGCCCGGTGAACGGCTCCGCGCCGAAGCGGGAGCCGACCTGGACCGCGCTGCCCTCGCGCACCGGGTCGGCGACCAGGTTGTGCGACACCGTGAGGTCGGTGCCGCCGTAGAGGGCGATGCCGTTGGCCAGCACCGGCGACTGCACGGTGTTGTGGTCGAACGTGTTGCGGGCGTTGCCGACCTTCTCGGACCACATGGCGAGCCCGTCGTCGCCGCTGTTGCGGACGAAGGTGTGGGCGACCAGCGAGTCGGTGACGCCGGTGTGGAAGTTGAGACCGTCCGCGATCTGGTCGACGATGATCGTGTTGGTGACCCGCACGTCGCTCATCGGCCCGTCGAACCAGATGCCCACCTTCGTGTGCCGCAGGTGCAGGCCGTCGATGGTGGAGTCGCTCATCGCGCCACCGATCGCGTTGACCTGGTCGGTGTCGATGCGCTCGCGTACGTCGCCCTCGATGGCGAAGCCGGAGAGGTGCACGTTGCGGCTGCCGCCCTCGGCGGCGCTCCTGCCGTAGAAGCCGACGCCGGTGTGCACCGAGCCGTCCGGCGCGGGCGTGGGCAGCGCGACCTCGCGTCCCTTGACGATCGTGTACCAGCTGCCGGCGCCCTCGATCGTCACGTCGTCGACGATGATGTGCCGGTTGACCTGGTACGTGCCGGGCGGCAGGTAGACCGGCACGTCCGCCCGCCGGGCGAAGGCGATGGCCCGCTCCAGGGCGGGGGCGGAGTCGCGGCGACCGGTCGGGTCGGCGCCGAAGGCCAGCACGTTCGCCGCGCGCAGCCGCACGCGTGGCGGGCCGACGAGCTCGGAGTCCAGCAGGTCGATCACCGTCCACGCCGCGTTGCTGCCGGCGGGGGCGGTGAGCCGGATCCGGTCGCCCGCCCGGTACGTGCGGCCGAGCAGCAGCCGCTGCTCGTCGTAGAAGTGGCTGGGGCGGAACGGGGTGGGGATGCTCGGGTACGGCGTGGTGGCCGCCGGCACGCACGAGCACTCGGTGATCCACCAGTCCGGGTGCAGCAGGCCGGCGGTCGGGTCGTTGGAGAACGGGTACTGGTTGTAGAGCCAGGCGTACTGCGAGGTGAGGGTCATCGTCCGGACCCGCCGGTCGTTGACCGCGACGTCCAGCGGGGCGGTGATGCCGCCGCCGCCCGGCGCGTCGGGGATGCTGTAACGCACGGTGATCGCGTTGGCGGCGCGGGGCAGCGTGAACTCGACGTACCGGCCGGGGGTCAGCCGGACCGCGCGGCGGCCGGAGGCCTCGGCGGGCAGCGTGTAGGCGGTGCGGTCGGGGCCGATGATCTCGCCGTCCGTGGTCGCGTTCTCCGCCTCCTGCTCGACGAAGGCGACGTCGGCGCCGCGTCCGGCGACGAGTTGCGGGTCGAGGCCGGCCCTGGTCACCACCGGTGCGGTGCCGGCGGGCGGGGTGGCGGTGGCCGGGCCGGGCGCGCCGGCCAGGACGCCGAGGGCGGTCGCGAGCGCGACGGTGGCGGCGACCGCCGCCCGGGGCCGTCGCCGCGACGACGGTCCGGGCAGCGCAGATCTGCTCAGAGGCATGGCGTGACTCTTCTCGTGGTGGGACGGGGCCGGCGGTGCGGCCGGCAGTGACCGCCGCTACGCGGCGTACACCTCAAGCTGGGACAGCTGCGCCGCCGGCCAGCCGGTGTTGCCCGTGACTCGGATCCGCACGTACCGGCCGGGCGTCGCCGGGACGGCGATCGTCACGCGGTTGCCGGTGGCCGGGTCGAAGACGTGGGCGGCGGACGCGACGGCGGTGCTCCACGCGGTGCCGTCCGGGCTCGTCTCGACCGCGATCGTCTGGGTGCGTCGCTGCCAGGCGGCGGCGGGCGGGAGCCGGAGCACGACCTGTCCGACGGGGACGGTCGCGCCGAGGTCGACCCGGACCCACTGCGGGAAGGCGTTGCTGGCGCTCTCCCAGTAGGTGTCGGCGCTGCCGTCGACGACATTGGCGCAGCCGTAGGTCTGCACGTGGCTGCTCTCCGTCACCGGCCTGCCCCGGGCGAGGTCGGCCCCCGGCGCCGCCGCGGTGGTCGCCGACACGGCGGCGGACGGCGCCGACAGCGTGCCGGCGCCGTCCACCGCGACGACCGTGAAGGTGTACGCGGTCTGGGGCGTCAGCCCGCCGACGGTGGCGGACGTGCCGGGAACGGACGCGACGGTCTGCCCGCCCTGACGCACCTGGTAGCCGGTGATGCCGTCGGGATCGGTCGACGCCGTCCAGGCCAGCGACACGCTCGTCGAGGTGCGGCCGGTCACCGTGAGGCCGCCCGGCGGGGTGGGCGGGGTGGGCGTCCCGGTCGCCGCGTACAACTTGACCTGAGCTAGCTGGGCCGCCGGCCAGCCGGTGTTGCCGGTGACGGTGACCCGGACGTGGCGGGCGGCGGTGGACGGCACGGTGAGGGTCGCGGTGTTGCCGGTCGCCGGGTCGAAGCGGACCCCGACCGGCCCGGCGAGCGTCGTGAAGGTCGTGCCGTCGGTGCTGCCCTGCACCGTCACCGTCTGGGTGCGCGCCTCCCAGCCGGCGGGCACGGCGAGGACGACCCGGGCCAGCGGGTGGCTCGCGCCCAGGTCGACCCGCCACCACTGCGGGAAGGCGCCGTTGGTGGACTCCCAGTAGCTGTGGGGATCGGCGTCGACGGCGTTGCCGGCGGCGAACGCGCCGTTCTGGCTGCTCGCCGACGCCAGCCGGCCGGCGGCGAGGTCGCCCCCGGGCTGCGGGCCGCCGCCGAGGACGGGTGGCGTCGGCCGTACGGGGGTCAGGGCGAGCTGCCCCTTGAACATCCGGCCACCGTCGGCGGTGATCCGCAGGTAGTAGTCGGCGGAGCAGGCGGTGCCGTCCTCGTCCAGCGCCCGGATGCCCGCCCCCGCCGGCGTGGTCGCCTGCGTCTCGCTGGTCTTGGCGATCTGGTTGCCCTCGTTGTACTCGTCGAACATGGAGACGTAGAGGCCCTGGGCGCCCAGCCGGGTCATGTTGTAGAGGTGCCGCCAGTAGAAGTCGCCGTGGCGGCGGTGCCCGGCCGACAGGTCGCCCGGCATCACGCAGGGCTGGTAGTCGATGCCGTGCGCGGCGCAGTCGGCCAGGTCGGGGACGTTGACGTTGGTGTGGAACCAGTCGAGCCCGTCGAGGGTGCCGGTGCGGCCTACCATCCACGGCGAGAGCATGTGGAACGCGTGGTAGACGTCCGAGAAGCCCGGCCGGGAGTCGTTGACGCCCTGCCGCCAGTAGGTCGGCACGCCGCCGATCACGTAGCAGCCCTGGGCCTTGAACCAGTTGACCACGTCGAGGCAGGCGGCGGGCGCGAACGGGCGGCCGTCGTCGTTGAAGCCGAAACCCCAGACGCAGACCACCGGCCGGCCGTTCTGCCGCGCGTACGCCGGTGAGGCGGTGTGCGCGGACATCCGGTCGGTCCAGTCCTGCTTGATCTGGGACTGCATCGCCGTCCAGCCGGTGACGTCGTACATGATGTAGAACTTGCGGCCGAAGCGTTCCGCCGCGCCACGGACCTTGACCGTCATGGCGTCGCGGGTGGGCCCCTCGTCGCCGAACGGGTTGAACCGTTGCAGGGCGGCGGTGTCGCAGCCGTGCTCCTGCATCCAGCGGAAGTGGGTGTCGACGGTCTGCTGGTCGTAGGAGGAGAAGAGCTGCGCCGGCTGGCCGTTGCCGAGCGGAGGGTACGCGGTGGTGTAGCCGCGGGCGTACTCCCGCATGTCGGGCCAGGAGACGATCGTGGTGTTGGCCGGGGAGGGCGACTGGAACCGGTCGCGGCTCCAGTGCCACCAGCCGCCGATCGGCGCGCCGTCACCCGGGCAGCTGAACCAGCCCTGGTAGCCGACCGAGACCTTGCCGACGACGTCGCCCGGCGGGCTGGCCGCGTACGCCGTGCCGCGCAGGGCGGAGACCAGGTCGGTGGGGGAGACGGCGGCGAGCGCCGAACCGGCGGCGAGGGATCCGATGAGTCTCCGACGGGACACCGCCATGGCCGTCTTCCTTCCGGTCGCGGAAAGGTATCGATGGCCATGGTGCAGTAGACGACTCCACAATGCAAGAGCCGGACCCGGCAATGAAAGAACGCGACCGTGCGCGGAAATTTGTCAGGTGGGGGCGGGTCGGGAACCCCTTCCGGCCCGCCCCCACCGCGGCGTCACTCCCTGAGCAGCGGCAGCACCCGGCGGCCGAGCAGGTCGACGCCACCGGCCGGGGTCAGCCCGTGCGGGGTGCCGAACTCCACCCGGGTGGCCCCGGCGTCGAACACCGCCGCGGCCTGCGCCGCGACATGTTCGGGCGTGCCGGAGAAGGCGAACAGGTCGAGCAGGTCCCCGCCGATCAGCGCGCCGGCGAGGTCGTGCTCCTGGCGGGCGACGTGCTGCTGGATCCGCGCCAGCAGTTCCGGGTCGATGTCGACGTTCGGGTCGAGGGCGGCGACCACGGCGAGGTACATGGCGACCTCCGTGCGGGCCACCCGGCGGGCCAGGGCGCCGTCCTCGTCCACCACGGTGACCGCACCGATCACCACCCCCACCTGGTCCCGGCCGGCGGGCGTGGCCTCGTCCAGCCAGGCGCGCATCGTCTTGGCCATCGCCGGGTTGGCCGACCCGCCGACCTTGACCTCCGAGGCGAAGGCCGCGGCCGTC
The DNA here is from genome assembly GCF_057197825.1 of Micromonospora sp. USAFONa4. Classification (NCBI taxonomy): domain Bacteria; kingdom Bacillati; phylum Actinomycetota; class Actinomycetes; order Micromonosporales; family Micromonosporaceae; genus Micromonospora; species Micromonospora sp. USAFONa4. The sequence goes on along the minus strand of NZ_CM170072.1, from coordinate 7,088,875 downwards.
CGGGCGGTCTGCTGACCCCACGTCCCCACCAGGACGGGCACGTCGGCGCGGACCGGGGCGTAGCGCAGCGCCGTGCCGGGCGCCACGGTGAACTCCCGGCCGGCGAAGCCGCCCTCGTCGCGGGAGAGCAGCAGACGCACCACGTCGACCGTCTCGGTGATCCGGCGCAGCGGCCTGGCCTGCGGCACCCCGATCTGGTCCAGCCAGGTGCCCCGGGCCAGCCCTAGGTAGGCCCGCCCGCTCGACGCCAGGTCCAGGGCGGCGACCTGCCCGGCGATCTCCACCGGGTGCATGGTGAACGGGTTCAGGCAGGCCGACCCGAGCCGGATCCGCCGGGTGTGCCGGGCGGCCACCAGCAGCGGGAAGAACGGCGGCTGGTACATCAGGTCGCCGAAGACCGACAGCACGTCGAAGCCGTGCCGTTCGGCGAGTTCGGCCAGTGCCGCGTACTCGTCGGCGCTCTTGTCGGACTGCAGTCCGATGCCGACGAGTCGGCGTCCGTCGTCGGTGCTCACGTCAGGTCTCCAGTGGGAATCTGCCGCCGGGCGGTCCGTTCGATGCGCATGATGACCCGCTCGTCCGGGTCCGGGCAGGCCACGTGACTGTCCCGGGCCAGCCAGTCCTCCGGCGGCAGCGGCCGCTGCTTGGCCGGCAGCAACGGCAGGCACGCGGCGAGGGCGTAGAGGCAGAAGTGCTTGCCCGTCGGGATGCTGAGCCGGTTCGACTCGGTCAGGTCGATGTAGTCACCCGGCCGCAGGCCGCAGACGGACCGGCCCTCGATCCGCTCCACCACGACCCGCAGGTCGTAGAGGTCGGTGACCGGTTCCCCGGCGCTCATCGGACCGCCTCCGCGTGGTGGTGCACGATCCGCCAGCCCCGCTCGTCGCGGCGCAGCACGTCCGTCACCCGGAAACAGTCGTCCGGCTGCCCGCCCGCGTACCGGGCCCGCAGGACGTAGCGGACCAGGCCGGTGTCGTCCCACGACTCGACCCGGAACTGCTCGGGCGCGACCGAGGTGGGGGGCGCGGCCGGGCCCCGGTCCGCCGCCCGGCGGTCCCGCAGGTCGTCCAGGGCGGCCAGCCCGTCCAGCAGCTCGGGCGCGTCGGACTCCCAGATCGTCAGGTCGGGGTGCAGGCGGGCGTCGAACGCCGACCGGTCGCCCAACGACCGGTATATGTCGGTGATGGCGGCGGTGAGATCGTCAACGGTCATCGGGGCTCGCTTCCGGTCGGGGCGGACGGGGGTGACGGTGGATCAGGAGAGTTCGGCGAGACGGGCGCGCAGCGGATCCAGCCCCATCGGGCCGAGCCGCAGGGCACGGTGGTGGAACCGCTTGCGGTCGAACCCCGCGCCCTCGCGCCGTTCGACCTCCCGGCGGGCCTGCTGCCAGAGCCGCGCCCCGACCTTGAAGGCCAGCGCCTGCGCCGGCCAGCCCAGGTACCGGTCGACCTCGAACCGCGCCGTCGCCGGGTCCAGGCCGGCGACGCGGACCAGGAAGTCCACGGCCAGCTCGGGGGTCCACCGGCGCGCGTCGGTGACGCCGTTCCCGGGCGGGATCGGCACGTCCAGGTGCAGTCCGAGGTCGATGACCACCCGGGCCGCGCGCCACATCTGCCCGTCGAGCATCCCGAGCCGCTCGGCGGGACCGGCGTAGAGGCCCAACTCGTCGGCGAGGCGTTCGGCGTAGTGCGCCCAGCCCTCGGCGTACCCGTGCACCTGGCACAGCGAGCGCTGCCACGGGTGCAGCTCGGCGGTGGTGAGGGTGATCGCGTGCTGGAGGTGGTGCCCGGGCAGGCCCTCGTGGCAGAGCGTCCCGACGTGCCGCCACACCGGCACCGTCGACTCGCCGGGGGGCGTCGACCACCAGATCCCGCCCGGCCGGGTCAGCCCGGCGTCGGGCGGGGTGTAGTACATGACGCCGGAGGCGGCGGGGCTGAGCCGGCACACCACCTGGCGGGTGGCGGCCGGGATGTCGAAGTGCGGGCCGTCGAGGGCGTCGGTGAGCTGCTCTGTGCGCTCGCGCAGCCACCGCTCCAGGTCGGGCCCGACCGGCACCCGGCCGGCGGGGTCGGCGTCCAGCGCGGCCCGCGCCGCCGCCACGTCCGGGTGGCCCAGCTCGGCGGCGACCGCCCGCTGCTCGGCGGCGGTGCGGGCCAGCTCCGCCCAGCCGTACGCGTACAGCTCGTCCAGGTCGACGGTCGCCCCGAGGAAGCTGCGCGCGGTGACGGCGTACAGGTCGCGCCCGACGCCGTCGACCTCGGTGGCCCGGGGCGCCAGCTCGGTGCGCAGGAACGCGGCGAAGTCGGCAGTGGCGGCGCTGGCCAGTTCCGCCCCGGCGGCCAGCTCCCCGGCCAGCGGCCCGCCCGGGTGGCCGGCCACCAGCCGGCCGTAGAAGTCGTCGGCGGTGACCCAGGCGGTGCACTGGTCGGCGACCGCCAGCACCTGCCGGCGGGCGACCAGGTGTCCCCGCTGCGCCGACCAGCGCAGCGTCTCGGCGTACTGGCCGAGGGCCGTGGGCACCCGCCGCAGGTGCGCGGCGACGACGGCCCAGTCCTCGTCGGTGGCGCGCGGCAGGTTGTCGAAGACCTGCCGGACCAGGTGCACCGGCGTCGCCAGCGGGGCGAGCAGCCGGGTGGTGAAGCCCGCGTCGTACAGGTCGACCTCGCTGGCCAGCCGGTCGCGCAGCGCGCCGGCCAGGGCCCGCTCGGCGGTGCCGTCGGCGCGGGCACCCGCCGCCGCGGCGGCGGTGCCACGGGCCAGCTCCGCCCGGGCGGCGAAGCCGTCGGGGGAGAGGTCCGCGAAGCGCGACCCGGGGGTACGACCGGCAGCCTCGGCGGCCTCCGGGTCCAGCCCCGCGAGCGCGTCGAGGTACCCGTCGGCGACCTCGACGATCGTCGTCATCGGGCGATCCCGAGGCGGCCGTGGTCGTCGCGGTACCCGACGCCGCCCTTGAGCACCGCGTGCAGGGTGCGCAACGCCGACACCGAGCGGGTGGGGTCGTCGCGCAGGACCAGCAGGTCGGCGTGCTTGCCCACCTCGACGCTGCCGAGCGTGTCGGCCTGGCCCAGCCACTGCGCGGGGCGGATGGTGGCGGACCTCAGCGCGTCGGCGACGGGCATCCCCGCGTCCACCATGAACTCCAGCTCGCGCACGGTCGCGGTCGTCTCGTCGTAGCCGGCGTGCGGCGGCATGTCGCTGCCCAGGGCGATCGGCACCCCGTTGCGGATGGCGTGCTGGAGGCTCTCCCAGTGCCGGGGCCCGGCGGACAGGGCGCGGTCCATCAGCCAGCCCGGCACGCCCGCGTCGCGGAAGAACTGCTCGCAGCGGCTGACCACGATGGTCGGGACGTACCAGACACCCCGGTCGGCCATCAGCCGGGTCACCTCGTCGGTCAGCTCGTAGCCGTGTTCGACGCAGTCCAGCCCGAGTTCCACGGCGCGGCGCACCGACTCGGCGGGCCCGGCGTGCGCGGTGACCTTGCGGCCCCAGTCGTGCGCCACCCGGATCACCGCCGCCAGCTCGTCGTCGAGCAGCTGCGGGGTGTCGATCGACTCGAACTCGCCGGCGATGCCGCCGGAGATGCACACCTTGATCAGGTCGGCGCCGGCCCGGATCTGCTGCCGGGTGAGCCGGCGGAACCCGTCCGCCCCGTCGGCCTCCAGGGCGTCGGCCTCCCAGCCGTGCCCCCCGGTGCAGCAGAGGGCGTGCCCGGCGGTGAAGATCCGCGGGCCGTCCACCGCGCCGCGCTCGATGCCCTTGCGCAGGGCGAAGTCGGCGTACCGGCTCTCGCCGACGAGCCGGGCGGTGGTGACGCCGGAGTGCAGGGTCCGCCGCGCCGAGTCGGCCATCAGCAGCACCAGCTCGGCGAGGTTCGACCGGTGCACCTCGTCGCCGAAGTGGCCGGGCAGGCCGAGCGAGAGGTGCACGTGCATGTTGGTCAGGCCGGGCATGACGTGGTCGCCGTGCAGGTCGACCACCCGGGCGCCGCCGGCCTCGGCGAGGACGTCGTCGACCGGGCCGACCGCGCGGATCGTGCCGTCGGCGCCGACCCAGATGCCCTGGTCGCGCTGGAGGTCGTCCCGCACGCCGTCGTAGAGCGCGAGGTTGACCAGGACCTGTTCGGTGGGGATGTGCATGCGGAGTCCTCTACGCGGCGGGCGCGGTGGTCGGCGCCACCGTCGGGTCGTTGAGCCAGCAGGCGGCGCTGCGGCCGCCGAGGTCGAGCGTGGGCGGCTGCTCGCCGCACGGCCCGAAGGCGTGCGGGCAGCGCGGCCGGAACCGGCACCCGGTCGGGGCGTGCGCGGGGTCGGGCACCTCGCCGGCGAGCGTTTTGGGCAGCTGCGGCTGCGCCGAGATCTGCGGCACCGCGTCGATCAGCGCGCGGCTGTACGGGTGCCGGGGCGAGCGCCACAGCTGGCGAGTGGGCGCGGTCTCCACGATCCGGCCCAGGTACATCACCGCCGTGACGTCGGCGATCTCGTGCACCAGGGACAGGTCGTGCGAGATGAACAGCATGCCCATGTCCAGGTCGCGGACCAGCCCGACGAGCAGGTTGACCACCTGCGCCTGGGACGAGGCGTCCAGCGCGGTGACCGGCTCGTCCGCGATGATCATCCGGGGCTCCGGCGCGAGCGCCCGCGCGATGGCGAGCCGCTGCCGCTGGCCGCCGGAGAACTGGTGCGGGTACCGCTCCGCGGCCCCGGCCGGCATGCCGACCCGCTCCAGCAGGTCGGCGACCCTCGCCCGGCGGGCGGCGCCGGTCACCGTGTCCGGCACCCCGTCGAGGAGTTGGGCGCCGATGGTGCGCCGGGGGTTCAGCGACGCGTACGGGTTCTGGAAGACCATCTGGAGCCCCACCTGCGGCACCGGCCGGCGCCGCCAGCCGAGCGGGGTGACCGGGTGACCGGCGAACCGGATCGCCCCGGCGCTCGGCGCGGCCAGGCCGACCGCCACCCGGGCCAGCGACGACTTGCCGCAGCCGGACTCGCCGACCAGGCCGACGATCTGGCCGGGCGCCACATCGAGGCTCACCCCGGCCACGGCCCGCACCGGCCCCCGGCCGCGTGCCCTGTACTCGACCTCGACGTCGCTGATCTCGAGCAGGTTGCCCGAGCCGACGGGCTCGTTCATGCCGCCACCTCCAGGTGCGGACGGACCACGCAGGCCACCGACCGGTCGGCGCCGGCGGGGGCGAGCGGGGGCGGCGCGCTGCCGCAGGACGGCTCGGCGTACCCGCACCGGGGTTGGAACGGACATCCGGGCGGCGCCTGCCCCGGCGCCGGCGGCCCGCCCGGGATGGGGCGCAGCGTGCCGACGGCCTGGGTGCCGTGCGGGCGGGCGCCGAGCAGCGCCGCCGTGTACGGGTGCCGCGGCGCGGTGAGCAGCGCCCCGGTGGGACCGGTCTCCACCACCCGCCCGGCGTAGAAGACGTATCCCCGGGTGGTGAGCGCGCTGAGCACGCCGAGGTCGTGGGTGATGAACGCGACGGCCAGCCCGGTCTCGGCGCGCAGCTGGTCCAGCAGCGCCAGGATGCCGGCCTGCACCGTCACGTCGAGCGCCGTGGTGGGCTCGTCGGCGATCAGCAGCCGGGGGCGTGCGGCGAGGGCGATCGCGATGGCCGCCCGCTGCCGCATGCCGCCGGAGAACTGGTGCGGGTACGCCCGCACCGCCCGCTGCGGGTCGGGGATGCGGACCTGCTCGAGCAGCTCCACAGCCCGCCGGTCGGCCGCCCGCCGGTCCAGGCCCAGGTGGACCTGCATGTGTTCGGTGAGCTGCCGGCCGATCGTGAGCATCGGGTGCAGCGCGGCGGTGGGGTCCTGGAAGACCATCGCGATGCCGGCGCCGCGTACCTTCTGCCAGCGCTTCGTGTCCAGGCCGAGCAGTTCGGTGCCGGCGAACCGGGCCGATCCGGTGACCTTGGCGCCGGCGGGCAGCAGCCCGAGCAGGGTCTGCGCGGTGAGGCTCTTGCCGCACCCGCTCTCCCCGGCGATGCCGACCATCTCGCCCTCGTCGACGGTGAACGACACGTCGTGCAGGATCGGCAGCGGTCCGGTGGGGCCGGGCAGGGTGACGGCCAGGGAGTCGACCTCGAGCAGGGGTGCCATTTCTCAACGTCCCTTCGCGTAGCGGGGGTCGATCCGGTCGCGCAGCGCGTCGCCGAGCACGTTGAAGGCCATCACCACGGTGAGGATGGCGAGACCGGGGAAGACGCTGACCCACCACATGGAGAGGTCCTGCGAGCCGAGCGCCACCATCGAGCCCCACTCGGCGGCCGGCGGGCGGGGGCCGAGGCCGAGGAAGGACAGCGCGGAGAGCAGCAGCACGGCGTTGCCCAGTTCGAGGGTGGCCAGCACGATCGCCGGACCCACGCTGTTGGGCAGGACGTCGCGGCGCAGCGCGCGCATCGGCCCGATGCCGAGCAGCCGGGCGGCGCTGAGGTAGTCCTCGCCGCGCATGGTCAGCACGGCGCTGCGGATGACCCGGGCGTAGACCGGCCAGGAGACGATGACCAGCGCGAGGACGGCGTTGCGGGTGCTGGGGCCGAACGCGGCCGTGACCGCCATCGCCAGGATGATCTGCGGGAACGCGAAGACCAGGTCCGTCAGGCGCATCAGCGCCTCGTCGACGAACCGGCCCACGTAGCCGGCCACCAGGCCGAGCAGCCCGCCGATCAGCAGGGCGAGCGAGACGATGGCGAGCGCGAGGGGGATCGACAGGCGGGAGCCGTGGATCACCCGGCTGAACACGTCCCGGCCGAGGGAGTCGGTGCCGAACCAGTGCGTGCCGGACGGCGGCGCGTAGGCGTCGGGGCTCTGCGCCAGCGGGTCGAACGGCGCCACGAGCGGGGCGAGGAGCGCCGCCAGCAGCCACCCGCCGAGGATGACCAGGGCCACCACGGCGATCGGCTGGCGCCAGATGGGCCGCGCCGTCGAACGTCCCCGCAGCCGGCCGCCCAGGAAGCGGCGCCGGGTCAGCGCGGCGGTCGCCTTGGGGTCGGGCGCCACGGGATCGGGTGCGAGTGCGGTCATGACAGGCGGATCCTCGGGTCGATGAGCCCGTACAGCAGGTCGACGGTGAGGTTGACCAGCGTGTAGACCAGCGCCACGAACAGGCTGACGCCGAGGATCGCGGGCAGGTCCAGCGCCGTCGCGCTGCGGTACGCGTACTGGCCGAGGCCCGGCCAGCCGAAGATGTTCTCCACCAGCACCGTGCCGGAGAGCAGCGAGGCGAAGGCCAGCCCGGAGACGGTGATCACCGGGACCAGGCCGGCGCGCAGCAGGTGCCGGCGGAACACGACCCGGGCGGGCAGGCCCTTGGCGTACGCGGCCCGGATGTAGTCCTGCTGGAGCACCTCCAGCATGGACGAGCGGACGAACCGGACGAGCATCGCCACGGTCAGGCTGGTCAGCACGAGCACCGGCAGGATCAGGTGCTGGGCGGCGTCCCAGGCGACGTCCCACTGGCCGGCGAGGGCGGCGTCGACCGTGTACATGCCGGTCACCGTCGGCGGTGGGCTGAAGTCGGTCGAGAGCCGTCCGCCGCTGGGCGCCAGGCCGAGCTGGTAGAAGAAGACGTAGAGCACGACGAGCGACAGCCAGAACGGCGGGGTGGAGAGGCCGAGCAGCGCGCCGACGCGGATCAGCTGGTCGGTGACCCGACCGTTGCGCACGGCCGCGAGCATGCCGATCCCGGTGCCGATGAGCAGCGCCAGCACCATGGTGGGGATGGCCAGTTCCATGGTCGCCGGCACGTACTGGAACAGGTCGTCGGCCACGGTGCGGCCGGTCTGCTGCGAGATGCCGAGGTCACCCGTCAGCAGGTTGCCCAGGTACTGGAAGTACTGCACGTACAGCGGCTGGTCCAGGCCCCACTTCTCGCGGAACGCCGCGACCGTCGCGGGGTCGTTGAGCGCCTGGTCGGAGAGGTTGGCCGTGACCGGGTCGCCGGGTACCACGGTGACCAGGCCGAACGTCACGATCGTGACGCCCAGCAGCAGGCCGGCGGTGATGGCCACCCGCTTGAGCAGGAAGACCAGCAGTGCCCGGTGCGGCCGGGGCCGGGACACGGTCGTGGTGACCGTGCCCGGCTCGGCGTCGTCGACTGTCGTCGTCATGGAGTGACTACCCCCGGCCCACCGCGGCGAGGTCGACCTGCCAACCGGCGGCGGTGTAGTCCGTGCCGGTCAGGTCGCCGCTCGCCACCACGGTGGAGGAGTTGCTGGCGAGGACGATGTACGGCGAGGCGGCGTTCATCGCCCGCTGCCACTCCTGCATGGCGGCGGCCCGGGCGGCCAGGTCGAGGGTCTCGGTGACCTTCTTGCCGGCGGTCACGACGGCCGGGTCGGCCCGCTCCACCGTCCAGCCCGAGCGCAGCGCGGTGGCCTGGCCGGGGGACATGTTGTTGATCAGCGAGTCGGCGACCGGGTAGTTCAGGCTCTGCGGGGTGAAGCCGAGGGCCATCTTGCCCGTACGCATCTCGTCGAGGAAGGTGGTCAGCGGCTGCGGGGTGAGCTCCAGCTTGATGCCGGCCTCGGCGGCGTCGCCCTGCACCTTCGTCGCGACCGTGCCCAGGTCGACCCCCTTGTAGGTGATGGCCGGGTAGTTGAACTTGACCGTGGGGTTGGTCAGCCCCGCCTCGGTGAGCAACGCCTTGGCCTTCGCCACGTCACGCTTCGACTGCTCCTCGGCGGGCAGCGCGCCCGGGTAGGCCGGGGCCACCAGGCCGGCGCCGGGGGCGGCGCCCTTGCCGTACAGCGCGGCGATGCCCTCGTAGTCGATGGCGGCCCGCAGCGCCTGGTTGAACTTCGCGTTCGAGCTCACCGGGGAGACGGCCGGGTCGGCGTTGAGGAAGAGGAAGTAGACGGTGTCCTGCATGGCGGAGGTCTTCAGGCTGCCCGGCAGCCCCTCCAGCAGCTTGCCGGAGATGTCCAGCGCGATCTCGGAGCCGCCGGCCCGCTGCATGGTCAGCTTCTGGGTCTGCACGTCCATGTTGCGCAGCACGACGCGGCTGAACTCGGGCTTGTCGCCCCAGTAGTTGGGGTTGGCCTCCAGCACCACCTGCGCCGACGGGTCGTACGACTTGAGCACGTACGGGCCGCTGCCGACGGAGTTCGTGTCGAGGTACTGCTGCGCGGTGTCGCTCTTGGCGGCGTCGGCGGCGTCGGTCGCGCCGTGCTCCTTGGCGACCTTGGAGTTCACCACGCCGGTGGAGGGCATCGCGAGCACCACGGGGATGTTCGGGTCGGCGGTCGCCGAGGTGACCACCACGGTCCGCTCGTCGGTCTTGGCGAACGTGAGGCCGCTGACCATGACGGCCGGGCTGGCCTTGACGTTCTTCAGCCGGTTGAGGGAGAAGACCACGTCGTCGGCGGTCAGCGCGGTGCCGTCGGAGAACTTCACGCCCTCGCGCAGCTTGAAGGTGAAGGTCTTGGCGTCGGGCGACGCCTCGAACGACTCGGCCAGCGCCGGGACCGGCTTGCTCACGTCCGAGCCCTCGAAGGTCAGCAGCGTGTCGTAGAGCGAGTGCACGGCGGTGAGGCCGGTCGCCTCGTAGATCCGGCCGGGGTCGAGGGTCTTGAGGACGAACGAGGTGTTGACGGTGAGGGTCTTGGCCGAACCGCCGTCACCGTTTCCTCCGCTGCCGCCCGCGCTGCACGCGGTGCTGGAGGCTATGGCCAGCGCCGCCAGAGCGATCGCTCCGACGCGGAGCCGGCGAGGGGACACCGACATGCTGTTCCTACCTTCGTATGGGCCGGCCCGCGCGGGACGGGCTCTGGGGGCTGTCACACCCGGTGACGTCGGTGACGCCGCGCCGGGGCGGTGGTGCAACCGTGGCGGCTTCGCGGGTCAGCGCCGCTGGGCCGTCATGGGGTTGGATGTACCCGGACGGGACTCCTGTCCGGTTCGTGCCTCAACGCCGCTTGTCTAGTAGTGCCAAACGCGTTCACCTTGTGTTTGACCACCCTAGACAGCGGCGTATAGTCACGTCAAACATTTCTAGCCACACTGTTTTGGAACGAGGAAAGACGCATGCTCGGTGACCAGCTCCGCGACCTGCGCCAGCAGCACTCCTTCACGCTGCGCCAGCTCGCGGCGGCGGCCGACGTGTCGCCCGCCCTGCTCAGCCAGATCGAGAACGGCGCCACGGACCCCAGTTTGGCCACCCTGCGTAAGCTCGCCAAGGTCTTCGACACCTCCATCGCGGCGCTGTTCTCCGAGCCGGACGCCCCGCTGGTGCACATCAGCCGGCCCGGCTCGCGGTCCCGGCTCGCCGCGCCTCCCGGCCAGATCGCCTACGACCGGCTCACGCCGGGGCGGGGCGACCTGGAGGTGCTCGAAGCCGAGCTGGCGCCCGGCGACGCCAGCTCCACCGAGCCGTGGGCGCACCCGTCCACGGAGTGCGCGATCGCCGTCACCGGCGAGGTCGTGGCCGAGATCGGCGGCGAGAACTACGTGCTGAAGACCGGCGAGGCGATCACCTTCGACTCCCGGCTGCCCCACCTCTACCGCAACGCCAGCGACCAGCGGGCCCGGCTCATCATCGCGGTCACCCCGCCGACCCCCTGACCCACCCGGCACGTCACCCGGCCCGCGTACACGCACGTGGGCGGTACGACGCCGCCCGTCGAAAGGACCCGCAGTGGACCGTGACAGCGTCGACTGGTTCGGCTACCTCCCGGCCGTCACCACCCCGTTCACCGCCACGGGCGAGCTGGACCTCGCCGCCTGGCGCGGGCAACTGGACTGGCTCGCCGCCGAGCGGCTGCACGGGGTGATCGTCGGCGGCACCACGGGCGAGTGGTTCAGTCTCAGCGAACAGGAGCGGGCCGAGCTGTTCCGGACGGCCGCCGAGCGGGTCGGCGACCGGCTCACCGTGCTCGGCGGCTGCAACGCGTACACGCCGGCGGAGGCCATCCGGCACGCCGAGGCCGCCCGGGCCGCCGGCCTGCACGGCATCCTGCTCACCCCGCCGCCGTACGTGGTGCCCACCCGCGCCGAGGTCGTGGCGTTCTACCGGGCCGTCTCCGAGGCCGTCGACATCCCGCTCTGCGTCTACAACTGGCCCCGCGGCACCGGCGTCGACCTGGACGCGGACCTGCTGCTGGAGCTGAGCGCGCTGGACACCGTGGTGGCGGTCAAGAACTCCACTCCCGATTTCGGCGGCTTCGTCCGGAGCCTGGTGGCCCTGCGGCAACGGGTGCGCTACTTCGGCATCCCCACCAACGAGGTGGGCATCGAGCTGATGACCACGATCGGCGGCGACGGGCTGATGGGCGCCGGCGCCGTGCTCGGCGCCGACCACCCCGACTTCTTCCGCGCGCTGCGCGCCGGGGACCTCGACCGGGCCCGGGTCCTCGGCGCCCGCGACCGCGTGATCATGGAGGACTGGTTCGGGCCCGACTACGGCGCCCGGTTCGGCAACGCCCAGGCGATCATGAAGTACGCGCTCACCCTGCGCGGCGTGCCGGCCGGTCACGTCCGTGCGCCGCTGCTCCCGCTGACCCCCGCCGAACAGGACCGCGTCCGGGCCACCCTGACCCAGCTCGACCTGCTCCCGTGACTGCGTACGACACGGCGGTCGTCGGCGGCGGCCTGCTCGGCTGCGCGACCGCCTGGCACCTGGCCCGGGCCGGCAACCGCGTCCTGCTCGTCGAGAAGGACCAGGTCAACCGGCACGCCTCCGGGCAGAACGCGGGCAGCCTGCACTTCCAGCTGGAGTTCCGGATGGTCGAGCACGGCGACGACGCGGCCCGCGCGGCGGCCCGTGCGCTGCCGCTGCACCTGGACGCCGTGCGGGCCTGGGCGAGCATCGAGGACGAGCTCGGCGAGCGGTGCGGGGTGTCCCGCACCGGCGGGCTGATGCTCGCCGAGACCCCGGCGGAGATCGCCGTGCTGGACCGCAAGGCGGCCCTCGAACGCGGGTACGGCCTCGACGTCGCCGTGCTCTCCGGCCCCGAGCTGCGCCGGTTCGCGCCGTACCTGGCGGACACCGTGCTCGCCGCCGGCCACGTGCCCGGCGAGGGCAAGGCCAACCCCCGACTGGTCACCCCGGCGCTGGCCCGGGCCGCCGGCCGCCACGGTGCCGTGCTGCGCACCGGTTGCCGGGTCACCGGGCTGCACCGGCGCGGCCGGCACTGGGAGCTGCGCACCGGGACCGGCCCGGGGGACACCGCCGGGGAGACCCACCTGGCCGACACGGTCGTGCTCGCCGGCGGCGTCTGGACCGCCGAGCTGGCCGCGATGGCCGACGTCCGGCTGCCGGTCTTTCCGGTCGGGCTGACGATGAGCGCCACCGCCCGCAGCCGGCCGTTCCTGCCGCACCTGATCCAGCACGTCGGCCGGCGGCTGTCGATGAAGCAGACCGAGGACGGCAACGTGCTGATCGGCGGCGGTTGGCCGGCCAAGCTGGTCAGCTGCGCCGGGCAGGTCGACCTGGAGACCAACCCGGAGCTGCGCTACGAGTCGCTGGTCGGCAACGCCGACGCCGCCCGGGTGGTCCCGGCGGTGTGGGACCTGCCGGTGATCCGGACGTGGACGGGCATGACCACGCTCACCCCGGACCACCTGCCGCTGCTCGGCGCGGTGCCGCGCCGGCCGGGGCTGTACGTCGCCACCGGCGGCTCGGCCTTCACCCTCGGCCTCACCTACGCCCGGCTCCTCGCCGCCATGGTCGTCACCGGCGAGCCCGACCGTGCGATCGAGGACTACTCGCCCGCCCGCTTCGGAGCGCTGAACTTTGTCTGAGCACCGCCCGCCGCAGCCCGCCGAGGCGCCGAGGCGCACCGCGATGGGCCGGCCCGCGCCGGTCACCATCGAGGTGGACGGGCGGCCGGTGCCCGCCCACCCGGGCGAGTCCCTGGCCACCGCGCTGCTGGCCGCCGGGGAGCGGGCCGTCGGCGCCACGCGCGGCGGCGCCCGCCGGGGGCCCTACTGCAACATGGGGATCTGCTTCGAGTGCGTCGTCACGGTGGACGACGTGCCCTGCCAGCGGTCCTGCCTGGTCCGGGTACGGGCCGGCATGCGGGTCCGCACGGCGGTGCCCCGGTGAGCGCGCCCGACGTGGTGGTGGTCGGCGCCGGTCCGGCCGGGCTGGCCGCCGCCGCCACCCTCGGCCGGCACGGCGCCGCCGTCACCGTCGTCGACGAGCAGGAGCAGCCGGGCGGGCAGATCTACCGCCGGCCACCGGCCGGGTTCACCCCGCCGGCCGCGCCGTCCTCCGCCGGTCGGGCGCTGCTCGCCGAGGCCACCGCCGCGCCGGGCGTCCGGTGGCTCGCCGACACCACCGTGTGGGGCGTCCTCGGCACCCGCGCCGGCCTCGACGGGTACGCGGGCGAGCAGCCCCCGCCGGGGCGCTACCGGGTCGCCACGCACGGCCCGGCCGGGGTCCGCCTGCTCGAACCCCGGGCGGTGCTGCTCACCGCCGGCGCGTACGACCTGCCGGTGCCGTTTCCCGGCTGGACCCTGCCCGGCGTGCTCACGGCGGGCGGTGTGCAGACGTTCGTCAAGGCGCAGGGCCTGCTGCCGGGTGGCCGGTTCGTGCTGGCCGGGGGCCACCCGCTGCTGCTGGTGGTGGCCGCCCAGCTGGTGCGCGCCGGTGCCCGGGTGGTCGAGGTCGCGCTGGTCCAACGCCGCCGCGACCTGCTGCCCGGTCCGGCCGGGCTGGCCGCCGTGGCGGGCGCGGGCGGCAAGATCGCCGAGGGCGTGGGGGCGCTGCGCGTGCTGCGCCGGGCGGGGGTGCCGGTCCGGTTCGCCACGGTCGTCCGCCGCGCCGACGGCGACCCGGACCTGAGCGCGGTGACCCTCGCCGAGGTCGGCCCCACGGGGCAGCCGGTGCCCGGGACCGACCGGGAGGTGCCCTGCGACGCGCTGGCGCTGGGCTACGGTTTCGTCCCCTCCGTCGAGCTGGCCCGGCAGGCCGGCTGCGCGGTGACCTGGGACTCGCCCGCGGGCGGCTGGGTGGTCGGGCACGACGAGTGGTTGCGTACCTCGGTGCCCGGGATCGCGGTGGCCGGCGAGTTGACCGGCGTCGCGGGTGCCGAGCAGGCGGAGGTCGAGGGGCGGCTGGCCGCCCTGGGCGTGCTGCGCGACCTGGGGTTGCTCGACGAGCGTCGGGCCACCGCGCTGGCCGACCCGGTACGCCGGGAACTGCGCCGCCGGCGACGTTTCGTCACCCGGGTGCTCGACCGCTTCGCGCCGGACCGGGCGGCCCTGGGCGGCCTGGTCACCGACGACACGGTGCTCTGCCGCTGCGAGGAGGTGCGGGCCGGTGACGTGCGCCGCGCGCTGGCGGCCAACCCGCACCTGGGCACCGCGAACGCGGTCAAGCTGGTGACCCGCGCCGGGATGGGCCTGTGCCAGGGCCGGTCCTGCCAGCCGGGCCTCTGCCAGTTCATCTGCACGCTGACCGGCCGGGCGCCGGAGGAGGTCGGGGCGTTCACCGCGCAGGCGCCGGTCAAGCCCGTCCCCCTGCGCGCCCTCGCGGTCGGCGACGCGCCGCCCGACACGCCCTGACCGACGGTGGCGAGCCGGCCGCCGCTGATCGGGTCGCCGCCGCGTCGGGCCCGTCGCCTCGATCGACAATAGTCGATCGCCTTCCGTCAATCGCTTGATCGGCGGGACCGGCGCGGGCCGGCCGGTCGGAGGTGCGCGCGGATCATCCGATTTCGCCGCTCAGGGCGCCTGGCGGGGTCCCGCCGGCGCCCTCGGTTTCGTAGGTTGCCCAGCACATCCGCCTCGCCGGAGAGGGGTCGCCATGGGAAACGTGCCGGGCCTGGGGGGCGTACCGCGCCGACGGCTGCTCCGCGACGGCGTCGTCATCGCCGCCTCCGTGCCGCCGCTGCTGCTGGCGGGCTCGTCCGGCGCGTCGGCCGCCGTGCCCCAGTACGACCCGCAGCAACGGTTCATCCGCCTGGTCGGCGGCGGGTACGGCGTCATCTTCGCGATCCAGGCCGACGGCGCGCTGTACTGGTACCGGCACACGGGCTGGCAGACCGGCGCCTTCACGTGGGCGAGCGGTTCGGGCCGCCGGATCGGCTCCGGCTGGCACCAGTTCCGGGCGGTCTTCGGCGGGCTCGACGGCTCGCTCTACGCCGTGCGCGGCGACGGCACCGTCCACTACTACCGCTACCGGCTGACCAACTCGACGACCGGCGCCGGCACCTGGATCAGCGGCGGGCAGATCGGCGCCGGATTCGAGCGCTATCCCCGGCTGTGCGGGTTCCACGGCGCGTTCTACGGGCAGAACGCCGCGGGCGAGCTCTTCCTGCACCAGTACGACCTGGTCGGCAGGACGTGGACGGTCCAGGGAGCGCGCATCGGTGGCGGCTTCACCGGCGCGGTGTTGCAGGCGGACACCTCCGGGGTCGTCTACGCCTACCACTACGGCGACATCCGCTGGCACCGGCACCTCGGCGGCGGCACCTGGGCGTCGGGCTCGGGCCTGCGGATCGGCTCCGGCTTCCGCAACTTCTTCCTCAACGACGGGGTGTGGTGCACCGGCCAGGGGGCGCTGTACGCGATCCCGCCGGACGCGGCCACCGCCCGGCAGAGCGGGGCGCTCACGCAGTACCGGTTGACGAACCACACCACCGCCGGCCCCGACGGGCGGGCCGCCTGGATGAACAGCGGCACCGGCAAGCGGGTCGGCTCCGGCTGGACGGTGCAGACGCAGGCCGCCCTCCAGGGCTACGCCAACACGCCGAGCGTGGCGCAGGGCGAGGTGGCGCGCTTCGCGGTGTCCACCGGGTTCCCGTCGCTCACCGCGTCGATGGTCCGGCTGGCGCCCAACCCCGGCGCCCCCGTGGTGGTCTCGCAGCCGCTGCCCGTCACCGGCGGGGTGCAGTCGCTGCCGGTGGGGTTCCTCGGCGTCGGCTGCGGCTGGTCCGACCGGTTGCAGTTCCGGGTCCCCGCCGACTGGCAGCCCGGCCTCTACGCCGCCCGGCTGGAGGGCCCGAACGGGCTGCACCGGTACGTGCCGTTCCTCGTGCGGCCGACCCGCCCCACCAACAGGATCGCGGTGCTGCTGCCCACCTTCACCTACAACGCCTACAACAGCTGGGGCGGGCACAGCCAGTACTGCCCGGACACGACAGGCCGGCGGCCCCTCTCCGTACGCCGGCCGTCGACGGAGCTGAACGTCGACGACCCCGGGATCCGCGACCACACCCTCTTCTCGGATCTCCTGCTGACCCGCTGGATGTCCCGGCAGGGGCTCGCCTTCGACGTCTACGAGGACGCCGACCTGCACGGCTCCAACGGCTGGCTCACCAACTACCGGGTGCTCGTGCTGGGCAGCCATCCCGAGTACTGGTCCGACACGATGCGACAGCGCCTGGTCAACTTCCAGGCCGGCGGTGGTCGGCTGATCTACCCGGGCGGCAACGGCCTGTACGAGCGGGTGCAGGTCAACTCCGCTCGTACGGTGGTCACCTACCGCCGCTCGGACGGCCGGCGGGACATCTACACGGAGCTGGGCCTGCCCGCCTCGCAACTGCTCGGCACCAACTACGTCGACGCCGGCACGTACGCGCCGTACCAGGTGCTGCGTGACCACCCGCTGCTGGCCGGCACCGGCCTGGTGGTCGGCAGCAGGTTCGGCCGCACGGGTTACAACGGCGCCGCCAGCGGCTGGGAGACCGACGGGCTGCGCGGGCTGGCCGGCGAGGCGTCCCCGGCGCAGGTCATCGCCCGGGGGGAGAACCCCGGGGGCCAGGGCGCCGCGATGGTCTTCCTGGAGCGGCCCAGCGGCGCCCTGGTCTTCAGCGCGTCCTCCATCTCGTTCGTCGGGGCCCTGGCGGAGGATCCGGCGATGTCGACGCTGTTGCGCAACGTCTTCGACCGGATGCTGGCGTCGGCGCCGGCGGTCCGGGCCACCGAGGTCCCGATGCCGCGCACCAGTCCCGCGCCCGCGATCCCGGAGCCGTCCACGATGGAGTAGCGGCGCTCAGAGCCAACCCGAGCGGCGGAAGAGGCGGTGCAGGGCGAACGCGGTCAGCGCCATCAGGCCGAGCACGGTGGGATAGCCGTAGCGCCAGTGCAGCTCCGGCATGTTGGTGAAGTTCATGCCGTAGATCCCGGCGATGCCGGTCTGGGTGGCGGCGATGGCGGCCCACGCGGCGATCTTGCGCATGTCGTTGTTCTGCTCCACCGCGAGCTGCGCCAACCGGGACTGCACGATCGAGTTCAGCAGGTCGTCGTAGGCGGCGACCCGGTCCACCGCCCGGGTCAGCCGGGCGTCCACGTCGACGAACCACCGGTGCAGGCCGCGCGGCGGGTTGTCGGGCCGCTGGTCGAGCAGGGAGCGCAGCGGCGCCTGCAGGGGCTGCACCGCCCGCTTGAACTCGACCACCTCCCGCTTGAGCTGGTAGATGTGCTGGATGTCGGCCGAGCGGTCGCGGGCGAACACCGACTCCTCGACGCGTTCCAGGTCCCGCTCGACGTGCCCGGCGACCTCCAGGTAGAGGTCGACCATCCGGTCGCAGACCGCGTACGCGACCGCCCACGGGCCCTGCGCGAGCACCGCGGGGCGCTGCTCGACGTCGGCGCGCACGCAGGTGAGCGCGCCCGCGGCGCCGTGCCGCACCGTGACGGCGAAGCGGTCGCCGACCAGCACCATCACGTCGCCGGTGTCGACCACCTCGGAGGTGTCGGTCAGCTCGGCGTGCTCGACGTAACGGGCGGTGCGCAGGACCAGCAGGGTCACGTCGCCCTCGCGGCGCACCGTGGGGCGGTGGCCGTCGGCGAGGGCCTGCTCGACGGTGAGGTCGTCAAGCCCGAAGGTGCGGCCGACGGCCGCCATCACCGCCGGATCGGGCTCGTGCAGACCCAGCCAGACGAAGGTGTCGCGGCCGCGACGGCTGCGGGCGTACGCGTCGGCGTAGTGCGGGCGGCCCGGCTCGCGCCGCCCGTTGACGTAGACGGCACAGTCGACCACGGAGTCGGGATTGGAGCGACGGGGCTCCGGTGCGCGCTGACCGGGCAGCGGTCGGCCGAGCAGCCGGTCGAACACGGCCGACAGCCTGACCCGTTCCCTCGACCGCCGAACCACCCGTCCCCCTCCGCCGCACCGGCATCCGCGCGGACACCGTACTCGGGTCGTGCGGGTCCGGGGGTCACGGCACCCGGGTGGCGAACACGATGACGTTGTCGACGTAGTTGCCGCTGTCCCGGTCGAACCGGCCGCCGCAGGTGATCAGCCGCAGGCCGGTCGCGTCGCTGGGCCCGTAGACCAGGTCGGTGGGGAAGCGGTCCTTCGGGTACGACCCGACGCCGTCGACGGCGAAGGTGGCGACGCTGGCGTCGGCGCGGGTGATCCGCACGGTGTCGCCGGGCCGCAGCCGGCCGAGGTCGAAGAAGACGGCGGGGCCGGCGGCGGAGTCGACGTGCCCGACGATCACGGCGTTGCCGGTCTCGCCGGGGCTGGCGCCGTGCCGGTACCAGCCGGCCAGGGTGGGCCGGTCCAGCGGCGGCACCTCCAGGTGCCCGTCGGCGTCGGCGCCCACCGGGACGATCCGTGCCCGCACGTCGATGGCCGGGATCCGCACGTCGACCGGCGCGGCCCGGTGCAGCGGCGGCACCGGCGGCGCGGAGCGGACCGGTGCGGGGGCGTCGGCGGCCTCCGGCCGGGGCGGGCGGGGCGGGGTCGTCGCCAGCCCGGCGGCGACCAGGCCGAGCCCGGTCGTGGCGAGCAGGACGACGACCGTGACCGCCCAGCCGGGCCTGCGCCAGGACACGATCCCACCTCCGTACGCGTGCGCCCGGGTGCCCGCTCCGGTGGTTCACCGGTGCGGGCACCCGTTGCAGGGATGGACGACTTGCAGGAGTGGACGGCACGGGGCCGTCGGTCAGAGCGTGGCCGCCGCCATGTGGCGCCGGCGGCGGGCCAGGACCAGGGCGCCGCCCGCGGCGGAGCCGAGCAGGGCGCCGCCGGCCGCCAACGCGCCGGTCCCGTCGGTGCCGCCGCGCCCGCCGGCCTGGGCCCCGCCGATCGGGGTGACGGTGAACGTGGCGCTGCCGGCCGCGCTGCCGTCGCCGCAGGTCGCGGTCACGGTGTAGGTGCCCAGGGTGAAGCCGGCGGTGAAGAGTTCGGCGCTCAGCCCGCCGCCGGCCGCCGCGGTGGTGGACCGGACGTTCTGGTCGCGGTCGGGGCCGGTGACGCGGAAGATCGCGTCGCCGGACTTCGGGTTGCAGGTCGTCGCGGTGAGCACGACCGTCCCGCCGACCGGCGTGGTGGCCGGTGACACGACGGTGTCGGCCAGCGCCGCGCCGGGGAGCAGGAGCGTGCCGAGACCCACGCCGAGCGCCGCCGATACGAGAACTGTCTTTGCCTTCATACGCGTCTTCCCTCACTTTTCGTCCGCTGACTGCGTGGGACGTCGTTCGGGTGGCCAACTCCGTGACTAGCACCGGTGTGACCAACCCTAGGAGGGTTGGGACCCCGATCCGGTGAAAATGAGAAATCTTCGTTGCCGTCACGTGTCCACCCGCGAGGCGGAGGGAGCAGCGGAAATGCCGGCACGGCCCACCCGCGAGGGTTGGCCGTGCCGATGTCACCGGGGGACGTGCTGTCGCGGCTGGGCCGTCCCGGCCCCACTCGGGAACGGTGCCCCGCGGCGGGCGCGTACGCGCCCGGCCCGCCGCGTTGGCCCGGTCCTGGCCGGTTTGCTCCGGGCGACTGCCTGTCCAGCGTGTCGCCGCGGCCATCCGGCAGGGGCGGCGGGAGCGGTCAGGCCGGGCGGCCGGCGTCGTCGTGCAGCAGCCCCACCAGCGCGGAGAGGCCCTCCTCGCCATGGCCCCGGGCGACCGCCTCGTCCAGCAGGTCACGCACCGGGCGCATCAGTCCGGCGTCGACCCCCAGGTCCCGGCAGGCTGCCAGCAGGTTGCCGAAGCTGGCGGCCTGCATCCCCAGGGAGGACCCGTCGGCGTCGTGCTCGCCCGAGTCGACGGCCGCCGCCATGGCGGGCAGCTCCCCGAGCATTGCGGTCAGCCACCCGGTCACCATCGGCGCGAGCCGGCCCGCCGGCGTGCCGGCCGCGCGGACCATCGCCGTGGCGTGCAGGAACCCACCGAACATGCCGTACATGGCGGCGAGCAGGGCCAGGTCGTGCACGGCGGCCCGACCGGGGTCGGCGCCGAGCCAGTGGACGTCGCCGAACGCCGCGAGGGTGTCCCGCCAGTCGAGGAGGGCGTCCTCCGTGCCGCTGTAGAGCACGAACGCGCCGGGCTGGCCGATCATGAACGGCACGGCCATGATGCCGCCGTCGACGTACCTCGCGCCCCGCGCGGTCACCCACTCCGCGAGCCGGCGGGCCTGCGCGGGGGTGCCGTTGGTCAGGTTGACCACCGTCCGCCCGGCCAGGGCCGGCGTCGCCTGTTCGAGCACCCGACGGGTGACGTCGTCGTCGAGCAGGCACACCACGACCAGTTCGCCCGCCGCGACCGCCTCGGCGGCGGAGCCGGCCACGTCCGCTCCCGCCCCGGCCAGCGCGGCGGAACGCTCCGGCGACCGGTTCCACACGGTCGTGGGGTGGCCGGCGGCCAGCAGCGCGCCGGCCAGGGCCCTGCCCATCGCGCCGAGCCCGAGCACGGCGACGGGCCGGTGGCGTGGGGCGCTCACGCGGCCGCCTGCGCGTACACCCGGACCAGCCGGGAGAAGTCGTCGGCACCGTGCCCGGCGGCCACCGCGCGGGCGGCGACGGCGTTGGCCGCCCGGAGCGTGCCGGTGTCGATGCCGTGCCCCTCGGCCGCCTCGACGATGTGCGCCATGGTGGCGGCGGCGGAGGCGATGGTGGAGACGTCGGCGGTGTGGTTCCCGACGTCGGTCCGCCCGGCCAGGTCGTCGACGAGGTCGGGCAGCAGGCCCGAGATCCCCTTTGCGTACGGCGCAAGCTCGGTCGCCGTGATCCCCTCCGCCCGGGCCAGGGCGAAGGCGTGCGCGATGCCGCTCATCGCGGTCCAGAACACGTCGAGCAGCGCCACGTCGTGGGCGGCCGCACGAGCCGGGTCCGGGCCCAACCAGTCGGCCGAACCGCCCAGGCTCCGCAGGGTGTCCCGCTGGGCGTGCCAGACCCGTTCGGGCCCGCTGTAGAGCACCAGCGCCTCGGACCCGCCGATGGTGGGGGCCGGGGTCATGATCGCGCCGTCGAGGTAGTCGACGCCCTGCCTGGCGGCCCAGGCCGCCATCGCCCGGGCCCGCTGCGGGGTGTCGGCGGTCAGGTTCACCAGGGTGCGCCCGGCGAGGGCTTCGACCGCGGGCTCGACGACGGCGCGGACGGCCGCGTAGTCGATGACGCAGGCGAGCACCAGCGGGCTCGCGCGGACGGCCTCCGCCACGGTCGGCGCCCGCCGGGCGCCACGTGCGACGAGGGGATCGGCCCGGGCGGCCGTGCGGTTCCAGACGGTGGTCGGATGGCCGGCGGCCAGCAGCGCGCCGGCGAGGGCCCGGCCCATCGGCCCGAGGCCCAGCACGGTCACCGGGGACAAGTCGCGGTCGGTCACGGAAGTGCTCCTTCGTGGACGGGGTGGCTCGGCCCTTGCGCGTGCCGCCGGGCCGGTCCCATCCTGTTTCCGTACGCGCGAAGCATCAAGTACCGACTATTTCCTCAGGTACTTACCTTTTGGTAAGTGAGAGCGGGGGCGACGTGAAGAAGCGGACCTACACGTGCGGGCTCGACGCCGCGATCGACGTCGTGGGCGGCAAGTGGAAGGCGCTGATCCTGTGGGAGCTGGACGGGGGTCCCCGCCGCTTCGCCGAGGTGCGCCGGGGAATCACCGGGATCAGCGAGAAGATGCTGATCCAGCAACTGCGCGAGATGGAGGCCTACGGTCTCGTGCACCGCGAGGTCTACCGGCAGGTCCCGCCCAAGGTGGAATACTCGCTTACCGACTTCGGCCGGTCCCTCAACGAGGCGCTGATGCCGCTCGGCGACTGGGGCGAGCGGAACATGGCGACCATCGAGGCCATCCCCCGGGACTGACCGGCCGGCCCGTCGGGCTGCCGGAGATCCTGGCCATCACCACCGCGACCAACCTGCGCTCGCAGGCGGTGAGAAGGCCAGTTCCGGGTCGGTGAGTGCCATGGCCGCACGGCACCCGGGCCAGCGGGCCGGCGGTGCGCCCGATGCTCAGCCGCGAGGGTCGGGGTCGGTCACCCAGCCGGCGAGCAGCACCAGCCCGGTGGGCCGGTGCACGGCGAGGAAGCCGAAGGGCCGGTCGACGTCGAGGCGTACCCGCCGCTTGCGCGCGGTGAGTCGCGGCGGCGCGGAACCCGCCCGCATGGCGACGGCGGTGACCACGGCGGCGCGGAAACCCGTCGCGCTGAAGGTCGCCGTGGCGCTCTGCCGTGCCTGCGAGACCGCCAGGAGCCGGGAGATGCCGGGAAAGTGGTCGCCGTCCCCGACCGCGGTGGACAGGCCGAACAGCGCGGCCCGCTCCAGCAGGTCGTGGTCGGCGGAGGCGGTGAAGGCCACGGTGGAGACGAGCAGTTCCGGCCGGTCGTCGACGGCGTCGACGACCTGCTCGTCGACGCCGGGGCCGGCGGCGATCGGCAGCGCGGCCGGTGCGTCGAGTGCGCCGATGGCGGCCGGGAGCACCTCCGCCGCCCCGTGCCGCGGCGCACCCAGGGCGAGCATCACGTCGACGTCCTCGGCACCCCGCACGGTCAGCAGGCTCAGCGGGCCGACGGGGGTGTCGACGGCCCGCAGCGCGTCGAGGTCGTAGCTCGTCCGGTTCAGCCCGGCGAGCCGGCGACCGTGCCACGGCCCGACGGACGGCTGACACCAGGCGTCGCGGAACGGCGCGGCCCACTCGGTACGCAGCGACAGCGCGCTGGCCAGCACCATCGCGGTCGCCGGGGTGACCCGCACCGGCATCCGGGGGACCAGGCCGTCGGTGTGGGTCGCGGCCCACCCGGCGAGGGCCCGCTGGTCGTGCGCCGGATCGCCGGTCAGCTCCCCGCGCATGGCCGCCGGCACCTCCCGCAACCACCGGTCGGCCAGCGGCAGGTCCCGCCGCGCCCAGGCGGCTAGCGCGAGCCGGGTGGTGGGGGAGCGGTCCAGGTCGAACCGGGCCGGTTCCGGCGCGACCGCGAGCAGCTCGTCGCGGACCGGACCGGTCGCGTAGCGGGCGAGCAGCGCCAGCAGCGGATAGACGCCGGCGCCGGAGACGACCGTCTGCCCGCCGTCCACCGTGGACGCCCAACGGGCGGTGAGCGCGTTGGCGGCGGTGATGCTCATCGGCGGGCGTCCTCCCGGTTGCGCGGTGGCCGTCGCCCGGGGGCGACCGCTGGCACCCTACCGCCGTCCGACGATCGGCCGACCCGGGCCGGTCGGTGCCCGGGTGCCCCCGGTGGTGTGGCAGCGTGGTCGGCGTGAACACCTCCGCGCCGCTGGATGTCGACCTGGCGCTGGTCGGCGGCGGCGGTGCCGCGTCGCTGGTCCTCGCCGCCCTGGACCGGCACGGCGTGCGGGACCTGCGGATCGCCGTCGTCGACCCGGTCCACCGGCGCGGCCAGGACCGGACCTGGGCGTTCTGGGGCAACCCCGGCAGCGACTGGGACCCGCTGCTGGCCGCGAGCTGGCGCCAGGTCGAGGTGGCGACGCCCGACGGCCGCCGCGTCCTCAACCTGGCCCCCCTGCGGTACGCCATGCTGCGCTCCGGCCCGGTCTACGCCCGGGCTGCCGAGGCCGAGCGACGGCTCGGCGTGCGACGGATCGTCGCGCCCGTCGACTCCCTGCACGACGACGGCGGGCACGTCACCGTACGCGTCGGCGGTGCCGGGCCGGCCGTCCGCGCGTCCTGGGTGCTGGACTCCCGGCCCCGGCCGCCCCGGCGACCCGGGCGCACCAACTGGCTCCAGCACTTCCGGGGCTGGTGGCTGGAGTCCGCCGTGCCGGTCTTCGACCCGGCCCGGGCCGTCCTGATGGACTTCCGCACCCCGCAGCCCGCCCGGGGCGTGTCGTTCGGGTACGTCCTGCCGGTCAGCGACCGGTACGCCCTGGTGGAGTACACGGAGTTCGGCCCCGACCTGCTCACCGACGCCGGCTACGACGCGGCGCTGACCGGCTACCGGGACCTGCTCGGCCTCGACCCGACCCGGTTGACCGTCCGCGAGGTGGAGAACGGGGTGATCCCGATGACCGACGGCCCGTTCGAGGCCCGACCCTCGCCCCGGGTGGTCCGCCTCGGCACGGCCGGCGGCGCCACCCGACCCTCCACCGGCTTCACCTTCTCCGCCATGCACCGCCAGGCCGAGCAGGTCGCCCAGGCCCTCGCGGCCGGCCGCCCGCCGGTGCCCGCTCCCGCGTACCCCCGTCGGCACCGCTGGATGGACGCGGTCGCGCTGCGGGCGCTGGACGCCGGCGGCGTCGGCGGGCCCGACTTCTTCGGCCGGCTCTTCGACCGCAATCCCGCCGAGCGGGTGCTGCGGTTCCTCGACGGCGCGACCACCCCGGCGGAGGAGGTGGCGCTGATGGGCACCACCCGGCTGCGGCCGATGGTCGCCGCCACCGCCGGCGACGCCGTGGCCCGGCTCCGCGACCGCCTCGACCCGACCGGGAGGGCGGCGACCTGGACGGTCCCGCGGCCGGTGGTCGGCGACCGGGCCGACACCGACGGCTGAGCCGCCTCAGCCGGCGCGGTGGAAGGTTGGGGAGGTCGTCCCCGCCGCGTCGCCGCCCGACGGCGGGGGAGGCGGTGCGGATTCGGTAGGTTGCCGGCATGGTGGACGAGACGGCCGGCAGGGTCGTGCAGATCTGGACCGACGGGGCGTGCAGCGGCAACCCCGGCCCCGGCGGGTGGGGCGTGGTGCTGCGCTACGGCGCGCACGAGCGGGAACTGTGCGGCGGCGAGGCGACCCCGACCACCAACAACCGGATGGAGCTGATGGCGGCCATCCAGGCCCTGGAGAGCCTGACCCGGTCGGTCACCGTCGAGCTGCACACCGACAGCACGTACGTGCGCAACGGCATCACCAGCTGGCTGGCCTCGTGGAAGCGCAACGGCTGGCGGACCGCCGCGAAGCAGCCGGTCAAGAACGCCGACCTGTGGCAGCGGTTGGAGGCCGCGTGCGCCCGGCACGAGGTCACCTGGCTGTGGGTGAAGGGGCACAACGGTCACCCGGAGAACGAGCGCGCCGACGCGCTGGCCAACCGGGGCATGACCGAGGCCCGCGCGTCGGCAGTGCCCGCCGGCCGCTGATCGGACCGGCGGGCGGGCGCTCAGGTCACTCGGTGCGGCTCGGGTCGGTGGTGCCGGAGACGGCGTCCACGTCGTAGCCGGCGCGGCTGACCTCCCGGGCCGACCGCCGGTCCTCGGCCGGCAGGTCGGCGAAGTCGTCGCCGGTGTCGTCGGTGCTGCGCAGGGACTCGCCCGGCGGACGCAGTGACGCCTGCATGGCGGTGGCGCCGTCCGGCTCGTCGGTGGCGGCCCGGTCGGTACGGTTCTGATCGGTCATGCCGCTCTCCTGCCCCCGTGGCCTGCCCGCAAACGTCCCCCGCCGCGCTCAGCGAACCGCGTCCGGGTGGCCTGCCCGCGAGCGTGCCCCGCGGCGCCTGCCCGCAAATGTGACGCGCGGCGGTGCTCAGCGAGCCGCGTCCGGGTGGCCCGGCATGCCGGACCCGCCGCTGGAACTGCCCGACGCGCCGCCCGCCATGCCCGACCCGTCGTCCTCGGTGACGATGTCGGGCTTCGTCGTCGTGTCGTCCGGCGCCGGTACGTCGGTGTCCGCCTCGACCTGCACCAGCCGGGCCTGGCCGGCCTCGTCCTCGGCGTGCGCCGGATCGACCGGCAGCTCCCCGTCGCGCGCCCGATACCCCACCGCTGCCTCCCCGCGCCGTCGCACCGCCGCGTTCCGCCGATGCCGTTGTCCGCTCCGGCTACCCGCAGCCCTCCACCCAAAACCCGCCCGCCCTGCCCCGCGCCGCGCCGCGCCGCCCCGCCCGCCCCGGCGAGGCGATCATGCATTTGTGGTGCCCGTTATGGCCGTTTTGCTGCCGGTATGCGCAGCACCACAACTGCATGATCGCGAAGAGCGGGGGGTGGGGTGGGAGCGCGGGCGGGAGGTGCCGCCGGGCCAGGGAGCCAGAGGGGCGGAGTGGGGTCGGGAGCGCGGGGAAGAGCGGGGGTGGGGAGAAGGGCATAGGGAGGGGGCAGGGAGGGGAGTGCGGGGTGGGGTCAACGGGGGCGGGGTGGGCGGGTGGCGCGGGTGGGGGAGCGGGCTGGGCGGGGCAGCGGGGTGAGCGACAGTGGTGACCAGTGCCCGGGGCGCGTCCGGGCGGGCGGCAGGGCCGTGTGCCGGTCGCCCCGGGCCGCGTCGAGCTGGGACTGGTGCAGGAACAGGGCGCCGGAGAGGTCAGCGCCGCGCAGGTCGGCCCCGCGCAGGTCGGCCCCGGTGAGGTCGGCCAGGCCGAGGTCGACGCCGCGCAGGTCGGCGCCGATCAGCAACGCCCCGCGCAGGTTCGCCCGGCGCAGGTCGGTCCGGCGCAGGTCGACGCCGAACAGGTGGGCGCCCCGCCGGTCCACGCCGGGCCGGCCGCCCCGGGCCCGGGCCGCGTCGCCGGCGCGGGACAGCAGCGGGTTGACCCGCCCCCGGTGCGCGTCCACGTCGAGGCCCAGCAGCGTGTCGGCGGGCTCCCGGGTCAGCCGCCCGGTCTCGTCGAGCGCGACGGACAACTCGTCGCGCAGCGGCTGCGGCGGGCGCGTCGCGAGTGCCTCGGTCAGGTACCAGAGCAGCTCGTGCAGGGGTCGCATCACCGCGAACGTGTCGAACATGCGCGCCGCGGTCTCCGGGGCGTCGCGCCAGTCCCGCCCCCCGAAGGTGACCTGGGCCACCCGCTGCCCGGCGCCGAAGCAGTCGAAGACGGTGCAGCCGGGGAAGCCCCGGTCGCGCAGGTCGGCGTGGATGCCGCAGCGCGAGTCGGCCCGCAGGTTGGGGCAGGGCCGTCCGGCGGGCTTGTCGATGGCGAAGTCGGCCGACGCGGAGAAGGCCGGCGCGACGCAGCAGAGCCCGAAGCACCGGGCGCAGTCGGCGCGCAGCCCGTCCGCCGGCGACGTCGCCCCGGGAGTCTCCGACACGCTGACCGTTCTCCTGCCGATCGGGGGGATCCCGCCGGCGGCCTCGCGGGCGGAGGCTCCCATTGTCCCGCCGCCGCGCCGGTCACCGGGCCCCGGGGTGCCGAGCTGTGCGCGCCCGGCCGGCGGGGCCGCGCCCGGGTGCCGAGCTGCGGGGCCGCGCCGGGGTGCCGAGCTGTGCGCTTGGCGGACGGGGCGCGTCGGGGCGTCCCGGTGCGGCGGCGCCTCACCCCCGCACCGAGCGCCAGTCGTGCGACTCCAGCGCGTTGGCCTGCGGGCCCATCATCAGCATGCCGCCGTCCACCGGCCAGGACGCGCCGGTGACGTACGCGGCGGCGGGCGAGGCGAGCAGCGCGACCACGGCGGCCACCTCCCGCGCGTCGCCGGGCCGCCCGACCGGCACCCCGGGACGCTCCTCGGTGAACGGGTCGACGTCCTCCTGGCCGGTCATCGGGGTGGCGATCTCGCCCGGGGCGACCGCATTGACGGTGATCCCGTCCGCCGCCAACTCCTGCGCCATCACCTTCGTCAGCAGGCCGAGCCCGCCCTTGGCGGCGCAGTACGCGGCCGAGCCGACCCGGGGCGCGTGCTCGTGCACGCTGGTGATGTTGACGATCCGTCCGCCCAGCCCCGCAGCCCGCATCCGCCGCGCGGCCCGCTGCCCGCACAGGAACGGCCCGTCGAGGTCGACGGAGAGCACCTCGCGCCACTGCTCCCAGCCGGTGTCGACGAAGGGCGTGGACGCCCCGGTGCCGGCGTTGTTGACGAGCACGCCGAGACCGCCGAGCCGGTCGGCCAACTCGTCGACGACCGCGTCGGCGCCCGGCAGCCGGGTCAGGTCCAGCTCGGCGACCTCGCAGCGCCGGCCGGCGGCGCGTACCTCGGCGGCGGTCCGGTCGGCGCCTGCGGCGTCGCGGTGCCAGGTGACGCCGACGTCGAAGCCGGCCTCCGCGAGGGCGACGGCGCAGGCCCGGCCGATGCCGGAGTCCGCGCCGGTGACGATGGCGATCCTCGGATAGTTCTCGTAACGCGATGGCATGCCGGCGCACTACCCGTTCCATGCGGATGCAACCATGCGTCGATGCTCGTCCATGCAGAGGATTGTCTGCGTCGATGCGCTCTGTCATTCTCCACCGTGGACGCTGCCAGCGGCGGTCGGCAATCCGGAGGGTCGCGCTGAGTGGCGCCGTCATCTGCCGGAGGGACCTCGTGAAGCGCAGACGTCGTCATCTGCTCGCAGGACTGGCGGTCGGTGCCCTGGTGGCGTCGACCGGTCTCATCGGAATCCACTTCGCCGGCGCCGAGGTGCCGACCCCCGTCGCCGCGGCCGGCGACGGGGAGATGCCAGGCGCGCTCGGCGCCCACATGGAACGGCTGCGCCAGGCCGTGCCGGGCAGCGACGGCATGTCGCCGGACGGGCCCGGCAACGCCGCGCAGCAGGAGTTCCTGGAGCGCGCGTACCCGGCCGACACGATCAGCATCGCCCAGGTCGACCGCTCCAAGTCGGCGTACGCCGCCGCCGAGCGGCGCGCCGGCGGCACCCGGGGCTGGACGAACATCGGCCCCAGCGAGGCGCTCTACCCGTTCACCGAGTTCCGCAACGCCGGCAACTACGTGCCGAACGCGTACGTCGCGGGCGGGCGGGTCACCTCCATCGACATCGCCCCGGACTGCAACGCCCTGCTCTGCCGGGCGTACGTCACGCCGGCCGGCGGCGGCGTCTGGGGCACCCTGAACGTCCTCGCCGCCGAGCCGAAGTGGTTCTACCTGGGCGGGCCGCTGGGCATCAACGCGGCCGGCTCGGTCAAGATCGACCGCAACGACAAGACGGGGCTGACCATCTACGTCGGCACCGGCGAGGCCAACACCTGCGCCTCCGGCTGCGTCGCCGGCGTCGGGCTCTACAAGTCCACAAACGGCGGCGTCACCTGGAAGGGCCCGCTGGGCAAGGACGCCCTCGCCGGCAAGGGCATCGGCGAGATCACCGTCAAGCCCGGCGACCCGAAGACGCTCTACGTCGCCACCACCACCGCCCTGCGCGGCATGTCCGGCTCCTGCTGCACCGGCGTCACCCGGCCCGTGCCCGACGCCGAGAAGTGGGGCCTCTACAAGTCCACCGACGGCGGCGCGAACTGGAAGTTCATCCACAACGGCTCGGCCGACGCCACCCAGTGCACCGGCAGCGCCGCGGAATACGCCAACACCGCCACCTGCTCGCCGCGCGGCGTGCGCTACGTCAAGCTCGACCCCCGCGACGCGAACACCGTCTACGCCTCCTCGTACGCCCGGGGGGTCTGGCGCTCGACGGACGCCGGCGCCACCTGGACGCAGATCAAGCCCTCGCTCAACCCGGCGGTCTTCCAGACCCGGGCCGCGATCGACGTGACCGCCCTGCCGAACGGCAAGACCCGCATGTACGTCTACGAGGGCAACCTCGGCAACCCGTACTCGCGGCTGTTCCGCAGCGACGACGTGGCCGGCGGCGCCCCCGCGTTCGCCGACCTGAGCAGCGCCAACCCGGCCGACCCGGGCTACGCCACCTACAACCAGTGCACCGGCCAGTGCTGGTACGACGTGTTCGTGCACACCCCGGCCGGGCACCCGGACATCGTCTACACCGGCGGCTCGTACGTCTACGGCGAGACCGTCGCCCACAAGCGGGCCGTGGTGCTCTCCACCGACGCCGGCGTCAGCGGCACCGACATGACCTTCGACGGCACCGACGAGCTGCACCCCAACGGCCTGCACCCCGACCAGCACGCCCTCGTCACCAACCCGCGCAACCCGTACCAGTTCTTCGAGGCCAACGACGGCGGCGTGATGCGCTCCAGCGGCCAGTTCGTGGACCGGTCGGCCTGGTGCGACAACCCGGACCGCAACCTGACCACCCAGGCGCAGAAGGACCGCTGCCGGCAGATGCTGTCGAAGATCCCGTCGAAGCTCGACGGCATCAACAAGGGCATGAACACGTTGCAGTTCATCAGCCTCTCGGCCAGCCCGCACGACCACCGGCTGCTCCAGGGCGGCACCCAGGACAACGGCACCTGGGAGAACAAGGGCGAGCGCCGGCGCTGGGTCAACACGATGATCGGCGACGGCGGCGCGTCCGGCTTCGACGTCGGCAGGCCGGAGTTCCGCTTCCACACCTTCTACGACGCCTCGCCCGAGGTGAACTTCGACAACGGCGACGTGGGCAGCTGGATCTCGATCTCCGACCCCGTCTTCGGGCAGCCGGGCACCCTGTTCTACGCACCCGTGGTCAGCGACCCGAAGGTCAGCGGGACGATCTTCGCCGGCACCTCGCGCACCGTCTACCGGACGAAGACGTTCGGCCTGGGCGACCGGAGCCTGGCCGAGGCCGACCGGATCTGCAACACCTGGACCGGCACCTTCGAGGCGCAGTGCGGCGACTTCGCGCCGCTGGGCACGGTCAACCTGACCGACGCCGCGTGGGGCGACCGGGCCGGCGGGGCCGTCTCGGTCGTCGAGCGCGTCGCCTCCGACTCGTCCACGGCGTACGCGGCCACCAGCACCGGCCGGGTCTTCGTGTCGCGCAACGTCGACGCCGAGCCGGCGTCGGCGGTCACCTGGACGCGCATCGACACCGCCGCCACGCCGAACCGCTTCGTCACCAGCGTCCACGTCGACCCGGCCGACCCGGCCCGGGCGTGGGTCTCCTACAGCGGCTTCAACTCGAACACCCCGGCCACGCTGGGGCACGCGTTCGAGGTGCGGGTGGCGGGGGCGGGCGCGACCTGGACCGACCGGTCGTACGACTTCGGCGACCAGCCGATCACCGACCTGGTCCGCGACGACGTCACCGGCACCCTCTACGCGGCCACCGACTTCGGCGTGCTGCGGCTGGCCAAGGGCGCCACGACCTGGGTGAAGGCGGCCCGGGGCATGCCGAACGTGGAGGTGGCCGGGCTGACCATCGTGCCGGGCAAGCGGGTGCTCTACGCCGCCTCGCACGGCCTCGGCGCCTGGCAGCTCACGCTCTGAGGCAGGCGACCATCGGCAACGACACGGTACGGGGCCGCGCGGGCGGCCCCGTACCGCTGCCCGGGGCGGCCGGACGCGCCTGGCGGACCCTCGGCGCAGCCTTCGTCCTGCTCGTCTTCGTCCCGCCGCTGCTGCTGCTGGTCTCCGGCTCGCTGACCGAGCCGGGCCTGCCGCCGCCGCCCACCCCGCAGCTCGTGCCGGAGCCGGTCTCCACCACCGGCTACCGGCAGGCCGTCGAGCTGGGCGGGCTGCTGCGCGCCTCGCTCAACTCGGTAGTGGTCGCGGTCGTCGCCGTGCCGCTGAGCGTGCTCGTCGCCTCCCTGGCGGGCTTCGCGCTGGCCCGGATCGCCCCGCGCGTCACCGGCGTCGTCGTGGCGGCCTCCCTGGTGGCCCTGATGGTGCCGGCCACGGCGCTGCTCGTGCCCCGCTTCGCGATCTTCCGGATGCTCGGCCTGACCGACACGCTGGTGCCGCTGGTCGCCCCGGCGTTGCTGGGCACCTCGCCGCTCTACGTCCTGGTCTACCACCTGGCGTTCCGGGCGCTGCCGACCGATCTCTACGACGCCTGCCTGGTGGCGGACCTGTCGCCGCTGCGCACCTGGTGGCGGGTCGCCCTGCCGCTGGTGCGCCCGGTCACGGCCGGCCTCACCGCGCTGACCTTCGTGCTCACCTGGTCGAACTTCCTCGACCCGCTGGTCTACGTCTACGACCGCGACCTGTTCACCCTGCCGCTGGCGCTGCGCTCCCTGTCGGTGCTGGACCCGACGAACTTCCCGGTGTTCCTGGCCGGCGCGGTGCTGGCCACGGTGCCGGCGCTGGCCGTCTTCGTGCTCGCCCAGCGGCGCTTCCTCCACCACGACGACCCGACGGGACGAGACTGACGATGCGACCGACGACGCGACCGAAGGCGCTGCTCGCGCTGCTGCTCACCGCTGTGCTGGCCGCCACCGGGTGCGGCTCCGGCGCCGGGTCGTCCGCCGACGGGCCGGTGCGGCTGCTGGTCTTCGGCGCTCCCGAGGAACTCGCCGCCTACCGCACCCTCGTCGAGGCGTACGAGAAGGCCCGTCCCGGCGCCGACGTGCAGCTCGTCGAGGCCAGCGACCGCAAGGACCTGCTGGCCCGGCTCGCCACCTCGGTGGCCGGCGGCGCCCCGCCGGATCTGTTCCTGATGAACTACCGCTTCTACGGCCAGTTCGCCGCCAAGGACGTCATCGAGCCGCTGGACGACCGGCTGGCCGCCTCCGAGGCCGTCGACCCGGCCGACTACTACCCGGTGGCCTGGAACGCGTTCCGCTGGAAGGGCCGGCAGCTCTGCCTGCCGCAGAACGTCTCCAGCCTGGCCGTCTACTACAACCGCACCCTGTTCGCCAAGCACGGCGTGCCCGAGCCGAGGGCCGGCTGGACCTGGAACGACCTGGTCGCCACCGCGACCGCGATGACCCGCGACTCCCGGGGCGTGGTGGTCAAGGCCACCGAGAGCGAGGGCGCGGCGCTGCGCCCGGCCGTGCACGGGCTCGGCGTCGAGCCGTCGATCATCCGTCTCGCCCCGTTCGTCTGGTCCGGCGGCGGCGAGATCGTCGACGACCTGGCGAAGCCGACCCGGCTGACCCTGGACACCCCGGCCGCCCGGGAGGCGCTGAAGAACCTCGTGGACCTGCGGCTGGCGTACGGGGTGGTGCCCACCGACGAGGAGGTGGAGGCCGAGGACGACGAGTCGCGCTTCGCCAACGGCCGGCTCGCCATGCTGATGAGTTCCCGCCGCTCCACCACCACGTTCCGCTCGATCACCGGCTTCGAGTGGGACGTCGCGCCGCTGCCCGTCTACAAGGAGCAGGTCGGGGTGCTGCACTCCGACGCGTACTGCATGACCCGGGGCGCGAAGCACAAGGACGCCGCGTGGCGGTTCCTGGAGTTCGCCATCGCCGAGGAGGGGCAGCGGATCATCGCAGCCACCGGCCGTACCGTCCCGTCGCACGTCGGGGTGTCGAAGTCCCCGGCGTTCCTCGGCCCGGCCCAGCCGCCGCGCAGCGCCAAGGTCTTCCTCGACGCGATCCCCACCGTCCGGGCGCTGCCGACCGTCTCCACCTGGCCGGAGATCGAGGACGTCACCTACGGCATCCTGGAGAACGCCATGCACCGGGGCGACCGGCTCGACGACGTGATCCGCGACCTCGACCGGCAGACCCGGCCGATCTTCGCCCGCGGGGAGCACGGGTGAGCGATCCGGGCCTCGCCCTGGCCGGCGTCTCGGCCGCGTACCGGGGGGCGACCGTGCTGCACGAGGTGGACCTGGCCGTCGCCCGGGGCGAGCTGCTGGTGGTGCTCGGCCCGTCGGGGGCCGGCAAGTCGACGGTGCTGCGGGTCGTCGCCGGCCTGGAGCCGGTCACCGCCGGCCGCGTCCGCATCGCCGGCCGGGACGTCACCGCCGAGCGTCCCGGCCGGCGCAACGTGTCGATGGTGTTCCAGTCGTACGCGCTCTTCCCGCACCTGAGCGTCGCCGAGAACATCGCCTTCGGCCTGGAGGTACGCGACACGCCCCGCGCGGCGGCCCGCGAGCGGGCCCGCGCGGCGGCCGAGACGGTCGGCTGCGCCGGGCTGCTGGACCGGCGGCCCGGACAGCTCTCCGGCGGCGAACGGCAGCGGGTGGCGCTGGCCCGGGCGCTGGTGCGCGAGCCGGACGTGTTCCTGCTCGACGAGCCGCTGTCCAACCTCGACCAGGCGCTGCGGGTGCAGATGCGCGCCGAGCTGCGGGCCCTGCACGACCGGCTGGGCGCGACGATGGTGCACGTCACCCACGACCAGACCGAGGCGCTGGTGCTCGCCGACCGGATCGCCGTGCTGCGCGACGGGCGCATCGAGCAGGTCGGCACCCCCGACGAGATCTGGCGCACCCCGGCCACCACCTTCGTGGCCCGCTTCGTCGGTTCCCCCGCGATGAACCTGCTCCCGGCGGACGGTCCGCTGCGCCCGCACGGTGACGCCCCACCCGCCCTGGACGGCCTGGAGCTCGGCTTCCGCCCCGAGGCGGTGGTCCTCGACGCCGCCGAGGGCACGGACGCCACCGTCGACCGGGTCGAGGTGGTGGGCGAGGACGCGTACGCGTATCTGGGGCTTGCCGGCGGGCACCGGATCGTCGCCCGGGTGCCCGCCGCCCGCCGCCCCGGCAGGGGCGCGCCGGTACGGGTCGGCGTGCGCTGGGCCGACGTCCACGTCTTCCACGCCGCATCGGGCCGCCGGTACGCCCCGTGACGACGACCGACCGCCGCTCGCGCCGGCAGCTGGCGCTGATGCTCACGCCGTACCTGGTGGGGCTGGTCGGGCTGGTGCTGCTGCCCGCCGCCGTCACCCTGGCGCTGGCGTTCACCGAGTACGACCTGCTGCGCCCGCCCCGCTGGGTGGGGCTGGGCAACTTCGCGGCGCTGCTGGACGACCCGGTGTTCCGGGTGTCGCTGACCAACTCGCTGGTGTTCGCGCTGGTGGCCGTACCGCTGCGGGTGCTGCTCGCCCTCGGCCTGGCGCTGCTGCTGCACCGCCGCGCGGTCGGCGTCGGCGGCGCCCGCACGGCGGCGGTGCTGCCGACCGCGGTGCCGGAGATCGCCTACGGGCTGCTCTGGCTCTGGCTGCTCAACCCCCTCTACGGCCCGATCAACCAGCTGCTGCGCACGGGCGGGGAGAACGGCCTGACCGCGCTGGGACGCACCCCGCCGCAGTGGCTCACCGACCCGACCGACGCCCGCGCGGCAATCGTCCTGATGAGCCTTTTCACCATCGGCGAGACCTTCGTGGTGCTGCTGGCCGCCCGCCGCGCGCTGCCCCGCGACGTCTACGAGATGGCGGCGCTCGAGGACGCCACCGGCTGGGACGTGTTCCGCCGGGTCACGCTGCCGCTGATGGCACCCGTGCTGGGGCTGCTGGCGGTGCGCGACGCCATCCAGAGCCTGCACTTCTCCTTCGTGCCGGCCTTCGTGGTCACCGACGGCGGCCCGCCCCCGTACGCCACCACCTACCTGTCGCTGTTCGTCTACCGCACCGGCTTCGAGTACCTGCGCTACGGCTACGCCGCCGCCGCGACCCTGGTGATGATCCTGCTGACCGTGGCGGCGGTGCTGGTGCAGTGGCGGCTGATCCGCCGCTACCGCGCGTTCTACCGTGTGTGACCTCGCGACGTTCGGCGGCTGCCCGTCCCGCCGCAGGTCGTCGATCGGCAGGGCCGCGTCCAGCCGCCGGGCTAGACCACCATGTCCCGACGCCGGTAGCCCGCCACGCCGACCGCGACGGCCGCACCAGCGAGCACGATCATGACGGCCGTGGCGGGCCAGTCCGGCGTCGCCTGGGGCACGGCCGCGAGATGGGTGTACGGCGAGAGCCAGCTCACCCAGCCCGCCGCCCCGGTGCTGTCGGCGATGACCTTGAGGAGGAACCCGCCGGCGGCCGGCACCATGCCCAGTACCGCCACCCCGTGCGGTGCCCGGCCCAGGACGAGGACCGCGGCTCCGAGGTTGAGCAGCGCCACCGGCAGGACGTTCCAGGTGCCGGCGAGCGCGGCGCGCAGCGGCAGATCCGCGCCGACCAGGATCGCGCCGAGCCACGTCCCCACTCCGGCGACGGTGACGAGCACCGCAGCGCCGACCGCGGTGGTGCCCACCTCGGCGGTGAGCAGCCGGGCGCGCGGGACCGTCCCGGCGTGGAGGAGGGTCAGGCGCCCGTCGGCCTCCGCGGCGGCGAACGCGGCGACCCGGACTGCGGTGAAGGCGCCGACCGGTACGGCGAGCAGTGCGAACAGGGTGGCGGCGTATCCACGGACGGAGCCGAGGCCGGCGAAGCCCGCCTGCGCGGCAAGGTCGGCGAAGCGGGGGTTGTCGGCGAGGAAGTCGGTCAGGGAGACCGTGAGCACGCCAATCAGCAGGAAGTACGCGCCGACGCCGGACGACCAGCCGACGAGTGGCCGCAGCATCCGCCGGACGGCGAAGGTCTCCACCGAGCCGAGCAGCCGCAGACGGGGCGGCCGGCCGGCGGCGGGGGAGAGCAGTCCGTCGCGGACGTCCCGCCGGCCGGCCAGCGCGAGCGCACCGGCGGACAGCACGACCGTGGCGAGCGCGAGCACGATCAGGGGCGACACCCGATCGTCCTGATAGGGGCGCGTCAGCGCCAGCGGCCCGTACGGCGGCAGCCAGCGCAGCCAGCCGAGCGGAGCGACGCCGTCACCGACCATGCGGGCGAGCAGCCCGAGGCCGAGAAACGCCAGCGTGGCCCCGCTCGCGGCGGCCCGCGTGGGGAAGACCTGTGCGGCGAGGGCCGCTGCCGCGACGGCCACCGTGGCGACCAGCGCCAGACCGGCGGCGTGCAGGGCCGCTCCGCGGGCCGGGGTGCCGACCGCGACGAGCGCCACGGCGAGCGTGACCCCGGTCAGGGTCGTCGCGGCCGCCAGCACCGCGAGGTGCCGGCCGAGCACCGTAGCCGGTCCCAGCCGGCCGGCGAGCAGGAGGTCCCACCGGCCCGCCGCCTCCTCGCCGCGCGTGACGCGGGTGGTCGCGAGCAGGCCCCACACCGACAGCACGACGGCGAGGATGGTGCCGGTCCGCCAGACGGTGAAACCGCCTGCGGTGTCGAGGGCGACCGGCTCGCCGAACAGGGTCCGGATCGCGGGATTGCGGGCCAGGGCGGCGAGCGCGTCCGCGTCGAGATTGTCCCCGACGGTCGTGGCGTAGGTCGCGGCGACCAGCGTCGACATGCCGACCGTCACGGCGAGCACGACCAGTGCGCCGCGGCGTACCTGGCGTACGGCCAGGCGGGTGACGGCCTGCCCAGCGGCGGTGCGGCCGGCCACTCTCAGGGCGGCGGCGGTCATCGGGCGGTCTCGCCGTAGTAGTCGAGGAAGATCTCCTCGAGGCTCGGCTCCCGGACGGTGAGGGCGGTGACGTCGGCGGCGGCGAGGGCGCGTAGCGCGGGCGCAGGCGGCCCGGTCAGGGAGAAGCTGAGCGTCCCGCCGTCCTGCGCGACGATGTCGACTCCCGCCGCGCCGGACAGGTCGGGTACGGGGCCGGTGAAGCGGGCCGTCACCTCGGTGCGGTGCAGGCGGCGCAGGTCGCCGACGGTAGCGACGTCGACGAGGCGGCCGGCGCGCAGGATCGCCACCCGGTCGCAGACCGCTTCCACCTCCGCCAGTTGGTGGGAGCAGAGGAACGTGGTCTGGCCGCGGTCCCGGGCGACCGAGACGGCACGGCGGAACTCCCGCTCCATCAACGGGTCCAGCCCGCTGGTCGGCTCGTCGAGGACCAGCAGCGGCGCGCGGGTGGCGAACGCGGCGACGAGCGCGATCTTCTGCCGGTTGCCGGTCGAGTAGGTGCGGGCCGGTTTGGACAGGTCGAGGGCGAACTTCTCCACGAGGTCGTCGCGGTAGGCGCGGTCGATGCCGGGTCCGGTGGCGGCGAGCAGTTCGAGGGTCTCCGCGCCGGTGAGCTGCGGCCACAGCGCCACGTCGGCCGGCACGTAGGCCAGCAGGCGATGTGCGGCGACGTCGCCGGCGTCGGCGTCGAAGACCCAGGCCCGCCCGGCGGTGGGCCGCGCCAGGCCCAGCAGCAGCCGGATGGTGGTGGACTTCCCGGCGCCGTTCGGGCCGAGGAACCCGAACACCTCGCCGGCCGGCACGGTCAGCTCCAGCCCGTCGAGGGCGAGCACCTTTCCGTAGCGCTTGGTCAGGTCTTGCGTGCGAACGGCGGGTGTGGCCATGGAATGCCTCCGGTCGACGACGTGTCACGACTGCCGACCAGGCTTCCCGGCGCACCGCGTTCACCGTACTGCGCCGCGTCACGCGTGGGAAGTGGCGCGGTTCATCCGGCCGCCGGCGAAGCGTTCCACGTGGTCGACGTCGGCTCCGATGGCCACGACCGCGCGGTGGGAGCCGGCGATCCCTAGCCGCCGTAGCAACGGCGGGTCCAGCGCCAGCGCCGGCAGCGTCAGCGGGCCGGTACGCCCGGCGAACATCAGCAGGCTCAGCAGCAGGGATGGCCGGCCGGGAGGCGCGGGTACATCCGGTGCCTCGGCGTGCGGGCCGCCGGTATGATCGCCGAGATCTGTGGAGCGCCGGGAAGTCTGGTCGGCACCGTGATGTTCCGTACCCTCGGAAGGCCAACCCGTGCTGCTGCTGTCCTTCGCCGCCGTCCTGCTGGCTGCCGTGCTCGTGTCGGCGCTGGCCCACCGCACCATCCTCTCCACGGCGGCGCTGTTCCTGGTCGCCGGCTTCCTGTTGGGCGAGGACACCGGGGGCGTGCTGCACCTGCGGGCCGACTCGCCGATCGTGGCCCAGTTGGCGGAGCTGGCGTTGTTCGCGGTGCTGTTCACCGACGGGATGCGGGTGGGCTGGGCCGACCTGCGCTCGGCGTGGCGGTTGCCCGGTCGGGCGTTGGGCTGGGGTCTGCCGCTGACCCTGCTGGTGACGGCGGTGCTGGCGCACTACGTGGCCGGTCTGGACTGGCCGGAGGCGCTGCTGGTCGGGGCCATCCTCGCCCCGACCGATCCGGTCTTCGCCGCCGCACTGGTCGGCAACGACAAGGTTCCGGCGCGGCTGCGGCACCTGCTCAACGTGGAGTCCGGCGTCAACGACGGCCTGGCCCTGCCGTTCGTGGTGGTCCTCCTGGCGGTTGCGGCCGGCTCGGACGATCTGCACCTGGGGGAGTTGGGCACCGAACTGGCGGTCGGTCTGCTCATCGGGGTGTTGGTGCCGCTGTTGGCGATCGGGTTGGAGCGGACCCGCTGGTTCGCCGCGTCGACGGCGTACGCCCCGTTGAACGGGATGGCGATCGGCCTGCTGGTGCTGGCGCTGGGTAAGGCCACCCACGGCAACCTGTTCCTGGCCGCGTTCGCCGCCGGGATCACCGTGGCCACCTTCGGGCCGCGGCAGCGCGCGGCGTTCGAACACTTCGGGGAGAACGTGGCGGAGCTGCTGAAGCTGGCCGCACTGCTGGTGTTCGGGGCGCTGATCTCGGTGGAGTTCCTCGGGGAGATCTCCTGGACCGGCTGGGTCTTCGCCGTGCTGGCGATCGTGGTGGCTCGGCCGGTCGCGTTGTGGATCTCTTTCCTGCGCTCGGGACTGGGCCTGCGGGAGCAGGCCGCCGCCATGTGGTTCGGACCGAAGGGCTTCGCCTCCGTGGTCTACGGGCTGCTGGTGCTCGAGTCCGGCATCGCGGCCGGCGACGAGGTGTTCCACCTGGTCGCCCTGACGATCGTCATCTCGATCCTGGCGCACTCCTCGACCGATGTCGTGATCGCCCGGGCCTTCGACGACGCCCGCGAGGCGCCGGCCTGGCACGGGGTGCTGCACCGGATGCGCCGGGCCCGGCGATCGGTGGCTCCGCCTTCACGTCGGGCCGACCGCCCGGCAGCCAGCCGGTCCACGTCCACGGAACGGCCGGCGACCGAGGACGGGTCGGGAGCAGATCCGGCGCGGACCGGACAGGAGTAGTGACCGTGCCTGCCGCGCCGCCACCCGGTTCGCCGCCTGCGGCGACACTGGTCCGACCCAGACCGTGGCCGTCGATCGGGTGGGCCGGCCTGACCTGATAATCCCGGGCGCCGGCCTGTGGGCCGTGGCATGATCGCGCACTGCGCCGGCCGGGTGGCGGCGCGCGAGGAGGACGGCATGGAATTCGACGTACGCCGCATCGGCCCGGAGTCGACCGCCGAGGCGGCCGACGTGCTCGCCGACGCCTTCGACGGGTACCCCTGGATGGCCTGGACGGTGGCCGCCGACCGGCACCGGGAGCGGCTGGCGGCGATGTTCGCCGGCACCGTCGCCGCCGTCGGGCTGCCCTACGGTGACGTCTGGGCGGCGGTGGACGCCGACGGCCGGCCGTCGGCGGTGGCGGTCTGGCTGCCCCCGGACCGGCCGGTGCCGGACGAGGTCTGGGCCGGTGTCGCGGCGCGCAACGCCGAGCTGGCCGGCGACCGGCAGTCGGCGCTGCACGCCGCCGACGCGGCCTGCGCCTCCCTGCGGTCGGTCGAGCCGGCGTTCCTGCTCGCCACCGTCGGCGTACGCCGGGCCGGCCAGGGCCGGGGGCTGGGCGCCCGGGTGCTGCGGCCGGGCCTGGCCGAGGCCGACCGGGCCGGCCTGCCCGCCGTGTTGGAGACCTCGTCGGAGCCGAACGTGCGCTTCTACCGGCGGCTGGGCTTCGTCGTCACCGGCCAGGCGCGGGTGCCCGACGGCGGGCCCGACGTCTGGGCGATGCGGCGGCCGGCGGCCGGCAAGCGGGTGTAAGGGCC
This sequence comes from Micromonospora sp. USAFONa4, assembly GCF_057197825.1. Classification (NCBI taxonomy): domain Bacteria; kingdom Bacillati; phylum Actinomycetota; class Actinomycetes; order Micromonosporales; family Micromonosporaceae; genus Micromonospora; species Micromonospora sp. USAFONa4. The sequence continues at coordinate 7,048,550 of NZ_CM170072.1, read as the reverse complement.
GTCCGCCCGGGTAGCCGCCGGGAATGGAGCTGGTCGAGGAGTCGCCGTACCGCTTCCGGATCGACCGGCACGACCCGATGCGGGTGCCGGGGGTGGTGTTCGCGTCCCGGTCCCTGCTGCCCGACGCGGGGGAGGACAGGTCGCTGGAGCAGGTCGCGAACGTCGCCACGCTGCCCGGCATCGTCGACGCCTCGTACGCCATGCCCGACGTGCACTGGGGCTACGGGTTCCCGATCGGCGGGGTGGCCGCCACCGACGTCGCGAACGGCGGCGTGGTCTCGCCCGGCGGGGTGGGCTTCGACATCTCCTGCGGCGTCCGGCTGCTCGCCGCCGACCTCGACCGCGACGGGCTGCGGCCCCGCCTCGACGCGCTGATGGACGGCCTGGGCGAGGCCACCCCGCGCGGCATGGGCAGGGGCGCGGTGTGGCACCTGTCGGATCGCGCGGAACTCGACGCGGTGCTGCGCGGCGGCTCCCGGTACGCCGTCGAGCGCGGCTTCGGCGTCGAGCGGGACCTGCACCGCTGCGAGGACGCCGGGGCCGTCGGCGACGCCGATCCGGCGCGGGTCAGCGAGCGGGCGATCGAGCGCGGCGCGCGCCAGGTCGGCAGCCTCGGCTCCGGCAACCACTTCCTGGAGGTGCAGGCCGTCGAGGAGGTGTACGACGACACCGCCGCCACCGCCTTCGGGCTGCGCCCCGGCCAGGTCTGCGTGATGATCCACTGCGGCTCCCGGGGGCTGGGCCACCAGATCTGCACCGACTACGTGCGGAAGATGGAGCAGGTGATGGCCCGCCACGGCATCGAGGTGCCGGACCGCCAGCTTGCCTGCGCCCCGGTCTCCTCCGCCGAGGGCCGCGCCTACCTGGGCGCGATGGCCGCCGCCGCCAACTACGCCCGGGCGAACCGGCAACTGCTCACCGACGCCGCCCGGAAGGTCTTCGCCCGGGTCACCGGCAGCCGGCTCGACCTGGTCTACGACATCTCGCACAACCTCGCCAAGATCGAGACGCACGGCGTCGACGGCGAGCGCCGCGCGCTGTGCGTGCACCGTAAGGGGGCCACCCGCGCGCTGCCGCCCGGCCACGACGACCTGCCCGAGGACCTGCGGGACGTGGGGCAGCCGGTACTGATCCCCGGCTCCATGGGCACCGGCTCGTACGTGCTCACCGGCGTGCCGGGGGCGCCGGCCTTCGCGTCCACCTGCCACGGGGCCGGCCGGGTGCAGAGCCGCAAGCAGGCCGTGCGGTCGGAGCGCGGGCTGGACCCGCGTGCCCAGTTGGAGGCGCGGGACATCGCGGTTCGCGGGGCGTCCCGGCGCGGCCTGGCCGAGGAGATGCCGGCGGCGTACAAGGACGTCTCGGCGGTGGTGGCCGCCGCCGAGGGCGCCGGACTGTGCCGCAAGGTGGCCCGGCTGGTCCCGCTCGGCGTGGTCAAGGGCTGAGCGGGCGGCGCGGGGCGCGGGGGCTCACACGTCCAGCGTCACCGCGCAGCACCAGCCCTCGCCGTCGGGGCCGAAGCGCAGCCCGTGCAGGGAGACGGCCTTCGGCACCGCGCCGACCAGCTCGACGGCGTCGGTGTCCGCCGTGCGCCAGCGCACCACCAGGCCGCCGGCGCCGTCGTCGGCCACGTCGGTGCGCAGCGGCAGTTCACCCGTCGTCTCCATCCGGAAGATCACCTCGTCGAGTACGCCCACCAGCAGGTCCGCGTCGTCGTCACCGGCCGGCGCGCGGAACTCCCGCTGCGGGCCCGGGGGCGTCCCGGCGGGGTCGACGAACGTCCCGACCAGCGCGGCGACCGCCTCGGCGACGCACTCCTCCCGGCTCGGCGCCCACGCCTCGATGCGGACGTCGGCGGTGTGCGGCAGGCGGCGGTGCCCCCGCCCGGGTGGTCGCGGCATGCCCCGATCCTCCGCCACGCCGTGCGACGGCGGGCTCGGTTCCGGTCCGCCGGCACGCCGCGCGACGGCGGGTTCAGTTCAGGCCGAGCCGGGCGATGGGCTCGACGAGTTCGCGTTCCTCGTAGGCGAGGTGGGACAGCAGGGTGTCGCTGAGCAGGTCCACCGCCGCGCGCAGCTCGGCCATCCCGTCGGCGACGGAGACGAACGCGACGAGCGCCCGGTCGACGCGTTCCAGCACGTCGTGGATGGCGTGGTGCTCCTGCTCCAGCCGGTCCAGCACCGGGGCGAGGCGGTCGTCGCCCCGGCGCAGGTGCGGGAAGATCCCCCGGTCCTCCAGCGTGTGGTGGGTGGTGACGACCCGGCAGTACGACTCGCAGTACGTGCCCAGCGTCCACTTGTTCTGCCGGATCGTCATGGTGTTGATGTGCGAGCGGGCCGTGCCCGCGTCGACCAGCCCGGCCCCCACCTGCTCCACGAGGTCGTACAGCCGGGTCAGCTCGGCGCGCAGCCCGTCGTGCACGTCGATGAGGTGCTGCGCGCCGGCCTGGTCGTGCGGCGTGTAGGTGCGTGCCGGGTCGGGCGCGGGGCCGGTGGGGCGCGTGGCCTCGTCCCAGACCCGGATCGCGCTGCGGCGCACGCCGTCGTCGGGCGTCGGGACGACGACGAAGGACCCCGCGACGGCGGGCGGGCGGGGAGCGGGCGACGGCTGCGCCCCGGCGCCCCCGGGTGTCGCCCGCGCCCCGACGGCTCCGGGCGTCGCCGGGGTCACGGCGGCAGCGGCGCCGGCCGCGCGCTCGCCGGCCACGAGTTCGCGTACGGCGGGGGCGACCTCGGCGGCGAAGCGCCGCAGGTCCTCCGGGTCGTCGCTGCCCAGGATGAAGGTGCTGATCCCGTCGCTGAGCGCGAGGTCGGCCAGTTCCTCGGCCCACTGCTCGGCGGGGCCGTCCAGCGGTCCCCGGCCGACGGTGGCGAAGCGGCCGGTGACGTTGAGCAGGCGGCGCACGTCGGCCGGATCGCGGCCGGCCTCCCGCGCGGCGTCGTCGATGATCGTGTTGCCCCTGCCCAGGTCGCCGGGTTGCAGGTAGCCCAGCGACGGCAGCCACCCGTCGGCCCGGCTCCCGGTCAACGCCAGCATCCGCGGCTTGTACGCGCCGAGCCAGATGCCCACGTCGTGGGCGGGCGCGGGGCCCCGCTTCGCGCCCACCACCCGGTGGAACTCGCCGTCGACCCGGACGCCGCCGCGCGCCTCGACGTCCCAGACCTGGCGGATGACGTCGATCGCCTCGGTCAGGGCCCGCACGCCCTGCCCGGGGGAGAGCCGGCGTCCGCCCATCGCCTCGATGGCCTCCCAGAACGCGCCGGCGCCCAGGCCGAGCTCCACCCGGCCACCGCTGAGCAGGTCGAGACTCGCCACGCTGCGGGCCAGGACGGCCGGCGGGCGCAGCGGCAGGTTCGTCACGTTGGCCGCCAGCCGCACCGTGCCGGTCCGGGCCGCCACGAAGCTCATCAGCGTCCACGTGTCGAGGAACGCGGGCTGGTACGGGTGGTCCTGGAAGGTGACCAGGTCGAACCCGACCTGCTCGGCCAGCACGGCGAGGCCCACCACCCGCCCGGGTTCGGCGTTGCCGGGCGTCAGGAACGCCCCGAAGGCCAGCGGGTGGCCGTAGTCGCCCATTTCGGTACTCCCTTCCGCCCCGCAGCCTCTCACGCGGCTCGGGGCGGTCTCCGGGCCGTCCGGCGAAACCGGCGGAAAGGCGGGCCGGCGCCACCTCCGGCACGGCCCGTGCCGCCCGCCGCCGGGCACACGGGGCGCTGCCACCGGCGTACGGTCGCCGGATGCGGATCACGAAGTTCACCCACTCCTGTGTCCGGCTGGAGCACGACGGCGGCGTGCTGGTCATCGACCCCGGCACCTGGAGCGAGCCGCGGGCCCTGGCCGGCGCGGACGCCGTGCTGGTCACCCACGAGCACACCGACCACGTCGACGTGCTCCGGTTGGCGGGTCTCGGCGTGCCGGTCTTCGCCCCGCAGGGCGCCGTCCTGCCCGACCTGGCGCCGCTGCCGGTGACCAGGGTCGGCGCCGGCGAGCGGTTCACCGCCGCCGGCCTCACCGTGACCGCGCTCGGCGGTCGGCACGCCACCATCCACGGCGGCCAGCCCGACTGCCCCAACCTGGGCTACCTCGTCGGCGACGCGGTCTACCACCCGGGCGACTCCCTGCACCGGCCGGAGCGGCCGGTCGAGACGCTGCTGGTCCCGGCGCAGGCATCCTGGCTGAAGCTCACCGAGGCGATCGACTTCGCCACCGCCGTCGGGGCCGAGCGGGTGTTCCCGATCCACGACGCCCAGCTCAACGAGCGCGGCCTGACCAGCGTGAACGGCTGGTTCGCCGAGACCGTGCCCGGCTACCGTCACCTGGCGCCGGGGGAGTCCGCCTGACCCGCGACCCCGCCCGGCGCGATCTCCACCGGCACCGGCCGTGTCGTCCACGGACGAACTGCTATACGGTCGCTGGGTGAGGGTCGAAGAACACTGGTGGAACGGTGACACGTCGCAACGCGGGCGTCGGGACGTGTACATCCGCACCGATGGGCAGCGTTGGGACGTGCAGGTACGAATCGGCGGCGAGTCCGGCCGCTCCCGGGTGCAGGAATGCCCCGGCCGGACGTCCGCGGTCATCCTCGCCGGTGCATGGCGTGGCAATCACCCCGCCTGGCGCGAGGTGTCCGACTGACGGCGATCGCCGGCCGCGACCGGTGACAACCGGTCGCGGCCGGCGATGACCGGTCGGCTCCCCACGACAGCGGTTACGCTCGCCTCAGCGCGAGCCCGGGGGAGCAGCATGAGCAGCGAGACCGTCCCGGCGGTGATGCCGGCCGCCTTCATCGGGCACGGCAGCCCGATGAACGCGCTGGAACTCAACCGCTACACCCAGGCGTGGCGCGCCTTCGGGCGGGCGGTTCCGCGCCCCCGGGCGATCCTGGTCGTGTCGGCCCACTGGTACATCGGCGCCACCGCCGTCACCGCGATGCCCCGACCGAGGACGATCCACGACTTCTACGGCTTCCCGCCGGAGCTGTTCGACGTCCACTACCCGGCGCCCGGCCTGCCGGAGCTGGCGGAGGAGATCGCCGACGTGGTCCACCCCACCTGGGTCGGGGCGGACGTCGACTCGTGGGGGATCGACCACGGCACCTGGTCGGTGCTCACCCACGCGTTTCCCGACGCGGACGTCCCGGTCGTCCAGTTGAGCATCAACGCGTTCAAAAGCCTGGACTACCACCTGGACCTGGGCGCGCGGCTAGCCCCGTTGCGCGAGCGCGGGGTGCTCGTCGTGACCAGCGGCAACGTGGTGCACAACCTGCGGGGGGTGGACCCGCGCATGGTCGACGAGGGCTTCGACTGGGCGCAGCGGTTCGACGAGGCGGCGAAGGACGTCATGCTCGGCGAGCCGACCGAGGCGGCCGCGCTGGACGCCCACCGTGACTTCGGCCGGGCCGTACCGACGCCGGACCACTTCATCCCGCTGCTCTACCTCGCCGGCCTGGCCGGCGCCGCCGGCAACGGCGCGGAGGTGCTGGTGGACGGGTACGCGTACGGGTCGCTGTCGATGACCGCCTACACCGTGGGGTCGTCCTGCCGCACGCAGGCCCCGCTGGCCGGCGCTCCCGCCCTGCCGGCCGAGGTGCCGGCCGACTCCGCCAACATCTGACGCCCGCCCGTCGCTGTGGGCCACCGCCTGGCGGCCCGCGCGGCCGGCCCGGCGGGGCGACGGGACGCGGGACCAGCCGGTCCGCACGGCGGGGCCCGCATCCGGTCGCCGCGTCGCTCAGAGGCCCTTGACGACCTCGACCAGCTGGTCCAGCGCGGCGCTCCAGCCCTCGGCGAAGCCCATCTCCTCGTGCGACTTCTTCGCCGCGGCGTCGGCGTGGATCGCCGTGGCCGTGTACTTCGTGCCGTTGCCGGTGGGCTCGAGCTTGATGATCGCGGTGAACGGAAAATCGTCGCTGGCCACCTGGGGGCGGAAGCCGGGGCCCAGCCCCGAGGTGAAGATCAGCGTCGAGCCTTCCTCGACGACCAGGATGCAACCGGTGCTAGGGAACTCCTCGCCCTCGGGCGAGCGCATCACCGTGTTGAACCTGCCGCCGGGCTGGAGGTCGATCTCGCAGGACGAGGTCGACCAGGGCCGTGGGGCGAACCACTGCACGATCAGCTCGGGCGTGGTCCAGGCCTTCCAGACCAGCTCGGGGGCGACGTCGACGGTGCGCTCCAGGACGAGGTCGAGATTCGGGTTCACGCTCGGGTAGGCGGTCATGTCTGCTGCTCCTTCAGGTCGTGGAGAAACGAGTCGAGCTGGTCGAGGCGCCGGGACCATGTCGCGCGCTGACCGGCGAGCCAGGTGTCGACGTGCTCGAGCGGCTGGGGGGCGAGCCGGTAGGTCCGCACGCGCCCCTTCTTCTCCGACGTCACCAGGCCGGAGCGCTCGAGGACGCCCAGGTGCTGGGTGAACGACGGCAGTGCCATGTCAAACGGACGAGCGAGCTCGCTGGTTGTCGCGGGCCCCCGGCCGAGCAGCTCGACGACCCGGCGGCGGGTCGGGTCCGACAGCGCGTGGAACACGCCGTCCAGGGTCCCGTCGTCGCTTCCGGCTCCGCCGCCCGATTGCTTAGGCATGCACCTAACTATGCCTACGCCGAACACTTAGGTCAAGCCCTAAGTGAAAGCGTCTGGTCCCGATCCGTCCGGGTGGGTCATGCTGAGGGCATGACCGACGTCGGTGCCCCGGAACCGCTCACCCTCAACGTCTACTGCCGGCTCACGGTGGCCGTGACCGATCCGCAGGTGCTCACCGACCACGCGGTGGCCGACCTGCGGGCCGCGGACATCGACTGGGCGGCGGAGGAGGACGACCTCGAGACGGCGGTGGCGGACCTGCGCAACGACGTCGTGGTGTCGCTGGCGTCGCTCGTGGACATCAGCCGCATGGTCGAGGGGCTGCCGGGGGTGGAGGCGAAGGGCGGGCTGTGCTGGGCCGAGCCCGGCCCGCCCCGCGAGGCCGTGTGGCGCGCCGAGTGAGGGTCGCCGCTGGCGAGCCCGCGCGCGGCGGGCCGCAGCCGGGCGGTGGCACCACCTGAGCGCCGGACGGGCGGCCCCTGTGTCGGTCTCGGACATGCCGGCGTCACCCGAGGTGTCGGCGGCACTCATGTCCACGTGCACTGCGTCACGCTAGCGTCTGCGCACGCCGGCACCACCGCCGCCGCTCCCGGACAGGAGAGCGCCATGACCGTACCGCTGAAGGCCGCCGCCGCCCTCGTCACCGCCCTGCTGCTCGTCCTCACGACCGCGGCCCCCGCCCAGGCCGCCACCCCGGCCACCAAGGCCCCGGTCGCCGGGACCCTGCGCCCCCACAACGTCTCCGGCGTGTACGTCGCCGGCGTCTCCTCCGGTGGCTACATGGCCACCCAGCTGCACGTCGCCTACTCGTCGCGGATCCGGGGCGCGGCGGTCTTCGCCGCGGGGCCGTACTACTGCGCGCAGAACAACGTCGCCCAGGCGCTCGGCGGCTGCGGCGACAACGCGTACCCCACGAACGTGTCGGCCCTCCAGGCGTACACCCGGACGTGGGCCTCCTACGGCTGGGTCGACCCGGTGGGCAACCTGTCCGGCGATCCCGTGTACGTCTTCCATGGCGCCAACGACACCGTCGTCGAGAAGTCCGTCACCGACGACCTGGTCCGGTACTACCAGCACTTCGGTGCCAGCGTGCAGTACGACAGCGGCTCCCCGGCCGGCCACGCCTGGGTCACCCCGTACGGGACCCTGGGGTGCACCGTCACCGCCTCGCCGTTCCTCGACGACTGCGGCACCGACCCGCAGAGCGCCCTGCTGGGCAAGCTCCTCGGCAGCGTGCGGGCGCCGAACACCGGCCCGCTGGGCGGCAGCCTGATCCGGTTCAGCCAGCACACGTACGCCGTCAACGGCTGGGCTCCCGGGCTGAGCATGGGCGCCGACGGTTTCGCCTACGTGCCGGCGTCCTGCGCCGCCGGGCAGTCGTGCCGGCTGCTCGTCGCCCTGCACGGCTGCCTGCAGGGCCACGGCGCGGTCGGCACCGCCTTCGTGGACCGGGCGAACCTCAACCAGTACGCCGACACCAACAACCTGATCGTGCTCTATCCGCAGGCCGGCACCGCCGCCGCGAACCCGAACGGCTGCTGGGACTGGTGGGGCTACCTGGGCGCGACCAACTACCCGATCAAGGGCGGCGCCCAACTGGAGACGATCATGAACATGGTGCGCCGGCTGGACGGCTGAGCCGCGCGGGCGGGGCCCTCGGCGCGGGCCCCGCTCAGGCCGGCGCGTCGCTGCCCACCAGGCGGGCGTCGGCCGCCGCCTGACCGTCGACGTCCCCCGCCTCCTCGCACACGCCCGCCGCGTCCGCCCAGTGCCGCCGGGCCTCGTCGGCGTCGTCGAGGGCCGCCGCCGCGTCGCCCAGGTGCAGCAGGGTCCGCCCCAGGCCGGCCGTCGGCCGCCCGTCGCGCAGCCGCAGGCTCTCCGCCAGCAACTCGTACGCCTGCCGGGCCTGGGCGGGCGTGGTGGACAACAGCGCGGCACCCGCGTTGAGCAGCGCGGCGGCCCGGTTGGTCGGATCGGCCACGGACTCGTACTCCCGCAGTGCCGCCCGCCACGACTGCGCCGCGTCGAGGTGCTCGCCGAGCCCGGCGTGCACCAGCACCAGGTTCGTCAGCGCCGCCGCGTAGCCCCGGGCGTCGCCGAGCGCGCGGAAGGCGTTCGCCGCGCGGACCAGGTGGCGGTGTGCGACCTCCAGCTCCCCCCGGGACAGCCGGGCGGCGCCCAGGCCCAGATCGGTCAGCGCGTGCCCGGCCCGGTCCGCCGCCGAGCGGTGCCGCCGCGACAGCTCCAGGTGCTCCACCGCGTCGTCGAACTGCCCCAGGTCCAGCAGCACCAGGCCCAGGTTCATCCGCGCCTGCGCGGTGCCGCGCCGGCCCCGCTCCGCCACCGCGAGGCTGAGCGCCGTCGCCGCTGCCTGCGGGTCGCCCCGGCGGCGGCGCAGCACACCCAGCTCGTTGTGCGCCCAGCCGGCGATCTCCGGCCGGTCGTCGGCCGTGGGCGTGGCGAGCACCGTGCGGCACACCTCCGCCCACTCGTCGAGGCGCTCGGCGTGGGCGAGCCAGCCGCACAGCGCCACCGCCAGGCGGAACCACCAGCGGCGCACCCGGCGCGGCAGGGTCTCCGCCGCGCCCGCCGGCACCCTGACCACGGCCAGCAGCAGCTCCTGGTGCAGGTCGAACCAGCCGTACGGGTCGTCGTCCAGCGCCAGCGTCGGCTCCCGGTCCGGCGGCGAGCCGACCACGGCGAGGCTCGCGGCGTGCCGCTCGGCCCGCCGGGCCAGGTGCCGGGTGAGCCGGGCCTGCGCGGCGACCCGCCGCCGCGCCGGCTCCGCGTCGCGCAGGTGCATCCGGGCGTACGGGGCCAGCAGCGGGCGCACCTCGTAGCGGTCCCCGGGCGCGCCGGTGACGAACCCACCGGCGGCCAGCTCGTGCAGCAGGGCGGCCACCCGGTCCGGGCGGCGGCCGGCCAGCGCCCCGATCGTCGGCCGGTCCAGCGGCACCGGGCTGAGCGACATCAGCCGCCACAACCGTCCCGCCTCGCCGCCCAGCGCGTGGTACGCGGTGTCCCGCGCGGTCACCAGCAGGGTCGCCGGGGAGGCGGCGACGTGCTGGTGCGGGGGCGTGTCGACGGCGCGGCGCAGCGCGTCGAGCACGTCGCTGTGCCGCCACCCGTGCTGCGCCGTACGCCTGCCGAGTTCCGCGACCGTGCGGGGCTGCCGCCCGCAGAGTTCGACGAGGTCGCGTACCGCCGGGTCGGTGCGCGGGTCCGGGCGGTGCGGCCGGGCGACGGGTGCGGCGGCCCCGGCGGCGGCGAACAGCTCGACGGCGTCGTCGGCGTCCGGCTCGGCGAGCCCGTGCGCCACCACCCCGTCCACCGCGGCCAGCGCTCCCGTGCCGGCCAGCAGCAGGCGGCACGTCCGCGCGGTCGGCGGCAGCAGCGGCCGGACCTGGGCCGGGTCGTCCACGTTGTCCAGCACCACGAGGACCGCCCGGCCGTCGAGCTGGCCGCTCAGCTCGTCGACGGCGTCGGCGAGGTCGTCGGCGCGTCCCGACGCCGGCGGCCGGGTGCCGAGGATCCGGGCCAGCGCGGTCAGCACCTGCCGGGCGTCGTGCCGCCGGCCGCCCCGGCGCAGGTCCAGGTAGTACTGGCCGTCCGGGAAGTCGTCCCGGCACAGGTTGGCGGCCTGGATCGCGCAGGCCGACGTGCCGACGGCCCGCCGGCCGACCACCGCGACCGCGTGCTCCTTCTCCAACAGGTCGACGATCGCGTCGACGTGCCCGGCCCGCCCGGTGAACCCGGCCGGCCACGGCAGGGTGGGCGCGCCGGCGACCGGCGGCGGCTCGGTGTCGTCAGGCATCGCGGCCTGCTGCCGCTGGCGGCGCCATTCCACGATCATCGCGGCGGCGAGGCCGAGCACGATCACCCCGGCGCTCGCCGAGCCGAGCTGGGCGACGGACAGCTCGGAGAGCAGGTTGCCGGTGACGTTGCCGAGCACCGCGCTGACCGTGCCGCCGACCACGCCGCCGATCGCGAGCAGCAGGCTCAGCCGCCGGGGCCGCCGCGAGCGGCGGGCCGGTCCCGGCCCCGTCACCGCACGCCCCCGGCGACCAGGCCGGCGACGAGCTGGCGGCGGGCCAGCACCACCAGCAGCACCGGCAGGACGGAGGCGATGACCGAGCCGGCGGCGAGCGCCCCGCTGTTGGCCGCGAAGCCCCGGGTCTGGCCGGCGAGGAACAGCCCCAACGGCAGCGCGCCCGGACCGCTGAACAGCAGACCCACCACCAGGTCGTTCCACACCTGCACGAACTCCAGCACCGCGACCGCCACCACGGCCGGGCGGTTGTGCCGGGCGAGCAGCCGCAGGGTGCCCCACCAGTGCCGCCCGCCCACCCGGGCCGCCCGCACCTGCTCGGCGGGCAGGTCCGCGAACGCGTTGCGCAGCACCAGCACGGCGAATGGCACGCCCAGCGCGACGTGCACCAGCGCCAGGCCACGCGCCGTGCCCGAGGAGAGCACCACGCCGAGCACCTCGTTGACCGGCCCGGCGATCACCTGCACCGGCACGATGCTGGCGGCCATCAGCAGCAGCCCGGTGGCCTGGGCGGGTGGCCCGGTCAGCCAGGCCAGCGGGTACGCGGCGAGCAGCGCGACGCCCAGCACCACGGCGGTGACCACGGTCGCCAGCACCAGCGTGAAGCCCAGCGTGCGCCACAGCTCGGCGCCGGTCAGCAGGTCCCGGTAGGAGTCGAGGCCGGGCGGGCTCCACCACCAGCCCCGTGCCGCCGCGTCCACCGTGCCGTGCAGCGAGGTGGCGAGCAGCACCCCGAGCGGCACCAGCCAGGCGACCGCCGCTCCCGCCACCAGCAGCCGGGTCGTCCGGCGTGGCGCGGGCGCCACCGGTTCGGGCGCGACGGGCACCGGGTCCCGGGGCGGCGGCCACGCCTGCCGCACGAACAGCGCGGCGACCAGCATGCCGGCGGCCACCGCCATCAGCCACACCACGCCGAGCGCCGCGCCCTCGCCGGTGGTGGCGCCGTTGGAGGTCTGCCAGACCCGCAGCGCGAGCACCGACGCCTCGTCGCGCACCGAGCCGGGCGTCATCACCAGGATCAGGTCGAACGTCCGGGCGGTGCCGAGCGCCGCCAGGGTGAACACCACGGCCACGGTGCGCAGCAGCAGTGGCCGCCACTGCGCGTCCCAGAGCACGTCGCGGCGGTTGCCGCCGTAGGCGCGCACAGCGTCGGCGAGGCTGGGCGGCACCGCGTCGAGGGCGGCCCGGAACACCAGCACGGCCAGCCCGACCCATGCCCACACGAACGCCGACATCAGCGCCACCGTGACCAGGCCGGGGCCGAGCAGTTGCGGGGCGTCGGCCGCCGGCCGGCCGGTCAGCGTCGCCGCGACGAGCGTGGCCAGCCCGCGTTCCGGGTCCGGGTCGTACATCAGTCGGAAGGTGACCCCGGTGACCACCAGCGGCAGGGCGGTGGGCACCACCAGGATGAGGCGGACCAGCCCGCCCTCCTGCGAGCGGCGCGAGGCGGCGGCGAGCAGGTAGCCCAGGACGGTGACCACCGCCGGCACCAGCAGCGCCCAGAGCAGCGTGCGTCCCACCACGGCGCCGGTGCCGGGCGCGGCCAGCGCGGTGCGGAAGTGCTCCGCGCCCACCCACCGGCCGTCGGTGGTGACGCTGGCGTGCAGCGTACGCAGCACCGGCCACGCCACCAGCCCGCCGAGCAGCAGCAGGGCGGGCAGCAGCAGCGCCGAGGTGGCCCCGGCCGCCGGGTAGGCCCGCCCGCGCCGGGGCGGCCCGACGTCGTCGAGGACCGCCAGCTCGCCCAGGACCCGGCTCATCGCCCGCCGCCCGCCGACCGGGCCGCCGCCGCCAGTTGCCCGACGGCCCGGCGGGTCGCCCTGCCGGCGGGGACCCCGTCGGTGACGTCGGCGAAGAAGTCCTGCATGATCCGCCAGATGCCCACCCCGTCGGAGCCGGTGAACGGGCCCGGCAGCCGGTCGGAGAGGTCGAAGCGCACCGCCTCGGCCGTGCGCAGCTCGGCGGCGAGGCGGCGCCCGACGGGGTCGCGGTAGTCGTCCAGCGGCACGGACACGTTCGGGGAGAGGTAGCCGCCGGCGCGCAGCCACGGCTGGAAGGCGGAGCCGTCGCTGAGCCAGCGCACCAGCTCCGCCCCACGGGCCGAGCCGGCGAACGCCACGGCGGCGTCACCGCCGACGATCAGCGGGCCGTCGGCCACCCGGGCGCCCGGGAAGCGGAAGGTCTCCGGCTGCTCCGGGCCCCGGCGGAACCGGCGGCTGACGTCGTCGACGAAGTCGGCTTCGAAGAGCATCGTCGCCCGCCGGTGGTGCACCACCTGGATCACCGACTCCTCGTACTGGGTGAGCAGGGCCCGGCGACCGCCGCCGGGGAAGGCGCCGTCGACGCCCCACAGCTCGGCGAGCCGGTCCAGCGCCGTGTGCACCGACGGGCTCCGCCAGTCGGCCTCGCCGCGCGCCAGGGCCTCGTAGTGGCCGGGCGGGGCCACGTCGGCGAGCACGTTCTCGAGCCAGTCGGTGAGCACCCACCCGTCGGCCGCGCCGACGGCCAGCGGCGCCGGACCGTCGCCCGACCGGGCCCGCGCGCCGAGCCGCCGGGTGAGCGTCACGAGCTGGTCCCAGGTGCGCGGCGGTGCGGGGAGCATCGACGGGAAGTACCAGAACAGCGACTTGTGGGCCGCCTTGACCCAGACGCCGTAGCGGCGCCCGTCGGCGGAGAGCAGGTCGGCCATGCCGGGCGGGAGGGCGTAGCTGGTGGCGGGGGCCAGCTCGCGCAGCCAGCCGCGCCGGGCGTACTCGACGACCAGCCCCGACCGGGGCAGGATCGCCACGTCGGGGCTGGTGCCGGCCAGGTGGCGGGCACGCAGGAACGCGTCGATGTCGTTGCCGGCGCTGATCACCTGCACGTCGGCGCCGTAGTTGCCCACGACCTCGCGGAAACGGGCCAGCTCGCCGCCGCTCCACACGACCGCGACCTGGACCGCCGGCGGTGTGGCGGCGCAGCCCGCGCCGGCGGTCGCGGTGAGCGCGGCGGTGGCCCGCAGCAGGGTACGGCGGCTCAGGCGCGCCGCCGGCGCGGCCCGGCCCCCCGGCGTCACCGGCCCACCTCGGCGACGACCGGCACGTCGGCCAGCGAGCCCGGGTCGGCCGTGCACACCAGCACCGCCACCCCCGGGGTGTTCGCCGGGGAGAGCCGTCCGACCAGGTCGGTCAGCCGCCCACCGCCGGCCGGTCCGGTCGGCAGGTCGATCACCAGCACCTCGGGCAGGCAGGCCACCGCCCGGGCGAGCGCCACCCGGAACCGCTGCGCCTCCGACAGCAGGTGCGGTCGCAGCTCCAGCGTCGGGGCCAGCTCCAGCCGGTCGACCACCTTCGCCGTCCACGCGTCGGCCATCTCCCGCACCCGTTCCCGCCGGCGCTGGCCGTAGGCGATGTTGCGGCGCACGGTCAGGTGGGGCAGCAGCGCGCCGCCGGCCGGCACGTAGGCGATGCGGCGCTGCGGCGGCGGCAGGGCGGTCACCTCCCGGTCGCCGACCAGGACCCGGCCGGCGACCGGCGCGGCCAGCCCGCTCACCACCCGGGCGACGGCGGTGCCGAGCGGCGGGGCGGCGACCAGGGCGGCCGTGGCGCCGGCGGCGACGTCGAGGGTCACCGCGGCGGCGCCGGGCACGGCGACGAGCTCGCACAGTCGTAACGTGGCCATCACCTCCGGTGACCCGGGCAGTCGATCCCAGGGTCGCACAATCCGGCGACGACCGGCGCCCCGCCACCGTCCCCTGTGGAGTGCCGCGCGGGACCGGCCGCGCCGCCCACCGGTCAGCGCGACGCCACGCCGAGCCGGTGGGGCATCTGCCAGCCCTCCGCGAGCCGGGACGGGTGCACGTGGTGCCCGCCGCCGAAGAACTCGCAGAACTTCATGATCAACGGATCCCAGCGCAGCGGGTCCACGTGGCTCGTCCCGGGGATGACGAGGTCCTGCTCGACGTACGCGCGCAACACCTCGACCTGGAAGGCGGTGGCCCGCACGTCGTCTCCCGCCAACGGGTGGGCCGCGACCACCCGGCACTCCAGTTGGATCGGGCACTCCGCGACCCGGGGTGCCGCGACCAGCGCGGACGGCTGGGCGGTCAGCCCGGCCAGGGTGAACTTGTCCGGCTCGTAGCGGTAGCCCTGGCGTGCCTTCTGCTCCGGCACGTCCGGGCGGCCGGTGGTGAGCGCGATCCGGTCGACCGCGTCGACCATCGCCGAGGAGGGCAGGTTGAGCACGCACTCGCCCTCGCGCAGCAGGTTCGACGTCGTCCGGCCGCTGTCGCCGAGCCCGAGCATCGCCTGCCGGCCCAGCCACCACGCCGACGACATCGGCGCGAGATTCGCCGTGCCGTCGGGGTTGCGGGTGGTCACCAGCACCACCGGGGTGCCGAAGTAGAGCACCTTCAGACCGGGCACGACGTGCATCCGTCCGCCTTCCACCGAGGGCGCGACCGTGCGTCGCGCCACCGGAGCCCGACTATCCGGGAACCGGCCGGCCGGCGCTGGCGGCGATCGGACGTGGCGTTCGCGCCGTGCCGCCGGTCAGCCGGCCGGGCGCGGCGGGAGACCGGACCGCTGGCACGCCTCCCGGTACATCCGCACCACCTCCTGCCGGATCTGGGCGCGTTCGCTCAGCCGGTGGGCGAACGGCACCCGCACCGGGACCTCGATGTCGTCCACGGCCACGGCGAACTCCATCCCCTCGGCGTCCAGGCCGGTGGCCCGGGCCCGGGTGGCCGCCGGCTGCCCGCCGAGCGTGCGGCAGATGAGCAGCGAGTCCCCGGCGTGGTCGTCGTTCATGTGCCGGCAGACGGCGGCGACCACGTCGGCGCCGAACGGGGCGGTCACGCGGCCACCTCCGCGTCCGTGGCCGGCACGAGGTGGGACAGGGCGGCGAGGACCTCGGTGTTGTGCCGGTACGCCACGAGCACCTCGGCCCGCAGCGCGGCCCGACCCACCTCGTCGAGCGGGAGGGCGTCCAGCCTGGCCCGGTAGGCGTCCTTGTACGCCTTCGGACTGGGGATCCGGTCGAACCGGTAGAACGCCGCCCCGGCGTCCCCGGTCAGCCCGTAGTGCCGGGCGAGGGACCGTCCGATGTGCAGGCCGCCGGAGAGGTCGCCGAGGTAGCGGGTGTAGTGGTGGGCGACGAACCGTTCCGGTGAGCTGGCGCAGACCGCGCCGAGGCGCCCGGCGTAGGCGACCGTCGCCGGGGTCGGGTCGATCCGTCGACGCCAGTCGGGCCCGAGCAGGAACTCCAGGTCCGCGGCGAGGGCGGGCAGCCGGGTCAGCGCGTCGTCGACGAACGGGCCGGCGAGCGGGTCGTGGCGCATCGCCTCGGCGGCGCCCTCCAGCGCCTCGTAGATCACGTGGTGCTGCACCACCAGCGCGGCGTAGCCGGCGCGGTCCAGCTCGCCGGCCACCAGGGCCGAGACGTACCGCTGGGACTCCGCGCCCTGGTGGGCCTCCTGGCTGGCGGCCCGCAGTTCGGCCGAGAACGGGGTGCTGGTCGGGCTCATGTCTCCTCCAGGGTGACGGAAGGCCGGGTGGGCTGCCGTCGGGGAACGATCAAGGGTAGTCGGGTACTGGGATGGGGCACGACCTCGATGTCGTGCCCGTACACCTCGCTGAGCAGGAGGGCGGTGAAGACCTCCGCCGGCGGCCCGGCGGCGCGTACCCGCCCGGCGTCGAGGAGGGTGACGGTGTCGGCGTACGCGCCGGCGAGGGTCAGGTCGTGCAGCACCGCCACCACGGCGTCGCCGGCCCGCGCCCGGTCCCGCGCGACGCGCATGACCAGCTCCTGGTGGCCCAGGTCGAGGGCCGCGGTCGGTTCGTCGAGCAACAGCACGGCGGCCTGCTGCGCCAGCGCCCGGGCCAGCGCGACGCGCGCCTGCTCGCCGCCCGACAGCGCCGGGTACGGCCGGTCGGCGAACCGGGTCGCGTCGCAGCGCCGCAGGACGTCGGCGACGACCGCGTCGTCGCGCTCCTGCTCCGGCCGCCCGGCCCAGGGCGCCCGTCCCATCCGCACCACCTCGTCGACGGTGAACGGGAAGCTCAGCGTGCTGCGCTGCGGGAGCACGGCCCGGCGCATCGCCAGCTCCACCGGCGTCCAACCGGCCGGGGGCGAGCCGTCGATCTCCACGGTGCCGGCCACGGCGGGCAGGTCGCCGCTGACGGCCGCGAGCAGGGTGGACTTGCCCGCCCCGTTCGGCCCGACGAGGGCGTGCACCTCGCCGGCCCGGATCAGCAGGTCGACGCCGTCCAGCACCGGCCGCCCCGCGCGGGCGACGCGCAGGCCGGCGACGCGTACCCGGGTCGTCCCGGCCGGCACCGGCGTCGGCACGCGGGGCGTCGCCCATCGACGCGGGACGCGCGTCATCCAACTGCCCGGATGGCTCATCCCCAGCCCCCGGCCCGGTCCCGGGTGCGGCGCAGCAGCCAGAAGAAGGCCGGCCCGCCGACGACCGCCGTGAGCACGCCGAGCGGGAGTTCCTGGTGCTCGACCAGGGTGCGGGCGGCGAGGTCGGCGGCGATCACCACGACCGCGCCGCCCAGCGCGCTGGCCGGCAGCAGCACGCGGTGACCCGGGCCGGCGACCATCCGGACCAGGTGCGGCACCACCAGGCCGATGAAGCTGATGATGCCGGTGAAGGCCACGGCCGCCGCGCCGAGCAGCGCGGTGACCACGATCATGCGGATCCGCAGCCGCTCCACGTCGACTCCGAGGTGGCGGGCGGCGGGCTCGCCGAGGGCGAGCAGGTCGAGCCGGCGGGCGTCGGCGTACGCGACGCCGAGACCGACCGCCAGGCAGGGCGCGGCCA
Source organism: Micromonospora sp. USAFONa4 (assembly GCF_057197825.1). Taxonomy (NCBI): domain Bacteria; kingdom Bacillati; phylum Actinomycetota; class Actinomycetes; order Micromonosporales; family Micromonosporaceae; genus Micromonospora; species Micromonospora sp. USAFONa4. The sequence continues at coordinate 7,031,125 of NZ_CM170072.1, read as the reverse complement.
GCGTGACCGCCGACCAGTTCGCCGACGCCAGGCTGCCGAGGTTCCAGAAGGCGATGGCCTGCACGCCGGACTCGTCGGCGACGAACATGAGCAGTCCGATCGCCGCCCCGGCGACGGCGTTGACCGCGACACCGGTCAGGACCAGGGTCACCACCTCGGTCCGGCCGTTGGAGCGGGCCAGCAGGTACACGGCGTACGTGGTGGCCAGCCCCCCGGCGAATGCGGCGGCGGGGACGGTCCAGCCGCCGAGGACGGTGACGCCGGTGACGATGGCGAGGGCCGCGCCGACGGCCGCCCCGGCGGAGACCCCGATGACGCCGGGCTCGGCGAGCGGGTTGCCGAAGACGCCCTGCATGACGGCGCCGGCGCAGCCGAGCGCGGCGCCCACCACGGCGGCCAGCACCACCCGGGGGAACCGGACGATCCAGAGCGCGTTCTCGCCCTGGGGGTTCGTCGGCAGGGCACCGACGTCCAGGCCGAGCCGGTGCAGGACCGAGCCGAGCACCTCGGCGGGGGAGACCTGCACCTGTCCCCGGCCCGCCGCGACCAGGACGATCAGCAGCAGGGTGGCGCCGAGGCCGGCGAGGAGCAGCGGACCGCGCCGGACGGGACGGCCGGCCGGGGGCCGCGCGGGCGGCCGGACCGGGGTGTCGACGCCGGTCACGACGGGCTGCCGCAGGAGTACACGGCGGCGGCCAGGGCCTGCACGGTCCGCCCGGAGCGGGTGCCGAAGGTGAGCAGGGTGCCGTCGTCCATGTCGACGATCCGGCGGGCCGCTCCGGCCGGGGTCTGCGCGACGCCGGGGAGCTTCAGCAGGCCGTCGATTCCGCCGACGGAGGCGAGCCCGGCGCTCATCACCAGGATCACGTCCGGGGCGGCGTTGATGAGTCCCTCGCTGGTCAGCGGGCGGAACCTGGCCAGGCCGACGGCGCTGCCGGCGTCCACCCCGCCGATCGCCTCGATCATCGCGTCCGAGCCGGCTCCGTCGCCACCGATCAGGTAGACCCCTGCGGTGCCGCGCAGGTAGAGGAACGCGATCCGGGGCGCCCGGCCCCCGGGCGCGCTCCGGCGGGCCGCCGCGATCTCGCTCTCGACCCGGGACACGAGCAGTTCGCCGGCGGCCGGGACACCGAGGGCCGCCGCGACGGCGCGCACGTGGCCCGGTACGGCGGCGAGGGTCTGCTCGGCTTCGATCAGGACGACGGGGATGCCGGAGGCGCGCAACTGGCGGAGCACCTCCGGCGGCCCGATGCTGTCGTCGGCGAGTACCACGGTCGGGTTCAGGGCGAGCACCGCCTCGGCGGAGAGGTCGTGCCCGGCCGGGGTCACGACCGGCAGGTGCGCGGCCGCCGGGAAGGTGGTCGAGGTGTCCCGGCCGATGACGTTGCCGCCGAGCCCGAGGCCGAACACGGTCTCGGCGATGGAACCGTAGAGGTTCACCGCGAGGATGCGGCTGGCGTCGGTGACGGTGACGCTCGTGCCGTCGGCGGAGGTGACGGTGGCCGGCAGGGCGGGCGCCGGTGCCGGCCGCAACGCGGTGACGTCGGTGCTGTCCAGCGCGGCGGTGACCGGCCCGCAGTCAGCCGTCGCGGCCGGCGTGGCGCCGGAGGGGGACGCGGAGCAGGCGGTGGCCCCGAGGAGCAGCACCACCAGGGCGGCGACGGAGGAACGGCGGGCGGCTGCCGGCACGGGGCGGTGGCGCCGGGGATGCCCGGTCACCGGGCCTGTCCCCGGCGACGCCAGCGGCGCAGGCCCAGCAGTGCGGTGGCCGACAACGCGAGCACCACCAGGCCGACGGTCCACCCGCGACCGGCCTCGGTGGCGGTGCTCACCCTGCTGATCGCCAGCTCGCTCGGGGCGGCGGCGGTGGGGGCTGCGCCGTCCCCGGCGGCGGTGTCCACCGGGGCGCCGGCGGGGGCAGCGGGGGAGGCGGACCTGGCCGTCGTGGTCGCCGGTGCGGCGGCGCCGCCCGGTGCCCCGGCGGCGGCCGACGGGGCGCGGCCCGGGGCGGTGGCGCCGGATGTCGCCGGGCGGGGGCTGGCCGGGGCGGGGGCGGGCCGGGCGAAGGTGGTCGGGACCCGGACGTCCTGGGAACGGTCGGCGGTGCGGGTGTGGTCGGCGCGGGTCACCACCGCGCACCGGCGGGTGGTGCAGTCGACGTCGCCGATGGTCGGGGTGACCTTGAGCGTGATCCGGAACGACCCGCCGGGCCCGTACGGGACGGCCAGCCCCTCGCCGTACGAGGGTGGGTTCGACGAGATCCAGTGCGACGCCCCGAGGGCGCCGGTCGTGTCGGCCCCGCCGCCGCAGGGGCTGGGCACCGCGCCGGGCCCGTTGTCCACACAGAACGCCACGTAGATGCCCTTGGTGACGTCGTACCCGCGGCCGGAGACGGTGACGGTCGCGCCGGACCTGTCGAGTCCGGTGCTTGGAGTGACGCTGAGCGCCTGGCCGCCGGGGCCGCGGCCGGTGCCGGCGTGCGCGGGCGGCGCAGTGGCGACGACACCCACGGCGATGAGGGTGGCGGCCATGTAGACGTGACGCGGTGTGCGCATCGGGCTCCTCACGAGAGCATCGGCGGAGAGCCGAGAACTTAGGTTTGGCTAACCTAAGTTAAGAAGATCCAGTTCACAAGGGGTTGTTCGGTCCGGATAGCCGGGCCGAACGCGGATGGCTGACTTCTTAGGTTTGCCTTACCTTACTGACTGTCCGTAGCGGATCAAGAGAAGGAGTCAGCATGGTCCGATCCAGAGCCGGTCAGGCCTGGCGGCAGTCGATGCGCTGGGCGGCGGTCGCCGCCCTCGGCCTGTCGACCGCACTCGTGGGCGCCGGCCCCGCCTCGGCAGCCGAGGCCGACATCACCGGTGGCACCCTGACCTGGGGTTTCAAGCAGTCGTTCCGCACCTACGTCTCGGGCGGCAACGGCAACCCGCCGATCGCGGCGAGCAACGGCGCCACCATCAACGCCGACGGCACGTTCACCTTCCCGTCGACGGGGGGCACCCACGACTCCGCCACCGGCGCCGCCAGCGCCGAGTACGGCGGCACCGTGGTCTTCTCGTACCCCTCGCACATGTTCACCATCACCCTGGCCAACCCGACGATCGCCATCTCCGGCGGCACCGCCGCCCTGAAGGCCGACGTCGACCTGGTCACCACGGCGGCCGAACCGGTGTCGGTGCGGCAGGCGACCATCGCCACGCTCGCGTCCGGCGGGAACCCGGGCGGCACGGGGACGGTGAGCGGCAGCAGCCTCGCCGCGACGCTGACCACCGCCGGTGCCTCGGCCTTCAACGGCTTCTACGCCTCGGGTGACGCGCTCGACCCGGTGTCGTTCACGTTCACCAGCGGCGGCTCCGGGCCGGCACGGCCGGCGGTGGCGGTCACCCCGTCCGGCGGGCTCGACCCGTCGGGGGCGACGATCACCGTCGAGGGCTCCGGCTTCGACCCCGCCGCCAACAGGGCGGCCGGGGTCTACGTCGCGTTCGGGCCCAGGGTCGACGAGCACTGGACCAACGCCGGCGTGCTCCAGGTCACCAAGTGGGTGAGCGCGACGAACGAGCCGACGGAGGCGCGGGACAGGCTCAACGCCGACGGCACGTTCCGCACCACGCTTCCGATCAGCGCGGTCTACACCGACAGGACCGGTGAGCGGGTCGACTGCACCGCCGTGCAGTGCTACGTCATCACCTTCGCGGCCCGCGGCTCGGCGGACCGCAGCCAGGACACCTTCACGCCGGTCACCTTCTCCGGGACCGGCACCGGTGCGGGGGACGCCGTGCAGCGGATCACCGCCACCGTGAAGGGTGGCCCGCTCACCCTGGGCGTGGCCGGCTCCGCCGTCGCCCTGCCGGCCGTGACCAACGGCCAGGTCGCCAGCGGGGCACTGCAGGACGCCACCGTGGCGGACCTGCGGGGCACCGACGCCGGCTGGAGCCTCGTCGGGCAGGTCTCCGACTTCACCTCCAGCACCGGCGGGGTCATCGCCGCGGACAACCTCGGCTGGGTGCCGAGCGCGGCCGCCGTCGACGACCCGCTGGCCGGTGACCCCGGCACGGTCGTCCCCGGCGCGGTGGCCGCGCCCGGCGCCGGCCTCGGTGCGGCCCGGGCGCTCTGCACCTCGGCGGCCGGGGCCAGCGGTGGCACCTTCACCTGCGGGGCCCGGCTGAACCTCGGAGTGCCGGTGTCCGCGGCGGCGGGCGACTACGCCGCGACCCTCACCCTGACCCTCTCCTAGGTCGGCGCCGGGTCACCGGTGGGGCGGGCCCTCCCCGGCCCGCCCCACCGGCCGTCCCGCCCACCGTCACCCACCCACCCGGAGCCCGGCATGTCCCTCGTCACCCTCCTGTTCCGGACCTGCGTCACGCTCGTCGCCGCGCTGCTCGCGGCGGGGCCGACGGCGGCCGTCGCCGCGCCCGCGCCGGCCGCGCCGACGCCCGGCGCGGTGGCGCCCGGCCCCGCGGCGACCCGCTGGGCGGTGCAGCCGTCCGGGCCGGACGGCCCGACCGGACGCAACTACTTCATCTACGACCTGGCCCCCGGCGGCACCCTCACCGACCACGTCGGCGTCACCAACCTGAGCGACCGGCCGCTGACCTTCCAGGTGTACGGCACCGACGCCTACACCACCGCCGACGGCGCCTTCGCACTGCTGCCCGCCGACCGGGCGGCCACCGACGTCGGCTCCTGGGTCCGCTTCGACAAGCGCACCTGGACGATCGCCCCCGGACGCCGCGCCGACATCCCGTTCCGGCTGAGCGTGCCCGCCAACGCCACCCCGGGCGACCACGCTGGCGGGGTCATCGCCGCCATCACCCAGGCCCGCACCACCGCCGACGGGCAGCAGGTCCGGGTGGACCAACGGCTGGCCGCACGGGTCTACCTCCGGGTGGACGGCGACGTCCGCCCCGCCGTCACGATCGAGTCGGTCAGCGTCAGCTACGACAATCCGATCAATCCGGCCGGCGGCGGCGACGCCGTGGTCAGCTACCGCGTACGCAACACCGGCAACGTGCGCCTCGGCGGAACCGGCACGGTGGCCGTCGAGGGGCCGTTCGGGTGGCGGCTGGCCCGTACCGCGCCGGTGGACCTGCCCGAGCTGCTGCCCGGCGGGGTCTTCACCGTCACCGAGCGGGTCACCGGCGTGCCGCCCGCGCTCCGGCTGACCGCCGAGGTCGACCTGGCGCCGACCACCGTGGACGCGGCGCTGCCGCCGGTGCTGCGCTCCGCGAGCACGTGGGCACCGCCATGGCTGCTGCTCGCCGCGCTCGCCGTGCTGGCCGGCTGGCTGGCCGTCCGGCTGCGCGGCCGTACCCTCGCCAAGCGGGGCGCCGGGGACACGTCCGCGCGGGACGCGGCGGCGGATCCGGGCCGCCCGGCCGGCTCACCCGCCACCCGCCCGGTCACCGGCCCGGCGGGCGGCGCGCCGTGACCCGGCTCCTGCCGGTCGCCGCCGCGCTGCTCGCGCTGGCCTCCCCGGTGCCCGCGCCGTCCGCGCCCGCCCCCACGTCCGCGCCCGCCCCCACGTCCGCGCCCGCCGCCGCGCCGGCGGCGCCGCGGATCGCCGTACCGGCCGGCACGTTCCGGGTCGGCGACCAGATCCCGGTCACCCTCGGCGGCTGGCCGGCCGGCACCGTGCAGATCGAGGTCTGCGGCAACGGGGGACGACGCGGCGCGCTCGACTGCGCGACCAGCAGGGCCGGGCACGGACAGGTGCCGTCGTCGGGCGCGGCCACCCTGCCGGTGGTGCTCGCCGCCCCGCCGGTCGGCTGCCCCTGCCTGGTGCGGGCCCGCACGCCCACCGGCGGCACCCGGGCCAGCGTCGACCTGCCGCTGACCGGCGTGAGCGCGCCGCCCGCCCCCGCGCCGGCCGGCGCCGCGGAACTGGTCGTCGCCGGACTGCGCGCCGCCGACCGGTCCGGGGTGCCTGGCTGGTTCGGTGTGCCGGGAGACCTGACCGTGGACCTCACCCTGCGCAACGTGGGCTCCACCGACGCGGTCGACCCGCCGTTCGCGCTGCTGTTCGGCCGCCCCGGTCGGGTGCACACGCTCGTCGACGCCCCGCCGCTCGGCACGATCGGCGCCGGGCAGACCCGGGAGTACCGGATCCGCGTCCCGACCGACGCGACAGTCGTGGGCCCGCACGAACTGCACGGCCGGATCGAGCCGTCCGGCGGGCCGGTCGCCTTCACCGTCGAGGCGGCCCGTTACCCCTGGGGCCTGCTGGGCCTGGTCACCGTGCCGTTGGTGTGGGCGCTGGCGCGGCCGCGCCAGCGCGGTCAGGCCGGCGGGGGAGCGGTGCCACGGTAGATCGCGGCCAGCCACACGTCGCGCAGCACGTCGACCACGTCGCGCTCGGCCACCGCCGGCCCGTCGCCGGCGAAGGTGGCGTACCAGACGCGCTCGTTCATCGAGTTGAGCGCGATGGCGAGGTCGCGGGCCGGCACGCCGTCGGGGGCCGCCCCGCGCCGCCGCTCGGCCACGATCGCGGTCTCGATCGCGTGCACCCAGCGTTCCAGCACGGTTGCCCAGAGCCGGCGCACCTCGGCGTTGGTGCCGCGCACCTGGGCGCAGGCCAGCACCACCGCGCGGTGCGCGCCGAAGGTCTCGTGGAACCGGTCGATCAGCTCCCGCCAGCGCGTCGGCGGGTCCTCGGCCAGCCGCTCCAGCACGTTCCCGGCGGCGGCGTCGGCCTCCTCGATGACCCGGTCCAGCAGCGTCAGCAGCACCGCGTCCTTGGCCGGAAAGTAGAAGTAGAAGGTGGGCCGGGAGATGCCCGCCCCGCGCGCCAGGTCGTCGATGGAGATGTCGGCGAAGGCCCGCTGCCCCAGCAGCCGCTCGGCGGTCGCCAGGATGGCCAGTTCCCGCTCGTCGCCGACGGAGCGCCCCGCGCGCCGTCCGCGCCCGGTCGCGTTCCCGGTGGCCGTACGGGCGGGTGTCATGCCCGGTGACTCTACACCGGATCAACATCCTGTCGATCCGACTCGACAGGGTGTTGACTAGCCTCGACAGCCGTGGCTAGTGTCCGGTCACACCGGCGGACGGAGACGAGATGGCCACCGAACACGTCGATGTGCTCATCGTCGGTGCCGGCCTGTCCGGCGTGGGCGCCGCCTGCCACCTGCGCCGCGGATGCCCGGAGAAGACGTACGCGGTGCTGGAGTCCCGCGACGCGATCGGCGGCACCTGGGACCTGTTCCGTTATCCCGGCGTCCGGTCGGACTCCGACATGTTCACCCTCGGCTACTCCTTCAAGCCGTGGACCGACCCCAAGGCGATCGCCGACGGCGACTCGATCCGCGACTACGTCCGCCGCACCGCCGACGAGTACGGCGTCACCGACCACATCCGCTTCCGGCACCGGGTGCTGCGGGCCGACTGGGACGGCGCGAGCGCCCGCTGGACCGTGCACGCCCAGCGCGACGACACCGGCGAGACGGTCGCGCTGACCTGTTCCTTCCTGTTCACCTGCGCCGGCTACTACCGCTACGACGCCGGGTACGCCCCGGGGTTCCCCGGCAGCGAACGGTTCGCGGGGCGGATCGTGCACCCGCAGCACTGGCCCGCCGACCTCGACCACACCGGCAAGCGGGTGGTGGTGATCGGCAGCGGCGCCACCGCCGTGACCCTGGTGCCGGCGATGGCCGAGCGGGCCGCCCACGTCACGATGCTCCAGCGCTCACCCACGTACGTCCTGGCGCTGCCATCGCGCGACGTGCTGGCCGACGCGCTGCGGCGCTGGCTGCCCGCGAAGGCCGCGTATCCGGTGGTGCGCTGGAAGAACGTCCTGCTCTCCACCGCCAACTTCCAGCTCAGCCGGCGCGCGCCCGCGCTGGTCCGGCGGCTGCTGCTGCGCGCCGCCCGGGGCCGGCTGCCGGCCGGCTACGACGTCGACCGGCACTTCTCGCCCCGCTACGACCCCTGGGACCAGCGGCTCTGCGTGGTGCCCGACGGCGACCTGTTCACCGCGGTGGCGCGGGGGAGGGCGTCGGTGGTCACCGACACGGTCGACACCTTCACCGAGCGGGGCGTCCGGCTCGGCTCCGGCGAGGAACTGGCCGCGGACGTCGTCGTCACCGCCACCGGGCTCAACCTGCTCGCCCTCGGCGGCATGACGCTGACCGTGGACGGTGCCGAGGTGGAGCTGCCCGACACCGTCGCCTACAAGGGGATGATGCTCTCCGGGGTGCCGAACTTCGCGCTGACCCTCGGCTACACCAACGCCTCGTGGACGCTGAAGGCCGACCTGGTGGCCACCTACGTCTGCCGGCTGCTGCGGCACCTGGACCGCACCGGCCAGCAGGTCGTCACCCCGCTGCCGCCGCCCGACGGCGAGCTGGAGCCGATCATCGACCTGACGGCCGGCTACGTGCTGCGCAGCGTCGACGCCCTGCCCAAGCAGGGCGCCCGGGCGCCGTGGCGGCTGCACCAGAACTATCCCCGGGACGTCCTGCTGATGCGGCACGGCCGGCTCACCGACCCCGGCGTGCGGTTCTCCCGCGCCGGCACACCGCAAAGGAGGACCGCCCGTGCGTAGGTTCGTCTTCACCGGCGGCACGGCCGTGGTGACCGGCGCCGCCAGCGGGATCGGCGAGGCCCTCGTGCACGGGCTGGCCCGCCGGGGCAGCGACCTGGTGCTGGTCGACCGCGACGCCGGGCGCCTCGACGCCGTCGTCGCGGCGGTCCGCGCCGCGCACCCCGACCGGCAGCTCACCGCCTACGTGGTCGACCTGGCCGACGCCGCCGCCACCGCCCGGGTGGCCGAGGAGATCCGGCGGCGGCACCCGGCGCTGCGGCTGCTGGTAAACAACGCGGGGGTGGCGCTGGGCGGCCGGTTCGACCAGGTGAGCCTGGACGAGTTCAGCTGGGTCGTCGACGTCAACTTCCGGGCCGTGGCGCAGCTGACCCACGCGCTGCTGCCCACCCTGCGGGTCGAGCCGGGCGCGCACCTGGTCAACGTCTCCAGCCTCTTCGGCATCATCGCCCCGGCCGGGCAGACCGCCTACTCGGCCAGCAAGTTCGCCGTCCGCGGCTTCACCGAGGCGCTGCGCCAGGAGCTGGCCGGCGAGGGGATCGGGGTGACCTGCGTGCACCCGGGGGGCATCCGCACCCGGATCGCGCAGAACGCCCGGGTGAGCGCCGGCGTGCCCGCCGAGGAGTTCGAGACCGGCCGCCGGCAGTTCGAGAAGCTGCTGACCATCGACCCCGCCCGGGCCGCCGAGGTGATCCTGCGCGGCGTGCACCGCCGCCGGGGCCGGGTGCTGATCGGCTGGTCGGCGAAGCTGCCCGACCTGCTGGCGCGGGTGGCGCCCGTGTCGTACCAGCGGGTCCTGGCCTTCGCGCTCGACCGCGTCGCGGGCGACGCCACCCGCCGGCTCACCACCGGATCGCCCGCCCCGGCGCAGCGCCAGCCCGAGGCGCCCCCGGCGCAGCGCCAGCCCGAGGCGCCCCCGGCGCAGCGGCAGCCCGAGGCGGCCCCGGCGGCCGACCCGGCCGGAGGACCGGCGTGAGCGCCCCGGCCGGACGCCGGCACGTGAGCGTGGACGGCCGGCGGGTGTGCCACCGCGTCGACGGCGACGGGCCGCCGGTGCTGCTGCTGCACGGCATCGGCCGCACCCTGCGCGACTTCACCGAGCTGCACGAACTGCTCGCCGGGCGGTTCCGGGTGCACAGCGTCGACCTGCCCGGCTACGGCGGTTCGCTGCCGATGGCCGGACCCTGCACGCTGCCGGCGCTGGGCGAGTTCGCCGCCCGCTACCTCGACGCCGTCGGCGTCGAGGAGCCGGCGCACGTGGTCGGCAACTCACTCGGCGGCGCCGTCGCCATGCGCCTCGCGGCGTCCGAGCCGGCCCGGGTGGCCAGCCTGACGCTTGTCAACAGCGCCGGCTTCGGCCGGGAGGTGACCATCGCGCTGCGGCTGCTGGCGCTGCGCCCGCTGGGCCGGCTGCTGCTGCGGCCCACCCGGTGGGCCGCCCGCCGCGCCGAGTTGTCGCTCTTCCACGACCCGGCCCTCGCCACCGCCGAACGCGTCGCCCACGCCCTGGCGGTCGCCCGCCAGCCGTACGCCGCCCGGGTGATGCTGGAGACCGCGCGCAGCCTCGGCACCTTCCGGGGCGTCAGCCCGCAGTGGCGCGAGGAGCTGCTGGCCGAGGTGGAACGGCTCGACGTGCCCACCCTGGTCGTCTGGGGCGACCGGGACCTGATCCTGCCGGCGGCGCACCTCGACGCCGCCCGGTCCCGGCTGCCGCGCGCCCGCACCCACCTGTTCGCCGACTGCGGGCACATGCCGCAGATCGAGTGCGCCGAGGAGTTCCACCGCCTGCTCGTCGACTTCTGGGCCGAGGCCGGCGCGGACGCCACCGGCAGGTGAGCCGGCGGCGGGACGGGGAAAGCGGGCCGGGTGCCCGAGCTGCCCCTCTTCCTCGGCGGCGACGTGATGACCGGCCGGGGCGTGGACGCGATCCTGCCCGCGCCCGGCCCGCCCGAGCTGCGCGAACCGGCGGTACGCGACGCCCGCGACTACGTCGACCTCGCCCGGGTCGCCAACGGGCCGGTCCCGCGCCCGGTGCCGCCGGCCTGGCCGTGGGGCGAGGCGCTGCACCTGCTAGACGAGCTGCGGCCCGACGCCCGCGTGGTCAACCTGGAGACCGCGGTGACCGGCCGGGGCGGGCACGCGCAGGCCAAGGCGATCCACTACCGGATGCACCCGGCGAACCTGGCCTGCCTGACCGCGGCCCGGCTCGACGTCTGCGCCCTGGCCAACAACCACAGCCTCGACTTCGGCACGGTCGGGCTCACCGACACCCTCGACGCCCTCGGCGGCGCCGGCATCGCCACGGCGGGCGCCGGCCGGGACGCGGCGGCGGCCTGGCGACCCGCCCGGGTGCCGCTGCGCACGGGCGGCCGGCTGCTCGTCTGGGCGGTGGCCGCGCCGTCGAGCGGGGTGCCCCCGCCCTGGGCGGCCACCGCCGGGGCGCCCGGGGTGGCGTACCTGCCGGAGGTCTCGGTCGCCTCGGCGGACGCGCTGGCCGGGCGGATCGCCGCCGTGGCCGGGCCGGGGGACCGGGTGCTGGTCTCCGTGCACTGGGGCACCAACTGGGGGTACGAGGTGCCGCCCGCGCACGTCGACTTCGCCCACCGGCTGGTCGACGCCGGCGTGGACGTGGTGCACGGCCACTCGTCGCACCATCCCCGCCCCGTCGAGGTGTACCGCGACCGGCTCATCCTCTACGGCTGCGGCGACCTGGTCGACGACTACGAGGGCATCGGCGGGCGGGAGGCGTACCGCCCGGAGCTGCGGCTGCTCTGGCTGCCGACCCTCGACGCGGAAACCGGGGCGCTGCGTGGCCTGCGGGCGGCCCCGGTACGGATGCGCCGGATGCGGCTGGAGCGGGCCGCGCCCGACGAGGCCGGCTGGCTGGCGGGGCTGCTCGGCGGCTTCGGCCCCCCGTTCGCGCGCGGGTTCACCGTCGACGGCGACGGGCTGCTGACGCTCCACCCACGCTGACGGTGGCCCGCGCCACCCCCAACGGGGGCGCGGGACGCGCCGAGGAGGCGGGACCCACCATAGATACATGACGCATCCCTCCCCGTCGGGCCGGACGGCCGCACCCTCGGCCGCCGAACGCGCCTACCGGCACCTCAAGCGCGAGATCCTGGAGCAGATCCACCCGGGCGGCTCGCTGGTCAGCGAGGGGGAGATCGCCGAGGCCACCGGGGTCTCCCGCACCCCGGTCCGGGAGGCGCTGCTGCGCCTGGAGGCGGAGGGACTGGTCCGCCTCTACCCCAAGCGGGGCGCCCTGATCCGCCCGGTCTCCGCCCGCGAGATCACCGACGTGATCGAGGCGCGGCGGCTGGTCGAGCTGCACGCCGCCGAGCGGGTCTGGCCCCGGCGCGCCGCGCTGCGGGGCGACCTCGCCGCCCGGCTGGCCGAGATGCGGGACGCGCACGCCGCCGGTGACCTGGCCGCGCTGATGCAGGCCGACCGGGCGTTCCACGCCACCGTCGTGGACGCCGCCGGCAACGAGATCCTCGCCGAGCTGTACCAGCGGCTGCGCGACCGGCAGCTGCGGATGGGGGAGGCCAGCTTCCGGCTCTCGCCCGGCTGGGCCGAGACGGCGCTCACCGAGCACGCCGACCAGCTCGCCGCGCTCGACTCCGACGACCCCGGGCGCTGGCTCGCCGCCGTCGCCGCGCACATCGACAACGCGGCGGCCGTGCTGCGGGCCCTGCGGTGAGGGTGCTGACCGCGCCGCTCGCCCCGCTCCGCTCGGCGGGGGGCCTCGTCTGGGGCGTGGCCGTGTCCGCGTACGTGGCCGCCGTGTTCCACCGCAGCTCGCTCGGCGTCACCGGCGTCGACGCGGTACACCGCTTCGAGGTCAACGCCTCGGCGCTGGCCACCTTCTCCGTCGCCCAACTCGCCGTGTACGCGGCGATGCAGGTCCCGGTCGGCGTGCTGCTCGACCGGTTCGGGTCCCGCCGGCTGCTCATCGCCGGCGGCGCGCTGATGGTCGCCGGCCAGCTCTGCTTCGCCGTGGCCACCGACGTGCCCCTGGCGATCGCCGCCCGCGTGCTGATCGGTCTCGGCGACGCCATGACGTTCATCAGCGTGCTGCGCATTGTGGCGCTGTGGTTCCCGGGGCGGCGCTACGCGATGATGACCCAGCTCACCGGCACGCTCGGCCAGCTCGGGGCGATCCTCGGCGCCGTACCGCTGGTGGCCCTGCTGCACTCGGCGGGCTGGACGCCGGCCTTCCTCACCGCCGGGGCGGTCGGGGCGACCGTGCTGCTGATGGTCGTCGTCGCCGTCCGGGACACCCCGGGCGGGCCGGTCCCGGCCGGCGCGGCGCCCACCCTCACCGACGTCCGCCGGGAACTCGCCGCCGCGTGGGCCCAGCCGGGCACCCGGCTGGGGCTCTGGACGCACTTCGTCACCCAGTTCTCCGGCGCGGTGTTCGCCCTGCTCTGGGGGTACCCGTTCCTGGTGCAGGGGCAGGGGCTCAGCCCGACCGCGGCGGCGTCGCTGCTCACCCTGATGACCGCCGCCATGCTGCTGACCGGGCCGGTGGTCGCGCACCTCTGCGCCCGGCACCCGTTCCACCGCTCGGTGCTGGTCTTCGCGATCACCGGCGCCACCGCCGTGGTCTGGGCCGTCGTGCTGGCCTGGCCGGGACGCGCGCCGGGCTGGCTGCTGGTCACGCTGGTGCTGGTGCTCGCGGTCAACGGCCCGGCCTCCCTCATCGGCTTCGACTACGCGCGCAGCTTCAACCCGGTCAACCGGATCGGCAGCGCCACCGGGGTCGTCAACGTCGGCGGCTTCGTCGCCTCGATCGTGCTGGTGCTGGCCGTCGGCGTGGTGCTCGACCTGGCCACCCCGGCCGGTCGGGCCACCCCGGACCTGACCGCCTTCCGGTGGGCCTTCGCGGTGCAGTACGTCCTCTGGGCGCTCGGCGCGGTCCAGGTCCTGCGTTACCGCAACGCGGCCCGCCGCCAGCTCGCCGCGACGCCGACCTGACCCGCCACACCGGCCGCGTGACGCCCACCGCCCTCGCGGGGACGGAGCGCGTGACGCGGCGCGGCGTGGTCTCCGGCGCGTCGCGGCCCGTGGGGTGCAGGAGGCCGGCGGCGCGGGAACCTCAGCGCCGCCGGCGGCCGTGGGTGAGGTCGTCCAGCACCAGGGTCAGGCCGGCCCCGAGCAGCCAGACGTCCTTGGCCAGGCCGATGCCCTGCTGGGTGGGCCGCAGGCTGCCCGCCTCGCGCATCCCCGGCGTCCTCAGATAGAGCTGCACCAGGCCCGCGCCGAACGCCGCCAGCCCCAGACCGGCCAGCGCCGACGGTATGAACGGCGCGAGCAGCGCGGCGCCCAGGGCGATCTCGGCCCGGGAGAGCAGCCGGGCGAACCGGTCCGGATCGAGCTTGCCGAGCTGCGGGACGGCGCCGACGGCCATCCCGTGCACGCCCTGCGCGGCCTCCCCCTCCAACGACCGCTTGCCCATCCCCGAGTTGAGGACGAACGCGCCGATGCTGACCCGCAGCGGCAGATGGCTGATCCTCATGGCGCACTCCCGTCCGAGCGTCGAACCGTGCCCCCGCCTACCCCTCGCCGCCCCCGATAACCGCCCGACGGCCCCGGTCGTCCGCGACGATCGGGAGTAGGTTCGGCCCGAGGAACGTGATCGGGTGCCGCGTCAGGGCACCGACGGACGGCGGCGCGACGCGTCGGCGTGGAGCAGGAGGAAGCGTGAGCCAGGAGGTCAGGGGAGTCATCTCCCGCAGCAAGGGCGCGCCGGTCGAGGTGACCACGATCGTGCTGCCCGACCCGGGGCCGGGCGAGGCGATCGTACGGATCCAGTCCTGCGGGGTCTGCCACACCGACCTGCACTACCGCGAGGGCGGCATCAACGACGACTACCCGTTCCTGCTCGGCCACGAGGCCGCCGGCGTCGTCGAGCAGGTCGGGCCGGGCGTCGACGGCGTCGCGCCGGGCGACTTTGTGGTGCTCAACTGGCGGGCCGTCTGCGGGGTGTGCCGCGCCTGCCGCCGGGGCCGCCCGTGGTACTGCTTCGCCACCCACAACGCGGCGCAGAAGATGACCCTCACCGACGGCACCGAACTCACGCCCGCGCTGGGCATCGGCGCCTTCGCGGAGAAGACCCTCGTCCACGCCGGGCAGTGCACCAAGGTCGACCCGGCGGCCCGGCCCGCCGCCGTCGGACTGCTCGGCTGCGGCGTGATGGCCGGTCTCGGTGCCGCCATGAACACCGGCGGGGTCACCCGGGGCGACTCGGTGGCCGTGATCGGCTGCGGCGGCGTCGGCGACGCGGCGGTCGCCGGTGCCGTGCTGGCCGGCGCGACGACGATCGTCGCGGTGGACACCGACCCCCGCAAGCTCGACTGGGCCCGCAAGTTCGGGGCCACGCACACCGTCAACGCCCGCGACGACGACCCGGTCGAGGCGATCCGCGCCGCCACCGGCGGCTTCGGCGCCGACGTCGTGATCGACGCGGTTGGCCGCCCCGAGACCTGGAAGCAGGCCTTCTACGCCCGCGACCTGGCCGGCACCGTCGTACTGGTCGGCGTGCCGACCCCCGAGATGACCGTCGACCTGCCGCTGCTCGACGTCTTCGGCCGCGGCGGCGCGCTCAAGTCGAGCTGGTACGGCGACTGCCTGCCCAGCCGCGACTTCCCCATGCTCACCGAGCTCTACCTGCAGGGCCGGCTCGACCTGGACGCCTTCGTCACCGAGGAGATCGCCCTGGACCAGGTCGAGGAGGCGTTCGCCCGGATGCACCGGGGCGACGTGCTGCGCTCGGTGGTGGTCCTCTGATGGCGGCCCGCGTCGACCACACCGTCACCTCCGGCACGTTCTCCCTCGACGGCCAGACCTTCGACGTCGACAACAACGTGTGGGTGCTCGGCGACGACGCCGAGTGCGTCGTCGTCGACGCCCCGCACGACGTCGACGCGATCCTCGCCGCCGTCGGCGACCGACGGGTCCGGGCGATCCTCGCCACCCACGCGCACGACGACCACGTCCGGGTGGCCCCGGCACTGGCCCGGGCCACCGGCGCCCCGGTGCTGCTGCACCCCGCCGACCGGGTGCTGTGGGACATGGTGCACCCCGACGAGGCGCCGGGCGGGGAGCTGCGCGACGGGCAGACCGTCGAGGTGGCCGGGACCGCGCTCACCGTGCTGCACACGCCCGGCCACAGCCCCGGCGCGTGCAGCTTCCACGCGCCGCAGCTCGGCGTCGTGTTCACCGGCGACACGCTCTTCGCCGGCGGGCCGGGGGCGACGGGACGCTCGTACAGCGACTTCGGCACGATCGTCGCCTCGATCCGGGACCGGCTGCTCACCCTCCCGCCGGAGACGGTCGTGCACACCGGCCACGGGGAGAGCACCACCGTCGGCGCGGAGGCTCCCCACCTCGACGAGTGGCTGGCCCGCGGGCACTGACCCCGCCCAGCCACCAGCGGTCCCGGCAGCCGCTCAGCGACTGTCCGGGGCCGCTCCGCGTCCGGCACCGCCGCGTGCGGTCACGCCGGTGCTCTCCCGGTCACCTTCCAAGGTGACGCCGTCGAGCGCAAGGTCACGCCGGGTGCCGCACGTACATCCGGACGGTCGTCCCGGCGGTGGTGGTGTGCACGCGGACCAGGTCGCACAGCGCCTGCACGATCACCAGCCCTCGGCCGCCGATGCCGTTCGCGGCCGGGGTCAGGCGGCCGGCCAGCGGGTCGGCCAGCCAGCCGTCGTCGCGGATCTCGCAGACCAGGTGCTCGGCGGTACGCCAGACGCGCAGCACGCCGGTGCCGCCGGCGTGCGCGACGCTGTTCGTCGCCAGCTCGGTCACCGCGATCTGCAGATCGGCCAGCCGGTCCTCGTCCAGCCCCGCGGCCGCGCCGTGCCCGGCCACGAACCGGCGCACCGCGGACAGCGTGTCGACCTCGTAGACCAGCGCCGAAACGGGCTCCGTCGGGCTCGCCAGGGGCTCGTTGTAGCGGGCGACCACGTCCGCCGGGGCGTAATGGGCGCTCGGCCGTCGCCCGGCGTCGTCGACGAGGATCGGGTGCGTGGCGTACGCGTCGGCGAGCACGTCGGCGTCGAGCCCGGCGACGTCGTACGGGCAGAGGATGGTCGCCTCGCGGCCGGCGAACGCCATGTTGATCAGCGCCTCGTGCTGGGCGCACGCCGGATACTCCGTGTCGCTGCGCCCGGCCCAGATCGGCTCGCCGATGATCCGTGCGCGGCGGCCGGCGTGCTGGTCGATAAACGCCTGCAACACCCAGGGGATGATCCGTCCCGGGTTCCGGCCCGCCTCCGACATGTCCGCCCAGCGCACCGCGTCCGTGGGGCCGACGGCGGCGCGGACCAGCCGCAGGTTCGCGCCGGGCATCGCGACCAGCACCGGCTCCCCGGCGGCCAGGCCGTCGGTGATGAACGGCACCGTGCCCGCGAGCAGACCCTCCCGATCGCGGTAGAAGAGCCCCTCGTGCACGAAGGCGCCCGCCGCCTGCGCGTGCCACGCCCCGGTCACGCCGGCCGTCCCGCGATGGTGGCGAACCCGGTCCTGCGCGGCCGCCGGTGGTGGCGGCACCACGCGACCATCCGGCGGGGCATCTGCTCGACCACCGCACCACCAGTCATCCGTCGCCTTCCGCTTCGGGCCCCACTGTAATCGCCGCTCCGGGTGCCGGCCCACCGGGTGAACGCCGCCGCCCATCCGGCCCGGCACGGGCCGGGCACCGCCCGCCCACGGTCGTGACCACGAGTCACGATCGCTCGTCCGGTGGCGACCTCCGGGTGCGCCTTCGAGAGTGGGACGACAGCCGCGACGCCTCGCCCTCCGGCACCGAAAACGGAGTGCGTCCCGGCCCGCTGGTGGGGGAGATTCGTCGCCGTGCGACCCACCACCGAACCGGCCGCCACACCTGCGGCGCCGGCACTCACCCCCGCCCAGCGCGCCGCCCTCGCGCACGTACGCGAGGCGGCGCTGCGCGAGCGCCCCGCCGCCCTGGCCGCCATCGCCCGGGCGCTCGCCGGCTCGGGCGTCGCCCACGGACCGGAGCACCTGATCGCGGCGGTCGGCGCGAACGGGCGGCTCACCCTGAACTTCCACCCGGACCGGCTGCTCGCCGACGGGCGTACGGTCGTCGACGCCCTCACCGCCGAGGGCGTCTACCGCAGCCAGTTCGAGACCGGCATCTCCAACGGCGGCCTGACGGCCTTCCCCGGCGGCGACCGGGACCGCTGGGAGGAGTCGCTCTTCGGCGGCGCCTACCAGACGGCCGGCGTACGCCCCGCCGACCGGCCGAAGTACGGCGGCCTGAACCTGCTCGACCACCCGGACGGCGCGTGCCCCCGGTTCGGCTCCTGCCACCTGCGGCTGCGCCCGCAGGTGCTGGCGCGGGCCACGTTCTGCTTCGGCGACAGCCACCTCGGACCCCGCGACCTGGGCACCGTGGACGTCTTCGAACCGGTGCTGGCGGCCCTGCTGGCCGCGACCGACGGCACGGGAATCAGCCTCGGCGTGCCGGGCGACGTGGTGACCCTGACCCGGGCGCTGCTGCGCCGACGCGAGGACGCCGCGTGGGCCCCCGGCGCGGCGGGTCGCGCGCTCGACGACTACATCGAGGCGCAGGTCCACGGCGAGCTGAGCCTCGCCCGGGACGTGGAGGCGATGGTCGTCGACCCGTCCTTCCGGGGCACCGGGACCGGGGCGACCCTCGCCGTGCTCGCCCGGCGGCACGGCTTCGCCCTGCGCTGGCACGCCGGGTTCGCGCTGCCCGTCGACCGGATCGACGCGGAGTTCCGGGGGCCGGCCATCCCGCCGCTGGCCGCCCGGGTGCACGCCGAGTTCGCCCGGCCGGGCGAACTGGTCGACGCCGCCCTGATCGGCCGCGCGGCGGTCTCGGTGGTCACGGAGCCGGCCCGCTGGGCCGACCGTGGGCCGACGGAGGTCACCCTCCAACACCTCAAGCAGCTCTGGCACGTCCTCGTGCGCTTCGGCGCCCCCGCGCCGCCTAGGACGACCGACCCCCCAGATCCTGCGGGCCCGTTGCCGGGGCGCGGACGGGCCGGTCGGCCAGCCGCTCGTCGGTCCCTGCCGTCGGGTGAGCCGCCGCCTCGACCGGGTGGATCGTCCCCGGCCGTCCGGTTGCGCCGCCAACCTCCCGGGCGCCACTGTCCGTGACTGCCCGTCACGAGTGTCGAGTGACCCGGGTCGCAGCCGACCGGCACCCGCTCATATCCGGAATGACCGACAGGGCGGGCTGGTTGTGTCCCCCGTACCGCCGGAACCGAAACCCCGTCCGGCGCGGAAGTTTCCCCCGAAGGAGTGCTCATCCAGGGAGCGCTTCGCCTGACCGAAAGGGCAACCATCGTGAAGTACGACTTCACTCGATGGCTCCCGGCCATCGCGAAGGACTCGAAGGACTCGAACCGCAGGATCGCGCTGAGCGTGGTGGGTGTCGCCGCCCTCGGCGGCCTGGCCCTCGGGCCGACGGCCGTGGCTGCCCCGGTCACCACCGCACCCCACGAGGGCGCCGTGGCGGCGATCGAACAGGCCACCGGCAAGGGCAGGCCGGGCGCGGCCGACGAGTCGGCCCTGACCACGGGCGGTACCACCACCAAGCCGTCCGCCGACAAGCCCAGCCGCGAGGAGCTGGTCCCGCACGGCGTGCAGGGCGCCCAGTCGCGCATCCCGCTCGACGACGCGCAGCTCGCCAACGCCAAGGCCATCATCGAGGAGGCCAAGGAGACCGGCGTGGGGGAGCGGGGCGCCGTCATCGGGATCGCCACCTCGTTGCAGGAGTCGAAGCTCTACAACCTCGGCCACCTGGGCGCGTACAACGACCACGACTCGCAGGGCCTGTTCCAGCAGCGTCCGTCGTCGGGTTGGGGCTCGCCCGACCAGATCACCGACCCCGAGTACGCCTCGCAGGCGTTCTTCAGCGCGCTCAAGAACGTGGGCGGCTGGCAGGACCTGCCGCTGACCTCCGCCGCGCAGACGGTGCAGGTCTCGGCCTACCCCTTCGCGTACGCGCAGTGGGAGGAGCAGGCGGCGGACATCGTCTCCCAGCTCTGGTGACATCCGCGTGACACCGGCCGGCCCCCGCCTCGGGGGCCGGCCGGTCGCGTCCCCGCCGACAACGCCCCGTATCTGGACCGCTGTCCGGTCGCAGGCGGCGCGGCGTCTCGTCGTGGTGGATCAGCTGTCGAGCTGCCCCGTTCACGAGACCACCTCCCAGCCCGGGCTCGCGCCGCCGTCCCGGGGTCACCGGTGGAACACCACGGGTGTCACCGGCGGCGGGAGACACCCATGGTGTTCCACCGGTGACCGTCGCGGGCGTCCCTGCTCTCGAATACGTCCGCTGCGCCCCCAGCCGGCCACTCGCCGATCTTGGAAGGAATGGGCCTCGCCAGGGGCCCGCATCTGCCAAGGTCGCCCACATCGCTACGCAGTGTCCGACCCGTCCGAGGGAGCCGCCGATGAGGGGGCCGCGCGCGGCGTCCGGTTCAAGCCCCGGCGTTCGGATGGGGCTCCGTTGCCGGGTGCGTGCCCGTCGGCACGTTCGCTGCGGCCCCGGTCCGCGGTCGTCGGGGTCGCCCGGGTGCTGAGGTGTCCGGTTTGGGGGTGTGACCGGGGGCATCGTGGGGGCGGAATCGTGGCGGGGGCGGGGTCGTTACACCCTGCGTACGACCGAGCAAGGCCACGCTGCCGAGGTCACGTCGCCCCGATGGGTTGGCGGGTCCGGGGCCCCCGGAATGATGGCGGGCCGGCGGTGGTTACACATGGTCCGGCCGACGCGAGGGCGCCCCCCGGCCCCGCGCACGCAAGGGCAACCCCCGCCCAGCGCGCAACAGCCCGGCCCCCTTGCCGGCCCGCACGGGTCAGGCATCCGGCCGGCACGGCCGATCTTCCTCTGATCTTTGCTCCGGCTTGATCGTCGGAGATCCTCTCCAGGTTTCGCTGGAGACCCCGCTTGAGTTCGCATGAGTTCCCGTGAGTTCGTTTGAGCGCCTGACGGTGCTTGCATCCGCGTGTAGCCGATCCCCCTTCGGCGTGGGTGCCAACCCCCGAATGGAGCGTTTCTGATGAACACGATCATTCGTAAGAGCGTTCTCGGTGTTGCTGGTCTCGCGTTCGCCGGTGGCGTGTTCGCCGGTCCCGCGACCGCGCACGCGGCCCCGTCGGTGCAGTCGACGCCGGTGGCAGTGGCCGTGCAGGCCGACAAGCCCGACACGGGCAAGCTGATCCCGCAGGGCGTGCAGGGCGCCCAGTCGCGTATCGACCTGTCGGATGAGCAGGTCGCCAACGTCAAGGCCATCATCGCGGCGACGAAGAAGGCCGGCATGGACGAGCGCGCCGCCGTCGTGTCGATCGCCACCGCGTTGCAGGAGTCGAAGCTGGAGAACCTGGGTCATCTGGGTGACCGCAACGACCACGACTCGCAGGGCCTGTTCCAGCAGCGCCCCTCCAGTGGTTGGGGCACGGTGGAGCAGATCACCGACCCGGAGTACTCCACCACCGCGTTCCTGAAGGGCCTCAAGCAGGTCGACGGGTGGCAGGACATGCCCCTGACGAAGGCCGCGCAGACGGTGCAGGTGTCGGCGTACCCCGACCACTACGCCCAGTGGGAGCAGCAGGCCGCCGACCTCGTCACCGCGCACTGGAACAGCTGACAGCAGTAGCCGAAATCGCCGCTGGCCGGCACCCCCGCCCGGGGTGCCGGCCAGACGCATGTCGGGCCACGATGACGGGTGGCAGAGCAAGGCGAGCGCGGCGACCTGGCGTCCCACCGGCGGGTGCTGGCCGGGGGGCGTCGGCCGTCGTGGCAGCTGGCCCAGGCCTGGCCCGACGCCCGGCTGGAACTGCTGGAGACCGTCGTCACCGGCGGTGGCCGAAGGCGACGTCGACCAGGGCTGCGACCAGCGCGAGTGCGATCACCCCGGCGGCCAGCAGCAGCGAGTGCCGGAACGCGAGTGAGAAGTCCCCGCCGCTGGCGGCCAGCGAGGAGAAGAAGACCGAGCCGACGGCGGCGATCCCGGCGGCGGAACCGATCCGCTGGCCGGTCTGGAGCATGCCTGCCCCGCTGCCCGCCTGCCGTACCGGCACCTGGGACAGGGTCAGCGTCTGGTTGGGCGCGATCACCAGACCGCTCCCCAGCCCGGCCACCAGCAGGGGGGCCGCCGTCAGCCACGGCACGGCGGCGCCCTTCGGGGCCAGGTTCAGCACGACGACCACCGCGACGAGTCCCACCACCACGGTGAGCAGCCCGACCGCGACCAGGGGACGCCCGAAGCGGTCGACGATCCGGCCGCCGAGCGCGGACGCCGCGGCCGAGCCCAGCGCGAACGGGGTGATGGCCAGGCCGGCGACCAGCGCGCTGTAGCCGAGGCCGTTCTGCAGGTAGAGCGTGAAGATGAAGAAGATCGCCGTGAACCCGCCGAAGTAGGCAAGCGCGATGAGCGATCCCAGGGCGTACGACCGGAAGCCGAACAGCCCCAGGTCGAACAGCGGTTCCTGGCGGCGGCCGTACCACCGTTCCCACGCCCCGAAGCCGGCCAGGGCGAGCAGCCCTGCCGGAACGAGCAGCCACTTCGCCGGGCTCCGCCATTCCTGCTGCACCAGCGGCAACAGCACGGCCAGCACCCCCACGCCGAGCAGCAGCACCCCGACGGGGTCCAGCCGCCGGTGGTCCCGTGGGCCGGCGGGTCGGCCGGGGAGCAGCCGCCAGCCGAGGACCACCGCGAGGACGCCTACCGGCACGTTGACGAAGAACACCCACCGCCAGCCGTGCGCCTCGCCACCGACGGCGATCAGCAGGCCGCCGAGCAGCGGGCCGACGGCCGTGGAGATGCCGATGGTGGCACCGAGCAGCCCGAACGGGCGACCCCGCTCCGGCCCCTGGAAGAGCTCCTGGATGAGCCCGGTGACCTGCGGGTTCACCACCCCGGCGGCGGCACCCTGGATCAGCCGGGCCGCGATCAGCCACCCGGGCGAGGCAGCCAGCCCGGCCAGCGCGCTGGCCAGGGTGAACAGGGCGATCCCGAAGACGAACGCGCTTCGCCGGCCGCGTGCGTCGCCGAAGCGGCCGGCGGAGACCAGCACCAGCCCGAACGTCAGGGCGTACCCGGAGAGCACCCACTGCAGGTCGCTGGGGGAGGCCCCGAGGGCGCGGTCGATGGACGGGACGGCGACGTTGACGATGCTCACGTCGAGCAGCGTCATGAAGGCGGCGACCAGCCCGACCCCGAGGGCCTGCCAGCGGCGCCGGTCGTCCGGCGGTGCGGTCGTGTCGGTCGGACTCACCGTGCCTCCCGTGGACCGGTCTTCGGGCATCGTCGAGCGCTACCCCGGTCCCCGGGAGGCGAACCATCGCGAGGCGCTCGGCGGCTCACGCCATCTGGCGGGCGCAGAACCGGGGACCGAAGTCCAGCCCGGCCATCGGCGAGTCCTCCCGGTGCAACAGGTTCTTTTCGGTGAGCTGGTGCAGCGGCGCCCGCAACTGCTCCTCGGTGAGACCGGCCTCCTCGGCGATCAGGTCCGGGTACGGCACCTGCCCCCGGGCCTCCAGCGCGGCGACCGCGTCGTACACCCGCTCCTCGACATCCGACAGCTGCACCTGCCGCATCGCCTTCCTCCTTCGCCTGTCCCGCCCCTGCGCGGGCGGTCACGCCGCGCGATTACCCGGTGGACGGGCGAAGATGCCCACCCGATCGGGCGGTGCCGGTGGCCGCGCTCTGGCCGAAGGCACCCCGGGGCAGGCGCTGGCCAGGCTGCACGTGCTCGCCGCGCCGTCGGCGCCGCGGGCCGTGGCTTGCCCTAGGCTGCACCAGTGATCGTCTGGGATCTCGCCGTCGTCGGCGCCGGCCCCGCCGGGCTCTCCGCCGCCCACGCCGCCGCCCGAGCGGGCGTGCGCACACTGGTGGTGGAGCGCGCCGCGCACCCGCGCTACAAGACCTGCGGGGGCGGGCTGATCGGCACCTCGCTCGCGGCGGTTGCCGACCGGATCGAGGTGCCCGCGCACGACCGGGTCGACCGGGTGACGTTCACCCGGGACGGGCGTCGTGGGTTCACCCGCCGCCATCCCGGCGGTCCGCTGGTGAGCATGGTGCGCCGGGAGGAGTTCGACGACCGGCTGCGGGCCGCCGCGGTCGCCGCCGGTGCCGAGGTGCGCGAGCGCGTCGCGGTCCGCGCGGTCGAGCAGGACCCCGACGTCGTACGCCTGAGGCTGGCAGACGGGGACACGGTCCACGCGCGGGCGGTGGTCGGGGCGGACGGCTCCTCGGGGGTGACCGCCCGGCACGTGGGGGTCCGCCACCGGCAGGTGGACCTGGGGCTGGAGCTGGAGTTGCCCGTGCCGCCGGAGGAGCAGGCCCGCTGGCGGGGCCGTCTCCTGCTGGACTGGGGGCCGCTGCCCGGCTCGTACGCCTGGGTCTTCCCGAAGGGCGACCGGCTGACGGTCGGGGTGATCGCCGCCCGGGGCGAGGGGGAGCGGACCAGGGCCTACCTGCGCGGCTTCGTGGACCGGCTGGGCCTGTCCGGGGTGGAGCCGGCGCACGACTCCGGCCACCTGACCCGCTGCCGGGCCGAGGACTCGCCGCTGCGTCGGGGCCGGGTGCTGGTCGCGGGCGACGCTGCGGGGCTGCTGGAGCCGTGGAGCCGGGAGGGGATCAGCTACGCGCTGCGTTCCGGCGAACTGGCCGGCGCGGCGGTCGCCGCCGGTGACCTGGCGGGCTACGACCGCGCGGTCACCCGGGACCTGGTGCCGTCGATGCGCGCCGGACACCGGCTGCTCGACGTGTTCGCCCGGCGGCCGGGGGTCTTCCACGCGTTGCTGGCCACGCCGCCGGGCTGGCGGATGTTCGTGCGGTTCTGCCAGGGCCGGGCGAGCTTTGACGAGACGTTGCGTCGTGCCCCGGTCCGGGCGGCGCTGGCGCTACTGGACCGGCCGCAGGCCGGCTGAACCCGGCCACGGAGGCGCACGTCCTGGCCGCACTTTTCTGGCGCGCACGCCTGGTCTGCACGCCGTGGCGCGCGCCTGATCGCACGCCGCCGGTGTGGCGCGCCGACTACACGGGACACCGGCCCCCGCTTTCGCCCAGGATCCTAGGACGCCTTAGCGGTAATGTCCGACGTCACCACCGCACACAATGATGACGTCGAGGGAGAGAAGTCATGGCAGGAGACCACTCAGGACCGGCGTTCACCGACGAGGAGTACAGCTTCCTGCGGCACGTGCGTTTCGGCGAGCTGCCGCCCGCGGTCCGCCCGACGGGGTGAAATCCGGACGAGCGGGCGCGCCCGCGCTGCTAGCCTGGCCGTCATGGCACGAGGTATCTGGTCGCAGAAGGTCCGCTCCGCCCGCTGACGGCGGCGCCTGCTCTCTGCTGAATCCGCGCTCGCCGTCCCGGTTCCCGCCGGGCGGCCGCTTGCTGCTGCCCGGCTCCACCATGAGCTGCGGAGCACCCTTGAACCTCGCCCCGACCCCCGAACCCCTGTCCCTGCCCGTCACGGCGGGCGGCGTCGCGCACGTCCGCGCCAACGGCGTCGCCGTCGTCCGCGGCTCCCGACGGGTCCTCGACGACGTGTCGGTTACTGTCTCCGCCCGGTCCCGGATCGCCGTCGTCGGCGAGAACGGCCGCGGCAAGACGACGCTGCTGCACGTTCTCGCCGGCCTCATCCCGCCCGACGAGGGCACCGTGCACCGGGCGGGCACGATCGGCCTGGCCCGGCAGGAGCTGTCCGCGCGTGACGGCGAGACCGTCGGCACCCTGACGTCCGAGGCGCTGGCCGCGTCGTTGGCGGCCCTCGCCGCGCTGGACGAGGCGTCGCTCGCCGTGGCGGCGGGCGATCCCGGCGCCGGGGACCGCTACGCCGTCGCGCTGGAGGCCGCCACGGGGCTCGACGCGTGGGACGCCGAGCGCCGCATCGATGTGGCCCTGGAGGCCCTGGGCGCGTGCACGGACCGCGACCGGGCGTTGTCGGAGCTCTCCGTCGGGCAGCGCTACCGGGTACGGCTGGCGTGCCTGCTCGGCGCGCGGCACGACGTGCTGCTGCTCGACGAGCCGACCAACCACCTCGACGCGGACGGGCTGGACTTCCTGACCCGCAGGCTGCGCGAGCACGACGGCGGCCTCGCCGTCGTCAGCCACGACCGGGCGCTGCTGCGCGACGTCGCGGACCGGTTCCTCGACCTCGACCCGACGCGCGACGGGACGCCGCGCCTGTACGCCGGCGGCTACGACGCCTGGCAGGACGCCCGGCGCCGCGAACGTGAGTCCTGGGAGCAGGACCACGAGGAGCAGCAGGCCGAGCACCAGCGGCTGCAGAACGCGGTGTCCAGGGCCCGCGACCGGCTCTCCACCGGCTGGCGGCCGGACAAGGGGACCGGTAAGCACCAGCGCCAGTCCCGCGCGCCGGGCGTCGTGCAGGCGCTGCACCGCCAGCAGGATGCCCTCCAGGCGCACCGGATCGACGTGCCGGAGCCGCCGCCGACCCTGCGGTGGCCCGACCTGAGCGTCCGGCGGGGTGCGCCACAGTTGCGGGCGTACGGCCTCGCCGTCGACGGGCGCCTGGCCGGTCCGGTCGACCTCACCCTCGACGGCGGCGACCGGCTGCTGGTCACCGGGGCGAACGGTGCCGGGAAGTCCACGCTGCTCGCGGTGCTGGCCGGCGCGCTCCGGCCCACGGACGGCCGCGTCTGGACGGCGAAGGAGGCACGGATCGCCCTGATCGACCAGGAGACCGCCGCGCACGATCCCGGCCTCACCGCCCGCGAGGTCCACGCCCGCCACGTGGGGCGGCTGGTGGCCCGCGGGGCGCTCCGCGACGCCGAGGCCGTCCCGCTCGGGGCGCTCGGGCTGCTGGACTCCGATGCGTTGCGCACCCCGGTCGGGCGGATGTCGCAGGGGCAGCAGCGGCGCCTCGACTTGGCGTTGGCGCTGGCCGGGCGGCCCGGGCTGATCCTGCTCGACGAACCGACCAACCACCTGTCGTCGGCGCTTGTCGACGAGTTGACCGAGGCGATCCGCGACACGAGCGCCGCCGTCGTGGTCGCCACGCACGACCGGCAGTTGCTGCGGGACCTCGCCGACTGGCCGCGCCTGGAGATCGGCGGTCGGGTCACCGGCCGCGATCGACGCTGACCCGGCCCGGTGTCACGTCGCTTACGTGGCACCGGGCCGGTCGTGCCGCCGGACGCCGGACGGGCCGCAGGCGATCAGCCCACGGCCCGTCCGGTGGTGCGGGGATCAGAAGACCGGCACGCCCTCGCGCACCAGCCGCCAGTTCGGCTGGTAGAAGTCCGCCGGGTCGATGGTGCCCTTGGCCTGCGCCCAGTCGATCAGCAGCTGCCGAATCTCCTGCTGCTCGTTGTAGACCTGGGTCTTCACGATGCCGGGGAAGTTGCCGCCGCCGCTGCGCCGGTAGTTGTTGACCGCCACCACGAACTGCGCGTTGTCCGCCACCGGCGTGTCGGTGCCGGGCAGCACCAGGCGGGTGACGCGCTGCCCCACCGGCCTGGAGATGTCGATGTCGTAGTCCAGGCCGGAGAAGACGTCGTAGTTGTAGTCCGGCACGGCCGGGTCGCTGATCGTCGCCGGGTCGACCGGGGCGCCGGGGGCGAGGGTCCGGAAGTACTTGGCCGAGTACTCCAGGTAGGCGCGCACCTCGGCGCCGCTGAGCACGACCGCCTCGAGGGTGTTGTCGAAGACGTACAGCCCGGCCACGTCGCGGATCTTCACGTCGCCGGCGGGGAAGACCGCGGTCCGGCTGAACGGTGCCGCGATCGACAGCACCGGCAGGTCCGCGTACGCCGTGCCGGCCAGCGCCTGACCGACGACCTCGGTCTGCACGTGGTTGATGAAGTCCAGGATGGGGGTGTCCTTGTAGCGGCTCTCCGCCGCCGACAGCTCCACGGTGGAGCGGGCCACGACCTGGTTGACGTACGCGACGGTCTTCTGGTGCTGCGCCCGTACGGCGGCGAGGACCTTCGGGTCCTCGACCACCGTGTTGGTGTTCAGCAGGGCGGCGGCCTTCTTGGTGATCGTCCAGCGGCCCCGCTCGCGGGTCAGGGTGAAGTCCATCCGGCTCAGCCGCTGGCCCCACTTCGACGGCTCGGTGAGCAGCACCTGCTCGCCTGTCTGCTCGTTGGCCACGAACTTCTCGGCGACCTCGGCGTGGGCGTGGCCGAACAGGATCGCGTCGATGCCGGGGACCTGCTGGGCGATCAGCGCCGTCGGGTTCTCGATCGGCAGCTCCGGACCGTAGCTGGAGGTGCCGCTGTCGCCGCCGTGGGCGGAGATCAGCACGATGTCGGCGCCGCGCGCCCGCATGATCGGCACGTACTTCGCGGCGGTGGCGATCATGTCGTCGAACCGCAGCTTGCCCTCGACGTTGGCCCGGTCCCAGATCGCGCTGCCCGGATTGGTCAGGCCGAGGATGCCGACGCGCAGCGGCGGTGCGGCGAAGCCGACGGAGACCTTCTTGATGACGTACGGCAGGAAGGCCGGCTTGCCGGTGGCGACGTTGACGGCGTTGGCGGCCAGCGCCGGGAAGCCCAGCTGCGAGATCCACTTCGCCAGCAGCGGCAGGCCGTAGTTGAACTCGTGGTTGCCCAGCGTCACGGCGTCGTAGCCGAGCACGTTCATGGCGTTGGCCATCGGGTGCGTCGCACCGGTGGTGGTGATCGGCTCCTGCTTGGCGTAGAAGGTGGCCAGCGGGGTGCCCTGGATGGTGTCTCCGGCGTCGAGCACCAGCGTCGCCTTGCCGCGCCGCTCGGCGCGGATCTGCTTGACGAGAGCGGCCAGCTTGGCGACGCCCACGTCGTTGTGCTTGCTGTCGTCGTACTCGGCGTCGGAGTAGTAGTCCCAGTTGTAGACGTTGCCGTGGGTGTCCGAGGTGCCGAGGATCGTCAGGTCCCAGGTCCGCGACCGGGCCGGACCGGCCGCCTGGGCGGGGGTGGCGGCGATCAGCGGGACGCTCGCCGCCGCGGCCGCGGCGGCGAGCACCGTACGACGCGACGGGCCGGAGGGAGAGGTCATGAGGTGCCCTTCCATGGGGGTTCGGGACGCCCGGTGAGCGCCGAGCGCACCATAAACGAGCGGCGGTCACTCCTGCCACAGCGGCCCGAGGTGTTTCATCACACCGGCGCGCAGGGGCCTGGTCATGTAACACGGCGACTGCCGTTTCCGCTTGCCGCCGCAGGGTAGGGCGTGGGAGACCCCCAGACCCGACCGGTGCGCGAGGAGACGTCGGTGAGCGAGGACCAGCACACCCAGCAGGACCCCACCAGCCAGTACGGCCAGCAGGAGGGACAACCGAAGCAGCAGCAGACGCCGCCCGGTTCGACGGAGGAGATGACCCCGAAGCCGGACCACGGCGAGGAGTCGTACCGCGGCAGCGGCAAGCTCGACGGCCGGCGGGCGTTGATCACCGGTGGCGACTCCGGCATCGGCCGCGCGATCGCCATCGCGTACGCCCGGGAGGGTGCCGACGTGCTCATCTCCTACCTCAGCGAGGAGGAGGACGCCGACGCCCGGGAGACCGTCCGGCTGGTCGAGGAGGCCGGCCGCAAGGGCATCGCGGTGCGCGGCGACATCACCGACGAGGGGCACTGCCAGGAGCTGGTCGAGCGGGCCCTGCGCGACCTCGGCGGGATCGACATCCTGGTCAACAACGCGGCCTACCAGATGGCACAGGACAAGGGCATCCTCGGCATCAGCGGCGAGCAGTTCGACCGGGTGCTGAAGACCAACCTGTACGCCATGTTCTGGCTCTGCCGGGCTGCCGTGCCGCACATGTCCGAGGGCTCGGCGATCATCAACACCTCGTCGATCCAGGCGTTCGACCCCTCGCCGCAGCTGCTGGACTACGCCACCACCAAGGCGGGGATCGCCAACTTCACCAAGGCGCTCGCCGCGGACCTGGCCGAGCGGGGGATCCGGGTGAACGCGGTGGCGCCGGGCCCGATCTGGACGCCACTGATCCCGGCGACGATGCCGAACGAGAAGGTCGAGAAGTTCGGCCAGGACACCCCGGAGGGACGCCCCGGCCAGCCGGCCGAGCTGGCCCCCGCGTACGTCTTCTTCGCCTCCCAGGAATCCAGCTACGTCACGGGCGAGATCCTCGGCGTAACGGGCGGCCGCCCCACGAAGTGACCCGCCCTGCCCCTGCTGCCCCGCCCGCGTGCCCGCTGTCCCGCCCTCGCTGCCCGCGCCCGCCGGCCCGCGCCCCCTGACCCGCGTCGATCATGCATTTGTGGTGCCCCGCAAAAGGGAAGGATCAGCACTCTCTGCCCGCCAGAAGTGCATGATCGACGGCGAGAGGTGCGGGGCGCGGGGCGCGCGGAGGGGCGGGGGGCGCGGGTGGGTGGTCAGCGGGGCCAGGGGGCCAGGCGGGTACGGACCTGGGCGACGGCGGCGGGGTCCAGGCCGTAGCGGGCGAACCGGCGGTCGGGCAGGCGGTCCAGGTAGCGGCCGGCGGCCCGGACGTCGTCCTCGTCGAGGGCCGGGTCGAGCTGGCGGGCCAGGTCCAGCAGCTCCGCCACGTCGTGGTGCTCCAGGGCTGCCGCGACGTCGATGTAGTCCCGGACCTCCCGCCGGTTGACCAGGGCGGCGGTCTTGTTCGCCATCAGGTCCCGTACGTCCATCACCGGGCCGAGGTCCATCACCACCGGGCTACGGTGCCGGTCGAGGCGGGCCAGGCTGAGCCGGATGAGCCGCCCGTCCCGGCTCACCACGAAGTCCCTCAGGTCCCGGTCGAAGCCGTCGAACAACTCGGCCAGCTCGCTGTCGGGGTCCGCGTCGGTCACCTCGAACCCCGCCTGCTCCAGTGCCGTCCGCACCCCGTCCGCCGCCGCCGCGGCGGCCCCCTCCACGTCCGCGAACAGGTCCACGTCCTCCGTCGGGCGGGTCACCAGCCCGTGCGCGGCCCAGGCCACCCCGCCGCCGAGCACGAACCGGTACGGCCCGGCAGCGGACAGGGCCACCCGGGCCACCTCGCGGTAGAACTCGTGCGGGTGGGCGGTGTTCACGCCGTCCGCAGCCCCCGGTGGTGGCTCTCCCACGCCTGGCGTACGCCCCGGGGCAGGTTGAGCAGCCGCCACACCCGGCGCAGCGTGCGCCCGTTGATGAGCAGCCGGAGATCCTCCGCGCGGGTGGTCTCGCGCAGCACGTTCTCGTACATCCAGAGCAGTTCGTCCGGATCGCCCAGGTCGAAGGTGCGGTCGGAGTTCCACATCAGCCGCACCGGCAGCTCCACCACGCCACGGGTGGGGCCGGCCAGCTCGGTGAGGGTGCGGGCCACCACGGCGGGCCGGCCCGGACGGGCCAGATGGGCCGCGCGGGTCGGAGCGGGGGAGAGGGCCTGCATGCTGTCAGGGTAACCCCAGGTCGGGCCGCTGGGGATCGTGGTTTCGCCGGTGTCGTGGCTGGCGGGGCGTGGTCGGGATGGTTTTCGTGCTCCTGGCCGGGGTGAGCGCGGGTCGCCGGGGCTGGGTTCTGCCGTTCTCGGCGTGGTGGTTACTGCCAGCGTCGGATGGTTCCGTGGCGTGCGGTGCGTCGTGGTGGGGGTGTGGCCCGCCGTGCCCGGCTCCGGGCGGTCAGGCTTGATCCCTGCGCCGGGCACGGCGGGCCACACCCCGTCGGTGCCTACTCTCGCGTCCGCCCGCCGGGCTTCCGCCGGAGATCTTGGCGAGAAACCGCCCCTCCAGGGGCCCTCTCGTACCAAGATCTCCAGCGGCGCCCGAGCCCTTGGCGAGCCGGGTGAGCTAGGTGAGGCAGGAGTCGGTAATCCGTGGACCCGGGTGTGACCGGTGTCCGGTTACGTGGTGGCTGTCCAGAGGGCTTGAGCCGGTGATTTCGTCAGCGGGTTGCCTGACGGTGCCGGGTGTGCGGTTTGAGGGTGTGACCGGGGGCATCGTGGGGGCGGAATCGTGGCGGGGGCGGGGTCGTTACACCCTGCGTACGGCCGAGCAAGGCCACGCTGCCGAGGTCACGTCGCCCCGATGGGTTGGCGGGTCCGGGGCCCCCGGAATGATGGCGGGCCGGCGGTGGTTACACATGGTCCGGGCCGACGCGAGGGCAACCCCCGCCCAGCGCAACGGCCCGGCCCCTTGCCGGCCTACACGGGTCAGGCATCCGGCCGGCACGGCCGATCTGATCTTGCCTCTGATCTTTGCTCCGGCTTGATCGTCGGAGATCCTCTCCGCGTTTCGCTGGAGATCCCCCGTGAGTTCGCATGAGCGCCGGACGGTGCTTGCACCCGCGTGAAGCCGATCCCCCTCGGTGTGGGTGCCGACCCCCGAATGGAGCGTTTCTGATGAACACGATCATTCGTAAGAGCGTTCTGGGTGTTGCTGGTCTCGCGTTCGCCGGTGGTGTGTTCGCCGGTCCCGCGACCGCGCACGCGGCCCCGTCGGTGCAGTCGACGCCGGTGGCAGTGGCCGTGCAGGCCGACAAGCCCGACACGGGCAAGCTGATCCCGCAGGGCGTGCAGGGCGCCCAGTCGCACATCGACCTGTCCGACGAGCAGGTCGCCAACGTCAAGGCCATCATCGCCGCGACGAAGAAGGCCGGCATGGACGAGCGCGCCGCCGTCGTGTCCATCGCCACCGCGTTGCAGGAGTCGAAGCTGGAGAACCTGGGTCACCTGGGTGACCGCAACGACCACGACTCGCAGGGCCTGTTCCAGCAGCGTCCGTCCAGTGGTTGGGGCACGGTGGAGCAGATCACCGACCCGGAGTACTCGACGACGGCGTTCCTGAAGGGTCTGAAGCAGGTCGACGGGTGGCAGGACATGCCCCTGACGAAGGCCGCGCAGACGGTGCAGGTGTCGGCGTACCCCGACCACTACGCCCAGTGGGAGCAGCAGGCCGCCGACCTCGTGACCGCGCACTGGAACAGCTGACACAGACTTTCCACCACAAGGGGGATCGCTGGCCGGCACCCGAACACGGGGTGCCGGCCAGCGGCACATCCACCGCAGGTGGAACATCGCAGGCCGTCGGCTGGTTGAATGAGGTGTCGGTGTGTCCAGTGTCCCCGGGCCTCACCTAAATTGCCTTCGCGGAATACCGTCCGGCTGGAGCCGCGTCGCGCCACTCGCCGAGAGGCGACCTGCACACCGACACCGGCGCCGCCCCCGAGCCTCCGGGCCCGGGGCGGCGCTGTCTTCGCCGCCCCGCAGCCGGCATCGAGCGGACCACCGCGCCGGGACACCGGAGCAGCCGACACCGCGCCGAGCGCCGCCCGGACACAGGTGCAGCCGGCATCGAGCGGGCCACCGCGCCGGGACACACGTGCAGCCGACATCGCGCCGAGCGCCGCCGGGACACCGCTCGCGAGCGGCCATGCCTCCAAGCCAGCATCCCGCCGCCCGCGCCGCCCGCCGCCCGCGCCGCCCGGGTGCCGCGTGCGACGTCCCGCCCGCCGTCCGCGTACCGCAAGCGACGTCCCGGTCGGCGAGCCCGCAGGCAGGGTCAGTCCCGAGCCGGTCGCGTACGGCCAGGGGCGACGCCGTGGGAAGCGGGCGGTGACCGTCGGGGTGGTGATCCGGCGGCACGGGTCGCGGTCCCGGGCGGCCTGGCCTATGTTCATGTTGGCTGTGACGGACAGGTCGGGAGAGGGGGTGTCGCGCGTGGGCCTGCGGACCTTCATCCAGGGCTGGCCGGTATACCGGCAGCTCACCGGCACCGACCCGCTGGGCCGGGGCGCCGCGGCGCAGTCGGGCCGCTCGGCGGAGCTGACCGCCCGCACCGAGACCGCCGACAGCGTGGCGCGGTCGGTCTGTCCCTACTGCGCGGTCGGCTGCGGCCAGCGCGTCTTCGTCACCGATGGCGCGGTCACCCAGATCGAGGGCGACCCGGACAGCCCGATCTCGCGGGGCAGGCTGTGCCCGAAGGGGTCGGCCAGCAAGAGCCTCGTGACCAGTCCCCTGCGGCAGACGAAGGTCCGCTACCGGCGGCCCTACGCCACCGAGTGGGAGGATCTGGAGCTCGACGTCGCGCTCGACATGATCGCCGACCGGATCCTCGCCGCGCGGGCGGAGACCTGGGAGGACGTCGACTCGCAGGGCCGGCCGCTCAACCGCACGCTGGGCATCTCCAGCCTGGGTGGGGCGACGCTGGACAACGAGGAAAATTACCTCATCAAGAAGCTTTTCACGGCGATGGGGGCGCTCCAGATCGAGAACCAGGCGCGCATTTGACACTCCGCCACCGTCCCCGGTCTGGGGGCCAGCTTCGGTCGCGGTGGCGCGACGGACTTCCAGCAGGACGTCGCCAACGCTGACGTCATCGTCATCCAGGGCTCGAACATGGCCGAGGCCCATCCGGTGGGCTTCCAGTGGGTGATGGAGGCCAAGCGGCGCGGCGCAAAGGTGTTCCACGTCGATCCGCGGTTCACCCGCACCAGCGCGGTGGCCGACACGTACCTGCCGATCCGCGCGGGCTCCGACATCGCGCTGCTCGGTGGCGTGGTGCGCCACATCCTGGAGAACGAGCTGGACTTCCGGGAGTACGTGCTGGCGTACACCAACGCCGCGACGATCGTCAGCGAGCGCTTCGTCGACACCGAGGACGGCGACGGTTTCTTCTCCGGCTTCGACCCGGAGACGGGCAGCTACGTCCAGGACTCCTGGCAGTACGCGGGCCACGAGTCCGACTCCGGCAGCGGGCACACCGCGAAGGAGCGGGACACCGCCGCCGGGCTGCGCCACGAGTCGCACGGCGCCGAGGTGGGCGGTCAGGTGGAGCGGGACGAGACGTTGCAGCATCCGCGCTGCGTCTACCAGATCCTCAGGCGGCACTTCGCCCGCTACACCCCGGAGATGGTGGAGCGGGTCTGCGGCATCCCCCGGGAGAAGTTCCTGGAGTTGGCGCAGGCGTGGACGGCCAACTCGGGCCGGGAGCGTACCGGCGTGCTGATCTACTCGGTGGGGTGGACGCAGCACAGCGTCGGCGTGCAGTACATCCGTACCGGCGCGATCATCCAGCTGTTGCTGGGCAACATGGGCCGCCCCGGCGGGGGCATCCTGGCCCTGCGCGGGCACGCCAGCATCCAGGGCTCCACGGACATCCCGACGCTGTTCAACCTGCTTCCCGGCTACCTGCCGATGCCGCACCACGCCGACCACCCCACCTTCGACGAGTGGGTGGACAGCATCCGCCACCCGGGCCAGAAGGGCTTCTGGGGCAACGCCCGCGCCTACGCGGCGAGCCTGCTCAAGGCGTACTGGGGGGACGCGGCGACGCCGGAGAACGACTTCTGCTACGGGTACATGCCCCGGATGACCGGCGACCACGGGACGTACCAGCAGGTGCTGAACATGATCGACGGGAAGGTGCGGGGCTACTTCCTGCTCGGCCAGAACCCGGCGGTCGGCTCGGCGCACGGCCGGGCGCAGCGCCTCGGCATGGCGAACCTGGACTGGCTGGTCGTCCGCGACCTCTTCATGATCGAGAGCGCGACGTTCTGGCGCAACAGCCCCGAGGTCGCCACCGGCGAGATCGTGCCGGAGCAGTGCAGGACGGAGGTGTTCTTCCTGCCAGCCGCCTCGCACGTGGAGAAGGAGGGCACCTTCACCCAGACCCAGCGGCTGCTCCAGTGGCGGGAGAAGGCCGTCGAACCGCCGGGCGACGCCCGCTCCGAGCTGTGGTTCTTCTACCACCTCGGGCTCCGGCTGCGGGAGAAGCTGGCCGGCTCCGACCTGCCGCGCGACCGGGCGCTGCTCGACCTGGCCTGGGACTATCCCACGCCCGGTCCGCACGCCGAGCCGAGCGCCGAGGCGGTGCTGCGCGAGATCAACGGGTACGAGGTGGCGACCGGCCGCCCGCTGTCCACGTTCGCCGAGGCCCGCGACGACGGTTCCACCGCGGTGGGCTGCTGGATCTACTCCGGGGTGTACGCCGACGGCGTCAACCAGGCGGCGCGGCGCAGGTCGCGCCACGAGCAGGACTGGGTGGCCGCCGAGTGGGGCTGGGCGTGGCCGGCGAACCGGCGCACCCTCTACAACCGGGCCTCGGCGGACCCGCAGGGCCGGCCGTGGAGCGAACGCAAGCGCTACGTCTGGTGGGACCCGGACGCCGGGGAGTGGACCGGCTACGACGTGCCGGACTTCGAGCGGACCAAGCCGCCGACGTACCGGCCGCCGGAGGGCGCGTCCGGCCCGGAGGGGATCGCCGGCGACGACCCGTTCGTCATGCAGGGCGACGGCAAGGGCTGGCTGTACGCGCCCAGCGGCGTGCTGGACGGCCCGCTGCCGACGCACTACGAGCCGGCCGAGTCGCCGGTGCGCAACCCGTTCTACCGGCAGCAGGCCAACCCCACCCGCAAGGTGTACGCGCACCCGGTGAACTCGGTGAATCCGAGCCCGCCGCAGGAGCACAGTCAGGTCTTCCCGTACGTGTTCACGGTCAGCCGGCTCACCGAGCACCACACGGCGGGCGGGATGAGCCGTACGGTGCGGCCCCTGGCGGAGCTGCAACCGGAGATGTTCGTCGAGGTGTCCCCGGAGTTGGCCGCGGAGGTGGGCCTGGCGCACCTGGACTGGGCGCACCTGGTCAGCGGGCGGGCGGTCATCGAGGCGAAGGTGCTGGTCACCGACCGGCTCAGCCCCCTGCGCGTGGACGGCCGGGTGATCCACCAGGTGTGGCTGCCGTACCACTTCGGGTTCGAGGGCCTGGTGACGGGCGACTCGGCCAACGACCTGTTCGGGATCACCCTGGACCCGAACGTGCTGATCCAGGAGAGCAAGATCGGTACCTGTGACGTGCGGCCCGGTCGGCGGCCCACCGGCCCGGCCCTGCTGGACCTGGTGGCCGAATACCAGCGGCGGGCGGGCATCGTCCCCGGCCAGCCGGCCCCGACGCTCACCCCGGGGGCGCTCGCCCCGCCGGAGCCCGCCGACGGCGCCGGGGAGGGCCGCGATGCTTCCTGACCCGCACAGCCTGTCCGGGCCGCTGGATCCCGCCCCGGAGGCCGGCTGGACCGACGCCCCGCCCCGGATGGGCTTCTTCACCGACACCAGCGTCTGCATCGGCTGCAAGGCGTGCGAGGTGGCGTGCAAGGAGTGGAACGACGTCCCCGGCTCGGGGCTGGACCTGCTCGGCATGTCGTACGACAACACCGGCGCGCTGACCGCGAACTCGTGGCGGCACGTCGCGTTCGTCGAGCAGCCCCGCCCGGCGGGGCACCGCAGCCCGCCGTTCGCCGGCACGCCGACGGGCGGCTCGGTCAGCGCCTCGTCGGCGGCCGTGGCGGCCGGCGTCGGCAACCCGACCGGCACGGAGCCGGGGGTGCCGCCGGGCGCGGCGGACGCGGCCGCGCGGATGGCCGCCGGCACCGGCACGAGCACGGGCCCCGCCGGCACGAGCACGGCCGGCCGGACCGACGGGCCGGAGTTCCTGGGGATGCCCGGGGCGCAGCCGCCGGGGCGCGCCGGGGGCGCGGAGGGGCGCACCGACTTCCGCTGGCTGATGATGTCCGACGTCTGCAAGCACTGCACCCACGCGGCCTGCCTCGACGTCTGCCCCACCGGCTCGCTGTTCCGCACCGAGTTCGGCACGGTGGTGGTGCAGGAGGACATCTGCAACGGCTGCGGCTACTGCATCTCCGCCTGCCCCTACGGCGTCATCGACCAGCGCAAGGGCGACGGCCGGGCGTGGAAGTGCACGCTGTGCTACGACCGGATCGGCGCGGGCAACACTCCGGCCTGCGCGCAGGCGTGCCCGACCGAGTCCATCCAGTACGGCCCCCTCGACGAGCTGCGGGAGCGGGCCGCGGCCCGGGTGGCGACGCTGCACGAGCGGGGCGTGCCCGAGGCGCGGCTCTACGGGCACGACCCGGGCGACGGGGTCGGCGGCGACGGCGCGTTCTTCCTGCTGCTCGACGAGCCCGAGGTGTACGGGCTGCCGCCGGACCCGGTGGTCACCACCCGGGACCTGCCGAAGATGTGGAAGCGGGCCGGCCTGGCCGCGCTGGCGATGGCGGCGGCGGCCGTGGCCGCGTTCGTGGGAGGTTCCTCATGAGTGCGGAGCGCGGTGGGCGCAGGCGGCGCGGCGGCGAGGAGCTGAGGGTCCCGGAGGCCGAGTTCACCTCCTACTACGGCCGGCCGATCCTCAAGGCGCCGGTCTGGAAGTGGGACATCGCCGCGTACCTGTTCACCGGCGGGCTGGCGGCCGGCTCGTCGCTGCTCGCGGCGGGCGGGCAGCTCACCGGGCGTCCCGCGCTGCGCCGCGCCGGCCGGGTCGCCTCGCTGGCGGCGGTCACCGCCAGCACCGTCTTCCTGATCAAGGACCTGGGGCGGCCCGCCCGGTTCCACCACATGCTGCGGGTGGCCAAGCCCACCTCGCCCATGTCCGTGGGCACCTGGATCCTCGGCGCGTTCGGCCCGGCCGCCGGGCTCGCGGCGGTCGCCGAGGGCGCGGCGTGGCTGCCGGAGCGGGGGCTGTCCGGCCTCGCCCGCCGGGTGCTGCCGCCGGTGGGGCACGCCGCCGGGCTGGCCGCCGCGGCGACCGCGCCGGCGCTGGCGACGTACACGGGGGTGCTGCTGGCCGACACGGCCGTGCCGTCGTGGCACGAGGCGTACCCGGAACTGCCGATCATCTTCGCGGGCAGCGCCCTGGCCAGCGGCGCCGGCGTCGGGCTGATCGCCGCGCCCTGCGCGCAGGCCGGGCCCGCCCGGCGGATGGCGGTGGCGGGCGCGGCCCTGGAGCTGTACGGCGCGCACCGGGTGGAGACCCGGCTCGGGCTGCTCAGCGAGCCCTACCGCACCGGCCGACCCGGCCGCCTGCTGCGCGCGGGGCGGCTCCTGACCGCCGCGGGGGTGGCCGGCGCCCTGCTGGGTCGGCGCAGCCGCACGCTCTCCGCGCTGTCCGGGGCGGCGCTGCTGGGCGCCTCGGTGGCGACCCGGTTCGGCATCTTCCAGGGCGGCGTGGCCTCGGCGAAGGATCCGAAGTACACGGTGGTGCCGCAGCGGGAGCGCCTCGCGCGGCGGCGCGCCGCCGAAGGCTGACGCCTCCCCGCGCCCGCTCGCCGGGCCTGTGGTTCACTGCTGCGTGGAGGCGTTCAGGCGGCTGGTGCCCCTCCCGGTCTTCAAAACCGGTGTGGTCCGGGATCCGGGCCAGGCGGGTTCGATTCCCGTCCGTCTCCGCCATGCTGCGGAAGTGGGGATCATGGGGGACGTCGCGGCCGATCCGCGCCGGCGGGTGCCGCGCACCGACGCGCTGCTCGCCGACCCCCGGCTGACCGCCGCGGCGGCCACCCTGGGCCGGGAGCGGGTCAAGGCCGCCGTCCACCGCGCCCAGGAGCGCGCCCGCCGGGGCGAGATCACCCCCGAGGCGGTACGCGACGCCGCGCTGGCCGCCCTGCCGGCGCCGGCGCCCCGGGCGGTGCTCAACGCCACAGGCGTGGTGCTGCACACCAACCTGGGTCGCGCCGCGCTCTCGCCCGCCGCCGTGGCGGCGGTCGCCGCCGCCAGCGGGCACACCGACGTCGAGTTGGACCTGCGCACCGGGCGGCGGGCCCGGCGCGGACGCGACGCCCTCGACGCCCTCGCGGCGGCGGTGCCCGACGCGGGCGCGGTGCACGTGGTGAACAACGGCGCCGCCGCGCTGGTGCTCGCCGCGACCGCGCTGGCCGCCGACGCCGAGATCGTCGTCAGCCGGGGCGAGCTGGTGGAGATCGGCGACGGGTTCCGCCTGCCCGACCTGCTGGAGAGCACCGGCGCACGGCTGCGCGAGGTCGGCACCACCAACCGCAGCACGCTCGACGACTACGCCGCCGCCATCGGTCCCCGTACCGGCTTCGTGCTCAAGGTGCACCCGTCGAACTTCCAGGTCACCGGCTTCACCTCCGCCGTGCCGGTGCGGCGGCTGGCGACCCTCGGCGTGCCCGTGGTCGCCGACATCGGCTCCGGGCTGCTCGCGCCCGACCCCCTGCTGCCCGCCGAGCCGGACGCCGCCAGCACCCTGCGGGCCGGGGCGGCGCTGGTCACCGCCAGCGGCGACAAGCTGCTCGGCGGTCCGCAGGCCGGGCTGCTGCTCGGTGCCGCCGACCTCGTCGAGCGGCTGCGCCGGCACCCTCTCGCCCGGGCGCTGCGGGTGGACAAGCTGACCCTCGCCGCGCTCGCCGCCACCCTCGCCGATCCGGCGACCCCCACCCGGTCCGCGCTGCACGCCGACCCGGACGCCCTGCGCGGGCGCACCGAGCGGCTGTGCGAGGCGCTCGCCGCCGACGGGTGCGAGGTGCAGGTGGTGCCCGCCGGGGCGGTCGTCGGCGGCGGTGGCGCCCCCGGCGTCGAGCTGCCCTCGTGGGCGCTCGCCCTGCCCGAGCGGTACGCGTCTCCGCTGCGCCTCGGCGACCCGCCGGTGCTGGGCCGGGTGGTACGCGGGCGGCTGCTGCTGGACCTGCGCTGCGTGCCCGCCGACGCCGACGCGGCGCTGCGCGCCGCCGTGCTGCGCGTGCCCGGGGAGGGCTGAGGCGTGTTCGTGGTGGCCACCGCCGGGCACGTCGACCACGGCAAGTCGACACTGGTGCGGGCGCTGACCGGGATGGAACCCGACCGGTGGGCCGAGGAACGCCGCCGGGGCATGACCATCGACCTCGGCTTCGCCTGGAGCACGCTGCCCTCGGGCGCGACGGTGGCGTTCGTCGACGTGCCGGGACACGAGCGGTTCGTGCCGAACATGCTCGCCGGCGTCGGCCCGGTGCCCGCCGCGCTGGTCGTCGTCGCCGCCGACGAGGGCTGGATGCCGCAGTCGGCCGAGCACCTGGCGGCACTGGACGCGCTCGGCGTGGCGTACGGCCTGCTGGTGGTGACCCGCGCGGACCTGGCGGATCCGGGGCCGGCGACGGCCCGCGCCCGGGCGGAGCTGGCCGCCACCTCCCTCGGCGCGGTGGACGCGGTGGCGGTGAGCGCGGTGACCGGCGCCGGCCTGCCGCAGCTGCGCGCGGCGCTGGACCGGCTCGCCGCCCGGCTGCCCGCCCCGCGGGCCGACGCCCCGGTGCGGCTGTGGGTGGACCGCGCCTTCACCGTCCGCGGCGCCGGCACGGTGGTGACCGGCACGCTCGGCGCCGGTCGGCTGCGGGTGAGCGACGAGCTGGAGCTGGCCGGCAGCGCGGAGCCGGTGCGGGTACGCGGCCTGCACTCCCTCGGCGTGGCCCGGCCCGAGGTCGGCCCGGTCGCCCGGGTGGCGGTGAACCTGCGCGGCACGCCCCGGGACAGGCTGGGGCGCGGCGACGCGCTGCTCACCCCCGGCCGGTTCCACCGCACGGACCTGCTGGACGTGCGGCTGGCCGGCGACCCGAGCGGGGAGCTGCCGGCCACCCTGACCCTGCACATCGGCGCGGCGGCGGTGCCGGCCCGGGTCCGGCCGCTCGGCCCGGACACGGCCCGGCTGCGGTTGGCCCGGCCGATGCCGCTGCTGGTCGGGGACCGGGCGCTGCTGCGCGACCCGGGCCGGCACCACGTCGCGGGCGGGGTGACCGTGCTGGACGTGGCTCCGCCGCCGCTGACCCGTCGGGGCGCGGCGGTCGCCCGCGCGGCGGTGCTGGCGACGGTGGACGGCCGCCCCGAGCTGACCGGCGAGCTGCGCCGGCGGCGGCTGGCCCGGGCCGCCGACCTGATCCGCATGGGCGTCGAGGTCACCGGGCGGCCGGTCGCCGGCGACTGGCTGGCCGACCCGGAGCACTGGCGGGGCCTCGGCGCCCGGCTGGTCGAGGAGGTCGCCCGGCACTCGCGGGAGCACCCGCTGGAGGCGGGCGCGCCGGTCGAGCTGCTGCGCCAGCGCCTGGACCTGCCCGAGCGGGCGCTGGTCGAGGCGCTGGTCCGGCCGCCGCTGCGGCTGCGCGCCGGCCGGGTCACCGCGTCGGCGGTCGACGCGCTGCCGGAACCGGTGGCCCGGGCCGTGGCCCGGGTCCGCGCCGAGTACGCCGACCGCCCGTTCCGCGCCCCCGAGGCCGAGCACCTCGCCGACCTGGGGCTGGGGCCCCGGGAGATCGGCGCGGCCGTCCGTGCGGGGGCGCTGCTGCGCCTCGCGGAGAACGTGGTGCTGCTGCCCGGCGCGGCCGACGACGCCGTGCGGGTGCTGGCCGGGCTGCCCCAGCCGTTCACGCTCAGCGCCGCGCGGCGGGCGCTGGACACCACCCGCCGGGTCGCGGTGCCGCTGCTGGAGCTGCTGGACCGTCGCGGCGCCACCCGCCGGCTGCCCGACGACGCGCGGGTCGTGGTGACGGCCCGCTCCTGAAGCCGCCCCGGCGGGGCCGGTGGTCGCCTAGCGTGGCGCCATGGACCCTTCCGCGGTCTGGCGGGACCGGCAGCACAAGTGGCGGATCGAGGCGTACCGGGCGCCGGACCTGCGTTTCGCGATCTTCGCCACCAACGGCACCACCGAGTCCGCGCCGCTGTGGCTGTTCGGGATGTCGGCGCTGGCCCGGTGGCTGATGACGCACAAGATCTCCCTCGACGACCTGGAGGTCGACTGACATGGGGGCGCAGTTCGGTCAGCTCGCGCTGGTGGCGGTGCTGGTGCTGGTCAACGCGGCCCTGTCGGGCAGCGAGATGGCGCTGGTGACGCTGCGCGAGGGGCAGGTGCGGCAGTTGGGCCGGCGCAGCCGGTCCGGTGAGCGGCTGGCCCGGCTGGTCCGCGACCCCAACCGGTACCTGGCGACCATCCAGCTGGGCATCACCCTGGCCGGGTTCCTCGCCTCCGCCGCCGCCGCGATCTCCCTGTCCGAGCCCCTGGTGGGGCCGCTGGGCTTCCTGGGCGGGGCCGCGCGCGGCGTGGCGGTCGTCCTGGTCACCGTGCTGCTGACGTTCGTCACCCTGGTCGTCGGCGAACTGGCCCCCAAGCGGCTGGCGATGCAGCGCGCGGAACGCTGGGGGCTGGTCAG
This sequence comes from Micromonospora sp. USAFONa4, assembly GCF_057197825.1. NCBI lineage: Bacteria > Bacillati > Actinomycetota > Actinomycetes > Micromonosporales > Micromonosporaceae > Micromonospora > Micromonospora sp. USAFONa4. The sequence continues at coordinate 6,988,732 of NZ_CM170072.1, read as the reverse complement.
CGCCGGTCCGCTGGACCTGCTGGCCCGGCTGTCGCGGCCGGCGGTCTGGCTGCTCAGCAAGGCCACCGACGTGGTGGTGCGGCTCGCCGGCGGGGACCCGCGCGCCAGCCGTACGGAGATGACCGAGGACGAGCTGCGGGAGATCCTGGTCAGCCAGCGGGGCCTGTCCGCACAGCAGCGGGAGATCCTCACCGGCGCGTTCGACATCGCCGGCCGGACGCTGCGGGACATCCTGGTGCCCCGGCTGGCCGTCACGGTGCTCCCCGCGACGATGCCCGCGGCCGACGGGCTGCGCCGGCTCGCCGCCGCCGGCCGCTCCCGCGCCCCGGTCGTGGGGCCGGGTGGGCTCGACGCGGTGCGGGGCGTGGTGCACATCCGCGAACTCGTCGGGGCGGACGCGGCGACGGTCGCCGACCGGGCCCGTCCGCCGCTGCTGCTGCCCGGCACCCTGCCCGTCTCCGACGCGCTGCGCGAGCTGCGGCTCTGCCATCAGCAGCTCGCCCTCGTCGTCGACGAGCACGGCGGGGTCGACGGCCTGATCACCATGGAGGACCTGCTGGCGGAGGTCGTCGGGGAGCTGTACGACGAGACCGACCGGGACGTGACCGGGGTGACCCGGGAACCGGACGGCTCGCTGCTGATGCCCGGCGACTTCCCGCTGCACGACCTGGCCGACGTCGGCGTGCGCCTGCACTTCCGGCCGTCGCGGGAGTACACGACGGTGGCCGGGCTGGTGCTGGCCGGGCTGGGGCACCTGCCGACCGGACCGGGGGAGACGGTGCACCTACCGGGGCTGACCGTCGAGGTGGTGGAGGTGGCCGGCCGCACCATCCGCCGGGTCCGGCTGCGCGGCTTCTCCACCGGCCCCGACCCGGTCGGGTGACGGCGGCGGAAACGCCACGAACGGCGTGGATCAGGACGTACCGTCCGGTACGTGAAGGACCGAGGGATGCGGACGTTCGTCACCGTGCTGGCCGGGCTCGCGGTGATCTACTTCGGCACCACCGGCCGCAGCGAGGAGGACGGCCGGGGCGTCTCCGGCGGCCTCGTCGTGCTCGCGCTGCTGGCGGCGCTGCTGGTGTGGCACCTGACGAAACCGGGCGACAAGACGGCGAAGTAGCCCGCTCACGCGGCGGCGGCGCGGGTGACCTCACCGGCGGACTCCTCGCCGAGGGCCACCCGGACCAGCGCCGAGGCGAGCCGGCCGAAGTCGCCCGGGGCGACCAGCCCGGCCAGCCGGTCCGCCGAGCCGGGCAGGCCGAGGCGTTTCGCGCCGGCCAGGGCCCGCCGGTCGGCGTACGGGCGCAGGTCGGCCCAGGCCACCTGCGCCTCGCGCAGGAAGATGTCGGCGCCGGTGGGGCCGATGCCGGGGAACTCGGTCAGCAGGCGGCGCAGCCCGGCCGGTTCACCGCCGCCGTCGCGGTGCAGCCGGCGCAGGTCGCCCCGCCAGCGGTCCAGGCAGAGCCGGGCGCCGGTGCCGAGCATCGTCGAGGTCCGCTCGTCGTAGCGGCGGTAGTGGCCCCGGCCCAGCGCGTCGACCCGGTCCTGCCAGCTCGCCGCCTCCATCGCCTGCGGGGTCCGGTAGCCGGCGGCGAAGAGTTCCCGGGCGGCCGCCACGGCCACCCGGGCCCGGATCCGGGTGCTCAGCAGCGTGGCGAGCACCAGCAGCTGGTAGAGCGGGGCGGGCCGGTCGGCGAGCGTGATGCCCGCCTCCTCGGCGTACGTGCGGCCGCGCCGCTCCAGCAGGACCCGCGCCACCTTCCGGTCGTCGCCCATCCTCGGGGTGTACCCGCCCTGCGCCCGGCCACCCCTGCGACCGTCCGCCCCGGCGGGTATGCGGCCGGGGCGGACGGGTAACCGACGTCGGACACGGCCGGACCCCGGAAGGAGAAACCCGTGGTGAACCCGCAGCAGGAGGAGTTCCGCCGCAACAACAAGGGCGCCACCAGCCAGGACAGCAAGGGCCCCAACCCCGCGGGGCACCCGCGCAACCGCGGCTCGTCGCACGGCGACGAGGGGCGCCCGGTGCCCCGGGGGCAGGTGTCGCCGTACGGCCCGGCCACGGAGCCGGTCGCCGACGACGAGAGCGCCCGGGGCTAGCAGCTCCGGCCCGCGACGGGCGGCCGCAGCCGGTTCCAGGTGGCTGCGGCCGCCACGCCGTACGCGAGGTGCGGCACGATGTCGGCCAGCCAGTCCGACCGGCGCCACGTGCGCGGATCGGTCACGCCCAGCACGGTCATCGACCCGTCGGACATCGTCATGACGGTGCCGCCGAGCACCCCGGCGGCCAGCGGCAGCGGCATCCGGTGGCCCCGGGCGAGCAGGGCGTACCCGACGCCCGCCGCCACGCCGATGCCGTAGCCGAGCAGGGGCCCGAGGCCCGAGCGGCGGTTGGCCGCCCGGTCCTCGGGTCCCAGGCCGACGTGTGCCACCTGGGCCACCCGCCCGGCGGTCTCCTCCGGGGTGCTGCTCGCCGGCCGCGCCCTCAGCACCATGTCGAGGTAGCTGACCATGTTCAGGGCGGCGCTGCCGACCGCGCCGGCGATCGCCCCGTCGGCCAGGTTCGTCGCCCTCACCTCGGGTCGCCCGGTTCGCGCTCGCCCTTGGGGCCGTAGACCCGCTCGCCGCGCACGACCCCCCGCTGTCCCCGGTCGGACTGCAGGATCCGGTTGGCCACGTCGTTGGCCTTGTCGTCCGGCACCCGTCGTCCCGAATCGTCGATCGCGTTCCGGATGCGCGCCCGCTGCTTGTCGTACGCGTTGCTGCCCGGCCGTGGTCCTGGCATCACTGCCTCCTCCGGTCGTCGTCGCCGTTGGCGTACCGCGCTCGTCTACCCGCCTGCGCGGGGGCCAACCCCGCGACCGGTCCGGCGCGGTGCCCGCTCAGCGCGGCGCGCGGACCACCGCGACCGGGCAGTCGGCGTGGTGCAGCAGCGACTGGCTCACCGAGCCCAGCAGCAGCCCCGTCAGCTCGCCGCGTCCCTGCCGGCCGACCACCAGCAGCTGGGCCCGCCGGGACGCCTCGGCGAGCACGGTGGTGGGGCGGCCCCGCGTCGTCTCCCGGGTGACGGGCACGTCCGGCCACCGTTCGGTGAGCCCCGCCAGCGACTCGGCGACCACCCGCTCCTCCTCGGAACGCAGCTCGGCGTCGTCGTACACCAGTGGTCGCATGTCCCCGGGGCCGGTGGAGGTCGGATGCCGGTAGGCGTGCAACGCGACGACCGCCGCGCCGCGTACCGACGCCTCCTCCATGGCGAACTCCGCGGCGAGCCGGGCCGTCTCGGAGCCGTCCACGCCGACGACGACGGCCCCGTCGGGGTGGTCGGTGCCCCGGGCGACCAGCACGGGACAGTCGGCGTACGCGGCGACCTGCACCGCGACGGACCCCACGACCAGGGCGGAGAAGCCGCCGAGCCCCCGGTCGCCGAGCACGATCATCGCGGCGGCCGGCGACTCCCCGAGCAGCACCGCGGCGGCCTCGCCGTCGATGATCTCGCCGGAGATCCGCAAGCCGGGCACCGTCGCCTCGGCCTCGTCGGTGGCGGCGGCGACGACCTGCTCCGCCTGGTGCCGCAGGCCGGCGCCGGGCGGGCCGGCGGCGGGGGCGTCGACCGGCACGCGCAGCAGGGGCCAGATGAAGGCGTGCACGATCCGCAGTGGCCGGTGCCGGCGGGCCGCCTCGACGGCGGCGAGCCGCACGGCGCGCAGCGACGAGTCCGAGCCGTCCGCGCCGACGACCACCGCCGCGCCGTTCGCCGAGTTCACCGCCCACCTCCCGCCGCTTTCCGGCCAGTATCGCGGCCGGGAACCCGTCGGCGGGCCGATACCGCGCAGGCCGACCGGTGGGTACGCTGTCCACGCCCACCGGGGAGGGAGCGTCGTCGATGGTTGAGCCGGACCAGCCGAGCACCGCGCGGATGATCGACTTCTGGCTCGGCGGGGAGCACCACTTCCCGGTCGACGTGGCGGCCGCCCGCGACTTCGAGCAGGCGTACGGGCCGTGCGAGCCGGTTTTCCGCGAGCTGCGCGCGTTTCTCGGCCGGGCGGTCCGGGCGATGGCCGCGCGGGGGGTCGACAGCTTCCTCGTCTTCGGCGCCGGGGTGCCCACCATGGGCAACGTGCACGAGGTCGCCCCGGACGCCACCGTCCTCTACACCGACGTCGACCCGGTCACCATCCGCCTCGGCCAGCGCCTGCTGGCCGGCAGCGACCGGGCCGGCTACGGCTACGGCGACGCCACCGACATCGGCACGGTCGACCGCGCCCAGCTGCACCGGTTCGTGCCGGGGTGGGGGAGGAGACCGGTCGGCGTGGTCTTCCTCGGTCTGGCCGCGTTCCTCGACGACGAGACGCTGGCCCGCACCCTCGACGAGCTCTACGAGGCCAATGCGCCGGGCAGCCTGCTCGCCGTCGACTTCGACACGGAGGAACTGGCCGGCTACCCGGCGGCCCTCGCGATGATGGGTCCGGCGTTCCGGATGCGCCCGCCGGCCGCGTTCGTGCCGCTGCTGGGCCGCTGGACGCCCACCGAGGACGGCATCGTCCCGATCACCCGGTGGCGGCCGGACGGCCCGCCCGCGCAGGTGCCCGACGCCTTCCACGGTGGGATCGCCGTCCACTCCCCGGCGTGCTGACGCCTTCGGACGGCGAGGTACGCGTGTGCGGTCTCCCGTCCTGACCGGCCGTCATCGCGGCACCCGGGTGGCCGCCTGGACACCGGTCGCCTGAACACGGGTCGCCGCCCGCCGCCTGAGAGCCACAGCAACCTGGCCGTCGTCAGTGCGTGCGGCTGCCCCCGCAGCACCCGGCTGCCGTCGGCGCCGCCTGAGGCGACGTGGGCTCCGGGCTCCGTGCCCCGAGCCGGGTGCGGGGGCACGGCGGCTGGCACCCGCCCGCCCGGAGGGCGGGGGAGAGGGCTCCGTATGATGCTTGCCCTACGGCAAGCTTCCGGAGGATGATCATGTTGGAGGCACCGGGCCAGGTCTCGCGTGCGCTTCGTGCGGCCCCGCCCGACCAGGTGGTGGAGGCGGCGGACCAGGTTATCCGGTCCGCCCTGGGCGCCTCGCGAACGGACGTGTTCATCGCCGACTACCGGATCACCGGGCTCTGGCCGGTGCTCGACGTGGACCTCTCCGGCGGCGGCTTCCTCGCCTGCCACGACGTGGCGCAGCGCTGCTTCAGCAGCCAGCAGCCGGTCACCGACACCGACGAGGGCCGGTGCCGTCTCTACCTGCCGCTGTCGGTGTGGGGGGAGCGGCTGGGTGTGCTCCTGGTCGAGCTGCCCGGCCCGCCCGACCCGGACGTCGTCGAGCGGGCCGCGGACATCGCCGGCGAGCTGGCCGTCGTGCTGCGCGCGGCGGACCGGGAGACCGACCGGTACCGTCGGGTCCGCCGGCGGGAGCGACTCAGCATGGCCGCCGAGATGCAGTGGGAGCTGCTGCCGGGGCGCGGCGTGAGCCACGCGGCGTTCGAACTCGCCGGCCAGTTGGAACCGGCGTACACGGTCGGCGGGGACCACTTCGACTGGTCCGTGGACGACGACCGGCTCACCGTGACGGTGCTCAACGGCGCCGGCATCGGGCTGTCGGCGTCGCTGCTGACCGCCGTCACCGTGAACGCGCTGCGCAACGCCCGGCGCTCCGGAGGCAGCCTCGTCGAGCAGGCCGAGTTGGCCTCCGACACGGTCTTCTACCAGCACCGTGGTCGCCGGTACGTGGCCACGCTGCTCCTCGAACTGGACACCGTCACCGGCCGGGTGCGGGCGGTGGACGCCGGCTCCCCGCACCTGCTGCGGGTGCGCGGCGGCACGGTGACGCCCATCGACCTGGAGCAGCAGCTGCCGCTGGGCATGTTCGCCGAGGCCCGCTACGACGTCCAGGAGTTCGCGTTGGAACCGGGGGACCGGCTGTTCGTGGTCAGCGACGGGGTGTGGGCCGCCGACCCCGGTGACCGCGGGGCGTACGGCGAGCGGACGATGGCGCGGGCGATGCGGTCCACGCGGCTGCAACCGCCGGCGGAGGCAGTTGGTACGGTGATGCGCGAACTGCACGCCTGGCACGCGGACGCCGACTTGCGCGACGACGCCGTCGTCGTCTGCCTGGACTGGCGTGGTTCCGCCGGGCGGGGCGACGGGTGAGAGCCGTCGTCGCACCGGCAGGGCACGAGCGGGACGATCGCAGGGGACACCGGGTGGAGCGACCTCCGAATCTCGCCGCGGCGATCGACGCCGCCGCCGAGGCGCTCGTCGGTGTGCTCGACTCGGCGGTGCCCCGGCACCAGATGGCCGTCTCCCCGACGCAGCTGCGCGTGCTGTCGCTGATCAGCGGCCGGCCGGAGACCAACGTCAACGGCCTGGCCGAGTTGCTGGACGTGGTGCCGTCCTCGGCGAGCCGGCTCTGTGACCGGTTGGAGGCCACCGGGCTGCTGCGCCGGGTGCCCGATCCCCGGGACCGGCGGGAGGTGCGGCTGATGCCGACGGCCGCCGCCGAGGCGCTGCTGCGCGAGCTGCAGGAGCGCCGGCACCGGGCGGTGCAGGCCGTGCTGGACCGGATGCCCGGTCGCGCGCAGCACGAGCTGCTGCTGGCGTTGACGGCGTTCGAGCGCGCGGCCACCGCCGCCCCGACCGAGTCGCCGGCGAACTCCCAGGCCCGCACCGCCTGACGGGTCGCCTCCCTGGGCACACGCCGTCCCACCTGCTCCACTAGTGTCCTAGGATGCCTTACGGGTGGTGACGCACCACACCCGACGACACCGCCGTCGAGGAACCCGGACGCCTGAGGCCGGAGGAGGCGCCGAGGGCCCGATATAGTGGCAGCGCAGCCGGCCCGTGATCGTCACGATCGCGGGCCGATGTCAGGCGAAGGTCCCGTACACGGGGGACCGCAGGGGACGCCGGCGGCAGCCGGCCCGACAGCGCCCACGTTCTCCGCGCCGCCGGTCCTCGGCCGGGCGGCGGAGCGTGTCGCGGAGGAGGTTCGGTGTCGCGTCCGCCGGCTCGGGAAGAGCACCCGGGGGCTACCGCCGGCACGAGCGGATCGGCCGGCGACCGGATCCTCACGTTGCCGAACGTCATCAGCTTCGTCCGGTTGCTCGGCGTGCCGCTCTTCCTCTACCTGCTGCTCGTCGCGCACGCCGACGTGGCCGCGCTCGTGGTGCTGGCCATCGGCGGCACCACGGACTGGGTGGACGGCTGGGTCGCGCGCCGGATGCGCCAGGTCAGCCGGCTGGGGGAGCTGCTCGACCCGCTCGCCGACCGGCTCTACATCCTCGCCACCCTGCTCGGGTTCACGGCCCGCGACGTGGTGCCCTGGCAGTTCACCGCGGCGCTGCTGGCCCGGGAGTTGCTCCTGCTCGGTTCGCTGGCGGTGCTGCGCCGGCACGGGTACGGCCCGCCGCCGGTGCACTACGTGGGCAAGACCGCGACCTTCCTGTTGCTGGCCGCCTTCCCGGTCCTGCTGCTCGCCGCGGCGGTGCCTGGTGCGGCGACCGTCGCCGGGGCGATCGGCTGGGGCCTGGCCTGGTGGGGCCTGGTGCTCTACTGGGTGGCCGGTGCGCTCTACGTCGTGCAGGCCGGCCGGCTGGTCAGGGCGGTCCGGGCCGGGGGAGCGCCGGCATGACGGGCACGCCGGGCGACGGCCGGGGCCGCGGCGACCGGGTGTACGCCCCGGACTTCCTCACCGAGCTGTTCCGTAATCCGCTGGACCCCGGCTACGCTGACGCGGCGGCCCGGCGCCGGGAGCGGCAGACGCCGTCGCCGAGGTGGCGGCGGTGGTCGGCGCGTTCCGTCACCGTGCTGGTGGCGCTGCTGCTGGGTTTCCTGTTCGCGGTGGCGTACCGGCAGACGCTGGAGGCCGAGCCGGGGCGCAGCCAGGCCCGGTCCGGCCTGGTCGAGCAGATCAAGCAGCGGGAGACCGAGACGGACCGGTTGTCGGTGCGGGCCGACGAACTGCGGGCGGAGGTGGCACGGCAGCGGGCGGCGGCGCTGGGTGGCTCCGAGGCGGCGCGGTTGCGCAACCTGGAGGCGGGCACCGGCCTGGGGCGGGTGCGCGGTGACGGCGTGGTGGTGCGCCTGGCGGACGCGCCGCAGAACCAGGACGTGGTGACGGGCGCGGACGTGGGGCCGTCGCGGGTGATCTACAGCGATCTGCAGGGTGTGGCAAACGACCTGTGGGCGGCGGGGGCTGAGGCGATCGCGATCAACGGTCAGCGGTTGACGGCGATGTCGACGATCCGTTCGGCGGGGCAGGCGATCCTGGTGGACTTCCGGCCGGTGACGGGCCCGTACGAGGTGTCGGCGATCGGTCCGGGGTCGATGCGGGACCGGTACGAGGACAGCCGCAGCGCGTTGACGATGCGGAAGGTGGCGGAGGACACCGGGTTGTCGTTCGGGGTGCGGGAGGCGGAGGACCTCACCCTGCCGGCCGCTCCGGACCCGCGGCTACGCTACGCGCAGCCCTCGGTGAGTCCGACGCCGTCGCCGTCGGGGGCCGACCGTTCCGTCAGTCCTGGGCCGACCGGTTCGAGGACGTCTCCCAGCCCCTCCGGAGGTGGTCGATGATCGCGGTGCTGGCGTTGCTCGCCGGTGTGGTCCTCGGGGTGTGGCTCGACCCCACGGTTCCCACGGCGTTGCAGCCGTACCTGCCGATCGCGGTGGTGGCCGCGTTGGACGCGGTGTTCGGCGGGGTGCGGGCGAAGCTCGACCGGATCTTCGACGACAAGCAGTTCGTGGTGTCGTTCATTTCGAACGTGCTGGTGGCGGGTCTGATCGTGTATCTGGGTGACCAGCTGGGGGTGGGCGGTCAGCTCTCCACCGGCGTGGTGGTCGTGCTCGGGGTGCGCATCTTCGGGAATGTGGCGGCGATCCGTCGGCACCTGTTCCGGGCGTAGGTTGGTGGCGATGAGCAGCGACGAGCACACCGAGACGGGCACGGGTTGGCCGCAGCCGGCGGGTCCGGGGCGGCCGTCGGGTCCGGCGGGGGAGCCCGATCCGCGGCCGGACGCGCCGGATCCGGACGAGTTGAGCCCGTTGGCGCCGGAGCGGTCCGCGCCGCCGGTGGAGCCGCCCGTGCAGGAGCCGGCGGTGGTGGAGCCTGACGACGGCGCGACGGTGGAGTTGAGCCGGGCCGCCGCCGGCGCCACCCCGTCCGCGCCGGCGGCGGCGGTCGGGGATGGTGGGACGCCGCGGCGGCGGGTGAGTTCGGCCGGGGTGATGATCGCGGCGCTGTTGGCGTTGCTGGGGTTCACCCTGGTGGTGCAGTTCAAGTCGACGTCGACGGATCCGACGGTGGCGGCGACGCGGCAGGAGGATCTGGTGCGGATCCTGTACGACCTGAACTCGCGGGAGGTCCGGCTGCGGCAGGACATCGCGACGCTGGAGGAGAGCCAGCGGCAGTTGCGTTCGGGTCAGCAGGGGCGGCAGGCGGCGTTGGAGGAGGCGACGCGGCGGGCCGACGAGTTGGGGATCCTGGCGGGGACGTTGCCGGCGACGGGGCCGGGGTTGTCGGTGCGGTTCGAGGCGGGTGAGAAGCCGATCTCGGCGTCGCGGGTGTTGGACGCGGTGCAGGAGTTGCGGGGCGCGGGCGCGGAGGCGATGCAGATCTCCGGTGGTGACCGGGCGACGGTGCGGATCATCGCGTCGACGTTCTTCCTGGACGGGGAGGGCGGGTCGTTGGTGGTGGACGGGCGTCGGTTGACGGGTCCGTTCACGATCACGGTGATCGGTGATCCGGCGACGATGCGTACGGCCTTGAACATTCCTGGCGGGGTGGTGGCGTCGGTGACGGGTGACGGCGGTAAGTTGATCGTCGAGGATCGTGAGGCTGCCGAGGTTTCGGCGCTGCACGCGCCGATCAAGCTGGAACACGCCCGTCCGGTCTCCTGACCGGCGCGGCCCGCACCGGGTTTCCGGTGCGCCGATGGATGAAGGACGCGTCTGGTGATTCCTGAGGATCTGCGGTATACCGCCGAGCACGAGTGGGTGGCGGGTGACGGCGGCGGCACTGTCCGGGTCGGCATCACGCACTTCGCGCAGGACGCCCTGGGTGACATCGTGTATGTCCAGCTGCCCGATGCGGGTGTGGTGGTGGCGGCCGGTGAGTCGTTGGGTGAGATCGAGTCGACGAAGAGCGTGTCGGAGATCTACGCCCCGCTCAGCGGTACGGTGGCGGCGCGCAACGAGGCGCTCGGCGACACCCCTGAGGTGATCAACACTGATCCGTACGGTGCGGGTTGGTTGCTGGAGATCACCCCGGACGATCCGGCGGCGGTCGATGGTCTGCTGTCCGCGGACGCGTATCGTGAGCTCACCGAGAGCTGAGTGCGTCCCCTTCGGGCGTGGCGGGTGTTCCGCGCGTCCGGTTGCCCTGCATTTCGGCGCTGGCTAGGCTCGCCCAGTCGACCGAGAACCAATAGTTCAGCGTTGCGGAATTGCCTTTCCGGGCACGGGGAGCCAGCCGCCGGGTGTGCACTGCCCGGCGGCCAGACCCGCCATTACCCGACGCCGACCGAACAGATCCGTGAGGTGGTCCCATGACGCGCCCAGACGACGAGTTCCCCCCACTCGACGTCACTTCGACGCTCAATCTCGGTTCGCTCGACGAAGTGCTGGAGGGGCCGGACACCGATGTGGTGCCGAGCCGGATGTCCGGTTCGTTGCCGCCGGGTATGGCGCTGCTGGTGGTTCGCCGGGGTCCGAATGCGGGTGCCCGGTTCCTGTTGGATCACGATGTGACGACCAGTGGCCGTCACCCGGACAGTGACATCTTCCTCGACGACGTGACGGTGTCGCGGCGGCACGCCGAGTTCCACCGTGACGGTGGGACGTTCACGGTGCGGGACGTGGGGAGCCTGAACGGCACGTACGTGAACCGGGAGCGGGTCGAGGCGGCCACGTTGAGCAATGGTGACGAGGTGCAGATCGGCAAGTTCCGGGTGGTGTTCATCGCCGGTCCGCGTCCCGAGGAGGGGGCCGGCCGGGGGTGAACGAGCCTGCGGCCTCCACGCCGCCCGAGGCGGCCCGTGCGCGCCCGCTGATGAGTATCGGTGAGGTGCTGGGTCAGCTGCGTGTCGATTTCCCGGACGTGACCATCTCGAAGTTGCGGTTCCTCGAGGCCGAGGGCCTGGTGGAGCCGCAGCGGACGGCGGCGGGTTACCGGAAGTACAGCTGGGACGATGTGGCGCGGTTGCGGTTCGTGCTGACCGCGCAGCGGGACCAGTATCTGCCGTTGCGGGTGATCCGTGATCAGTTGGCGCAGTGGGACGCGTCCGGGGAGTCGCCGGGTCGGCAGCGGCCGACGTTGGTGGCGGTGGGTCCGGACGGTGAGGTTCCGGGGCGGGTGCCGGAGGAGCCGGTCGGGTCGCCGCAGGTGCGGCTCGGCCGGTTGGACCTGGTGGCGCGCAGCGGGATCGACGAGTCGACGCTGGGCGAGTTGGAGCGCCTCGGTGTGGTGGTGTCGGATCCGCCGGGTTGGTACGACGACGATGCGTTGATCATCGCGAGTGCGGTGGCGGGTCTGGCGGCGTACGGGTTGGAGCCGCGGCATCTGCGGGCGTTCCGTACGGCGGCGGATCGGGAGGCTGGTCTGTTCGCGCAGTTGTTGACGCCGTTGGCGCGGCAGAGTGATCCGGCGGCGCGGGCGCGGGCGGCGGAGACGGCGCGGGAGTTGGTGGCGCTGTCGCAGCAGTTGCATGCGGCGTTGGTGCGGGTGGGGTTGCGGTCGACGTTGGGTCGGTGATCCGGCGGGGGCCGTGTGGAAAGATCTTCCCCGGGAAGCGTGTCGTAGGCTTGCCGGGGTAACCCCTTTCTGGCGCGGGCGTGTGCGGGTAGCGCATGGGACGGCCGTGTCGCGGTCCGTGTACCGTGCAGGGAAGGGCGCGGTGCGGCGTAGGTGACAACGACACGGAGGCGGCGGTGCGCGAGCTGAGCGTGGTCGGAGTTCGGGTGGAGCTGCCCAGCAACCAGCCGATCGTCCTGCTCAGGGAGGTCGAGGGGGACCGCTATCTGCCGATCTGGATCGGTGCGGTCGAGGCGACGGCGATCGCCTACGAGCAGCAGGGGGTCAAGCCGGCCCGGCCGCTGACCCACGATCTTCTGCGGGACGTGTTGGCGGCGTTGAAGGCGCCGTTGCAGGCGGTGGAGATCACCGAGTTGAAGGAGAACGTCTTCTACGCCGATCTGTTGCTCGGGGACGGGGTGCGGGTGTCGGCCCGGCCGAGTGATTCCATCGCCCTGGCGTTGCGGGTCGGTGCGCCGATTCGTTGTGCGGAGGAGGTCCTCAGCGAGGCGGGGATCGTGATCCCGGACGAGCAGGAGGACGAGGTGGAGAAGTTCCGCGAGTTCCTGGACCAGGTGCGTCCGGAGGACTTCGCCGGCTGAGTTCCGGCCTTCTTCGGGATGTCACGTTCGGTGACGTTCCGGTGCTGTGAGTGATCTTCGTTGTCGTGTCGCGGCGTGTCGCGGCGGCTTCTGCGGGGCAATTCCTGAAGGCGGCTATAGGGTTGCCGTGTCGAGGGGTGCACGTCCCGGAAACGACGTGTCACCGCACTGGCGGGGAGGTTGTCCGGATGCACGAGCCGCGAGATCCCGATCCGGGTACGGAGCTGGACGAGCCGGGTGTGGCGCCGCCGGGGTGGGCGACCGAGGGTGACGGTGCCGTGGGCTACCGGGGTGTGACGGCCTGCCATGCGGTGGGGATCAGCTACCGGCAGTTGGACTACTGGGCCCGTACCGGGTTGGTGGTGCCGAGTGTGCGCGACGCTTCGGGTTCGGGCACGCAGCGGTTGTATTCGTTCCGGGACCTGGTGGTCCTGAAGGTGGTGAAGCGGCTGCTGGACGCCGGGGTGTCGTTGCAGAACATCCGGAAGGCGATCGAGGCGCTGCGTTCCCGTGGGGTGGCGGACCTGGCGGGCATCACGTTGATCTCCGACGGCACGACCGTGTATGAGTGCCGGTCGCCGGAGGAGGTGGTCGACCTGTTGCAGGGGGGCCAGGGCGTGTTCGGTATCGCGATCGGTGGGGCGTTCAAGGAGATCCAGGGGTCGCTGTCGCACCTGCCGTCTGAGCCTGCGACGTCGGTGGAGCCGCAGGTGGCGGCGGAGCCGGTGGGTGACGAGTTGGCGGCGCGTCGGGCGCGGCGCCGGGCCGGCTGAGGGGGCGCTCGGCCTGATCCGCCCGTCGCCCGACGTGGCTGGTCGTGCCCGCGCCACCAGCGGCGTTGCGCATCCAGTCGTCCACGACCGGGCCGTCCGGTCGGTTGTCGGGTGGGGGCCTGCGGCGGTGTGGCGTGCGCCACGTCCTGACCTGTCGGCTTGTTGACACTTCAGACGATCATGGCAATCCTGTCTGCGTCGTTGCGCCTGTTTCGCACGTGGGTCGCTGTCCGTCGGGTGTGGGCAGTTGCGGGCCCGGTGTGCGCGACGACACAGGCAGCGGGCGGCGACGCTTGCCCGACGATCGGATTGAGTGCGAAGTGCAGACCGACGTGGATGCCGGCGCGATGGCGGCGGGCGCCGACGTGCGGGCCGGGGACGCGGAGCGCTGTCCCGTGTCGCACGCGTCCGACTCGCCGGCGGACGTGACGGCGGAGGCGGTGGAGTTCCTGCACCTGTACCACGAGGAGCGTCGGCTGCCGGGGGTGGCGGACCGGATCGCGCGGGTGCGGGAGGAGATCGCGGTGACCGGCACGTACCGGCACACCGGCGACGAGTTGGCGCACGGCGCGAAGGTGGCGTGGCGGCAGTCGGCGCGCTGCGTGGGGCGGGTCCGGTGGGCGGGGTTGCGGGTCCGTGACCGCCGTGGGGTGACGACGGTGGCGGGCATCGCGGAGGAGCTGGCGCGGCATCTGGCGGTGGCGGACAACGGCGGGCGGATCCAGTCGGTGATGACGGTGTTCGCGCCGGACCGGCCGGGGGTGGGTCCGCGGGCGCGGCTCTGGAACGACCAGCTGATCCGCTACTGCGGGCACCAGATGGACGACGGGTCGATCCTGGGTGATCCGGCGCAGGTGGCGATGACGGACGCGGTGCGGGCGTTGGGGTGGCATCCTCCGCCGGTGCCGGGCCGGTTCGATCTGCTGCCGTGGGTGCTCGAGACGGCGTACGAGGATCCGACGTTGGTGGAGGCGCCGCGGGAGCTCGTGCGCGAGGTCGCCCTGACACATCCGGCGTATTCGTGGTTCGAGGAGTTGAGGTTGCGCTGGCACGCGTTGCCGGTGATCAGCAACATGCGGTTGCGGGTGGGTGGGGTGGACTACAGCTGCGCCCCGTTCAACGGGCACTACCTGGGCGACGAGGTCGGCACCCGGAACATGGGTGACGGGGACCGGTACGACCAGTTGCTGCCGGTGGCGCGGGGGTTGGGGTTGGACACCTCGCGGGAGGACACCCTGTGGCGGGAGCACGCGGCTCTGGTGATCAACCAGGCGGTGCTGCACTCGTTCCGTGCGGCGGGGGTGCGGGTGTCGGATCCGCACACGGAGTCGGAGCTGTTCATGCGGTTCTGCGCGCAGGAGGAGCGGGCGGGTCGGCCGGTGCACGGCGACTGGTCGTGGCTCAACGGCAGTGTGGGGTGGGCGGCGTTGCACGCGGTGCACCACCGCTACTACGACACCCGGGTGCCGAATCCGAACCTGTGGCAGACCGACCGTGCGTACGGTTCGGCGGGCGTCGGGGCGCTGTCGCTGCGGCAGCGGCACGACGTGGCCCGTCGGCGGGAGGGCTGAGGCATGGACGTGGTGGCGCTGCGTCAGAGTTGGGCCCAGCTCTCGGTGGCCGGGCCGGAGGCGGCGAAGTACTTCTACGCGACGTTGTTCCTGATCGCGCCGGAGACGCGTGCGATGTTCCCGACGAACATGCAGTACCAGCAGGACAAGTTGCTGGCGGCGTTGGGGCACATCGTCACCCACGTCGACGACGAGCGGGAGGTGACGGCGTTCGCGCAGCGGTTGGGTGCCGATCACCGGCGGTTCCAGGGCGAGGACGGGCAGGGCCGGCCGGTGCCGTTGGCGGAGTGGCACTACATCCGGGTCGGGCAGGCGTTGCTGGCGACGTTGGAGCGGTTCCTGGGTCCACGGTGGACTCCGCAGCTGCAGGCCGAGTGGGCTGCGGCGTACGAGTTGGTGGCGCGGTTGATGCTGGCCGGGGCGGTGGAGGCGGAGCGGACGTCGCCGCCGTACTGGGAGGCGGAGGTCCTGGCGGTGCAGCGGCGGCGGGCCGACGTGTGTGTGTTCACGGTGCGTCCGAACTACCTGTGTGAGTACCTGCCGGGGCAGTCACTGCCGGTGCAGGTGCCGCAGTTGCGGACGTGGCGGTATCTGTCGCCGGCGAACGCGCCGCGTCCGGACGGGACGATCGAGTTCCATGTGCGGGCGGCGGGCCGGTTCTCCACGCATCTGGTGCGCAGGCTGCGGGAGGGGGACCGGGTGCTGTTGGGCTCGCCGGTGGGGACGGCCTTGTCGTCGTACGACCGGTCGCCGGGCCTGCCGTTGCTGCTGGTGGCGGGGGGCACGGGGGTGGCGCCGCTGCGGGCGGTGGTGGAGGCGTTGCGGCTGGGGCCGGGGCGCTCGACGACGCTGGTGGTGGGGGGACGGGCCCCCGACGACCTGTACGACGACGTGGCGTTGCGGGAGTTGGCGGCGGGCGCGTCGGGGCAGTCGTGGCAGTCCGGGTGGCTGCGGTACGTGCCGACGGTGGAGTCCGGTTGGCAGTGGCAGGGGGCGGTGGGCACGGCCGGTGAGACCGCGGTGCGGTTGGGTCCGTGGCACGACACCGAGGTGCTGGTGTGTGGCAGTCCGGAGATGACCGGGGCGACGGTCGCCGCGTTGACGGCGTCGGGGGTGCCGCGGGAGCGGATCCTGGTGGAGAGTTACGACCATTGCCTGTATCCGCCGCTGGCGGGCGCTGCCGCCGCCGCGCCGGACGACTTCAGTTGGACGGGTGTGCGATGAGCGTCGACCACGGTGACCGGGTGGTCGCCGATGCGCACGGTGAGCTGACCCGGGCCGTTAGCGCGTTGGAGGCGCGCCGGTTCCGGGGTGGCCGGTGGCTGTCCGCCGACGAGGTGGCGGGCCTGGCCCGGTCGGCCGACGAGCGGGTGGCGTTGCTGGGTGGTGAGGTGGACCGGTTGCGGCGGGAGAACGAGGGCCTGGCGCGGCAGGTGGAGATGTTGCGGCACGGCGCGTTGCCCAGCACCGGCGCGCAGGGCCCGGATCCGATGGTGATCGAGTTGGCGGTGCGGGCGCAGGACGAGGCGAACCGGACGATCGGTGAGGCCAGCGCGGAGGGCGCGGAGATCATCGCGGAGGCGCGGCGGCAGGCCGACGAGATCATCGCCGAGGCGCACGTGCTGGCCGGAGGTGTCGCCGGGCCGTCGGGGGGCGAGGAGTTGCGGCGGCAGGTGCGGGAGCTGGAGGGCCGGCAGGCGGCGTTGGTGGCGGCGGTGGCGACGGCGCAGCAGCACCTGGGCCGGTGGCAGGCGTACCTGTCGGAGCAGTCGGAGCAGTTGCGCTCCGACGCGCAGGCGGCCGGGGCGCTCGGCGCGCAGCTGCGTGCCGTGCTCGGCGAGTAGCGGCGTCGGCTGCCCGCCGGGAGGCGGGTCAGTGCTGGTCGGCGGCGGCGACGGCGTCGGCGATGGGGGTGTTGCCGCCGACGAGTTCCAGGATCGCGCCGGCGCTGTGCGGGTGGTGGAGCAGGGCGACGAGGACGCGGGCGACGTCGGTGCGGGTCACGGCGCCCGCGGGGGCGTGTCGGGTGAGGGTGATCCGCCCGGTGGGCGCGTCGTCGGTGAGCCGGCCGGGTCGCAGGATCGTCCAGTCGAGGTCGCGGCCGGTCAGGTCGTCCTCGGCGGCCTTCTTGGCGCGCAGGTATGCCGCGAACACCTCGTCGGTGCCGGCGGGTGGTTCGCCTTCCACTCCCATCGAGGACAGCAGCAGGTAGCGGCGGACGTCGGCGCGTTGCGCGGCGTCGGCGAGCAGGACGGCGCCGGCCCGGTCGACGGTGTCCTTGCGGGCGGCGCCGCTGCCGGGGCCGGCGCCGGCGGCGAAGAGGACGGCGTCGGCGCCGGCGAGGTGGGCGGCGAGTTCGTCGACGCCGACGTGTTCGAGGTCGGCCACGACGGGCTGGGCGCCGGCGGCACGTAGGGCGGCGGCGTGGTCGGGGTTGCGGATCAGCCCGACGGCGGTGTCGCCGCGTCCGGCGAGTTCGCGGTGGGTCAGCTGGGCGATCTTGCCGTGTCCTCCGGCGATGACGACGCGCATACCGCCAACCTAGCCGCCGTCCCGCCACGACGTGGCCGGTCGCCGCAGGGTGGTTGCCTGAGGCAGCATGGACGGGTGACGGAGACGGTCGACGCGCTGGCCGGCCTGGTGGCCGGCGGTGGTGTGGTGGTGTTGAGCGGGGCGGGCCTGTCCACCGAGTCGGGCATCCCGGACTACCGGGGGCCCAGCGGGGCGGCGCGGCGGCACACCCCGATGACGTATCAGGCGTTCACGCGCGACGCGCAGGCGCGGCGGCGCTACTGGGCGCGCAGCCACCTGGGGTGGCGGGTGATCGCGCGGGCGGCCCCGAACGAGGGGCACCGGGCGGTGGCGCGGCTGCAGGCCGGTGGGCTGGTCGAGGGGATCATCACGCAGAACGTGGACGGGCTGCACACCGCCGCGGGCAGTCCGCGGGTGGTGGAGTTGCACGGCCGCCTCGACGAGGTGGTGTGCCTGGGCTGCGGTAACCGGACGTCGCGGGAGGAGTTGGACCGGCGGCTGCGGGAGGCGAACCCGGGCTTCGACGCGCGGGCCGCGGCGGTCAACCCGGACGGTGACGTGGATCTCGCCGAGGACGAGGTGGCCCGGTTCCGTACGGTCGACTGCACGTTCTGCCGGGGCGGCATGCTGAAGCCGGACGTGGTGTTCTTCGGGGAGACGGTGCCGGCGGCCCGGGTGTCGCGTTGTTTCGAGCTGGTGGCGCGGGCGCGGCTGCTGCTGGTGCTGGGTTCGTCGTTGACGGTGATGTCGGGTCGCCGGTTCGTGGTGCGCGCGGCGAAGCTGGGCGTTCCGGTGGTGATCGTCAACCAGGGCCCGACCCGGGGCGACGGGTATGCGGCGTTGACCGTCGACGCGCCGCTGGGGCGGCTGCTGCCGGCGCTGGCGGACCGGACGGCCGGCGACGCCGCCGCGGGGCTGGCGGGCGTCGGCCGGTAGCGGCCCGCCCGGGGGTGCGGGGCCGGGCCGCTCATCGACGGTCGTCGCCGGCGGGGGTACGACCTCCGGTGGGCGGTGCGGCGCTGGTAGCGTTGACCATGCCGGCAGCACCCACGTGGGAGAGACCGCCCAGCAGCATCCCGGGCGGCGCCGAAGGGGCAAATCCTCCCCGGAACCTCTCAGGCAAAAGGACCTCGTGGGCAGGCACTGTGGAGCGCCTCGCGGGCGCGACAGAGGGGGAGGCCGACCTGTCGACCTCGCCCCCGGGAGCGCCGCCCATGACCGCAGAGCAGTTCGCCGCCCGCCACATCGGCCCTGATCCGGACGACGAGCGCCGGATGTTGGAGGCCGTCGGCTACGGCTCGGTCGAAGAGCTGATGGACGCGGCGATTCCCGAGGTGATCCGCTGGCACGGCACCCTGGACCTGCCGGAGCCGGCCAGCGAGCACGACGCCCTCGCGGAGTTGCGGGCCTTGGCGGCCCGCAACACGGTGGCCGTGTCCATGATCGGTCTGGGCTACCACGGCACGCACACCCCGGCGGTGATCCGCCGCAACGTGCTGGAGGACCCGGCCTGGTACACGGCGTACACGCCGTACCAGCCGGAGATCAGCCAGGGGCGGCTGGAGGCGCTGCTGAACTTCCAGACCATGGTCACGGACCTGACGGGGCTGGCCACCGCGAACGCGTCGATGCTCGACGAGGGCACCGCCGCGGCGGAGGCGATGACGCTCGCGCGCCGCGCGTCGAAGAGCAAGAGCCCGGTGTACGTGGTCGACGCCGACACCCTGCCGCAGACCATCGCGGTGATCACCAGCCGGGCCGAGCCTCTCGGCATCGACGTGCGGATCGTCGACACCGGGCGCGACGAGTTGCCGGCGGAGTTCTTCGGGCTGCACCTGCAGTACCCGGGGGCGTCGGGGGCGGTGCGTGACCAGGCGGCTCTGGTCGAGGCGGCGCACGCGGTCGGGGCGTTGGTGACCGTGGCGGCGGACCTGCTGGCGCTGACGCTGCTGCGCGCGCCGGGGGAGATCGGCGCCGACATCGCGGCCGGCACCACCCAGCGTTTCGGCGTGCCGATGGGCTTCGGCGGGCCGCACGCCGGCTACCTGGCGGTGCGGGCGGGGCTGGAGCGGATGCTGCCGGGCCGGCTGGTGGGGGTGTCGCGTGACGCGGACGGCAACCCGGCGTACCGGCTGGCGTTGCAGACCCGGGAGCAGCACATCCGGCGGGAGAAGGCGACCAGCAACATCTGCACCGCGCAGGTGCTGCTGGCGGTGATGGCCGGCATGTACGCCGTCTACCACGGCCCGGACGGGCTGCGGGGCATCGCCCGCCGTACCCATGACATGGCGGTGCGGTTGGCGGCGTCGCTGCGGGGTGTCGACGGCGTCGAGGTGGTGCACGAGACGTTCTTCGACACCGTCCTGGTGCGGGTGCCCGGCGGCGCCGAGGCGGTGGTCGCCGACGCCGCGGCCCGGGGGGTGAACCTGCGGCTGGTCGACGCCGGGCACGTGGGGGTGTCCTGCGACGAGACGACCACCCCCGCGCACCTGCGGAAGGTGTGCGACGCGTTCGGAGCCACCGTGGCCGGGCGGCCGGTGGCGGTGGCGGACGCGCCGGTCACCGGCGCGTTGCCGGCGGCGCTGGCCCGTACGTCGGACTTCCTCACCCACCCGGTGTTCCGCAGTCACCACTCGGAGACGGCGATGCTGCGCTACCTGCGGCGGCTGTCGGACTTCGACTACGCCCTGGACCGGGGGATGATCCCGCTCGGGTCGTGCACGATGAAGCTCAACGCCACCACCGAGATGGAGCCGGTGAGCTGGCCGGAGTTCGCGCACGTGCACCCGTTGGCGCCGGACGCGCAGACCACCGGCTACCGGGAGATGATCTCCCAGTTGGAGGGGTGGCTGGCGGAGGTGACCGGCTACGACGCGGTCAGCGTGCAGCCCAACGCCGGCTCGCAGGGTGAGCTGGCGGGTCTGCTGGCGATCCGGGCCTACCACCGGGACCGGGGCGAGGCGCACCGGGACGTGTGTCTGATCCCGTCGTCGGCGCACGGCACCAACGCCGCCAGCGCGGTGATGGCGGGCATGCGGGTCGTCGTGGTGGGCTGCGACGACGGCGGCAACATCGACCTGGTGGACCTCGACGCGAAGATCGACAAGCATCGGGACGCCCTCGCGGCGATCATGGTGACGTATCCGTCGACGCACGGGGTGTACGAGACGGGCATCGCGTCGCTGTGCGCGAAGGTCCACGACGCCGGTGGTCAGGTGTACGTCGACGGGGCGAACCTCAACGCGCTGGTCGGGTTCGCCAAGCCGGGGAAGTTCGGGGCGGACGTGTCGCACCTGAACCTGCACAAGACGTTCTGCATCCCGCACGGCGGCGGGGGTCCCGGGGTGGGTCCGGTGGCGGTGCGGGCGCACCTGGCGCCGTTCCTGCCGGGTGATCCGCTGGGCGTGCACGTCGACGGCCGGCCGGCGATCTCGGCGGCGCGGTACGGGTCGGCGGGGATCCTGCCGATCCCGTGGGCGTACCTGCGGATGATGGGCGCGGCGGGGCTGGTGCGGGCCACCGGCGTGGCGGTGCTGGCGGCGAACTACGTAGCGGCGCGGCTGCGCGGGCACTTCCCGGTGCTGTACGCGGGCAACAAGGGCCTGGTGGCGCACGAGTGCATCCTGGACCTGCGGCCGTTGACGAAGGCGACCGGGGTGAGCGTGGACGACGTGGCGAAGCGGCTGATCGACTACGGGTTCCACGCGCCGACGATGTCGTTCCCGGTGGCGGGGACGCTGATGGTGGAGCCCACCGAGAGTGAGGACCTGGCCGAGCTGGACCGGTTCTGCGACGCGATGATCGCCATCCGGGCGGAGATAGACCGGGTGGCCTCGGGGGAGTGGCCGGCCGGCGACAACCCTCTCGCCAATGCCCCGCACACCGCGGCGATGGTGTCGGGCGACGGGTGGCCGCACCCGTACGCGCGGTCGGTGGGCGCGTACCCGTCCGGGGTGGACCGGGCCGGGAAGTACTGGCCGCCGGTGCGGCGCATCGACGGCGCGTACGGCGACCGGAACCTGGTGTGTTCCTGCCCGGCGCCGGAGGCGTTCGAGGACTGACGTCGCGTGACGCCGGGGCGGTCGTGGTGCCGCCCCGGCGGGTGCGTCGACCTGGGCGGGGGGTGTCCCGACCGGGGAACCGGCTCAGATCGACGGGTGTAAAAGGCGTGACGCAGCGTGACAGGGGTCAGGCGACGAGGGCGTGTCGGGCGGGGCCGCGGTGGGGGGCGATGCTGCTGCCGTCGGGGAGGAGCTCGCCGGTGTCCTCGAAGACGATGACACCGTTGCAGAGCAGGCTCCAGCCCTGCTCAGGGAAGCAGGCGAGGACCCGGGCGGCGTCCCGGTCGGTCGCTTCGGCGGAGGGGCAGGTGGGTTGGTGCTGGCACATCGGGATCTCCGGACTGTGGGGGCACTGTGTCATGGTTCACATGACCAGTGACGCACAGTACCAAGCGAAAGTGGCCGGCATCGAGCAGGTATGCGCGTCGTTTTTCCGAAATCCACTGAACGGATGAGGCAGGATGGGCCGGACGGCGTGGACACGCTCCCAGGGCTGACGGTCGGCGCGCCGGGAGCGCCGGCCGGCTGCCGCCGTACGCTCGTCGAGTGGGCCCGCTGGCAGTGGCGGCCCGCCGACGGCGGCGACCCGGCGGCGCGGGCCGAGGAGTTCCTCGCCGCGCACGGCCTGCCGCTGCACGACCTGGCCCGCCCCGCCGGCCGCCACGACGCGGCCGGGGTGTGCGGGGCCGCTCTCTACGTCTCCGCGGCCGCCGGTGCCGCCCTGGTCGGCGCGCCGGCCGGCGCCGCCAACCCGGTGACCGGGCTGCCCGAGGTCGTCGTGGTCGTCTACGGTCACGGCCCGGGCACGCCGCCCGGCGCAGTCGCCGCCAGACCCGCCACCCCCTGGTGGCGCGGCACCTTCGCGGAGAGCTGGACGCCCCGCCAGCACGCCGACGCCGTGAGCGCGGTCCGCGCGGCGATCGGCCGCGGCGACGTCTACCAGGTCAACGTCGTCGGCCACGCCGCCGCCCGCTACACCGGCGACCCCCTGCCGGCCCTGAGCCGGCTGGCCGCGCTGCCCGGCGCCCGCTACGGCGGCACCCTCGCCGGGGCGGGCTGGGCGATCGGCTGCGCCAGCCCCGAGACCCTGGTGGAGCTGACCGACGGACGCCTGATCACCAGGCCGATCAAGGGCACCCGGCCGGCCACCGCCGCCGGTCGCGCCGAGCTGCTCGCCTCCGCCAAGGAACGCGCCGAGCACGTGATGATCGTCGACCTGGAGCGCAACGACCTGGCCCGCGTCGCCCGCACCGGCAGCGTGCGCGTCGACGAACTGTTCGCCGTACGCCGGTGGTGCGACCTGTGGCAGGCGGAGTCGACGGTCTCCGCGGCGGTCGCCGACGGGCTCGGCCTGGCGAACCTGCTGCGCGCCGTCTGCCCCGGCGGCTCCGTCACCGGCGCTCCGAAGCTCGCCGCCCTCGACCGCATCGCCGCGCTGGAGCCGGTCGGCCGGGGCGCCAGCATGGGCGCGCTCGGCTGGGTCGCCTCGGGCCGCATCGACCTGGGCCTGACCATCCGCACCGCCGCCGTG
The DNA here is from genome assembly GCF_057197825.1 of Micromonospora sp. USAFONa4. Taxonomy (NCBI): domain Bacteria; kingdom Bacillati; phylum Actinomycetota; class Actinomycetes; order Micromonosporales; family Micromonosporaceae; genus Micromonospora; species Micromonospora sp. USAFONa4. The sequence continues at coordinate 6,965,892 of NZ_CM170072.1, read as the reverse complement.
GACGCCGAGCGGGTGCACGTGTGGGCGGGCGGGGGCATCACGTGGGGCAGCGATCCCGACGCCGAGGTCGCCGAGGCCGCCGCGAAGGCCGCCCCGGTGCGCGCCGCGCTCGCCGGCGGCTGAACGGCGCGGGTCGCGCCGGCCGGTCGGCAAATCCGCCGGGCTGCGCACGTTGGAAGAGGCGCCGCGCCGGCCGCGTCCGGTGAGATGGGCCGTACTCCACGCCACCCGGGCCGGGGGCGTGCGCTGCCGAGGCGGTCCCGATGTACCAGCAACCCCTGCAACCCGTCGGTGGGTCGCTCGCGCTGAGTGCCGCCTGTGCCGCGCTGCCCCTGCTCACCCTGTTCGTGCTGCTCGGAGTCGTGCGTACGCGGGCGTGGGTGGCGGCGTTCGGCGCGCTGGGCGTGGCGGTCGTGCTGGCCTGGTGGCTGTGGCGGATGCCGCTGCCGCAGACGCTGCTGGCCGCCGGCCAGGGTGCCACCTTCGCTCTCTTCCCGCTCGTCTGGACGTTCGCGACGGCGATCTGGATCCACCGCCTGACCGTGCGCACGGGGCACTTCGACACGCTGCGGCAGGGCTTCGCCCGGATCAGCGACGACCGCCGCGTGCAGGCCCTGGTGATCGCGTTCTGCTTCGGGTCGCTGCTCGAGGCCCTGGCCGGGCAGGGCACGCCGGTCGCCGTGACCACGGTCATGCTGCTGGCCCTCGGCTTCACCCCGCTGCGGGCGGCCGCCGTGGCGCTGGTCGGCAACACGGTGCCGGCCGCCTTTGGACCCCTCGGCCTGCCGATCACCACCCTCGCCGGCGTGACCGGGCTGCCCGCCACGGAACTGGGCATGATGGCCGGCCGGCAGGTCCCGGTGGTCGCGGTCGTCGTGCCGCTGGTCCTGCTCGTCGTCGCCGACGGCCGCCGGGGCGTACGCGAGCTGTGGCGTCCGGCGCTGGCGTGCGGCGGCGCGTTCGCGGTGGCGCAGTTCGTCACGGCGAACTGGCTGACGGCCGCCCTCGCCGACATCACCGCCGCGTTCGCGGGGGCGGGCGTCCTGCTGCTCGTCGTCCGCCGTGGCGCGGTGCGGCGGACGGTTGCCGTGCCGGTCGGCGTCGGGCCGTGGGAGCGCGACGCCGACCGGCCGCCGGAGCACGCCGCCGGTGGGCTGCCTGAGCCCGACGCGTCGGCGCCGGCAGGCTCGCGCTGGCGGGCGTACGCGCCGTACGCGACGATCGTGGCGGTCTTCGCCGTCTCCCAGGTGCCGGCCGTCAAGCGGCTGCTCGACGCCGGCACGCTCGCGTTCTCCTGGCCCGGACTGCACGTCGTCACCGCCTCCGGTGCCCCGTCACCGCTGACGACGTTCCGTTTCGCCTGGCTCGCGGCCCCCGGATCGCTGCTGCTGGTGGCCGGCCTGATCACGGTGGCGCTGCTGCGGGTGCCGCCGCGCGAGGCCGTCGGGCTCTACGGGCGCACCCTGTTCGCGCTGCGGTGGGCCGTGCTGACGGTGGTCGGGCTGCTGGCGCTGTCGTTCACCATGAACGCCTCCGGTCAGGTCGCCACGCTGGGCGTCTGGATGGCCGGCGCGGGCGGCCTCTTCGCCGTGCTGGCACCGGTGCTCGGCTGGCTCGGCGTCGCCCTGACCGGCTCGGACACGTCGTCCAACTCGCTGTTCGGCGCGCTCCAGGTGGCCGCGGCGCAGCGGGCCGGCCTCGATCCGGTCCTGCTGGCCGCGGCCAACGCCTCCGGCGGCACCCTCGGCAAGATGATCAGCTTGCAGAACCTCACGATCGCCGCCGCGGCGGTCGGACTCACCGGCCGCGAGGGTGACCTGTTCCGGCGGATGTTCGGCCCGAGCGTGCTGCTGCTCGCCCTGATGTGTGTGCTGGTCGGGCTGCAGGCGACGCCCCTGCTGTCCTGGATGGTGCCGTAGCCGGCACCCTTGGGTGCCTAGCGGCGCTCGGCGAAGTCGTCCAGCGCCGCCACGACCCGCTCCGCCATACCGTTGGCGGATCCGTGCCCGGCTGTCTCCAGCAGTTCCAGCCGGGCGTCGGGCCACGCCTGGGCCAGCTGCCACGCCACCTCCGGCGGGCTGCTGATGTCGAGCCTGCCGTGCAGCAGCACGCCGGGGATGCCGGCCAGCCGCCCCGCCTCGCGCAGCAGTTGCCCCTCCGGCAGGAAACATCCGTTACGCCAGTAGTGGGTGACCAGCCGGGCCAGCAGCATCCGGAACACCGGGTCGTCGTAGCGGGGGTCGGGCCGGTGACCGGGGGCGGTGGCGACGTGGGTGTCCTCCCAGTCGCACCACTGCCGCGCCGCCCGTTCGCGCACCGCCGGGTCCGGGTCGGCCAGCAGCCGGGCGTACGCGTCGGCCAGGTCGCCGTCGCGCTCGGCCGGCGGCACGCCGTCGCGGAAACGCGCCCACTCGGCGGGGAAGACCCGCCCCATCTCCCGGGTGAGCCACTCGATCTCCCGTCGGGTGCCGGCGGTGACGCTGAACAGCACCATCTCGCTGACCTGTCGCGGGTGCCGCTGCGCGTACGCCAGGGCGAGGGAGGCGCCCCAGGAGGAGCCGAGCACCAGCCAGCGGTCCACGCCGAGGTGTCCACGCAGCAGCTCGATGTCGGCGATCAGGTGGTCGGTGGTGTTGGTGGACAGGTCCACGTCCGGGTCGGCGGCGTGCGGGGTGCTGCGGCCGCAGCCGCGCTGGTCGAACAGGACCACCCGGTAGCGGGCCGGGTCGAACAGGGTCCGCCAGCCGGGCGTGCAGCCGGAGCCGGGCCCGCCGTGCAGCACCACGGCGGGCTTGCCGTCCGGGTTGCCGCAGGTCTCCCAGTGCACGAGCTGCCCGTCGCCGACGTCGAGCATCCCGTGCGCGTGCGGCTCGATCGGGGGGTAGCGCTGCGCCATCGTCGTCCCCTTCGTGATCATCGATACAACAGCGCTGTTACATTAGCGGAGTGACAGCCGTACCTGAACGTGAGGCCCTGGGCACGCTGCTTCGGCACGTGCTCGACATGCTCGACGGCGACGTCGCCACGGTCTACACCGAACGGGGCCTGCCCGACTACCGGCCCCGGTTCTCGCCACCGCTGCGGGTGCTGGTCGCCGACGGGCCACTGCCCATCCGCGACCTGGCCCGCCGGGTCGGGGTCACCCACTCGGCGGCCAGCCAGACCGTCGCGCAGATGGCCCGCGCCGGCCTGGTCGAGCTGACCGCGGGGGCCGACGCCCGCCAGCGCATCGTGCACCTCAGCGACCGGGCCCGCGAGCTGCTCCCACTGATCGAGGCGGAGTGGGCGGCGACGACCGCCGCGATACGCGAACTGGACACGGAACTGACGGTGCCGCTGGCCGACGTGCTGCACGAGGTCCTCGCCGCGATGCGCCGACGGCCGCTGCGCCAACGCATCGCCGACGCGGGCCTGCCGCCCTCCCCGGACCCCGGCCCGCCGCCGGCCGCACCACACCGACGGCGGCCGACCCACCCGTAGGCCCCGCGTGCCGGCTCCGCACCCGATGTCGGCAATTTGTCCTGACGTGCACCGGCCGACGGTTGCAGACTGTGCCGGTGGCCATCACCCTCACCGTCCGCGTGCTCGACGCCAACCTCGGCGCGGTGCCCGGCGCGCTCGTCGTGCTCGACGGGGGACAGGGGACCACGGACGGGGCCGGGCGCTGGAGCACCGTCGTGTCCCACCAGCCGACGGTGCCGCAGATCCGGGTCAGCCATCCGGCGTACGTCGCCGAGCGGGTGACCTTCACCGGAGACATGCGCTCCGCCACATGGGACAACTCCCTCGCCCGCCGCGCGGTCTCCGGCGACGACGTGACGATGACCGTGACACTCGGGCGGATGGATCCGTCGCCGGTCGTCACGCTCTCCGACGCCGACGTCACGCGGATCATGGCCAGCCGGGGGCGCGACCCGAGGGCCGCGCGGGTCGTGGGCTGGCCCAACAACCCGAGGATCCACACCTACGCGGGGCACTACAACAACACGCTGACGTTCCGCCAGGCCAACCGGGAGCTGTTGAAGCCCGCAGCCGCGGTCGAGACCGACGCGGGCTGGGACCGGTTCGGCGAGAAACGTGAGGTCACGGTCAATATCGCGGCGTTGAGCCGGTTCCACTTCCTGGAGTACGCCGCGACGCAGTCCGAACCGAAGTTCGTCGTCGCCGTGGTGTCGCCGAACCTGCCGGACCCCAAGCCCGTGACGAGTCTGGACTTCGTCGTCTACTGCAGCCCCAGCACCGGCGACTACACCGCCCGGTACCCGTACGGGCTGGTCAACGCGGCGGCGCCACTGCAGGAGTACCTGAACCTGGCCCGGAAGTACCTTCTCGACGAGGCCTTCTTCGCCTTCCAGTCGCTGGGCTGGGGCAACCGCTCGGTGCTGGTGATGCCGCTGTTCCCGCAGGGGCAGTGGGGCCCGTTCGCGACCGGCGAGGGGCTGCTGCGGTTGTTGCGTGAGGTCGCGGTGTTCCTGCACCGGCAGTGCCGCACCAGCAGCCTCGGGCTGCGCAAGCCCGACGCCACCGCGCACGAGTTGGCCGGGCCCAACCTGCGGACCATCTTCCCGCCGCTCTACTCCGCTGACTTCGGCGCGGTGCCCGGCGTCGGGCAGGTGGCGGTCGCCGGCTTCAGCCAGGGCATGGGCGCGGTCAAGGCCCTCATGTCCGACCTCACCTTTCCCGTGGGGCTCAACTCCACTCTCTGGGGCGTGCCGATGGGCGGCGGCACCGACGGCCGGCGGGAGTGGGCCCGCGCGTTTCGCGAGGTGTGGGACCTCGACGGCCACCACAGCGGCACCGGCGGTTGGCGCGCCTACCTCGACCTGCTGCGGGTGTGGTTCAACCACAACCCGGGCCGGGTCGTACGCAGCTACCACTCGGGCGACACCGGCCCGCCCGACCCGCTGACGGACCCCCATCCGGTGTGGAGGGACCTGCGCGGCGCCGGCCTCGACCTCGACCGCCCGACGCCACCGGCACGGGGCACGTTCTGGGCGCGGCTGCTGCAGAACGCGCGCTGGACGGACCTGCGGGTGTCGAACCCGTACGTGGACGGTAGTTCGGGACCGCAGCTGCCGGTGTTCCTCGACCCGCACCACACCATCCCCCGGATCGGGTTCTCGCACGCCCTGTCGATGACCACCCTCGGCCGGGCGCCGGCGACGCGTCCCTAGGTCGCCTGCGACAGGGACAGGACAGACGGACATCCGATTACGGCAGGATGCGGGCCCGTCACCGATCGTACGATCCGGGCGTCACCCCCCGCGCATCGGCCGAAGGGGCATCATGGCGATCACCGTCACGTTCAGCGGCAAGGCTCCCGTCGCCGGGGCCGACCCCGGCTACCGGATCTGGTCCTACACGATCGAGCCCAACCCGCCCGGGGAGATCCCGGCCAACCAGCGGCTCGCCCTCGGTCTGCCGCGCGACATGGACGTCCGGGACCCCAGCGAGTTCCCGAACACCCCCGCGCTGGCCAACATGTTCCTCATCCGCGAGGCCGGCTCGTCGCGGCAGTACGCCGGCCGGGTCACCGGCTCGGCGGGCACGCAGACCATCTCGTTCGTCGCGCCGGCCGCCGAGGCCACCGCCGAGACGCTGCTGGTCAAGCTGGTGACGGGCCAGTCGCCGGCGCCGCTGCCCTTCGCCACCGTCCCCGGCGGCCCGTCGGCTCCGGCGCAGGTGCTGACCGCGCCCGTCAACGGCCCGCCGGTGCACACCGGCCGGCCCCTGACCGCGTTCGCCGGTACCCTGCCGTACGCCAGCGAACTGTTCGGCATCTACCAGCCGCTGGCGGGCTGGTTCGGCATGCAGAACGCGCTGCGCGTCGCCCACGGCGCCACCGACCGCGCCCTGCTGGACCTCGGCCACGAGTCGTTCTCCAGGGCCGAGGCCGCGAGCACCCTCGACGACGCGGCGCTCACCGCCCTGGCGGAGCACTTCGACGCCCCGATCCGTGGGGTGCTCTCGCCGGTCGGGCTGGTGAATCTCTTCCGGCAGTACTTCTTCGAGTTCGACACGTTCCTCGGTCCGCCCGCCGGGCACCTGTGGCTCAGCCCCGGCGGCACCGTGGAACTCGTCGAGACCAGCACGCGGCGCACCCTGGTCGAGAGGACCGCCGAGCAGTTCGAGGAGACCACCCGCAAGGTCGAGGAGAGCCTGACGGAGCAGGAGGACATCGCCAACGCGGTCAAGGAGGACAACGCCAACGACACCAAGCTCGGCATCAGCGCCTCCGGTGGCGCCAACGTCGGTGTCTATCACGCGGACGCCAGCGCCAGCTTCAGCCTGAACGCCACGGTGAAGCGGTCCTCGGAGGAGACCCACAAGCACTCCCGTACGCAGAGCGCGAAGGTCACCAGCGAGATCAAGAGGAACTACAAGACGACGTTCAAGACGGTGACCGAGAGCACCGACCTGTCCAGCCGCCGCTACCTCGTGCAGAACACCACGGGCAAGCTGGTGAACTACGAGCTGCGGCGCAAGATGCGCAAGGTCGGTGTGCAGGTGCAGCACATCGGCGGGCGGCTGTGCTGGCAGGTGTACCTCCCCGCGCCGGGCCGCAACCTGGGCCTGGGGGATCTGGTGCACCTCGTCGCGGCGCCGGACCTCACCGCCCTGCGGAAGCCGGAGCCGCCACCGCCGCTCGTGGCCAGGACGACCCCGTTCACCGGGACGTTCCCCATCCGGAAGGTGCGGGCCACCCAGGACCCGCCGGAAGCGAACATGGAATTCGTGCACCACACCGCCCCGGACGCCGGGGGGATCACCGACCACGACAACGCCATCCACGCGGTGGCCCGCATCGACTTCACTCCGTCGCCGCCCGAGCGGGGCTACAAGCTGAAGGACGCGCGACTCGTCTCCGTCGCACCGGGTCGCGCGTTCGTGCCCGACCTGATCCGCACCAACCAGGAGCAGACCGGCTTCGCGGTCTTCGCGAAGTTCTTCCACTCGGGCGACCTCAGCCCGATCAGCCTGACCTTCGACGTCACGTGGGACCCGCCGCAGACCAACGACGCCCACGACCGCTACAACGAGGAGCTGAAGGCCTACCAGGCGCAGGTGGCGGAGCTGCAACGCACGGCGTACGCCTCCGCCGTGCGGGACCGGCTCGGTCTGCTCAGCGCCATGCGCCCACGGCCGTCACAGGACCTGCGCACCGAGGAACGCCAGGCGATCTACGGGAGCCTGATCCAGAAGCTGAAGCCGTTCGACCTGTTCGCGGACCTGTATCTGGGCTCGGAGCTGCTCCGGCAGATCTTCGACGTCGACGAGATGCTGTACTTCGTGGCACCGGACTACTGGCGGCCCCGCGAGGTCACCCCGCCGCCCACCGCCCCGCCGGCGCCGGCCCCGCCCACCCAGAGCAGCCTCGGCAAGTACCCGGTGCGGGACCCGAGCGTCCTCGCGGACCGCACCGTCGTCACCTGGTACTCCCACACCGACAAGACGAACGCGATGAATCCGGACGGCACGGTCTCCGACGAGTGGCGGGTGAACTACCTCATCACCGAGCAGACCCAGCCGGCCCCCTCGGGCAGCTCGCTGGGCTGGTTGATCCAGGCCGACGGCGACGCGCGCCGCAACGAGTTCCTCAACGCCGCCTGGGCCAAGGCGGTCCTGCCGGTACGACCCGGGCGCGAACAGGCGGCGCTGGAGTGGCTGAAGCAGGCCAACGTGGAGGGACAGGCGGCGCTGGGGCTGGCCTATCCGTTCCAGGAGGGCGACCCGGAGGAGTACCGGAACAAGACGGTCGGGCAGGTCCTGGACATCCTCGCGCTCAAGTTGCAGAAGGACAACACGCAGATCGCCAACACCCTCGTGGCCGAGAAGGTCTTCGAGACCGGGTTCGACCCGCTCGACGGCGGCTTCCGCCCGGCGGCCCCGTACGAGGTCTTCGACCAGTGGATCGAGGTGCTGCCCACCGACCAGGTGGTGGCGGTGGAGGTGAGCTACGACCCAAGGACCGGCCAGCAGCTGTGACTCCTTCACCGGCTCGGGTGTCCGTCACCGGCCGAGCCCGCGGTACCGGCGTACCGCCAGGGGCCCGAACACGGCGGTCAGCAGCAGCGGCCAGGCCACGGCGAGCGCGACGGCGTGTTGCGCGGCGAACGACTCGCCGCCCCAGCCGGGGTTGCCGAACAGCTCCCGGCAGGCCGCGACGGTCGCCGACAGCGGGTTGTACCCGGCGACGGCGGCGAGCCAGCCGGGCATGGTGTCGGGGGAGACGAACGCGTTGGAGGTGAACCCGACGGGCCAGACCAGGATCTGCAGCACCACCACCGACCCGGGTGCGCGCAGCACCAGCGCCAGGTGGATGCCGACCCAGATCAGGGCGAAGCGCAGCAGCAGGAGCAGCCCGACGGCGGCCAGCGCCGCCGGTGCCCCCGCCCGCCACTGCCAGCCGACGGCGACCCCGCAGGCGAGCATGACGGCCAGGCCGGCGGCGCAGTGCAGCAGGTCCGCGGCGGCCCGGCCGGTGAGCACCGCCGAGGGCGTCATCGGCAGGGACCGCAACCGGTCGGTGACGCCGCGCGCGGTGTCGGTGGCCACGGCCGCGTACGTGGACTCGATGCCGAAGAGCACCGTCATGGCGAACATGCCGGGCAGCAGGAACTCCCGGTAGTCGCCGCCGCCGGGCACGCTCATCGCGCCGCCGAACAGGTAGCCGAACATCAGCACCATCAGCACCGGGAAGAGCAGCCCGACGACGAACTGCCCGGGTTGGCGCCGCCAGTGCGCCAGCGCCCGCCCGGTGAGGGTGACGGTGTCGGCCACGGCCCAGCGCACGCCCGTCGTGCTCACGCGCCCACCCTGTCCTCGTCGGGGCGGATGCTGGGGGAGTGGCCGTCGGTGAGCCGCAGGAACACCTCGTCGAGGGTGGGTCGGCGCACCGCGACGTCTGCGGCGGTGAGGCCGGCGTCGTCGAGGGCCCGCAGCACGGCGCCCAGCGCGGCCACCCGCCCGGTGACGGCGACGCTGAGGCGCAGGCCCGCCGCGTCGACGAGCGGGGTCGCGGCGACGGCGGCGCCGACGACGCGTACCGCCCGGTCCAGGTCGTCGGCGCGGGTCAGCACGACGTCGACGCGGTCGCCGCCGAGCGCGGTCTTCAGCTGCTCCGGGGTGCCGTCGGCGACGACCCGCCCGGCGTCGACGACCCGGACGGTGTGCGCGAGCTGGTCGGCCTCCTCCAGGTACTGGGTGGTCAGCAGCACGGTGGTGCCGCCGGCGACGAGCCGGCGCACCACGTTCCACACCTGAGCCCGGGCGCGCGGGTCGAGGCCGGTGGTGGGCTCGTCGAGGAAGAGCACCGGCGGGTCGAGGATCAGGCTCGCCGCGAGGTCGAGGCGGCGGCGCATCCCGCCGGAGTACGTGCCGACCGGCCGGTCGGCGGCGTCGGTCAGGTCAAAGCGGGCCAGCAGGTCGGTGGCCCGGGCGCGGGCCCGCGCGCCGCCGAGGTGGTGCAGCCGGCCGAACAGGACCAGGTTCTGCCGGCCGCTGAGCACCTCGTCGAGCGCGGCGTGCTGGCCGACCAGGCCGATGCGGGCCCGGACCCGCTCGGGGTGGCGCAGCACGTCGGCGCCGGCCACCCGCGCCGCGCCGGCGTCGGGCCGCAGCAGGGTGCTCAACACCCGTACCGCCGTGGTCTTGCCCGCCCCGTTCGGGCCGAGCAGGCCGCACACGGTGCCGGCGGGCACCGTCAGGTCGAGGCCGGCGAGGGCCTGCGTGCCGCCGTAGCGCTTGCGCAGTCCCTCCGCCTCGACGGCCGGTCCGTCGTGGTGCATCCGCGCCCTCCATCCACTCGATCCGTACACCGTACCGTACGGCATACGGTACGGCGGACGATACAGTGCCGGGATGACGACCGAGTACAGCGGCACCGGCGACCCCGCGCGCAGCCTCGCCCTGCTCTGGCGTACCCGCGAACGCACCAGCCGCAAGGGCCGGCCCGACCTGTCGGTGGACCGCATCGTGCGCGCCGCCATCGAGGTGGCCGACGCCGAGGGCCTCGCCGCCCTGTCCATGCGCCGCGTCGCCGAACGACTCGGCGTCGGCACCATGTCCCTCTACACCTACGTCCCCGGCAAGGGCGAACTGCTCGACGTCATGCTCGACACCGTCTACGGCGAGACCGCCCGCCCCGATACCGTGCCCGGCGGCTGGCGGGAGCGGCTCACCCACGTCGCCCGCGAGACCTGGGCGCTCTACCTGCGCCACCCCTGGCTGCTTCAGGTCGCCACCACCCGCCCCCCGCTGGGCCCCAACGTCATCGCCCGCTACGAGTACGAACTGCGCGCCGTCGACGGCATCGGCCTGACCGACCTGGAGATGGACGCCGTCGTCACCCTCGTCTCCGGCTACGTCCACGGCGCCGTGCGCAGCGCCGTGGAGGCCGCCCAGGCCGCCGCGCGCACCGGCATGACCGAGCAGCAGTGGTGGCAGGCCCACGCCCCCTACCTGGAGAAGGCCCTCGACCCGCGCCGCTACCCCCTCGCCGCCCGCGTCGGCACCGCCGCCGGCCAGGAGTACCAGGCCGCCGCCAACCCCCACGGCGCGTTCGAGTTCGGCCTGGCCCGCATCCTCGACGGCATCGAGGTCCTCGTCGCCACCCGCCCGGACGGCGCCGCCACGACCGGCGGGCGATAACCTGGCCGACATGACGATGCGCCCCATCAGGATCATCGGTGACCCCGTGCTGCGCACCCCCAGCGAGCCCGTCACCAGCTTCGACGCCGAACTGCGCGCCCTGGTCACCGACCTGATGGACACCCTGCTCGGCGCCCCCGGCCGCGCCGGCGTCGCCGCCCCCCAGATCGGCGTCAACGCCCAGGTGTTCGTCTACGACGCCGACGGCCACCGCGGCCACCTGGTCAATCCGACGCTGGAGTTGTCGCAGGAGTTGCAGGACGACGACGAGGGCTGCCTGTCCATCCCTGGCCTCTACTTCCCGACCACCCGCGCCCTGCACGCCACCGCCCACGGCTTCGACCAGCACGGCGAGCCGCTGACCATCTCCGGCAGCGGCTTCCTCGCCCGGGCCCTGCAACACGAGACCGACCACCTCGCCGGGCGCCTCTACGTCGACACCCTGCGCGGCGACACCCGCCGCAAGGCGTTGCGGGAGATCCGCGCCGGCCGCTTCGACTCGCCCAGCCGCCGCGGCTGACCCTGCCCGCCGGCCGGGACGTCGCACCCGGCCGGCCTTGGGCGCTCACCTGTCGTGGGCGCGCAGCGCGTACTCGCCGTAGTCGGCCACCCGGGTGAAGCCGAGGCGCCCGTAGAGCCGCAACGCCGCCGTGTTGTCCGCCTTCACGTTGAGCGTGACGTGCGTGACGTGCTCGCGCAGCCGCCGGCACAGGGCGGCCACCACCGCACCGGCCAGCCCCCGCCCGCGCAGCCGGGGATGGGTGGTCACGTTGCCCAGGGCCGCCACCCGGTACGCGGGGGAGAACACGTGCACCCCGGCGACCGCCACCAGCTCGCCGCCGTCGCGCACGCCCACGTACTGGCCGGTGTCGAGCATCCGCGGGTCGAACCAGTTGCCCGGGTAGGCCACCTCGTACAGCCGGCGCAGCGCCGGCAGGTCGTCGGCGCCCAGCACCGATCCCGCCGGGGCCACCGCGTCCAGCCGCGCCGCGTCGGTCAGCGCCATCCGGTGGTGCGGGCCGGCCGCGTCCATCCGGAACACCCCGGCCAGGGCCGGCTCCAGGCCGGGGGACAGGTGCGCCCACAGGCGCGCCGGCAGCACCGGCGCCAGCTGGCGCAGCAGCGTCGCCAGCCGGTCCACCCGTGGCGGGGCCGCGAACGCCAGCAACGTGGGCGGGTCCGCGCCGTGGTAGAGCAACGCCACCTCCTCGTCGCAGCGGAACCAGGAGGTGTACGGCCAGAAGAAGTCGTCCAGGTCGCCGAGCTGGTACGCGTGCAGCACCGGGTCCCGCCCGAGCAGCGCGGCCAGGACGGTCCGGTCGTGTTCGGCGCGTACCGGCATCCGCCGATGATCACACACCCGACGCGGGACGCTCCGCCCGGTCGCCCGGCGTGCCCAGCAGCCCGACGCCGGGCGTGCTCAGCAGCTCGGCGGCGTGGTCGCCTCCGGCTCGGCGGGAAGGTTCTCGTGCGCCCACCGGCCCAACGCGTCGAGCACCGGCAGCAGTGCCGCGCCCGGCCCGGTGAGCTCGTAGCTCACCCCCACCGGGGGACCCTGCCGGACGCTGCGGCTGACCAGCCCCACCCGCACGAGCTCGCCCAGCCGGTCGGAGAGCACCGACTCGCTGATCCCGGGCAGGGCACGGGCCAGCTCGGCGAACCCGGCCGGCCCGTCGGCGAGGGTGCTCAGGAGCATGCCGTTCCACCGCTTGCCGAGAAACGCGAAGGCCCGGGCGACGCCCCCGTCACACGTGCGGGGCGTGTCGCCCACCTGTGGCCTGACCGTCATGACCCCAGGATACGGGGGACATCCCCCGAACAAGGGACTAGTAAAAAGCTAGCTGCTACCGTAGCCGAAGCAAGTCAGCCGATTCGATGGAGACGCCCCGATGACCGACGTCCACTCGCCCCTGATCGACCTGGACCCCGAGGCCCAGGCGCTGCTGTTCACCGACGCCCGCACCGCCAACACCTTCACCGACGAGCCGGTCACCGACGAACAACTCCAGGCGATCTTCGAACTCGCCAAGTTCCCGCCCACCGCCGCCAACACCCAGCCCCTGCGCATCCTCTACGTGCGCCCCGGCGAGGCCCGCACCCGCCTGGTCGCGCACATGAGCGAAGGCAACAAGGCCAAGACCGCCAGCGCCCCCATGGTCGCCGTACTCGCCGCCGACACCGACTTCCACGAGTTCATCCCGCAGGTCTTCCCCATCCGGCCCCAGATGCGCGACGACCTCGCCGACAAGCCCGAGGCCCGCGAGCGCATGGCCCGCTTCAACGCCACCCTCCAGATCGGCTACTTCCTGCTCGCCGTCCGCGCCGCCGGCCTCGCCGCCGGACCCATGGCCGGCTTCGACGCCGCCGCCGTCGACCGCGAGTTCTTCGCCGACAGCACCTGGAAGACCCTGCTCGTGGTCAACGTCGGCCGCCCCGGCGAGAACGCCTGGTTCCCCCGCCTGCCCCGCCTCGACTACACCGACGTCGTCCGCCACGCCTGACCCGCCGACACGAGCAGTGGGTGGCGACCCGTCAGGCCGCCACCCACTGGTCGAAGCCCAACTTGCCGACCAACGCCAGCACCACCACCAACAGCACCACCCGCACGAAACCCGAGCCACGCCGCAACGCCATCCGCGCCCCCAACGCCGCCCCCGCGATGTTGCACACGGCCATCGCCGCCCCCAGCAACCACCACACGTGCCCCGTCGCCGCGAACACCGCCAACGCCCCCAGGTTCGTGCCCACGTTCACGACCTTCGCCATCGCCGAGCCGTGCACGAAGTCCGCCCCCACCAGCGCCGTGAACGCCACCACCAGGAACGTCCCCGTACCCGGACCCACCAGCCCGTCGTACAGGGCGATACCCACCCCGGCCACCACGACCGCCACACCCACCCGCACCCGCGTACGCCGATGCGGCTGCGCCACCACCCCCAACCGCGGACGCAACACCACGAACGCCGCCACCGACACCAACACCACCAGCACCACCGGCCGGTACGCCGACGCCGGCACCGCCCCCGCCAACGCCGCACCCACCCCCGCGCAACACATCGCCAACCCCGCCGCCGGCCCCGCCACCCCCCAGTCGATCTTCGTACGCCGCGCGTACGTCACCGCCGCCGTCGTCGTACCCGCGATCGCCGTCAACTTGTTCGTGGCCAACGCCGACGCCACCGGCATCCCCGGCGCCGCCACCATCAACACCGGCAACAGGAGCAGACCACCACCGCCCACCACGGCGTCGATCCAACCGGCCATCGCGGCCGCGGCGAGCAGGGTCGTCAACGACAGGGGATCCACATCCACGGGCCGCCATTCTGCCCACCACCACCCACCCCACGACGCCGCCTGTGGCCAGCCTCACCAGAACCCCAGGTCACCGACCCCGCCGCCGACGCAGCCACACACCCACCGAACCCAGGGCCACGAACAGCAGCATCGAGCACAACAACACCTTCAACACCCGGCAACCCTCCCACGGCCACGTAGGGTGCAAACGTGCGCCTGGCCACCTTCAACCTGCTGCACGGCCGATCCCTCGCCGACGGACTCGTCGACCCCGACCGGCTCACCGCCGCCGTCACCGCCCTCGACGCCGACGTCCTCGCCCTACAGGAAGTCGACCGCGACCAGAGCCGCAGCGGCAGACTCGACCTCACCGCCATCGCCGCCCGCGCCCTCGACGCCGGCGAACACCGATTCGCCGCCGCCGTCGTCGGCACCCCCGGCGAACAGTTCCGCCCCCTCACCCACGACGACGACGGACACGGCGAACCCTGCTACGGCGTCGGCCTCGTCACCCGCCACCGCGTCCACACCTGGCAGGTCACCCGACTGCGCCCCGCCCCCGTACGCTCACCCGTCTACGTCCCCGGCCCCCGCGGCGGACTCATCCTCCTGCGCGACGAACCCCGCGTCGTCCTCGCCGCCGTCCTCGACACCCCACACGGACGGCTCACCGTCGCCGCCACCCACCTGTCCTTCGTCCCCGGCTGGAACGCCCACCAACTCCGCCAGACCGTCCGCGCCCTGCGCACCCTGCCCGCCCCACGCATCCTCCTCGGCGACCTCAACCTGCCCGCCGGCCCCGCCCGACTCCTCACCGGCTGGCACCCCCTCGCCCGCCGCCCCACCTACCCCGCCGGGCAACCCCGCGTCCAACTCGACCACATCCTCGCCGACCGCCACGGCCTCGACCAGCTGCCACCCGTCACCGCCGTACACACCCCCCTGTCCACCATCTCCGACCACCGCCCCCTCCTGGTCGACCTCGGCTGACCGCACACCCGGCGGGGGAGACCACACCCCTCACCAGCGGTCGCGTCACCGTCACCCCACCCAGCGTTGACACCAACCCGCCACATCGGCGAAGGTCTCTGGCGTGACGGCACCCACCCCAGGCCCGACGAGCCACCACGACCCCACCACCGAACACCACCGGTACGTCATCATCGGAGCCGGACCAGCCGGCATCCAACTCAGCTACTACCTCCAACAGGCCGGCTGCGACTACGTCACCCTCGAACGCGCCCCCGCACCCGCCGAATTCTTCCGCCACTTCCCCCGCCACCGCCGGCTCATCTCCCTCAACAAGGTCCACACCACCAGCACCGACCCCGAGATCCGCCTGCGCTGGGACTGGAACTCACTGCTGCACGAACCCGCCGACCTGCCCTTCGCCAAGTACAGCAGCGAATACTTCCCCCACGCCGACGACATGGTGCGCTACCTCACCGACTTCCAGCGCTACCACCAACTCGCCGTACGCTTCGACACCCCCGCCGACCGGATCGAACGCCTCGACGACGGCTTCCTCGTCCACACCCCCGAGCGCGTCCTGCACTGCCACTGCCTCATCGTCGCCACCGGCTGGGGCCGCCCCAACATCCCCGACATCCGCGGCATCGAACACGCCACCGGCTACGAGGACATGCACACCGACCCCGCCCACTACGCCGGCCAACGCGTCCTCATCCTCGGCAAGGGCAACTCCGCCTTCGAAACCGCCTCCGCGATCCTCGGCCACGCCGCCATGATCCACCTCGCCAGCCCACGCCCACTACGCCTGGCCTGGAACACCAAACACCCCGGAGACGTCCGCGGCCACCACGGCGCCGTCCTCGACAGCTACCAGTTCAAGACCCTGCACTCCGTACTCGACTGCGTCATCGACGAGATCCGCCCCGTCGACAACCGCTACCAGGTGCACCTCACCTACACCCACGCCGACGGCGAAACCGCCGTCATGGACTACGAAACCGTCCTACGCTGCACCGGCTTCACCATGGACACCAGCCCCTTCGACCCCACCTGCCGACCCGACATGATCCCCAACGGCCGCATGCCCACCACCACCGGCGACTGGCAGTCCACCAACATCGACGGCCTCTACTTCGCCGGCACCCTCGCCCAGGACCGCGACCTCAAGAAGGCCTCCTCCGCCTTCATCGACGGATTCCGCTACAACCTGCGCACTCTCACCGCCCTGCTCCGCGAACGCTACGACGGCGTACCCCTGCCACACACCCTCGTCGACCCCGACCCCGACACCCTCACCACCCTCGTCCTCGACCGGGTCAACTGGAGCTCCGCCCTCTGGACCCAGTTCGAATTCCTCTGCGACGCCCTCGTCGTCGACCCCCACGGCCAACTACGCCACTACACCGACCTGCCCGAAGACCACGTCCGCGCCCGCTTCCACGACCACCCGCACTACTACACCGTCAGCCTCCGCTGGGGCCGCGACGACTACGGCGACGTCTTCGCCATCGAACGCCACCCCCAACCCGACCGCGCCGCCGAAAGCGCCTTCATCCACCCCGTCATCCGCCGCTACCACGGCGACACCCTCGTCGACGAACTCCACCTGCTCGAAGACCTGCTCGCCGAATGGCGCCGCCCCGACCGCCACGTCGCACCCCTGCGCGACTACTTCACCCGCGAACTGCACCGCCACCGCTGACCCGGGCCAAGCAGCCCAGGCCACCCACCCACCTACGCCGGCTGCAACTCGTCCACCACCGTCTGCGCCACCAGAAAATCCACCACATCCGTCAACCGACCCCGCCGAGCTGCCGCCGCCCGCTGCCGCACCGCACCACCACCCACCGCCAACAACCGCTCCGACCAGCCCCGCACGAGATCCTCGTCCCCACACGCCCGCAACACCGGCGCCAACCAGGCGACCACCTCACCCAACACCTCCCGCGCCGGACGCAACCGACCCGAACCAACCTCCGGCAACGAACCCTCCAACCCGTCACGCGCCGCCCGCCAGTACGCCGCCCGCAACCACTCACCGGCAACCTCCGGACCGTGATCACCCCGATCCACCGCCTCCAACCCCCGCACCACCAACGCCCGCACCAACGCCGCCACCAACGCCGACTCCCGCGCCGACACCGGCACGTCCGACACCCGCACCTCCAACGTCGGATGCGTCACCGACGGCCGGATGTCCCAGAACAACGTCCCCGGATCCACCACCGCCCCCGCCGCCGACAACATCTCCACCACCCGCTCGTAGTGAGCCACCGACGTGAACCGCGGCGGCGGCCCCGCCACCGGCCACCGCGACCAGATCATCGACCGCCAACCCGCATAACCCGAATCCCGCCCCTCCCAGTACGGCGAATTCGCCGTCAACGCGATCAACAACGGCAGATACGCCCGCAGATGATTGCTCACCAGCAACGCCCGCTCCCGATCCGGCAACTCCACGTGCACATGCAACGCACAGATCGCCAACTCGTCGTGCAACCCCCGGAACGTCGCCGTACCCCGATCCTGCCGCGGCCCCCGCGTCACCGGCGGCGACGTCGCACCCGGCAACACCGGCGTACCGGTCGCCACGATCCGCAACCCGTCGACCGCCGCGCACTCCGCCACCACCCGACGAGCCTCCACCAACTGCTCCAACAACCCCCGCACCGACGCCGTCGGATCCGTCCTCGTCTCCACGTGCAACGTCGTGATCTCACCCGACACCCGCGAACCCAACCGCGCCACCGCCCGATCCACCACCGCCCCCGCACCCGGCACCACACCCCGACTCACCGGATCCACCAGCAGGAACTCCTCCTCCACCCCCAACCGCGGACCCGACACCACACCATCCCCGCCGACCAGCACCGGCACCACGGCCTCCACTCACGACACCCGGGCGAGCGCCCGACACGGACAGGCCGACAGGGTAGCCCGAACCAGTGACCAACGGGACACCCACAGTCAGTACGCCGACGCCACAGCCACCCACCGGGACACACCACACCCGACCCCCTGTGGCAAGCTGACCCCAGACGCGACTGGCGGCCAGAGGATGGGCACCAAACCATCGGGGAGCTCCACGCGCGGAGGTCGACCGCCTGGGCCCCGCCGGCAGAGGAGCACCATGCCCACCGCCCGACTCCTGCCCGGCACCCCCGTCGCCGACCACATCCTCACCGACGTCGCCGCCGGCGTCACCGCCCTACGCGCCGCAGGCACCACCCCCGGCCTCGCCACCATCCTCGTCGGCGACGACGACGCCAGCGCCGGCTACATCCGCATCAAGCAACGCCAGGCCAGCGAACTCGGCTTCGCCTCACCCCACGTACACCTGCCCGCCACCGCCACCCAGGCCGACCTGCACCACGCCATCGCCGACTTCAACACCGCACCCGACGTGCACGGCCTGCTCATCCAGCACCCCATCCCCGCACACCTCGACTACGACCGCGCCCTGCAGACCATGGACCCCGACCTCGACGTCGACGGCATGCACCCCCTCAACATGGGACGCCTCGCCCTCGGCCTGCCCGGCCCCCTGCCCTGCACACCCGCCGGCATCGAAGCCCTGCTCGCCTTCCACGACATCCCCGTCGCCGGCCGCGACGTCGTCATCCTCGGCCGCGGCGCCACCCTCGGCCGCCCCCTCGCCCTGCTGCTCACCCAGAAACGACCCACCGCCAACGCCGCCGTCACCGTCGTGCACACCGGCGTCCCCGACTGGGCCACCCACACCCGACGCGCCGACATCCTCATCGCCGCCGCCGGCGTCCCCGGCATCATCCAACCCGAACACGTCCGCCCCGGCGCCGTCGTCATCGGCGGCGGCGTCCGCTACGAAGGCCGACGCCTCCTGCCCGACGTCGCCGAAACCTGCGCCGACGTCGCCGGCGCCATCACCCCCCGCGTCGGCGGAGTCGGCCCCACCACCGTCGCCATGCTCTTCCGCAACGCCCTCGACGCCGCCCGCCGCGCCACCGGCCACGCCTGAGCACCCCGGTCCGGGCGTCGACGACCTCGACGCCCGGACCCACGCCGGCCACACCAGGCCCGCCGGAAGACCCCCGGCAGGGCAGGCTGATCACCTTGCCGAGGGCGCCGCCGGAGGCGTCGGCCGTCGGACCCGCCGGCCCGGCTTCCGACCGGCCCACCGGCCGCGAAACGCCGGGCCCCGCCTCACGACCGCCCGTAGCGCTCCGCCGCCACCAACCCCGCCAACGCCCGATTGGTACGGTTGGACCGCACCGCGGCGCGCTGCTGCCCGGCCGTCACCTCGATGTACGTCTGCGACGACGCCAACGACGCGTGACCCAGCAACCGCATGATCTCCGCCGCGCTCGCCCCGTCCTCGGCCAACCGCGTCGCGAAGGTGTGCCGCAACGCGTGCAACCGCGCCCCACGCGGCACCCGGTCGGTGATGCCCGCCCGCCGGTAGCAGGACTCCACCAGGTACTGCAGCCCGCCCCGGCGCAGCGGCTCACCCCGACGGTCCACCAGCAGCGGCGCGTCCGGCCGCACCGTACGCGACCCGAACCGCCGCACCCGGCTGTCCAGGTAGCCCACCAGCACCCCGTCCAGCTCCGGCTCGATCGGCACCACCCTCGGCCGCCCACCCTTGCCGGCCACGTCGACCCGCCGCTCGCCCGCACGGCCCGTCAACGACCCCACCCGCAGCGCCAGCAGCTCCGACAGCCGCAGCCCCGCGCAGAGCGCCAACGCCAGCACCGCCAGGTCGCGCTCCGGCCACGGGTCGCGCTGCCTGCCCTCCTGCCGGGCCACCGAGGCGAGCAGCTGCTCGGGGGTGTCCGCGCCGCGCAGCGGTTTGGGCTGGGGGAGAGGCGCCCGGGGACGACCGACCGCCGGCATCGGGTTGCCGGCGACCACCCCGTCGGCGACCAGGAAGGAGAAGAAACTGTTCCAGGTGGACCACGCCCGGTGCACCGACGCGGCCGCGCGGGGAGCGGCGAACCGGGCGAATGCCGCACGCATGACGCGGGCGGTGAGGGCGCCGACGGGCAGCGCGTCGAGGGGGAGGGGAGGGGTGGCCTCCTCGGCCGCCAGTTCGGCGACGGCGCGCAGGTCCCGCCGGTACGCCTGCAGCGTGTGGGGGGAGGGCTTGCGGGTCGCGCGGGCCGTCAGGAACTCCTCGATGAGCCGCTGTACCGATTCGTCCTGTTTGTCATGCATAAGGGATATTATGCAGCATTTTCGGGTTCGCCGGCAACAGCGGGAGAGGGGAGAAGCGTGCGACGGTACGTACTGACGGGTGCACCGGGGGCGGGCAAGACGACACTCGCCGACGCGCTGCGCCGACGCGGGTGGGACGTCGTCGCCGAGGCGGCCACCGACGTCATCGCGGCCCAGCAGGGGCGGGGCGTCGCCGAACCGTGGCGCGAGGCCGGCTTCGTTGCCGCCGTCGCGCGGCTCCAGCGGGAGCGCCGCGAGGCGCCCGGGGAGTACGGGTCGGTGCAGGTCCACGACCGGTCGCCGCTGTGCACGTTGGCCCTCGCACGGTATCTGGGGCGACCGCCGGGGCGCGTGCTCACCGAGGAGGTGCGGCGGGTGCTGCGCGACGGCGCGTACCAGCGGCAGGTGTTCCTGGTCGAGCCGCTGGGCTTCGTGACGCCGAGTGCCGCCCGCCGGATCGGCTACGCCGAGTCGCTGGCGTTCGCCCGCGTGCACGAGGAGGTCTACCGGGCGCACGGGCACCGCCTGATTCCGGTGCCGCCCGCGCCGGTGCGGGCGCGGGTCGCGCTGGTGGAGGCGCACCTGCGGCGCCTCGCCGACCTGCCGCCGGACCGGGCCGAGGGAGGGCCCGATCCGGCTTACTTGACATAATGTACATTATCGAATCACTGAAGACAGCGGCGTGCCTGCGGTTTCGAGGGCCTACGGCGCCGCGCCTTCGTCGTCGTCCCGGTGATTCGTCAAGCACGCTCTCGTCACCGCAGCGCGGAACGCCGCGGTGAACTGTTCCGGCGCCTCCAGCCAGGGATGGTGGCCCGCGTCCGGGATGAGGACGACCTCGCATCCCAGGCGTGTGCCGAGTCGTCGCAGGGCCTCGGCGGGACGGCTGTCGTCTGCCCCACCGATGATCACGGTGCCGGCGGGAAGGCGCTCACAGAGCTCATCCACGTGCGATTCGAGCGGGTCCGCCCTCTTCGCGGCGTTGAGCTGGCTGTTCATCGCGTAGTTGACGGGTCGCAGCGCGCGGGCCGATGCCAGTGCCCAGTCCCACGCCCGAGCCCGGTCGGCGTGGTCGGTGAACCACGCCAGGGTGAGGTACTCGATCTCTTCGGCGTCGGTGCGCGAGGTGACCGCTTCGAGTTCGTCGAGCCTGTCCTGCTGCTCGTCGGTGCGTCGTGCCCGCTGCGCCGTCCGGTAGGCGTCCCGCCAGGGGTCCAGGAAGGGCCCGGCGATCTGTATCGATCCCGCCACGCGCTCGGGATGCGCCAGCGTGAAGTAGCCGGCCATGTTGGTCCCGAACGAGTGCCCCACCAGAACGGCCCGGTCGTGTCCCCACGCGTCGAGCAACAGCGCCAGGTCCCGGACGTGGCGGGCGATCGTGTGCTCCCCCGCCCAGGCCGATCCGCCTGTGCCTCGCTGGTCGTAGCGGTGGACCAGGCACAGGTCTTCGACCAGGGCAGCGACCGGGCCGAGATAGTCCGGCAGTCCCGGCCCCCCGTGCAGGACGACCAAGGGGATGTCGGCGTGCTCCGGCGAGCCGGTGGTCCAGGTGCGCAGCTGTGCACCGTCGTCCATCTCGATCATCGCGGTGGGCATGGACGCGAGCGTACGCATGCCGACCGGCCGGATCCTGGCCCACCGGGCGCTGCTCCCCCGCCGCCACGAAGGCGAGAGCGTTCGCACCGGCGCGGTTGGTGGGCCCGGCCCGGCGCAGCGCGGGAGCGCCCGCCGGACCGGTGCCCGCCGGTGGCCTCGTCAGGCGCCGACGTAGGCGGCGAGGTGTTCGCCGGTGAGGGTGGACCGCTTGGCGACGAGGTCGGCGGGGGTGCCCTCGAAGACGATCCGGCCGCCGTCGTGGCCGGCGCCGGGGCCGAGGTCGATGATCCAGTCGGCGTGTGCCATGACCGCCTGGTGGTGCTCGATGACGATGACCGACTTGCCGGATTCGACGAGCCGGTCGAGCAGGGCGAGCAGTTGTTCGACGTCGGCGAGGTGCAGGCCGGTGGTCGGCTCGTCGAGGACGTAGACGCCGCCCTTCTCGGCCATGTGGGTGGCGAGCTTGAGGCGCTGCCGTTCGCCGCCGGAGAGGGTGGTGAGGGGTTGGCCGAGGCTGAGGTAGCCCAGTCCGACGTCGGCGAGTCGGTTCAGGATGGCGTGGGCGGCGGGGATGCGCGCCTCGCCGGCGCCGAAGAACTCCTCGGCCTCGGCGACGGGCATGGCGAGCACCTCGGCGATGTTCCGGCCGCCCAGCGTGTATTCCAGGACGGCCGCCTGGAACCGCTTGCCGCCGCATTCCTCGCAGGTGGTCTCGACGGTCGCCATGACGCCCAGGTCGGTGTAGATGACGCCGGCGCCGTTGCAGGTGGGGCAGGCGCCTTCGGAGTTGGCGCTGAACAGTGCCGGCTTGACGCCGTTGGCCTTCGCGAACGCCTTGCGGATGGGGTCGAGCAGGCCGGTGTAGGTCGCCGGGTTGCTGCGTCGGGAGCCGCGGATCGCGCCCTGGTCGATGACGACGACGCCGTCGCGGCCGGCGACGGAGCCGTGGATCAGTGAGCTCTTGCCGGAGCCGGCGACGCCGGTGACGGCGCAGAGGACGCCGAGTGGGATGTCGACGTCGACGTCGCGCAGGTTGTGCGCGGTCGCGCCGCGGACCTCGAGGGTGGCGGTGGGCGTGCGTACGGTCTTCTTGACGGCGGCGCGGTCGTCGAGGTGGCGGCCGGTGACGGTGTCGCTGTCCCGCAGTCCTTCGACGGTGCCTTCGAAGCAGATCGTGCCGCCGTGTGTGCCGGCGCCGGGGCCGAGGTCGACGACGTGGTCGGCGATCATGATGGTCTCGGGTTTGTGTTCGACGACGAGCACGGTGTTGCCCTTGTCGCGTAGTTGCCGCAGCAGGTTGTTCATCCGCTCGATGTCGTGCGGGTGCAGGCCGATGGTGGGCTCGTCGAAGACGTAGGTGACGTCGGTGAGGGACGAGCCGAGGTGGCGGATCATCTTGGTGCGTTGTGCCTCTCCCCCGGACAGGGTGCCGGAGGGGCGGTCGAGTGAGAGGTAGCCGAGGCCGATCTGCGTGAACGAGTCGAGGAGGTGTTGCAGCCCCTTGAGCAGGGGGGCGACCGAGGGTTCGTCGAGGTCGCGGACCCACTCGGCCAGGTCGCTGATCTGCATGGCGCAGACGTCGGCGATGCTCTTGCCGTTGATCTTCGATGCGCGGGCTTCGGGGCTGAGTCGGGTGCCGTCGCAGCTCGGGCAGGTCTGGAAGGTCACGGCCCGCTCGACGAAGGCCCGGATGTGGGGCTGGAGGGCGTCGACGTCCTTGGCGAGGAAGGACTTCTGGATCTGCGGGATGATGCCGACGTACGTCAGGTTGATGCCGTCGATCTTGATCTTGGTGGGTTCCCGGTGGAGCAGGTCGTGCAGTTCCTTCTTCGTGAACTTGCTGATCGGCTTGTCGGGGTCGAAGTAGCCGCAGCCGCGGAAGATGCGCCCGTACCAGCCGTCCATGCTGTAGCCGGGGATGGTGAGGGCGCCCTCGTTGAGTGACTTGCCGGCGTCGTAGAGGGCGGTCAGGTCGATGTCGTTGACGGTGCCCATGCCCTCGCAGCGGGGGCACATGCCGCCGAGGCGGTGGAACGTCGCCTTCTCGGCCTTGGTCTTGGTGCCGCGCTCGACGGTGATCGCACCGCTGGCGCGCACGGTGGGGATGTTGAAGGAGTACGCGTTGGGCGAGCCGATGTGGGGTTGGCCGAGGCGGCTGAACAGGATGCGCAGCATGGCGTTGGCGTCGGTGGCGGTGCCGACGGTGGAGCGGGGGTTGGCGCCCATGCGTTCCTGGTCGACGATGATCGCCGTGGTCAGGCCGTCGAGCAGGTCGACGTCCGGTCGGGTGAGCGACGGCATGAAGCCCTGGAGGAAGGCGCTGTAGGTTTCGTTGATCATCCGCTGTGACTCGGCGGCGATGGTGCCGAACACCAGTGAGCTCTTGCCCGAGCCGGAGACGCCGGTGAAGACCGTGAGGCGGCGTTTCGGGATGTCGACGCTGACGTCCTTGAGGTTGTTCACGCGGGCGCCCTGCACGCGGATCAGGTCGTGGCTGTCGGCGATGTGGGTGGGTGCCTGGGTGTCCGTCCCCGTGGCGGTGCTCATCGTGTCTCCATCTGCTGCGCGGGGGCCGCCGTCGCGGTCCCCGCGTCGAGGGTTTCCTGGGTGTCTGGGTGCGCCGGAGGGTTCAGTGCAGCTCGTTGATGCGGATCAGGTTGCCCGTGGGGTCGCGGAAGGCGCAGTCGCGCACGCCGTAGGGCTGGGCGGTGGGTTCCTGGACGACGTCGGCGCCGGAGGCCTGCAGCCGCTCGAAGAGGCCGTCGAGGTCGTCGGTGGCCAGGGTGATGGCGCCGTAGCTGCCCTTGGCGATGAGTTCGAGGATGGTGCGGCGTTCGTCGTCGGTGATGCCGGGTTCGGCGGCCGGCGGGTGTAGGACGATGGACGTGCCGGGCTGGTTGGCGGGGCCGACGGTGAGCCAGCGCATGCCGTCGTAGCCGACGTCGTTGCGGACCTCGAAGCCGAGGGTGTCGCGGTAGAAGGTGAGGGCGGCGTCGGCGTCGGTGTGCGGGAGGAAGGCGTAGTGAATGGTGATGTCCATGGCGGTCACGCTAGTTGTGGCTGGGTGGGCCGTGCTTCTCGATTCCTGATCGGTCTGGTCACCTGTTTGGCGATGCACGCGGGCATCTCCGCCGTCGCGTGGGCTGTCCGGGCGCGGTAGGTGCTCGGCGGCACGCCGACCAGTTCGGTGAAGCGGGTGCTGAAGGTGCCCAGCGAGGAGCAGCCGACGGCGAAACAGACTTCGGTGACGCTGAGGTCGCCACGGCGCAGCAGCGCCATGGCGCGTTCGATGCGCCGGGTCATGAGGTAGGCGTACGGGGACTCGCCGTACGCCTGGCGGAACTGGCGGCTGAGGTGTCCGGCTGACATGTTCGCGCCGCGGGCCAGCGCCTCGACGTCCAGGGGCTGTGCGTACTCGCGGTCGATGCGGTCGCGGACGCGGCGCAGCCGGGCGAGGTCGCGTAGGTGCTGGTCGGCGGCGTCTCTGCTGGTCACCTGCGCGATCGTGCCACGTGGCGTCGGGGTTGCCCAGCAGGGCCGGCGGCCTGTCGCCGCCAGTGTGCCGGGTCATATCGTGTCGAGGCCGGGTCATATCGTGTCGAGTGCGCGGTGCAGGCGTCGGGCCTCGGTGACGAGGCGGCTGGATCCGCCCCGGTCGGCGACGTCGGCGAGGCCGGGCACGTCGATGCGGGCGCCGGTCGTGCCGGCCGTCTCGGCGGCGAGGCTCAGCAGGTCCGGCAGGCCGCGCGGGGGCTGGGGCGCGGCGAGTGCCGACGGCAGTGCGGCGGCGATCAGCCGCCACACGGTCAGGGGCGCTCCGGCCTGGGCGGCGTCGCGTAGTGGTTCGAGTGCCCTGGACAGCTTCACCAGGTGCCCGGCGACGAGTCGGCCTAGGTGTCCGCCCGTCGCGGTGGCGTCGAGTTGCCCGGCTGCGGCGAGGGCGAGCAGGGCGTCGAGGGCGGCGATCCGGTCGGTGCCGTGGCGGGCCGCGAGGCCGTAGGCCAGGGCGAGGTCGAGGGCCGGTCCGCCGGGGCCGGTGGCTTCGGCGAGCAGCGGCAGCATGGTCGTGCCGTCGCGTTGGTCCATGTCCGCGGTGGCGGCGACGATCGGCAGGGCGTACGCGGCGACCACTGCCCGGTGCCCCGGCAGGGTCGACGGCAGCAGGTTCGCCCAGGCGGAGTGCTCGACACCGATCGGTGCGGGGTCGACGGTCAGCAGTCCGTACGGGTCGTCGTGTCCGTCGGGTGGGCGCAGCTCGACGAGGATGCGCTTGGGCGGTAGCTGGTCGTGCTCCCAGTCGTAGCCGTTGCGGCGGGGGCGTCGGGTGACGGTGACGGCGCGTGTGACGGGTTGTGGTAGTCCGCCGGCGCGCAGCCAGGTGGCGAGCCGCTCCCCCGCCGGGGTGCCCAGTGCCGCGGCCTTGCCGGCGACCGCCTCGTCGGTGTCGGCGGGTAGGCGCAGTAGGGCCTGGGTGAGGTCCCAGTGCCAGGCCGGGCGGTCGCCGAGGGCCGCGAGGCGCTCGATCAGGGCGAGCGGGTCGAGGGCGCCGTTGGCGTGGGTGGGGGTGGCGAGCAGGCCGGGGTGTCCCGGCTCGGCGAGGTGCGCGCCGATCTCGGCGAGGCGGGCGCGGATCAGCCGGTGCGGTGGGGGCACCCGGGGGTCGGTGGTGAGCGGTGGTGGTGCGGGGGTGCGGCGTACGGCGGTGAGCAGTGTCTCCCAGCGGCGGTGTCGTCGGGCCTGCTGGTCGGTGCTGAGCAGGTCGACGACCAGCTTGCACAGGCAGAGGGGGTCGTGGCGGTGTTCGTTGTCCCAGGACCAGTGGCGGCGCTCGATGACGGGGGCGAGGGCGGCGTGCACCCGGGTGTCGTCGGTCGTGGTGAGCCGCACGAGTGCGTCGAGGATGCGGTCCAGCGGTGTGCCCTGCGACTGGGTGCCGAGCAGCGCGGCGACCTCTTCGGCGAGTTCGTCGACGTCGGTGATGGGGGTGGGCGCCGGTGCGGGTGGGGCGGGTGGGGGCAGGTCGTCGCCGCGCGGTCGGGCGTGCGCCGGGCCGGTGCGCTCCGCCGTCGGGTCGTGTCCGTGGCGGGTGGCCAGGGTGTGGGCGCGGTCGCGTAGTTCGACGGCAGGGTGTTCGGCGGCGACGGCGATGACCTCGGCGATCCCGGCCGCCCGGTCGCGGTGGTGGCGGGCCAGGCGGTCGAGCCAGGTGAGCTGGGCTTTGACGAGTGCCTTGTCCGGTCGCAGCAGCACGTCCCGGGAGGTGTCGAGGATGGTGTCGATCTCGAGGTCGGGCAGGTCCCGTAGGGCCTTCTGCGCGATGGTGGCGGCTGGGGCCGGTGCGTCGGCGAGCAGGCGGAGGTAGTCGGTGGCGCGGGTGGCGACCTCGGCGGTGGTGGGTTCGAGTTCGGCGAGCAGGATGGTGAAGGCGCGCAGGGCGGCCGTCCGGTCGCCGCGCAGGAGCCGGCCGATGCTGGCGTCGATCAGGAACGTCCGGTCGATGGTGCCGTCGGCGGCGAGGCGGGCCAGCGAGGTCGGCAGGATGTGCCGTCGTCGTTCGGGCGAGGTCGTGGTGACCTCGTCGAACGTCATGCGGGTGCCGAGGCCGTCGATCTCGAACAGGCGGGGCAGCATGGCGTGGAGGAACGGGTCGTCGCGTAGCCGTGCGGTCAGGGGTGCCGGTGGGCCGGCGTGTCCCCGCTGCGGCAGTTGTAACGAGTCCAGCCACAGTTCGACGAACCGGTCGTTGGCTGGTGGTGTGGTTGCCGTGGCGCGTAGCAGCGCGGTGAGGAAACGCCAGTGTTCGATGCCGGTCTGCTGGTTGACCTTCGTGGCCAGTCGGTGCGCGAGGTCGCCGAGCCAGGTGATGCCGCGGTCCTCGGCGACCTTGGTCATCAGGGCGGCGGCGCGTTCGCCGTGGGGGTTGACCGTGTTGCGGGCGAGGATCGTCGCGGCCTGCGCGGCGGTGGGTAGGCAGCCGACGACGGCGACGGCCAGGGCGGTGCCGGAGCCTGCGGTCCACCAGGTGGTGCGGTGCCGCTGCTTGAACCAGGTCGTCAGGTCGCCGCCGATCTCCCGGCGGCGCTGTTCCGGCAGGTCGGCCAGGGCCGCCGCGATCTGCCCGGCGGAGCTGTTCTGGATGAGGTCGAACAGGTCGCTGGTGCCGCCGGCGGCCAGTTCCCGTTGTCGCCGTGCCGTGCTCTTGAGGAACGCCTGCTGTGCGTGTCTCACACCCGCTCCTCCGCCCGCTCGGCGCTCGACATCCGGGTGGCCAGCGCGTGCCGGCAGGGTCCCCGTTGGCCGCGGTGCTTGGCCCACCAGGGGCAGGTGCAGGTGAGGTCGCCGCCGGGCAGTTGGCGGACCCGGTAGACGTGGTCGCCGCTGTGGACGGTGGCGGTGGTGGCCGTGTCGAGGTGGACGGCGCCGGCGTCGCGCAGCGCCCGGGCACCGACGAGGCGGGGGTTGTCGCGTTCGGCGCGGCCCGCGTCGTAGGGCATGGCCCGGTGGAAGTAGGCGGCTTCGGCGACGTCGTAGCCGACGCGGCCGGCGGTGCCGAGTTGGGCGAGGGCGGCCCGGACGCGGGCCGGGTCGAGGGCGGTGTCGGTGGCCAGCCGGTCGACGTCGATGGTGGGATCCCAGGAGAGTACGGCGGCGACGAGGTTGGCGTCGTCGACCACGTCGTCGCCGGCGAGTGCGGTGAGGGCGGCGCCCTCGCCGGAGAATCCGCGGTACGGCTCGGGTGAGAGGGTGAGGGAGAGGCGCAGGGCGCCGGTGTCCAGTTCCCAGGTGCTCGGTACGGGTGCCGAGCCGGTGGCGACTGTCGGTCCGTACACGCGCAGGGTCTGGGCGAAGCGCAGCATGGCGCGCAGGGCGGTCAGTCGGCTCGCTCCGGCCAGGCAGACGGCGCCGGGGACGGGTCGGGAGGTCAGTCGCAGGGACCGGCCGGCGGGCACCGCCCAGAGGACCGAGCGGTCGCTGGTGGTGGGGAGTCGGCGCAGGAACGTGGCCGCCTCGGTGGCGGGGATCTCGGCGCGGGGTTCGAAGGTGGCCGACAGGATCTGCACCTCGGCGAAGCCGCGCAGCCAGCGCGCCGGCAGGGGGACCTTCTTCTCGACGATCGGGCCGTCCATGGTGGCGACGGTCAGGTCGTCGGGACCGACGGTCAGGTGCAGCGGGTCGAGGCCGCCGACGCGGGCCAGTGCCTCGCGCAGTGGGTTGTTGACGTCGACGTTGGTGGTGCCGTGCTCGATCACGTCGCCGTCGAGGCCGGCGGGCAGGGTGTCGAGGCGGGCGTAGACGCCGCAGCAGCCGGAGAAGGATTCGAACCGCAGCCGGTCGCGGCTGCCGGTGACCACCGGGTCGAGGCTGGCGGGGCTGACGGGCCGGTGGTAGCGGGTGCGGGCGACCTCGGCGACGGCGAGCAGGCCGGCGGCCGCCGGCTGGGGGGTGGTGAGGAACCCGGTGAAGAACCGGGGGTGGGGTGCGGGTCCGCCGCTGGTCTGCAGGCCGAGGCCGTCGCGGGCGAGGGTGGAGGATCCGAGGTACCGGTACGTCTGCGTTGCGCTCACGTCGGCGGACGGTAGTGCAGGCCACCGACAGGAAGCGGGGTCAGAGGCCGCCAGCGACGCGTAGGACGGTGCCGGTGGTGTAGGTGGCGTCGGGGCCGAGCAGCCAGGCGATGGCGCCAGCGACCTCGTCGGGTTCGCCGGGGCGGCCCAGTGGGATGCGGGCGGCGGCCCGCTCGGGTCGGTCGGGTTGGCCGGAGAGGGCGTGGATGTCGGTGCGGATGATGCCGGGGGCGACGGCGTTGACGCGGATGCCGCGGGGGGCGAGTTCCTTGGCGAGGCCGGTGGTGAGGGTGTCGGTGGCGGCCTTGACGGCGGCGTAGTGGACGTATTCGCCGGGGCTGCCGAGGGTGGCGGCGACGGAGGAGACGTTGACGATGGCGGCGCCGGCGCCCATGCGGCGGGCGGCCTGCTGGGCGCAGAGGACGTAGCCGATGAGGTTGACGTCGACGACGTGGCGCAGGTCGGCTGGGTCGAGGTCGACGAACGCGCCGATGGGGCTGGTGACGCCGGCGTTGTTGACCAGGCCGGTGAGCGGGCCGAGGTCGGCGGCGGCGTCGAACAGGGCGGTGACCTGCTCGGGGTCGCGGGTGTCGGCGGGTACGGCGAGGCCGCGTACGCCGGTGGCTTCGATGTCGGCGAGCACGGCGGTGGCGGCGGTGTGGTCGCGGCGGTAGCTGAAGGCGACGTGGTGCCCGGCGTGGGCGAGGCGGCGGGCGGTGGCGGCGCCGATGCCGCGGCTGCCGCCGGTGATGACGGTGACCGGTCGCATGTGCCTCTCCCCCTGTCGTGGCTGCGGGGCCGACGCTACCGGCGGGCGGCGTGGGGCGGGCCGGTGGGTGGGCGCATAGGCTCGGGCGCGTCGGTGGACGGTGACGTGGAGGTGTGCGGTGGCGGGTGTGGGTGTCGGCGACGTGGTGCGGGACTTCGAGTTGCCCGACGAGACGGGTACGCCGCGGCGGCTGTCGGAGTTCCTGGCCACCGGTCCGGTGGTGTTGTTCTTCTATCCGGCGGCGTTGACGCGGGGGTGCACGGCGGAGAGCTGCCACTTCCGCGACCTGGCGGCGGAGTTCGCGGCGGTGGGCGCGACGCGGGTGGGCATCAGCCGCGATCCGGTGGCGAAGCAGGCGGAGTTCTCCCGCCGGCACGGGTTCGACTATCCCCTGCTGTCGGACGTGGACGGCACGGTCGCCGACCTGTTCGGGGTGCGGCGGCGGCTGCCGTTGGGTGCGCTGAGCACGCGGCGGATGACGTTCGTGATCGGCACCGACCGGCGGATCGTGGAGGTGGTCCACAGTGAGCTGAACATGAACGACCACGCGGACGCGGCGTTGCGGGCGCTGGGGGGTTGATCTTCCGCTTGTCGGCGTGGGCTGGTATCAAGGCAGGCATCTGAACAGGTGTACGAGGGGAAGAGGTTGCTGATGGGTGCTGCTGGCCAGGGTTTGTCCACTGACGAGGTGCAGAGCATCCGGGAGGCGCTGGCGGCGGGCCGCAAGCCGAAGGTGGTGTTCACCGCCTCGGCGGGTCAGATCGCCGGGCAGGTGGGTCAGGTGGTGGAGCTGACCGACCCGGCCGTGTCGGACGAGTTCGTGGTGGTCCGGTTCGGTCGCGACGAGTTGCCCTTCTCCCCCGCCGACGTGGCGGTGGCCCCGCGCGGCGCCGGGCGCAAGGCGGCCGAGCCGCAGCCGGAGACGCCGGAGCCCGAGCCGGCGGCGCCGGCGGAGCCGGAGTTCGTGTTGGACCGGGTGCCGCAGCAGCGGCGGGAGGAGCCGAAGGTGGAGACGACGGAGGCGAAGCCCGCCCCGGCGCGCAAGGCGGTGAAGGCCGTGAAGCCGAAGGGGCCGGCGGGGCTGACGGTGACGCTGGCGTACGCCGACGGCGAGTGGACGGTCGCGGCGCAGCAGGGCAGCAAGTCCCTGGCGAAGCCGTACGTGGTGAAGCCGGCGGAGGCGCTGCGGATGGTGGCGCTGGTCGACGTGCCGGGGGTGCACGAGGCGGTGGAGCAGATCATGGCGGCCGAGCGGGCCGAGGCGGAGCAGCAGGCGGAGAAGCTGCGCGCGGAGCTGGCGGAGATCGAGGCGCGCCTGGCGGAGCTGCGCGAGGCGCACTGACGCGGGCGGCCGGCGGGGTGGGTGGCGGTGCCGCTCGCCCCGCCGGCGCTGGCGGGTGTGGTGGTCGACGAGCCTGCCGACGCGCCCGGTGGCGGTGAGGTCGGGCTGGCTGACGGGCGCCTTGGGGTGGTCAGGCGCGCGGGCCCAGGAACAGTCCGCCACTGGCGTCGATGACCTGCCCGGTGACCCAGCGTGCGGCGTCGGAGGCGAGGAACGCGACCACGTCGGCGACGTCGCCGGGCTCGCCGAGCCGGTCGAGTGCCGTCATCGCGGTGATCAGTTCGGCCAGGCCCGGTGTCTCGAAGACCGGCCCGTTGGTCGCGGTCCGGGTGGCGCCGGGCGCGACCGCGTTCACGGTGATGCCCCTGGCGCCGAGCTGGTTGGCCAACGTCAGGGTCATCGTCTCGACCGCGCCCTTGGTCATGGCGAACGACGTCTGGGTGGCGTTGGCCATCCGGGCCGCCACGGACGAGATCGTGATGATCCGGCCGCCGTCGCGCAGCAGGGGCAACGCTCGCTCGATGATGAAGTACGGCGCCCGTACGTTGACCGCGAACAGATGGTCGAAGGCTGCTCGTGTCGTGGCGCCGAGCGGGCCTGCGGGTGGCGCTGCCGCGTTGTTGACGAGGATGTCGAGTGGTCGCCCGGCCAGGCTGGCCTCGACATCCGCGAACAGCGTCTCGACATCCGCGTCCACGCCCAGTTCCGCGCCGACGGCGTACGCCGTTCCACCATCGCGCACGATCTGGTCGACAGTCGCCGTCGCGCCGTCGGAGTCCGTGCCGAAGTGCGCGATGACGACCGCTCCCCGCGCTGCGAGCCGGATCGCGATCGCCTGGCCTATGCCGCGTGACGCGCCGGTCACCAGGGCTGTCCTGCCGATCAGATCACCCATGATGTTAGCTACTCCCGACTTGGTAGTGACTATCAGTGCGATAGTGTCTACCACATGAGGGAGCGGCACTCGACACTGCGGGAGCAACGACGGGCCGAGACGCAGCGCGTGATCCAGGCGCACGCGGTGCGGTTGTTCGTCGAGCGCGGGTACGACGGCACGACCGTGAACGACGTCGCAGCGGCCGCGGGCGTGTCTGCGATGACGGTGTACCGGCACTTCCCGACGAAGGAGGACCTCGTGCTGGTCGATCAGAACGGCCCGCTGGTCGCCGAACGGATCGCCGCGACGCCGGCCGGGCAGCCCCTGGTGCGCCGCATCGGCAGCGCGCTCGTCGACTCGGCGCGGACGCTGACCGCCGGCGACGACCGGCTCCTGCTGGCCCGCCTGCGGCTGATGATCTCGACGCCCGCCCTGCGCGCCCGACACCTGGACAACCACTACGTGCTTCAACAAGCCATCGTGGACGGCCTCGGGGACGAGGCCGCCGATCCGGACACGGCCTTCCACGCCGCGGCGGCGGCCAGCGCCTGCCTGGCCGCCATGCACACCGCGCTGGTGCGGTGGGCGAAGGACGACGGGCGTACCGATCTGCCCGACCTGATCGCGAAGGCGCTCGCGGCAGTCTTCGGCGACATCACGCCCCGGTCGGCGTCGCGCTGATCTCGGCTACCGCCAGATCCGCACACGCGAGCGGGCTGGGCGCGTTGTCACGCGAATGCGCGATCCACCTGCGCGTCGAGCAGCGCCAGCGCCTCATCGGCGGTGTAGTGGCCGATCAGCACCGGCCCGAGCAGTCCCTGGGTGAGCCAGAACAGCACTGTCGCCTCATCCTGTCGGCCGGCCGGCAACCGGGCCGCCACCAGGGCCAGAACGCGGCGGTAGCTTTCGCGTAGCGCCTGTGCGTACGCCGGAGTCACGACAGCACGGTTGAAGAAGGCGATCGAGACGGCCGCCTCCTGCCGGGACGCCTTCGTCGACGGCAGCACCTCGGCAAGCATCGCCCGAACCACCTCCTTGGGCGTGGGGTCCGGTAGTGCCGCGAGCCGATCCTCCAGGCGACGGCTGACCCGCTCGCCCAGGTGCTCGAGGGCGAACATGAGCATCTCGTCCTTCGTGCGGAAATAGTGCTGCACCATCCCCATCGAGACACCGGCCTCGGCGGCGACGTCGCGCAGGCTCACCGCTTCGCTACCGCTTGTCTCGACCACACGGAACACGGCCTCCGCGAACGCCCGCCGCCGCTCATCGACATCCACCCTCTTCGGCAAGCCGCGCCCTCCCCCTGTCAACCGTTGCAATGCGGGTGCATTGCAACGGCGCCTCACGCTGTTAGCATGTCAAGTGTATTGCAAAACGGAGGGCGGGCGAATGATCAGGACAGCACGCAGCGGAGACGTCAGCATCGCGTACGAGGAGTTCGGGCGGCCCGACGGCGAGCCACTGCTGCTGATCATCGGCCTGTCGTTCCAGATGGTGTGGTGGCCGGAAGACTTCTGCGAGCAGCTCGCCGAGCGGGGCTTCCACGTGGTCCGGTTCGACAACCGCGACAGCGGTCTGTCCTCACGATGCGCCGGGACCAGGTACACCGCGCAGGACATGGCCTCCGATGCCCTGGCTGTCATGGACGCCCTGGGCTGGGAGTCGGCCCACGTCGCCGGCGCTTCGCTCGGCTCGGCCATCGCTCAGGTCGTCGCGATCACGGCGCCGCGGCGGGTCAGGAGCCTGACCTGCATCATGAGCGGTGGCCTCGGCGGAGCCTGGAACACCCTGCGCGTCCTGCGCTTCGGCACCTTGGCCAAGCTGATGACCAGGCGCCACTCGCCCGACCGTGAGGGCCAGATCCAGGCGCAGATGGATGTCATCCGGGCGATGTCGTCACCGCACCATCCCTTCGAGGCGGAGTGGACGCGGCGTGCTGCGGCTACCGCCGCTGACCGCGGCGGCCTGGACAACGCCGCGATGCAGCGCCAGTTCGCCGCGGGGCGCACGACCGGCAACCTGAGAACCCCACTGCGCGGACTGGACATGCCCGTGCTCGTGGTGCACGGCGAGGACGACCCACTCATCCGCCCGCGAGCGAGCCGGGACATCGCCTCAGCGATCCGCGGTGCCCGCCTGGTCGTGTACCCGGCGATGGGGCACGAGATTCCCCGCCACCTGTACGGCCCGCTGGCGGACAGGATCCACGCGATCGCCGGGGCGCGTCAGCCGTAGCCCGGTGCCGCGGTGAGCGGAGGCCCTCGCGGGTGGCCGGCGTCCTCGGCTCCGGGCCCCGGTGACGCGACGCGGCCGCGGGGTCGACGCGGGAGGAGGGCCGCGTCGACCCCGCGGCCGGTGCGGGTGGCGGCGGGACCCGCGGCCACCCGCCGTGGGCGGGTCAGTGCCGCGGGATGTGGGCCACCCCGATGCGCTTGCGGAACACCCAGTACGTCCAGCCCTGGTAGGCCAGCACGATCGGGGTGAACACCACCGCCACCCAGGTCATGATCTTCAGGGTGTAGGGGGTGGAGGCGGCGTTGGTGGCGGTCAGCGTCCCGGCCGCGTCGAGCGTGGAGGGCAGCACGTTCGGGAAGAGCGCCGCGAAGAGCGTCGCCACGGCCAGCGCGATGGCCACGGCGGTGCCGGTGAACGCCCAGCCCTCCCGGCGCACCCGGGCGGCGGCGAGACCACCGAGCAGGGCGAGGGCCGCGCCGACGGCGAGCACGACGGCGGCGGTGCTGGAGCGGATGGTCAGCGTCCAGGTCAGGAACGCCACCGCGAGCACGGCGGCGGCCACGCCCACGCGTACCGCGAGGGCGGCGGCGCGCTCGCGGACCTCACCGACGGTCTTGAGGGCGATGAACACGGCGCCGTGGGTGAGGAACAGCGCCGCGGTGGTCGCGCCGCCGAGCAGGGCGTACGGGTGGAGCAGGTCGAGCAGGCCGCCGACGTACTCGTGCTCGGCGTCGAGCGGCACGCCGCGCAGGATGTTGGCGAACGCCACGCCCCACAGGATCGCCGGCACCACCGAGCCGACGAAGATGGCGGTGTCCCAGCGGCGTTTCCAGGACGCCTCGGGGCGCTTGTGGCGGTACTCGAAGGCGACGCCGCGGATGATCAGGGCGAGCAGGATCAGCAGCAGCGGCAGGTAGAAGCCGGAGAACAGGGTGGCGTACCACTCGGGGAACGCGGCGAACATGGCGCCGCCGGCGGTGATGAGCCAGACCTCGTTGCCGTCCCAGACGGGGCCGATGGTGTTGATCAGGACGCGGCGTTCCCGGTCGTCGCGACCGAGTACGGGCAGCAGCATGCCGACGCCGAAGTCGAAGCCCTCGAGGATGAAGTAGCCGGTGAACAGGACCGCGACGAGCAGGAACCAGATGGTGGTGAGTTCCACGGTTGTCTCCGGTGATCAGTAGGCGAACGCGAGCGGGCGCTCGGCGTCGTCGTGGGTGTCGTCGATGTCGGGGTCGGGGGTGAGGTCGGGTACGCCGGCCTTGGCGTAGCGCAGCAGCAGTTTGACCTCGACGACGGCGAGGGTGGCGTAGATGAGGGTGAAGGCGGTGAAGGAGGTGAGCACCTCGGTGAGCGAGACGCTGCGGGAGACGCCGTCGCGGGTGAGCATCTCGCCGAAGACGATCCACGGCTGGCGGCCCATCTCGGTGAAGATCCAGCCGAAGGAGTTCGCCGCGAGCGGCAGCAGGGGCATGACCAGGCCGGCGCGCAGCAGCCACTTGCTGGTGGGGGTGCGGCCCTTGCGTTGGCTCCAGAGCACCAGCAGGGCGATGGCGGCGGCGGCCATCCCGAAGCCGATCATGAAGCGGAAGCTCCAGTAGGTGACCGGGATGATCGGGGTGTAGCTGCCGGCGCCGTACTGGGCGGCGTACTGGGCCTGCAGGTCGTTGATGCCGTGCACGGTGCCGTTGGGGTCGCCGGTGCCGAGCCAGGACAGCAGGTGTGGGATCTTGAGGGCGAACAGTTCGCGGCTGCCGTCGAGGCTGCCGACGGTGAGTACGGAGAACGAGGCGGGGCTCTCGGTGGTGTAGAGGCCCTCGGCGGCGGCCATCTTCATCGGCTGCACCTCGGTCATGATCTTGCCCTGGATGTCGCCGGTGATGGCGACGGCGGCGGCGGAGACCAGGGTGACCCAGGAGCCGAACTTCGCGGCGAAGCGGTAGGCGGGGGTGTCGGCGGAGTCGCGGTTGCGCACCAGGTGCCACATGGCGACGGCGACCAGCAGCGAGCCGGCCACCAGGAACGCGCCGGCGATGGTGTGCGGGAAGGTGATCATGGCGACCTTGTTGGTCAGCACGGCCACGAAGTCGGTGAGTTCGGCGCGGCCGGTGTCGGGGTTGATCCGGTAGCCGACCGGGTTCTGCATGAACGAGTTCGCCGCGAGGATGAAGTACGCGCTGAGGTTGCTGCCGATCGCGGCGGCCCAGATGGCGGCCAGGTGCAGCCGCTTGGGCAGCCGGTCCCAGCCGAAGATCCACAGGCCGATGAAGGTGGATTCCAGGAAGAAGGCGACCAGCGCCTCGATCGCCAGGGGGGCGCCGAAGATGTCGCCGACGAAGCGGGAGTAGTCGCTCCAGTTCATGCCGAACTGGAACTCCTGCACGATGCCGGTCACCACGCCCATGGCGAAGTTGATGAGGAAGAGCTTGCCGTAGAACTTGGTGAGCTTGAGGTACTTCTCGTCGCCGGTGCGGTGCCACATCGTCTGGAGGATCGCCACCAGCACGGACAGGCCGATGGTCAGCGGCACGAAGAGAAAGTGGTAGACGGTGGTGACACCGAACTGCCAGCGGGCGACGTCCAACGCGTCCACCAGTAACCCCCAGGCTGTGCATACTACGAGACGTAGTAAATACTACTGCGCGTCGTAGAAGAATCGGCAGGGGCGGGGGTCCCGAAGCGGCCCGGGACCAATGACCCTGATCACCTCTGCCGGACGGCCCCGGCGCTCCGCGGGGTGGCCCGCGCGTGCGACCATGCGCGCTGATGGACACCATCCGCCCACCGACCTGGCAGCCGCCCCTGTTCTGGCGTGCCGCGCAGCTGTTCGCCCGCGTCGTCGTCGCGCTCCTGGCCCGCCTGGAGGTCAGCGGCGACGTGCCCGAGGCCCTGCGCCGGGGCCCGCTGATCCTGGCCGCCAACCACATCAGCCCGTTCGACCCCGTCGTGCTCGCCGCCGCCTGCCGCGCCCGGGGCGTCGCCCCC
Organism: Micromonospora sp. USAFONa4; assembly: GCF_057197825.1. Classification (NCBI taxonomy): domain Bacteria; kingdom Bacillati; phylum Actinomycetota; class Actinomycetes; order Micromonosporales; family Micromonosporaceae; genus Micromonospora; species Micromonospora sp. USAFONa4. The sequence goes on along the minus strand of NZ_CM170072.1, from coordinate 6,928,414 downwards.
CGGATCATGGCCACCGGCGGGCTGTTCCGCACCCCCGTCATCGGCGCCCTGATGCGCCACGCCGGGCACCTGCGCGTCGACCGGGGCACCGCCGCCGTCGGCCGGGCCCTCGACGAGGCCGCCACGGCGGTCGCCGCCGGCTCGGTGATCCTGGTCTATCCGGAGGGCCGCATCGGCCTGGACCCCGGCATGTGGCCCGAACGCGGCAAGACCGGCACCGCCCGACTCGCCCTGGCCTGCGGGGCGCCGGTCGTCCCGGTCGCCCAGTGGGGCTGCCACGAGGTGGTGCCCTACCGCGCCCCGAAGGGGCTGCTGCGCGGGATCGCCCGTTCCCTGCTGCGCCGTCCGGTCGTGCGGGTGCACTTCGGCGACCCGGTGGACCTCGCCGACCTGACGCCGGAAACCCCGGGCGCCGCCCTGCGCGCCACCGACCGGATCATCGGCGCCATCACCGATTCGCTGGTGCCGTTGCGGCCCGACGAGCCCGACAGGCCCCGCCACGTCGACCCGGGTCGCCCGATCGACACCAGCCGCTCCCAGCGCTCCGGAAGGACCTGATCCCCGGCGTGGGCACAATGGCGAGGTGACCCGCCTGCGCCTGCCGCTGCTCGTCGTCGCCCTGCTCGTCCTCGTCTGCGCAGGCGGGTACGCCGTCCTGCGCTCGGCGTACCACGACGAGAAGGACCGCCGGGACCTCATCGACCTGACCCGCTCCTCCCCCTGGCCTCCCGACGACCTGCTGGTCCCCGACGACCTGCCCCGCTCCGGCACCCTCGGCTGGCTGGACCGGCTCGGTCTCGACATCGCCTACGGCCTGCGCACCCGCGACGGCCGTACGGTGCCGGTGGTGTGGCAGCAGCACCACCCGGCCCCCGACGGGTCCCTGGCCGACGGGGTCGACTGCGACGTCCGGACGATCCACGTCTGCACCGACGCCGGCGACGGTCTGACCCTCGTCGTGACCCGGGACACCGACAACAGCGACCCCGCCACCGCGCTGTACCTCTTCGGCGCTGACCAGGTGCTCAGCGTCAGCGTGCAGGGTCCGGATCCGGTGACCGCCGACGACCTGCGTGCTGCGCTCACCCGCACCCACCACCCCTCCGACGGCGAACTGCTCGCCCTGCTGCGCCGGCCCGGCCACCAGACGGACTGGAGCTGACCCGCTCTGGCCCCCGGCCGGTCACCCGCCGGCCACCGCGCCCCGGCATACTCCCCGCGTGACCCACGCCTACCTCGACGGCCCCGCCCCGCTGGCCTTCGCCCACCGGGGCGGCGCCGCCGAGGGCGACGAGAACACCGCCGCCGCGTTCGCCCGGGCGGTCGGGCTCGGCTACCGGTACGTCGAGACCGACGTGCACGGCACCGCCGACGGCGTCGCGGTGGTCTTCCACGACGCCACGCTGGCCCGCGTCACCGGCGAGCCGGGGCGCATCGCCGACCTGCGCTGGGCCGACCTGGCCTCGGTACGCGTCGGCGGCGCCGCCGTGGTCCCCCGCCTCGACGAGGTCCTCGACGCCTGGCCGCAGGTGCGGTTCAACATCGACGTCAAGGCCGACGGCGGCGTCGAGCCGACCGTGGCCACCGTCGCGCGCGTCAAGGCCGGCGACCGGGTGCTGCTGGCCTCGTTCAGCGACGCCCGGCTGGCCCGGCTGCGCGCCCTGACGCAGGGGCGCGTCGCCAGCAGCCTCGGCATGCGCGGGGTGGCCCGGCTGCGGATGGCGTCGCTGACCGGCCGGGCGCTGCGGCTGCCCCCGTCGGTGGTCGCCGCGCAGGTCCCGGTGCGCTACGGGCGGGTGCCCGTGGTGGACCGCCGGTTCCTGCGCCACGCCCACCGACTCGGACTGCACGTGCATGTCTGGACGATCGACGAACCTGCCGAGATGCACGAGTTACTCGACCTCGGAGTGGATGGCATCATGACCGATCACGTCGGCGTGCTGCGCGACGTGTATCACAGCCGCGGCCACTGGGCCGCCTGAACCGTTCGAAGGACCCCGATGGCCGAGACCGTCACCCCCGCGGTGGACGACACCCCCGCCCCGGCGAGCACCCGCCGCGAACGCAGCGGCTGGTACTTCTACGACTGGGCGATGTCAGCCTTCTCCACCACCGTCATCACCGTCTTCCTCGGCCCGTTCCTGACCACCGTCACCGAACTCGCCGCCGGCTGCGAACTCGGCGCCGACACCTGCGGCGGCTACGTGTACCCGCTGGGCATCAAGGTCGCCGCCGGCTCGTACTTCCCGTACCTGGTGTCGCTGTCGGTGTTCCTCACCGTGTTCGCGCTGCCGGTCGTCGGCGCGATCGCCGACCGCTCGGCGCACAAGAAGCGGCTGCTCGCCGCCGCCGCCTTCATCGGCGCCGGCGCGACCGTCGGCATGCTCTTCGTCACCGGCGACCGGTACCTGCTCGGCGGGGCCCTGTTCATGGTCGCCAACATCGCCTTCGGCGCCGGCGTCGTGGTCTACAACTCGTTCCTGCCGCAGCTCGGCGGCCCCGACGACCGCGACGGCATCTCCAGCCGCGGCTGGGCGCTGGGCTACCTGGGCGGCGGCCTGCTGCTGGCGCTCAACCTCGTCGCGGTCAGCATGCTCGGCGAGGAGGGCAACCACCAGCGCACCCTCGACCTGGCCCGCTGGTCGATCGTGTCCGCCGGCGTGTGGTGGGCGGTGTTCACCCTGATCCCGCTGCGCTGGCTGCGCGAGCACCCCACGGCCGCCGCGCGGGCCGGTGGCAACCCGGTCACCGACGGGTTCCGCCAGCTCGGCCGCACCCTGCGCGAGATCAAGGCGTACCCGCTGACGCTGTTCTTCCTGCTGGCGTTCCTGGTCTACAACGACGGCATCCAGACCGTCATCGCCCTGGCCAGCCAGTACGGCACCGAGGAGCTGAAGCTCGGGCAGAGCACCCTGATCGTCACCATCCTGCTGGTGCAGTTCCTGGCCTTCGGCGGCGCGCTGCTGCTCGGTGCCCTCGCCAAGCGCATCGGCGCCTGGAAGACCGTGCTGATCAGCCTGGTGCTGTGGACCGGGGTGATCCTCGGCGCGTTCCGGCTGCCCGCCGAGGCGCCGGTGCCGTTCATGGTCCTCGGCGCCGCCATCGGCCTGGTGCTCGGCGGCAGCCAGGCCCTGAGCCGGTCGCTGTTCAGCCAGCTCATCCCCGCCGGCAAGGAGGGCGAGTACTACGGCTTCTACGAGATCAGCGACAAGGGCACCAGCTGGCTCGGCCCGCTGGCCTTCGGCATCGTGTTCCAGCTCACCAACTCCTACCGGGTGGGCCTGGTCTCCCTGCTGATCTTCTTCGTCGTCGGGTTCCTGCTGCTGCTGGCCGTGCCGATCCGCCGGGCGATCATCGCCGCCGGCAACACCCCGCCGCGGGTGCTCTGAGCAACGCGGGCCCGTCCCGCACCGGCCGGATCAGCGGGCGTCGATCGGCTAGGCTGCCCGACCGTGACCGACCACGCCACCGCCCCGACCTGCCTGGCGCGCCCGCCGCTGGGCCCCGACGACTCCCCCGCCGGGTGCGCCGCGGCGCGGGGCGTGGACGGGCGTCCGTTGCACGCGGCGGCGTTGAAGTTCTTCTGGGGGCCGATGGACTGCGGCAAGTCCACGATGGCGTTGCAGATGAACTACAACCACTCCCGGCAGGGCCGCCGCGGCCTCGTCACCACCCGCATCGACCGCTCGCTCGGCCCACAGGTCACCACGCGCATCGGCCTGGCGCACGAGGCCGTCGAGGTCACCGACGAGCTGGACCTGCGCACCCTGGTGCGCGACACCTGGGCCGAGGGCGTGCGCGTCGACTACCTGATCTGCGACGAGGCGTCGTTCTACAACCTGGAGCACGTCGAGCAGATGGCGGAGCTGGTCGACAGCTACGACGTCGACGTGTACGCGTTCGGGCTGGCCACCGACTTCCGCTCGTGCCTGTTCCCGGCGGCGCAGCGGCTGTTCGAACTGGCCGACGAGGTGGCCCGCATCCAGGTCGAGGTGCTCTGCTGGTGTGGCCGGGAAGGGCTGCTCAACGCCCGGGTCGTCGACGGCCGGGTGGTCCGCGAGGGCCTGCAGGTGGTCATCGGGGACACCGTGGACAGCGCCGAGGTGCGCTACCAGGTCCTCTGCCGCCGGCACTACCGTGCGGGCGAGCTCGGCCCCCGCCGCTGACGGTTCAGTACGGGTCGCCGCACACCCGCCAGCCGCCGTCCTCGCGCACCACCGACAGCTTCCGCTCCTCGGTGAGGCCGCTGTCGCGGGTCAGCCGCACCGCCACCGTGCCGCGCGGGCTGCCGCCCCGGGTCGCCACCGACACGTCGACGATCTCGTAGCCGTTGACCAGCGGCGGGGTGCGCAGCCAGCTCGTGAACCCGATCGGGCTCCACCGGCTGCGCGCGTCGGCGCAGAGCCGGTCGTACGCGCCGTCGGTGTCGCCCGCCGCCACCGACCGCAGGAACCCGTCGGCGGTCTCCCGCACCGGGCCGCTGGCCTGCGTGACCACCTGCACGTTCCAGGCGCCCAGCCCGGCGACCCCGATGCAGCACAGCAGCACGGTCACGCCCGCGAACACCAATCCGGTACGCACCGGGCGGCTCCGACGGGCCGGCCGGCTCCACGGCTGCTCAGCGCCCACCCGTCGACCGTAGAGAACCGGTGGGCCCGCCCGCAGGAAAGTCGGCCCTGTCGTCCCCGTACCGGCCGGTCGGGTCGCGGTCGCCGCCGGCGCCGAGCGCCGCCCGGGCCGGTCCCGCCGCGCGCGGTCACGGCTCGATGAGCCCGGCCCGGATGGCGTAGCGGGTCAGTTCCAGGCGGTCCCGGAGGCCGAGCTTCTGCAGCAGGTTGGCCCGGTGCCGCTCGACGGTCTTGACGCTGATGAACAGCAGGCGGGCGATCTCCTTGGAGGAGTGGCCCTCGGCGACGAGCTTGAGGATCTCCTCCTCGCGTTCGGTGATGGCCCTGGCCGGCACGCTCTCGCCCCGCGCGCTGCGTTCCAGGTAGGTGCGGATGAGGGCGTTGATGGCACCGGGATAGAGGAACGGTTCGTCGCGCACGGCGGCGCGGCAGGCCTCCACCAGGTCGCGGTCGGCGACGGACTTGAGCACGTAGCCGTTGGCGCCGACCTTGAGGGCCTCGAAGAAGTACTGCTCGTTGTCGTACATGGTCAGGATGAGGATGCGCAGGCCCGGCTGCTGCCGGGACAGCTCCCGGGCCGCCTGGAGGCCGGTCAGCCGTGGCATGGCGATGTCGAGGATGGCCAGGTCGGGACGTTCGGTCTGGGCCAGGGCGATGGCCTCCGCGCCGTCGCCGGCCTCCGCCACGACGGTCAGGTCCGGTTCGCTGTCGAGGATGAGGCGCACGCCACGGCGGACGAGGGCGTGGTCGTCGGCGAGCAGGATGCGGGTGGTCACGGCCGGCCCTCCCGGTCGCCGACCGGTACCCGCAGCCGCACCTCGGTGCCGCCGCCGGGGCCGGGCCCCACGCTGAGCTGGGTGCCGATGAGCAGGGCCCGCTCCCGCATGCCGCGTACGCCGGCGCCCTCGGCGGCGTCGCCGATGCCCCGGCCGTCGTCGCGGATCCGCAGCTGCACGTGGCCCGGTCGACGGGTCAGCGACAGCTCGACGGTGGCGGCCCGCGCGTGCCGGACGGTGTTGGTGAGGGCCTCCTGCGCCACTCGGTAGATCACCAGTTCGGCCTCGCCGTCGAGGGTGGGCAGGTCGGCGTCGAGGTGCTGGCGCACGGACAGGTCCGTGTGCCCGGTGACCTCCGTGACGAGCGCCTTGAGGGCGCTGGTCAGGCCGAGCTCCTCCAGTACGCCGGGGCGCAGCCGGCGCGCGATGCGGCGGATCTCGTCGAGGCTGTCGCGGGTGGTCTCCTGCACCTGGGCGAGTTGGGCACGGACCGGTTCGGGCGCGTGCCGGGCGACCTGCTTGAGTTCGAGCAGGACCGCCGTCAGGGTCTGACCGACCTCGTCGTGCAGTTCCTGGGCGACGCGCCGGCGCTCGGCCTCCTGGGCGGACAGGGCGCTGGCCGCGCTGGTGGCCCGCTCCGCCTCCAGCCGGTCGATCATGGCGTTGAAGGCGCGGATCAGGTCCGCGATGCCGGCCTGCCCGGCCGGGACCGGGCGGGGCTCGGGCTGCAACAGGTCGATGGTGGTCATGGCCCGGGTCAGCCGGTGCAGCGGCGCGAGGCCGACGCGCAGCAGCGCGGCGTTGGCGACCAGCATCGCGGCGAGGCCCACGGTCAGCACGAGGGCCTCGGTGAGCAGCACGGGGGTGGACACCGTGACCGGGCCGAGCAGCAGCAGCGTGGCGGCGACGAGCACGGCGGCGTTGAGCAGGAAGATCCGCCAGAACAGCGACACGACGGCACCTCCCCTCCCGCTCCGGTTCCGACGCCCTGCGACTCCCGCGCTCGTCCGCGCTCCGGCACGCGGCGCGGGCCGGAGCGCGCCGCGGCGTGATCACCCTCGTCATGGCCAGCCTGTCGGCCGGGGCGCGTGCTGTAAATGCGTGCCGGCACCCATTATCGCCGCAGGTCGGCCGGGCCGCCGACAGGCCGGGCACCGGCCCGGGCCGGCGGCAAATGGGTGTCAGCCCCGATGTCGACCCGCAGCGGACCGATGACCATGAACGCGAGCCCGGGGCCGGGAGCCGCTCCGGGCTCCGATCCTTCGTGCCCGGCTCCCTCTGTCGCCGCCCGTGCGGGCGTTCCCCGCCGCGCCGCGCCGAACCCGGGAGGACCCTGTGAACCGTCATCCGATGGTGACCGAACCCGCGCCACCGGAAGCGGAGACGGTCACCTGCGCGCAGCGGCGCGCCGGGGTGGAGCACGGTCCGCCGGGCGGGTGCCCGTGAGCGCGTGGCCCGCCCTCGCCGCGATCGTCATCTTCACGGTCGCCTTCGTCTTCATCGCCACCGAGAAGATCAACCGGGTGGCGGTGGTGCTGGGCGCCGCCGGCCTGATGGCCGCGCTCGGGCTGGTGCCCGGCTCGGACGTGTTCTACGCCCACCACGCCGGCATCGACTGGGACGTCATCTTCCTGCTCCTCGGCATGATGATCATCGTCGGGGTGATCAAGCAGACCGGCGTGTTCGAGTTCATGGCGATCTGGGCCGCCCAGCGTTCGCAGGGGCGGCCGTACCGGCTGATGGTGCTGCTCGTCGCGATCACCGGCATCGCCTCGCCGGTCCTGGACAACGTCACCACGGTCATGTTGGTCGCCCCGATCACCATCTCCGTGTGCCGCCGGCTGGGCATGCCGGCCGCGCCGTTCCTGATCGCCGAGGTGCTCGCCGCCAACATCGGCGGCGCGGCCACCCTGATCGGCGACCCACCCAACATCATCATCGGCAGCCGCGCCGGGCTGAGCTTCAACGACTTCCTCTGGCACATGGCCCCGGTCACGGTCCTGATGTTCCTGGCGTTCCTGGTGCTGGCGCGGGTCATGTTCCGCCGGGCGTTCGTGCACCACCCCGAGCGGTTCGAGGCGGTACGCGACATGGACGCCCGCGCCGCCATCACCGACCCGCGGTTGCTGATCCGCTGCCTGGTCGTGCTCGGCCTGGTGATCGTCGCGTTCACGCTCCACACGGTGATCCACATCGACGTGGCCGTCGTCGCGCTGCTCGGCGCCGGGCTGATGGTCCTGGTGTCCGGGACGGACAAGTCGGCCTACCTGGGCGAGGTCGAATGGCCGACGCTTGTGTTCTTCACCGGCCTGTTCGTGATGGTCGCCGGTTTGACCGAGACCGGGGTGATCAGCTGGATCGGCGAACGGGCCAGCGACGCCGTGGGCGACAACTACTTCGCGGCGGCGACGGGCCTGGTCTTCGGCTCGGCGGTGCTCGGCGCGTTCTTCGACAACATCCCCTACGCGGCGACCATGGCGCCGATCGTGGAGGGCCTCGTCGCGGGGGCCCCGGACCCGGGTACCGGCCAGGCGCTGTGGTGGTCCTTCGCCCTGGGCGCCGACCTGAGCGGCAACGGCACGGCCGTGGCGGCCAGCGCCAACATCGTCGTGCTGGGCATCGCCGCCCGCGCCAAGGAACCGATCAGCTTCTGGCAGTTCACCCGCTACGGCATCGTCACCACGATCATGACCACGGTGATCGCCTGGGTGTACGTGTGGCTGCGCTACTTCGTGGCGTAGGCCGCTCCGCAGTGCAACACGACAGGAGGCAATGATGCAGATAGAACGCATGCCGCTGCCCGGCATCGGGGTCGGCTACACCCTGCACACCGGGGAGGGCCAGGTGATCGGGGTCGTCTGCCATCGCGGCGGCCGGCGGGACGTCGTCGTCTACGCTCCCGGCGACCCGGACACCGTGGAACGGTCCGTGACCCTCAGCCCGACCGAGGCGCAGGAGGTGGCCGAACTGCTGCACCCCATCGCCACCATCGACCACGTGACGCACCTGGAACGCCACCGGGAGGCGATCAGCGTCGTCGAGCTGCCGGTGACGGCCGCCTCGCCCTACGACGGCCGGACCCTGGCCGAGGCCGTCGCGCGCATCAACGGGGTGAGCGTGGTCGCCGTCGTCCGCGACGGGCGGACGGTCACCGCACCGGGGCTGGGGCACGTCCTCGCCCACGGCGACGTCCTGATCGTCGCCGGGAGCCAGCAGAGCATCGAGGCGCTGAGCCGGGCGCTGATCCACACGGACCCGTAGGCCGCTCCACACGCACCCGTAGGCCGCGAGCACCGGCCGGTGGATCCTACCTACGCGCGGCATCCACCGGCCGGTGCACGTCAGCCGCGGCGGCGGGCCCGGGCCGCCCAGATGGCGTACGCGGGATCGCGGTCGAGGTTGTGCCGGTCCCGGTCGTAGCGGCGGGTGGTGCGCGGATCGGCGTGGCCCATCGCGTCCTGCACGTCCTCCAGGGGCACGCCCTCGGCGCGGGCGGTGGTGGCGAACGCGTGCCGCAACGAGTGCGGCGACAGCCTCGCCCACGCCGGGATGCCGGCCGTGCGGGCCAGCCGGCGCACCAGCCGGAACATCGCGTGCCGGTCAAGCCTGGCCCCGCTGGCGGTGACCAGCAGCGGGCCGGTCAGCTCGTGCACCGCCACGCCCTGGGCGGCGGCCCGCTGGGCCAGGTACGCGTCGAGGGCGTACGCGGTGCCGGGGGTCAGGGCGCGGCGGCGGGACCTGCCGCCCTTGCCGACGAACCGCACGCTGCGGTGGCCCCGCTCGGTGCCGAGGTCGGCCAGGTCGAGCGAGACCAGCTCTCCCACGCGCAGGCCGAGGTCGGCCAGCAACGCGATCGCGGCCCGGTTGCGGGCGGCGGTCGGCCCGGTGTCGGCCTCGGCGGCGGCGAGCAGCGCGTCGACCTCCTCGGGGGCGAGCCCGACGGTCGCAGAGTGGTCCCGGTCGATGCGGGGGCGGTCGGCGCCGGCGACCGGGTTGGCCTCGACCGCGCGCAGCTTGACCAGGAAGTCGTACCAGCTGGACAGGGCGGAGAGCCGGCGGGCGACGGTGGCGGGGGTCAGCGGCTTGCCGGTGCGCGCGCCGAGGGTGGCCTCCAGCGCCCGGCCGTACTCGTTGACATGCAGGAAGTTCGCCTGCAACGGGTCCAGTTCGCGGGCCGCGCACCACGCGAGCCAGCCGGCGACGTCGCGCCGGTACGCGTCGCGGGTGTGCTCGGACAGCCGCCGGTTGCGCAGCCACGCCTCGGTGAAGTCGACGGGCCCCCCGGGCAGGGCCAGCGGGGTGGGCCGGCTTGGCCGCGCCGGAGCGTTCGGGGAGAGCATGTGAAAAAGGTTCTCAGCTTCGGGTCGAGAACGGGAGGAGGCGCGCCCTACGCGATCGTGCCGGGCCGCCCGGCGGGTGGGGGCGGGACGAACCGGTGGCGAGAAAGAGCGAGGGGCGGGACGGCCGCACCGGCCGTCCCGCCCCCACCCGCCGAAAGTCAGGCGTTGATCTCCTTGCGGCCGTTGCCGTTGGCGGTGGCCGTGACGGTGACCCGGCGGGGCTTGGCCCGCTCCGCGACGGGGATCCGCAGGGTCAGCACGCCGTTGTCGTAGCCGGCCTCGAGCTTGTCGGTGTCGAGGGTGTCGCCGAGGAAGAGCCGCCGGGTGAAGGTGCCCATCGGGCGTTCGGCGGCGACGAGCTCGACGTTCTCGCCGGCGGGCCGGCGACGCTCGGCGCGCACGGTCAGCACGTTGCGCTCGACGGTGCAGTCGATGCTGTCCGGGTCGACGCCCGGCAGGTCGAACGCCGCGTAGAACCAGTCACCGTCGCGGTAGGCGTCCAGGGGCATGACCGCGGGGCGCGCGGCGGTGCCGAAGAACTGCTCGGTGATCCGGTCGATCTCACGGAACGGGTCGGTGCGCATCAACATGGCCTGCCTCCTCGGTTCTCCTGGCCGAAGGTCCTTGAGTTGAGCCGATGGGACTCAACTTCCTGTTCTTTATTTAGCGCGTTCTGGCCGCGACGTCAACTCAGGACCTTCTCGAACCAGTGCTGGGCGTAGGCGCCGTCGTTGTACGCCGGGATCTCCCGGTAGCCGTGCCGGGCGTACAGGGCGCGGGCCTCCACCAGGTCGCCGCGGGTGTCCAGCCGGATCCGGTCGGCCCCAGTAACCCGGGCCCGCTGCGCCACGGCGGCGAGCAGGGCCGCCCCGCCGCCGTGGCCGCGGTGCGCGGGGCGCACGTACACCCGGGTCAGCTCCGCCCAGCCCGGCCGGTACCGCAGCCCGGCGCAGCCGGCCGGACGAGCGTCGCGGTACGCGAGCAGGAGGATCCCGGTGGGTGCGGCCAGGTCGTCGCTCGGGTCCTCGGCCATCGCCGCCGCGACCTCACCCGGCCGGACCGGGCGAGCGTGGTAGCGGCGGACCATCTCCTCGAAGTACTCCTCGAGCAGGGTCGTCGCCTCGGGCCGGTCGGGACGGGCCGGCACCGTCGTCCAGTCTGTCGCGCTCACCCGTCGATCCTCGCCCTCCGGTCAACGGGATATCCGCCGGCCGCGACGAGGGCGGCGGTCAGTCGCCGACGCGCCAGTAGACGCCCTGTTCCCGGGCCAGCAACTGCTCGTCGACCAGGTACCGGCGCAGCGCCACGTGGTCGGAGCCACCGTCCTCGCACCAGCGCCGCAACACCTCGTCGACCGCCGACTCCGGATAGCGCACCCCCGGCTCGAAGGACCTCGCCACGTGCGCCAGCACCACCCGCCGCCGGCCGCGCTGCGCCGGCAGGCCGGTCAGCCTGTCGTCGCGCACGAAGGTTCGCAGCACGCGGTCCGTGGAGTCGCCGGCCGGCCGGGGCGCCGACGGCGTACGGGCCGCCTCCCGCAGCCGCTCGGCGTCGACCCGCAGGTCACCGTCGCCGCCGGCCACCAGGCCCGCGTCGACGAGCCGGCGAGCACCTGCCGCGCCGACAGGCCTGTCCGGTCGGCCACCGCCCGGGCGTCGGCGCCGCCCAGCACGATCGCCGCGAAGACCTGCCGCCGTACGTCGTCGGCGAGTGCCCCCGCCAGAGCCTGCGCTGTCATGCCGGCCACCCTGCCAGCAGGCGTACGCGCACCGCACGTCAATTCCGCCCGCGCATCCCGGTCACCGACGGATCAGCCCGCGGGCCCGGGCAACGGCGACGGCGGCGGTACGCGAGTCGACGTCGAGCTTGCCGTAGACGTGCACCAGGTGCGTCTTGACCGTGGCCTGGCTCAGGTACAGCCGCTGGCTGATCTGCTGGTTGGACAGGCCGTCGGCGACGAGTTGCAGGACCTCTGTCTCGCGGCGACTCAACGCGGTGCCCGGGGCACGCACCCGACCCATGAGACGACGGGCGACGGCCGGGGCGAGGGCGGAACGGCCGGCGGCGGCGGCGCGCACGGCCGCCGCGAGTTCCTCGGGCGGGGCGTCCTTGAGCAGGTAGCCGATCGCACCGGCCTCCACGGCGGCGAGGATGTCGGCATCGGTGTCGTAGGTGGTCAGCACCAGCACGGCGGGGCCGCCGGGGCGGGCGGTGATGGCTGCGGTCGCCTCGGCGCCGTCCATCCCCGCGCCGAAGCGCAGATCCATGAGCACCACGTCGACCCGCTCCCCCTCGGCGAGGGCGACGGCCCGCTGCGCGGTCGCGGCCTCGGCGACCACCTCGAAGTCCGGCTCGGTGTCCAGGACGGCGCGCAGCCCGGCCCGTACGACCGGATGGTCGTCGGCCAGCAACAGGCGGATCGGACCGCTCACACCCCCGCCTCCCCGGTGCCCGGGCGCGCGAAGCCGACGGCCAGCCGGGCACCGCACCCGGGCGCCGACTCCACGATCAGGTTGCCGCCCAGCTCCTCGGCCCGGGCCCGCATGGCGGCCAGCCCGAACCCGCCGTCACCGTCCGGCCGGTCGCCGGGCGCGCTCACGTCGAAGCCACACCCGTCGTCGACCACGTCGAGGACGACGTCGCGCGCGCCGAACCGCAACGTCACGTCGGCGCGCCTCGCCCCGGCATGGCGCACGGTGTTGGCCAACGCGGACTGCGCGATCCGCAGCAGCGCCACCTCGTGGCGGGTCGGCAGACGCACCGCCGTCCCGTCGACCCACAGGCGTACGGTCAGCCCGGACGCGGCGGCGGTCGCGTCACACAGCCGCCGCAGCGCCGCCGGCAGCGAAGCGCCGTCGAGGCCCGGCGGTGTCAGGGCGCGTACGAACCGGCGCGCCTCGACGAGGTTGTCCCGCGCGGTGCGGCGGGCCTGCTCGACGTGGCCCGCCGCCACGTCGAGCCGGTCGGGGAACCCACGCTGGGCGGCACGCAGCAGCAGTTGGATGCTCGACAACCCCTGGGCGAGAGTGTCGTGGATCTCGCGGGCCAGGCGTTCCCGCTCGGCGAGGACCCCGGCGGCGTGCTCGGCGGCGGCCAGTTCGGCGCGGGTGGCGCTCAGCTGCTCGATCAACCGCCGGCGGCGCTCGCTCTCCCGGTACAACGCCTGGTAGCCGAGGACCGTGCCCACCGACACCGCGGCGCCGATGGCGGGACCGATCACCGCGCCCGGCGTGAGCGCCCCCTGGTGGCCGGCGACACCGGCGACCGCCGCCACGGTCGTCGCCGCCACCGCCACGATCCCCCAGCGCACGGGCAGCAGGTGCAGATGCAGCAGGAACAGCGGAAACGCGAACCACACCCCGTCCGGGGTCAGGGCCAGCAGCACCAGCCACCCGCCGGTCAGCACCGCCAGCCAGGCCAGCGCGGCAGGCCGGTGCCAGCGCACCAGCGACAGCGCCGCCCCGACGGCGTAGACGACGGCCAGCGCCACGGCCGCGGCGAGCACGGCGGCACGCCGCGGGCCCGGCCCGGTGACGGCACGAACGGCGGCCACCGCGAGGAGGAGCCCGACCAGCAGGTGCAGGCAGCGGCGCAGCACCCGCAGCGGACGAGCGAGCGATTCCGCGTTCACGATGCCTCCAGGCTAGGACGCCGACGGCCGCCGCCATCAACCAAAAGGTTGATCCCGACGTACGCAGTGCGACGCCCCGAGACCGATCGGCGGCGCGATGGCACCGGCCGCCGTCCGGACGACGGTTGGTGCCGGGCCGCGACCGCGGCTTCCCGACACCTACCGGAAGGCTGATGCGATCGTGTTCGTCGCGTGGAGAGACATACGGTTCGCCAAGGGCCGCTTCGCCCTGATGGGAACGGTCGTGACGCTGATGACGCTGCTGGTGGTCCTGCTGTCCGGGCTGACCGCCGGCCTGGGACGCGGCAGCACCTCGGCGATCAGCGACCTGCCCGCCGACCACCTCGTGTTCTCCGCCCCGGCCGACGGGCAGAAGCTCTCGTTCACCGAATCCACCGTCAGCCGCGAGCAGTGGCTGCGCTGGCAGGACATCCCGGGGGTGAGCGCCGCCGCGCCGCTGGGAATCGCCACCGCCCGCGTCGACGCGGGCGAGCGCAGCGCCGCGCTGTCCGTGTTCGGCGTCCCGCCCGGCTCGGGCCTGGCACCCGCCACCCTCGCCACCGGACGGGCCGTGCTGTCGCGGGGCGCGGCCGACGCGCTGCACGCCCGGCCAGGACAGACCGTGTCCGTCGGCACACACCGCCTCACCGTCGACGCGGTGGCCGGCGACGCCTCCCACAGTCACACCCCGGTGATCTGGACCGACCTGCACGACTGGCAGGCCCTGGCCCCCGGCGCCGGCGGCGACGCCGCGACGGTCGTGGCGCTGCGCACCACCCGCGACGCCGACCTCGCCGCCGCCGACCGACTCCTGCACACCCGTACGGTCACCCGCACGCAGGCGCTGTCCGCGATCGGCTCCTACACCGCCGAGAACGGGTCGCTGCAACTGATGCGCGGGATGCTGTTCGGGATCTCCGCCCTGGTCGTCGGCGCGTTCTTCACCGTGTGGACCATCCAGCGCGCCCCGGACGTCGCCGTGCTGAAGGCGCTCGGCGCCACCACCGGCCACCTGCTGCGCGACGCTCTCGGGCAGGCCCTGGTGCTGCTGCTCGCCGGCACCGCCGCCGGCACCGCGCTCGCGGTCGCGCTCGGCGCCGCAGCGGCCGGCACGGTGCCGTTCGCGCTCACCGCCGAATCGGTGCTGTTCCCGGCCGCCGTGACGATCGCACTCGGTGCGGCCGGCGCGGCCCTGTCCATCCGCCGCATCACCTCCGTCGACCCGCTGATCGCCCTGGGGAGCGCCCGATGAGCCTCGCACTCGCCGACGTCACGCTGACCTACCCCGACGGCGACGCCCGGCTGACCGCCCTCGACCGGGTCAGCCTGCGCGTGCCGGCGGGCAGCACCACCGCCGTCATCGGCCCCTCCGGCTCCGGCAAGTCGAGCCTGCTGGCGGTGGCCGCCACCCTGATCACCCCCGACTCGGGAACGGTGCTCGTCGCCGGCACCGACACCGCGGGGCTCGGCCGCGCGGGCACGGCCGCGCTGCGGCGGGAGAAGATCGGAATCGTCTTCCAGCAGCCCAACCTCATCGCCTCGCTTACCGCCGCCGAACAATTGCAGGTGATCGCCCACCTCGCCGGCGGTTCCCGCCGCGCCGGCCGCGCCCGCGCCGCCGAACTGCTGGCGGCGGTGGGGCTCACCGGCCAGGCCGCCCGTCGCCCGCACCAGCTCTCCGGTGGGCAGCGCCAGCGCGTCAACATCGCCCGCGCCCTCATGAACGATCCCGCGGTGCTGCTGGTCGACGAACCCACCAGCGCGCTGGACCACGAGCGCGGCGCGGCGATCGTCGAGCTGGTCACCGACCTCACCCGCCAGCGCGGCACCGCCACCGTCCTGGTCACCCACGACCGGGAGCACCTGCACCGCGTCGACGCGGTCGCCGAGATGATCGACGGCCGGCTACACCTGCCGACCCCGGCCTGAGCGCCCGCTGCGCAGGTCCGGCGCTGCGCGGCGGCCCCCGGTGCGGCAGAGTGACACCGTTGGCCGGCGAGCGAGGAAGGGCGGTTGCGCGTGGAGGGTCCGACCGGGGTGGTGTTCCCGAAGACCGACGCGGGACGCAGTACGTCCGCGCTCGGGCGGGCGGTCGTCGCCGACGCCCTGCGCGCCGTCGATCCGGTCGGCGCGCGCTCGGCGGAACACGAGACCAACTGGCGCCACGGTTACCTCGGGCACTTCCGGCGGCTCGTCGAGGCCGGACTGCTCTCCCGCGAGGCCGCGGTGACGATCGCCCGCGACGGGCTCGCCTCGCTGCACCGCCGGATGGCCGTGGTGCGCGCCGACGGCACCGAGACCGGCCTCGGCGAGGTGTTCGACGCGCCCACCGAGGTCGCGCCGCTGCGCACGGCGACGGTCGCCGGCACCGGCGAGGTCGACCGCGAGTTCTCCCTGCCGTACCGGGGCCGGCGGCTGCGCGGCGACGAGCTGCGCCGCCGGCTCGACGCGTGGGTGACCGCAGGCGTCGTCGAGCCCACCTGCGCCGAGGCGGTACGCGCCGTCATGGCCAACCCGGACTGGCTCGACCTGCGCGACCAGCGCATCGTGGTGCTCGGCGCGGGCGCGGAGATGGGTCCGCTGCCGTCCGTGCTGCGCTGGGGCGGCGACGTCGTCGCGGTCGACCTGCCGCGCCCGGAGATCTGGCGGCGCCTGCTGGACACGACGCGCCGCAGCGGCGGCCGGCTGCACCTGCCCGTCCCCGCCGGCACCGACCCCGACGACGGCGCGTTGGCCGCCCGGGCCGGCGCCGACCTGCTGCACAACCTCCCGCAGGTGGCCGACTGGCTGCTCGGCGTCGACGGCCGGCTCGTGCTGGGCAACTACGTCTACGCCGACGGCGCGACCAACGTCCGGGTCGCCACCGCGGTCGACGCGCTCACCCTCCGGTTGCAGGACCGCCGCGACGACGTGGCGCTCGCGTTCCTGGCGACCCCCACCGACGTCTTCGCCGTCCCCGGCGACGCGGTGCGCCACGCCGAACGCGGCTACGCGGCGCGTGGCGTCGTCCGCCGGTCGTTGCGGGTCGCCTCCGGCGGCCGGCTCCTGCACCGCAACTACCCGCCGGGCGTGGACCCGGGCATCAACGACAGCCTCGTCCCCCAGCAGGGCCCCAACTACGCGCTGGCGAAGCGCCTGCAACGGTGGCGGGCGACGGTGGCCCGCGACGGCGGGGCGACCGTGTCGTTCACCGTCGCCCCGCCCACCCGCACCCGCTCGGTGCTGCGCAACCGGGCGCTGGCCGCCGCGTACGCCGGTGCGCACCGCTTCGGCATCGAGGTGTTCGACCCGGCCACCAGCAACACGTTGATGGCCGCGCTCCTGGTGCACCACCTGCGTGCGGGCGCTCCGGCGCTGCCGCACCCGTGGCAGGACGAGGCGTACGGCGCCGCGCACGGTGGACTGTGGCGGGTGCCGTACGCCCCGCGCAGCGCCCTCGGCCTCGCCGTCCTGCTCGGACTCGGCGGCGCGCGGACCTGACCTGCCCCGGGGGCGGCCGCTCAGCTCAGCTGAAGTCGGTCGGCCAGGTCGGCCCGGGTGAACGCGGCGACCACGTCGTCGCGCCCCTCGGTGAAGTGGGCCCAGCTGTCCACGTGCACCGGCACGACCCGCCGCGCGCCCAGGATGCGGGCGGCCTCGGCGGCCTGGGCGCTGTCGAGGGTGAGCAGCGCGCCGTCAAACATGGGGGTACGCACGGCCCCGGCGAACAGCACGGCGGTGTCGACCGGCCCGAAGCGCTCCGCGATCTGCCGCACCAGGTCCAGCGAGGCGTTGTCGCCGCTGACGTAGACCGTGGGCAGGTCGGCGGCGGTCAGGACGAACCCGACGACCTCGCCGGTGAGCGGCTCGCAGCCCTCCGGGCCGTGCCGGGCCGGCACGCCCGTCACCGTCACGGTGCCACCGCCGGGGCGCTCCAGCTCGACGGACTCCCACGGCGCCAGGCCCCGGGCGGTGCCGCCGAGACGACCCGCGCCGCTGGGAGTCGTCACGGTCAGGGCGACGTCGGCCAGCAGGGCCCGACCGGCGTGGTCGAGGTTGTCGGGGTGCTGGTCGTGGGAGAGCAGCACCGCGTCGACGGGGCCGAGGTCGGCCGCGCCGGCGGCGGCGGGAGCCGTCTTGGTCAGGACCATGCCGGGACCCAGCGGGTAGTCGCCGGGGGCGTCGAAGGTCGGGTCGGTCAGGAACCTGAGGCCGCCGTACTCGATGAGGGCGGTCGGGCCGCCGAAGACGCGGACGGGGACGGGGACGGTCGTCGTGCTGGTGTCGGTCACCACGGTTCCTCACGGTCGGGGGATGGCTCTGCCGTGAGGAACCGTAATCGACTGTTCATCTCAGGGTGAGCGGGGTCGCCGACCGGATCCGGGTCAGCTTCTCCGGGTTGCGGACGTAGTAGAGGCCGGTGATCCGTGCGTCCTCGACCCGCAGCGCCAGCACGCCGTCGATCTCGCCGTCGAGGCGTACGAGCAGTGCCGGGTTGCCGTTGACCGTGGTCGGCCCGCCGGTGAGTACGCCGTCGAGTCTGCGCAGACCACCGAGGAACATCCGGGCCACCTTCTGCGCGCCCGTGACCGGCCGCAACGCGGCCTGCATGACGCCACCGCCGTCGCTGACCAGGACGACCTCCGGGGCGAGCACGTCGAGCAGGCCCCGCAGGTCCCTGGTCTCGATCGCGCGTCGGAACGACTCCAGCGCCGCCCGGGCCTCGCTCGGGGAGACCACCCGGCGGGGGCGGCGGGCGTCGACGTGCTGGCGGGCGCGGTGCGCGATCTGCCGGACGGCCGCGGGGCTCCGGCCGACGGCGGTGGCGATCTCGTCGTAGCCGACCTCGAACGCCTCCCGCAGCACGAACACGGCGCGCTCGGTCGGCGACAGCGTCTCCAGGACGAGCATCAACGCCATCGACACGCTCTCGGCGAGCTCGACGTCCAGGGCCACGTCCGGCGCGGTGAGCAGCGGCTCGGGCAGCCATGGGCCGACGTAGGCCTCCCTGCGGCGCTTCATCGCGCGCAGCCGGTTGAGCGACTGCCGGGTCGTGATCCGGACCAGGTAGGCGCGCCCGTCGCGTACCTGGTCCATGTCGACCCTGACCCACCGCAGCCAGGTCTCCTGCAGGACGTCCTCGGCGTCGGCCGCCGACCCGAGCATCTCGTACGCGACGGTGAAGAGCAGGTTGCGGTGGGCGACGAAGGTCTCGGTCGCCGCGTCGGTGCCGTGGTCGCTCGTGTCCCCCCTGCGCTCCTTCGCGGTCGGCCCTCGGTGGTCGACGGCTCTCATGACGGCCGGGCCGCCCGTGCGGTGGTGGCCGGCGCCTCGACGCGCCCGGCCCGCAGCAACTGCTGGCGCGTGTCGTCCTTGATCCGCACGGCGAGCGAACCGGGTCTGCGTGCCTCGTACGCCATCTGCCAGATGATGCTCCGGCACACGAGTTCCTTGAGCTTCGCGGCGGGGCGGCCGCCGAGGTGCAGTCGCACCGCGGTGTCGTTCCTGCGGGAGAACTGGAACAGGCCGGCGCGACGCCCCAGGCTGACGCACTGGCCGGCGAAGCCCACGTGGACCGGTGCGGGCTGCTCACCCGCGAGCCGGCTGAGCACCGTCTCGGCGGCCTGCGGGCCGAGCTGCATCGCGGCCTGGCAACTCATCCGGAACGGCAGGTCCGACGGCGCCGCCGAGTCCCCGGCCGCGACGATGCGCGCGTCGTCCACGCTCGTCAGC
Source organism: Micromonospora sp. USAFONa4 (assembly GCF_057197825.1). NCBI lineage: Bacteria > Bacillati > Actinomycetota > Actinomycetes > Micromonosporales > Micromonosporaceae > Micromonospora > Micromonospora sp. USAFONa4. The sequence continues at coordinate 6,909,327 of NZ_CM170072.1, read as the reverse complement.
GTCTCGTCCGTGAGCAGCCGGCCCGACGCGTCGGTGCTCAGCCCGCTGCGGCGGGCCAGGTCCGGCACGCCGAATCCGGCGGTCCAGATGGTCACCGCGCTCGGCAGCCGGCGACCGCCACCGAGCCGCACGGCATCGCCGGCGACGGCCGTCACCGTCGCGTCGGGGCCGTCGAGCACGGTCACCCCGAGCCGGGCGAGCCGCGCGGCCACCGAGCGCCGAACCCGAGGATGCAGGTACGGACCGAGCACCGCACCGCAGACCAGGGTCACGGCCCGTCCCGCCTCCGCCAGCTCGGCGGCGGTCTCGATGCCGGTCGGGCCCCCGCCGACCACCGTCACCGGGGCCGCGGCGGGGGCGGCGGCGAGGACGGGCCGCAACCGCTGGGCCTCCTCCAGGCTCGCCACCGGGTAGGCGAACTCGGCCGCCCCGGGCACGTCCGGCGCGGCGCTGCCGCTACCCACCGCGTAGACCAGGTAGTCGTAGCCGACCGTGCCGCCCGTCGCCAGCGTCACGCGGCGATCCGCAGCGTCGATCCGGGTCACGCTGTCGACGACCAACCGCACGCGCCCGGCCAGGACGTCCCGGTAGTCGACGACCGCGTCGTCGGTCCCACCCACCAACTGGTGCAGGCGGATCCGCTCGACGAAGGTCGACCTCGGGTTGATCAGGGTCACTGTCACGTCGTCGCGCCGGGTCAGGCGATTGGCCGCCATGACGCCCGCGTACCCGCCGCCGATCACGACGACATCGGTGTTCCCGTTCATGGTGTCTCCTCCGTTTCCTGGGCCTTCGGTCTCAAGACACCGCGTGACCGACCGTTGTGACAGGCGTGGGCCAGATCACTGCCCGGTCCCCGGCGCGAAATGGAAGGCGGCGCGCCGGGATGTCGCCTAGCCTCGCGAGGACACCCAGCCGACACGAAGCGGAGATCGATCATGAGGACGTCCGGCGCTTTCCCCGGTTCCCCGTCCGTCTCCGCCGCCGGAAAGGCACTTCGTGTTCGGTCTGTTCGAAAACCCTGTTGATCCCTTCCCGACCGGCGACGACCGCACCCCGGCCGCCGGCGCCCGGCGGTTCCTCCTGGAGGAGCTGCGCCCGCTACGACCGGTCGTGACGGCGGCCGTCGCCACCACCGTCCTGGCCGCCGCGATCGAGGTGTGGCTCATCGGGTACGCCGCACGCCTCGTCGACACGCTCGCCGCCGCGAGCCCGGAGCGGCTCTGGGCCGACCACGGCACCGGTTTGCTCACCGTCGCCGTGTTCGTGCTCCTGGTCAGGCCGCTGGTCCACGTCGTCGGCGAGGCGCTGGACGACATCGCGTTCCGCGCCAACGCCCGCCCGCTCGCCCGCTGGCGGGCACACCGGCACGTGTCCCGGCAGTCCGTCGGCTGGTTCCGCGCCGACCTCGCCGGACGCATCGCCACCTCGGTACGCGACGGTGGCGAAGCCGCCAGCACCGCCGCGTACTCGGTCGTGCACACGCTGGTGTTCGTGATCGCCTACATCGCCGGCTCGGTGTGGCTGATGTCCACGATCGACGTGCGCCTGCTGCTCCCGCTGGGGGCCTGGATTGTGGCGTACGCGCTGCTCATGCGGTGGATCGTGCCGCGCTACCGGCGCGCGTCGGAGCGCCTGCAGGACGCGGAGTCCGCGCTGACCGGCCTGCTCGTCGACTCGTACGGCAACGTCGACACGCTCGCGTTGCTCGGCGGCCAGGAGACCCGCACCGCGCACGACCGCCGGGTGTTCGCGCTGTCCAGGCGCGCACCTGGACCTGCAGCGGGTCGAGGTGACGATCAACGGCACCATGATGGCGCTCAGCAGCGCGCTGCTCGTCGGACTGGTCGGATACGGGATCGTGCTCTGGCGTACCGATGCCGCGCCCCTGGGTCTCGTCGCGGCCGCGCTGGCGCTCAGCTTCCGGATCACCGCGATGGCGGAGTGGCTCCTGGACGCCGTGTCGTCGCTGTTCGGGTCGGTCGGCGCGCTCCGGCGGGCCCTGCGGACCGTCGCGCAGCCGCTCGCGGTCGCGGACAAACCCCAGGCGACCCAGCTGCGGGTGCGGGGTGGGGCCATCACCTTCGCGCAGGTCAGCCACCATTACGGCCGCGGCGGGGGCGGGCTCGACCGGCTCAGCCTCGACGTCGCCGCCGGTGAGCGCGTCGGCATCGTCGGCAGGTCGGGCGCGGGCAAGTCCACTCTGGTCGCACTGCTGCTGCGGTTCCACGACGCGGAGTCCGGCACGATCATGATCGACGGCACCGACATCACGGACGTGACGCAGGAGAGCCTGCGCGGCCAGATCGCCATGGTCGCCCAGGAGGCCACGCTGCTGCACCGCTCGGTCCGGGAGAACATCGCCGGCCCCGACGCCGACGACGCCCGGGTCGAGGCAGCGCTACGCCGGGCGTGCGCCGACCGGTTCGTCGCCACGCTGACGGACGCGGACGGTCGCACCGGCCTGGACGCGCAGGTCGGCGAACGGGGCGTACGCCTGTCCGGTGGCCAGCGGCAGCGGATCGCGCTGGCCCGCGCGTTCTACCGCGACGCGCCGATCCTGGTCCTGGACGAGGCCACGTCCGCGCTCGACTCCGAGGCGGAGGCCGCCATCCACGACACGCTCAGCGAGGTGATGACCGGCCGTACGGTGATCGCGATCGCCCACCGGCTCTCCACCATCGCCCGGATGGACCGGATCGTGGTCCTCGACGCCGGTCGCATCGCCGAGCAGGGCACCCACGCCGAGCTGCGGGAACGCGGCGGGCTCTACGCGGAGCTGTGGTCGCGGCAGTCTGGCGGCTTCCTCGGCACGGCCGCGGTCAGTGCCGCAGCGCTCCCGTGACCTCGATCGGCTCCACGTGCCCGGTGAGCGGCGCGCGACGGTGCAACGCGAGCCCGACGTCGATGACGACGGACCGGTCCAGGGCGCCCACCCACGTCAGGGGAATCCACCGCGCCAGGTCGGTCGAACCGTCCGTCTCGTCACGAAGCTCACCGCCGGTGACGCGTACGCGGTAGAAGACGCCGACGCTGTGCAACTCGGCGCCGTCGGGGCCACCCCACTCGACGTACCTCGCCCGCGAGTCCACCCCGAGTAACTGCTCGACCTGAACCTCGTAGCCCGTCTCCTCGGCCACCTCGCGGACGACCGCGTCGAACGGATCCTCGGCGTGCTCGACCTTCCCACCGGGCAGCGTCCAGTGTCGCTGGGACCCGTCGGGCGACACGTACCGGGCGAGGAGGAGGTGTTCGTCGCGCAGGCACACGCCGTACGCGGCGACCCGCAGCCGTTGCGCGACCACTCAGCTCCCCTTCCAAACCCGACAACCGACCGCTCGCCATCCGATGCCCGCATGTCAGGCGCGGCACCCCAGGGTAGTCGCGTGGAACGGGACGCCAGACGACCGGACAGTGCCCCGGCCCGGGCACGCGCCGTCGAGCAGCGCATAACAGTCATTATGATGTGCGCCCGATTTGCGGCCTTCGTGCGGTCTCTTTTTTGGTTTATCGTTATCGGTAATCCAATAATCGACGAGGAGGGCGTCGCGTGTCAGGGTGAGTTCACCAGGGAGCTCAGACGGGACGGCTGACCGGGTGTCATGAGTCGTTCCCCGCAGCGACGACGCTCTGACAGACTCCGAACGTGACCGCCACGAGCGCCACCTTCTGGAACGACCAGCGACGTGGAAGGCGTTCCTGCTGGTCGGGGTCTACCTCGTCTTCTTCCTCGCCGTCGGACAACTGGTCGGTGTGCTGGCCGGTGACGACATCGACAAGGACAACGTGCTCGCCGACCCGGCCAGCATCTTCCTCGCCCTGGTGCTGCCCATCGCGATCGGCGCGGCCGCCCTCATCGTCTTCGCCTGGCGGGTGGGCTGGCTCCGGGCCATCTTCGGACCTCAACCGGTCCGCGGCCGTGGCTGGATGTGGATCGGGCCGGTGCTGGCGCTCCTCGCGGTCGTCGGCCATGTCGGGGCCACCAACTGGAGCAACTGGAGCGGTCAGGAGATCGCGCTGATCGCTCTGCTCGGTCTCTGCGTCGGCGTCGCGGAAGAGCTGGCCACCCGCGGACTCGCCGTCAAGATGTTGCGCGACGCCGGACACGGCGAACGCTTCGTCGCGATCGTGTCGTCTCTGCTGTTCGCCCTCATGCACTCGGTCAACCTGCTCGCCGGCATGCGGCTCTCGACCGTCGCGAGCACGATCGTCTACACCTTCTGCTTCGGCATCTGCATGTACCTGGTCATGCGCGTGACCGGCACGATCTGGGCCGCCATCATCCTGCACGGCATCACCGACCCGACGACGATCCTGTCCAGCGGCGGCATCGACCAGGCCGTCGACGCCGGCGGAACGGACGGCTGGTCGGCGCTCACGAGTCTCGCCACGATCGGGTTCATGCTGTTCGCCGTCGTCGCCATGTTCCTCATCCGCGGCAACGCGACCGTCAAGCCGACGATCAACGCCTGAACAGGCACCACGCGGTGTGGGACGCCGCCCCTGAAGCACGCCGCCACGCCTGGTCGACGTACCGCCTGGCTACCATGCGGCCATGATCGAGGAACTAATCCGGGCGGCCGGAGCCGGCGACGACGCCGCGCTCGAGGAGCTGAGCGAGATCGCCGCCGCCGAGCCGGCACGCCTCACCGGACACCTGAAGCTGCTGCTCGACGCGGGCGTGCTGTGGCCGCCGACCTTGTACCGCGGCGCGACCGGAGACGTGGTCCACCGGATCATCGACGACGTCGACGCCGGCCAGTCTCCCCTCCGGCTCAACCATCTGCTGCTCATCCTCGCGCACACCCGCGACCCGCACGCCGAGCAGGCCCTGCGACGATGGCAGGAGCAGCCGCCGGCCGGAGCCGACAAACTGCACGTCGGGGCGCTGGCCTACGCCCACCAGGCCGGTTGGACGGTCGCTCCCGACGGCAGCCGCCGGGAGCTGTGCGCGCCCACGGCGTACCGGTTGATTCCGAACGAGGTGCCAAGGCCCGCCGACGGTCCTGCCTGCCCGTGGTGCGCCTCCCCGCTGTGGACCATCGCCGACCTCGACACCGCCACCCCCGAGGTGGGCGAGGCCCTGGCCCACACCGGCTGGGCCGGCCGGCTGAGGATCGTGACCTGCCACCTCTGCGCCTGCTACACGACGCTGTGCTGCGAGGTAACGCCGGACGGCGACGCCGTCTGGTGGGCGGGCAACAGCCGCCCGGAGTGGGCGCCGGCCACCACCGCGCCGGAGGACCCGCCGGCCGTGCTTCCGGCCGTCGGCCCCCGCCGCGCCTCGCCGTTCGAGGCCAGCGCGTGGGACGAGGGCGGTTCGACCCTGGGCGGCCATCCCGACTGGATCCAGGACGCCGAGCACGTGGACTGCCCCGCCTGCCGGCAGCCGATGGACTATCTCGGCCTGGTCGGCGGGGCCGACGTGGACTTCGGTGAGGGCGCCTACTACCTGCACCTGCACGCGCCCTGCGGCCTCGCGGCGGTGAACTACCAGCAGAGCTGACCGCAGCGCGCTCGCGGTGCCCCCTGCGGCCCGATCCGCGTCGGTACGGTGAGGCGATGACGACGGAACCCACGGTGCTGATCTCGGCCGACATGGAGGGCATCTCGGGGATCGTCCACCCGACGGAGACGAACCCGGGTGGCTACGACTACGAGCGCTCCCGCAGGCTGATGACGGCCGAGGTGAACGCGGCCATCCTTGGTGTGCTCGACGCGGAGCCGGACGCGGACGTGCTGGTGGCGGACGCGCACGGGCCTTTCCGCAACCTCCTGCCCGAGGAACTCGACCGGCGGGCGCGGCTCGTGCGCGGCAAGCCCCGCCCGCTGAGCATGGTCGCCGGGCTCGAGATGGGCGCCGACGCGCTGCTGCTCGTCGGGTACCACGCGCGCGCCGGTGCGGGGCCGGCGGTGCTGGCCCACACCATGAGCGACGCGGTGCTCGACGTACGGCTCAACGGGCGGCCGACGGGCGAGATCGGCATGAACGCCGCCGTCGCGGGGCACTTCGGCGTGCCCGTGGTGCTGCTCAGTGGTGACGACGTCGCGTGTGCCGAGCTGCGCGACCTGGTCCCCGACGCGGTGACCGTCGAGGTGAAGAGCGCGCTGGGCCAGGCGGCGGCGGTGACGCTGCACCCCGCTGAGGCCCAGGAGCGCCTCCGGCGTGCAGCCGCCACGGCGGTGGCACGGCGCGCGCAGGTGCCGCCGCTGACCCTCGCCGGGCCCGTCGACGTCGAGGTCGACCTGTACAGCCCGACGACCGTGGACCAGGCGACGCTGGTGCCTGGCTTCGCCCGCGCCCCCGGCGCGCGTACGGTGACGTTCACCGGCCAGGACATGGTCGAGGTGTACCGGGGGGTGCAGCTGCTCGTGCAGCTCGGCCAGATCAAGCCCGGCTGACCTCTCGCCCGTCAGCGGTGGTCGTTCTCCTTCAGCTCGATGACCCACGCGCGGCGCTCGGCGATCTTGCCGTCGCGCATGACGAACACCTCCGCCATCGACATGCGCATCTCCTCGCCGGTGTCGCGCCGCACCGAGCCGACGAGTTCCGCCATCACGGTGTCGCCCTGCTCCACCATGCGTACGACCTCCAGCCGGGGCGGCGGCACGAAGCCCGGCCCCTCGATCGCGGCGTCGTACGCCTCCTTGCCCTTCAGGTGGAAGGCGCCGTAGACCGTCCACTCGATGTCGTCGGTGAGGCAGGACAGGATCTGCGCGTGGTCGTTCTTGCGGAAGCCGTCCAGGTAGGTCTCGACGGTCTGCGTGTTACGCGACATCGCGCGGTGTCCCCTCGTCTCGGCGAGCCTGCCCGACGGCAGACCTGCCGAAACTAACCCCGGGGTGTGACGGCCGGTGCGTGGGACGCGCCGGCCGCCACGAATCTCAGGACGAGCCCCGCCGGGACCGGTGGTTGGCGTGCTTGCGGGCCGCGAAGTCGTACGCCTCGGCCAGCAACTGCCGCACCGTGTCCACGCTCGCCTCGCCTGGGTTCACGACACACACCCAGTGCTGCGGGGCGTAGACCGGATGCGGCAGCACGGTGTCCGGCACCGTGTGGTCGACGTGCGGCCCGTGCCCCTGCGGAAACAGCGCCCCGTACGCCGAGCGGGTCAGCCCGACGTTGAGCCGCCACGCACCCGGCCTGCCCAGGTCGGAGGCGTCGTCGTAGTGGTCGCCGGTCACGATCGTCGCGAACGGCAGCTGTCGCTCGGCGGGCAGGTCCCGCCCGGGGTCGTAGATGTAGAAGGTGTCCCCGTTCGCCTCCAGGGCGTGCACCCCGTCGAAGGTCTCACGGATGTACCGCTTCATGTCACCAACGTCCATGCCTCAAGTTTTTCATTGAAATGCTTGTTGAGGCTTACGCCGGTTTTCGCCCGTCCGTAGGCGGTAAGCCCTCAAATCCGGGCACAACCGGGTCGCGCACGGCAACATACGACGACCGGAGCCCCGCGACCAGGGTCGATCGCGGGGCGAGTCGCCTGCCGTCAGCCGGTGCCGTCCAGGACGGGAATGAGCTGCTCCTCCTCGTACGTCAGATGGGCCTCCAGCTCGGTGCTGAGACGCTCGACCTCCCGGCGGGCCTCGTCGGGGTCGGCGTCGGGGTCGCCGACGACCTGCTGGAGGCGTGCGACGAGGGCCGCGATGCGACCGTGCTCCTCGCGCAGCCGGGCCAGCGCCGGGGCGAGGTCCGGCCGTTGCCCCTCCAGGCCGGCGAACATGCCGTCGTCCTCGTTGCGGTGATGGTGGTGCAGGCCGTGGCAGAAGGTCAGGCAGTTCACCCGCAACTGCGCGCCCAGTCCCGGGCCCGAACGGGCGACCTCGTCGCGGATCAGCGCCAGCTCCCGACGGAACGCGTCGTGGACGAGTTTGAGCGCCGCGCCCCAGGACGCCGCCTCCGGCGGCCCGCCCGCCACCTGGTGCAACGCCACCACGGGAATGACCCGCGCCGTCTTCGCCTGGTACGCGGCCCAACCTGGGTCGGCCTCCACGGCCCGGGCGAAGATCTCGTCGCGTTCGGTGCCGGCCAGCACGACCGCGCGGGCCTGGTAGGTGAAGACCCCGTCCTCCACGGTGGCGAGCGGGTCGGCGAGGAGGTTGTGGTACCAGTCCGGGTGTCTCGGGCCGCCCCCGGCCGAGGCGATGACGAGGATGCGTTCGCCGTCGGGCAGGTAGCCGACAGGAGTGGTGTGCGGGGCGCCGGAACGGGCCCCGGTGGTGGTGAGCAGGATCAGCCGGGCCCCCTCGAAGGGACCCCCGACCCGGCCGTGGTTGGCGCGGAACTCGTCGATGATCTGCTGGTTGAAGTCGTTGGGCAATGCTCTGCTCTCTGCTCGGGCAGGGATGTGCGGCCACGATGGATCGCCCGCCCGGCGACCGGTGGCGGCGAGGATGCGGATACGCCGGCGGACGACCGGCGTGGACGGTGGGAAGCGCGCTGCGGTGGACGTGACGTCGACACCGGCAATCGCGGGGACGGCGGGCCACGGGCCCGCCCCCGGCTCACCTGACGGCCGGGTGCCCTGTCCGCTCGTGGCCCATGGCCGACCCGGCAGTCACGGATCCGACCGTAGTGCGGGTGACGACGGCTGGCAAGCGCCATCCGGTTGCGGCAGCGGTGGCACGGTGACACGGTCGGGAGATGCCCGAGCTGACCGGCGTCGACGTGGACCGCGCCGTGACCGAGATGACCAACGTGCTCGGCCCGCACACCGGGCGGGACTGGACGGTGCCGGCCGGCGGGCTGGACTGGAGCTGCTGGACCACCGCCGCGCACGTCGCGCACGACCTGCTGGCGTACGCCGGCCAGGTCAGCGGGCGACCCGACGACGGCTACCTGCCGTTCGACCTGACCGTCTCCCCCGCCGCCGGCCCGGCCGAGGTGCTACGGGTCGTCGTCGCCTGCGGCGGCCTGCTGCGGGCGGCCGTCGACGCCGCCCCGCCGCAGACGCGGGCCTGGCACTACGGGCCCTGCGACCCGGCGGGCTTCGCGGCGATGGGGGTGGCGGAGACGCTGCTGCACACCGACGACATCGCCCGCGGCCTCGGGGTGTCCTGGCAGCCGCCCCAACCACTGAGCGCCGCCGTGCTGCGGCGGCTCTTCCCGGACGCGCCCGCCGGGCCCGCGCCGCAGGTGCTGCGGTGGCTGACCGGCCGTGGTGAACTGCCCGGCCGCCCCCGGCGCACGTCCTGGTCGTGGCGGGCGGCGGTGGACTGAGCGGGGGCTACGCCACCCGACGGCGCCAGGGCGGTCGCCAGCCCCGCCGGCGCGGCGCAGCCGCCGGAGGCGGGACCGGAATCGCAGCGGCGGGAGTCTTCCGCTCGGCCCGCCAGCGGCGGAGCACCTCGTCGGCGTTGACCGGGCGCACCGCGACCCGGGGCCCGGTGGGCGCACGCAGCCAGGAGAGGATCTGGGCGTTGAGGTCGGCGACGAACGCGCGCACGGACTCCTCGGTCGGCAGGTCCCGCACCTCGTCGGGCACCTGTTCGATGCGGCGGCGCAGTTGCAGTGGCGTCGGCAGCAGCAGGTCGGTGGGGAGCTTCTCCCGCTCCAGGAAGCTCTTGATCCACCACGACTCGTCGTACGGCTGGCCGCGGCCGGGGATCGGCTTGCCCATGCCCGGCAGGTCGTCGAACTCCCCCTGCTCCTGCGCCGCGCGGATGCGCGCCTCGACGGTCGCTTCCCAGCTGTCCATCTGCCGCCACCTCCCCCGGGCCCCACGGTAACGCGGCCGCCGCGTCGGGGCCGACGGAAGACGTCAGCGCACCGACCCGGCCGGGCATTCCCGGTCCGATCGGGCCCAGCGGGCGTGCCGGTGGCCGTCGCGGGGGAACGGCGGGCGGGCCGGCAGCACCTCCTGGAAGACGTAGCCGGCCTTCTCCGCGACGCGGCAGGACGCGGGGTTGTCGATCTGGTGCAGCAGGTCCAACCGCCGCAGGCCGGCGAACCGGGCGAACGCCCAGTCGGTGACCGTGCCCAGGGCGTGCGGGGCGACGCCCCTGCCCCGCGCGGGTGCGGCGGTCCAGTAGCCGACCTCGGCGTCCTCGCCGCCTTCGGTGACGTTCTTGAGGACCACCTGCGCCACCAGGGTCTCGCCGTCCGGGTGCGGCTCCAGCACGGCGAAGCAGAACCGGTGGCCGTCGTCCCAGTCCCGGTGTGCCGCGGCCAGGAACCGGCGTGCCTCGGCGGTCGTGGTCACCGGCGCCCGGGTCCAGCGCAGCAGCACCGGGTCGCGGTACGCGGCGATCAGGGCGTCGGCGTCGTCGTCGCGCCAGGGACGCAGCAGGAGCTCCGGCAGATTCGCAGTGGCGGGGGCGTGCAGCATCGGCCCAGTGTGCCGGCCGCCGTGTCGAGCGTGGGGGCGCGCGGCACGCCGGCACGGGTCGGCGGCGCGGCGGCGTACGGCGTAGGGTCGGCGCGAGCATCGGCAACGGGGGGAACCATGGTCGGTACGGGTGCACTGGTGGGCATCGCGCTGGTGGCGCTGGGGATGGTGTTGACCCCCGGGCCGAACATGGTCTATCTGGTGTCCCGGTCGGTGACGCAGGGCCGGCGGGCGGGGCTGGTGTCGCTGCTCGGCGTCGCCGCCGGATTCGGCGTCTACCTGGCCGCTGCGGTCGCCGGCATCGCCACGGTGTTCGTGCTGGTGCCCGCCCTGTACACGGCGGTCAAGCTGGCCGGCGCGGCGTACCTGCTGTGGCTGGCCTGGCAGGCGCTGCGACCGGGCGGGCAGTCGCCGTTCGCCCCGGCGCCGCTGCCGCCGGACCCGGCCCGGCGGCTGTTCACCATGGGCCTGGTCACCAACCTGCTGAACCCCAAGATCGCGATCCTCTACGTGTCGCTGCTGCCGCAGTTCATCGACCCGGCCCGTGGCCACGTGGCGGCGCAGAGCCTGCTGCTGGGGCTGACCCAGATCGCGGTGGCGCTGACGGTGAACGCGCTGATCGTGCTCAGCGCCGGCGCGCTCGCCGGGTTCTTCGCCCGCCGGCCGCTGTGGCTGCGGGTGCAGCGACTCGTGATGGGCACGGTGCTGGCGGGGCTGGCGGTGCGGATCGCCGCCGACCGGTCCCGCGCCGCCGTCGCCATGCCCTGACCGCCAGCCTCACCCCTGACCGGCGGGCCCACCCCGACAGCGCTATCCCGGGCCGCCGTCGCTGCCGGTCTCCCGGAGCACGGCCGCGCCCCCGGCGGGCAGGTGCACCTCCGTGGTGGCTGTCGCGCCGGTGAGCAGGTCGACCCCGGCCGCCGGGACCCGCTGCGGCCGGTCGGTGTGGTTGAGCAGGAACAGCCAGCTCGCCCCGGCGGCGCGTCGGCGGACCGCCTCGACCCCGGCCGGCGCCGCCGGGCAGACGGGTGTCGCGCCGGCCGCCCGCGCCGCCCGCGTCAGCAGCCGACGGTAGGTGGCGTCGTCGGGTCGGGTGGACAGGTACCAGGCCGTGCCGGCGCCGCTGCGGTGGCGGGTGACCGCCGGTAGCCCCGCGAGCGGGCCACCCGCGTACGAGGCCACCGGCTCCGCGCCGGCGAGGCGTACCGTCTCGGCCCAGAGGCGACCGGTCCCGGCGTCGGACAGGGGCACCGTCTCGCCGTCGGCGAGGGGGTGGAACTCCTCGACCCGTACGCCCAGCACGTCGCGGAACGCCCCGGGGTGACCGCCGAGCCGGACGCGGGCGTGCTCGTCGGCGACCCCGCTGAGCCACGTCACCAGCAGGTGACCGCCGCCGCGCACGTACCCGCCCACCCAGTCGGCGGTGGCGTCGGAGGCCAGGTAGAGGGCGGGCAGCACCAGCAACCGGTACCCGTCGAGCCGGTCGCCGGGCAGCACGATGTCGGTGCCGAAGCCGGCGCGCCACAGCGCCCGGTGCGCCGCCGACACCTCCTCGCGGTGGTTGAGCAGCGGCGACGGCATCCCCGGGTGGCCCAGGGCCCAGCCGCTGGCGGCGTCCCAGGCCAAGGCGACATCGGCGTCGACGGTGCCGTCGTCGACCTCCGAGATCCGCTCCAGGGTCGCGCCGAGGTCGACGGCCTCCCGGAACACGCGGGTGTCGGGGCCGGCGTGCGGCACCAGCGCGGAGTGGAAACGTTCCGCCCCGCCAGCCGGGGCCCGCCACTGGAAGAACATCGCCCCCCGTGAGCCGCGTGCGACGTGGGAGAGGCTGTGCCGGGCCATCCGGCCGGGCTCCTTGGCGTGCATCCGGCCGCCGCTGTGGATCTGGTTGGGGGCGCTCTCCATCAGCAGCCACCGCGCCGGGCGGCCGGCGTCGCCGCTGCGTCGACCGGCGCCGTGCCGCGCCCAGCCCCGGGCCAGGTCGGCGGCGAGGGCGGTCTGCTCCTCGGCGCCGCCGTCGGTGGCGTCCGGGTAGTGGTCGATCGCCACCAGGTCCACCTCGGCGGCCCAGCGGGCGTGGTCGACCGGCACCCAGTCGCCGAGGACGAAGTTGGTGGTGACCGGCACCGCCGGGTTGGCCGCGCGCAGCAGGTCGCGCTGCTCGGCGTACGCGGCGAGCAGGGTGTCCGACCAGAAGTGGCGGAAGTCCAGCAGGTGCCCCGGGTTGGCCAGGTACTGCGTGGCGCGGGGCGTGTCGACCTGCGCCCAGTCGGTGTAGTGCTGGCTCCAGAAGCTGGTGGCCCAGGCGGCGTTGAGCGCGTCGAGGTCGCCGTGCCGGTCGGCCAGCCAGCGCCGGAACGCCCGGGCGGTGTGCGCGCAGTGGCAGGTGGTGCCGTACTCGTTGTGCACGTGCCACAGCGCGAGGGCGGGGTGGTGGGCGTACCGCTCGGCGAGCGCGGCGGCGATGCGCCCGGCGGCGGACCGGTAGGCGGGCGCGGCGGCGCAGTAGGTGTCCCGGCTGCCGTGGTGCAGGCGTACGCCGTCGGCGGTCACCGGCAGGGCGTCGGGGTGGGCCAGCGAGAACCAGGGCGGGGGCGATGCGGTCGGGGTGGCCAGGGCGACGGAGATGCCGTTGTCGTGCAGCAGGTCCAGCACCTGGTCCAGCCAGTCGAAGGTGTGCCGGCCGGGCTCCGGTTCCAGCCGCGACCAGGCGAACACGCCGACGGTGACCAGGTTGACCCGGGCGCGGCGCATGAGGGCGACGTCCTCGCGCCACACCTCGGCCGGCCACTGTTCGGGGTTGTAGTCGCCGCCGTAGCGCAGCCCCGCGCCGTCACCCCACATCGCTCACCGCCAATTTTGTTGGGGAAGCGTCCAAAATATTGACGGGGTTTGCGCCTGTCAACGCCGATGCTCCGCCGATCCGATGCAGGTTGACGTTGACAGTTAGTTGAGAAGCCAAAGAAACTGGCGGGACCGCCGGAACCATCCTGGAGGAGACGCCGATGCCCTACCGACCGCCGTTGGTCCCGTACGAGACCTTCGTGGCCGACCCACCCGACCTGCCGGTGCGCGGCCCCGGCGAGGACGCGGCCGCCGTCGTCGGTCGGGCCGAGGTCGTCGCGACCGACGCGCACGGGGTGACGTTCAAGGCCGCCCTCTCCGACGGCGCGAGCATGGTGGTGCGCGTCGACGCCGCCGGTGAGGGGGTGATCCGGGTACGCCTGTCCGACGATCCGCAGGCCCGCAGCCGCTCCGCGCGGGCGCTGTCGCTGGTGCGCCCCGGCAGCCACCCGGCCACCGTCACCGTCGACGAGGCCCGCGTCCGGATCGACGCCGGCGCCGTGGTCGCCGAGATCCGGCTGGACCCGTGGCACCTGCGCTTCCTCGACCCGGACGGGCGGCTGCTGCTCGAGCAGGACCCGGGCACCCGCGACATCAGCGGCCGGCGGCGCACCCTGCCGTTCGGCCGCTCCACCGTCGACGGCGCGCCCGTCGCCTGGCACGAGAGCTTCGTGGCCCCCGGCGACGAACGCTTCGTCGGCTTCGGCGAGAAGTTCACCCCCCTGGACAAGCGGGGGCAGCGGCCGCTGATGTGGAACTTCGACGCCTTCGGTGGCGAGTCGGACCGCTCCCACAAGAACGTGCCGTTCTACCTCTCCGACCGGGGCTACGGCGTGCTGGTCGACAGCGGGCTGCCCGTGCAGTTCGACGTCTGCCAGTCCACCCACAGCAGCGTGCAGCTCCTGGTCCCCGACGACCTGCTCGACTACTACGTGCTGGCCGGCCCGACCCCGGCGCAGGTGCTCGACCGCTTCGACCGGCTCACCGGCCGTCCGTACCTGCCGCCGAAGTGGGCGTTCGGCGCCTGGGTCTCCTCGGGCTTCTTCCCCGACTCGCAGGAGCGGGTGCTGGAGCGTGCCCGCCTGCTGCGCGAACGCGGCATCCCCTGCGACGTGCTGCACCTGGACTGCTACTGGCAGGTCGCCGGCCGCTGGTCGGACCTGCAGTGGGACGCCGAGGCGTTCCCCGACCCGACGGCGATGCTGCGGAGCCTCGCGGAGCAGGGCTTCCGGGTCTGCCTCTGGATGAACCCGTACCTGATGACCGACAGCCCGCTCTACGCCGCGGCGGCCGAGGCCGGCTACTTCCTGCGCCACGCCGACGGCACGACGTACGTCGCCGACGTCTGGCACGGCAGCCACCCGGCGAGCGCCATCGTGGACCTCACCAACCCGGCGGCCGTCGAGTGGTTCACCGGGCTGCTGCGGCCCCTGCTGGAGCAGGGCGTCACGGTGTTCAAGACCGACTTCGCCGAGGGCGTGCCCGTCGACGCCGTCGCCCACAACGGAATGACGGGCGTCGAGCTGCACAACGTGTACGCGCTGCTGTTCAACGACGTCGTCGCCGAGGTGACGCAGGAGGTTACCGGGCACCGCACCGTGTGGGCGCGCTCGTCGTACCTGGGCGGGCAGCGGCACAGCGCCCAGTGGAGCGGCGACGTCAACGCCACCTGGCCGGGGCTGGCCAGCACCCTGCGCGGCGGGCTGTCGCACGGGCTCTCCGGCGTGCCGTTCTGGAGCCACGACACCGGCGGCTTCCACGGCACCCCGACACCCGAGCTGTACGTCCGGTGGACCCAGTTCGGCGCGCTGTCGCCGCTGGTCCGCCTGCACGGCACCACCAGCCGGCTGCCGTGGGACTTCCCGGCCGAGACCGAACGCGACGCGGTGGCCGCCCTGCGGCTGCGCTACCGGCTGATGCCGTACCTGTGGTCGGCTGCGGTGCGCTCGGCCGCCGACGGGACGCCGATGATGCGCGCGCTGCTGGTGGACACGCCCGACGACCCGACCGCGTGGACGACGGACCTGCAGTACCGCCTCGGCACCGAACTGCTGGTCGCCCCCGTCACGGACCCGTCCGGGCAGCGCGACGTCTACCTGCCGGTGGGCGACGACTGGGTCGACGCCGCCACCGGCGAGCGGCACCCCGGCGGGCGGCATCTGCGGGTGCACGTGCCGCCGCACCGGCTGCCGCTCTACGTCCGCCACGGCGCGCTCGTGCCGGTCGTCGCGCCGGGCGACACGGTCGGCGACGGGCCGTTCGCCGACGTCACGCTGGTGAGCTGGGGCGCGGTCGACGCCCGTACGGTGCTGCACGACGTCGACGGCGACACCGTCGTCGAGGCGGTCCGCGACGGCGACACCCTGCGGGTACGCACCGACGGTCCGCTGCGGGTGGCGCACGTCAGCGTCGCCGGCGCGGACCTGCCGGCCCGGCTGCTGCTCAACGGCGAGCCGGTCACCCCGGCACCCTTCGACGGATGGTTCCCCGACCCGGCCTGACAGCGAGCGGCGCCCGACCCGTCAGGGGTCGGGCGCCGCTCAGGCTCGGTCAGCCCTTCACCGCACCGGTGATCACACCCTTGGTGAAGTGCCGCTGCACGAACGGATAGACGATCACCGCCGGCACGACGGTCACCATCACCACCGCCATCTTCACCGCCAGGGTCGGCGGATACGCGCTGATGCCCGGCAGGCTCACCGCGGCCCCGGACACGTTCGGCGACTGGCCGGCGAGGATGTAGCTCTGCAACACCCGCTGGATCGGGAACTTGTCGTTGTCGTCGATGTAGAGCACCGCGTTGAAGTAGGCATTCCAGTAGCCGACGGCGTAGAAGAGCCCGACGACGGCGATCACCGCCCTGGACAGCGGCAGCACGATGCGCCACAGGATGTGGAACTCCCCCGCCCCGTCGATGCGGGCGCTGTCGAGCAGCTCACCGGGGACGTTCATGAAGAACGCCCGGATCACCACCAGGTTGAACACGCTGATCGCGCTGGGCAGGATCAGCGACCAGATGCTGTCCTTGAGCCCGAGGCCGGTGACCACGAGGTAGCTGGGCACCAGGCCGGGGAAGATCAGGAAGGTCAGCAGGAAGAAGAAGAGCAGCCCCCGGTGCCCCACCGAGCCGGGCCGGGACAACCCGTACGCGGCGAGGACGGTGAGCACCAGGCTCACGGTCGTGCCGAGGACGGTGACCAGCGTGCTGATCCACACGGCCTGGGTGATCTGCCCGCCGCTGAAGATGGTGACGTACGCCGACGGGTCGATCTCGCGGGGCACCATCACCATCCCGCCGGCCTCGTCGATCGTGCTGCGCGAGGCGAGGCTGGTCACCAGCACCGCCCACAGGGGCACGAGCACGGCCGCGACGAGCGCGGTGAGCACCGTTCCCTTGGCCAGCGTGCCCAGCGGCGTGGGCCGTTCCTCCCAGGCGGGTCGCCGGGACCGCCGCCGCCGGGGCGGCGGATCGGACGTCGGGCGCGCCGGCACGGGGCCGACGCCACTGAGCTGCGCGGTCATGACTTCGCGTAGACCCCCTGCTCGCCGAAGCGGTGCGCCACCTTGTTGGCGGTAAGGATGAGGACCAGTCCGACCACGGCCTTGAACAGGCCGGCGGCGGCGCCGAACCCCCACTGCTGGGTGCTGATGGCCTGGTAGTAGACGAACGTGTCCAGCACCTCGGCGGCCTCCCGGCCGACCGCCTCGCGTTGCAGGATGAACTGCTCGAAGCCGACCGACAGCGCGTCACCCAGCCGCATGATGAGCAGCAGCACGATCACCGGACGCAGGCCCGGCAGGGTGATGTGCCACAGCCGCCGCCACCGGCCGGCCCCGTCGGCGGCCGCCGCCTCGTACAGGTTGGGGTCGATCGCGGACAGCGCGGCCAGGAACACGATCGCGCCCCAGCCGACGTCCTTCCACACCGACTCGGCGGTGACCAGGACGATGAACGTGTCCGGGTTGGTCATCACGTCCCAGGGCTGCATGCCGGCCTCGCGCATCTCCTGGGCCAGCAGGCCCGCGCCGCCGAGCATCTGCACGAAGAACGTGACCACCAGCACCCAGCTGAAGAAGTGCGGCAGGTAGACGACGCTCTGCACGAAGCCCCGCACGCGCCCCGAGACCAGGCTGTTGAGCAGGATCGCCAGCAGGATCGGCAGCGGGAAGAAGAACACGAGCTGGAACGCGGTGATGGTGAGGGTGTTGCGCACCGCGTCCCAGAACAGCGGGTCGCCGAAGAGCGCCTCGAAGTTGCCGAAGCCGATCCACTCGCTGTAGAGGAACGCCTCGAGGGGGTCGTCGCCGACGAACGGGTTGTAGTCCTGGAAGGCGATGACGTTGCCCAGCGTCGGCACGTAGTGGAAGACCAGCAACAGGCACGCGGCCGGCGCCGTCATGGCCAGCAGCGGCCAGTCCCGGCGCAGCCGGTCCCGCAGGGTGCGCCGGGGCCGGACGGGCGGCGTACGACCGGCGCCCCGGCCCCGACGGCGGGGCCGGGGCGGGCGGGTGTCCGCCGGCGCGTCGACCGCGCCGGCGGTGCCCGGGCCGCTCATCGGCCGTTGTCGGCGAGCGCCTTCTCGTGGAACGCGCGCCCCTCCTCACCGCCGGAGGCGAGGAACTCCTTCGTCACCTGGTCGAGGTCGCTGATGGGGCGACGGCCGCGCAGGATGTCGCGGATCTTGTCCTCCGTCGGCTGGAGGATCTTCGACCAGTTGGCCGGCAGTTCCAGCTTGATCCCGGCGAACAGGTCCTTCTCCAGCAGGCCGATGTTCTTCTTGTAGTAGTCCAGGTACTGCTGGACGTAGTTCGGCGTGTCGCTGCTCTTCACCTTCACCGGGACCCGGCAGAAGTTGTACTGGCCGCCCAGCTCCTTGCGGCCGAGGTCGCTGGGCAGCGGACTGCCGTCGGAACCCCGGGTGAAGTGCTTGCCCTCCACGCCGTACTCGCGCAGCTCGAACTCGCGGCTGCCGAACGGCGCGGCGCACCAGTTGAGCACCCGCAGTAGCTCGTCGACCCGCTCCGCGCCGGAGCCCTTCTTCAGGAAGGTGAAGAAGATCGGCTTCTCGCTGCCCCAGATGACCGGCTGGGCGCCGGCCGCGCCGAACACCGGCAGCGGCTGCATGTCGAAGCTCGGCAGCACCTTGGACTGCTCGCCCTGCAGACCCTGCCACGCGCCGAGCCCGTCCTGGAACATCGCGATCTTGCCGGCCTTGAAGAGCTGCTTCTCGTCGGCGCCCTTGCTGGCCACCGTGTCGGGGTGCACCAGTCCCTCGGCGAAGAGCTTCGCGGTGAACTCCAGGGCCGCGCGGAAGGCCGGGTTCTCGAACTTGTGCTCCAGGCCGCCGTCGGCCTTCTTACGCCAGTACTGCTGGCAGCCGAAAAGCTGCTGCACCGAGTCGAAGATGCTGCCGAACGCCCACACCCCCTTGCCCGGGTCGGTGAGCTTCCTGCCCAGCTCGTGCAGCTCCTCCGGCGAGGTGGGCGCGGTCAGTCCGGCCTTGTCGAACAGGTCCTTGCGGTGGAACAGCGCCCACGCGAACACGCCGTCGGTGGGGTACGGCACGGCGTAGAGCCGGCCGGCCCAGACCGAGTACTCCCACGCGCCGGTGGGCAGCGCGGCGAGGTACGGGTACTTCGCGGCGTTGTCGCCCTTGAGGTGGTCGGTGAGGTCCTCGAACAGCGCCTTGACGGCGTCGGAGAACCGGGCGACCTTGTCGACCTCCCAGTTGGGAACCATGAGCAGGTCGGGCACGTCGCGGGCGCCGAGCATCGCGTTGAGCTTGTCGGCGTAGGTCGTGCCGTCCTGCAGGCTCGGGTCCAGGTCCACGCCCAGCTTGGCGTTGACCGCCGCCAGGTAGGAGTTGCGGCCCAGGGTCGGCGGGGTGGGCCCCCACCACGGGCTCATGCTGCGGATCGCCGGGCCGCCCCGGCCGGGCTGCTCGGTGACGGCGTCGACCAGGCTGCGGGGGTAGCTGAGGTAGCCGTCGGGGATCGGCCCCTCCCCGACGATGTCGGGCTTGAGCAGCTCGGCCGGCTTGTGGGTGGGCAGCACCGACCGGATCGCGTCGGCCTGCGTGGCGCTGCCCTTGCTTCCGGCCTCCTTGCTGCAACCGGCCAGGGTGGCGCCGCCCATCGTCGTGGCGGCGCCGAGGCCGAGCAGGCGCAGCAGGGACCGTCGGTCGGTGGATACGCCCGGCAGGGACGGCTTCACGGCGCACTCCCTTCGTCATCGGATAACGGTTTCGCGGACCGTTCGTGTCCGGCTAGAATTAGTTGGGGTTCTAGCCGAACAAACTAATCGACGGTGATCCGTCCCACAAGACAGTGGTCCCTCCCGCCGCGGCGGTACGCGATGATGGGTCGCGCGGCACCACCGGATCGCGCACCGTCGGCCCAGGAAACGGACAGATCGTGATCAGCATCCACAACGAACCGCAGCCGACGGACCTCGGCGACGTCCGGGTGGCCAACCGGGCCGTGGTGCTGCGGCACGTGCGCCGGCACGCGCCCTGTTCCCGGGCCGACATCGCGGCACACACCGGCCTGAACAAGGCCACCGTGTCCAGCCTGGTCGGCGAGCTGATCGAACGGCGGCTGCTGCGCGAGACCGGCCTGACCGAGAACCGGGTCGGGCGCCCCGCGACCATGCTCGTCCTCGACGGCGCCCCGTACGCGGCCCTGGGCATGCAGATCGCCGCCGACGAACTGGTGGTGGTCGCCGTCGACCTGGCCGGCACCCGGCTGCTCACCTGGCGGCGTGCCTTCGCCGCGCCGACGTCCTCCCCCGCCGAGACGGTCCGCGCGCTGGCGGCCCTGGCCCGGCGGGCGATCACCCGGCTGACCGGGCAGGACCGCCGCGTGCTCGGCCTGACCGTGGGCGTGCCCGGCCTCGTCGACGCCGACGGCGCCGTCCCCCGGGCCACCGCGCTCGGCTGGCGGGAGGTGACCCTCGCCGCCGACCTGCGCGCCGCACTGCGCGAGCCCGGTCTCACCGTCGACGTCGACACCGACGCCAACCTCGCCGTCCTCGCCGAGCACCGCCACGGCGCGCACGCCGGGGCCGCCCACCTGGTCCACCTCACCGGCGGGGCCTCCGTCGGCGCGGGGATCGTCGCCGGCGGCCGGCTGCTGCGCGGCGGACGGGGATTCGCGGGCGAGATCGGGCACCTGACGCTCGACCCGGCCGGTCCCGCCTGCGGGTGCGGGCGGCGCGGCTGCCTGGCCGCGTACGCCGGACTGCCTGCGGTCGTCGCCCGCCTGCTGCCCGACACCCAGCAGGACGGGCCGGTCACCGACTACCTGCCGGAGATCGAACGGATCCAGGCGCTGGCCCGCCAGGGCGACCCCGGCGTCCTGGCGGGACTGGCCGACGTCGGCTGCCGGCTCGGGCACGCCGCGTCCGTCCTGGCCAACCTGTTCAACCCGCAGGTCGTGGTGGTCGGCGGGCACTTCGCGACCCTGGCGCAGTGGCTGCTGCCGGCGGCCCGCACGGACTTCGCCGCGCGCACCCACGCCCCGCAGGCCGGCGGCTGCCTGCTCGACGCCTCCACCCTGGACTCGGCGGCCACCGCGCTCGGTGGCGCCACCGCCTCGCTCGCCGCCGTCGAGTCGGGCCGGCTCCCTCCGGCGTGACCCCCGGGGCCTGCAGGCCTTGACCGGACCGGCGCGGGGTGCCAACCTCGAACCGCCGCCCTGTGGCTCGGGCACCCGGGGCGGCATGTCTCGCGCAGTCGTCGAAGCGCTTCAACGCTTCCGGGCCGGCGGCCGCCACCCCCACCGCGACGCCGCTCGCGCCATCGTTCGTCGAAGCGCTTCGACACGGTCGTGACGCGGACCCACGGAAGGCGACCCGACCATGACCGACCACCCCGCCCCCTCCCCGCAGGCCATCGTCGACGACCTGCTGGACCGGCTCACCCTGCCGGAGAAGCTCGGCCTGCTGCACCAGTGGCAGGCGCCCGTGCCCCGCCTCGGCCTACCCCCCTTCCGCACCGGCACCGAGGCGCTGCACGGGGTGGCCTGGCTCGGCAAGGCCACCGTCTTCCCGCAGGCGGTCGGGCTCGCCAGCAGCTGGAACCCCGAGCTGGTCCGGGCCGTCGGCGCCGCCGTCGGCGACGAGGTGCGCGCCAAGCACCACGCCGACCCCGAGCGGGTCGGCCTCAACGTCTGGGCGCCGGTGGTCAACCCGCTGCGCGACCCCCGCTGGGGACGCAACGAGGAGGGCTGGTCCGAGGACCCGTGGCTGACCGGGCGGCTCGCCACCGCGTACGCCCAGGGGCTGCGCGGCGACCACCCGCAGCGGCTGCGTACGGCGCCGACGGTCAAGCACTTCCTCGGCTACAACAACGAGACCGACCGGGCGACCACGTCCAGCGACATGCCACCCCGGGTGCTGCACGAGTACGAGCTGCCCGCCTTCCGCGCCCCCCTCGCCGCCGGCGCGGCCGTCGCCGTGATGGCCTCCTACAACCTGGTCAACGGGGTGCCCGCGCACCTGAGCCCGCTCATCGACAACGAACTGCGCCGCTGGACGCCCGAGGAACTGCTTATCGTCGGCGACGCCGGCGCGGTGACCAACATCGCCGGGGTGCAGGGCCACCTGCCCGACCACGTCAGCGGCTTCGCCGCCGCCCTGCGCGCCGGGATCGACAGCTTCACCGAGGACGACGCCGACAGCGCCCCGACCGTCGCGCGACTGACCGAGGCGCTGGACCGGGGGCTGATCACCGGTTCCGACGTGGACCGCGCCGTCCGGCGGGTCCTCACCGTCCGGGTCCGCCTCGGCGACCTGGACCCGCCGCGCGACGACCCCTTCGCCGGCGTCGCGCCGGACGCCGCCGACCGCCCCGCGCACCGGGACCTGGCCCGCGAGGCCGCCCGCCAGTCGATCGTGCTGCTGCGCAACGACGGGCTGCTCCCGCTGACCGACGCGGGCCTGCGGGTGGCCGTGCTCGGTCCGCTGGCCGACGCCGTCCACGAGGACTGGTACAGCGGCACCCTGCCGTACGCGGTGACCGCGTACCAGGGCCTGGCCGAGCGACTGTCCACCGTCACCACCCACCCCGGCACCGACCGGATCGCGCTGCGCGTCGGCGGGCGCTACGTCGGTTGCCCGGACAGCCCCGACGGCGGCCCGCTCACCGTCGGCGCCGACGCCACCGGGTTCGACGTCTTCGATTGGGGACGCGACGTGGTGGCGCTGCGCGCCGCGGGCAACGGCCGGCACGTCGGGGCCGACGAGGCCGGCACCCTCGCCAACGACCGCCCGGGACCGGGCGGCTGGGTGGTACGCGAGACGTTCCGCTTCCACGACGGCCCCGACGGCACGGTGCTGCTGCACCACCTCGCCACCGACCGGTACGTCGCCGTCGACGCCGACGGGCGGCTGCGCGCCGACGCCCCGACCCCGGGCGACGCGACCCGCTTCACGGTGGAGCTGCTGGCCGACGGGGCCGCCGAGGCCGCCGCCCTGGCCGCCGAGGCCGACGTGGCGGTGGTGGCGCTGGGCAACCACCCGATGGTCAACGGCCGGGAGACCGAGGACCGCGTCGACCTGGCCCTGCCCGCCGGCCAGGAGACGCTGCTGCGGGCGGTGCACGCCGCCAACCCGCGCACCGTGCTGGTGGTGACCAGCAGCTACCCCTACGCCGTGGGCTGGGCCGAGGAACATCTGCCGGCGGTGCTCTGGTCGGCGCACGGCGGCCAGGAGCACGGCACCGCCCTGGGCGACGTGCTGCTGGGCGACGCCGAGCCCGGCGGCCGACTCACCCAGACCTGGTACGCCGACGCCGCCGAACTGCCCGACCTGCTCGACTACGACGTGATCGGCTCCGACGCCACCTACCTGTACCACCGGGGCGACCCGCTGTACCCGTTCGGCCACGGGCTGAGCTACACCCGCTTCGAGTACGCCGGCCTGCGGCTGAGCGTCGACGAGGCCACCGCCGACGAGGAGGTCGAGGTGAGCGTCGAGGTGACCAACGCCGGCGACCGCCCCGGCGAGGAGGTCGTGCAGCTCTACACGCGCCAGCGCCGCTCCCGCGTCAAGCAGCCGCTGCGCCAGCTGCGGGACTTCGCCCGGATCAGCCTCGCGCCGGGGCAGCGGCAGGTGGTGCGGCTGCGGCTGCGTACCGCCGAGCTGAGCTGGTGGGACGAGACCCGGGATCGGCGGGTGGTGGAGGACGCGACCCACACGGTCATGGTCGGGCGCTCCGCGCGCGACGTGCGGCTGGTCGGCACCCTCGCCGTACGCGGCGACGAGGCGGCCCCCGACGGCCGGCCGGCCGTGCCGGCGTCTGGGCGGGCGCGGTGAGCGGGGCGCGCAGGCGCCCGTCGCCCGGGCAGCCCACCATCGCCGACGTCGCCCGGCACGCCGGGGTGGCGGTGAGCACCGTGTCGTACGTGCTCAGCGGCAAGCGCGTCATCTCCGAGGTCACCCGCAACCGGGTGCTGGCCAGCATCCGGTCGCTCGGCTACCACCCGCACGCCGGCGCGCGGGCCCTGGCCAGCCGGCGGGCCAACGTGATCGCGCTGGTCCTGCCGCTGCGCGCGGGGATGCAGGTGCCCGTGGTGATGCAGTTCGCCATGGCCGTGGTCACCACCGCCCGCCGCTTCGACCACGACGTGCTGCTGGTCACCTCCGACGAGGGGCCCGCCGGCCTGCGGCGCGTCGCCGCCACCGCCCTGGTCGACGGCGTCCTGGTCATGGACGTGGAGCTGGACGACCCGCGGGTGCCGCTGCTGCGGGCGCTGGCCCGGCCCAGCGTGCTCATCGGCCTGCCCGCCGACGCCACCGGCCTGACCTGCGTGGACCTGGACTTCCACCGGGCCGGGTGGGCCTGCGTCGCGCACCTGGCCGGGCTGGGGCACCGGCGCGTGGCGCTGCTCGGCGCGCCCGCCGCCGTCTACGACCGGGGCACGGGCTTCGCGCACCGCACCCGCGCCGGTGTGGTCGAGGCCGCCGCCGGGCACGGCGTCGACGCGGTGGCGCTGCCCTGCGAGGAGGGGGCGGCGGCCGTCCGCCGCACCCTCGCCGACCTGCTGGAACGCCACCCCGACGTGTCGGGGCTGATCGTGCAGAACGAGGCCGCCGTGGACCCGGTGCTGGCCACGTTGCCGGCGCTGGGTCGGCGGGTGCCACAGGACGTGTCGGTGGTCGCCGTCTGCCCCGACCGCTTCGCCGAGCAGGCCAGCCCGATGCTCACCGCCGTGCCCGTCCCCGCCGAGGAGATCGGCACGCAGGCCGTGTCGCTGCTGATGCGCAAGCTCGACGGCGAGGCGGTGCCGGAGGTCACCCTGCTGCCGCCGCGGCTGACGGTACGCGGCAGCACCGCCGCCCCCGCCACGGCGGCGAGGGCCGGCCGGTGACCACCGGGCCGTCCCCCGCCGCGCACCGCATCGTCGACACCGCCCCCGCCGGGCGCTGGGAGGACGCGTTTCTCTCCGGCAACGGCGAGGCCGGGATCATGGTGTACGGCCGGCCGCACGCCGAACGCATCATCGTCAACCACCACCGCTTCGTCCTGCCCAACGGCACCCGCGACGCCCGGCCGCCGGAGCTGGCCGCCCTGCTGCCCCGCGTCCGTGAGCTGATCCTCGCCGGCCGGCGCACCGAGGCCAGCCGGCTGCTCGCCGGCGACGGGGTGCTGCGCTGGACGCAGTCGTTCCATCCGGGCTTCGCCCTCACCATCGACGCCGTCGCGCCCGGCCCCGTCGACGACTACCGGCGCCGCACCGAGTTCACCACCGGGGAGGTCGTCGTCGAGTGGGCGGCCGGGCGGCGGCGCTCGTTCGTCTCCCGGGCCGACGCGCTGGTGGTCACCCACGTCGACGCGGGCCCCTGCGAGGTGGGCGTCACCGGGGACCTGCCGGGCCGGCCGGAGTCGGTGCGCTACACCGTCGCCGCGTACCGCCGGGGGGATCTGGTCTTCCTGCGGGTGCGGGGCCGCTACCCCGACGCGGGCGGCGCGTACGGCTTCGAGGGGCTCACCCTGCTGCGCGGCGACGTGGCGGTCCTCGGCGACGACCGGGTGGCGGTGCGCGGCCCGGCGCTGCTGACCACGGCGCTCGACCGCCCCGACACGCCGCCGTGGCGCACCGGCGAGCTGGAGGAGCGGCTGGCGGCCCACGCCGGCGACGACTACGAGAGCCTGCTGGCCCGGCACGTCGTGCCGCACGGCCGCGCCTACGGGCGGGTGAACCTGGACCTGCGGGTGCCGGACGCGCAGCGGGAACTGCCCGTGGGCGAGTTGCTCGCGGCGCGGGACGCCGATGCGGGCACGCTGCGGCCGGCGCTGCTGGAGCGGCTGTTCCACGCCGGCCGTTACCTGCTGCTCAGCTCCAGCGGTGTCCTGCCGCCCCGGCTGACCGGGCTGTGGCTCGGCTCGTGGGACGCCGCCTGGGCGGGCGACTTCACCACCGACGCCAACCTGAACCTGCAACTGGCCGGCGCGAACGTCGGCGCCCTGCCGGAGGTGACCGCGGCCCACGCCAACCTGGTACGCGGCCAGGTCGACGACTGGCGGCGCAACGCCCGGGCGATCTACGGGGCCCGGGGCCTGCTGGCGCCCAGCCGCACCGACGGCGAGCACGGCCACCTGTTCCACCTGCACGAGGACTGGCCCTTCGCCGCGTGGCTGCCCGGCGCGGACTGGCTGCTGCACCCGCTGCACGAGCAGCACCTGGTCACCGGCGCGCCCCTCGGGGAACTGGCCGGCTGGCTGGCGGAGGTGGCGGACTTCTTCGCCGACTTCCTCACCGTCACCGACGAGGCGGGCACGGCGGTCGTGGTGCCGTCGTACTCGGCGGAGACCGGCCCGCACGACGAGCGGGGGCGGGCGGTGCACGTGGCGGTGAACGCCACGATGGACATCGCCGCCGCCCGGCACGCCCTGCGTACCGCCGCCGAGGTGACCGGCTCGCAGCGGTGGGCGGGGCTGCTGGGGCGGCTGCCCGCGTACCGGGTGGACGGGCGCGGGGCGCTGGCCGAGTGGGCGTGGCCCGGCTACCACGGCGACGACGACCACCGCCACGTCAGCCACCTCTACCCGGTGTGGCCGCTCGACGAGATCAACCCGGACGACACCCCCGAGCTGGCCCGGGCCGCGCACCGGGCGCTGACGCTGCGCGGCGACGAGAACCTCTCCGCGCACGGCAGCCTGCACCGGGCGCTGGCCGCCGCCCGGCTGCACGACGGGGCGCTGACCGCCGCGAACCTGCTGAAGATCGTCGGCAACGACATGTTCTTCCGGTCGCTGATGAGCGCGCACAACCCGGGCCTGGTGACGTACAACGCCGACGCCGCGCACGCCTTGCCGGCGGTGCTGATCGAGTCGCTGGTGCAGTCCCGCCCGGGGCTGCTGCGGCTGCTGCCGGCCGTGCTGCCGGGGCTGGACGCGGGGGTGCTGCGCGGCGTGGCCTGTCGGGGCCGCGTCGGCGTCGAGGAGCTGTCCTGGTCGCCGGGGCGGGTGCGGGCCCGCCTGCTCTCCCCCGTCGCGCAGCGGATCAGCGTGCGCAGCCCGTACGGCGAACGGGACGTGGAGCTGGCCGCGGCGACGCCGGTCGAGGTGGCCTTCGGCGCGCCGGACTGACAGCCGCGCCGGACCGCCGGGTCAGCCGGCGCGGTGCCGGCGCCGCATCCCGGCGGCCAGCGGCGCGGCGTCCAGGTCACCGGCGGCGAGCCGGGTGGCGACGGTACGGCGCACGAGCCGGTCGGCCAGCCTCGGCGCGTGCCGGGCGAGGGCCAGTTCGAGGCGCCCTCGCCTGGTGGTGGCCACGTCCCGGGGCGCCCGCCGGGCGGTGGCGGCGCGCAGGATCGCCGCGACGACCCCCGCCACCGGTTCCGGGCGGGACACCCCGTTCAGGGACAGGCCGGCGTCGGCGGTGCTGTCGTGGATCGGCGAGGCGACCATGCTCGGATAGACGACGCTCACCCCGACGTGGGTGCCCACCTCGTGGCGCAGCGCGTCGGCGTAGGCGACCAGCGCCCGCTTGCTGACCCCGTACGCGGCGGCCAGCGGCAGTGGCAGCAGGGCCATCCGGCTGGCGACGAAGACCACCCGCCCCCGGGCGGCCTCCAGGGCGGGCAGCGCGGCGGCGGTGGTGCGCCAGGCGGCGAGCAGGTTCACCTCCAGCTGCTGGCGCACCACCTCGTCGGGCGGCAGCTCGGCCGGGGCGGGTCCGCCGACGCCGGCGTTGTTGACCAGCAGGTCCAGCCCGCCGAGGCGGTCCACGGCGGCGGCGACGGTGGGCGCCACGGCGGCCGGGTCGGTCAGGTCGCAGCCGAGCACCGGCACGCCCCCGCCGTCGCCCGGGTCGCGGTCGACGGCGACGGTGCCCGGTTGCCGGTCGATGCCGACGACCCGTGCCCCGGCGGCGGTGAACGCGGCGCACAGGTGCCGGCCGAAGGTGCCGCTGGCCCCGGTGACCAGCACCCGGCGACCCGCCAGCCCGCTCACGCCGCGGCTCCGCGGGCGCGGCGGGTGCCGGCGGCCAGTTCCCGGCCCAGCTCGGCGAGGTACGCGTCGAAGTCCACCCGCATGGCGGGCCGGCGCTGCCCCCACCGGGCGGTGGCGGCGCGCAGCTCGGCCCGGCAGGCGGCGCGCTGCCGGTGCGGCTCGGGCAGCGCGTAGCGGCCGGACAGCTGCGCCGCGACCAGCTTGGCCTGCGCCTCGACCAGCGGGAACGCCGCACCGGTGGACTGCATCAGCCCGACGAACGCCAACCCGGGCGCGTCGAGGTGGAAGACGTGCCGGTACAGCGGCAGGGTGTCCGCCCCGGCGCCGAGCAACGCCGGGTCGAGGAACGGGATCTCGACCCGGTAGCCGGTGCACCAGATCACCAGGTCGACCTCGTCGACGCGGCCGTCGGTGAAGGTGACCCGGTCGCCGTCGAAGCCGGCGATGCCGGGGCGGGGCTCGATCTCGCCGTGGGTCAGCCGGGACAGCAGCCCGTCCGACAGCGTCGGGTGGTCCTGGAGGAAGCCGTGGGCGGGGGCGGGCAGGCCGTAGCGGGTGGGCGCGCCGACGGTGGCGGCGAGCATCCGTTCGGTGATGCGCTGGCGCAGCCGCCACGGCAACCGGCGGGCGAGGGCCCCATTGAGGGTGTCCGACGGGCGGCCGAGCAGGTGTTTCGGCACCACCCAGACACCCCGGCGCAACGACAGCAGGGTGCGCCGGGCCGCGTACGAGGCGTCCACGGCGATGTCCATGGCGGAGTTGCCGCCGCCGACGACCAGCACCCGCCGGCCGGCGAGCTGGTCGGGGCCCCGGTAGGCGTGGCTGTGCAGCTGCTCGGCGGTGCAGGTGCCCGGGTGGTCGGGGGCGGGCGGTTTCGGCGCCCGGTTGTGGCCGTTGGCGACGACGACGGCGTCGACGGTGACCTCGACACCGCCGTCGGGTCCGTCGGCGTGCACCGTCCACCGGCCGTCGCCGCCGCGGGCGACCCGGTCGACGGTGTGCCGCAGCCGCACCGCGTCGTGCAGCCCGAACCGGTCGGCGTAGTCGGTGAGCCAGCCGGCGACCCGGGCGTGGTCGGGGTAGTCCGGCCAGTGCGCCGGCATCGGGTGGTCGGCGAACTCGGTGCGGGCCTTGCTGGTGTTCAGGTGCAGGGTCCGGTACGCGGGCGAGCCGGGCGCCCCGTACACCCAGAGGCCACCGACGCGGTCGGCCGCCTCGAAGCAGACGGCGGGCACGCCGACGTCGGCGAGCGCCTTGAGGGTGGCCAGTCCGGCCGCGCCCGCGCCGATGACCGCCACCCGGGGCTGTGCACCCATCGCCGGCTCCTCCCCGTTAATCCAACGTGCGTTGGATAATGGCCCGGTACGGGCCGGCACGTCAAGGCGTCGCCGGCCCGTACAGTCCGTCGAGTAAGCGGTGCACGAAGGCGCGGAACTCCCGCCGCTCGCGCGCCTGCGACCCCCCGCCGGCGGCCAGGGCCACCACGTG
Source organism: Micromonospora sp. USAFONa4 (assembly GCF_057197825.1). NCBI lineage: Bacteria > Bacillati > Actinomycetota > Actinomycetes > Micromonosporales > Micromonosporaceae > Micromonospora > Micromonospora sp. USAFONa4. Next base: position 6,880,211 of record NZ_CM170072.1, on the reverse strand, counting down.
CCCGTGCACCGCCCACACCAGGCTGCGCACCGTCACGTGCGGCGCCGGCTCGACCAGCGCCCCGGCCGCCGCGGCGGCGCTGAGCAGGTCGGCGACGAGCCGGTACAGCGGCGCCGCGTAGCGCTCGTCGAGTTCGGCGTGCCGTTGTGGCTCCAACCAGCGGCGCAGCCACAACGCGGTGGTCTCCGGCCGGTCCTCCAGGAAGTCCACGAACACGTCCACCAGGTCGTGCAGCGCCCGCCGGACCTCGCCCGGCCCGCTGTGCAGGGCCTGCCGGGCGCGCCCGGCCGCCGCTTCAAGGGCCTCCCGCTCGGCGGCGAAGACCCGCGCGAAGCAGGCGTCGTAAAGTTGCGCCTTCGTACCCGTGTGGTGCGAGACCGTGGCGACGTCGACGCCGGCGGCGGCCGCGACCTCCCGCAGCCCCACGGCGTCGAAGCCCCGCCGGGCGAACAGCGCGGTCGCGGCGGTGAGCACCACCTCCCGGGTCGGTCGGGTCTCCTCGCGGCGGGGCCGCCCGGGTCGACGGCGGGGCATGGTCATGGCCGCCATTCTGCCCCTACAATCCAGCATCCGTTGGATTGCGGGCGGCGTGCCCGCCGAGGAGGCCGCCATGACCGGGCTCGACCAGCAGCCGGCCGGCACGGACACCACCACCGCCCTTCCCCGAGGGCCGTTGCTCGGCTTCGCCGCCGGCTCCCTCGGCATGGGCGTCTGGGTGACGGTGCCCGGCCTGCTGCTGCTCTACTTCCTCACCGACGTGCTGGCCGTCGCCCCCTGGCTGGCCGGCCTGGCGCTGCTGCTGCCGAAGATCGCCGACGTGCTGCTGCACCCCTGGATCGGGCACCGCTGCGACGTCGAACAGGCCCGCCGGGGCGACCGGCGCCGACTGCTGCTGCTCGGCTGCGCCCTGCCGCTGGCCTTCGCCACGCTGTTCGCCGTGCCCGGCGGGCTCACCGGAGCACCGGCCGCCGCCTGGGTGGCGCTCGCCTTCGTCGCCGGCAACCTGCTCTTCGCCGCCTACCAGGTCCCCTACCTGGCCACCCCCGCCGACCTGCGGATCGGCTACCACGAGCGCACCCGGCTGATGGCCTTCCGGATGGTGGTGCTGACCCTCGGCATCCTCGTCTCCGGGCTGCTGGCACCCCTGCTGGCCGGCGGCGAGGACGCCACCCGGGCCGGCTACCAGCGGATGGGCGTGCTGCTGGCCGTCGGGATGCTTGCCGCCATGCTCGTCGGCGTGGCCGGCATCGCCCGGCTGCGCCGGGCCGCCGCCGCGACGCCCGCACCGCACGGCGGCGGCTGGCGGGCACTCGTCGTGGCGCTGCGCGACCGGCAGTTCCGTTGGCTGGTCGCCGCGTACCTGGCCATGTCCACCACCACCCACCTGGTCCTGGCCGCGGTGCCCTACTACGCCGAGTACGAGCTGGGCCGCCCCGGGCTGACCACCGTGCTGGTGGCCGCGTTCGTCGCCCCGGCGCTGCTGGTCACCCCGGCCTGGCTGACGCTGGCCCGCCGCGTCGGCAAGCAGCGGGCGCTGCTGGGCGCCCAGGGCGCCTTCGCGGCCGGCTCGCTGGTCCTCGCCGTCGGTCGTCCCGCCGGGCTGCCCGTGCTGGTGGCCGCCGTCGCGGTGCTCGGAGTCGCCTTCGCCGGCATGCAACTGCTGCCGTTCTCGATGGTGCCCGACGTCATCCGCGCGGGCGGCGGCGCCGCCGGCACCTACACCGGGGTCTGGACGGCCACCGAGGCCACCGGCGCGGCGCTGGGCCCGTGGGCGTACTCGCTGTGCCTGGCCGCGGGCGGGTTCGTCGCCTCCACCGCCGGCGAGGGCGTCACGCAGCCCGACGGCGCGCTGACCGCGATCCGCTGGGGCTTCGGGCTGCTGCCCGCGGCGGTGATGCTCGTCGCGCTGCTGCTGCAACGGCGCTACACCCTGGACCGCACGGCCCGCACGGCCGGCTGAGCAGCCGACCGCCGCCGTCACGCACCCCTCTTCGTCGCGCGTCGGCCGGGCCGCGATCGCTGCGACCCGGGGGCGGCGGGCGCACCGCCGCCGGCCACCGGGCCCGGCAGTAGACTCCGCCCTCGATGGACGCCGAGCCCACCCCCGCCGAGACCCGCCCCTGCGCCCACTGCGGACGCCAGGTGCCGCAGCGCGTCGGCGCCGGCCGGCCGTTCCGCTACTGCCGCGACAACGACGGCGCCTGCCAGCGGGCCTCGCGCAACAGCCGGATGCGGCACCGCAACGCCCCCGGCCTGCCCGGTCAGGTGGCCCGCACCTGGGAGGCGGTCGACCGGCTGGAGCAGGTCGCGGAGACCCTCGCCGACGCCCTGCACGCCGAGCTTTCCCCGGTGGGGGTGGAACGCCAGCTCGCGCAGGCCCGCGCCGACGCGGCGACCCAGGTCGCGGCGGCCCAGACCGAACGCGACGAGGCCCGCCGCGACGCCGAGGACGCCGCCGCGACCGCTGTCCGGGCCCGCGAGGAGGCCCGGTCCGCCGCCGCCGAACGCGACGCCGCCCACGACGAGGCCCGGCGCGCCGCCGAGCGGGCCACGGCCGCCGTCGAGCGCGCCGACCGGGCGGAGGCCGCCCGCGACGACGCCCGCCAGCAGGCCAGCGCCGCGGAGGCCCTGCGCACCCAGGCCGAACGCGACCGCGACACGGCCCGCCACGAGCTGCGTGCGCTTCGCGTCGAGATCGACGCCGAACGCCGCCGCGGCACCGAACTCACCGGCGAACGCGACGCCGCCCGCGCCGACGCCGACCGGGCGACCCGCGCCGCCACCGAGGCCCTCGACCGCGCGCAGCGCCTGCACGCCGAGGCCGAGCAGGCCCGCGAGCGCGCCGGGCAGGCCCGCGCCGAGGCTGACGCCGCCCGCACGGCCGCCGCCGAGGCCGACGCGGCCCGGCAACGCGCCGAAGCCACGCACCGGGACGCCGAGGCCGCCCGGCGGCGCGCCGAGGCCACCGCCGAGCAGGCCCGCACGGAACTGGCCGCGTTCACCGGCCGGCACGACACGCTGCGCGCCGACCTGGCCGCCGCGCGCGAGGCCGCGAGCGCCGCCGAGGGCCGCGCCGCCGAGTTGGCCGTACGGCTGCGCGCCGCCGAGACCGACCGCGACGAGGCGCAGCGGCGGGCGGCCCAGCTCGCCGAGCAGGTCAGCCACCTCGCCGCCGCCCTGGCCCACCTGGGCCCCCGCGCGGCCGGCTGAACGATCTCCGGTCACCCGCCGGCGGTGGCGGTGTAGCGGCGGGCCAGCCGCGCGAAGGCGTCCCTGAGCTCAGCCGGGCCGACGACCTCGATGTCGACGTCGAAGCGGCCGATGGAGGCGGCCAGACCCACCCACGACCACGAACCCGTGACGAGCCGGCAGCGGTGCGGGCCCAGTTCCTCGACGAGCGCGTCGTGCAGGTACCCGGACACCACGGCGGCCGGCAGGTCGAGGATCACCTCGCCGCGGCAGGGCCAGCCGCCGGCGCCCCCGGAGCCCTGGAACCGGCTGGTCACGAAGGCCGCCACGTCACCTCCGGGCAGCTCACGCGGGGCGAACCGGGGCCCGGTGGGAGTACGCGGGCTGATCCGGTCGGCGCGGAAGGTGCGCCAGTCACCGCGGTCGAGGTCCCACGCCACCAGGTACCAGCGTCCGCCCCACGTGACGAGGTGGTGCGGCTGCACCCGGCGCGTCGCGGGCAGCCCGCCGTCGGCCTCCGGTGCGGTCACGCGGGTGTAGTCGAAGCGCAGCACCTCGCGGGCGTGCACGGCGGCGCCGAGCGCCATGAGCACGCCGCTGTCGACCTGCCGGCCCGGCCGCGCCGGGGACCGCTCGACGGCGGTGACCTGGAGGATGTCGATGCGGTGGCGCAGCCGGGCGGGCATGACCTGCCGGACCGTGTGCAGTGCGCGCGCCGCGGCCTCCTCGATGCCGGCGCCGGCGGTGGTGGCGCTCTGCAACGCGATGGCCAGGGCCACGGCCTGCTCGTCGTCGAACAGCAGCGGCGGCAGCTGCGCACCGGCGGCGAGGCGGTAGCCACCGTCGGGTCCCTTGACGGCCGCGATGGGATAGCCCAGCTCGCGCAGCCGCTCGACATCGCGCCGCACGGTGCGCGCGCTCACGTCCAACCGCGCGGCCAACAGCCCTCCCGGCCAGTCCCGGCGGGCCTGCAGCAGCGACAGCAACGCCAGCAGGCGCGCGGAAGTTTTCGGCATTCCCCCATGATGCCCGCAGAAGCGGACACATCCTGTCCGCTTCGGCTGCGAACGTGGTCCACGTGCCCACCGACGACGACACGAAGGACCCGAACGCCGTGACCGACACCGCCACCGCCACGCCCCCGACGACCCTCGACCCCGAGCGGGCCGACCTGCTCGCCGCGCTCTCGACCGCCCGATCCGCCCTGACCGGCACCGTCCGCGGCCTCACCGACGAGCAGCTCGGCCAGCGCCCGACGGCCAGCGCGCTGTGCCTGGGCGGGCTGGTCAAGCACGTCGCGGCCATGGAGCGGTCGTGGCTGCGCTTCGTGGTCGAGGGCCCCTCGGCCATGTCCTTCGCCCTGCCCGACGGGGTCACCTGGGCCGACATCACGGCCGGCACGGCCCGCGAGGTGCCGCAGTGGCTCGTCGAGCACGAGGCCGGCTTCCGGATGCTGCCCGGCGAGACCCTGGCCGGGATCCTCGATGACTACGCGCAGGTCGCCGCCCGCACCGAGGAGACCGTCGCCGCCGTCGCCGACCTGTCGGCGACGCACCCGCTGCCGTCGGCGCCGTGGCACGAGGAGACGGGGGTGCAAAGCGTACGGGGGGTGCTGATGCACGTCATCGCCGAGACCGCCCAGCACGCCGGGCACGCCGACATCCTGCGCGAGAGCCTCGACGGGCAGCGGGCCACCTGAGCGCCCGGCGGGTCCCGGCCACCTGACCGGGACCCGCCCGCCCCGCACCCCGTCGATCCGCAGGGAGGACGTGCCCCGATGACCGTTCTCGACGCCCGGGCGCTCAACCGCGCCACGCTGGCCCGGCAGCTGCTGCTCGACCGCGCCGACGTGCCGGTCCTCGACGCCGTCGCGCACCTGTGCGGCCTACAGGCGCAGGAACCACAGGAGCCGTTCGTCGGGCTCTGGTCCCGGGTACGCGGCTTCGACCCGGCGGCACTGTCGGACCTGCTGACCGGCCGGCGCGTGGTGCGGATGCACCTCATGCGCCGCACCGTGCACCTCGTCACCGCCGACGACGCGCTGGCGTGGCGGGCCCGCCACGACGGCATGCTGCGCCAGCGGGTACTCGGGGTCTACCGTCGCGAACTCGCCGGCGTGGACCTCGACGAGCTCGCCACGGCGGGCCGGGAGGTGCTGGCCGACGGCGAGCCCCGCTCGATGACCGGGCTCGCGCGGGAGCTGGCCGACCGGTGGCCGGCGCCGGGACCGAGGGCGCTGGGCGAGATGCTGCTCGCCCTCGTCCCGGTGGTGCAGCTGCCGCCGCGCGGGCTGTGGCGCACGACGGCGGGCGTACGCAACGTGCCGCTCTCCTCGTGGTTGGGCCGCGAGATCGACCCGCCGCCCCCGCCGGGCCGCGACCCGGTCGGCGCGGCGCTCGTGCGGCGCTACCTGGCCGCCTTCGGTCCGGCCTCGACGGCCGACCTGCGCGCCTGGTCCGGCCTCGCCGGCCTGCCGGCGGCGGTGACCGCGATCCGCGACGAGCTGGTCGTCCTGCGCGACGAGCGCGGGCGGCGGCTGTGGGACCTGCCCGACGCACCGCGCCCCGACGCCGACACGCCCGCGCCGGTGCGGTTCCTGCCGGCGTTCGACAACGCGCTGCTCGGCTACGACGACCGCAGCCGCATCGTCGACGACGCCCACCGTGGCCTGTCGGTCGCCGGCGAGCGCGTCGTCCTGGTCGACGGCCGGGTCGCCGCCACCTGGGGCGTCGCGGCCGGCACCGTGACCGTCGCCCCGCTGCGCCGCCTCTCCCGGGCCGAACGCGCCGCCGTGACCGAGGAGGGCGCGTCGTTGGCGTCGTTGCTCTGCGACGAAGGCCGCGTACGCGTCGCGACGCACGCGCCCTGAGCATCCGCGAGCCGGCCCCGGGGCAGCGGGGCGGCCCGCCACCGGGCCATGATGCCGGGGTGGGAAAGACATACGAGCGCATCGAGGGCCGGCTGCGCAGCTTCATCGAGGACCAGCCGCTGTTCTTCACCGCCACGGCGCCGCTGTCGGGCGACGGCACCATCAACCTGTCCCCGAAGGGGCTGCGCGGCTCGTGGGCGGTCGTCGACGCGCACACCGTGGCCTACCTGGACTTCGCCGGCAGCAACGCCGAGACGATCGCGCACCTGCGGGAGAACGGGCGGATCACGCTCATGTGGTGCGCGTTCGACGGGCCGCCGAACATCGTGCGGGTGCACGGGCGCGGCGAGCCGGTGTTTCGCGACGACCCCCGCTGGGCGGAGCTGACGGGCCACTTCCCGGACATCGACACCAGCGTGCACGGCCTGCGGGCGGTCATCGTCGTGCGCGCCGAACTGATCCGCGACACCTGCGGCTACGCGGTGCCGTTCATGTCCTACGACGCCGACCGCGACCTGCACGCCCGGCGCTTCGCCCGGGAGGACGACGCGTCGCTGAGCGACTACTTCGCCGGCAAGGACCACGTGGCCCGCAGCATCGACGGGCTGCCGGGCCTGCCGCTGCCGCTGCCACCGACCCCGGCGACCTGAGCCAGCCGTCGCGACCTGCGCGGCTGCGGGGCGGCTACCATCGCCGGTGGCACAGCGGAAACCCGACCCGGCCCGGGGCGACCCCACCGGGCGGCTGGCGTGGCCGGCTACCCTTGTGCAGGCTCGCCCGGCCTCCGGGCGGGAATGGCCCGGCGGGAACGGACCGTTACACCGAGAAGACCAGCACCACGAACGAGGGGAAGTCGATCATGGGCGAGCGTATGCTGCGTGGCAGCCGTCTGGGCGCGGTCAGCTACGAATCCGACCGCAACACGGAGCTCGCGCCGCGTCAGACCCGCGAGTACCTCTGCGCCAAGGGCCACCAGTTCGAGGTTCCGTTCGCCGTCGACGCCGAGGTCCCCACGACCTGGGAATGCAAGTTCGACGGCAGCGTGGCCCGGCTGGTCGACGGCAACGAGCCGGAGCAGAAGAAGGCCAAGCCGCCGCGCACCCACTGGGACATGCTGCTGGAGCGGCGTTCCATCGCCGAACTGGAGGACATCCTCGCCGAGCGGCTGCAGGAGGTCCGCACCCGCCGCGGCCGCGCCTGAACCGCACCGTCGACGCCACGGCGCCCCGGGAGCATCCGCTCCCGGGGCGCCGTCGTGTCCGCGTCAGCTCCGGCCGGGCTCGACGATCTCTCCCTCGATGGCGCGGCCCCCGTCGACGACGGTGGGCTCGGCAACCGGCTGCTGCGGCTGCGGATGCGGCTGCTGCGGTGCGCCCCGACGCACCCGCACCCGGCGCGGCCCGAACAGGTCACCGGCGACCATCGACGACACCCGCCGCTCCGCGGCCCGCTGCACCCCGTTGCGGGCCAGCCGACGCACCGGCGGCACCAGCAACGACACCCCCACCAGGCCACTGAGCAGGCCCGGCATCGCCAGCAGCAGCGCCCCGAGCAGACCCACGAGACCGTCGGTGACCTGCCGGCCCGGCGGCTGACCGGCCTGCGCGGAAGCCTTGAAGCCACGCCAGGCGCGCATCCCCTCCCGACGCAGCAGCACCAGCCCCAGCAGCGACACCACGAACACCACCAGCAGCGCCGAGCCGAACCCGATCGCCCGCCCCACCACGACGAACACCACCAGCTCCAGCAGCGTCGCCGCCAACAGGACCAACGGCACAAACCTCAATCCTCGGCGCATCTCACCCCATTCGCCATCAGCGGCGCCTACGGCGGGGTCACCCCGCACGGGCGCCGGCGCCCCATCCAGCATGACACGCCGCCGCTCAGGGCCACCGCACCTGACCGGTGGGGGTGCCGTGCAGGCCCCGCCGCACCGCCTGCCGCCGGTCCTGCACCCCCCACGTCGTGATCCGCCACAACGCCTCCGCCACGATCAGCGGGCTCATCTTGCTGCTGCCGCGCTCCCGCTCGGCGAACGTGATCGGCACCTCCACGATGCGCGCCCCGCAGCGGTGCGCCAGCCGGGACAACTCCACCTGGAACGAGTACCCCTGCGAACAGACCGACGCCAGGTCGAACTCGTCCAGAGCCGCCAGCCGGTACACCCGGTAGCCGCCGGTGGCGTCGGACAGCGGCATGCCCAACACCAGCCGCGCGTACAGGTTGCCGCAACGCGACAACAGCAGCCGCCGCAGCGGCCAGTTCACCACCCGCGCCCCGGCGGTCCACCGGGAACCGATCACCACGTCGGCGTCGCGGGCGGCGGACAACAACGCGGGCAGGTCCTCCGGGGCGTGCGAACCGTCGGCGTCCATCTCCACCACCGCGTCGAAGCCACGCTCACGGGCCCACGCGAACCCCGCCAGGTACGCCGCGCCGAGACCCTGCTTGCCCTCACGGTGCAGCACGTGCACCCGGCGGTCGGCGCCGGCCAGGGCGTCGGCGAGCGCACCCGTGCCGTCGGGACTGTCGTCGTCGGCGACCAGGATGTCCACCGCCGGCGCGGCGCGGCGCACCCGCGCCACGATCTCCGCCACGTTGTCGGCCTCGTTGTAGGTCGGGATCACCACGAGCACCCGACCCACCCCCGGATGACCGGTCTCGGCCCGGGTGCCGGTCGTCTCGCCCACCGTCGCTCCCCCTTCGCCGGCGTACCGGCTGGTGTCACCCGGCGCGCGGCCGGCGGCGCAGCACGCCCGCGCCGACCAGCGCCGCCACGGCCAGGGTGGCCAACGCCACCTCCGGCCACAACCCGACCCGGGTGGCCAGGGTGCGCCCGTCGTCCAGCCGCAGCTGCCGCACCACGACCGCTCGGGTGTTGAACCCGGTGGCGTCGCTTACCCGCCCGTCCGGGGCAACGAACCCGGACACCCCGACCGTGGAGGCCATCAACGCCGGCCGGCCGTGCTCGACCGCCCGCAGCCGCACCATCGCCAACTGCTGGCGCGCCTCGGCCACGTCGAACGTGGCGTTGTTGGTCTGCACCACCAGCAGCTGCGCCCCGCCGACGACGGTGTCACGCACCACCTCGTCGTAGGCGACCTCGAAGCAGATCACGTCGCCGAGCACCGCCGCCCCGGTCCGCAGCACCCCCGGCTCGCTGCCCGCCACGAAGTCGGCGCGGACCCGGTCGACCTGCTTGCTGACCATCCGCGCGAGATCACGCATCGGCACGTACTCGGCGAACGGCACCGGGTGCCGCTTCGTGTACAGCTGCTCCAGGTCCGGACCGCTGCCGGGCCGCCACAGGATCCCCGCGTTGCGCACCTGCCCCTCCCCGGGGCCGCGCAGCACCGCACCGACCAGGATCGGGGCCCCGACCGCGTCGGCGGCCTGCGAGATGCGCGCCCCGGCGTCGGTGTCACGCAGCGGGTCGATGTCGCTGGAGTTCTCCGGCCACACCACCAGGTCGGGGCGGGGCCGCACGCCCGCGGACACCTGCCCGGCCAACTCGATCGTGGCGTCGACGTGGTTGTTCAGCACCGCCTGCCGCTGGGCGTTGAAGTCCAGCCCGAGCCGCGGCACGTTGCCCTGCACGATCGCCACCGTGACCGCGGCACCGCCCCCCGCACCCGACACCGGCACCAGCAGCCCCACGACGGGCACCGCGACCGACGCGGCGGCCAACCCGGCCACCGGCACCCACCAGCGCCGCCGCCCGCCCCACGGCCGCCACAGCGCCGCGACCAGCAGCCCGCCCGTCAGCGCCACCGCGAACGTCACCAGCGGCGCGCCACCCCACGCGGCCAGCCGCAGCAGCGGCGAGCCGTCCTGGCTGAACGCCAGGCGCCCCCACGGGAACCCACCGAACGGGGTGCGGTCGCGCAGCGCCTCCTGCCCCACCCACAACACGCCGGTCACCAACGGCCAACTCCACCGCACCCGCTCGACCAGCGGCGACACGTACGCGCCCGCCGCGCCCAGCAGCGCCAGGTAGCCGGCCTGCAACAACGACAGCAACACCCACGGCAGGTAGCCGGTGTGCAGGTTCGTCCAGCTCAGCAGCGGCGCGAACAACGCCACCCCGGTCAGGAAACCCAGCCCCGCGCCGGCGCGTACCCGCCGCCCGTGCGTCGCCGCGGCCAGCAACGCCACGCCCAACGGCGCGAGCGGCCACAGCCCGTACGGCGGGAACGCCACCAGCAACGCCAACCCGGCGACCACCGCCATCGGCACGGCCACCCGCAGCGGCAGCGCACGCCGCGCCACCCCGGGCGTCCCCGCCCCCACGGCGCCCGGCTGGCTGCTGTCCCCGGCCGGCGCCGGCACGTTGCCCACGATCACGGGCCGAAGGCTACCCGCCCACCACTTCCCGCCCCGCCCGGCGCCGCACCCGACGCCCCGTCACGGCGCGTACGGGCGATTCCTCCCCCGCAGGGGGCCGCAGACACAAATCGGGGCGCGGCTCACGCCGCGCCCCGATGCTCCCAGGCCCTTCCCGGCCGGTGGGGCGAGAATGAGCTGCGCCGACCTTCGGACCGACCCGACGCGGACTGGCTGCCCCCGCCTGGCCGTTGTCTACTGGCCGTGCACCTCACCCTGCCCGTACACCGGTAACCGCGGCCGGTTCGCGCCGCCCCGCCGACCCCCGCCCGCTGGACCTGGCCGCCGCGACGCACTGCTCACATGTCGCTCGGCCAGCGGACGAAGGGACGAAGCGAACAACAGCCGCTTCCCGTAGTAGGACTCAAAGACGGTACGGCGTGGACCCCCGCCGCTGTCAACCCACCCGGGCCTGTCGTGTGATGCACCACGGCGTGTCGCGTCGGCGAGTCTCAATCCGTCGCGAGGTGCCGGCGCAGCAACGCCCCCGCCGCCGCCGGATGCTCGGCGGCCAGCAGCCCACCGGCGGCCAGCACGTAGTCGACGTCGACGACCGGCCGCGCCGCACGCGGCAACGGCCACCCACCGGCGTGGTCGGCCAGCACCGCACCCAACACACCCGCCGCATCCGCCGGCGCGGCATGCCGCAGCACCCCACCGGAACCCACCAGCAGCCGCACGTCACGCAGGTCCCGCCCGGCCCGCTCACCCGTGGCCGCCCCACGGGCGTGCCGACGCAACGCCACCGTCGCCGCCAGAGCCGCGATCCGGGCGTCCACCGCACGCTCCGCGTCCCCCACCGGCAAAAACCCCGGATCACCCGCGCGCACCGCCGCCCCCGCCGCCAGGTCCTCGCCCTGCACGCCGGTCAGCAGCCGCTCCTCGACGGCCGCCCGCACCACCCCCGGCGCGCTCCACCGCATGCCCAGGTCCCCCTCGACGGTACGGGCCCGCCACAGCGACCCCGCCACCTCCCGGCCCGGCCCGGTGGCCCGCTCGTCCGGCGTGAGCACCGAATACACGTCCGTGGTGGCGCCACCCACGTCCACCACCACCAGATCACCACCGAGGGTGTCGGCCAGCACCTCCACGCCCGTCAGCACCGCGTCGGGGGTGGCCGCCCGCACCAGCCGCGCGAACCGCGACCCCCGCGACAGGCGCTTCCCGCCGATCACGTGCCGCAGGAACACCTCCCGGATCGCCGAGCGCGCCGACGCCGGCGCCAGCACCCCGATACGCGGCAGCACGTTGTCGGCCACCGTCACCGGCACCCCCGCCGACGCCAGCACGGCATGCAGGTCGTCGCGGACGTCGACGTTGCCCGCCAACACCACCGGCACCCGCCAGCGGGCCCTCGCCAACCGCGTCGCGTTGTGCGTCAACGTCTCGGCGTCACCACCGTCGGTGCCACCCACCAGCAGCACCACGTCCGGGCGGGCCGCCCGCAGCCCCGCCACGTCCGCCGCACCTAGCCGCCCCGCCGCCACGTGCACCACGTTCGCGCCCGCCGACAGACCCACCCGCCGGCCCGCCTGCGCGGTCACCAGCCGCTCGTAGCCGACGACCGCCAACCGCAACCCACCACCGGCCGACGAACACACGTACCAGGGCACCTGACCCGTCGCCAGGCCGGCGGTGGCCGCCGCCACCGCCGCGTCCAGGCCGTGCAGCACGTCCGTGCCCGCCGTCGTCGGCGCCGACGCCCCCGCCACCAACGCGCCCGCGTCGAGGTCCACCACCGCCACCTTCGTGTACGTGGACCCGACGTCGGCGCAGACCGCGTACCTCACGCCACCGGCGGCACGACCACCGTGCCGGTCGCCGTGACCGCCACGACCGGCTCGTCGAGCACCTCCGCCGCCGACTCACCCCGATCCGGGCGCCCCCGGCACACCACCCGCGCCTCGAAGTCGATGGTGCGGCTACGCGTACCCACCCGGGTCACCGTCGCCGTCACCTCCAACACGTCACCCGCCCGCATCGCCGCCCGGAACTGCACGTCCGAGTACGACGCGAACAACCCCTCGTCACCGTCGGTGCGGATACACACCTCCGTGGCCACGTCCCCGAACAACCCCAGCGCGTACGCCCCGTCGACCAGGTTGCCGGCGTAGTGGGCGTGCGAATACGGCACGTACCGCCGGTGCACGACCGTCAGACCCACCCGGGAATCACTCATGCCTTCGCCTTCTTCTCCGTGACCAACGCGTGCACCAGGAAACTCGCCACCTCACCCGGGGTGGTGCCCCGACCGAAAATCCGGTCCACGCCCAACTCGCCGGCCATCGACTCGTCGAAACGCGGCCCACCCACGATCAGCAACGGCCGGCGCCCCGCCGGCATCGCCTCCCGGAACGCCGCCGACATCTCCCGCGTGTTGTGCAGATGCGCATCCCGCTGCGTCACCACCTGCGACACCAACACCGCATCCGCGCGCTCCACCCGCGCCGCCTCCACCAACTCCGGCACGCTCACCTGCGCACCCAGGTTCGTGACCTTCAACTCCCGGTAGTACTCCAGGCCCTTCTCCCCCGCGATGCCCTTGACGTTGAGGATCGCGTCGATGCCGACCGTGTGCGCGTCCGTGCCGATACACGCCCCCACCACCGACAACTTGCGCCGCAACCGCCGCTTCACCACCGCGTTGACCTCCTTGGCGCTCAGCAGCGGGAAGTCACGCTCCACCACCTGCACCGCCGACAGGTCCACCAGATGGTTCACCCGCCCGTACACCACGAAGAACGTGAACCCGTCACTCATCGGCTTGGCGTGCACCAGCATCGCCGGGTCGATGCCCATCTTGTTCGCCAACTGCACCGCCGCACCCTCGGCCCGCTTGTCGTGCGGCACCGGCAACGTGAACGACACCTGCACCATGCCGTCGCCCGTGGTGTCCCCGTACGGCCGGACGATCTTCTTCCCGGCGTCCCCGCCGGCCTCGACGGCGCTCACGCCCGTGCCACCTCTCCACCCGCCACCGGCGCCTCCAGGATCTCCGTCGCCGGATTGAAGTAGCCCGCCTCGTGCGCGGCCACCCCCGCCAGCCCCTTGCCCCGGTCCGCCGGCCGCTTCATGATCCCGAACGTGCCCTCGGCGATCGCCGTCAACAGCGACTGCTCACCGATGCGCTCCAGCAGGTCGACCGCCTCACCCAGCACCCGGTTCGCCCGCTGCTGGATGAACCCGCCCGCCGCCGGCACGAAGTCCTCGTGCAACCCACCGGCCGCACCCAGCACGTACCGCACGTTCTGCAAAGCGATGTCCCGGTCCGACAACCACGGCGTCACCACCGCCTCGGTCATCATCCCCACCAGCAGGATCCCCTGACCGGTCATCGTGCCCACCAGGTTGAAGAACCCGTCCAGCAGATTGCCCCGGAACACGTCACCCGTCATGTGCTTCGTCGGCGGCATCCACTTCAACGGCGCGTCCGGGAACAACTCCCGCGCCAGCAACGCGTGCGCCAACTCCAGCCGCAACGACTCCGGCACGTCCGGGTTGATCTCGAACGCGTGCCCCAGGCCCAACTGCCAGTCCGCCAACCCCGCCTCGTGCGCGAAGTACTCGTTGAGCAGCTGCGACACCGTCACCGTGTGCGCCTCGTCCACCGCGTCCGCCGTGGTCAGGTAGTTGTCCTCACCGGTGTTGATGATGATCCCCGCCCGCGCGTGCACCTGCCGCGAGAACCGCTGGTCCACGAACGTGCGGATCGGGTTGATGTCGCGGAACAGGATCCCGTACATCGAGTCGTTCAACATCATGTCGAGCCGCTCCAGGCCCGCCAACGTCGCCATCTCCGGCATGCACAGACCCGACGCGTAGTTCGTCAACCGCACGTAGCGGCCCAACTCCCTCGACGAGGAGTCCAACGCCGCCCGCATCAACCGGAAGTTCTCCTGCGTCGCGTACGTGCCCGCGAAACCCTCCCGCGTCGCCCCCTCCGGCACGTAGTCCAGCAACGACTGCCCCGTCGACCGGATCACCGCGATCACGTCCGCACCCGCCCGCGCCGCCGCCTGCGCCTGCGGAATGTCCTCGTAGATGTCGCCCGTCGCCACGATCAGATAGATCCACGGCCGCTGCGCCGGATCCCCGAACCGCTTCACCAGCCGGTCACGCTCCGCGCGCCGCCGGTCGATCGCCCGGATCCCCGCACCCACCGCCCGCCGCGCCGCCTTCCGCGCCGCCGTGGCCGCCTTCCCCGTCGGCACCTCGAACCGCACCGACCCCGCCGCCGCCTTCTGCGCCAGCAACGTCACGTCACCGAGCTGCTCCCGAGCGAGCGCGTCGAACACCGGCAACGCCACCCCGTGCCCCAACCCCACGTCCGCGACCACCGCGTCCACGAGCCGGTTCACCCACGGAATACCGTCCGGATCCGCGCCGACCACCCCGGCCAGCCGCAACACCGCACGCTCCACCGACACCGTCGTGTGGCTGCGCGCCAGATCCACCACCGGCTGCCCCGCACGACGCGCCAACTCCCGCGCCCGCGCCACCAGCCGCGGATCCAGGTCAAGCTTGCCCGTCACACCGTCACCCGACCCTGCCCCGCGACGGCGCCACACGCCGTACCGATGGTTCCCACGCTCACGAAGACCCTTCCTCGTAGATCACGTCACCGCGCAACACCGTGCGCCGACACACCGGCAGCGGCGTCGGGTCCTGCGGACCACGCGCCTCCGGGTCCGCGGCCAACAACACCGGCAACCCCCGGTCCACCCCCGCCGGCGTCGACCACACCGCGAACGTCGCCGGCGCCCCCAACGCCAGCACACCCTCGTTGTCCAGCCGCACCGCACGCCACCCGCCCCGGGTGTGCGCCGCGAACGCCGACCGCACACTCATCCGCTGCGTCGGACTGTGGTGCCACACCGCCGCCCGCACCGAACCCCACGGATCCAGCGGCGTCACCGGCGAATCCGACCCGAACGCCAACGCCACCCCGACGCCGTGCATCGCACCCATCGGATTCGACTCCAACGACCGCTCCAGGCCCAGCCGCGACTCGTACATCCGACCCGCGCCACCCCACAACCGGTCGAACGCAGGCTGCATGCTCGCCACGATCCCGTACTCCACGAACCCGGCGATCAACCGCTTGTTCATGATCTCCGCGTGCTCGATGCGGTGCCGACCCGCCCGCACCCGGTCCGTGCCCAACTTCTCCGCCGCCCCCGCGAAACCCTCCAAAACCGTCGAGACCGCCGCGTCACCGATCGCGTGGAACCCACCCTGCACACCGTGCGCCGCACAGTCCAACAGATGCTCACGCACCTGCTCCGCACTCAGGTAACCGTGCCCGCAACCCCCCTCACCATCCAGGTAGTCACGCGACACGTGCGCCGTACGCGACCCCAACGCCCCGTCGGCGAACAGATCACCCCCCGCCCCCACCGCACCCAACTCCCGGGCCCGCGCCGCCCCCATCAGCTCACCCCAGTACCCGTACACCTCCGCCACACCGTCACCCGACAACGCCAACAGACCCGTGAAGTCCTCCTCGTCGGAGATCTCCGGGCCACCGCACTCGTGCACCGCCGCGATACCCAGCGACGCCGCGTGCGCCAACGCCGCCCGCTGCGCCGCCACCCGCTGCGCCCGCGTCACCGACGCGAACGCCGCCGCCCGCACCACGTGGTGCGCATCCCGCCGCAACCACCCAGACGCGTCGTACCCCGCCGCCGACACCACCTGCGGACACGCCGCCAACAACGCCCCCGACACCAACGCCGAATGGATCGACGCCTGCGACAGATAGACCCGCCGCCCCCCGGCCGCCCGGTCCAACATCGCCGCGTCCGGCAACCGCGGCACCGCCCAACCCGACTCGTCCCAGCCGTGCCCCAGCACCACCGCGTCCGACGGCAACCCCGCCGCGAACCCCGCCACCGCGTCCAGCAACTCCGCCGCCGAACGCACCCCCGACAGATCCAGCCCCGACAACGCCAACCCCGTGTCCGTGGCGTGCACGTGCGCGTCCACGAACGCCGGCGTCACCAACGCGCCGTCCAGATCCACCACCCGCTCGGCGACCGGCGCGTCCGCGTCCACCCCCAACCAGGAGATCCGGCCATCGGTGACCAGCAGAGCCGTCGCGCTCGGATCGGCCGGGCAGTGCAGCGTCCCGCCGCGGTACAGAGTCGAGGGGTTCGTCATGACCATCAGTCTGCCGCCAGACGCGCCTCGAACAACGCCCGCACCCCCGACTCCGAGCGCAACAGACCCAACGCGAACTCGGCGTGCCCCGGCACGTACCCGTTCCCGACCAGCATCGTCACGTCCGCCGCCAGTCCCTCCGCCCCCAACGCCGCCGCCGCGAAACTCGTCGCCATCGAGAAGAACACCACCGTGCCGCCGTCCTCCGTCGCCAGCACCGCACCGTGCTCACACCCCGGCACGTCCACGCAGACCACCGTCACGTCCGCCGGCGCCCCCAACGCCGTCGTCACCGCCGACGACAACGCCACCGGATCCCGCGCGTCGGCCAACGCCACCACGTCCGCCAGCCCCACCGCCGCCAGCGCGTCACGCTCCGCCACGACCGGCACCACCCCGACCGTACGGGCGGCACCCGCCCGCCGCGCCGCGGCCAGAGACAGCGACCCGCTCTTGCCCGCGCCACCGATCACCGCCACCCGCACCGGCGTCGGATCCTCCGCCCGCTCCCGCTCCGCCACGTACCGCGACACCACCCGCGCCGTCAACGCCGGCGCCCCGCACACGTCCAGCACCGCCAGGGACAGCTGCGGATCGAGATCCGCCGGCAGCACCGCCGCGATCGACCGGGCGAACAGGATCGCGTACCCGTCGCACGGCACCTGCTCGCTGCGCCCGTCCCAGCGGGCCAGCCCGTCGAGGATCGTCAGCGGCGTCAGCGTCAGCGACACCAGGGTCGCCACCCGCTGCCCCGCCCGCAGCCCCAGCGGGGACCGCCGCCCCGCCTCCTCCACGGTGCCGATCAGCATCCCGCCCGACCCCGTCACCGGGTTCTGCATCTTGCCGCGCGTCGACACGATCTCAAGCACCTCGGCGCGGACCGCGTCACCGTCCCCGCCGTGCTTCTCCCACAGCTGCCGGAAGCTCGCCGCGTCCAGGTTCAACCGCTCCACCCGGATCCGCACCTCGTTCGGCGCGATCTCCGGACTCGCGTCCAGCCGCCACGCGGCCTGCGGCAGCACCCCCGCCGGTTCGACAACGCGGTGCAGACCCACCGGTGACGTCACGCCGACCTCCCCTGTCACGCCGCCCGAAGCCCCGACCAGGGCTCGCGTAGCGGGAAAACTTACGGCAGACTAATTTCTTCACCGAATATTTTCCAGTAGCCTTCGGGGTCGCTGATCAACCGCACCACATCGAGGAGGGGCCGTGACCCAGACCCAACCGGTAGAGACCCCGCCCGCGCCCCGCCCCGCGCCGGTCGCCGTCCCCACCGCCGGACAGCCCTACGAGTACCGCCGCGCGCCCCTCGTCGAACCCGACTGGACCCGCTTCCCCGGCTGGCGCCACGTCACCCGCGACCAGTGGGAGAACGCCCAGTGGCAGCGCGTCAACTGCGTCAAGAACATCAAGCAGCTGCGCACCGTCCTCGGCGACACCGTCGACGAGACCTTCTACGCCGACCTCGAGGCCGACCAGAAGGCCCTGGCCACCATGTCCATGCTGGTGCCGCCGCAGATGGTCAACACCATGGTCCCGTTCGCGCCGATGACCACCGAGGCGTTCCTCGCCGACCCGATCCGGCGCTACATGATCCCCGTCGCCTCCGACCGGCGCACCGACTGGCCCTCCCACCCGTACGCCAGCCGTGACTCCCTGCACGAACACGACATGTGGGTCGCCGAGGGCCTCACCCACCGCTACCCCACCAAGGTCCTCGCCGAGCTGCTCTCCACCTGCCCCCAGTACTGCGGGCACTGCACCCGCATGGACCTCGTCGGCAACTCCACCCCCGCCGTCGACAAGCTCAAGCTCACCCTCAAGCCCGTCGACCGCTACGACGCCCACATCGGCTACCTCAAGGCCCACCCCGGCGTCCGTGACGTCGTCGTCTCCGGCGGCGACGTGGCCAACGTCCCGTGGAAGAACCTCGAGTCCTACCTGATGCGGCTGCTGGAGATCGAGACCATCCGCGACATCCGGCTCGCCACCAAGGCCCTCATGGGCCTGCCCCAGCACTGGCTCCAGCCCGACGTCGTCGAGGGCCTCGAACGGGTCGCCCGCACCGCCGCCCGCCGCGGCGTCAACCTCGCCATCCATACCCACGTCAATCACGCCCAGTCGCTCACCCCGCTGGTCGCAAGGGCCGCCCAGACCGCCCTCGACGTCGGCGTACGCGACGTCCGCAACCAGGGCGTGCTCATGCGCGGTGTCAACGCCACCGCCCCCGACCTGCTCGACCTCTGCTTCGCCCTCCAGGGCGAGGCGGGCATCCTGCCGTACTACTTCTACATGTGCGACATGATCCCCAACGCCGAGCACTGGCGGGTCCCGGTGTGGCACGCCCAGCAGCTCCAGCACGACATCATGGGCTACCTGCCCGGCTACGCCACCCCGCGCATCGTCTGCGACGTCCCCTTCGTCGGCAAGCGCTGGGTGCACATGCTCACCGAGTACGACCGCGACCGCGGCATCTCGTACTGGACGAAGAACTACCGCACCTCCATCGAGTCCGCCGACGCCGAGGCGCTCAACAAGCGCCACGCCTACTACGACCCGATCGACACCCTGCCCGAGACCGGGCAGCAGTGGTGGGCCGAGCACCGCAACGACTGACCAGCTGCGACACCGTCACCCCCGGAGCCGACCACCGGCCCGGGGGTGACGCGTCTGCGGCCCACGACGGGGCCGCCGCTCCTCGGGCGAGCAACCCGCGAGGGCACAGCCCGCGCTTCACCATCGACACGAACGTCAGCCCGGGACCTGCTGCCCGGGTGAGGCCCGACTTGGTACATCGTCGGCTGTACTATCGCCGACGTGGAGACGTTGACGCACGGGCAGGCGCTGGCCCGCTTCGGCCACGCCCTGTCCGACCCGACCCGGGCGCGGCTGCTGCTGGCACTGCGCGACGGGCCGGGATACCCGGCGGAGCTGGCCGAACTACTGGGCACGACCAGGCAGAACCTGTCGAACCACCTGTCGTGTCTGCGCGGCTGCGGCCTGGTGGTCGCCGTGTCCCAGGGCCGCCGCACCCGATACGAGCTGGCCGACGCCCGGCTGGCACACGCCCTCGCGGACCTGCTCGGACTCGTGCTGACGGTCGACCCGGCCGCGTGCCCGGATTCCGGCGAAAAGGGCTGCTGCTGATGACCCTCCCCCTCACCAACCTGACACCGGCGGGACCCTCGCCGGCGCGCCGCGCGGTCCTCGCCCGCCGGGTACGGCTGCTGGTGGCCGCGACGATCACCTACAACGTCGTCGAGGCGGTCGTGGCGATCACCGCCGGCACGATCGCGTCGTCGACCGCCCTGATCGGCTTCGGCCTGGACTCGGTGATCGAGGTGTCGTCGGCAGCCGCGGTGGCGTGGCAGTTCGCCGGCCGCGATCCGCAAGCTCGGGAGAAGGCGGCGCTGCGGATCATCGCGGTCTCGTTCTTCGCTCTCGCCGCCTATGTGACGGTGGAGTCGGTACGGGCCCTGGTTGGCGGCGCCGACGCCGAGCACTCCGGTGTCGGTCTCGTGCTGGCGGCACTGTCGTTGGCGATCATGCCGGGCCTGTCGTACGCGCAGCGCCGCGCCGGCCGGGAACTCGGTTCGCGGTCGGCGGTCGCGGACTCCAAGCAGACCCTGCTGTGCACCTACCTGTCCGCCGTCCTCCTCGTGGGCCTGGGCCTGAACAGCCTGCTCGGCTGGTCCTGGGCCGATCCGATCGCGGCGCTGGTCATCGCCGTGGTGGCGGCCAAGGAAGGTCGCGAAGCGTGGCGCGGTCACGCCTGCTGCCCGCCCGGGCTCACCCCTGCCGGGCCGGCGGCAGGCAGCAGGACGGAGGGTTGCGCGGACGGCTGCTGCGCGGACGGTTGCTGCGCCGACGAGCGGTAGGCCCTCCAGCCGGGCGGAGCAGCCGGCGGCCCCCGGCCGGTGTGCCGGAGGCCGCCGCACCCGGGTCACCTCGTGAAGGCGTCCTTCACGTCCCGGCCGGCGTCGGTGAGGTGCTCGCCGGCCTGTCGGGCACGCGCGTCGCTCTGCTGCGTGGCGCCCTCGCCGCGCATCCGCTCGTTGTGGGTGGCGCCGCCGAGTCGTTTCCTGGCGGCCCCCGCCACCTGTTGGACCTTGTTCTTCGCCTTGCCGGTGAAGCCCATGTCGCCTCCTCCGCACGGGCCGGGCCTCCCCCGGCCCCTGCTTGCTCGGGTGCCCTCATCACGCAGTCGGAAACCCTGCTGTGCCGGCATGGTAGGGGCCACACCCGCTAAGGCATCCTAGGACACTAGGTGAACGATGGGAAGAGGTCGTCTGATTGACTGGAGGAATGGGAGAGCTTCTGCTGATCCGGCACGGCGAGACCACCTGGAGCGCGAGCCGCCGGCACACCTCGTACACCGACCTCCAGCTCACCCCCGACGGCGAGCGGCAGGCCCGCGCGCTCGGCCGCTTCCTCGCCGGCCGCCGCTGCGCCGCGGTCCTGACCAGCCCCCGCGCCCGGGCGCTGCACACCGCGCGCCTCGCCGGCCTCACGGTCACCGGCACGCTCGACGACCTGGCCGAGTGGAACTACGGGGAGTACGAGGGGCGCACCACCGCCGACATCCGCGACGACCACCCGAACTGGTCCATCTGGGCCGACGGCTGCCCCGGCGGGGAGTCGCCGAACCAGGTCGGCGAGCGCCTCGACCGGGTGCTCGCCCGGATCCATCCGCTGCTCGACCGGGGCACCGTCGCCCTCGTCGGGCACGCCCACAGCCTGCGCGTGCTCGGCGCCCGCTGGGTCGGCCTGCCCCCGTCGGCCGGCGGGCTGCTGCGCCTGGACACCGCCACGGTCAGCGTGCTCGGCCACGAGCACGGCCGGCGGGTCATCCTGCGCTGGAACCAGCCGGTTCCCCCGACCCCCGCGAGCGCACCCGAAGCTGGGGCTCGGCACTGATCTTCGGCGAGCGGTTCTCGTACGGCGTCGACAGCACCACAGTCGTACGGGTCGTCACGTTCGCCGCCGTCCGGATCTCCTGGAGCAGCCGCTCCAGGTCGGCCGGGCTGGCCACCCGCACCAGCAGGAGATAGAAGTCCTCCCCCGCCACCGAGTAGCACGAGTCGATCTCGGGCAGGTGGGCCAGCCGCTCCGGCGCGTCGTCGGGCTGCGACGGGTCGAAGGGCCGGATCGCCACGAACGCGGTAAGCGGCAGGTCCAGTGCCTCGAAGGAGACCCGGGCGGCGTACCCCTTGATCACGCCGCGCTGCTCCAGGCGGCGCACCCGCTGGTGCACGGCGGAGACCGACAGGCCCACCCGCTCCGCCAGATCGGTGTACGACAGCCGACCGTCAGCGGTCAGCGCGGCGATGATGGCGCGGTCGATCTCCTCCACGGCGTGCAACCTACCGGGAAAACCGCGTCGCGGCGACGAGGCGGCCCGCCGGCGCGACGCGGCGCCGGCGGGGCGACGCCCGTCAGCCCTTCGCCAGCGCCCGGGAGATGACCAGCCGCTGGATCTGGTTGGTGCCCTCGACGATCTGGAGCACCTTGGCCTCGCGCATGTAGCGCTCCACCGGGTGGTCGGCCACGTAGCCGGCCCCGCCGAGCACCTGCACCGCGTCCGTGGTCACCCGCATCGCCACGTCGGTGGCGAAGAGCTTCGCCTTCGCCGCCTCGATCGAGTACGGCCGGCCGGCGTCGCGCAGCCGGGCCGCGGCCAGCGTCAGCGCCCGGGCCGCGGAGATCTGGGTGGCCAGGTCGGCGAGCGTGAAGCCCAGCCCCTGGAAGTCGATGATCGCCTTGCCGAACTGCTGGCGCTCCCGGGCGTAGCCGACCGCGTAGTCCAGCGCCGCCTGGGCCAGCCCGACCGCGCAGGCGGCGATGCCGAGGCGTCCCGAGTCGAGGGCGGACATGGCGATGGTGAAGCCCGCCCCCTCCCCGCCGATCAGCCGCTCCGCCGGCACCCGGGCCGAGTCGAAGGCGATCTGCGCCACCGGGGAGGCGCGCAGCCCCATCGTGCGCTCGGCCGCCTGCGGCGCGATGCCGGGCGTGGCGCGGTCGGCCAGCAGGCAGGAGATGCCCTTCGGGCCGGGTCCGCCGGTGCGGCAGAAGATGTTGTAGAAGTCCGCCACCTGCGCATGGGTGATCCACGCCTTGGTGCCGTCGACCACGTAGTCGTCGCCGTCACGCACGGCCTTCGTGGTCAGCGCGGCGGCGTCCGACCCGCCCTGCGGCTCCGACAGGCAGTACGCCCCGAGCAGCTCCCCGCCGACCATGTCGGGCAGCAGCTTGCGCTGCTCGTTCGTCCCGAACTGCGCCAGGGGGTAGCAGGACAGGGTGTGCACGCTGACCGCCTCGGCGACCGCCAGCCACCGGCTGGCCAGGATCTCCAGCACCTGGAGGTAGACCTCGTAGGGCTGGGCGGCGCCGCCGTGCTCCTCGGCGTAGGGCAGGCCGAGCAGGCCGGCCCGCCCGAGGGTGCGCAGCACCTCGCGGGGGAACTCCGCGCGCTCCTCGAACCCGGCGGCCCGCGGCGCGAGCTCCCGGTCGGCGAGTTCGGTGGCGAGGTCGAGCAGGTCGTGGGCCTCGTCGGTGGGGAGGATCCGGTCGACAGTCATAGCGCGATGAGCTCCGTGGGGGTGGTGTTGAGCCGTTGCACGCCGTCCGTGGCGCAGACGACGATGTCCTCGATGCGGGCGCCGTGGCGGCCCGCCAGATAGATGCCCGGTTCGACGGAGAACGCCATCCCCGGCTCCAGGGGGCGGGCGTTGCCGGCCACCACGTAGGGCTCCTCGTGGCCGTCCAGTCCGATGCCGTGGCCGGTGCGGTGCAGGAACTCCGCGCCGAAGCCGGCGGCCGCGATCGGCTCCCGGGCCGCCGCGTCGACGTCCTCGGCGGTGATCCCGGGGCGGACCGCGGCCACCGCGGCCCGCTGGGCGGCGTGCAGCACCGCGTAGTAGTCGACGAACTCGGCCGGCGCCGGGGCGCCCGCGACGTAGGTGCGGGTGCAGTCGGAGCGGTAGCCCGACGGCATCGTCCCGCCGATGTCCACGACGACCGGCTCACCGGCGCCGATCGGGCGGTCGGAGGTGCCGTGGTGCGGGCTGGCGGCGTTCGGGCCGGCGGCGACGATCACGAAGTCCACGCTCACGTGGCCGGCGGCCCGGATCGCCGCGGCGATGTCGACACCCACCTCCGCCTCGGTGCGCCCCGGCCGCAGCCACTGGCCCATCCGCGCGTGCACGGCGTCGATCGCCGCGCCCGCCTCGGCCAGCGCGGCGACCTCGGCCGGGGACTTGCGCAGGCGCATCTCGCGCAGCACCTCGGAGGCCAGCCGCTGGGTGGCGCCGGGCAGCGCCGCGCGCAGGGCCAGGACCTGCTCGGCCCACATCCGGTCGGCCAGGCCGACCGTCGCCATTGGTCCGCCGAGGGCGGCGACGAGCAGCGGGTACGGGTCGGTGCCGTCGGCGTGGTCGACGATGCGTACGCCGGTGGCCGGCGCGGGGGACGCCTCGGCGGCCGGCCGCTCCAGGGTGGGCACGATCAGCGTCGGCTCGCCCTGCGCGGGCAGCACGAGGCAGGTGAGCCGCTCCCCCTCGTGGGCGTCGTAGCCGGTCAGGTAGCGCAGGTCGGAGCCGGGGGTCAGCAGTAGCGCGTCCAGGCCCGCGGCGGCGGTGGCGCGCCGGGCATCGTCCAGCCGCCGTGGCGGATACAGCTCGTCGGATCCCACGCGCTCAGCTTAACGGTCGTTCGGGGCCGGACCCAGCCCACCCGAGGTCGGGCAGCGCCCGCCTCCATCGAACATCATCGTTGACGCGACAGTTAACAATCCTTAGGATTTGGCTGCCTCGAGGATGTCCACCCGTCCCCCACCCGTACGCCCGCACCCGGCGCCCCGCCGCCGACGCGGGCGGCACGGTCGCCACGACCCGCCCACGGGAAGGCCCCCGATGCCCTCATCGCTCTCCCGCCTCAGGTCGGCCCTCGCCGCCGGCCTGCTCACCCTCGCCACCGCCGCCACCACCCTCACCCTGGCCCCCGCCCCCGCGCAGGCCGCCGTGCTGCCCAACGGCTTCCGCAGCGTCGGCTACCTGCCGTCCTGGACCGGCGACGTCAACGCGGTGCAGTACGCCAAGCTGACCCACGTCAACTACGCGTTCGTGCTGCCCAACGGCGACGGCAGCCTCCGCCCGGTGGAGAACCCCGCCAAGCTCTCCCAGCTGGTGTCGCGCGGCCACGCCAGCAACGTCAAGGTGTCGATCGCGATCGGCGGCTGGAACAACGGCGACGACTCCGCCTTCGAGGCGCTCGCCGCCAACGCCGGCAGCCGCACGACGTTCGTCAACAACGTCGTCAACTTCGTCAACCAGTACAACCTCGACGGCGTCGACATGGACTGGGAGTACCCGGACCCGGGCGCCTCGGCCACCAACTACACGGCGCTGATGCAGCAGCTGGCCGGCGCCCTGCACAGCCGGGGCAAGCTGCTCACCGCCGCCGTCGTCTCCGAGGGCTGGTACGCCGAGGGCGTGCAGCCGGCCGTCTTCGGCCACGTGGACTGGCTCAACATCATGGCGTACGACGGCGGCAGCCCGCACGCCAACTACGACTGGTCGATCAACGCCGTCAACTACTGGAAGTCCCGGGGCCTGCCCGCCCGCAAGGCGGTGCTCGGCGTGCCGTTCTACAGCCGGCCCGGCTACCACACGTACGCCGCGCTGGTCGCCATGGACCCGGCCAACGCCAACCGCGACTGCACCACGGTCAACGGCACCCAGCAGTGCTACAACGGCATCCCGACGGTCAAGCGCAAGACCCAGTGGGCCATGGCCAACGCCGGCGGCATGATGAACTGGGAACTGAGCCAGGACACCACCGGCGCCACCTCCCTGGTCAGCGCCATCTACGACACCGCCACCGGCGGCACCACCCCGCCGCCCGTCGGGCGCACCGGCCCGATCACCGGCATCGGCGGCAAGTGCGTCGACGTGGCCGCCGCCGGCACCGCCAACGGCACCGCCGTGCAGCTCTACGCGTGCAACGGCACCAACGCCCAGAGCTGGACGGTGGGCACCGACGGCACCCTGCGCGCCCTCGGCAAGTGCGCCGACGTGACCAGCGCCTCCACCGCCAACGGCGCCAAGGTGCAGCTGTGGGACTGCAACGGCACCGGCGCGCAGGTCTGGCAGGCCCAGGCCAACGGCACGCTGCGCAACCCGGCGTCCAACAGGTGCCTCGACGCCACCGGCAACAGCTCCGCCGACGGCACCCGGCTGCAGATCTGGGACTGCTTCGGCGGCGCCAACCAGGTCTGGCGGCTGCCCGCCTGAGCCCTTTCCGGGGCCCGCCTCGGCGCGGGCCCCGACGGGGCGCGGGCACCCGGGACGACGAGGACCCTGGCCGAGGCGAAACACCGCGAGCCACCGGCCGCCGTAATGCGGCTTCCGCAGGCCCCGGGAGGAACTGCGGGCGCTTCGGCCGGTGCCGTGCGGGGTGCGGCTCTCACCTGGTGGGCCGGCCGTCGCCCGGCACGACCAGAGCGCGACGATCTGAGTCCGGCCCGTCGGCCGCGACCGGCAGCGCGGCGGCGAGCCGGCGGACCCGGTGCGCGTGGGTCAGCACGTCGACATTGTCGACGTACTGGTCGACCGCGCCGAGGGGCGCACGCCCGCGCAGCACCGGATCGGTGATGGCGGCCCGCAGCGCGCCGGCGATCCGACCGGCGTCCAGGACCAGGAACGGCCGCCGGTGGAAGGGCCGGGACCGGGCACGCACCGGGGCCGCCAGGCCGGTGTCGTCGGTCCGGGCGGCGAGGGCCTCCAGCGCCCGGACCAGCCCGTCCTCCCGACTGCGCCAGTCGCCCGGGCCGAGCGCGTCGGCCAGGGCCGCGACCAGGGGCGCCGCGTCGGGCAGCCGGGCGAACAGCGTGCCCAGCCACTTGTCGTACGGGGGCCAGCGGCGGTGCAGCAGCAGACCGAGCCGCATCAGGTCCCGGGCCAGCCCGGCGGTGACCACCCGGCTGCCGAGGTCGTCGCCGGTCTCGGCGCAGCGGCCGGGCAGGTGTTCGGCCTGGGCGACGCGGGTCCACGCGGCGGCGAGCACGTGCCGCCACACGTCGTCCGGATACCACGCCAGCGCCGCCCGGGCCCCGGCCAGCGCGCCGTCGAGACCGTCGTGGAACACCTCGCCGCCGGTCACCTCGGCCAGCCGCTGCGTCGGCGTGGCCAGCCAGTCCGCCGTGCTGACGCCGGCAGCGGGGTCGAAGCCCAGCCGCTCGCGCCACCAGCCGCCCGGCTCGTCGATCGTGACGCCGTGGCGGCTGCCCGCCCGGTCGGCGACCCCCAGCCGGCCCTCCCCGGTGAAGCGGGTGGGCCAGCCGAGGAACTCCGCCGGCAGGTCGGCGTCCAGCGCCGCGCGCAGGTGCGGGATCCGCGCCGCGTCGGCCGCGCCGACGAAGAGCTGCGCGCGCGGCCCCCAGTCGTGGTCGGTGGAGCGCGGGGTGTCCAGGCCGAGCAGCTCGGAGCCGCCGTCGAGCAGCCCGGCCGCGTACGGCAGGTCGGGGAAGCCTCGACGCAGGATCGGGGCGAGCACCTCGTCGTGGAACCGGCGGCCGAGCGTCAGGCCCGCAACGAACGTCACACCGGCAAGTCTGCGCGCGCAGCGGCGGGCCCGCAGCCCGGTTCCGCCGCCGGCGACCGTACGCGCCGATAGGCTGGGCGCGGACGGGTCGCCGACGGAGAGGACCGACCGCCGTGGCAGCGACGGACCGGGAGCGCGCCGCGACCCGACGCCGCCGGCTGCTCTGGGCGGGCATCCTCGCCGTCGCGGGCCTGGTGCTGCTGGCCGTCGGGGTGACAGTCGCCGACGGCACGGCGGCCTGGCTCGAGGTGTCGGTCGCGATCGCGCTGCTGCTCGCCAGCTACGGCCTGCAGTACGTGGCCCGCCGCGAGACGCTGTACCGCGACCACGAACGTCCCTGACCCGCCGCGCCGCGCCCCCTGATCGTCGGTGGGGTGTGCCAGGCTGTCGGGCGTGGCACAGCGACCCCCGATCCTGCTCATCGACGCGCCCAGTCTCTACTTCCGGGCCTACTTCGGCATTCCCGAGTCGGCGGCCCGGGCCGCCGACGGCAGCCCCGTCAACGCGGTGCGCGGCTTCCTCGACATGCTGGCGAGCCTGATCCGCACCCGCCGGCCCGACCGGATGGTCTGCGCGATGGACCACGACTGGCGGCCCGACTGGCGGGTGGCGCTGCTGCCGTCCTACAAGGCCCACCGGGTGGCCCCCGAGGGCGGCGAGGTGGTGCCCGACACGCTCAGCCCGCAGGTCCCGCTGATCCTGGAGGTGCTCGACGCCGTCGGCATCGCCCACGTCGGCGCGACCGGCTACGAGGCCGACGACGTGCTCGGCACCCTCTCGGTGACCCAGCCGGCGCCGGTCGAGGTGGTCTCCGGCGACCGGGACCTGTTCCAGCTCGTCGACGACGCACGCCCCGTGCGACTGCTCTACGTCGGGCGGGGCGTGGCCAAGCTGGACGACTGCGACGACGCCGCGGTGCGCGCCCGCTACGGGGTGCCGGCCGACCGCTACGCCGACTTCGCCGCCCTGCGGGGTGACCCCAGCGACGGGCTGCCCGGGGTGGCGGGCGTGGGCGAGAAGACGGCCGCCCGGCTCGTCGAGCGCTACGGCGACGTCGCGGGCATCCTGGCCGCCCTGGACGACCCGGGCTCCGGCTTCGCCCCCGGGCTGCGCACCAAGCTCGCCGCCGCGCGGGACTACCTGGCCGTCGCGCCGAAGGTGGTCCGGGTCGCCCTCGACGTGCCGCTGCCCGAGCTGGCCACCGAGCTGCCGACCGCGCCGGCCGACCCCGACCGGCTGCTGGAGCTGGCCGACGAGTGGAACCTCGCGGGCTCGGCACGCCGCCTCGTCGACGCCCTCGCCCAGCGGTCCTGACCACCGCGCGCACGCGTCACCGCGTCGATCAGGCGGTGCCGTGCAGACCCGCTGGGCCGCTCGAAATCGTCTGAGCGGGGGCACGACCTGATCCACTGCTTCCCGGCGGAGGGGAGGTCCGCTACCAGCGGCAGGGCAGTGTGACCCTCGATAGCCTGTTGGGAGCCCTGCGGCGGCTCGGGTGCGGGTCGTACGGCGGCGCAGACGACGGGCGGAGGAAGCATGACGGGAGGCGGGCCGGCTCCGGACGGCATCGGCCCGGACGGCGAGCGGCGGAGCCGGCGCTACCTGGCGGCGGTGTTGCTGGGCGCGGCCGGGGGGATCGACTTCCTCACCGGGCTCGCCATCGTCCCGCTCGAGCCGCACGTCGACATCGCCAGCGCGGAGATGTTCCACCTCGATATCACCAGCTGGGGCTGGGTCCGGCTGGTCTTCGGGGCGGCGACCGTCCTGACCGGGCTGGGGGTACTCGTCGACCGACGCGCCACCACCGTCGCGGCAATCGTCACCGCATCGGTGGGCATCGGGCTCGGCATCCTGCTTCTGCCGTACCACCCGATGGCGGTATGGATGGCGGCGATGCTTGCCGCCGTGGCCACCTGGTTGCTCGCCGGGCAGCTCCGCACAGCGAGCCGGACCCCCGCCTCGCGGGTCTGACCTGACCGTCAGCCTGGTTGCCGCAACGGACGGCAGTAGAGTTTCGTCGAGAAGGCCGGCGTGCCGGACGGCACGGTGGGTTCCCAGACCGGGTTGATGCGCAGTGCCAGGTTGGGTGCGTGCCAGGCCGAACCCAGCCGCTCCAGGAGGCCGTACTCCCGGCGTCGGACGTTGACATCCTCGCCTGCGAGAAAGTCGATCAACTGGTCTCCGATGACCGGGCGACCGATGAGCCCTCCGTGGAAGGACGGTGCCTCGACCGCCGGGATGCGGATGTACGGATCCGGTGGCGCCTCGGACGCGGTGACCGTCGGCAGGAAGGCGATCGCCCGGACCCCCGGGACAGGACACAACATGTGCAGGCGATAAAAGGGCCCGTCTTCATCCATCAGTGAGCGGATGAACGGCTCGTCCGGCGTGGCGGCGGCTGTTCTGCCGACCTGCGTGACAGCGAACATCCCCCGCAGCAGCCAGCCGGCGACCAGACCCCAGCCGGTGCTGGCGTCCGGGGGTGGATAGTACGCGCGTCCGGCGCGGACCAGCGGGCTGAACATCGCCAGTGCCTGCACCCGCGGGTCCGGCCGATCGCCGAGGTAGCGCCGGGCCACCATCGCCCCCTCACTTCGGCCGACCAGGGCGATGGGCCTGCCGGTCCGCCGATGCAGCGCGTCCACCTGCGCGGCGAGCAGTTCTGCGCTGGAGTTCAGCGACCGGTGGGTGTCATACCGCCGGTACGGCAGCGGGCGGCCACTCGCATCCAGGCCGGCGTATGAGAACCACTCGACCGCCGGGTCCCCCAACGGGCGGCCGTCGTACGCGGATTCGTGCCCGGCCAGCAGGATCACCGCGTAGCGCACCCTCGCGGGCAACGGCCGGTCGAAGACGGACGGGACGGCAGTGTTCCGTTCGTGGCGGGGCGAGGTGATCACCTGCGACACCAGCGGAGTGGCCAGCGCGAGCACCACAGCGATCGGCACCACCGGCACCCGCCGCCACCGTACCCGCGGCTGGAGCACGGCCGCCCGCACCGTCCGGTTCCACAGCAGGCCGTTGGCCGCGCCCGCGACCGCGGCGACGAGCGGCGTCACCAGCGCGGGAACCTGCCACACCAGGCCACCGGCCACCGAGATCACCACGAAGTCGAGCAGGGACCAACCGACAAGCTCAGCCGAAGGCAGTCCCCGCCACAGGCCCCGGCCCACAGCCATCCGCTGCAGGAAGGGGGCGAGGAGGATCATGGGAGTCAGCGAGGCGAACAGGAACCAGGACAGCGACACCACCGACGCGGCGACCGCGTACGCGGCGAACGGTAGGACGAGGACCGCCGTGAACGCCGCGACTTCGAGGTTGCGCCGCGCCAACGCCCGGTACGGCGGCCGCCGTACGCCTGCCGGCCAGGCCAGGCCGACCAGGGCTGCGGAGTAGAGCCCCCGCAGCACGATCGCGCCCAGCAGAAGGAGCCCGAACATCAACCAGGAGTTGTGGTAAACCAGCAGCCAGCGCATGTCGTGGTACGAGTCGTACGGCCATACCGCAGAGCTCTGTGGTATCAGACCCTGCGCATTGCGGAACGGGATCCAGACCAGGATGACGGCCGCGACCAGGGGCATCGCCGCAGCGAGCCCGAGTAGCGCCAGTAGCCGGCGGGTGGGTCGCACGAGTCCTCCTTCGACACGCGGGCCTCTGCGCCGACTCTCCCTGGTACCGGCTGGCCGCTGAGCCGTATGCCCGAAAATCAACCGCTCCCACGACCTCGATCCGGCCGACATCACCTCGTGGTCGGCGGCGGCGCGCTCATCGTGGTGGCAGCCCGGCACCAAGCTCGCCGCCGCGCGTCACCACCTGGCCGTCGCGCCGAAGGTGGTCCCGGTCGCCCTCGACGTGCCGCTGCCCAAGCCGGCCACGGAACTGCCGACCGCACCGGCCCATCCCGACCGGCTGCTCGAGCTGGCCGGCGGGTGGAACCTGGCCGGCTCGGCACGCCGCCTCGTCGACGCCCTCGCCCAGCGCGCCTGACGCCGCCCGCCGTGCCGCGGCACGGCGGGCGGCGTCGACCCGCTGTACGGGTCAGCGCGGCGGGTTGTCCCGGCGGGACGGGAACGGGGTGCCCGGCCGGCCGAGCGTGGACCGGGCCCGCAGCCCCACCGGGTCGGGCGGCGGCGACGCGCCGGCTGCCGGCTCCGGGCCCCGCAGGGTGTCGAAGTACGCGGCGGCGGCCCGGTCCTCGGCGGTGGGGGCCGCGAGCAGCGCGTAGACCAGCCCGACCACGCCGAACACCACGGCGAGGATGATCGGCACGAGCAGGGTGCTGACGCCGGCGCCCACCACCTCGCCCTGCCCGGAGTGCGAATGCACCGACATGGCGCTCATCCCGGTGAAGTGCATGCCGTTGACGGCGACGCCCATCAGCAGCGCCGAGCCGACGATCGCCAGCCCTCGGCGGACGGTCATCGCGAGCCAGAGCGCCACCGTGGCCGCGACCACCGCGATCACGACCGAGAGCACGACCCGGGTGGTGTCGTAGTCGATCCGGCCGTTGAGCCGCATGGCCGCCATGCCGGTGTAGTGCATCGCGGCGACCCCCGCGCCCGTGAACAGGCCCCCGGCGAGCAGCCGCACGGCGGAGAACCGCCCGGTGCCCACGATGGCCAGGCCGATGCCGACCGCGATCACCGCGATCATCGCGCTGGCCACGGTGATCGGCACGTCGTACCGGATCCGGGTGCCCTCGACGGCGAAGCCGAGCATCGCCATGAAGTGCATGGTCCAGATGGCGGTGCCACCGATGGCCCAGGCCGCCAGGGTTCCCCACCAGGCGCGCTGGCCCGCGCTGCCCGCCGTGCGGATCCGGCCCGCGCAGATCAGCCCCAGGGCCGAGCCCAGCACCGACAGCGCGTAGCTGAGCGCGGGGGTGATCCACCCGTACTCGAAGTGATTGATCTCCGCCACGGCGGCCTTCTCCCAGATCGTTCCACCGACGCGCGATCCCGCGCCGGAGCAATGATCAGGGATGCCGTGACCAGGCACGACGGCACCCCCCGGACAATCCGGGGGGTGCCGTCGCGGTGACTATGCGATGCGTCGATTTCGATATCTGGTGACGGACAGTGACGATCAGGCCGGGGCGTGGTAGGCCAGCACACCCCGGTTCACGGCGCCGATCGCCTGCCGGGCGGTGGACCTGAGCTCCGCCGAGGCGCCGCCGGAGTCGGCGAGCTGGCCGAGCAGGTCGACCACCTGCCGCGCCCAGCGGACGAAGTCGCCGGCCGGCATCTCGCCGTCGATCTCGTGGCCGCTGCCGAGGACCTTCGCGAGCGCCTCGCCCCGCGCCCAGCGGTAGACCGGCCAGGCGAAGCCGAGGTCGGGCTCGCGGGTGACGGTGAGGCCCCGGGCCGCCTCGTCGGCCTCGATCTCACTCCACAGCTTGAGCGTCTCGTCGACCGCCTCGGCCACGGGCCCGCGCGGCAGCGACGCCCGCTCGTCGACGTCGCGGCGCGCCTCGAAGACCACCACGGAGACCGCCGCCGCCAGTTCGGCCGGGGAGAGCCCGTCCCACACCCCGCGCCGCAGGCACTCGGCGACCAGCAGGTCCGCCTCGGTCCAGATCCGGCCGAGCATCCGGCCGGCGTCGGTCACCGCGCCGTCGGGCGCCAGGTAGCCCCGGGCGGTGAGCAGCGCCACGATCCGGTCGAACGTACGGGCCAGCGAGCCGGTCCGGCCGGCCACCCGCTGCCGCAGTTCCTCGGTGTCGTTCTCCAGGCGGCGCCGCCGCTCCGCCCAGCGGGCGTGCTCCTCGCGGTCGGGGCAGGCGTGGCAGGGATGCCGGCGCAGCTCGGTGCGGAGCTGGCTGAGCCGGTGGTCCTCGCCGACGGCCTGCCGGGACCGGCCACCCCGTCGTCCGGCGTGCCGGTCCAGCCCGGTGCCGCTGACCTCGGCGGCCAGATCGCGCCGGGCCGCAGGGGACCGGTGGTTGAAGTGCTTCGGCACCCGGATCCGCGCCAGCACCTCGGCCGGGGTGGTGAAGTCCCCAGGACTGACCCGGCCCGCCCAGCGGTCCTGGGTCAGCACCAGCGGCCGGGGCTCGCCGAAGCCGCCGGTGGCCGGGTCGAGCACGACGGCCAGACCGGCCCGACGGCCCGACGGCACCCGGATCACGTCGCCGATCCGCAGCCGCTCCAGCGAGGCCACCGCGGCGGCCTTGCGCTGGCTCTGCCCCTGCCGGGCGATGGCCCGCTCCCGCTCGCCGATCGCCACCCGCAGCGCGAAGTACTCGTCGAAGTCGCCGTGGTGGCAGGCCGCCTCCGCGCCGTACGCCTCGATGGTCTCGGTGTTGCGCTGCACCTGCCGGGCCAGGCCGACCACCGAGCGGTCCGCCTGGAACTGGGCGAACGAGGACTCCAGCAGCGCACGGGCCGGCTCGGCACCGACCGTGCCGACCAGGTTGACCGCCATGTTGTACGACGGCCGGAAGCTGGACCGCAGCGGGTAGGTGCGGGTGGAGGCGAGACCGGCCACGTGCCGGGGGTCGGTCTCCGGGGACCAGACGACGACGGCGTGCCCCTCGACGTCGATGCCCCGCCGGCCGGCACGGCCCGTGAGCTGGGTGTACTCCCCCGGCGTCAGGTCGACGTGCGCCTCGCCGTTGTATTTCACCAGGCGTTCCAGCACGACGCAGCGGGCCGGCATGTTGATGCCCAGCGCGAGCGTCTCGGTGGCGAAGACCGCCTTGACCAGGCCCCGGACGAAGAGCTCCTCGACGACCTCCTTGAACACCGGCAGCATGCCGGCGTGGTGGGCGGCCAGGCCGCGTTCGAGGCCGTCGAGCCACTCCCAGTAGCCGAGGACGGTCAGGTCCTCGCCGGGGATGGCAGTGACCCGCGACTCGACGACGCGACGGATCTCGGCCCGCTCCTCGGGGGAGGTGAGCCGCAGGCCCGCGGCGAGGCACTGCTGCACGGCGGCGGCGCAGCCCGCGCGGCTGAAGATGAACAGGATCGCCGGCAGCAGCCCCTCCCGGTCGAGCCGGTCGACGATGTCGGGGCGCATCGGACCCCGCCAGCGGGGCCCGCGCCGGCCCCCGCCGGGACCGGCGCTGCGCCCCTCGCCGAGCTCCAGGCGGCGCATGGTGTCGCGGGTGTAGCGCAGCAGCTCGGGGTGCACGTCGTGCTTGCGGGCGGCGTCGGCGTCGTGGAACAGGTCGAACATCCGCTTGCCGACCAGCATGTGCTGCCACAGCGGCACCGGGCGGTGCTCGCTGACCACCACGGCCGTCTCGCCGCGCACGGTGACCAGCCAGTCGGCGAACTCCTCGGCGTTGGACACGGTGGCCGACAGGGAGACCAGGGTGACCGAGGCGGGCAGGTGGATGATCACCTCTTCCCACACCCCGCCACGGAACCGGTCGGCGAGGTAGTGCACCTCGTCCATCACCACGTAGGCCAGGCCGTCGAGCGTGGCCGAGCCGGCGTAGAGCATGTTGCGCAGCACCTCGGTGGTCATCACCACCACCGGGGCGTCGCCGTTGATGGCGTTGTCGCCGGTGAGCAGCCCGACCTGCTCGGCGCCGTAGCGGTCGACCAGGTCGTGGTACTTCTGGTTCGACAGGGCCTTGATCGGGGTGGTGTAGAAGCACTTGCGCCGCCGGGGCGGGGTCCCGTCGCCGCCGGTCGCGGGCGCCGCCGCGCCGCCGGCCGCCGGCGTGCCGCGCAGCGCCAGGTGTACGGCGAACTCGCCGACCACCGTCTTGCCGGCTCCGGTCGGGGCGCAGACCAGGACGCCGCTGCCCCGTTCCAGCGCCTGGCACGCCTCCCGCTGGAAGTCGTCGAGGTCGAACCCCAGATCGAGGGCGAACTCGTCAAGTGCCGGGAACTGTGAGGCCTGCGCGGCCCGGCGGCGCGCCGCGGCGTACCGCTCGGCGGGGCTCGACATGCCTCCAAGATTAATGCGTGCCGCCGACAGCCACCGGACAAGGCCAACCGGCAGGGGGGTCGGGGGCGGTCGGTAGGGTGCACGACGTGCCGGATCATGCCGAACCGCCCCACGCCTCGCGCGGCGCCGACGACGCCGTCCGCCCGGGTCCGTCCCGCCGGCCGGTGGAGGCGGTCCTGCTCGACTTCCACGGCACCCTGGCCCAGGTGGAGGAGCCCCGGGACTGGGTGCTCGCGGCCGCCGCCGCCTGCGGGGTGAGCCTGGAGCGGATGCGGGCCACCGCGCTGGCCGACCGGCTGCTGACCGCCGGCCGGGCGGGCGGGCCGCTGCCCACCCGGGTGCCGCCCCGGTTGGCCGAGCTCTGGGCCGACCGGGATCTCTACCCGCACGCCCACCGGGGCGCCTACACCGGGCTGGCCGAGACCGTGGACGCGGGCATCGAGGGCTTCGCGGAGGCGCTCTACGAGCGAGTGCTGGTGCCCGAGGGGTGGGTGCCCTACCCGGACACCGCGGCGACCCTGGACGCGCTGCGGGCCGGGGGCGTCCGGGTGGCCGTCGTCAGCAACATCGGCTTCGACATCCGGCCGCACTTCGAGGCCTGGGGGCTGGCCGGGCTGGTCGACGCGTTCGTGCTCTCGTACGAGGTGGGGCGCTGCAAGCCGGACCCGGGGATCTTCCTGCGCGCCTGCGGGATGCTCGGCGTCGATCCGGAGCGGACGCTGATGGTGGGCGACACGCCGGCCGACGCGGGGGCCGTCGCGGCCGGGTGCGCGGTGCTGGTGCTGCCGGCCGCCGAGGCGGGTCGGACCAACGGGCTGGGCGCCGTGCTGGACCTGGCCGGCGTCGATCAGCAGCGCTAACGGCACGCCGACAGCACCGTTAACACCTGGCGCTAACGCGAAGGCGTTATCGTCGCTGCCATGATCACCGAGACGTCGCCCCGGGACCGGATCGTCCGGGCCGCCGCCGCGCTGCTCGCCGAGGGCGGCCGGGAGGCCGTCTCCACCCGCGCGGTCAGCCGGGCGGCGGGGGTGCAGGCGCCCACCATCTACCGCCAGTTCGGCGACATGCGCGGCCTGCTGGACGCGGCGGCCAGCTACGGGTTCGCCGCGTACCTGCACGCCCAGGCGGCCGGGGACCTCGCCGACGACCCGGTCGACGACCTGCGCCGGGGCTGGGACCTGCACGTCGGCTTCGGCGTCGCCAACCCGGCGTTCCACGCCCTCATGTACGGCGACCCGCGCCCCGGCGAGACCCCGACCGCGGCCCGGGTGGCGGCCGACATCCTGCGCCAGCTCGTGCACCGGGTGGCCGAGGCGGGTCGACTGCGCACGAGCGTCGACCAGGCGACCGAGATGCTGCACGCCACCGCGTGCGGGGTCACCCTCACCTTGATCCGGACCCCGCCGCCGGGGCGCGACCCGGCCCTGTCGGCCCGGACCCGGGAGGCGGTGCTCGCCGCCCTGGTCACGGACTCCCCCGCCGCCCGGGCGACCTCCCGGGCCGACCGTCCGGTCCGGCACGCGGTGGCGCTGCGCGCCGCCCTCGACACCCTCACCACGGACCTCACCGCCGCCGAACGCACCCTGCTGGCCGAATGGCTGGACCGCATCACCCGCCAAACCCCCTGACCCACGCCCTCGACGCCCTCGACGCCCTCGACGCCCTCGACGCCCTCGACGGGTCGATCATGCACTTCTGGTGCCGGTTTCGCGGGCATACACGGCTTGTGCGGGGCACCACGACTGCATGATCGGCGCCGAGAGAGGGCGGGGAGGGTGGGAGGGAGGGGAGGGTGGGCGGGGTCAGCGGAGGAGGTGGAGGGCGGCGGGGGTGGCCGTGACGGTCAGGGGGAGGGCCAGGGCGCGCTCGCCGTCGGCGTACGTGGTGATGCCCTCGGCGCTCAGCTCGACCGTGCGGGCGCGGTAGCTGCGCACCAGCGGATGCGTCACGTGGGTGCCCCGGTAGATGCGCGGCTTGACCCGCATCAGGGTGCGCCGGTGGAACCGGCCGCCCACCACCACGTCGAGCAGGCCGTCGGTCGGGTCCGCGTCCGGGCAGATCCGCATGCCGCCGCCGTAGCTGGCGCAGTTGCCCACCGCCACCAGCACCGCGTCCACCTCGTGCGGCACCCCGTCGAGGCGCAGGGTGTAGCGGCGCGGGCGCAGCCGGGCAAGCTCCACCAGGATCGCCAGGTCGTAGCGGCGCGGACCGCTCGGCCAGCGCATCCGGTTGGCGCGCTCGTTGACGATCGCGTCGAAGCCGGCCGCGAGCACGGCCCCGTACCACCGGTCCACACCCTCGACCCCCGTCATCCGGGCCAGGTCCACCGGGCGGGTGCGGCCGTCGCGCAACGCCGCCGCGATCACGTCGACGGCGGCGAGCGGGTCGGCCGGGAACCCGGTGTCGGCGGCGAAGTCGTTGCCGGTGCCCGCCGGCACCGGGCCGAACGGGACCCCAGTCCCGGCGACCGCCTGCAGCGCGCGGTGCACGGTCCCGTCGCCGCCGACCGCGACCAGGGCCGACGCCCCGTCGCGCACCGCCGCCCGGCAGGCCGCCTCGGCCTCGTCGGCGGTACGCGCGTGCAGCGGGCGTACCGGGCGGCCGGCAGCCGTGAGCCGGTGCAGGACCTGCGGCAGCAGCCCTCGGTGCCGACCCCGGCCAGCGGTCGGGTTGGCCAGCACGGCGACGGGCCCGACGCCGGCGACGGAGGGGTGATCGTCTGCGGTCACGGCGAGCACCGTACCGCCCCGGGACGGACGGGGGCACCGCCCACCGTGCGGTCGGCGACCCGCCGGCGGAGCACCGCGCACCCCGGGCGCAACTGACATTTGTCACGGCCGACCCGTGCGGCACGCATTCGTCGTCATGACTGAACGCACTGGAACCGCCATAGCCCGAACGGACAGACTCAGATCCGTCAGCAGGACGAAGGCATCGGCCGAACGACGCAGGCACCGGCCGAACAGCGGAGGGAGTGGCCACGGTGGACGAGCGCTACGACAGCTACTGCGCCGCCGACCGGCTCTTCTACGACTCCCTCGGCAGCGCGGTCGAGCAGCCCACCTTCGCGGCGGCGCAGCGGCCCGTCCCCGACGGCTGGCGCTCCGAGCCGCTCGACGACTGGCTGATCTACGCCCCCGAGGGCGGCACGCTGCCCCAGCAGGGCTGGAAGATCCACGTGTCGGCGACGCTGGACAACGCCGAGCGGGTGCTGGACGCCGTCTGGGACTACTGCGTCCCCCGCGGACTGTCCTTCAAGTTCCTCCGCGGCCCGCGCACCCTGCTGCTGCGCAACTCCAAGTACGCCTCCCGGGCGGCCAGCGGCAAGTTCGTCACCGTGTACCCCCGCGACGACGCGGAGCTGGAGCTGGTCTGCAAGGAGCTCGACGAGCTGCTCGCCGGCGAGCCCGGCCCGTACATCCTCAGCGACCTGCGTCACGGCGCCGGCCCGGTGCACGTGCGCTACGGCGGCTTCGCCGCCCGCTACTGCCACTCCCCCGACGGCCAGGTGGTCCCGGCGATCGAGGACGACACGGGCACGCTGGTGCCCGACCGCCGCGACCCCGTGTTCCACGTGCCGTCCTGGGTGACGCTGCCCGACTTCCTCGGCCCGCACCTGGCCGCCCGCAACGCCACCAGCACGAACGAGGTGCCGTACCGGATCGAGAAGGTCATCCACTTCTCCAACGGAGGCGGCCTCTACGTCGGCCGGGACGTGCGGACCGACGACCAACTGGTGCTGAAGGAGGCCCGGCCGCACGCCGGTCTCGACGCCGACGGCGCCGACGCGGTCGCCCGCCTGGCCCGGGAGGCCGACGCGCTGCGCCGGCTGGCCGACCTGCCCCAGGTGCCCCGGGTGCACGACGAGTTCGCCCTCGGCGAGCACCGGTTCCTCGCGCTGGAGTTCATCGAGGGCCGCCCGCTCAACAAGGTCCTGGTCGACCGGTACCCGCTGATCGACGCCGACGCCACGGACGCCGACCGCGCCGACTACACCCGCTGGGCGCTGGACGTGCACCGGCAGGTCGAGGAGGTCGTCACGGCGATCCACGACCGTGGCCTGGTCTACGGCGACCTGCACCTGTTCAACGTCATGGTCCGCCCGGACGACCGGATCGCGCTCGTCGACTTCGAGGTCGCCGCGCCGATCGACGGCCACCGCCGGCCGGGTCTGCGCAACCAGGGCTTCGCCGCGCCCCGGGACCGCACCGGTCCCGCCGTCGACCGGTACGCCCTGGCCTGCCTGCGGCTGGCACTGTTCCTGCCGCTGACCCAGCTCGTCCGGCTCGGGCCGGAGAAGGCCGCGCACCTCGCCGACGTCATCGCCGCTCACTTCCCGGTGCCGAGGGGACTCCTCGACGACGCCGTACGGGAGATCACCGGCCCCGCCCCGGCGGACGCCGACGGGGCACCCGACCTCACCGTCGACGTCGGGCCGGCCCACCGGGAGCGGCTCGCCCGGGCGATCCTCGCCAGCGCGACACCCGACCGGGACGACCGGCTCTTCCCCGGCGACATCGAGCAGTTCCGCAGCGGCGGGCTCAACCTCGCCCACGGCGCCGCCGGCGTCCTGTACGCCCTGCACGTCAGCGGCGCCGGGCGGTGGCCGGAACACGAGCGGTGGCTGGTCCGCCACGCCACGGCACCCGCCTCCGGCACCCGGTGCGGCTTCTACGACGGCCTGCACGGCGTCGCGTACGCCCTGGAGTCGCTCGGCCGCCGGCAGGACGCCCTCGACGTGCTCGACATCTGCCTGCGCCAGCCGCTGGACGGCCTGGACCACAGCCTCTCGGGCGGCCTCGCCGGCATCGCGCTCAACCTGGCCGAGCTGGCCGGACGCACCGGCGAGACGGCGCTGCGCGACGCGGCCTGGCGGGTTGCCGAGCGGGTGGTCGACCAGCTCGCCGACGACCCGGGGCCGGACATCAGCGGCGGGCGCAACCCGTACGCCGGGCTGCTGCGCGGCCGCACCGGGCCGGCGCTGCTGCTGGTGCGGCTGCACGAGCTGACCGGCGACGCGGCCCTGCTGGACCACGCTGCCACGGCCCTGCGCCAGGACCTGCGCCGCTGCGTGGTACGCCCCGACGGCGCGCTGGAGGTCAACGAGGGCTGGCGCACCATGCCCTACCTCGGGCAGGGCAGCGTCGGCATCGGGCTGGTGCTCGACGAGTACCTGCGGCACCGCGCCGACGAGCGGTTCGCCCAGGCCAGCGGCGGCGTACGCCGCGCCGCCCGGTCACCGTTCTACGCGCAGTCCGGCCTCTTCGCCGGACGGGCCGGCATCATCGCCTACCTGGCGGCGTACCCCGACGATCCGGGGCTCTGCCGCGAACGCGACGCCCAGGTGGCCCGGCTGGCCTGGCACGCCCTGCCCTACCGCGACGGCACCGCCTTCCCGGGCGAGCAGCTGCTGCGGCTGTCGATGGACCTCGGCACCGGCACCGCCGGCGTGCTGCTGGCGCTGGCCGCCGCGCGGCCCGACGACCCGGTGCGTCTGCCGTTCCTCGCGCCCCTGACGGGCGCCACCGACTCCCCCGCCTCGGCGAGGGCGACCGATCCGACCGACCAGCACGGAAGGAGGTGACACGACATGGCGCTTCTGGACCTCCAGGGCCTCGAGATGGCCCCCGCCGACCGCACGGGCGGTGGCAGCCGGGCGAGCCTGCTGCTCTGCGGCGACAGCTCGCTGTCCGTCACGACCTGCAACTGAGCCGGACGCCCTCAGCGGCGACATCCAGCACAGGACCATCCGACCGAACAGCACAGAAGGAGATGATCGACATGGCGCTTCTCGACCTTCAGGGCATGGAGATGGCCCCCGCCGACCGCACCGGCGGTGGCAGCCGCGCGAGCCTGCTGCTCTGCGGCGACAGCTCGCTGTCCGTCACGACCTGCAACTGACCAGGTCAACACGCGAGGCCCTGGGTGGACGCCGTGTCCGCCCAGGGCCGCACGTCTTTCGCGGGAGAAGCCATGGGGACGCCGACCGGCACCGACCGGCTGCTGCGGCGGGTGGTCCGCGACGGCGGCGGGTGGACGGTCCTGCTCGGCGCGGTCTCGCTCACCGGCGCCGCCGCCGAACTCGCCCTGCCCGCCGCGCTCGGGCTCGCGGTCGACGCCGCCGTCGACGGCGACCCCGGCGTCTGGTGGCCGGCCGCCGCCTGCGGGCTGATCGCGGTCCTCATGGTCACCGACATCCTCGCCGACGTGGCCAGCGGGTACGGCACGGCCCGGGCCACGGCGCGGCTGCGCCGGCGCCTGCTGCGGCACCTGTTCGCCTGCGACGTCCGCACCGTCCGCCGCCATCCGGTGGGCGACCTGGTCGGGCGGCTCGTCGGGCAGGCCGCCGAGGCCGGGCAGGCCGGCACCGCCGTGGTGCTCGGCGTCGTCGCGCTGCTCCCCCCGGTCGGCAGCGTCGTGGCGCTCACCCTGCTCGAACCGCTGCTCGGCATCACCCTCCTCGGCGGACTGGCCCTGCTCACGCTGCTCATGCGCGCCTTCGTCACCGACGCCTCCGCCGCCGTCGCCGGCTACCAGCGGGTGCTGGGGGACATCGCCGGGCGCCTGCTGGAGGCCCTCGGCGGCGCCCGCACCATCGCCGCCGCCGCGACCGTCGACCGGGAACGCGACCGGGTGCTCGCGGCCCTGCCGGAACTGCGCGGGTACGGGCTGCTCAGCTGGCGGCTGCTGGCCAGGGCGAGCGCCCGCACCGCCGCCGTGGGGCCGCTGCTCCAGGTGGCCGTCGTGGCCGTCGGCGGGTACGCGCTGACCGTCGGCTGGCTCTCCCCCGGCCAACTCGTCGCCGCCGTGCAGTACGCGGCCCTCGGCGCCGGGCTGGGCGCGGTGCTGGCCACCCTGAACCGCCTCGTCCGCGCCCGCGCGGCGGCCGGGCGGATCGCCGAGCCGCTGGCCCACCCCGTACGCCCCGACGGCACCGAGCCGCTGCCGCCCGGCCGGGGGGAACTGCGGCTGCGCGGGGTGGGCGTACACGCCGAGGACGGGCGGGCGGTCCTCGACGGGATCGACCTGACCGTCCCGGCGGGCGCCACGGTGGCCGTCGTCGGCCGCTCCGGCGCCGGCAAGTCGACCCTAGCCGCCGTGGCCGGCCGCCTGCACGACCCGGAGACCGGCGAGGTGCTGCTGGACGGGGTGCCGCTGCGCCGGCTCGACCCGTCCGCGCTGCGCCGGGCCGTCGGGCACGCCTTCGACCGACCCGTACTGGTCGGCGAGACGGTGCACGAGGCGATCGGGCTCGGGCTGCCCGCCGGCTCGGCGCGACCGCCCGCCGGCACCGCACCGGCCACCCCGGCGGTGCTGGCCGCGGCGCGGGCGGCGCAGGTCGCCGACGTCGTCGCCCGCCTGCCCGAGGGCTTCCGCACCCGGCTGGCGGACGCGCCGCTCTCCGGCGGCGAGGCGCAGCGCCTCGGGCTGGCCCGCGCGTTCCCCGCCGAGCGGCTGCTCGTCCTCGACGACGCCACGTCCAGCCTGGACACCGCGACCGAACACCGGATCGCCCGGGCGGTGGCGGCCGGCGCCGGCGGGCGTACCCGACTCGTGGTGACCCACCGCGCGACGACGGCGGCGGCGGCGGACCTGGTGGCGTGGCTCGACGGCGGGCGGCTGCTGGCCGTGGCGCCGCACCGGCAGCTCTGGGCCGACCCGGCCTACCGGGCGGTCTTCACGTCCGGCGGAGACGCCCGATGAGCGGCCCCGGCGTACGCCGCAGCACCTGGGCGGCACTGCGGGCCCGCCGCCGGGCCCTGGGCCGGCTGGCCGTCTGGTCCGCGGTGGAGGCCCTGCCGGCGCTGCTCGGCGGGGTGCTCGTGGCCCGCGCCGTCGACAGGGGTTTCCTGGCCGGTGAGTTCGGCACCGGCCTGGCCTGGCTGGCCGGGCTCGCCGCGGCCGTGCTGGTGGGCGCGGCGGCCAGCGGGCAGGTGTACCGCAGCCTCGGGGCCGTGGTGGAACCGTTCCGCGACGAGTTGGCCGCCCGGGTGGTGCGGGGGGCCCTGCACGACGCCACCCGGGCCGGCGGCCGGGCGGACAGCGCCACCGTGGCCCGGCTGACCCACCAGGTCGAGGTGGTCCGGGACACCTTCGGCGGGCTGCTGCTGGTGGTCCGCGGGTTCCTGTTCACCGCCGGCGCGGCGCTGCTCGGCCTGCTCGCCCTGGCCCCGCCGCTGGCCGGTGCGGTGGCCGCCCCGCTGGTGGTGGGGCTGGCCGTGTTCGGGGCGTCGCTGCCGGCCATGGTG
The DNA here is from genome assembly GCF_057197825.1 of Micromonospora sp. USAFONa4. NCBI lineage: Bacteria > Bacillati > Actinomycetota > Actinomycetes > Micromonosporales > Micromonosporaceae > Micromonospora > Micromonospora sp. USAFONa4. Next base: position 6,836,861 of record NZ_CM170072.1, on the reverse strand, counting down.
GCGCACCAGCGGGCCCAGGTGACCGCCGGCGAGCGGCTCAGCCGCTCGGCGGCGTCGGCGCTGGCCGGTCACCGCGACGTCGTCGCCTGCGGCGCGCAGGAGCGCGTGGTGTCCGACGTGGACCGGCGGGTCACGGCGCAGGCCGACGCGGAGCGGACGCTGGCCCGGATGGCGGCGCTGCGCAGCCTCAGCCTCGGCGTGGGCGGCTGGCTGCCCGTGGCGGTGCTGGTGCTGGCCGCGCCGTGGCTGGTCCGGCAGGGGCTGAGCGCCGGCGCCGTACTGGGCGCGCTGGTCTACGTCACCACCGGGCTGCAACCCGCCCTGCACGCGGTCGTGCAGGGCGTCGGTGGCGGCGGCCTGCGCTACGCCGTAACCCTGGGCCGCATCCTGCGCACCAGCCCGCCCCCGGGGCCCGACCTCCCGCCGCCCGCCGCCGTCCCGGCGCCCCCGGTCGCCGCCGGCCCGGCCGGTCCCTCACCGGCCGCCGCCGGCCCGGCGTCGTGGGCCGCCGCCGGCGGCGACAACCCGCCGGCGGTCGCGCTCCGGGGGCTGACCTTCCGGTACGGCCCGCACGCCCGCCCCGTCCTGGCGGACCTCACCCTGACGGTGGCGGCCGGCGACCACCTGGCTGTGGTGGGGCCAAGCGGCGCCGGTAAGTCCACCCTGGCCGCGCTGGTCGCCGGGCTGGCGTCACCGGAGTCGGGCACGGTCCACCTGGCCGGCGTACCCGTCGACGGCACGCCGCCGGAGGCGCTGGCCCGGCTGCGGGTGCTGGTGCCGCAGGAGGCGTACGTACGCACCGGTTCCGTCGGCGACAACCTCCGCTACCTGCACGCCGACGCCGACGCCGCGACGGTCCTGGCCGCCGTACGCACCCTCGGCGCCGGTCCCCTGGTGGCCCGCCTCGGCGGCCTGGACGCCGAACTCGACCCCGCCGCCCTCTCCGCCGGGGAGCGCCAGCTCGTCGCCGCGGTCCGGGCCTACCTCGCCCCGGCGCCGCTGGTGATCCTCGACGAGGCGACGTGTCACCTGGACCCGACCCTGGAGGCGACCGTCGAGCACGCCTTCGCCCGCCGGGGCGGCACCCTGGTGGTGATCGCCCACCGGATCAGCTCGGCGACCCGGGCGCGGCGGGTGCTGGTGTTCGACGGCGACCGGCCGCTCGTCGGCAGCCACGACGACCTGCTGACCCGCTCGACCACCTACCGCGAGCTGGTCGGGCACTGGGAGGACGTGACGCCGCCGGACCGCGTGCCGCTCGGCCGGCCCTGACGGTCCCGGGGCCGGCGCCCGTCGTCAGATCCAGCCGGCCTCGCGGGCGACCCGCACCGCCTCCACCCTCGTGCGCGCGCCCGCCTTGCGGGCGATCCGGCCGAGGTGGTTGCGCACGGTCCCCGGGGCGAGCCCGAGCGCCCGGGCGACCTCCACGACCGGCGCCCCGGCCGCGGTCAGGTCGAGGATCTCCGTCTCCCGCGAGGTGAGCGGGCTGTCCCGGCTCAGTGCCGCCATCACCAGGTCGGCGTCGACCACCGACTCGCGGCGGGCGAGCCGCCGGATGCCGTCCAGCACCCGGTGCGGGGAGACGTCGGCGCCGAGGATCCCGACGCTGCGCCCCGGCACGAAGACCCGGTGCAGGCCGCGCGCCCGGCGACGGTCGGCGAGCACCAGCAACGGGCAGTGCCCCGCCACACCCGCGTCGCCGATGAGGTCGAGGTCCACGACCGCCACGTCGGGACGCTGCGTCCGGACCGCCGGCGGCAGGGCGTCGCCCCGGTCCAGTTCCGCCACCACGCTGATGTCCGCCTCGGCGGCGAGCACGAGCGACAGGGCGCCACGGACCAGGGCGCCGTCGAGAGCGAGCAGGGTACGGATCACCGTTGACCCTCCGGAGCGTCGTCAGACAGATCACGGGCCGTCAGAATTCAAACACGTCCCGCCAGATTCCGCTCGGCGGGCGACCCGCCGCCGATCAGGCCGTTTCCAGCGGGCGACCCGCCGCCGTCCAGGCCGGACGAAGGGCGGGACGGTGCTGGCACGCCCCGGCCCGGGCGGGCGGGACCGGCCCGCTACATCCAGCCGTCGCGGCGGGCGCGCCACACCGCCTCCATCCGGTTGCGGGCACCGGTCTTGCGCATGATCGCCGACAGGTGGTTCCGTACCGTTCCGTGCGCCAGGTAGAGCCGGCGGGCGATCTCCTTGAGCGGCAGGCCCTCCGCGGCCACCCGCAGCACCTCCACCTCCCGGCGCGTCAGCGGGCTCGACGCGGGACGCAGCGCCGTCCCGGCGGCGGCGGCGTCGATGACCTTCCCCCCGGCGGCGAGCTCCCGGACGGCGTCGACCAGCGCCTCCAGGGACGCGTCCTTGCCCACCAGGCCCCGTACGCCGGCCGCCAGCAGGTCCCCGACGATCCGCTGGCTCCACCGGCGGCCCATGGCCAGCACGGCGGTGTCGGGCATCGCCCCGGTGATCTCGGCGACGACCTCTACCGGGTGCGGGGCGTCCGGCGCCAGGTCCACCAGCACCACGTCCGGCCGGTGCCGGCGCACCAGGGCGGGCAGCTCCGCCACCCCGGTCACCTCGGCGACGACCTCGATGTCCTCCTCGCTCGACAGTGCCGCGCACAGCGCGGTGCGCAGCAGGCCCATCTCCTCGACAACGACGACGCGGATCAACGGGTGGCTCCGATCTGGGGGTGCGGGGGCGGCGGGCGGTCCCGTTGACGGGACTAGGCAGGCCGGTCGGACGGAACGACTGGATCATGAAGCGCGACAACGACGACCGACGGTCAGGGGCATCCGGGTGGCCCGGCGCGGCGCGCAACGGCCGGAGGGGCCGGACGAGCGCGCGGGCCCGCCGGGACTCAGCCGGGGCGGGCACTCACCCCGGGAGAGCGGTCACCCGGTCCGGCCGGCGCGGGTCGCGGCCCGCCGTCGGCCCCCGTCGGAAGGGCCGCGCCGGAGCGGTGCCCGGCCGGCGCCGGGGCGCGGCCGTGCGCGACGGCCGGGACGGCGGCTCCCCGCCGCACGACGAACGGGGCGACGGGCACCCTGGGCCGCCGCGGCGGGGAGGCGGCCTCCAACCCGGGGACGGCTGGACGACCACACGTCGGGCGACGCACTGGACAGCGACCTCCCTCGTCGGACACGTCGACACATCGTAAAGATCTGCTTACCCGATTGCAGCTCGTGGATGCCTCGTGACGGATTGCCGACTGGGTGCTGACGGCTGACGCGCCGTGCGTTAGGGAGCCCGCCCGCGCGGTGCCGTACGCACCGGGCGGCAACGGAACAAGCCCCCCGGTGAAGGAGGGCTCGTGTCCGTTCGTGATCGGGGGACGACCGGCCGGTCAGGTCATGTCGTCGTAGCGGCGTTCGATCGGCGCCGGCGCGGCGACCGGCTCGGGGGCCGCGATCGGCGCGCTGGCGTCCACCCGCTGCCCGGCCTCCACCGGCTCGGGGTCGAACTCCAGCGGCGACACCTCGTCGTCGCCGATGCCCGCGTAGACCTCCTTGCCACGTCCCTTGCGCTTGTCGTTGAGGAACGCGACACCGACCGCCGCGAAGTAGAGCGCGCAGAGACAGAGCGCCAACGCGGTCATCCCGAACGGGTCGGGGGTCGGCGTGACCACGGCGGAGAACGCGAAGAACACAAAGACCGCGACCCGCCACCAACTAAGCAGCCGCTTCGCGCTGGCGATACCGACGAAGTTCAGCATCAACACCAACAGCGGGAACTCGAACGCCACCCCGAACAGCAGGATCAGGTTGGTGACGAACGAGATGTAGCGGGTGACCTCGAGGTTCGTGGCGATGTCGTCGCCGGAGATGTTGAGCAGGAACTCCAGGCCCTTGGTCGTGACGAAGAACGCCAGCAGGGCACCCGCCGCGAACAGCGGCGCGGCTAGCGCGGCGAAGACGTAGGCGTAGCGCCGCTCTTTCCGGTGCAGGCCGGGCGCGATGAACGCCCAGAGCTGGTAGAGCCAGACCGGGGCCGCGATGATCAACCCCACCCAGAGCCCGATCTTCAGGTTGAGCAGGAAGACGTCCGCGACACCGAGCTGCACGAACTTGCACTTGCCGCTAGCGACATCAATCGACGCCGGCAGGTCGCAGTACGGCTTCGAGAGCAGGATCCGGACCGGACCGGCGAGCCAGATGCCGAATCCGAAGCCGACCAGGATCGCCAGGGATGCCTTGAACAGCCGGTTGCGCAGCTCGCGGATGTGCTCGATGAGCGTCATCGAGCCGTCGGCGGCCCGCTCGAAGTTGCTCGGACCGCGCTTCTTGAGGGCGAAGGCCACGGGTCTCGGGCCCTTCGGTCAGTTGTCGCGGACGCGCTGCACCGGGTCGTTGACCGGGGGTGCGTACGGCTGCTGCTGCGGGGCGACGTGCGGCTGCTGCCCGGCGGGCGGCGGCGCGTACGGCTGACCCTGGACGGTCTGCGGCGGGAGCGGCTGGTAGCCGGACTGCGCGTCGGCCTTCTCGGCGAGGTCGCGGTCGTCGTCGTGCAGGCTCTTGGTCTCGGCCTTGATGATCCGCAGCGAACGGCCCAGCGAACGGGCCGCGTCCGGGAGCCGCTTCGCGCCGAAGAGCAGGATCAGCACGACCACGAGTACGGCGATGTGCCACGGCTTGAGGGCACCCATGGGAAGCTCCAGTCGCTCTGTGTCGTCGTGAGGGGTGTACCGCAGCCCATCGTACGTCCGTCGACGGCCGCTGCCACCCGCCGGGTGATGGTGGTTTGTCCCGGCCGGTGAAGTCTTGACCAACGCGGGACGTCCCGTCAACCATCTGCCGCAGGATCGTTCCTGCGTGAACCGGAGCGGTTCGCGCAGGAACCGGGCACCGATCGATCAGTCGCCGCGTTTCGCCTTGATCACGGCCAGCCGCCGCTGGGTGGTGTCGAGCTGCCCCTGGAGAGCCTCCGCCCGCGCCTGGAGGGTCTCGGCGGTCTCCCGCAGCGCCTCCGCCTCGGTCGCCCGGCGTTGCAGGGCGACGGCCGCGCGACGCAGCCGGGGCAGCCGCGCCAGCACCGGCCGCAGGGCCAGGGCGAACACGACGAGCGCGAACAGCACCACCGCGAGCACGATCCACTTCACCACGGCGGTCAGCCTACTGCGTACCGGCGGTGACCGCCGGGTCGGCCGGGGAGACCGCCCGCGCCGGGTCCGGCCCGCCGACGGGCACGGGTGGCGCGGCCGGCACCGGCGACGCGTACGCGTCGAGGGCGGCTACCGCCGCGGCCCGCACCTGCTCGGCCAGCTCGACCGGGGCGACCACCGCCACGTCCGGGCCCAGGCCCAGCACGAACCGGCGGGCCCAGCCCAGGTCGGTGACCCGCAGCGACACCAGCCACTGGTCGCCGCCGCCGGCCTCGACCCGCTCGCACGGGTAGTACTCGGTCAGCCACCGCTCGCCCCGACCGATCCGCAGGGTGATCAGCGGCAGGTCCGGCAACGGGCGGAACACGCCCTCCGTGAGGTCGTGCGGTCGGGCCTGCGGCGGCACGACCGCCCGCTCCTCCAACTCGGCGACGGCGTCGATGCGGTCGGCCCGGAACAGCCGCACCGCCTCCGCCCGGCGGCACCACGCCTCCACGTAGGCCCGCCCGCCGACCATCAGCATCCGCAGCGGGTCGACGACCCGGTCGGTGGTCTCGTCCCGCGCGGCCGTGTAGTAGGTGATGCGCAGCGCCCGGCCGCTCTCGACGGCCGTCCGCAGCTCCGCCACCCGCCGGGTGTCGGCGGGCAGCCGGACCTCGACCGGCGCCGCCACCAGGTCACCGGCAGCGTGCTCGATCTTCGCGAGGGCCCGCTCGACGGCCTCCCGGTTGGTCACCCCGGGCGTCTCGGCGAGCATCCGCAGCGCCACCACCAGCGCGAGGGCCTCGTCCGGGGTGAGCCGCAGCGGCCGGTCGATGCCGGCGTCGTAGGTGATCGTCACCCGGTCGCCGTCGAAGGCCATGTCGATCAGGTCACCCGGGCCGTAACCGGGCAACCCGCACACCCACAGCAGCTCCAGGTCCTCGCGCAGCTGCCGCTCGGTGACGCCCAGGTCCCCGGCCGCCTCGGCGAGCTCGATGCCGGGTCGGGCCAGCAGGTAGGGCACCAGGTTCAGCAGTCGGGCCAGCCGGTCGGCCGACGCGCGGGAGCCGCCCCGGGCGGCCGGCCGGGTCACCGGACACCCCCGGCGACCGCCAGGTCGTCGTGCCGGGCGGCGATCTCCTTGAGCCGCTGGATCACCGCGTCGCGCACCTCCGGCGGATCGAGCACCCGCACGTCCGGGCCGTAGCCGACGAGCTGGCCCGCGAGGACGTCCGCGTCGGCGTAGGGCAGGACGAGCCGGTCGCCCTCCGGGCAGGCGGTGACGTCGACGGCCCAGCGGCGCAGCCCGGCGGCGCGTCCGGCGGCGACCAGCACGGTGGCCCGCCCGGTGCGCTCCGCCGGCCCCGACCAGCGGGCCACGTGGCTGATCAGATCGACCCCGGCCGGCGGCTCGTAACCTCCGGGAGCGCCGGTCGCCCGGACCGTGCCGACCACCCGGGACAGCCGGAAGCAGCGGGTCGCCTCGCGGTCGAGGTCGTGCCCGACCACGTACCAGCGGCCCCGCCAGCAGACCACGCCCCACGGCTGGAGGCGGCGGCGGGTCGAGTCGTCGCGGTCGGGCACCCGGTAGTCGAAGCTGACCTCGCGCCGGTCCCGGGCCGCGGCGGTGAGCGGCGCGAACGCCGGGTCCACCGTGACCATCGGCTCCAGGCCGAGCGTGGCCTGCGGGTCCACGTCGACGCCGGCGGCGCGCAGCTTCGCCAGCCCGGAGGAGGCGGCGGCGGCCAGGCCGGCGTGCTGCCACAGCCGGGCGGCGATGCCGACCGCGGCGGCCTCGTCCGGTTCGAGGGGGATGTCGGGCAGCGCGTACTCCCGGTGAGCGATCCGGTAGCCGGGCTCCGCGTCGAAGACGCTCGCCGTCCCGGTCTCCAGCGGCACGCCCAGCTCGCGCAGCTCGGCCTTGTCCCGCTCGAACTTGCGCTGGAACGCCTCGTGGTCACGCGCGTCGTCCGGATCGTGCTCGTAGCCGGGCACAGTCGCGGCGATCTGCGCGGCGGTCAGGAACCGCCGCGTGGACAGCAGGCAGATAACCAGGTTGACCAGGCGTTCGGTGCGGGTCCGCGACACGCGGTAGACGCTAGCAGCCCACCCGCCGCGCCCGTGCACCCACGCGGGCAGGACGTGCCCCGCGTCGCGCCCGGCCGGTTCACCGGTCGCCGGGCGGCCGGCCACCGACGACCCTACAGTGACGTGGTGGCCCAGCCGGAGGTCAGGACCGAGAGCGTCGCCACCGTCGTGGTGGCGGGGGCCGCCAACCTCGCCATCGCGGTGGCCAAGCTCATCGCCGGGGTGATCTCCGGGTCGGCGGCGATGCTCTCCGAGGCCGTGCACTCCGTCGCCGACACCACCACCGAGGTGCTGCTGTACCTCGCGTTGCGTCGCGGGGCGCGGCCCGCCGACGCCCGGCACCCGTTCGGGTACGGCAAGGAGAGCTACGTCTGGGCGTTCCTCGCGGCGCTGTTCACGTTCGTCGCCGGCGCCGGCTTCGCGATCACCCACGGCGTCACCACCATCCTGGTGCACGAGCACAGCGGCGAGTACCTGGTCACCTACGTCGTGTTGGCGGTGTCGTTCGCCATCGAGTCGGTCTCGTTGGCCCGCGCCGTGCACCAGGTCCGCGCCGAGTCCCGGCGCTGGCGCACCACGCCGCGCCGGTTCCTGCACCTGACCTCCGACACCCCCCTGAAGGCGGTGTTCCTGGAGGACAGCGCCGCCCTGATCGGGCTGGTGCTGGCCGCCGCAGGGGTGGCCCTGTCGCAGCTCACCGGCGACGAGTTCTGGGACGGCGCCGCCTCCGTCCTGATCGGCGTGCTGCTGCTCGTGGTGGCCGCCGTCCTGGCACACAGCAACATCTCGCTGCTGGTCGGCCGCTCCGTACCGGAACGACTGCGCGGCGAGATCACCGAGGAACTGGCCGGCCTGCCCGCCGTGCGGCGCATCCACACGCTGCTGACGATGCAGCTCGGCCCGAGCGACGTCCTGGTCGCCGCGAAGGTGGACTTCGACGACGACGCGAGCGGCGCGACCATCGAGGACGCCGCCGACCAGGCCGAGCGGCGGCTCACCGCCCGTCACCCACAGATCCGGTACGTCTTCCTCGACCCCACCCGCACCGGCGACGCCCCGGAATCCGGCGGCCCCGACGGCTGACCGCCGGCCCACCGGACCGCCCCGGGCGCGCCCGTCGCGGGCGGCGACGCTAGCGTGCCGGGCATGGTGCGATGGCGGTCGGGAACGGTGACGGCGCTGCGGCGGCAGTGGACCGGGGCGGTGGAACTGGACGTCGAACTGCCCGACGGCGGCACCGTACGCGCCCTGGCCTATCCCGCGCTCGTCGGGCGGCCCGAGCCCGGCGACCGGGTGCTGCTCAACGCCGGCGCGCTGCTGATGGGCCTCGGCACCGGCGGATACGCCCTGGTCGTGGCGCTGCCCGACCGGCTGCCCCCGGATCCGCCGCAGGCCCTCGACAGCCGCGACGCCGGCCACCTCGTCAAGGCCCGCTACACCCCGCTGCAGCCGATCCTGCTCGGCGTCGACGAGGAGGCGTCCCCGCACCGGGAGGTCATGGAGGCCGCCGACGACCTGGCCGGCCTGCCCGTCGTCACCGCCGACCTGCACTCCGCGCTGCCGGCCGTCCTGGCCGGCATCCACGCCGACGCCCCCGCCGCCCGGGTCGCGTACCTGCTCACCGACGGCGGGGCGCTGCCGGCCTGGTTCTCCCGCACCCTCGCCGCGCTGGGCGACTACCTCGTCGGCACGGTCACCGTCGGCCAGGCGTTCGGCGGCGACCTGGAGGCGAGCACCGTGCACAGCGGGCTGCTGGCCGCCCGGCACGTGCTGCGCGCCGACCTGGCGATCGTCGCCCAGGGACCGGGCAACCTGGGCACGGGCACCCGGTGGGGCTTCTCCGGGGTGGCCGTCGGGGAGGCCGTCAACGCCGTCGCCACGCTGGGCGGGCGCCCGATCGGGTCGCTGCGGATCTCCGACGCCGACCCCCGGCCCCGCCACCGGGGTGTGTCGCACCACAGCCTCACCGCGTACGGCCGGGTGGCCCTCGCCCCCGCCGAGCTGGTCGTGCCCGACGGACTGGCGCCGGCGCTGGCCGGCGAGGTGGACGCGGCGCTGGCGCCCCTCACGGCGCGGCACACCGTCGTCCGGGTCCCGACCGGCGGGCTGGACGCCGCGCTGCGGGACACCCCGGTGACGCTGTCCACCATGGGTCGGGGCCTCGACGCCGACCACGCCTACTTCCTGGCCGCCGCCGCGGCCGGCCGGCACGCCGCGCGCCTGCTGTCCTGACCTGCGGCCACCACCGGGCCCCGGCGCCTGCGGGTGCGGCGGTCGCCCGCCCCCGAGCGGCAGGTGCCGGGACCCGGGTGGTGGTCGGTCAGCTCGCCCCGTAGCCGTACCGCACGATGCGCTCGGCGGCCATCTCGTACACCGCCGGGTCCTCCGGGGCCAGCGTGCCCAGCCCGTCCACGTACCGGTTGAACATGCAGAACGCCGCCGCGATCAGGACCGTGTCGTGGATCTCCAGATCCGTCGCGCCGGCGCCCCGGGCGACCTTGACCAGGTCCGCCGTCACCTCCCGGCCACTGCGCTGCACGGCACCGGCGATGTCCAGCAACGCCCGCAGCTTCTCGCTGACCTCGGCGGCCGCCGGATCGGCACGGACCTGTTCCACCAACCGCATGCCCGAGGGCAGCTGCGCCGCCGCGAAGGCCGAGTGCGAGGCGCAGCAGAAGTTGCAATCGTTGAGCCCCGACACGTACGCCGCGATCAGCTCCCGCTCCCCCGCCGTCAGCGTGGGATGCGGAGCGCGCAGCAGCGCCTCCGCCAGCTCGCCGAGCGGCTTGGCCGTCTCGGGACGGAACCGCAGCGGGCCGTTGATGCCCGGATGCTCCCGCTCGTCGAGGCCGAGGTCGATGTGTGCCATACGGTCACCCTCCCTGCCGCGACCACGCAGCGCGCGTGGCCCGTCACCGACAATGCCGAACGGGCACGACGGTTCCAGCTCAGCCGAGACGGCACAACTTCCAGATTGCGGCGTTCCCCGGCCGGGGTGCCGGGTCGGACCGGCGGCCGGGCGGCGCCCCACTTCACGGCCGCCGGGGGACGCGGTTCGGTGTCCAGCGTGAAAGCCGACCCGGCTCGTGGCGTCCGTCGGCGCCGCCGGGCGGGTCAGACCAGGAAGATGAGGGCGAGCCAGGCGCCCACGATCAGCACCAGCGCGAGCGCCAGCACCCAGGTGGGCACCGTGTACTCGCCGCGCCGGTTGCGCTCGATCTCGGCGCGGATCTTCTCGCGGCGGCGCTCGGCCCAGTTCTGTCGCTGCTGGCCGCGCTCGGGGGGTTCGGAAGTCGTCATGGCGCGGTCAGCCTACCGGCCCGGCCGGCCCGGACGGTGATCGCCACCGCACCGGGCCGGCCGGCCGCCGTCACATGCTGGCGATCAGCCGTTCCACCCGCTCGTCGTACGCCCGGAACGGGTCCTTGCAGAGCACCGTGCGCTGCGCCTGGTCGTTGAGCTTGAGGTGCACCCAGTCGACGGTGAAGTCGCGCCGCTTCTCCTGGGCGTGCCGAATGAACTCCCCGCGCAGCCGGGCCCGGGTCGTCTGCGGCGGGGTCTCCTTGGCCTCGAAGATCTCCGGATCGGTCGCCACCCGGTCCACCTCGCCGCGCCGCTCCAGCAGCCCGTAGAGGCCCCGGCCCCGGCGCAGGTCGTGGTAGGCCAGATCCATCTGGGCCACCCGCGGGTGCGACAGCGGCAGGTCGTGCTTGCGCTGGTAGCGCTCGATGAGCCGCAGCTTGGTCACCCAGTCGATCTCCCGCGACACCGGTTCCAGGTCGCCGGTCTCCACCGCGCGCAGCACCCGGCCCCACAGCTCCACCACCCGCTTGGCGGTCTGGTCGCCGCCGCGCCGCTCCACGAACTCGGTCGCCTTGGCCAGGTATTCCTGCTGGATCTCCAGCGCGCTGACCTCCTTGCCGGAGGAGAGCCGCACCTTGCGGCGGCCGGTGATGTCGTGCGACACCTCGCGGATCGCCCGGATCGGGTTCTCCAGCGTCAGGTCGCGCATCACCACCCCGGCCTCGATCATCCGCAGCACGATGTCGGCGGTGCCCACCTTCAGCAGGGTGGTGACCTCGTTCATGTTGGAGTCGCCGACGATGACGTGCAGCCGCCGGTAGCGCTCCGCGTCCGCGTGCGGCTCGTCGCGGGTGTTGATGATCGGCCGGCTCCGGGTCGTCGCCGACGAGACGCCCTCCCAGATGTGCTCGGCCCGCTGCGAGAGGCAGTAGACCGCCCCGCGCGGCGTCTGCAGCACCTTGCCCGCCCCGCAGATCAACTGCCGGGTGACCAGGAACGGGATCAGCACGTCGGCCAGCCGGCCGAACTCCCCGTGCCGCGAGACCAGGTAGTTCTCGTGGCAGCCGTACGAGTTGCCGGCCGAATCGGTGTTGTTCTTGAACAGGTAGATCTCGCCCGCGATGCCCTCGTCGTGCAGCCGCTTCTCCGCGTCGACGAGCAGACCCTCCAGGATCCGCTCGCCGGCCCGGTCGTGCGCGACCAGGTCCACCACCGAGTCGCACTCCGGGGTGGCGTACTCCGGGTGCGAGCCGACGTCCAGGTAGAGCCGGGCGCCGTTGCGCAGGAAAACGTTGCTCGACCGGCCCCACGACACCACACGGCGGAAGAGGTACCGGGCGACCTCGTCAGGGGACAGCCGCCGCTGCCCGCGGTAGGTGCAGGTGACGCCGTACTCGGTCTCGAGGCCGAAGATTCGCCGCTCCATGATGAGACATTAGCCGCCCGAGGCCCCAGATGGGCAGCGCACACCGTGCCGGTCTCACACGGGATCGGTGACGGTCGGTCCCGGGCACCGCAGCGCCGGTCCCGACCAGCACGCGGCGGCCACGGCCCGCTCGTACGCCCGCCGGTCGGGTGCGGTGCGCCGCCGACGTCGCCCTTCCGCGCGAGGCGTCCCGGTTGGACGCTCCGCGCCACGGATCCGCGACGGGCGGGCAGGTCCTGCACGGCGGCGTCGAAGGCCCTGAGACGCCCGAGAGCGGTGGGCGACGACCCTTGAGGCGGCCGGGAACAGCGACGGCGGGCGCGGTGGGGTTGTTGTACGACGGCTTCGGTGGCGCGCAGCCGTACGGCCAACTCGGCGCGCGGGCCGCAGTCGACCCGCACGCCACAGCGGGCCCCGGGCTGGGCGGTCGGGCGTGGACACGCCCGACCGCCCAGCCGGGACGTGCCCGCTACGCCTCGGGGGTGTCCCGGCCCTCCAGGTCCGCCGAGCCGGCCGACGTGGTGGGCTTCTTCGCCTCCTCGGTCGGCGAGGTCGGCGTCTCCGGGCGGGCCGACACCGGCTCCTCGGCCTTGTCGCCGTCGAGCAGCGCGGTAAGCGCAGCCCCGGTGATCCGACGGAACGTCCGCCCCACCCGGCGACGGTCCAGGACCGCCACCTCCAACTGGTTGGCGGCGATGGTCCGGGCGGCGCCGCCCTCTCCCCCGACGCTGCTCAGGGCCTGCACCGCGACCTTGACCGCCTCGCCCAGCGACATGTCCGGACGGTGGTGGGACTTCAGCACGCCGGTGATGGCCTCGGCCTGTCCACCCATCGCCATCCGGCCCGGCTCGTCGTTGACGGATCCGTCGTAGGTGAGCCGGTAGAGCTCGTCGTCCTCGGCGGTGGTGCCGACCTCGGCCACGCAGATCTCCACCTCGAACGGCTTCGACTGCTCGGTGAAGATGGCACCCAGGGTCTGCGCGAAGGCGTTCGCCAGGGCCCGGCCGGTGACGTCACGCCGGTCGTAGCTGAGGCCGTTCAGGTCGGCCATCCGCACGCCGGCGCGGCGCAGGTTCTCGAACTCGTTGTAGCGGCCGACGGCGGCGAAGCCGATCCGGTCGTAGATCTCACTGACCTTGTGCAGGGCGCTGGAGAGGTTCTCGGCGACGAAGAGCACCCCGCCCTCGTAGCTCAGGACCACCGCGCTGCGGCCCCGGGCGATGCCCTTGCGGGCCAGCTCGGAGCGGTCGCGCATGATCTGCTCGGGCGAGGCGTAGAACTGCATGGCCACGGCGGCGGTTCTCCTTAGGGCGCTGTGCTGACGGCTGCTGACTGGTACGGGCGGGAGCGGATCAACCGCCCGGGTTCTCCATCCGGCCGGAGACCACGCTCTCGGCGATCGCCGACATCTCCTCGTCGGTGAGCCGGTGGGTGCCCTCCGCCGTCGCCGTCATCACCACCGGGTAGATCCGCCGGATCAGGTCCGGGCCGCCGGTCGCGGTGTCGTCGTCGGCCGCGTCGTAGAGCGCCTCGACCGCGAGCCGGACCGCCTCGTCGATGGAGAGCCCCGGCTGGAAGCGCTTCTTCAGCGCCGACCGGGCGAAGAGCGAGCCGGAGCCGATCGCGTCGTAGCCGGTCTCCTCGTAGGGGCCGCCGGTGACGTCGAAGCTGAAGATGCGGCCGGCCCGCGCCGGGTCCTTCGCGGCCAGGTCGTAGCCGGCGAAGAGCGGGATGACCGCGAGGCCCTGCATCGCGGCGCCCAGGTTGCCACGGATCATGGAGGCGAGCCGGTTGGCCTTGCCGTCGAGCGAGAGCATCGCGCCCTCGATCTTCTCGTAGTGCTCCAGCTCCACCTGGAACAGTCGCATCAGCTCGATGCCGATCCCCGCCGTGCCGGCGATGCCGACCAGGGAGTACGCGTCGGCCGGGTGAACCTTCTCGATGTCGCGCTGGGCGATCAGGTTGCCCATGGTGGCCCGCCGGTCGCCGGCCATCACGACACCGCCGGCAGCCGAGATGGCCACGATGGTGGTCGCGTGCGGCGCCATGTCGGCGGCCATACCCGGCGGCAGCGGCCGGCGGCCGGGCAACATCTCGGGGGCCACCTTGCTCAGGAACGAGGTGAAGGAGGACGTCCCCGCGTTGGTGAACACATCTGGTAGACGCCCGGATGGATCAAAACCCGCTGCCACGTGGTTCCTCTCAGATATGTGATCGCCCCGGCCAGCCGCGACCGATCGTCACGGAACTGGCCAAGGCCACCGTTGCAGTTGAAGCACAATATCCCGCGCACCCATCCGGTGCGATGATCGTGGTCCAGATGTTGGGGGTCCGGCGTGCCACAGATCGCGCACACCCCGCCCTGCCCGGTCAGGAGCTCCTGGAACTCCTTCTCGCCGACGCCGCAGGTGGTATTCGCGACTGCCGCCGTGGAGCCGCTGGGCCGTCTGCTTGCCCCGAGCGTGGTGACAGGGCTTGCGGTAGCTGCCCGCCTAGGCAAGCCCGTCAGCCCGCCGCCGACTTCGATGGAACTCGGCGACGGGCAGCAAGCGGTTGCACCGGGAGCACACCTTGTCCGACGCCCGAGGCAAATCGGACATAAGTGCTATTCCCCGCCCTTCTGGACATAGCCCCTGACGAACTCCTCGGCGTTCTCCTCGAGGACGGAGTCGATCTCGTCGAGCAGGTCGTCGACGTCCTCGGTGATCTCGGCGTGCCGCTCGGCGACCTCCGGGTTCGCCTCCGTGGTGACGTCCTCGATCTCCTCGCCCTGACGCGACTTGCCCGACTGCGACTGCCCGCCGCTGTCACGAGTGGCCATTGCTGCCTCCTCCACGATCGCCCTGCGATCAACTTACCTCGCGGAGGCGACGAAAAGCCCGCCGCGCGCCGCGTTCGGCACCCGACGGGCAATCGTCGACCCGGTCAGCCGCCGGTCAGGGTCTCCAACAGGTCCTTGGCGCTCGCACAGCGGTCGAAGAGCGCCCCCACGTGCTTGCGGGTGCCGCGCTCCGGCTCCATCATCGGCACCCGCACCAGCGACTCCCGGCCGACGTCGAAGATGACCGAGTCCCAGCTGGCCGCGACGACCTCGGAGGCGTACTGGGCCAGGCAGCGGCCACGGAAGTAGGCCCGGGTGTCCTCCGGCGGTTCGGTCATCGCCGTACGCGTCTGCTCGTCGTCGAGCAGCGTCTTCATCGCGCCCCGCGAGACCAGCCGGTGGTAGAGGCCCTTCTCCGGGCGGACGTCGGAGTACTGGAGGTCGACCAGTTGCAGCTTGTGCGAGCCCCAGCCGAGCTGCTCGCGCTCCCGGTAGCCCTCCAGCAGCCGCAGCTTGGCCACCCAGTCCAGCTCGTCGGCGCAGAGCATGACGTCCCGGCCCAGCCTGTCCAGCACGCGCTCCCAGCGGGCGAGCACGTCGAGGGTCTGCTCGTCGGCGTCGGTGCCGTAGCGGTCGTCCACGAAGGACCGGACCCGCTCGTAGTAGGCCCACTGGAGGTCCAGGGCCGTCAGCCGTCGCCCGTCGCGCAGCCGCATCCGGTGTGTCAGGGACGGGTCGTGGCTGACGGCGCGCAGCTCGCTGACCGGGTCGGCGATGCCGAGGTCGGGGCCGAGCGCCTTCTCCTCGATCATCGTGAGGATCAGCGCCGTGGTGCCGACCTTGAGGTACGTGGAGATCTCCGACAGGTTCGCGTCGCCGATGATGACGTGCAGCCGGCGGTACTTGTCGGCGTCGGCGTGCGGCTCGTCGCGGGTGTTGATGATCGGCCGCTTGAGGGTGGTCTCCAGGCCGACCTCGACCTCGAAGAAGTCCGCACGTTGGGAGATCTGGAAGCCGCTCTGCCCGCCGTCCTGGCCGATGCCGACCCGGCCGGCGCCGCAGACGATCTGCCGGGTCACGAAGAACGGCGTCAGGTACGCGACGATGTCGGCGAACGGCGTCTGCCGGCGCATCAGGTAGTTCTCGTGCGAGCCGTAGCTGGCGCCCTTGTTGTCGGTGTTGTTCTTGTAGAGGTGGATCGGCTGGGTGCCGGGGATGGTGGCGGCGCGGCGGGCCGCCTCGGCCATCACCCGCTCCCCCGCCTTGTCCCAGCGCACCACGTCCAGCGGGTTGGTCACCTCTGGTGTGGAGTACTCCGGGTGGGCGTGGTCGACGTAGAGCCGTGCGCCGTTGGTGAGTATCACGTTGGCCAGCCCGAGGTCCTCGTCGGCGAGCGCCTCGGCCGGGTCGTACGCGGCACCGGAGTAGGTGAAGCCGCGCGCGTCCCGCAGCGGCGACTCCTCCTCGTAGTCCCAGCGGGCGCGGCCGCCCCGGTTGAGTTCCGGGCGCGCCCCGTAGGCGTTGACCACCTGGGAGGAGGTGACCATGGGGTTGGCCCCGGCCTGGCCGGGAACGGAGATGCCGTACTCGACCTCGGTGCCCATGATCCGTCTTACGCTCATCGACCTACCCGCTTCGCTCGCCCGACCCGGTCCCCCGTCACGTCGAGCGTAGTCGGCCGCGCGGCGGATGGGGGCGCGGCGGACCGGGGCGGCGGGGGCGGAGAGGCGGGCACCAACGGGACGGGGCCCGTGGCGCGTCGCGCCACGGGCCCCGTGCGGGTGTCCGTCAGAGGTACTGGCCGGTGTTGCTGGCGGTCTCGATGGACCGGCCGGCCTCCGCGCCCTTGCCGCCGGAGACGAGCGTGCGGATGTAGACGATCCGCTCGCCCTTCTTGCCGGAGATCCGGGCCCAGTCGTCGGGGTTGGTGGTGTTGGGCAGGTCCTCGTTCTCCCGGAACTCGTCGACGCAGGCGTCGAGGAGGTGCTGCAGGCGCAGGCCCTTGCGTCCGGAGGTGAGGAACTCCTTGATGGCCATCTTCTTGCCCCGGTCGACGATGTTCTGGATCATCGCGCCGGAGTTGAAGTCCTTGAAGTAGAGGACTTCCTTGTCGCCGTTGGCGTAGGTGACCTCGAGGAAGCGGTTCTCCTCGGTCTCCGAGTACATCCGCAGCACGACCGCGTCGATCATCGCCGCGACGGTGGCCTGGGGGTCGCCGCCGTGCTCGGCCAGGTCGTCCGGGTGCAGCGGCAGCCCGGAGAGGATGTACTTGGAGAAGATGTCCTTGGCCGCCTCGGCGTCCGGCCGCTCAATCTTGATCTTGACGTCGAGTCGGCCCGGCCGGAGGATCGCCGGGTCGATCATGTCCTCCCGGTTGGAGGCGCCGATGACGATGACGTTCTCCAGCCCCTCCACGCCGTCGATCTCGCTGAGCAGCTGCGGGACGATGGTGTTCTCCACGTCGGAGGAGACGCCGGAGCCGCGGGTCCGGAAGATCGAGTCCATCTCGTCGAAGAACACGATCACCGGGGTGCCCTCGCCGGCCTTCTCGCGGGCCCGCTGGAAGATCAGCCGGATGTGCCGCTCGGTCTCGCCGACGTACTTGTTGAGCAGCTCCGGGCCCTTGATGTTGAGGAAGAAGCTGGTGTGCTTCTCCTTGCCCTCCCGCTCGGCGATCTTCTTCGCCAGCGAGTTGGCCACCGCCTTGGCGATCAGCGTCTTGCCGCAGCCGGGCGGGCCGTAGAGCAGGATGCCCTTCGGCGGGCGGAGCTGGTGCTCGCGGAACAGGTCGGCGTGCAGGAAGGGCAGTTCCACCGCGTCGCGGATC
The DNA here is from genome assembly GCF_057197825.1 of Micromonospora sp. USAFONa4. Classification (NCBI taxonomy): domain Bacteria; kingdom Bacillati; phylum Actinomycetota; class Actinomycetes; order Micromonosporales; family Micromonosporaceae; genus Micromonospora; species Micromonospora sp. USAFONa4. The sequence goes on along the minus strand of NZ_CM170072.1, from coordinate 6,819,313 downwards.
TGCTCGATCTGCGAGTGGAGGCCACCGATGTCGGTGTAGTCGACGTCGGGCACCTCCTCCAGGACCAGTTCCTCGACCTCGCTCTTCGGGATCCGCTCGTACGCGTACGCCGAGCGGGGCTCGATCATGAGCGAGTCGCCGGCCCGGATCGGCGAACCGATCAGGGTGTCGGCGAGGTGCACGATGCGCTCCTCGTCGGAGTGCGAGACCACCAGGGCCCGGTCGCCCGGGCTGCCGTCGGGACCCGCGAGGATCTCCTTGAGCATCGCCACCTCGCCGACTCGCTCGAAACCGAACGCGTCGACGATGTTGAGCGCGTCGTTGAGCAGGACCTCCTGGCCGCGCCGCAGCTCGGCGACGTCCAGCGAGGGCGAGACGGCGACACGGAGCTTGCGTCCGCCGGTGAAGACGTCCACCGTGCCGTCGTCGTGCCGCGCAAGGAAGACGCCGTAACCACTCGGCGGTTGCGCGAGGCGGTCGATCTCCTCCTTGAGCGTCACGATCTGCGCGCGAGCCTCCTTGAGGGTGCTCACGAGCCGGTCGTTGTTCTCGGTCAGCCGCGCCAACTGTGCCTGGGTGGCCGCCAGCCGCTCTTCGAGCTGCCGGACGTGTCGGGGGCTTTCGGTCAACTTGCGCCGCACCAGAGCGAGTTCCTCTTGAAGGAACGCGACCTGCGTGGAGAGATCGTGGGCCTCCTTCTCCCACCGTGCGGCGCGCGAGTCCGCGTCGTCGCTGCGTGCCACGTCCCACCTCCCCGGGGGGCTTGAACGTTCTGCCCTAACACTAGCCGCTATGAGGCCGATTCGGTCCCACGCAACGCGCTCGTCACCGAACCTTGATCGCGAAGGGTGGCCCGGGGGGCCGGTACGGGCGTTCGGGTACCGTCGGGGCGTGGGACGGGAGAACATGGGGGGTGCGCCGTGGCGGAGGTCGTGACGGACGAGTTGCAGGTCTGGGTTGACCAGGATCTCTGCACGGGCGACGGGCTCTGCGTGCAGTACGCGCCCGAGGTCTTCGAGTTCGACGTCGACGGGCTGGCGTACGTCAAGGGCCCCGACGGCGAGCTGCGGATGGCGCCGGGCAGCCGGGTCGACGTGCCGGAGCACCTGCGCCTCGAGGTGATCGACTCGGCGAAGGAGTGCCCGGGCGAGTGCATCCACGTGGTGCGCGGCAGCGACGGCGTCGAGGTGGCCGGCCCGGAGGCCGAGGAGGACTGACGGCCCGGCCCTCCCGCGCCGTGGCGCGGGAGGATCGAGACGTCCGGGAACCCGCCTGCGCGGCCCACCCGGGCGTACGGCTCAGAGCATCGGGCGGCCGACCACCGAGGCGACCAGGCGGGCGAACTCCTCCAGGCGGGCGATCTGTCCGGCGCCGCCGTCGTCGAGGGTCTTGCCGAAGCGCAGCGCGTCGTGCCGGGGCGCGCCCACCGCCTCGTCGCTGGGCGGCGCCTCGTCCAGCGACGTGAGCAGCAGGTAGACGTCGATGCTGTCGACCCGGATCCCGCCGTCCTCGGCGCGGGTGAGCCGGCGCCGGCAGCCGACCTCGGTCACGGTGGAGACCGGCACCACCCGCAACGACGAGGTCATCGAGCCCGGCGGCCCGTCCTCCGGCGGCACGTCCTCGCCGTGCCAGAGGACGAGGCGGCTGCCGTCGCAGACCACGACCTCCTGCCACACCCCGTTGACCTCGTTGACGAAGCGTTCCAGGGTGAAGCCGAGCACCGAAGCGCCGCGCAGCACCCCACCGAGCGCCTCGAGCGCGACGTCGGGGTCGCGCAGGTACGCCCGGGCCGCCGATTCGAGGTCCTGGTAGGGCGACCAGTCCGGGAACACCGCCGGCAGGTCACCCCCGCCGAAGCCGGGCCGGCTCATGCCACCTCCCCGTGCCCGGCCCGCCGGCTCGCGCCGACGGGCGGGATCCGTCCGTTCACTCCTCGTCGCCCCGCTGCGCCGTCACGGCCGTTCCGCGTCCTCGGCCGCCTGCTGCGCCGAGGCAGCCGCCGCCTGCCTGGCGGCTTCGGCCTCGCGCAGCGCCTGGCGGCGTTCGGCGTACGCCTCGGCGCCCTTGCTGGGCTTGCGGCGCCGCGGCGGTGCGGTGACGCCGGGGGCGAGCTTACGCGCGGAGACGAGGAACGCGGTGTGCGCGATCATGCGGTGGTCCGGTCGCACGGCCAGCCCCTCGGCGTGCCAGTCGCGCACCAGCGACTCCCAGGCCCGCGGCTCGGTCCAGCCGCCGCGCTCACGCAGCGCCTCGACCAGCTCGGACAGCTGCGGGGTGGTGGCGACGTAGCCGATGAACACGCCACCGGGCACCAGCGCCCGCTCGACCATGTCGAGGGTCTCCCACGGGGTGAGCATGTCGAGGATGATCCGGTCGAAGCCGGTCTCGGCGCACCCGGCGACGTCGCCGACGTGCAGGTGCCACGCCGGGTGCGGCCCGTTGAAGAACGCCTCGACGTTGCGCCGGGCGATCTGGGCGAAGTCGTCGCGCACCTCGAACGAGTGCAGCTCGCCCCCGGTGCCGACCGCGCGCAGCAGGGAGCAGGACAGCGCGCCGGAGCCGGCGCCGGCCTCCAGGACCTTGGCGCCGGGGAAGATGTCGCCCATGGCGACGATCTGGGCGGAGTCCTTCGGGTAGATCACCTGGGCGCCGCGCGGCATCGAGAGCACGTAGTCCGACAGCAGCGGTCGCAGGGCCAGGAACGCGGTGCCGCCGCCGGTGGTGGTGACCACGCTGCCGTCGGGCAGGCCGATCAGCGCGTCGTGCTCCAGGATGCCGCGGTGGGTGTGGAACGCCTTGCCCGGCTCCAGGGTGACCGTGTGCATCCGCCCCTTGGGGTCGGTCAGCTGCACCCGGTCGCCGATCCGGAACGGGCCGCGGTGCACGGGGGGCAGCGCCGGGGTGTCGGTGGGCACCGGGGTGCCCGGTTCTGCCGGGGCGGCGGGGGGAGTTGCGGTCACGTGTTCATCTTCCGTTGAGGTTCGAGGAGCTGAGCCAGATCCGCGATGTGCAGAATGCCCACGACATCTTCGCCTGAGGTCACCACGTACTGCGCGCCCGGGTGGGTCTGCACGGTCTCCATCACGCGTTCCCCGTCGAGTCCCACCGGCATCGTGGGCAGGTCGGGCAGGGATCGGGCGACCGCGTCGACGGCCAGCCAGGGGCGGCGTTCCACGGGCACGGCGTCCGCCGCCGCCGGGTCGACCAGGGCGACCGGCCGGCCGGCGGTGTCGGTGACCACGAGGGCGGCGCCCGGGGTGCTCCCGTCGGCGCGCCGGCGCTGCGCCTCGGCCAGCGGCGTGCCGGTGGGCACGGCGAGCACGGGCCGGGCCAGCCGGGCCAGGTCGATCAGCGGGAAGCGGCGGCTGATCCGGGCCATCCGGATCGACTGCCCGGCGCCGCGCCACAGGGTGAACGCGACGAGCAGCATCAGCGGCAGCGCCAGTGGCGCCAGGTCGCGGGTGAAGGTGAGCAGGGCGACCAGCGCGGCGGTGCCGACGGCGACGACGCGTCCCACCCAGCCGGCGACCTCGGTGCCGCGGTGCCGGTCGCGGGTCACCGCCCAGACCGCCGCCCGCAGCGCCCGGCCGCCGTCGAGCGGCAGACCGGGCAACATGTTGAACAGCGCGACGATGACGTTGCTCACGGCCAGTTGGAAGGCGAGCTGGTTGGCCAGGGTGCGGTCGGGCAGGGCGAGGGTGGCGGCGACCGCGAGCACGCCGAGCACGGCGGAGACGGCCGGGCCGGCGAGCGACACCAGCAGGTCGATCCGGGGCGTCGGGGCGTCGCGGTCCATCTCGGTGTAGCCGCCGAGCAGTTCCAGGGTGATCCCGCGCACACCGATGCCGTAGCGGCGGGCGGTGAGGGCGTGGCCGAGCTCGTGCAGGAGCACCGAGCCGAGCAGGGAGACCACGAAGCCGAAGCCGATCAGGTAGCCGGCGAGCTGGGACAGGTCGAGCTGGCGGCGGGCGAACTCGGCGTAGAGCACGGTCACCAGCAGGGTGAGCAGCACCATCGAGCCGTTGAGGTGCAGCGGCACCCCGAACACCCGGCCCACGGTCAGGCCGCCCCGCGCGTCGGGCCGGCGGCGCGGTCGCCTCGTCTGCTCCATCGGATCGATGCTACGCGGCGGAGATCATGCGCCGGCGTGGCGACGGGGACCGGACGCCGGCGCGGCGGTCGTGCACAGGCCGGTGACGCGATCATGCACCGGTGCGGCGACGGCGGTGGTGTCACACCGGTGCCCTAACCTTCCGGGCATGACGGCGGAACCGGTGACCACGCAGCATTCCCCGACCCCGGCCGAGGTCCCGGCGACGGTGCGGGCCTCGCTGTCGCCGTCACGGGCGGCGGATTTCAAGACCTGCCCGCTGCTCTACCGGTTCCGCAGCATTGACCGGCTGCCCGAGCGGCCGACCGTCGAGCAGGCCCGGGGCACGCTCGTGCACGCGGTGCTGGAGCGCCTGTTCGACCTGCCGGCCGACGGGCGCACCCCGACGGCCGCCGGCGACCTGGTGGCCCCGCAGTGGGACCGGCTCGTCACCGAGCAGCCCGAGCTGGCGGCGCTGTTCGCCGACGGCGACCCGGCGGCGACCGAGTTCCTCCGCTCCGCCGCCGGGCTGCTCGAGGGCTACTTCGCGGTGGAGGACCCGCGCCGGCTGGAGCCGGCCGAGCGGGAGAGCCTGATCTCGGCGGTGGTCGACGAGGAGCTGCTGATCCGGGGCTACGTCGACCGGCTCGACGTGGCACCCGACGGGGCGCTGCGGGTGGTCGACTACAAGACCGGCGGCGCGCCGCGCGAGGCGTTCGAGGCCCGGGCGTTGTTCCAGCTCAAGTTCTACGCGCTGGTGCTCTGGCGCACCCGGGGCGTGGTCCCCCGGGTGCTGCGGCTGCTCTACCTCAAGGACGCGGAGGTCTGCGACTACGCCCCGGACGCCGACGAGCTGCTGCGCTTCGAGCGCACCGTGGTGGCGTTGTGGCGGGCGATCGAGCAGGCGACCGCCCAGCAGGATTTCCGTCCCCGCCCGAGCCGGCTCTGCGACTGGTGCAGCCACCAGGCGCTCTGCCCGACCTTCGGGGGCACCCCGCCGCCGTTCCCGACGCAGGCGGCGCCGGATCCGCTGCGCGACGCCCGGTCCCGCCCGACGCCTCCCGGCGCCGACGAGTGACCGGCTGACCGGCGCACCGCCATGCGGTGAGGTCCGCCGCCGGTCGGCGGGTGCGTGAGAGGTGACATCGCCGCCGATTCGGCCGGTCCGCCCGGATGGGGCACGCGGCGGACGACACCGCACGGCCGGTCGTCTGGCGCCCCTGCGGCGGTGGCACCCGCCTCGGCCGCCCCGACAGGGACGAGTTGCTCTCCTCCTGAGGGATGAGGCCGGGCTCACCGCCGGCGACGATCAATCGGCCGCCACGGCGGATAGCGTCGCGGGTATGACTTCGGGCCCCCGGCAGTGGCTGCGCCGGCACCCCGTCGCCGTGGACGTGCTGCTCGCCGGCGGGCTCGTCGTGGCGGAGGTGGTGCTCACCGCGTTGACCCCCCGCGAATACTGGCCGGGGCGCCTGCTGGCGGCGCTGGGCTGGAGCGTGGTCTGCGCCGCCCCGGTGGCGTGGCGGCGGGTGGCGCCGTGGGCGGCGGTCGCGCTGGCGGTGGCGACGCTGGCGGTGCCCCTGCTGCTCGGGCCCGCGCCGACCACGCAGGGCATGACCTTCATGGTGCTCACCTACACGGCGGCCGCCGCCGGGCCACCGCGTACGGCGGTCGTGGCGGCGCTGGTGCTGTGGATACCGGTCGCCGCCACCAGCGCCCTAGCACCGCCGCCCGACGAGCTGCTGGCGAACGTCAGTCCCGCCTACCTGGTGCTGAACAACCTGCTGGTGGGGGTGGTGTCGTACTCGGTGGGACGCGCGGTGCACGCCCGTCGGGCCTCCACCGAGGCGCTGCGGGAGCGGGCCCGGGCGGCCGAGGAGAACCAGCGTTCGCTGGCCGAGCGGGCGGTCGCCGACGAACGCCGCCGCATCGCCCGCGAGCTGCACGACGTGGTCGCGCACCACGTCAGCGTGATGGGGGTGCTGGCCACGGGGGCCCGCCGCGTGCTGCCGAAGGATCCGGGCGCGGCCGACGGGGCGATCGCCACCATCGAGGAGACCAGCCGGGCGACGCTGCGGGAGATGCGCCGGCTGCTCGACGTGCTGCGTACCGACGCCGAGCCGGCCGCCGAGCTGGCTCCGCAGCCGGGGCTCGCCGGCATCGAGGCGCTGGTGGAGCAGGTGCGCGACGCCGGCCTGCCGGTGACCCTGCGGGTCGAGGGCACCCCGGCGACGCTGGAGGAGGGGGTGGCGTTGACCCTCTACCGGATCACCCAGGAGGCGCTGACCAACGCGCTCAAGCACGCCGGCGCGGCCACCGCCCAGGTGCTGCTGAGCTTCGATGGGGACACGGTCGACGTGGAGATCGCCGACACCGGGCGCGGCCCCGGGCCCGACGGCGACCGCATCGGGCACGGCCTCGTCGGGATGCGGGAGCGGGTCGCCCTCTACGGTGGTGTCCTGCGTACCGGGGCGCGGCCGGGCGGGGGCTTCCGGGTGTCGGCGAGGATACCGGTGGAACCCCGGGACGCGGCGGCGTGACCGGGGATCGGGACGGGGGAATCAGGTGACCGACGCGACGGTGCCGGCACGGCCGGTACGCATCCTGCTCGCCGACGACCAGCCGCTGCTGCGTACCGGCTTCCGGATGGTGCTGGGCACGGAGGACGACCTGGACATCGTCGCCGAGGCCGCCGACGGCCTGGAGGCGGTGGAGCTGTCCCGCCGGCTGCTGCCCGACGTGGTGCTGATGGACATCCGGATGCCACGGATGGACGGGGTCGCCGCGACCCGGGCGATCGTCGACGCCCGGCTGCCGGTGCGGGTGCTGATCCTGACCACCTTCGACCTGGACGAGTACGTGGTGGGGGCGCTGCGGGCCGGGGCGAGCGGATTCCTGGCCAAGGACGTGCCGGCCGACGACCTGGTGGCGGCGATCCGCACGGTGGCCGCCGGGGACGCGGTGGTCGCGCCGCGGATCCTGCGGCGCCTGCTGGACCGCTTCGCCGACGCGCTGCCCGACCCCGCGGCCGCGCCGCCCCGCACGCTGAACGCGCTGACCGAGCGGGAGCGGGAGGTGCTCGTGCACGTGGCCCGGGGGCTGTCCAACGCCGAGATCGCCCGGGCGTTGTCGGTCAGCGAGACCACCATCAAGACCCACGTCGGGCACGTGCTGACGAAGCTGGGGCTGCGCGACCGGGTGCAGGCCGTGGTGCTGGCGTACGAGTCGGGGCTGGTCCGCCCGCGGGCGTAGCGCCTCGTCGCCGGCCGACGCGGGCCGCGTACCCGGGGATCCGCCACGGCACGCGGCGCGGTTGCCGCCGTCACCTACCGTGACCGGTGACGTCGCCGCGCGGTTGACCCTGACGCGGCGTCACTGTGCAGGATCGGTCCCGGCCGGCGGAACGCCTTCGACCGGCCGCCCACTCAGGGGCAACCCTGAGTTGGCATTGGGGGGCACCCGCAGCGCGAAATCCGCCACGGCTCCGACCGGAGTCGGAGGGATCGGGGCCGGCGAGCACAGATGATGGGACTGCCGTGCCGGACCAGCGGGGGCGGCGCGGACCGAAGACAGACGGAAGAGGTAGATGACGTGACCGCGACGGTAGGCCAGCAGGCGCAGGCCGCGGCCCGGGCGAACGACGTGTGGAAGGTGTACGGCAGCGGCGAGGCGCAGGTCGTCGCGCTGCGGGGGGTCAGCGCGGAGTTCGAGCGGGGCCGGTTCACGGCGATCATGGGGCCGTCGGGCTCGGGCAAGTCGACGTTGATGCACTGCCTCGCGGGCCTGGACTCGGTGACCCGGGGCACGGTGTCGATCGGCGACACGAAGGTCACCGGCCTGGGCGACGCGGGCCTGACGAAGCTGCGCCGCGACAAGGTCGGCTTCATCTTCCAGCAGTTCAACCTGCTGCCGACGTTGACGGCCAAGGAGAACATCCTGCTGCCCCTGTCGATCGCCGGACGCAAGCCGGATCCGGCCTGGTACGACACGGTGATCGCCACGGTCGGGCTGCAGGACCGGCTGGACCACCGGCCGGCGCAGCTCTCCGGCGGCCAGCAGCAGCGGGTGGCGTGCGCCCGGGCGCTGGTCGCCCGGCCCGAGGTGATCTTCGCCGACGAGCCGACCGGCAACCTGGACTCGCGGGCCGGCGCGGAGGTGCTGAACTTCCTGCGCAACTCGGTGCGCGAGCACGGGCAGACCATCGTGATGGTCACCCACGACCCCACCGCCGCCGCGTACGCCGACCGGGTGGTCTTCCTCGCCGACGGGCAGATCGTCACCGAGCTGATCGAGCCGACCGCCGACACGGTGCTGGACACCATGAAGAAGCTGGACACCCCCGCCGAGGTGGCGCGCTGATGTTCCGCGCGACCCTGAAGAGCCTGCTGGCCCGCAAGGTCCGGCTGATCCTCTCCGGCCTGGCCGTGGTGCTGGGCGTCATGTTCGTCTCCGGCGCGTTCGTGCTCACCGACACCCTCGGCCGCTCGTTCGACGCGATCTTCGCCGACGCGTACGAGGGCGTGGACGTCAACGTCGCCGCCAAGCCGAAGATCGACATCGGCGAGACGGAGGGCATGCCGGTGGCGGCGCCGGTGCCGGCGGCCACCCTCGACAAGGTCCGGGCGGTGCCCGGCGTCGCCGAGGCCACCGGCGTGGTCGGCGTCGACGGGGCGCGGCTGATCGGCGGCAACGGCAAGGTGGTCGCCTCGTTCGGCCCGCCGCAGCTCGGCGAGAACTGGACCGGCGAGAGCGACCTGGTGCAGTTGCGCGAGGGGCGGGCCCCGCAGGCCGACGACGAGATCGTCATCAACAAGGCGCTGGCGACGGCCGGCAAGGTCAAGGTCGGCGACCGGGTCGGCGTGCTGACCCTCCAGCCGAAGCAGGAGTTCACCATCGTCGGCGTCTTCGGCTACAGCGGCGGCCGGGACTCCATCGGTGGCGCCAACGAGATCATGTTCACCACGCCGGTCGCGCAGAAGCTGATGCTCGGCACGCCCGACACCTTCAGCAACCTCTCGGTCACCGCCGCCGACGGGGTGTCCGACGAGGCGCTGCGCGACGCCGTGGCCGCCGCCGTGGGCGCCGACTTCGAGGTCAAGACCGGTGCGCAGCTCTCCGAGGACGCGGCGGCCGGCATGAAGGAGGCGCTGTCCTTCTTCAACCGGATCCTGCTCGGCTTCGCCGCGGTGGCGCTGCTGGTGGGCACCTTCCTGATCCTCAACACCTTCTCGATCATCGTGGCGCAGCGCACCCGCGAACTGGCGCTGATGCGCGCCGTGGGGGCCAGCGGCCGGCAGATCATCGGCTCGGTGGTGCTGGAGGCCATCGCGGTGGGGCTGGTCGCCTCGGTGTTGGGCCTCGGCGCGGGCATCGGCATCGGCGCGCTGCTGGCGTACCTGTTCAGCACGTTCGCCGGCGGGCTGACCCTGGCGGGGATCGGCGTGCCGCTCTCCGCCGTGGTCGGCGCGTTCTCCGTCGGTCTCGTGATCACCGTGGTGGCGGCGCTGCTGCCGGCGCTGCGGGCGTCGCGGATCCCGCCGATCGCGGCGATGCAGGACGTGGCCACCCCCGACCGCCCGTTGACCAAGGTCACCGTGGCCGGCGCGATCGTCACGGCCGTCGGCGGCGCGCTGCTGGCGCTGGGGCTCACCGGCAACGCCGGGGGCAACACCCTCGCCACCATCCTCGGCGGGGTGCTGTTCGCCTTCATCGGCGTGGCCCTGCTGACGCCGCTGATCAGCCGGCCGGTGGTGAGCCTGCTAGGCGCGCTCTTCGCCTGGTCGGTGCCGGGCAAGCTGGGCCGGCTCAACTCGGGGCGCAACCCGCGTCGCACCGCCATCACCGCCGCCGCGCTGATGGTCGGCATCGCGCTGGTCACCGGCGTGACGGTGATCCTGGACTCCGCGAAGAGCAGCATCGGCGGGCTCGCCCAGGACAGCCTGAAGGCGGAGCTGGTGATCGCCGGGGCGCAGAGCGGCCCCCGGCCGCCGAGCTTCGACCCGGCGGTGCTGGAGAAGGCCGCCGCGATCCCGGGGGTGCGCCTGGCCGACGGCGAGTACGGCGACCTGGCGATCGTCGGCGGCGAGCGCACCTGGGTGGCGGCGAGCAGTGACGTCGCCGCGCTGCGGCAGATCTTCGGGGCCGAGCCGACCGCCGGCGACATCGACCGGTTGGCGCCGGACGGGATGCTGGTCAGCTCCGACACCGCGACGGCGCGCGGCCTCTCCGTGGGCTCGAAGGTGCCGGTGCAGACGTCCCGGGGCGAGGCGCGCACGTACACCGTGACCGGCATCTACGCCAGTTCCCAGCTGACCAACCCGGTGGTGCTGCCGGCGGAGGCGGCGAGCGGCTTCGCCATCCCGCAGCCCATCCAGGGCTTCATCCAGCTGGCGCCGGGCACCCGGGTGGCCGACGTGCAGCCGCAGATCGAGGCGCTGCTGGCCGACTCCCCCGAGGTGTCGGTGGCCGACCGGGAGGGGTTCATCGAGCAGCAGACCGGTCAGCTCGACGGGCTGCTCATGATGATCCAGATCCTGCTGGCGCTGGCCATCGTGATCGCCGTGCTCGGCATCATCAACACCCTGGCGCTGTCGGTGCTGGAGCGCACCCGGGAGCTGGGGCTGCTGCGGGCCATCGGCCTGCGCCGGGCGCAGACCATGCGGATGATCACCGTGGAGGCGGTGGTGATCTCGGTGTTCGGCGCGCTGCTCGGCGTCGTCGTCGGCGCCGGCCTCGGTGCGGCCGTGGTCGAGGCGCTGCGCGACGAGGGCATCACCGACCTGGTGCTGCCCTGGACCCAGATGGGGATCTTCCTCGGCCTCGCCGCGATCGTCGGGGTGGTCGCCGCGGCGCTCCCGGCGGTGCGGGCCGCCCGGATCAACGTGCTCGGCGCCATCGCCCACGACTGATCCCGCCGCACGACGAGGGCCCCGCCGACCGGCGGGGCCCTCGTCGCCTCAGGCGTCGCTCGTCGCCTCAGGCGTCGCTCGTCGCCTCAGGCGCCGGACGGTGGCGCGCCGAGCAGGGCGGCCAGCAGCTCCAGGTCCGCGCCGGTCAGGCTCTCCAGCTGGTGTACGCCGTCCAGCGGCCCGATCGGCACCTCCGCCGGTACGGCCAGCACCGCCGCGCCGGCGGCGAGCGCGCTGGCCACCCCCGTGGGCGAGTCCTCGATCGCCACGCAGCGGGCGATCGGCACGCCGAGCAGCCGGGCGGCGGTCAGGTACGGCTCCGGGTGCGGCTTGGCCGCCTCGACCTCGTCGCCGCAGACGACCGCGTCGAAGCTGTCGCGCCCGAGGGTGTCCAGCGCCACCTCCACCAGGGGCCGGCCGCTGGAGGTCACCAGCGCCGTCGGGATGCCCGCCGCCCGGACGGCCCGCAGCAGGTTCAGCGCGCCGGGGCGCCAGCGCAGCCCGGTGCGGAACAGCTCCAGGATCCGGGCGTTGATCCACGCCGCGCTGGCCTGCGGGTCGCGCCCGGGCTGGCCCAGGTCGTCGTGCAGGAGGCGCATCGACGCGGCCATGCTGGAGCCGATCATCGCCTTGCGGGCCGCATCGGAGAGGGTGCCGCCGTACTCCGCCGCCAGCTCGTGCAGCGCGACGTCCCACAGCTTCTCACTGTCGACCAGGGTGCCGTCCATGTCGAAGAGCACGGCGGCGGGATGGTGGCTGTTCAGGGGGTCCTCCCTCGGTTGCGTACCCGGGGATCCTCTCAGCCGCCACGCCGCCGGCGCGTGCCCAGTGCCGCGGGGTGACCTGGCCGACGGGTTGCGTGCGGGCGCGAGACTCGGGGACAACCGGTCGCCGGCACGGCGGCCCCTCGCCCGGAGGTCGCCATGCGCGTCCGATCCCTGCTCTCCCGGTGCACCGTGCTCCTGCTCGCCGCCGCCGTCGCGATCTGGCCGGCGGGGCCGGCCGCCGCGGCGAGCCTGCCCCTGGACCGCTGCTACGACCTGGAGACCCCCCAGCACGAGGATGAGCGGGACTGGTTCGCGCCGGGCAACGTGCACACGACGTGGCCCTCCCCGGTGGGCATGGTCGACCGGGACGTGTTCCGGGCGTCGGCCCTGGGCAAGGTCCGCATCGACCACTGGGGCACCCAGAAGTCCATCTCCGGCGAGCTGCCGCTGGCCGGTAGCGGCTGGCCGGCGCCGGACGCCCCCCGGTACGCGCTGATCGCCAAGGTGACCTCGGGGTCCATGCTGGTGCTGAGCACCGGGTTGTTCTACGGGTCGGGCCGCTGGTTCCCGGTCGGCGCCGACAGCGGCTGCATGCTCTACTACAACGCGGGGGCGCCGTCGCGGCTGGTCTTCTCCTTCAACGACCCGAACCTCGGCGACAACGGCGGCGGGGCGTCGGTGTGGGTACGACAGTGGTGGAACTGACTGCGACCCGGCGGCCTCAGCTCAGGTCGCAGGCGGCCAGGGAGCGCTCGTAGCCGCGGAAGAACGACTCCGTGCGCTGCTCGGCGGTGCCGTGCGCCCCCTCGGCGAACCAGGGCTGGTCGGGGGCGTCCCCGACGGCCAGCAGCCCCTCGCGGAACTCCTCCAGGTCACCGTCGGCGAGCTGGAGCGCCTTCGCGCGTACCGAGTCGCCGAGGTAGGCCCCGGCCATGCAGTCGGCCTGCAACTCCTGCTGGATGGTGTAGGAGTAACGGATGCCGAGGCGGGCCTGGATGCCGTGCGCGTACTCGTGGCCGAGCAGGTAGAACACGAAGGCGTCGCCGACCTGGCGGAACGCGTTCACCGACCAGTTCACGTCGTAGGCGATGAAGTCGCCCGCGGAGCAGTAGACCGCGTTGTTGCGCGGCAGCGGCTGCCCGCCGCAGGAGACCTCCCCCGACCGCTCGTACGGGATGATCCGGCGGATCGGGCGGAACCGCTGCCCCGAGGCCTTGAACTGGGCGGCCCAGTACCGCTCGGCAATGCTCTGCGCGTCGGCGACGTCCTGCCGGAACTCCGCGACGCTGGTCGTGCCGTCGGCCCGGGTCTGCTCGGCAGCCGGCGCGGAATCGCCGTCCGGGCGCGGCGGCGCGGGCTGCGGTCCCTCCGGATCGGACACCCCGCCGACCGCGCAGCCGACCGCCGCGACGAGGGCCACCAACAGGCCCGCCAGCGAGGTTCGTCCCCGGCGTCGCACGCGCGTCGTCACAGTGCCCTCCCCGGCGTCGGCGTCGCGGCGTGCAGTACCCCCGTGGTGGCTCTCCCATACCCGGACACGGACGCACCCCGGCGGCAAAGCTGCCCCGGTTCGCCGGCCCGAGGACGGTCAGGGGCTGGCGGCGAGGAAGACGAAGGCGGCGAGCAGCACCAGGTGCACGCCGCCCTGGAGCACGGTGGCCCGCCCCGGCACCACGGTCAGCACGCTGGTGACGACGGTGAGGGCGAGCAGGGTCACCTGGGTGCCGCCGAGGCCGAGCAGCAGCGGGCCCTCCAACCAGATCGAGGCGAGCGCTATCGCCGGGATGGTCAGCCCGATGCTGGCCATGGCCGAGCCCAGGGCCAGGTTCAGGCTGATCTGCACCCGGTCGCGGCGGGCGGCCCGGGCGGCGGCGATCGTCTCGGGCAACAGCACCAGCAGCGCGATGATCACGCCGACGAACGACGGGGGCAGGTTCGCCCCGGCGACGGCGGACTCGATCGCCGGGGAGACCGACTTGGCGTCGCCCACCACGGCGACCAGTGCCACCAGCAGCAGGCCGAGGCTGAGCAGGGCGGCCCGGGCCGACGGCGGCTCGGCGTGTCCCTCCGCGTCGAGAGCCCGGCCCTGGCTGTTGACGGGCAGGAAGTAGTCGCGGTGGCGGCCGGTCTGCACCATGACGAAGAGGCCGTAGAGGGCGAGCGAGACCACGGCGGCGAAGGCGAGCTGCGCCGGGGTGAACTGCGGGCCCGGCCGGCTGGTGGTGAAGGTCGGCACGACGAGGCTCAGGGCGGCGAGGGTGGTCACGGTCGCCAGCGCGCCGCCGGTGCCCTCGGAGTTGAAGACCGCCACCCGGCGGCGCAGCGCCCCGAGCAGCAGCGACAACCCGAGGATCCCGTTGCAGGTGATCATGACGGCGGCGAAGACGGTGTCGCGGGCGAGGGACTGCGTCTTCTCGCCGCCGCTGATCATGAGCGTGACGATCAGGGCGACCTCGATGACGGTGACGGCCACGGCGAGCACGAGCGAGCCGTACGGCTCCCCCACCCTGTGGGCCACCACCTCGGCGTGGTGCACGGCTGCCAGCACCGCCCCGGCCAGCAGCACGGCCACCACGACCACGACGGGGCCGGACAGGTCGCGCCCCCAGGTCAGGATCAACACCAGGATCGCCAGCAGCGGCGTGACGACGGTCCAGTCGGTCAGACGGGTGCGGAACAGCGCGGCCATGCCCCCACCCTCGCAGAGGCGACGATCATCCGGCCCCGGACCGTCAGTCCGGGTCCGGCAACCACGGCCCCAGCACGGCGGGATCGGCGACCGCCTGGCGTACCCGCGACCGCTCCGGTGCGGTCAGCGGGAGGGTCACGAGCCGACCGCCCCAGTCGGGCACCAGCTCCGGCTTGCCCAGCGCGAGCGACAGCTCGATCAACCCGGCCAGCGCCAACGCCTGTTCGACGGCCGGCGCCGCCTCGCCGTGCCGGCGCAGCCCCGAGTTGAGCGCCCGGAAGGCGGCCAGGTCGTCGGTCTTGAACTCGCGCAGGATCCGCGCGTTGTCGAGGACCCGGGCCAGCCCCTGCAACCGCTTGGAACCGCCGTACTCCAGCTCCGCCGGCTCGTCGCGTCGGATGAAGACGATGGTGTTCCCCGACGGATCGACGACGCTGAACCGCGACGCACCGGCACGGTAGCGGGTCATCCGGGGGCGTCCCTTGGCGAGCACCCTGCCGTAGGTGCGGCGCATCGCCTCGCTGAACGCCGCGTGGTACGGCGCGACCTCGTCGACCATCACCAGGCAACCGCCGGTGTTCT
This sequence comes from Micromonospora sp. USAFONa4, assembly GCF_057197825.1. Taxonomy (NCBI): domain Bacteria; kingdom Bacillati; phylum Actinomycetota; class Actinomycetes; order Micromonosporales; family Micromonosporaceae; genus Micromonospora; species Micromonospora sp. USAFONa4. Next base: position 6,804,277 of record NZ_CM170072.1, on the reverse strand, counting down.
CGGCCGACGGGTCCACGCCGCTCGGCGCGCCGCCGTAGTGCAGCTCGAACCCGCTCCACCGGAACGCCAGGTAGACGTATGGCTTCGTCTGCTCGTACGTGACCTCGAAGTCGAGCGCGCGCCAGAACGCCAGGGTCTCCTCCGCCGACACGCAGTGCAGCAGCGGCACCGTGGTCTCGTTCGGCTGGACGTGGTTCTCGGTCATCGTCGGCACCCACTCCCCGTCCGGGTCGACAGCCCGGCCATTGTGCCAACGTGCGTGGCGCCACGCACGCCCCCGGGCGGGGCGAGGACGGGCGTGACCGGCCCCGCCCGACGGATGACGCGGAGGGTCGGGGCGCGGGCTCAGTGCGCCGACGTGGCGCCGAGTTCGACGAGGAGCACACCGGCGGCGATGAGACCGATGCCGAGCATCATGACCTTGGTGAGCGGGTCGTCGAAGGCGAGCCGCGCGATGATCGCGGTCAGGGCGATGCCGGCCGCGGCCCAGACGCCGTAGGCGACGCCGACGGCCATGCCGGCGCGGAGGGCCAGGCTGAGGAAGACGAAGCACGTCATGTAGCCGCGCGCAGCGCGAGGGTCCCGCTCACTTCCAGGCCGATGGCTCCGGCGAGGTACAGCCACTGCTTCACGGTCGTCGCCTTCCACGGTCAGGTCTTCGCGGCGACAGCATGACCCGACCGTGTCGATTGCGGCGAATCGCCCCTCGCCGCGCCCGCGGTGTCTCCACGATGTGAACAAGGTCGGACTCGATACTGAGAGGGGTAGTGCGCATGAGGCGTCGACGCAGCAGGAGGGTACCGCTGCTACAGGCGGCAGCGATGTCCCTAGCGGCGATGGTGGCGGCGGCAGCCGTCGTACGGGCCCGTCGCCGCCGCGCCGCGAACAACGCGGCGGTCGCTGGTGTTCCGGGCCTCGGGGACAGCGCGTTCGCCGATGCGGGCACCGGCGGAGTACCGGTCCCCGGCGGCGCGGCTGCCCGGGACAAGCGGACGGCGTCGCCGGCGGCCGCGACGCGGTGAGGACGGGGAGCGCCGCCCCACGCCCGGGCCGGCACGTCGCCGGCCCGGCGTGACCAGGCGGCGCCCGCCCGCCGGCATCGAAGACGAGCGCCCGTCCCGGGCGTGGGCTGCGCCGGCAGCCGGGCGGTGACGTACAGTTCCGGGTCGGACCTGGCGTGGGCCGGGAATCCACGGCGCGGAAACGGGACGAGACAGCAGCGGCATGACGGCGGACAACATCACCGAAACCGGCCACGACGGCATCGACCGGAGCCAGCTGGAGACCTGTCTCAGCGTCTTCGAGGCGCTGGAGGACCTGCCCCCCGATCACCCCGACGTGGTACGCGTGCAGCGGGCCACCGCGCGGCTCTACAAGGTGATCAAGCAGCGCCGGCGCGAGGAGCGGCGGGACGCGATCGCGGCGGCCGACCGTGCGGTGACGGCGGCCACCGCCACCGGCGCGCCGGGCCGGATCGACGACGAGACCCAGGGGATCCCGCTCGCCTCCCCCACCGAGGGCACGACGGCCGGCTTCCTGCACAACCCGCGCGGCTGCTACGTCTGCAAGCAGCGCTACCGCGAGGTGGACGCCTTCTACCACCAGCTCTGCCCGTCCTGTGCGGCGCTGAACCGGGAGCGCCGCGACGCCCGTACCGACCTGACCGGCCGGCGCGCGCTGCTCACCGGCGGCCGGGCGAAGATCGGCATGTACATCGCGTTGCGGCTGCTGCGCGACGGCGCGCACACCACGATCACCACGCGGTTCCCGCACGACGCGGTGCGCCGGTTCGCGGCGATGCCCGACAGCGGGGAGTGGCTGCACCGCCTGCGGATCGTCGGGATCGACCTGCGCGACCCCGCCCAGGTGATCGCGCTCGCCGACTCGGTCAGCGCCCAGGGGCCCCTCGACATCCTGATCAACAACGCGGCGCAGACCGTGCGGCGCAGCCCCGGGGCGTACGCGCAACTCGTCGCCGCGGAGGCGGCGGCCCTGCCGGAGGGCCCCCTGCCGCAGCTCGTCACGTTCGCCAAGCCGGCCGGGCGGGGCGAGACGGCGGGCGGCCTTACCGCCTCGCCGCAGTCGACCCCGCTCACCCCGCACGCGCTCACCGCCCTCGCGCTGACCAGCGGCTCCGCCTCGCCGGAGCGGATCGCGGCGGCCACCGCCATCGACGCCGGCGGCCTGGTGCCGGACCTCGACCCGGTCAACAGCTGGGTGCAGCGGGTGCAGGAGGTCGACCCGGTCGAGCTGCTGGAAGTGCAACTGTGCAACGTGACGGCGCCGTTCGTACTGGTCAGTCGGCTGCGGCCGGCGATGGCCGCGGCGAAGGCCCGCCGCAAGTACGTGGTGAACGTGTCGGCGATGGAGGGCCAGTTCGGCCGCGGCTACAAGGGGCCGGGGCATCCGCACACCAACATGGCCAAGGCCGCGCTGAACATGCTGACGCGCACCAGCGCCCAGGAGATGCTGACCGACGGCATCCTGATGACCAGCGTGGACACCGGCTGGATCACCGACGAGCGGCCCCACCCGACGAAGATGCGGCTGGCGGATGCCGGCTTCCACGCCCCGCTGGACCTGGTCGACGGCGCGGCCCGGGTGTACGACCCGATCGTCCGTGGCGAGCAGGGCGAGGACCTGTACGGCTGCTTCCTCAAGGACTACGCGCCCTGCGCCTGGTAACCGACGCGTCACCAATCTGACACTATTGCCAACCTTCAATGGGTGTGTAAAAGTTCTTCACTGACTTCAACCTCGTGCAAGAAAACCTTCGAGGGAGACCGGATGAGAAGGACCACCACCTGGCTGCTGGGCCTCGCCACCACGGCGGGGCTCACCGTCACGCTCGGCTCGGCGGCCGTGGCCGAGTCGACGCCGGCCCCGCAGCCACAGCCGCAGTCCGTGGCGGTGTCCGCCGTCGGTCCGCAGCCGGGCACCTTCGTCGGTAAGGGCTTCGACACCTGCACCGCCCCGTCGCAGTCCGCGATGAACGCCTGGCGGGCCAGCTCGCCGTACCGCGCGGTGGGCATCTACATCAGCGGGGCCAGCCGCACCTGTGCGCAGCCCAACCTGACGGCGACCTGGGTCGCCAACCAGGTCGCCAACGGCTGGCGGCTCATCCCCATCGAACTCGGCTACCAGGCGCCCTGCGGCACCCGCGCGCCGAAGATGTCCGCCGACCCCGCCACCGCGCGTTCACAGGGCCGCACCGCCGCCGACAGCGCCGCCAGCGCCGCGCAGGCGCTGGGCATCGGCGCCGGCAGCACCATCTACAACGACGTCGAGCACTACCCGACGACCGCGTCCTGCCGCGCCGCGGTGCTGTCGTTCCTGTCCGGGTGGGTCGAGCGGTTGCACACCAAGGGCTACCTGGCCGGCATGTACTCCAGCGGATCCTCCGGCATCAGGGACGTCTGCCTGGAGTACAACAACGCCAGCTACACCAGGCTGGACCAGATCTGGATCGCCTGGTGGAACGGCGTGGCCGACACCGACGCCGGGAGCTACTGCTCCGACGCCTACTACGCGAACCACCAGCGGTTGCACCAGTACGCCGGGGACGTGACGGAGACCTGGGGCGGCGTGACGATGAAGATCGACCGCAACTACCTGGACGTGAGCACGTCGCAGCAGCCGCCCCCGCAGCAGTGGAGCACCACTATCGACAACACCACGTCCGGCCGGTTCACGGCGGGCGCCAACTGGAGCACGTCGGCGTACTCCGGGCAGCGCTTCGGCACCGACTACCGGTTCGCGAACCCGACCTCGGCCAGCGACGTCGCCTGGTACCGGGCGGACATCCCCGAGACGGGGACCTACGAGATCTCGGTCTGGTACCCCGCCGACCCCGGATACAACGCCCAGACGCCGTACGTCGTCGCCACCGCCTCAGGCAACCGGTCGGTGTCGGTCGACCAGCGCCTCAACGGTGGACGGTGGGTGTCGATCGGCGTCTTCACGCTCGCGGCCGGCGACGGCAACAAGGTCGGGGTGAGCCGCTGGACCAGCGGCAGCGGCTACGTGGTCGCCGACGCGGTACGCATCACCCGCGCCTGACCGGTACGCCAACCGGGTCGACGTCGGCGTCGGCGGGAAGCCGTAGACTCCCGCGATGGCCGCCGGTCGATGGACGCTGCTGATCTCGATGGTGCTGGTCGCTCCGCTGCTGTGGTGGAGCGGAGTGGCCAGCGCCGCCTACGTCGCGAACGGGGCCCTCGGGCCCGGCGACTCGACCCTGCCGTACGCCGTCGCCAACTACCGCAGCGGCGGGCTGAGCATGACCGCCGTCTTCGCTGTCCTCAACCTGCTGCTGATCACGGTCGTGCTGCCGACGGACCGACGGCTGCGCGAGGGCCGCACCGGCACGCGCGTCCGCGGGGTCCTGGCGGCGCTGCTCGTCACCGGCGTCGCCTGGTGCGAATACCGGTTCAATCCGATGACCCACAACTGGAGCGGCGACCCGGACGCCTGGGACGCGGTGGAGGGTCAGGTGCGGCCCTGGCACCCGGTGGCCGGGGCACTCTGGATCGTCCTGAACGCGGTGGCCGCCGCCTCGCTCGCCGTACGGGCCAGGGCGAGGACCCCCTCGGCCGGCTGATCGCCCGTCCGCCGCGCGGCGCCGGCGTGCTGCCGGACCAGCCCCGCCAGTTCACCGCGAGCGCCACCACGACCGTCGGTGCGGTGTGCGGGTGCGCGGCGCCCACGAGAAATCGATTCCCTGGCATAGGATCTCAGGGCCGACCACTCTCGGGCGGGGGGCCGCAACGGACGGTGGTGCCCGTGCGGTCGCAACCGGGGGTCCGGTGCGGGACCGGGCGCGAGAGACACCGACAGGGGACGACCGCATGACGACCATCTACGACGTGGCCCGGGTGGCCCAGGTCTCGGCGTCGACGGTGTCCCGGGTGCTCAACGGGCACTCGTCGGTGGATCCGGACCTGGCCGCGCGGGTACGCCAGGTGGTGCTCGACCTGGACTACCGGCCCAACGCGGTGGCCCGCAGCCTGCGCCGGCAACGCACCAGTCTCTGGGCGGTGATCATCTCCGACATCGGCAACCCGTTCTTCACCTCGCTGGTGCGCGGCATCGAGGACGTGGCGCAGGAGGCGGGCTTCTCCGTGGTCCTGTGCAACGGCGACGAGGATCCCGAGAAGGAGACCCGCTACGTGACGGCGGCCCTGGCCGAGCGGATGGCCGGCGTGATCATCTCGCCGTCGGGACGACCGGCCCTGATCAACCGGCTCACCGGGGCCGGGATGCCGGTCGTGGCCATCGACCGGCAGCCGCACGGGGTGGCCGTGGACACCGTGCTCGTGGACAACGTCCACGGCGCGGAGACGGCCACCGCCCACCTGATCGACAGCGGCTACCGCCGGATCGCCTGCGTCACGGGACCGCGGCGGATCTCCACCGCCGTCCAGCGGCTACGCGGATACCAGCAGGCCCTGCGCGCCGCCGGCCGGAGCGTGCCGGAGAACCTGGTCCGGTACGCCGACTTCCGGGAGGACGGCGGCTACCGGGCCATGGCGTCCCTGCTGAACGCGGCCGAGCCGCCGGACGCGGTCTTCGTCACCAACAACCTGATGACGGTGGGCGCGGTGGAGTGCCTGGTCGACCGGGGCGTCGCCGTGCCCACCCGGTGCGGCGTGGTCGGGTTCGACGACATTCCCTGGGCCCACCTGGTGCGGCCCTCGCTGAGCACCGTCGCGCAGCCCACGTACGACCTGGGGCGGGCCGCGGCGTCGCTGCTCACCGAGCGGATCGCCAACCCCGCGAAGGCGTCCTCGACCGTCACCCTGCGGACGACCCTGCGGGTCCGCGAGAGTTCGGTCCGCTCCCTACCGGACGGACAGCCCGAGGCCGGCCCGGGTGGGCCCACCCGGGCCCGGTGAGCCGGCGACGGGCCACCCGCCCGGTCACAGCGCCACGTCGCCGCACAGGTGCACCCGCACCCCCATCGCGTCGAGCATCGCGGCCTTGACCCGCAGGGCCCGGTCGGCGGCGTCGGCGTCGTCGGCGTAGACCACGTTGACGTGGTTGGCCTTGTGCCGGGCCATCAACTGGTCGCGGCCCACGCCGTGCAGCACGGCGTGCATGATCGGCCACTGCGGCGTGGTGGCCCGCAGCCGACGCCGCGTCTCGGCGGCCGGCAGCTCGACCACGGTGCCCCGGCCCAGGTCGGCGTGCAGCACCCCGTCCATGATGAAGATCCGCGACCAGACGATCTCGCCCGGCCGGGAGACGCCGCTGAGGGTGCCGCCGCCCAGCGGGAAGTACATCGGCGGCTGCCGCATGCTGTACGACCGGTCGTAGCCGCCGTTGTGGGACGCGGGCACCGAGCCGGAGATCTCGAACACCCAGACGAAGTCCGGCCCGTACGACTCCCCCCAGCGGATGTCGTGCAGGGTGGTGGCCGGGTCCATCCCCATCGCGGTCCAGATCCGGTTGGTGACCAGCGAGTCCACCGCCACGCCCTCGTCGACCTCGTTGAAGTGCGGCAGGGCCCGCCCCGCGTACAGCTCGCGCGTGCCGTCCCGGCTGGTGACCGGCGGCCGGGACACGTCGTTGAGCAGCCCCTCGGCCAGGTCGCTCGCCGGCACCGTGTCCTTGAGCCCCTGCTGGTACTGGATGCCGACCGCGTCCAGGCCGAAGTCGTCGGCGATGCGCAGCGCCGCGACGTACATCTTGAACTGGCTGTGCAGTTGGGCGTCGGTCAGTTCGGTGGCCTCGTCCGTGCCGGTGTGGAAGGTCATCCCGGCGGCGTCGAGCCACGCCCGCACCGCGTGCGCCTCCTCGTCGCTCACCCGCGACATCTCCGCTACCAGCGCACTCTGCGACAGCCGTTCCTTGTAGATGCCGAGCGGGTTGAGCAGCTCGTCGTCGATGATCGCGTTGTACATGCCCATGCAGCCCTCGTCGAAGACGCCGACGACGGCCGGCCGGCGCCGCAGTTGGCGGGCCAGCGCCACGCCGAGCGCGACCTCGGGGTCGGGCGGCAACGGCGGCAGGTCCCGCACGTGGCTCTCGTCGTGGACCACCTCGCCGGTCTCCAGCCATGCCTTCAGCCCGTCGCGCGCCCACTCGTCGGTGAAGGCCTCGCTCCACAGCGCCGAGTACCGCACCCCCGCCTTCGTGAGGCTGCCGGCGAGGTTCAGCAGGCCCACCAGGCCGGGGAACTCCCCGCTCCAGTTCGCCACGAGCAGGATCGGGCCGCGGTGGGCGCGCAGCCCGGCCAGCACGTGGTGGCTGTACTGCCACACCGCCTCCACGACGACGAGCGGGGCGTCGACCGGGATCCCCTGGAAGACCTCGATGCCGGCGCGCTGGCTGTCGATGAAGCCGTGGCCCGCGCCGGCGTCCACGGGATGGGCCCGCCGGGTCTGCCAGCCCAGGGCGGTCACCGCGTCGGCGAGGTCCGCCTCCAGGCGTTGCTGGGTCGGCCAACCGGTGACGTTGGCGGCCGGCCGCAGGTCGCCGCTGGCGACCGTGTAGACCGTCCGGGGGACGGCGGCCGGCGGGTCGACCAGCACCGGCATGGTGTAGTTGCTCACGGGTTGACTTCCTCCACTGGCTCATCGGTACCTGGCTGGGGCGGGGTCGCGAGGCGCGTCTGCCGGGCGGCCAACGCGTGGGCGACGGACTTCGAGCCGGCGTAGAGCTGCCGGTACAGCCCGTACAGCTCCGCGTAGTCGGCGGCGAGCGCCGGGCGCGGCTCGCGGACCTCCCGGATCGGGTTCCACAGGTGGATGTCGACCCGCCGCACCGCGCCGGCGGCGAGGAACGCGGCGCCGTAGCTCGCGCCGATGGTGACCGACGGGATGTGCTGCGCCCGGCCGGTGACGTCCGAGACGATCTGCGTCCAGAGGTCGCCCCGGGTGCCGCCGCCCACCGCCACGACGCGGCGGATGTCGCCGCCGGCCGCCTCGATCGTCTCGATGTTGTGGCGCACGGCCAGCCCGGTCGCCTCCAGCGCCGCGCGGTAGATGTCGCCGCGCCCGTGGGAGAGCGTCAGGCCGGCGATGACGCCCCGGGCGTCGGGATCGAGGATGGGGGTGCGCTCACCGGCGAAGAACGGCAGCATGAGCAGCCCCCGCGCGCCCGGCCCGGACCGCTCGGCCAGGCGCAGCAGCTCGGGGTAGTCGGCGGCGTCGAACAGCTCCCGCAGCCATCCGGTGATCGCCCCGGAGGTCGCCATGCCGCCGGCCAGGTTGCGGGTGCCCGGCAGCGCGCCGACCGTGCCCCACAGCGACGGGCTGGTCAGCGGGTGCGGCACCGTGTGCACGAGGAACATCGTGGTGCCGTACATGAGCATCAGGTCGCCGACGCCCTGGGCGCCCACGCTGAGCGCCTCCGACCAGGCGTCGATCGTCCCGGTCACGACCGGGGTGCCCGGCGGCAGCCCGGTGGTCGCGGCGGCCCCGGCGGTCACCGTCCCCGCCACGTCGCCGGGCCACCGCAGCTCGGGCAGCTCCAGCCCCGGGGCGATCTCGTCGGCCCAGGGGCGGTACCAGGTCTGCGCCGCGCTGTCGTACAGCGGCGTGCACTGGCTGGCCGAGTGCTGGTCGAGCAGGTACCGGCCGGTCAGCTGCCAGACCAGCCAGGAGCTCGGCATGAACAGCCGCCGGGCCCGGGCGAACAGCTCCGGCTCGGCGTCGGCGACCCAGGCGACCTTCGCCCCCGCCGCCTGGGTCGACAGCGTCGAGCCGCACCGGCGCAGGATCTCGTCCGCGCCGAAGCGCTCGGTCAGCCGGGCGATCTGCGGCGTGGACCGGGTGTCGACGCCGTAGAGGACGGCCGGGCGCAGGGGCGTGCCGGCGGCGTCGGTGAGCAGCACGCACGGCCCCATCCCGCTGACCCCGACCGACACCACGTGGGCGTCGCCCGCGGCCAGCAGCTCACGGGTGAGGGCGACGAACTCCTCCCACCAGACGCGGCCGTCCATCTCCACCCAGCCGGGTCGCGGCCGGTCCACCCGGTGCTCCCGGACACGGGAGCGCAGCACGCGCCCGGACAGGTCGACGAGGACGCCCTTGCTGCTGGACGTGCCGATGTCGACCCCGAGCACCGCGGCCACCGTCATGCCAGGTCTCCCCCGATCTTCCAGGTCCGGGGCGTGGCCCACCGGGCCGCGCCGGCTCTGCGGTCAGGCGACGCCACCGAGCTTCGCGTACGTCTCGGCGGCGTTCTCCTTCGTGACGCGCATCGTGTCGAGGGTGGTGGTGCGCGGGACGTCCTCGGCGCAGTCGACGAGGATCCGGCGGGCCAGGTCGACGGCCTCCCGCCCGCCCGTGGCGTACTGGAAGGTGGCCGCCAGCCGGCCCTGCTCGACGGCCTTGATCCCGCCCGACGGCACCGGCAGCGCGTCGATGCCGGTGAACTTCACAGTCGTGTGCAGCCCGGCCGCCTTCGCGGCCAGGTACGCGCCCTCGGCCATCGGGTCGTTGTGGGCGTACACGGCGGCGGCGTCCGGGTGGGCCTTGAGCAGCGCGTCGGCCACCGACTGACCCTTCTCCCGCAGCCAGTCCCCGGGCTGGGAGGCGACGACGTCGATCTTCGGGTTGGCCGCGATGCCCTCCCGGAAGCCCTGGGCGCGTTCGGCCGCCGGCGTGGAGCCGGGCAGCCCGGCGATCTCGATGACCTTGCCGCCGGCCGGCAGCAGCGTCGTGGCGTAGAACTCGCCGGCCGCCCTGCCGATGGCGACGTTGTCCCCGCCGATGAAGGCCGTGTACGCCTCGCCCTCCACCTTGCGGTCGAGCACGATGACCGGGACCCCCCGGTCGTACGCCTTGCGCACCACCGCGGTCAGCGGCTTGGCCTCGTTCGGCGAGATGACCAGCAGGTCGATCTTCTGGGTGAGGAAGTTCTCCACGTCGGCGACCTGCTTGCTGTTGTCCTGCGCCGCGTCGGCGACCACCACGGTGAACCCGGGGACGGACTTCGCCGCCGTCTGCACGTCGTTGTTCATGACCTGCCGGTAGGGCTCGGCGTTGTTGGCCTGCGACATGCCGATGAGGAAGTCCTTGCCGGCGCCGCACTTCGCGGCCGTGGCGTCGCCGCCGTCGGACGGCTTCTCCACGCTGCACGCGGTGGAGGTGACGAGCGCGCCGGTGCACAACAGCGCGAGAAGGACGGTACGGGTGCGCATGATGACGCTCCTTGTTCGGTGGCGGTTCAGACGATGCTGCGGCGCAGCTTCTGCAGCCCGGCGGCGGCCACGATCACCAGCCCCTTGATCAGTAGCTGCACGTTGGCGTCGATGTTGTTGAGCGCGAGGATGTTGTTGAGGATGCCGAGCAGCAGCGCCCCGGCGAGGGTGCCGCCCATCGAGCCGGTGCCCCCGGCGAGGCTGGTGCCGCCGATGACGACGGCGGCGATGGCGTCGAGTTCGTAGCCGGCGCCGTCGTTGGGGCTGCCCTGGTTGAGCTGTCCGGCGTGGATGATGCCGGCCACGGCGGCGAGCAGGCCCGCGATCGCGAAGACCGCGACCTTGACCCGCAGCACGGGCACGCCCGAGAGGCGGGCGGCCTTCTCGTTGCCGCCGATGGCGTAGACGTGGCGGGCGAACGCGGTCTTGCGCAGCACGACGACCGCGGCCACCCCGATGCCGATGAACAGCACCGCCGGGACGGGCAGCACCCCGTTGATCGTGCCGTTGAGGATCTCGAACGCCGGGGGCGCCTCCTGCGGGCCGTCGCCGTAGGCGATCGGGATGCCGAGCCCGCCCGACCAGATGCGGGCGAGGCCGCGCGCGACCTGGAGTCCCGCGAGGGTGACGATGAACGACTGGATGCCGAGCCGGGCCGTCGCGTAGCCCTGCAACGCGCCGAAGAGGGCGCCGATCAGCAGCACGACGGTGACGGCGGGCAGGACGCCGAGCCCGGAGTCGACCATCAGCGTGGCGGTGCCGACGGCGGAGAGGCCGAGGATGGCGCCGACGGAGAGGTCGATGCCGCCGAGCAGGACGACGAACGTCATGCCGATGGCGATGATCCCGATCTCGGACACCGCGCGGACGATGTTGCCGAGGTTCTCCGTGGACAGGAAGAGGATCTCGCCGTCGCGGCGGGGCGAGACGGCGATGGCCAGCACGAACACCAGCAGCAGCGCGAAGAGGCTCTGCACGGCGAAGAGCCGCTCGACGAGGTCGCCCCGGCCGCCGGCCCGGCGCCACCGGCCGACGCCGGCGGCCGGCGGCGACCCGCCGGCCGGCGCCAGCGGCGTGCCGGGCCCCTTGTCCGGTGCGCGCAGGTGGGTCATCGGTCGTCCCTTCCGGCGGCCGTGCCGCCCATGGCCGCGGTCAGGATGTCCTCGCCGGTGCAGCCGTCGGCCGCGAGTTCCGCGACGGCCCGTCCGCGCCGCAGGACCACGATCCGGTCGCAGACGCCGGTCAGCTCGGGCAGTTCCGACGAGGCGAGCAGGATGCCCATGCCGTCGTCGGCGAGGCGGCGCAGCAGCCGGTAGATCTCCGCCTTGGCGCCGACGTCGACGCCCCGGGTCGGCTCGTCGAGCAGCAGCAGGCGGGGGCGGGTGAGCAGGTGCCGGGCGAAGACGACCTTCTGCTGGTTGCCGCCGGAGAGCGAGCCGACGGGCGCGGCGGCCGACGACGTCTTGATCGCCAGGGCGGCGACCTGCTGGCGCACCGCGTCGCGCTCGCGTCCGGCGCGGACGACTCCGGCGGTGCTGACCCGGCGCAGGGCGGCCAGGACGATGCTGCGGCCGACGGGGTGCTCCAGCACCAGGGCGGAGCGGCGGCGATCCTCCGGCACGAAGCCGACGCCGGCGCGCAGGGCTGCGCGGGGGCCGCGCGGGGCGTACGGGCGGCCGGCCAGCCGGACCAGGCCGCTGCGGCGACCGGGCGGACCGGCGCCGTACAGGGTCTCCAGCAGTTCGGTGCGGCCCGCCCCCATCAGGCCGGCCAGGCCGACGATCTCCCCGGCGCGGACGGTCAGGCTGACGCCGGCGGGCTCGCAGCGCCCGGGCCGGGTGCCCCGGGGCCGTACGGCGAGGTCGTCGACCTCCAGCACCGGGGGCCCCGCGGGGCGGGCGGGCCCGGCGGATCCCGCGCTGAACAGCGCCTCCGCCGGACGCCCCACCATCAGCGTGATGATCCGCTGCCGGTCGGCGCGGTCCGGGCGCAGCGTGCCGGCCACCTCGCCGTTGCGCAGGACGGTGGCCCGGTCGGCGATGTCCTCGATCTCCTCGAGCCGGTGGGAGATGTAGACGACGGCCACGCCGCGCTCGCGCAGCGCGCGGATGGTGGACATCAGCCGCCGCACCTCGGCGTCGGCGAGCGCGGCGGTCGGCTCGTCCATGACGAGGACGCGGGCGTCGAGGGAGAGCGCCTTGGCGATCTCGACGAGTTGCTGCTCGCCGACGCGCAGCGAACCGACGGGCCGGCGCGGATCGATCTCCGCGCCGAGCGGGCCCAGCCAGTCCCGGGCGGCGCGGGTCATCGCCCGCCGGTCGAGCGTCCGCAGCCGGGTGCGCGGTTCCCGGCCGAGCACCAGGTTCTCGGCCACGGAGAGCGCCGGCACGAGGTCGAGTTCCTGGTGGATCGTGGCGATGCCGGCGGCCTGGGCGGCGGCCGGGCCGGCGAAGCGCGCGGGTTGGCCGCCGATCGAGATCTCCCCGTCGTAACCGGTGACGACGCCGGAGAGGATGTTGATCAGGGTGGACTTCCCGGCCCCGTTCTCCCCCAGCAGGGCGTGGACCTCGCCGGCGCGCAGGACGAGGTCCACGCCGCGCAGGGCGTGGACGCCGCCGAAGCGCTTGGTGATGCCGGACATGGCGACGATCACCTGGTCGCTCACGCGGGCCTCCGGAGAGATCGGAAATCGATTTCTGGCAACATAGACGGGGGTCGAAGTGATGTCAACGCCCCCGGTGCGGGCCGGGCCGCCACCCCGCGCTGCCCGACCCGCACCGGCGGCCCTCAGGGCACCGCGTTGACCGCCGCGTGCACGGTCTCGGCGAACGCGGTGTCCCGCCCCACCCCGCTGGCGGCGAACCGCCACGTCCCGCCCGGGTACCGCCCCGGCGGCCACGCGGCGCCCCCGTTGCGCCACAGCGGCTGCCAGGCCGCCATCGCGTGGCCCGCGTCGTACCAGGTGTTGTCGCCGCGCCACGCCGAGGCCCAGCGGTGGGCGGCCACGAGGGACAGATCCGCGCCGGAGGTCATCGACCACGTCGGCATCCCCGGCACGTCCCCGGTCGGCCGGGCCGCCACGGCGGGGTCCCCGACCGCCGGCAGGGCGCCGTCGACGTTGAACGCCACCTCCCACACCGGCGCCGTCGTCTGGCCGGTCACCGACCAGGTGACGTCGCTCTGCAGCGCCGGCCCGGTCCAGCGGGGCGCCACGGTCAGCAGCCAGTCGGCGGTGACCGGCTCGTCGCCCATCCGCATGCCGACCAGGTTGATCCGGGAACCGTCGGCGGAGACGTCCACCCGTGCCGGCGGGCCCGCCCGGTCCGTGACGTCGAAGCGGCCGACCGCCAGGTAGGGACCGGTGCCCCGGTGCGACGAGTCCAACGCCGGCCGGTAGGCCCCCGTGCCGGCCGGGTCGACCGCCAGGGACGCGATCCGGGTGTGCGGCCAGGTGCGCACGTCGGCGCGCAGGAAGCCGGTGCTCACCTGGTAGCCGCGGGCGACCACCTGGGTGGACCAGGTCAGCGGGGCGAGCCACAGCCCGCCCTGGCCCCAGCCGGCGTGGCTCAGGTACCAGTTCTCCCCGTCGACCACGACCTCGGCGGCGTGCGCGTCGAGCACGGTCACCTTCTCCGCCCCCTCGAAACGCAGGGGGTCGCGGCTGCGGTAGACGGCGGTGCGCCGGTACGCCGCGCCGTAGTCCGTGCCGTCGCAGCAGACGAAGAGGTACCACCAGTCCCCCCGGCGCACCACGAACGGCGACTCCGTCTGCCCAGCGGCCCGGCCGGTGTGCGGCGACGCGTACGCCACGCCCCGGCCGCTCCACGTCCGCAGGTCGGTGCTGGTGCGGTACGCGACCACGTGGTTGCCGCCCTGCGCATTCGAGGTCGCCGTGTAGTACATGACCCAGCGGTCACCGACCCGGGTCACCATCGGGTCGCGCGCCTCCCAGCCGTCGGTGAACAGCGGGTTGGCGGAGCTGCGGGTCCAGGTGAACAGGTCGGTCGAGGTGGCCAGGTGCATCCGGTAGTTCGCATAGTCGGGGCTGCCGGCCGCGTAGAACATGTAGTAGGTGCCCTGGTCGTGGACCACGTGGGGCGCCCAGATCCACTGTTCGCCCCTCGACGGGTCGGCCGTCAGCGCCGGTCGTTGCTTCGTCCACGGCCCGGTGGGCGTGGGCGCCGTGGCGTGGCCGAAGCTCTTCTCGTCCTGCGGCGCGCCGGGCTCGGCGTGGGTGATGGCGAAGGCGTGCCACAGCCCGGTCCGCTGGTCGCGCACGATCGTGTGGTCGTTGTAGTACCACGCCGTCGGCTCCCCCACGCCCGGGTCGAAGACCCGGGTCAGCGGCCCCCGCGCCGGTGTCTCGGCCACCGTCTCATACGCCGTCGTGGTGACCGCCGCCAGCGGGCCGACGCGGCGCAGGGTTAGCGTGTCCAGCCCCGCGAAGAACCCCGTCGAGGAGGCGGAGCGGCCGGTCACCGTCACCGTCAGCCGATGGCTGCCGGCGGCGAGCGAGGCCGATCCCAGCGGTACGGCCTCGACGCGCCGCACGGTCGGGGCGTAGCCGTCGAAGAGCTGGCCGACGGCCACCCCGTCGACGGCGAAGCGCAGGGTGCCGTAGTCCGCGGCGCGGGTGAGCACGGCGCCGATGTCGTACTGCCCGGCCGGCACCGGCGGCAGCGACACGGTGACCGAGTCGCCCGCCCGGGCGGCACGCAGCCAGAGCTGGCGACCGGCCGACCAGGCGACCCCGCAGCAGTTGGCCTGCGCCTCGACCGGGGCGGTCGACGAGAGCACCGTCAGCGACTCCGCCTCGGCCCGCACGACGTCCTCGGCTGCGGCCGGCGCGGCCGGGACGGCCAGCAGGGCGGCGCCGAGCAGGAGCACCGCGAGCATCCGGAGCGCGCGCATCACGACACGCTCGGGCGGGGCAGGTCGGTGCCGGCCGCGAACTGGTCGTGCCACCTGACGCCCGCGCCGAAACCGCCGCCGGTCGACAGCGCCACGTACGCGTCCGCACTGGTCCCCCGCGTGTACGTCACGAGGTCCGCCCTTCCGTCGCCGTTGAAGTCGCCGATGCCGGGCAGCTCGTCGCCGACCGCGAACCAGTCGTGCCACCTGCCGGCCTGCGCGACGAAGCGCGTGCCGTCGGAGAGCGCCACGAACACGTCGCCGGCGGTCCCCCGGGTGAACGTCACCACGTCGTCGCGCCCGTCGCCGTCGACGTCACCCAGCGCCGGCAGCTGGTCGCCGAGGGCGAGCGAGTCGTGCCACTTCCAGCCGTCCTCGACGAACCGCGTCCCGTCGGAGCGGGAGACGAACACGTCGCCGGTGGCGCCGCGGGTGAACGTCACGATGTCGTCGCGCCCGTCGCCGTCGACGTCGCCCACCGCCGGCAGTTCGTCGCCGAGCGCGAAGTGGTCGTGCCACTTGACGCCGGGGCCGAAGCCGCTGCCGGTCGACAGCGCCACGTACACGTCGGCGGCGGCGCCCCGGGTGAAGGTGATGATGTCGGTGCGCCCGTCGCCGTTGACGTCGCCGACGGCGGGAATCTCCGTACCCGTGGCGAAGAAGTCGTGCCACTTGACCCCGGCGGCGTACGTCGTGCCGGTGGAGAGCCCCACATAGACGTCGGCGCTGTCGCCCCGGGTGAAGGTGATGACGTCGGCCCGTCCGTCGCCGTCGACGTCGCCGGTGAACGGGATCTCCTCGCCGACGGCGAAGAAGTCGTTCCACCTCCGGCCGTCCGGCACGAACCGGGTGCCGTCCGACACCGACGTGGTCACGTCGGCGGTGGCGCCCCGGGTGAACGCGACGGCGTCGTCGCGGCGGTCGCCGTTGGCGTCGCTGGTGTTGCGGGTGCGGGTGGTGGCCGACACCTCGACCGAGGGCGCGGAGGCGTTGCCGGCGCCGTCGACCGCGACGATGCGGTAGTGGCGGGTCTGTCCGGCCGGCAGCGGGCCGTGCCGGAACGTGGTCGTCCGGGTCGTGCCGACCAGGTTGGCGGGGATGGTCGCGACGTTGGGGTTGCGCGAGGCGTAGACCCGGTAGCCGGCGACGCCCACGTCGTCCGGCGACGCCGACCAGGACAGGCCGAGGGCGTGCACCCGACCGCCGGCCAGGCCGAGCCCGGTGACCGCGCCCGGCGCGGTGACGTCGAGGAACGGGGGAACCATGCTGTCGGCCTCGTAGCGGGCCGCCGTCCACGCCGGGGCGCCGGCGGCCGGGGTCAGGGTGACCGTGACCGTGGACCGGCCGGCGGTCAGCGCGGCCGGGAGGACGAACTCGTCGGCCAGCCAGCGCTGCCGGTCGTTGCCCAGCGGCTGCCGCCACACCCCGGCCGGCCTGCCGTCCACCGACACGGCGACCTGCTGGTACGCGCCCGCCTGGTCACCGTGCCGGCGTAGCCGTACGCCCTGGTTGGCGGGGTCCACGGCGAGCCGGAAGCTGGCGGCGCCGCCGGTCGCGCGTACCTGGCCGGCGACGGGAGCGTTGTCGTCGTCGCCCTCGTACGCGGCGGTCAGCGGGTACTGGTTTCCGGAGTCGGTGTAGGCGTGCCCGGCGCGGCTGGCGGCGTCGCCGGTGACCAGCGTGTCGGTGCGGCGCAGGGCGACGGTCGGCTGGGTGTAGAGGAAGGCGGTCGAGGCGTAGTTCGCCGGCATGTCGTTGGCGGGTCCGTGCTCGATGCCGAAGCGCAGCGCCGTGGCGTAGGGCACCGCGTCGCCGATCATCAGCCGGTACATGGCGTCGCACTCGTCGGCGCAGCCGCCGGAGCGGAACTGGTGGGCGGTGTTGCCGGTGAAGACGCCGCTGTACTCCCCCCGGTTGAAGTACCAACCGGACTCGTAGAAGTCCTCGGTGCCGGTGCCGTAGATCTGCGGCGTGGGCGAGCCGTCGACGTGGACGCGCTCGTCGCCCTCCAGGTAGTTACGGGTGTTGCCGCCGACGATGTGGCCGCGGGCGGTCTGGGACACGCCGACGAACCGTCCCCGGCCGGCCTGGTCGGCGACGATCCAGTCGTCGCCCCCGGCCGTCTCCGCGCGGCGGGACTGGGTGGTGAAGTAGCCGGCGGCGCCGTCGGGGGCGAGGGCGCCGGTCCAC
Organism: Micromonospora sp. USAFONa4; assembly: GCF_057197825.1. Taxonomy (NCBI): domain Bacteria; kingdom Bacillati; phylum Actinomycetota; class Actinomycetes; order Micromonosporales; family Micromonosporaceae; genus Micromonospora; species Micromonospora sp. USAFONa4. Next base: position 6,787,029 of record NZ_CM170072.1, on the reverse strand, counting down.
ACGGTGCCCGGCGCGGTGGTCACCTCCGCCTGGACGCCGGCGACGGCGGCACCGGTGGGGTTGGCGACCGAGATCGCCGCGGTGGAGCGGAACGGCATCGGCCACCAGGCGCTGTACCAGCCGCCCGGTGCGGAGTCCATGGCGAACATCAGCGAGCGGACGGAGCGCTCGCCCAGGCCGGCGCCGAAGAACTCGCCCACAGGGCTGTCGACCGTGGCGCGCCCGTCGAAGGTGATCCGCAGCCGCAGGCCCGACAGGGTCGGCGCGGTGGCGGCGGCGTCGGGCAGCCGCAGCCGCAGCGCCGTGACCGCGGCGGGGCCGGTGAGCGTGGCGAGTGTCGCCTGCCCGCCCGCCGGAACGTCGACCCGGGCGGTCCTGGTGCTCGCGCCGGGCTGGCTCGGCTTCGGGTCGCGCTGGCCGGCGGCGCGCAGCTTCTCGACCACGTCGGCGGCGGGGTCGGCGGGGTCGAACCTGGACACCCCGACCGCGTCGGCGAACGTGCGGTAGGTGACGTGGTGGAAGAGCGGGTTGAACTGGGTGGTGATCCGCATGGACTCGCGGTAGGGCATGGGGACCTTGACGGTGACCCCGCCGGAGGTCTGGTCGGCGTTGGTGACCAGCGGCCACACGAACGGGGAGCCGAGGCCGCCGTCGACGAGGCGCTGGAGGCTGGTGTCGACCACCGTGACGCCGTCGAGCTCGACGCGGATCCAGCCGGTGGCGCTGACGTTGCCGTCGTCGCGGGTGAACCAGATCGACTGCACCTCACCGGCTCCGCGGTCCTCGGCGATGACGCAGCCGCCGGCCTGGCGCAGGCACGAGTAGGTGCCGACGAAGCCGTCGTCGTTGGAGCCGTCCCGGGCGAAGCTGGAGAACTGCCGGGTGCGGCTGCCGGCCGCCAGCTCGGGCAGCCGGTCGAGGCGGCGGTAGACGTCCCAGCCGACCGGGCCCTTGTCGTCGACGGCGGCGAGCGCCCCGACAGCGTGCGGGACCGGGGCGGGTTCGGCGGCGCGCGCCGCCGTCGGGGGGATCATGGTCGCCAGCGCCGCGGCCAGAGCCAGCCAGCGGCGGAGGTGGGGCTTCATGGATGTCCCTCCAGGATGACCGTCGAGCCGCGAGAAATCGATTGCTCGGGAGTTAACCGGGGGGCATCGCGAGATGTCAATACTTTACCGCCACCGCTCAGTTGCCGAAGGAAGATTCCAGGGCGCATTGACAGCCGTCGGGGTCCTGGCGATACTCCTCGGCAATCGATTTCCCACCGACGGGGAGGTGTCGACGCGGCGACGCACCCGTCAGCCCGGGCGGCCCTCCTGGCGGCGGCGCGCCTCCGTGGCGGAACCGCTCGCCGCACCGCTGACACCCCTCAGAGGAGCATCGTGAGACGTACTCCCCTCGCCCTGCTGGTCGGCCTCTGCACCGCGCTGGCGTCGGTCGTGGCGACCGCGCCGGCGCAGGCCGACGCCCCGATCGGCACGCTGGCCTGCACCTCCATCCCCGCCAACCACGACCCCGCGATCAGCGTGATCGTCTACCGGGTCGCCCGCGCCCACAACGTCAACGACAAGGTCATGCTGTCCGCGTTCGAGGCCGGCTGGGTCGAGTCGCACATGAACAACCTGCCGTGCGGCGACAAGTCCTCGCTCGGGGTGTTCCAGCAGCGGTGGGACTACGGCTGGGGCACGCCGGAGCAGATCATGGACCCGGTCTACGCCACCACGCAGTACGTCACCCGCGCGATCGTCTGCGACCGCAACAACCCCCGCTACAGCGCCGGCCAGGTCGCCCAGTGCGTGCAGCGCTCCGGCTTCCCCGACCGCTACGACCAGGTGGCGGCGAAGGCGCGGACCCTGCTCGACGAGGCGGCACGGACCCACGCCATCGCCGGCGGGTCCGCCACCGACGTCAGCGGCGACGGGCGCGACGACATCGTCAGCTTCACCCAGAACGCCCTCGCCGACGTCTACGTGAGCACCTCCACGGGCGCCGGCTTCGCCGGGACCTCGGTGAAGTGGAACGACTTCTTCTCCATCGGCGGCGAGACCGCCTCGACCGGCGACGTCGACGGCGACGGGCGCGACGACGTCGTCACCTTCGCGCACGGCAACACCGGCGACGTGTACGTGGCGCTGTCGAACGGCACCAGCTTCGGCGGCGGCCAGAAGTGGCACGACTGGTTCGCCCCCGGCGCGGAGATCGGCGCGGTCGGCGACGTCAACGGCGACGGCCGCGCCGACATCGTCGCCTTCACCCACAACGCGGCCGGCGACGTCTACGTGGCGCTGTCCACCGGGTCATCGTTCGCCGGCACCGCCGTGAAGTGGCACGAGTACTTCTCCATCGCCGGCGAGTACCCGGCCCTGGGCGACGTCAACGGCGACGGCAAGGACGACATCATCACCTTCACCCAGGGCCCCGCCACCGCCTCCGACGTCATCGTCGCCCTCTCCACCGGCAACGCCTTCGGCGCGCCCCAGAAATGGCACGACCTGTTCGCCGTCGGCGCCGAACTCCCCCGCGTCGGCGACATCAACGGCGACGGACGCGACGACATCGTCACCTTCACCTGCAACACCAACGCCGACGTCTACGCCGCCACCTCCACCGGCACGTCCTTCGCCGGCACCACCGTCAAATGGCACGACTTCTTCTGCCTCGCCGGCGAGTTCCCCTACCTCGCCGACGTCAACGGCGACGGCAAGGACGACATCGTCGTCTTCACCAAGGGCGCCACCAACGACGTCCACGTCGCGCTCTCCACCGGCACCACCTTCGGCGCCAGCGCCAAGTGGCACGACTTCTTCGGCCTGAACGGCGAGACCACCCTGTGACCCGCGGACGGGAGACCACCATGAGACCCGACAGACTCTCCTGGCGCGGCGGTGCCGCCGCCGTCCTCGCGGCGGCGCTACTGAGCCCCGTCGCGCCGGCCGCCGCCGCGCCGGCCAGGCCCGCCGGTCCGCTCGACACGGCCTTCACGCGGGCGGCCGGCGAGTTCGACGTACCCAGGGACCTGCTGGTCGCCGTCGGCTACGGCGAGACCCGGCTCGACGGACACGAGGGGCAGCCCAGCCAGGCCAACGGCTACGGCGTCATGCACCTGGTCAGCAACCCCCGCCAGCGCACGCTGGAACGGGCGGCCGAACTGACCGGGCAACCGGTGGCCGCCCTGAAGTCGGTGACCTCGGCCAACATCAGGGGCGGCGCGGCCCTCCTGCGGGACATCGCCGACGCCGAGCGGCTCACGGCCGCCGACCGGGACCGGATCTCCGCCTGGTACCCGGTGGTCGCGCGGTACGCGCACGCCGCCGACGACGCGACGGCCCGCCTGTACGCCGACCACGTCTACGGCCTCCTCCGGGCCGGCATCAGCGCGCCCTCCGTGCGGGTCACGCCCCAGCGGGTGCAGCCGGAACTCGGCCGGTACGCCCGTGTCGCCCCCGCCGGGGCGGTGGCACCGGGGGCTCTCGCCGCGGCAGTGCCGGAGTACGCGCCGGCCCGGTGGATCTCGGCGTACGGCGGCAACTACGCGGCGGGTCGCTCCTCGCGGATCACCACTGTCGTGGTGCACGTGACCCAGGGCTCGTACGCCGGCACGGTGAGCTGGTTCCAGAACCCGTCGGCGGGAGTGAGCGCCCACTACGTGGTGAAGTCGAGCAACGGTGAGATCACCCAGATGGTACGCGAGGGCGACACCGCCTACCACGCGCGGTCGGCCAACCCGTACTCGGTGGGCATCGAGCACGAGGGCTTCGTCGACAATCCGAGCTGGTTCACCGAGTCCATGTACCGCTCGTCGGCCGCGCTGACCCGCTATCTCTGCGACAAGTACGGCCTGCCGAAGAACCGTACCGCGGTCAAGGGGCACCACGAGCTGCCGGGCAACGACCACACCGACCCGGGCCCGCACTGGAACTGGAACCACTACATCTCCCTGGTCAACGCGGGCGGCGGGTCCGGTGGCCGTTATCTGGCGGGTTCGCCCACGGACTTCACCGGCGACGGACGCGACGACATCGTCACCTTCACCCACGGCACCCTCAACGACGTCTACGTCGCCACCTCCACCGGCACGTCATTCGCCGGCACCTCCAACAAATGGAACGACTTCTTCGGCCTCAACGGCGAAACCCTGCTCACCGGAGACTTCAACGGCGACAACCGCGACGACATCGTCGCCTTCACCCACGGCACCCTCGCCGACGTCCACGTCTCCCTTTCCACCGGCACCACCTTCAGCCCCAGCACCAAATGGCACGACTGGTTCGCCCCCCACACCGAAGTCGCCGCAGTCGGCGACGTCAACGGCGACGGCAAAGACGACATCATCACCTTCACCCACGACACCAACGCCGACGTCTACGTCGCCCTCTCCACCGGCACCTCATTCACCGGCACCGCCGTCAAATGGCACGAATACTTCTCCATCGCCGGCGAACACCCCGCCATCGGCGACGTCAACGGCGACGGACGCGACGACATCATCACCTTCACCCAAGGCCCCGCCACCGCCTCCGACGTCATCGTCGCCCTCTCCACCGGCAGCGCCTTCGGCCCACCCCAGAAATGGCACGACCTCTTCGCCGTCGGCACCGAACAACCCCGCGTCGGCGACATCAACGGCGACGGCAAAGACGACATCGTCACCTTCACCTGCAACACCAACGCCGACGTCTACGCCGCCACCTCCACCGGCACATCATTCGCCGGCACCACCGTCAAATGGCACGACTTCTTCTGCCTCAACGGCGAATTCCCCTACCTCGCCGACGCCAACGGTGACGGCAAGGACGACATCGTCGTCTTCACCAAAGGCACCACCAACGACGTCCACGTCGCACTCTCCACCGGCACCACCTTCAACCCCGCCACCAAATGGCACGACTACTTCGGCCTCAACGGCGAAACCACCCTCTGAGCCCGTCGTGCGCACGTCGAAATCCCCGCGCCGCGCGGCCGTTCCGGCGCGGTTCCATCCCCAATGGAGGTACTCATGGACAACGTCCCTGCCACCCGCCGGCCCGTCAGCCGCCGACGCCTGCTGACCGGCGCCGCGGGAGTCGCCGCCGCAGGCGCGTTCGCCGGTGCCCTCGCCGCGCCGCTGCCCGCGTCCGCCGCCCGCGACGGCCACGGCCTGCGCATCGTGGACCGCAACGAGAACGGCGGCCGGCTGCAGTACTACCGGTTCGCCACCGACGCCATCGGGTGGGACCCGGGGGTCAACGTCCTGCTCCCCGATGGCTACCACACCAGCGGCAAGCGCTACCCAGTGCTCTACCTGCTGCACGGGGGCGCCTCCGACTTCCGGGAGTTCCATCTGCACCACAACATCATCAACCTGACCGCAGGCAGGCAACTCATCGTCGTCATGCCGGACGCCGCCACCGGGTGGTACTCGAACCCGGTGAGCAGCAACGTCGGTCCGCGCAACTGGGAGACGTTCCACATGGCACAGCTGCTGCCATGGATCGAGTCGAACTTCCGCACCTTCCCCGAGTACAACGGCCGCGCCGTGGCCGGCTTCTCCATGGGCGGGTTCGGCGCCCTCAAGTACACCGCCAAGTACTACGGCCACTTCTGCTCGGTCAGTTCCCACTCCGGCCCCGCCAGCCTGCGCCGGGACTTCGGGCTCGTCGTGCATTGGGCCAACGCGACCTCCGCCGCCCTGGACCTCGGCGGCGGCACCGTGTACGGCGTGCCGCTCTGGGACGAGGCGCGGGTCAGCGCCGACAACCCGATCCAGCGCATCGAGAGCTACCGCAACAAGCGCATCTTCCTGGTCGCCGGCACCTCGCCGAATCCGGTCAACTGGTTCGACACCGTGAACGAGACCCAGGTGCTCGCCGGCCAGCGTGAGTTCCGGGCGGCCCTGGCGCGGGCCGGCATCCCGCACGAGGGGCGGGAGGTGACCGGCGGCCACGTCTTCCGGCAGAACGTCTTCGTCGACGACCTCAACGGGATGATGGCACGCCTGCGCCGCGCCGGCTGATCCCCGGCTGACGCCGCGCCGCCGTCGTACCACGGCGGCGCGGCGTCGGCTCCGCCATCCCCACCGCTGCCGGGTCGGCGCGTTCCGGCCCGGCAGCGGGTCCTTTCCCGCGCGCGACGAGCCCCGTCCGGGCGTCGGCGGTGCGCGACCCACCCGTCCGACTCTTCCATGACCGGGAGTCACCCATGTCACGGCATTCGAGGAGCAGGGTGCGTCGCATCCTGGTCTCCCTGCTCACCCTGGTGGTCGGCGTACTGACCGGGGCGGTGGTCACCTCGTCCCCCGCACTCGCCGCGCCGAACTTCAAGGCTCCGTTCCCGTGCGGGCAGCGGTGGACGTACGACCACCACAGCGCCGAGGTCCGGCAGGCCCTGGACTTCGTGCGGGCCGACGGGGGCGCCACGGCGGGCACGCCGCAGGTCGCCTCGGCGGCGGGCGTCGCCCGGCGGTACTCGCAGCCCAGCGGCGCCGGCAACTACATCGTCATCGACCACGGCGGCGGTTGGACCACCTACTACTTCCACCTCAGTTCCTACTCCGTGCCCGACGGGGCGTACGTGCAGCAGGGCCAGCAGATCGGCACCACGGGCAGCACCGGCAACTCGTCGGGGCCGCACATCCACTACGAACAGCTCTACAACGGCGTGGGGCAGACGATCGTGATCAACGGGACGTCGCTGGCGCCCTACCCCGGCCAGTACCACCAGAAGTACCTGGTCAGCGACAACTGCGGTACGTCGCCGACGGGTGGCCGGTATCTGGCGGGCTCGCCCACGGACTTCACCGGCGACGGACGCGACGACATCGTCACCTTCACCCACGGCACCCTCAACGACGTCTACGTCGCCACCTCCACCGGCACGTCATTCGCCGGCACCTCCAACAAATGGAACGACTTCTTCGGCCTCAACGGCGAAACCCTGCTCACCGGAGACTTCAACGGCGACAACCGCGACGACATCGTCGCCTTCACCCACGGCACCCTCGCCGACGTCCACGTCTCCCTCTCCACCGGCACCACCTTCAGCCCCAGCACCAAATGGCACGACTGGTTCGCCCCCCACACCGAAGTCGCCGCAGTCGGCGACGTCAACGGCGACGGCAAAGACGACATCATCACCTTCACCCACGACACCAACGCCGACGTCTACGTCGCCCTCTCCACCGGCACCTCATTCACCGGCACCGCCGTCAAATGGCACGAATACTTCTCCATCGCCGGCGAACACCCCGCCATCGGCGACGTCAACGGCGACGGACGCGACGACATCATCACCTTCACCCAAGGCCCCGCCACCGCCTCCGACGTCATCGTCGCCCTCTCCACCGGCAGCGCCTTCGGCCCACCCCAGAAATGGCACGACCTCTTCGCCGTCGGCACCGAACAACCCCGCGTCGGCGACATCAACGGCGACGGCAAAGACGACATCGTCACCTTCACCTGCAACACCAACGCCGACGTCTACGCCGCCACCTCCACCGGCACATCATTCGCCGGCACCACCGTCAAATGGCACGACTTCTTCTGCCTCAACGGCGAATTCCCCTACCTCGCCGACGCCAACGGTGACGGCAAGGACGACATCGTCGTCTTCACCAAAGGCACCACCAACGACGTCCACGTCGCACTCTCCACCGGCACCACCTTCAACCCCGCCACCAAATGGCACGACTACTTCGGCCTCAACGGCGAAACCACCCTCTGAGGGTGGCTCGGGTTCCTAGGTAGCGGCTCCGGGTCTCGGACGGCCGTGGATCTGGCGGACCGACCGTGGCGGGGCCTGCCGAGGCGACGTCGCCTCGGCAGGCCCCGCGCTGCGGATCAGATGCCGCACGCGACCCTGGAGCCCCCACCGGAGAGCAGGTCGCTTCGGGACCAGCCCGACACGCCGGTCGCGCGGTTGTGCAGGTAGGTCCAGCGGGCGCCGTCGTGCCCGGTCTGCCAGCAGCGGAACGTCGCGGTCTGGCCGGGCTGGCCCTGGCCGCGTGAGGTGCAGTCAGGGCCGGGCCCGGTGCGGATGTTGATGCCGGTCCCGGCGAACGTGCCGTTGACCTGCGGCTCGAAGCTGGCGATGCCCTGCGGGCAGGACGCCTGGGCCGGAGCGGCGGCCACCAGCACGGCGGCACTGCCCAGCAGGACGGCGGCCATCGACATGCGTGCGAGTCTCATGCGGATCTCCCTTGACGAGGTGACGGAACTGTCAGCTCAGCCGGTGGACGCGGTGCCAGAAGTGGGGGTCGGGACCGCTGCCCCAGGTCCACGAACCGGTGACGGACAACTGCTGTCGCTCCGGATGAGCCGACTACCTGAGTCGAGACTGCCCGCTGCATCCACTCATGTCGTTGCGGCGGGGCGCACAGGTGTTTAGTCTCCGTGCACGGTGCGGAGCCGCTGGCGGAACTCGGTGGGCGATTGGCCGTAACGGGCGCGGAACGCCTGGCTGAAGTGCGCGGCGCTGGTGAAGCCCCACCGGGCGGCGATCGCGTTGATCGTGCGGGCGGCGAGCCGGGGTTCGGCGAGGTCGCGTCGGCACCGTTCGAGGCGCTGTTCGCGGATCCAGCCGGCGACGGTGTGCTCCTCCTGCTGGAACAGCTTGTGCAGGTAGCGCACGGAGATGTGGTGCGCTGCGGCGATCACGTCCGGGGTCAGGTCCGGGTCGCCGAGGTGGTCGTTGATGAAGGCGCGGATGCGGGCGGTCAGCGCCCGCCGGCGCGTGTCCGCGGGGACGATCTCCCGGGCGTCCAGGGCGTCGGCCAACGCCGCGATCAGCACGTCGAGCGTCAGGGTGGCCAGCCGCGCGGTCTCGGCCGGGGTCAGCTCGTCCATCTGGTCGGCGAGCTGGAGCAGGAAGCGTGACGACAGCGCGCCGACGCCGCGGGCGCCGGACATGCGGACGGCGCTCAGTTCACGCAGTTCCCGGGCAGGAAACGGCAGCAGCGCCCGTGGGAAACGCAGGAGCAGCATCCGGCTCGTCGAATCGTCCGGCCGGAGCTCGGCCACGTACGGGCGCGAGGTGTCGTAGAGCACGAGATCCCCGGCGCCGAACTCCGCGCGTCTGCCGTCCTGCGTCAGGATGCCGCTGCCACTGACCAGGCAGCTCACCTTGAACACCTCCGGGTCGGCCTGCCGGATCAGCCGGGGCGTGCGGCGCACCGAGTGGGCCATCGTCGTCATCAGGGTCGCCTGCACCGCGCCGAACTCGCTGATGCAGACCCGTGCCTCGAAGCCGGTCTCCGCCCGCCGCTCCCGGGCCAGCTCGTACGGCACCCAGAGCTTCCCGCTGACCTCGCGCCAGAAGGCGAACCGGTCACCCGGCGAGACGTCGGCAGTGCTGACAACGTCCATCGACCAACCATAGTGACCGACCCGGCCGGGTCCATCCGATTAAAAGCCTGTCCAGCGGCCATCCCCGACGCGCCGGGGGATCCCCGGCCGGACGCGCGGCGCCGCCCCGGACGCGGGCGGCCGGGGCGGCGGACGACGGCTCAGTCAGCGGGCCCGTCGGTTGGCGCGCAGCGCGCCCAGGAGCACGCCGGGGGTGGCCAGCGAGCGCGGGTGCGCGAGCATGGAGACGACCTCGTTGAAGCGTCGGGCGGTCGGCACGTCGGTGACGGTCGCCGTGACGATCTGCCTGCTGGCCCAGCTGGAGAGCCGGTAGCCGCGCGGGTAGGGCCCGTCGACGTGCGGCAGCGCCAGGTCGGCGGAGGTCGACATCGACCAGGCGACGTCGACCACGACCTTCTGCAGGGCGAAGAACCGGCGCGCGGGCGCGCCCAGGTCCGGGCCCGACCGCAGGTACGTCGACAGGCAGGCCGCGTGCAGCGCCGCCGCCGTCATCCCCTGCCCGTACACCGGATTGAACGACGCGACCGCGTCGCCGACGCTGACGAGCCCGGCCGGCAGTCGCCTCAGCCCGTGGAAGTCGCGTCGCCGGCTGTCGGCGTGGCGGTAGGTCCGGACGTCGCCGAGCATCTCGTTCGCGGCGAGCGCGCCGAACTCCGGCGGGAACTGCTCGCGCAGCCGGCGGACGAAGTCGTCCGCGGTGCGCCCCGGACGGTTCTCGCCGTAGCCGGCCATCATGGCCATCCACCGGCCGTCCTCGACGGCGAAGAACGCGGCGCCCGCCACGTCCGAGGACATCCTCGGAGTGTGCAGTGCCATGACCACCGTCGCCTGCGGGTCCACCTCCCGGCGCCGGAACAGCGCGGTGGCGTAGTTGAGGTCCACGGTCATCCGCCGCAGTGCGGGCCGGTCCCAGCCGGCCTGCTCCAACCACTCGGAGAGCCTGCTCGATCGTCCCATCGCGTCCACCACGAGGTCACCCGACTCGACGCCCGTCGCCCCGCCGGCCTCGCAGCGGACGCCGGTGACCACGCCGCCGTCGCACACCAGACCCGTGGCGCGGGCGGTGACCGTCTTGACGTTGGGCAGCCGCAGCACCCGCTGGCGGATCAGCCCCTCCAGGAGGGGCCGGGTGCCGGCCAGGCTGTCGGCGTCGTCGGGTACGACGACCTTCAGGCGCCCGTCGAGATAGCTCCGCCTGGCCGCCGGTGGCGCCTCGACCGCCCCCTGGGCCACGGCCTGCTCGCGGAAGCCGGGGAACAGGCGTTCGAGCTGGAGGAAGCCGCCGGGCAGCAGCGCGTGCAGCTGCGATCCCTGCGGCACGCCCGGCCGAACGCCGGTCGCGTGTGGATCGTCGCGGTCGACGATGACGACGCTCTCGGCGTAGTCGGACAACACGCGGGCCGCCAGCAGACCGGCGACGCTGCCGCCGACCACGACGGCCCTGCCGACGACCGGGGACGCCTGGTCGGGTGGCCGCACCGCGTTCAGCGCGGCGAGGACCCGGGCCGGGGACGAGGACATCAAGCTCTCCAAGGGGTACGAGGTGCCTTCCCGCATGCCTGCCGGAGACCGGTGCGTGGGCGGACCGGCGGGACGGACCGGTCGGCGCGACGCCCGACGATCGTCGCACAGGCGTCGGCCCCGAGCGGGGACGCGCAGGCGTCCGCCCCCGAGCCGGGACACGGCGGGTGCCGGCGTCACGGCCCGGCTCCGCGCACCGCAGCGGTTCAGCACTCGATCACGTTGACGGCCAGTCCGCCGCGCGCCGTCTCCTTGTACTTCACCTTCATGTCCGCGCCGGTCTCGCGCATGGTCTTGATGACCTTGTCCAACGAGACGTGGTGCACCCCGTCGCCACGCAGCGCCAACCGGGCGGCCGTGATCGCCTTGATGCTAGCCACCGCGTTCCGCTCGATGCAGGGGATCTGCACCAGACCACCGACCGGATCACAGGTCAGACCCAGGTTGTGCTCCATACCGATCTCCGCGGCGTTCTCCACCTGCGCCGGGGTGCCACCCAACGCCTCGGCCAGCCCGGCGGCGGCCATCGAACAGGCCGAACCCACCTCACCCTGGCAACCCACCTCCGCCCCGGAGATCGAGGCGTTCTCCTTGAACAGCACACCGATCGCACCCGCCGCCAACAGGAACCGCACCACCCCCTCCTCACAGGCACCCGGGCAGAACCGCGTGTAGTAGTGCAACACCGCCGGAACGATCCCGGCCGCCCCGTTGGTCGGCGCGGTGACCACCCGCCCGCCAGCAGCGTTCTCCTCGTTGACAGCCAGAGCGAACAGCGTCACCCAGTCCATCGCCCGCAACGGGTCGGCGGGGTCGGACTCCGTCTCCAGACCGCGGCGCAGCTCGGCAGCACGCCGGCGGACCTTCAGCCCACCGGGCAGCACCCCGTCGCGCGAGCAGCCCCGCTCGACGCACTCCCGCATCACCCGCCAGATCTCCAACAGACCCGCGCGCACCTCACCCTCACCACGCCAGGACAGCTCGTTGGCGAGCATCACCTCGCTGATCGACAGCCCCGTCGACGCGGTCACGTCGAGCAGCTGCGCGCCGGTGAGGAACGGATGCCGCACCCGCGTGGCGTCCGGCCTGATCCGGTCCGCCCCGGCCGCCGCCTCGTCCACCACGAAACCGCCGCCGACCGAGTAGTACGTCCGGGCCCGCAGCTCGGCGCCCCGGTCGTCGTACGCGACGAACGTCATCCCGTTCGGGTGGTACGGCAGCGACCGGCGCCGGTGCAGCACCAGGTCCCGGTCGGGGTCGAAGTCGATCTCGTGCGCATCGAGCAGGCTCAGCCGGCGCCCGACACGCATCCGCGTGATCCGCGCGTCGACCGTGTCGGTGTCGACGGTCTCCGGGGCCTCGCCGGCCAGCCCGAGCAGCACCGCCCGGTCGCTACCGTGGCCGTGCCCGGTCGCGCCCAGCGAGCCGAAGAGCTCCGCCCGCACCCGCACCGTGCCGGACAGCAACCCGTCGGCCTTCAGACCCGCCACGAACGTACGGGCGGCCCGCATCGGCCCCACCGTGTGGGAGCTGGACGGCCCGATACCGACACTGAACAGATCGAAAACGCTGATCATGGCCGCACTTCCTGTCGCGTCGGCCGCACCCGGCGGCGGTGGCTCAATTGGCGGAACCGGGCGTGAACGAGCGGGCAAGCAGCAACAGGTTCGCCGGCTTCTCGGCGAGTCGCCGCATGAAGTACGCGTACCAGTCACGGCCGTACGGCAGGTAGACCCGCATCCGGTTCCCGCCCGACGCCAGTCGCAGTTGCTCGTTCTCGCGGATCCCGTACAGCATCTGGAACTCGAAGTCCTCGACGCTGCGCCCGCCCTGCCGCGCCAGGTGCAGGGTGTGATCGATGAGCTTCGGGTCGTGGGTGGCCACCATCGGATACCCCTGCCCCTCCATCAGGATGCGCAGGCACCGCCGGAACTCGTCGTCGACCTGGCGCTTCTTCACGAACGCCACCGGGGCGGGCTCGGCGTAGGCGCCCTTGACCAGGCGGACCCGGCTGCCCGGGTGGGCGAGCCGCCGACAGTCCTCCGCCGTGCGCCGCAGGCACGCCTGGAGGGCGACGCCGACCCACGGGAACTCCGCCCGCAGGTCGCCGAGCAGGGAGAGGGTCGCATCGACGGTGGTGTGGTCCTCCATGTCGATGGTGACGCCTGAGCCGACGGCCGCGGCGGCGGCGCAGACGTCGCGGGTGAGCCGCAGGGCGTGCCCGTACCCGTCAGCCGGCAACGACCCACCGAGCGCCGAGACCTTCAGTGAGACCTCGGAGGACGCGGCCAGGTCCGCGGCGTGCAGCGACCACAGCAGCGCGAGGTACGTGTCACGGGTGGCCTCGGCCTGCGCGAGCGTCCTCGTCCCCTCGCCGAGGTGGTCGATCGTGACCTGGAGGCCCACCCCGGCGAGCCGCCGTGCCACGCCGACCACCTCACGAGTCTCCTCGCCCGCGACGAAGCGGTGGACGATCCCTCGGGTCAGGGACGATCGCGAGACCAGTGCGCGCATGCGGTCGTTCTCCGCGGCCAGGAGCAGGAGCTTGTTCGGCATGGAATGCCTTTCCGGAGAGCCGAATCCCGAGGCCGTCGCCCGACGGCGGCGGACGGGGTTGGTGCCGCCGGGAGCGCGGTGTCCGCACGCGCCCCCGGCGGATGGGTCACGGGCGGGCCGTGGGGTCCGCGTAGAGCGGGTGCCGGTCGGCGAGGCGGCGGACCCGCGCCCGCAGTTCCTCGTCGCCCTCGGCGGTCGTCAACGCGGTGGCGACGATGTCGGCGACCTCGGCGAAGTCGGCGTCGTCGAAGCCCCGGGTGGCCAGCCCCGGCGTGCCGATCCTCAGTCCCGAGGTCACCATCGGCGGACGGGGGTCGAACGGTACGGCGTTGCGGTTGACGGTGATGTCGATGCTCTGGAGCAGGCGCTCCGCTTGGAGGCCGTCCAGCTTCGCCGCGCGTAGGTCGACCAGCACCAGGTGCACGTCGGTGCCGCCGCCGACCACCCGGATGCCGGCGTCGTGCGCGTCGGCGGCGCCAAGGCGCCCGGCGACGATCCGCGCTCCGCGCAGGGCGCGGCGCTGCTGGTCGCGGAACTCCTCGCCGCCGGCGATGCGGAACGCCACCGCCTTGCCGGCGACGGCGTGTTCCAGCGGGCCGCCCTGCTGGCCGGGGAAGACCGCCGAGTCGAGACGCCGGGCCAGGTCGGTGTCCGCGCTGAGGATGGCGCCGCCACGCGGGCCACCGAGCGTCTTGTGGGTGGTCAGGGTGACCACGTGGGCGTGCGGCACCGGGCTGGGGTGCAGCCCGGCGGCGACCAGCCCGGCGAAGTGCGCCATGTCGACCAGCAGGTACGCGCCGACGGCGTCGGCGATGCGGCGGAACCGCGCGGAGTCCAGGGTCCTCGGGTACGCCGACCAGCCCGCCACCAGCATTTTCGGTCGGTGCTCGTGCGCCAGCCGCTCGACGGCGTCCATGTCGACGAGGAGGCTCTCGGCGTCCACTCGGTAGCCCACCGCCCGGTACAACCGGCCCGAGAAGTTGATCCGCATCCCGTGGGTCAGGTGGCCGCCGTGCGCGAGGTCGAGGCCCAGGATGGTGTCTCCGGGGTCGAGCAGGGCCGCCATCACCGCGGCGTTGGCCTGGCTGCCGGAGTGCGGTTGCACGTTGGCGTACGCGGCGCCGAAGAGCCGCCTCGCCCGCTCGACCGCCAGGCGCTCGACGGTGTCGACGTGCTCGCAGCCGCCGTAGTACCGCCGGCCGGGGTAGCCCTCGGCGTACTTGTTGGTGAGGACCGAGCCCTGCGCCTGCAGGACCGCCCGGGGCGCGTGGTTCTCCGAGGCGATCATGCCGAGGGTCCGCCGCTGCCGGTCCAACTCGGCGGCGACCGCCTCGGCGATCTCCGGGTCGACGTCGATCAGTTCACGGTCGAGCAGGCTCATGCCGCACCCGCCGCGTCGGCGTCGGCCAGGTAGGCGCGGTACTCGTCGGCGGTCATCAGCGCCGGCGCGTCCGTCAGGCGTACCCGCACCAGCCAGCCCGCCCCGTACGGGTCGGTGCCGATCAGGTCCGGGTCGGCGACGACCGCCTCGTTGGTGGCGACGATCTCGCCGCTCACCGGCATGTACAGCTCGGCCACCGACTTGGTGGACTCCACCTCGCCGCAGACGTCGCCCGCGCTCAAGTGGGTGCCGGGCTCGGGCAGTCCGGCGTAGATGATGTCGCCGAGGGCGGCGGCGGCGAACGCGGTGATGCCCACGGCCGCCGGTTCGGCCGTGTCGTCGATCCATTCGTGGTTGCGGCTGTAGCGCAGACGCGCGGGTACGTCCATGGTCGTCACTCCTGGGAAGATGGGTCGGTGCGCGTCAGCGCGGACGGCGGTAGAACGGCAGCGGGGTGGTCCGCACCGGCTCGGTGGTTCCTCGGACGACGACGCCCAGCCGGGACCGGGCCTCGATCGCGTCGGCGTGGACGTGAGCCATCGCAACGGGCCGGTCGAGCGCCGGTGACAGCGCGCCGCTGGTGACCACGCCGACGGGTCGTGCCGGTACGCCGTCTGTCAGCGCGACCACCGGATGGCCGGTCCTCGGTACGCGTCGCCCGGTTCCGGTCAGTCCCACGAGGACGGTGGTGGCCCCGGCGTCCCGGCGCTCGGCCAACGCGGCCCGGCCGACGAAGTCGCCCGGCTTGGCGAAGGACACCACCCGTCCCAGGCCCGCCTCGAAGGGGGTGACGCCCTGGTGCAGCTCGCAGCCGTACAGCGGCATCCCGGCCTCGATGCGCAGCGTGTCCCGGCAGGCCAGCCCGGCCGGCGTCAGCCCGTGCCCGGCGCCGGCGGCGAGCAGCGCGCGCCAGACGTCTTCGGCGTCCGAGGCCCGGAGGAAGAACTCGAAGCCGTCCTCGCCGGTGTATCCGGTGCGGGCGACGATCGCCGGCCGTCCGCCGAGGTCCACGGCGGTGGCGGTGTAGTAGCGGAGTCGGGTCGGCTCCGCGCCGACCACGGCCCGCACCGTGTCGGCCGCACGCGGGCCCTGCACGGCGATGATGGCCCGCTCGGCGGTGTGGTCGGCGACGGTCGCCGCGTGTCCGGCGCAGCGTAGGTGCAACGCGGCCAGCGCGGTGCGGGTGTTGACGGCGTTGGTCACCAGCAGGTACCGGTCGGCGGCGAGCCGGTAGGCGACCAGGTCGTCGAGCACGCCGCCGATCTCGTCGCAGAGCATGGTGTAGCGGGCACCGCCGACCGGCACCGCCGACAGGTGCCCGACCAGCGCGTGGTCCAGCGCCGCGGCGGCGTGCGGCCCGGACACCTCGAGCTGCCCCATGTGGCTGAGGTCGAAGAGGCCCGCGCGTTCGCGTACCGCGCGGTGCTCGGCGGTCTCGCTGCCGTAGCGCAGCGGCATCGACCAGCCGGCGAAGCCGGTGAACCGGGCGCCGAGTTCGGCGTGCACGGCGTGCAGGGGTGGGTGGAGCAGGGTCGTCGGACTCTGATGCACGGAGGCCTCCCTCGTCCCGACGCGGTCGCGTCGTACGGTCGGTTGCCTCCCGCTCTGTCATCGACCTGAGAGCTTCACCGCCGGTCGGCGGTTTGCACCGTGGGTGAGACGACTGATCGTCTGCTTTCCAGAGTTCGCCTCACCCGAGCGGTAACGGGGCCTGAGAGTTTCTTGGGAGTTTGCTCCTTCGGCGCCCCGACGTGCGGTCGGGATCTCTCCCGCGCGGGTTCGAACGGCGTCTATGTAGTTGTGGGTTGCCCGCAGACCGTAGGCGACCGGTCGAGCGGCTGTCAACGGCGACGCACCGTAGCCAGATCGTCACTCCTATCGACCATCGACGATTTCTTTACACGATGTGTGATGTGTGCCATTGTACTGGCCACCCGCAGCGCGGACCCCGCCGGATCGACGGGAATCGACGCCGCAGCCACTCCGCACCGCCACCACCCGCCGGCGACCAGGCCGGACCACGTACGCCAGGAGGCGACCCGTGAGAACCACGAGAACACGAAACCGACGCGGCTGGCCCGCCGTCCCGCTCGCACTGGTGCTGGCGCTCGGGCTGACCCCGGCGACCTCCTCCGGCGCCGCGCACGCGGCACCACCGCCCAGGCCGACCGGCGCCGCCCCGAGCGACGCCGGCCTCGGCTCCGGCGCCGGTGACGCCCACGTCCGGCGGGCGCCGCTGCCGCTGAGCGAGCGGGCCCCGCTTCCCTCGTCCCGTGCGGAGCTGCGCCGCGACTACGACCGGCCCGACGACTCGGGGCGGCGCAACGCCCCGTCGGCGCGCGGGGCGGCCGCCGCTCCCTGCGCGGTCGGCGACTTCACGAGCCGGACCGGCAGCGCCCTGGTGCAGCAGATCAGGGCGTCCACCACCGACTGCGTGAACACCCTGTTCAGCCTCTCCGGAAGCGACGCCTCCCAGGCCTTCCGCGAGACGCAGATGACAAGCGTGGCGTACGGGCTGCGGGACAACGCCGCCTCCTACGACGGCACCAACGCCACGGGTACCGCCCAGCTCGTGCTGTACCTGCGGGCCGGGTACTACGTGCAGTGGAACCACCCCGCCACCGTGGGCTCGTACGGCCCCACGCTGCGCACCGCCATCCGCGCCGGCCTGGACACGTTCTTCGCCAACAGCCGCTCCGGCGACGTCAACGACGTCAACGGCGAGGTGCTGGCCGAGGCGGTCACCCTGATCGACAGCGCCGAGGAGAACGCCCGCTACCTGTACGTGGTGAAGCGGCTGCTGACCGGCTACGACAGCTCGTACGACTCGTCGTGGTGGATGCTGAACGCGGTCAACAACGTCTACACCGTGCTGTTCCGGGGCCACCAGGTGCCCGAGTTCGTCAGCGCCGTCACCGCCGACCCGAGCGTGGTGGACACGCTGCACGCCTTCGCCACCGGCAAACGAGCCCTGCTCGGCACCGACCGGGGCTACCTGGTCTCCAACGCCGGCCGCGAACTGGGCCGTTTCCTCCAGCACACCGCGTTGCGGTCGAAGGTACGACCGCTGGCCCGGGGCCTGCTCGACCTGAGCGCGATGACCGGCTCCACCGCCACCCTCTGGGTCGGCGTCGCGGAGATGACCGACTACTACGACAAGGCGAACTGCGCCTACTACGACACCTGCGACCTCCAGGCGCGGCTGGCCGCGGCGATCCTGCCGGTCACCTTCGCCTGCGGCAGCACCATCCGCATCCGCGCCCAGCAGATGACCTCCGCCCAACTCGACTGGGCCTGTGCGAGCATGCGCAACCAGGACGCCTACTTCCACTCCGTCGCGGCCGACAAGGGCCCGGTCGCGAACGACCGCAACACGACAATCGAGGTCGTGGTCTACGACTCCAGCGCCGACTACCAGACGTACGGCGGGCCGATGTTCGGCATCGACACGAACAACGGCGGCATGTACCTCGAAGGCGACCCGGCGTCCGCCGGGAACCAGCCGCGCTTCATCGCCTACGAGGCGGAGTGGCTGCGCCCCACCTTCGAGATCTGGAACCTCAACCACGAGTACACCCACTACCTCGACGGCCGCTTCAACCTGTACGGCGACTTCACCGACAACATCGCCACCCCCACCATCTGGTGGATCGAGGGCTTCGCCGAGTACGTGTCGTACTCGTACCGGGAGCTGACCTACGGCGCCGCGATCACCGAGGCCGGAAAGAAGACCTACTCCCTGCGTACGCTCTTCGACACCACGTACAGCCACGACACCAACCGCGTCTACCGGTGGGGCTACCTGGCGGTGCGGTACATGCTCCAGTCGCACCGGAGTGACGTCGCCACGCTGCTCGGGCACTACCGCACGGGCAACTGGAACGCCGCCCGCACGCTGTTGACCGGCACCATCGGCAGCCGCTACGACGCCGACTGGTACGCCTGGCTGGACGCCTGCTCGGCCGGCAACTGCGGCGGCGCCACCAACCCGCCCGCGAACCAGGCCCCGGTCGCGGCGTTCACGTCCACCACCACCGGGCTGAGCGCCACCTTCACCGACCAGTCCACCGACGGCGACGGCAGCATCGCCGCCCGGTCCTGGGCCTTCGGCGACGGCACCACCTCGACGGCGACCAACCCCACGAAGACCTACCGCGCCGCCGGCACGTACACGGTCACGCTCACCGTCACCGACGACAAGGGCGCCACCGCCAGGACCTCCCGGAACGTCACCGTCACCGGCGACCCCGCCGCGCTGCCCGAGTGCACCGGCGGCGACGTGCGGACGCTGGGCCGCAACTGTCAGCGTGGCAACCTCCAGGCCACCGCGGGGAACCTGCACTACCTCTACCTCCAGGTCCCGGCCGGCACCGCCAGCCTGACGATCACCTCGTCCGGTGGCACCGGCGACGCGGACCTCTACTACAGCCCCCGCAGTTGGGCCACCACGAGCATGTACACCCAGCGGTCGGTCACCAGCGGCAACGGTGAGACGATCACGATCAACAACCCGGCTCCCGGCTACCACTACGTGAGCCTGCACGCCAAGCAGGCGTTCAGCGGGGTCACCGTGCGGTCGCAGTACTGAGGACCCGCGCCACACCCGCAGGTCGCGCGAGCGGCCGGGCTCGGCCCGGCTCCGAGGAGGCGTCGCCGGTCACCACGTGACCGGCGACGCCGCGTGGCTCTCACTCCTCGGCGGCGAGTTCGCCGAGCGTGACCGGCTGCGCCAACGGACGGGACGCGTAGCCGGCCAGGTCGGCCGCACCGGGTGTCCGGCCCGCCTCGCGCGCCACCAGGCAGGCGGTCGCGTAGCCGCAGACCCGGCCCTGGCACCAGCCCATGCCGGCCCTGGTCAACAGTTTCGCGCCCCGGCCGTCGGTGGCGGACAGCTCCCGCACCGCCCGCCGGACCGCTCCGGCGGGCACCTCCTCGCACCGGCAGACGAGCGTGTCGTCGGCGCACCAGTCCGGCCAGCCGGCCGGCACGGGGTGGACCGCGTGCAGCGCCGCCGCGAACCGGCGCAGCCGACGCCGCGCCCGCAGCAGGCGGTCGTGCCGACGGGCCGACCAGGGCGGCGGACGGCCGAGAGAGAGCGCGGCGGCGCCCCCGGCCAGCTGCCCCTCCACCAGCGCCAGGGCGGCACCGCCGACGCCGGTGACCTCACCGGCGGCGTACACCCCCGGCACCGAGGTCGCCTGGGCGGCGTCGACGGCCAGCACCAGGCATCCGTCGGAGTCCAGCCGGGTCGCGCACCCCAGGGCCACGGCCAGCTCCAGCTGCGGGGTGAACCCGAAGCCCACCGCGAGGCCGTCGCACTCCACCTGAGTGCCGGTGCCGGGCAGCACGGTGCCGCCGGGGCCGACCCGGGCGACGGTCACCCCGGTCACGTGGTCGGTGCCGTGCGCGGCCACCACCGCCGTCCGGCGGTGGTAGGGCACCGTGTGCCGGAGCATCCGCCAGCCGTACCGGCCGGCCTCGACGAGCTTGCCGGCCGCCCCGGCGACCGCACGCAGTTGGCGGGCGTACCCCGCCGGGTCGTTCGCCTCGTAGACGCCGACGACGGTGCCGCCCGCCTCGGCGAGGCCGGTCGCGACCGGCAGCAGGAACGGTCCCGTCCCCGCCACCACGATCCGCCGCGCGAAGGTCACCCCCTGGCCCTTGAGCAGGGCCTGGGCGCCGCCGGCGGTCACCACCCCGGGCAGGTCCCAGCCCGGGAACGGCACGACCCGGTCGTGGGCACCGGTGGCGACGACCAGCCGGCGCCCGTGCACCGCCCCCGACCGGGTCTGCACGGTGAACTCCGGATCGGCGCGACCCGCCGTGGCCCGGCGGGACTCGACGAACCAGACGGCGGCGTCGGCGCGGTGGTCGACCCGGCCGAGTTGCTCGCGCAGCCGGGCGAACGTCGACCAGTCGGGGTGGCCGCTGCCGTCCGCGTCGGGTTGGTGCCGCCAGAACTGCCCGCCCGGCCGTGGCCCGGCGTCCAGCACCGCCACCCGGCAGCCCGCCCGCGCCGCCGAGGCCGCCGCGGCCAACCCGGCCGGTCCGGCGCCGATCACCACCACGTCGTACGCGGTCACGGCCGCGGCCCGTCGTCGTGGGTCTCGACCACGTCCCCCGGGCGGGCGACGACCAGGCAGGCGCGCTGTGACGACGCCCCGTTGACGCGGACCAGGCAGTCGAAGCAGATCCCGATCCCGCAGAAGACCCCCCGGGGCCGGTCGCCGACCCGGGTACGCCGCCACGAGCGGACGCCTGCGGCGAGCAGTGCGGCGGCGATCGTCCGTCGCCCGTCGGTGGGGACGGGACGGCCGTCAAAGGTGAACGTCATGGCGCTCCGGGGCGAATGGTCGTAGGTCCACGTCCGGGCGGCGCCCGGTCAGCAGTGCGGCGACGGCGTGCCCGGTGGCCGGGGCGAGACCGATCCCGGCGCCCTCGTGTCCGGCGGCGTGGTAGAGGCCCGGCACCCGGGGGTCGGCGCCGATCGTCGGCAGGTGGTCGGGGCTGTACGGCCGGAACCCCCGGTAGGCACGGATCGCCGACACCCGGGCGAGGACCGGGAAGAGCCGGACCGCGCCCGCCGCCAGCCGGCGCAGCGCCGGCAGCGGGAAGGTCGGATCGAACCCCACCCGTTCCCGGGTGGAGCCGATCAGGATCGTGCCCGCCCTCGTGCCCTCCACCACCGGCGACACCTCCAGGTCGCCCGTGCTGCGGCCGACGTTCGCGACGTAGCCGGCCGCGTACACCTTGTGCCGGACCAGTGGTGGCAGCGCCTCGGTGACGAGGATGAAGCCGCGCCGGGGCAGGATCGGCAGCTCGACGCCGGCCAGGGCGGCGACCTCGCCGGCCCAGACGCCGGCGGCGTTGACCACCGTCGCGGTGTGCAGCGTGCCCCGGTCGGTCACCACGCCCCGGACCGCTCCGGCGGCGTCGCGGCGCACCCCGACGACGGTGGTCCCGGTGAGCAGCCGCACCCCGACGGCACGCAGCAGGTGGGCGGCGGCCAGCATCGGCTGCACCTGCGTGTCCTGCGGATAGTGCACGCCGCCGGTGAGGTCCCGGGCCAGGTGCGGCTCGAACCCGGGCAACGCGTCGGCGGCCACCTCGTACGCCTCGACCCCGACGGCGCGCTGGCTCGCGGCGAACGCCCGCAGCGCGGCGTGTTCGGCCGGCGAGGCGGCCACCACCAGTCCGCCCTTGTGTTCCAACTCGATGTGTTCCGCGCCCAGGGTCTCCCCGAGTTCCCGCCACAGGGCGACGGAGTGGCGGGCCAGCGCCAGCTCCGGCCCGGGCGGCTTGTCGGAGACGAGGATGTTGCCCTCGCCGGCGCCGGTGGTGCCGGCGGCCACCCCGCCCCGGTCGACCACGGTGACGGTCAGTCCGGCGCGGGCGGCGTAGTAGGCGCAGGCGACGCCGACCATGCCCGCCCCGATGACGACGACGTCCGGACTGGCGGTGGTCATGAAGCGATACGGTGCATCCACGCCTCGACGTCGTCCGCGCGGCGGGGCAGGTCGTCGGAGAGCATGCGGTATCCGTCGTCGGTGATCAGCACGTCCTCCTCGATGCGCATGCCCAGCCCGCGCAACTCGGCGGGGATGAGTTCGTCGTCCGGCTGGAAGTAGAGTCCCGGTTCCACGGTCAGCACGTGACCGGCCGCGAGCCGGCCGTCCAGGTAGGTGTCGGACCGGGCGGCGGCGCAGTCGTGCACGTCCAGGCCGAGCATGTGGCCGGAGCCGCAGAGGGTCCACCGACGGTGCAGGCCGCAGTCCTCCGCCAACGACTGCTCCGGCGTGCAGGGCAGTACCCCGAGATCCGCCAGCCCGTGCACCAGCACGGTCATCGCCGCCTCGTGGAACGCCCGGAACCGCGCGCCCGGCCGCAGGCACTCCAGCGCGGCGTCGTTGGCCCGCCGGCACAGCTCGTACAGGTCACGCTGCAAGGGGCTGAACCGGCCGGAGACCGGCAGCACCCGGGTGATGTCGGCGGTGTACAGCGACCGGGTCTCCGCCCCGGCGTCGAGCAGCAGCAGGTCGCCGTCGCGGACCGGCCCGTCGTTGTCGTTCCAGTGCAGGGTCGCCGCGTGCGCGCCGGCGGCCACGATGGAGTGGTAGCCGACGTCGTTGCCCTCCAGGCGGGCCCGCTGCCAGAACACCCCCTCCAGATACCGCTCGGACGTCCGCATCGCCATCGGCAACGCCCGCACCACGTCCTCGAAGCCACGGGTCGTGGTGGCCACCGCCTGCTCCAACTGGGCGATCTCCCAGGGATCCTTGACCAGGCGCAGCTCGGCCAGCACGGCGGCGAACTCGGCGTCGCCGGCCGTGGGCCCGCCGCCGAGCAGCGCGTCGACGCCCGCGTCGACGCCACGCAGCACCCGCGTCGGCGTGTGCGTACCGGCCAGCGCCGGCGCCAGCTCGGCGACGTGGCGGGTCGGCAGGGCCAGCCGGCGACTGCTCTCGCCCAGCGTGGGGCGCCGGCCGGCCCACAGCTCGCCGTAGACCCGGTCGCGGAAGAACTCGCCGTCCTTGCGGCCGGAGCGGGGGCGCAGGAACAGCGTGACCTCCCCGTCGGGCTCGACCACCAGGACGCCGTCGGAGGACTGGTCGCCGGTCAGCCACGTGTACGCCGAGTGGGGCCGGAAGGGGTAGTTCTGGTCGTTGGAGCGCCGCTGGTAGCCGCCGGCCGGTACCACCAGGCGCTGTCCGGCGAACAGTCCGTGCAGCCGTGCGCGTCGCCGCGCCGCCCAGCCGGCGACCTCGTCGACCGGCAGGTCGTACTGCTCGGTGTCCGTCCAGCCGGACGACATGAACTCCTCGAGCGCGGGGCTGACCGGCAGGTCGTGGCTGCCGGTACGCAGGTCGGCGCGGGTCACAGCGGCTCCTTGACGGGGATGGTGGGTGGATCGGGTCAGCTGGGTCGCGGCGGTGCCGCGAAGGTGACGGTGCGGACCGAGGTGTAGAAGTGCAGGGCGGCGGTGCCCTGTTCGCGCGGCCCGTAGCTGGAGGCCTTCTCGCCGCCGAACGGCGCGTGGAAGTCCACTCCGGTCGTCGGCGCGTTGACCCGGATCAGGCCGGTGTCGATCCGCCGGGTGGCGTCGAGCAGCGCTCCGACGTCGCGGCCGTGCACGGAGGTGACGAGCCCGTAGCGCACGTCGTTGACCAGGTCGACGGCGCTGGCCAGGTCTGGCACGGCCAGGATGGTGGCCAGCGGTCCGAAGGTCTCCTCCCTGGCCACGGGGTGTGCCGGGTCGAGTCCGTCGATCAGCACCGGCGCGACGTACCAGCCGTCGTCGGCGGCGGGCGGGCCGTCCGTACCGCCGGTGAGCAGCCGGGCCCCGCTGGCCCGCGCGGCCTCGGCGGCGTCGAGGACCCGCTCGCGCGCCGCCGCGTGGATCACCGGGCCGGCGACGACGCTCGTCTCGGCGGGATCGCCGAACCGCAGCGCCGCCACGGCGGCCACCAGTGCCTCGGTGAACTCCCGGGCGTCGCCCACCACGACGATGCGCCGGGTCGCGGTGCACTTCTGTCCGGCGTACCCCATCGCGGCGTTGGCCAGCAGCGCGGCGGTCTGCCCGAGGTCCGCGTCGGGCAGCACGACGGCCGCGTTCTGGCCGCCCATCTCCGCCTGGACCGGCAGCCCGGCGTGGGCGGCAGCGACGGCGACCTGGGCGCCGACGGTCGCGGACCCGGTGAACGAGACGACGTCGCTCGCCTCGACGACCGCCCGCCCGGTCTCCGTCCCGCCCGGTACGACGTGCAGCAGCCCGTTCGGCAGCAGCCCCTCGAACAGCCCACCGACGGCCTCGCCGCAGGCGAGCGCGTCCGGGGAGGGTTTGAGCAGCACGGCGTTGCCGGTGGCGAGCGCCGGCGCGGCCTTCCACAGCGGGATCGCCAGGGGGAAGTTCCACGGCGTGACCAGCCCGGCGACGCCGCGCGGGCGGCGTTCGGTGAGGAGCAGGCCGGGCTGGTGCGCCGGGAGCGAGGGTGCCAGCACGTCACCGGTCGCGGCGTAGCATGCCTGCGCGTAGTAGTCCAGGATGGCCGCGCTGCGGTCCACCTCGGCGCGCGCCTCGCCCGCCGGCTTGCCGACCTCGCGGACGATGAGGTCGGCGACCGCGTCGGCCCGGTCGCGCAGCCGGTCGGCCGCCGCGCGCAGGGCCGAGGCGCGGCCGGCGGGCCCTTCCCGGCACCACCCGGCCTGTGCGGTACGCGCCTGCGCGGCCAGTGCGCGCACCTCGGCGGGTGACACCGCGGCGCGTTCGGCGACCACGTCGCCGGGGCACTGCGGGGAACGACTCCGGATCATCTCGGTCACCACAGGAATCCTGCCGGGAAGGGGTCGTCGGGATCGAGGAAGTGCTGGGCGGTGCCGGTCAGCCAGGCCCGCCCGGTGACCGTCGGCACCACCGCCGGGCGGCCTGCGACGGTGGCCGTGTCGACCAGCCGTCCGACGAACCGGGTGCCGAGCAGGGACTCGTTGACGAAGTCCCGGTCGAGCGGCAGCAGGCCCCGGGCGTGCAGTTGCGCCATCCGCGCCGACGTGCCGGTGCCGCAGGGAGACCGGTCGAACCAGCCGGGGTGGATCACCATGGCGTGCCGGGAGTGGCGGGCGTCCGAGCCCTCCCCCGCCAGGTACACGTGATGGCAGCCGGCGATCTCCGGCTGCCCGGGATGCACCGGCCGGTCGGTGGCGTCGACCGCCGCCATGATGGCCAGCCCGGCGTCCAGCAACCGCTGCTTGTGGGCCCGGTCGAGGCCGATTCCCAGCTCGGTGAGGTCCACGATGGCGTAGAAGTTGCCGCCGTAGGCCAGGTCGTAGCGGACCCGGCCCAGGCCGGGAACGTCGACCACGGCGTCCAGCGCGACCGTGAAGGACGGGACGTTGCGGATCGTGACGGCGGTGGCGCGGCCGTCGGTCACCGCGACCGACGCCACCACCAGGCCGGCGGGGGTGTCCAGGCGTACGGTGGTCACCGGCTCGGTGACCTCGACCATGCCGGTCTCGACCAGCACCGTGGCCACGCCGATGGTGCCGTGGCCGCACATCGGCAGGCAGCCGGAGACCTCGATGTAGATCACGCCGAAGTCGGCGTCCGGTCGGGTCGGGGGTTGCAGGATCGCCCCCGACATCGCCGAGTGGCCCCGGGGCTCGTACATCAGGAACGTGCGCAGGTGGTCGAGGTGGGTCATCAGGTGTTCGCGGCGCTGCGCCATGGTGGCGCCGGGAATCACCGGCACGCCGCCGGTCACCACCCGGGTGGGCATCCCCTCCGTGTGCGAGTCGACCACGTGGATGACGCGGTTGGTGCGCATCAGCGGTGCCCCGCCGCGAGCAGCCGCCCGGTGGTCTCCCGGATCTCGGCGGCGACGGTCGCGGGCAGGGGCTGGCGCGGCTGGCGGCTGGGGCCGCCCGCCCGGCCGGCCACGTCCATGGAGAGCTTGATCGCCTGGACGAACTCGGAGCGGGAGTCCCAGCGCAGCAGCGGGTGCAGCGTCCGGTACAGCGGCACGGCGGTTGCGGCGTCCCCGGCGACGGCGGCCGTGTAGAGGCGGGCGCAGCTGTCCGGGATGGCGTTCTGGTAGCCGCCGATCCAGCCGACCGCACCGGCCATCAGCAGTTCGAGGGCCACGTCGTCGGCGCCGGCCAGCAGGTCGAGGCCGGGCGCGAGCTCGGCGATCTCGTACGCGCGGCGGACGTCGCCGCTGAACTCCTTGACCGCGACCACGAGCCCCTCCTCGAAGAGCCGGCGCAGCAGGGCGGGGGTGAGGTCGACGCGGGTGTCGAGCGGATTGTTGTAGGCGACGATCGGCAGGCCGGCCCTGGCCACCTCCCGGTAGTGGGCCAACACGGCCGCCTCGTCGGCGCGGTACGCGGTGGGCGGCAGCAGCATCACGGCCTGGCAGCCCGCCTCGGCCGCCTGCTCCGCCCAGCGCCGCGCCTCGTCCGCCCCGTACGCCGACACGCCGGGCACCACCGAGAAGCCGGCGGGGGCCGCCTGCACCGCGGTGCGTACGACGGCCTTGCGCTCCTCGGCGCTGAGCACCTGGTACTCCCCCAGCGAGCCGTTCGGGACGACCCCGCGGCAGCCGTTGTCGGCGAGCCACCGGACGTGCGCCGCGTAGGCGTCGAGGTCGACACTCAGGTCACGGGGGTCGAACGGCAGGGCGGTGGCCGCCAGGACCCCCCGCCACGGAATCTGTTCCACGCCACCTCCAGTAAAATGTTACATGGCACCGTAGCACGGTTGTCGGGGCCGTCACCAGGTGCGAACGGTGTTCCTCTTCCGGCACCGGCGCCCGTCGTCGGCGCGGTGACGTGCCGGCAGCGGACCGCCACCGGACGGCCCGCGGTGACGCGCGCCGGCTAGCGCTCGGGTCGGTCGGCCCAGATTCCGCGCACGTGCCGCAGGTGGCTGCGCATCAGGTCCACGACTCCGTCCCGGTCCCCCGCCGCGAACAGCTCCATGAGTTGGACGTGCTCGCTTGCCGAGTCGACCAGCCGTCCGTCCCTGACCAGCGCGTCGAGCCCGTACAGGCGGGTGCGGTTACGCAGGTCGGCCACCGTCTCCACCAGCCGCAGGTTGCCGCCCGCGCGCAGCAGGGTCAGGTGGAACTCGCTGTCCGCCTCGATGTACGCCACGACGTCGCCCCGGCTCGCGGCCCTGACGATGGCCTCCGCGAGCACCCGGAGCTCGCGCAACTGCTCCGCCGAGAGCCGGCCCACCTGGTCGGCCACCACCGGGATCTCCAGCAGTTCCCGGATCTGCGTGATCTCGTCGAGTTCGCGCTCCGACAGGGAGCGGATCCGAAAGCCCTTGTTCTTGACGATCGTGATCAGGCCCTCCTTGGCCAGATCGAGGATCGCCTCGCGCACGGGCGTCGGGGAGACCCCGAACTGCGTCGCCAGGGTGGGCGCCGAATAGATGGTGCCGGGCCTGATCTGGCCCGCCACGATCGCGGCGCGCAGCGCGTGCGCCACCTCCTCGCGCAGGCTCTGCCGACCCTGGATGGCCGCCAACGCCAGTCCTGACCCGGCGGCGCCGGAACCGCCCGCCTGCCAGTCGGCCGTCACAACCACTCCACCCTGCTCAGCTCACCGGGGGCGGTGAGGTCACCCCTCGTCCCGACGAACACCGGTCGACACACGTACGCCGAGGTTGGAGCTTACCGGTCGACCCGGCACCGGCCGGGCACCTCCTCGCCCGGCGTCACGTCGGTGCGAACGGCGACCGCCGCCGCCGAGCGGCTGAGCCGTTGCGCAGCCGGCCCCGCGGCGTCAGCCGCCCGTACGCGCCAGGATCTCCGCAGCCGCCCGCTCGCCGGCCTCGATCGCCCCGTCCAGGTAACCCGCCCACCGGGTGGCGGTCTCCGTGCCGGCCCAGTGCACCCGTCCCACCGGCTGGCGCAGCTCCGGGCCGTAGCCGCACCAGGAGCCCAGAGTCGGCGCGCCGCAGAAGCAGCCGCGCGTCCACTCGTCCGCCGACCAGTCGTACTCGACGAACTCCTCGGGCCGCCGGGCGGCCGGGCCGGCGACGGCGGCGAGGGCGTCGAGCAGGCTCGCCCTGCGGTCCCGCGGCGGCATCCGGCGCAGCGCGTTCGCCTCCGGGCCGTAGCTGAACGCGGTGAGCACCCCGCGCGGGGAGGCCGGGGTGCTGTTGTCCACCGTCTCGGTGACCGGCCCGGCAAGGCAGAACGCGACGCCGGAACGGCCGTCGGCGCGCCAGAAGGGTTCCGGGTAGACCGCGTGCACCTTGATCGCCGAGCCCATCGGCATCCGCTGGGTGAGCGCGTCGCGCAGGGGCGGCAGCGGTGGGTCGTACCGGATGCGCCCGGCCAGCGTCGGCGGCACGGCGACCACCACCGCGTCCGCCCCGACGCGGTCGGTGTCGGTGTGCACGACCACGCCGGCGCGGTCCTGCGCGATGGCCCGCACGGGCGCGGACAGCCGCACCGCGTCCGGGCCGAGCGCCGCGGCCAGCGCCTCGGCCAGCGCCTCGGCCAGCACCGGCGGCCCGCCGACGATCCGGTCCTGCTGCGCGCCGCCGGCCATCGCCAGCAGCGCCCGGCTGCCGCCGCCGGAGCGCAGGTAGAACGCCAGTTGAAGCACGGAGATCTCGTCCGGGCCGGCGGCCAGCAGCCCGCCCGCGAGCAGCCGCCCGAGGTACCGGGCGGTGGCCGGGTCCGGCGCGGCCGTGCGCAGCCAGCCGGCCAGCGTCGTACGGTCCCACTCGGCGGCCTCGGCCCCCGCCCACGGCGCGACCGGGTCGACCCGCTCGGCGTACGCGTCGAGCAGGTCGAGGACCCGCGCGGCGCCCTCGGGGACCCCGGCGTGCCGACCGTCGGGAAAGATCACCGGTGACGCGCCGTACGCGGCGGACGGGAAGGTGGCGATCCCGTACCGGGCGAGGAGCCCGTTGACCCGGTCCTGGGTGGGGCCGACCCACTGGGCGCCCAGGTCGAGCTGGGTGCCGTCGGCCAGCCACCGGGTGAGCACCCGCCCGCCCACCCGGTCGCGCGCCTCCAGCACCCGCGTCCGTACCCCGGCGCGGGCGAGCGCGAGCGCGGCGGCCAGCCCGGAGAATCCGGCACCGACCACGGCGACCTCGGTTCCCATGCGACGGCATACCCGTTTACGCCGCCGCCATGACCCCGACGCCGGATCGCGGCAGCCGGCGGCGGGGGCGGGCGTGGAGCCCGGCGATCGAGCGGGGTCGACCGCCGACGGTCGATGCCCGCGCCGATCGTCGGTATCGAGACACATGAGCGTGCCGGGGCTGCGCGGACGGCCCGGACGGGCCATCCTTGTCCGGTGCGGCGGCCGCCCGTCCTACGACGGTGGCTGCGGTGCGCGGACCGGAAGTCAGTCGAGGACACGAAGGAGGATGCCGTGCGCTACGTCGACGGCCCGGCGGTCGAGTGCGACCTGCACGTGGCAGCCGATCCCGCCCGGGTGTGGGAGCTGGTCACGGACATCGAGCTGCCCGCGCGGTTCAGTCCGGAGCTGCGCCGGGTGCGGTGGCTGGACGGCAGCCGGGGGCCGACACTCGGCGCCCGGTTCGAGGGGCACAACCACCATCCGGCGCTGGGCGAGTGGCGCACCATCTCGCACATCGTGCGGTTCGACGAGCCGCGGGCCTTCGGCTGGGTCGTGCTCGACCCGGACAACCGCTTCGGCGGCGGCCCCACCGACCCCGCGCAACCGGGTGCCAGCTGGCAGTACCGCCTCACCGCCGAGGACGGCGGGTGCCGGCTGTCCCACTCCGTGCGGATCGGCCCCGGCCGCACCGGGCTCAGCCTCATCATCGACCGGGCCCCGGAGAACGAGGAGCAGGTCATCGCCCGCCGGCTGGACGCCCTGCGGGACGCCATGACCGGCACGTTGCAGGGCATCCGGGACCTCGCCGAGCAGCCACGCTGACCACGGCGCCGGCGGGCTGGACGCGGTGGTGGGCTGGGCGGCGGTAGCGGCCTGACAACGGTGGCGGTGAACGGCGGTGGCGGCAGCGCGCCACCGCCGGGCCGGGCCTCGGCGCGGCGTCGGGCCGGACCACTCAACCCCGACGGGGGTCGCCCGCCGGCCCCGGCGCGGACGTGCCGAAACGTGCTGCGAACGCGCCGTACACGGGCGTACCCGACAGGTTGTCGCGGATGGCGAACACCACCCGGTCGAACCGGTCCACCACCCGCAGCGCGTCGGCGAAGGCGTCCGCCACCGTGGCGGGGTCGTTGCGGAACACCCCGCACCCCCACGCGCCCAGCACGATCGTCCGATGCCCGTGCGCGGCGGCCACCTCGAGCACCCGCCGCGCACGGCGGCGCAGCACCGCCGGCACGTCGGAGGCGTGCGCGGGCTGGTTGCGCACGATCGCGCCGAGGTTCGGCGCCGCGGCGGTGAGGAACGACGTCTGGTACGCCACGTCGAGCAGCACGCCCTTGTCGTCGCGGAACACCGGCACCCGCGGGGAGTAGACGACCCGGTCGCTGTACCGCAGGTCGCGCTGGCCGCGGTGGAACGCGTAGAAGTCCGGCGCGGCGAGCAGGCACGGGTAGAGCGCCGACGATCGTGCGACGCTCTCCTCCTGCGCCTTCGCCCCGCCGAGGAACCCGCCGCCCGGGTTCTTGGCCGACGCGAACACCAGACACGCCGCATCCGGGCCGAGCCGGCGGGCCGCCTGCAACGTCGACTCGTACGTCACCTCGACGTCGCCGGCCCCGACCCGCGTGTCGTCGACGGTGAGCGTCCCGTCGGGAAGGTGGTGGCGGGTGCCGGCGACCGCGGCCCGCACCTGCGCACCGATGACGACCTCGTCTCCGGCACCGTTGCGGTACCGGCCCGACTCGGCGATCGCCACCGTCTGTCGGGCGATCTCACGAAGGCGGCTGCTCACCGGCGCACCCGGCGCATCCGCCGGCAGGTGGCGTGCACAGCCAGCAGGCTAGGCCGCCACCCGTTCCGCCGACAACTACTTTCCGCGCAACGCGCGGCGGGCCACTCAGTGCGCGGCCAGGACCACCCCGTCCGGCTCCAGGCCTGCCAGCCGGGACGGTCGCACGACGACGAACAGGACCGCCGTCGCCGCCAGCATGCCCCCGGCGACGACGACGGACATGGCGACCGCGCCGGTGCCCAGGACGCCCACCAGGGGCGCGGCCAGCGCACCGACGCCGAACTGCACGGCGCCGAGCAGGGCGGAGGCCGTGCCCGCCGCCTCGCCGTGGCGGGACAGGGCCAGCGCCGGCGCGTTCGGCATCGCGAGGCCCGCCGCCGCGAGCACCACCCACAACGACACCAGCAGGGCCGGCAGCCCGCCGAACCCGGTCACGGCGAAGGCGAGCAGTGCCAGTCCGGCCACGCTCCCCGCGGCCAGGGCGACGACGAGGATCCGCTGCGGCGGGTGGCGGCGCAGCAGCCGTACGTTGAACTGGGTCGCCGCGATCAGCCCGACCGCGCCCGCCCCGAAGGCCAGGCCGAACTGCTGCTCGTCCAGGCCGTACTGGTCCTGGAAGACGAACGACGACCCGGCGACGTACGCGAACAGGGCGGCCATGGCCAGTCCGGCGACCAGGACCAGGCCCACGAACGTACGGTCGCGCAGCAGCGCGCCGTACACGCCGATCGTCGCGACCACGCCGCCGCGCCGGCGCCGCTCGGCGGGCAGCGTCTCGCGCAGGCCGAACGCGGCGACCACCACGAGCAGCACGCCGAAGGCGGCCAGCGCCACGAACACGCCGCGCCAGTCCGTCCAGCGCAGCAGCCCGCCGCCGAGGGTCGGCGCGAGGATCGGCGCCGCCCCCATGACCAGCAGCAGCCGGGAGAGCAGCTTCGCGAAGGCCGCGCCGTCGAACAGGTCGCGGACGACGGCCATCGCGACCACCGAGGCCGCGGCGACGCCGAGGCCCTGCACCACCCGCAACGCGCCGAGAACCGTGATGCTCGGCGCGACGACGCAGAGCAGCGACGCCACGACGTGCAGCGCGATGCCGGCGATCAGCGGCGCGCGCCGGCCGACGGCGTCGGACAGCGGGCCGATCAGCAACTGGCCGAGGGCGAGGCCCGCCAGCGTGCCGGTGAGGGTCAACTGGACCGCCGCCGACGTGGTCCGGAAGTCGTCGACGATCGTGGGAAGCGCGGGCAGGTACATGTCGATGGTCAGCGGACCCACCGCGATCAGCGACCCGAGGACGAGGACGAGCCGCAGGCGTTGCCGGGGGCTCATCAGGTCACCGGGCGTCAGCGGGGCTGCCGGCCCCTTGGGGGCGTCGACGGCGGCCGTCATCGGCTCGCCGCCGGCCGGTCGGTGCGCAGCCGGGCTGGGAAGAGTGCAGGAGTCACATCTGGCTCCAAATCCGGATCCGGTGATCTCATTCCCGCTCGGCGGCGAGGTAACGGAGTTCACAGTCGGGCGGCGGCGGCCGAACGGCGACCGGAGCCGCTGCGCACGGCCCGGGTCCCGTCGGTCGGGCCCTCGCGCCAGCACCATGTTGTCACCCGTGGCAGCTAGTCTGCGCGGGTGTGGGAGACGATGGTGCGGAGCGACCCCGATGGCTGACGCCGACGACGTCCGGCACCTGGCGCTGGCGCTGCCGCACGTGGTCGAGATCGACAGCGAGGGCTTCGACTTCCGGGTCGCCGACAAGGGGTTCGTCTGGTCCTACCCCGAGCGCAGACCCGGCACGTCGCGCCTGATCCGGACCGACGTCGCGGTGCTCTACGTCGGCGACGAGGCGGAGAAGCAGGCGTTGCTCCTCGGCGAGCCCGAGGTCTTCTTCACCACGCCCGCCTACGAGGGGCTGCCCCTGGTCATGCTGCGGCTGGCGCGGGTGGACGTCGACCGCCTGACGGAACTCGTCACCGACGCGTGGCGGATGCGTGTTCCGGGCTCGCTCCTCGGCGACCTCGACGGCGGCACACCGGTCCCGGCTGAGGCTCCGTCGCGACCCCGCTCGACACGAACCCGCCAGTAACATAAGCGCGCCCCGGGCGCATCACTCTCCCACGAAGTGGACGGCCGCAACACATGCCGGGAAACGATCACGGTTGCGTCCGGCGTTTTGGCTGGTCAACGCCGCAACATCGTCCGTTCGCCGAACGGATTCGGACCCCTGACCTTTTGATCCACAGGCACGAGGGTGGACACTGCCGAAGGTGCCGCCGCGTCGCGGCCCGCGCATCATTGGTCTAAAAGGAGGGCTCGATCGGTGTTCAGTCGTGTCGCCATCGTCAACCGTGGTGAGGCCGCCATGCGGCTCATCCACGCCGTACGGGACATCGCCGCGGAGACCGGGACACGGATCGAGACCGTCGCCCTGCACACCGACGTCGACCGTACGGCCACGTTCGTCCGCGAGGCGGACCTGTCCTACGACCTCGGTCCCGCGTCCGCGCGCCCGTACCTCGACCTGAAGGTGCTGGAGCGCGCCCTGGTGGAGTGCGGGGCCGACGCCGCGTGGGTCGGCTGGGGCTTCGTCGCCGAGGACCCGGCGTTCGCGGAGCTGTGCGAGCGGATCGGCGTCACCTTCGTCGGACCGAGCCCGGACGCCATGCGCAAGCTGGGCGACAAGATCGGCGCGAAGCTGATCGCCGAGGAGGTCGGCGTGCCGGTCGCGCCGTGGAGCCGCGGCGCGGTCGAGACCCTGGACGCCGCCCTGGCGGCGGCGGCCGAGATCGGCTACCCGCTGATGCTCAAGGCGACCGCGGGCGGCGGCGGGCGCGGCATCCGCGTGATCACCAACGAGGCCGAGCTCGCCGACGCCTACGAGCGCACCAGCCAGGAGGCCGCGCGCGCGTTCGGCAGCGGCGTCGTGTTCCTGGAACGCCTGGTCACCGGCGCCCGGCACGTCGAGGTCCAGGTGATCGCCGACGGTCAGGGCACCGCGTGGGCGCTCGGTGTCCGCGACTGCTCGGTGCAGCGGCGCAACCAGAAGGTCATCGAGGAGTCGGCGTCGCCGGTGCTCGGTCCTGAGCAGACGGCCGAGCTCAAGGCGTCGGCCGAACGGCTCGCCGTCGCGGTCGGCTACCGCGGGGCGGCGACCGTCGAGTTCCTCTACCACCCCGGCGACCGGCTGTTCGCGTTCCTGGAGGTCAACACCCGTCTCCAGGTCGAGCACCCGATCACCGAGTCCACCACCGGCTTCGACCTGGTCAGGGCGCAGCTGCACGTGGCTTCGGGCGGGCGGCTCGAGGGCGAGCCGCCGGCGGAGCGCGGGCACGCCATCGAGGCCCGGCTGAACGCCGAGGACCCCGACCGCGACTTCGCGCCCTCCCCCGGCCGCATCGCGCGACTGGACCTGCCCGCCGGGCCGGGCATCCGCGTGGACACCGGCGTCAGCGAGGGCGACACCATCCCCGCCGACTTCGACTCGATGATCGCGAAGATCATCGCGTACGGCCGCGACCGCGACGAGGCGCTCGGCAGGCTGCGCCGGGCGATGGCGCAGACCACGGTCATCATCGAGGGCGGTGCGACGAACAAGAGCTTCGTGCTCGACCTGCTCGACCAGCCCGAGGTGATCGACGCCAGCGCGGACACCGGCTGGATCGACCGCGTCCGGGGCGAGGGCAGGCTGGTCACGCACCGGCACTCCGCCGTCGCGCTGGCGGCCGCCGCCATCGAGGCGTACGAGGAGGAGGAGCGCGTCGAGCGGCAGCGGCTGCTGTCGACGGCGTTCGGCGGACGCCCGCAGGTGCAGCACGAGAGCGGCCGACCGCTGGACCTCAAGCTGCGCGGCGTCGACTACCGCGTGCGCGTCGCGCGGGTCGGCGCACACCGGTTCCGCGTCGGCGTCGAAGCGGGTGGCGCCGTGCGCACCGCCGACGTCGAGCTGGACCGCTTCGACCGGCACACCGGGCAGATCGTCGTCAACGGCACCCGCTACCGCCTGCTCATCGGCACGCACGGGCCGATCCACCTGGTCGAGGTGGACGGCGTGGCGCACCGGGTCACCCGCGACGAGGGCGGTGTCCTGCGTTCGCCCAGCCCCGCGCTGGTCGTCGCCACGCCGTTGAAGGTCGGCGCCGAGGTCGAGGCGGGCGCGCCGGTGCTGGTGCTGGAGAGCATGAAGATGGAGACGGTGCTGCGGGCGCCGTTCAAGGCGCGGCTGAAGGAATGCGTCGTCTCCGTGGGCACCCAGGTGGAGACCGGCGCGCCGCTGCTGCGGCTGGAGCCGCTCGCCGACGACGCCGAGGCCGGGGAGACCGCGGCGACCGAGTCCGTCGAGCTGGACCTGCCCGAAGCGCCCGCCAGGATCCCGGCGCGGGAGCGCGCCACGCGTGGCCAGGAGGACCTGCGCAGCCTGCTGCTCGGCTTCGACGTCGATCCGCACGACGAGCGCCGGCTGCTCGACGACTACCTCGCCGCGCGCCGGTCGGCCACCGAGGACGGTCACCGGCCGCTGGCCGAGGAACTCGGCCTCATCGACGTGTTCGCCGACCTCACCGAGCTCAGCCGCAACCGGCCGACGGGCGAGGACGGCGGCGGCGCCGGCCACGTGCCGAGCGCCCGGGAGTACTTCCACACCTACCTGCAGTACCTCGACGTGGACCGGGCCGGGCTGCCGGAGACGTTCCAGGCCAAGCTCGCCAAGGCGCTCGGGCACTACGGCGTCACCGAGCTGGAGCGCTGCCCCGAGCTCGAAGCCGCCGTGTTCCGGATCTTCCTCGCCCTGCAACGCGCGTCCGCCGACGCCACGGTCGTCGCGACGCTGCTGCGCGCCTGGCTGCGGGAGCCGCCGCCGGACGAGTCGCTGCGCGAGCCCGCCGGTCTCGCGCTGGAGCGGCTGGTGGCCGCGACGCAGGTCCGCTTCCCGGTGGTCTGCGACCTCGCGCGCGGCGTGGTGTTCGCCTGGTTCGCCCAGCCGCTGCTGCGCCGCAACCGGGCCCGCGTCTACGCCGACGTGCGCCGGCACCTGCGTCACCTCGACGCGCATCCGGACGCGCCGGACCGCGCGGAGCGCGTCGCCGAGATGGTGCGCTCCACCGAGCCGCTGGTGCGGCTGCTCGGCCAGCGGCTCGTCCGCGACGACGTGGACAACGCGGTCATGCTGGAGGTGCTGACCCGGCGCTACTACGGCAACAAGGACCTCACCGGCGTACGCACCAGCGAGGTCGAGGGCTGCACGTTCGTGGTCGCCGAGCGGACGGGCTCGTGCGTGGTCTCCGCCGCCGTGGGCTTCGACGCGCTGGGCAGCGCGCTGCGCGGCCTCGCGGAGCTGGCGAGCGGCCACGACGCCATCGACGTCGACATCTATCTGGCGTGGGAGAACCAGCCGGCGGACTTCGACGCGATGGCGGCGGCGCTGCACGAGGTCGTCAGCGCGCACCCGCTGCCGAGCCAGGTCCGCAGGCTCACCACGACCGTCGCGGGTCGCAGCGGCGCGGTGATGCACCACCACTTCACGTTCCGCCCGTCGACCATCGGGATGATGGAGGAGCGGCTGATCCGCGGCCTGCACCCGTACATCGCGCAGCGGATGCAGATGGAGCGGCTGAGCAAGTTCGACCTCACCCGGCTGCCGTCGTCGGACGAGGAGGTCTACCTCTTCCAGTGCGTGGCGCGGGAGAACCCGTCGGACGACCGCCTCGTCGCGTTCGCGCAGGTGCGCGACCTGACCGAGCTGCGCGAGCACGACGGGCGGCTGGTGGCGCTGCCCACCGCCGAGGACGTCCTCGCCACCTGTCTCGACTCGATCCGTCGCGCGCAGTCGCGGCGGCCGTCGAGGAAGCGCTTCAGCACCAACCGGATCGTGGTCTACGTCTGGCCGCCGAGCGACCTCACCCGCGCGGAGCTGGAGATGATCGCCCGGCGGGTGCTGCCCACGACCGCGGGTGCCGGGCTGGAGGAGATCCTGTTCATCGCGCGGCAGCGCGACCGCCGGACCGGCGAGCTGACCAAGATCGCCGTACGCGTCTCGTTCGACGCCACGGGCGGCACCGCGCTGACCGTCGGCGAGCCGTCGGACGAGCCGGTCGAGCCGCTCGACGACTACCGGCAGAAGGTGCTGCGCGCGAGCAGCCGCAACGCGGTCTACCCGTACGAGCTGACCGGCCTGCTCGGCACCTTCGTCGAGCACGACCTCGACGACGACCACGCGCTGGTGCCGGTCGAGCGGCCGAAGGGACGCAACAGCGCGGCGATCGTGGCGGGCGTGGTGACCACCCCGACCCGGCGGCACCCGCAGGGCGTCACCCGGGTCGTGCTGCTCGGCGATCCGACGAAGGCGCTCGGCGCGCTGTCGGAGCCGGAGTGCCGCCGCGTGATCGCGGCGCTGGACCTGGCCG
Organism: Micromonospora sp. USAFONa4; assembly: GCF_057197825.1. NCBI lineage: Bacteria > Bacillati > Actinomycetota > Actinomycetes > Micromonosporales > Micromonosporaceae > Micromonospora > Micromonospora sp. USAFONa4. Next base: position 6,749,454 of record NZ_CM170072.1, on the reverse strand, counting down.
AGCGGATGCAGGTGCCGCTGGAGTGGTACGCGCTGTCGGCGGGCGCCCGGATCTCCATGGAGTCGGGCACGGAGAACATGGACTGGGTGGCCGCGGCGCTCAAGCGGATCGTCGAGTTCACCCAGGACGGTGGCGAGATCAACGTCGTGGTCGCGGGCATCACCGTCGGGGCGCAGCCGTACTGGAACGCCGAGGCGACGATGCTGATGCACACGAAGGGCGTGCTGGTGATGACGCCCGACTCGGCGATGGTGCTCACCGGCAAGCAGTCGCTCGACTTCTCCGGTGGCGTCTCGGCCGAGGACAACTTCGGCATCGGCGGCTACGACCGGGTGATGGGCCCGAACGGGCAGGCGCAGTACTGGGCGCCGAACCTGGCCGCAGCGCGGGACGTGCTGATGGCGCACTACGAGCACACGTACGTCGCGCCCGGCGAGCAGGGGCCGCGGCGGGCGCGGACGACCGACCCGCTCGACCGCGACGTCTCCACCTTCCCGCACGTCGTGGCGGGCAGCGACTTCACCACCGTCGGCGAGATCTTCTCCGCCGAGGCCAACCCGGACCGCAAGAAGCCGTTCGACATCCGGACGGTGATGCGGGCGCTCTCCGACCAGGACCACCCGGTGCTGGAACGGTGGGCGGGCATGGCCGACGCGGAGACCGTGGCGGTGCAGGACGTACACCTCGGTGGCATGCCGGTGTGCCTGATCGGCATCGAGTCACGGTCGGTGCCGCGGCGCGGCTTCCCGCCCACCGACGGCCCGGACACCTACACCGCGGGCACGTTGTTCCCGCGGTCGTCGAAGAAGGCCGCGCGGGCGATCAACGCGGCCAGCGGCAACCGGCCGCTGGTGGTGCTGGCGAACCTGTCGGGCTTCGACGGCTCGCCGGAGTCGATGCGCAACCTCCAGCTGGAGTACGGCGCCGAGATCGGCCGCGCGATCGTGAACTTCCGCGGGCCCATCGTGTTCTGCGTGATCTCGCGGTACCACGGTGGCGCGTTCGTGGTGTTCTCGAAGGCGCTGAACCCGAACATGACCGTGCTCGCGCTGGAAGGCTCGTTCGCCTCGGTCCTCGGCGGCGCCCCCGCCGCCGCGGTGGTGTTCTCCGGCGACGTCAACGCCCGCACGGCGGCCGACCCGCGCGTGCGGGAGTTGGAGGCCCGCGTCGCGGCGGCCTCCGGCACCGACCGCGCGGCGTTGACGGCGGAGCTCGACGAGCTGCGCTCGTCGGTGCGCGTGGAGAAGCTGGGCGAGGTGGCCGCCGAGTTCGACCGGGTGCACAACATCCAGCGCGCGGTCGAGGTCGGCTCCGTCGACGCCGTCATCCGCGCGGCGGAGCTGCGCCCGCGCATCATCGACGCCATCGAGGGCCGCCTGCGCTGACGCGGTGACGCGCCACGGCGAGGTCCTCGCCGTGGCGCGTCTACCGCAGGACGCCCTCGTGCAGCGCCCGCAGCACCGCGTTGGTGCGGTCCCGGGCACCCAGCTTGAGCAGGATCGCCGACACGTGGTTCTTGACCGTCCCCTCCGCGAGGAAGAGCAGGCCGGCGACCTCCCGGTTGGTGTAGCCCTCGGCGACCAGCCGCAGCACGTCCAGCTCCCGCTCGGTGAGCTCCTGCGACGGCGGAGCGCTCACCCCGACCGGGGACGGCGCCGAGCGGATGGCGCGCAGGAGCCGATCGGTGATCGACACGGCGATGAGCGTTCCGCCCGCGGCGAGGGTCTCGACCGCCCGGGTCAGCTGCTCCAGCGTGACGTCCTTGAGCAGGTAGCCCCGCGCTCCGGCGCGCAGCGCGTCGAGGACGAGGGTGTCGTCGTCGAAGGTGGTGAGCACCAGCACCGGCACGTCCGTCCCGCGCTCCCGGAGCCGCCGGAGGACCCAGATGCCGTCCCGGCGCGGCATGCGCAGGTCCAGCAGGACGACGTCGGGCCGGGTCGCGTCGATCGCGGCCAGGGCCGCCTCGCCGTCGTCGGCCTCGCCGACCACCTCGATGCCCGCCATGTCGAGCAGGGTGCGGACGCCCTGCCGGACCAGCGTCTGGTCGTCGACCACGACCACCCGGGTCCTGTCGCCTCGGCCGCGCGGGCCGGCCGGATCGACCATGCCCGTCACCGGGCCGGCATCCGGGCGGTCACCCGGAAGCCCGCGCTGCCGTCGTACGCGATCTCCCCGCCGAGTGCCGTGAACCGCTCCGCGAGGCCCCGCAGCCCGTTGCCGGGGACCACGTTCCGCGCGCCCTGCCCGTCGTCGACCGCCGTCAGGCGGATCGCCTCACCGTGGCGGGCGATCGTGACTCGCAGCTCGCCCGCGCAGGCGTGCCGCAGAGTGTTGGTGATGATCTCCTGTACGGCCCGCACGAGCGCCGCGGTCTGTTCCTCGTTCGGCTCGACGTCCTCGCCCACCTCGACCGTCACGTCGAGCCCGGGGATGTCGCGGCCGACGTCGCGCAGCGCCTCGGCGAGGTCGGCGGCGGACCCGGCGCGCAGCGCGCTGACGGTGTCGCGCACGTCGGCGAGCACCTCCCGGGCCACCCGGCCGGCCCGTTCGACGTGCTCCCGCGCCGGGTCGCCCGCACGGTGCCGGGCCGCCTCCAACTCCAGGGTGAGGACGGTGAGCTGGTGACCGATCAGATCGTGCAGCTCACGGGAGATGCGCAGTCGTTCCGCCGTGCGGGCGGACCCGGCCAGCAGCAGGCTGGCCGCCCGCAGCTCCACGTGCGCCCGGGCCAGCTCCCGACGGTGCTGCTGCTCCCGCCGGACCGCGGTCACGCTGAACGTCGTCGCGATCTGGATCAGCCCGTAGAACACCCCGGACGCGAGCGGCGCGACCGGGTCGTCGTGGACCCGGCCGACGGTCAGGGCGATCACGGCCGTGTTCAGCGCCACCACCAGCAGGTTGACCGGCAGCCGTAGGGTCTCCGGTCCGAGCGCGGCGATCACCACCAGCAGGATCGGCAGCATGCCGGCGCGGGGGGCCGTCGCGACCACGCCCCAGCCGGCGACCACCGCCGTGCCGTAGGCCGCCCACCTCGTCCGGGGTGCTCCCCACTCGGCCACGGCGCCGAGCGCCGCGCCCAGGGTGACGACGAAGAGCCCCACCCACACCGGCGCCGGGATGTCCGGCTCGACCAGGCCCAGCATCACCGGCGACCCGACGCCCACGCACACGACGAGCATCACCAGGCCGGACCACTCATCGAGCCCGAGCCGCCGCATGCGGCAACCCTAGCCGCCGCTGGCGGCGAGCCACGGGTGCCGAAAGTCATGGCCGGCGGGGCTGACCTCCGGCACAGGCGGCGGGCGGTCGGCGCCGACCAGCATGGGGAGCATGAGCCAACCCGCCATCGAGGTCGAGAACCTTTGCAAACGGTACGGCGACATCGTCGCCGTCGACGACGTCAGTTTGGCGGTGGCCCCCGGCGAGGTGCTGGGCGTCCTGGGCGTCAACGGGGCCGGCAAGACCACGATGATCGAGCTGATCGCCGGCCTGCGGATCCCCGACCGGGGACGCGTCCGGGTGCTCGGGCGGGACCCGCGCCGGGACCGCGCCGCCGTCCGCCAGGTGCTCGGCGTGCAGTTGCAGCAGGCCGAGCTGCACGCGGCCCTGACCGTCGATGAGCTGCTCCGCCTCTACCGCAGCTTCTACCCCGATCCGCGCCCCGCCGACGAACTGCTCGACCTGGTCGAGCTGCGGGGGCAGGCCGGGACGCGGTTCGAGAAGCTCTCCGGCGGCCAGCAGCAGCGCCTCTCCATCGCCCTCGCCCTGGTCGGCCGCCCGCGGGTGGTGATCCTCGACGAACTCACCACCGGGCTCGATCCGCGGGCCCGCCGGCGCATCTGGGCGGGCGTGGAGGGGCTGCGCGACGAGACCGTGCTGCTGGTCAGCCACGCGATGGACGAGGTCCAACGGCTCTGCGACCGGGTCGTGCTGCTCGACGCCGGCCGGATCGTCGCCGTGGACACCCCGGCCGGGCTGGCCGCCAGGGCCGGCGCCGCGAACCTGGAGGAGGCGTTCGTCCGCCTCACCGGCAAGGAACTCGTCACGGAGGAGGACGCATGAACGAGGTGACCGTACGACGGCCCGGGGCGGGCTCGTGGCTGACCCTGATCGGGTGCGAGGCGAAGATGGTCGTCCGGGACACGGCCGGGCTGGTCGTACCGATAGGGCTGCCGCTGTTGATCCTGGTCATGAACGCCGCTGCCGCCGGTGACCAGGAGGTCGCCGGCGGGCGCTCGGCGCTGGACCTGTTCGTCCTTCCGCTGGTCTTCACCATCGTCCTCGCCACGATCGGCATCGTGAACATGCCGAGCTTCCTGGCCTACTACCGCCGCAGCGGGGTGCTGCGCCGGCTCGCGGTCACCCCGGCGTCGCCGGCGATGGTGCTCGTCGCCCAGCTGGTGGTGAGCCTGGCACAGGCGGTGCTGGGGATCGGGCTGGCGTACGCCGTCGCCGTCGCCGGCTTCGGTGCACGTCCGCCGGCCGACGTCGGCATGGCGCTCGCCGTGGTCGGGCTCTCGGTGGCCGCGATGTACGGGCTGGGCATGATCGTCGCCTCGGTGGCGCCCACCCCGAACTCGGCGGTCGCCATCGGTCTGATCGCCTTCTTCGCCCTCGGGGCCGTCGGCGGCTTGTTCGGCGGCACCGCCTCCCTGCCGGAACCGGTGGCCCGGGCCGCCTCGTGGCTCCCGTTCGGCGCCACCGTCGAGGCGCTCTCCAGCGCCTGGGCGGGGGCCTCGGTCGACGCGTCGAACCTGGCGGGTCTGGCGATCACCGCAGTCGTCGGTGCGACCGTCGCGGCGCTCCTGTTCCGCTGGAACTAGCGCGCGGCGGTGGTGGACGCGGCGGGCGGCCCAGGACCGGCCCGCCGCGCCGGTTCAGAAGGCGTAGAGGTCCAGTGCGATCCCGTCCGGGCCTCCGGAGTGGCTGACCGCGACCCAGTCGTCCCCGGCGCCGGCGAGCCAACCGGCGTACCGGCCGAGCTGGCGACCGGTGGACACGTCGTAGATGAGTACGACCGGTCGTTCCTCCACCGCGCCGCTGACCGCCACGAGGCGGCCGGTCAGGCTCGACCGCCAGCTCGCCGAGGTGCCGGACAGTCCCGGGTCCGGCGCGCTCCACCGCGTCGCGCCGGTGGCCATGTCGAGCAGGGCCAGCTCGCCCTCGTCGGCGGTGCGCCGCACCAGCACGGACCGGTCGTCCCCGTCGATCGGCACGCCGGGGGCGACGCCCTCCCACTGCGTTCTACCGGTCCGCAGGTCGATCACCTGCGGCCGGCCGGCGTCCGTGACAGCGACGAGCCGGGTGCCGGCCCCGATCAGGGTCAGCCCGCTGCGGTCGTGCGCCAGTCGCTTGGCACACTCGCCGTCCTCGCGTCGCCCGCTGAAGACCTCGCCGGACCAGCCTCTGGCGCCGGTGGCCGCGTCGACGGTGGCGATGCTGACGGTGCACCGCCGGTCGCCCCGGGGCGGATCGTGGTCGGTGGTCACCAGCAGGTTGCCGGCCACGAAGCCGTGCCAGGCCCGGCTCGGCAGGCGTCCGGCACCGGCCTTGCCGGTGGTGGGTGCGACGCTCGTGTAGGTACGCCCGTCCAGCCGCACCGACACGTACCGCTGGGTGGGCGCGGCGTACGGCGCGCGGACGCCGAGCGCCTCGTCGCTGACCCGGGCGAACCGGTCGGCGGACAGTTTCCACAGTTGCCGACCGTCGCGGACGTCCCGGGCGATGACGACACACTTCGCGGATCGTCCGGTGCCGACGCACTCCCGGTCGTACACGACCTGCTGCTGGACGACGACGCCCTGGGTGTCCTCGGCCCGCCAGCGGGTGGCGCCGGTGGCCGCGTCGAGCACCTCCAGCGGCCCTCCGTTGCTGGCGCTGACCACGATCAGGTCGCCGGCGACCGCGTACTGGTAGGCCATCGGGAACGGGCGACGCCAGCGGTCCTGCCCCGTGGAGCGGTCCACCGCCCGCAGTTCCCGCCCGTCCGGCACGACGACGACCTGGCCGAGCTGCGTCAACGGCTGGTCGAGCCGCCCGGCCGTCACCGACCAGGTGGGCTCCGGGCCCTCCCCCTCCGTTCCGGTCCCGCCGCCGCGCAGGCTCTCCTGGGTCACCGCAATCCCCGGCGCCGGCTGCTCGGGCGGCTCCGCCCGTGGCCCGGTGCAGGCGGCGAGCCCGACGAGCAGGCCCAGGGCCGCCCCTGCGACGCACGAACGGGGCGGGCGGTGCGACGGTGACAACTGTCTCTCCCTCGATCGGTGGCAGAGCCCACCATAGGATCCGCCCGCACCCCACGCCTGGCGGCGGCAGCGGAGAAGGGCCAGTCCCGGCGGAACTGGCCCTTCTCGACGATCAGCGCGGTGCGGTGGTCAGCTGACCGACTTGTTGTAGCTGTCGATGGCGCCCTGCACGCTCGCCGCGGCGTCCTTCATGGCCTGCTCGGCCGGCTTGCTGCCCACGATGGCCGCCTCGAGGCCGTCCTCGGAGGCCTTGCGGGCCTGCGGCATCACGCCCAGCAGGCAGCCGGCCGACGCGACCGACGGCGGCAGCGCGTGCAGCTGGTCCACGGCGGTACGGAACTGGGGGAACTTCGCCATCCAGTCCTTGTCGATCTGCTCGTCGAGCGCCTTGGCGTTGATCGGCACGTACCCGGTGCTGGTGTGCCACTTGGCCTGCTCGACCGGGCCGGAGGCGAACTTCACGAACTCCCAGGCGGCCCGCTTCTCCTTGTCGTCGTGGCCGACGCCGTTGATCCACAGCGACGCGCCACCGATGATCGGTCCGCCCGTGGAGGAAGCGCTCACCTTCGGGTATGGGGCGGTGAGCACGGTGAACTTGCCCTTCGCGGCGTCGACGTAGCCGCGCAGCACGCTTGTGGACTCCAGGTGCATGGCGACCGTGCCCGACTTGAAGGCGGCCTGGGCGTCGTCGGTCTTGCGGCCGGTGTTCGTCGCGTAGCCGCCCTTCACCAGGTCCGTCCACCACTGCGCGACGCGCACGGCCGTCTCCTGGTCGAACTGCACCTTCGTGGCCAGGCCGCTGCGCCCGTTGCCCTTGTCGCAGTACTCCTTGCCGTCGGTGGCGAGCAGCTGCTCCACCAGCCAGCCGTAGATGGCGGCGTTGAAGCCGTACTGGACGGTCTTGCCGCTGGCGTCCTTGACCGTGAGCTTCTTCGCCAGCTCGCCGATCTCGTCGAGGTTCTTCGGCGGCTTCGTCGGGTCGAGCTTGGCCCGCTCGAACGCCTCCTTGTTGAGGTACAGCAGGGGCGTCGAGGAGTTGAACGGCATGGACCAGAGCTTGCCGTCGACAGAGTAGTAGCTGGCGATGTTCGGCTCGATGTCGCCGGCGTTGAAGCCGTCCTTCTCGATGAACTTGTGCATCGGCACGACCTGCTTCGAGTCGACCATGAAGCGGCTGCCGATGTCGTAGATCTGCACCAGGGCCGGCGTGCTCTTCTGCTGCACCGACGCCTTGTACTTCGCGATCGTCTCGTCGTAGCTTCCCTGGAAGACCGCCTTGACCTCGACCTTGCCGCCGCTCTGGGCGTTGAAGTCGGCCACGAGCTGGTCGACGGCGGTGGCGTTGGCCCCCTTCATCGCGTGCCAGAACTCGATCGTGGTCTTGTCCGTGGCCTTCTCCAGCACCTCGGCGCCGGGCGCGTCGAGCGCGCCGCTGCCGCCGTCGGTGCCGGACCCGGAGTCGCCGCAGGCCGTGAGCGCGGCGGCGGCCACGACGGCGACGAACGCCGCCGCGGTCCGGCGGAGCCGAGGTCTTCTCATTGGTTCTCCTTCTCGATGGTTCAACGCAGCGCCCCGGCGGTCAGCCCGCGGACGATGTAGCGCTGGCCGAAGATCACGACGGCCAGCGTGGGAAGCAGCGACAACGCGACGCCGGCGAGGACGAGGCCCGGCTGTGCCGCCTCGGCGTCGTTGAGCTGGGAGATGCCGATCTGCAGCGTCTGGAACTCGGTGTCGCGGATCAGGATCAGCGGCCAGAAGTACTGGTTCCACGCCGAGAGGAAGACGTAGACCCCGACCGCCGCGATGGAGGGCTTGGACAGCGGCACGATGACCCGCCACAGCAGCCGCCAGTGGCCGCACCCGTCGATCACCGCGGCGTCGCGCAGCTCGGTCGGGAACTGCAGGAACGCCTGCCGCAGCAGGAACGTGCCGAACGCCGAGGCGAGGAAGGGCAGCACCAGGCCGAGGTACGTCAGCCCGCCGCGCGTCAGGCCCCAGTCGGAGATGGCCAGGTAGTTGGGGATGATGATCGCTTCCCACGGCACCATGAGGGTGGCGAGGAAGAGACTGAACGTCGCCGCCTTCGCCGGCAGGCGCAGGAACGCGAAGGCGTACGCGGCGAAGATGCTGGTGACGACCTGCGCCACGGTGATGATTCCGGCCTGCACGGCGGAGTTCGCGTAGAAGCGGCCGAGCGGCACCGAGCGGAACACGTCGGTGATGTTCTGCCAGTGCAGCGCGCTCGGCACCAGCGCGGGCGGATAGGTCGCCAGGTCGCCGGGACCCATCACGGCGCCGACGAACCCGTAGTAGACCGGGAACAGCACGGGGATCGCGGCCAGGCCGAGCACGACGTAGACGGCGACCCGGCCGAGGTTGAGCTTTTTCATCGGTAGTGGACCCGCCGTTCGAGGACGCCGAATTGGACGGCCGTGCAGCCGAGCATGATGACCAGCAGCACGACGGCCTGCGCGCTGGCCGCGCCGAAGTCGGAGGAGCCGAAGGCGAACGCCTTCTCGTAGATCGAGTAGACAAGCGTCGTCGTGGCCTGGTCCGGCCCGCCCTTGGTCAGGATGTGGATCTGCCCGAAGCTCTGCAGGGCGTGGATCGTGGACACCACGACGAGGAAGAACAGCTGCGGGGAGAGCAGCGGCACGGTGATCCGTGTCGCCAGCCGCCACCCGGTCGCGCCGTCCAGCCGCGCCGCCTCGACCACCTCGGGCGAGATCGCCGAGACCCCGGCGGAGAGCACGAGGATGTTGTAGCCGAAGTTCATCCACACCGTCGCGGCGCAGACGGCGGGCAACGCGATCGACGGGTCGGTGAGCCAGTTGACCCGGTCGAAGCCGAGGGAGCCGAGCAGGCCGTTCGCCACCCCGATCGCCGGGTTGTAGATGACGGCGAAGATGACCGACGCGGTCGCCACCGAGAACGCGAACGGCAGCGCGAACGCGGTGCGCAGCGCCCGTACGCCCCGAATGCGCGCCTCCAGCAGCAGCACCACGAAGAGCGCGCCCAGCACGGCCGGCACCACCGAGAAGAGCGTGAACAGCGCGGTCGTGGCCAGTACCTTGCCGAACTCGCCGGACAGCATGTCCCGGTAGTGCGCCGCGCCGACGTACTCCGACGCGGCGCCGAAGATGTCGTTGCCGTGCACCGACAGGTACAGGGTCCGCCCGAGCGGCCAGAACACGAACAGGGCGAAGACCCCCACCGAGGGCAGCAGCATCAGCCACGCGAGACCGGACTCGCTGAAGCGTGCGCGCCGCACCTGTCGGGCGGTGGAGGGCGTGGATTCTGAGGTCAGGGAGCGGTCGCCCGGTGGCGCGCCGACGGTGGCAGGGGGAGGCACCGCAGCACCCTACCAACGACATCGAGGGATAGACATCATTCGGGCGGGATGTGCCGTCAGCGCGGGAGCGGGGGCCGCGAATATCTCGGCTCTTGACGCAAACGGGCAGCCCGGGCGTGGTCGAGCCCCTACGGTCGGTTGTCGACACCGCGTCCCGACACCACCGGCCCGAGGAGCCAGACCATGCAGACGATCGTGGCCGGTGGCCCGCAACGTGCCCGCTGCCGATTGGACACGTCGCGGGCGGTCCGGCCCGGCCCCACCGGTGCCGAGCACTCCTGCGGTACGTGACCGTGCCGGCAGGCCACTCCGACGATCACGGCGACCGCCGCCGGCCCGAGGGCGGACGCGCAACCGGGGCGCGGAACCGTCGAGAGGAGGATTCCCGTCTCGACGAGCTCACCAGCCGGCTCGACAAGCCGATGGGGATCCTCGGCGTGCTGTTCCTGCTGCTGGTGCTCGTACAGTCGTTCACCCACGACGAGGCGCTCAACAACGCCCTCACGGTCGCCAGCTGGATCCTGTGGACCGTGTTCGTGGCAGAGTTCGCCCTGCGCGCCTGGCTGGCTCGACACCGAGCCCGGCAGTTCTGGAAGCAGAACTGGTGGCAGGTGATCTTCCTCGCCGTACCCTTCCTGCGGTTCGCCCGCGCGGCCATCGCGCTTCGGGCGGCCCGGGGAGCCGGCGTGGTCGCCGCCGCCGTACGCGGCTCCCGCTCGGCGGGCCGACTGCTCACCGACCGGCTGGCCTGGCTGGCCGTCGTGACGGTGACGGTCATCGTGACCGCCGGGCAGTTGCTGACAGTGACCGGCGCCTACCGGAACCACGGGCAGGCCCTGCACGACGCCGCGCTCACCACCATCACCGGTGTGCCGCTCGGCGCCACCGACACGTTCGCGCAGATCCTCGAACTGGTGCTGGCCGTCTATTCCGTGGTGGTGTTCGGCACCCTCGCCGGCGCCCTCGGGGCGTACTTCCTCAGTCAGGGGCACACCGCGGACGAGCCCGAACAGCGGGAGCCAGAGCCGGGGCGGTGAGCGGTTCCTCGGCCACGCGACGACGGCACCTGGTGAGCGGGCGGCGCCCAGACGCAGAAGCCTCCGCTGCTAGCGTTCGGTGCCGTGTGGACCGAAGAGATCGCGGCCGGGCGCCCCGCCTGGCGGCACACCGCGTCGGGCGTGCTGTTCCGGGAGGTGCCCGGCGGCACGTTCCGCATGGGTCTGTCCGACGCGGAACTGGAGGCCGTACGCGCCATCGAGCGCGACGGAGGAGTCGAGGACACCATCGAGCCCTTCCTCGCCGCCGCCAACGACGCCCAGCCGGTGCGGCAGGTGCGGGTCGGACCGTTCCTGATCGCCCGGCACCCGCTGACGGTCGCGCAGGTCCGGCACTGGCTGCCCGACTACGAGGACGATTACGCCGACGAGGACACCAACACCGCCCGCATCGAGGGCGACCTGGACGACCTGCTCGACGCCCTGCCGTTCCGGCTGCCCAGCGAGGCCGAGTGGGAGTACGCGGCCCGCGCCGGCACCACCACGCTGACCTTCCGTGGCGACGGCAAACCCGACGAGGATCAGATCCTCGACGACTTCGGCGACGAGGAGCGCACGGCCGCCGGCGAGAACGACTTCGGCCTGGCGGCGATGGGTTCGGCTGGCGAGATCTGCGCCGACGTGTGGATCCCCGGCTTCGCGGACGCGCCGGCGGACGCCCGGCCACGCACCGGCGACGGGCCCCGCGTCGTACGCGGCGGCGCCGCCGACCTCTACCCGTGGCAGGGCTGCGACGAGTGGCTGCTGCTGCTCTCCGCCACCCGGTACGAGCACTCCCAGTTCACCGCGGTCCGCCCGGCCGCCCCGCTGCCGTCCCGGTAGACCGCTTCTCGGCTGGCCGACGGACTCGCAGGAACCCCGGCCGTACGCCCATCGATCGCTGTCGGGTTCGCAGAAACCGTCGGTCGGCCCGGGCGATCGCCAACACACCGTCGGCGTTGTCAGTCAGGCTGACTCGTCCCCGCCCGCCGGGTGCGCGGGCGGGGACGAGTCGATGTTCAGTCCTGGTAGTACTCGGCTCCCAGGTGGGTGATCTGCTCCTCGCCCATCAGCCAGCGAAGGGTGTTCTTCAGCTTGGTCTGCTGGATGAACAGGTCGTGCTCGGGATAGACGCTGGGCGCGTGCTGCGGATCCTTGAAGTAGAAGGACAGCCACTCCTGCACCCCTCTGAGCCCCGCTCGCTGGGCGAGGTCCGTGAAGAGCACCAGGTCGAGTACCAGGGGGGCGGCCAGAATCGAGTCCCGACACAGGAAGTCGACCTTGATCTGCATCGGATAGCCGAGCCAGCCGACGATGTCGATGTTGTCCCAGCCTTCCTTCTGGTCGCCGCGGGGCGGGTAGTAGTTGATGCGTACCTTGTGGTAGTAGTCGCCGTAGAGTTCGGGATGGAGGCTCGGCTGCAGGATGTGCTCGAGCACGCCGAGCTTGGACTTCTCCTTGGTGCGGAAGCTGTCGGGGTCGTCCAACACCTCGCCGTCGCGATTACCCAGGATGTTCGTCGAGTACCAGCCCTGAAGCCCGAGCATGCGGGCCTTCAACATCGGCGCCAGCACGGTCTTCAGAAGCGTCTGCCCGGTCTTGAAGTCCTTGCCACCGATCGGTACGCCGGCCGTGTGGGCGAGTTCCACCAGCGCCGGCATGTCGGTGGTGAGGTTCGGTGCGCCATTGAGAAATGGGACGCCCTCGGTGAGCGCCGCGTACGCGTAGAGCATCGAGGGCGCGACGCTCTCGTCGTTCGCATCGATCGCGGCGTTGAACGCTTCCAGGTCCTGGTGGGCCGGGCCAAGCTCGATGTAGGTCTCGGTGGACGCGCACCAGATGATCACGAGTCGTTCGCAGGAGTGCTTTGCCTTGAACTCACGGATGTCCCTGCGGATGGCCTCGGCCAGCTCCCGCTTGGTCGCTGCGGTCTTGACGTTGGTGCCGTCGAGCCGCCGCACGTAGCGCTGGTCGAACACGGCTGGCATGGGCTCGATCTCCTTGAGCGCGGCCGCGATCGGTTCGATGTGTGTGTACCGGTCGAGCACACCGCACTTGAGCGCGGCTTCGTAGGCCGTGTCCGAGATCGGGTCCCAGGCACCGAAGACCAGCTGGTCGAGGCCGGCCAGCGGTACGAAGTCGCGAATGAGCGGCACCCGGTGCTCGGTCCGCTTGCCGAGGCGGATGGTGCCCATCTGGGTGAGCGAGCCGACGGGCTCAGCGAGGCCGCGCCTGATCAGCTCGACGCCGGCGATGAAGGTCGACGCCACGGCGCCGAGCCCAACTGTCAGGACGCCCAGTCTGCCGACGGCGGGTTCGATGTGGTGCTCGGATGTCTCCACGAAGTCTCCAGCCTCCAGGGTGCCGTCGCGCCGACCGCCCGATTCCTGTTCGATGCGCTCCGGCGACTACTTGTGCGTCGGCCGATGTCCCGACGCGGGACTGTGGTGTTCGGGGCCGCACACCCCGCTACTGCGAACGGCGGGACCGCACCTGCGGCGACGGTCCGAGCATGGAGCGGATCTCGCCGCCGAGCGCTTCGAGCCGGTTCAGCGTGTAGGAGGCGGCGTCGAAGGCCGTGCAGCCGCGGTAGATCCGTCCATACTCATCGAACAACTGCCCGATGAACTCGTTCTCCCCGACCTCCTGCGCGGTCCACCGGTCCCAGAGCACGTGTCGCACGGCTTCCGTCACGTCGGTGCCGGTGTCCTGGAAGACGATCTCGTAGCCCTGGTCGCGAAGCGCGCCGATCAGGTGCTCCGCGGCCTTGACCTGCATGCCGTCCGCGAGCCGACCGTCTTCGTACACGATGCCGGGGAAGTCGATCGGCGCCCAGGCGAAGTCGTCGGGGCGCATGAACCTGAAGATGAACGTCCGGCGCAACGTCTCCTGTATGTGCTCGGCCAGCATCGCGCGTCGCCCCTGCCCGGGGCGCCGACTCTCCCAGACCCGGATCTCTTCGGCCCGTTCGGGATCCCAGCCCGCCATGCCGCCGACGAGGACATCCGGCTCCGGAAACTCCGGGTAGCGCAGCCGCCACATGCTGACCGTCTTCGGCTCGACGCCGAACATCGCCGCGATGTCAGCCACGCTGAGCATCTCTCGCACCACGGGTCCCACCTCCCTCGCTTGTAGACCCCCATCTACAAAGTAGCCCTTGAGCGCAGTTTGTCAACCATGCTCTACAAACTGGGGGTGACCAGAACGTTCCGAGGCGTGGCGGCCGAGAGCGGCGGCCGTCACCGTACGCGATGCCATTGATTGATAGCGTGACGGCGACACCGACCGGTCGGCGTCGATGCCCTGGGGAGGGTCAGGCATGTGGGCGGACGAAGCCGCGCTGGACGAGGCAACGCGCCGGCTCGACGACTGGGAAGCGTCCATCGCGGACCGGGCAGCCCGGGCCAAGGAGCTGGCCTCTCAGGTACAGGCGATGCGGGGCACGGCGACCAGCCCCGACCGGACGATCGAGGTCACCGTCGACTCGTCGGGCCTGCTGGTCGACCTGCGGCTGGACGAACGCACCCGACAACACTCCGCGGCGCACACCGCCCGGCATATCCTGGCGACCACCCGGGCCGCGCACACCGACCTCCTGAACAGGATCACCGAGGCGACCACGGGCGTCCTCGGCGCCGAGGATCCGACAGCGGTGGCGCTTGTCGAGTCGTACCGCCGCCGGTTGGATCCCGACCGGGACACACCGGATGCCCGGCGCTGACGGCATCCAGGTCGACCCCGACGACCTGACCCGCCACGCCGCGCGCCTCGACCGCCGCGCCGGCAGCCTCGACACCGCCCGCCAGGCCGGCCAGCACGTCCGGTTGGGAGCCGAGGCGTACGGGCGGCTCTGCGCGATCATGCCGGCGCTGCTCGACGGCCTCCAGCAGACCCTGGTCCAGGGCATCGGCACCGCGGCCGGCTCGGTGCGCGACACCGCCGACAGATTGCGGACCGGCGCCGACCGCTACCGGGCCGCCGACGCTCGGGCCGAGCGGTCGCTACAGCGGACACGGCACAAGGGGTGACCACCAACCCGCTCGTCGCCGCCGCAGCCGACACCCCGCCCAGCGCCTGGGCCGGCATCTGGATCTGCGAGGACATCGAGCTCATCGCCCAGGGCGTCCGCAACGGCAGCTGGATCGACGGCACCCTCGGCGTGGTCAGCGCCGGCCTGGACGCCCTCGCCTTCGTCTCCGACCCGGTCGGCGCGCTGCTCCAGTACGGCATCGCCTGGCTGATCGAGCACGTCAAGCCGCTCAGCGAGGCACTCGACTGGCTCGCCGGCGACCCCGCGCAGATCACCGCCCACGCCCAGACCTGGCGCAACGTCGCCGCGTCGCTGCGCAGGGAGGCCGCCGACCTGGCCGCCGCCGTCCGCACCGACGTCGCAGGCTGGGGTGGCGGCGCCGGCCCCGCCTACCGCGCCTGGGCCGCCGAGCAGCAGCAGGCCATCGGCGGGCTGGCCCAGGGCGCCGACACCCTCGCCGCCATCACCGAGGGAGCCGCCGGCCTGGTCGCCGCCGTCCGGCTGCTGGTCCGCGACGCCATCGCCACCTGCGTCTCCCGGCTCATCGTGTACGCCGGCGAACTGGTCATCACCGGCGGGCTCGCCGCGCCGTTGGTGGTGGAGCAGGTGACGACGTTGGTGGCATCGTGGGTGGCGCGGATCGCGCGACTGCTGCGCGGGCTGCTGGCGAGCCTACGCCGGCTGATGCCGGAGATCCGGCGGCTCGGCGACCTGATCGAAAAGCTAAAGCAGGCGCTGGGGCGGCTTGCCAGCAGTCGACCAGGCAGATCCGGTGACGGCGCCTCGACCCCCGGGACGCCTCATGAGCCCCCCGCTCGGCACGCCGGCGAGGAAGCACGCGTCCATGCTCTCGGCATGGACCCGGCGACCGGGAAATTCAGGCCAGGCGAGGCCCAAACCGCGGTACGGCTGGAACAGCTCCTCGGCGTTCAACTCAGTCGCGCCCCTGCGGATTCCTCGGCCGACTGGGTCGACGACGCGGGGCGCACATATGATGCCGTCGGTAACTTCCCCGGCCAGTTCTTCGACCGGCAGTGGCCGCAGCTTCAATATCAGATCGAACGACACCTGGACAAGGCTGACCTCGTGCCCGTTGACGTCTCGAAGTTCTCGGTCGAGCAGACAGCCAAGATCGAGCAGTTCATAGCGGACCGTGATCTCGGTCCACGGGTATTCATCGTGGGGAACTGATGGCCGGCCTGATCGTGCTGAAGCCCGGGGTCGACTGGACCGCTACCGGTGGTCTCTTCGACTGGACTCTGGAGTTCCTGGTCGAACGGCTCACCGACCGGGAAGCTGCCAACCATCTACAAGAAATCATCGACAACAACCTCGGGTCTCTCTGGATCGACCAGTTGTCCACAAGGGCCCAGAACGAGATCATGCGCCACTGGCGAGGCGGACTCATCAAGGCTGGCGAGCAACAACTTCCGGAGACGGACCACAAGGCCTCGGTCATCCGACACCTGCAAGAACTCGTGGATGCGACCTACTCCGCTGGCTATCCGGAGTAGGGAACCAGCTCGCCCTCAGATCACCAGGTGCCCCGGTCGGAGGCTCACCGCGGAAGGCGACGGGAGCAGGCGCCGTCGTGGTCGGCACGGAGCAGGCAGCGCCGGCCGCCAGGCATCCGCAGGTCACAGAAGACCCGGTGACGCACGTGCTGGTTGTCCTCTTCCGAAACGGTGCTCTCCCCCGGGTCGGTCTGCGGCAGCACCAGCAGCCAACGGCTGATCACCCGGGCCAGCCGCTGCGCGGCCGGCAGGTCGGTGGCGGCCACGGGCAGGTGGATAACGTACCGCTGGGTCATGCCTCGTGTCCCCGGTCGGCGCGGGCGCAGGCCTGCTCGGACTGCCAGCGGCGCAGCGCGTCCTTGAGGACGGCGGTCTCCCAGCGGCTGGCGGCCAGGGCGGCGTAGACGTTGGCCATATCGCCGGCGACTCGGTCGAGGAAGTCGTAGACGTCGGCCGGTTCCAGGCCGCGGCGTCCGAGCCCGACCGGCTTGAAGCGTCGCTCGCGCACCTGCCACGGCAGCAGACTGGTGTACGCCGAGGAGCGATAGGTCGCTCCCGGTCGCTGGTTGCGGACGCGCATCTGCTGCCTGCCTCTCCCTCGTGGACTGGAAGGGATGGCCCGTCCATCCTCCCCGCGCGCACGGGCCACCCCACCCTGCCGCCGCAGCTTCGATCAGCGGTACGACACCAGGGTCTGTGGTCATCCTGTGACGATGCGCAGCATCGAGGCAACGTTCCACACCGGAATTCTTCCCAGAAGTATTGACTTTCTTTGCTGCCACCGATAGCTGTTACATGGCAAGGTGACGCAGTGTTGCGCGATGGAATCAGGGAGTGTCCGGGTGACCGAGGATGTCGGATCGACCGTGCCGCGCCGGCAACTCGGCCGGCTGCTACGCCAGTACCGCACCGAGGCGGGGGTCACCCTCGACGCCGCCGCCGAGGCCCTCGAATACAGCCGGCAGAAGATCTGGCGGATCGAGTGCGGCATGGGCCCGGTCCGGGTGCTCGACGTCAAGGCGATGTGCGAGCTGTACGGGGTGTCCGCCGAGATGACCGAGGCCATGCGCGGGCTCGCCACGGAGACGAAGTCCAAGGGCTGGTGGCACGCGTACGGAGACGCGGTCCCGAGCTGGTTCGAGCTGTACGTCGGCCTGGAATCCGCCGCTGCTCACCTCCGCCGGTACGACGAGTCGCTGATCCCTGGGATCCTCCAAACCAAGGAGTACGCCCACGCCCTCTACCGTCTTGGCGGGCGGTTGAGCGACGAGGAACGCGAGCGGGCGGTGCAGGTTCGGCTTCAGCGACAGGCACTTCTCGTCCGACGGCTACCGGCGGCCCCCCGGCTTGATGCCGTGCTGTCGGAGGCTGTGCTCCGACGGGTTCTTGGTGGCCGCGAGGTGATGAGGCTCCAACTCGACCAGCTCATCAAGCTCTCGGGCCTTCCAAACGTGTCAGTCAGGGTGCTGCCGCTGGCGGCGGGTCCTCAGCCCGGCGCGGTAGCCGGGTCCTTCGTCATCCTCGACTTTCCACCGACCAAAGGCGGCCGGGCTGCTCCGGAACCCTCAGTTGTCTACAGCGAGTCTCTGACCGGAGCGCTCTACCTCGACAAGCCCGACGAGATGGCCGCCTACGACCGTGTCTGGAGGGGCCTGGATGCGCTCGCCCTCGGCGAGGCAGAATCGAGAGACATGCTCAAGGGGCTCATCGGGGAGATGCGACATGACTGACCTGACCGGCGCCGTCTGGTGCAAGAGCACCCGCAGCGGAGACAACGGCGGTGACTGCGTCGAGGTCGCCACCAACCTTCCTGGCATCGTTGTCGTCCGCGACTCCAAGAACCCCGCCGGACCGGAGTTGACCTTCGAACCGGCAGCGTGGTCCGCGTTCACGGCCGCCGCCAAGAGGCGGCCTGATGACCGACAGTTCTGATCGCTTCTCGCTCGGCCCGTCATGGGTTACTCGTGGTGCATCGGCCATCCCATCAGCTCATGGACCTGCCCTCGCCGTACCACTGCCAGAGATCCGTCAGGGTTGTGCGGGCATGGAAGTACTTCAAATCCTGGGCAACGGCAGTGAGCTGCTCGCGGAAGTCCACATGCGCGCCCATTTCGGGATCCTCCGAGGTGCCTCTGGCATAAAGGACGAAGAAAGTTGCTGGACGACGGTCGGCCTTGGGCCGAATCACCCGGCCCATGCGCTGGATCATCTGCCGTCTACTTCGGCTCCCTGCCACGATCACGCCAACCTCGGCCTGCGGGACATCGATCCCTTCGTCCAGCACTCGTGGGGCAGTCAACACCTTCACCTGCCCGTGCTTGAATGCCGCGAGCCGCTGCTTGCGTTCCGTCTGGGGCAGAACGCTCGTGAAATCCAGGGCAGCGACACCGAGGTGGCACAGCACCGCCGCAGCTTGTTCGGCGCTGGCCGTGGTCTCGCTGAACACCAGCCCTTGGTCAGCCGCCGCCAGAACAGGTGCCAGGGAGGCGAGAGCTTCCTGCTTACGGCTACAGTCTGCCAACAGCTGACGCCGCTTGCTGAACGCGTGCAGGTAGCGGCGGGCGTCCGCCGTGGCACTGAGGCTTCCGTGTCCCCCTTGACTCAGTTCGTTGACGCGCGACATGAACTCACCGAACGGTTCGTCGGGACAGCCGTGATCTAGGACCAGCCGACCCCGTAGCGTCCTGGCACGCTCGTCGTAGTGGTCGTACTGCTCGCGCTCGTCCACGGTGAAGTCGGCGCCGAGAAAGCCCACGCGAAAGGGCGCAAGGATTCCGTCGGCCAAGCCACGCTGGTAGGTGCAGCCCATGACCACGTTGCCGAAGTAGGGCTCGAGGTACTCCTCCAGACCGTCGTCCTCGCGGGCGTACGTCGCCGTCAGCCCCAGCCGGGCACCGAACTCTGGCTCGAGTGCCCGAGCGAACGTCTTTGCTCCGTACCGGTGCACCTCGTCGGCGACGAGCAGTCCAACCGAACCCCGGTGCAGCATCTGATATCTGGCTGCGGACTGCACGGTGGCCACCAGAACCTGATGGCCGTTGAATAGGTCCTCATGGCGGTCCCCAAACCGTCCGACGAGAGCGTCGCGAAGATCGCGGCTCAATACCTCATACCACTGGTCGAGCAGTTCCCGACCGGGCACGAGCACCAGCACTTTCTCACCGGCTTCCACTGCCGCTGCCGCTGCAAGAACCCCCACTGTCGTCTTACCGGTCCCGGTAACGGCCTCCACGACCCCACGCCGGCCACCGGCTTGCCACTGAGCGAAGGCCTCGAGCTGCCAGGCTCGAGGAGCCTTACCGACGTAGCATCGCGGCCATGCTGTCACTGGGGCGGTTAGACCCGGCAGGATGTTGAGCCGCGCTTGATCGGTGAGGCGCCAAACCCGCGGAGTGCCGCTGTCATGAGCAAAGATCTCTGGGCTGGCATACAGCAACCGGTTGACGTCTGTTGTGCTGAGGCCAAACAAGCCCATGCGCTGTAGTCCCGTCAACAACTGCCGCTTGTGTTGCCCGGGCCGCTCCGCCAGTAGCTGCCACAGCGCCGACCAAGTTTGCTCGCGTTGCACCCGTCGCACTTCCCTATCGTTCATCAGCCCGCTGGTCGCCGAGTCGCTGCCCGTCCCTAGAGGCGTCGTCCGCCCGCAGCATTGTCAGTTCGACAAACCGCGATGCGTGAACCTGCGGGCCAGCACGATTCGGCGCAACTGGCGTACGCCGAATTCGAAGTCCTCGATGTCGCTCGGCCCGACGCCTTCGTCCAGGTCGGCATAGGCAGCCAGAGCTTCGTCGAGTGCGTCCAGAACGGCAGTCTCGGCACAGGCAGCATCGGCCTTGTCGTCCGCTGTCACCAGCGGGGATCCCCACGGACTACCCGGCTGCTGGGAGGCGGAGTCCGCGAAGATGAGGTGCTCGACCTGTTCCGGCGTAATATTCAACTCGTCAGCCCATCCGCTTAGCAGCGCCAGGTATCGCCGGTAGTGCTCTACCCGCCAGTTCAGACTCACTGCAAAGGCTGCATGCCGCCACAGCCAGCGCTGCACCAGACGATCGAGCACCAACGCCGGTGCTGCGGCGCCGCTGCAGAAGAAGAGGTACTTGGTCGCGAAGGCGACGCCGAGGTAACGCAACCGGTTGTCTTTCAACCAGGCGAAGGCTTCAGCCCCGCCGCCTCCGCCTACTCGCAGCGCCGCCTCACGGAGCACGGCTGGCGCATCGGGGTTCTCTCGCAGTACGCGGGCCGTCCGGAACGCGCCGTATCCGATCGGCCCGTATCCCCACACCATCGCGGTGACGAACGCCTGGACCGCCTCGGCATCGCTGTCTGCGGCGTGGCGCCCTCGCTGCGCCACGCCGGCGCGGTCAATCTGGTCCGGAAGTTCGGCGAGAAGATCGTGGTAATCCGGCAAGGTCGCCTGCCATGTCGACCGGTTCCATCTCATTGCGCCTTGCGGTGGTCGTCCAGCATCGTTCCAGCTGACGAACAGTTCCCGGAGGCGATCCGGTAGGTCAGGGACAGCGTTGTCGGCCGTCACGTCATGCTCCAGTCTTCCTTGGGCAGGGTGTCCGCCCGACGATCGCCCAACGGTGGAACGGTGGCAGGGGCGAGAGCAAAGGGCAGTGCGAGCGTCAGACCTCGGTCTGCGTGGCCTGCCCGTAAAACCAGCGGAGATGCTCGATCAGTGCCTCGCGCACCTTGAGGTCAACAAGGACGCTGAGGGACAAGCCGGGACGGAGCGCCAACTTGGCGGCCGCGATCTTCACGCCGGGCAGCTCGTTCAGCCGCTGGCGGAACTGCTCCCGCAACGCTATGTCGTCGAACGGGGTCCGGGTGCTGAGGTGCTGGAACACGATCTCGCATTTGCCGCTCGGATAGATCGTCGCAGGCCAGATGTTGCCGCGCTCGTGGTCCTTTCCGCGCGCCATCAGGAAGCACGAGGTCTCACCGCCGGAACCGTAGAGCAGCATGCCGCCCATTCCCGCCCAGGCTTCGAGCACCGCAACCGTGCCGTGCGCGACCTGCGCGTCCTGAAGGTCCGTCAACTGCTCGAGGAACCGGTCGTCCAGCGAACTGTTGCGCCGGGACCGCGGTCGGAGAAGCTGGTCGGGCCCGTCCTGCTGCGGCATCCCAGCGAGTTGCGCCAGTTCCTCGACACCAATGCGCTGCGCCTGGCTGGCTCGACCGTACTTGTCGAACTCGACACCCTCATCCCGCAGCAAATCGTGCGGGGAGTCGGTGCGGGATGGGTCGAGCCAGCGGAAGTTCGGCGCTATCGCACCCTCAGCCTGGAGCACTCGGTGCGCGTTCGGCGCCGGGTGGTTGGCCAGGCGAGAGCCGACAGAGACGGGGTGGCTGCCGATCAGCGCAGCCAAATCACCGTATGCGGTCCAGGAGCCGGCGGGCAGCGCGGCGAGCGCCGTGTTCATGACGTCCCAGGGCACCTCGGATTTGTTGCCCGCCCCCTCGGTAGGCCCCGGCCAGGTGGCGATGATCCGTTCGGCGAGCACATCGGCACGGGCGTGGATCTCAGGACGTCCCCAGCGCTTCTGGTCGGCGATCTCCCGGTTGAGCGCGATCCCGCTCTTGCCCAGTTGAGCCCGCTTGACCAGGAAGGAGCTGTTGCTCAGTTCCGCGTTGTAACCGGTCAGGGTCAGGTTGCCCAACGTGTGAACCAGAGCCTCGTGTACCTCGGCGAAGCTCTCCTCCCCATGCAGGTCCTCGCTCAGCATCTGCCGCCATTCCGCGGTCGGGCTCTGCGGCATGACATGTTCGATGGTCAGCGATGCTGGCGAGACCGGTTCCTTACTGCCGTGCGACTCCTCCAACCACTGAAGGACCAGCTTGCGCTGGGTCGCGCGGCCGTTGAGGTAGAACGGGATGGACCGCACCGACTCTCGGAGGCTGGTGTCGGTGGCGTAATACTTCCGGCCGACCGACAGATACGCCCGCACCGCCTCGTCAACCGGCAGGTCATTACGCATATCGGTGACGATGCGCAGCAGGACCCGGTTGATACTCGCGGTGGCGCGGCCGATCAGCAGGCGCCGGACGAAGTAACTCTCGACGCACAGCATCGCCGAGGCGATCTGGTCGGAGGTTGCCGTCCCCTGCTTGCGGCGGTCCAGCAGGTGCAGCAGCAGCGGTAACACGGTAGTCGTGTCCCACGCGTTAAGCCGGGCCAGACGTCGCCGTACCTGTGGGTCCTGCTCCTCCTCGGGGTGCAGGATGATCCGCAGGAGCGCACCGAGACGGCAGAACCGGCGGACCTCAGCCTCGATCTCCGCTTCAGTGTGCAGGCCGTTGAGCCGTGCCTGCTGACCGACGTAGGTGTCTGTCTGCTTCACCTCGGGGTTGCGGTGCACCAGGTCGAGCCAGAACAACTGCTCCAGCTCCCCGGCGTCCAGCTGCTTCTGCAGCGGGAACCACAGCGAGTCGTAGACCGCCTCGCCGCGGTTCGGCAGACGCATGAACAGATAGTTGCGCAGCAGGTCGGCCTGGGTGAGCTTGAGGCCCGTGTTGTTGAGTGACTCGAAGATCCGATAGACGTTGTCGCCGGCCTGTGCCACCACCGAGACCAGCGCCATCCCCGAGATGACGGCGTCCTCGACGCGTTCGATGTCCATCGGGTCATCCGGGTCATCGACCGCGACGAGCTGGGCCGCGAAGAACCGGTACGCCGCGCCCACTTGGTCACTCCCGCCGGCCTGCGGCGTCGCTTCCAAGCACGCCTCGTAGGCGGCGCGATCAGCCTGGGTGGGGACGACCTTCAACCGATGAGCCGGCTTGTACTTGTTGATCAGGTACTCCTGATCAATCCGGTCCCGATGGTCCGGGTCCTCGTGCTTGGCCCGGTGGTCGCGAATGGCGCAGAGCAGGATCGACAGGGTGGTCAGCCGCTGCTGGCCGTCCACCACCAGGAACTCGGAGACCGAGGGTCCATGCGTGGGGCTGGGGGCGAGCACCAGTGAGCCTATGAAGTGCGTGAGGTGAGGGTTCTCGGTCCGCTCCTCGGCCAGCTTGCGGATGTCTTCCCAGAGGCGCTTGAGCTGGGAGTCTGTCCACGAGTACGTCCGCTGGTACAGCGGCACCCGATACTGCTTCGCGCCCTCGAGTAGCTCCCGCAGCGTCGTCTCGTGTGCCGCAACCATGCAACCGGCTCCTCGTCTCTCCACCGTTTCCGACCCGCCAGCACGTGCAATCCACAACGGGCGGAGCAGCCCACAATAGGCGGGGACCGCAGCCTTTCCCCATGATCTTTCTGTCGGTATTGCGACACGCGTCGATCGGATACCACCATATGAGGATCTTGCATGCGGTCCTCCTCCGAACAGACCGGGCCAGCTGCCAATCGGTATCGTCATGTGGACGACTATCTGCTCGAGGTGGACCCTTTCGTCAGGCAGGAATCAAGCAAGGCGAACGCCCCGGCGGCCGACAGTGCCGAGCTGGTTCGAGCTGTACGTCAGCCTGGGATCCGGCACCGCACACCTCCGCCGGTACGAGTCGTTGATTCCGGAAATCCTCCAGAGACCAAGGAGTACACCCGCGCTCTCTACCGGCGGAAGGCTGAAGTAACGAGGAGCACGAGCAGGCAGTCCAGGTCCGCCTCCAGCAGCAGTCCCTACTCGTTCGACGCTTGCCGGCGGTTTCCCGACTTGATGTACCTGCTGTCGGAGGCGGTGCTCCCGCGGAGCATCAGCGACTCGGTAGTCATGGGTGCTCAACTCGGTCAGTAGCTTGCGGCGCCTGCGTCGAGATGGCGACCAACCTCCCCCACCTCGTCGCCGTGCGCGACTCCAAGGACGAGCGCGGTGCTGTTCTGACGTTCGCACCGGCCGTCTGGGCCAGGTTCGTGACGGTGACGCGCCTCGGTTTCGACAAGGAGCAACGAGACTGACTTGACGGAGGGTAGCGCCTCCTCACTTTGGGCGGCAGCGCGATGTATTCGTTGCAGCGGCCTTCCCCGATCAGAGGGTTGCTGCCTCTATTCGGTAGCCACCGGCTCACCGTGATCGGCCGCCAGCAGGCCGGCCGGCCACTTCGGGCCCAGGGCGTTGTCGTCGACCTGACAGTGATCGAATTCGTCACGGCTACCTCAGTACCGTTCACAGGACTCGCGCGGTGGGTGCCGCGCGGACTACCTGTGGGGACAGAAGCATGACCGATCCTGGCCAGCCGAGCCAGAACCAGCCGTACGCAGGCCAGCCCGACAACGGGCCCCCGCCCTACGGCCCGCCGCCGACTGCGGCGTACCCGGCCGCGCCGGTTCCACGGAAGCGGCCCTCCTGGCTGATTCCCACGCTCATCGGTCTCGGCGCCGTGGTTGCGCTGTGCTGCGGCGTCGGCATGGTCGGCGCGATCCTCGGTGACCCCGAGCCAACAAGCGTGTCGTCGAGCGCGGAGCCGACCGCCGCAGCGGCTGACGCATCCCCGGCCAAGTCGGCACCCGCACCGTCGGCCGCCACGACCCCGCCGGCCGCAGCTCCGGCGAAGCCGAGCCCAGCGAAGCCGACCGGCCCGGAGGTGTACCGCGTTGGTGACAAGGTTCGCGGCGGCGACTTCGAGTTCACCGTCAACAGCGTCAAGTGCGGCATCTCGCGGGTGGGCGACTCGTTCCTCAACCGTAAGGCCCAGGGCACGTACTGCCGCGTGAGTATCTCCGTCAAGAACGTCACCAAGTCGGCTCACCTCTTCCACGCCGACGGCACGGTGACCGTTCAAGATGCCGCTGGCCGCGAGTACGACGCCGACGGCACAGCCGGGATGTACGGCAACGACGACGCCCGCGGTTTCCTCGACGAGATCAACCCTGGCAACTCCGTACGCGCCAACGTCTTCTTCGACGTGCCCAGGGGCACGAAGTTGAAAACCATCACCTTCGATGCGGGGCTCTTCACGCTCGCCGAGGACGCGGTCGTCAGCCTGTGACAGAACGGTCGGGTTCCGTGGTTCACGGAACCCGACCGTTCTGCGTTCGTCAGTGCCGCCGGCCTGGTCGACGTCGCATGAGGGCCGCCAGGCGCCACGACATATGACGAGTCACGCCTGGCGTGGAAGGATCACGCGAATGGATCTCCTGACGGCACGCTTACGTGCGTTCGCGGACGAGCGCGATTGGCAACAGTTCCACACGCCCAAGAACCTGGCCATGGCGCTTGCCGGCGAGGTGGGTGAACTGCTCGCCGAGTTCCAGTGGCTGACGCCCGAACAGGCCGCTGAGGTCATGTCCGACCCGGAGGCCGGTGCCCGGGTCAAGGCCGAGATCGGCGACGTCATGGTCTATCTGACGCGACTGGCCGACGTGCTCGATATCGACCTCGTCGAGGCTGCCATGACCAAACTCGATGAGGTGGCCGTCCGCTATCCGGTAGAGCGGGCGAAGGGCTCGGTCGCAAAGCCTCGGTCCTGATTGTGGCGATGAGTTGATCTCTTCGCTACAGTCCCCTCATACAGGCGCGTAACGACGGGCTTCCGGCTGTGGCCGGACACGCCCCCCATGCGCACGATCATTTCGTGCTGCCCGGGGGCAAGTGTTGTCAGCGTTCCGTACCTCCGCCGATGGTCTGCTCCGACTGGCCACCAACGGCACTTTGGCTGATCGGATCGCCGAGAACCTCCGCCACCACGTGAGCCCGAGTGAACGGCGTTCCTGGTCCCGCAGCCTCCTGGTGCTCGGCCAGGATCTCGCCGACGCGGGGTTGGGGCAGGTCGAGGTCCTGGTCGAGTACCAGCTTCCCCTGACGAGCAAGCGTGTGGACGTCGTACTCGCCGGCGTCGATCCGCGGACCGCCGAGGACTCCTACGTGGTGGTGGAGCTGAAGCAGTGGTCCCAGGCCGAGTCCTACGAGGGCTCGGACCGACTCGTCCTGGTCGAGCACGCCCGAGGCCCACGGCTGCACCCGGGCGCGCAGGTCGGCGACTACTGCGAGTACCTCACGGACTTTCTCGGTGTCCTCGCCGACCGGCGTAATCCTGTGCGGGGTGCCGCGTACCTGCACAACGCCGGGGATCGCGACGTCAACGACCTGTTCGCGCGCCGTCCCACCGAGCAGAGCCGGATCTTCACCAAACAACGCCGCGGCCAGTTCCTCGACTACCTCCGCACGCACCTCGCACCCGCTCCGGGCGCGGCCGCAGCGGACCGTTTCCTCACCAGCTCCGTTCGACCCAGCAAACACCTCCTGTCGTACGCGGCCCAGGAGCTGAAGGAAAGGTCGCACTTCACGTTGTTGGACGACCAGCGCCTGGCGTACGAGTTGGTCCTGCACGCGGTGGAGCGTGCCCGGTCGGCGGACCGCAAGTCGGTCGTGGTCGTCGCCGGCGGGCCGGGCAGCGGCAAGAGCGTGATCGCCCTGTCGGTGCTCGGCGAACTGGCCCGACAGAACCGATCGGTCATGCACGCCACCGGCTCACGGTCGTTCACCCAGACGCTGCGCCGGTACGCCGGCAAGGGATCAACCCGTATCAAGAACCTGTTCGCCTACTTCAACAGCTTCATGACAGCGGAACGCAACGGGTTCGACGTGCTGATCTGCGACGAGGCGCACCGGATCCGAGAGACGTCGGTCAACAGGTTCACGCCCAAGGCAAAGCGCGACAAGGCCCGTCCGCAGGTCGACGAACTGATCGCCGCCGCACGGGTGCCGGTGTTCCTGCTCGATGAGCACCAGGTCGTGAAGCCAGGAGAACTCGGCAGCGTCGATGTCATCTCCCGATATGCCGAGCAACTCGGCTTGGAGGTCGAGGTGGTCTCGCTGCACGACCAGTTCCGCTGCGGCGGCAGCGAGGCGTACGAGAAGTGGGTGCTCGATCTCCTGGGCCTCGAGGGTGGCGAGCCGACGGTCTGGACCGGCGACGGCCGCTTCGACCTTCGGCTCGCTGACTCGCCGGAGGAGTTGGAGGCGTTCCTCGCCGGGAAACAGGCCGCCGGGGAAACGGCACGGATGTCGGCGGGATACTGCTGGCCGTGGAGCGATCCGCGCCCGGATGACACCCTCGTTCCTGACGTCCAGGTGGGCAGTTGGGCCCGGCCGTGGAACGTCAAGAGCGACCGCAGCGTTGGCGAGGCGCCGGGCAGCGCGTTCTGGGCCACCGACCCGCACGGGTTCGGCCAGGTGGGCTGCGTCTACACCGCCCAGGGCTTCGAGTACGAGTGGTCGGGCGTCATCATCGGCCCGGACCTGGTCGCCCGCGGCGGCCAGTTGGTCACCCGACGTTCCGAGTCGAAGGACCCGGCGTTCCGCAGCCGCAAGACGCTCAGCGATGTCGAAGCGGACCGGCTGATCCGCAACACCTACAAGGTGCTGATGACCCGGGGCATGCGTGGCACGCTGCTCTATTCGACCGACCCGGAGACCCAGGAGTGGCTGACCTCGTTGGTCCGCGTGAAGCGGGGTCTGGAGACGGTCTACGAAGCCACGTCGTCCGCCGGAAGCTTCGGATCGCCCTGACGCGCCGCTCGCGACGGTCGCACGTGCGGCCCCTTGTCCACCTCCCGTCAGGGCAGTACGGCCACTGCCTGGATCTCGATGAGCAGGTGCGGGTGGGGTAGTTGGTGCACGGCGACGGTGGTGCGGGTGGGTCCGGTGGCGTCGAAGTACTCGGCCCAGACCTGGTTGTAGCCGCCGAAGTCGTTCATGTTGACGAGGTAGGTGGTGACCTGCACGAGGTCGTTCAGGTCGGCGCCGACTGTCTTCAACAGATCGGCGATGTTGTCGATGACGGCCCTGGTCTGCACGCGGATGTCGAGGTTCGTCGTGCCCAACTCGTCGACCTCGACGCCGGCGAAGGTGTTGTCGGGGCGGCGGCTGGAGGTGCCGGAGACGAAGACGAACCCGCCGGCGACCTTCACGTGCGGGAACGCGCCCCGGGGTACGGCCTTGCCGGCCACGACGTGCGCCTGCCCGGTCATGCCGATGCTCGCAGGGAGGTGGTGCCGAGGTGTTCGACGACGGCGCGGACGTGGGCGCCGGGTTTCAGGGGCACGGCGGCGGTGGCGGCGCCGGCGAGGAACACCCAGCCCTCGCGCAGGCGCACGCCGTGGCGGCCGGCGAGGCGGATGCCTTCGTCGAGTGCGCGGCGAGGGTCGCCGAGGATCGCGGCGGTCGAGCCGACCTGCGCCACCCGTCCGTCAATCTCCAGCAGCACCCCGAGGTTGTCCAGGCCGTCGGGCACCGGCGACCAGGGGCCGATGACGAAGGCGGCGGCAGAGGTGTTGTCGGCGACCACATCCGGCAGGGAGAACGTGAAGTTCGCGTACCGCGAGTCGATGACCTCGATGGCCGGGGCGACCGCGCGTACGGCGTCGGTGAAGTCCCCGACGGGCTCGCCCGGCTCGGGCAGCCGGTCGAGCAGGAACGCCACCTCCGGTTCGACACGCGGGTGGATGAAGGCGGTGGGGTCGATGGTGCCGCCGTCGGGGATGCGCATGGTGTCGGTGAGGCGGCCCCAGATGACCTCGTCCACGCCGACCTGCGCCATCTTCGCCTTGCTGGTCAGGCCCATCTTCAACCCGACCAGACGCTCGCCCCGGTCGAGGCGACGCTGGATCAACGCCGTCTGCACCCCGTACGCCGCATCCACGTCCAGACCCGTCTCCGCAGCAAGCTGCGGGATGGCGGTGGCGGTGTCGGCCGCCGCGCCGAGGCGCTCGGCGATACCGGCGGTGTCCGGCCCGATCATGATGTCTCCTTGCCGGCGAGGTCCAGTGCCACGTCCACGATCATGTCTTCCTGCCCGCCGACCATGCGGCGGCGGCCCAACTCCACGAGGATCGAGCGCACGTCCACCCCGTACTTGTCCGAGGCCCGCTCCGCGTGCCGCAGGAAACTCGAATACACCCCCGCGTAGCCGAGGGACAGGGTTTCCCGGTCGACCTGCACCGGCCGGTCCTGCAACGGACGCACGATGTCGTCGGCGGCGTCCATCAACGCGAACACGTCACAGCCGTGCTCCCACCCGTGCAACTCGGCGACGGCGACGAACACCTCCAACGGCGCGTTGCCCGCCCCCGCGCCCTGCCCAGCCAGGGACGCGTCGACCCGCACCGTGCGCCCATGGCTCGCCTGAGCGCTTGCGGCGGCGTCGCCGAGGATGCGGCCGTGCTCGACGGCAATCACGCTGTTGGCGACACCCAATGACAGGTTGTGGTGGGCGTGGATGCCGATCTGCGTGGTCGGCTCCAACACCTGCCGGTAGGCGTCCACCCGCTGCGCCACATCGGACATGAGCAGCCGGCCGCCGGAGTCGGTGACGTAGACGCAGTGCGCCCCGTACGACTCCATCAACTTCGCCTGCCCCGCCAGAGCGGCCGGGTCGTTCATGTGCGACATCATCAGGAACCCGGACACGTCCATGCCGTTCTCCCGCGCCCACGCAATGTGCTGCGCCGAGATGTCCGCCTCCGTGCAGTGCGTCGCGATGCGCACACTCGTCACGCCGAGCGCCTTCGCCGCCTTCAAGTCCGCGATCGTGCCGATCCCCGGCAACAGCAACGTGGTGAGCTTCGCGTTCGTCATCACCTCGGCCGCCGCCGAAATCCAGTCGGCGTCACTGGCCGCACCATGGCCGTAGTTCACACTCGACCCCGCCAGGCCGTCGCCGTGCGCCACCTCGATCGCCGCCACCCCGGCGGCGTCGAGCGCCGCCGCGATGGTGCGGACCTGCTCGACCGTGTACCGGTGGGCCACGGCGTGCATGCCGTCGCGCAACGTCACGTCCTGGATGTACAGATCAGTCACCGGGTCACCTCCACGACGTCCCGACCCACGCCATCGCCACCAGCGCCGCCATGGCCCGCGCTGTCACCATCAGCGCCGTCGCGGCCCGCGTTGTCATGGCCGGTCGCTGCCGATCGCAGCCCGACCAGCCGCTCCGCCGTACGCAGGGCCGCCGACGTCATGATGTCCAGATTCCCCGCGTACGCCGGCAGATAATGGCCCGCGCCGGAAACCTCCAGGAACACCGACACCTGCAACCCGCGCAGACGCCGACCCAACGACGGCACGTACGCATCCACCCGGTCGAACTGCACGTCCTGCTTCAGGCGGTACCCCGGCACGTACTCCTGCACCGCCGCTACCATGCGCGCCACCGAGTCGGCGATCGCCGCCCGATCGGCATCGGCGTCCTCGCACAGGCAGTACACCGTGTCACGCATCAACAACGGCGGATCCGCCGGATTCAACACGATGATCGCCTTACCACGCTGCGCGCCACCGACCACCTCGATCGCCCGCGCCGTCGTCTCCGTGAACTCGTCGATGTTCGCCCGCGTCCCCGGCCCCGCCGACCTCGACGCGATCGACGCCACGATCTCCCCGTACACCACCGGCGTCACCCGACCCACCGCCGCGACGATCGGCACGGTCGCCTGCCCACCACAGGTCACCATGTTCACGTTGCGCTGGTGCAGATGCTCGTCCAGGTTCACCGGCGGCACCACATACGGACCGATCGCCGCCGGCGTCAGGTCCACCACGAGGCGACCGTGCGCCGCCAGCACCGCGTCGTTACGCCGGTGCGCGCCCGCCGACGTCGCATCGAACACCAACTCCACATCCGCAAACTCCGGCATCGCCACCAGACCGTCGACACCCTCAGCGGTCGTCGCCACACCCAACCGCCGCGCCCGCGCCAACCCGTCGGAATCGGGGTCGATGCCGACCATCGCCACCATCCGCAGCGACTCCGACAACCGCAGCACCTTGATCATCAGATCGGTGCCGATGTTGCCCGACCCAATCACCGCCACCCCGACGCTCATAACGCACCCCTGTCACCGAAGGCCGCACCAGTCGCCAACTCAACCCGCACGATCACGACTCCTCCCCCTCGCCCGGAACCGCGACGGTCGCCAGAGCAACCTGCGCACTCACGCCGCCACCTCCGAGAAGCAGGTACGCACGGAACCCAGGCCCGAGATCCGCGCCTCGTACGCCGCGCCCGCCGTCACCGGCACCATCGGACCGAGCGCGCCGGACAGCACCACGTCACCCGCGCGCAGCGGGTCACCGGAACGTGCGAGGGTCTGCGCCAGCCACTGCACCGCGTGCAACGGATTGCCCAGACACGCCGCGCCCGCCCCCACCGACACCGGCTCACCAGCCTGTTCGAGAACCATCCCGCACAGCCGCAGGTCCACGTCGGAAAGCCGGCGCGGCGTGGTGCCCAACACGAACAGGCCGCTGGAGGCGTTGTCCGCCACCGTGTCCACGATCGAGATGTCCCACCCCGCCACCCGCGAATCCACGATCTCGATCGCCGGCAACAGATGATCGACCGCCCGGATCACGTCCGCACTCGTGATCCGCTCGTCCGGCAGGTCCGCGCCCAGCACGAACGCGACCTCCGCCTCCACCCGGGGCTGGAGCAGCCGGCCCATCGGCACCTCGGCCCCATCGGGCACCGCCATGTCATCGAGCAGCACCCCGAAATCCGGCTGGAACACACCGAAGCTCTCCTGCACCGCCCGCGATGTCAACCCGATCTTCGCACCCACCCGCCGATGCCCGGCGTCCAGCCACTGCCGGACCTGGAGCTGCTGCACCTGGTACGCCGTGTCGACGTCGCCCTCCGGCAACAACCGCCCCCGCAGCGGCGCACACGGTCTACCGCTCTCCCGCGCCTGGAACAGTTCGGCGGCCGCCGACTCCATCGCGCTCATGTCAGGTCCACGCAGACGTTGGTCAACTCGGAATAGAAATCCAGGGAGTGCACGCCACCCTCGCGCCCGATCCCGGACGCCTTCACCCCACCGAACGGCGTCCGCAGATCCCGCAGGAACCACGTGTTTACCCACACGATGCCCGCGTCCAACCCCATACCGGCCCGGTGCGCCCGACCCACATCCCGCGTCCACACCGCCGCCGCCAACCCGTACTCCGTGCCATTGGCCAACGCGAACGCCTCATCCTCATCATCGAAGGGGGCGACGTGCACCACCGGGCCGAAGATCTCCTCGGTGTTGGTCCGCGCATCCGCAGCGAGCCCGGTCAACACCGTCGGCTGCACATACGCACCACCATCACGCGCATCACCGAAACGCGGCACACCGCCCCCGGCCAACACCTCGGCGCCCTCACCACGAGCCAGGTCGTAATAACCGAGCACCTTGTCGCGGTGCTGATGCGAGATCAGCGGCATGTTCACCGTGGCCTCGTCGGCAGGCCATCCGAACGACAGCTCACCAGCCCGCTGCGCGAGCCGGGCCGTGAACTCCTCGAACACCGGCCGCTGCACATAGATCCGCTCGGTACACAGACACACCTGACCACCATTGGTGAAACTCGACCGCACCGAACCCGCCACCGCCGCGTCCAGATCCGCGTCCGCGAACACCAGCCCCGCGTTCTTCCCACCCAACTCGAACGACACCGGCCGCACCCCATCGGCCGCCGCCCGCATGATGGCGCTGCCGGTCGACGACTCACCGGTGAACGTGATCGCGTCGACATCCGGATGCCGGGTCAGGAACTCGCCGGCCGAATCCGGACCGAAGCCGTGCACCAGATTGAACACACCGTCGGGCACCCCGGCGGCAGCCATCACCTCGGCGAGCAACGTCGCCGAGGCCGGCGTCTCCTCACTCGGCTTCACGATCACGGCATTACCGCACGCCAGCGCGGGAGCCACCTTCCAGGTGAGCAGCAGCAGCGGCAGGTTCCACGGCACGATCACCGCCACCACACCCACCGGCTTACGCACCGCATAGTTCAGCGCCCGACCGCCGGACGGGGTGACCGTCGTGAACGACTCCGTCGGCGCCGTCGCCACGATCTCCGCGAACGCACGGAAGTTCGCCGCACCACGCGGAATGTCCAACGTCCGCGCCTGCGAGATCGACTTGCCGGTATCCGCCACCTCGGCGGTCACCAGATCCTCGAAACGACGCTCCAACTCGACGGCGACCCGACGCAACACCTCCGCGCGCTCGCGCTCCCCCATCCGACCCCACGGCCCCCGCAACGCCGCCCGCGCGGCGGCGACGGCGTCGTCCACACACCCCTGGT
The DNA here is from genome assembly GCF_057197825.1 of Micromonospora sp. USAFONa4. Lineage (NCBI taxonomy): Bacteria > Bacillati > Actinomycetota > Actinomycetes > Micromonosporales > Micromonosporaceae > Micromonospora > Micromonospora sp. USAFONa4. Next base: position 6,716,273 of record NZ_CM170072.1, on the reverse strand, counting down.
CGGCCTCCACCACCTCGAAGACCGGCTCACCGGTGACCGGACTGCGCTTCGTGAACCGCCGCCCGCCCTCGACGAACTCACCGCCCACGAAGTTGCGCAGGGTCGGCGGGTCGGCGCCCGGGTGGCCGTCGCGCAGACTCACCGGCCAGGATGACTCGGCCATCGTCAGGTGTCCCTTCCGGTTCAGGTGCGGGGTTCGGTCCGCTCGCTGCCGGGGTCGGCGACGAGCGCGACCACGGCGGCGTCCACGGTGGGTTGGCCGGTCACGGCCGCGGCTGCCTCGTCGGTGACGACCAGGACGGTGGTGCCGACGCCGACGTTCAGGGGGTCGACGGCGACCAGGTCGGGTCCGTCGCCGTGCGGGCGGACCAGGACGAGCCGCCTGCCCTGCAACGCCGGCAGGATGCGGTCGGCCCACACCTTGCCGACGACGTCACCGAGCACCATCGGTTTCTCCCCGCAGGCCGGCGATGACCTCGCGGATGCGGGCCGGTTCGGGCGCGTCCAGCAGGGCCGCCGTGGTCGGGTGGGGCTTCGGGTAGACCTGGGAGCTGCGCAGCTCGCCGTGAGCGCGGATGGCGGCCTCGCCGGCGGAGACTGCCTGGCGTACGGCGGCGAGGGTGCCCCGGACGGCGACCGCGAGGTAGCCGCTGGTGACCCGTTCCACGGCCACGCACCGGACGTCGGCGGTCTTGATCATGGCTTCGATACCCGCCGAGAGCGCCACCAGGCCGCGTGTCTCGACGATTCCGATCGCGATGTCGGAGGACATGGCTGATTCTCCTTACCCGGTTGTCAGTTGCCGACGAGGTCAGGCTCGGCGGCCAACGCGCTCACCGCGTCGCAGGGGCTGGCGAAGACGATCGAGCGCACCGAGCGGCTGCGCGCCCGGGCGGTCTCCTCGCCGATGTCCACCGCCTCCTCGACGGTGGCGAGGTCGCCGCGCACGGCGACCGCGACGATGCCGCCGCCGAGGCGTACGACCTTCGTCACCTCGACCTCGGTGGCCTTCACCATCGCGTCGACGGCGTCGAAGATGGGGGTGTAACCCTCGGCTTCGACGAAGCCCACGGCCACGTTTCGCATGTCTGCTCCTTGCTCTGGTTGCGGGTCGGCTTCGGTCAGGGACGCTCGGGCAGGTTCCAGGACAGGACGGCGGCGCCGGTGCCCCAGATCGGGCCGTACGAGTGCAGCTGTGCCGGGCCGCTGGCGGCGCCGGTGCCGGCGGCGAACGCGAGGGCCCGGAACTGGCTGTCCGCCTGGGCCTGCCGGGCGTAGTCCTCGCGGATGGCGAGCGCCTCGTCGACCTTGCCGGCGGTGAGCAGGTCGAGTACGCGGGTGTTCCACTGCTCGTGCGCGGGTGTGCCGATGTGGTCCTGGGCGGGTTCGATCCACTGCTGGATCAGTCCGGAGGACAGGCCGCTCACCACCACGACTGCGGCGCGTACGCCGGCGTCGCGGGCGGCGGCGGCACCGGCCCGGCCGACGTCGGCGAGGGTGTCGGCGTCGGCGTACAGGTTGCAGGAGACCTGCGCCCAGCGCAGCTTGCGCTCCGGGTCGAGCAGCGCGGAGGTGACGATGGTCCCGGCGTCGATCGGGAAGCCCTCGTAGCGGGTGCGGCGCGCCTGCTTGCCGTCGGCCTGCACCCGGTCGGCCCATCGCTCGCTGAACTCCACGTCGAAGCGCAGGTCGTAGCGGAGCAGGCCGTAGTCGTAGGCGTACCAGTTCTCGTCGACGTGTTCGCCGCGCGGGTTGGGGTCGCACTGGAACTGATGGCCGAGGACGGTGAACCACTGGGTGGACAGCAGCAGGACGACGTCGGGCTCCAGCCTGCGCAGGCGCTCGCCCACGTCGCGGGCGGCCGAGGCCAGTGCCGCCCAGCTCGGTGCGGGTTCCTTCGCGAGCAGGTGGGGCATGCCGGGCACGAGTGCGCCGGCGACGATTCCGGTCCGGTCAGCCATGGGGGCTCCCCTCGGGCAGCCACTCGACGACGGCGTTTCCGGTGCCGATGATCGTGCCGTAGCCGAGCACGTCACCGGCGACCTTGGGCCAGCCCATCGCGGCGAGCAGCCAGGTGAGGCTGCCGGCCTTCGTCTCCGACGCGGTCGCCTCGATGTGTTCGGTGATGAGTTCCCGCAGCGGGGCGGTCGGTCCCCGGCGGATCGCTTCGAGCAGCTTCATGTCCCACCGGTACTGGTGGTTGTTGTACGGGTGTTCGCGTTCCATGTCCTCCGGCAGCGCCGGCTCCTCGTGCCAGTGCAGGTGCGACAGGGAGTTGGAGGCGAGCAGCACGGCGCGGCGGCCGGTGGCCTCGACGGCGCGGCGGGTGGCCTCGCCGAGCACCTCCATCTCCTCCAGCGCCGCGTCGGAGTAGAAGTACGGGTTGTTGTTGGCCGACAGGGAGACCACGGGGATGTCCCAGGCGGGGTTGGCCAGGTGCAGGGCGCCGATGGTGGCGTAGTCGACGCGTACCCGGGGGTCGCGCATCGCGCGGGTGACCAGGCCGAGGCCGCTGGCCTCCTCGACGATGGCCTCGCCGAGTTCGACGTCGGTGCGGAAGTCGTAGCGGTAGCGGAAGAGGTGCGGGAAGATCGGCTCGACGGAGATGCCGCGCGGGTTGGGCGCGCAGTTGACGTGGTGGCCGACCATCGTGATCCAGTGCGGGGCGTGCACGATCAGCACGTCGGGCCGGTGCACCTCCTGGATGCGCTTGCGCAGCCGCTCGTAGGCCCAGCGCAGCGTCTCCCAGCCGCCGGTGGAGCGGGGCTCGTTCTGCGGCGGGTTCTCCGCGTAGATCAGGTGGGGCGGGTGTGGGCTGAGGCAGCCGGCGACGATGCCGGCGCGGGCCGGCGCGGCCTGCGGGGCCGGGGCGTTGCCGGCGCCGCCGCCGGTGCGGGGCCTGGTGGTCGCCACCGGCACCCGGAAGACCCTGCTCACGACCGCCCCTCCCCGGTGAGGACGCGCACGTACGCGCGGTGCTCGGCGGTGCCGCCGAGGATCTGCATCCCGTCGTCGTCGAGGGCTATCTCGTCGGCGGCGAGCGCGGCGTCGTGCCGCAGCCAGGCCCGCAGTGGCGCCGGGTGCACGCCGTGCAGTTCGACGAGGCTCTCCTCGGCCAGGCCGCTGCCGGGCGCGACGTAGGCCAGCCGGCGCTGGCCGCGCCGGCCGGTGTAGGCGGGCCGGTCGGTGGTGGTGAGGCGCAGCCAGCTCCGCTCGGCGCGCAGCCGCTGCCGCTCCTCGGCGGTGGCGGCGCGGTCGGCTTCGCCGTCGCCGTCGAGGACGACGCCGTAGCGCTGGCGGGCCTCCTCGCCGGTCAGGTAGTCCTGCCGGACGTCCTCGGCGACGGCGTCGGGCTCGCGGTCCAGCGGGTCGCCCCAGCCGCCGCCGCCGGCGGACTCCATGACCAGCACGTCCCCGGCCCGCATGGGGAAGCCGGCGATCTTGCCGGGGGTGTCGAAGTCGACCCGTCGGCCGTCGGCGCGGCGCAGGTGGGTGACCGTCGGGGCGCCCGGGCCGCCGTGGCGCAGCCCGTACGGGGGGACGGTGGTGCGGTCGGTCTGCACCGAGTACGCCCCGCCGCTGGCCAGCAGCCGGGTCTCCCGCCGGCTGCCCAGGCCGCCGCGGTGCGTACCGTCTCCGCAGGAGCCGGCGCGCAGCTCGCAGGCCTCGACCCGGATCGGGATCTCGGTCTCCAGCCGCTCGACGGACTGGATGGTGGAGATGTCGCCGAGGTCGACCGGGTTCATCGCGCTGGGGCCGTCGGATTCGAGGAATCCGCCGTTGCCGCCGGCCGGGTAGTCGTAGTAGAGGTAGGGCTGGCCGGTGTGCTCGTCCACGCCGCCGATGAGGTTCTGGAAGGTGGTGCCGAACTGGTCGGCGGCGATGAGGTCGGGTGCCACCTGGCTCAGCGCGGCCATCACGGCGGAGATGACCCGCTTGCGGACCTCGCTGTGGGCGTTGGCCGGGGCGGGGTAGCTGACGTGGACGACCGTGCCGGGCTCGGTGCGCACCCGCAGGGGCCGGAACGCGCCGTGGTTGACCAGCCCGCCGGGGTCGAGGGCGGACTTGACGGCGATGAACACCCCGGCGACGGTCATCGCCCGCGACGAGTTGACCACGGCGGCGACCTGGGTGGAGGAGCCCCGGAAGTCGGCTTCGATCTCGTCGCCGTCGACGGTCAGCCGGCAGCGCACGATCGCGGCGTCGTAGTCGCCGTCGGTGTAGAGGTCGAGGTAGTCCTCGTACAGGTAGGTGCCGTCGGGCAGCGACCGGATCATGTCGCGCAGCCGCTGCTCGGTGCGGTCCATGTTGGCCGCGACGCAGTCGAGGATCAGCCCGGTGCCCCAGCGGTCGACGAGTTCCGTCAGCCGTCGTTGCGCGGTGTGGCAGGCGGCGATGCTGGATTCGAGGTCGCCGCGGCGTTCCTCGGCCATCCGGACGTTGGCGAAGAGGATGTCGAAGGCGGCCCGGTTGGGACGGCCTGCCTCGATCAGTTTGATCGGCGGGATCCGCAGCCCTTCCTGGAGGATCTCGGTGGCCTGGCCGGAGACGCTGCCGGGGGTCATGCCGCCGATGTCGGCCCAGTGCATCCGGACGCAGGGGAAGAGGAACAGCTCCCCCTCGACGAAGACCGGGCTGATCAGGGTGACGTCGTTGAGGTGGCTGCCGCCCCGGTACGGGTCGTTGACGATGTAGAGGTCTCCGGGGCGCATCTCGGCGGCGAAGTCGGCGAAGATCTCGGCCACCGAGGCGGGCATGGCGATGACGTGTCCCGGCATGTCCCGGCCCTGGGCGACCATCTGCCCCGAGGGGTCGAAGAGTGCGCAGGAGAAGTCCTGGGCGTCGGCGATCACCGGCGAGTGCGCGGTACGGAAGATCGTCTGTCGCATCTCGCGGACGATCGAGATGAGACTTTCGGTGACGACTTCCAGGTCGATCGGATTCACAGTCATGCGGGTGCCTCACTGATTTCCGGTGTCGGTCCGTATCTGCCGCCGGCGTGGACCTGGACTGGTCAGGGCGAGTGGACCACCGTGGGTTGAACCACCGTCGAGTGGACCACCATGTGGTCCTAGAGTTATATTATGAAACCTAGCAGCCGGAAAGGCAGGGAAGCAAGATGTCGTACGCCACTGACCCGACGCCCGACGAGGGCGCCGCCCCACGCGAGTCGGGCACCCAGGCGCTGGACCGCGCCCTGGGCGTCCTGCTGGCCTTCCGGGGTGACGCCGTCGAGCGCAAGGTCAGCGACGTCAGCCGCGAGCTGGGCCTGCACAAGTCCACGGCCAGCCGGCTGTTCCGCGCGCTGGCCGACGCCGGCTTCCTGCAACGCAACGAGGAGAACGGCACCTACCGCCTCGGCGTCGCCGTCTTCGAGCTGGGCGCCCGCTTCCTCGCCGGCATCGACCTGCACGCGCTGGCCCGTCCGCTGTTGCACCAGCTCGCCGAGCACGAGGGCGAGAGCGTCAACCTCGCGGTCCTGGAGGGCTCCGACGCCATCTCGCTCTACGTCGTGCAGGGCACCCGCAACGTGCAGCTCGTCAGCCGCCTCGGCCGGCGCATCCCGCTGTGGTGCAGCGCGGCCGGCAAGGCGCTGCTCGTCGACCACGACGACGACGCCCTGCGCGCCCTGCTCGCCACCGTGCCGCTCAGGGCGCTGACCAGCAACACCATCACCGACCTGGACACCTTCGTGGCGCACATGGCCACCGTGCGGCAGCAGGGCTGGGCCCTCAACGACCAGGAGAGCGAGCACGGGCTGCGGGTGGTGGCCGCCCCCGTACGCGACCGGCACGACCGGGTCACCGCCGCGATCAGCATCTCCGGGCCAATCTTCCGCCTGGACGACACCCGCACCCGTGAACTCGCGGACGCCGCCTGCCGCACCGCCGCCGAGCTGTCCCGGCAGCTCGGCCACGGCTTCGGCGACCGGTGGGGCGACTGACCGCACCGTCAGAAACGCTCCTGGGTGACCTCGGGCAGGACCCGCACGTGCAGCACCCCCGGCCCGGTCACCGGCAGCACCTCGTCGAACGCCGCCTCCGCGCCGGCCTGGTCGGTGACCGTCCAGGCCGGTACGCCCAGGGACCGCGCCACGGCGGCCAGGTCCCGGGCCGGGAACCGGGCCAGCGCCGGGTCGACCCCGCGCGGGCCGAACTTGCGCACCTCCGCGCCGTAGCCGCCGTCGTCGAGGACCACCAGCAGCACGGGCGCACCGACCCGGGCCAGGGTGTCCAGCTCCCCGAGGCCGGTGAGCAGGCTGCCGTCGCCCTCGAAGGCGACCACCGGCCGGTCCGGGCGGCCCACCCCGGCGCCGACGGCGTACGGCAGGCCGACGCCGATGCTGCCGAACTCCCAGGGCGCGATGAACGCGCGGTCCACGGCGGACGAGTCGAGCAGCAGGTTGGGCCAGCCGCCGAACTGCCCCACCCCGACCACCGTGGTGCGCCGGGCCGGGAGCCGGCGGGCGCAGATCCGGATGAACGCCCGGGGGTCGATCCCCGCCGCCCCCTCGACGAACTCGATGCCGTCGAACGGGTCGGCCGCGGCGATCTGCGCGGCCAGGGCGGGGCTGCGCCACTCCGGGCGCTCGCGCGGGTCGAGCCGGGCCGTCACGGCCCGCGCGGTGGCCGCCGCGTCCCCGACGATGCCCAGGTCGACGGGCCAGCGCGCCCCCAGCGCCCGCGCGTCGGCGTCGACGGCGACCACCCGCGCCGCGGGGAAGAGCGCGCCGTGGTCGGCCGTCCACCGGTTGAGTCCGGCGCCGAAGGTGACCACCAGGTCCGCGTCGGCCAGCACCCGCCGGGTCAGCGGGCGGGCCAGTCCCCCGGCCACCCCCAGGTGGTACGGGTGCCCGGCGAAGAGCCCGGCGGCCAGCACGGTGGTGGCGAGCACCGCGCCGCAGCGGTCGGCGAGCCGGCGTACGTCGTCGGCCGCTGCCTCGGCGCCCCGCCCGGCCAGCAGCACCGGGCGGTGGGCGGCGGCCAGCAGGCCGCCGAGGTCGGCGACGGCCTCGTCGGTCGGTGCCGGCGCGGCGGGCCGGTACGCGGCGACGGCCGGCGCGGGCACGGCACCGGCGGGCACCGGCTCGTCCTGGAGGTCGATGGGAACGTCGAGGACGACGGGGCCGGGCCGTTCGGCGGCGGCCCGGAACGCCAGGCCGACGTCGCGGGCGGCGGTGGCCGGCGCCGTCACGGGCACGAACGCCCCGGCGGTGGCCAGCGCGAACGGCTGCTGCGGGAAGCTCTGCACGTGCAGCGGGTCGCCGGGCGGGGTGTCGCCCGCGATCAGGACCAGCGGCGTGCCGGCCTGCCGGGCGATGGTCAGCGCGGCGCCGGCGACCGCCAGGCCGGGGCCCTGGGTCACGGTGACGACCCCGCACCGGCCGGTGGCGCGGGCCCAGCCGTCGGCCATCATCACCGCGGCGTTCTCGTTGCGGGCGGCCACGAACCGGACGCCGTGGCGCTGCACCAGGTCGGCGACCAGGAACATGTTGGCGTCGCCGAGCAGGCCGAAGATCGTGTCGACGCCGTGCGCCACGATGGCGTCGGCGATCGCCTCGCCGGCCCTCACCGGGGGTCCCGGGCGAGGTAGTCGCCGGCGGGGCGCAGCGCCACGCTCAGCGCGCCGAGGTAGGAGTCGTTGGCTGCCGCCTCGAAGCGGGGTCCGGCCAGGCGGGCGGCCCGCTTGGTCATCGACCGGCCGACCGCGGAGGTGGCGAGCAGCCGCTCGGCGATCCCGGTCGCGGCGTCGGCGAGCCGCTCCGGCTGCACCACCTCGGTCACCAGGCGCAGGTCGCGCAGCTCGTCGGCGGGGATCCGGTCGCCGAGCAGCAGCCAGCGCTTGGCCAGGTCGGCGCCGACGAGGTCGGCGAGGATCGCCATGCCGCTCCAGGTCAGCGGGATGCCGAAGCCCACCTCGGGGAAGGTCGCGAAGCAGGTGTCGGCGGCCACCCGCAGGTCGCTGGCGAGGCCGAGCACCGCGCCGGAGCCGATGGCCGGGCCGTTGAACGCCGCGACGGTGGTCTGTTCCAGCCGGTACCAGCGTTCGACCAGCTCGGCGGTGCGGCGCTGGACGGACATCGTGGCCCGGGCGTCGAGGGTGGCCAGCTCGTGCAGGTCGGTGCCGGCGCAGAACGCGGTGCCGGCGCCGGTGAGCACGACCACCTCGGTCCCCTCGTCGCGGGACAGCTCGTGCAGCACGTCCTCGAAGCGGGCGAGCATCGCCAGGTCGAAGCTGTTGCGCCGGGCGGGCCGGTTCAGCGTCACCCGGGCCAGCCGGCCGTCGCGGTGCAGCAGCACGGACTCGTCGGCGCGGTGGGCGTCGGTCATGGGGACTCCGAGTTCAGTAGGGCGCGGTCGACAAGCGCGGCGGCGTGGCCGACGTACGACAGCGGGTCCAGCAGGCCGGCGAGTTCGGCCGCGGGCAGGGCGGCGGTCACCTGCGGGTCGGCGCGCAGCGTCTCCGCGAACGGGCGGCCCGCATCGAGGCTGTCGCGGACGATCCGCATGACCAGGTGGTGGGCCTGTTCCCGGCCGAGCGGGCCGGCCAGGCGCAGCATCACCGCCTCGGAGAGCACGAGCCCGCCGGTGAGGTCGAGGTTGGCGCGCATCCGGTCGGGATTGACGCCGAGGTCACCGAAGACGTCGACCAGCCGCTGCATCGCGCCGCCGAGCAGGATGAAGCACTCCGGCAGCAGCTTCCACAGCGTCATCCCGACGCCCATGTCCCGGTCGTCCTGGGCGACCATGGTCTGCAACGCCAGGGGCACCTGGGCCCGCAGGGTGCCGGCGGCGGCGATCACCGCCTCGCAGCGGATCGGGTTGCGCTTGTGGGGCATCGTGCTGCTGCCGACCTGGGTGGCGCGCTGCGACTCGTACGCCTCGCCGACCTCGGTGCGGCCGAGGAAGTAGACCTCCCGGGCCAGCTTCTCGGCGCTGGCCGCGACGAGGCCGAAGACCATCAGGCACTCGGCGAAGCGGTCCTGGGTGGCGTGCCAGGGGGTGTCGGCGACGCCGAGGCCCAGGTCGGCGGCGACCGCCTGCTCCAGCGCGAACGCCTGCGCGCCGTAGCCGGCCATCGTGCCGGCCGCGCCGCCCATGCTGGTCACCAGCAGCCGCTGGCGCAGCTGCCGCAGCCGGACGCGGTGGCGTTGCAGCTCGTCCTGCCACACCGCGCAGCGCAGGCCGAACGTCGTCGGCAGCGCCTGCTGCCCGTGGGTGCGGGCGGCCATCGGGGTGGCGCGGTGGCGCAGCGCGAGCCGGCGCAGCGCGCGGACCAGCTCGTCGACCTGCCGCTGCACGATGTCCAGGCCGTCGCGGGCCCGCAGGACGAAGCCGGTGTCCATCACGTCCTGGGTGGTGGCGCCGAGGTGGACGTAGCGGCCGGCGTCGCCGGGGCAGGCGGCAGTGAGCGCCCGTACCAGCGGCACCAGGGGGTGCACGGTGTCGGCGGCGTCGGCGGCGAGCACCGCCGTGTCGAGCCGCTCGACGCGGGCGGCCTCGGTGATCGCCTGCGCGGCGGCGGACGGGATGATGCCCAGCTTCGCCTGGCCGCGGGCGAGGGCGGCCTCCACGTCGAGCCAGGACTGCATGAGCTGCCGGTCGTTGAAGACCCCGCGCATCTCGGCGTTGCCGAAGAAGCTGGTGACGGTCAGCGAGTCCAGGAAGCACGATCCGAGCTGCATCAGCGTTCCTCCTCCGCGACGAGCAGTTCCCGGGCGGCCCGCCGGTCGACCTTCCCGGACGGCAGCAGCGGCAGGTCGGCGACGGTACGGATCAGGGTCGGCACCTTGTGCCGGGCCAGCCGTTCGGTGGCGGTGCGGGTGAGCCGGTCGACGTCGCAGCGCCCACCGGGGACGGTCACGACCAGGGCTGCGATCTCCTCCCCCCAGCGGGCCGACGGCACGCCGAGGACGCACACCCGGGCCACGGCCGGGTCGTCGGCGAGCACCGCCTCGACCTCGGCGGGGTGGACGTTCTCGCCGCCGCGGATGATCAGTTCCTTGATCCGTCCGGCCAGGGTGAGGACCCGTTCGTCGGTGAGGGCGCCCAGGTCGCCGGTGCGCAGCCAGCCGTCGCTGGTGATCGTGGCGGCCGTGGTGAACGGGTCGTCGGCGTAGCCGCGGGTGACCGAGGCGCCGCGTACCAGCAGCTCCCCCACCTGCCCGGCGGGCAGCGGGGCGCGGGTGGCGGGGTCGACCACGGTGGCCTGGAGGGCCGGCAGGACGCGGCCGACGGTGTCACCGGGCGCGCCGCAGGTCCCGTCGCCGGGGTCCAGGCTGATCGTCGGGCCGGCCTCGGTCTGGCCGTAGACGACCGCCACCCGGTCCAGGCCGAGCACCCGTCGGGTGCGGGTGAGCAGTGCCGGGGTGCACGTGGCACCGCCGAGGAAGCCGACCCGTAGCGACGACAGGTCCCAGCGTCCGGGTTCCCGCTCGACGCGGTCGGTGAGCATCGACGCCATGGTGGGCACGGCCTGCACCACCGTGCACGCGTGGTGCTGGATCTGGTCGAGGACCGGCTCGGTGCGGAACCGGCGGGTGGAGACCCACAGCGCGCCGGTCACCAGCGCCAGCATCGCCCCGCTGCCGAGCCCCGCCGCGTGGGCCAGGGGCAGCGGCGAGGCGATCCGGTCGTCGGCGCGCAGCCGGGCCGCCTCGGCCGTCCAGGCCGCGTTGGCCAGCAGGTTGCCGGCGCTCAGCGACACCATCTTGGCCGGGCCGGTGGAGCCCGAGGTGAACTGGATGTTGCAGGCGGCGTCGGGATCACCCACGGGTGCGGGGACCGGGCCGTCCCAGCCGGGCAGCCCCGACAGGGCCCCGGATCCCAGGTCCGCGTCGAGGACGTGCCAGCCGTCCGGGCGCTCGCCGGGCGGCAGCGCGGCCAGGACCCGCGTGACGGTGGACGGGCCGTGCCGGTCGCGGACCCGCTCGGCGGCGTAGAGGCGCCGGGGGCGGCTGCGGGCCAGCGCCGAGGTCAGCTCGGGCCCGGTGAGGCCGGGGTGCAGGGTGGTCAGGGCGGCGCCCCGCCAGGCCGCGGCGGCCAGCAGCACCAGCCAGGCCAGCCCGTTCTCGGCCCAGACCGCGATCCGGTCGCCGCGGCCGACGCCCTGGGCCGCCAGGACGGCGGCGGCCCGGCCGGCGAGGTCGGCGAACTCCCCCGTGGTCACCGGCCGGGCCGGATCGTCGAAGACGTACAGGGCGCGGTCCGGCTGCCGCGCGGCGCGTTCCAGCACGGTGAGGTCGAGGGCTGGCGGGATCACGGATCACTCCTTGGTCAGCAGCAGGTTTCCGTGGTCGTCGACCGTGGCGGCCCATCCGCCGCCGACGACGGTGGTGCTGCCGTTCTCGCGTACGACGGCGGGTCCGACGACGGCGCAGCCCGGCCCCAGGTCGGCGCGCCGCCACACGGTCGCCTCGACCCAGCCGCCCGGACGGTAGAGACGGGTCCTGCCGGGCTGCGCCGGGCCCCCGGTCGGGGCGGCGAAGCGGACGGCCGGGCGGGGCCCGAACGCGGTGAGCCGGCAGTTGACGATCTCGGCGGGGTGGTCGGAGCGGGTGTAGGCGTACCGCTCGGCGTAGGCGGCGTGGAAGGCCGCCACCAGCTCGTCGGCGGTGGCCGGCAGCTCGGGCAGGGCGACGGCGAGGTCGAAGCTCTGGCCACGGAACCGCATGCCGACCGACAGGCCGAAGCTGACCTGGTCGGGCTCCACGTCGTCCTCGGCCTTGAGCTGGGCGAGGGCGGCGTCGCGCAGGTCGGCCAGAGCCGCCCGGACGGCCGCCAGGCCGTCGTCGTCGGCCGGCACCAGCACGGTACGCACGTAGTCGTGGCGGGCCTGGGCGGTGACGAAGCCGAGCGCGGAGAAGTTGCCCGGCACCGGCGGAACGAGGACCCGACGGATGCCGAGTTCGTCGGCGAGGTCGGTGGCGTGCATCGGGCCGGCGCCGCCGAAGGGCATCAGCACGAAGTCGCGCGGGTCGTGGCCGCAGGCGACGGAGATCTCCTTGATCGCGCTGGTCATCTTGACCGTGGCGAGGGTGAGGATGCCGTGCGCCAGGTCCAGCTCGTCGAGGCCGAACGTGCCGGCCAGCCCGGCCAGGGCGGCGCGGGCCGCGTCGGGGTCGAGCGGCACCTCCCCGCCCAGGCTCTCCTGCGGGTCGAGGTGGCCGACGAGCAGGTGCGCGTCGGTGGTGGTCGGCTCGGTGCCGCCCCGGCCGTACGCGGCCGGGCCGGGTGTCGAGCCGGCGCTGCGCGGCCCGACGCGCAGTTCCCCGCCCCGGTCGCGCCAGGCGATCGAGCCGCCGCCGGCGCCGATCGTGTTGATCTCGACCTGGAAGGTGCGGTTCGGGTAGCCGGCGATCTTCCCGTCGTTGGTCATCAACGGCGCGCCGTTCTTGATCAGGCAGACGTCCGTGCTGGTGCCGCCGATGTCGCAGGTGATGACGTTGGGATAGCCGGCGAGCGAGGCGAGGTGCACGGTGGCCGCGATGCCGCCGGCGGGTCCGGAGAGGGCGAGGTTGATCGGCAGCCGCCCGGCCTCCTCGGTGGAGACGACACCGCCGCTGCTCGTCATGATCGACAGCGGGTGGGCGTACCCCCCGTCGGCGAGGGCGCCGCCGAGTCCGCGCAGGTAGTCGGCGACGGTCGCCCGCACGCTGGCGTTGAGCACGGTGGTGGCGAACCGCTCGTACTCGCCCTGCTCCGGCACCACGTCGGAGGAGACGGTGCAGACCAGGTCGGGGTACCGCTCCGCCAGCCGCCGCGCCGCGGCCCGCTCGTGGGCGGGATTGCGGTACGAGTGCAGCAGGCAGACCGCCACCGCCCGGGGACCGGCGGCGGCCACCCGGTCGAGGGCCTCGTCCAGCTCGTCGGTGTCCAGCGGCCGGACGACGCTGCCGTCGGCGCCGATGCGTTCGCGCAGCACGTGCCGGTGCCGGCGCGCGACGAGCGGCGGCCGGCCGCTCTCCTTGACGCTGTAGAGGCGGGGCCGGTGCCCGAGGCCCATCTCCAGCACGTCCCGGAAGCCCTCGGTGGCCAGCACCGACACCGGCTCGCCGGAGCCTTCGAGCAGCGCGTTGGTCACCCGGGTGGTGCCGTGCACGAAGCGGTCGACCGTGTCCAGGCTGACACCGAGCTTGGCGAGGCCCTCGAAGATCGCCGCCGCCGGATCGTGCGGGGTGGAGAGGGTCTTGGCCTCGGCGAGCCGGGCGGTGGCCGGCTCGTAGACGATGACGTCGGTGAAGGTGCCACCGATGTCGACGCCGATGCAGAGCATGGCGAGCCTTTCGGATAGGGGGTGGATGGCGTCGGCGACGGGTCGGGTCGGGTCGCTAGAAGTTGACGCCGTAGCGGCGCAGGGTCCGTCCCGTGACCAGACGCAGGATCCAGTCGAAGAGGTAGCCGAGCAGGCCCAGGGCGATGATGCCCACGAAGACCCACTCCGTCTTGGCGTAGTTGCGCGCCGTCCAGATCAGCGATCCCAGGCCGCTCTGGGCGGCGACGATCTCGGCGGAGACGATCGTCAGGAACGAGTTGCCCATCGCCAGCCGGGCCCCGGTGACCACGTGCGGCACCGTCGACGGCAGCACGACCGAGACGAGGCTGCGTACGGGGCCGGCGCCGAGCGCGCGGGCCGCCCGCATCCGGATCTCGTTGACCGACAGCACCCCGGCCAGGGTGTTGAGGGCGACGATGAAGACGGTGGTGTAGAAGATCAGCGCCACCTTCGACGCCTCCCCCGGCCCGAGCCAGATGATGGCCAGGGTGACGAAGGCGATCGGCGGCACGAAGCGGAAGAACTGGATGTACGGGTCGAGCATCAGCCGCAGCCAGGGGATGCAGCCCATCAGCAGACCCATCGGGACGCCGACGAGCACGCCGAGCAGCCAGCCCGTGAGGATGCGGGTCGAGGACGCGCTGACCGAGTCCCACAGGGTCCCGTCGCGGACGAGTTCGACCGCGCCGTCGAGGGTGAGCCGTGGCGAGGGCAGGAAGAAGGCCGTGTAGTTGCGGCTGACCAGGTCCCAGATCAGCACGCCGAGCAGCACCGACAGGACCGACAGCCCGATGCGGGTCAGCCGGGGCCAGCGGTTGCGGCGGGGGCCGGTCGTCGCCGCCGCCCTGGTGCGGTCGGGGACGGTGGGTGCCTCGACTGTCATCGTCCCTCCGTCCGGTCGTCGCCCGCGCCGGGCCGCCCGTCGTGGCCGTCGTCGAGCCCCTGGGCGCGCAGCGTCCGGGCCACCTCGGCGCCGATGTCCTCACGCAGCTCCCGGAAGAGCGCCGCGCAGGCCGGGTCGGTCAGGTCGCGGGGGCGGGGCAGGTCGCAGCGGTAGTCCTTCTTGATGGCCGCCGACGGGCCCGCGGTCATCGTGACGATCCGGTCGCCGAGCAGGATCGCCTCGCCGATGTCGTGGGTGACGAAGATGATCGTGGCGCCGGTCTCGCGCCAGATCCGGTCGAGTTCGACCTGCATCACGAGCCGGGTCTGGGCGTCCAGCGCCCCGAACGGCTCGTCCATCAGCACGACCGAGGGGTCGTTGGCCAGGACCCGGGCGAGCTGGGCCCGCTGGCGCATGCCGCCGGAGAGCTGCTCGGGGAACCGCTCGGCGCTGTGCGCGAGGCCGACCATCGCCAGGTACCGCTCGACGACCGCGTCGCGCTGGGCCTTCGGCACGCCGCGCATCTGCGGCCCGAAGGCGACGTTCTGGCGTACGGTCAGCCAGGGGAACAGCGCCTCGGCGCTCTGGAAGACCACGCCGCGCGACACGTCGGGTCCGGTCACCGGCTCGCCGCCGCAGGTCACCTCGCCGGCCGCCGGCCGGACGAAGCCGGCGACCGCGTTGAGCAGCGTGGACTTGCCGCAGCCACTCGGGCCGAGCAGGCAGACGAGTTCACCGGCGGCGATGTCGAGGCTCGCGCCGCTGACGGCGACGAACTCGCCGAAGCGGATGTCGACGTCGCTGATGCGGATCGGGGAGCCGGCGCGGCTGGCGGGTCGGCCGGCGAAGGTCGTGGCGGGTGCGGTGCCGTCGACTGTCACGCCACCCCCTTGACCATGACGGTCGCCGGGTCCGCCTTCTGGGTGACGATCTTGCTGTCCTGCTGGAACTGGGCGATCTCGCCGTAGCGCTTGAGGTCGTCGTCGGTGAAGTCGCGGACCTGGCACTGGACGCCCTCCAGCAGCGTCTGGGCCTCCTTCGCCGGCACCTTGATGGCCTTCTCGGTGACCGTGCCCGCCTTGGCGGGGTCCTTCGTGAGCTGCTCGCACGCCTGGCCGATGGTCTGGACGACCTTCTTGGCGGTCTCCTTGTTGGCCTCGTACCAGGCGCCGTCGACCCCGATCACCAGGTTGTAGACGTAGCCGATGTCGCCGCTGGTCAGCAGGACCTTGCCGCCGTTGGCGACGCCGCGCGACGGCCACGGCTCCCACATGATGTAGCCGTCCACGTCGCCGCGCTGCAGCAGCGCCGGCATCTCGGCGGGCGAGGCGTTGACGAACTCGACGGACTCCCGGCTGATGCCGCGCGCCGCGAGGACCTTGTTGGTGGCGTACTCGTTGACGGTGCCGGGGACGACGCCGTACTTCTTGATGCCCGACACGTCGCTGATGCCGGAGCGCGCCACGAGCTTGATGAAGCTGGGCGACTGTGAGAAGACGGCCAGGCCCTTGATGTCACCCCGGGTGGCCCGGTTCAGCAGGCTCGACTCGGTGCTGGCCGTGAACTGGCCCTGCTTGGCCAGGATCGCGTCGAGGCCACCGGTGCCCTCCTGGAACTGGGTGACGGTGACGTTCAGGCCGTTGGCCTGGAACAGCTTCTCCTGGTCGGCGAGGTAGATCGGGGAGTACGCCGGGTCGACGCCGACGCCGAAGTTGACCGCCGCCGACGGGGCCGCCTCGCCGCCACCGGACTCGGTCGGGGTCTGGTTCTCCGCGCATGCCGCAACGGCGGCGGTCACCAGCAGGGCTGCTACCGCAGCGCGCAATGCTCGCATTCTCATGGCTACCCCAGATACCTAGCGGCTCATATTATGGTTACCGTTGCTTAATATGGGACGCTACTGCCGGACGGTGGGCGCAGTCAAGAGATTCGACCTCACCTTCCTGCAACAGACAGTAGCCGTCGATCATCGCCAGCTGACGGGTCGAATCCGCGACCACAAACCGGGAGCCCGATGAACACGCAGGACAAACGGGCCCATGCCGCCCGGACGCAGCCGCCGCCCACCGCCGAAGCGACCGGGTCGACCACTCTGCGTAGTCAAGGATCCGTCGGCGGCGGTCGGGACGTCGCGCCGGCGCTCGTCGGACTGCGCACCTCGCTGGAGCGGACGTGGAGCCCGACCGAGACGATCCTCTACGCCCTCGGGGTCGGCGCGGGACAACGCGACCCGGCGGCGGAGCTCCGCTTCACCACCGAGAACTCCGCCGGCCACCCGCAGCGGGTCCTGCCGACCTTCGCCAGCGTGCTCGCCGCCGACCCGCCGCCCCTGGGCGAGGTCACCGCGATCCGGCACGCGGAGGAGGCGCTGACCCTGTTCCGCCCGCTGTCACCGGCCGGGCAGGTGCACACCACCGCCGCCGTGACCGCCCTGCACGACCAGGGCAGCGGCGCCCTGGTCGAGCACGTCTCCCGGCTCCACGACCCGGCGGGCGCGCTCGTGGGCACCGTACGCCGGGCCATGTTCGTCATCGGCGCCGGCGGATTCGGCGGGCGTCGCGCGCGGCCCGCCCGCTGGCAGCCGCCGGCCGACCCGCCCGAGCACCGGCTCGTCGCCACCGTCCGCCCGGACCAGGCGCTGCTCTACCGGCTCAGCGGGGACCGCAACCCGCTGCACTCCGATCCGGCCGTCGCCGGCCGGGCCGGGCTGCCCCGCCCGGTCCTGCACGGCCTGTGCACCTTCGGCTTCGCCGGCCGGCTCCTGCTGCCCCTCGTCGGCGACGACCCGACCCGCGTCCGGCATGTCCGCGTCCGCTTCGCCGCCCCGCTGCACCCGGGCGACACCCTGACCGTGCACGCCTGGCGCCGCCCGTACGGCGTGGTCTTCCGCGCCACCGACGGGACCGGACGGGTCGTCCTGGACCGGGGCGTGCTGGCGGTCTCCGCACGGTGACCACCCGCCTGTCCGCCCTCAGGTAGCGCGCCGACCGCAGCGGGGCATCACGTCACGCCGTCACGGGCCCGGCGCGCGGAGCCGCTCGACCGCGTCCAGCCTGCGGCGCAGCAGGGCCCGTTCGGGCTCGGTGCCGGCCAGAGCGAGCGCCTCCCGGTACGCCCCGGCGGCGTCGGCGTGCCGGCCGAGGCGGTGCAGCAGGTCGGCCCGCGCGGCCGGGTAGGGGTGGTGGCCCCGCAGCAGCGGCTCGTCGGCCAACTCGTCCAGCAGCGCCAGGCCCGCCGCCGGGCCGTCGCGCATCGCCACCGCCGCGGCCCGGTTCAGCGCGACGACCGGGGACGGCGCGAGGGCGAGCAGCACGTCGTAGAGCGCGACGATCTGCGGCCAGTCGGTGGTGGCGAGGTCCGCCGCCTCGACGTGCAGGGCGGCGATCGCGGCCTGCACGCCGTACGGGCCGGGCGGGCCGCCGGCCAGCGCGACGGGCACCAGGTCGAGGCCCTCGGCGATCATGCGGCGGTCCCAGCGACCCCGGTCCTGCTCGTCGAGCAGCACCAGCTCGTCGTCCGGGCCGGTGCGGGCGTCGCGGCGGGCGTGGATCAGCAGCATGAGCGCGAGCAGCCCGGCGACCTCCCGACCGGCGGGCAGCAGCCGGCGCAGGATCCGGGCCAGCCGGATGGCCTCCTCGGCGAGGTCGAGCCGTTGCAGGCGCGGGCCCCCGCTGGCCGCGTACCCCTCCGTGAAGATCGAGTACACCGCCTGGAGCACTCCCGGCAGCCGCTGCGGCAACTCCTGCGCCCCGGGCACGCGGAACGGGATCCGGGCCTCGTGGATCTTCTTCTTCGCCCGGGTGATCCGCTTGGCCATCGTCGCCGTCGGCACCAGGAAGGCGCGGGCCACCTCGGGCGTGGTCAGGCCCGCCAGGTAGCGCAGGGTCAGCGCCCCGTGGTCCTCGGCCGCGAGCGCCGGGTGCGCGCAGGTGAAGAAGAGCTGCAGCCGCTCGTCCGGCAGCTCGCCGCCCGGCATCGGGGCGGGGGCGGGCTCCGCCCGGTCCGCCTCCGCCTGGAGGATGGCCAGCCGCGCGGCGAGGGCCCGGTCCCGGCGCAGCCGGTCGACCGCCCGGCGGCGCGCGGTGGTCATCAGCCAGGCGCCGGGCCTGGGCGGAACGCCGTCGACCGGCCACCGGGTCAGCGCCGCCTCGACGGCCTCGGAGGTGACCTCCTCGGCCAGGTCCAGGTCGCCGAAGCGGCGGACGAGGGCCGCCAGCAGCCGGCCGCGTTCCTCACGGAACACGGCCTCCACGACCGCCGCCGGCGCCTCGTCCGTCCCCCCGGTGTCGGCGGGCGCTCCGCCCACCGCGCTCAGCCCCCGAACTCGGCGACCGGCCGGACCACGACGGCGCCGTTCCCGCGCGCGCCGGGACAGCGCGCCGCCCAGTCGAGCGCGACGTCGAGGTCCGGTACGTCGATCACGTAGAAGCCGCCGAGGATCTCGCGGGTCTCGGCGAACGGCCCGTCCGTGACGGTCCGCCTGCCGTCCTCGCCGACCCGCACGGTGGTGGCGGTGACCAGGTCCGCCAGCGACTCGCCGGAGACCAGGATCCCCGCCTCGCGCACCTGCTTGTCGTACGCCATCCAGTCGCTGACGTCGCAGCCGGCGGCCCCGCCGTCCTCGCCGACCGCACCCGCGTTGATGAGCAACATGTACTTCACGATCCGACTCCCCTCAGTGTCGCGTCGCCGCTGCCGTACCGGGCGACGCCGTACGACATCACTACGGACGGGGGACGGCCGTTTGGACAGCCCGCCCGAAGATTCTTTCCCGATCGGGCTCCGGCTACCGGTGCAACCCGTCGTCGCTGCCGTTCGCGGGGGCCTCCGGCAGGAGGTGACCCAGCCCGGTCAGTTCCAGCACGGCGTGGGCGGGGCTCTGCGGGGTGGCGGTGAGGCGCAGGTGCGCGACGATGCGGGCGACCTCGTGCAGCACCCGTACGCCGGTGCTGCTCAGGTGGGTGACCGGGGTGAGGTCGATGGTCAGCGGGAGGCTGCCGCCGCGGCTGGCCTGCATGATCGCGGCGCGCAGCCGGGGGCCGGTGACCAGGTCGACCGGCCCCCGCACCCGCAGTACCCGGCCCGCCGGCGCCTCGACGACGGCGGCGGCGAACTCGTCGGCGACGGTGGCCTGCTTGTGGGGGCCGGCCGCCTGGGCGGCGGCGGTGGTGGTGACGTTGGCGGCCTGGCCGATGTGGTGGTGCATGCTGACGGTGGTGCCGGCGTCGGTGTGGCTGACCTCCGCCCGGTCGACGAGGCCGCGGATCATCGTCAGCCCACGGCCGCGACCGCCCGGGTCGCGCGCGGGTGGCCGCCACCGTCCCTGGTCGGTGCAGGTGACGTGCACGACGCCCTGGTCGTCCAGGGTGCCGTGCACGGTGAACGTCCCCGACGTGCCGTCCGGGTAGGCGTGGTCGATGGCGTTGGTGGCGGCCTCACCCGCGGCGTGGACGAGGTCGCTCGCGTCCGGGCCGCTGGCCCCGATCCGGGTGAGCCAGTCCCCCATGACCTGACGCATCGGCCGCAGCGCCGTCGTGTCGGCGGTCAGCGTCAGGTGCAGGGGCGCGACGGGCTCCGGCAGGAGGTGGGCGGCGAGGAGCGTGGTGTCGTCGCCGAAGCCACCGCCGGCCAGGGCGAGACGTTCCGTGACCAGGGTGCAGATCCGGTCGGGCAGCCGCTGCGGGACGGTCGTGGCCGCGTCCAGTATCGCCCGCCGGGCCGCCGCGGCGGCGTCGGCCAGGGCGCGGGCGCCGTCGTGCAGGCTCTGCCGGGGTCGCTCGATCAGGCCGTCGGTGTAGAGCAGCAGGACGTCGTCGGCCCGCAGCCGGCAGGTGCGCACCGGGGCGGGGCCCGCTCCGGTGCCCAGTGGTCCCGCCGGCGTCAGCGGCAGGTACCGGTTGTCGCCGGTGGCGCCGACCACCAGCGGCGCCGGGTGCCCGTGGCTGGCCGCTTCGAGGGCCCCGTCGCGGGGGTCGAGCACCGCGAGGCAGGTGGTGGCCGCCCGGGTCGCGAGGGCGCGGGCCGCGAAGTCGTCCAGGACCGCCAGCACCTGTGGCAGGCCGCCGCCCAACTGCAACGCCTGCCGGGCGACCGTGCGGAGCTGGCCCATCGCTGCCGCGGCCGTGGCGCCGTGCCCGACGACGTCGCCGACGGTCAGCGCGAGCCGCCCGTCGGGCAGGGGAACCACGTCGAACCAGTCCCCGCCGGCGACGAGGTCGCTGCTCGCGACCAGGTAGTGGGCGGCGACCTGGACGTGCGGCAGGACGGGCAGCTTGTCGGGCAGGAGGCTGCGTTGCAGTTCCAGGACCAGACCGGCGGCCTGCCGGTAGCGCCGTTCGGCGGTGGCGGCGGCGGTCTCGGCGGCCTGCCGGGCGGTCACCACGGGCGTGGCGTCGACGGCCTGCACGATCACCCCGCGCACCGAGCCGTCCGGGTTGCGCCACGGCGTCATGTCGAACGTGTAGAAGGCCTCCGTCAGCGTGCCGTCGCCGTTGCGGTCGGTCAGGACGCGCTGCTCGTAGCCGTGCGAGCGGATGCCGTGCAGTGCCTGGTCGAGCAGTTCGAAGATGTGCTGACCGGCGAGTTCCGGCACCGCCCGACGGAAGGGCTCACCGATCAGGCCGCTGCGGTTGCCGACGGCGGCGCGCACCGCCGGGTTCGCGGCCACCACCCGCAGCTCGGGCCCCTCGAAGATCCACACGAATCCGGGCAGCTGCTCGAACCCGTCGAGCACCGCCTGCGGGTCACCGGAGGACCAGCTTGCATGCGGAGCGGTCACCGACGCCCACCCTCACCCGTGCCCACCAGCAGCACCCTGTCATGCCCGCGCCCACCCGTCCAATCCGCCACGTGCCGCTGCGCCGCCGACGGGTCCGGTACCGGGGCCCGCCGCCGGCCCGCGGGGTGGCCCCGGGGCGCGCACCGGCGATTCCTTGACCACGCCGGCCGGTTGGCCGTAGGTTCCAGCCCTACATCGACGCCGATAGTTCGATACGGCCGGCGGCGCCCGGTCCGTTCCCCACGTCCGCAACCCCCGATACGACAAGGACGGTCATGATGATCACCCGCCGCTCGCTGCTCGGCACGGTCGCCGCGGCCGGCCTGGCCACGGCCGTCGCGCCGGTCCTCGCCCCCGGCACGGCCCGGGCCGCCGCCTGGAAGAAGCGCCTGACCGGTGCCGACCTGGACACCAACCACCGGTGGCGCGTGGCGGGCACGGACCTGGGCATACCGTACGTGCTGGAGAACGGCTCGATCGGCTACCTGTTCGGCGACACGTTCGACACCCCGTGGCCCGAGGGCCCGCCGGTGCCGAACGACTGGCGCTCGCCGGTGATGCTGCGCTCCGCCGTGCACCCGGGCGCCGCCGGCGGGATCGTCTTCGACAGCGCCGCCCGCGTGGCGGGCAACGGCCGGGCCCCGGAGCTGATGCACAACGGCCACCACGGCATCGGCATCGACGGGCTGTGGGAGGTGACCGTCATTCCGAACGACGGCATCGCCTTCCCGGAGACCGGCCGGCAGCTCGTGTCGTACATGAGCATCGAGAACTGGAACTCCGCCGGCCCGGCCGGGCCGCACTGGCGCTCGCGCTACGCCGGGCTGGCCTACAGCGACAACGGCAACGACTTCATCCGTACGCCGCTGAAGTGGTGGAACGACGGCACCAACACCGACCCGTTCCAGATGTGGACGATGCAGCGCGACGGGGACTGGGTGTACGTCTTCTCGGTGCGCGCCGGGCGCCAGCACGGGCCGATGATGCTGCGCCGGGTCCGCTGGGACCGGCTGTTCTCCCCCGAGTCGTACGAGGGCTGGGGTTGGAACGGCAGCAACTGGGGCTGGGGCCGCCCGTGCACGCCCATCCTCACCGGCCGCTTCGGCGAGCCCTCGGTGCGGCGGCTGGCCGACGGCACCTGGGTGATGTCGTACCTGAACTGCGCCACCGGGTGCATCGTCACGCGCACGGCGGAAGGGCCGGACCGGGTCTGGACGGCCGAGCGGATCCAGGTCACCTCCTGGCAGGAACCGGGCCTCTACGGCGGCTTCATCCACCCGTGGTCCAGCCGGCGGGCCAACGACCTGCACCTGATGGTCTCGAAGTGGACCAGGACGCCCGACAACCGCAGCACCGCCTACCACGTCAGCCAGTTCGTCGGCTCGGCGTAGCCAGACGCCGCCCCGACCGACCGACGGCGCCGGGAAGGATACCGACAGCGCGTTGGTACGATGCCAACATGCAGTCGGTAAAATTGCGCCCCCGGTGGTGGGCATGTTCCTAGCGGTACGCGAACTCCGGTTCGCCAAGGCCCGGTTCGGCCTGATGGGGGCGGTCGTCGCGCTCATCGCGGTGCTGGTGGTGCTGCTGTCCGGGCTCTCCACGGGCCTGGTGAACGACGGCGTGTCGGGGCTCCAGCGCATCCCGGCGACCTCCTTCGCCTTCGCCGACGGGGTGCAGCACGATTCGGCGTTCTCCCGCAGCGTCGTCGACGTCTCCGCGGTCGACTCGTGGAAGGCGCAGCCCCGGGTCGCCGACGCGGCGCCGTTCGGCAACGCGCTGATCAACGCCCGCAGCGACTCGGGCGTGGAGATCGACCTCGCGTTGTTCGGCGTACCCACCGACTCGTTCCTCTCCCCGCCGGTCGCCGAGGGCGCCCGGCTGGGCGACGCGAACGGCATCGTGGTGAGCCGGACCGCGATCGAGGCCGGGCTACGGGTGGGCGACACGGTCACCGTCGACCGGATCGGCACCCGGCTCACGGTGGTGGGCGCCGTGGCGGAGCAGCACACGTTCGGTCACGTCGACGTGGCCTACCTGCCGCTGCGGATCTGGCAGGAGATCAAGGCCGGCGTCCGCCCCGGCGAGCCCGTACCGGTCGGCACCTACGACGAGATCACCGCCGTGGCGGTGCGGGCCGCCGACGGTGCCGAAGTCGACCTGGCGGCCGGTGACCGGGCCGCCGGCACCGAGAGCCTGTCCCGCACCCAGTCGTACGGCGCCTCGCCCGGCTACACCGCCGAGACGTCGACCCTGCGGCTGATCGAGTGGTTCCTCTATGCCATCTCGGCGCTGGTGGTCGGCGCCTTCTTCACCGTGTGGACCATCCAACGCCGCGCGGAGATCGCCGTGCTGCGGGCCATGGGCGCTCCGACGGGATACCTGCTGCGCGACGGGCTGGCCCAGGCCCTCGCGTTGTTGCTGCTCGCCGTCGGCGCGGGCGTCGCGGTCGGCACCACGGCCGGCAGCCTGGTCGGCAGCGGCATCCCGTTCGCGCTCAGCGCGCCGGCGATCGCGGTGGCCGCCCTCCTCCTGCTCGTCCTCGGCCTGCTCGGAGCGGCCGTGGCCATCGTCCGGATCGCCGCAGTGGATCCGCTGACCGCACTGGGAGCGAACCGATGACCGACACCGGCCTGGTCATGCGCGGGGTGAGCCTGCGCTTCGGCGATGGCGACGACACCGTACCGGCCCTGGACGGCGTCGACCTGACCGTCGCCCCCGGGCAGTTCGTCGCGGTCGTCGGCCCCTCGGGCGCCGGCAAGTCCAGCCTGCTCGCGGTGGCCGGCGGGCTGACCGTCCCGACGTCGGGTCAGGTCACCCTCGGCGGGCGGGACATGACCGTGCCGAGCGCACGGGCGCGGGCCGCCCTGCGCCGGGAGTTCGTCGGCTTCGTGTTCCAGTCCGGCAACCTCATTCCCGCGTTGACCGCCGTGGACCAGCTGCGGTTGCCGGCCCGCTTCGGCGGTCACGGCTCCCGGGCGCGCGAGGCGACGGCCCTGCTCGACGAGGTCGGGATGGCCCACAAGGCGAACCGCCGACCGCACCAGCTCTCGGGTGGCGAACGGCAACGTGTCGGCATCGCCCGTGCCCTGGTCAACCGGCCGCGACTACTCTTGGTGGACGAGCCGACCGCCGCCCTCGACCGTGCCCGTAGTCACGAGGTGGTGGAGCTGCTCGCCCGCGAGACCAAGGAGAACGGCGTCGCCACCGTCATGGTCACCCACGACCACGACGTGCTGCGCCACTGCACGACGGTGTACGAGATGATCGACGGGCGACTGATGCCCGTGCCGTGACGATGGGGGTTCCCGTGCCGAAGATCCAGGCGCCCACGGTGGCCGAGCACCGTGCCCGGCAGCGGCGGGCGATCCTGGCGGCGGCGCGGGAGATCCTCGCGGAGAGCGGGGCGCAGGCGCCGAGCCTGGCCGAGGTGGGCAAGCGGACAGGCCTGGCGCGCCCCAGCGTCTACCAGTACTTCAAGTCGCGGGAGGACCTGCTCAACGCCGTCATCGCCGACATGTTCCCGGAGTGGTCGGCATACGTCACGCAGCAGATGGACCGGGCCACCGACCCCGGCGGGCGGGTGCTGGCCTACGTCGAGGCCAACCTGCGCCTCGTCGCCCAGGGGGAGCACGCGGTCATGCGCGGGCTCGCCGCCAGCGTGCCGGGCGCCGTCCTCGCCGAGGAGAGCCGCGTCCTGCACGACCAGTTGCGTACGCCGCTGGTGGCGGCCCTGGCCGAGCACGGCGCGAGCGACCCGGCCGCCGCGGCGGAGCTGATCCAGGCGGTGGTCTACGCGTCCTCACAGATGATCGAGAACGGCACCCCGGAAGCGGCCGTGCTCGCCCTCACCCGGGAGCTGCTGGGCCCCTACCTGCGACAGCAGGGCTGAGCGTCACGGATGTCCGGCGGCGGCCCGGCGGACCAGCCGGCGCGCCTCGTCGCGGGGGACGCCCGTGGCGCGCAGCAGGTCGTTGGCGATGGTCCGCAGCTGGGACACGACGATGGTGCCCGAGAACCCCATGTCCTGACGGCACGCCTCGCCGGCCTCCCGCACCGCCGCCAGCACCCGCTCGCGCGCACCGACGGGTTCCCGGGCGGCCAGGAACTCGCGGTGCAGCATCCGGACGGCCTCGCCGTAGCGCTCGACGGCGGCGGGCAGGCCGGGCGGCACCGGCTCGTCGTCCCGCAGCGCGGTGCCGATGCGGCGCACCAGGGTGCGGCTGTTGCGGAAGGCCCGTTCCATGTGCTCCACGCCGTGCCGGTACGCCCGCAGCGTCCGGCGGCGGCGCCAGCGCAGCGGCGAGAACCTGGTGACCTCCTCGGCGGCCTCGACGGCCTCGCTGAGCCGGTCGAGTTCGGGCTCGGCGGCGCGCATCCGGTCGAGCACCTCCTCCGCCGCGCGGGCGTCGCCGCGGGCCAGCGCCTCCGCCGACGCGGTCAGCTGGCGGGCGAAGAGGTCCAGCGCGGAGTCGGCCACGCGGCGCACGGTCCGCAGCGGATGCAGCGGGACGATGACGAGCACGACCAGCAGGCCGATCAGCCCCCCGACCAGCGCGTTGACGGTCCGGGGCAGCTCCAGGTCGGGGTTGTTCGGGGTGAGGGTGGCCACCAGTACGCCCGTACCGCCGGCCTGGGTCATGAGGGCTCCGCTGCCGCGGACCAGCACCGCCACGGCGATCGCCAGGAAGACGATGACGCCGGTCTGCCACGGCCCGGTGCCCAGCAGGCCGATCAGCACGTCACCCACGGCGATGCCGAGCACCACCCCGGCGATCAGCTCGACGGTGCGGCGGGTGCGGTTGCCGATGGCCGCCGCGATCACACCGACCGCGGCGGCCGGGGCGAAGGTCGGATCCTGGTTGCCCAGCACCTCGCGGGCCGTCACCCAGGCCAGGGCCGCGGCCAGACCGGCCTGCACCGCGAGGAGGAAGTACGACTGCAGGCGCCGGTAGGTCTCCCGGCCGGTACGGCGCAGCCGGGAGTCCGACTCCGCCGCCGCCGCGTCCCCCACGATGCGCATGGCCGGGGTTACCCTGCCCGCCGGGCCCCGAACGTCAGGCGGGATGGGCCATGACGCAGGTCAGCGCGACGACCCCGGGCAGCCGGGTGTCCTGGCGCAGGAACTGCACCACCACCGGCACCGGCGAACGCAGCAGGCAGCCGTAGGGACGGTCGAGCCGGACCGCCTCCGGGTCGATCAGGTCGTTGACCCGCACGTGCCGGATCCGTCGCGCCCCGACCAGGATCCGGTACGGCCCGACGGGCTCGGCGTCCTCGTAGTAGACGTCCAGGCCGACCTCGGCGTCCTGGTCGGTGGCGTTGAGCACGCAGAGCTGGTCGAAGCTGGTGAACTCCGGCTCGGGGCCGTGACCGGGGAACGGCACGTGCCCGCCGGGGACGACCCACGTGCGGGCGCCGAGCTGTGCCATCATGCCTCCTCGAGCAGCCGGGCCAGGTCCGGGGTGAGGAACACCCCGTCCGGGTCCAGTCGGCGACGCAACGCCTGGAAGTCGTCCCAGCGGGGATAGAGCGGGCGCAGCTCGCGGGCGGTCAGCCAGTGCTTCTTTCCCCAGTGCGGCCGGCCGCCGTGGTGCCGGAAGACCGCCTCCATGTCCCGGAAGTACTCCTCGTACGGCAGGGAGGTGTTCTGCAGGCAGGCGATGGTCGCGGTCGACCGTCCGTATGCGTTGCTGAGCCAGATGTCGTCGGCGGCGATGCTGCGCACCAGCACCCGCCAGCCGACGACCCGGCGGTGCCGTTGCCTGATGCGCCGCCGCACCTCCGCGAAGCAGGCCGGCAACGCCTCCACCGGCAGCATGTACTCGATCTCCTCGAACCGCAGTTCCCGGTGGCGGGGGATGGCCCGGTGGGTGGGGGCCACGTGGACCTCGTGGGGCTCGTCCACGGCCGCCGAGCCCGGTACCCGCGGCGCGTGCCACACCCGCTCGTCCGGCGTCTGGTCGACCCGGTTCAGGACCCGGACCTGGGTCAGGTCGTTGCGGGGATACCAGTAGAAGTCCATGTTGCGGTTGGTGTGCTGCAACTCGGCCAGGTGCTCCAGGGTCCAGGCGACGGGCGCGCACCAGGACCGGCGGTGCAGCTGGTAGCGGGGTTGCACGGTCAGCGTGACCCGGGTGAGCACGCCCAATGCGCCCAGCGAGAGCCGGGCCGCCGGCAGGAGTTCCGGGTTGTGGTCCGCGCTGACGTCCAGCGTGTCGCTGGTCCCGGTGACCAGCCGGAGGCCGGCGACCTGGGTGGAGAGGTTGCCGAAGCCGAGGCCGGTGCCGTGGGTGCCGGTGGCGGTCGCGCCGGCGATCGACTGGTAGTCCACGTCCCCGAGGTTGTCCATCGCCAGCCCCGCGTCGTACAGGCCCTCCCCGAGGGCCTTGAGCTTGGTGCCGGCGCGGACCGTGGCGAGCCCGCCGTCGTCGGCGATCACCCCGGCGAGCCGGTCGAGGCTGGCGAGGATCCCGTCGGTGCGCACCAGCGGGCTGGACGAGTGTCCGGAGCCCACCGGCCGCAGCGTCGTGCCGGTCTCCCGGGCCCGCCGCACCAGCGCCCGCACCTCGTCCTCGTCGGCGGGCTCGGCGTACTCGGCGGGGGTGAACGACAGGCTGCCGGACCAGTTCACGAACCCTCGCCCCACGTCGCCCCCCGCCCCCGGCCGGACGGGCGGCTTACCCGCCGACGGGTGGGCTAGTCGTCGCCGGGACGCCCTCGCGGGGATCGGGTCCGGTCGGGGTCAGGTCGAGGGCGTCGAGCAGACCGAGCAGGCCGGCCAGGACGACCGCCTCGTCGCGTCGCAGGGTGATGCTGCGGGTGGCGTCGGGGTCGTCGCCGTCGTGGAAGACCAGTTCACGCCGGCCGCCCAGGTGGGTCACCACCCCGATGCGCAGTCCGGCGGCGGTGGTGAACATGCGGCGGAACCCGATACCGGGCAGCGGGGTCAGTTCGACGTCCATCGGATACTCCAGGGATGCGGGAGGGCCGGAACGGTTCGGTCCCGGCGCGGCGGGGGTGGGTGGCGCGGTGGGCCGGCCGCACGGCACCGGAGGCGGCGCGGCCGGCCCACCGCCTCAGCGGGTGAGCAGCAGGCGCAGGCCGGCGAGCGTGGCCAGGTGCGGGTCGGCGGGCATCGTGACGACCCGACCGGTCAGCGCGGCCAGTCGGGCACCGAGTTCCGGATGCACCGCCCCGCCGCCGGTGATCAGCAGCCGGCGGCGTCCCCGCCACCCGGGCCGCGCGCCCAGGCGTCGTACCGCGGCGGCGATCAGCGGCACCTGGTCGAGGGCGTTGGGCACGTCGACACGCTCGGCCGCCTCGACCGCGCGGTCGGCGATGTGGGCGATCTCGGTGCGGCCCTGTCCGATGTCGACGGCGACCACGTCGTCGCCGTCGAGGTCGGCCCGGCAGGCCAGGGCGGCGGCCAGTGGCTCCTCCACCGTGGCGACCCGCCCGCCGAACGCGTGGCGGACCGCCGCGACGAGGAGGTCCTTCTGCCGCAGCGTGGCGGTGGCCGGCACGCCGACCACGACCGGGGAGACGTCGTCGCCCGGCCGCCCGCTCGCCGCGGCCACCACCCGCAGCAGGTGTACGCAGGCGAAGAAGTCGGTCACCACGCCGTGCCGCACCGGCCACGCCAGCTTCACGTCGCCGGTGTCGCGCAGCGCGATGGCGGCCCGCCCGACGGCCTGGGCGCCGGCCGAGTTCCACGCGACGACGGCGGGCTCGGCGACGACCGTGCCGGACGTCGGCGTCCACATCCGCACCGTCGAGGTGCCCAGGTCGAGGGCGACGGGATGGCGCAGGCCGAAGCGGGCGTACGCGCCGGGGGTCAGCACGGTCACCGCCCCCGGGGTGGGACGGCCGCGACGACGGCGTACGCCCCGGGTCGGGGTCCGTCGTCGACGGACGGGGACAGGATGGGTCGAGGGTGCGGCAGGGTCGGCATGGTGCTCCAAGCCAGGGGCCCGCGTCGAGGACGCGGGGAGGCGGACGGGCTTCAGACGGCGAACGTCAGCCCGGGCGGAGCGCGGTCGGCCGACCAGGCGGGCACGCAGCCGGGAATGGCCCGCCGCGTGCTCCGGAAGACGATGCACAGCCCGACGGACCGGGCCGCGGAGAGCACCATGAGCAGCACGGTCAGCATCAGCAGCGCCGGCAGCGAGACCCGCTTGCCGGCGCGACGGAGCCCGTGCCGATCCTGCATGGGCCCACCATAGCCGGGCGACCTGCCGGCCAGCCACGCCGTCGCCCGGCGGGCAAGCCCTACAGGCGGGCGGCGAGCGGGCGTGCACCGGGCGCTGGTGGGGCGGCGGGGCGGGCCCGTCGCCCCGGCGGACCGGGCCGGTCGGCCCTGCCGTCAGTGCCGCCGCCGCGCCGAGGATGGGACCGGACGCCACCGGACCCTGGAGATGATCAGCATGTGCAACTACTGCGGCTGCCGGGAGTTCCCCCTGATCGGTCGGCTCTCCGCCGAGCATGAGGCGATCGCCAACGCGGCGGGCCGGGTGCGGGACGCGGTGCGGGCCGGCGGCGCGGAGGCGCCGGCAGCGCTCGACGCGCTGCTGGACCTGCTGGTCCCGCACACCGCCACCGAGGAGGAGGGGCTCTTCGTCGAGTTGCGGGCGGAGGGCAGCCTGGCCGACGCGGTGGCGAAGCTCTGCGCCGAGCACGAGGACATCCACGGCGTGCTCGGCGCCGTCGACCGCACCGCGCCCGACTGGCCGGCGGTGCTCGCCGCCCTGGACCGGCTCCACCGGCACATCGACAACGAGGAGCACGGCCTCTTCCCGGCTGCGGTGATCGCGCTGCCCATCCCGGCCTGGGACCGGATCACCCCGGCGGCCGGTGCCGCGCGGTAGGGCGCAGCGGGGCCGTCACCGCCGCTGCGCGCGGCGGGGACGCCGGCCGGTCCGGCGCGCGGGACCGGGCGCCGCCGGATGGCCCGATGATCTCGGGACCTTCGGCCCGGTTGCCCGGGGCGGCGGGTCGCGACGATGGCTCTGGGCCCCCGCCTCCGGTTGCGCTTCGGCGTTTTCGCCGCAAATGTGGGGCTCACGGTGATCTACCGGAGGGATGGGCCTTATGTCACGAGCTACCGAGGGAGCCGGGCGGGCGCTGCTGGCCGTGGGCGGTCTGGTGCGCCGGGCGGAGGTGTCCGCCGACGGCCGGACGCTGCACCAGATCGGCGGGCGGGAGGCGGACGCCTTCTACCGGGACCGCTCGTCCTACGACAAGGTGGTGCGCTCCACACACGGGGTCAACTGCACCGGCTCGTGCTCCTGGAAGGTGTACGTCAAGGACGGCATCATCACCTGGGAACAGCAGCAGACCGACTACCCGAGCGT
This sequence comes from Micromonospora sp. USAFONa4, assembly GCF_057197825.1. Classification (NCBI taxonomy): domain Bacteria; kingdom Bacillati; phylum Actinomycetota; class Actinomycetes; order Micromonosporales; family Micromonosporaceae; genus Micromonospora; species Micromonospora sp. USAFONa4. The sequence goes on along the minus strand of NZ_CM170072.1, from coordinate 6,685,984 downwards.
CGGCCCCGACCGGCCGGAGTACGAGCCGCGCGGCTGCCCCCGGGGTGCGGCCTTCTCCTGGTACACCTACTCCCCCACCCGGGTGCGCTACCCGTACGCCCGGGGCGTGCTGGTCGAGATGTACCGCGAGGCCAAGGGCCGCCTCGGCGACCCGGTCGCCGCGTGGGCGGACATCCAGGCCGACCCGGAGCGCCGCCGCCGCTACCAGAAGGCGCGCGGCAAGGGCGGCCTGGTACGCATCGGCTGGGACGAGGCGCAGGAGATGATCGCCGCCGCCCACGTGCACACGATCGCCGAGTACGGCCCCGACCGGGTCGCCGGCTTCTCCCCGATCCCGGCGATGTCGATGGTGTCGCACGCCGTCGGGGCGCGCTTCGTGTCGCTGCTCGGCGGGTCGATGCTCTCCTTCTACGACTGGTACGCGGACCTGCCGGTGGCCTCCCCGCAGGTCTTCGGCGACCAGACCGACGTGCCCGAGTCCGGCGACTGGTGGGACGCCTCCTACTTCGTCATGTGGGGCTCGAACGTGCCGGTGACCCGCACCCCGGACGCGCACTGGATGGCCGAGGCGCGCTACCGGGGCCAGAAGGTCGTGGTGGTCAGCCCCGACTTCGCCGACAACGTCAAGTTCGCCGACGAGTGGATGCCCGCCCAGCCGGGCACCGACGGCGCCCTCGCCATGGCGATGGGGCACGTCATCCTCAAGGAGTTCTTCGTCGACCGGCGCACCCCGCGCTTCGTCGACTACGTGCGCCGCTTCACCGACCTGCCGTACCTGGTGACGCTGGAGGCGGGCGCCGACGGGGCGTACCGGCCGGGCCGGTTCCTCACCGCCGAGGACCTGGGTGAGGCCGGGAAGGAGGCGGCCTTCAGGACGGTGCTCTGGGACTCGGCGACCGACGCCCCCGCCGTGCCGCGCGGCAGCCTCGGGCACCGCTGGGGCGGGCAGGACGGGCAGTGGAACCTCGACCTGGGCGACCTCGAGCCGGCGCTGACCTGCCTCGGCGCCGGGGACGCGGTCGAGGTGGAGCTGCCCCGCTTCGACACCGACACCCCGCAGGTGCTGCGCCGTGGCGTGCCGACGCGGACCGTGCACGGCCAGCTCGTGACCAGCGTGTTCGACCTCCTGCTGGCCCAGTACGGGGTGGCCCGCGACGGGCTGCCCGGGCAGTGGCCGGCGGGCTACGACGACGTCGCGTCGCCGTACACGCCGGCGTGGCAGGAGCCGATCACGGGGGTGCCGGCGGCGCAGGTGGCCCGGGTGGCGCGGGAGTTCGCCGACAACGCGGAACGCTCCGGCGGCCGGTCGATGATCCTGCTCGGCGCGGGCACGAACCACTGGTTCCACTCCGACGCCACCTACCGGGCGATCCTTGCGCTGGTCACCCTCACCGGCTGCCAGGGCGTCAACGGCGGCGGCTGGGCGCACTACGTCGGGCAGGAGAAGTGCCGCCCGGCGACCGGCTGGGCGCAGCTGGCGTTCGGCCTGGACTGGGTCCGCCCGCCACGACAGATGATCGGCACCGCCTTCTGGTACGTGCACACCGACCAGTGGCGCTACGACACGTACTCCGCCGACGTGGTCTCCTCCCCCACCGGCACGGGGGCCTTCGCCGGCAAGCACACAATGGACCTGCTGGCCCAGTCGGCGCGCCTGGGCTGGATGCCGTCGATGCCGACGTTCGACCGCAGCCCCCTCGACCTGGCCGACGAGGCGCTGGCCGCCCGCCCCGACGACCCGGCCGGCTGGGTCGCCGAGCAGCTCGGCAAGGGGCGGGTGCGCTTCGCCTGCACCGACCCGGACGCCCCGCGGAACTGGCCGCGGGTGCTGACCGTGTGGCGGGCCAACCTGCTCGGCTCGTCGGCGAAGGGCAACGAGTACTTCCTGCGGCACCTGCTCGGCACCGACGCCAACCTGCGCGCCGACGAGGCGCCGCCGGAGCTGCGGCCGGCGGACGTGACCTGGCGCAGGGACGCGCCGGAGGGCAAGCTCGACCTGCTGCTGTCGCTGGACTTCCGGATGACCTCCACGACGCTCTTCTCCGACATCGTGCTGCCGGCCGCCACCTGGTACGAGAAGCACGACCTGAGCAGCACCGACATGCACCCCTTCGTGCACGCGTTCACCCCGGCGATCAACCCGCCGTGGCAGACCCGCACCGACTTCGACGCCTTCCACGGCATCGCCCGCGCGTTCTCGACGCTGGCGGCGGAGCACCTCGGCGTACGGAAGGATCTCGTCGCGGCGCCGCTGCTGCACGACACGCCGGACGCGATGGCGACCCCGCACGGCCGGGTGCGCGACTGGGCGGCCGAGGGCGAGACGCCGGTGCCCGGCCGCACGATGCCGAAGCTGCTGGTGGTGGAGCGCGACTACGGCGCGGTCGCCGACCAGCTGGCCGCCCTCGGCCCGCTGATGGACACCCTCGGCACGTCCGGCAAGGGCGTGTCCGTGGACGTCCGGCCCGAGGTGGCGTACCTGCGCCGCAAGAACGGCGAGGTGCGCGGCGGCGCGGCCGACGGGCGGCCGTCACTGGCGACGGACGTGCACGCCTGCGAGGCGATCCTCGCCCTCTCCGGCACCACCAACGGCCGCGTCGCCACCGCCGGCTTCCGGGACGTGGAGAAGCGCACCGGCGTACGCCTGGCGGACCTGGCCGCCGAGCACGAGGGCAAGCAGATTACCTTCGCCGACACCCAGTCCCGCCCGGTGCCGGTGATCACGAGCCCGGAGTGGTCGGGCAGCGAGCACGGCGGCCGGCGCTACTCGCCGTTCACCATCAACACCGAGCGGCTCAAGCCGTGGCACACGCTCACCGGGCGGCAGCACTTCTTCCTCGACCACGACTGGATGCACGAGGCGGGCGAGGCGCTGCCGATCTTCCGCCCGCCGCTGGACATGCACCGCCTCTTCGGCGAGCCGCGGCTGGGCGACGGCTCCGGGGCGCTGCGCGGCGGCAGACGCGCCGCGCCGGAGTTGTCGAGCAACGGCGAGCTGGAGATCACCGTCCGGTACCTCACGCCGCACTCGAAGTGGTCGATCCACTCCGAGTACCAGGACAACCTGCTGATGCTGACGCTGTCGCGGGGCGGGCCGACGATGTGGATGAGCGAGGCCGACGCCGCGAAGATCGGCGTACGGGACAACGAGTGGATCGAGGCGGTGAACCGCAACGGCGTCGTGGTCTGCCGGGCCGTGGTCAGCCACAAGATGCCCGAGGGGACGGTCTACATGTACCACGCCCAGGAACGGGTGATCGACGTGCCGAAGGCCGAGGTCAACGGCCGGCGCGGCGGCATCCACAACTCGCTGACCCGGCTGCTGGTCAAGCCCACGCACCTCATCGGCGGGTACGCCCAGTTGTCGTTCGCGTTCAACTATCTCGGGCCCACCGGCAACCAGCGCGACGAGGTCACCGTGATCCGCCGCCGTTCGCAGGAGGTGCAGTACTGATGCGCGTGATGGCCCAGATGGCGATGGTGATGAACCTCGACAAGTGCATCGGCTGCCACACCTGCTCGGTGACGTGCAAGCAGGCGTGGACCAACCGGTCCGGGGTGGAGTACGTCTGGTTCAACAACGTGGAGACCCGGCCCGGCCAGGGCTACCCGCGCACGTACGAGGACCAGCAGCGGTGGCAGGGCGGCTGGGTGCGGACCCGCTCGGGGAAGCTGAAGCCGCGCTCCGGCGGGCGGGTGAAGAAGCTGTTCGGCATCTTCGCCAACCCGAAGCTGCCGTCGATGCAGGACTACTACGAGCCGTGGACGTACGACTACGAGCACCTGCTGACCGCGCCGGCGGGTGACGACACGCCCGTGGCCCGGCCGAAGTCCCTGCTCACCGGCCAGGACACGAAGATCACCTGGAGCGCCAACTGGGACGACTCGCTCGCCGGCGGCAACGAGATCGCCGCCGGCGACCCGGTGCTGGCGAAGGTGTCCGGCCAGGTGAAGCAGGAGTTCGAGAAGACGTTCATGTTCTTCCTCCCGCGCATCTGCGAGCACTGCCTCAACCCGTCCTGCGCGGCGTCCTGCCCGTCGGGGGCGATCTACAAGCGGGCCGAGGACGGCATCGTGCTGGTCGACCAGGACCGCTGCCGGGGCTGGCGGATGTGCGTGACCGGCTGCCCGTACAAGAAGGTCTACTTCAACCACCGCACCGGCAAGGCCGAGAAGTGCACGTTCTGCTTCCCGCGCATCGAGATCGGCCAGCCGACCATCTGCTCCGAGACGTGCGTGGGCCGGCTGCGCTACCTGGGGCTGATGCTCTACGACGTCGACCGGGTCGCCGAGGCCGCGGCCGTCAAGGACGAGGAGGACCTGTACGCCGCCCAGCGCTCGGTGTTCCTCGACCCGCACGACCCGGCCGTGGTCGAGGCCGCCCGGGCGGCGGGCATCCCCGACGACTGGATCGACGCCGCCCGGCGCTCCCCGATCTGGGACCTGATCATGAAGTACGAGGTGGCGCTGCCGCTGCACCCGGAGTACCGGACCATGCCGATGGTCTGGTATATCCCGCCGCTGTCGCCGGTGGCCGACGTGCTGCGCGACACCGGCCACGACGCGGAGGACGCGGGCAACCTCTTCGGCGCGGTCGACGCGCTGCGCATCCCGGTGGAATACCTGGCCGAACTCTTCAGCGCCGGCGACCCCGCCCCGGTGCGCAAGGTGCTCAACCGGCTCGCGGCAATGCGGTCGTACCAGCGCCGGATCAACCTCGGCGAGGAGCCCGACGAGTCGATCGCCGCCGCCGTGGGCATGACCGGCGAGCAGGTCGACGAGATGTACCGGCTGCTGGCCATCGCCAAGTACGAGCAGCGCTACGTCATCCCGGCGGCGCACGCCGAGGACGCGCACCGGCTGGAGAAGATCGCCACCGAGTGCAGCCTCGACTACGAGGGCGGCCCGGGCATGGGCGGCGGCGGCCCGTACGGGCAGGGGCCGTTCGGGGAGTCGTCCGGCACTCCGGTGCCCGTGCAGGTGGAGACGTTCCACATGCTGCGCGATCGGCAGACCGCCGACGGCTTCACCGATCCCGGCGACGAGCCGCGCCGGGTGAACCTGCTCAACTGGGACGGCAAGGGCACCCCGAGAGGGCTCTTCCCGCCCCGCTCCGGCGACGCCGGGCAGGAGGGGGAGGGACGATGAGCGCACCCACCTGGCGGGCGGTCGCGGCCCGGGCCGCCTCGCTGCTGCTGCGCTATCCCGACGGCGAGGTCACGGCGGCGCTGCCCGTGCTGCACGCCGCCCTCGACGGGCTGCCGGCGGTGGTCGCCGACCCGCTGCGCGAGGTTGTCGCCTACCGCGAGGGCACCGATCCCGGTCAGCTCCGGTCGGCGTACGTCGAGCTGTTCGACTTCCGCCGCCGCTGCTGCCTGCACCTGACGTACTACACCTGCGGCGACACCCGTAAACGCGGCGAGGCCCTCGTCGGCTTCACCGCCGCGTACAAGCGGGCCGGCCTGGAGGTGGTCGACGGTGAGCTGCCCGACTTCCTGCCCGCAGTGCTCGACCTGTCGGCCGCCGACGACGGCGGGTGGCGACTGCTGCGCGACAACCGGGTCGGCCTCGACCTGCTGGTGGAGGCGCTGGGCCGGGACCGGTCGGTCTACCGGCAGGCGGTGGTCGCCGTCCGCGAGATGCTGCCGCCCGCCGCGCCGGCGGACCTCGCCGCGGTCGCCCGGCTGGCCCGCACCGGCCCCCCGGTGGAGCAGGTCGGCCTGGAGCCGTATGGAGTAGTCGACACCACCGTCGGAGGGACGTACCGATGAACACGCTGCTGTGGGTCGTGTACCCGTACCTGTCCCTGGTGGTCCTGGTCGGTGGGCTGATCTGGCGCCACCGGTACGACAAGTTCGGCTGGACCACGCGCTCCTCGCAGCTCTACGAGAGCACGATTCTGCGCTGGGGCAGCCCGCTGTTCCACTTCGGGGTGCTCATGGTCCTGATCGGACACGTGGGCGGCCTGCTGATCCCCGAGTCGTGGACCGGGGCGGTCGGGATCACCAAGCACGGGTACCACCTGATGGCCGTGTTCATCGGCACGGTGGCCGGCTTCTGCACCCTGATCGGCCTGGGAATCCTGATCGCCCGAAGGCGGCTCACCGGCCCGGTCTTCGCCGCCACCACCCGCAACGACAAGGCGATGTACGTGGTGCTCGCGGGCGTGATCGTGCTCGGCCTGTGGGCCACCGTGCGGGCGAACGTGTCGGGGCCCGGCTACAACTACCGCGAGACGATCTCCCCGTGGTTCCGGTCGCTGTTCTACCTCAGCCCGGACCCGGAGATCATGGCCGGCGTGCCGGTGGCCTTCCAGATCCACATCCTGGCGGCGTTCGCCCTCTTCGCGTTCTGGCCGTTCACCCGGCTCGTGCACGCGTTCAGCGCGCCGGTCGGCTACGCCACCCGCCCGTACGTCGTGTACCGCAGCCGGGACGACCGGCCCGGGTTGCGGCCGGTCCGCCCCGGCTGGGAGGGCCCGCCGAAGCTGCCCACCCCGGGCGGGCGCCGCGACCGCTCGGGCCGATGAACGCGCCGGCAGCAGGACGATTCGAGGAGGGCAGCGATGAGCACCGCCCGTGACGGACAGCCGACCGGCACTGCCCCGGCCCCGGGTACGGACGCGCCGGGGGCGTCGACGCCGGGCAGGTCCGGCGCCACGACCCAACTCGTCCTCGCCACCCTCGGCTTCCTGGTGAACTTCTGGGGCTGGGCGCTGCTGGGGCCGCTGGGACCGGGCATCAAGGAGCGCCTCGACCTCAGCTTCGCCGCGCAGTCGCTGCTGGTGGCCGTACCGGTGGTGGTCGGGTCGCTGGGCCGCATCCCGGTCGGCGCCCTCACCGACCGCTACGGCGCCCGGGTGGTCTTCCCGCTGGTCACGCTCGCCACGATCGTGCCGGTGCTGACCCTGAGCGTGGTCTCCTCCTATCCGGCGCTGATCGTGACGGGCTTCTTCCTCGGCATCGGCGGCACCGCCTTCGCCGTCGGCGTGCCGCTGGTCTCCGGCTGGTACCCGCCCGCGCGGCGCGGCTTCGCGATCGGCGTGTTCGGCATCGGCATGGGCGGCACGGCGATCGCCAACTTCACCACCGTCCGGCTCGCCGACGCCTACGGCGACCGGGCCCCCTTCCTACTGGTGGCCGCGATCCTCGCCGGCTACGCGGTGCTGGGGTTCCTGCTGCTGCGCGACGCACCGGAGCGCGTCCGGCCGACCGGGTCGGCGTGGGCGCGTCTGGCCAGGGTGGGCCGGCTGACCGTGACGTGGCAGTTGTGTTTCCTGTACGCGGTCGGCTTCGGCGGGTTCGTGGCCTTCAGCGTGTACCTGCCCGCGTACCTGGGCACCGCCTACGGCCTGGACGCGGCCGACGGCGCGTTGCGTACCGCCGGGTTCGTGGTCCTCGCCGTCCTGGCCCGCCCGCTGGGCGGCTGGCTCTCCGACCGGCTGCACCCGGTTCCGGTGCTGGTGTGGTGCTTCGCCGGGGTGGCCGCCTTCGCGGTGGTGCAGGCCTTCGAGCCCGCCCTGCTGCCCGTGGCGACCGTCGCGTTGCTCGGGATGGCGGTGCTGCTCGGAGCGTCCAGCGGGGCCGTGTTCGCCCTCGTCGGCAGGGTCGCCCCCGCCGACCAGGTGGGCGCGGTCACCGGGCTGGTCGGCGCCGCCGGCGGGCTCGGCGGCTTCGTCCCGCCACTGGTGATGGGCTGGGTGTACGGCGTGCAGGGGTCGTACGCGATCGGTCTGATGCTGCTCTCCGACGTCGCGCTGGCCGCGGCGGTGTTCACGGCGGTGAAGATGGGCGGCCTGGCCAGGCGCGACCCCTGACGCGTTACGGAATCGTCCCGGAAAATCCGACCGGCGGGCACTCTTCCTGATCGCACGAAGATCAGCACGGGTGCCCGCCGTCCTTTATGGCTGCTCGCTGACCTGCGAGCACTACGAATTCGCCAATGCGGCAGGCTCGACAGCTACCGAAACTTTTCCGGAAATTCTTGCTCGGCCGCGCGCGGCGCTGCCATACTCCACATCCATCAGGGTCGATGACGGCGGGTCCGCGGCCCGTGCGCCGCAGCCCGCCGGGGCGGCCCTGATCCGGCACACCCCCACCACTCCGGTCCGCCCCCCGACGGTGCGGACCGGCCCCGGAAGGAGCAGGAATGACCGAGAGGCACCCCCGGGACACCCGGTCGAGATCGCGTTCGCGGGCGCGCGCGGCCATCGTCGTCGCCGCCGTGGGACTGCTCGCGGCGACCGGCGCCACGGTCCTGCCCGGCGCGGCGAGCGCCGGGACCACGCTGGGCGCGTCGGCGGCGGAGCGCGGTCGCTACTTCGGCGCCGCCGTCGCCGCCAACAAGCTCAGCGACAACACCTACGTCACGATCCTGAACCGCGAGTTCAACTCGGTGACGCCCGAGAACGAGATGAAGATCGACGCCACCGAGCCGCAGCAGGGGCAGTTCACCTTCGGCAACGCCGACCGGATCGTCAGCCACGCCCGCAGCCGGGGCATGAGCGTGCGGGGCCACACCCTGGCCTGGCACTCGCAGCAGCCCGGCTGGATGCAGAACATGAGCGGCAGCGCGCTGCGCCAGGCGATGCTCAACCACGTCACCCAGGTGGCCACCCACTTCCGTGGTCAGGTCGTGGCGTGGGACGTGGTCAACGAGGCGTTCGCCGACGGCGGCAGCGGGGCCCGGCGCGACTCGAACCTCCAGCGCACCGGCAACGACTGGATCGAGGCGGCGTTCCGGGCCGCCCGGGCCGCCGACCCCGGCGCCAAGCTCTGTTACAACGACTACAACACCGACGACTGGAGCCACGCGAAGACCCAGGCCGTCTACAACATGGTCCGCGACTTCAAGGCCCGGGGCGTACCGATCGACTGCGTGGGCCTCCAGTCGCACTTCAACAGCGGCTCGCCCTACCCGGGCAACTACCGCACGACCCTGTCCAGCTTCGCCGCGCTCGGCGTCGACGTGCAGATCACCGAGCTGGACATCGCGGGGGCCTCGCCCACCACGTACCGCAACGTGGTCAACGACTGCCTCGCGGTGGCCCGGTGCACGGGCATCACCGTCTGGGGCATCCGGGACAGCGACTCCTGGCGGGCCTCCGACACGCCGCTGCTGTTCGACAACGGCGGCAACCGCAAGCCCGCGTACGACGCGGTCCTCGCCGCCCTCAACAACGGCACGCCCCCGCCGACCTCGCCGCCGCCGACGACCGGCCCGACCACCCCGCCGCCGGGCGGCAGCTGCACCGCCACCCTGCGCGACGGCACCCGGTGGGGCGACCGGTTCAACAGCGACGTCACGGTCAGCGGCGCCACCAACTGGACCGTCGTCGTCGAGGTGACGCCCCCGCAGAAGGTCTCCGCCACCTGGAACGGCACCCCGAGCTGGGACGGCAGCGGCAACGTCATGACGATGCGCTCCAACGGCAGCGGCAACGTCTTCGGGTTCACCACGATGGCCAACGGCAACTGGACGCGCCCGATGGTGCGCTCCTGCACCGCCTCCTGACCGTCGGGTGACCGGACGGCCCCGGGGACGGCGCCCACCGCGCCGCCCCGGGGCCGCCGGGCCATGGCCTGGGCCGGGTCGCCGGCGGTACGCGGACGCGACCGCACTCCGCCGCCGGGGCGGCGCTGGCGCGGACCGGGTATAGCTGACTAAGGTCAGGTTTCATGGAGACGGAGCTCATCGCCGCCATGCGGCGGTTCAACCGGACGGTGACCCAGCGGGTGGGGGCGCTCGACGACGAGTACATGGCGCGCGCCCGCCCCCTCGCCCAGGCCCGCCTGCTGTGGGAGATCGGCCCCGGCGGCGCCGAGGTCGCGGCGCTGCGGTCCCGGCTCGGGCTGGACTCGGGGCACCTCAGCCGCCTCCTGCGCGCCCTGGAGGGCGACGGGCTCGTCACCGTCGGGCCGTCCGACCAGGTGGGCGGGGACGGGCGGGTCCGGGTCGCCACGCTCACCGCCGCCGGCCGCGCCGAGTGGACCGAGCTCGACGAGCGCTCCGACGAGTTCGCCCGGTCGATCCTCGCCCCGCTGACCGGGCGACGCCGCGAGCGGCTCGTCGCGGCGATGGCCGAGGTGGAACGGCTGCTCGTCGCGTCGATGGTGCTGATCGAGCCCTGCCCGCCCGGCGACCCGCGCGCCCGTGCCTGCGTACGGGCCTACGCCCGGGAGGTGGCGCGGCGCTTCGACGGCGGGTTCGACCCGGCCCGGAGCAACCCGGTGCACGACGAGGAACTCGTCCCCCCGGCCGGCGTGTTCCTGCTCGCCACCCTCAACACCGAGCCGGTCGGCTGCGGCGCGGTGAAGCTCCACCGGGGCGCGCCCGCCGAGATCAAGCGGGTCTGGGTGGCGGACTCCGTACGCGGGCTCGGGCTCGGGCGGCGGATGCTGGGCGAGCTGGAACGCCACGCCGCCGAGCGGGGCTGGAGCGCCGTCCGGCTGGACACGAACCGCAACCTCACCGAGGCGATCGCGATGTACCGGGCGGCCGGCTACCGCGAGATCGAGGCGTACAACGCCGAGCCGTACGCCCACCACTGGTTCGAGAAGCGCCTGACCCGGTGACGGCGCGAGGGGCGGGACGGCCGGTCGCGCGCGGCCGGCACTTGCCGGACCCTCCACATTAATAGATACTTGTCGATGTTCCTGAGCCGGACGTGATCGGGCAGCCGGGCAGCCCTCGATCGGAACCCCGCCCTGTCCACCGTCTGCGGAAGAGGAACCATCCATGAGGACCAGACTCCGAGTGCTGGGCGCCGCCCTGGCCGCCGCCGCGCTGACCGCCCTGGCGGCGGTGGCGGTCGCCCCGCCGGCGTCCGCCGCGGCCCTGACCGAGGTGACGAGCTTCGGCCCGAACCCGAGCAACCTGCGCATGTACCTGTACGTGCCGGACTCCGTCGCGCCCCGGCCGGGGCTGCTGGTCGCGGTGCACTACTGCACCGGCACCGGCCCCGCCATGTACGCCAACACCCAGTACGCGGCGCTCGCCGACCGGTACGGCTACATCGTCGTCTACCCGTCGGTGACCCGCAGCAGCCAGTGCTTCGACGTCTCCTCCCCGCAGGCGCTGCGCCGCGACGGCGGCAGCGACCCGGTGGGCATCAAGTCGATGGTCGACCACGTCCGGCAGCGCTACGCCGTCGACCCCGACCGGATCTTCGCCACCGGCATCTCGTCGGGCGCGATGATGACAAACGTCCTGCTCGGGCTCTATCCCGACGTGTTCAGCGCCGGGGCGGCGTTCTCCGGGGTCCCCTTCGGCTGCTTCGCCACGACCAACGGCTCCGAGTGGAACAGCGAGTGCGCCAACGGACAGGTCACCAGGACCGCGCGGGAGTGGGGAAACCTGGTCCGCAACGCCTATCCGGGCTACACCGGGCGCCGGCCCCGGATGCAGACCTGGCACGGGACCAACGACGAGGTGCTGCGCTACCCGAACTTCGGCGAGCAGATCAAGCAGTGGACCGACGTGCACGGGCTGAGCCAGACGCCGACGTACACCGACAGCCCGCAGGCCGGCTACACCCGCACCCGCTACGGCGGCAGCGGCGACCGGGCGCCGGTCGAGGCGATCAGCATGCAGGGGGTGTCGCACAACCTGCCGGTCGACGCCGCGCAGGCGATCCGCTTCTTCGGGCTCGACACCACCGCGCCCCCCACCACGCCGCCGCCGACCACGCCGCCGCCGACCACGCCGCCGCCCAGCACTCCCCCGCCCAGCACTCCGCCGCCCAGCACTCCGCCGCCCGCGCCGGGCGCCTGCCGGGTGGGCTACACCGTCAACGCCTGGAACGCCGGCCTGACCGCCTCGGTCACCGTCACCAACACCGGCACCACGACGGTGAACGGCTGGTCGCTGGCCTTCACGCTGCCCGCCGGCCAGAGCATCACCAACGGCTGGAACGCGACGTACGCCCCGACCAGCGGCGCGGTCACCGCTCGCAACGTCTCCTACAACGCCACCATCGCGCCCGGCACGTCGGTCAGCGTCGGCTTCCAGGCCACCCACACCGGCGACACGGGACGGCCCGCCTCGTTCACCCTCAACGGCGCCACCTGCGCGATCGCCTGAACCGGCCGGGGCGGCGCCGACACCCGGCGCCGCCCCGGCGGCCCCCGGCGTCGTCCCGGCGGCCCCCGGCGTCGTCCCGGCGGCAGGCCCGGACCGCTGCCGGTCAGTCGTTGCCGGACACTGGCGGAGCCTGGCCCCGCCCGGCGTCCCTGACGAACAGGATCCCGTCGGTGTCGGCCACGTGGGCCGGGTCGAGCGGGGCGTAGCCGAACCAGGGCGACACCCGGGCGGCGGGCGTCGTGCCGGCGAGGGCGGTGGCCAGTCGGCGGGCGTCGACGAGGTGACGCTCCGCCGGCAGCGCGTACAGCAGCCCTTCCACGGTGTCCGGCGGCGGGGCGTCGACTCCCTGGTGGCGGATCGTGCCGACGGCCGTGGCGACGAAGGCGTACTCCTCGCCCAACTGGGCGGCGACGATCGCGCCGGCGCTCCACCACTGCACCGGCAGTCCGCCCATCCGCATGCTGCTCCTGTTGCGCTGGAGGTGGCCGTTGTGGGCGTTCACCAGCGCCGGCCCTCGTCCGGCGATGGCGAGCAGGTTGGCGGCCATCATCGAATCCCGCACGCCGAGCAACCGCGCCATGCGGCTCGGCGACGGGTCGGCCATCGCGTGGTGGTAGCGCAGCAGGCCGACGGCGGTACGCCCGTACAGGCGTGCCCGGTGCCACTCCTCCGGTGTGGACGCCGCGATCAGCTGCGGCGTCTGCGCGTCGAGCAGGGCCACCAGGTCGTCGGCGAGCAGCCGCAGCCGGCCAGCGTCGGGCGTACGCCCCACGGACCGGGAGGGGTCCGTCATCGCGGCGGGACTGGTCCACCGCTCGTCGGCGCCGAGCAGGCGGTCGAGCGTCTCCACCGCGCAGGGAAGCAGGTCGGCGTCGACCCGGGCGGAGAGGTAGGCGTGCAGTGCGGTGAGAACCTGCCGGGGGCTCGCGGCGCCGGTGATCTCCAGCGGGCCGTCGAATCCGGCGAACCGCACCTGCTCCGCCGGGGGCCGCCCGTCGTTGTACGCGCGCATCCAGCGCACCAGCTCGCGGTTGGCGGCGAAGGCGCCCCACCCGTGGCTGAACCCGCGCTCCATGACGTCGTCGAGGACGCCGGTGCCCGAGGTGACGTGGTCGTCCACGACCAGCCCCATCACGCAGTCGCTCTCGATCGCGATCGTCCGGTAGTGCTCCCGCTCGACGAGTTGCCGGAAGAGCTCGTTCCGCAGGTCGAGCAGGGCGTCCTCGCCGTGGGTGGGCTCGCCCAGGGCGAGCAGTCGAGGCCTGCCCGGGAGCAACGCCATGACGGCAGCGGGGTCGACGGCACGGGCGGCGTCTGCGATACCAGCAGTCATGCCCTCAACGGTATCGTTGAACCGACCGTGTAAACTTCTCTCAAACCTCGGCAGCGTGATGACGCCAAACCCTCAAAGCAGTGGCAGGCTCAGGCCGGTCGACCTGGCGCGCGCGCACGGCCTGTCGACGCAGGCGGTCAGGAACTACGAGGCGGCCGGCATCCTTCCGCCCGCGGCCCGCACCCCGCACGGCTACCGCGCCTACACGGCGCTGCACGCGCAGGCACTGCGCGCGTTCCTCGCCCTCGTGCCCGGGCACGGGCATGCGGCTGCCACGTCGATCATGCAGGCGGTCAACCGGGGCGCGACCGAGGACGCCCTGCGGCTCGTCGACGAGAGTCACGCGCAACTCCTCGACGACCGCCGCACCCTCCAGGCCGCCGAAGCCGCCGTCGGTGACCTCGACCCGGTGCCGCAGGGACGGAGCAACACGTTCGTCGGTCCCCTGTCGAGAAGGCTCGGCATCCGCCCGGCCACCCTGCGCAAGTGGGAACGCGCGGGCGTGCTCCAGCCGCGCCGCGACCCGCAGACGGGCTACCGGGTCTACAGCGCCGCCGACGTGCGCGACGCCCGGCTGGCCCACCAGCTCAGGCGGGGCGGCTACCTGCTGGCGCAGATCGCCCCGCTGATCGCCCAGGTCCGCTCCGCCGGGGGCGTCGCGCCGCTCGGGTCGATGCTGCGCGACTGGCGCGCCCGCCTCGCTGCCCGCAGCCGTGCCATGCTGACCGGCGCCGCCGCCCTGGACGCCTACCTCGACTGCCGACCGGTCCCGCCCGGCGACGGGCCGGGCGCCCCCGGCACCGCCCCGCCGGCCACGGATCCGGTCCGGCCGCCGGGTGAGTCCGCCTGATCGTCGTCGGCCTCACCGCCACTCAGGCGGGGCCGCCCGCTGCCCGGTCGCCTGGCCGTACGAGCAGTTGCCAGTAGTCGCCCGCTGGGTCGTGCGCCGTGAGCCATCGCCGGAGCGCTTCGAGCGACGCCCGGTGGGACGCCGAGCTGACCTCGTACCACCTGTGCAGCAGCAGCTCGTGGATCCGGACAGCCTGTACGGCGTGCTCGAGCACCAGGCCGTCCACGGCTCGGACGACGGCCACCTCCTCGGCCCGTCCCCGCAGCAACGCGGTGCAGTCGATGTCCGTGGCGACCTCGATCCCGTCGCCGGCGGCGAGGACGGAGAACTCGACGGTCCGGTCCCGCCCGCCCACCTCGACCGTCTGCGCGAAGACGAGGACGTCGTCGCCCGGGGGCGCGAGCATGCCCCCGGCGGCCACCCCGGGTGGGACCACGTAGTGCACCCAGAACGTCATGCGCAGATGCTAGCCACCCTCGCGACCCGGCCCCGGGGACGCCGTCCTGCCTCGGCGTGGGTCCCACGGCCGAACGGGGCGCGGCGAGCGGCGGATCTGCCATGTCCGACCGGGTTTCCGGACTCCGGAAGGGTCTTGTCCCCCGTGCGAGCTACCCGCAAGTGTCCACCGCACGGGGACGATTGCGGCGGCGGAACTCCATAGGTTTCTTCGTGTCCGCGACGCTCCGGTCCCGGTCTGCGAAGGAGTCATCATGCGCTTCGTCAAACAGCTTCTCGCCGTCGCCGCCGTCGCCCTCGTCGGCGGGCAGAGCGTCGCCGCCGTCGAGGGCAGCTTCCTCCTCACCTTGGTGATCGGCGCTGTGACGGCGGTGCTGGGCGTGGTCGTCTACCGGTGGGTCGTGCGGCGCACCGAGCGCCGTGAGCCGACCGAGCTCGGCCAGGACGGTTGGGACGGGAAGCTGGTCCGCGGGGCGCTCATCGGCTTCGCCATGTTCGCTGCCGTCATCGCCAACATCGCGTTACTCGGCGGTTACCACGTCGAGGGCTGGGGTTCACCGACGCGAGCGCTGGGTCTGCTCGGGCTCATGGCGGCCATCGCGGTCACCGAGGAGCTGCTGTTCCGGGGGGTGCTGTTCCGGATCATCGAGGAGCGTACGGGCACCTGGATCGCCCTCGCCCTGACCGGCGTGGTGTTCGGCGCGATGCACCTGGTGAACCCGGAGGCCACCCTGTGGGGGGCGACCGCCATCGCCATCGAGGCCGGGTTCATGCTGGCCGCCTGTTACGCCGCCACCCGGAACCTGTGGGTCCCGATCGGCCTGCACTTCGGCTGGAATTTCGCCGCCGGCGGCATCTTCAGCGTCGTGGTCTCGGGCAACGGCGAGTCGAAGGGGCTGCTCGAAGCCTCGACGTCGGGGCCGGTCGCGCTCAGCGGCGGCGCTTTCGGGCCGGAGGGCAGCCTGTACGCGGTGCTGGCCGGCGTGGTGCTGACCGTGGTGTTCCTGTGGCTGGCCAAGCGCCGCGGGCACATCGTCCCGCGCCGCCACCGCACGGCGCAGGCCCCGGCAACCGCTAAAGTCACCCAGTGATCAAGCTCCGGAGGCTCCCGGATCTGTGGCAGCAGTGGCCGGTCACGGTCCGGGACCTCCCGTTCGCCCTGGCCCTCGCCCTCGCGGCGGTGGTCCCGGCCCTGGAGCGACAGGGTACGCAGCTCGGCGACCTCCCGGACCGCCCGTACGACGCGCTGACCGTCGGTGTCGTCGCCCTGGAGTGCCTGCCGCTGGCCGTACGCCGTCGGTGGCCGGCCGTCTGCCTCGCGCTGGTGTCGCTCGGCTTCGCGCTCGACCAGCTCCGCGGCTACCACACCGTCGCGGGTACGGGACTGGCCATCGCGCTCATCAGCGCCGGCGCCCACCTGGAACGGCGCCGCTGGGTCGTCGCGGGTCTCGCCTCGGCGGCGTACGTGCCCCTGGCGATCTCCCTCGACCGGCTCGGATCGGATGAGGGCGTCGCGGGGTTCACCACCTTCTACCTGTTGCTGGCGCTCGCGTGGGGCATCGGGGCGTGGCTGCGCCAGAACCGGGCCGCCGAAGCGGAACGCCGCCGCCATGTCGAGGAGACCACCCGCACCGCGGAGCGCACGCGCATCGCCCGGGAGTTGCACGACGTCGTCACCCACCACGTGACGGCGATGGTCGTGCAGGCCGAGGCGGCGCGCTACCTGACGGGCGCCCCGGACAAGCTGGACCAGGCCCTGACCGCGATCACCGGCACCGGCCGCCGGGCCATCGGCGACCTGCGGCAGCTGCTCGACCTGCTCAACCCGGATCACAGCGATCCGCGTACGCCGTCCGTCGGCGACCTGGACGCCCTCGTCGACCATTCCCGGCAGGCCGGGCAGCCGGTCGAGTTCGTCCGGGAGGGCACGTCGGTGGCGGCCACCGGCAGCACCGGCGAAACGGCGTACCGGGTGGTGCAGGAGGCGCTGACGAACGCGCTGAAGTATGCGCACGGCAGCCGGACCAAGGTTCGCGTTCACCACGGGAAAGGAGAGACGACCGTGGAGATCAGCACCGACGGCTCCGGGTCCGGCAGCGCGTCCCCGGGCGGCAGCGGACGCGGCCTCACCGGGCTCCGCGAGCGGGTCACCGCCCTCGGTGGCGACTTCAGCGCGGGCGCGCAGGCCGGCGGCGGCTTCCTCGTGCGGGCCCGGATCCCGGCTGGAAACCCGTCGTGACCGCTTCGGTCCGGGTGCTGGTCTGCGACGACCAGGAGCTGATCCGCGCCGGATTCGCGACGATCATCGACGCCCAGCCCGACATGGAGATCGTCGGCGAGTGCGGCGACGGGCGCGCGGCGGTCGACCTGGCCGTTCGGCTCCGGCCGGACGTGGTGGTGATGGACGTCCGGATGCCGGTGCTCGACGGCATCGAGGCGACCCGCCTGCTGGCCGGCGCCGGGGTCCCCGAGCCGGTGAAGGTCCTCGTGGTGACGACGTTCAACCTCGACGAGTACGTCTACGAGGCACTGCGTGCGGGCGCCAGCGGCTTCCTGCTCAAGGACGCCCCACCGGCGCAGCTGCTCCACGGCATCCGCACGGTGGCGGCGGGCGCCGCGCTGCTGGCCCCGGAGGTGACCCGGCAGTTGGTGGGCAGGTACGCGGCCCGCATCCGCCCGGCCGAGGGCGACCCGAACGGCGGCGCGCTGACCCCGCGCGAGCTGGAGGTGCTCCGGCTCATCGCGGAGGGCCTGTCCAACAGCGAGATCGCCGCGGCCCTGGTGATCAGCCAGGAGACGGTCAAGACGTACGTGTCCCGCATCCTCGCCAAGCTCGACCTACGCGACCGGGTGCAAGCCGTGGTGTACGCGTACCGCCGGGGCCTGGTGACCTGAGGGGGCCCGCTCCTCCTCGCGGTGTTCGTGCACACGAGCACCACGACGCCTGGCGTTCGTGGACGTGGCCGGCGGGCTGGCCGCGATCCGTCGTCAGAGGCGCGGGATGACGACCTTGGCGACCTGCTCGGCGTCGGCCAGGTTCTGCGCGTCGGAGCCGCCGCGGGAGTAGACGTCGATCTGCACGGCGCCGTGCAGGACGTAGAGGTGCCCGGAGTGCCAGTACGCCTTCTCGCCGACCCCGTCCACCGGCCTGGCAGCGGCGACGGTGACGTCGAAGTCCGCGGCGGTGGTGCGGCTCAGGAAGATCGCGAGCTGGCCGTGGTCCTGCTGCCACTGGCAGAAGCGGGTGACGTCGCCGGCATCGCCGCCGTCCTCGTCGTTCCGGGTGACCTCGCGGCCGGTCAGGTCGACCACCTCGGCCTCGGTGAGCAGGGTGCAGGGGTCGGGGATGCCGCCGGCTCCCCGCACCGCACCCGGGTCGCCGTCCGCGGTCCCCTCCGGCGTCGGGGAGGCGGCCTCGGCGGGCGGTGCGAGCGTGGCGTCCGCGGTCGGTGATTCGCCGGCGGTGGTGGATCCGGTGAGGTCGCAGCCCGCGGTGAGGCAGACGGCGACGAGGGCGGCCAGGGTGACGGAGCGGTGCTTCACGAGGTCTCCTCGCAGGGGGACGGGATGCGGGTCAGTTGGTGCCGAGGCCCTTGTCGAGCACCTTGGCCGAGGCGGTGACGGTCGCGGACCGCACGGGCCCGCCACCGACCGTGTAGAGCGCGTAGGTGTGCGTTTCGGTGCTGCCGACGTCGCCGGTGCAGGAGAAGAGGAACTCCTGCGAGCCTTCGAGATCCACCGGGCCGTACGTGCCCGGCGTGTTCGTCGGATCGTCCACGGACAGGGCCCCGCCGGTGGCGCCGGTGATCTTCCACTCGATCACCAGGGGCACGGGGTCGGCGCGGAAGACGGCGGTGCCCTCGGCGCACTTCGGCTGCCGGGCGACGCGCAGGTGGACGATTCGCGGGCCGGCGACCACAGTGGTGGCCGGGTGCGACGGCTTCCCCGTGGTCGGCTTCCCGTCGGCGGGCTCCGTGGTGGCCGGCCGCGTCGGCGCCGGTTCCGTACCGGCTGGCGACGGCGGCCGTGCCGAATGCGCCGTGGCGGTCGCGGCGGACGGGCCAACGGATGTCACCGCGTCGGCGTCGCTGTCCCGAGTGGTCGGCCCGGTCGTCGCGCACCCCGACATCGTCGCGGCGATGAGCAGGGAGATGGCCGCTGGCCTGGTAGGTCGGATCACGTCGGAAGGATGGACGGTGGCGCCAAAGGAAACCCAAAGGCCGTGCCGGTTCAGCCGGCGAGCAGCGCCGCCACCGCCTCCGCCAGCGTCGTCGCGTCCGCCTCCCGGTAGGCGCGCGCCACCTCCGCCGGCCCGAGCCGGGCCCGGGCCTCGGCCTCCGCCCGGTCGCGGTCGGCGATCTCGTCCGGGGTGAAGCTCGGGGCGCCCAGCGCGGAGCGTTCCCGCTCGGCGAGCGCGAGCAGCCGCAACCCGCCCGCCGCGTCACCGTCGCGGACGTCGAGCTGCGCCAGCCCCTCGACGGCGTCCAGCTGCCCCTCGGCGATGCCCAGCTCGGTGTAGATCGCCAGGGCCTCCCGCATCGCCGATCGCGCGGGGGTGGGCCGGCCGCGGCGCCGGTCGATGGTGGACAGATTCGTCAGCGCGGCCGCCTCCCCGCGCCGGTCGTTGAGAGCGCGGAACCCCGCCAGCGCGCGGTGGAACAGCTCCTCCGCCTCGCTGAGGCGGCCGATGCAGCGCAGCGTGCCCGCGGTGTTGTTGGACGCCGCCGCGACCATCCGGGCGTCGGACTGGTCCTCGGCGATCCGCAGCGCCTCGTAGCCGAACGCGAGCGATGCCGGGTAGTCCTCCTGCGCCTGAGCGGTGATCAGCAGATTGTTCAGCGCCGCGACCATGCCGGTCCGGTCG
The DNA here is from genome assembly GCF_057197825.1 of Micromonospora sp. USAFONa4. NCBI lineage: Bacteria > Bacillati > Actinomycetota > Actinomycetes > Micromonosporales > Micromonosporaceae > Micromonospora > Micromonospora sp. USAFONa4. The sequence goes on along the minus strand of NZ_CM170072.1, from coordinate 6,666,400 downwards.
CCGAGCTCGCGGAACGTGGTCAGGCCCTGCTCGCCCAGCCGGCGGGCCGCCGGCAGGTCACCGGAGTTGCGGGCCAGCGCCGCGGCGGCCCGCAACGCCCGGGCGCGCAGGGCGGACGGTGCCGGCGGGGCGGCGGCCAGCGCGCGGTCGAGCCAGGCCCGGCCCTCGGCCATCCGGCCGGCGACCCACCAGTACCACCACATCGCCGCGGCGATGCCCAGCCCTTTCGTGGGGTCGCCGTCGCGCAGCGTCCAGTCGAGCGCGGCCACGATCGTGTCGTGGTCGGCGCCGATGCCGGCCAGCCACTCGGTGTGCGCCGGGCCGTCCAGCGGCGGCGGCGACGCGAGCCGGCGCTCCCAGCCGGAGACCAGCCTGCCGTACGCCTCGGCGCGCTCGACCGGGTCGAGTCGTTCGCGGGCGTACTCGCGGATGGTCTCGATCAGGCGGTAGCGGCCCTGCCCGAACTCCACCATGGACCGGTCGACCAGTTGGGTCAGCGGGTCGAGCGGGTCCCCGCCGGCCACCTCGGCCGCGCCCGCCAGGTCGAAGCCGCCGGCGAACACGCCGAGCTGCCGCAGCAGTTTCTGCTGCGGCTCGTCGAGCAGGTCGTAGCCCCAGTCGATGGCCGCTCGCATGGTCCGGTGCCGGGGCACCGGCGACGTGCCGGTCAGCAGGTCGAGGCGCCGGTCGAGGCGCGACATGATCTCGGAGAGCGGCACCGCGCGCAGCCGGGCGGCGGCCAGCTCGATGGCGAGCGGCAGTCCGTCGAGCCGGCGGCACAGCTCGGCGGCCACGGGTTGCTCGGCCGGGGCCAGTCCGGCGCCACCGCGCGCCGCGGCCACCCGGTCGGCGAGCAGCCGCATCGCGTCCGTGCGTGGATCGGTCGCGCCGGGGGGCGGCGTGGCGAGCCCGCCCAGCGTGAGGATCACCTCCCCACTGAGGCCGAGCTGCTCCCGGCTGGTCGCCACCAGTCGCAGGCCGGGGCAGGCGGCGAGCAGCGCGTGGGCGAGTGCCGCCGCGTCCGCCCGGACGTGCTCGCAGTTGTCCAGCACCACCAGGACGCGGCCGGTCAGCTGCCGGACGACCGTGTCGCGCACCGCCACGCCGGGCTCCTCGCGGATGCCGGTGGCCGCGGCGAGCCGGGCGTCGAGCGGGCCGTCGCGGTGCTCGGCCAGCTCGACGACGTGCACCGCGTCGTGGTCCTCGGCCACCTCGCGTGCCAGCTCCAGGCTGAGCCGGGTCTTGCCGGCGCCGCCCGGTCCGACGATGGTCAGCAGCCGGGCGGCGCCGAGCAGGTCGATCGCCCGGTCCAGTTCGAAGCGGCGGCCGACGAACCGGTTGCGCCGCGCGGGCACCCCGGGCGCCGGCCGGTCGAGGGTGGGGTCCCGCCGGCGTACGGCGGCGGCCAGCGCGCCGAGTTCCGGGCCGGGGCGGGCGCCCAGCTCGCCGAGGGCGGCGGTGACATCGTCGTACGCGGTCAGCGCGTCGCCGGCCCGGCCGGACCGGTACAGCGCGAGCATCAACTGCCGGACGAGCACCTCGGCGGTGGGCTGTTCGGCGACCCAACCGGCCAGTTCGGTGGCCGCCGCGACGTGCCGGCCTCCCGCCAGTGCCCGCCGCGCCCAGTCGAGCAGGGCCGTGAGCCGCAGCTCGGCGAGCCGGGCGGCCGCCGCTGCCACGGAGTGTCCGGCCCGCACCCCGTCGTACGCGTCGCCACGCCACAGCCCGAGCGCCCCCGTCTGCTCGAACTCGGCGGCGTCGAGGGTGGCGTCGGTCAGGTCGAGCCGATAGCCGCCGGAGGTGGTGCGCAACCGGTCGCCCACCACCTTGCGAAGCGCCGAGGCGTGCATCTGCAACGTCGCCATGGCCGTCGACGGGACGCCCGCCGGCCACAGCTCGGCCAGCAGTCGTTCGTTCGTGACCGACCGGCCACCCGCGGCGAGCAGCACGGCGAGCAGTGCCCGTGGTTTCGGCGCCAGGGCCGCCTCGCCGTCCGGCGTGCACACCCGCACCGGGCCCAGTACCTCGAACCGCACGCGCACCTCCGCCTCGTGTCTGGCGCAATCCTGGCGCGCCGGTCAAGCTTCCCGCAGATCGGCCAGGAGTGTAGGCCGGCGCTGCGCCCGCAGGCTGATGCGACCGAGCGCCACCGCGCCTCCCCCGTCGCGGGCGGGGCGCGGTGCCGTCACCACGACGCCTTGCGCACCCCGGGCAGCTCACCGCGCAGGGCCAGCTCACGGAACCGCACCCGGGACAGTCCGAACCGGGACAGCACGCCGCGCGGGCGGCCGTCGATCTGGTCGCGGGAGCGCAGTCGTACGGGGCTGGAGTCCCGGGGCAGGCGGTTGAGTCGACGTGCCGCGTCGGCTCGTACGTCCGGGTCGGTGTCCGGGTGGGCGACCGCCCGCTTCAGCTCGTCCCGCGCCTCGGCGTGCCGGGCGACGAGGGTCTCGCGGCGCGCCTGCCGACGGCCGAGGCTCTTGCGGGCCATCAGCGTGCCTCGCGGAACTCGACGTGCCGGCGTACGACCGGGTCGTACTTGCGCAGCACCAGCCGGTCCGGGTCGTTGCGGCGGTTCTTGCGGGTCACGTACGTGTAGCCGGTGCCGGCGGTGCTGCGCAGCCGGACGATCGGGCGTACGTCGGTCTGCCGGGCCATCAGAGCCGCACTCCCCGGCCGCGCAGCTCGGCGACCACGCGCTCGATGCCCTTGCGGTCGACGGTCTTCAGTGCCTTGGCCGTCAGGGTCAGGCCGATCCACCGTCGCTCCGACGGCAGCCAGTAGCGGTGGTTCTGCAGGTTCGGGTTCCAGCGGCGGCGGGTGCGCCGGTGGGAGTGGGACACGGCGTTGCCGAAACTCGGACGCGTGCCGGTGACGTCACAACGTCTGGACACAGTGATCGCTCCTTGCTCAGGTGATGCAGGGCAATGACAACGGTTTTCATTTCTACATCATCCGTCCGGTCGGATCCGCGCCGGGGCGAGACCCGACGCGACGGCCGGCACCGACGGGGATCACCGTCACCCGACAGCCGCGCGATCAGCCCGGACCGGGGCGCGACTCGCGTCAGCGACCGCCGTCTGCATAGAATGACAATCGTTTTCATTAAGCCGAGAGGAACATGATGACGTCGTCCCCGCAGGCCCCGATCCGCGTCGAGACAGCCGACGCCGGTAACCGCCCGTCGCTGACCGTGCTGTCCGGGTTCTGGCCGGCGGCGACCTTCGCCGTCGCCCGCACGCTGCTCGCCGCCGACCCGTCGCTGCTGCTGGTGCGACACGACCTCGCCGGCATTCGCGACGGCGTCGTCCGCCGGGTGGTCCGCACCGGCACCGGCATCGTCGAGGACGAGCGGATCGCCCTGGCGCACGGCTGCGCCTCCTGCACGCTGCGGGAGGACGTGCTGCCCACCCTCGCTCGGCTCACCCGGGACAACCCCGGCCAGGACCTGGTGCTGATGCTGCCCGAGGTGGTGGAACCCGAGGCGGTCGCCGCCGCCTGCGCCCACCACCTCGTCGACGGCACACCGGTCACCGACCTCATCCAGGTCGACTCCTACGTCACCGTCCTCGACGCCGAGCACCTGCTCGACGGCCTGGCCAGCACCGACGACCTCGCCACGCTCGGCATCCAGGCCGCCGAGGACGACCACCGCGGTCTCGCCGACGTCGTGGTCCGGCAGATCGAGTACGCCGACACCCTGGTGCTCTGGGGGCGGTCCCGGGAGGGAGAGTTCGACACCGGCAGGATCGCGGTCCTGCTCCAGCGGATGGCGCCGTGGGCGGCGCACTTCCGGGTCGACGGCGATCTCGTCGACGCCGACGCGCTCACCCGCCAACTGCGCCACACCCACCGGCACCGGCCGGAGACCCCCGGCGTCCTCACCCGGGGCCTACAGGGCTTCGCGCTGGGCACGCACGAGCCGGAGGCCGACTGCGGGGTCGTCTCCGCCGTCTTCCGCGCCCGTCGCCCGTTCCACCCGCGGCGGCTGCACGACGTCCTGGAGGACGTGAACGCCGACGTGCTCCGCTCCCGGGGCCACCTCTGGCTGGCCAGCCAACCCGACACCGTCGTGGCCTGGGAGTTCGCCGGCGGCGGCCTGGCGATGGGATCCCTCGGGCACTGGCTGGTGAGCCTGCCCGAACCCGGCTGGGAGCACGTCTGCGATCAGCGCCGGCTCGCCGCCGCCCTGGAGTGGGACCCCTACTACGGCGACCGGCACCAGCACTTGGTCTTCATCGGCCTCGACGTCGATCCCGTCGAGCTGCACCGTGCCCTCGCCGAGTGCCTGTTGACCGACGCCGAACTCGCCGACGGCGAGGAGGTCTGGCGGACCTACCACGACCCGTTCGCCGGCTGCTTCCCCCTCGGCGGGGCGGAGCTGACCGGCACCGACACCGAAGGAGCACGACGTGCATGAAGCCAGAGATCCACCCCCGGCACCGACCCGTCGTCCACCGCGACAAGGGCGCCGACCTCGCCTCCTGACTGCCGCCGGCCCCCGGCCCCGTCGGGTCGCCGAGTCGTCGGGGGCACGGCCCCGGCGGTACGGGTTCAACGCCCAGGTCACGTGCCACGATACGCATTTGACAATGGATTTCGTTACCGGGAGAGTGATTCGGCGTGACGCCCTCCACGACCGTCGACCTCGTGGTCGACCCGGACGCCCCTGCCGCCGGCGCCCCTCGTCCGTCACCGCGAACGGGTGGCACGGTGGCCGCTCTGCTGGTCCTGCTGGCCGTCTCGCTCGTGGTGGTGATCGGCCTCGGACCGGTCGCCATCCCGCCCGGCGAGACGGCCCGGTACCTCTGGGCCGCGCTCACCGGCGGCCGCATCCACGCCGACGAGGTGACCACGTACCAGATCATCTGGCAGATCCGCACGCCACGGGTGTTGCTCGCGGCGATCGTCGGGGCGGGCCTGTCCGCGGTCGGTGTGGCGATCCAGTCCCTGGTGCGCAACGCCCTGGCCGATCCGTACGTGCTCGGGGTCTCCTCCGGCGCCTCGGTCGGCGCCGTCTCGGTCACGGTCGCCGGCGGACTCGGCGCGCTCGGCATCTACGCGGTCTCCGCCGGCGCCTTCCTCGGCGCGATGGCCGCCGCGGCGCTGGTCTACCTGGCCGCGTACAGCCGCACCGGCATCACGCCTCTGCGCCTCGTGCTGACCGGCGTGGTCATGTCGTTCGGCTTCCAGGCGCTGATGGCGGTGATCATCTATTTCACACCGGACAGCGAGGCGACCGCCACCATGCTGTTCTGGTCCATGGGCAGCTTCGGCGCCGCGACCTGGGGCGGCCTGCCGGTGGCCGCGGCCACCGTCCTCGTCGGAGGGGTCGTCCTGCACCGGCACAGCCGCACCCTCGACGTGCTGACCTTCGGCGACGAGGCGTCCCTCAGCCTGGGCGTCGACACGACCCGGGTACGTCGGCGACTGTTCGTCGTCACCTCACTGGTCACCGGTGCGATGGTGGCGGTCAGCGGAGCGGTCGCGTTCGTCGGCCTGGTGTTGCCGCACCTGGTCCGGATCGTGGTCGGCGCCTCGCACCACCGGGTGCTGGTCGTCGCGCCGCTGGCCGGTGCCGTGTTCATGGTCTGGGTCGACCTGGTCTCCCGCACCCTGGTGGCTCCCCGGGAGCTGCCACTGGGCGTGATCACCGCTCTGATCGGCGTACCGGTGTTCCTCGCGCTGATGCGCCGTCGTGGCTACCTGTTCGGCGGCCGGTGATGGACCTTCGACTCGACGGCGTCACGGTGGAGATCGACGGGAACGTCATCGTCCGGGACCTGTCGCTCGACGTGCCGGACGGGCGGATCGTCGGACTGATCGGACCGAACGGGTCCGGCAAGTCGACTGCGTTGCGCTGCGTCTACCGGGCGCTGCGGCCGAGCCGCGGCGTGGTGTGGCTCGGCTCCGACGACCTGTCCACCCTGAAGCTACGCCGCAGCGCCAGGTCGGTCGCCGCGCTCACCCAGGACGGCGGTACGGACCTCGACTTCACCGTTGCCGAGACGGTGGCTCTCGGTCGTGCCCCGCACCTGCGCGGCAACCAGCCGCTCAGCGAGCGGGAGCGAGGCCTGTGTCGATGGGCCATGGCACAGCTCGACGTGCTGCACCTGGCCGACCGGGGGATGCTCGCGCTGTCGGGCGGTGAGCGGCAACGGGTGTTCGTCGCCCGCGCCCTCGTGCAGGAGCCGCAGATCCTGGTGCTCGACGAGCCGACCAACCACCTGGACGTCCGGCACCAGATCGAACTGCTGTCCCTGCTGCGCGGCTCAGGGCTCACCGTCCTCGTCGTGCTGCACGACCTGAACCTCGCCGCAGCGGCCTGCGACCGGCTCGGCGTGCTGTCCGGAGGCCGGCTCGTCGCCACCGGAACTCCCGCCGAGGTCCTGACCGCCGATCTGGTCCGCGAGGTGTTCGGCGTCGCGGTCAGCGTCGTGGCGCACCCGCTGACCGGTCATCCACAACTGCTCCACTCCCTGGAATCAGCACAATCTTCGAAAGGAATCCGCAGATGAACGGGACCGTCTCCCGACGGCGAACCGCAGTCCGTACCGCATTGGCGTCGTTGACCGCCACGGCGCTGCTCGCCGGCTGTGGTGCCGAGGTCGAGCCGAGCGGAAGCGGGGTGCAGAAGGTCACCGTCAACCGGTGCGGCGAACCGGTGGAATACACCACCCCGCGACGCGCCGTCGTCTACGAGGGCGGTAGCGCCGACAAGATGTTCGCCCTCGGCCTCACCGAGCACGTCCACGGGTACGTGATGCCACCGGCCAATCCGCCGGTGACCGAGTCCCCCTGGGCCGCCGAGTACGCCAAGGTGAAGTTCCTCAGCGATGACCTGCTCAACCGGGAACTCCTGGTGGAGGCCAAGGCCGACTTCGTCGTCGCCGGCTGGAACTCCGGGCTCAGCGACAAGCGCGGCACCTCTCCGGAGATCCTCGACGGGCTGGGCATCCAGAGCTTCATGCACGCCGAGTCCTGCTTCAACTATCCGAACCATCCCGAGCGGCACGCCCCGTTCGACGGCCTCTACACCGACCTGGAGCGACTCGGCCAGATCTTCGGTGTGCAACAGCGGGCTGCCGCCGTGGTGGCCGACATGAAGCGACGGGTCGAGGCGGTCAGGGCTCAGGCCCCGAGCACCCGGACCCCGGTGTTCCTCTACGACTCGGGCACCGACCAGCCGTTCACGGCCGGCCGGCAGGTGCCGCCGAACGACATCATCTCCTTCGCGGGTGGCCGGAACATCTTCGCCGACCTCGACGGCCGTTGGACGCAGGTCGGCTGGGAGGCGGTCGTCCAGGCCCGACCGGAGGTGATCATCATTCTCGACTACCAGGATCAACCGGCCGCGCAGAAGATCAGGTTCCTCAAGACCTCGCCCAAGACGAAGAATCTGCCAGCGGTGGTCAACGACCGCTTCTTCGTCCTCGACTACAACGAGGGCATCAGCAGCCCTCGCAACGTCGACGGGCTGGAGAAGTTCGCCGCGCACCTGCGGGACCTGCGGTCCTGACCGTGGATCCCGCAGATCAGCGCACGTGACGCGGACCGGCTCGCGGTCCGGCTAAAGGCGGTGGTGGCCCGCGCCGACCGGCGGGGGCCTCCCTCCGTCGCCGCCATCGTCCGGGCCGAGCGGCCGAATCCACGATGGCTGACCGCGCGAGAGCCTGGCCTGCGGAGAGCAGGCCAGGCTCTCGCGCTCGGGCGCGCTGGCTGGATGGTGTCAGGCCGTGCCTGTCTCCCCCACCCCGGCCGGCCCGCACGTGAGTTCCCCGGCCGTCCGACCGATCGAGCTTGTCGCTGGCCAGGCGGGCCGGCACCTACGGGCCGTCCGGCCCCACGGTGTCGCCCGGTGCCGTGGCCCCTCAGGATGCGGATTGCAGGGCCGGGTCGGTTGCTGCGGCCGTGGGGGCCGGGGCGGCGTTCCAGTTCATGCGCGACCACGGCAGCTTCATGTCGGCCAGTTCGGTGATCTGGCGGGGTTGCAGGTCGCATGCGGGGAGGGCCTGGGCGTGTCGGGTGTAGGCGGCGTCGACGTAGCGGTGGCCGGTGTCGGGGGCCAGTAGTACGACGTGCCGCCGGGAGTCCGCACGTCGCTCGAAGCATGCGGCCAGGTAGGCGGCGCCCGTCGACAGGCCGGCGAAGACGGCGTGTTCGCGTAGCAGGGCGATACTGCCGGCCAGTGCGGCGTCGAAGCCGATCCAGTGCAGGGTGTCGTAGAGGGTGTGGCGGACGTTGGCGAAGGGGATGGCACTGCCGATGCCCGCGATGATGATCTCGGGGTCGCGGACGTGGTCGCTGCCGAAGGTGACGCTGTCGAACGGCTGGACGCCGACGAGGGACACGTCGAGGGTGGCATCGCGTAGGTAGGTGGCCAGGGCACCGGTCGAGGCCCCGGTGCCGACGCCACCGACGATCGTCAGGGGCTGCCCGTCGAGTTCCCGTCGGATCAGTGTGGCGATCGGGCGGTAGCCCAGGTAGTGGATGTCGTCGTGGTACTGGCGCATCCAGTGGTGGCGCGGCTTCGCGCGCAGGATCTCCTGGACCCGCGCGACCCGGCGGTCCTGGTCCAGCTTCAGGTTGGCGGTCGGCGGCATGGGTTCCACGGTGGCGCCGAGGATCTCCAGCTGGGTGCGCAGCGTGATGTCGACGGTGGTGGATGCGACGATGTGGCAGCGCAGGCCGTGGCGGTGACAGGCCAGCGCCAGCGCGTGGGCGTAGATGCCGCTGGAGCTGTCCACGAGGGTGTCCCCGGCTGTGATCACTCCCCGGTGCAGCAGATGGCGTACCGCGGCGAGGGCGGACGCCATCTTCATGGTCTCGAAGCGCACGCAGGTGGTGCGGTCGTCCAGGCGGATCAGGGCCGGCCTGCTGAGTGTCTCGCTGATGTGCTCGTCCACGTCTTCCCCTCGGGGTGGTCAGGACTGGGCCTGGTACCGGTACAGCACGGTCCGCTCGGCGCTGAACTGTGAGAACGGGAACGGCTCCGCCGACAGTGCGGTGACGCCTGCGCCGAGGAAGTGTCGGGCCACCGCGCTGGCGGTCTGGGCGTAGACGATCAGCGGGACGTCCCGGTCGTGACAGGTGCGCAGGATCTCGTCGAAGGTGCCGTTGCCGATGGTCATACCGGTGGCGACGACGGCGTCGGCGACGTGGAGGACATCGCGCATGTCAGGGGTGACGGGGTCACCCCACTGGGTGGTGCGCAGGGTGAGGTCGCAGGGCAGGCACTCGGCGCCGCGTGCACGGATGGCGGCCACGAGCGGGTTGACCACGCCGATCAGCGCGACCTTCGCGCCGGGCGCGACGTCGAGGAGTCCGGCGACCGCGGCGTCGCGCGCCCGCGCCCGCGTCTCCGGGGTGCCGGCGGGCAGCACGACGGGCTCGGCGTCGGAGTCCCGGTGCGGACGGACGTGGGCCAGGTACGCGTCGAGGGTCGCCACCCGCACCTCGGGCGGTGCGTCGGTGAGCAGGTGGGCAACGGGCGCGCCGGAGTACTCCAGGCACACGGTCGGGTCCACGTCGCCGGCGGCGAAGGCGCACGCGCCGATGGCGGTGCCGACGCGGGCGAGCACGTACTGGTTGCGGTAGGTGGTGTTCCCGCCGGCGAGGCGGGTGCCGTGGTGCACCCAGAAGACGCTGGTGGCCACGAGGGATGCGGGGTCGGGGCCGTGCTGGCCGTCGAGGACCGCCGTCACCAGGCCGGTCAGGGCCGTCATCGCTGGTTGCGGGTGAGTAGGAACAGGAACGTGACGACGCCGTCGTGCCAGTCGTGGCGGTGCTGGATCGTCGTGGCGAAGCCGCGCCCGATGGCATGGCCGATGATGGTGTGCAGGTCGGCGGTGTTGGACAGGATCAGGAACACCTCGCCGTGTGCGGCCAGCAGATCGCGGTCGACGAGCTGGTCGAGGAATCTGGTGACCAGGGACGCGCCGACGCAGACGTTGCGCACGACATCGGGGTCGTCGCTGACCGGCTGGCTGACGGCGGGCGGGTTGAAGGTCACGACGTCGAGCCGGGTGCCGTCGGGCAGCGCGTCGAACAGGTCGGACACCAGCGGGACGAAGCGGGTGTCGGGTCGTTCGCCGACGTGGGTGCGGTAGTGCCGTGCGGTGGCCCGCACGCTGGCGGGGTGTACGTCGAGCGCGTAGGCGGTGTGCGCGCCCCGTAGCCCGGCCGCTACGGCTTCGACGCCGACGCCGACGCCCATCGCGGCGTAGACGCGGCCACGGGTCTCGATGTCGCCGTCGAGGAGCCGCTGGTGCAGCATTCGGCTGGTCCCACCGGGGCGGAACACGCCGGGCGGCAGGTCGAACGTCATGCCGTTCCAGGCGTAGTCGCGGTGGTTGTGCAGGTCGGCTCCGGGCTGGTTGATGGCGACGACGTGGTCGGCGGGCAGTACCGGTGGCAGGTCGGCCAGGCTGATGTTCATGGTCCTCCCTCGGGTCAGCGGGTGGGCTGCGGTCGGTGCGGCGTGCTGGAGAACGTCGGTCGTCGGCGGCAGCGGTCGACCGCCGCGCCGCGCGCCGGGGCCGCTGGTGTCGCACCGCCGCCCGGGGCGGCGCCGGCAGTCGGGGCCACGGCGTCGAACGCCCGACCGGGCCGGGTGGGACGTGACATGGACACCTCCGGGACGAGACGAACCGCGACCGTTACTATAATGACAATCATTGTCAGGTCAAGGCCGAGGAATCGATGCGCATGCTTGACGACACCGTGCAGACCCGCCCGGAGCCGCACTCGATGTTGCGGAGCACGTCCTTCGTCCGGCTGTGGGCGGGTACGACGGCCTCGGGCATGGCCACGTGGGCCCTGCCGTTCATCCTCGGGTTGGCGGTGCTCGACCGATCGCTGACCGCCATCGAACTGGGCGTGCTGCTGGCCGTACGGACCGTGGGTTTCCTCGTCGCCGTCCCGATCGGCGGCGTGCTCGCCGACCGGCACTCGCGTCGGCGGGTGGTGCTGTGGTCGGGCCTGCTGGGCGCCCTCGCCGCCCCGGTGATGGTGTTCGGCATGGGCCGGTCGCTCGCCCTGACGGCCGTGGCGGCGACCGTGATGGGTGCGGGACAGGGCGCGTGCCGGCCCGCCTTCCAGGCGCTGACCGCCGAGGTGGTCCCCGAGCCGCGACGGCAGCAGGCCAACGCCGCCATCACCCTCGCCGTGCGGGTCACGACCCTCGTCGCCCCGAGCCTGACCGCGCTACTGGCCCTGGTCGTCTCCGTTCCGATGCTCCTGCTCGGCGTCGGCGGCCTGTGGCTGGCGGCCGCCCTGGTCCCACCCGCCGGGACCGGCCGACCCGACACGCCCGTCGCCAGGCCCGGAATCCTGGCCGAGTTCGCCGACGGCGTGCGCGAGGCACGCCGTCACCCCTGGTTCCTCGCGGGCCTGGCCGCGCTGACCGCGGTCATCGCCACCGGATACTCGGCCACCGGAGTGGTCCTGCCACTGGTCAGCCGTGACCGCTACGGCACCGAGGCCGTGCTTGCCGCCGCCATGACCGCGTACACCCTCGGCGCGCTCGCCGGTGCCGTGGTGATCGGGCGGTGGCGCCCGCCGGCACAGGGCTGGACCGCCCTGGCCGGGCTCGCCCTGTACGGGCTCGTACCGCTCAGCCTGCTCCTGCCGGTGCATCCCGTGCTGGTCGTCTCCGCCTACGTGCTCGCCGGACTCGGCATCGAACTGTTCAACGTCCCCTGGTTCACCGCCACGCAGCGCGAGGTCGAGCCGACGAAGCTCGCCCGGGTGTCCTCGCTGGACTTCCTCCTGTCCTACGGACTCGCGCCTGTCGGTCTGGCGCTCATCGCTCCCGCGATCGATCGTTTCGGGGCGGTCGGCATCCTCGCCGGGTGTGCCGTGGTGTGCTTCGCCGCGCCCGCCGCCGCGGCGCTGGTGCCTTCCTCCCGTCGGTTCACCGTGCGGCCATGATCGCCGACCGCGGGGACGACCTACCGAGGCGGCCGGCACGGACACCCCGAACCGGTGGCTGTCGGTCCGCTTCGGCATGCCGGTCCGGGGTATCGCCACATACTGGAGGGCCGGGTCGGGGCGACGACCTGCGGTGACGGCGGGACAGGTGTGACGACCGGGATTCGGAGGGGAGCGCGTCGTGGTGGACCGGATCGCCGACCCGTGGGGTGAACGGACCCCGTACGGGCCGGGGCAGGAGTGGCCGGTGCGGGTGGACCGGTTCCTCGACGGTGACCTGGCCGAGGCGGACGTGGACCGGTGGGTGCAGTCGGCGTCGGTGCTGCACTCCAACGGCGACGCGCTGGACATCGCGGTCGCCGACGGCCGGATAGTCGGGGTGCGGGGCCGCGCGGTGGACCGGATCAACCGGGGCCGGCTCGACCCCAAGGACCTGTACGGCTGGCAGGCCAACCACAGCCCCGACCGGCTGACCCGGCCGCTGGTGCGCGAGGGCGGCCGGCTCGTCGAGACGGACTGGGACACCGCGATGGGCCGGATCGTGGCCCGGTCGAAGGAACTGCTCGACGGCCCGGGCGGGTGGGGACACTTCGGCTTCTACACCACCGGCCAGCTGTTCCTGGAGGAGTACTACACGCTGGGCGTGATCGGGAAGGCCGGGCTGGGCACCCCGCACATGGACGGCAACACCCGGCTCTGCACGGCCACCGCCGCCGCCGCGATGAAGGCGAGCTTCGGCACCGACGGGCAGCCCGGCTCGTACACCGACGTGGACCACTGCGACGCGATGGCCCTGTGGGGGCACAACGTCGCCGAGACCCAGACGGTGCTCTGGATGCGGATGCTGGACCGAAGGCACGGCCCCAACCCGCCGGCGATGCTGGCGGTCGACCCGCGCGCCACCCCGGTGGCGCGGGAGGCCGACCTGCACCTCGCCGTGCGCAGCGGCACGAACGTGGCCCTGATGAACGGCCTGCTCCGGGAGATCATCCGGCGCGGCTGGTACGACCGGGAGTACGTCGAGGCGCACACGCTCGGCTTCGAGGAGCTGCGCCGGATCGTCGACGGCTACCCGCCCCGGCGGGTCGCCGACATCTGCGACGTGCCGGCCGCCGACGTGGAGCGCGCCGCCGAGCTGCTCGGCGCATCCCAGCGGCTGCTGTCGACGGTGTTGCAGGGCTTCTACCAGTCCAACCAGGCCACCGCCGCCGCCTGCGGCGTCAACAACCTGCACCTGATCCGGGGCATGATCGGCCGGCCCGGCGCCGGGATCTACCAGATGAACGGCCAGCCCACCGCGCAGAACACCCGGGAGACCGGCGCCGACGGGGACCTGCCGGGCCTGCGCAACTGGGAGAACACCGCGCACATCGAGGAGCTGGCCCGGCTCTGGAACGTCGACGTCGACGTCATCCCGCACTGGGCGCCCCCGACGCACGCCATGCAGATCTTCCGGTACGCCGAGCAGGGCTCGATCAAGCTGCTCTGGATCAGCGCCACAAACCCGGCGGTGTCCCTGCCCGACCTGTCGCGCGTCCGGCGCGTCCTGGCGAAGCCGGAACTGTTCGTGGTGGTGCAGGACCTGTTCCTGACCGAGACCGCCGAACTGGCCGACGTGGTGCTGCCCGGTGCCACCTGGGGCGAGAAGACCGGCACGTTCACCAGCGTCGACCGCACCGTGCACATCTCCGACAAGGCCGTCGACCCACCGGGCGAGGCGCGCCCCGACCTGGACATCTTCCTCGACTACGCCCGGCGGATGGACTTCCGGGACCGCGACGGGCGACCGCTGATCCGGTGGACCGGGCCGGAGGAGGTGTTCGAGGCGTGGAAGGAGTGCTCGCGGGGGCGGCCCTGCGACTACACCGGCATCACCTACGCCAAGCTGCGCGGCGGCTCCGGCGTCCAGTGGCCCTGCACCGACGAGCACCCCGACGGCACCGAACGCCTCTACACCGACGGGCACTTCCACACCGACCCCGACCACTGCGAGACGTACGGCCACGACCTCGCCACCGGCGCCGAGTTCACCGAGCCGGAGTACCGCGCCAAGGAGCCGGGCGGGCGGGCGTTCCTGCACACCGTCGACTACCAGCCCTCCCCCGAGGTGCCCGACGACGAACACCCCATGCTGCTGACCACCGGCCGCACCGTCTACCAGTTCCACACCCGCACCAAGACCGGCCGGGCCCCACAACTCGACCGGGCCGCGCCGGACGTGTGGGTGGAGCTCAACCCGGCCGACGCGGCCCGGCTCGGCATCGCCGAGGGCGACCTGGTCGGGGTCGCCTCGGCGCGCGGCGGCATCCAGGCCCGCGCCCGCCTCTGCGGCATCCGCCCCGGCGTGGTGTTCCTGCCGTTCCACTACGGCTACTTCGACCAGGACCCGCACGAGCGCACACCCCGCGCCGCCAACGAGCTGACCGTCACCGCCTGGGATCCGGTCTCCAAGCAGCCCCTCTTCAAGGTGGCCGCCGTCGCGGTCGAGAAGCTCGCCGACGGTGGCGGCGTACCCTCACCGGCGCCGACGGTCGGCGGCAGCAAGCCGCCCCCGGACGCCGGCATCCCCCCGACCGCGGGTGGACCGGCGGCGCAGGCCACCAGCGGGAAGGAGTGACCCGTGCATCTCGCCCACTACCTCGGCCTGCTGCACCGCGCCCAGGTCAACCTCGCCGACGCGTTCCGGCAGGTCGCCGACGCGCACGCCGAGGAACCCGACATCCGACACCTGTGTGAGCGACAGGCGAAGCGCTGCGACGCGCACGCCGAAGGCCTGCAACCGTTCGCCGCCCGCTACGCCGAGGACGCCCCGACCGAACCCGACCGGCTGCACTCGCAGCTGTTCACCGGTACCCGCACCGGCGGCATCGGCCTGCTGCGTGACCTGCAGGACCTCTACCTGATGGCCGCCGAGTGCGACATCGCCTGGACCGTCGTCGGCCAGGCCGCCCACGGCGCGCGCGACGAGGACCTGCTCGCGCTCGTACGGCGCTGCGAGGGTGAGACGGCCATCCAGCTCAAGTGGCTGCGCACCCGGATGAAGGCCGCCGCGCCCCAGGCGCTCGTCGTCGCCGACTGACCGCCGCCGACGCGCCTCCAGATCGCGCCCCCCGCGCCCGATCGGCGGGGCCGTCACGGGGCAGTAGGTGGCGATGGACGAACAGGTGATGGTGTTCTCCCGGCACCGGCCACCCGTGACGCCGCCGGATGGGCGGTGGGGCGGGTGGCCGGTGCTCGTCGGGTCAGATCGGGAGCCGTCGGTCAGCTGTTCAGCCTGGCCAGCAGCGCGTTGGCCATGCCCTGCTCGCCCCTGGCGTTCGGGTGGAAGGGGGCGGCGGCGTTCTGCGGGACCAGCCCTTCGACCCAGCGGGTGCCGCTGCTCTTGCACGTGTCGCGGCCGACCGACGGGGTGTAGACGTCGGCGTAGGTGGCGTTGTTCGCGGCGGCGGTGCTGGCGAGCATCCCGTTCAGGGACTTGTGGACGCTGCGCAGGTACGGCACGTCCTGGTAGGCGATCGGGACCACCGGCCAGCAGCCGTAGCCGCTGTCCGGCACGATCGCCGGGTAGCCGAGCACCACGACCCGGGCGCCCGGCGCGGCACGGTGGACGGCCTGCAGCACGGCGGTCACCTTCGGCGCCGTGGCGGCGATCCTGGCCTGCAACTGGTCGACGCCACCGGCGGTGTACCGGTTCTTGCACGGAGAACCGAGCGGGCTGCTCAGGCTCGCCTCGGCGCAGTCGGTGATGATGCCGGAGAAGCCGATGTCGTTGCCGCCGATCTGCACGGTGACCAGCGTCGTGTCCGGAGTGATCGCGCTGAGCTGCGGCGGCAACGAGATGCCCAGTGCGCCGCTGCCGCCGACGAGGATGTCCTCGGTGGTGGCGCCGGAGCAGCTCACGTCGGCGAACGCCGACGAGCCGACGGAGGTGGCGACCAGCGACGGGTAGTTGCGGCTGGAGCGCAGGCAGTTCAGGTCGACCTGGGTGGGGATCAGCGGGCCGGAGGTGTACGAGTCACCCAGGGCGACGTAGCGCCCGGTGGGCGCGGCGGCGTTGGCCGGTGCGGCGAGGGTGAGCAGCACACCGGCGGTGGCCGCGGCGAACGCGGCCAGCCGGCTGGCGGCCCGGAGGAACGGCAGGCGGGGACGGGTCATGGCATCTCCCAGCGGGGATCATGGTGGGTGCCGTGATTCTGTCCGCGCCGTCGTCGCACGTCAATATCGACGTCCTTTGTTGCCGCAGGCCGCCGGGCGGAACGCGGCGGCGACTCGGCGACCCCCTTCCGCGCGCGGGAAGGCCCGACGCACTAGCATTGCCGCAGTCCGGGACGGCTCTGCTGAAACGAGGCGAAATGCGTTGGCTCCAGCGACTGCTGGGCGGCGGGCGGGTCCAGCTCGACCCGGAACGGCAGCAGGCTCTGCTCCGCGACGTCCAGCACCGGTACGGCGCCCACGCGCAGCTCCGGTTCCCCGAGCAGGTCCAGGCCGTCGCTGGGATGCTCAACGGCGACGACGACGGCGTGGTGGTGGCGGCCCGGATCGTGAGCCAGGTCGCCGACGAGGCCTACGTGGACCTGCAGGCCCAGGCCCAGGACGTCCACCGACGAACGGGCCGCCGGCTCCTGGTGCACCGCCGCAACTACCGGCCGTTGTGGATGGAGGCCGGCCGGGCCCTGCGCTGGCCGCTGTTCGCGTTGCCGAGCGGCTTGCACCCGTACGCCCAGGTGGCCGCCGCCGTCGCGGTGCTCGGCGGCCAGGCGGACCGGCTCGACCAGGTGACCGACCCGAATCCTCTCGTGACCAACGTGTTCGAGGTGCTCGACCTCACCACCGCCGGCTGGGAGTACGGCCGGGTGCGGGTGGACACCGACGCCGCCGCCCTCGCCGACGGACTGATCACGAGCGCCGGACAGATCCTCGCTGCCATGGAAGACCCGCCCCGGCTGCCACCTCCGGTGCGTGAGCTCATGCGCCGCAACAACACCCTCGACGTGCACGATCCGGCCAGCCCTCGGGTGGTGGGCGGGTTCAACCCGGGCGCGAGGATGCGCGAGCAACTGCTGGCCTGAGGACGGACACGCGCGGCCGATCACACATTGACATCCGGCGTCCCTCCACTCCAGACTGGCGCCACAACTCAACCAACGCGCGTGCGTGCGGGGGAAGTCCGGTCGAAGTCCGGCGCTGGCCCGCAACGGTAGGCCGTCGAGATTCACCTCCGACGGCGAGCCCGAATACCCGACGTACGCGCAGAATCCGCTCCCCACCCGTCGTGGCCCACGGGTCGGAGTCCCGGTCGACCCCCGCGCTGCGACGGTCGTCCGGGCTTCTGACGACCGCCGGGCCGGAAAGGCGCTTCCGATGGTCGTCCGCCTGAGCCGGCACCGCCTGCTCACCCTGTTCCGCGGTGTGCTCGCCGCCCTCACCCTCGCCACCCTCACCCTTGCCGCACCGGCATCCGCCCACGTCTCCCCCACCTCGCCCACCGGGGTCGGACGGTCGAAGG
Source organism: Micromonospora sp. USAFONa4 (assembly GCF_057197825.1). NCBI lineage: Bacteria > Bacillati > Actinomycetota > Actinomycetes > Micromonosporales > Micromonosporaceae > Micromonospora > Micromonospora sp. USAFONa4. The sequence goes on along the minus strand of NZ_CM170072.1, from coordinate 6,648,963 downwards.
CCGCAGCCGGCTGGCTGGCCCGGCAGCTCGTCGACGGCGAACGCCTCGAGGTCGTCTTCGACGGCGTCACCTATCCCGACCAGGGCCTCACCCTCGACGCGGTGTTCGCCTTCGCCGCCGCCGGCGTCGCCGACGACTCGGGGGCCCGGGCGCTCGCCTGGGTCACCCGGCCGGACATCCGCGACGCCTACCTCGGCGACGGCACGACCGAGGCGTACGCGGGCGCGACCGCCAAGCTCGCCCTCGCCGTCCAGGTACGCGGCGGCGACCCCACCGACGTCGGCGGCGTGGACCTGGTCGCCCGGCTGCGCTCGCTGCAGGCCCCCACCGGCCGGTTCACCGACCGGTCGGCGTACGGGGACTACAGCAACACGTTCAGCCAGTCCTTCGCCCTGCTCGCCCTGGGCCGCACCGCGCAGGGCACGCCTCCGGCGGCCGCCGCCTGGCTGGCAGCCACCCGCTGCCCGGACGGCGGCTACCCGCTGCTGCCCGCACAGCCGGTCTGCACCTCCGACGTGGACGCCACCGCGCTCGCGGTGCAGGCGCTGCGGGTCACCGGCCGCCCGACCGACGCCGCCGCCGGGCTGCGCTGGCTGCTGTCCGTGCAGCGCACCGACGGCGGTTTCGCCAACGCCGCCGGCATCCCGAACGCCAACAGCACCGGCCTCGCCGCGCAGGCGCTGCGCGACGGCAACCGGCCGCTGGCCTGGGCCCGCGCGCGGGTATTCCTCGCCGGACTTCAGGTCGGCTGCGCCGGGGCGCCGGCCGACCGGGGCGCGGTCGACTTCGACGGCGGCGCCTTCGACCCCGGCACCGCCGCCCGGGCCACCGGCCAGGCCGTCCTCGGCCTGACCGGCACCGGGTACGCCCGGCTGTCCGCGGCCGGCGCCACCCCGGGCGCGCCGGTCCCCGCCTGCCCGTGACCCGTCCCGTCGCTCCACCGATTCCAGGAGGAACCGTGTTCCGTCACCGATCCACCGTCCGCACCCGGCTCGCCGGCCTGTTGGCAGCCGCCGTCGCCGCCGTCGCCCTCACCGCCGTCGAACCCGCCCCCCGGGCCGGGTACGCCGCGGCCTGCACCGGCACCTCCGGCGTCACCGTCGTGGTCGACTTCGCCGCGCTCGGCGGTGGCGTCCAGGTCGGCTGTGCTCCGGGCGACCCGGCCACCGGGCTGGCCGCCCTCCAGGGCGCCGGCTTCACGGTGACCGGCACCCAGCGCTGGGGGCTGGCGTTCGTCTGCCGGATCAACGGCAAGCCGACCGCCACGGCCGATCCGTGCGTCAACACCCCGCCCGCCACGGCGTACTGGTCGTACTGGCATGCCCCCAGCGGCGGCGCCTGGTCCTACAGCACGTCCGGCGCGAGCAGCTACAACCCGGCCCCGGGCACCGTCGAGGGCTGGTCGTTCGGCGCGGGCGCCCCGCCGAGCATCGCCGCGCCCTGACCGTAGCCCACACGGGGTGTCACCGTAGTGGTGCACCGGGTGCCGGCCACCTCCCCTGGCGTCGCGCGACGTGCGGGCGGTACGGTGTCGGCACCCGGTGCACGCCGGGCTACAACTGCATACGTCCCGAGTGGGGGGAAGCCGGTTCGAAGCCGGCGCTGACCCGCAACCGTGAGCGAGGCCCCGGCCTCGCGAGCCGGAATGCCTCGCCCGGGACGAGCGGCTTCCACTGTCGAGGTTTACAGGGTGAAGTCCGGGCCACCGAGGTCCGTTCCACCCCGCTCATCGCATCACGCGAGCGGGGTGTCGCTGTCCCCGGGTGCTTTCCGGAGCTTCCACCGACCGCTCTGCGAAAGGCACCCCTCATGTCCCGGTCCCGTTCCCGGCGTCTCGGCGCCGGCGTCGTAGCCGCCACAGCGGCGACGATCGCCGCGCTCACCGCCGTACCCCTGACTGTCGTGGCCGCGCCCGCCCCGGACCACGCCGCCGCCGCGCGCGACGCCGCCTCCTGGCTGGCCGGCGAGTTCGCCGACGGGGTGCTGCCCGGCCCGTTCGGCGGTCCGGACTGGGGTCTGACCATCGACGGGCTCCTCGCCCTCTCCGCCACCGGGGTGGACGCGCCGGTCCGGCAGGCCGCGACGGCGCAGGTCGCGGCGCACGTGCGGTCCTACAACAGCCTCGACGACTGGGGCATCCCCGGCTTCCTCGACGGCGGGTCGACCGCGAAGCTGCTGTACGCCGCCTCCGCCGCCGGGGCCGACCCCACCGACTTCGGCGGCTTCGACCTGCGGACGGAGACCCTGTCGCTGGTCGCCGGGGCGGACGCGGGACACCAGCGGGGGCGGATCACCAGCCGCACCACCGCCGACACCGGTCCGGACGCCAGCAACGCCTTCGACCAGGCCTTCGCCGTGCTGGGCCTGGCTCGCAGCGGCGACGTACCGCAGGACACCGTCGACTTCCTCATCCGCCAGCAGTGCGCGGCCGGTGGGTTCCGGCTCTACCCCGACACCGCCGACGGCCCGTCCCCGTCCTGCGACGAGCAGGCCGGCGCCACCCTCGACGTCGACTCGACCGCGATGGCCGTGCAGGCGCTGCTAGCCGCCGCTGCCGACGGCGCCGCCGGCGCCACCGCGGCGGCCGCCAAGGGCGCGGCCTGGCTGGTGGATCAGCAGCGCGCCGACGGTTCGTTTGGCGGCTCCGGCCCGACCACCGGCGCGAACTCCAACAGCACCGGCCTGGCCGGACAGGCCCTCGCCGCCGCCGGCCGCGACGCCGAGGCCGCGCGGGCCGCAGGCGCGTTGGCCGCACTCCAGCTCACCACGGCACACGGCGGCGCGGCCGCCGCCGACGCGGGCGCCGTCGCCTACAACACCGACAGCCTGACGACGGCCGTCGCCTCCGGGATCACCGACACCGACCGGGACCAGTGGCGTCGAGGCACCGCGCAGGCCGTGCTCGGCCTCGTCCAGGTGCCGCTGGGTCGCATCGGCCTCGACCCGCCGCCGTCGCCGCCCGGACCGACCCCGACCGGCACGGCCCCGCCCACCGCCTCCCCCAGCGCCACCACCTCCCCGGTGCCCACCGGGTCACCGACGCCCACCGCGACGGCCGTCCCGACACCGAGCCCGTCCGCGACCACCGTGCCGTCGAGCCCGTCCGCCACGGCGTCGACGACCGCCGCCCCGGGCGCGACCCCGACCCCGACCACCCCGGGCCTGGGCGGGCTGCCGACGACCGGCGCGGCGATCACCAGCTACGTGCTGATCGCGTTGCTGCTGGTCGGCGGCGGAGTACTGCTCGTCGTACTCGGCCGTCGGCGGGCGGCGTGACCGTCCGGGCCGCCCGCGCCGGACTGGTCGTCGCCCTCACCGCCGCCGGCACGATGGTCGGGTCGGGCACCCCCGCGAGGGCCGCCGGATCGGCCGGCTACTGCCCCGACGCCTCCGGGGTGACCGTGGTGGTCGACTTCAACGAACTCGGCGGCGGGACCGTGGTGCGGTGCGCCCGGGGCGAGCAGTCCACCGGGCTGGCGGCGCTCAAGAACGCCGGGTTCCAGATGACCGGCACGCTGCGCTGGGGCGAGGGGTTCGTCTGCCGGATCGAGGGCAAGCCGTCGACGGCGTCCGAGAAGTGCGTCGACACGCCTCCCGCCAGCGCCTACTGGTCGTACTGGCACGCGACCAGCGGCGGCAGCTGGACGTACAGCGACAAGGGTGTGCTCAACCGCAAGCCGCCGGCCGGCAGCTTCGAGGGCTGGTCGTTCTCCCTCAACCGCAACGCCAACGACGCGCCCCGACCGGGCGCCGCACCGAGGCGTCCCGCGCCACCGCCGCCACCACCGGCCCCGCCGCCCCCGGCACCGCCCACCCGGGGCGGCCCGGTCGCGCCACCGCCGGCAGGAGACGGTCGACCGGCCGCGCCACCGCCCGCCACCGCCGGCCGCCCCGGCGCGGCAGGACCGGCGCCGGGCTCCGCCGGGCCCGCGCCGCTCCCCACCGGTACGCCGACGGCCGGCGGCCCGGTCCCGACACCGAGCGCGGGCGTCGCCACGCCACCCGCGAGCGCTGCCGTCAGCCCACCGGCGGGCGGTTCCGTCGACCAGCCGGTGGTGACCGAGGTCGCCGCGCCCCGTGACGCTCGCGGGATCCCGCTGGGGACGGCGGCCGGCGTGCTGCTGCTGGTCGCGCTCGGCGTGGGCGGCCTGCTGGCCGCACGGCGGCGGCGGACCGTCGAGCCGGATGACTGACCGGAGCACCCGCCGGATGGAGAGGCCCGCCGGAGCGGACCGGGCACGGTCGGTGGGACGGGCGACGCGCCTGCCCCGGGCGCTGCACCCCGGCGCGTGGTGGCTGTGGGCGCTCGGCCTGGCCACCGCGGCCAGCCACACCACCAACCCGTTGCCGCTGGGCCTGCTCGTCGCCGTCGCCGCGCTGGTGGTCGTCCGGCGGCGGGGAGACGCGCCGTGGGCGCTGGCGTTCCGGATGTACCTGGTGCTCGGCGCGGTGATCGTGGCGATGCGGGTGCTGTTCCGGATCGTGTTCGGCGGCGGGCAGGGCGACCACGTGCTCGTCCGGCTCCCCGAGATCCCCCTGCCCGCGTGGGCGGCGGGAATCCGCCTGTTCGGGCCGGTCGCCGCCGAGCAGCTCCTCGGCGGGTTCTACGACGGGCTGCGGCTGGCCACGATGCTGGTCTGCCTCGGCGCGGCGAACGCCCTGGCCAACCCGAAGCGGCTGCTCAAAGCCGTGCCCGGGGCCCTGTACGCGGTGGGCACGGCCGTGGTGGTGGCCCTGTCGGTCGCCCCGCAACTGGTCGAGAGCGTGCTGCGGGTCCGCCGGGCGCGGCGGCTGCGGGGCGCCTCCGGCCGGGGAGTACGGGCGTTGCGGGGCATCGCGCTGCCGGTGCTGGCCGACGCGCTGGACCGGTCGCTGGCACTTGCCGCGGCGATGGACTCCCGGGGCTACGGCCGCACCCCGGCGGTGCCGGCCGGGCAGCGCGCCGTCACCGGTGCGCTGGTGCTCGGCGGACTGGTCGGCGTCTACGCCGGCACGTACGGGCTGCTCGACGCCACCGGCCCCGCCTACCTGGGTCTGCCGATGCTCCTCGTCGGCCTGTCGACCGCCGTGGCCGGCATGCTGCTGGCCGGCCGTCGGGTGCGGCGCAGCCGCTACCGGCCGGACCGCTGGCGGGGCGCGGAACTGCGCGTGGCCGGCTGCGGGGTGGGCGCCGCCGCGCTGACGGTGCTGGCCGGTTCGGTCGATCCGGAGCTTCTCTACCCGCCGGTGAGCCCCCTCACCTGGCCCGAGCTGACGCCGCTGACGCTGCTCGCCGTCGTGGTCGCGGCGGCGCCGGCCTGGTTGGCGCCGCCTCCCGCGCTCGCGCGGACGTCCGCCACGCGCACCGCCGGCACGCCGACCGCACCCCGCGGTCCGGTCGACGCCGCGCCGGCGGACGGAGCGGGTCGGCTGGCGTCGTCGTCCCCCGCACCGGGAGGCCCTTCGTGATCGACTTCGACCGGGTGACCGTCCGTTACGCCGAGAGCGACCGCCCGACGCTGCGGGACGTGACGCTGCGCATCGACGAGGGCGAGCTCTGCCTGGTCGTCGGTCGCACCGGCACGGGCAAGTCCACGCTGCTGCGGGCGATCAACGGGCTGGTGCCGCACTTCACCGGCGGCACCCTGCACGGCAGCGTGACGGTCGACGGCCGGGACACCCGCCGTCATCCGCCGCGTGACCTCGCCGACGTCGTCGGCGTGGTCGGGCAGGATCCGCTGTCCGGGTTCGTCACCGACACCGTCGAGGAGGAACTCGCCTACGGGATGGAGCAGCTCGCCCTGCCGGCGCCGGTGATGCGCAAACGGGTCGAGGAGACCCTCGACCTGCTGGGCATCGCCGAGCTTCGCGACCGGCCGCTGCGGACCCTGTCCGGCGGGCAGCAGCAGCGCGTCGCCATCGGGTCGGTCCTCACCGCCCACCCGCGGGTGCTGGTGCTCGACGAGCCCACCTCTGCGCTGGACCCCACCGCGGCGGAGGACGTGCTCGCCGTGGTGACCCGGCTGGTGCACGACCTCGGCGTGACGGTGGTGCTGGCCGAGCACCGGCTGGAACGGGTCGTGCAGTACGCCGACCGGCTGCTCTACCTGCCGGGCGACGGTCGGGTGGTGGACGGGGAACCGGCCGCCGTGCTCGCCGACGTCGACATCGCACCGCCGCTGGTCGAGCTGGGCCGTCTCGCCGGCTGGACGCCGCTGCCGCTGTCCGTACGCGATGCCCGCCGGCGGGCGGCCGCCCTGCGCCACCGGCTCGCCGACGCCGCCGTGCCGGCTGCGGCGACGGTCCCGGACGGGCCCCCCGTCCTGACGGCCCGCGACGTCGTCGTGCGCTACCCGGGGTCGGTCGCCGTGGCCGGCGTCGACATGGACCTGTCCCCCGGGCGGATCGTGGCGTTGATGGGGCGCAACGGCTCCGGCAAGTCGAGCCTGCTCTGGGCGGTGCAGGGCAGCGGCCCCCGCCAGGGCGGCACCGTCGCCGTCGTCGGCGCGCAGGGCACCGTCGACCCGAAGACACTGCCGCCGGGCCGGGCCCGCCGGCATGTCGGTCTGGTCCCGCAGACCCCCGGTGACCTGCTGTACCTGGAGACGGTGGAGGCCGAGTGCGACCAGGCCGACCGGGAGACCGGAGCACCGGCCGGCACCTGTCGGGCGATGCTCGACCAGCTCACCCCGGGGCTGCCCGCCGACCGGCACCCACGTGACCTCTCCGAGGGGCAGCGGCTCGCGCTCGCGCTCGCCGTCCAGCTCACCGCCGCCCCGCCGGTGGTCCTGCTCGACGAGCCGACCCGCGGCCTGGACTACCGCGCCAAGCGGCAGTTCACCGCCGTCGTCCGACGGCTGGCCGCCGACGGCCGGGCGGTGCTGATCGCGACGCACGACGTCGAGCTCGTCGCGGCCCTCGCCGACCAGGTCGTGGTGATGGCCGAGGGGGAGATCGTCGCGGCCGGCACCACGGCGCAGGTCATGCTCGCCTCGCCGGCGTTCGCCCCGCAGGTGGCCAAGGTCCTCGCCCCCGCGCCGTGGCTGACCGTGGAGCAGGTCGCGGCCGCACTGGCCACGACCGGGGAGCCGGGGTGAGCGTGCTGCGGGTCGCCCCGCGTACCGCCGTCGTGCTGGTGCTGGCCTCGGCCGCCGCCCTGGCGACCTTCACCTGGCCGTTCTTCGTCCCCGCCCAACCCGAGAGCACCGCCCGCACGGGCGAGGCGCCGCTGGTGTTCCTCGTGGTGCTGCCGGTGCTCGTGGCGCTGGTGCTGGCCGAACTCAGCTCCGGCGGCATCGACAGCAAGGCGTTGGCGATGCTCGGGGTGCTCGCGGCCGTCAACGCCGCGCTGCGCCCGCTCGGCGCCGGCACCGCGGGCATCGAAACGGTGTTCTTCCTCCTCGTACTCGCCGGCCGGGTGTTCGGGCCCGGATTCGGCTTCCTGCTCGGCTCGACATCACTGTTCGCCTCCGCGCTGCTCACCGCGGGGGTCGGGCCGTGGCTGCCGTTCCAGATGCTGGCCGCGTCCTGGATCGGTCTCGGCGCCGGCCTGCTACCGGCGAGGCTGCGGGGCCGGGCCGAGATCGCTGCCCTGGCCGGCTATGGCGTCCTCGCGGCCTACGGCTACGGACTGCTGATGAACCTGTGGTTCTGGCCGTTCAGCATCGGCGCGGACACCCAGCTCTCCTACGTCGCCGGAGCGCCACTGCTGGAGAACCTGCACCGCTTCGCCGTCTTCACGGCGGTCACCTCCACCTTCGGCTGGGACACCGGACGCGCGGTCACCACCGCCGTGGCGATCGTCCTCGCCGGCCCCGCGGTGCTCGCCGCGCTGCGCCGCGCCGCCCGACGGGCCGCGTTCGACGCTCCGGTCACCTTCGCCGCGCCCGAACCACAGCCGGATCCACCTCGCACGGGTGGGGACGACCGGGCCGGATCGTCCCGGCCGGTGGCCGGAGCCACGACCACCGACCCACCGGGCGACGTCGCCTGATCTGGCCCTAGACCGCGCGGGCCACGCAGATCCTGGCGTCGAGGCGGGGCCCGGCCTCGTAGAGCATGTACTCCACGCCGCCGTCGGTGCCGAACGTCGGCGACGCCACCCGGCCGTTGTCCGACGCGATCGGCCGGTGGAACACGCCGAGGTGGACCTCCCGGTCGAAGTTGTTGCCGACCTCGGTCAGGTACATGTTGCCGCTGCTGCCGTGGTACGCCACGTACGCGGTGCCGTTGCGCTTCAACAGGTGCGGCGCGGAGATGTCGGTGAGCCCGTCGCCCGACGGCGACACCAGCGGGTTCGGGGAGAACTGCCAGCCGCTCCAGCCGTTCGGCGACCAGCCCCAGAAGATCTTCCGGGTGCCCGGCCGGACCGTGTGGGCGCCCATGAACACCATCACGTAGCGGTTTCCCTTGCCGGCCACCGGGTGCTCGAAGACCCGCGCGTACGAGGTCTCGGTCGTGTTGGGCACCAGGTTCGTCGACAGGATCGGCGTCTCGTCGGTGAAGCGGACGCCGTCGCTCGAGCGGGCGACCCGGGTCGTGTGGTTCTCGCCGTGGAAGTACAGGTAGAACTGCCGGGTCGGCGCGTCCCACACGACATGCGGCGACGACACGTGGCTCACCGTCGTGCTCGGCAGCACCCGGTCGACGACGGGATTGTTGGCGTACTCGGTGTAGGGGCCCTCGAGCCGGTTGGCGTAGGCGAGGCAGATCCCGCCGGGCGCGTCGTGCGGCGCGTAGTAGAGGTAGTAGCGGCCGAGGGCGCCGCTGATCTTGTCGTAGACCCCGCGCACGCAGGGGAAGATGAACTCGCCGGTCGGGTTGTAGCGCAACGGCCTGTCGAACGCGTCGCGCACGTACCGGTAGTTGGGGAAGCCGGCCGGTGCGGCGAGCGCCGGCGTGGGGATCGCGGCGAGGCCGGCGCCGGTGGTCGCGGTCGCGACACCGACGGCCGCCGCGCCACGCAGCAGCGTGCGTCGGGAGAAGGAGCCTTCCGGGGTACGCGTCATCGCGTTCCCTCCGTTCGTGGGGCGCGCCGACGGGGGCAGGGGGTGCGGGCAGGCGTCACTCGACCCCGCGCGGAGCGACCGGACGGTGTGGACGCTCGGCGCGGAACGGGTTCGTTGATCGATGAGTCTGCGCGCGCCGTCTCGGCGGCGTCAAGATGCTAATACGAATTAGCAAGCGCTTCGGCGGCCTTGGCCGGGTCGGCCGGACCGGTCACCTGACGGGAGACCCGCCGTCGACCGGGATGGTGTGGCCGTGGATGAAGGAGGCGTCGTCGCTCGCGAGGAAGCAGACCGCCCGGGCCACCTCGTGCGGTTCGCCGTACCGGCCGGCGGGGGCCTGCATGGTCAGGTCGTAGAACGGGAAGTCGCTGGTGATCTCCGCGCCCTCGAACGCTGCCGTCTTGATGACGCCGGGCCCGATGCCCACGGCGCGGATGCCCCGGTGGCCGTAGTCGTAGGCGATCTGCTTGGTCAGCCCGATGACGCCGTGCTTGGCCGTGGTGTATTCGGCCCCGACCTCGCTGGCGACCAGACCGGAGGCGGAGGAAACGTTGATCACGACGCCGCTGCCGCGCTCCAGCATGTGGGGAAGCACGGCCTTCGTCGCGAGGAAGACGCCCTTCAGGTCGACGGCCATGACGCGCTCCCACTGGCTGGTCTCGATCTCGAGCAGCGGGAGGTAGGCGCCGAACACGCCGGCGTTGTTCACCAGCACGTCGACGTGGCCGTACGCGTCGAAGGCGGCCCTCGCCATGGCGTCGACCGAAGCCTCGTCGGTGACGTCCGCCGCCACGCCGGTCGCGTCTCCCCCGGCGTCGCGGATCCGCTCGACCGTCGCGTTGGCGCGTTCCAGGGAGAGGTCGGACACGACGATCTTCGCCCCTTCCTGGGCGAGCTCCACGCACATGGACTGGCCGAGACCGGAACCGACCTGCTCGGGGCTGTATCCGCCCCCCGTCACGAGCACGACCTTGTCGGTGAGTCCACGCACGACCCGTCCCCCGTCCGTTTTCGACCATTCGGGTTCAATCTAGTCCCGCGTCACGGACGCCCACCGGGTTTCCCTCGATGTGCGCCCGAGGATCGCCCGGCGTGCGGGTCGTGACGCGCGCGTTCCCCTCGCCCGGGGGCCGGCACCCGTCCGGGTTCGGACGGGTGCCGTGGCCCCGGCGGTGGGGCGTCGGTGGCGTTCGGCCCACCGACCGCCACCGACCCGGGTTCCCGCAGGTCAGCCGAGCGGCGGCGCGGTCCAGGAGGAGCGGATCAGCTCCCGCTCGGCGGCGGCGAGGTGGGCGGTCGCGGCGAGCCAGGCCCACGCGTACCGGTCCGGGTCGGGATCGGTACGCCGGCCGAACGCGTCCCGGCCACGCCGGTCGGACTCGTCGGCCAGGGCGGTGGTGAGCGCGGCGGCGGTGGTGAAGCCGGCGCGGCGCAGCGGGCCGGCCAGGCCGGTGCCGTCGCCGCGGGCCGCCTCGGCGACGGCGCGGCGACCGCCCGAGACGGCCAACTCCACCAGCCGGCGGACCCGCCACAGCGGGGACTCCGCCACCGCGTCGGCGCCGACGGCCAGGACGGGTCCGGCCGTCTCCGCCGGGTCGCGCGGTGGCAGGTGGCCGCCCTGGAGCTCGTCGTAGCCGAGGTCCGCCCGGCCGTGCCAGTCCGCCGGCAGCCGCAGCGTGGCGGCGGCACCGGGCACCGGGCCGACCGCGAGCGGTCGCAGCGTGCTGGCCCGGTCCGGGTCCAGCCGGCCGACCACCCGGACCCGCAGGCCGGGCCGGGAGGCAAGTCGCCGCAGGTTGGCCACGTGGGCCAGCATCGGGTGGGAGTCGACCGGCACCAGCCGGATCAGCGGCCCGTCCGGCACCGGCGCCCGCTCGCCTCCTTCGTCGGTGGCGGGGGCCAGCTCGCGGGCCAGCACCTGGTCACCGACGGCGCCCACCACCATCAGGTCACCGCCGAAGATCGCGGTCCCCGCCCGGGCCGGGTCCTCCGGGTCGTCGGTGGCGAGTTGCGCGGTCACCACCTCGGCGAGCGGGCGGGCGAACAGTCGCGCCAGCGGCCCGGTGGACCAGTCGGTCCCGGTGAGCGGGGTGGCCCGGACCCCCTTGCCGGCGCCGAGCCGGCCGTCCGGGGAGACGGTGGTGCCGGTGATCCGCAGGCCGCCACGGGCCAGCACCGCGTGGTTGACCGCGACCGCGCCCATCTCGGTGACCGCCCGGGCGCAGTCGCGGGCCCGGTCCGGGCCGCCCGGTTTCACGTCGCCGAAGGAGAGCTGGCGCCCGTCGGCGGCGACCAGGTGGGTGACCACCCCGGCGTACCCCGTCGCGCTGATCACCGGTTCCCGGCAGACGCCGTGCACCTCCAGGGTGCCGTCCGGCTGGTAGGCCCGCCGCAGGACGCCGACCAGCGCCGGGTCGGCGTCGCCGGCGGCCAGCCGGCCCGCGACGTACAGCAGGTCGTGCAGCACCTCGACCAGCTCGGCCAACCGGTGACCGTTCTGCCGTCCACGGTGTGCGCGCAGCCCACGTACCGTGCGCAGCGCGGCGCTCTCGGCCCGCGGCAGGCCGGCCAGGCGGGCGCCGTGGGCGGCCCGCAGCAGTTCGGCCTGGGGCACCGCCCCGGCCGCCGGCACGCCGGCCGCGAGCACCGCGGCGGCCGCCCGCCACAGCGCGCCGGCCGCGGCCCGCTGCGCCTTCGTCGGCGCCGCGCCAGTCGATTTCCTGGTACGCGCGGTGCGGCCGGTCCTGCCGGACGCCGTGCCGGCGCTGTCCGGCGTCGACGACGCCGCGGCGGTGGACGCCGGATCGGGGTGGGCGGCCGGGTCGGCGACGGGGCAGGCGAGCAGGACGGCGGTGCGGTGCAGGCAGCGGGGCGCCAGCAGACAGCTGCACCGCGCCTGGTCCGGGTCGGTGACCGCGCCCGTCGCTGCGGGCGTCAGGGTGACCAGCGACTCCGGGCCGCAGTCGACCGACACACCGCCGTCGGCCGGTACGACCGGTACGCCGGCCAGCCGTTCGACGGCGGCGTCCAGTCGCCGGTGCAGCCGGGGCGGCAGGGCCGCCACCGCCGCGGCGGCGACCGCCGGCAGCACCGGCGGCAACCGGTCGGTGTCCACGGCGGTGGCTGTGCGGTCCGTCAACGTGATCCTCCGCGGATGCGGTCGCCCACCCAGCGGGCGAGTTCGAGCGGGCTGAGAGCGGCGACCGGCATCCCGGCCGCGACGAGCTGCTCGGCGACCGGCACCGAGTAGCAGGGCGCTCCCCTGTCGTTCAGCGCGGCGCAGCCGAGCAGGTGCACGCCGGAGTTGACAAGCGTGCGGACCTCGCCGAGCAGCCCGGCCAGCGCGTATCCCTCCTCGAAGTCGCTGACCACCGCGACGGTGGTGCGGCTCGGCACGGTCACCAGCGAGCGGGCGGCGGCCAGGCCGGCGGCGATGTGCGTACCGCCGCCGACGCGCACCTCCAGCAGCAGCGACAGCGGGTCGTCGACCCGGTCGGTCAGGTCGACCACCTCCGTGGAGAAGGCCAGGAAGTGGGTGGAGAGGGTGGGCACCCCGGCCAGTACGGCGGCGGTCAACGCCGACCACACCACCGACGCCTCCATCGAGCCGGACACGTCGACCACCAGCACCAGCCGCCAGTCGGCCTCCTTGCGGGTGCGGCTGTTGAAGACCGGGCGTTGCGGCACCACCACCGTTCGGCCGTCGCCGAGCCGCTGGGTGTGCGCCAGGTTCGCCCGCAGCGTACGGGCCAGGTTGATCCGGCCACCGGGACGGCTGGTCGGACGCGGGTTGGTCAGCCCGGTCAGCGCCGGACGCACCTGGGTGGCGAGCTGCCTGGTCAGCTCCTCGACCAGTCGCCGCACCAGTGGCCGCAGCTTGGCCAACTGCCCCTCGGGCAGGCCACCGGCCAGCGACAGCACCGAGGTCAGCAGCTCCATCGAGGGGCGTACCGCGGCCGGGTCGAGTTCGGCGAGCACGTCGGTACGGCCGCTCTCGGCCGCCCGGGCGATGACCTCCTCGCGTACGGCGGTGCCGAACAGCGCCTCGAGTTCGTCGGCCCACTCGCGGGCGGTCGGGAAGGAGGCCTCCTGGCCGCCGCCGGCCGCCTGACCGAGATCGGTGGCGCCCTCGCCCTGGCCCGCCCCGTACAGCTCGTCCAGGGCGCGGGCGTAGCGGCGGGCGTCGGCCGGCAACCGGTCGGGCTGGCGGCCGAGCAGCAGCCGCCACCGGTCGGCGGCGGTGAGCCGGGCGTCCGAGGTGTCCGGCCCGGGCGTGGCGCCGGCACCTGCCTCGACCTCGGTGGGGCCGGTCGGCGCGCCCGGGACGGGGAGGTGGCGGGCGAGCAGGGCGGCCCGCCCGGCCGCGTCGGCGGCGGCCCAGCGGGCCAGCAGCTCCGGCGGGGCGGACAGGCTCAGGTCGAGCCGGTCACCCAGCCGTTCGGTGACGGTGTGCAGCAGCCGGTCCCGGGCCGCCGGGGTGAGCACGTCGAACCCGCCGCGCAGCGCGGGCAGCCGGTCCAGGAAGTCGGCGTCGGGGAGCCGCTCGATCCGTTCCAGCAGCGGGTCCAGCGCGGCCGGGGCCGACTGCAACAGCGGGTGCGCCCCGGTGAGCAGGCCGCCGAGCAGCCGGTGCAGGTGCCGGCGGGTGTCCGGTCCGGTCGCCGCGTCGATCCAGCCGGCCACCCGGGTGCCCAGGGTCTCCAGGTCGGTCAGGTCGAGCAGCACCCGCGCGGCGAGGGCGGCGCCCTGGATCAGCGGCGAGCCGGCGCGGGCCAGGTGGTCGAGGGCCTCGTCCAGGCGCAGCCCGATGCGGTCCTCGCCGGCCCGGACCGCGAGGTCGACAAGCGCGGCGGCGTCGGCCGGGGTGTCGCTGCCGGCCAGGCCGGGCAGCCCGCGTACCGCCGCGTCCAGCAGCACGACGGTCAGCTCGGCCGCCCGGGCCCGGCCGTCGGCGGTGGTGCCGGGCAGGTGCTCGCGGCGCAGCGCCTCCAACAGGTCCAGCGCGGCCAGCAGCTCGGGCAGCGTGCCGGTGCCCGGCAGCACCGTGGCGGCCAGGTCGAGCCGGTCGGCGACCAGCTCCGGCAGGTCGCACCGGGCCGCGTCACGCAGCCCGGTGAGCAGCTGCGCGGCGGTAGGGCCACCGTCGGCGGCCTCCCGGCGGAACCGCTCCCGCAGGGTGCCGGCCGCGGCCAGCGCGGCGGTCACCCCGCGTACGCCGACCAGGTCCAGCCGGGCCGCCACGGACGGCGTCCAGGCCAGCTGCCAGCGGGTGGTCAGGGCGGCGCCGTCGCCGGTGCCGGACACCGCGACGGGCTCGCCGTAGCCGACGCCGCAGACCTGGAGGCGTTGCAGCAGAATCTCCCGCCGCCCGTCCAGCTCGGTGCGCAGCGGGTCCAGCCGCACCTCCCGGGCCTTGGGGCTGCCCGGGTCGGGCAGCCGCAGCGTGGCGAGTTCCGCCTCGACCGCCGGGCCGAGCCCGGAGCGCGGCGTGCCGGGAGCGATGCGGCCCCGTTCGGCGCCCACCAGCACGTTCTCCAGAGCCCTGGCCAGCGCCCGGCCGCGGCCGAGCAGTTCACCCTGGCCGAGCACGGTGGTCACCGCCTCCAGCACCTCGCCCCGGCCGGGGGCGGGCAGGTTCCGCAGCCGGGCCAGGTCGTCGGCGAGCCGTACCGTCTCGGTGGCCTCGCCGGTGCCGGCGGTGTGACCGGCCGCGCGGAGTTCCCGGCACACGTCGGTGACCGCCCGGGCGGCGGCGGCCCGGATCCGTTCCGGGTCACCGGCGGCGGTGAGGACGGACTGCTGCCAGCGCGGGTCGCGGATCCCGGCCGGGTAGCCGGACCGGGAGTCGAGCAGGTCGAACGCGTACGGCACCAGCGAGGTGACCGCCGTGCCGCCGCCGTCGGTGGCGGCCGGTCCGGGCGGGGTCGTCACGGACCGGACCGGATCGGCCGGGGCGGTGCCGGGCCGGGTGGACGCGACGGCGTCGGCGGTCGACGGGGCGGCGACCAGGGCCGGGGCGTGGAAGGCGCCGACGACGGCGGCGACCCGCCGGCCGTCGACGCCGGCCTCGGCCAGCACCCGGCGCATGTGCCGCTCGCGGGCCAGGTCCCGGGCCGGTACGCCGTCGCGGTGGGCGCTGTCGGTACGCATCGCCCAGCCGACGCCGAGCGCGGCCCGGCGGACCGCCTCGGGCGGGCAGCCCGGGGCCCGCACCTCGACCACCCGGTCCCACAGGTCGTCGCCGTCGCGGCCGGTGCCGCTGGCGCTGAGCGCGGCGGCGTAGGACCGGCGCAGGCCGGGCACCGGCTCCCCCGCGTCCGGTGCGGGCTCGGCACCGGCGGTCGGGTCGGGGCCGGTGGCGCCGGCGCTCCAGCCGGGGTCGGCCAGCGGCAGATCGCAGCAGACCACCTCCACGCCGTGCCGCCGGGCCCAGCGGATCGCGGCCAGTTCCGGGGAGAAGTCGGCGAACGGGTAGAAGCCCATCGGCCCGTCCGCGCCGTGGCTGCCGACCAGGGCCAGCGGGGCCCGGGCGGCCGGATCGGACAGGTACGGCAGCCAGCGCTGGAAGTCGGCCGGCAGCTCGATGCAGACCACATCGGCCCCGGCGGCGTCCAGCAGCGCCGGCACCACCGCCGCCAGCGCCGGGCTGTGGTGCCGCACCCCGATCAGGTACGGCCGCACCGAACCGGCGAGCGCGTCGACCACGGCACGCGGATCGGCCGACGTCGCATCGGCCCTCGCCGGGTCGACGGCCGGCGTGGCCGCAGTCGTGCTGGAGAGGGTCGTCACCGCAGGCTCTCCCGCAGGTCCCAGAGCCGGCGCCACATCGCCGAGCCGTCCTCGGCGCGGCGACGGACCGGCCCGTCCCAGTAGCCGAGCAGCCGGGCGTGGTCGTTCTGGTCGTCCTTACGGACCACGCCGAGCAGGTGCCCGGGCACCAGGTCGAGCGCGTCCCCGCCGGGCAGGTACGCGGCGGCCAGGCCGAGCGACACCGCCACCTGCACCGCCTCGGCGGTGGACATCACCGTGCCGGGCCGTTCCACGTCCCAGCCCTCGCCCGACCGGCCGGAACGCAGGTCGCGGAACACGGTGACCAGGGCGTCCAGCACCGCGTCGTCCACCGTGTACGCCGCGCCGGCGCGCTGCACGGCGGCGGTGGCCTGCTGGCGGACCAGGTCGGTCTCGACGTCCGCGTCCGAGATCGGGTGGATGGTCTCGAAGTTGAACCGGCGCTTGAGGGCCGAGGACATCTCCGACACGCCCCGGTCCCGCAGGTTGGCGGTGGCGATGACGGTGAACCCGGGCACGGCGCGGATCAGCCCGTCCTCGGTGCCGGACAGCTCCGGCACGTTCATCCGCCGGTCGGACAGGATGGACACCAGCGCGTCCTGCACCTCGGGCAGGCAGCGGGTGACCTCTTCGATCCGGACCACCCGGCCGGTACGCATCGCGGTCAGCACCGGCGAGTCGACGAGCGCCTGCGGGGTCGGGCCCTGGGCGAGCAGCAGGGCGTAGTTCCAGCCGTAGCGGAAGGCGTCCTCGGTGGTGCCGGCGGTGCCCTGCACGGTCAGCGCGCTGGTGCCGCAGACGGCGGCGGCCAGCAGCTCGGAGAGCATGGACTTGGCGGTGCCGGGCTCGCCGACCAGCAGCAGGCCCCGTTCGCCGGCCAGGGTGACCACGCACCGCTCGACCAGGCTCCGCTCGCCGACGAACTTCGCCGGGATGGTCATGCTGGCCGGCAGGTCGGTGCCGTCCGGGCCGGTGCGCCGCCCAGCGGGCAGCTTCAACGCCTCGCCGTCGCTGCCCTGGATGAAGGTGACCACGGCGCGCGGGGTCAGCGCCCAGCCCGGCGGCCGGGCCCCGTCGTCGTACGCGGCCAGGAAGGCCAGCTCGTCGGCGTACCGCTGCTCGGCGGAGAGGACCTGGGCGGCGGTCTCCGGCGCCACGGTGGGGCGGACGTGTTCCGTCACGGTCACGGGCGTTCCTCGATCTCTTTCGGTTCGGATGGGGGTGGTCAGGGGTGGGTCAGCGGGAGGTGGGCAGGTGGTCGAAGCGGGGCCGGTCGCCGTCGCGCAGGCGTTGCCAGGCCTGCCGGTGGAGTTCGGCGGCCGGTGCGAACGGCACCGTCACGCCGAGCGCGGCCGTGCCGTCGGGTGCGAGGTCGAACAGGGCGACCTTCCAGCCCTCGATCGGTGCCTGCCCGCTGCCGCGCTCCAGCCACGGGCCGGGCAGGAACAGCGACCGGCCGGCCCGGGACCGGCTGGCCTCGACGACCAGGTCGGTGCCGGCCAGTTCGGCGCGGGCCGCCTTCAGCCGCGCCGGCTTCCAGCCGGTCCACTTCGCCGTGTTGCGATCGGTCGGGTCCGGCATGGCCAGCAGCATCAGGTACACCGCCGCCGCGTCGGCGCCCAGGCCGTGCGCCCCGGCCACCTCGGCGACCAGGTCCGGCACCGAACGGGTCGGGTCCTGCGGCCACCAGGTGCCGTCCGCCGCCCGCGCGCCGCCGGCCGGCTCCCCCGGATCGCCGAGCAACGCCACGAAGCGGGGGTCACGGACCAGGCGCAGCGCCACCTCGACCGGGTACGGCTTGGCGGCGTCCCCGCGCAGCGCCGGCAGGTACGGGTCCGTCCCGTCGGCGTCGAGCAGGTCCGGCCGCAGCGCCGGTGACGGCTGGCTGTCGTAGGTGGACAGGACGATGGCGCCGTAGCGTTCCCAGCCGGGGCCGGTCTCCGACGGGGTGCCCGCCACCTGCCGGAACGCGGGCAGGGACGCGTACTGGTCGAGGTCGAGCAGCAGGCCGGGGCTGGCCAGCCGGTCCCGGATCGCGGCCAGCGCGGCGGGCAGCGCGGCCCGGCACGCGTCGCCGGCCGGCGTGTGGTGGGCGACCCAGGCCGCCAGGGCAACCGTGGAGCGCAGCACGTGACCGGTGAAGCCCGCTGCCTTTGCGTCGACCGGCCGGGCCCGGTCGCCCCTGATCTCGAAGGCCAGGTCGGTGCTCAGCTCGGCCGAACGGGCCGGGTCGAGCAGCGCCGGCAACGCCTTCGCCGGTGCCCAGCCGGTGCGGACCGCGCGCGTCGCCTCGGCGAGCAGGTGTTCGGGCACCACCACGCGGCGCCCCAGGGCGGCGTTCCACACCGCCGCGGCGGCGGCCACGTCCGGGCCCTCGGTCCACAGCCGGGCCGGTTCCTCGGGCAGCAGCGCCGAGACCACGGCCCGCCGCAACGTCGCCCTGGCCTCCCGCAGCACCCCGAACGCCAGCTTGACCTCCCCGACCTGCCTGATCCCGAGCGCCTTGCGCAGCTCGGCCGGCACCGTGTTCGCCGAGTCCGCGTACGGCAGGCCGGCCAGCACCAGCTTCGCGGCGGTGGGGGTGACGCCGGTCAGCTCGGCGAACTGCTCGGCCGCCTCCGGCCGCCAGGGCAGCGGGCCGCGCGCGGCCGACTCGGCGAGGAACCCGGCCAGCCAGCCGGCCGGCCGGCCGGCACCGACCGGTTCCGAGGAGTGCACCGTGTACGGCTCGGGCACGGCGAACACACCGGCCGGGTCGTGGTGCAGCGCGTCGAAGAAGTAGCCGGTGGCCGTACCGCTGGAGTTGAGGACGGCGAGGAACGCCCCGTCGGGCAGCGGCAGGATGCCGGGCCTGGGGTAGCGGCGCGAGCCGTCCGGGTTCTTCAGGTCGTCGTCGAGCAGGTGCAGCCTGCACCGGCGCCACCGCCCCGGCTCCGCCGCCGTGCTCAGGTCGAGCCCGTCCAGCTCGGTGAGCAGGGCCCGCAGCGTCTCCCGGTGCTCGTCCGGGGTGACCGCCGCGACGGCCCGGTAGGCGACGGCGGCGACGCCCCCGAGCAGGGACCACCAGTCCAGCGTGGACGGCAGCGACGGCCCGTCGAGGTGCAGCCGCACGGCGGAGTTGTTCCCGCCGGTGGCGGAGCCGTTCCCGCTGGTGGCGGAGCGCCGGATGGTGAACGCCTGGAACTGGGTGAAGACGCCGGTCGTGGTGCCCGCCCCGTGGGCCGAGCCGCGCAGGCCGTCCAGCGCCGCGCTGAGCTGCCGGTCGGTGGGTCCGGTCACGGTGGCCGTCGGCGCCACCGCGACCGGGGCGGACAGCGACCTGGTGAGCCGCTCGGTCACCGCCTCCAGGTCGGTGCGTACCCGGGCGGCCAGCCGCAGCACCCCGGCCACCCCGGCCAGCAGGGCGTCGTGGCTGAGCGCCGGCACCGTCGAGCGGACCAGCTCGACCAGCGCGTCCGTGTCGTCCTCGACGGCGCTCGGGCCGGTGGTGGCGGGGGCGTGGCCGGCACCGACCGTGGACGCGGGGACGGCGACGGGAAGGCCGGTGATGGCCTGGGTGGCCACGGCCGGCCCGGACGGCGCCGCCGCGCGGGCGGCGGCCCGTGCCGCCTCCTCGGCCAGGGCGGCGCGGCGCTCGTCGAGGGCGACCTTCAGCAGTGCGGCGGCGGTCTCCGCGTCCATCCGGCGCAGGGCGGTGGAGCCGGCCGGGTCGCGGGGCAGCAGGTGGCCGAGGAACTGCCGGGCCGGCGGCCGGACCGCGGCGGGGCTGTAGTCCCGGCCGGACGGCGATCCGGCGGTGGCCGACACCACCCCGTCCGGGTCGACCAGGACGAGACCCTCGAGCACGGCCCGGGGCCGGTCGTCGCCGGGCAGCACCAGCGCCGCGATCGGCGCCTGGCCCGCGGCGACGGTGACGGTACGACCGGCCAGGTCCGTACCGCGTACCGAGCCGTCCGGAAGCGTGACCACCTGCCAGCCGAGCAGCCCGTCCACGGGTACGGCGGCCGGGGTGGCCCGGTCGGACAGGGCCGGCCGCAGCCAGCTGGCCGGTTCCTGGAGGCGGCTCCCGTCGACCGGGAGGTCGGCCAGGAACCCGGGCAGGCCGCGCCGGCCGTGGGTGTTGGCGACCGGGTCGTACTCGCGCCAGCCGTGGGTGTCGTCGTCCTCGCCGTGCCGGTACACCCAGTGCGAGGTGCCGTCGGTGATGACCGGCAGCTCGGACGGGACAGCGGTGTCACCGGCGTGCAGCACGCCGTCGCCGGTGGTCCGGCCGCCGCCGGCCAGCGGCAGGGTGATCTGCTTCCCGCGCGGCTGGTTGCCGTGGTGGCGGCCCTGGATGAGCTGCGGTTCGCCGGGCGACGAGTGCCAGTAGCCGCGCAGGTCGTAGTCGAGCGCCTTGGAACGCCAGTAGACCAGCAACTGGCCGTCGACGTAGTGGTAGCCGGGCTGGCCCCACATGTCACCGGCCGGGATGCGCAGGTCGTGGCGGAGCACGATGCCCTCGGCGCCGATCACGCGCACCGTGGTCGGCCCGCCCAGGATCGCGTACGGCCAGGCCTCCTGCCGGATCACCTCGACCCGCCGGTCGCCGCCGGTCACCTCCTGCCAGGCCAGCTCCCAGTCCGGCCAGCCCAGCTCGTCGAGGAGCCCGCCGCGCAGGCTGCGGGCGACGCCCTCGGCGAGGTCGACGCCGAGGGCCTGCCCGAGCTCGCCGCCCCGGCCGGGCCCGCCCGGTCCGTCCAGCTCGTCGGAGACCAGGCGCAGCGCCTCGACCGGGATCCGGCCCAGCCAGTCCACCGACGCCGGCAGGTACGGCAGCCCGGCGGCGAACCGGTCGCGGATCCGGGCCCGCAGCCAGTCGATCAGCATCGGCCGGACGCCCGGCGTGTCGACCATCCGGCGCAGGGCGGCCTGCTGGTCGTCGAGCTGGTCGAGGCCCCGGCGCAGGGCAGCGGTGAACCGGTCGTCGCCCGCCACGGCGAGCAGGTCGCGTTCTCCGGCGCGCTTGACCCAGTTCGCCAGGTCCAGGGCCTCGTGCTCCTTCGGCGCGGCCACCGGCAGATCGAGCGCGAGCAGCAGGTCGAGCAGTTCCAGGTCCCCGTCCGCGCCGAGGGTGTCGCCGCTGTCGGCCAGCTCGACACGCAGCCGGTCGGCCATCCGCTCGACGAGCGGGTACAGCTGCGGCAGCCGGCGGCGGTGGTGGCCGGAGTTGGCACGGGCCACGAAGCGGCGCAGCCAGCCGACGGAGCCGTCCTGCGGGCGGGCCGGGTCCGGCGCGTCCGCGTCGGAGAGCCCGGCGAGCGCACCGGTGTCGGTCAGCAGGGCCAGCCACGTGACCAGGTCGTCCCGGTCGGCGGGCATCAGGTCGAGCAGGCTGCCCCGGATCGCCGGGTCGCGCCCGGCCAGCGCCGTCACCGCCGGCAGGTGCGCCTTCCACCAGCCGGCCGGCGCCTCGGCGGCCACCGGCAACCGGAGCAGCTCGGTCAGGTAGGCGGCCTCGCGCTCGGCGACGGCGGCCGCGCCGGCCTTACCGGCGGCCTTGGTGGCGGCCCGGACGAGCCGGTTCACCACGCCGGCCGACTGGGTGGAGGGAACCACGCCGGCGGTCGCGGCCCGCAGCGCCAGCCGGCAGAACCGCTCCAGCGCCTCGCCTGCCGGCAACTGGGCGGACAGTTCCTTGGCGTAGCCCGCCAACGCGGTCGCGGACACGACCTTGGCCGAGGCGAACTCCACGTAGACCTCGTCCAGCCGGTTCAGGTCGACCGGCAGGCCGTGCTGCGCCTCCGCCTTGCGCGCCTTGTTGAACAGCTGCGTCGCGTACGCGTCCTGCCCGGCGCCCAGGAACACCCGCGCCGCCTGCTCGAAGAACGTCGGCAGGAAGTGCGGCAGCGTACGGGCGAGCCGGTCGGCGATGCTCTGGTGCCCGTCCAGGGCGGCCTTGGGCCGCGACCGCACCTGCTTGGCCAGCTTCTGCAACTCGGGCACCACCGCCAACGCGTGCCGGCCGTCCGCCGGGTGGTGCACCAGCACCCACTCCGGGAACGCCAGCGGCCGGCGGGGGCCCAGCCCGACGACGACCGGCTCGGCGCCCGGCGTCAGGCCCAGGAACTCGACGGCGATGTCCTCGCCCTCGCCGAGGGCGGCGTCGACCAGGCGGACCACCGGTCGGTCGTCGAGGGCCGGATGCCGGTAGGTGCGGGCGGTGAGGGGCACCGCCCGGTCGCCCGCCCCGGCGGTGTCGGCCGGCAGCACCGCGCCGGCGGTCAGCAGGCTCTCGACCGACTCGTCGCCGGTGGTCGTCGTCATCCCGGTCACGCCTTCTTCCCCGTTCCGGTCACGGCGCCGGACAGGGCCGTCGCCATCCGCATTCCTTCCGACCAGGCCACCGGCCCGACCTCGGTCAACCGCAACGTCGGGCCGTCCACCGCCGACCAGGAGAGGTTGCCCAGGGTCGCCTCGGAGTCCCAGTAGTCCTCGTCGAACCGCATGGCGGCCTCGACCGCGCGGCCGGCCTCCCAGACCCGGCACCTGATCTGCGAGCCGGAGACCCGGTAGCCGAGCGTGGCGGCCCGGGCGGCGAGCCGGTTGGGGACCGTGGTGCCGCGGAAGTCGGTGATGGCCGTGTCGCGCTGCTTCAGCTCGTCGGGCTTGCCCCAGGTGCCCCGGTGCAGTTGCTCGATCCGCTGGGTGACGTCCAGTTCGTCGGCGAACTCGCGCAGGTCGGGCAGGTCGGGCAGGCGCACCGGGTGCGGCAGCGTGGCGGTCGCCGGCGAGAGCCGGACGGTGTCCCCGTCGAGGTTGACCACGCGGAGGTCGCCGTTGTCGGTCACGTCGCGCAGGAAGCCCGGCTCGGCCGGGTCGTCCCCGAGGACCACGAGGTCGCGCAGCGCGTCCTGCCAGGCCGGGTCCGGCCAGACCCGGGCCAGCAGCCCCGTCGGCACCGGCAGCGAGGACACCACCCAGGCGTCGACCCGGGCCAGGCATTCGGCGGCGTGCCGGTCCAGCCACTGGGCGAGCTGGCGCAGCCGGTCCACCTCGGGGTCGTCGCGCAGCGCCTTCGGCAGCGTCTTCAGGGGACGGCCACCGGCGCGCGGGCCGGTGGACCGGGCCGCCACCTTTCCGTCCACGAGGGAGATCTCGTACGAGTCTCCCACCGGTAGCCAGGCCATCAGGAATACCCTCCGCAGCGGCAGAACAGCCAGATTTCGTGAGGAATCGGCCGTGATCGACAACGAGGGCACGCTAACAGTAGTGACCGACACGACAGCGACCCATCGGCCGAGCAGCCGAGGCGCGGTCAGCGGGACGAGCGGACGCGATCGGCGGAAGCCGCAGGTCCGGCCGGTCCGAGCGCGCCGCGACCCGTCGATCGTGGCCCGACGAGAGACGAGGCGATGATCTAGGTCACACCGGCCGGCCGGCGGTCGGTGCCTGCGTCGACACGTCGGCCGGATCGGGAGCGCGGCCGATGGCCGGCGGGTGCCGCCTGGCGGCGCTCGGGCCGGATCACGACGTGGGCGCGCCGCCGTGGTGGTCGAGCACCTTGCCGAGCAACGCGACCAGGGCCTGCCGTTCGGTGGCCGACAGCGGGGCGAGCAGCTCGTCCTGCACGGCGTCGAGCGCACGGTCCAGCCGCCGCAGCTGCCGCACGCCCGCCTCGGTGCCGGTGACGATGTTGCGTCGGCGGTCCGCCGGGTCGGCGCTGCGCCCGACGAAGCCCTCCCCCTCCAGCTCGGTCACGGCCGCGACGACGTCGCTGCGGTCCATGCGGCAGCGCCGCCCCAGCTCCGCCTGGCTCGCGGGACCGAACTCCCGCAACGCCGCGAGCACCCGGTAGTGGTAGCCCCGCGCGCCCGCGGTGGCGAACCCCTGGGCGACGAGCCGCCGCGCGTGCACTGCGGTCTGTGTGATCAGCCAGCTCGCCTTCGTCGCGAGACGGTCCGGTGTCGGTTCCACGGGTGACCATGCTAACAGGCCGTTGGCGTCGCCAACGATCTGCCATATCGTTGGCGACACCAACGATATGGAGGATGAGATGTCACCCGTGACCGACCGCGCCGAGATCGCCGAACTCGTCGCCCGGCTCGCCCAGGCACTGGACGAGCGGCGCTTCGAGGACCTGCGGGGCGTCTACGCCCCGGACGCCGAGACCAGCAGCCCGCGCGGGGCCCTGCACGGCATCGACGACATCGTGGACGCCCTACGGCGGACCAGCCCCGAGGAGGAGTCGACCCAGCACCTCAACACCGACGTGGTGGTGGATCTCGACGGCGACCACGCCGAGGTCGACACCCATCAGCTCGTGTACTTCTTCCGCCGGGGCGAGGCCCCGCACCGGGTCGCCGGTGTCCAGGCCCGCTACACCGCCACGCGTACGCCGGCCGGCTGGCGCTTCGCGCGGGCCCGGATCTCCCCGCTCTGGCAGCACGTCTCGTGACCGCCGGGAATCGAGTCACCTCGCCGCCGGCGGCGAGGTGACCGAGGAATACTCGGCTGCGCCCGACGCGACCCGCCCCTAGGCTCCCGAGCTACGCGCCGGCGAGGCGTGCTGTCGACAGCGGTCACACCGCCGATCGGAGATGCGCAGGAGATGACGAGTCAACTGTTCGCGCTCAGCTTCGACGCGAACCGACCTCTGCGGCTCGCCCGGTTCTGGTCCGGGGTGCTGGGCTGGGACCTGGCCGACGATCCACCCGGCGGTGTCGCGCTGCTGCCCACCGACGACACCGGGTTCCGGATCCGCTTCCTGCCGACCGGGAGGCCGAAGGTCGGCCCGAACCCGATGCACTTCGACCTGACGAGCACGTCCCTCGAGGACCAGCGGCAGACGGTGGCCCGGGCGCTGGAACTCGGCGCGGAACACATCGACATCGGCCAACGGCCGGAAGAGGGTCACGTCGTGCTCGCCGATCCCGACGGCAACGAGTTCTGCGTCATCGAGCCGGGCAACGACTTCCTCGCCGACTGCGGATTCGTCGGGGCGTTGGCCTGCGACGGCTCGCAGGAGGTCGGCTACTTCTGGAGCGAGGCGCTGGGGTGGCCCCTGGTCTGGGACCAGGACCAGGAGACCGCGATCCGTTCACCGCTCGGCGGCCCGAAGATCACCTGGGGTGGCCCACCGCTGGATCCGAGGACAGGCAAGCAACGACTGCACTTCGACCTCGCTCCGCCTGCGGACGGCGATCAGCAGACGGAGGTCGACCGGCTGATCTCCCTCGGGGCCACCCGGATCGACATCGGCCAGGGCGAGGTCAGCTGGGTGGTCATGGCCGACCCCGACGGCAACGAGTTCTGCGTGCTGACGCCCCGGTAGCCACCCCCGAGAGGGCGAGCGGGAACGACAGCGCCCGGACGGTCGCCGGGTCGGCTGCACGGATGACCGGGGCCGGCGTGGTCGGCGGCTTCCGGCTGCCACGGTGCGCCGGGACGGCAGCGGTCGGCGGCCGTCCCGGCGGAACTGCTGGTTCAGCAGGTGGTGTTGCGGGCCGGGACCCAGCCGTCCACGGACGGGTACTCAGCGCCGTGGCCGTAGATCCAGGTGTCGTCGTCGATCGCCGAGACCTGACCGTGCCAGCGGAACCCGCGGCCGGCAGTCAGGGTGAGCAGCACGTGGCCGTGCGGATCGGTGCGCAGCCAGGTGTTCTCCCGGAGGTTGCAGACGATGCCCCACGCGTCGCTCGCCGAGGCCGGCGCGGCCACCACAGCCGTACCGGAGAAGACGACGGTCGCGACCGTCAGGATGTGCAGGAGGCGGCGTTTCACTCGTGTCCCTTCGACTGTGGACGTTGACGGCCTCCGATTGTGGTCGATGGGCACGCCCCCGACGCCACGGGGGGCGGCATCGGCGCACCGCTCGGCAGCCGCCGCTCAGTGGAAGGAGTCGTAGAAGTCGTTCAGCACGTCGTGCACGTTGTCCCGGTCGAACTTCTCGATGCCCAGGATCAGGGCCAGCAGTTGCGCCCCGTCCTTGGGGATCTGGCACTTCGCCTCGGCGACGAGCTCGTCCAGCATCCAGTGCAGGAGCTGGGCCACGGGCGTCCGGGCGGCGAGGTCGGAGTTGATGGTGAACCGGATGGTGCCGTCCGCGTTGACGACCGTCGAGTGGTTGAGCACCTTCGGCTCGGCCCGCACCACCAGCCGCCCCTCCGCCCGCATCAGCGCCAGCATCGCCGCGTGCAGCGCTTCCATGTACGCCCCGATCAACGGCGCGTACGCCCGGTCCTGCGGCAGGTCGGTGAGCACGAGAGCGACCGGCTTGGGCAGGTCGGTCCTGGTGAAGTCGAGGCGGGTGAAGTCGTAGGTGCGCACCCACGCGCGGGTGATGCGGGACGCGAGCACGGTGTGCAGCGAGTCCATCCGGGGCGCGGTGCGTCCCCGCATGGCGGCCACCTGCTCGTCGGTGGGGAACGGGCCACCCTGGCCCAACGCCTCGCGGACGGTCTGCTCGAAGTTGGCGGCGTTCTGCAGGGCGATCTGGCCCTGCAGGTAGTAGGCGGCGTTGCGGTGGCGGTAGACGATGTCGACCGTCGGATTGTCCGCCAGGATGTGCGTGCCCTCGTGAGCGAGCGTGGCGGCGAGCTCCCACAGGTGCATCGTGCCGTCGAGCGCGGAGCGACCCACGTTGATGATGGCGGTGTCACCCTGACCGCTGGCCAGTGCGCCCATCCCGTCGGGCAACGACAGGTTGCACACGAATCCCGACCGTCGGCCGTCGGTGCGCTTGAGCACTGCCTGCAGGGCCGTGACCGTCTGCGCGAAACGCGCCTTGGCCACCGACGAGGTGGACCCGAACAGACGCGCGAACGCGGTGTTGACGGCGACGTGCGTGGGACTCTTGTCGTCGTTCATGACGTCGACGATCCTGGTCTTCAGTTCGTCCACGGCGGCGACGAGGTACGGGTTGCCGACGGCGGAGGGCACGACCCCGTCGAGCGAGTCCTGCACCTCCTTGAACAGCGTGGCCGCCTGGTGCATCGTTGCGCCGCGTTCCGAGATCTGTTGCAGCCAGGTCCCGACGGCCAGGGCGGCGACCTTGTCGAGCCGGGCGGTCAACTGGTCGCGGCGCAGCCCTGCCGGCAGCGCCCCGACGATGGGGCGCAACCGCTGGAGTTCGCAGGCCATCAGCACCCGGTAGGTCTGGAACACCTCGCGCCGGCCGAGATCGAGTGCCTTCCTGGTCGCTTCGTCGGGAAACGGGAACATGTGGAGGGCTCCTTCGCTCTGCCGGCCCGGCCCGGTCGGCCGAACGCCCGCAGAGAGTTAGCACCCGGAAGGCAGTGGCAGTCAGTAGCGCGTCGGTCATCGGACAGTGAGTGGGCCGTCACTCGCGCCCCGGCAGCAACGCCGGGCGCCGGTCGGGCCGGCGAGCCCTCGCCGGAGACAAGCATGCTTGACAATTCCGGAGAGCGTCAAGCACGCTTGTCGTGACAAGGTCACTTGACATCGAGGGGTGTTCATGAAGAACGACCTCTGCGCGCTCCGGCTGGCCACCGGGCTGTCCCAGCGCGAGCTGGCCCAGGCGCTGGGCGTCTCGCGACAGACGATCAACTCGATCGAGAACGGCCGCTACGACCCCTCCCTGCCGTTGGCCATCGCCATCGCGCGCCACTTCCAACGCACCGTCGAGGAGATCTTCCATGTCGACTGATCGACACACGGACAAGCGCAGGGCCCTGGCTCTCGGCGTCGGCATGGCGATCGTGGCGCTGCTGATCGCCGTGGGACTGCTGCTGCGCGAGCACGCGCCCGGGAACATGGGAGTGGGCTTCCTCTTGGGCGCGGCGGTCGGGCTGATCGGTGTCGCGGTGATGGCGTGGCGGCTCAGCAGGCGACCGGACCGCACGACGGCCTTCGAGCGGGCGTGGTCCCAGTCGGGTGACGAACGGGACGACGCCGTCCTCACCCGTGCCCTGGCCGTGCTCGGGCTGCTCGCGCTACCGCTCACCGGTGCGGCGGGGATCGCGATCGGGCTCGGCGCCGCGGTCGAGATGATGCTGGCGCTGCTGATCCTGGCGGAGATCCTGGTCGGGGCGACCGCCTTCGCGGTCATCAACCGACGCAGTTGAGCGCGAATCCGAGCGCTGTGCGGCTTTCGCCGGCTTGACGGCAACTCACGCCATCTGACATCACCCGTCGGCGCCAGATGTATCTACTCGCGTCGATCGGACTCCGTAAGGATGTCCACCCGCCCACGCCACCACCCCGGGGCGAACGGCGATCCCCCATCATCGGGAGGAAATGTGTCTACCAGACTCGCAGGAAGAGCGCGCCGTTCGACGCTCGCCCTGCTCACCGGCGCGGCACTGGCGACGCTGCTGTCCGTCACCGCGGCCGGCGCCGCACCACTGGCCGGCGCGGACGGCCCCGCCACCGCCGCCGCGGTCGACGTGTACATGAAGGACACCGCCGCCGACGTGGGGCTCGAACCGCACGCGCTGAACCCGCTCTGGCAGAGCCCGGACATCAAGGTCTGCCACACCGCCATCGAGTGCGCGACCAGCCAGAACCCGATCGTCGGCCAGCGGAACTACATCTTCATCAAGCTGCGCAACCCCGGCCCGTACGGCGACAGCGTCATGGAGGAGGGCACGATCTGGGTCTACCGGACCACGCCCGGCGGCGGGGCGGGCTGGCCCGGCGCGTGGACGCAGATCGGGGCGATGGCGGTGCCGGTCTACCCGGGCGTCACCACGGTCACCATCCCGTGGGACAACGTGCCCGGCCCGGGTCACTTCTGCCTGCTGGCCCGCTGGGTCTCCGCCAACGACCCGATGACCTTCGAGGGACCGGACATCGGCGTCAACACCCGCAACAACAACAACATCGCCTGGCGCAACGTGGACTCGGTGGCGGTGACCGCCGGCGGCCTGGCGCAGATCCGGCCGTTCGCCATCGGCAACACGCTGACCCGGCCGGCCCGCAGCAGCGTGGTCTTCAGCCAGACCGGGGCACCGTTCCAGGCCGCCGGTGGCCGGCTCGTCGCCGACCTCGGACCGACCCTGTTCGAGCGCTGGGCCAAGGGCGGCAAGGCCGGCAAGGGTGTCCGCGAGGTGGGCCGCAACCAGGTCGAGATCGTCGACATCGGCCAGGCCAGCCTGGACAACCTGGAGCTCAACCCCGGTGAGCGGCTCGCCTTCTCGCTCAACTTCACGGCGACCGTGCCGACCCGGGAGCAGATGGCCGTCAACGTGACCCAGATCGGCCCGGACACCACCGGCGCCGCACGGGCCGACCTCGGCGGCGTGCGGTACGACATCACGGTGGCCCAGCGGGCCGGATAACGCCCTCGAGGGGCAGGGACGGAGGTCGCGGACGGGGCCCGCGACCTCCGTTCCACCCGTCCGGCCGGCCTCCGGGCCCGCCCGCTGTCCGCTCAGCGCAGCGTGACCCAGGCGGTCGCCACCGCGTACCCGGCGGTGCGGGCGCAGAACTGGACCGGACCGGCGGGCGGCACTCCCATCGAGAAGTAGCCGACCGCGTCCACCGGCACCTCCTCGTACGGGCCGGCGGCGGTCCGGGCGGCGACCCGCCCGCCCCGGGCCGGTGAGAGCTGCCCGACGATGCCGGTCGGGGTCAGCTCGATCTCGACCACCACCGCACCGGTGCGGAACGTCAGCGTGCGGGCCGAGCCGGCGGAGCGGGTGGGACCGGCCGGTTCCGGATCGCAGACCGAGTCGAAGGTCAGCTCGGCGAGGGCCAGCTCGGCGTCGACGGTCCGCCAACTGAACGCGGCGAGGGCTGCGGCCAGGAACTCCTCCGGCACCGGGCCGGAGTCCCGCAGGGCGGCCCTCAACTCGGCCAGCAGGGCGTCGTCAGCGGCTGGCGGCCACGGCTCCATCCCGGTCACCTCCGCTCCCCTCGTCACCCGGGCGCGCCCTGAGGAAAGGGGCGAGTGCCGGACAGTTCCGCAGCTTGTGCAGGCACCGGGCCTGGCTCGGACCGACGCTACCCACCGGCATGCCCAACCGCGCGCCGATCTCGCGGTAGCTGACCGGCGGATCGGCCAGCAGCAGGGCCAGCAGGTCCCGGCAGCGCGGCGGCAACTGCGCGAACGCCTCCCGCAGCGCCTGCTGCCGCTCGGCGCGCAACAGGTCCTCGTCCGGGGTGACCGGGTCCACCAGCAGATGGGCGCCGACGTGCCGGTCGACCGAGTCGTCGTACGGGTCGAACGGCTGGGTCCGCCGGCCGAGGCGAAGCAGCCGGTAACACTCGCGTCGGGTGGTGGTGACCAGCCAGGCGGGCAGGGCGTTCGACTCCCGCAGCCGTCCCAGGTGCTCCACCGCGCGGAGCCAGACGGTCTGGTTCACGTCCGCCGCGTCGACCTGGTCGAGTCCGTGGGACCGGATCACCGAGAGCACCAGGGGGGTGTAGCGGCGCACCAGCTCGCCCCACGCCCGCTCGTCACCGCAGGATGCGGCGGCGACCAGCCCGACGGTGCTGCGCTCGCTCACCGGTACGACGCCCCGCGCGCCGGTGCCGACGACCTCACGCGACGAGTACGCCG
Source organism: Micromonospora sp. USAFONa4 (assembly GCF_057197825.1). Classification (NCBI taxonomy): domain Bacteria; kingdom Bacillati; phylum Actinomycetota; class Actinomycetes; order Micromonosporales; family Micromonosporaceae; genus Micromonospora; species Micromonospora sp. USAFONa4. The sequence continues at coordinate 6,618,684 of NZ_CM170072.1, read as the reverse complement.
TAGTCGGGATGCCAGCGGGGGCCGGCGACCAGCGCGGCCCGGGCCGCCTCCGCGCCGAGCCCGGCACTGGTCATCAGCGCGGCCAGCCGGCCGGCGACGTGGCCGGTGGCGAACGAGGTGCCGGTCCAGGCCGCGAAACCGTCGAAGTACCGGATCGGCTGGCCCGGCAACTGCAACCGACCCCTGACGTAGGTGCTGGTCCGGTCCCCCAGGGCACAGGCGTCCACCCACGACCCGTAGCTGCTGTACGGCGCCGGCACCGGGCCGGTGGCGCCGGCACTCACCGCGCCCACCGCCAGGACCCGGTCCAGGGCGGCCGGCCAGGCCCGCCGGCTGGTGCCGGCATTGCCCGCCGACGCCACCACCGCCCGGCCGGGCAGCCCGGCCAGGGCGTTCACCAGCGGCAGCGGAGGCTGATCGTCCTGGGTGAAGTAGCCCAACGAGAGGTTGACGACCGACACCTGCGGGCCGAGCCGACCGAGGGCGGCGACAAGCATCTCCTCGTCGCCGACGCCGGTGGCGTTCAGCGCGGCCTCGGGATCGAGACGTACGCCCGGCGCGGCCTGCCGGACCACCCCGGCGACGAACGTGCCGTGGCCGCCCTGGAGTGCGAGCACGTCAGAGCCGACGTAGAGGGCGTCCTCGTCGTCGACCTCGGGAAGGTAGCTGCCGGCCAACCACTGCGGATGGCGGGAACCGGCCAGCCGCCAGATGCCGGTGTCGCAGATCCCCACCGTCACCCCCGCCCCCTCACCCGCGCGCGCCGGATCCGGTGCCGGCAGCGCAGCGGCGACCCGGGGCGGACCGCCCGGGTTGCCCATGATGTTGCCGAAGCCGAGCAGGGCGTGGTGCGGCTGGACCAGGGGCACCGGCTGCCCGGGCCACTGCTGCGGGTCGCGGAGCCTGGCCACCACCGACGGGATGTCGGTCTCGGTGGCGAAGAGGAGTCGGGCGACCCCGCCGAAGCCGACGCCCTCGGTGACCGGGTGGCCGTAGCTGCGCAGCCGACCCACGACCCGCTGCACGTCCGGATGGGCCACCAGCAACTGCCGGGGTCGGTAGAGGAACTCCCGGCCCGCGACGGCGTGGCGGCGCAGATCGGGGTCGGCGGCCAGGGCCTCCAGGAAGGCCCGCTGGTAGGTCTCGTCGGGCGACTCGCCGGCGGCGGCCGGGGCGCCGCGCCCGACGAGACCGAGCGGTGCCGCTGCGGCGACCAGGGTGGACCAGGCCATGACCTGCCGGCGGGACAGCCCGGCGGGCGAACGCGACGCGAAGGAGTCGTCAGACGGCACCGGTCCTCCAGGCGGTCGAAGATGCGTGGTCGGCGGCGAACCGGGCAGCTACGGAAGGGCTCTCGGAGGCACCGGACGATTATTTCAAAGGATAGTCGAGTGTCAATTGACCGTCGGTCAGGCGACTGATGTCCGATCCGCCTCGAGGCGATTGACCGGGGAGCGTGACTGCGGGATTCTTCTTGGCATGGCCGACTGCGCCGATCACGGTGCCGTCCAGGCCCAGGCCGCGCTCGACGCCGTCCAGCGCTATCCCCGCGAGGCGATCGCGATCGCCCGGCAGGTCCTCGCCACCGGGCAGCCCGACGCCGACGAGCGGTCCACCGCCGAACGCGCCATCGGGCTGGCCCTGCGGGAACTCAACGACCTGCCGGGCGCCCTGCGGCACCTGCGCCGGGCGGTGCGGGTCACCGACTCGCCCCGGGCACGGGCACTGGCCCGGATGAGCCTCGGGTACGTCCTGGCCAACGCCGGGCGCACCGGCGCGGCGCTTCACGCGGTGACCCTGGCACTGCCCCGGCTGACCGGTGCCGACGCCGGCCGGGCCCGGATGCAGCGGGGCGTGGTGCTGCACTACCGGGGACGGTTCGACGAGGCGGTCCGGGACTACGGCATCGCGGTGGAGATCGCCCAGCGCGAGGGCGACCTGCTGCTGGAGGCGCGGGCGCGCAACAACCGTGGGCTGCTCAACGCCCACCGGGGCACCAGCCGGGACGCCGACGACGACCTGTTCCGCTCAGCGGCCATCTTCAGCCGGCTCGGGCTCGACCTGGCCGCCGCCGACACCCGCTGGAACATCGGCATCGCCGCCGGCCAGCGCGGCGACGTCGCGGGCGCGCTGCGCAGCTTCGCCACCGTCGGCGACGAGTACCGCCGGTTGTCGGTGCCCCGGCCGGCGCTGCTGTTGGACCGCTTCGAACTGCTGCTCTCCGTACCGCTGGTCGACGAGGCGGTCGAGGTCGCCACGTCCGCCGTGACGGAGTTGCGGCGGCGCGGCATGGCCTCGGATCTCGCCGAGGCGCTGCTGGCGCGGGCCCGGGCGGCGCTGCTCGCGGGTGACCTGGACACCGCCGCAGCCGCCGCCGCCTCGTCCCGGGCCCGGTTCCGCCGCCAGGGGCGCCGGATCTGGGCCGCCTTCGCCCGGCACGTCGAACTGCGCGCCGAGTTCGCCCGGGGCACCCGGTCGACGGCCCTGCTCACGGCCATGGTGCGCACCGCCGGGCAGCTCGACGCCACCGGCTGGCCCTCGCCGGCACTGACCACCCGGATCGAGGCCGCCCGGCTGGCCGAGGCGATGGGCCGGCCCGCGCGAGCGGCCGAGCTGCTGGCGGTGGCGGCCCGCGCGCGCCGCCGGGGCACCGCGCCCCACCGGGCCCAGGGCTGGTACGCGCTCGCGCTGCGGCGCCGGCTCGACGGTGACCTGCGCGGGGCGGCCCGGGCCCTGCGCCGGGGCCTGGGGGTGCTCGACGGCCACCGGGCCTCCCTGGGCGCCACCGAGCTACGCGCGCACAGCGGGGCGTACGGGCACGAACTCGCCGCCGAGGGACTGGACATCGCCGTGCGCACCGGCACGCCCGCCCAGGTGCTGGCCTGGGCGGAACGCTGGCGGGCCAACGCCCTGCGGATGCGCGCGGCGCAGCCGCCGCAGGACCCCGAACTGGCCGCCGCCCTGGCCGAGCTACGGATGGTCAGCACCGCCCTGGAGGACGCGCTGCTCGCCGGGCACCCCGGGTACGCGCTGCGGCGCAGCCAGGGCCGACTCGAACAGCGCATCCGCGAACTGGCCCGGGGCGCGCACGGCGGGGCCCGGGGCGCGGACGGCGGCGACCTGGTGGCACCGCCCACGGTTGCCGCCCTCGCCGCTGCGCTCGGCGACGCCGTGCTGCTGGAGCTGGTGGCGCACGGGCCGCGGCTGCGGGCGGTACTGGTCCGCGACGGCCGGACCAGCCTGCACGACCTCGGCCCGCTCGACGAGGCGCTGCGCCGGGCCCGCCTGCACCGGTTCGGCCTGCGCCGGCTGGTCACCACCGGCGACTCGGCCAGCGCCCGGGCCGGGGTCGAGTTCGCCACCACCGCGCTGGACCAGCAGCTCTTCGACCCGGTACGCCGGCTGCTGCGCGACCGGCCGCTGGTGATCGTCCCGATCGCCGCGCTGCACGCCGTGCCCTGGTCGGGCCTGCCGACCTGCGCCGGCCGGCCGGTGACGGTGGCGCCCTCGGCGACGGTCTGGTTGCGCGCCGTCGGGCGGATCGTCCCGGCCGGCCCGCCGGTGCTGGTGGCCGGCCCACGGCTGCCCGCCGCCGAGACCGAGGTACGTCAGCTCGGCGCGGCCCTGCCGGGCTCCCGCCCTCTCACCGGCTGCGCCGCCACCGCCGACGCGGTCACCGACGCGCTGAACGGGGCCGGGCTGGCGCACATCGCCGCGCACGGCGCCTTCCGCGCCGACAACCCGCTCTTCTCCACCCTCGAACTGGCCGACGGGCCGTTGACCGCGTACGAGTTGGAGCGGCTGACCCGTCCACCGGGCTGCGTGGTGCTCTCCGCCTGCGACTCCGGCCTCTCCGGCGTCCGGCCGGGCGACGAGGTGATGGGCTTCACCGCCGTGCTGCTGGCCCTGGGCACCCGCAGCCTGATCGCCACCGTGTTGCCGGTCCCGGCCGACCTGACCACCGCGCTGATGCTGGACCTGCACCGGCGGATGCGTGCCGGTGCACCGCCGGCGGTGGCGCTCGCCGAGGCCCAGCGCGCGTTCGGCACCGCCGGTGGTGGTGCCGCCCAGGCCACCGCCGCCGCCTTCGTCTGCTTCGGCGCCGGCTGAGAGCAGCCCGGTGGGGAGCCACCCGATGTCGAGCGAGACGACGCCCACATCGGTCGCGAGGGTGCGACTAGTTGTTGTTGCGCCACCACGACGACCAGCCGGAACAGCCCCAGGCGCCGCAGGCCCGGAACCGCACCCGGCTGCCCTGGTCACCGTACTTGTGGGTCGTGCCGTCCTCATAGAAGTCGTAGTTGCACACGCCCCATTCGCCCTCACCCTCGAGGTTCTGGCAGTCGCCGCTGCGGTAGGCGTGCCAGGATCCGCCGTAGTAGAGCTGGTTCTCCCAGATTCCGACGGCCGCATAGGGCGTGTCGAAGTCATAGACCCAGATCTGGTCCCCGTAAGCGCGGAAACAAGCCTGCGCCGGGGGCGGTGAGTTCGGATAGGGACCCGGTGCGTACAGACAGTCGACCACGTCCGGCGGCGATCCGGCCGGATCCGCGATGGTCGCTGCCGCCGGCGCACCGGTGAGCAGGACGAAGAGGGCCACCAGGGCCACGGCGAGGGCTGGGCGAGCTGCTTTGACAGACATGAGCCGAGTCAATCACCGCCGCTTTCGCCGACCAATATATCCATTGTGCGGAACTGTACGGATCCGTTCCGCACAATGGATCGACCCATTCCGCACGCTCGGGTCGACTCGGGTCCGTGGCGACGTAGGTCGCGATGATCGCGCCCGTGCCGGTCACCTGGCTGTCGGCCGGCCGCGGTCGAAGTAGCGGGCATGCCAGTCGCGAGCAGCAGGGCGGCGTCTACTGCCGGCCGGTGAAGTCCTCCACGTGGTCGCGAGCCCACTGCGCGAACGTCAGTGCGGGCCGGCCCAGCAGGTGCCGGACGGTGTCGGTGACCGGCTCGGGTTGCGTGACCATCGCCGCGTGGCCGGCGATGATCGCGGCGGCTACGCCCGCCGGCATCGTGGGGAAGAGCTCGGCGGCGGCCTGTGCGGAGTCCGTCTCCTCGTAACGCAGGGTCCGGCCGAGCGCGGCACCGATCGCCGCGAGCTGCTCGACCTGCGTCAGTTGCTCGGGGCCGCTCAGGTGGTGGGCCGCGCGCTGGTGCCGATCGTCCGTCAGCAGCCGCGCCGCCACCGCCCCGAGGTCCGCCTCGTGCACCAGGGCCCGTCTGGCCTGGGGAACGAACCACCGCAGTACGTCCGACTGCTGGATCTGCGGCGCCCACGCCAGGGTGTTCGCGGCGAAGCCGCTGGAGCGCAGGAAGGCGTACTCGGCGGCCGATCCTGCGAGCAGGCCCTCCAGATGGGCGTGGGAGCCCAGGATGGTCCCGTCCGGCTCAGCGACAGCGTCGGGGTCGTCCGGCACGCCGTGGGCGGACAGATAGACGATGCGCCTGACCCGCTCGGCGAGCGTCGCCACCAACCGACCTGCCGCCCGGTCGGCGGTGACCGACGGGAAGACGAGGAACAGCCCGTCCACACCGTCCAGCGCGGCGCTCAGGCTGTCGGGCGCGGTGAGATCACCGCCGACCACCTCCACCTGCGGCCCCAGGACCCCCGATGCCCTCGCCGGGTCGCGGGACAACACGCGCACCCGCACGCCCTCGGCCTCGACGAGCCGGGCGACGACCTGCCCGCCCACTCGCCCGGTCCCCCCGGTCACCAGTACCGTCCGCTTCACGCTCATACCGACCACGCCCTGATCCGCTCGACCGAACCTGCCGGGTCGACGGTAGAAGTTGAAGTGGACTTTAGGGCAAGTGCCGGAGGACCGGCCCACAGTGGCCGGCGGGGGACTCCGGCAGCCCGACGACCATCCAGGGCGGACCGCTGTAGCGCCCGTGCGGGCGGGAGGCGCGTACGGCGCCGGCGGCCCGGCGCGGATTGCTCCCTGCGCCGGGCCGTCGGACGGGTCAGCTCGCGGTGCAGGTGGGCGTGCCGGTCGGGCCGGTCCCGGTGCCCTGGAAGCCGAACTCCGTGGTGGCTCCGGCGGAGAGCCGGCCGTTGTAGTCGACGTTGCGGAACGTCACGGCGCCGCTGGTCCCGGTGCCGCGCGCGCTCCACGTGTTGGTGATCGTCGCGCCGCCCGGCAGGGTGAGGGCGACCGCCCAGCCGTTGATCGCCGCGGCGCCTGCGGTGACGCGTACCGTGGCGACGAAGCCGCCGTTCCACGAGTTCAGCGACACCGTCGCGGCGCAGTCGCCGGACGGCGGCGGGGTGGTGGGCGGCGCGGTGGTCGGGGGCGCGGTGGTGGGCGGCGGAGTGGTGCCGCCGTTGAGGGCCTCGAGGGTGGCGGTGTAAGCCGGCTTCTTGTTGCCGCTGCCGTCGAAGAGCAGCGGGGTGCCGCTGGCCCGCCAGGAGTCCGTGTCCCGGATGCCCCACACGGTGATGCCGGTGCAGCGGGTCACGGCGAGGCAGTCGTTGACCACATTGCGGTACGCGGTGGCCTGGCTGGCGCCGGAGCCCTCGATGTCCAGCTCGGTGATCTGCACGTCGACGCCGAGCGCCGCGAAGCTGGACAGCGTGGTGCGGTAGTTGCCCGGGTAGGGCGAGGCGCTGTTGAAGTGCGACTGGAGGCCCACGCAGTCGATCGGCACGCCCCGGGCCTTGAAGTCGCGGACCATGTTGTAGACGGCCTGGGTCTTCGCGTGCGACCAGTCGTCGGTGTTGTAGTCGTTGTAGCACAGCTTCGCGGTCGGGTCGGCGGCGCGCGCGGCGCGGAACGCCACCTCGATCCAGTCGTTGCCGGTGCGTTGCAGGTTCGAGTCGCGGCGGGCCCCGCTGCCGCCGTCGGCGAACGCCTCGTTCACCACGTCCCAGGAGTGGATCTTGCCACGGTAGTAGGTCGCGACCTGGGTGACGTGGTTGACCATCGCCTGGCGCAGCGCGCTGCCGCTGAGGTTCTGCGCCCACCCCGGCTGCTGGGAGTGCCAGGCCAGGGCGTGGCCGCGCACCTGCATCCCGTTGGCGCGGGCGTGGTTGACGATCCGGTCGGCGTTGGCGAAGGTGAACTGGCCCTGGGACGGCTCGGTGGCGTCCCACTTCATCTCGTTCTCCGGGGTGACCGAGTTGAACTCCCGGTTGAGGATCCCGACGTACGTGGCGTCGGAGAGCTTGTGGGCGGCGACCGCGGCGCCGAAGTAGCGCCCCTTCTCGGCGGCGGACGCCCCCAGGGTCGTGCCGGCGCTGGCGCCTGACGCCACCGCGACCGTCGTGGCGGCGACGGCGAGACCGACCACGACCGACGCCAGCGCGACGCGTGGCCGCCGGCGGGTCACCGGGCGCCCGCTGGCACGGGCGAGCATGTTGTCCATGGCAGAGCCTTTCGATGAGCCGATTGGATGAGAAGGCCGCCTCGGCAACCGCCCGCCACGGCGTGGGGCCGGTGGAGTGGTCGCCCGGAGACCACGCCGCCGTCAGCATCCTCGACACCGTGAGTTGATCGAAGCCCTTCCATCGGACCGTATCGGAACATGTCCGGAACCTCAACGCCCGGTTATCGGATTCTTTCGATAGTTGCATGCCGCATCATCGCCTCGGACAGGCTCACACCCTGCCCGTGAGTCGGACCGGCGTCGATCGGAGCACCGGAAGTTTCGGAGGCCAGGATCTGCGGCGCAGGACGTCGACCAGAGCGGCCGGCTCGATGGTGGATGGTCGGTCGCTGACCTGCCCGTCACCGAGTTCGACGATCCGCCAGACCCCGTCGGCGCGCAGGGCCAGGTCCACGGTCACGAACGGCAGGCCCAGCGCCGCCACCGCACCGCTCACCGGGCCCGCGTCGAACGCCTCAGGCGGCGTGTCGTGCGGACTGTCGGGATGGGCGCCGACGAGGACGCAGACGCCGTCGACCCACCACGTGCGGACCTCGGCGGTGGTGAACCGCTCGAACCGGCGCAGGACCAGGCCGCCGACGAGGTCGTCGCCGCGCAGGTCGACAAAGCGGCTGGCGACCCGCCAGGCGGCGTCGCCGTCGTCGACATCCGGGATGAACGCCGCCTCGTGCCAGTGGTGCTTCATCGACTTGGTGTAGTCGCGCAGCACCGCCGCCCCGCCGCCGAGCGCGCGCCTCGCCCGGTCGAATTCGGCACGCTCGGTGCCGACCGTCCACGCCGAGCGTGGCGTCAGCTCGACCAGGTCCGGGTACCAGCCCGGCAGCTCGTGGGCGCGCCGGTACTGCTCGCCGCTCGTACGCAGGCTGACGCCCCGTCGGGCCAACGCGTCCGCGAAGGCGGCGTACCGCTCGCTGCGCAGCATCCAGCCGCGGTAGACCGCGACGCCCTCGGCCGTCACCCGCGACACCGCCCGCGACACGTCGTCGCCACGGGCCAACGCGTCGTGGTCGACGACGGCGACCTCGACGCCGGCCTCCCGGGCGGCGCGGGCCTCCGGCGCGAAGTGGGCGTCCGGGTGGCGCGGTCGTAGCGGGTCCGAGGCGACGATCAGGAGCACGGTTGCATGCTGCCCCATCGGCGCCGACGACGCGAGCGCCGCGGGACCGGCCGGCGGCACTCCGCCGTCGCGAGGAAGTCGGTCCCCGCTCCTATGCTGAGCCGATGGACCTGGAGTTCGGTGGTGAGCTGTGGTTCTGGCGGGGCCCTGCGCCGTGGCACTTCGTCACCGTCCCCGAGGACGGCTGCCAGGAGTTGGCCGCGCGATCCGCGGGCGTGAGCTACGGCTGGGGCATGATCCCGGTCGCGGCCCGGATCGGAAAGACCGGCTGGAGCACCTCGCTGTTTCCCAAGGACGGGCGCTACATCGTGCCGGTGAAGGCGGCCGTGCGACGGGCCGAGAGGCTGGCGGTGGGAGACACGGTGACGGTCCGGCTGGTCGTCGACGCGTGACCGGCCCACGCCACGCGCAGCAGCGCGACCGCAGCCGACGACGTTCCTGACACGGGCACACCGGGCTGCGGCCGGCGCGGCTACAGGGTGGGCAGGTCCGGCAGGATCCGGAAGGCGACGTCGGCGGACTCGATCCGGGCGAGGTCCTCGGCGGTGATGCCGTAGCCGGTGAACCGCTGCACCGCGACCAGTCCCATCAACTCCTTGCCACGGTGGTGGTCGGCGAAGTCGAGGCCCGCGAGCGCCTCCGCCACCGGTGGTGGCGCACCGAGGTCGCCGAAGGGCTCCACCGACAGCAGCACCTCGCCGCGCTCGGCGAACGACAGTCGGGTCAGCGCGTTGACGTTCCAGAACATGCTGGCGGCCCGGCCGCCGGCGGACGCGCGCGTCAGCACGGGACCCCTCGACCCCTGCCAGTCGTTGTACTCGACGGCGAGCACGGCGCCGCCGACGTCCAGCACCGCCACCCACGGGTCGCTCGAGCGCCGCCGCATCAGGTCCTCGCGCAGGGCCCGCATCGACTCCGGTCGGGTCGGGTCCGCCCCGAAGGCGCGCAACACGTCCGGCACACCTGCCCCGGCCACCACCGTCACCGTCGCGGCCACGTTCAGGGTGCTCCGACGCAGCCACCGGTAGGCGGCTTCGGGCCGTTGGGGCCGCGCCGGCTCCGGTTCGCCGCGCAGCCGGTGGCCGAGCCGGTCCGTACGGGCATGCACGATCTCGGGCGCGGCGGGCGCCTGCCACACCACCAGTTCGTAGTGTTCGACGTCGGGTTCGTCGGTCTCGTCCCGCCCCCAGGCGTGCACCCGCAGCCGGTAGTCGCCCGGCCAGGGCGGGGTGGCCCGACTCAGGCGCGACTCACCGGCGCGGGGCCCGAGCACCGAGGCGCCGCCGACAGCCGCCTGCCAGCTGACCTCGACGATCTCCTCCCAGCCGGTCGCGACGTCCGGTGGCGGCCCGTCCAGGATGCTCAACATGATCCGCACGTGTCCGCTCTCGACACCGGTGCGGATCACCGCACCGCCCGGGACGACCGCGACCAGTCCGTTGCCGCCGAAGTCGACCTCCGGGGCACCGGTGCCCTCCAACAGCGCGAACCGGTGCCCCGACACCAGCGCCGACCCGCTGGAGTGGCGGGGCAGCAGGTACTCCGCCCGGGCCCGGGCGAGCACGGCCAGGGCGTAGCCGGCAGGCATCGGGGCCTGCCGGAGCAGCAGGACGGCGGTGCCGATCGCCACGCCGAGCACGGCCGGCGCCTCGGTGGCCCAGGGGTGGATGCCCACCCGGTGCAGGACGGCGGTGGCGGTGGCGGTGGCCAGCGCGAGCTGGGCCGCACCGTGCGCCGCGGCGATGTCCTGCTCGGCGGTGATCCCCGGTTCCACCGCCAGGAGGGCGGCCACCCGCGGGTGGGTGGCCAGCCGGCGCGCCAGCGCGGCGACCAGCGACGACACGCCGGGCCGGAGTTGCTCCAGCACGGCTACGCCGTTGATCGCCTCGCTCTGCCCGCCCACGCTCACGATGGAGAACGCGCCGGTGACCGGTGCGCCCAGGAGACCGGCCAGATCCGGGCTGCCGCCCGCCAGGTCCAGCTCCGCCACGGTCAGTTCCAGCGCGCCGAGCAGGCGTTCGACGAGCAACGGCGGCAGCGAGCCGAGAGCGTCCCGCACCGGCGAGTCGTCCGGCCCCGCCCCGGAGCGGATCCGGGCCACCGCCCGGTGACCGACAGTGGATTCGCGGATCGGCCAGGTACCGCCCTCGTCGGCTGCCCGCAGCCGGCCGAGCTCGGCCGCCGGTGCCGCCGGAACACGGGCGACGACGAGTGGCAGCGCGGCGGCCACCGGCCCCGACAACTCCGCCACCACCGCATCAGGAACCTCGATCACACGCACCCCCGCCGCCCTGCCGTACCGGAAGGCACATTCCTACCAGCGACGGCCGACACCGACACCGATCGAGCCAGCAGGGGCACGCACCCGCGTCGTGCGGTGCGCGGCCCGGCGCGGTGCCTCCGCGAGAATCCGCCCTGATCGCGGCGGCGCAGCAGTAGCGCCGGGCGGATCGACAGGGTAGAAACATGCCAACCCTTCTTTCACGCCGTGATAGAAGTCGCGATGGCGAGAGAGCGCTCTCACGAAGGCGTCGTCCCCCGCCGCCGCCCCAGGAGGCAGGTCGACGACGACCGCGAGCCGGCCATCGGCGCACCCACCCGCGCCGTGCCGGAACACCTCCCCCACCACGTCGCCGAGCCCGGCGCCCGCGCCCGGCCGGCGGAGAGGACGAACGATGAGAATGCAGTCCCCCGACGCGCGCCGACGGCTCCGCCGGACGCTCGCCCTCGGCCTGGTGCTGACGGCCGTCGCCAGCACCACCGGCACGGCCGTCGCCGCCGGACCGGCCCGGCACGGCGCCCCGGACTTCGGGCCCAACGTGACGATCTTCGACCCCGACACACCGGTCGCCGAGATCCAGGCGACCCTCGACGCGACGCACGCCCGGCAGGTCGACGCCGAGATGGGCACCGCGCGGCACGCGTACCTCTTCAAGCCCGGCAGCTACGGTACGGACACGCAGCCCCTGCACGCGAAGGTCGGCTACTACACCGAGGTCTCCGGCCTGGGCGCCTCCCCCACCGACGTCACCGTCAACGGCAAGATCGAGACCTACAACCGCTGCCTCGAAGGCGGCGGGACCGGCAACTGCATCGCCCTGGTCAACTTCTGGCGCACCCTGTCCAACCTGTCGCTGTCCGTCAACGCCACCGGCCAGGACGGCTGCCGCTCCTCGGCGAACTTCTGGGCGGTCTCCCAGGCGGTCTCCATGCGCCGCCTCGACATCAGCGGCGGCGGCCTGTCCCTGATGGACTACTGCACCGCTGGCCCGCAGTACGCCAGCGGCGGCTTCATCGCCGACTCCCGGCTGCCCGCCACCACCAACGGCTCCCAGCAGCAGTGGCTGACCCGCAACAGCGAGGTCGAGAGCTGGTCCAACGCGGTGTGGAACCAGGTCTTCGCGGGCACCGTGGGCGCCCCCGACGACGCCGACTTCCCCGACCCGCCGTACACGACGCTGGACACCACGCCCCTGAGCAGGGAGAAGCCGTACCTGTTCGTCGACGACCGGGGCCGCTACCAGGTCCGCGTCCCCGCCGTCCGGCGGGACAGCCGGGGCATCTCCTGGGGCGACGGCATGACGCCGGGGCGCACCATCGGCATCCGCGACTTCTTCATCGCCAAGCCGTCCGATCCGGTGCACGTCATCAACGCCCAGCTCGCCCGCGGCAAGCACCTGCTGCTCACCCCCGGGGTGTACGACATCGCCCGCAGCATCGAGGTCCGGCGGCCCGACACCGTGGTGCTCGGCATCGGTCACGCCACGCTCACCGCCGTACACGGCGCCGTGCCGCTGGACGTCGCCGGCGTGCCCGGTGTCGTCGTCGCCGGGGTGACCATCGACGCCGGCCCGACCGAGTCGCCGGCGCTGCTGCGGGTGGGGCGCGAGCACGGCCGCAACGCCAGCACCCCGCGCAACCCGATCACGCTCTCCGACGTGTACTTCCGCGTCGGCGGGCCGCACGTCGGCAGGACGGACACCGCGCTGGAGGTCAACGCCGACCACGTCCTGATCGACCACACCTGGGTGTGGCGCGGGGACCACGGCGTCGAGGGCTTCACCGAGGGCGTCAACGGCGACACCGACCGCTGGCGGACCAACACCGGTCGCTACGGCGCCGTCATCAACGGCGACCACGTGACGGCCACCGGCCTGTTCGTCGAGCACTTCCAGCGCTACAACACGGTCTGGAACGGTGAGCACGGCACGACGATCCTCTACCAGAACGAGCTGCCGTACGACCCGCCGACGCAGGCCGACTGGATGAACGGCGCCGTCGAGGGCTGGGCCGGCTACAAGGTCGGCGACCGGGTGCGGCACCACACGCTGCACGGCGGCGGGGTGTACGTGTTCAACCAGAACAACCCGTCGATCCGCACGGAGAACGGCTTCGAGGTCCCCGTCGCCCCGGGCGTCAGGCTGCACCACGTCATGACCGTGAACCTGAGCGCCGGCACGATCGACCACGTGGTCAACGGCGTGGGCGCGGCGGCCGACACGACGCGGGTCGGCGAGCCCGTCTACGTCACGCGGTATCCCGCTGCGTAACCGCTGCGGGAGTCCGGGTAGGACGGGGCGCGCACCCCGCCCCGTCCGACCCGGTCGTCAGCCGGCGCAGTTGTTGTTGCGCGCGGGCTGGGTCAGCTTCTCCTGGGTGCCGAACTTCGCGTAGACCCGCAGGTAACACGGCAGCTCGACGTCGCCGTAGTAGCTCTGCACCTCGTTGGCGTAGTGCGTGGTGCCGCTCTGCGCGACCTGCCAGCCGCCGGCGTCGCCCGACTGGATCTCCCAGTAGACGTCGCCGGAGCAGCCCTGCAGGCCCTGCGACCAGGCGATGATGTTGGCCCCGTTGTAGATCTCGGACTGCACGAGCGTGCAGCTCGCCGCCTGCGCCGGGCTCGCGCCGGCGAGCAGCCCCACGGTCAGCATCGCTCCGGCTCCGACCGCCGACATCAACCTACGCATGCTCGATCTCCTCCACGATGGACGGCAGCTGTCCACCGGAGGGTATCCCGTTCCGGAGATTAGCTCCACGGCCATTGTCGATATTGGCGAAAAGTTTTACCGGCTCCCTCCGACAGCCGCCGGCCGCCCCTCGATGGCCCTCACCGGCACGCCATCTCCGCCCCGACGCTTACATTTAACAAAGTTAATTGATAGCCTCCCGCCATCGACGAGGAGGAATGCCATGCGACTTCGACGTACGATGCCCACGCTGCTGGCCGGCGCGGCGCTCACCGCCACCCTGGCGGCCATGCCCGCCGTGCACGGCCGCGCCGCCGCGGAGACCGCCCCCGACGTCACCGTCGCGGCCTGCACCGCGCCGGCCTGGGCCGAGGGGACCGCGTACGCCGCCGGCAGCCGGGTCAGCTATGCGGGGCGCTCCTACCAGGCGCTGGTGACGCACACGCCCCCGCCGGGCGCCGGCTGGAACCCCGCCGCGACGCCCTCGCTCTGGACCGACCTCGGCGCCTGCGACGGCGGCGGCACACCCGCACCCACCCCGACCGCCACGTCGGGGCCCTCCCCCACCCCGACCCCGACGCCGACGCCCACCACGACGCCCACCCCGCCCGGCCCGGGCACCTGCGCCGGCAAGCCGAAGCCGGCCGGCAAGGTGCTCCAGGGCTACTGGGAGAACTGGGACGGCGCGGCCAACGGCGTCCACCCGCCGCTGGGCTGGATCCCGATCACCGACGCCCGGATCCCCGCGCACGGATACAACGTGATCAACGCGGCGTTCCCCGTCATCCGCGCCGACGGCACCGTGCTCTGGGAGGACGGCATGGACGCCACCGTCAAGGTGCCCACTCCCGCCGAGATGTGCCGTGCCAAGGCGGCCGGCCTGACCATCCTCCTGTCGATCGGTGGCGCGACCGCCGGAATCGACCTCAGCTCGGCCGCGGTCGCCGACCGGTTCATCGCGACCGTCGTGCCGATCCTCCAGCGGTACAACTTCGACGGCATCGACATCGACATCGAGACCGGGCTCACCGGCAGCGGGAACATCTCCCAGCTCTCCCCGTCGCAGGCGAACCTGATCCGCATCATCGACGGGGTGCTCGCGCGGATGCCCGCCGGCTTCGGCCTCACCATGGCGCCCGAGACCGCGTACGTCACCGGCGGCAGCGTCACATACGGCTCCATCTGGGGCGCGTACCTGCCGATCATCAAGCGGTACGCCGACAACGGCCGGCTCTGGTGGCTGAACATGCAGTACTACAACGGCAGCATGTACGGCTGCTCCGGCGACTCCTACCCGGCCGGGACCGTGCAGGGCTTCACCGCCCAGACCGACTGCCTCAACGCCGGACTGGTCGTGCAGGGCACCACCATCCGGGTCCCGTACGACAAGCAGGTCCCCGGGCTGCCGGCGCAGCCCGGCGCCGGGGGCGGCCACATGGCCCCGGCGACGGTGGCCCAGGCGTGGAACACCTACCGGGGCGGCCTGAAGGGCCTGATGACCTGGTCGCTGAACTGGGACGGGTCGAAGGGCTGGACCTTCGGCGACAACGTGCGGGCCCTCCAGGGCCGCTGAGCCACACACCAACCCGGGCGTCGACCGCCGGCCGCACCCCGCGGCCGGCGGTCGGCGCCCCGGAACGCGCGGCGCCGACGTCGCTTTCAGGGCCGGAACCGGTAGCCCATGCCGGGCTCGGTGATGAGGTGGCGCGGGCGGGCCGGATCGTCCTCCAGCTTGCGGCGCAGCTGGGCCATGTACTGGCGCAGGTAGTTGGTCTCGTTCTGGTACTCGGGACCCCAGACGTCGTGCAGGAGCTGGCGCTGGCTGACGAGCTTGCCCGGGTGACGCAGCAACTGTTCGAGCACCCCCCACTGGGTGGGGGTGAGCCGGACGTCGGCGCCGTCGTCCCGGGTGACCGTACGGGCGGCGAGGTCGACGGTGTGCCGGCCGACGCGCAGCGTGGCGGTGGTCGCGTCGGCGCTGACGTGCAGTCGCCGGGTCACGGCGCGGATCCGGGCGAGGAGTTCTTCGATGCCGAAGGGCTTGGTGACGTAGTCGTCGGCGCCGGCGTCCAGGGCCGCGACCTTGTCCTGGCTGCCGGCGCGGCCGGAGAGCACGATGATCGGCACGTGCGTCCAGCCCCGCAGGCCCCGGATGACCTCCACCCCGTCGATGTCGGGCAGGCCGAGGTCGAGCACCACCAGGTCGGGCGGGTCGCTGGCGGCTGCCTTGAGCGCCGCCGTGCCGGTCGCGACGGCCTGCACCTCGTAGCCCCGGACCCGCAGGTTGATCCGCAGGGCACGGACGATCTGCGGTTCGTCGTCGACGACCAGGATGCGGGTCATTCCTGCTGCCCCTCCGCGGCGTCCGAGGTGGCGGCGGGCAACCGCAGCACCATGGTGAGGCCGCCCCCGGGGGTGGTCTCGGGAGTGATGCTGCCACCCATCGCCTCGGCGAGGCCGCGGGAGAGGGCCAGGCCGAGGCCGACGCCGGTGGCGTTGTCCCGGTCGCCCAGGCGCTGGAACGGCAGGAAGACGTGCTCCCACTGGTCCTGCGGGATGCCGGGACCGACGTCGATGACGCGCAGCTCCACCTGGCCGGCGTGGGCGCTGGCGGTGATGGCCGGGGGCCGCCCGGGCGGGCTGTGCCGCAGCGCGTTGGCGACGATGTTGACCAGCACCCGCTCCAGCAGCCCCGGGTCGGCGACGGCGGCGGGCAGGTCGGCGGGGATGTCGGTGCCGACGTCGGCGGCCTGCGGACCCAGCTCGTCCAGGGCCCTCGGCACCGCGTCCTCCAGTCCGATCGGCACGCGGGTCACGCCGAGGGCACCCGCCTGCAGGCGGCTCATGTCCAGCAGGTTCGCCACGAGCCGACCGAGCCGGTCCAGGGACTCGTCGGCGGTGGCCAGCAGCTCGTCCCGGTCGTCCGCGTCGAACTCGACGTCGTGGCTGCGCAGGCTGCTCACCGCGGCCTTCGCCGAGGCCAGCGGCGTACGCAGGTCGTGGCTGACCGCGGCGAGCAGCGCCGTACGCATCCGGTCGGCCTCGGCGAGCGGCCGGGCGCTGGCCGCCTCCTCGGCGAGGCGTTCCTGCCGCAGCGCGACCGCTGCCTGCGCGGCGAACGCCTCCACGACGCGCCGGTCCGCCGCCTCCAGCCGCCGGCCGGAGAGCACCACGGTGAGCCCGTCGTCCACCGGCACGGCCGTCTCGCCCGCGCCCGGGTTGCCCGCCGGGTCCTCGCCGACGCTGGCCACGATCCGCCACGCCCCGTCCTCGCGGGCGTGCCCGGGCCGTCCCCCGGCGTCGGCGACGAGTTCGAGGACGCTGACCGCGCGCAGCCCGAACGTCTCGCGCAGCCGGTCCAGCAGCGCCGGCAGCGGCCGCTCGCCGCGCAGGACGCCTCCGGCCACCGTGGCCAGCGTCTGCGCGTCGGCGGAGGCGCGCGCCGCCTCCCTGGTGCGCCGCGCCGCGACGTCGACGACCCCGCTGACGGCCACGGCGACGGCGACGAAGACGCCCAGGGCGAGCAGGTTGTCGGCCTCGGCGATGGTCAGCGTGCGGAACGGGGGCGTGAAGAACCAGTTGAGCAGCAGGGAACCGCCCAGCGCGGCGACCAGCGCCGGCCACAGCCCGCCGACGAGCGCGACCCCGACGACGCCGGTGAGGAAGAGCAGGATGTCGTTGGTGAGGCTGAGGTCCGGCAGGGCCCGCAGCAGGACCGTCAGCGCCGGCATGCCGAGCCCGGCGAGGCCGAAGCCGAGCAGCCGGCGCCGCCGCGACAGCGCGGCCGGCACGCCCGCGCCGCGCCGCCCCCGGCCCATCTCCGGGTGGGTGACCAGGTGCACGTCGATCGGCCCGGACAGCGCCGTGGTGGTCACCCCCACGCCACGGGAGATCAGCTGGGCGAACCGGCCGCGCCGGCTCGCGCCGAGCACCAGCTGGGTGGCGTTCACGCCCCGGGCGAAGTCGAGCAGCGCCGCCGGGATGTCGGCGCCGAGCACCTGGTGGTACGTGCCGCCGAGGCTCTCCACCAGCACGCGCTGCCGGGCGAGCTGCGCCGGATCGGCGCCGGCCAGCCCGTCGCTGCGGGCGACGTGCACCGCGAGCAGGTCCGCGCCCTTGCTGCGGGCCGCGACCCGCGCGGCGCGGCGGATGAGCGTGGCGCCCTCCGGCCCGCCCGTGAGCGCCACCACCACCCGCTCGCGGGCCTCCCAGGTCTCGGAGATGCCGTGCTGGGCGCGGTAGGCGCCGAGCTGCTCGTCGACCTTGTCGGCCAGCCACAGCAGGGCCAGCTCGCGCAGGGCCGTGAGGTTGCCGACCCGGAAGTAGTTGCCCAGGGCCGCGTCGATGCGGTCCGGCCGGTAGATGTTGCCGTGCGCCATCCGGCGGCGCAGCGCCTCCGGGGTCATGTCGACCAGCTCGACCTGTTCGGCGGCGCGGACCACCGCGTCGGGCACCGTCTCGCGCTGGGTCGTGCCGGTGATGCGCGCGACGACGTCGTTTACCGATTCGAGGTGCTGGACGTTGACGGTCGACAGGACGGTGATGCCGGCGTCGAGCAGCTCCCGCACGTCCTGCCAGCGCTTCTCGTGACGCGAGCCGGGCACGTTGGTGTGGGCCAGCTCGTCGACCACGGCGACCTCGGGCCGCCGGGCGAGCACCGCGTCGAGGTCCATCTCGGTGAACGCGGCGCCGCGGTAGGTCACCACCCGACGCGGCAGCACCTCCAGGTCGCCGACCATCGCGGCGGTCTGGGCGCGACCGTGGGTCTCGACCAGGCCGACCACCACGTCGGTGCCGCGCTCGGCGCGCCGCCGGGCCTCCTCCAGCATCGCGTACGTCTTGCCGACGCCGGGCGCGGCCCCGAGGTAGATGCGCAGTTCTCCCCTGGGCACGCAGCCATCCTCCCTGATCACCGGCACGGCCGGTCGTCGGACCACGGACCACGGGTGGGGCGGGGTGCCCGGCCCCGCCCCACGCCGGCCCTCACGCGACGGGCAGCGCCTCGTCGAGGGCGAGGTTGAGGGCGAGCACGTCGACGGCGGGGGCGCCCATGAACCCGAGCACCCGGCCCCGGGTGTGCGCGGCGACGAGGCGCCGGACCGCCGCCGGGTCCGCGCCCCGCTCACGGGCCACCCGCGCCACCTGGATGTCGGCGTACGCCGGACTGATGTGCGGGTCGAGGCCGCTGCCGCTGGCGGTGACCGCGTCGGCGGGCACGGCGGGGTTCTGTGGCGCGTCGCCCCGCACCGGCACGATCAGAGCGCCGGCGGCCACGAGGTCCTCGCCGGGCCGGGCCAGCTCCACGGCCACCCCGTCGTACGCGGCGAGGAACGGGGTGGCCGGCGCGCTCTGGTTGACGCTGACGACCCGGGTGACGGTGCCGGTCAGCCCGTCGGCGCGGAACACCGCCAGCACCGCCCCCACGCCGTCGGGGGTGCAGTAGGGACGCCGGCCGTCGACGCCGTCGAGTTCGCCGACGGCGCGACTGCGGGCGCAGACCTGGCTGAGCAGGCTCCGGCTCGACGCGCGCGGGTCCACGGCGAGCGTGTCGACCACGCTCTCCGGGCCGAGGTTGGACGCCGCGGTGGCCGTCGGGTCGTAGCCGTCGCCGGCGGCCGACGGCCGGGACTGGAAGTACCGGGGCACGGGGGCACCGTCGGCGTCGGTGAACGCCTGGCCGATCAGGGCGCTGCCGACCGGCCGGCCGTCGGCGGTGAGCAGGGACCCGTCCGCCCTGTCGCGCAGGCCGGGCAGCCGACCGGCGCCGACGAGGGCCAGCGGGTAGGCCAGGCCGAGCAGCACCGTGAAGACCAGCAGCGCGCGCAGCGCGGCCACGTGTGCGGAGAGCCAGGTGGGCAGGCGCATCAGGAGACCCCCGGGAAAAGTTGCAGGAGCAGATCGACGAGCTTGATGCCGACGAACGGCACGACGATGCCGCCGAGGCCGTAGACCAGCAGGTTGCGGCGCAGCAGCCGCGACGCCGACGCCGGCCGGTAGCGCACGCCGCGCAGGGCCAGCGGGATCAGGGCGACGATGACCACGGCGTTGAAGACGACGGCGGCGAGGATGGCCGACTCGGGGCTGGCCAGCCGCATGACGTTCAACGCGTCGAGGCCCGGGTGGATGCCGGCGAACATGGCGGGGACGATCGCGAAGTACTTCGCCACATCGTTGGCGATCGAGAAGGTGGTCAGCGCGCCCCGGGTGATCAGCAGTTGCTTGCCGATCTCCACGATCTCGATCAGCTTGGTCGGGTCGGAGTCCAGGTCGACCATGTTGCCGGCCTCCTTGGCGGCCGACGTGCCGGTGTTCATCGCGACGCCGACGTCGGCCTGGGCGAGGGCGGGGGCGTCGTTGGTGCCGTCGCCGGTCATCGCGACCAGCCGGCCGCCCTGCTGCTCGCGCCGGATGAGGGCGAGCTTGTCCTCGGGGGTGGCCTCGGCGAGGAAGTCGTCGACGCCCGCCTCGGCGGCGATCGCCGCGGCCGTACGCGGGTTGTCGCCGGTGACCATCACGGTGCGGATGCCCATCCGGCGCATCTCGTCGAAGCGCTCCCGCATGCCGGCCTTGACCACGTCCTTGAGGTGGATCACCCCCAGGGCGCGGGCCGGCTCGCCGTCGACGTGCTCGGCGACCACCAGGGGGGTGCCGCCCGCGCCGCTGATCTCGTCGACGATCCGCCCGAGCTGCCCGGCGGGTTCGCCGCCGTGCTCGCGGACCCACCCGGTGACGGCGGAGGCGGCGCCCTTGCGGATCCGCCGGGCTGGCCGGGACACGCCCCCGTCGAGGTCGACGCCGCTCATCCGGGTCTGCGCGGTGAACGGCACGAACGTGGCGTGCGGGAGCAGGCCGGGCTCGCGCCCGCGCAGCCCGAACTCCTGCTTGGCCAGGACGACCACCGAGCGGCCCTCGGGGGTCTCGTCGGCGAGGCTGGCCAGTTGCGCCGCGTCGGCGACGAGGCCCGCGTCGACGCCGTCGACGGGCAGGAACCCGGCGGCCTGCCGGTTGCCGAGGGTGATGGTGCCGGTCTTGTCCAGCAGGAGGGTGTCGACGTCGCCGGCGGCCTCCACGGCCCGGCCGCTCATGGCCAGGACGTTGCGCTGGACCAGGCGGTCCATGCCGGCGATGCCGATGGCCGACAGCAGCGCGCCGATGGTGGTGGGGATGAGGCAGACCAGCAGGGACACCAGCACCACGCCCGGCACGCCGGCGTCGGTGATCGCGCCGTTGTCGGGCGCCGCCGCCTGGTGGCCCTTGGCGAAGACGGCAAGCGGCTGGAGGGTCGCCACCACCAGCAGGAAGACGACGGTGAGCGCGGCGAGCAGGACGTTCAGCGCGATCTCGTTCGGCGTCTTCTGCCGGTTGGCGCCCTCGACCAGCGCGATCATCCGGTCGACGAAGCTCTCCCCCGGCCGCTGGGTGATCCGTACGACGATCCGGTCGGAGAGCACCCGGGTGCCCCCGGTGACCGCGCTGCGGTCGCCACCGGACTCCCTGATCACCGGGGCGGACTCGCCGGTGATGGCCGACTCGTCGACGCTGGCGATGCCCTCCACCACGTCGCCGTCACCCGGGATCAGCTCGCCGGCCGCCACCAGGACGACGTCGCCCTGCGCGAGCTCCGGGGCGGGCACCGCCTCGTCCCGGTACGTGCCGGCCGCGGCGCCCGGCGTCCAGCCGCGCAGGCGGGTGGCCACGGTGTCCTTCCTGGCGTGGCGCAGGCTGGCGGCCTGTGCCTTGCCGCGCCCCTCGGCCACGGCCTCGGCGAGGTTGGCGAAGAGCACGGTCAGCCACAGCCAGGCCGCGACGGCGAACCCGAACGCCGACGGGTCGGCCAGCGCGAGCACGGTGGTGCAGGCCGCGCCGATCTCGACGATCAGCATCACGGGGTTGCGCCACAGGGTGCGGGGGTCGAGCTTGCGCAGCGCGTCGGGCAGCGACCGCAACAGCTGCCGCGCGTCCAGCAGGCCGCCGCCCCGGCCACCGCGTACGGCGGGGGTGCCCGCGTCGGCCCGGGCCTCGGGTGCCCGCGTGTCGACGGTCATGGTCTCTTTCCTCATCGGGGTCACAGCCCTTCGGCCAGCGGGCCGAGGGCGAGCGCGGGCAGGAAGGTCAGCGCCACGAGGATCACCGTGACGCCGGCGACCATCGCGACGAACAGGGGCCGGTGGGTCGGCAGGGTGCCCTCGGAGGCGGGCACGGGGCGCTGGCGGGCCAGGGACCCGGCCAGGGCGAGCACGAAGATGATCGGCAGGAACCGGCCCAGCAGCATGCACAGGCCCAGCGCGGTGTTCCACCAGGGCGTGCTCACGGTGATGCCGGCGAAGGCCGAGCCGTTGTTGTTGCTGGCCGAGGTGAACGCGTACAGCACCTCGGTGAGGGCGTGCGGGCCGACGTTCAGCGCGGTCGCGTGGTTGCCGGTGGCGAAGGCGGTGGCGGTGCCGGTCAGCACGAGCGCCGGGGTGACCAGGAAGTACAGCGAGGCGAAGCGGATCTCGCGGGAGCCGATCCGCTTGCCCACGTACTCGGGGCTGCGGCCGACCATCAGCCCGGCCACGAACACCGTGATCACGGCGAGCACCAGCATCCCGTAGAGGCCGGCGCCGACGCCGCCCGGCGCGACCTCGCCGAGCATCATGTTGCCCAGCGTCATCATGCCGCCCAGCGCCGTGTACGAGTCGTGGAACGAGTTCACCGCCCCGGTCGACGTCAGCGTCGTCGCGGCGGCGAAGGTGGCCGAGTTCGACACGTCGAAGCGCACCTCCTTGCCCTCCATGGCGGCGCCGACGGCCTGCGGGACGGTGCCGCCGGCGGCGAGCTCGAAGAGGTTGGTCAGCGTGACGCTCGCGAGCGCGAGGACGGCCATGACCGCGACGATCGCGTGGCCCTGCCGGGTCTGGCCGACCATCCGGCCGAAGACGCGCGGCAGGCTGAACGGGATCAGCAGGATCAGGAAGATCTCGATCCAGTTCGTCCAGGGGCTCGGGTTCTCGAAGGGGTGCGCGCTGTTGGCGTTGTAGAAGCCGCCGCCGTTGGTGCCGAGTTCCTTGATCACTTCCTGGCTGGCCACGGGCCCGCCGGTGACCGTCTGGGCGCCGCCGGTCAGGGTGGCGACCTCGGTGCCGCCGGAGAGGTTCTGCACCACCCCGCCGGCCAGCAGCACCAGCGCGCCGAGGACCGCGACGGGCAGCAGGACGCGCAGCGTGATCCGGGTCAGGTCGACCCAGAAGTTGCCCAGCTCACCGGTGCGGCTGCGGGCGAAGCCGCGGACCAGGGCCACCGCCACGGCGATGCCGACGGCGGCGGAGACGAAGTTCTGCACCGCCAGGCCGGCCATCTGCACCAGGTGGCCCATGGTCGACTCGCCCGAGTACCACTGCCAGTTCGTGTTGGTCACGAACGACACGGCGGTGTTCCAGGCGCCGTGGGCGACGACCGGGTCGAGGCCGAGCGACAGCCACAGGTGGTCCTGCCAGCGCTGGAAGGCGTACAGGAACAGGATCGACACGGCGGAGAAGGCCAGTACGGCGCGGGCGTACACGCCCCAGGTCTGGCCGGCGGCCGGGTCGACCCCGACCAGGCGGTAGATCCCCCGCTCGACGCGCGAGTGCCGGGTTCCGGCGACCACCCGGTGCAGGTGGTCGCCGAACGGACGGTGGACGACGACCAGGGCCGCCACCAGGGACAGGACGAAGAGGGCGCCCGCTGTCGTGGCGGACATCAGAAGCGCTCCGGGAACAGCAGCGCGACCACCATGAACACACCCAGGCCCAGCGCCAGCACCAGACCGACGGCATCGACGACGTTCACAGCTTCTCCACGCCCCTCACCACGAGGGCGAGTGCGGCGAACAGCCCCACCGTCACCAGGACGAACACCACGTCGGACACACTGACTCCTCTGCCGGAACCGCTCGTCACGACCGCCTTCCGGCCGTGCCGGGCAATCGAAACTCCGTGCCCGAGGAAGGGACAGGGGTCATCACGCGATCATGACGGCGGCGGCGCGTTTCTTGACGCGTTCTTCACGCGGCCGGGTTGCGGCGGTGACGCCGCTCACCGGCGCCCCCTCCGCCGGAGCACGCGGACGGGACGCGGCAGCCGGGCGAGGTCCGCCAACCGGCCGGACGGGGACGGGCGTCAGCCAGGCGGGCGGACGTCAGCCGGGCGAGCGGGTGGCGTCAGCCGGCCAGCCAGTTCCGGATCTCGTCGCCGTGCTCGTCGAGGCCCGGCGGCGGCAGGTCGTAGCGCGCCGGGGTGGCGCTCAGGCCGATCGGGTGGCGGATGCCGGGCACGCCGCCCGTGGTGACGACCGGGTCCAGCCCCAGTTCCCGCGCCAGGTCGACGCCCCCGGCGACCGTGTTGATCGGGGCGCACGGCACGCCCGCCGCGCGCAGGTCCCGGAACCACTCGTCGCGGCTGCGCAGGACCAGTCGCGCGACCAGGAGGGGCCGCAGGGCCTCCCGGTTGACCGTGCGGTCCTGGTTACGCCCGAACCGGGGGTCGTCGGGCAGGCCGGGCAGGCCGAGGACCTGGCACAGCTTGCGGAACTGGCCGTCGTTGCCGGCGATGACGACGAGGTCGCCGTCGGCGGTGGGCAGCGGCTCGTACGGAAAGAGGCTCGGGTGCCCGTTGCCCATCCGGAACGGCGTCGCGCCGCCGGCGACGTGGCCGCTGGTCTGGTTGACCAGGCCGGACAGCGCGGAGGAGAGCAGGTCCACCTCGACGTGCTGGCCGGTGCCGCAGCGGTCGCGGTGGTGCAGCGCGGCGAGGATGCCGACGGCGGCGTGCAGGCCCGCGATCACGTCGAACACGGCGACCCCGGCCTTGTAGGGCGGACCGTCCGGCTCGCCGGTGAGGCTCATCAGGCCGGACGCGGCCTGGACCACGAGGTCGTAGCCGGGCAGGTTGGCGCCGGTGCCGGCGCCGAACCCGCTGATCGAGGCGTAGACGATCCGCTCGTTGACGGCGGCGACGCTGTCGTAGTCGAGGCCGAAGCGCCGCAGTCCGCCGGGCCGGAAGTTCTGGATCATGACGTCGGCGCGGCGGGCCAGTTCCCGGGCGACGGCCAGGTCGTCGGGGTCGGCGAGGTCGAGGGCGATGGACCGCTTGTTGCGGTTGACGCCGAGGTAGTAGGTGGAGGTGCCCTCCCGCACGGGCGGCTGCCAGGACCGGGTGTCGTCCCCGCCGGGCCCCTCGACCTTGACCACCTCGGCGCCGAGGTCGGCGAGGAGCATTGTCGCGTACGGTCCGGCGAGGATCCGGGAGAAGTCGGCCACGAGGATGCCGCTGAGCGGCCCGGGCCCTTGCTCCCCCATCGCCGCTCCCCTTCCCGTCGACGCCCCGGCCGGCGCGGCGGCGTCGTGGCACCCGCCGGGTGCCGACGTCCGGCGCTCCGATGGCAGGACCACGATGGCACAGCGGGCGCGACGCACGTCGGGCGCCCCGACGGTCCGGGCCGGGGCGGATGGCGACGGGTCGCCGCCATCCGCCGGGCGGGTCAGCCCTTGCGCCACTTCTGGTTGGCGGTGCCCGCGCAGTCCCAGAGTTGGAGCTTCGCGCCGTCGGCGCTGTTCCAGTCCCGGATGTCGACGCACCTGCCGGCCTGGATGTTGACCAGGTCACCGGCCGCGGTCAGGGTGAACCGTTGCGCGCCCGTGCCGTTGCACGTGTAGAGCTGGACGGCCGCGCCGTTGCCGGTCGCGCCGCCGTCGACGTCCATGCACTTGTCGTTCTGGCTGCGCAGGGTGTCGCCGGTGAACGTCCACTTCTGCGCGGCGGTGCCGTTGCAGTTCCACATCTGCAACTGCGCCCGGTCGACGAAGTTCGAGTTCGGCACGTCGATGCACTTGTTGTTCCAGTTGCTCAGCACGGGCACCCCGGTGCCGGGGTTCCCCGGTCCGCCACTCCCGGCGCCGAACGGGCTCAGGACGATTCCGGCCGCGCGGGGGTCGCCGTCGTGGACCAGGGACTCGAACGCGCCGACGTCGTCGAAGGCGAAGGCGTACGCCCTGCCGTCGGTCATGTTGGCGTGGATCACGCGGGCGTAGTGGTTCGTCGGGTTGTTGCGGTAGAACTGGGCGGCGTCGGTGCTGGGCTGGGTGTCGATGGTGCCGAGCGTGCCCCGGTTCAGCGCGGCGCAGAGCGTCCGGGAGATCGGGCCGACGACCGGGTCGTTGGGAGCGGGCAGGTCCCCGTCGCAGCCCCAGACGCTCGCCGAGGAGGGCCGGTTGAAGGAGGCGACCCGCTGGCCGGCGCTGTTGGTGAAGGTCATGACGTTGCCCGAGGTCCGCCCGAAGTAGCGGGTGTTCGGCTGGTCGGCGAACGGCACGACGGTCAGCGTCCTGGTCGTGTACGCGTTCCAGGCCGACGCGATGTAGGAGTCCAGGTAGGTGGCGCTGAACAGGCCGGCGCCGGCCGCCTTGCCGGGCGCGAGAACCCGCAACACGGTCCCGTCGGAGCGGGTGTGGACCGTGTTGGCCCAGCCCGGCTGGGACCGGATGCCCTCGATGATCGCGTTGCGGCCCCCGGCCACGACGTCGCCGGTCCGCTTGGTGACGCCGGTGGCACCGGTCACCGTGACCGCGTGCGGCACCGCGAACATGTCGACCTGCGAGCTGTTGAGCCACAGTCCGGCGTCGTTGTAGGTGAACTCGCTCCAGTCGAACAGGATGTCGCGGTTGGCGTCACCGGCCGCCCACGGCGCGGGTTGCACGAGGCCGTCCGGGGTGAGGAAGAACTTGAGCTTCTCGCCGAAGGAGAAGTAGACACGGCCGGAGAACCCGCGCGGGAACCGGATGGTCGTGCTACCGCCGTTTCCGGGCCCCGGGATCGACGCGTCCGGCGCGGGCGACGGCGGGAGCTGCCCGCCCGACCACGGGACGAAGGTGCCGCCCTGGTTGACGTAGCCGAGGCGGCCGCTGGAGAGCTGCACGCCGATCACGTACAGGTGGACGGCCTCGCCCCGGCCGGTGCTGTTGGTGACCGTGACGGGCAGCAGCGCGGGGCCGACGGCGTGGGCGGGGGCTGCGGCGAGGGTCACCGGGACGGCGGCGACCAGCGCGGACACGACGGCGAGCAGCCTTCTTCGAAGCTTCACGAAAGGTCCTCCTCGGGGTGGCGGGCGGCGCGAGAGAGCGCTCTCTCAGCGTCGGCCCGAGGCGGCTCTCCTGTCAATAGACACAGACCAATGCGACCCGCACGCCGGCTCGTGGACCGCCTACTCCAGGTGGAAGGTGGCGGAGGCTCGGTCGGCGCTCGAACTCACCGCCTCCAGCTGGAGCAGTCCGGCCCGGTGGCGCACGTACCGGCCCGGGAAGTTCTGCGACTCGAGGGAGAGCCCGGCCCCGGCGGCCAGGCCGGACCGCCGGTGGAAGCTCGCGTCGCCACGGAAGAGCGTAGAGCCGTCGTCGCGCTCGACGTACAGGGCGAAGTCGCGGTGGCGCAGGTAGTGGCCCGGGAGGTTGGTCGACTCCAGCGACACCGATCCGGCGCCGGCGAGGCCGGCGACGATGCGGAACTGCGAGTCGGCCAGGTTGGTCACGTTCGGCTCGACGCGGGCCCGGTAGTCGTAGTGCCGGACGTAGCTGGTGGTCAGGTCGTGCGAACGCAGCCGGACGGGCGTGGCCCCGTCGGGCACCGGGATGCCGAAGTTCGGGGTGCCGTCGGCGTTCCAGTACAGCTTCTGGATCCTGGTCCGCCGGTTCGGATCATTGAGCGGATCGCCCACGATGTCCCGGTAGTTGCGGTCGTGGTAGACCAGGATGTCGCTCTGCCCGTCCTCCGAGACGGTGAACGAGTTGTGGCCGGGGCCGTACTGGCCGGTGGCCGGGTTGCTGGCGAACACCGGGGTCGGGCTCCTGCTCCAAGAGGCGGCGTCGAGCAGGTTCGCGGTGACGGAGGCACTCAGCATCCCGAGGCAGTAGTTGGCGTCCGTGGCGCTGGCCGAGTAGGTCAGGAAGAGGCGGCCGTCGCGCTGGATGACGGCGGGTCCCTCGGCCACCCGGAACCCGCGGGTCTCCCAGTCGTACGTCGGCACGACGAGCCGGGTCACCGTGCCCGTGATCTGCCACGGGTTGGCGCCCATCCGGGCGAGGTAGACGTTGGAGTTGGTGGAGATGCCGGGCTCCTGCTGCGCCCAGGTCAGATAGCGCACCCCGTTGGCCACGAAGGTCGAGGCGTCCAGGCTGAACGTGTCCCACGGGGTCGTGATCCGGCCGCGCTCGGTCCACGTGCCGGCCAGCGGGTTCGCGTTCGCGTTCTCCAGCACGTACATCCGGATCCGCCACACGTCGTCGGTCCGGCCCGCGGCGAAGTAGACGTACCACCTGCCGTTGATGAAGTGGATCTCCGGCGCCCAGATGTGGGCGCCCATCTCCCCGCTGGCGTGCCGGCGCCAGATCGTCGTCTCCGCCGCCGTCGCCAGCCCCTGCAACGTGCTGGCCCGGCGCAGCACGATCCGGTCGTACTGCGGCACCGTCGCGGTCATGTAGTAGTAGCCGTCGGTGTGCCTGACGATGTGCGGGTCGGCCCGCTGCTCCGCCAGCGGGTTGGTGTGGTTCACCGCCGGTGTGGCGTGCGCCGGCCCGGCCACGGGCAGGCCGAGCGGCATGGCGAGGGCCAGCACCATCGCGACCAGCGCCGACCGTAGACGCGGCACGGTACGGCGGCCGGCACGCTGCGTACCGGCGGCCCGGTGGACGACCCCGCCACAGGGGTGGGGTGGACGGGGTGGCTGCATCTGTCCTCCAGGGGGTTGCGGCGGCCGTCGTCAGTAGAGGTAGGGCCAACCGGCCGCGTCGTACCCGATCCTGTTGACGCCGAGCAGCGACGCACCGTTGTCGGCGTAGTAGTGGTAGAAGAGGTGGTCGCCGTCGGTGTCGGCGAGCACGGCCTGGTGGCCGGGGCCGTGGATGCCGCCGTGCGAGGCCAGGACCTGCGTGCCGCCGCCGGAGAGCATGTCGCGGCCGGCACGGTCGACGTACGGCCCGGTCGGGACGGCGGCGCGGCCGACCATCACCCGGTAGGTGCTGCTGGCGCCCTGGCAGCAGCGGTCGAACGAGACGTACAGGTAGTACCAGGCGCCACGCTTGACAATGACGGGCGCCTCGATGCCCGGCCCGTAGTTGGCCAGACTGTGCATCGCCGTGCCCAGCCGGCGCCCGGTTGCCGGGTCGATCTGGATCAGCTTGATGCCGGACCAGAACGAGCCGAAGCTCAGCCACCAGCGGCCCTGGTCGTCGACGACGAGGTTCGGGTCGATGGCGTTGAAGGCGTCCGTGGTGCGTGACTCGACGACCAGGCCTTCGTTGGTCCAGCTGCCCGACGCGCCGGTGGTGCTGGTGGCGAGGAAGATCGCCGACCGGTTCGAGCCGAAGGTCGAGGCCGAGTAGTACAGGTGGTAGCGGCCGTCGCGGTACGACAGGTCCGGTGCCCAGAGGTTACGCGCGCCGCCGGTGTAGGTGGAGGTCCACGGCGCACCGCCGGGAAAGACCGAGCCGGCATTGCGGAAGGTGACCCGGTCGGTGGAGGTCTTCAGTGTGACGTCGTTGCCGGTGTGGGCGACGAGGTAACCGCCGTCGGGGCGCCTGACCACGGTCGGATCGTGCACGCCGATGTCGCCGGTGACCCTGCCGGGCTGCGGGTAGGACGTCGGCGGGGTGCCCGTGGGCGGCGGTGTCGTGGTGGGTGGGGCGCCGCCGAGGCGGACCAGTTGCCACTGCTGGTTGGCCCCGTCGAGATCCCGGTAGGCGGCCAACATCCCACCATCCGCCGTCGACCAGTCCCACCCGTCGACGACCTTGCCGCTCGACCGGTTGACGAACCGCACGTACCCGCCCGCCGAATCCTGCAACCGGAACTGCTGCGTCGCCACCCCGGTGTCGGCCCGCTGCACCAACCGCGTCCCGTCCGCCGCCCCCGGCAGATCCAACACCTTTCCACTGTGCCGCGAACGCACCTTGTAGAAACCACCACCCATGTCCACGAACTGCCACTGCTGCACCGCCAGGTCGTTACGCGCCCACTGGTTCACCGGCGCGTCGTCAGCCGTCGACCAGTCGAAGACATCCATCGCCTTCCCGCTGTGCCGGTTCACGAACACGTACGTCGCCCCGGTGTCCACCGCCGCCGCCCACGCCGACGACCCCACCACCACACCAGAACCCAGCAACACCACCACCGCCACCACGGCAGCGGAGAACCACCACCCACCACCCGTCCTCGGCACCTTGTCTGCCAGCTTCATCGACTTCCTCCGTTGGCTTCCGGACCGACGACGGACGAGCAGTTCGCGACACCGGCGCGACGACGCGCCGTTCGTGGGCCGTGCGGGCTCGTCCCGCCGGCAAGGAGCAGGATGAACCGGAACACGTGACGGTGGCGTTTCGCGTCACGGAGCAACAACAGCAGTGTTGGCGTTAACATTGATGACTGTCAAGGGCTTCCGGTCGGCTCGCGGCGGCCGGACCGCACCGCCGGGACGACCGGCGTGATCAGCGCCGTGGCGGGGCGGCGACGCTGCGACGGGAGACCAGGCTCGGCGCGACCGTCTGCCGCAGCGGGCCGGCGACGTCGGATTCCATCTGCGCCAGCAGCAGGTCCAGGCTCGCCCGCGCGACGGCGGCGAAGTCGGGCCGCACGGTGGTCAGCGGCGGGATGAAGTACGCCGCCTCCGGCACGTCGTCGAAGCCCACCAGGCTGATGTCGTCCGGCACCCGCAGGCCATGCTCGTGCAGCGCCCGCAGCACACCGAGCGCGAGGTGGTCGTTGGCGGTGAAGACCGCGGTGACCTCGGGCATCCGGGCCAACATCTGTCCGCACCGGTACCCCGCCGCCGCCGACCAGTCCGCCGGCAGCAGCGGCGGCAACTCGGCGCCCGCCGCCTGCAACGTCTCCCGCCATCCGTCGATGCGGCCGGCGCTGTCGAACCAGTCCGGCGGCCCGGAGACGTGCCAGACCGTCCGGTGCCCGGCGTCGAGGAGGTGCTGGGTGGCGGCGCGGGCACCGGCGACCTGGTCGACCGTGACCAGGGGCACCGGACGGCGCGGGTCGCCGTCAACGGTGACCAGCGGAACGTCCTTGGGGAGCCGTTCGAGGGCCTCCCCGGCCGACTCGACAGGCGCGATCACCACGATGCCGGCGACCCGGTGCGCGAGGTGCCGCTCCACCGCCGCCGAGATGGACTGATCGTCGAGGTCGCTCACGCTGCCGACGCTGACCGCGAACCCCGCCTCGGCGGCCGCCTGGTCCAGGGCCGCCAGCAGCGAGGCCGGGCCGAAGAGGGTGGTGTTCTGCGCGACCACGCCGATCACCTGGGACCGGCCGGTGACCAGCGCCCGCGCCGCGCGGTTGGGCCGGTAGCCGAGTTCGGCGATGGCCGCCTGGACCCGCAGCCGGGTCTGCTCGCGTACGTTGGGGTGCCCGTTGAGGACCCGGGACACGGTCTGGTGCGAGACGCCTGCGAGGCGAGCCACGTCCGTCATCGCAGGACTGCGCACGGCCACCTCACCTCTCCCGCCCGCCCCGTCCGGCGGCCGCGCCACGTCCGACCTCGACGGAACGCCTCCGTGACACGGCAACACCCTCGCCGCCGCCAGCCGGCGCGTGTCGGTTGGCCGGGGCTGGACCGCCGACAGTCTACGTCAGCGGTACCGCCAGCCCTGGTGCGGCTGAGCCGGCGACCGGGGCGCAGGCCCGCGACACGGCCCAAGCCGGCGTCCCGCACCGGACGCTCCCGCGCGTCGTCACGCCGGGTCGGCACCCCAGGCGGCGTGCACCAGGACGGGAAGCACCTGGGCGGCCGGACCGCGCAGGTTCACGTCGGACACGGCGTCCAGGGGTGTCTCCTGCGGGTTGACCTGCAGCACGGTGGCGCCGAAGCGGGCAGCCACCTGGGGGATCTCGGCGGCGGGATACACCAGGCCCGAGGTGCCCACGGTCACCAGCAGGTCGCACGTGGACGCAGCCTCCACGGCGGCCTCCAACGCGGCGGTCGGCAACGCCTCGCCGAACCACACCACCCCGGGCCGGACGGGGCCGGCGCAGTGCGCGCACCGGGGCGGAGGCACGCGCCGGCCGTCGCCCGGTTCCTCGGCGGCCTCGTCCGGCGTCGGCGCCGGCCGGGAGCAGGCGGAGCAGCGCGGCGCGAAGAGGCTGCCGTGCAGGTGGATCGGTGCGACCGAACCGGCGCGCTCGTGCAGGTCGTCGACGTTCTGCGTGACGACGACCGCGCCGGGCAGGCGTGCCTCGATCGCGGCCACGGCCACGTGACCGGCGTTCGGGCGGGCCCGCCGCACGGTGGCGCGTCGCCACTCGTACCAGCCCCAGACCAGCGCGGGATCCTCGCGGAACGCCTCGGGCGTGGCGAGTCGCTGCGCGTCGAAGCTGCGCCAGAGGCCGGTGAGGGCGTCGCGGAAGGTCGGCACACCGCTCTCCGCGGAGACGCCCGCGCCGGTGAAGATGACGACGCGGCGCGCCTGCGCCAACAGCCCTGCGGCCTCCCGCATCGACCGCTCCCCCATCGCGCCTGCCCCCTTCGACCCGGACCCGTCGGGCAAGACTAGTGCGGTCTCCGTGACGGTCCGGCGGCGCGGCGCCGGCGGCTGCCTTGGCGACCGGGCGGCGAGGAAGGCGTCGACCGCTGGCGGGCCGGGTGCGGGCGACCCTGGCGTCGGATCCGGGCGCCGAGGGCTGCGCGGGTTTCTTCGATGATGCGCACTTCGCCGGCCTACGCCCGCCCGTTCCCCGGCACGCGGGCCGGCCGGGCGCCGAGGGCTAACCGGCCGACCTGCGCAATTGCTCCACCGGCCGGCGCGAATCGCCGGAACGGTCACCGAAATGGGAATCCCACGACATCGGGTGAAGGCTGGTGTGATCGCGTACGGCACGACAAGAATGGGCCAGGCGCTCCAGCGGAAAGGCGTGTCGTCGATGATTGCACCGAAGGTCGTGTCCCGGGACGAGTGGGTCGACGCCCGCAAGGAACTGCTCGACCGCGAAAAGGAGATCACCCGCCTACGGGACAGGGTCACCGCGCTCCGGCGCGAGCTGCCGGCAGTCGCCGTCGAAAAGGACTACTCCTTCACCGGTCCCGCCGGCGCCGTCCGGCTGGCCGACATGTTCGAGGGACGACCACAGTTGGTCGTCTACCATTTCATGTTCGACCCGGAATGGGCCGAGGGCTGCACGAGCTGCTCGCTGCTGGTCGACAACTTCGGGGACCTCACGCACCTGCACGCCAGTGACACGACACTCGCCGTGGTCTCCCGCGCCCCGTTCACGACCCTCGCGGCATTCAAGAGCCGGATGGGCTGGCGCTTTCCCTGGTATTCCTCGCACGGCAGCGACTTCAACTACGACTTCCACGTCACCATGGACCCGGCAGTCGCCCCGGTGGAATACAACTACAAGGACGCGGAGACCCTGGCGGCCCAGGGCCTCACCCACCACCTGCAGGGCGAGGCCCACGGCCTGAGCGTCTTCGTCCGCGACGGCGACCGGATCCTGCACACCTACTCCGTGTACGGCCGCGGCCTCGACCCGCTGCTGAACACGTACAACTATCTCGACCTCACGCCGCTGGGCCGGCAGCGCTACGTCAACGAGTTCCCCCACCACGACACCTACGACACGGACGCGGCCGGCAGCCACAGCCACTGACCACCCGCCGCCGACCGGCGGCGTCGGTCATTCGGGCACGCAGTTGTTGCTCTTGCGCCTGACCGTGTACTCGGTGTCGTCGTGGGTGATCCCCGACGGCACCCCGTCGAAGTGCGCCTCGACCTTCTCCCAGCCCCGGCGCTGCTCGTAGTGCAGGTGCGGCGCCCCGGAGTTGCCGGTGCTGCCGACCCGCCCGATCTGCTCGCCCTGGGCGACCCGCTGACCGACCCGGACCAGCGGCGGTTCGAGCAGGTGCAGGTACTGCGTCTCCCACTTGCCGCCGTGGTCGATCTTCACCCAGTAGCCGCCGCCGCGGCCACGCGGCCCGTCCGGGTCGTCGGGCGTACGGCCACCGAGCGATCCGTTGATCCCCGCCACGGTGACCTCCCCCGCGTAGGACGCGAGCACCGGCCGCCCCCACGCCCTGCCCTCGGTCGGGAACAGGTCCACGTCGTAGTCGTCGTGACCGGGATAGGTGCCCAGTTGCCAGGTCTCCCCGCACGCGACGGGAAGCTGGAACAGCGGGCGCGGGCCCGCCGGCCGCACCAGCGGCACCACCACCGCGACGACGAGGACCGCGACGGCGAGGACCGCCGCGACCGCGCCGGAGACGAGCACGATCCGGATGCGGCGGCTGCGGACGCGGCGGTGGGTGCGGGGGGTGGTGGGGCGACCGGTCGTCACCGGCCCGAGCATGGCAGACGCCGGCAAGGTGCCCGTCCCCGGGCGGCCGGCAGGCCCTCTGGCGGTACGGCGGACCAACGCGGCGGTCGACGACCCGCACGCCCGGCGGCTCCCCGGACGCACCGGGTGCGGCTTCGGCGATCCCGCGTGGCGCCCGCCCACCGGTTGGGAGAGTGGGCGGGTGGCGATGAGCGCGTCGGGGGCCGGGCGGATCCGCGCCGCGGTGTCCGGGCGGATCCGCCCGGATCGCGGAGCTGGTGGCGGGTCGGCCGGCGCTCGCCGCCCGGCTCGCCCACCTACTCGCCCAGCGCACCGCCTCCCCGGCGGCCCTGGACGCCGAGCCGACACTCGACACGGCCCGCACCCTCGCCGCCCGGGGCGGGGCCACCACCGGCCTGTTCGCGGTGGCACTGGCCGGCGCCGGCAGGGCGTCCGGCTGGTCCGCTCCCTGGCGCCACGTGCTCCACCTGCTGCACGGGCGCGCGGTCGCCGACGTCCGCGACGCCGTCTTCGACATCTCGATGCAGGCGTGACCCTCGCCGGACCGCACCGATGGCGCGGGTCGGCGGCGGTTCGCGCTCAGTCGTCGGCGGCGGGGATGTCCTGCGGCAGCAGCGTACGCAGTTGCTCGGCGGTCGGCGCCGCTACGTCCGCGAGCCGTCCCGCCTGCCGTTCGATCATGGCGTTGAACAGCTTCCGCGCGCCCCGGCCGTTGCCGAACACCGGGTCGCGGACGGCCTCGACGAGCCGGTCCAGCAGGGCGTCGGCCGTCGGCGCGGTCAGGTCGTAGCCGTGCTGCCCGGCCAGCGCGGAGATGATGGCGAGCAGCTCGTCGGGGGCGTAGTCGACGAACTCGATGGTCCTGGTGAACCGGGACGCGAGGCCGGGGTTGGTGGCCAGGAACTGCACCATCTCCTCGGAGTAGCCGGCGACGATGACGACCG
This sequence comes from Micromonospora sp. USAFONa4, assembly GCF_057197825.1. Taxonomy (NCBI): domain Bacteria; kingdom Bacillati; phylum Actinomycetota; class Actinomycetes; order Micromonosporales; family Micromonosporaceae; genus Micromonospora; species Micromonospora sp. USAFONa4. Next base: position 6,583,916 of record NZ_CM170072.1, on the reverse strand, counting down.
TCTCGTCCCGGTGGTCCTCCATCAGCTTCACCAGCGTGTCGATCGCCTCCAGCCCGAAGTCCGAGTTCGTGCCGAACGTGCGGGCCAGCGCGTACGCCTCGTCGACGAAGAGCACCCCGCCGAGGGCCCGCTCGAAGGCCGCGGCGGTCTTCAGCGAGGTGCTGCCCAGGTACTCGCCCACCAGGTCGACCCGCGCCACCTCGACGACCTGCCCCTTGGCGAGGACGCCGAGCTGCGCGAGCAGCCGCCCGTAGATCCGCGCGACGGTCGTCTTCCCGGTGCCGGGTGACCCGGCGAAGACGAGGTGCCGGCTCACCGGCGGCACCGGCAGGTTGGCCCTGCGGCGCTGTTCGCCGACGCGGATGAGCTGGATCAGCGTCCGCACGTCCCGCTTGACCGCGGCCAGGCCGATCATGCCGTCCAACTCCGCCAGCACGGCGTCGACGTCGACGCCGCCCGACGCCGGACGGGCGGGCATGCTCGCCTCGCCGGCGGAGCCGGCCCGGTCCCCGGGAGCGGGCACGACCGGGGCGGCCGGCTGTTCCGGGGCGGTCACCGACACCCGCGGGCGGTCGGCGCCCCGGACGGGCTCGCCGGCCACGTCGACGAACTCGCACCGGTCGACCAGCACCGGGGCGTCGGTCTCCACCTGCACGCCGTCCCCGCCGCAGGCGCGCAGCGTGCTGGCCCGCAGGGTCAGCCGGGACTGCTCCCGCAGCAGCATCCCGGAACCGGTGGTCCCGGTTACCGTGCTGCCGGTGAGGTGCAGGGCCGCCTCGCCCGCCCCGGTCACACCGACGGTGCCGCCGGAGAACACCGCGTCGGTGAGGGTGACCGCGATCGCGTCGGTGCCGACCAGCCCCACCGGGGCGTTCTCCACCCGGACGTTCGTACCGGTGAGCCGGCCCGCTCCCCCGGCGGCGATCCCGCTGCCCGTCGCGCCCCGGACGGTGGCGCCGTCGAGGCGCACGTCGGCCTCGACGGTGCCGTCGAGCACCACTCCCGCCTCGCCACCGTCGACCGTCAGGTCCGTCAGGGTCGGGTCGCCGCCCTGCACGATCACCCCGTAGCGGCCCGGAGCCTCGATCCGCACGCCGGTGTACCGGCCGGCGGCGGCCCGGACCAGCAGGGCGTCCTCCCGCGACCGGAGCAGGACGCCGCCGCGCACCAGCGGCGCCGCCCCGTCGACGACGGCGATCGCGGGCAGCCGGCTGGCCGTCACGTCGCAGTCGGTGAACGTGCCGCGCGCACCGCTGACGTAGATGCCGTTGCGGCCGACGGCCTCGATCCGGCAGCGGCGCACGTCGGGCTCGGCCCCGCCGGAGACCTCGACGCCGCAGCCCTCCAGGTCCGTCAGCTCGCACTCCTCGACCAGCCCCCCGGCGGACCCGCTGAACACCAGCCCGCTGCCGCGTCCGTCGGAGACCCGGCACCGCCGCACCGTCGGCCGGGAACGGCCGCCCGCCGTGACGGCCCCGACGCGTACGCCCGTGAAGTGGCAGTCCTCGACGGTGCCGCCACCGCCTTCGAAGGCATCGAAGCCCCGGTCGGTGTCCCGGACGTGGCAGTGCCGCACGGTGGGCTGGCTGTCCCGTTTGGACAGCACGGCGTACTCGTCGAGGTCCCACAGCCGGCAGTTCTCGACGACCCCGCTGCCGTCGACGAACGCCACGCCCCGACGCATCCCGCTGACGTCGCACATCCGCACGTGGGCGGTGCTCCGCTCGCAGAGCACGGCGTTGAAGGCCTGCCCGGTGACGACGCACGACTCGACCGTCAGGGCGGCGCGGAGCGCCGACACCGTCGCCGGCGCGTCCGCGCTCCACGTCCGCAGCGTCAGCCCCTGGAGCACGACCTGCGCGTCCTCGCCGTACACGACGGGCGCGGCGGCACCGCTCTCCACCAGCACCGGCGGCCCGCCCGGCACCGCCGCCCGGATCGTGACGGCCTTCGACCGCACGACGATCTGCCCGTCGTAGCGGCCCGGCTCCACCACGACCACCGCGCCGTGCGGTGCCGCCGCCACCGCCGCCCCGATGTCCCGGTAGGCGTTCGCCCTGCTCAGCGAGACCAGCAGCGTCGGTACACCCACGTGACCCGTCCCCCCGCCCAGGCCGCGCCACCGACGGCGGCGAGGCACCAGGAGCATAGATCGTGCCCGCCGCCCGTCCGCCGCCCCGGGGCGCGACCTGAGCGTTCCCGTGCCCGCGCCTGTCCGGTCCCGGCGCGACGGCCGCACGACCCCCGTGCTCAGAAGTCGTCGTCGAAGGCCACCGTGCCGCTCACCCCGACCTGGTACGCCGACACGCGCCGCTCGAAGAAGTTCGACAGCTCCTGGACGTCCTGCAACTCCATGAACCCGAACGGGTTGGTCGACCCGTAGTGGGCGGGGATGCCGAGCTGCGCGAGCCGCCGGTCGGCGACGTGTTGCAGGTACTCGCGCATGTCGGCCAGGGAGAGCCCGGGCACGCCCTGGCCGAGCAGGTCCTCGGCGAACTGGACCTCGCACTCGACGGCCTCGGCGAGCATCTGCCGCACCTGAGCGGTGAGCTCGTCGTCGAACAGGTCCGGCTCCTCCCCGCGTACCGTCTCCACCACGTCGAAGGCGAAGGCCATGTGCATGGACTCGTCGCGGAACACCCAGTTGGTGCCGGACGCCAAGCCGTGCAGCAGCCCCCGGGAGCGCAGGAAGTAGACGTAGGCGAAGGCGCCGTAGAAGAACAGCCCCTCGATGCAGGCGGCGAAGCAGATCAGGTTGAGCAGGAAGGCCCGCCGGTCCTGTCGGGTACGCAGCTGGCGCAGCTCGCCCAGCGAGTCGATCCAGCGGAAGCAGAACTCGGCCTTGCGCCGGATCGACGGGATGTTCTCGATCGCGGCGAACGCGGCGAAGCGTTCGGCCTCGTCGGGCACGTAGGTGTCGAGCAGGTTGAGGTAGAACTGAACGTGCACGGCCTCCTCGAACAGCTGCCGGGACAGGTAGAGCCGGCCCTCCGGGGAGTTGACGTGCTGGTACAGGTTGAGCACGAGGTTGTTGGCGACGATGGTGTCGCCGGTGGCGAAGAACGCGACGAGGCGGCTGACCAGGTGCCGCTCGGCCGGGGAGAGCCGGTCGAGGTCGGCGAGGTCGGCGTGCAGGTCGACCTCCTCCACCGTCCAGGTGTTGCGGATGGCGTCGCGGAAGCGGTCGAAGAAGTGCGGGTAGCGCATGGGGCGCAGGGTGAGATCCATCCCCGGGTCGAGCAGCATGTGTGTGGTCCTCGGTTCGCTGGTGGTCGGGGTGGTCACTGGCAGGCCTCGCACGACTCGGGGTTCTCCAGGGAGCAGGCCAGCGCCTCGTCCACGGTCGCCACCGGCGCGACGACGCCGGCGGCACGGGCCGGCCCGACGGGCGCGACGGTGGCCTGCTGGATCCGGGTGGCCGGCCGGGAACGCAGGTAGTACGTCGTCTTCAACCCGGCCTTCCAGGCGTACAGGTACATCGAGGAGAGCTTGCCGATCGTCGGCGCGGCCAGGAACAGGTTCAGCGACTGCGACTGGTCGATGTACGGGGCGCGGGCCGCGGCCAGGTCGATCAACGCCCGCTGCGGCAGCTCCCACGCGGTACGGAACAGCTCCCGCACCTCGGCCGGCAGTTCCGCGACGTCCTGCACGGAGCCCTCGGCGCGCTTGATCGCCGTACGGATCCGCTCCGTCCACAGGCCCCGGGCCTTCAGCTCGCGCACGAGAGCCGTGTTGACCTGGAGGAACTCCCCCGACAGGGTCTCGCGCTTGAACAGGTTGGACACCTGCGGCTCGATGCACTCGTAGCAGCCGGCGATCGAGGCGATGGTGGCGGTCGGCGCGATCGCCACGAGCAGCGAGTTGCGCAGCCCGTACGCGGCCACGCGCTCCCGCAGCGCGCTCCACCGCGCCGTCTGGGTGCCCGTGACGCCCCACAGGTCGGGTTGCAGCTGCCCGCGCGCCGCCCGGGTCTGCCCGTACGCCGGGTGGGCGCCCGAGCGTCGCGCCAGGTCGGCGGAGGTCTCCAGCGCCGTCAGGTACAGCTCCTCGCTGATCCGGGTGGACAGCTCCCGGGCGGCCGGCGAGTCGAACGGCAGTCGCAGCGCGAAGAACACGTCCTGAAGGCCCATCAGGCCGAGCCCGACGGGCCGCCAGCGGGGGTTGCTCGCCGCCGCCTGCGCCGTCGGGTAGTAGTTGATGTCGATGACCCGGTCGAGGTACGTCACGGCGGTGCGGACGGTGGCGCGCAACCGCTCCCAGTCGATGCCGTCCGCGCCCAGGTGGGCGGCGAGGTTGACCGAGCCGAGGTTGCACACGGCGGTCTCGGCGTCGCTGGAGACCTCGACGATCTCGGTGCACAGGTTGGACAGGTGCACCACGTTGCCGGCCTCGGCGGTCTGGTTGCACAGCCGGTTCGCGGCGTCCTTGAACGTCATCCACCCGTTGCCGGTCTGGGCGAGGGTACGCATCATCCGCCCGTACAGCTCCCGCGCCGGGACCTGCCGCGCGTAGCGGCCCTGCTCCTCGGCGGCCCGGTACGCGGCGTCGAACTCCTCGCCCCACAGGTCCGGCAGTTCCGGCACCACGTCCGGGTCGAACAGCGACCACACGCCGTCGGCCTCCACCCGGCGCATGAACTCGTCCGGGATCCAGTTGGCCAGGTTGAGGTTGTGGGTGCGCCGGGCGTCCTCGCCGGTGTTGTCGCGCAGTTGGAGGAACTCCTCGACGTCCGGGTGCCACGGCTCCAGGTAGACGCAGGCCGCGCCCTTGCGCCGGCCGCCCTGGTTGACCGCCGCCACCGAGGCGTCCAGCGTCCGCAGCCACGGCACGATCCCGTTGGACTGCCCGTTGGTGCCCCTGATCAGCGCGCCCCGCGAGCGGACCCGGGAGAACGCGATGCCGATGCCCCCGGCGAACTTCGACAGGTTCGCCACCTGCGCGTACCGCTGGTAGATCGAGTCGAGTTCGTCGCGCGGGGAGTCGACCAGGTAGCAGGAGGACATCTGGGTGTGCCGGGTGCCGGAGTTGAACAGCGTCGGCGAGCTCGGCAGGTACGCCAGGCTCGACATCAACCGGTAGAACTCGATCGCCTCGTCCGGTGCCTGCGACAGGCCGCAGGACACGCGCAGCAGCCAGTACTGCGGGGTCTCCAGCACCAGCCGGCTCGTCGGGTGGCGCAGCAGGTACCGGTCGTAGACCGTACGCAGCCCGAAGTACTCGAAGCGCAGGTCGCCGCGCGGGTCGACGGCGGCGTCGAGGGCGCCGGCGTGGGCGGCGACGAAGGCCGCGGTGTCGTCGCCGATCAGGCCCTCGGCGTGGCCGCGCCGGATCGCCTCACTGAAGGAGCCGATGCCCTGCCGGCGGACCTCCTTGTCGACGTACCCGGCCAGCAGGCGGGCGGCCAGCCGCGAGTACTGCGGCTCCTCACCGATCATCTCCGCGGCGGTCTGGATGGACAGCCGGTCCAGTTCGGCGGTCGTCGCGCCGTCGTACAGGCCGCTGATCGTCCGGGTCGCCACCCGCAGCGGGTCGACGTCGGCGAGGTCGTCGGCCCACCGCTCGACCGCGCGGACGATCCGGTTGACGTCGACCGCCTCGGTGCCGCCGTCGCGCTTGCGGACCCGCATCTGCGGCCGCCGCTGGCCCACCACGACCGCGTCGTCGGCCGGAAAAACCTCGGTGACTGTCACCACTCACTCCTCGCGAGCCTTGATCCCAGACGGATTTCCTGGGCACGCGCGGAGCGGACACCGACGACGACGCGCCGCAGGGCAACGCGTCGGGATGGCGTCGGCCGTCCCACGCGGCCTCGGACCGCCACACACCCGGAATCGGGCGTACGGCGCACTGGCAGGTCTTCGGACTCGCGGGCGCGACCGGACTCGCCGGTCTCCTACTGGCCGTCGCTTCCCAGGCCGCTGGCGGCCCAGTGCTGATGACGGCGGTCGTTCCCACTCACCGCTGCGGGGCAGTCCCGGATTCCCACCGGGTTCCCTCTTGCCTCGACCACTCCGGATGAGCGGCCGAACCAGCTGCGCCGACACCATATATAGGGTTGGCGCCGTTGTCACACCCCACATGTCGGTCCCGGGCGTGTCGGCGGCGGCGCGGGTCACACCCGTCGATCGCCAGCCAGAAGCCCGCGTCGATGCACCGGCCATGAGCTAGCGCCGCGACACGGTGCCGCAGGGCCGCTCAACCGCGGCGCCCCGCAAACGGTGATCAGGACGCCATGGACCCCAAAACCGCCGGGTCACGTCCATGGCGTCCTGATCACGTTTCGGGTGGGTCTGTCGGCGCGCTGGTGGCGGTGGAGGAGGACCGCGCGGCGTGGCGCCGCCTGCCGAACGCTCGGCCTCAGCCCGACCGCAGCTCGGCGGTGTTCCTAGACCCGGGTGACCCGGACCGCGTCGGCCACCACGTAGCCGGTGGTGCTGGTCCAGCGGCTGACCGCGACCAGGTTCCGGTCGCCGGCGGCCAGCCCGAAGGTGCCCAGCGAGCGCCAGACGCCGCCGCTGGAGCGCTGGTCCACGCTGACCGTACGGTTGCCCGAGGCGGTGACGACGACGTGCGGGGCCGAGCTGTTGTAGCCGGGGTCGGCCGGGTGCCGCACCTCGACGCGGTAGTTGCCGGCCGCCGGGATGTTCACCTTGAACCAGGCGGAGTCGCTGGCCAGCGTGGGGTTGGCGAAGCGGTAGTCGGCCCCGTAACGCTGGGCGGAGTACGAGGAGGTGCCCCAGTTGGTGCTCGCCGTGAACCGCCCCGCCGTGGTGTTGTCCACGATGGTGCTGAACGTGGGCGGGTTGGGGGCGCTCAGGCCGAGGTAGGCGGCGATGCCCTCGGCGTGGCCACGGGCGGTGGCGGTGATGAAGTCGGCGCGCTTGAGCAGGTTCGAGTCGGCGACGGAGTCGATGAAGAGGTTCTCGGTCAGCACCGCGGGCATGGCCGACTCGCGCAGCATGTGGAAATTCGCGGTCTTCAGCCCCCGATCGGTGACCCCACCGATCGTCCGCATGCCACCGATCACCCTCGGGTGCAGGGCGTTGTGCAGATTGACGGTGGCGGCGTCCGACGTCGGGTAACGGTAGCTCTCGAAGCCGGTGCCACCGCCGGAGTTGATGTGCACGCTCACCAGCAGGTTCGCGCCCCACGCGTTGGCGTCGTCGGTGCGGTACGCCAGGCTGCGGGTGATGTCGGTCGTCCGGGACATCCGGACGTCAACGGCCCAGTTGGCGAGCAGGATGTTGCGCAGCTGCAGGGAGATGTCGAGCGTCAGGGCCTTCTCCTGCAGCCCGTTGCCGACCGCGCCGGGGTCGGTGCCGCCGTGGCCCGGGTCGATGTAGACCTTCGGCAACGCCGCCCACGCGGGGCCGGCGACCATGGGGACGGCCGCGGCACCGGCGACGGCCGCAAGGAGGGTACGCCGCCGCAGCGTCCGGTTGTCGAACATGTGCACCTCGTCATCGGGAGAGATCGACAGTGCCCGCAATATAGCGGCAGGTCGATGTCCGATGAAAGATGTCTACGCCAACTGATCTGAGCTCCGAAGGTTTCCTCCCCCCAGGGTCGTCGCGCCGTCACCACCGGCGATCGAGGGCCCACGCAGTCGTCGGACGCGCTCACGTCAGGGCACAGCCGCTCTCCCACAGCCCCTGGTCGATCCCGAGTCCCTTCGGCTGACGCAACTCGTCGGCGTCCAACCCGATCGTCATCCGGTTAGTCACTCACGCGTCTGCCTGCGGCTCTGTTCCCTCACCTCTGCCGCGCAACTGAGCAACGACCTAGCCAGCGCCTCCGCCCGGTCCGCCGACAACCACAACGAGCCGTGTGGCACGTCGTCATCGGGGCCGGCCAACCCTTCCGTCAGAGTCTCCGCTGGCACTTCGACGTCAAGTCGAACGAAGTGATGCCCCCTGCTGTAGTCGACGAAGGCATCCAGGTACCGGTCATCATCGAAGGTCACCGCCGCATGCTGCCACGACAGCGATGCCACCTCACCCCTCAGCCTCGACCGCTTCGTCCGAAGGAACGATCACGGGTCGGCGAGCTGCGAGAAAGCGAAACTCGCACTACGGCGTACCGGGTGTGCCGCCCTCGCTCCCATAGGCTGCGTCATGCGAGAGGCCCACGTCGCCCCCGCCACCCCTACCACGCAGGCTGCCGCGCTTCGCTCTCCGAGCTTCCCGGTCGATCTGCTGGGCGGCACGCCTGGCCAATCGCAACTGCTCCTCGCGATCCAGCACCCGTGATGATCCCCGACGCCGAGCCACCACCGCCGCACCGGCGACAGCCAGCAGCAAGAGTGCAACGACTCCCCATGCCGCGCCAGTCATACCCGCACGGTAACCAACACAGCCAACACGCTGCCATCCCGCCGTCGACCCGCCCTCGTGGGGAGCGCACCCACGTGGCTTGGATCTCAGGTATGGACGCCGTATCCGGCCCGACCCCACCGTGCGGCATTCAGCAGGGCCCTAGGATCGAGTGATGCCAGCACTGCACACGCCCGCTCTGAAATGGACGCTCGGAGGACCCGGTTGGGCGTACTTCACCTGGACATCGGGTGAGGAAACGCTACGCCTTCGAACTTCCTACGTCGGCGATGCACTCAAAGATCTACTGACGGCTACCTTGGATCTAAAGCTTGGCTCAAGCGCCACTTTCACTCACTTTCTCGACGAACCCCACGGGCACCGAATGTTCTTCTCGAGCGTCGCCAATAACACGATGTACGTCGAAATCGTCCGATTCGATGACCTTTTCACCGACAACAACAGGTGGGCGGGCGGTGTGCCGTGCTGGGAGGGGAAAGTTTCAGTACCGCATTTCATCGAAGCAGTTCAGGATATGGCGGTGGCAGTGCTTGAGGAACACGGCGAAGATGGATACCACAAGTCCTGGATAGAGGCACCCTTTCCCACCCGTGAGCTCGCTTTGCTTGAGCAAAAGCCGTAAGGCTCCCCTAGCCATCCCTGTCTGCCGTCGGCCCGCCCTCCTGGGGAGCGGGCCGCCGCCCAGCCCGCCACGTCAAGCGGGCCTTGACGCATGGCGGCGGCGACCCACAGCCGTCGGCGCCGCGGCGGTGAACTGCCGGTTGACCAAGTCCGGAGCCGGTGTCGCCTTCGGGTTCGACTTGGTCGACGGGATGCGCCACTTCTTGCGCAGGAACGCCCCTTGCAGGCCGGCGGCGCGCATCAACCGCTCCACCCGCTTGCGGCTCACGTGGCGGCCCTGCCGGCGCAGCATCGCATGCACCCGCGGACTGCCGTAGGTGCCGCCGGAGACGTCATGGATCTCCGCGATCTCCACCGCCAGTTCCGCATCCTCGCGGCGCCGCCGTGACGGTTGCGCGGCCTGGGCGAGCCAGCCGTAGTAGGTGGAGACGGCCACGCCGATAACCCGGAGGACGGGCTCGACCCCGAAGCGATCGCGCAGCTCGTCAACGAGCGTCACGACCGTCGCCGGGTCGGGTCGAGTTCCGAGGCGAAAAAAGCCGACGCGGCCTTCAGGATCTCGTTGGCCCGCTTCAACTCGGCGTTTTCCCGCCGCAACCGGCGCAACTCCTCCAACTCAGAGGTCGTCGGCCGATCGTCCCGCTGACCCCGGTCGGCCTCGTCCTGACGGATCCAGTTCCGCAACGCCTCGTGATGCACACCAAGCTGCCGCGCCAACTGGCGGACACCGGCTTCGGATCCGACTCCCGGTACAAACGCACCGCACGTTCACGCAGCTCATCGGGGTACTTCTTCGGTGCTGCCACGGATGACTCCCTTCAGCTCCATCAGAGCATGATCGAAAGCCTCCGAGCTACCGGGGGAACCTCACCTGGACTACCGCACAGACACGACCGATCCGCGGGTCGTGGCGTCCGACATCTGGACGGACCCCCGCCAGATCTCCTGGCGGACCGTGACGCCCACTTTTACCGACCTCCTCAGGGCCCTGGCCCGCCCCCTCGAAACTTGACATCAATAGGAGCGTCCACTTCGCCGGCAGCCGGCCGTCTCTGCCTCGCCACCGCCCGGACACGGGATGGCGTGGGCCAAAGCGGACAGGATCAGCAGGGCGGTTCCGGCCGAGGACCGGGATGTACTCGTAGCCTCCGCGTGGCTGCATGACGTGGGCTACAGCCCCGACTGTCGACCTACCTCGGTCACACCGAACCGGGATTCACCCTGCGGACCTACACGCACCTCCTGCCGAACAGCGAGGACCGTACGCGCCGGGCCATTGATGCGGCGTTCGGTGAGGACCAGGCCAGCCGAGAACGGCCCGAAGCCGCTGACGGCCTGGAGACGGCATGATCATGGTTCAGCAGCCCTCCGGACGCTTGAACCCCAGCTCAGGGCACCTACACCCGTCACTTGGCGTTGAAGTAGCTCGCCTCCGGGTGGTGCACCACGATCGCGTCCGTCGCCTGCTCCGGCATCAGCTGGAACTCCTCCGACAACTGCACACCGATCCGCTCCGCGCCCAGCAGTTCCACGATCTTCGCCCGGTCCTCCAGGTCCGGGCAGGCCGGATAGCCGAACGCGTACCGGCAGCCCCGGTAGTCGGTGCGCAGCAGACCCGCCAGGTCCGCCGGGTCGTCGTCGGCCACCGTACGGCCGCCAGGCAGGGTCAGCTCGGCGCGGATCCGGCGGTGCCAGTACTCCGCGAGGGCCTCGGTGAGCTGTACGGACAGCCCGTGCACCTCCAGGTAGTCGCGGTACTCGTTGCGGGCGAACATCTTCGCCGTGTACTCGCTGATCGGCTGCCCCACGGTGACCAGCTGCAACGCCACCACGTCCAGCTCGTCGCCGCGCGGGCGGAAGAAGTCGGCCAGGCAGAGCCGCCGCTCCTGCCGCTGCCGGGGGAAGGAGAACCGCGCCCGCTCGGAGTGCCCGTTCTCGTCCAGCACCACCAGGTCGTTGCCCTCGGCGTACGCCGGGAAGTAGCCGTACACCACGGCCGCCTCCAGCACCTGGTCGGCGATCAGCCGGTCCAGCCAGTAGCGCAGCCGGGGCCGGCCCTCGGTCTCCACCAGCTCCTCGTAGGACGGCCCCTGCCCGCTGCGGGCGCCCCGCAGGCCCCACTGCCCGAGGAAGGTGGCCCGCTCGTCGAGCAGCGCCGCGTAGTCGGCCAGCGGCACGCCCTTGACCACCCGGGTGCCCAGGAACGGCGGCGCGGGCACCTCCACGTCGGTGGCCACGTCGGAGCGCACCGACGCGTCGTCCAGCTCCGGCAACGACTCGCTGACGATCGCGCGCTGCCGCTCGCGGCGCGCCCGCCGGGCCGCCAGGGCCGCCTCCCGCTCCGCGTCGATCACGGGCGCCCCGCCGCGCTTGGCCGTCATCACCCGGTCCATCAGCGACAGTCCCTCGAAGGCGTCCCGGGCGTAGTGCACCTGGCCGGGGAACATCGCCCGCAGGTCGTCCTCGACGTACGCCCGGGTCAGCGCCGCGCCGCCCAGCAGCACCGGCCAGCGCTCCGCGACCCCGCGCGACGCCATCTCGGCCAGGTTCTCCTTCATGATCACCGTGCTCTTGACCAGCAGCCCGGACATGCCGATCGCGTCGGCCCGGTGCTGCTCGGCGGCCTCCAGGATCGCGTTGATCGGCTGCTTGATGCCGATGTTGACGACCTCGTAGCCGTTGTTGGACAGGATGATGTCCACCAGGTTCTTGCCGATGTCGTGCACGTCCCCGCGCACCGTGGCCAGCACGATGCGGCCCTTGCCGCCGTCCTCGGCGGTCTCCATGTGCGGCTCCAGGTACGCCACGGCGGTCTTCATCACCTCGGCGGACTGGAGCACGAACGGCAGCTGCATCTGACCGGAGCCGAACAGCTCGCCGACGACCTTCATGCCGTCGAGCAGGATGTCGTTGATGATGGACAGCGGGCTGCGCCCCTGCGCCATCGCCGCGTCCAGGTCGGCCTCCAGGCCGTTGCGCTCGCCGTCGATGATCCGCCGCTTGAGCCGCTCCTCCAGCGGCAGCGCGGCCAACTCCTCCGCCCGGCCGGCGCGCGCCGACGCCGCGTCCACGCCCTCGAAGATCTCGATGAACCTCTGCACCGGGTCGTAGCCCTCGCGGCGGCGGTCGTAGACGAGGTCCAGCGCCACCTCCCGCTGCTCGTCGGGGATCTTGTTGAACGGCAGGATCTTGCTGGCGTGCACGATGGCGCTGGTCAGGCCGGCCTCTCGGCACTCGTGCAGGAAGACCGAGTTGAGCACCTGCCGGGCCGCCGGGTTGAGTCCGAACGAGACGTTGGAGATGCCGAGGGTGAAGTTGACGCCCGGCCAGCGGCGGGCGATCTCGCGGATCGCCTCGATGGTCTCGATGCCGTCGCGCCGGGTCTCCTCCTGGCCGGTGGCGATCGGGAAGGTCAGCGCGTCGATCAGGATGTCCGCGCGGTCCATCCCCCACCGCCCGGTGAGGTCGTCGATGAGCCGCCCCGCGACCCGCACCTTCCAGTCGGCGGTGCGCGCCTGCCCCTCCTCGTCGATGAGCAGCGCCACCACGGCGGCACCGTGCTCCTTGACGATGGGCATCACCCGGGCGTAGCGGGACTCCGGCCCGTCACCGTCCTCGAAGTTGACCGAGTTGACCACGCACCGGCCGCCGAGCATCTCCAGGCCCGCCTCGACCACCTGCGGCTCGGTCGAGTCCAGCATGATCGGCAGGGTGGAGGCGGTGGCGAAGCGGCCGGCGAGTTCCCGCATGTCCTGGGTGCCGTCGCGGCCGACGTAGTCGACGCACAGGTCCAGCAGGTGTGAGCCGTCGCGGGCCTGGCTACGGGCGATCTCGACGCAGGCCCGCCAGTCGCCGGCGAGCATGGCCTCGCGGAACGCCTTGGAGCCGTTGGCGTTGGTGCGCTCCCCCACCATCAGCAGGGAGGCGTCCTGGGCGAACGGCACCGGGTGGTAGACCGACGAGACGCCAGCCTCGTGCCGCGGCTCGCGGGATGCCGGGCGCGTGCCGTGCAGGCGCTCCGAGAGGACCCGGATGTGCTCGGGGGTGGTGCCGCAGCAGCCACCCACCAGCGAGACGCCGTACTCGGTGACGAACCGCTCCAGCGCGTCGGCCAGCTCCACGGGAGTCAGCGGGAAGTACGCCCCGTCGGCGGTCAGCACCGGCAGGCCCGCGTTCGGCATCACCGACAGCGGAATCCGGGAGTGTCGGGACAGGTAGCGCAGGTGCTCGCCCATCTCGGCCGGCCCGGTCGAGCAGTTCAACCCGATCAGGTCGACGCCCAACGGCTCGATGGCCGCCAACGCCGCCCCGATCTCGCTGCCCACCAGCATGGTGCCGGTGGTCTCCACCGCGACGTGGCAGATGATCGGCACCGTCCGGCCGAGCCGGGCCATCGCCCGCTTCGAGCCGACGACGGCGGCCTTGACCTGGAGCAGGTCCTGACAGGTCTCCACGATCAGCGCGTCCGACCCGCCCTCGATCAGGCCCTCGGCGTTCTCCTGGTACGCGTCGCGCAGGGTCGCGTAGTCGGCGTGCCCCAGGGTGGGCAGCTTGGTGCCCGGGCCGATCGAGCCCAGCACGAAGCGGGGCCGCTCGGGGGTGGCGTACGCGTCGGCGGCCTCCCGGGCGAGGCGGGCCCCGGCCTCGGAGAGCTCGCGGATGCGGTGCTGGATGTCGTACTCACCCAGGTTGGCCAGGTTGGCCCCGAAGGTGTTGGTCTCGACGCAGTCCGCGCCGGCGGCCAGGTACGCCTCGTGCACCCCGCGCACGACGTCCGGTCGGGTGGCGTTGAGGACCTCGTTGCAGCCCTCGTAGCCCTCGAAGTCGTCCAGGGTGAGGTCGGCCGCCTGCAGCATCGTGCCCATCGCGCCGTCGGCGATGAGAATCCGGTCTGCCAGTACGTCGAGCAATGAGGTCCGCACAGGATCAGGTTAGTGCCGTCGCCCGCCGATGGATTCCCCCGCACGTGCCTTCCCACATTGTGTCAGCGGGATCACGCTGTCCGGTTCATCGTGGTATGGCCGGCCGGAGCCGGGCTCGACCGGCGCGGCCGACGGGCCGCAGCCCGCCCCGACACGTAGGCTGACGGACGTGAAGGACAACAGCGACAGCACCACGCCCGGCGGGCGGACGACCGGGTCCGGTCCCGGCGCCGCCCCCGACGAGCAGGGTGAGGTGACGGCGTGACCGAGTTCGACGGACTGCCGGTGCTGCGGTCCCCCGTGGCGATCGCCGCGTTCGAGGGCTGGAACGACGCCGCCGACGCCTCCACCGCCGCCGTCGAGCACCTGGAGCAGGTGTGGCAGGCCCGGCAGGTCACGGAGCTGGACCCGGAGGACTTCTACGACTTCCAGGTCAGCCGCCCCACGATCACCATGGCCGAGGGCGAGACCCGCCGGGTGGAGTGGCCGACGACGCGCTTCATGGTGGCCAGCCCCGAGGGCACCGAGCGGGACGTCGTGCTGATCCGGGGCATCGAGCCGAGCATGCGGTGGCGCACCTTCTGCGAGCAGGTGCTGGAGATCTGCCACAGCCTGGAGGTCGAGCGGGTCGTCGTGCTCGGCGCGCTGCTGGCCGACGTGCCGTACACCCGGCCGCTGCCGATCAGCGGCAGCGCCTCCGACGCGGAGGCCGCCCAGCGCTACCAGCTCACCCCCACCCGCTACGACGGGCCGACCGGGATCGTCGGCGTGCTGCACGACGCCTGCAACAAGGCCGAGGTCGACGCCGTCTCGTTCTGGGTGCACGTGCCGCACTACGCCAACAACCCGCCCTGCCCGAAGGCCACCCTCGCCCTGTTGCACCGCGTCGAGGAGGTGCTCGACCTGCCGGTGCCCATGGCCGACCTGGCCGAGGAGGCCGCCGAGTGGGAGCAGCGGGTGCGCAGCGCCGCCGAGCAGGACGCCGAGCTCGGCGAGTACGTGCGCGAGCTGGAGGAACGCGTCGGCGACGCGGGCATCACCCCGCTGACCGGTGACGAGATCGCCCAGGAGTTCGAGAAGTACCTGCGCCGCCGCGGCGGCTCCGCCGGCCCCACGGCCGGCTCCTGGTAGCACTCTCCCCTGCCGCACCGGCCCCGGACGCGCGTCGTCCGGGGCCGGTCTTTTGCGTGTCCGGGGTGGCGCGGTCACCACCCCTAAGGCATCCTAGGAACCTAGCTGTCATCGAGGAGGCGGGTATGCAGATCAACCCGGGGGCGGCCGAGTTCCCGCACCGGCAGATCGCCGCGCAGCTCAAGACCCAGATCCGCCGCGGCGACTGGGCACCGGGCGAGCGACTGCCGTCCATCCCGGCCATCGCCGAGATGTTCGGCGTGGCGAAGCAGACCGTGCAGCGCGCCGTCGACCAGCTGCGGGTCGAGGGCATCCTGATCACCAAGCCCGGCTCCGGGACGTACGTCCGAGGCACCCGGCGGCGGCTCAACCGGCTCTCCCGGGGCCGCTACGGCGGCTTCCGCGGCTACCACACCGACCTGGCCGCGCGGTACCGGCAGCAGCTCGTCTCCGTCGGCAGGGCCCCCGCCCCGCCGGAGGTGGCCGACGCGTTCGGCGTCGCCGACGGCACCGACCTGCTCTGCCGCCGCCACCTCGTACGCACCGAGGACTCCCCCGTCGAGGTGGGCGCCTCGTGGTTCCTGCCCGCCGACACCGCCGGCACCTCGCTGGAGCGCGCCGAGGCGTTCGGCCGGCCGCTCTACCAGGAGGCCGAGGAGGCCACCGGCCGGCGGTACGTCTCCGCCACCGACACCATCAGCGCCCGCCAGCCCAGCCGGGAGGAGGCCGAGATCCTCCAGATCCGCCCCGACACCCCGGTGCTGCACCTGCTGCACGTGGCCTACGACGGCCACCGCAAGCCGATCGAGGTCGCCCAGGCCACCTGGCCCGGCCCGGTCACCACGCTGACCGAGGAGTACAAGATCCCCGCCCCGGCCCCCGACCCCGCCCCGGACCCGGGCCTCGTCCTCGGCTGACCGACCCTCCGCCCCGCCCTGCCCGCTCCCGCCCCGTCGATCATGCACTTCTGGTGGGCAGTTACCGCCGTTATGCACCTTTCGCGGGGCACCACAATTGCATGATCGACCTCGCGAGGGGCGGGGCCACGGCGGGGCGGCGGGCGGGAGCGAGGGCCGAGGGCGGGGGCGGGTCAGAGGTGGATGCCGAGGAGGGCGTCCAGGGTGGCGGCGAAGAGGGCGGGGGCGGCCGGGTCGTCCGCGGTGCCGGCGAGGGTCGCCTCGGCCCACCCGTCGGCCAGCGCCAGGGCGCCCGGCGAGTCCAGGTCGTCGGCGAGGCGGGCGCGTACGCCGGCCAGGAACTCCTCGCCCGACGGGCCGGCGGGCGCGGCGGCGGCCCGCCGCCAGCGGGCCAGCCGCTCCAGCGACGTCGCGAGCAGTTCGTCGGTCCAGGCGCGGTCGGTGCGGTAGTGCCCCGAGAGCAGGGCCAGCCGGACCGCCATCGGGTCGACCTGGTCGGCGCGCAGCCGCGAGACGAAGACCAGGTTGCCCCGGGACTTCGACATCTTCTCGCCGTCGAGGCCGATCATGCCGGCGTGCACGTAGTGCTGTGCGAAGGGCGCGGCGCCGGTGAGCCGCTCGGCGTGCGCGGCGGAGCACTCGTGGTGGGGGAAGATCAGGTCGTTGCCGCCGCCCTGCACGTCGATCCGGTCGCCGAGCAGGTTGAGCGCGATGACCGTGCACTCGATGTGCCAGCCGGGACGGCCCGCGCCCAGCTCGCCGCCCGGCCAGGACGGCTCGCCCTCGCGGGCGCCCCGCCACAGCAGCGGGTCGAGCGGGTCGCGCTTGCCGGCCCGGTCCGGGTCGCCCCCGCGCTCGGGGAAGATCTCCAGCATCTGCTCCCGGGTCAGGTTGGACTCGTAGCCGAAGCGGGGGGTGGCGGCGATGTCGAAGTAGACGTCGCCGGTGCCGTCCTCCAGGCGGTACGCGGCCCCGTCCTTGAGCAGCAGGAGGACCTTGTCGGCGATGTCGGGGATCGACTCCACCGCGCCGACGTAGTGCGCCGGCGGGATGATCCGCAGCGCCTCCATGTCCTCGCGGAACAGCGCGGTCTCCCGCATCGCCAGGACCTTCCAGTCCTCGCCGTCCCGCTCGGCCCGCTCCAGCAGCGGGTCGTCGATGTCGGTGACGTTCTGCACGTAGTGCACGTCCCGGCCGGCGTCCCGCCACACCCGCTGCACCAGGTCGAACGCGATCATGGTGGCGGCGTGGCCCAGGTGCGTGGCGTCGTACGGGGTGATGCCGCAGACGTACATGGTCGCGGTGCCGGCCGGATCGCTCGGGTGGGCGCCCTGCCGCGCCGAGTCGTACAACGACAGCGGCTGGCCCCTGCCCGGCAGCCGCGGCACCTCATGTCCCGCCCAAGAGTCCATGACCGTCAGCCTAACCAGCCGGCGCGGCGCGGCAGGCCCGGCCCACAGTGATCAACATGACAGCGCCGCGGGACGGACCGGGCGCGTCACATGGGGGGCCAGGGCACCGCCGGCCAGTCCTGCGAGGGCTGCGGGAACAGGCCGGTGTGCCGCAGCCGGTCGACCCGGGCCGCCAGCTCGGCGACCTCCCGGATGGTCAGGTGCTCGGCCAGCTCGGCACCGAGTGCCCCGGAAAGCTGGCCGGCGAGGGCGTCGAGCATCTCCACGGCGTCCGCCGGCAACTGCCGCCCGGCCCAGCCCCAGAGCACCGTGCGCAGCTTCTCCTCGACGTGGAAGCTCACCCCGTGGTCGACGCCGTAGATCCGGTCGTCCGGACCGACCAGCACGTGCCCACCCTTACGGTCCGCGTTGTTGATCACGGCGTCGAGCACCGCGAGCCGGGCCAGCCGCGGATCGTCGGCGTGCGCCAGCGCGTACGGTGTGCCGTCGTCGTCGCGGGCCGCCGCGATCGGGAACCACCGGGGCGGCAGCGCGTCGGCCGGCACGAACCCGACCAGGGGCTCGGCCTCCTCCGGCTCGTCGATCCAGAGCTGACAGGATCCCGGGCCGAACGGACCGTCGCGCAGCACGGTCGGCGGCACCAGGTCCCAGCCGGTCGCCCGGGAGACCACGTACGCCGAGACCTCCCGGCCGGCCAGCGTGCCGTCCGGGAAGTCCCACAGCGGTCGCTCGCCCCGCACCGGCTTGTAGACGCAGCGGGCCGTCACCCCGTCGAGGGTCAGGATGCCGCGCAGGGTGGTGTTGGAGGCGTCGACGAGCCGCCCCTCCAGGTCGAGGTGACCGTCACGCAGCAAGCGGAGCGCGGCCTCGCCGTCCTGTCGGGGCTGGAGATCCGACGACGTCACCGGTGATAACCGTTGTGGCGCGGACAGAGATGACCGGCGGGGTCGAGGGGCTGGCCGCAGAGCGGGCAGGGCGGACGACCGGCGTTGACCACCCGCCGGGCCCGCTCGATGAACTGTCGGGTCGCCTCGGGGGTCAGCCGCACCCGGAGCCGGTCGAGGTCCTCGTCCGGTTCCTCGTCCTCGTCCTCGGCGTCCTCGTCCTCGTCGGGCTCGCCGAGCTCGACCTCGACCTCCGCCTCGCCCACGGCGATGGCCTCGATCACCACGGTCGCGGTGTCGACGTCGAACGCCAGCCCGAGCGTGCCGACCCGGAACTCCTCGTCGACGGGGGTGTCCAGCGGGTCGTTGTCGCCGACGGCGGCCACCGGCTCGGGCAGTTCCACCCCGAAGCGGCGTTGCGCCTCGGAGAGCAACTCCTCGAGCTTCTCGGCCAGCAACGACACCTGGACCTTCTCCAGCGCGACGCTGACCAGCCGGCCACCGCCGCGCGCCTGGAGGAAGAACGTGCGCTCCCCCGGCGGCCCGACCGTCCCGGCGACGAACCGCTCCGGCGGCTCGAAGGCGTGCACCTGGTGGGTCATACCCACGACCCTATCCGGCGCGCCACAGCGCCGCGCACCCCACCGACGCGAATCGCCGCGCGCCCGCCGCGCCCGGCACACCGGCCCCCGTACCCGGGCGTGGCGGGTGGCCGGAGCCGACCCGCCGCCGACCCGTTCGACCGGCCCAGGTCCGCCGTGCCCCGAGGCCGCGGGCCGGGGCGTTGCCGGCCGGTCACCGGCCCGCCCCCGCGCCGCCGCCGACCGGCGCGTCGGAGTCGGCCGCGCCGGCCGCCCGCGTCGCCCGTCGGCGCCGCTTGCGCGGCGGCGGCACCAGCCCGGCCAGGTCGCCGCCGGTGTCGTTGAGCCGCATCAGGAACGGCCGCAGCGGCGTGTAGCGGATCGCCGTCACGGAGGCGGGGTCGGCCACGATCCGCTGGAACAGATCCAGGTGTACGCCGAGCGCGTCGGCCACGATCGCCTTGATCACGTCGCCGTGGCTGCACGCCAACCAGACGGCCTCCGGGCCGTGCTCGGCGGTGATCCGCGCGTCCCAGGTGCGTACGGCGGCGACCGCCCGCGCCGCCATCGCCGCCATCGCCTCCCCCTCCGGAAAGACCGCCGCGCTCGGGTGCTGCTGGACCACCGGCCAGAGCGGCTCCTTGGCGAGCTTCTTCAGCGGCTGCCCCTCCCAGGCCCCGTAGCCGCACTCGATCAGCCCTTCCTCCACCACCGGGGCGACCCCGGGCAGCGCCAGCTCCAGGGTCTGCCGGCACCGGATCAGCGGGCTGGTCACCACCGCCGCGAACGGCAGGGCCCGCAGTCGCTCGCCGACCGCGCTCGCCTGGGCCCGGCCCGTGTCGTCCAGCTCGACGGGCTGACGGCCGGCCAGCCCGCCGTCGGCGTTCGCGGTCGTCCGGCCGTGTCGCAGAAGCAGAAGGGTCGCCACGGGACCACCCTATGACCTGCGCCCGACAGTGACCCTCCGTCAGCGTGCCGAGATGACAGGTATGCAGCATCCACCCGGTTCCTTCACAAAAGTCAAATAACATGAGGATTGGTCGGTCCACACCGACGGCGGGTGCTCCAGGGTCCTCTCTCGGAGGGTGAGTGCGACGCGATGGGCGACTCGGCTTCCCCGCAGTCCTCGACGGGCCGCGACACCCCGGACCCCGACGACTCGTACCGCGAGTTCCGACGACCGCTGCTGGTCCTGGCCCTCACCACGGCGATCGCCGGCTTCGTGGACGCCTTCGCCTTCCTGCGCTACGGCGCGTTCGTCGCCAACCAGTCGGGCAACGCCATCTTCCTGGGCCTCAGCATGGCCGGGCGACATCCCACCTGGCCCGAGTCGGCGGCCTCGCTCGTCGCGTTCGCCGTCGGCACGGGCGTGGTCTCGCAGGTACGCGCGGCCCACAGCCGGTCCTCGCCGTCCGCGCGAGGGCTCGCCGCCGCCGTGCTCGCGATGTCGCTGTGGGCGGTGCTCAACGTCCTGCTCCGCTACGGCCACCAGGGCGGGCTGCCGCGCGTCGCGCTGGCCGCCTCCGGCGGCCTCGCCCTGGGCGCCCTGGCGACGCTGTTCGCCCGCACCGCCGGCATCACCACCGCCATCACCTACCAGTCGGGCACGGTGGCGAAGACCGGCGAGCGCGTCGGCCGTTGGCTCGTGGGACCCGGCCGGGGGCGCAGGCGGGCCCGGCAGGGCGCGCTCCTCGGGCTGCTGGGGCTTGCCTGCTACGCCGCCGGTGGCGGCATCGGAACCCTGGCGCAGGAACGCCCGCTCTGGGTGCCGGCCTGGGCGGCGCTCGCCCTGTCGACCGTCGCGCTCCTGCTCCGGCAGGTCCGCTCCCCGCGGTGACGCGCTCCGGCGGGCCCTGCGCCGGAGCCCGCCTCCGGAGGTCCACCGGGACACGCCGGTCCCCCGTCTCCGCCGCGAGCCGGATCCGGCTGGCCCGCCGGAGTTCAGCGCACGTCCGTCGCGGGCTGGACGTCCTGCACGAAGCTCTCCGACCGGTCCGCGCCGTAGCGGCCCAGCACGTCCAGCACCGCGGGCACCGCCTCCTGCCGCACCACCACCTCGATCCGGGCCCGGTCCAGGAGGTCCTGGTCCTGCCAGTAGCCCCGGGGCAGCGCGCGAGAGGCCGGCTCGCCGGTGGAGACGGTGGCGTCGGAGACCACGATCGCGGTGGCTCCCGCCCCGCGCAGGGCGTCTCGTAGTTCCCGCGTCGTCGGCAGCAGGGTCGGGTCCACCGTCGCGGTCACCAGCCGGGCGTGCCCAGCCGGCTGGGCGGGCGCCACGGCGGCGTCCCGTCCGACCCGGTGCCGCCGGCGCTGCGGCGCGCCCGTGCCGCTGAGCCCCGCGACGCCACCGAGGTGGTACGCGGCGGCGCCCTGCTGGGCATGGTCGAGGTCGTCCTGCTCGTCGGCCGGGGCGCGGAGCCCGACGAGCGCCTGCACGGCGGCGGCTATCGCCCAGCTGAGCACGAAGGCGAAGGCCACCACGCTGAGGACGCCGACGAGTTGGTGCCAGAGCAGGGATCCGCCGCCGCCGAGAAAGAGCCCGTCCTTGCCGAGCGGGTTCACGCCGCTGTCGCCGAAGAGGCCGAGCAGCAGCGTGCCGAGCATGCCGCCGACGAAGTGCACCGCCAGGACGTCCAGCGCGTCGTCGAGCCGGAGCAGGTACTTCAACCGCAGCGCCGTGTGGCAGACGATGCCGGCGATCGCGCCGATGACGATGGCGGAGATCGCGTTGACGTACCCGGCGGCCGGGGTGACCGTCGCGAGCCCCGCGACGGCACCGGAGACGCTGCCCACCACGGTGCTGTGGCCGTCCTTGAACCGCTCCGCCACCAGCCAGACCAGCATGCCGGCCGCGGCGGCGAGGTGGGTGTTGATCAGCGCCTGGGCGGCCACCCCGTTGGCCTGGAGTCCGTCCCCGCCGTTGAAGCCGAACCAGCCGAACCAGAGGATGCCCGCGCCGAGGATGGTCAACGGGATCGAGTTGGGCGGGGCGGCGGTACGCGGCCAGTCACGGCGGCGTTTCACCACCAGCAGGGTGCCCAGGACCGCGGCGCCCGCCGACGCGTGGACCACCAGCCCGCCGGCCCAGTCCTGGGTGCCGAACTTCGCCAGCCAGCCGTCGGGGTGCCAGAGCCAGTGCGCGATCGGTGCGTAGACCACGATGGACCAGACGGCCAGGAACAGGGCCCAGCCGAGAAACTTCAGCCGGCCGGCGGTGGCCCCGGTGACGAGCGCGGGAGTGATCACCGCGAACATCATCTGGTAGGCGACGAACGCCAGGGTGGGTACGGTCACCTGGCCGGCGACGACGTGCAGGTTGGGCGCGGGCGGAACGCCGAGGTCGGTCAGCCCGAGCAGTTCGAGGTTGCCGAAGAGGCCGGTGCCGGCGTCGTCGCCGAAGGCGATGGTGTAGCCGACCAGCACCCAGGTGAGGCTGACGACGCCCAGCGCGACGATGTTCTGCTGCAGCATCGCGAGCACGTTGCGGGTGCGGACCATCCCGCCGTAGAAGGCGGCCAGGCCGGGGGTCATGAACAGCACGAGGCCGGTGCAGACCAGCACCCAGGCGGTGTCGCCCGAGTTCACCGCTTGCTGAGCGAGCACGGGGCTCACCTCTCCTCTCGGTACGGTCAGACGGTGCGCTTCACCACGGAGACGACGGTCTCCTCGACGCGTTCGTGGTTGGGCAACGGCGCGAAGTGCCGCTTGGGCAGCAGCAGCAACCAGGTGGCGATGTTGAACGGCCCGGTCAGCACGGGGATGGCCAGCGGGGTGAGCACGGTGGCCAGGGCCAACTGGACGAAGAGCGTCAGCGCGATGCCGAACAGGGTGTAGAGCGTCGCCAGCGTGCCGGGGCGGTGCATCACCGCGCCCACCGCGATGGCGGTCAGCACCGCGTTGAAGCCGTACAGGCCCTTGTCGAGCGAGGCCCCGTCGGCGCCGAACCAGAGCGCCAGCAGGGTCGCGCCGACGGCGCCGACCAGCGCGAAGATCGCCGACCAGCGCGAGTTGACCAGCAGCGCGACCACGATGATCAGCCCGGTGACCCAGCTGTCGATCAGAAACACCTGGGACACGCCGCGCAGGAAGGTCGGCACGAGGTCCCAGTCGAAGCTGCCGCCGGCCAGCGGTCCCTGCCCGGGAAACTTCGGCGTCATGTCGGTAAGCACGGTGAAGCGGTCGAACTGGTACGCGGCCAGCAGCAGCACCCAGGTGGTCAGCACGAACGGGAACGTGAACGCGGTCAGGCCCCACTTCTTGAAGATCGCGTTCAGGGCCAGCGTGACCACGGTCGTGGCCGCCGCGCCGAGCACCAGGTAGAGCCACATCAGCGGCCGGTCGTCGAGGAACGTCGGGACGGCGAGCCCGGTCAGCAGCGGACTGAAGCCGAACATCCCCTGCCGCAGCGAGGTCCGGTCCACCTGCAGGACGAGGGCCGTGGCGGTGCCGACGACGAGACCGAGGACGCCGCCGCCGAAGACCCGTGGCTGGCCGTTCTCGACCGCTCCCCAGGCGAGCGCGACGAGGATGAGCAGGCCGGTCAGCGCGTTGTTCTGGAAGACGACCTGCGCGGGTCCGCGCAGGCAGGCGTCGACGAAGCCGACCAGCGGATTGCGGCTGCTCAGCCTGTGCCAGCCGTGCGTCACAGCGCTCACGGCGACCTCCTTGGTCGGCTCAACGCCAGCTGAACGCGGGCGGGAAGGTGTGGCCGGTCACCTCTTCGCGGGCGGCCACGCAGAAGGCGCGTACCGCCGCGCGTACCGGCTCGGTCTCCTGGCCGAGGACCTTGAAGACGAGACCCGCCTCGTTCGGCAGCCGGCTGACGGCGCTGGCCAGCGGGGTCTGCTCGTCCCAGACCGGTGTCGAGGTCCGGTCGTAGACCCGGGCGGCCCGCTCGGGGTCGGTGAGCAGCACGACGTTGCCGAAGATGTGGAAGCGGTCCATGACCCCGACCCGGGCCGCCCCGAACGTGGCGGGGGCCGCCACGAACTTCTCCACGAACAACTGCCGGCCGTCGGGCCGTTCCGCCCGCACGGAGCAGGAGAAGAGGTCGTACGCGAAGAGCTCGCCGTCGCCGTAGTACTTGCGGCCGGGTTGCAGGATCTCGCCGTAGAGCATCGTGGCGCTCCGCGGCAGCCGCACCCGGGTGTCGGTGACGAACCGGCTGCCCCGGTACGGGATGGTGGGCTCCGGGAGGTACTCCAGGTAGGCGTCCTCGGCGAGGGTGAACCGCTGGATCTGCGTGCCGTAGTTCGCGTCCATCTCCTGGATCTTGGTGGCGGACTGGGTCACCAGGTGCGCCTGGCTGCCGGGCGCCAGGTCGACGTCCACGTGCAGCCGGTCGCCCTGCAACACGCCGCCGGAGGTGGTGAGGATCATGACGCAGGGCAGCTGCGGCATCTCCTCGTCCCAGTAGAGCGCCCGCTGGACCAGCAGCGGTGACTGCCGGTAGAGGTCGTGCAGGATGGTGCGCTCCCCGCGCCGCTCGAACCCGAGGCGCAGCACCCCGACCTTGCCGTTGGACGCGGCGGGTAGCTGGGCCGGTTGGTCCTGGTACGGCTCCAGCTCCCGCGCACTGTCCAGTGTGGTCATGCGACCACTTCGGCGTCGAAGAGCGCGTTGCGGCGGATGAGTGAGACCAGCTCGTCGACGCCCTCGCCCGTCTTGCAGTTGGTGAACACGACCGGCTTGCCGTTGCGCATCGCGTCCGCGTCGCGTGCCATCACGGCGAGGTCGGCGTCCACGTAGGGCGCCAGGTCCGTCTTGTTGATGACGAGGATGTCGGACTTGGAGATGCCAGGGCCGTTCTTGCGCGGGATCTTGTCGCCGGCCGCGACGTCGATGACGTAGATGAAGTAGTCGACCAGCGCGGGGCTGAAGGTCAGGGTGAGGTTGTCCCCGCCGCTCTCGATCAGCACCACGTCGCTGTCCGGGAAGCGGGCCTCCATGTCCTCCACGGCCGCCAGGTTCATGCTCGGGTCCTCGCGTACCGCCGTGTGCGGGCACGCCCCGGTCTCCACCCCGAGGATCCGCTCCTCGACGAGCACCCCGGTCAGCGCGCGGCGGACGTGCTTGGCGTCCTCCGTGGTGACGACGTCGTTGGTGATCACCAGCACCCGCAGTCCGTTCTCCACGAAGCGGGGCACCACCGCCTCGATGATCGCGGTCTTGCCGCTGCCCACCGGGCCGCCCACTCCGATACGACTTGCCGACTTCATCTCGTGACCTGTCCTTCTGGGGAGTTGGTTCGGATTCGCAAGGGGTGGTTCGCGCGGTCGCCCGTCGGGGCGCTCAGCTCATGAACATCCGCACGTGGGTGTGCTGGTGCGCGGCGGCCAGGACGTCGAGGTGGGGGCCGAAGGTCTGCATGTCGTCGAGGTCCGCGGTGCGCACCTCCCGGTAGTCGTCGGCGACCTTCTCGTTGACCGCGAAGAGGATCGACTGCGCGTCGAGGTGGTCCACCCGCATCAGCCGGACGGCCGCGCCGAGCACGGTGGAGGCCGTGCCGTACTGGTGGGCCGCGAAGGCGTCGTCCTCGCCGACCCCGAGCTCGGCGAAGACCACCCCGAGGGCGACCGGGTAGGTGACCGGCACGCCGTTCGCCGACTCGCCGATGCGCTTCTTCAGCAGCGTCTCCCCGACGATCCGGGTCGCGGCCTCCGCGAGCTTGCGCCCCATGCGTACGGACATGACGCGCATCTCTTCGTTGATCTTGCGCAGGTGCACGGCCTCGTCGGCGCACCGGATCCGGTCGAGGTCCCCCGCGGCGGCGCCCCGGTGGCCGGCGAGCAGGGCCACGCCGTCGCCCGTGGCGGCGAGCCGGGTGACCGACCGGACGTAGTCCTGCAGGGTCCTGCGGTCGTGGACGACCCCGTGCTCCACGGCCATCTCCAGCCCGTTGGAGAAGGAGAACGCGCCCACCGGGAAGACCGAGTCGCCGAACTGCAACAGCTTCAGGGTCTCGGCCATCGTGCGCACCGCCGGCCCCTCAGTTCAGGTCGGCGGGCAGGTGCGAGTGCGGCGTCGAGTCGGCCCCGCCGAACAACCGCCGCGACTCGTGCGGCGCGAGGTACGCGATGACCTCGGTGCCGGCGACGAACTCGTGGGTGATGCCCGTGAAGGCGTGGGTACGCATGACCGAGTCCATGACCTTGCGGTCGACGGTCAGCGGGACGTACATCTTCGAGCCCTTGACCACGGCTGGCCAGTGCTGGTTGCCGATGGCGTGCCCGAGTTCGACGGCCGAGCGGATCAGCAGGTCGGCCGACTCCCCGCGCAGCTTCTCCAGGTCGACCACCATCACCTCGCCCAACTGCACCCGGGCCACCACCGCCGTGGCGGTCAGGTCGTCCCAGGCCAGCACGTCGCCGTCGCGCAGCCGTACGCCACGCTCCAGCGAGACCGACAACTCCGCACCGGAGCTCGTCGTCTTGCGGATGCGGCTCTTCTGGGCGTCCCACTGGTCGAGCACCAGGTCGTCGATGCGCGCTTCCTTCAGCCGGAGCGTCCAGTCCGGCTCGTTCATGTTGCCCAGCACCGTCTCGACGAGCACGGGCCTCTCCTCTCGGTCGGGTGTGCCGGGACCGCACGCGTTCGACGACGGTCCCGGCGGCGTCAGCTGAAGAAGTAGAGCTGGCTCAGGGGGAGGTTGCGGGCCGGCGGCACCGTCGCGTGCACGCCGTCCATCTTCACGGCGAAGGTCTCCGGGTCGACCTCGAGCTTCGGCGTCCGGTCGTTGCGCACCATGTCCCGCTTGGTCAGGCCCCGGGTCCGGTAGACCGGGATGACCTGCCGCTGGAGGCCGAGCCGCTCGGCCACGCCGGTCTCGTACGCCGCCCGCGACACGAACGTCACGCAGGTCTTGGCGAGCTGGCTGCCGTACGCGGCGAACGAGGGCCGGTAGTAGACCGGCTGCGGCGTCGGCAGCGAGGCGTTCGGGTCGCCCATGATCGACCAGGCGATCATGCCGCCCTTGAGGACCAGCTTCGGCTTGGCGCCGAAGAAGGCCGGCTCCCAGAGCACGAGGTCGGCCATCTTGCCCGGCGTGACCGAGCCCAGCACGTGCGAGATCCCCTGGGTGATGGCCGGGTTGATGGTCATCTTGGCCACGTACCGCAGCACCCGGAAGTTGTCGTTGGCGTCGGAGTCCTCGGCGAGCTTGCCGCGGGTGGCCTTCATCTGCCCGGCGAGTTGGATGGTCCGCAGCCAGGTCTCGCCGACGCGGCCCATGGCCTGCGAGTCGCTCTGCATCATCGAGATGACGCCCTCGTCGAGCAGGACGTCCTCGGCCGCGATCGTCTCCGTGCGGATGCGGCTCTCGACGAAGGCCACGTCCGAGGGGACCTGCGGGTTGAAGTTGTGGCAGACCATGATCATGTCGTACAGCTCGGACTGGCTGTTGATGCCGTAGGGAACCGTCGGCGTGGTCGAGCTGGGCAGCACGTTCATCTGGCCGGCGACCTTGATGACGTCGGGCGCGTGCCCACCGCCGGCGCCCTCGGTGTGGAAGGTGTGGATCGTCCGGCCCTCGAACGCGGCGATGGAGTCCTCGAGGTAGCCGCTCTCGTTGAGGGTGTCGGTGTGGATGCTGACCTGCACGTCGAACTCGTCGGCGACGTCCAGGCAGGCCCGGATCACCGCGGGCGGAGCGCCCCAGTCCTCGTGGATCTTGAAGCTCGGCGCGCCCGCCATGATCTGCTCCACCAGGGGCGCGCGGCCGGTGCTGTTGCCCTTCGCCATCAGGCCGATGTTGATCGGGATGGTCTCGAAGGCCCGCATCATCGCCTCGATGTTCCACGGTCCCGGGGTGATGGTGACGCCGTTGGTGCTGTCGGTCGGGCCGGTGCCGCCGCCCCACAGGGTGGTCACGCCGTTGCTGAGGGCGGCCTGCGCCTGCAACGGCGTCACCAGGTGCACGTGCGTGTCGATGCCGCCAGCGGTCAGGATGAGGTGCTCGCCGGAGATCGCCTCGGTGCCCGGCCCGGTGATCAGCTCGGGGGTCACCCCGTCCATGACGTTCGGGTTGCCGGCCTTGCCGATTCCGGCGATCTTGCCGTCCTTGACCCCCACGTCGGCCTTCACCACGCCGAGAGTCGCGTCGAGGACGGTCACGTTCGTGATGACCAGGTCGAGGCCACCCTCGGCGTTGGTGTACTGGTTGTGCACCCCCATGCCGTCGCGCAGCGTCTTGCCACCGCCATACATCACCTCGTCGCCGAGGACCCGGAGGTCCTTCTCGATTTCGATGTACAGGTCGGTGTCACCGAGGCGGATCTGGTCGCCCGTCGTGGGGCCGTACATTCCGGAATACTCTTGCCGGGAAATCTGGCTCATCTGATCTTCTCTCCTGCCCGAGGCTGGCAGCCCTGCGGGATAGTGGACCTACTTCTTCCTGCCCTCGGGCTTGTCCTGCTGCGCGGGCTTGTCCTGCTGCGCGGGCTTGTCCTGCTGCGCGGGCTTGTCCTGCTGTTCCGGGCCGAACTTGAAGCCCCGGGTCTTGGCGTTGTGGATCGCCGCCGTCCGGTCCGGGCGGTAGCTGGGCATCGACTCGCTACCGGTCCAGCCCTGCACCAACCCGTTGAACCCGTAGACGCGCTGCTGCCCACCGAAGGGAATGAGCTGCACGGTCTTCCTGTCGCCAGGCTCGAAGCGGATGGACGTCGTCGCCGGGATGTTGAGCCGCTTGCCGAAGGCCGCCTCGCGGTCGAAGGCGAGCATCCGGTTGGCCTCGAAGAAGTGGAAGTGCGAGCCGATCTGGATGGGCCGGTCGCCGGTGTTCTGCACGACGACTTCCGTGACCGGCCGGCCCGCGTTCAACTCCAGCGGCTGGTCGCTGAGCACGTAGCCGCCGATGGGCCGCACGTGCTTGGAGTTGGGGCCGGGATGCTGCTTGGCCATCTCTGCTCCGCCTTTCTCGAAGATCGCGTCCGGACTCCTGCGACTACCGGATCGGTGAGTGCACGGTGACCAGTCGGGAACCGTCGGTGAAGACCGCCTCGACCTGCACCATGGGCAACATGTCCGGCACGCCCGGCATCACGTCGGCGGCGCTCAGCGTGCTGCGGGCCTCGTTCATGACCTCTTCGACGGTCTTGCCCTCCCGGGCCCCCTCGAGCGCGGCGGCGCAGATCACCGCGACGGCCTCGGGGTGGTTGAGCTTGATCCCCCTGGCCTTACGGGCGTTGGCGACGATGGCCATCGAGAGGATCGTGAGCTTGTCGAATTCCTTCGGTGTCAGATGCACTGTTCGGGTCCTTCGCGACTGTCGATCGGGGGCGACCGGCCGGGCCGGACGGACTCGGCTCGGCCTTGGCACCGGCAGCTCAGCTTGACCAGAATGTCCACTAAGCCGGTTAGGTGTCGCTTCGAGTAGGACCGTACGCTTTGCTCTGTCGTTGCGGACCGGAATCAGGCAACTCCGCGTCCCGCATCGACACGTCCGCCGATCAGCCGGAGCGGTCGGCGGTGCCGCGGGAGCGCCGCGCACGCCCACCGGTGGCCCACAGCTGCTGGATCTCCTCGAGGGTCCTGCCCTTCGTCTCCGGCAGGTACCGCCAGAGGAACAGGAAGCCGATCACGCAGGTGCCGGCGAAGAGCGCGAACACCCCGGATCGCCCCAGGGCGCTGAGCATGTTCAGGAAGAACTGCGTGACGAGGTACTCCGTACCCCAGTGCGTGGCGGAGGCGATCGCCACGCACCGGCCCCGAATGTGTCCCGGGAAGATCTCGTTGATCACGGTCCACGCGGCCGGCCCGATCGACATGGCGTAGAACGCGACGAACATGACCACGCCGACCAGCAGGAAGACGCCCGCGTCGGTGGGCTGGTGCCCGGCCGCCGCGGCCCGCCCCGCGCCCGGCCCGATCTGCGCGAAGCTGAGACTGACCACCACGAGCGAGACCGCCATGCCCAGCAGGCCGACCAGCAGCAACGGACGGCGGCCGAGCCGGTCCAGGAAGGCGACCGCGACCAGCGTGAAGAGCGAATCGACCCCGCCGATCGCCCAGGTGGTCGCGGTGAGCTGCTCCTGGGGGGTGTGGAAGCCCGCCGCCGAGAAGATCGGGTCCGCGTAGTAGATGATCCCGTTGATGCCGGTCAACTGCTGGAACAGGGCCAGGCCGACGCCGAGCGCCAGCGGTCGCCGCCACCGCCGCGAGAGCACCTCCCGCCAGCCCGCCTGCCCGGCCGTGAGTCCCTCCTCGATGGCGTGCAGTCGCTGCGGCACCTTCTGCGCCGGCGTGGTCGCCTTCAGCGACGCCTCCGCCCGGCGCTTGTCCCCCCGCTTGAGGTACCAGACGGCGGAGTCCGGGATCACGGTGGTGACGAGTGCCAGGGCAACGCCCAGCAGCGCCGCCGCGCCCAGCAGATAGCGCCAGGAACCGCCCGACTCGAACAGCTCGTCGGCCAGGTAGCCGATGAAGATGGCGAACGTGGTGGAGAACTGGTACACGGCCAGCAGGCTGCCCCGGATGCGTTCCGGCGCGGCCTCCGCCGCGTACATCGGCCCGGCGACCGACGCCACTCCGATGCCCAGCCCCAGGATCAGCCGCGCCCCGAACAGGACCCCCAGCACCGGCGCGGCCGCCTGCAGGATCGTGCCCGCCACGAACGTGGCCGCGGCGACCCAGAGCGCCCCGCGGCGGCCGATCCGATCCGCGAGATGACCACCGAGCAAGGCCCCCACCAGCGCCCCGGGGGTCACCCAGCTCGCTGCCACCTCGACGGCGAAGGTGTCGGCCTGGAAGGTCCGGCGGATGTCGCGCAGCGCTCCGCTGATGACACCCTGGTCGTAACCGAAGAACGCGCCGGAGAAGACGACGACGGAGAGGACCGCGATGAGGTTCCGCCTCGGTGGCCGCCCCCGCCCGCGTCGCTGGCCGCCCGTGGCAGACACGGTGCCCCCCTCCAGCGCGAGCTAACCGGCGGATCCCTCCTGAGGTGACGCGACATCGCGAGGATATAGCCGCGAATCCCGTTTTGGCCGAAAAGCGCACAAGCCGGCCCCCGTACCCGCTGCGGGGTTCGGGGGCCGGTGGGCGCGGGCGGATCAGGTGGCGCTGATGGTGCCCGTCATCAGCAGGGCGAGCACCAGGGTGCCCACCGCGACCCGGTACAGCACGAAGACGTACAGGGTGTGGTGGGCGACGTAGCGCAGCAGCCAGGCGATGGCCGCGTACCCGACGCCGAAGGCGATGATCGTGGCGACGACCATCTGGGCCATGCTCGGCACCGACGTGCCGGGCGCCGCCGGCTCGAAGACGTCGCCGACGCTGAAGATCCCGGACATCACCACCGCCGGGATGGCCAGCAGGAACGAGTAGCGCGCCGCCGCCTCCCGGGTGAGGTTGAGGAACAGGCCGGCGGTGAGCGTGCCGCCCGAGCGCGACACCCCCGGGATCAGCGCCATCGCCTGGGCGAAGCCCATCACCACGCCGTCGCGCATCTTGAAGTTCGCCAGGGTGCGGGTCTGCCGCCCCCAGTACTCGGCGAACGCCAGCACGAACGCGAACACGATGAGCGTGGTCGCCACCAGCCACAGGTTCCGGCCGGCGGTGCGGATCTGGTCCTTGAACAGGAAACCGAACAGCCCGATCGGGATCGAGCCGACGATGACGTACCAGCCCATCCGGTAGTCGAGGCTGGAACGCACCGACTTGTCCCTGATGCCGACCAGCCAGGTCCGGGTGATGCGCCAGATGTCCTTGGCGAAGTAGATCAGCACCGCCGCCTCGGTGCCCAGCTGGGTGACCGCGGTGAACGACGCTCCGGCGTCCCGGTCGAAGAAGATCGCCGAGGTGATCCGCAGGTGACCGGACGAGCTGACCGGAAGGAACTCGGTCAGTCCCTGGACGATGCCCAGGACGATGGCCTCGACCCAGGTCACTCGCCGACTCCCGAGAGGTCCAGCGCCTCGGCGACGGTACGCAGGGTGTGCACGCCGCTGTCCCGGTCGGCCGCGAACAGGGTCACCGACAGGGTGGTGACGCCGGCGGCGGCGTACTCCCGCATCCGCTCGGCGATGCGCTCCTTCGGGCCCAGCAGCGAGGTGCGGTCGATGAACTCCAGCGGCACCGCGGCGGCGGCGTCGCGCTGCCGCTTGGCCAGGTAGAGATCCTGCACCTCGCGGGCGGCGTCGCCGTAGCCCATCCGGGTGGCGAGCTGGTTGTAGAAGTTCTGCTGGCGGCTGCCCATGCCGCCGACGTAGAGGGCCGCGTACCAGCGGACCAGCTCGGCGCAGGTGGCGATGTCGTCGCCGACCACCACGGGCACCGACGGGACCACGTCGAAGCCGGCGAGCTCCTTGCCGGCCTTCGCCCGCCCGGCGCGCACCGACGCGAGCTGCTCCTCGGCGAACTCGGGGGCGTAGAAGATCGCCAGCCAGCCGTCGGCGATCTCGCCGGCCAGCTCCAGGTTCTTCGGGCCCACGGCGGCGAGGTAGATCGGGATGTGCTCGCGCGGCGGGTGGAAGCCCAGCTTCAGCGCCTTGCCCGGGCCGTCGGGCAGCGGCAGCGTGTAGAACTCGCCGTCGTACGCGACGGACTTGCGGGCGACGGCCAGCTTGACGATGTCCACGAACTCGCGGGTCCGCGCCAGCGGCTTGGCGAACCGTACGCCGTGCCAGCCCTCGGAGACCTGCGGGCCGGACACGCCGAGGCCCAGCCGGAACCGGCCGCCGGACAGCGCGTCGATGGTCGCCGCGGTCATCGCGGTCATCGCCGGGGTGCGGGCGGGGATCTGCATCACCGCGCTGCCCAGGTCGATCCGCTCCGTCTGCCCGGCCATCCAGGCGAGCATGCTCGGCGAGTCGGAGCCGTAGGCCTCCGCCGCCCACACCACCGAGTAGCCGAGCCGGTCCGCCTCCTGGGCGAAGGCCAGGTGATCGGCCGGTGTGCTCCACGCTGTCTGGTATCCGAGGCTGAGCCCGAGTCGCACTAGGTCCTCCCCCATCCGCACCACAGGTCGCATCAGGTTACGCAATGCCGCAAGTCGACCCGTTCACCGGTCGCCACCACAGGGGGCGGTGCCCGGACGGTCGGAAACGCGACGCGCCCGGCACACTTGACGGGAGCGAGGATATCGGCGGGCCCTCGTTCGAAATAAGGTTCACCCATGCAACAGCGACCGCTCGGCCGAAGCGGGCTGGCGGTTTCGCGGCTCGCGCTCGGCACCATGACGTGGGGCCGGGACACCGACGCCGACGATGCGGCCGCCCAGCTGAAGAGTTTCCTCGACGCGGGCGGCAACCTGATCGACACCGCCGACGTCTACGGCGACGGCGACGCCGAGTCGGTGATCGGGTCGCTGCTGGGCTCCCTGGTGCCGCGCGAGGAGCTGCTGATCGCCACCAAGGCGGGGCTGCGACCGGGCAGCGGC
Organism: Micromonospora sp. USAFONa4; assembly: GCF_057197825.1. Taxonomy (NCBI): domain Bacteria; kingdom Bacillati; phylum Actinomycetota; class Actinomycetes; order Micromonosporales; family Micromonosporaceae; genus Micromonospora; species Micromonospora sp. USAFONa4. The sequence goes on along the minus strand of NZ_CM170072.1, from coordinate 6,550,741 downwards.
CGGCGTCGGGACGGTTCCCGGGGGCACCTGTTGCGCACGCTGGACGCCTCGCTGCGCCGGCTGGGCACGGACCACGTCGACCTCTTCCAACTGCACGGCTACGACCCCGACACGCCGCTGGAGGAGACGCTCGCTGCGCTCGACCACGCGGTGGCCAGCGGCCGGGTCCGCTACGTCGGGGTGTCGAACTTCGCCGGCTGGCAGACCGCGCGGGCGGCGGCCTGGCAGACCGCCTGGCCGGGGCGCGCCCCGGTGGTGGCGGCGCAGGTGGAGTACTCGCTGCTGGAGCGGGGCGTGGAGCGGGAGGTGCTGCCCGCGTGCGAGGCCCTCGGGCTGGGGGTGCTGCCGTGGTCGCCGCTGGGCCGCGGGGTGCTCACCGGCAAGTACCGGCACGGCCGGCCCGCCGACTCGCGGGCGGCCTCGCCGCACTTCGAGCGCTTCGTCGCCACCTACCTGGAGCCCCGCTGCTCCAGCATCGTGGAGGCGGTAGCCATCGCCGCGGGCGGGCTGGGCGTCTCCCCGACGGAGGTGGCGCTGGCCTGGATCCGCGACCGGCCCGGGGTGGTGGCCCCGATCCTCGGCGCGCGCACGGTCGGGCAGCTGCTCGGCGCGCTCCAGGTCGAGCGGGTGACCCTGCCGGAGGAGATCGTCACCGCGCTGGACGACGTGTCGGCGGTGCCGGTGGGCTACCCCGAGCGCGACGGCTGACCCGCGTCGCGCGGCACGAGCGCGCGGTCAGGCCGTGGGGCGCTGGCCGGGCAGGTCGCGTACGGCGGCGAGGAAGCGGGACTGGTCGTCGCGGGTGGCCGGGTTGACGATCCGGATCCAGGACCCGTCGTCGAACACGATGGTGGACGGGAACTGCATGAGGCGGGCCCCGTGCTCGGACTCGATGCGGGCGATGCGCCGCCGCGGCACGCTCCACAGCACCTGGGGGCGCCGCCGGTCCTCGCGGTCGGGGTCGGGACGGCGGCCCATCCGCAGCAGGTGCAGGTGGGTGTCGGTGACCGCCAGCGGGGTGCCGGTGTAGCGCTCGAGGAAGAGCAGCAGGCTGCCGGCGAGGGTGGCCAGGTCGCCGCTGAAGACGTACCGCCGCCGGTAGGCGATCTCGGCGAGCTGGTCGGCCAGGGGGCGGTAGCGGCTGAGCCGGAACAGCGCCCGGAAGGCCTCCTGCTCGTCGGTCAGCGGAAGCGGCTCCCGGGGCGCGCCGCCCGGCGCCGGCTCCGGCTCGGCCGGCTCCGGGGTGCCCGCGGCGAGCACGGCGGCCTTGCCGGGCAGCAGCAGGACGCCCGCGGCGATGCGTACGGGCGTCAGCACCGCGTCCACCCAGGCGACCGGGTTGACGATGTTGAGCAGCCCGAACAGCGCGCGCGGATCGAGCGCCTCGGCCAGCTCGGCGTTGACCCGGTCGGCGAGCTGGCTGCCGGCCCGGTGGTTCTCCGGGGCCCGGACCGGGGCCAGGCCGACGTAGCGGATCTCCTCGTCGGGCAGCAGGGGCGCCACCAGGGCGCGCTCGGGCTCGTCGGTGGTGCGGAACTCGTCGCGCAGCTCACGGGCCTTGTCCCGGGCGGCCCGCGCACCGCCCAGCATTGCGTCGGTCAGCCGGCCCAGCCGACTGCGCCCCTCGGACACGCCCCACCCCCTCGATCGACCGTCACCTGCCGGCCGGCTGCTGCGCCGGCGGCTGCCCGAAGACATTCTGGTCGATCCACTCGGCGCCGCCCTGCACCGCCGCGTCGACCTTGTCGCCGACCTGGTCCATGCCGGGCACCGACAGGCCGGAGACCATCGCGACGGTGCCCCAGGTGGCGCCGTGCACGACGGAGTTCGGGATGTTCCACGGCAGGTTTGTGGCCCAGTCCCGGCCGATCATCCGCGCCCCGTCGGCCATGCCGTGCGCCCGCAGCGCCCCGAGGCGCTCGAAGGTGCTCATGTCGAACGGCGAACCGGACTTGCCGAGCTTCCAGGTGCCCTTCGCCGGGTCCATGAACTTGTGGTGCCACTTGTCGGCGGCGCCGGCGGCGCGGCGCTTGTCGGCGTACTTCTGGCCGGCGCGCAGCGCCTTCTGCTTGTCGACCAGCTTGTCCAGGTGGTTGCGCAGCTTGCGCAGGTGGAGCAGGACCCGTTGCAGCAGTCGGATGACCTTCTGCAGGTGCGTCGCCAGCGGCCGGATGATCTTCAACATCCGGGTCAGCGCGATCATGCCCCGGGTGACCCCCAGCGCCACGCCGGCCGCCCAGGACGCCCCGGCGGTGAACGGGGCCATCAGCAGCGCGGTGACCAGCGTCACCAGCAGGAAGTTGACGAACTCGACGCAGATGTCGACCAGGACGTCGTGCACCGTCTGGAGCGCGTCGGCCACCCCGCGCAGGTACTCGGCCGTGGCGGCGAACTGCTCGGCGACGTCCAGCAGCTGCTGCTCGACCTCGGCCAACCGCCGCCCGTACGCCTGGCCGGACGGGGAGCGCCAGCCGGCCTGCTCGGCCTCGCGCACGCTGCGGTGGCCCATCGCCAGCTCCCGCACCTGCGTGGCCAGCGCGTCCCACTCCGTGGCCTTGGCGCGCAGCGCGGCCGGCTCGCCGTCGACGAGGTCGACGAGCTGGATCAACGGCCAGGCGAGGGTGCGGCAGACGCTGTCGACCACCTTGTCCACGCCGGACAGGGCGTTGTCGATGCCGTTCCAGAGCTCGACGGCGGTGCCCGCCGGCCCACTCACCGGGGCATCCCGGCGCCGATGGCGCGGAAGGAGGAGTCGATGTCATGCTCGTTGCGCTCGTAGGCCTCGGCCGTCCCGCCCAGCGCGCCGCCGACCCGCTCGAACGCGTCGTGGCCGGACCGGAACAGCTCCATCCCCCCGGTGACCTGCTCGGCGTACTTCTCGCGGAGCATGTCGCTGACGAACGGCAGGTGCCCGAAGGCCCCGTCCGGTATGTCGCCCGCTGACGTGATCCGGCTCTCCAGCGCGGTCAGCGAGGTGGCCACCCGCTTCGCCGCCGCCTCCAGCCGACGCACCGCCTGCACGTCGACGTCGATGTCAGGCACGCCGTTCCTCCCCCACTCGCCCGGCGGGACGACGATACGATCATGCCGCCGCCGGGCGCCACCCCGGACGGCACCGCGCACGGGAGGTTCTCATGTCTGACCCGCTGTCCGCGTTCGACGCACTCGCCGGACGGCTCGCCGACATCGAACGCCGCTTCGCCGGGCTCACCGACGACCTGGACGAGCTGAGCGCCACCGCCACCGACGACAGCGGCCTGGTCACCGCGACCGTCGACGCCACCGGCGAGCTGGCCGACCTGAGCCTCGCCCCGACCGCGCTGCGGGTGGGCACCGAGGACCTCGCGGCCATGGTGCTGCAGGCGTACCGGCAGGCCCGCGCGGCGGCGACCGCGCAGCTCGAAGAGCGCACCGGGGGTCTCGACGCGACGCTCGGCGCGGGCCTGAACGGGATCTTCGGCACCCCCGGCGACTTCGCCTCGCTGGGCCGCCTGGAGGAGGCGATGGGGAGGCTCGGCCGGCTCGACGGCCGCCTGCCGGGGCCGCCGGCATGACGTCGCCGGGCTGGCCAGACATCGTCGCCCGGCTCCACGACACGCTGTCGGGCTGCGACCGCGACACCGACCTGGAACTCGCCGCCGGCCCCCGCCGGCTGCACCTGATGGTGCGCCGGGACACCGTCCGCGGGGTCTGCCCGCCCTACGACGAGCGACGCCTGGCCGAACTCGGCTGGCAGGCGCCACGCGGGGCCGGCGGTTGGTGGTACGAGACGCCGCGCACCGCCGAGGGCCTGCGCTGGTGGAGCGGGTTCGCGGCGCAGACCGCCGCAACGGTGCTCACCACGGAACCCGCAGCGCTGTCCTGCCAGATCCTCCCGCCCACCGGTCCCCGGGTGCGCCCGGAGCCGACCGTGCCCCGCGTCCGGGCGGCCGAACCCGTCGCCGGGGCCGGGCAGCCCGTCGCCGGAGCCGAGCGGGCCGTGGCCGGCGCCGGGCAGCCCGCCGCCGAAGCCGCACACGCCGTTGCGGGAGCCGAACGCCCCGCTGCCCAAGTCGAGCAGCCCGCCGCCGGGGCCGGCACCGCGCGCGTGCCCGACCCGCCGCCCGCGGAACGGTCCGCGGATTCGCCCGCGGGCCCCGCCGCGGACGAGGCGCGGAGCGGGGCGGACCCGGGCGGGCCGTCCGTGCTCGACCTGCTCAGCGAGGCCGGCGCGCGGCGGGACCTGCCCGGCTACCTCGGCGTCCTCGCCGCCGCCGCGGTCTGCGTACCGCTGGCGGCGGAGCCAGGGCCGGACCGCGAGGTGCCGTGGACGATCGTCACCGACCCGACCGGTGCGCCGCTGCTGCCCGTCTTCACCTCCCCCGACGCGCTGACCACGTTCGCCGGGGAGGGCGTGCCGTTCGTCGCCGTGCCCTGCGCGGACCTGCTCGCGGACTGGCCCGACCCGGCGTGGGGGCTGGTGGTGGACGCCGGCACCCCGCGCGCCCTGGCCCTGGGGGCGGCGTCGCTGGCCGCCCTGCTGGCAGCGAACCCGCCCACCGGCTGACCGCCGGTCGGCGGCCCTACCGCGACCGGCCACGCCGCGCGAGCCGCACGGCGAACACGACCGCGCCGATGACGAGCACGACGCCCAGGAACTGGAGGCCCGGCGAGTCGTCGGCCTCCCCGAGCACGACGCCGGCGACGCCGAGCGCCGCGACGAGGAGTGCGAGCAGGTACGTCATGGCGTCTCCCTGGTGGCGGCCGGGGTCTCGGACCTGCCGGCGGGTGGTTCGTGGTCGATGGGCCGGGGCGTGTTGCGCGGGTTCACTCGTCGACCCACTCGAGCAGGTCACCGGGCTGGCAGTCGAGCACCCGGCACATGGCCTCCAGGGTGCTGAACCGGACGGCCTTGGCCCGGCCGTTCTTCAGCACCGCCACGTTCGCCGGCGTGAGTCCGACGCGCTCGGCGAACTCGCCGACGCTCATCTTGCGTTTGGCCAGTTCGACGTCGATGCGTACGACGATGGGCATCAGATCACCGCCTCCATGTCGGTGCGCAGCGTCGTGGCCTGCCGCAGCAGCGCGCGCATGACCACCATCAGCAGGCCCAGCACGGCGACGCCCACCAGCAGCAGGAACAGCAGGAGCGGCAGCCCGGGGTCCGTGGCGTTGAAGCCGACGTAGAGGAAGACGCCCAGCAGCACGACCCAGGCGGCGACGATCGCCCAGACGATCGCGTCCACCCACGCCAGCGAGGCGTCGGTGAAGATGCGGTCGCGCTTGACCAGGGTGAGCAGCTTCCAGGTGGACACGACCACCACCTGCACGCACAGCACCCAGAACACCGCCACGGCGGTCATCGGCCACCTCAGGTAGGCCTGCTCCGGGGACTCCTCGGCCATGTGGGCGAACTGCCCGGGCAGCGAGAAGGTCTGGAGCATGACCAGGATCCCGAACAGCACGACGAGGAAGACTCTGAGCGGGGCTACCGCTCGATGCTCGTTGAACATGCATCGACTATCGCTCTCAACCTATCGAAAGTCAATCGGTTCGACGATGGTCGGGAGGCCGGGCGCCCGCGCCTCGCAGCGGCGCGGGTCACCGGTGAGGGGGTGGCGAAGGCCTCCCGGGCTGGGCAGCATGGAGGTCATGGACTACGAGTACGCGCCGCTGCGGCTGCCGCCGAACGTCGACCGGTTGACCGCCGCGGCGCAGTTGGCGATCCAGGCGGAGTTCTCCGGGTGGGAGTTGGCGCGGGTACGGCTGTACCGCGACGGCACGCGGCAGGTGGTGCTGCGCCGCCGCCGGGTCAACCAGCCGCAGCCGGGACTGTCGTACTGACCACGAAGGCAAGGCCCGGGGCCGACCGTCGGTCGGGCCCCGGGCCTGCGCCGCCTGACCGGCGGGCCGTCACCGCCTAGTGGGCGTGGTCGTGCTCCTCGTCGAGCTCCATGAAGGGGTGCTCGTCGAGCCGGCCGACCAGCCGGTCGTCGGCGGCCGGCTGGAACGGGCCCACCGGGTCGTCGTCGTCGAACGACTCCAGGTCGACCGGGGTGCCGACCTCGCTGACCATCACCACGCCGTCGAGCGGCTCCAGCTCCGGCACGTCCAGCGCGCCCAGCGAGCCGTCACCGCTCTGGAGCAGCTCCAGCACCGCCTCGCCGACCCCCTCGACGGGCTCCGGCTCGTCCTCGGCCGGGGTGCCCTCCCGCCGTGCGGCCTCGGCGACCCGGATCAGCGCCGACACGCTCGGCACCCGGTAGTCGCGCCGCTGCCGCACCGAGATCACCCGCGGGTGCGGGTCGGTGGGCTCCACGCCCTCCGCGGCCCCGAAGCGCTGGTCGGCCTCTTCCGGGTCGATCGACTCGACGTCCCACGGGGTGACCTCGCCGAAGGCGTCCAGGAGTTGCTCGTCGTACGCGAAGGACGCGTTGTTGAGCGCGACGTACGCCTGCCAGACGTCGTCGTCGTCGACGCGGCCCTGTGCGGCGCGGACGGCGGCCAGGTGGTGGCGGGCCGCATCGATCACGCGCTCGAGGGCGGCGTCCAGCTCACCGTGCTGGTCGGTCATGTGGGTCAGTCCCTTCACGATCAGTGGTTCCCGCCGGGACACCGGGGTTCCTGGCGGGGGCTAGCAGGTGCGGAGGAACCGGTCGAGAACCCGCACGCCGAACTGTAGTCCGTCCACCGGAACCCGCTCGTCGATGCCGTGGAACAGCGCGGAGAAGTTCAGGTCGGCCGGCAGCCGCAGCGGCGCGAAGCCGAAGCAGCGGATGCCGAGCTGCGAGAACGCCTTCGCGTCGGTGCCGCCGGAGAGCATGTACGGCACCGGCCGCGCCCCCGGGTCCTCCGCGCGCAGCGCGGCGGACATCGCGTCGACCAGGTCGCCGTCGAACGTCGTCTCCAGCGCCGGCTGGCGCTGGAGGTACTCGATGACGATGTCCGGGCCGACCAGCTCGCGCAGCTGCCGCTCCAGCAGCTCCGACTGCCCCGGCAGGCTGCGGCAGTCGATGGTGGCGGTGGCCCGGCCGGGAATGACGTTGTCCTTGTACCCGGCGGCGAGCCGGGTCGGGTTGGCGGTGTTGCGGATCGTCGCGCCGATGATGTTGGCGATCGGGCCGAGCTTGGCGATGGCGGTCTCCGGGTCCTCCGGGTCCAGCTCGACGCCGAGCAGGTCGGAGACCTCCTCCAGGAACGCCCGGACGGTGTCGGTGACCACCACGGGGAAGCGGTGCCGGCCGACCCGGGCCACCGCCTCGGCGAGCGCCGTGACCGCATTGTCGTCGTGGATCATCGAGCCGTGCCCGGGGCGGCCCCTGGCGTGCAGGCGCAGCCAGTCGATGCCCTTCTCGGCGGTCTCGATCAGATAGAGCCGCTGGCTGTCGTTGACCGAGTACGAGAAGCCGCCGACCTCGCCGATGGCCTCGGTGCAGCCGTCGAGCAGCCCACGGTGCCGGTCGACGAGGAAGTGTGCGCCGTAGTCGCTGCCCGCCTCCTCGTCGGCGGTGTACGCGAGCACGATGTCCCGGGGCGGGCGGACCCCGGTGCGCTGCCAGTGCCGCACCACCGCCAGCACCATCGCGTCGAAGTCCTTCATGTCGATGGCGCCCCGGCCCCACAGGTAGCCGTCGCGCAGCTCACCGGAGAACGGGTGCACCGACCACTCGTCGGCGTCGGCGGGGACGACGTCGAGGTGGCCGTGCACCAGCAGCGCCCCGCGGCTCGGGTCGGTGCCGGGGATGCGGGCGACCAGGTTGGCCCGGCCGGGCGCCGACTCGTGGATGACGGACTCGACGCCCACCTCGGCCAGCTTCTCCGCCACGTACTCGGCGGCGAGGCGTTCCCCGGCGCTGGTGTCGTTGTCCCCGGTGTTGGTGGTGTCGATCCGCAGCAGGTCACGGCAGAGGTCGACGACCTCGTCGGTGGGGTCGGGTCGGGCGAAGTCGCTCGTCATCAGACTCCTTCTGTGAGTGTCCCGGGCCTTCGGGCCGGGGAGGGAACGGGACCTCCTGCGAGGCAGGTCAGGGATGGCAGGGCCGCCGTCAAGGCCGACAGAAGTACCACACGGATACCGCAGGTCCGGTTCCAAACTATCGTGTTAGCTTGTGAAAGTGACCTCAAGGGTGAAGCGGGCCTACAAGTTCCGCTTCTACCCGACGGCCCAGCAGGCAGAGCTGTTGAGCCGAACGTTCGGGTGCGTGCGCAAGGTCTACAACCTGGCCCTGCATGCCCGGACCGAGGCGTGGTACCAGCGGCAGGAACGGGTCAACTACAACGCGACCAGCGCGATGCTGACCGCTTGGAAGAAGACTGAGGAGTTGGCTTTCCTCAACGAGGTCTCCTCCGTGCCGCTGCAGCAGACGCTGCGGCATCTGCAAAGCGCCTTCGCGAATTTCTGGGACAAGCGCGCCCGCTACCCGCGCTTCAAGTCCAAGCGCAGGTCGCGAGCTTCGGCCGAGTTCACCCCCAGCGCGTTCCGCTGGAGAGACGGCCAGCTCACTCTGGCCAAGATGACCGACCCGCTGGCCATCGTCTGGTCGAGGTCGCTGCCCGAAGGGCAGTCCCCGTCCACCGTGACCGTGTCCCGCGATTCGGCCGGCCGCTGGTTCGTGTCCCTGCTCTGTGAGGACCAGATCGAGACCCTCCCGGCCGCCGAGAGCGCAGTAGGCATCGATGCCGGCCTCGAGCACCTGCTGACCCTGTCCACCGGGGAGAAGATCGCCAACCCCCGGCACGAACGGGCCGACCGCACTCGGCTGGCCCGCGCCCAGCGAGAGCTGGCACGCAAGGAGAAGGGCTCCCACAACCGGGCCAAGGCCCGGCTCAAGGTGGCCCGCGTCCACGCCCGCATCGGCGATCGCAGGCGTGATCACCTGCACAAGCTCACCACTCGACTCGTGCGCGAAAACCAAACGCTCGTGATCGAGGACCTGACCGTGCGCAACATGGTCCGCAACCACCGCCTGGCCCGCGCCATCAACGATGCGGCCTGGCACCAGTTCCGCGAGCTGCTCACCTACAAGTGCGCCTGGTACGGCCGGAACCTCACCGTGATCGACCGCTGGTACCCCTCCTCCAAGGTGTGCTCGACCTGCGCAGCCGTCGCGCGGAACATGCCGCTGAAAGTGCGGGCCTGGACGTGCCGGTGCGGCACCACCCACGACCGCGACGTCAACGCGGCACGCAACATCCTGGCCGCCGGGCTGGCGGCTGCTGCCTGTGGAGCCGGTGTAAGACCTCAACGGGAACCCTCCCGGACGAGGCGGTCGGCGATGAAGCAGGAAACCCCTGGGGCGACCCAGGGAACCCGCGCCCTCTAGGGCGGGGAGGATGTCAACGGTTCTTCATACCAGCCGGATCGACCGGCACTCGGCGGCCGATCCAGGCGGTTTCGCCGCCGACGCCGCCGGGTACCGCCGCTCGCGACCCGCTCCCCACCACCTGCACCGCCCGCCACAGAGGAGGGCACCATGACCGTTCCCCTGCCACCGCTGCCGCCGACCGGAGAGGACGAGGGCTTCCGGCCGGGCGGCCGCAGCATCGCCGACATCCTCGACGCCGAGCACCGGCAACTGCGGGAGCTGCTGCGGCGGCTCACCGACCCGGGCCCGGAGCCCGCCCCCGAGCGCGGCCTGGAGGTGCTCACGGCGGCGCTGTCGCGGCACCTGTCCGCCGAGGAGCAGTACCTGCTGCCCGCCGTCCGGGCCGCGCTGCCCGACGCGGCGGAACGGATCGACCGGGCCATCGCGGACGACCGGGCCCTGCTGACCGCCCTGAAGGCGCTCGCCGGCGAGGGGCTCGCCGACGTCGCCGCGCGGGTCCACCGCCACGTCGAGGAGGCGGGCGCGCTCGTCGCGGCGCTGCGTGAGGTGGCCAGCGCCGAGGAGCTGATCCGCCTGGGCAACCGGCTGGAGATCGCCGAGGAGGCGGCCCCGACGCGCCCGCACCCCGGCACCCCGGCGACGCCGCCGTGGAACCGGGTCGTCGAGCCCGCGGTGGGCGTCGTCGACAAGGTCCGCGACGCCGTCACCGGCCGACCCACCTACCTGGCCGACCTCACCGAGCGGCCGCCGGGCTGAGCCGGCGGCGGGCGCGGGCGCGGCGCGCCGGAGCGGATCGGGCACACATTGGGATGCGTTGATCCGTCCAGGGCCTTCCGTCGGCCGCTACGGGGTCATACCGTCACGGTATGAATCTGGAGCTGCGACACCTGAGGGTGGTCTGCGCGATCGCGGAGACGGGGAGCGTGACCAAGGCGGCATCGACGCTCGGCCTGGCCCAGCCGGCACTCACCGCCCAGCTCCAGCGCATCGAGCGGACCCTGGGCGGGCCACTGTTCGAGCGGGACCGCCGCGGCGCCCGCCCCACCGCCCTCGGCGAGCTGGTGCTCGCCCGGGCGCGGGTGCTGCTGCCGGCGATGAAGGGCCTGCAGGACGAGGCGGCGCGGCTGGCCGGCGCCGGGGACGTGCCCCGCCGCTACCGGTTCGGCGGGGTGAACAGCCCCATCCTCGGCCGGCTCGTGCACCGGCTCGCCGCGGAGCCCCCACCGGCCCAGATCACCACCCACGCTTCCTGGTCGGCCGACGAGCTGGCCCAGCTCGTCGCGGGCGGCCGGCTGGACTTCGCGCTGATCGGGGTGTGCGGCGACGCGGCCCCGCCCGCCGAGCTCGGGTTGAGCTGGCGGGAGGTGGCCGTCGACCCGGTGCTGGTGCTGCTGCCGGAGCAGCACCCGCTGGCCGGGCACGCCGAGGTGAGCCTGGTGGACCTGAGCCACGAGCAGTGGGTCGCCGCGCCCGGCGACGGCTGCTTCGGCGACTGCTTCGCCGCCGCCTGCGCCCGCGCCGGCTTCACCCCCCGCAAGGTGTACGAGACCGACGTGCGCTGCTGCATCGACATGGTGGACTCCGGCGAGGCGATCGCGCTCTGCCAGGCCACCTTCCGCCCGGTCGCCGGGCTGGTCACCCGGATGCTGACCGGGACGCCGCTGCGCTGGCGGCTGATGCTGGGCTGGCATCCCGACTCCCCCGCCGCCCGCGACGCCGAACTGGTGCTGGAGTTCGCGCTGGCCGCGTACGCCGACTCGCTGGCGGCACACCCGGAATACCTGGCCTGGCTACTGCGCAACCCGACCTACGGGGCGCGGAGGCTGACGGCCGCCGGGGCCGACGGGGTGCGAACGGCGTAGCGCCGGGTATCAGGCGGACATGACCGATGCCTACCCCGCCGCCGACGACCGGGAGATCCTCCGGCAGGCCGCCGCCACGCACACCGCCGCCGCCCGCGACGTGGAGGCGTTCCTGCGTCGCCTGCCCGAGGTGCCCAACCCGGCGGACGTCACGGAGTACGCCAACCTGCTGACCCGCGAGGAGCGGGCGCGCGCCGACCGCGAGGCGGCGGCCGACGCCGCGGGCCTGACGATCGGCAGCCTGGAGAGCGACCACGGTTGACCACGGCGGGCGGCGCCCGGTCCTCCCGGGCGCCGCCCGACCGCCGGCTCAGCGTTCGACGAGGACGTCGTGGCCCAGGTCGAGCAGGGCGTGCCGCCACTCGTCGTCGGCGTTGCCGCGGGGCGGCTTCTCGTCCAGCAGGGACTGGATCTCGTCGATCGCGTCCCGCATCACCCGGATGTCCTCCGGCGTGAGGTCGACCTTGCGTTTGGCCAGCACCCGCAGGATCCGCCGGCCCATCCCGGGCAGGTCGAGGTCCGGGTCGGGCCCGAACGACTCCTCCCCGGAGCCGCGGGTGAGCAACCACTGCCGCAACTGCTCCGACGGGACGTTCACCTGGGCGTGGAAGTCGTCCCAGAGCACCTCCACCTCGGGTTCGAGCCGCTGCTCGCGTACCATCAGCCCTCCTCTCGACGGCGGCGGTCGGACTCCGCCGGCTCCGGGTCGTCGCCCTGCTGGCCCACGCCCTCCGGCGGCATCCGCACCCGGGCGGGGTTGGCGGTCGGCGGGGCCACGATCGGATCGGTGCGCTCGCTCTCGTCCCGGGTCTCCTCGGATTCGCTCATGTCCGCCCTCCGGTCATCGGGGATGGGACGTCGTGGCCGGGGTGTAGCCGCGCTCGCCGGCCGTCACGTCGAAGGCGAGTCGCCCGTCACGGGCGTCCACGGTGATCTTCTGGCCGGGTGAGACCGCCGACTCCAGCAGCATCCGGGACAGCTGGTTGTCCACCTCCCGCTGGATGACCCGGCGCAGCGGCCGGGCGCCGAACTCCGGCTGGTAGCCGTGCTCGGCGATCCAGTCGACGCCGGCGGTGGTGAAGTGGACCTGGATGTCCTGGGCGTGCAGGCGGCGGCGGGTCTCCTCCAGCAGCAGGCCGGTGATCTGGCGCAGCTGCTCGGCCTCCAGCCGGCGGAAGATGATCACCTCGTCGATGCGGTTGAGGAACTCCGGCCGGAAGTTCTCCTGCAGCCGGCGCATCAGGCGCTCGCGCAGCTCGTCGCGTTCCTGCTCGCCGCCCTCCGCGCCGGTGCCGAAGCCGACGGCGCGCTGGGCGCCAGTGATCAGTTCCGAGCCGAGGTTGCTCGTCATGATCAGAACGGTGTTCTTGAAGTTGACCGTACGGCCCTGGCTGTCGGTGAGCCGCCCGTCGTCGAGCACCTGGAGCAGGATGTTGAACACGTCGGCGTGGGCCTTCTCGATCTCGTCGAGCAGCACCACCGCGTACGGGCGGCGGCGGACCGCCTCGGTGAGCTGGCCGGCCTCCTCGTAGCCGACGTACCCGGGCGGGGCGCCGACGAGCCGGCTGACCGTGTGCCGCTCCTGGAACTCGCTCATGTCCACCCGGACCATCCGGTCGGCCTCGCCGAACAGCGCCTCCGCGAGGGCCCGGGCCAGCTCGGTCTTGCCAACGCCGGTGGGCCCGAGGAAGAGGAAGCTGCCCATCGGGCGGTCCGGGTCGGCCAGCCCGGCACGCGAGCGGCGGACCGCCTCGGCGACCGCGGTGACCGCGTCCTCCTGGCCGACCACCTTCTCGTGCAGGTGGCCCTCCAGGCGCAGCAGCCGGTCGCGTTCCTCCTCGGTGAGCTGGCTGATCGGGATGCCGGTGGCGCGGGAGACCACCTCGGCGATCTCCTGCGGCCCGACGGCCGGCACCTGCGACGAGCCGCCCTCGTCGCCCCGGGCCCGGCGGATCTGCTCCTCCAGCTCGGCGAGCTGGTCGCGCAGCGTGGACGCCTTCTCGTACTGCTCGTCGGCGACGGCCTGCTCCTTGTCCCGGCGTACCTCCTCGAGCTGTGTCTCCAGCTCCCGCACGTCGGACGCCGGGGTGCGGGTGCGCAGCCGGACCCGGGCGCCGGCCTGGTCGATCAGGTCGATCGCCTTGTCCGGCAGGAACCGGTCGGTCACGTACCGGTCGGACAGCTCGGTCGCGGCGACCAGCGCCTCGTCGGTGAACCGCACCTGGTGGTGGGCCTCGTAGCGGTCGCGCAGCCCGCGCAGGATCGCCACGGTGTCGTCGACGGTGGGCTCCGGCACGAACACCGGCTGGAAGCGGCGGGCCAGCGCCGCGTCCTTCTCGATGCTCTTGCGGTACTCGTCCAGCGTGGTCGCGCCGATCACCCGCAGTTCGCCCCGGGCCAGCGCCGGCTTGAGCATGTTCGAGGCGTCCATGCCGCCCTCGCTGCCCGCCCCGCCCGCGCCGACCAGGGTGTGGATCTCGTCCAGGAAGACGATCAGCTCGTCGCGGTGGGCCCGGATCTCGTCGATGACCTTCTTCAGCCGCTCCTCGAAGTCGCCCCGGTAGCGGGTGCCCGCCACCAGGCCGGCCAGGTCGAGCTGGATCACCCGCTTGCCGAGCAGTGTCTGCGGCACGTCGCCGTCGCAGATCCGCTCCGCCAGGCCCTCCACGATCGCGGTCTTGCCGACGCCGGCCTCGCCGATCAGCACCGGGTTGTTCTTCGTCCGCCGGGACAGGATCTCGACGGCCTGCTCGATCTCGTCGGCCCGGCCGATCACCGGGTCGATCTGGTCGTTGCGGGCCAGGTCGGTGAGGTCCTGGCCGTACTGGTCGAGGGTGGGGGTGCCGCGGTCGGGCTTCGGCCCGGTCATCGGCCCGCGCTCGGCGCTGGCCGCCTGCAACGACTCGGGTTGGATCCGGCCGGCGGCGAGCATCCGGCCGGCCGGGGACTCCGGGTTCAGCGGCAGCGCCATCAGGATGTGCTCTGGGCCGATGTAGTTGGCCCCCATCGCCCGGGACAGCTGGTGGGCGTCGAGCAGCGCCCGCTTGGCCGCAGGGGTGAGCGACAGGTTGGGCGGCACCTCGCCCTTGGGCGCGCCGTCGCCGCGCCCACCGAGCGCGTTGAGCAGCGTGTCCGGGTCGGCGCCGGCGCGCCGGACGAGGTCGCGCAGCGGTTCGCGTTGCAGCGCGGCCCAGAGCAGGTGGTCGGTGTCGAGGTCGGTGCTCTTGCGTTGGGCGGCCCGGCGGGCCGCGTCGGCCAGCATCTCCCTGGCGTCGGCGGTCATCAGCCGGGTGATGTCGACCCGGTGCGCGGGTCGGCGCCCACCCTCGCCCCGGCCGAAGTACCGGGCCAGGAACTCGTCCCAGGGGTCGGAGCCGAAGTCACCGGGTCCCATCATGTCTGTCCTCCGCAGTCGGGCGCGACGGTCGCCAGGGGCTACCCGGCGGTCCGCCCGACAAACGCCACCACTCGCGCCGCGACCCGCCACGAAGGCCCCGGGCGAGGTGTAAGGAAGGGCCCCTTGTCAACGCCTGCGGTAGAGGAAGGGTCCCTTCCTTGCACCTCAGGCGGTGGGTGGGAGGCTGGTGGCATGGAGCCGACGATGCCGCTGCTGATCGTGGACGCCGCCAACGTGGTGGGGTCCCGCCCGGACGGTTGGTGGCGGGACCGCGCGGGTGCGACCGCCCGGCTGCGCGACTCGCTGGCCCCGGTGGCCGCCGCCGGGCTGCCCCCGCAGCTGCCGCCACCGGTGGAGGTGGTGCTGGTGGTGGAGGGCCGGGCGCGGGACGTGCCGGGCACGGCCGGAGTCCGGGTGGTGGCCGCGCCCGGGTCCGGCGACGACGCCGTCGTCGACCTGGTCGCCGCCGCGCCGCGGCGCCGGCGGCTGGTCGTCACCGCCGACCGTGAGCTGCGGGAACGCGTCGTCGCGCAGGGCGCGGAGGTGTACGGGCCGCGCTGGCTGCGGGACCGGCCGGCCCCGCCCGGATAGTCCCGTCAATCGGACCAGCGGCGCTTCCGGTCGACAACCGGTCAGCGGGGCAGGAACACTGACAGGGCGGATGTTCTCTCACCGTGAGGGATAGGCTCTAATGGAGGCCTCCCCGCCCCCAGGAGGTTTCGCCGTGGCGAGCGTCGCCGAGCTCAAGGCAGCCATCGATGTCGCGCTCCAACAGATCGGCGACGGCCAGAGCGCCGTGCAGGCGGCCGGGGAGAAGCTGGCCGAGGCGCAGCAGACCCTGGCCGGCGCGCTGGAGGGCAGCGGGCACGAGACCGTCGAGGCGGCCCAGTCCTCGCTGACCCAGGCCAGCCAGGAGCTGGAGGAGTGCCTCGCCGCGACACTCGTCGCCGTCGAGCAGGCGCAACTCTACGTCGCGACGCTCTGAGGCTCGGCCGTGTCCATCGTCGAGGACGTCGGCGCGCAGGTCCGCGCCGCCGCCGATGACCTGCCGCTCGCGCAGCTGGCCCTGGCGCTCGAGAAGTTCGGGCTGGCCGCCGAGCGGCTGCGCTGGGTCCGCCAGGAGTCGGCCGACCCGATGGGGGTGCCGGAGCTCTCCGCCGCCACCGAGCACGCCGAGACCGCCGGCTACGCGCTGCGCGTCGCGCAGGAGCAGCTCTCGGCGTACCTAGCCGCGATCGGGCTGGCCGGCGACGGCTCCCCCGCCCCCAGGCCGCAGGAGCAGCGGCGCCGGCCCGCACACGACGCGCCGCGGGAGACGGCCCCCGGGGGCCCGGCGCCGGAGCCGGCCGCCGACGCGACGCCCCGCCGCTGGTGGGCGGTACGGGTGGCCGAGCTGACAGGCGGCCGGGAGGGTGCGCCCGAGCAGCCCGACGAGAAGGTCGACGACGCCCGGGAGCTGCTGCGCCGGGTCGTCGGCGGGGTCCGTGCCGGCGACCGCGACCGGCTGCACACCGAGCTGCGTCGCGCGCACGCCGACGTCGGCCTCGGCCTGGCGGCCGTCGCCCCGCCGCTGCTGCGCGAGCTGGCCGGCGAGCTGCTCGGGCACCCGCCGCGCGCCGAGGACCTCGGACGGCTGCACCGCGAGCTGGACGGCCGGGTGCGGGACCTGCTGCCCGGCCTGCCCCCCGCAGTGCTGGACACGCTGCTGACCCGGATCTGCCGGATGCCCCCGCCCCGGCGCGGCGAGGCGGAGCAACCGCACGCCGCCGACCCGGCCGTCACCGCGGGGGTGCTCACCGGGGTGTTGCTGGCCCGGCTCGGCCGGGACCTGCCCACCGACGACGAGCGGGCCCGCCAGGCCGAGACGGCCCGGGAGCAACGCGCCGCCGCCGAGCGGGACCGCCAGGCGGAGACGGCCCGCGACCGGGCCGACGACGCCGAGTGGCAGCGACGCGCCGCCGCCGCGAAGGGCCGGGTGGCCGCCGCGCGGGAGCGGGTCGCGGCGGCCCGGGACCGGGCGGAGGCGGCACGCGACCAGGCGAGCGCGGCCCGGGAGCGGGCGGCGACCGCCGGCCAGGCCGCCCCGAAGCCGGACCGGACGGCGACACAAGGCCAGCCCGACCCGACGGCCGACCGGACGGCGACGCACGGCCAGCCCGACCCGACGCCGGACCGGGCGGCCGTGGGACGGCCCGGGTCGGCCGGCCGCGTCTGGTCGAGCCCGCCCGCGGGCCGGCCGGCGTCGGGCGGCACCCCGGGCCCGCGCGGGCGGGGCGTCGATGGCTGACCGGCGGAGCCAGCTGGTCAGCCGGGTCAGGGGCATGCTGGGCGAGGCCCTCGGCGCCACCCGGACCCGGCTGTCCGGCGCGCAGGCCGAGCTGACCACGGCCCGGGAGCGGCTGGCGAAGGTCCGGCGGGCCGCGTCGGTCGTGCCGGAGCGGGTGGGCGCGCAGCGTGACCGGCGGCTGGCCGAGATCGACGACCGGCACGCCGCGCGCATCGCGGAGCTGGCCCGGCGGGCGGCGGACGCGGCGCAGCGGGAGGCCCCCGGGGCGGCCTCCGCGGACTGGACGCGGTGGCGACCGACCCCGACCCGGCGGGCCGAACCGCCGGGCGCGCTGCGCATCGGCACGGTACGCATCCCCGGCGCCGAACCGGTGCCGGCGCTGGTGCCGCTGCTCGACGCCGGCCACGTCGAGCTGACCGGGGACGACCGGGAGGGCTGCGACGCGGTGGTGTCGGCGCTGCTGCTGCGCGGCGTCGGGCGCGCCGATCCGGGCGCCGTACGGCTGGTCGGCTACGACCCCGAGCACCTGGGCGGTGGCCTGGCCGGTTTCGCCCCCCTCGGCACGGCCGGGCTGCTCACCTTCGTCGGCCCGGGCGGGCTCGCCCGGCTCCTCGACGACCTCGTGGAGCAGATCCGCCGGATCAACGAGACGGTGCTGGCCGGGGAGTACGTCTCGTTGCGCGAGCTGGCCGCCGCCACCGGTCGCCGGCCCGAGCCGTGGCGGGTGGCGGTGCTGCTGGGCGGGGACGAGCTGTCGCGGCACGAGCGCGGGCAGCTCGACCGGGTGGTCCGCACCGGGGCGGCCTGCGGAGTGCACCTGGTGGTGCGGGGCGTGTCGCTGCCCGAGGATCCCACCGTGACCCGGGTGGGCGCGTACGCCGACGGCGCCCGGATCGGCGGGCCGAACGGCCTGCCCGTACGCCTCGATCCGCCGCCCCCGCCGGTCCTGGTCACCGAGACCTGCCGGGAGGTCGCGGCGCGGGTCAACGCCGGCCCCGCCCCGACCCCGTTCACCGACCTGCTGCCGCCGGTGGAGCGGATGTGGCGGGAGGACTCCGCCACCGGGCTGACCGCCCCGATCGGCGAGGGCCCACACGGCCGGCCGGTGCTGCTCACCCTGGGCGACTACCCGCCGCACGCGTTGATCGGCGGCCCGTCCGGCACCGGCAAGACGAACCTGATCTTCGCCTGGATCGGCGCGCTGGCGGCCCGCTACTCCCCCGCCGAACTGGAGTTCTACCTGCTGGACTTCAAGGAGGGGGTGTCCTTCGCGCGGTTCGCCAAGGGCCGGCGGGACCCGAGCTGGCTGCCGCACATGCGGCTCGTCGGGATCAACGTCAACACCGACCGGGAGTTCGGCCTGGCGTTGCTGCGCTTCCTCGCCGAGGAGCTGCGGCGGCGGGCCGACGCCGCGAAGAAGCACGAGGTCACCAAGCTCGCGGAGCTGCGCGCGGTCGACCCCACGGGGCACTGGCCGCGGATCGTCGCGGTGGTCGACGAGTTCCAGATGCTGCTGGCCGGGCGGGACGTGGTCGCCCGGGAGGCCGCCGACCTGCTGGAGGACCTGGCCCGGCGCGGCCGGTCCCAGGGCATCCACCTGGTGCTGGCCTCGCAGGACGTGCGCGGCATCGAGGCGCTGTGGGGCCGGCCGGCCCTGGTCGCGCAGTTCACGTTGCGCATCGCGCTGCCGAAGGCGCTGCGGATCCTCGCCGAGCGCAACGACGCCGCCCAGTCCCTGCCGCGCCACCACGCGGTGGTCAACGCGGAGTCCGGCATGGCGGAGGGCAACCAGGTGGCCCGGATCCCGTCGGCCAGCGACTGGGAGACGTGGAGCGAGTTGCAGCACCGGCTGTGGCGGATGCGCCCGCAGGATGCCGCGCCGGCCCGGCTCTTCGACGGCGACGCGATCCCCCGCCTCGCCGACGCGCCGGACTTCCGGGCGCTGGCCGCGCCGGAGACGGGGCACCCGCGTACGCCGGTCGCGCTGCTCGGCGAGATCATCGACGTGCAGTCCCGCTCGGCGGCGTTGCGGCTGCCCCGGGCTCCCGGCCGCAACCTGGCAGTGCTCGGCACCCGGGTGGACGAGGCGTGCGCGGTGCTCGACGCGGCGGCCCGCTCCCTGGCCCGCCAGCACCGCCCCGGCACGGCCCGGTTCTCGATCGCCTGCCTCGACCCGGACGCCGACCCGGCCGCCCGGTCCCTCTACGAGGATCTCGCCGACGACGCCGCCTGGTACGACGAGGAGACGGTGGGCGAGCTGATGGCCGAGACCGCCGAAGGGCTCGGTGCGCCGGGCATGCCGCACTACCTGCTGCTGTTCGCCGTCGACGCGGCGTCCGGGGCGTTGGCCACGCGGATCGGCCGGCGTACCGGGCTGGAGGAGCTGCGCCGGATCCTGCACGACGGGCCGGAGCGGCGCACCCACGTGCTGGCCTGGTGGCGGGGCGTCGCCCGGATGCGGGCCGACCTGGGCGGGCCGGCGGCCCGGACGGACCAGATCGGCGCCTGGGTGGCGCTGGACGCCCACGGCGGCGAGCTGGGTTCGTCGCTGTACCCGGGCACCGGTGGCCCGGACTGGTATCCCCGGCCCTGGCGGGGGCTGTTCTTCGACCGGGCGGTGCACCGCACCGGCCAGGTGATCATCCCCTACGGGCCGGCCCGATGAACGAACCGGTGACCAGTGAGTCGTACGCGGCCCAGATCCGTCGGCTGGCCGAGCTGAGCGCGCGGGTACGCGTCCAGCGGGCCGAGGCGCACACCTGGCACGCCCAGCAGTGCGCGGCGGCCGAGCGGGCCGTCGCCGAGGCGGAGGCCGAGCTGCGGCGCGCGGAGCGGGAGCTGGTGGACGCGCGCGAGGAGCAGGAACGGGTGGACGCCGAGGTCGCCGACCTGTGGCAACTGCTGCGCGGCCGGCTCGGCGGCGCGGGCCGCCGGGCGGGCGGGCCACCGGCGCCGGTGCCCGGCGCGACGGGCGACCCGGCTCCGCTGCTGGCCGGCGTGCGGGACCTGCTCAACCGCACCCGCCAGCCGGGTGACCTGCCCGGCTCGGTCAACCCGCTGCTGGCGTTGTGCGGGGTGGCGGGCGCGGTGCTCGCGTACGCCCTCGGTGGCGCGGCCCGGGCGGCGGGCGAGCGGTACGGCGGCGAGCTCGGCGTCGGGCTGCCGGTGCTGGCCCTGGTGGTGACGCTGCTGGGTCCGCTGGTCGGTCTGGTGCCGGCGAAGGTCCTCGCCGACCGTCGGCACGCCGTGCTCGGCCCCCGGCCGATGACCGTCGTGCTCGTCGCCGGGCTGGTGACCACGGTCGCGCTGCTCGTCGCCGGCCGCTGACCCACCGTTGCCCGATCAGCCGGAAGGTTGCCGCAGCGCGTCGTCGATCCGGCCGCCCGCCGTTCGTGTAGATGGAGGAGGCCGGGTCACGCCGGCCGTTCGACGAGAGGGAGTGTGCGATGCGGAACTTCGTGCTCAACGTGATCCAGCCCGACGGGGACGCCCCGCCCCCGCCCGAGTTCCTCGAGCCGATCATGCGGGACGTCGAGGCCGTCAACCAGGAGATGCGCCGCAGCGGTGTCTGGGTCTTCGGCGCCGGGCTGGAGCTGGCGCACACCGCCCGGGTGGTCCGGGTCCGCGACGACGAGACGCTCCTGACGGACGGCCCGTTCGCCGAGGGCAAGGAGCACGTCGGCGGGTTCACCGTGATCGCGGTGCCGGATCTCGACGCGGCGTTGGGCTGGGCGGAGAAGCTGTCCCGGGCGACCACCCTGCCGATCGAGGTCCGTCCGGCGGCTGCCATCGACCCGGCCTGAGCCGGATTTCTCATCGGCACGTGCCGGAGCCGTGCGGGGCGACCTCGCGGTGGCCGGCCGTGCCGCCGCACGGCCCGCCCCCGCAGGGCGGGCCGTGCCGCACGTGGCACGGCCCGGCCACTCGTGTACGGGCACCACGCACCGCCCCGGCCGGTCAGGCGGGGACCAGCACCGCCTCGCGCAGCAGGCGGCGGGCCAGGGTGATCCGGTCGGCGTCGTCGTCCAGGCCCGGCAGGTCGCCGACCCGGACGGACCCGGCGCCGAGCAGGGCGTGCACGGCCGGCGCGCAGGACGCGGGCAGGGTGATCGTGCGGTCGAACAGCACCAGCGCGACCTTCTCGCCCCGTGGTGTGAGCCGCCAGCGCAGGCCCGGTCGCGGAGCGAGCCGGGTGTCGGCGTCCAGCGCCGCCAGCGCGGCGGCCTGGGCCAGGGGTCGGATGGGCGCGGGCCGGGCGGCCGGCCAGGCGCGCTGCCGTAGCCGGGCGGCGACGGCCGCCGGGTCGGCCCGCAGCAGCCAGTCCCGCAGCGCCTCCACCGTCTCGGTCAGCTCCGGCTCGATCGCGTCCGGGTCGGCGACGTCGGTGCCGAACGGCAGCGTGGCGCGCAGCCGCGGGTCCTCGGCGGCGAGGGCGAGCAGCTCCTCGACCAGGGCGTAGCGGGTCAGCGCCCGGACGCCGACGGTCAGGTGCAGCGAGCTGGACTCCTGGGCCTGCGCGCTGTGCAGCCAGCCGCGCGGCAGGTAGAGCGCGTCGCCGGGGGCGAGCACGACGTCCAGCGCGGCGGGCCCGTCGGCGGTGGCGGCGACCTCGTCGGCCCGGCCGCCCCACGGCTGCTTCTCCAGCGGGTCCGGCAGCACCGGCGGATGGATCCGCCAGTGCTTGCGGCCGTCGACCTGGAGGACGAAGACGTCGTGGGTGTCGTAGTGGGTGGCGAAACCCTGGCTGCCGGCGGGGGTCAGGTAGGCGTTGACCTGCAACGGCTGCCCGACGGCGGTGCCGAGTTCGCGGGTGAAGTCGGTCAGGGCCGGCCAGGTGCGGTGCAGACCCTGCAGGACGAGGGTGGCGCCGCCGGCGTACAGCTCCAGCACCCGCTCGTCGAGGACCTGGTCGGCGATCTCGGCGCCGGCGCCGCCGCCGCCGGTGAAGCGGGCCGCCGGCACGAGCTGGCCGTCCTTGGCGATGCGCAGGAACGGCGTACGCAGGCCGCGGCGGCTGAGCAGCTCGTCGGCGTCGGCGGGGCTGAGTAGGTCGGTGAAGCCGGCCCGGTTGGGCAGTTCGTCCGCCCGGGAGAGCAGCGGGGTGCGTCCCCAGTGGGCGGCGGCGAACTTCGCCGGCTCGACCGACACGCAGCGGGCGAGCGCGGCCGAGGCCTCGGACGGGACCGCCGGGCGGCCGTCGCCGCCCGGCGGGTCGATGTCGGTCACGGCGATCCGTCAGGCGCTGCCGTCGGCGCCGCCGTCGTGCTGGCCCGGCGTGGCACCGCCGTCGGCGGGACCCTCCGCGCTGCCGTCGGCGCCGCCGTCGTGCTGGCCCGGGGTCGCACCGCCGTCGGCGGGACCCTCCGCGCCCTGGTCGGCGCCCTGGTCGGCGCCACGCTCGGCACCGCGGTCGGCGCCGCCATCGGCGCCACCGTCCTGCTGGCCCGGGGTCGCGCCGCCGTCGGCCGGGCCCTCGGGGCCGCCACCGGCGCTGGTCTGCATGTCGTCGTCGTTGAGTGCCATCGGTGCTCCCTAGGGATGTGCCGCCCCGCCGTTGCGCCGGGGTCCGTCGTGCAGCGGGTGGTACCCCACACGCGATCTTCTCTAACCACACCGTAGACGTCCTTTCCGGTTCACACCGGCGGTTCGCCGCGCCCGGTCAGGGTCGCCAGCAGGCACGTCGTGGCGCGCGGTGCGGGGTCGACGCCGACGGTGCCGGGGCTCGCGCCGCCCGGCGCGGCGGCGCCGACGGTGACAGGATGGTCCTGCCCGAGCAGGAGATGGCGATGACCGAGCCCACCGGGCCGCGCCCGCTGGAACCGGTGACCGAGCAGTGGCAGCGCGCGCTGGCGATCGTGGCGCACCCCGACGACCTGGAGTTCGGCGCCGCCGCTGCGGTCGCCCGCTGGACGGCGCAGGGCAGACAGGTCGTCTACTGCCTCGTCACCAGCGGCGAGGCCGGCATCGACGCGATGCCCCCGCCGCAGGCGAGGGAGGTCCGGGAGCGGGAGCAACGCGAGTCGGCCGCCCTGGTCGGGGTGGAGACCGTGGAGTTCCTCGGCCTGCCCGACGGCGTCCTGGAGTACGGCGTGCCGCTGCGTCGCGCCCTGGCCGGGGTCGTCCGCCGGCACCGCCCCGAGATCGTGATCACCAACAACTTCCGGGACACCTGGGACGGTGCGTACGCCCTCAACCAGGCCGACCACATCGCCACCGGCCGGGCGGTGCTGGACGCCGTCCGCGACGCCGGCAACCGGTGGGTGTTCCCGGAGCAGCTCGTCGACGGGATCGAGCCGTGGAACGGGGTGCGCCAGGTCTGGGCCGCCTCCTCGCCGCTGGCCGCGCACGGGGTGGACGTCACGGAGACCTTCGCGCGGGGCGTGGCCTCGCTGCGGGCGCACGACGCGTACCTGAGCGGGCTGGGCGACGGCAGCTTCGACCCCGAGGAGTTCCTCGAAGGGCTCTGCCGCCCCGTCGGCGCCCGACTGGGCGTCCGCCACGGCACCGCCTTCGAGGTCTTCCACTTCGACCTCTGGTAGGGACGGCGGATGATCCTGCTCGGCACCTCGGGATGGCAGTACCGCGACTGGCGGGGCCGCTTCTATCCGGCCGGGCTGCCGCAGCGGCTCTGGCTGGAGCACTTCGCCGCCCGGTTCGCCACGGTGGAGGTCAACAACGCCTTCTACCGGCTGCCCGAGCGCGACACCTTCGCGGCCTGGCGGGCCCGTACCCCCGACGACTTCTGCGTGGCGGTGAAGATGAGCCGCTACCTCACCCACGTCAAGCGCCTGCGCGACCCGGCCGAGCCGGTGGCCCGCTTCCTGGACCGGGCCACCGCGCTCGGCGACCGGCTCGGCCCCGTGCTGGTGCAGCTGCCGCCGAACCTGCCCGCCGACCCGGCGGCGCTGGACGCCACGCTGCGGCTCTTCCCCGCCGAGGTGCGGGTCGCGGTCGAGCCGCGGCACCCGTCGTGGTGGACGGACGCCACCCGTGCCGTCCTGGAACGGCGACGGGCGGCGCTGGTCTGGGCGGACCGGCTCGGCCGGCCCGTCGCGCCCCGCTGGCGCACCGCCGACTTCGGCTACCTGCGGCTGCACGAGGGACGGGCGAACCCTGGCCCCGCTACGGCCGCACCTCGCTCGCCTCCTGGGTGCGCCGGCTGGCCGACGCGTTCGGCGACGACGAGCCCGCGTACGTCTACTTCAACAACGACCCGGGCGGCGCGGCCATCGTCGACGCGACCGCCTTCGCCGCGCTCGCCCGCCGGGCCGGCCGGTCGGTCAGCCGCGTGCCCGGGACGCCGCCGGCCCCCGACGACCGGGGCGGGGGCGCGGTGGCGTCGAGCGGGCCGGCGTGAACGGCGCGGAGTCCGCTCCGCCGAGGGCGGAGCGGACCGTCGCGAGACGTGCGGCGTGTCAGGGAATGATGTTCGCCATGTCCCGGGGCATCGTGGCCTTCACGTCCTCCCACTCGCCCTGGGTCACGTGGCGGCGCAGGGTGTCCAGCACCACCTGCACCACGCGCTCCGGGCCGCCCTCGGCGTCGTACGGGAAGCCCTGCCGGACCTCCAGCAGGAAGTCGTCCCGGTTGAGCTTGATCGGCACGTCCGACGGCTTCCAGCCGTCGAAGTAGATCCCGCGCACCAGCACCGGCAACTGCGCGGCGAACTCCACGCTCTCCTGCACCGGCATCCGGTCGCGCAGCAGGTGCAGGACCGTGCGCAGCGCGCAGTAGGACTGGTTGCGTTGCTCCTTGGGCCAGCCGTAGGCCTGCTCGATGTCCTTGAGGATGATGTTGGTCTTGTCCATCGAGGACTCGAACGCGGAATGCAGCTGCTCAGCCATCTGTCCACCCCCGTACGTCGGTCTCCCACCGTCGGTCGTCGTCACGTCGCGGCGGCCCCACCGGGCCGCGCGGCTGCCGGGTCGGACCGACCCGGGCGGGGCGCGGCGCCCACCGGGCGTCGGGAGACGACCCGACGACGTGCAGCACGGGGCCGCGTCGTCGACCCGGGACCACCCGAACCGTCATCTCCACCCACCTCCGTGGTGTCGCCTGCCGCGGCCATGGTCGGCCGCACACACCGCCCATGCTGCGCGGCGTCGGGGTGAGCGGCCCTCACCCCGACGGAGTGAACCGTCCGGCTCAGTCCGCGTCGAGCAGCCCGGCGAGGGTCGCGGCGTTGGTCTGCGCGTAGTCCCGGTAGCAATTGTTGAGAAGGACGTGCGTCTCCCCGGCGGAGTCGGCCAGCTCGCGCAGCTTCGGCGCCCACTCGCGCAGCTCCCGGTCGGCGTAGCGGTAGCCGAACTTCTCGTGGATGTCCTTGCTGGTCCACCTGTCGCTGTGCCCGTGGAAGCGGACCACCGCGAGGTCCGCGGTGGCGGCCAGCACCGGGGGCACCGACGAGCGGTGCCCCTGCGGCATGTCCACGCAGACGTACGCCAGCCGGTGCTCGCGCAGGAAGGTGAGGGTCTCGTCGGCGTTGTCGCCGTCGAACCAGGAGGCGTGCCGGAACTCGTAGACCGGGCGCAGCGGGGCGCAGCGCTTCGCCACCTCCAGCAGGTACTGCTTGTTGTCCCGCTTGATGGTGAACCAGGGTGGGAACTGGAACAGCAGCGCGCCGAGCTTGCCCGCCTCGACCAGCGGGTCCAGCGCGGCAAGGAAGCGCGTCCACACCTCCTCGTACGCCTGCGGCGGCAGGTCGTCCGGGTAGAGGTTCTTCTTCCCCGTGTCCGGCCGGAGGTCCTTGTAGAGCGCGCCGACCCGGGTCGGGTGCCCGGTGAGCATGCTGAACGCCTTGACGTTGAAGGTGAAGCCGGCCGGGGTGCGCTCGGCCCACAGCCTCGCCGTCCGCTCGGCGGGCGGCGAGTAGTAGGTGGCGTCGACCTCGACCAGCGGGAACTGGCGGGCGTAGTACGCCAGCCGCTTCTCCGGGGTGTCGGCGGTCTGCGGGTACCAGCCGGACTCCAACAGGGTCCGGTCGGTCCAGGAGGCGGTGCCGACCTTGATCTCACCCATCAGTCGACCTCGCCTCGGTCCGGACCGACCGGCAACCGCTCGCGGGGATCAGGCCGCCCGACGTTCCCGGTTCTGCTTGCACTGCACGCAGGTGGTGGCGGAGGGGAAGATCTCCAGCCGCTCCACGGGGATCGCCGAGGTGCAGCCCTCGCAGAAGCCGTAGGTGCCCTCCTCCAGCCGGGTGAGGGCGTGCTCGTACTGGGCGCGGCGGTCGAGGATGGTCCGCAGCAGGGACTGCGCGGTGTCCCGCTCCGCCGTCTTGGTGCCGCTGTCGGCCTGGTCGTCACCGGCGGTGTCACCCACCTCCACCAGCCGCAGCACCTGGCTCTGCAGCACCGCCTGCTCGTACTCCGCGGACAGCTCGTCGTAGCGGGCCTGCAGGGAGCGCCGGATCTGGTCGATCTCCGCCTGGGATCGGCCCGTACCGATCGTGTCGTGGACGAGCATCGCTGCCTGCCTTTCTGGCCTGGAAGATCCGCCGGGGCACCGGGTAGGTGCGCCCGGCGCCGTGGTGGTCTGCGCGCGGGCGGATCACCCGCGCTCTGTGAGCCGGGCGAATACCCCGGCACGTCGACCGTCAAACCGACGACTTTTCGCCGTGTCGCGTCGTCAGGGCGACACCGGGGACTCCACCAGCGCCGGGTGCCGGGGATCGTCGGCGCGGACCACGACGTCGGCGAAGGAGGCCGGTGCGACCTCGTCGGCGTACCGGGCGAAGGCGGGCAGCGTCCACCGCTGCGCGGGGTCGGTGCGCCGGTCCAGGGCGGCCGGGGAGAGCACCAGGTGGACCGTGACGTCGAAGGGCAGGCCCCCGCCGAGCAGCAGTGCCCCGCTGACCAGCACGACTCCCCCGGGCGGCAGGTCGACGTACGCGGCGCGGCTGGCCCGGTCGGTGGTGGCGTCCCACAGCGAGGGCAGCACCCGCCCCGAGCCGCCGGGCCCGGCCGGGTCGAGCACCTCCCGGCGCAGCCCCGGCTCGTCGACCCAGCCCTCGTAGAACGCGTCGGAATTGGTCCGACCGAACTCCAGGCGCACCGACGCGGGGCGGAGGAAGTCGGCGGCGCGTACGTGCAGCACGGGCCGGCCGAGCGCGCGCAGCGGGTCGACCAGCGCGGCGGCGAGTTCGTCCGGGCCGGCCGCTGGGGCGCCGTCGACGGCCACCCGCAGCCGGCCGGGGGCGTCCGTGCCGGCGAGGCGCTCGGTCAGCTCGGCGACGAGCAACTCCGGGGAGATGGGTCGGATCCGCATCCGACCATGGTGCCCCGCCGGCCGCCCCGGACGGGACGCGGCGGCCGGCGCCCGCCCGGCCGGTGCTCGCGCAGCCGGCGCCCGCGCGATGGGCGGTGCTCGCTCGGCGGGTGGTGCCCGGGCGGTGGCCGGTGCTCGCGCAGTCGGTGCCCGCTCGGTGGGCGGTGCTCGCGCGGTGGGTGGTGTCAGCCGTTGCGGTCGATGGTGACGCGGGCGTCGTCGGCGAGCCGGTAGCCGACGCCGTAGACGGTGGTGACCAGCGGGACGTCGACGCCGACCTTGCCGCGCAGCCGACGCACGTGCACGTCCACGGTGCGCACGCCGGCGTGCTCGTAGCCCCAGACCGCGTTGAGCAGCTGCAACCGGGTGAAGACCCGGCGGGGGTGGGCGACGAGGTGCAGCAGCAGGTCGAACTCCAGCCGGGTCAGGGGCAACGGCTCGCCGTCGCGCAGCACCGACCGGGACGAGGCGAGGATGTGCAGGGTCGGGATGGTGGCGGCGACCGGGCGCGACGGCGTGCGGCCGGCGGGCACCGGGTCGGGGCGGCGTTCGACGGTGGCGGTGATGATGGTGCCCTCGCCGCGCTCCAGCATCTCCCGCGCGGCCTCCAGCAGCCGTCGGGCGGGCGCGGTCAGCGACTCCTCGGATGCCAACGGGATGTTCAGGGTCACCGTGAGCATCGGTGCGGCGGTGTTGGCGGGGCGACGCTGGCCCCCCGGGGGTCGTCCGGGAACAGCGGGCTGGGACGTATGCCATCCGGCGCGCGACGAGGCGGGGCTGACCGACATGGTCCTCCTTGGCTGGTCCGGGTATCTCCCCACGGCCCGGGACGCCGCTCCATCGATGCTTCCCGGCGCCCGGGCGAGGGTCAAGGGGCGGCTGCGTTGCATGAATGTGACAATTGACGAACGCATCGGAGCCGGATGCTCGCTCTGCGTACGAAGCCTGATGATTACAGCAGAGCCGCCGGGTTGACCCGATAGGGGGGTGCCCGCCCGGTTCACGGTGGTCGGCGCGGGTGCGCCGGGAATGGATGAGCGTGGATCGCGTCGGCCCTCCGGAGGGCCGTGGGCACGCGACCGGGGTACCGCGCGGCGTACCGGCGACGGGACACCGCGGCCCCCGGACGCGGCGGCGCGGCGCGCCCGGGACCGGGCACGCCGCGCGGATGGCGCCGTCAGCGACTTCGCTCGATCTCGATCCGGGCCTCGTCGGCGAGGCGGTAACCCACGCCGTAGACGGTGGTCACCACGGGCATGTCCGGGTCGAGCTTGGCGCGCAGCCGGCGGACGTGCACGTCGACGGTGCGCGCCACCGCGTGCTCGTAGCCCCACACCCGGCTCAGCAGCTGGAGCCGCGTGAACACCCGGCGGGGCTGCTCCGCAAGGAACAGCAGCAGGTCGTACTCGATGCGGGTCAGCGGAATCACGCGGGAGCCCTGGTGGACCACCCGCGAGCCGGTGGCGATCCGGATCGCCTGGGAATCCACGACGGCCGGCACCGGCCGGGGCGCCGCCGGCCGGTCCTCGGCGACGCCGGGACCCAACCGCCCCTCCCCCGACTCGGCGAGTTCGCCGATCAGCTCCAGCAGCCGGGCCAGGCGGGGGCTCACCGGCCCAGGGACGAGGTCGAGGGTGATGGTGACGGTCGGGGCGGAGCGCGGTCGGACCGCTCCGGTCCGCTCGGGGCGCGCGGACGAGTGGTGTCGGGTGGGGATGGCGACGACGGACATGGAGCCTCCTGGGCGGCGGTGCCGCCACGCCCGGTGGAGCGTGACGGTCAGGACGGCACCCGACCGGCGGTCACCGGGGGCGCGGGGGTGGGCGTGGGCTGCGGCGGGGTGGGGCCGAGCACGGGCAGGCCGGCGAGCCGCCAGGCGACGAAGCCGCCGACGACATCCGTGGCGTGGCGCAGCCCGAGATCCTGGAGGGCGACGGCGGCCAGCGAGGAGGTGTAGCCCTCCTGGCAGATGACCATCACCCGCAGGTCGTAGCCGACGGCCTGCGGCAGCCGGGCCGGACAGCGGGGGTCGAACCGCCACTCCAGCACGTTGCGCTCGATCACCAGCGAGCCGGGCACGGTGCCGTGGGCGGCCCGCTGGGCGGCCGGGCGGATGTCCACCAGCAGGGCGCCGCCCCGGTGCGCCAGGTGTGCGCGCTCCGGGTCCAGCCGGTCCAGCCGCACCCGGGCGGCGGCCAGGATCTCGTCGATGCCCCGGAAGCCCGGCGGCGCCACCGGGGCCGGACACGCGTGCGGGTCGTCGGTCTGCGGCATGGTCGTTCCCTCCACTGGTTGCTGACGGTGCACGTACGACGGCGGGCCGCCGGCGCGGGGCGGGCGGGCCGCAGGGGGTCGCGGGCGACCCGGGCGCGACGGCGTCGCGCTCACCAGGCCACCCCGGCCTCGGCCACCTCGGCGACGCGCAGCCGGCCGTCGGTGAGCCGGTACCTGGTCATCCGGCGCAGCGCGGGCCGGTAGACGTGGACGCTCACCGCCGGCTCGTCGTCCCGGTTGGACACCAGGTGCACGTGCCGCGGGCCGAAGCGACGCCCGGACCCGGCCGGCAGCCGGTGCGGGCGGAGCACGCCCCCGCCGACCGTCTCCTCGGTCAGGACCCCGGAGACGACCAGGAACGCGCCGCCGCAGCCACCGTGGTCGTGCAGGTCGGTGCCCTGGCCGGGCAGCCAGCTCAACGCCCACACCTCGTGGTCGGTCTCGTGGGCGAGCCGGGAGTACCAGCGGGAGACCGGGTCGAAGCGCAGCGGCACCGGCCAGCGGGCGGGGTCGGCGCCCCACCGCCGGGCGGTGGCGAGCAGGTCGGGTGGGCGTCGGTCGGGCATGGCGGTCCTCGCGGTTCGGCGGTGCGTCGACCAAGCATAGGCTGCAAACCCTATTGGTTTAGTAGGCATTCCCAGAAGCTGGGACGTGTCACCTGCGGACCGGCGGGTCCACCCGGTAGCCGGGGATCGACGGCCAGCGCACCGTCAACACGACCGACTCGCGCTCGGCGTACCAGGAGTGGTCCACCCCCCGCCCCCACACCACATAGTCGCCGGGCTCGCCGAGCACCACCGTCCGGTCCGGCAACTCGACCCGGAACCGGCCGCTGACCAGCACCAGCAGGGCCGTACGCCGCTCCTGCGTGGCCCATCGGGAGCGCGCCTCCCCCGCCGGATGGACTCCCCACTTCACCTCGACGTCGACGCTGTGCCGGGCGTCGCCCTGCGGCATGAAGTGGCCGAGCAGCCAGCCGGCGTTCGTCGCCCCGTCCACGCCCGCGTTGCCCACGTACACCCTGTCGTCCATCGCACGCTCCCCCGGTACGCCGGCCGAGCAACGTACCAGGGGGACGTCCGACTAACCTGGACCGGTGAGTGAGGAACTCGACGCGGAGACGCTGGCGTTCGCGCACCGGATGTTCGACCTGGCCCGCGACGGGGCCACCGCCGAACTGGCCGACTACGTCGACGCGGGGCTGCCAGTCGACCTGACCAACGACAAGGGCGACACCCTGCTGATCCTCGCGGCGTACCACGCCCACGCCGAGACCGTCGCCGCGCTGCTCGCCCGCGGCGCCGACCACTCCCGGACCAACGACCGGGGCCAGACGGCGCTGGCCGCCGCCACCTTCCGCAGCAGCGCCGAGGCCGTCCGGGCGCTGCTCGCCGCCGGGGCCGACCCGCACCACGGCAACCCGTCGGCGGTGGAGACCGCCCGCTTCTTCGACCTGCCCGAGATGCTCGCGCTGCTGGCCGCGCCGACCGGCTGACGCCGACGCCCGGCGCATCCGGTCCGCGCCCGGTATACAGGGTCGGTGGAGGATCCGCTGCCCGAACAGATGCGCACCGCCGCCACGGCGTTGCTCGCCGCGCTGGACGAACCCGCCCGCGCCCAGGCCGCCCACCGGTTCGACGACGAGGCGGCCCGCCGCTGGCTCGAGTACCGGCCGCGCCCCCGGCCCGGGGTCTGCCTGGCCGACCTGGACCGCGCCGGGCGCAAGGCCGCGCACCGGCTGCTGGCCACCGCGCTGAGCCCACCGGCGTACGCCCAGGCGATGGCCATCGTCGCGCTGGAGGAGGTGCTGGACCGGGCGGAGGGATGGCGTCGGGGCCGGCACAGCGGCGACTACTGGGTGGCCGTCTTCGGCGACCCGGCCCGCGACGACGCCTGGGCGTGGCGCCTGGAGGGGCACCACCTCTCGGTGAGCATGACCGTGGTGGCCGACCAGGTCTCCCCCGCGCCGATCTTCCTCGGCGCCAACCCGGCCACCGTCCGGTACGCCGGCCGCCCGGTCTCCCGGCCGCTGGGCGTGGAGGAGGACCTGGCCCGCGCCCTGCTCGACGCGATGGGCCCGGCGGGCCGGTCGGCGGCGATCGTCGCCGGCGAGGCGCCCGGGGACATCATCAGCGCCACCCGCGCCCGGGTGGACGGGCCGCTGGAGCCGCTCGGGGTGCCCGCCGACCGGCTCGGGCCCACCGGACGGGCCCTGCTGGACCAGCTCGTGGCGCTCTACCTGGACCGGCTCCCACCCGAGCTGGCGGTCCGGGAGGCCCGCCGGCTGGACGCCGGGCAGCTGCACTTCGCCTGGGCCGGCCCGACGGTGCCCGGTCGGCGCCACTACTACCGCGTGCAGGGCGACGACCTGCTCATCGAGTACGACAACACCACCGACAACGGCAACCACGCGCACACCGTCCTGCGCCGCCCGGCCAGCGACTTCGGCGCGGACGTCCTAGCCGCCCACCACGCCGAATCGCACCCCCACTAACCACCCCACCCCGCCCGCCCCCGGCCCCGCCCGTCCCCGGCCTCGTCGATCATGCAGCCGGGCGGGGTCAGGGGCGGTGATGGGCCAGGTCGACGGTGGAGTCGGAGGCGCTGGAGAACGCGTCGAAGGTGGTGGGCTCGGCCCGGCGTCCGGCGTCGAAGCGGCGGACCAGCCGGGCGCCCAGCGCGACGCCGACGGCGCCGATGCCCAGTGCCACTAGCTCGGTCAGCAGCAGCACGACGGAGGCGCCCCGCTGCGGCGCGTCCGCGCGGACGAGGCAGGAGATCAGGAACAGCGCGGCCATCGCCACGTTCACCAGGTTGAAGGTGACCGCCGTGCGCCGGGTCCGGTCGACCGGCACGTCCCACAGGTCGATCATGCCGGCCACGGCGGTCAGCGCGGCGGCGACCAGCGCGGCCACGGACGTCCAGTAGCCCACCTCACCGAGGAAGGCCGGGCCGCCGAGCACGTCGGTCAGGTCGAACACGGTCGCGCTCACGAAGAGCCCGAACGGGAACGTCACCAGCATCGGTTGGATCGGGTGCCCCTGCACCCGCAGCCGGCTCTGCATGGTTCCTCCCCAGGTAGGCACACGTCACCAGTCCAGGGTGCTACCCGGGCGCCCGTACGCCGAAACGACACGCGGCCCGCCGGCCACCGCCGTCACGCGAGTCCCCGATCGTCACGCCGGCCACGGAGGGCCCAGGCGCACCCCGGCCCCGGACGGCCGGAGCGTTCAGTTGTCCCGGGGGCGCGAAACGGTGGCGACCAGCCGGTCGGCGACCTCCCGCAGCGGGATGTCCAGCGACGACGCCGCGCTGCGCAGCACGTCGAGCGCCTCGCCGGCCGGGCAGCCGCGCTGGGTCATGATCACGCCGATCGCCTGCCCGATCACCCCGTCGCCGAGCACCGAGGGTGCCAGTTCCCCGGCCTCGGCCGCCTTGCGCGCCCGGTCGCGGACCGCCGCGAGGAGCAGCCCGGCGTGCTCGGCGAGCAGCATCGCGGTGAGCTGGTGCCCCGGGGTGAGCAGGTCGGCGGCGCCGGCGTACAGGTTGATCGCGCCGATCACCTGTTCGTCGACGTCGACCGGCGCGGAGATCACCCCGTGCACGCCCAGCTCCCGGGCCCGCGGCGTCCAGGACGGCCAGCGCGCCTCGCGGTCCAGCCGGTCGGAGAGAATCATCTCCCGCCGCCGGATCGCGTCCATCGCCGGCGAGTCGGGGCCGTGCCGCAGGTCGTCCAGCCCCGCCAGGCGCGCGTCGGACGCCGCCACCCCGGCCGGTTCGCCGGCGCGCAGCGCGGTGAAGCCGCACCAGCTCACGCCGGCCACCGCCCCGCAGGCGGTGCGCACCAGCGCGTCCAGCGCCTCGTCGAAGTCCTCGACCGCGATCAGGGCGGCCGTCAGCTCGCGCAGCAGGGCGGCGGTCTCCAGGACACCGAGCCGCTCCACCGCCGGGTCCCACATCTCCAGGTTCACCGCTCCACAGCCCCCACCGTCCCGGCGCGTGCTCCCGCACGGCCGACCGGCGCCGTCACGTGTTCCATCGTCTGGTCTCTCCCGACTCCTCGGACCCGGCCTACTACCCTCGCAAACCGGGATCGAAACGGCGCAAAAGGGGGCCCCTTCCGGCACCCGAAGGCGTCGGAAGGGGCCCCGGAGCGTCAGCGCGACGCGGAGCTGAGCCGCCGCCCCACCGAGGCGATCAACCGGTCCAGCTCCGAGCCGAACGGGTTGTCGTGCACGAGGTACGTCCAGGTCGCGCTCGGCCGCACCAGCTTCGCCTCGTCCGGCTCCCAGCCGTCGGTGAACTCGGTCTCCTCGAAGGTCTCGATCGTCCGCCGCTCGATCTCCGGGATCAGGTTGTTGAACGCCGGCACCGCCGCCCGGTGGAACTCGTCCAGCGGGTCGAGCCGACCCAGGGCGCGCAGGTGCACGCCCTCGCGTACCTCGGAGAGCTCTGCGAGGTGGTCCGTCCAGAGCCGGTCGAGGTGGTAGAGGGCGATCGAGCGGGCGACCCGGGCGAGCAGGTCCTCGTCCATCTCGCCGGCCTTCTCCGGCACCCGGTCCAGCAGCATCAGCGCCGCCACGTCGCTGGTCAGCAGCCGTTCCCGGCGCTCCGCGAGGGCCTTGCGCTGCTGCTCGATGACGACGCTGTAGCGCCAGGTGTTGCGGTGGATCTCGTGGTTGACGCCCTCGGCGACCCGCTGGGCGTGCTCGACGGCGTACTCGACCTGGTCGTCGGTGACCAGGCCGTCGGCGTTCATCCGGGGCGAGGCGGGGACGGCGTCGCCGGCGTGCCGGGCGACCAGATCGTCCTCCAGGCTGACGAAGAAGACCGAGCCGCCCGGGTCGCCCTGCCGCCCGGCCCGGCCGCGCAGCTGGTCGTCGACGCGCCGGCTGTCGTGCCGGCCGCTGCCGATCACGTAGAGGCCGCCCAGCTCGGCGACCCGGTCCCGGTCGGCCTGGTCGCTGCCGCCGAGGCGGATGTCGACGCCCCGGCCGGCCATCTGGGTGGAGACGGTCACCGCGCCGTACGCGCCGGCCTCGGCGATGATCGACGCCTCCTCGTCGTCGTTCTTCGCGTTGAGCACCACGCAGGGCACCCCGATGGCGTTCAGGCCGGCCGCCAGCCCCTCGGACTCCTTCACGTCCAGGGTGCCGACCAGCACCGGCCGCCCGCGCTCGTGGTGGCGCTTGATCTCGTCGACCAGCGCCTCCTCCTTCTCGGCCCGGGTGGCGTAGATGCGGTCCGGCTCGTCCTCGCGCACGCACGGGGTGTTCGGCGGGATCACCGCCACCTCGAGGCCGAAGAACTCGCGGAGCTGGTCGCCGACCAGCACCGCGGTCGCCGTCATGCCGCACACCTTGGGGTAGAGCGCGATGTACGCCTGCACGGCGATGGTGCCGAGCACCTCGCCCTCGGCGGTGGCGTCGAGGCCCTCCTTGGCCTCCACGGCCGCCTGGAGCCCGTCCGGCCAGCGGCGGCGCTGGGCGACCCGGCCCCGCATCTCGTCGATCAGCTCGACGGAGCCGTCGCGGACGATGTAGTCGACGTCGCGGTGCAGCAGGGCGTGCGCGTGCAGCGCCACGTTCACGGCGGAGAGCTGCGCGACGTGCTCCTCGTCGTACAGGTCGATGCCGAGCTTGGCCTCGACGGCGGCCAGGCCGGCGGCGGTGAAGGCGACGCTGCGGCCGTCCTCGGCCACCGTGTAGTGCTTGCCCTTGCGCAGGCCCCGCACCTGGGCGGCGGCGGCGTGCACCGGGTCCTGCTCGCCGGCGACCGAGCCGGCGAGGACCATCGGCACCCGGGCCTCGTCGATGAGGATCGAGTCGGCCTCGTCGACGATCGCCGTGCGCAGCGGCGGCTGCACCCGGTCCTCCACGTCGGTGACGAGCTGGTCGCGCAGGTAGTCGAAGCCGGCCTCGCTGACCGAGACGTAGGTGACGTCGCAGGCGTACGCGTCGCGCCGCTCCTGCGGGGTGGACGCCTCGTTGACCCAGCCGACGCTCAGGCCGAGCAGCCTGTAGACCGGCTCCATCCAGAGGGCGTCGCGCCGGGCCAGATAGTCGTTGACGGTGAGCACGTGCACCGGGCCGTTGCCCAGCCGGACGTGCCCGTAGGCGGCGATGGTCGCGGTGAGCGTCTTGCCCTCACCGGTGGCCATCTCGGCGACCTTGCCCGAGAGCAGCGCCATCGCGCCCAGCAGCTGCACGTCGTACGGCCGCTGGTCGAGGCCCCGGCGGGCGGCCTCGCGGCCGATCGCGCAGATCTCCTCGTAGCCCGTGGCCTTGCCGGCGGCCTCGGTCAGCTCGGCGTCGTCGAGCGCCGACAGCTCGTCCTCGCGCGCCTCGACGGCCGGCAGCAGCTTCTCCAGCGGCCCCAGGTCGACCGTCGTCCCCGGGCGCTGGAGGAACCGGCGGAACCTGGTCTTCAAGCGTTGCGACACACCCATGAGCGGCAACGGTACGCGACCGGAGCCCGCGTTGGCGGCCCGCCCGGCGCGCCGCCGCGCGGGTGTCGTCGCCGGGCGGGTCGAAGGCGTGGACCGCTCAGCTCACCAGGAGCTGGTGCGTGGCCAGCTCACGGTAGAGCGGGCTGGTCCCGGTCAGCTCGTCGTGGGTGCCGGTGGCCGCCACCCGGCCGCCGTCGAGCACCACGATCTGGTCGGCGTCGACGACGGTGGAAAGGCGGTGCGCCACGATCAGCAGGGTGCGCCGGGCGGCCACCGCGTCGATGGCCCGGCGCAGCGCGGCCTCGTTGCGGGCGTCGAGGTTGCTGGTCGGCTCGTCGAGCAGCAGCACCGGCGGTCCGGCCAGCAGGGCGCGGGCGATCGCCAGCCGCTGCCGCTCGCCGCCGGAGAGCAGCACCCCGCCCTCGCCCACCTGCACGTCCAGCCCCTCGGGGGCGCGCTCGGCGAGATGGCCGAGGTTGACCTCGTCGAGCACCGCGCGCAGCCGGGCCTCGGTGGCCTCCGGCGCGCTGATCAGGAGGTTCTCCCGCAGCGTGCCGGCCAGCACGGGCGCGGACTGCTCGACGTAGCCGATCCGGGCGCGCAGCGCGTCGCGGGGCAGGTCCCGCACGTCGACCCCGTCGATGCGCAGCGCGCCCCCGGTGACCTCGTAGAAGCGCTCGACCAGCGCCAGCAGCGTCGACTTCCCGGCGCCCGACGGGCCGACCAGGGCGGTGCGGGTGCCGGCCGGCACGGTGAAGCTCACCTCGTGCAGCACCGGCGGGCCGCCGGGGTAGCCGAAGCCCACCCGGTCGAACTCGACGGACGCCGGGGCCCCGCCGGGCAGCGCCCGGGCCGGGACGGACGCGGGCCGGTCGGCGGCCCCCTCGACCGGCACGGCGAGCATCTCCTCGATGCGTTGGAGCGCGCCCAGCCCGGTCTGCAACTGGGTGTAGGCGTGCACCGCCTGCCCGAGCGGAAGGACCAGGAAGAACAGGAACATGATGAACGCGACCAGGTCACCGACGGTGATCGCGCCCGCCGCCACCCGCGCCCCGCCCACCCCGAGGACCAGCAGGAACGCCCCCTGGATGGTCACGCTGCTGGCCGGGCCGACGAACGCCTGCACCCGGGCCACCCGCAGGCCCGCCGCGTACGCCCGTGCGGCGCTGACGCCGATCGCGTCGGCCTCGCGCCGCTCCGCCCGCGCCGCGCGGATCGTCCGGGCGGCGGAGATGGCGCGCTCCACCGCCGAGGTCATCTCGCCGACGCGTTCCTGGGCGGCGCGGGCCAGGCCCCGCACCCGGTGGGCGAAGGCGACGGCGATGGCGATGCCGGCAGCCACCCCGAGCAGGGTCACCCCGAACAGCACCGGGTCGAGCAGGACCATCGCGCCCGCCGCGCCGAGCACCATCACGGCGCCGGTGACGACCTCGAACAGGCCGGAGGTGACCACCGCGCGCAGCAGGGTGGTGTCCGAGCCGACGCGGGAGAGCAGGTCGCCGGTGCGGCGGCGGTCGTACTCGGCGATCGGCAGCCGCAGCAGGTGGCCGGTCAGCCGCCGCCGGGTGCCCAGCACGACCCCCTCCGCGGTGCGTTGGAGCAGGTAGTCCCGCACCCCGCCGATCGCCGCGGCCACCAGCACCAGGGCGACAAGCGCCGCGACCAGCCCGGCCACCGGTCGGCTGGCGGAGAGCCCGTCCAGCACCGAGCGGGTGAGCAGCGGTTGTGCCAGGGACGCCGCCGCGCCGGCCAGCGACAGCGCGCCCACCACGGCGAGGGTGCCGCGGTGGGCGCGCAGGTACGGCAGCAGTGCGGCCAGGCCGACCCGCCGGTCGTCCACGGGCATGCCCGGAGCGCCGGCGGCGGTCGGCGCAGGGTCGTCGGCGGTCGTCACGGGAGCGGCGGCGGTCATGGCTGGCACGGTATCGGGCCGCGCCACCCGCCCGGGGGGCGACGCGGGGACCTCAGGCGGTCAGCACCACCTGGAGCTCCTGGCGGCGCCGCTCGGCGAGATCGGTCAGCAGGGCCGGGGCCTGCTCGAACGGCACCACCGCCGAGACGAGGTGCTTGCGGATCACGTCCCCGTACGCGCGCAGCAGGTCGATCGTCTCGGCGGAAAGGCGCTCCCGGTCCCAGGTGGGGGCGAGCCCGCGCGGCACCCGGCCGATCTGCGCGCACCGCAGCGACAGTCCGTTGTGGTGGAACTCCTCGCCGAACCGGACCGCGTCCGCGCCGGCCTGGTAGAACGCCAGGTCGACGACCGTGCCCTGGGGGCGCAGCAGGCGCAGCGCGAGCTGCAACGCCCACGCCTGCCCCCGGCACTGGAACACCACGTCGGCGCCCCGGTCGCCGGGGCCGTGCGCCCAGCGGGTCTTGAGCACCACCGCCGGGTCGTCCGCCTCCGGGTCGAGGGTCTGAAGGCCCAGCGCCTCGGCGACGGCCCGCCGCTGCGGGGTCGGGTCGAGCACCACCACCGAGGCGGCGCCGTGCCGCTTGGCGAACAGGGCGGTGAGCAGGGCCACCACCCCGCTGCCGACGACCGCGACCCGGCGGCCCCGCACCCCGTCGCCCAGCGACCGCACGTCGGCGCCGTGCAGGTCGGCGGCGGCGTGCAGCACCCCGTTGGCGCAGATCGGCCCCATGTGCGCGACGTAGACGCCGAGCAGCGGGTCGAGGTCCTCGGGCAGCGGCACGAACCGCTCGGCGACCGGGTCGGCGACCCAGCCG
Source organism: Micromonospora sp. USAFONa4 (assembly GCF_057197825.1). Classification (NCBI taxonomy): domain Bacteria; kingdom Bacillati; phylum Actinomycetota; class Actinomycetes; order Micromonosporales; family Micromonosporaceae; genus Micromonospora; species Micromonospora sp. USAFONa4. The sequence goes on along the minus strand of NZ_CM170072.1, from coordinate 6,512,175 downwards.
GTGCGGTGGCCGTACGTCATCGCGCCGACGGTGCCCACGGCGACGGCGGGCGTACGGCTCTCCACGACCCGGCCGACCTGCATGTAGCCCAGCCGGGTCACCGGGTACGGGGTGCTGGCCGCGCCCGGCTGGAAGAGCCCGAGGTCGGCGTTCCAGGTGACGTTGAGGTAGGGGTTGGTGCCCTTGACGTAGCTGAGTTCGGTGCCCGCGGAGACGCCGCTGAACAGCGTCTCGACCCGGAACGTGCCGTCGGTCAGCTCGGCGGCGTCCTGCTCGACCAGCTCCACCCGGCCCGGGCCGCCGACCACCACGACGTGGTCACGCATCGACGGTCACCCCCGATGCGAGCGGCGCGGCGACGGGCGTGTCCAGCCGTACGGGCCGGCCGGTGCGGGCGGAGTCGGCGACCGCGAGGGCGAGCCGCTGGGTGCGCAGCGCCTCGGCGTACGGGACGCGGACGTCGTCGCCGACGCCCCGGACCGCGTCGACGAAGGCCCGGTCCACGGCCACCCGGGCGGCCTCGGGGTCGGCGTCGAAGCGGCGTTCCCCGTCGGCGTCGCGCACGACCAGGCCGTCCTCGCTGAGCGAGAGGGCCAGGCCGTCGGCGAGGATCTCCAGTCCGGCGCGGTGCTTCCAGCCGAGCACGCAGGCGGCGGTGAGCGTGCCGACGGCGCCGCCGGCGAAGCGCAGCGTCGCGGTGGTCACCGAGTCGATGTCGGCGCCGTCGACGGGCGGCGGGGTGCCGTTGCCGTACGCGGTGACCTCGGTGGCCTCGCCGACCAGGTACCGGACGAGGTCCAGCACGTGGGCGGCCTGCTCGACCACGGGGCCGCCGGAGCGGTCCCGCCGCGACCACCAGGCCACCGGGGGCACCTTGTCCCACCACGCGCCGCTGACCATCCGCACCGGACGGTCGCCGAGCAGTTCCTGGGCCTGCTGCACCACCGGCAGGTACCGCCAGTGGTGCCCGACGCCGGTGAGCAGCCCCCGCCCGGCCACGAGGTCGGCGATCCGCTCGGCGGTCACCAGGTCGACGGCGACCGGCTTCTCGACGAACATCGGCACCCCGGCCGCGACGACCGCCTCCTCGGCCGGCCCGTGGGCGAACGGCGGCACGCAGACGTAGACCGCGTCCGGGCCGGCGGCCAGCAGTTCCCCGACGTCGCCGAAGGTCCGGGCGCCGTGCGCGTCCGCCAGTTCCGCCGCCGCCTCCGGCACCACGTCGGTCACCCCGAGCAGTTCCACGTCCGCGAAGCCGCCCAACACCCGGGCGTGGCGTTGCGCCACCCCGCCGGCCCCAACCAGTCCCACCCGGCACGTGCGCATGTAAGAGCCCTTTCGCCACAGTTTCGCGTTCGCGACTGCACTCCCCCGGCGTGCGCGCAACCAAACGTTCACCAGGGCGGAACCCGGTCACGTCACTGTCGTGATCAAGCTGTTAGGCATGCTGCGGTTAGCGCGAGTGCGGTAGTGGGAAAAACAGGGAAGGTTTTTCCGCCACGATCTGGGGGTGCCTGTGCGGAACACGGAAACGATGGTGTCACCGGTGGTGGAGGCGTGGGCCACCTACCGCACCACGTCGGCGGGTGACTGGCCGGCGCGGCGGCTGATCCGCGCCAAGGGGGACAGCAGGGTCAGCGTGGTCCTGCCGGCCCGCAACGAGGAGGCCACGGTCGGCGCGATCGTGTCGACGATCCGCGAGCACCTGATGGAGCGGGTGGCCCTGGTCGACGAGCTCATCGTGGTGGACTCCCGGTCCACCGACCGCACCGCCAGCGTGGCCCGCGCCGCGGGCGCGGAGGTGGTCAGCCAGGACGCGATGACCCGGGGCCTGCCCCGGCTGACCGGCAAGGGCGACGCGCTCTGGGCGGGGCTGGCCGCGGCCGAGGGCGACGTGGTGGCGTTCGTCGACGCCGACCTGCGCGAGTTCCGCCCGCACTTCGTGACCGGGCTGATCGGCCCCCTGCTGACCGATCCCTCGGTGGACTTCGTGAAGGGCTTCTACCACCGCCCGCTGGTCGGGGCGTCGAGCGTGGAGGCCGACGGCGGCGGGCGGGTGACGGAGCTCATGGCCCGGCCGATGCTGAACCTCTTCTGGCCCGAGCTGGCGGGCTTCGTGCAGCCCCTCGCCGGTGAGTACGCCGGACGCCGGGAGGTGCTGGAGCGGGTGCCGTTCGTCTCCGGCTACGGGGTCGAGACGGCGATGCTCATCGACCTGCTGGAGCTGGTCGGGTTGGACGCGCTGGCCCAGGTGGACCTGGGCGAGCGCAAGCACCGCCACCAGGACACCGCCGCGCTGGGCCGGATGTCGGCCCAGATCATGCTCACCGCCTGGTCGCGGTTGCAGCGGCGCGGCTGGGCGGCACCGGGCGCGCTGCCCGCCGCCCTGCTGACCCAGTTCCGGCGCGGCGGCTCCGACGCCCTGCCGAACCTGGACCGGGAGATCGTCGTCAGCGACGTCTCCGTCGAGGAGCGGCCGCCCCTGGCCGAGCTGCGGCACCGGATCCCCCGCCGACGGGTCGCCGCGGCGTGAACACGCGACCCCCCCGTGACCGTGAACGACCGGGCGCGGACGGCCCAGGCCCCCGCCGAGGGAAGGAATCCCGCATGAGCCTCACCGTCCTGATGAACGCCGGTCCGTGGCTGTCCGTGCCGCCGCCCGGCTACGGCGGCATCGAGAACGTGATCGCGACGCTGGTGCCGGAGCTGCGCCGGCTCGGCGTACGGGTGGTGCTCGCGTCGGTCGACAGCAGCACCCTGCCGGTCGACGAGAAGTTCTCCGTCTTCCCCGACGGGCAGTTCCACGCCCTGCAACGGCCGTACAACCAGGTCTGCGGCATCTCCCAGGCGCACCTGAACGGGGTGGTGCGCGCGCTGCACTCGCGCGACGACATCGACCTCGTGCACGACCACGTGGAGGCGGTCGGCCTGGCCACGCTCGCCGCCATGGGCCCGGACGCCCCGCCGGCCCTGCACACGCTGCACTGGGACCTGGCCAAGCACCCGGCGCTCTACGGCAATCTCGACGGCGGCGACCGGGTCCGGGTCAACGGGGTCTCCGCCTCGCAGCTGGCCCGCGCGCCCCGGGCGTTGCAGGAGCACTCGGTGGGCCACGTGCACCTGTCCACCCCGCTCGCCGTCGACGCGGACCGGCGGCCCCGGGCGGAGAAGGGCGACTACCTGATCATCCTGGGCCGGATCAACCCGGGCAAGGGCCAGGACGTGGGCGCGCGCCTCGCCCGGCGGGTGGGGGTGCCGCTGGTGCTCGCCGGGCCCGTCGGCCCGTACCACCGGCCGGAGGACCTGGCCGCCGCCGGGGACGAGGCCCGGCAGAACCCGGACGTCCGGTTCTTCTACGACGAGGTGGCGCCGCACGTCGACGGTGACCTGGTCCGCTGGGTGGGCACCGTGGCCGGGCAGGAACGCGACGACCTGCTGGCCGGCGCCCGGGCCTCGCTGTTCCCGCTGCGCTGGGAGGAGCCGGGCGGCACGGCGGTGGTCGAGTCGCTGGCCCTGGGCACGCCGGTGGTGGCCACCGCCCGGGGCTGCCTGCCCGAGCTGATCGAGCACGGCCGCACCGGCCTGCTCACCACCGACGAGGAGGAGCTGGGCGACCTGCTGCTGGCCGCGAGCCTGCTGGATCCGGACGAGTGCCGGCGCGAGGCCGCCGTCCGCTTCACCCCCACGGTGATGGCCGAGAAGTACGTGGGCCTCTACGAGCGGGTCCGCCAGCTCGCCGCCGCCCCGCGCCTGCAACCGGCCTGACCGGCGATCCGCACCCCGGGGCCGGCCCGCCGTCACGGTGGGCCGGCCCCGGTCGCGTGCCGGCGCCCGGTTGGGGCGATCCCCCGGTGGTGGGGTTTGCCGGTGGGAGCAGCGGGAAGGCGCGATCCACTCAGCGTTCTCGCACAGTGAGGAGACGGCGGTGACCGGTCCCATGGCGCGCTCCCGCGCCCGGCACAACCCGGCCGATGGCAGGGCTCCCGTCCGGCGGGCCGCCACCGCCGTGGCGGTGGTCTTCCTCCTGGTCGGCGTGCTCGGCTTCGTGCCGGGCATCACCAGCAACTTCGGCGACCTGCGCTTCGCCGGACACGACTCCGAATCCAAGCTGCTCGGCCTGTTCCAGGTCTCGGTGCTGCACAACATCGTCCACCTGCTCTTCGGGGTGGCCGGGCTGCTGCTGGCCCGCACCGTCACGGGCGCGCGGACGTACCTGGTCGGCGGCGGCGCGATCTACCTGGTGCTCTGGCTCTACGGCCTGGTGATCGACCACGACAGCGCGGCCAACTTCATCCCGGTCAACAACGCCGACAACTGGCTGCACCTTTTCCTGGGCCTGGGCATGATCGCGCTCGGCATCCTGACCACGCGGGACCGGACCCGCCGGTGACGCATCGTGACCGGCCGGGGCGGCGACGCCCCGGCCGGTCCGGTTTGACCCTCCGCGCGGCCGGGTAGTTCGCAGATCCCCGACAACGCGAAACGAGGGCGCAATGCCGAGCCGGATCACCTGCGAGGTGCACGACGAGTCGCCAGTGACCGTCGTACGCCTCCACGGCGACCTCGGCATCGACACCATGCGCACGGTGCGGGGCGTGCTGGACGACTGCCTCGCCAGCCAGCCCGACGCCCTCGTGGTGGACCTCACCGACGTCACCTTGCGTGACCGGCTGGCCCTCTCGGTCTTCGCCGCCATCGCCCGTCGGGCGGCCGACTGGCCGGCGGTGCCCGTCGTGCTGTGCGCCCCGCCGCCCGAGGCGGCGACCTGGCTGGCCCAGTCGACCGCCTGCCGGGTGGTGCCCGTGCGGCACGACTGCGACGAGGCTACCCGGGTGGCGAACGCGGCGGCGGCACCCCGTCTGCGCGCCCGGCTCGAACCGGTGGCAGGGGCCTGCCGGCGGGCGCGGGAGCTGGTCACTGACGCGTGCGCCCGCTGGAACCTGCCGGAGGCCGTCGGGCCGGCGTCGCTGGTGCTCAGCGAGCTGGTCGGCAACGTGGTCCGGCACGCCGGCACGCCGATGCAGGTGACGCTGACCCTGCGCCGGCCGTACCTGCACCTGGCCGTCGCGGACGGCAGCCGGACCTCGGTCCGGGTCGGCACCGGCGACCTGCGGGCCGAGGGCGGCCGGGGGCTGATGCTCGTGCGCGAGACGGCCCAGCGGTGGGGCAGCGCGCCGGCCGGCGACGGAAAGGTCGTCTGGGCCATACTGCCCGCGAATTGACAGAATTTACCACTCTCGCCTGAATAACCCCTGTCGCCTGGTTTCATGGGGAGAGGGGCGGGTAGCCGCGCCGTCCTATCTGTCGTCTGGCGGGGTGAGAGTCACATGCCCAAGCGGGTAACCACGGAACCACGCGACCGGGGACCGGCGATCCTGGCACCGGCACGCTTCGGTGGCTACCCCGGGCCGCTGCGCAAGGCGCTTCCCGGCGGCAAACTGACCCGGTTCCTGGCCACCACCGACCACAAGCAGATCGGCCTGCTCTACCTGCTGACCTCGTTCGGCTTCTTCCTGGTCGCCGGGATCCAGGCGATGCTGATGCGCGCCGAACTGGCCCGGCCCAACTTGCAGTTCCTCTCCGCCGAGCAGTACAACCAGCTCTTCACCTCGCACGGCGCGGTCATGCTGCTGCTGTTCGCCACCCCCGCGGCGTTCGGGTTCGCCAACTACATCGTGCCGATCCAGATCGGCGCCCCCGACGTGTCGTTCCCCCGGCTCAACGCCCTCGCGTACTGGCTCTACCTGTTCGGCGGCCTGATGGTGCTCGGGGGATTCCTCACCCCGGGCGGCTCCGCCGACTTCGGTTGGACCGCGTACTCGCCGCTGAGCAGCCAGGAGCACTCCCCCGGCGTCGGCGCCAACATGTGGGTGATCGGCCTGGTGATCTCGGGGCTGGGCACCATCCTCGGCGCCGTCAACCTGATCACCACGATCCTCACCCTGCGCGCGCCCGGCATGACCATGTTCCGGATGCCGATCTTCACCTGGAACATGCTCTTCACCAGTGTGCTGGTGATCCTGGTGTTCCCGCTGCTCGCCGCCGCGCTGATGGCGCTCTCGGCGGACCGGCTGCTCAACGCCCACGTGTACGACCCGGGGACCGCCGGCCCGATGCTCTACCAGCACCTGTTCTGGTTCTTCGGCCATCCCGAGGTCTACATCATCGCGATCCCGTTCTTCGGCATCATCACCGAGATCATCCCGGTCTTCTCCCGCAAGCCGATCTTCGGATACACCGGCCTCGTGCTGGCCACCATCGCGATCACCGTGCTGTCGATGACCGTGTGGGCGCACCACATGTTCGCCACCGGCCAGGTGCTGCTGCCGTTCTTCAGCATCCTGAGCTACCTGATCGCGGTGCCCACCGGGGTGAAGTTCTTCAACTGGATCGGCACCATGTGGAAGGGGCAGATCACCTTCGAGACGCCGATGCTCTTCGCGATCGGCTTCCTGGTCACCTTCCTCTTCGGCGGCCTCACCGGGGTGCTGCTGGCCAGCCCGCCGGCGGACTGGCACACCCACGACACGTACTTCGTCGTCGGGCACTTCCACTACGTGCTGTTCGGCACCGTGGTCTTCGCGCTCTTCGGCGGCTTCTACTTCTGGTGGCCGAAGATGACCGGGCGGCTGCTGGACGACCGCCTCGGCAAGGCCCACTTCTGGACCATGTTCCTCGGCTTCCACGGCACCTTCCTCGTGCAGCACTGGCTGGGCAACGAGGGCATGCCCCGCCGGTACGCCGACTACCTGCCCAGCGACGGGTTCACCACCCTGAACATGATCTCCAGCATCTCCGCCTTCGTGCTCGGCGCGTCCACGCTCTTCTTCATCTGGAACGCCTGGAAGTCCTGGCGCTACGGCGCGATGGTGAACGTCGACGACCCGTGGGGCTTCGGCAACTCGCTGGAGTGGGCCACCACCTGCCCGCCGCCGCTGCGCAACTTCGACCGGATGCCCCGCATCCGCTCGGAGCGGCCCGCCTTCGACCTCAAGTACGGCCCGCTCGTCGCCGACCTCGGCCGGGACCTGCCCCAGCGCGCCACCAAGCCGCCGCAGGAACTCAGCGACGAGTTGCACCGCGAGAGGCACGTGCCCGAGGCGCCGGCCGCCGAGGGGGCGCACGGCGCGCGGGAGGCCGCCGCGTTCCAGCCCGCGGCGCAGTCCGGGGCCCGTCCCGTGGACGTCCCCGAGCCGGACGAGATCCGTCGGCCCAGCTTCGAGCAGACCGACGAGCCGGAGGAGACCCGCCCCGGCGCCGACCGGGAGCCGCCGGCCAGGGAGCGCTGGCGGCATCCGCGCGGGCCCGGCGACACCCCCGAGCGCTGAGCGGGCGTACGCGAGAGAGGGCCGGCACCCCGGGGGTGCCGGCCCTCCGCGGTACGTGGTCTCAGCCCTCGCGGGCCGCCGCCAGGCCCGCCGCCGTGAGCGAGCGGCGCACGGCCGGCTGGACGCGGGTCAGCCGCAGCGGCACCCCGGTGCGGGCGGCGGCCTCGCGGCCCGCCATCAGCGCGGCGATCCCGCCGGCGTCGAAGCCACCGGCGCCCACCAGGTCGACCACCACCTCGGCCGGCTGCCCGGTCACCGCCTCCAGCATCGCCCGGCGGAGCTGGTCCGCGCCGTCCCGGTCGACCTCCCCGCCGACCTCCACGACCACCCGGTCGCCGTTGTGCCGCACCGAGATCCTGGTCTTCGCCGGCTCGGCCGACTCGGCGGTCCCGTTCTGCCAGGGCGGCGGGGCGTCGGCCAGCATCGCCTGGCGCAGCCAGGTCAGCGCCCGCGACAGCAGCCGGGAGACGTGCATCTGGGAGATGCCGAAGCGGGCGGCGATCTCCGCCTGGGTCTGGTTGCCGTAGAAGCGCATGGCCAGGATGCGCCGCTCCCGCCAGGGCAGCCGGTGCAGCAGCCCGCTGACCGTCACCCGGTCGTCGACGGACTCCAGCGCGTTGTCGGACTCGCCGACCAGGTCGCCGAACTCCGCCGAGCTCTCCCCGCCGACGGGGGCGTTCAGCGAGGCCGGGCTGTAGCCGGCGGCCGACTCCAGCGCGGCGAGGATCTCCTCCTGCGGGGTCTCCAGCCGTTCCGCCAGCTCGGCGACCGTCGGGGCCCGGGACAGCTCGCTGGTCAGCGCGGAGGTGGCCTGCCCGACCTCCAGGATCAGATCGCGCAGCCGGCGCGGCACGTGCACGCCCCAGGTGCGGTCGCGGAAGTGCCGCTTGATCTCGCCGACGATGGTGATGGCCGCGTACGCGGTGAAGGAGCCCCGCTCCGGGTCGTACCTGTCGACGGCGTTGACCAGGCCGAGCCGGGCGACCTGCTCCAGGTCCTCCAGCGGCTCGCCCCGCCCCCGGTAGCGGCGGGCCAGCCGGCCCGCGAACGGCAGGGCGAACCGGACGAGGTCGTCACGTGCCTCCTGGCGTCGTTCGGGCGGTAGGCCCTCGATCCGCGCCGCGTACGCCAGTGCGGCCGCGTCGAGGTCCTCCAGGCCCCGATCGGTCGGAGGTGGTGTGGTCGTGGTGGTCTGTCCGAACATCCGCGCCTCCCTCAGGAAGGTCCCCCGCCCGGATTCAGGAAACCGGTCGTGCGCGCGCGTGGTCGCACCACGCCCGGGCCGGAAAATGGGTCACATGACTGGGATGTCAGCGGGCGACGGCGCCACGCCGGACGGCGTGATCAGGCCGTCGCAGCCAGCGGTGTTCCCGCTCCGTAGGTACTCAATCACGGGACCCGGGGTTCGCGAGGATGTTTCGAAAGGGCCGACTCAACAGACGAGTAACCCCTGGTGGGAGCCGCCGTCGCGCAGCGCCGCGAGGGCCTCGGGGACGGTCATCGGCGGCGGCGTCGGCAGGTCGTACGGCTGCGCCCGCAGCACCTCCGTCGCCCGACGGGTGGGTACCGAGGTGACCGGGTAGCCGCGCGCCGAGGTGCGGTCCAGCGCCCGCCGGCGGCGCCCGAAGCCGGCGACGGCCAGCCACTGGGGCAGCCCGGCCAGCGCCGGCGACCGCAGGCCGGGCGGCTCGGGCAGCACGTCCACCGAGCTGAACGGCTCGCTCCCGGCGAGCCACCACTCCGCCGCCTCCACGCTGCGCCGGGTGGCGTTCTCGCACCAGTACGGCACCATCCCGGCCCGCACCACCTGCCACGGGTCGAGCAGCCGTCCGCACTCCACCACCAGCCGATCGCCGGTCTTGCCGGCCGCGCGCAGCCAGCGCCGGTACAGGTCGGCGGTCGCGGCGCTGAGCGCCTCCGGCCGCGGCACGAGGACCCGGTGCAGCGGATGCCCGTGCCCGCCGGTCCACTCCTGGACGCCGGCCTCGAAACCGGACTCCACGCCGTGTTCCGCCGGCTCGGGCGGCGAGGCGACCTCCGGCGGCTCCCAGTGCGCGCCGTCCCCGCCGGCCGAGCGGAGCACCTGGCGCAGCGCGTGGCTGTCCGGGTGGAAGTCGACCGGGTCGAGGCCGCTGCCCGGGCAGCCGACCTGGAAGCTGTGCCCCGGGGCGGAGTCGAAGACCGGCCAGGTGCGGGCGTCGCGCAGCAGCAGCACCGGGGCGCCGGGCTCCAGCCGGTCGGCCAGGAACCGCGCGTACGCGGCCGGCAGGGACCGCCACCGGGCCGCCAGCGACACCGTGGCGCCGGCCAGCGCGCCCCGGCTCGCGGGGCAGTGCACCTGGCGGACGTGCAGGTCGGCGTTGCCGCTGAGGAGACGGGCGGTTAGGGCGGCACCGTGGTCCAGGGCGGCCTGCGGCCGGTCGACGGCGCCCTGCGCCCAGTGCACGGTCATCTCGAACCCGGCCGGCAGCCAGGGCACGCCGAGCGCCATCGCCAGGTGCGCGGCCGCGCCGTGCGGGGAGCCGACCAGGACACCCGGGTAGTGGCGGCGCGGGTACTGCTCGGCGAACCAGCGGGCGACCCGGCCCGCGTCGACCTCGGCGGTCTGGCCGGGGGTGAGCGCCACCCGGCCGGCCGCCCGGATCACCGCCGCCCGGCGCACCGGTTCGGGCGCGCCGACGAACCGCGACAGCGGCCCCGGGTGTCCCGGGTGTCCGAGGTCGGCGCAGTCGGTGCCGCGCAGCGCCCGCGCGGTGGCGGCCACCAGGACCCGCGCGGCGCTGCCGGCGGCCACCACCCGGTCGCCCGCCAGTCCGGCGCCCTCGGCCGTGAGCCCCTTGCGCACCTTGGGCCCCGGCTCCACCTTGCCTCGTTCGCTCACCACGCGGCCCGGCTTCCCGTCCCGATGGGGTTCAAACGGGGCATCCCCCACCGGGCGGGAGCAATCAGAAGATCCCGGGCGGGCCGCCGCCGAACCGCCGAACCGGGTGACGCTGGCGGTCACGCACCGCGACGGCACGCCGGTGAGCAGGGGTTTCAGTGCCGGAGCAAGGGGCACTTCAGCGCCCATGCGCACCGACGACGACACTCCCGCAGCGGCCACCATCACCCCCTACCAGGACGGACCGCTGCTGGTCCGGGGCGACTTCGCCCTGGTCACCCCCGACGGGGAGACCATCGACGCGCGGCGGGGCACGGTGGCCCTGTGCCGTTGCGGAAAGTCGGCGCTCAAGCCGTTCTGCGACGGCACCCACAAGGCCGTCAACTTCCGCGCCGCCCCCACCCGCGAAACCCCCTGACCCCGCCCAGGCCGCCCCCGCGCCCCGCCGACCGGCCGCGTCGCACCGGCCGCGCCGACCGGCCGCGCCGCACCGGCCGCGCCGACCGGCCGCGCCGCACCGGCCGCGTCGATCATGCACTTCTGGTGGGCGGAAACCGGCGTTTCAAGGCTTTTGCGGGGTGCCACAACTGCATGATCGACCGCCCGCACGGCGGGGCGGGGCGCACGGCGGGACCGGGGCGGGGCGGGTGAAGCCGGGTGGGTCAGGCTACGGCGGCGGGTAGGCCGCCGGGGCGCGGGCGGTCGCGCAGGTCGATGCGGATCGGTGCGGCGGTGGCGCGCAGGGAGGTGCGGCCGGCGGTCCAGGCGTCCAGCAGGTGCGCGGCGAAGAGCCGGTCCACCGCCAGCGCGGCGGCGGCGCCGAAGAGGACGTCCGGGGCGAGCGCCGGCTCCACCCGGACCAGCCCGCCGCACAGGTCGTACGCGGCGATCTGCTCGTGCACCGCGTCGGCCTCGACGTGCTCGTCGTAGAAGCGCGTGGCGGCCTCGCCCAGGCCGAGGCGGCGCAGCCCGTTGCCGTACCGGCGGTTCGGCAGCGAGGAGGTCATCTCGTACGCGGCGAGGTGCCCCAGCAGCGCCCCGCGCAGCCGCCGGTGCAGCCCGAACAGCGACATGAGGTTGTTGGTGGCCAGGGTGACCGCCGGCACGGCGTCCAGGTGGGCGGCGTAGCCGGTGTCCAGCCCCAGCTCGGCCAGGGTGACCCGGAACAGCTCCGCGTGCATCCGGTCCAGGCGCCCGTTGCCGTACTCGTCCATCTGGATCTCCACCAGGGCGGCCTTCGCCGGCCCGCCGAGGCGCGGCAGTGCCCAGCTGTGCGGGTCGGCCTCGCGCAGGTGGTAGATCGAGCGGTGCGTGACGAACTCCCGGAACTGGGCCAGCGACGCCCGGCGTTGCAGGTGTCCGGCGAGCGAGGGCCCGTCGTCGGCGGCGACCACGTCGGCCAGGGCCGCCGGCACCCCGCCGGGCAGCGCCGCCGGCAGGGGGCCCACCAGCGCGCGCACCGCCGCCTCGAAGTGCCGTTCGGCGTACGCGCGCAGCGCGAGCAGGGACGGCTGCCACTCCCAGTCCTCGTCGACGCCCTGCCAGCCCCGGTAGTGCAGCTCGTAGCAGCAGAAGAGGGTGAGCTGGAGGTCCTCGTCGGTGAGGGCGTCGGCGGGGGCGGGCCCGGCGCCGAGCCCCGCCGGAAGGTCGTGCGGCGCCCGCCGCAGCGCGTCCAGCAGCGCGGCCGACACCGGCCCACGGGGCTGCGGCAGGGGCGCGGGGCCGTACCGGCGGTCCGGGGCTTCTGACAAGGTGACCTCCAGCGTCGTACTGCCCGTCCTCAGTGCCCCCCGACTGGGGCGTTAAACGAGGTCGTCGACCTCCACGGCCACCCCGGCGGCGAGCATCCGGTCGCGTACCCGCCGGGCGGCGTCGCCCTCGGCGAACACCTCGCGCAGGTCCGCGAACGCGGGCTCGGGCGGCGCCAGCCGCACCGCCGGGTCGACCACCGCCTCCAGTACGCAGGGCCGGTCGGCCGCCAGCGCCTCGTCCCAGGCCGCCCCCACCAGCTCGGGCCGGTCGACCCGCACCCCGTGCAGGCCGAGCAGCCGCGCCCAGCCGGCGTACGGCACGTCGGGCAGGCGGCGCGTCGGGTCGGTCGGCGTACGGCCGCCGCCCATGCCGGACAGGTCCCGGTTGTTGAGCACCAGCACCACCAGGCGGGGATCGCGCCACTCCTGCCAGTGGTGTGCCACGGTGATCAGCTCGGCCAGCCCGTTGAGCTGCATCGCGCCGTCGCCGAGCAGGGCGACCACCGGCTGGTCCGGGGCGGCGAGCTTGGCCGCCACGGCGTACGGCAGGGCGCAGCCCATCGTGCCGAGCGTGCCGCAGAGCTGCGCGTTGACGCCCGGCGGCAGCTCCAGGTGCCGGGCGTACCAGTACATGACCGATCCGACGTCCACCGCCACCGCCCCGCGCGGCGGGACCCGGGTGGAGAGTTCGTGCAGCACGAGCTGCGGGTTCACCGGCTCGGCGGGGGCGTCGGCCCGGTCGGCCCGCTCGGCCCGCCACCGGTCGACCGAGCCCTCGACGGTCTCCCGCCACCGGGCGTTCGGCCGGTCGGGCACCCGGGCCAGCAACGCCCGCAGCGTCTCCTGGGCGTCGCCCACGAGCGGCACGTCCACCGGGTAGCGGGTGCCGATCCGGCGGCCGTCGATGTCGATCTGCACCGTGCGGGCCTGCCCCGGCATCGGGAAGTAGTCCGTCCACGGATCGTTCGTGCCGATGAGCAGCAGCGTGTCGCAGCCGCCCATCAGCTCGGCGGCGGCCGGGGTGCCGACCTCGCCGAGCACGCCGGCGTGGAACGGCAGCCGCTCGTCGAGCACCGGCTTGCCCAGCAGCGAGGCCGCCACCCCGGCGCCGAGCCGGTCGGCGAGGGCGACGATCTCTCCGGCCGCGCCCCGGCCGCCCTGGCCGACCAGGATCGCGCTGCGCCGGCCGTTGGCGAGCAGTTGGGCGGCTGCGTCCAGGTCGGCGTCGTGCGGCAGGACCCTTGCCAGCGGCTCCCCCGGCGTCGCCGAGAGCACCCCGGCGGCGTGGGACTGCAGGTCGGGCACGGTGGCCTCCTGCAACTGCCGCGGCAGCACCACGCAGACGGGGCTGCGGGTGGCGGCGGCGGTGCGGAACGCCTGGTCGAGCAGGGCCGGCACCCCGTCGGGGACCCGGCCGTAGCGGACGAACTGGTTGCACACGTCGGCGAACAGCCGGCTCAGCCCGATCTCCTGGTGGGCGCCGCCGAGCGGGCCGGAGACGTCCTCGCCGACGATCGCCACCACCGGCTTGCTGTCCAGCTTGGCGTCGTAGAGGCCGTTGAGCAGTTGCACGGCGCTGGGCCCCTGGGTGGCCAGGCAGACCCCGATCCCGCCGGTGAACTTGGCGTGCCCGGTGGCCATGTAGGAGGCGGTCTCCTCGTGCCGGGCCGGCACGAACGCCGGATCCCCGCCCGAGGCGTCCAACGCCTCGACCACCGGGGCGATGGCCTCCCCGGGGTAGCCGAAGACCCGCGGCACCCGCCAGGCGCGCAGTCGCTCGACCACCAGGTCGGCCACCGTACGCTCAGCCATCGCCACGCCCCGGCGTGCCGGCGTCGACATAGCGCAGCACCGCGCCGACGCCGTCGGTCAGCTCCGGCGCCTCGTCCGGGCCCAGCACGGTCAGCTCGGCGTCGGTGCCCACCAGCGCGCGTACGAGGGCGGCGTCGGCGCGGACCTTCTCCGGGTCGCGTACGGACATGGCGGCGAGCTGCCCCGGATCGGTGGCGATCTCGGTCGGGTCCGGCCCGATCCAGAGTTCCCCGGTGGCGGACGGGTCGTCGACGATGAGCATCGTCTCGACCTGGTCGCGTTGCAGGGCGGACACGACGGCGTCCAGCCCGGCGCCGACGTCCTCCTGCATGCCGAAGCGGTCCAACGCGGCGGAGATCCGCTGGTCGGCCACCTCGGCGATGGTCTGCACGGTCAGGTCGTCGAGCAGGCTCTGGTCGGCGCCGCCGGCCCGGGACCCGGCGTCCGTGCGGACCACCACGTCCTGCCAGCGCGACGGCATCTGGGCGGCGATCACCCCCGTGGCGCGTACGTCGCCCGCGACCACCACCACCTCGGCGCCGACCTTCTCGGCCAGCTCCACCGTCGCGGCGGTGACGTCGCCGGCGTTGTGGTGCCAGGCCTCCATGGCGGCGCGCTGGTACCGGGACTGCGACCAGCCGCCGGGCTGCACCCGGCGCAGCTGGAAGTCCTCCCGGCCGCTCACGTGGGCCCGGCGCGGCACGCCGCCGGCGCTGATCGCCATGGCGTCGGCGCCGGTCCGGTCGGCCAGCACCCGGACCCAGGCCACCTGCTCGCCGCGTTGCGCCAGCATGGGCATCACGTGCGGCAGCGAGGTGTACGCGGCGAGGTCCCGCAACGGCGGGGCGGAGAGGTACTCCGACAGCACCACCCGGCCCCGGGCGCCGAAGACCGCCAGCCCGTAGCTGCCGGGCATCGGATCGTGGCCCCGCACGACGCGTTCGACGGCGTCGATGGTGTCCACGTCGGCGCGCTGCTGTTGAAGTTGGTCACGCAGGCCCCGCCAGCGCAGATCGAGCGCCGCGTGGGCGTCCTCGACGTTGGCGGAGGCGTCCAGGTACACCGAGACCCACGGTCCCGGCCGGTCGTAGAGCGGGCGCAGGAAGGACAGCTGCATGCTCGACCCCTTTCCAGCTCGGCCCCCCGCTTACCCGTGCCGCTGCGGTTGTCACCTGGCCGCCGCGAGCGCGTGACCGCATTTCATTCATGTCGTTCAACCCGGACGACCGATACCATGAGTGAACGCAACCGGACTCTGGGTGGTGGAAATGGACAGCGACCTGCACATCCGGCGGATCGTCCATCCGACCGGCCGGATCGTCACGGGGCGGATCGTCCGGCTGATGGACGGCTACCCGCGCGAGGTGCGCATCGGCCAGCCGGTGCTGGTCGCGGTGCTCGCGGCGGCCGGGATCGCCGGCCTGCTGATGGCGCTGGCCCGCTCCCTGTTCTCCGCCGGCTCCGGCGCCGCCCGACGACGCTTCAAGGACCTGAAGAAGGGCCCGGAATACCTGGTAACCCCGGTGCGGCTGCGCGACGCCGCCGGGCGGCTCTGCGAGGTCGAGCTGCACGGGCACCTGCCGCAGAGTGCCCTGCACCCGGCCGACCACGTGCAGCTCACGTTGCGCCCGCAGGGCGACCCGGACCTGCCGCCGAAGATCGAGCGGATCGTCAACCTGACGACGGGCCAGTTGCTCACCCCGCGCACCGCCACCCTGTGGTCGCACCTCGGGCCGCCGCTGCTGCTCCAGGCGGTGCTGGGCGCGCTGCTGGTCGCGGCCGTGCTGGCCTGGTCCGCGCTGACCTGACGGCCGGCGCGGTTTCCGGCGGCGCGCCCGCGGGCACCGTGGCGGACATGTTCGAGGGATTCACGCTGGAGCGGATCGACGTCGGCGAGGTCCAACTGCGGGTACGCCACGGCGGCTCGGGGCCACCCGTGGTGCTGCTGCACGGCCATCCGCGCACCCACGCGACCTGGCACCGGGTCGCGCCGCTGCTCGCCCGCGAGCACACCGTCATCTGCCCGGACCTACGCGGTTACGGCGGCTCGTCGAAGCCGCCGAGCGACCCGGGGCACACCACGTACGCCAAGCGGGCGATGGCCCGCGACGTGGTCGGCCTGCTCGACGCGCTCGGCCACGACCGCGCGGCGGTGATCGGGCACGACCGGGGCTGCTACGTGGCCATGCGCACGGCGCTGGACCACCCCGAGCGGGTCAGCCGGCTGGGCGTGCTCGACGGGGTGCCGATCGGCGAGGCCCTGGCGCGCGCCGACGCCCGGTTCGCGGCCCGCTGGTGGCA
Organism: Micromonospora sp. USAFONa4; assembly: GCF_057197825.1. Classification (NCBI taxonomy): domain Bacteria; kingdom Bacillati; phylum Actinomycetota; class Actinomycetes; order Micromonosporales; family Micromonosporaceae; genus Micromonospora; species Micromonospora sp. USAFONa4. Next base: position 6,496,102 of record NZ_CM170072.1, on the reverse strand, counting down.
CTGGTTCTTCCTCGGCCAGTCGGACAAGCCGGCGGAGCGGGTGATCACCGCCGACCCGGACGCCTGGTACGGCGGGTCGCCGGCGGCCATGGGCGAGGAGGCGTACGCCGACTACCGCCGGGCCATCCACGACCCGGCGACGGTGCACGCGATGTGCGAGGACTACCGGGCCGGGCTCGGCCCGGACCGGGCGGCCGACGACGCCGACCGGGCCGCCGGGCGGCGGATCGCCTGCCCGGTGCTGTTCTGCTGGTCGGAGCGGGACGACATGGTCGACCTGTACGGCGACCCGGCGGCGATCTGGCGGGACTGGGCCGACGACGTGCGGGTGGCCGCGATCGCCTCGGGCCACCACATGGCCGAGGAGGCCCCGGAGCAGCTCGCCGCCGCGCTGGCCGGGTTCCTCGCCGGCTGACCGGTCAGCCGACGGGGGTCAGCGGCCGGTCCGGCTCGCCCGCGCTGCGCAGCATCCCGCGCCGGGCGGCCCAGCGCTCGAAGATCAGGGTGGCGAACGGCGGCACCGCGCAGGCCAGCGCCACGAGGGTGGGCCAGGGCCGCCACCGGTGCAGCCGGGCCATCGCGAGGACCAGCAGGCCGTACGCGACGAAGAGCGCACCGTGGATCGGGCCGAAGATCTGCACGCCGATCTCGTTGCCCGGGGGGCCGTACTTGACGGCCATGCCGATCAGCAGGGCCAGCCAGGAACAGGCCTCGGCGATCGCCGCCGCCACGAAGAGCCTGGTGATCTTCTCGCGCATCGTCACTCCCCCACCGGTTGCCGCACATGCTAACCACCCCGTCGGGCGCGCCGACGGCACGACGGGCGGAGGCGACAGGGATCACGCGGGCCCGAGCTGGGTACGTACAAGAAGCTTCGGGTCTTCCCCGGCCCGCCCCGGGCGTGCGAGGTTAGGGGAACCAACGGTGACAGGGCGGTGACCATGGGCGAGGACGTCGGCGTACGGACCTTCAGTCGCGAGGACCGGGCCCGCTATCGCGAGAAGGTGCGGCGGTGCCTGGACGTCTTCGCCGAGATGCTCCGGGAGTCCCGGTTCGACGTCGAACGGCCGATGACCGGGCTGGAGATCGAGCTGAACCTGGTCGACGACGACTCGATGCCGACCATGCGCAACGCCGACGTGCTGGCCGCCATCGCCGACCCGGCCTTCCAGACGGAGCTGGGCCAGTTCAACGTCGAGATCAACGTGGCGCCGCGCCGGCTGGCCGGCACCGGCACCCGCGAGTTCGAGGAGAGCGTGCGGGCCAGCCTCAACGCCGCCGAGACCAAGGCGCGGGAGGTGGGCGCGCACATGGTGATGATCGGCGTCCTGCCGACGCTGCGGCCGGAGCACCTGACCGCCGAGACGCTGTCGGCCAACCCGCGCTACGCGCTGCTCAACGAGCAGATCTTCGCCGCCCGCGGCGAGGACCTGCGGATCGCGATCAACGGCGTGGAACGGCTCGCGGTCACCGCCGACACCATCACCCCGGAGGCGGCCTGCACGAGCACCCAGTTCCATCTCCAGGTCAGCCCGGCCCAGTTCGCCGACTACTGGAACGCCGCGCAGGTGGTCGCCGGCATCCAGGTGGCCCTGGGGGCCAACTCGCCGCTGCTCTTCGGCCGGGAGCTGTGGCGGGAGACCCGCATCCCGCTGTTCCAGCAGGCCACCGACACCCGGCCGGAGGAGATCAAGGCCCAGGGCGTACGCCCCCGGGTGTGGTTCGGCGAGCGCTGGATCACCACGGTGTTCGACCTGTTCGAGGAGAATGTGCGCTACTTCCCGGCGCTGCTGCCCGTCTGCGACGCGGAGGACCCGGCCGAGGCCCTGGCCCGGGGGGACGTGCCGAAGCTCGCCGAGCTGCGGCTGCACAACGGCACCGTCTACCGCTGGAACCGCCCGGTGTACGACGTGCTGAAGGGCCGCCCGCACCTGCGGGTGGAGAACCGGGTGCTGCCGGCCGGGCCGACGGTGCTCGACACCGTGGCCAACGGCGCCTTCTACTTCGGTCTCGTCCGGGCGCTCGCCGAGGCCGACCGGCCGCTGTGGTCGCAGATGTCGTTCAGCGCGGCCGAGGAGAACTTCAACGCCTGCGCCCGCTACGGCATCGACGCCCAGGTCTTCTGGCCCGGCCTCGGCTATCTCCCGGTCACCGAGCTGGTGCTGCGCCGGCTGCTGCCGCTGGCCCACCACGGGCTGGACCGGTGGGGCCTCGACCCGGCCGAGCGGGACCGGCTGCTCGGCGTCATCGAGCAACGGTGCCTGACCGGCCGCAACGGGGCGAGCTGGCAGGTGGAGACCCTGCACCGGTTGGAGTCCGCCGACCATCTCGACCGGCCGGAGGCGCTGCGGGAGGTGGTGCGGCACTACGTGAAGCTGATGCACACCAACCGGCCCGTCCACGAGTGGCCCATCCCCTGACCGGGCCGCCACGAGCCGCCGTCCACCGGTCGGCTCCGCCCGTCGTCGTCCGGCCCGACCGGCCCGGCCGGCACGTCAGGCCCGGCCGGCACGTCAGGCCCGGCCGGCACGTCAGGCCCGGCCGGCACGTCAGGCCCGGCCGGCACGTCAGGCCCGGCCGGCACGTCAGGCCGGGCCCCGGTCCTCGCTGAGGTACGCCCCCGACAGGTCCGAGCGCACCGTCCAGCCGAGCGCGCGGTACAGGGCGCGGCCCTCGTCGGTGGCGACGAGGATCCCGGTGCGCATCCCGAGCCTCGCCGCGTGGTCGCAGAGCGCCCGCATGACGACGCTGCCCAGCCCGCGCCGCCGGTGGGCGGGCTCCGTCTCGACCTGGTCGACGATGCCGAACTCCCCGGCGCCGGCCAGCCGCCCGACGGCCGCCCTGTGCCCGTACGCGTCGAGGACCCTCGCGACGACGACCCCGCCCTCGGCGACGACCCGCGCCGAATACGGTGCGGGCGGCCCGGCCGCGCCCGGGGCCAGCGGCGCGCTCATGAGGTGTCCGGCGATGTCCAGCGTCCAGGCGTCGGGCAGGGCGGCACGGAGGCCGGCACGGTCCCCGCTGACCTTGATCCAGGTGCCCGGGCCCGTCAGCTCCCGGCCGAGCCGCCCGAGCGAGTCGGTGTCGTAGGTGTGCAGCACGTGGCGTACGCGGTGCCCCGGCAGGCCCACGTCGATCCGGAAGCCGCCGGGGACCGCGACGGGGGCGGGCGTGGCCCTGGAGACCGCCCAGCCGCGCCCCCAGGCCATCACCAGCTCGGACACGGTGTGCGACGGACCGTCCACGGCGGTCCGGGCGGGCGCGTCGGGCATGGGTCGTCCTCTCGCGGCGGCCGTCGCTCGCCACCAGCTTATTGCAAAGTATTGGCAACAAGCGTCGCACGGCCGCCTTCCCGATCACCCGGACGACGACAGGCCGGACGGGCGGACGACGCCCCACGCCCTTCGCGGCGCCGCCCCGGACGATCTCCAAGGCGTTTGATCCACGCGTCTGCGGCGGAGGCGGGCAGCCGGACCGTCCTGAAGTTGACCGGCACCCGGAGCGGGCGAAACGGCCCGGGAGATTGCGCACGATGGAAGAACCGAGCCGACGGCGGCCACCCCATGATGAAACGCGGACATCGACCCGCGCCCCCTCCCACCGACCCCTCCCCCACCCCGAGGAGCGCATGTGACGCAGACCCAGAGGTCTTCCCGGCGACCCGACGCGCCCGTCCGACTCAGCCCCGACACCACGCGGAGCGGGACGTCCGCGTTCGTCAACGGGCACTTCCCCCGGCGGCGAGGGCTGATCATCCTCCTCAGCGTCCTCGGCGGGTTCCTGCTGACCGTCATCTGGTCGGCGGAGTTCGTGGACCGGACCATCGGCGACAACGTCGCCAACACACTGCTCGGCCACGACGCCAAGGAGACGCCCATCCAGGGCATCGCGGCGGGCATCCTGTTCGCCTTCGTCTCCGGCATCGCGGGCACGTTCACCGCCTGCAACATCGCCGCGTTCGGTGCCCTGGCCCCGCTGACCGGCACCACGGGCAGCAGGTTCAGCCGGATCGTCGCACCGCTGAAGCCGCTGGGCTGGATGTCGGTGGGCATGGTCGCGGTGTCGGCCGCCTACGGCGCGGTCGTCGGCCTCGTCGGCACGTCGATGCCGCAGTTCTCCACCGCGCCCAACGCGCCCGGCGGGCTGTCGCCGAGGAGCATCCAGTCCATGGTCGTCTTCGGCGCGATCGGGCTCATCATGATCTATCTCGGTCTGGCCGCGCTGGGTGTCGTGCCGGACCCGTTCGCCCGGATCGCCCGGCGGTTCCCCAACGCCCCGATGGTGTTCATGGGCGCACTGATCGCCGGCTTCCTGATCGGCCGGCCCTTCGCGTTGTTCCGGCAGATGTTCCGCGACGCCGCCGAGAGTGGCAACCCGCTCTACGGCGCGGCGGCGTTCACGCTGCAGTCCCTGGGCAACATCGTCATCATGGCGGTGCTGTTCCTGCTGCTGGCCTGGCTCGCCGGTTCCCGTCTGCAACGCTGGTTCAGCGCCCGGCCGAGCCGCCTGGCGGTCCTGACCGCTGTCGCGTTCATCGTCGCCGGCGCCTTCACGTTCCTCTACTGGGACGTACGGCTGCTCGCCCGCCGCGAGATCATCCCCTGGTACCCGACGGCCCCCTGGGCCTGACCCACCGCCGATGAGGCCCGGGAACGGCGGGGCACCGCCGCCCCCGGGCCTCATCGGCGCTCGGGCGTCGGGGCTCAGACCTTCAGGACGACCTTTGTGCACTCGTCCTGCTTCTTCTGGAAGATCTTGTAGCCCTTGGCCGCGTCCTTGAGCCGCATCCGGTGGCTGATGATGAAGCTGGGGTCGATGTCGCCGCGCTGGATGCGGTTGAGCAGCGGACGGGTGTAGCGCTGGACGTGACACTGACCGGTACGCATGATCAACGACCGGTTCATGAACGCGCCCATCGGGAACTTGTCGACGAAGCCCCCGTACGCGCCGATCACCGAGACGACGCCGCCGCTACGGCAGGCGAGGATGGCCTGGCGCAGCGCGAACGGGCGTTCCGTCTCGACCCGGGCGGCCTGCTTGGCCCGGTCGTACGCGTAGACGGCGGTGTTGCCGTGGTGCCCCTCCAGGCCGACGGCGTCGATGCAGGCGTCGGGTCCCCGCCCGGCGGTCATCGTGTTGAGCGCGTCGAGCACGTCGGTGTCGTCGTAGTTGATGGTCTCCGCGCCGGTGTGCTCCTCGGCGAGCCGCAGCCGGTACGGGTACCGGTCGATGACGATCACCCGCTCCGCGCCGAGCATCCGGGCGCTGGCGGCGGCGAGCAGGCCCACCGGGCCGGCCCCCCACACGGCGATCACGTCGCCCGGCTTGATGTCGCACATCTCCGCGCCCATGAAGCCGGTGGGCAGCACGTCGGCGAGCATCACGGCCTGGTCGTCGGGGACCTCGTCGGGCACCTTGACCGGGCCGACGTCGGCGAACGGCACCCGGGCGTACTCGGCCTGGCCGCCGGCGTAGCCGCCGAGCAGGTGGGAGTAGCCGAAGATGCCGGCCGGCGAGTGCCCCATGATCTTCTCGGCCACCCCGGCGTTGGGGTTGGAGTTCTCGCAGACCGAGAAGAGCCCGCGCTGGCAGGAGGAACAGTGCCCGCAGGCGATCGGGAACGGCACCACCACCCGGTCGCCGGGGCGCAGGTTGCGTACCTGCGGGCCGACCTCCACGACCTCGCCCATGAACTCGTGGCCGAGGACGTCGCCCTTGCGCATGGCGGGGATGTAGCCGTGATAGAGGTGCAGGTCCGAGCCGCAGATGGCGGTCGAGGTGATCCGTACGATCGCGTCGCGCGCGTTCATGATGGTCGGGTCGGGCACGTCGACGACCTTGACGCTGTCCTTGCCCATCCAGGCGGTGGCCTTCATCGTTCGTCCTCTCGGGTGGCGGGCGGTCAGCGGCGGGCGATGGGCAGCGGCTGAGCGGGGCGTTGCATGACCTGCTGGCGTACGGAGATGCCGTCCGGGCTGCCCTCGGAGCGGACCACCTCGCCGGTCTCCACCACCTGCTTGAACCGGCGCAGGTCGTCGCGTACCTGCTGCTCGGGTTCCTCGCCGAAGAGCTTGGCCACGGCCCGGCCCAGCGCGCCGGCCGGCGGGGCGTAGCGCAGCCGCACCCGGACCTCGGTGCCGCGATCGCCCGGCGCGGGCACGAACCGGACCCGGCCCGCGTTGGGCACGCGGGTGCCGGGCAGCGACCGCCAGGCGAGGGACCGGTTCGGCTGGTCGTCGACGATCTCCGCGTCCCACTCGATCCGGCGGCCGGCCGGGCCGTGCGCGGTCCAGTGCGACCGGCGCAGGTCGTCGGCGCGTACCGACTCCAGGTGGGACATGAACCGGGGCAGGTTCTCCAGGTCCCGCCAGAAGCGGTACGCCTCGGCCGGGGACCGGTTGACGGTGACCGCGACCTCCATGTCGATCACCCGCCGGTGCGCGGCGCGCGCCCGTCCGGCGCGTACGGCGGCGATCAGGTCGACGGCGGCGATCCCGGCGACGGCGGCGGCGGTGAGGCCGACCCGCCGGCGCCGCTCGCCGCACCGGTCCGCCCAGGCCCGTCCGAGCAGGGTGAGGTCCAGCGCGTCGCCGGCCACCCGGGTCCACGCCCAGCCGGCCGGGCTACGGCCGGCGAGCAGGCCCGCTGCGTGGGCCAGCTCGCGGGCGCCCACGGCGGCGACGACCCCGCGGGCGGCGGGTGAGTCGTCCACCCCGGTCAGCCGGGCCACCGCGCGCGGGGCGAGCAGGCTGCCGGCGCCGAGGGCGAGGCTGACCGCGCCCAGCAACCGGGGCAGTCCGGCGCCCTGGCCGCGTCGTCCCCGCTGGTCCAGCATCATCGGATCGGTCTCGTCCACGTCGCACCACCGTCAGGTCGTCCTGACCCGCCCCCGCGGCAGGCCCGGCGGCGGGAAGCCGCCACGCCTGACGCTATGCCCGCGAATCGCCCGATGAACCCCGAATCTCGACAGACCCCCGGGCCATCCACGCGCCCGCGATTGAGGGGTATGGCGGATGATCTATGCCTTGTAGCGTGGGTCCCCCATCACCCACCCCCAGGAGGGAAGTGATCATGCCCACGGTCACCGTTCGCGTCCTCGGCGCCCTCAGCGCCAGCGTGCTGAGCGCGACTCTCGGCGTCCTGGCGGTCGCCGCGCCCGCGCAGGCCGCGTCCCGCGACGGAGCATGCAACACCGGCGAGTTCTGTTACTACTACAACAGCAACCACGCGGGCTCGGTCTCCGATCACGCCGGCTCGCTGGCCGACTACGGCACCGCCCAGCCGGGCTGCTACGAGTTCAAGGGCGCCGGCAGCGGCAAGGGCCAGTGCATCAAGAACAACGCCGCCTCGGCGTGGAACCGCACCGGCAGGACGGTGCGCGTCTACTACAACACCGGCTACAACGGTTCCCACGCGTACCAGGACTTCGCGCCCGGGGCGAAGAAGAACCTCAGCTCCACGCTGAAGAACAACAACGCCTCCCACCAGCTGATCTCCGCCGGCGCCAGCTACCCGGCCAAGGACGACTACCCCTACAAGGGTCAGACCTCGGGCATCGATCCCTGGAACTTCTACAAGGGGCAGTGCACCAGCTTCGCGGCCTGGGCGGTGCGCAGCCGGGTCGGCGTCGCCTTCCACAACCAGTACAAGGGCCAGGCGCGGTGGGGCAACGCCAAGGAGTGGGTGGCCGCCGCCGGACGCGCCGGCGTGCCGGTGCACAACAGCCCGAAGGCCGGTGACGTCGCGGTACGCCTGGGCGGCACCTACGGTCACGTCGCTTTCGTGACCAGGGTGAACGCCAACGGCACCTTCGAGATCGACGAATACAACTACGTGTCCGCCGACCGGTACAGCCACCGGACGGTCTCGGTGGGCACCGCCAACAACCAGTTCTCGAAGTTCATCCGCTTCAAGTGAAGCCGCGCCCCGGACGGGAACTTCTCCGCCGTTGACGGAGCACCGCGCGCAGAGCCCCGGCCACCCGGCCGGGGCTCTGCCGTTCACGTGCCCTTACGCCGGGGAGAGACCCTCCGCGAAGTCGTAGAGGCTCTTGATGTCGTCGTCGAAGTACGGACCGTCGAACTGACCGTTGCCCGGGTTGTCGCCGTGACTCACGACGCTGTTGATGAATCCGAGGCCGTTCTGGTCGTTGTATTCCTGCAGCCAGGGACCGCCGCTGGAGCCGTAGGTCATGTTGCACCACATCCGGATCTGCTGGCCGCCGGCGTGCCAGGTCCCGCTCTGGCAGAAGTACTGGCTCTCGCCACCGCCGAGGTTGGACGGATAGCCGAGCGCGGTCATCAGGGAAATGTTGTAGCCCCAGTTCCAGCGCATGCCGTGGCCGCCGACCGTCTCGACGACCTTCAGGCCCCAGTTACCGCCGTTGTGCATGATGGCGATGGCCATGTCCTCGTCGTAGCTGCTGCTGTTGATCCACGCGGTGCGGGCCGCGAGCTGGTACGCCACGAACGTGCCGAACGGCCGCGCGCCGTCGCGGTAGCGCGGCACGAACTGCCAGTTGCTGTACCACTGCCCGCCGGCGCCCTGGTGCACGCAGTGCCCGGCGGTCATGACCAGTCGCGCCTTGCCGCTGGCCACCGCGCTCGCCGAGCACGAGGCGCCGCCGCCGTTGGGGGTGGTGAAGTAGACCTTGCCGACGACCGCCGACTCGTTGAGCTGGATGCCGACGTCGGCGCCGGTGGCGGCGCTCGGTCGCACCGGCGCGACCGAGCCCGCCGGCCCGTCGGGCTTCGGCGCCCGGCTCGTCGACTCGGTGGCCTTCGGCGACCTCGCGATGTCGAGGTCGACGGCGCTCGCCATCCGCTCCGGCGTCCAGAACCTGGTGACCTCCTCGGCGATCTTCTCGTTGGTGATCGCGCGACCGTCACTGGTGCGGGCGACGGTGGTGGTGTTGCCGTTGCTCCCGACCGGCGTCGGCTTCGCCTGGGCCACCGCCGGAGCGGTCACGACCAGCGCGAGTGCCAGGCTGGCCGATGCGGACCAGCGCAGGGTTGATCTCAACAGTTGCCCCCTTTTTCGGGTACTCCAACTCGGACCAGCGAAACCTATCGATCAGATTGCTTTGATCACAACGTGATGGAATGACAGGTAATTGACATTGACTTTGTGGCGACCGAAAAGGACCAGAGCCGGCGGCAAACAAAGCGTCCCCACCCCGAACAGAAGCCTCGAAATTGACTCGCAAATCCCATCGCCGCGAATCTGCGCTTTCGATCAGAAGACGTTCGCCGCTGCCGACAGATGGGAATTGCGGTTGTCTCCCGATGCAATTCCTCACCCCCGGGGACGACACCGACACTGGCCGCCGGAGCCGGAGCCACGCCGTGAGCAGCGGACCCGCGGCCGGCAGGCACCCACCGAGCGATCGTCACGATCCCGGCTGAAGTACTAGTCTGGGCGGCAAGGTGCTCGACTGCGACGCCTCATCCTCGGAGGGTGGAAACGTGGACCTGGAGAGGACCCGGCTGTTCGGCGTCGGAGAGTCGTACGCGTTCGTCACGGGGACGGGCCAGCGAGGCGCGGTGATCGTGCACTTCGACGGCCGGCGCGACATCGTGCTCTACGACCCCGCCGACCCCGAGACCGCCCAGCACACGTTGACGCTGGAGAGCACGGAGTCGCGGACGATCGCCGACCTGCTCGGCCTTCCGCTGGTCATGGACAACCTGACGGAGCTGGTCCCGCCCCTGGAGGGCGTCGAGACCGTACGCATGCCGATCCCCGCCCGGTCGCCGTACCTCGGGCGCGAGCTCGGCGACACGCGCGCGCGGACCCGCACCGGCGCGTCGATCGTCGCTGTGGTCCGCGACGGTCACGTGATCCCGTCCCCGGGTCCCGACCTCACCCTCCAGGCCGGTGACTCGCTGGTGGCCGTCGGCGACGGCGCCAGCCTCGTCGCGATCCGCGAACTCCTCACCAACGGCTGACCCGCCAGCGGCACGCCGGTCGCCCGGCGCACCGGATCAGCGGGTCAGGCCCACCAGCGTCGCCAGGCGCGCCACGCCGGCCGGCGCCGGGTGGGCCCGGGCGACCTCGGCGACGGCCGTACGCGCCAACGGCCGGCACCGGACCTCGGCGGGCGCGACGGCATCCGCGTCGACCAGGAGCCGGCCCGCACCGCACAGGTCGCCGACCTGGAGGTACGCCCGCGCGGCGTCCACCAGGTACGCGCCCCGGTACTCGGCCGGCAGCCGCCGCCACGCCTCCCGCCGTACCGCCTGCTCGTGCCGGCGCACCGCCTCCCCGGCGTCCCCCCGCTCGAGAGCCGCGACCACCCGGGCCGCCTCGACGGCGCCCGGCCCGAAGCCGGTCCGGTGCGGGTCGTCACCGGCGACCCGCGCCGCCACCCGCGCGGCCCGCTCGACCAGCTCCTCGCTGCGGCCGACATCGCCGCAGCCGGCGGCGGCCAGCGCGGCCTGGATCAGCAGGGTCCCGTGCACCGCCTCCGACGCGGGCGCGACGCGACGCGCGGCCGCCAGCGTCGCCACCAGCGCCAGCCGGTCCCGGCCCAGCGCGCGCAGCGCCTGACCGACCGCCACGGTCGCCGCCCCCGCCAGCGCCGGATCGCCACCCGCCACGGCCACCGCCCGGTCGGCAGCCAGCCACCCCAGGTCGGCCTCGCCGAGCTTCACCAGCACCGACGAGGTGATCCGGTACGCCTGCACCAGCAACCCCGGATCCTGCCCCCGCGCGCCCTGCGCGGCGTGCAGCAGCCTCGGCAGCAGCCGCACCACCTGCGCGTAGTGCCCGTGCTGGTAGGTCAGCCAGGCGTGCGCGACGTGCCGGCCCGTCTCCGCCACGGACGCCGCCGCCCCGTGGTCGTCGTAGCGGGCGAGGGCGGCCCGGATGCCGTCCACCCCATCCACCGGGCCTGCCGCGATCGGCGGCGGGCGGTGCTCGCCGAGCAGCACCATCGGGTCGACCCGCAGCACCCGGGCGATCTCCTGGATCACCGGATACCGGTGAAGCGGCCGTACGCCCCGCTCGGTCTTGTCCACCCAGCTCTTCGACCTGCCGAGCCGGTCGGCGAACATCTGCTGGGTCATCCGCCGCCGCGCCCGCCAGCGGGCGACGCGGCGACCGATCGGCTCGTCAGCGCTGGTCACGCCGCCACCGCCGGTCCGGCACCGCCCGGGTGGTCTCCTCCACCGGTACGCGCTCCGCCTCGGCCTGATCCAGGAGGCGCTGCTTGGCCGCCTCCCGCTCGGCGGCCTCGGCCTGCTCACCCCGGCTCATCGAGTCATCACTCTGCATGTCGCGCGCCATCGAAAGCGAGGCGCCGAAGGACCATGCCGACAACACGTCGCGAGCGGTGTCCGTCTTGTCCATCGCGCGGGGGTTCAGCCATGGGGGGTCTCCTCGGTAGGCTGCGATTGAAGATCCTGCTGAAAGCTGTGGCGTCCAGTGAACTCGAGAAGAATGCGGACGCCCATGCAACGGTGGTGCAACGGCAGGGCAATCCGATGCAACGAACGCTCGGAGAATCATGGTGACGACGGTGGGCCAGTGGACGGGACGCCTTGCCTGCGCGCTACAGGCGTCGGCCGGCATGACGAACGAGGGTTTCGCGGATTGGCTCGGCATCGCGGTCAGGACGGTCGCCTACTGGCATAGCCGGCCCGATACAGTGCCGGGAAACGCGAATCAGGAACTGTTGCACACCGCTCTGAAGCGGCTTCCCGCCGGTGCGCAATCGCGCTTCCTTGCGGGGATCGGTGACCCGTCATCGAAGCCAGGTGGCGTCAACGGTGCCGATGTGGTGAGCGATGCTGCCGATGCCATCAGCAACGACTCACTCCTGGCCAGGATCGGCGTTCCGCATGACTCGATCGAGTCGATGCAACAGGACATGGCGCTACTGGCCCGTTCGGGCAGCATCGCCGCCTTCGACATGTTCGCAAACGCCAGGCGGCTGCGTGACGAGGCGCGAGCGCTTACCGAACGGACGCGCAGGCCACGAGATCTGACCCACCTCTACGTCCTCATCGCCCAGGGCACGTCACTTATGGCCTCCACCGCCTTCGACCTCGGACGCTGGGTCGAGTCGACGACGCTGGCGCGAGCGGCGACGCAGTACGCGGATCTCGCCGGACACCCCTCGCTGAAAGCGTGGACGTACGGTTTACGGATGACGCTCGCAAACTGGCGCAACGAGCCGGATGCGGCACTCGGCTACTTCGATCGAGCAATGCGAGTAGCTCCTGCGGGCGAGCCAAAGATGAGACTGCGCCATATCGCGGCCCGCTCTCATGCCCTGCTCAATGATGCCGGAACGGTGACCGAAATCTTGGCGGTAGCCCGACGGGACCGGGAGGTCGCCGAGAACCGACCTGACGAACTCGCAGCAACTACCGGCGGCGAGTTCGCATTCGGGGATGCACGCGCTGCGGCGTGCGCTGCCGCGGCTTGGCTCGACCTCGGCAACGGCGAACGGGCCGCAGCGCGTGCCGACGAGGCACTGAGGTTGTTTCAGGCGCTGCCCGCTGCGCGCCGACCGTACTCACAGATCAGCGGGGCGAACATCGACATCGCCGCCGCCTACCTCCATCTAAACGACATTGATGCTGCCACTGACGCACTCTCCACGGTCCTGGACCTGCCTCCGCACAAGCGGAACGTGTCGTTGACCGGTCGACTGTCGCGGATCACGCGGCTGCTGAGCCAGGCACCCTGCAACGGCGATGCCGAAGCCCGCCAGCTCGCAGAGCGCATCGCAGCGTGGCTGCCCGAAACCTCAACCCGCCGGCTCGCCTGAGCGGTGCCAGTCAGCCAACACCTGCGCTTCCTTCCACCGAGCGATGCCGATGTCCGCAGCGCGGTCGTGTGCGCTCTCCGCATTGCTGTCGACCATCCATCGCCACGTGTCCCGCACAGTGAGATCCAGTGGCCGGCAGCGGAGGCCGGCGGCCTGGGCACGGGCAGTGTCAACTTGCCAGACCCCATTGGAGGTGCGCCAGAGCGGGAGTTCCGACCACTGCCGAACGCCCTCCTCGAGTAGGTAAAGGTCCGGCACCCACTCGAAGGACCCCTCGGAACGAGTCGCATGGGCGCAGGCCGTCAACAGCCCGCCGAACGTGGCACTGCCAATGGGAGCGCAGACGTTGAAGACGCCGGACGACCGGTCAGCGATCATTCGCAGTGTGAACGCGGCCAGATCGCGGCAGTCAACGGGTTGGATGGTGCGGTCAGGCGAACCGGGTGCCAGGATTTCGCCGCCGGCAGCCACCCTCCGCAGCCACCACGGCAGCCTGCCTACGTACTCCCGTGGGCCGAGGACCACACCGGGTCGCAGGACCACCGTCCGCTCCTGGCCGAACGCGGTTACTGCCGCTCTTTCACAACCTGCTTTCTGGTAGCCGTACCGAGTTGGTCCGTTCTCCGTGTCGATGCCGTAGTCCGGGCCGGCGTCGGGTGGGCAGGCCAGCACTTCGGATCGCTCGCTGAGTGGCTCGACGGGCCAGTCCCCATACACGCTGACGGTGGACATGAAGACGTACTGGCCGGTGACCGGTGCAAGCATGTGCGCCACGTCAAGGACGTTCCTCGGCACGTAACCCGACGTGTCGACAGCCGCATCCCAGGGGCCTGCGGCGGCGAGGGCGGCAAGATCATCCGAAGAGGTCCGATCACCACGAATCGGCCGTACAGCTTCCAGGAACGGGTCTGAGGTACCCCGGTTGAACGTGGTCACTTCCCAGCCGGCCTCGATGGCGGCGCTGACGATCGCGTGGCCTACGAACCAGGTTCCACCGAGCACCAACAAACGCATGTCGCCATCATGCCGAACCTGGCCGAAGTTCCAAGGCATGAGCCGGTAGGCGGTAGGTACGGATGCTGTCGCGTCGGGGGTCGATGGCCTGTTGCAGGGCGGCCACCAGTTCTACCTCGTCGGCGTCTCGGCAGACGACTTCAAGGACGGACTTCTGCACGCGGTGACCGTAGGCCTCGCAGACCTTGGCGACTGAACGAACTCCTTGTGGCTCTCCCCGCTTCAACTGCGCAACTTACGCGAGACAACATCGGAGCCTGACGGCTAGCGTCACAGAGATGACCTGGACGGATCCCGCCACCTGGTATGCCAACCTGCCCGCCTTCCATGCTGCCGCAGGAGCGCTCATCACCGATCCGGCGGGGAACGTGCTGCTCGTGAAACCCACGTACCGTGATCATTGGGCTTTTCCGGGCGGGTACGTGGAGGAGGGCGAATATCCGCATCAGGCCTGCACCCGTGAGGTCCGCGAAGAGCTAGGCCTCGTTGTCGCTGCAGGGGATCTCCTCGTCGTGGACTGGGCACCTGCTGCGGGGCAGCGGCCACGCGCCCTGATCCACTTCACCTTCGACTGCGGGACGCTCGGCAGCCTTGAGGGCATCGACCTGCCTGGGCAGGAATTGGAAGATGCCGCCTTCTTCTCGCTTGAGGAGGTTGGGCAGCGACTTCCAGTGAATGTGGCTCCCCGGGCCAGTGCGGCGATAAAAGCCCGAGCCCGACAAGCCCCGATGTACCTTGCCAACGGTGCCGCTGTCTCAGCCTGACAGTTAAATGCGCCTTTTCCGTCCTGGTGGTGCTGGTCAAGATAGACATACGAGCGGGGCAGGACAGGGTCGGCATGAGGGGATGCTCCGGTAGGACCTTGGCGGTTTCAACTGCTGCGGACAACGCGCCCAGGCTCGTGCCGAGCTTCGGTTGTGCCGTGAACGCCCTACCGGGGCTGACGCCGCCGTTCTGCCGCGAGCGAACCCGCTTGTCTTGCTGCGGTGCGCTGCGGAGGATCGGTGGATGGATCTCCTCACCGCGGAACGGCAACTCCAAGCCGCCCAGCGCGCCGCCGACGTCGAGTCCCTCGACGCGCTACTGCACCCGCAGGTCGTGGGTGCCGGACCGGACGGCACGGTCTTCACGAAGGAAGACGACTTGGAGGGCTACCGCTCCGGTGCACTGCGAATCACCAGCCTGGTGGAGGAGTCGCTCGACGTCCAGGAAGACGGTCAGACCGGGGTGACTCGCATGGTCGCTGCGGTGGATGCCGTTCAGGGCGGTGCCGCCATGTCCGCGCGGTTGCGCTACACCCGACTCTGGGTGCGTGAGGACGGCAACTGGCGGGTGTTGGCCGCCACCTTCGTCCCGGTCTAAGGGACGTCTCGTAACTGGTGAAGGCGTTGCCCGGCATCGGGCCGGTGGTCAGCCGGCGAGGATGATGTTGTGGAGGTTAGCGATGCCGGAAGCGGCGTCGCTCGATGTGTGGGCGGCGCGACGGTGGTCATGCAGGATCTTGAAGCACTTCCTCCTGGCCAGGGCATGTTCGATGCCTGTTCGGACGGTTCCGTATCCGACGTTGAGGGATTGCTTCGCCGGCTCAGGGCCGAACAGGCCCGGGCGCTGCTCTACGACGCCGACCCGCACCACGCGGTGATGCTGGCCTGCGACCTGCTGGTGGCCGGCGTCGACGGCGACGCCGTGGTGGCGCTCGCGGCAGAGTCAGCTCGGACACTGCCGGCGCATGACGCGAATCGGCGCCTGGCGGCGGTCACCGCCGAACTCGGACTTCCGGAGCCGGAGCTACCGACGGCGGTGGCGCTGATCGCGGCCGACACCTGCGAGCGGATCCTTGACCACAGCACCCCCGCCGAGGTGGGAACCCACCGTCTCTACGTGGTGGGACACGAGGGCAGCCCGCTGGACGACCTGCTCCCGACGGTCGCCGCCCTGGCCGCACATCTCGAAGACGACCTCGGCGGGCGGGCCAACGACGACCTGCAAACCCGGCTCGCCGCGCTGGCCCGGACCATCCTGAACCGCCTGACAGCTGGAAATTCGGCTTGAGGCTGCGCTGCCCGGGGGCTTGGGCAACCGCCGGCACGCGTGCGTCTGGTTGCCTGCTGTGCGACCCCATGCCCATCCATTGGACTCGCCCCCATACGACAGACACACAGAAGGGGCGCCCGCCTGGCGGCGGGCGCCCCTTCGCGAACAGACGTGTCCTGTGACTACCGGAAGGTGACGTCACTTCTGTTGACCTTGCAGTTGGCGTCGTTCCAGCCCTCACCGAGGTAGCTGGGTTCGCTGCCCTTGGGCACACCCTTGTACTTGCCGCAGATGGTGGCCGAGCCGATGACGACCACGCGAGTGATCGTCGCGGTGTCGTTCCAGTTGCTGTTGATGCCGGCGAGCATGTCGATGTCGTCGACGAGGACGTTGTCGATACGCACGTGACGGGTGTGCGAGGTGGAGCAGTTGCCACAGGCGCGGTACAGCTTGCCGGACCCCTTGAGGTAGAAGCCGGAGATGTTGACCGTGCCGTTGCCGTTGTGCTGGAAGGTCTTGTCGCTGCCGTTGCGCGCGCCGCCACCGATGATGTAGGAGGTACCGCCGTTGGTCTGCTTGAAGGTGGCGGCGTCCTCACCGATGTCGTTCCACCACACGTTGCGCAGTGTGCAGGTGCCCTCGCAGTGCACGCCGTCACCGGCGGGCGAACCGAGGATGACGTTCTGCAGCGTGCCACCGTTGGCGATCTTGAACATCGGGTCCTGCGACTCGCCCTGTCCACCGTCACCCATGCAGCAGTACGTCTTCATCCCGCCGTCGAAGGTGCCGGAGACGCTGACCGTGCCCGAGATGCTCACCGAGCCGGCCGACGACGGCCACGCACCAGTCGGCGCGCCCGGGTTGCTGGTCGGACCGGGCGTCGGACTGCTGGTGGGGCCACTGGTCGGACTGGTGGTCGGGGTCGACCCGCCGCTGGAGTACGTCTCGAACTCGGCGATCCGTGGGGTGCCGGACGCGCTGGTGATGACGAAGGAGATCTTCTTCAGCGACGTCGAGGAGAAGTTGATGGTGCTCGGGGCGCTGCTGCCGCTGGCCAGGACGGAGCCCGTGTCGTGGTTCCTGAGCTGCCAGCCGCTGATCGAGCCGCCGCCCGAGGCCTGCACGATGACGGCCGAGGACACCGTCGTGGCGCTGCCCCACTTGACCGAGACCGTGCCGGTCGAGCCGCTCGGCGACCAGTAGGTGCTGGGGTTGCCGTCGATGACGTTGCCATAGCTGGTACCACTGGCCTTGCTGGAGCCGTCAGCGCCGGCGCCGAGGCTCAGGTTCGTGGCGGCCGAGGCGTTGGGAACCTGCAGCGCCAGGGCGACGACGGCACCTGCGACCACGGTGGCACCACCGGCCAGCCACCGCGTGGCGACTTTGCGTCTCATCTGAGTTCACCTTTCAGGCATGAGCACCGGGACGGGAAAGCGCTTTCCGATAACAATAGAGACTGACCAATGAAGAGGCAAGGATCACTTCTTGTTGACGAATCGCTTCCTGTGCGTAGTGCTACGCGGCGGTGACCCCGACGGCGGATCAGGCTGGTCGTCCGCCGAATGCCCACGAGTGGATCTCGATCTCGGCGTACCGGTCCGGGGTCAGCAGTGCGCGCGCCTCGTCCGGGTCCTCCGCCCGGACCAGCGCCGCCGTGCCCAGCCAGCTGACGCCGTCGTCCGACAGCAGCGGCCCGTACGCGATCAGCTCGTCGCGGTCCGCGCTCACGTCCAGGTCGGCTGCCTCCCCCGCCCCGAGGCCGAGCACCAGGTACCGGTCACCACCCGTCCGGCCGCCCGGGAAGTCCCACATGGTGCGCCCCAGCGTGTTGTGCCACCGGCGCAGCAGCACGTCCCGGTACGCGCCGGCCTGGTAGGTGGGCTCGTCGAAGGCGAACGCCCGGGCGGCGGCGGGATCGGGCAGGTCGACGATGTGCACGCTGCCGATCGGCGTCTTCCCGTCGGCGGCGAACGTCGGCCCACGGGCGATCATCCGTTCCGCGTACCGGTCCATGTAGGACCAGTGCTCCTCGCGCAGCTCCTTGCGCAGAGCCAGGGAGTCGCGCCGGTCGCGGTGGTAGCAGAAGTACTCCATACCGCAGATCCTGACGCCGGTGCCGGGAACCGGGGCGGGTGGGTGCCGCTTCCCGCGTGTGGCGTCCGTTCTGTCACCCCTCGGTCGTACGCTCGGGTTCATGACGACGATGGAGACCCACACCCTCGCCGCGCCCGGCGTCGACCTGGTCTACGACGTGCGCAGTCCACTGTCGGCCTCCGGCGGGCACCGCACCCTGCTCATGATCGGTCAACCGATGACGGCGGAGGGCTTCAACGCGCTCGCGCCCCACTTCACCGACCGGACGGTCGTCACCTACGACCCGCGCGGGCTCGGCCGCAGCGTCCGCAGCGACGGGCGGTCGGACCACACGCCGCAGCAGCAGGCGGCCGACCTGCACCTGCTGATCGAGACGCTCGGCTCCGGCCCGGTCGACGTGTTCGCCAGCAGCGGTGGGGCGGTGACCGCGCTGGAGCTGGTCGCGTCCCACCCCGGGGACGTCGCGACGCTGGTGGCGCACGAGCCGCCGATCACCACCGTGCTGCCCGACGCCGCGGCGGCCGAGCGCGCCCAGGCCGCCGTCCACGAGGCGTACCAGGCGAAGGGCATGGGCGCGGGCATGGCCGCCTTCATGGCGTTGGTCTCCTGGCAGGGCGAGTTCACCGACGCCTACTTCGCCCAGCCCGCGCCCGACCCGGCGGCGTTCGGCCTGCCGACCGAGGACGACGGCTCCCGCGACGACCCGCTGCTGTCGAAGGCCTCCGGGACGGTCACCGACTACCGGCCCGACGTGGCGGCGCTCACGGCGGCGCCGACCCGGGTCGTGATCGCGGTCGGCGAGGAGACGGAAGGGACCTACACGGCGCGTACGGCCGTCGCCACCGCGGAGCTGCTCGGCCAGGAGGCCGTGGTGTTCCCGAGTCACCACGGCGGCTTCATGGACGGCGAGTTCGGCTACGCGGGCAAGCCCGCCGAGTTCGCGGCCCGGCTGCGCGAGGTGCTGGACGCCGGCTGACCACCGGCGGCGGGGGCGGGCCGGTCGCCGTCGGCAGCCGCAACACCACTGCCGACGGCGAAGCGGCGTCGAGCGCCGCTCAGAGGGCCACGATCGCCGCCGTCTCCGCCGGCAGCTCGATGCGGTCACGCATCACCGTGACCCCCTCCCCCGTCGCGAGCAGCACCCGGCGCGCCACTCCCGGCAACGTGATCCGTTGCGGCTTGGCGGCCAGGTTCGCCGCCACGAGGGTCCCGCCCCGGCGCATCACCAGGAACTGGTCGCCGGGGCGTACGTCCACGGCGTGCAGCCTCGGGTCGGACAGGTCGGGGCGGCTCTTGCGCAGCGCGATGAGCCGCTTGTGGAACTCGTACATCTCGCGGTGTTCGGGTTTGTCCAGCTCGGCCCAGTCGAGCCGGGAGCGGACGAAGGTCTGCGGGTCCTGCGGGTCCGGCACGTCGCCCTCCGGCCAGCCGTGCGCGGCGAACTCCCGCTTGCGCCCGGTGGCGACGGCGGTCGCCAGCTCCGGCTCGGGGTGGCTGGTGAAGAACTGCCACGGGGTGCTGGCGGCCCACTCCTCCCCCATGAACAGCATCGGGGTGAACGGCGCGGTGAACAGCAGCGTCGCGCCGACGCGCAGCAGTCCCGGGGAGAGGGTGGCGGAGATCCGGTCGCCGGTGGCCCGGTTGCCGATCTGGTCGTGGTTCTGCAGGTACGCGACGAAGCGGTGGCCGGGGGTGCGCTGCCGGTCCACCGGCCGGCCGTGGTGGCGGTTGCGGAAGCTGGACCAGGTGCCGGCGTGGAAGAACCCGCCGGTGAGCACGTCGGTGAGGCACTCCAGCGAGCCGAAGTCGCCGTAGTAGCCCTGCCGCTCGCCGGTGAGCAGGGTGTGCAGGGCGTGGTGGGCGTCGTCGTTCCACTGGGCGTGCAGGCCGAAGCCGCCGGCCTCCCGGGGCGTGACCAGCCGGGGGTCGTTGAGGTCGGACTCGGCGATCAGCGACAGCGGCCGGCCGAGGTGGGTGGCCAGGGCCTCGACCTCGATCGCCACCTCCTCCAGCCAGGGCGTGGCGCGGGAGTCGGGCATGGCGTGCACGGCGTCGAGCCGTAGCCCGTCGACGTGGTAGTCGCGCAGCCACATGAGGATGCTGTCGACGATATAGCGGCGCACGCCGTCGGAGTGCGGTCCGTCGAGGTTGACGGTGCGGCCCCAGGTGTTGCTCTGCTCGGTGAGGTACGGCGCGAACATCGGCGCGTAGGCCCCGGAGGGCCCGAAATGGTTGTAGACGACGTCGAGGATCACCCCCAGGCCCTTGGCGTGGGCGGCGTCGACCAGCCGTTTCAGGCCGTCCGGCCCGCCGTAGGGCTGGTGCGGGGCATACCAGCAGACCCCGTCGTAGCCCCAGTTGTGCTCGCCGTTGAAGGCGTTGACGGGCAGCAGCTCGATCATGTCGACGCCGAGGTCGACGAGGTGGTCGAGGCGGCCGATGGCGGCGTCGAAGGTGCCCTCGGGGGTGAAGGTGCCGACGTGCAGCTCGTAGAGGACGGCGCCGGGCAGCTGCCGGCCGGTCCAGGCCTGGTCGGTCCACTCGAACGCCGCGTGGTCGTAGCGCCGGCTCGGCCCGTGCACGCCCTCCGGCTGCCAGGGCGAGCGGGGGTCGGGCAGCGCCCGCTCGTCGTCGTCGAGCAGGAAGGCGTAGTCGGTGCCGGGGCCGGCGGCGGGCACCTCGACCCGCCACCAGCCGTCCGGGCCGGAGCGCATGTCGTGGTCGGCGACGCCCGGCAGGCGCAGCCGGACGCGGGCGGCCTGCGGCGCCCACACCGTGAACTCGGTCATGAAGCCTCCACGGACTCGGTGGTGGGAGCCAGCAGCGCGACGGGGTAGGTGGCCAGCAGGTCGACCAGCGGGGTCTGCCCGCCACTGTAGGACCGGCCCGTGAACAGGTCGGTCACCTCGTGAACGGGAAGTGACAGGGTGGTGTCGCCCCAGCCGCCGGCGCGGGCCAGCCCGAGCGGCAGGCGGGTGGCGACGGCGACGGCGCCGCCCCGGTCGAAGGCGAGCGCGTGCCGCCCGGCGCGCCCGTGAGCCGGCACCGGCCGGTAGCCGGTGAACAGCTCCGGGCGGTCGCGGCGCAGCCGCAGGGTCCGCGACACCACGAGCAGCTTCGCCGCGCCGCCGGCGTCCACCGGCGGGGGCGGACCGGCGTCGAGGCGGGCCAGCAGCTCCCGGCGTACGGCGAAGTCGACCGGCCGGCGGTTGTCGGGGTCGACCAGCGAGTTGTCCCACAGCTCGGTGCCCTGGTAGGTGTCGGGCACCCCGGGCATGGCGAGTTGCACCAGCTTCTGCCCGAGCGAGTTGGACCAGCCGACGGGGGCGATCTCGTCGGCGAAGGCGGTCAGCTCGGCGTGCAGCTGCGCGTCGTCGTACATCGCGTCGACCACGTCGCGCATGGCCCGCTCGAAGACCGGGTCGGGGTCGGCCCAGCTCGTCGACGCCGACGCCTCCCGGGCGGCCTTCTCGACGTACGCGTGCAGCCGCTCCCGTTCGATCGGCCAGGCGCCGACGGCGGTCTGCCACAGCAGGTGCGCGAACGCCGGGTCGGGCAGCGGCGCGCGGGCCGTCCACCTGGCGACGAGGTCGGCCCAGCGTCCCGGCAGCTCGCTGAGCACGGCGAGGCGGGCCCGGACGTCCTCGGAGCGCTTGGTGTCGTGGGTGGAGAGGGTGGTCATGCTCGCCGGCCAGCGCACCTGCCGGGCGGCGGCGAAGCGGTGGAACTCGGCCGGCGGCACGCCGAAGTGCGCGGGGCTGCCGCCGACCTCGTTGAGCGCGACGAAGCGGCTCCACCGGTAGAAGGCGGTGTCCTCCACGCCCTTGGCCATGACCGCGCCGGTGAGCTGCGGGAAGCGCTTCGCCAGCTCGTCGTCGGGGTCGCGCAGCCGGCGGGTGAGCGCGTCCAGCACGGCGGTCAGGTCGGGGCGGCGGCGGCCGGCCTCGGCGCGGGCGGCGGCCAGGTGCCGGGCGCCGTGCGGCGGGTAGCCCCGGTAGACCGGGAACGCGGCGGCCAGTTCGGCCAGCGCCGTGCGGGCGGCGTCGGGCTCGACGTCGTCGGCGAGCGCGGCGAGGCGGGTCAGCTCGGCCGACAGCAGGCGGGTGGCGGCGGCGAGCTTGGTGTCGTGGGTGAGGTCCTGCCAGGAGGTGTGCCGGCCGACGAGGTGGGTGTCCAGGGCGGTGAAGTCGCCCTCCGCGTCGGGGTCGACGAAGAGCCCGCAGACGGCGGCGAGGGCGTCGTAGCCGGTCGTGCCCTCCACCGGCCAGTCCGGCAGCTCCTCGCCGTACTCCAGGATCTTCTCCACCACCAGCCACGCGTCGGGCGCGGCGGCGCGCAGCCGGGCCAGGTAGGCCGAGGGGTCGCGCAGCCCGTCCGGGTGGTCGACGCGGATGCCGTCGATCTCGCCGGCCGCCGCCCACCGCAGCACCAGCTCGTGGGTGGCGGCGAAGACCTCCGGGTCCTCCACCCGCAGCCCGGCCAGGTCCGAGACGGCGAAGAACCGGCGGTACGTCAGCTCGGTGTCGCCGCGCCGCCAGGAGACCAGCTCGTAGTGCTGCCGGTCGTGCACCTCGCGGGGGCTGCCGTCTGCGGTGCCGTCGGCGATCGGGAAGCGGTGCTCGTGGTAGCGCAACTCCCCGTCGGCGAGCTTGAGGTCGTCGAGGGCGTCCGGGGTGTCGGCGAGCACCGGCAGCAGCAGCCGGCCCCGGTCCCAGTCGACGTCGAACCAACCGGCGTACGGCGAGTCGCGGCCCCGGCGCAGCACGTCCCACCAGGCGGGGTTCGCGGCGGGCACGGCCACGCCGGCGTGGTTGGGCACGATGTCGACGACCATCCCGAGCCCGGCGGCGCGCAGTGCCCGCAGCAGCCGCTGCCGGGCCGCCTCGCCGCCCAGCTCGGGGTTGACGGCGCGGTGGTCGACCACGTCGTAGCCGTGCGCCGAGCCGGGGGTGGCGGTGAGCAGGGGCGCGCTGTAGAGGTGCGTGACGCCGAGGCCGGCCAGGTAGTCGGCCAGCTCGGCGGTGGCGTCCAGGTCGAAGCCGGGACGGATCTGCACCCGGTAGGTGGTGCCCACCCGGGGCGCGTCGGGTCGAGGGGTGCTCGACATGTCAGGCCTTCCTCTCCAGCACCACCACGCACCGGTCGGGCACGCAGAGGGTGCCGCCCGCCTCGACGACCGTGGTCTTCTCCGGTTCCGGTTCCGCGGTGCTGATCACCACCTCCCAGCGCGGCCCGAACTCGGGGCCGGGCACGGTGAAGTCCAGCGGGGCGTCGTGGGCGTTGAAGCAGAGCAGGAAGGAGGCGTCCACGTGGCGCTGGCCGTACGGGCCGCGTTCGCGGATGCCCTCGCCGTTGACGAAGAGCGCCACCGAGCGGCCGAAGTCGTTGCCCCAGTCCTCGCCGGTCATCTCCCGCCCGTCGGGGGTGTACCAGGCCAGGTCCGGCAGGGGCTCGTCGACCAGCCGGGAACGCACCGGCAGGCCGGTGAAGAAGCGCCGCCGGCGGAACACCTGGTGGCGGCGGCGGAAGTCGACAAGCTTGCGGGTGAACTCCAGCAGGTCGGTGTCGGCGGCGTCCCAGTCGACCCAGGCCAGCTCGCTGTCCTGGCAGTAGGCGTTGTTGTTGCCGCGCTGGGTGCGGCCCAACTCGTCGCCGTGGCCGATCATCGGCACGCCCTGGGAGAGCACCAGGGTGGCCAGGAAGTTGCGCCGCTGCCGGGCCCGCAGGGCGCGTACCGTCTCGTCGTCGGTGTCGCCCTCGACGCCGCAGTTCCAGGACCGGTTGTGGCTCTCGCCGTCGCGGTTCTCCTCACCGTTGGCCTCGTTGTGCTTGTCGTTGTACGACACCAGGTCGCGCAGCGTGAACCCGTCGTGGCAGGTGACGAAGTTGATGCTGTGGAACGGGCGGCGCCCGTCGTCCTGGTAGAGGTCGGCGGAGCCGGAGATGCGGGAGGCGAACTCGGCGAGAGTGGCCGGCTCGCCGCGCCAGAAGTCGCGCACGGTGTCGCGGTACTTGCCGTTCCACTCGGTCCACACGGGCGGGAAGTTGCCCACCTGGTAGCCGCCGGGGCCGACGTCCCAGGGCTCGGCGATGAGCTTGACCTGGCTGACCACGGGGTCCTGCTGCACCACCTCGAAGAAGGTGGAGAGGCGGTCGACCTCGTAGAACTCGCGGGCGAGGGTGGCGGCGAGGTCGAAGCGGAACCCGTCGACGTGCATCTCGGTCACCCAGTACCGCAGCGAGTCCATGATCAGCTGGAGCGAGTGCGGGCTGCGTACGTTGAGGCTGTTGCCGGTGCCGGTGTAGTCGACGTAGTAGCGGCGATCCTCCTCGCTCAGCCGGTAGTAGCTGGCGTTGTCGACGCCCTTGAAGCTCAGCGTCGGGCCGAGGTGGTTGCCCTCGGCGGTGTGGTTGTAGACCACGTCGAGGATGACCTCGATGCCGGCGGCGTGCAGCGCCTTGACCATGCCCCGGAACTCCTGCACCTGCTGGCCGAGGTGCCCGAGCGCCGAGTAGCCGTGGTGCGGGGCGAAGAAGCCGATGGTGTTGTAGCCCCAGTAGTTGCGCAGCCCCATGTCGGTCAGCCGGTGGTCGTGCACGAACTGGTGCACCGGCATCAGCTCGACGGCGGTCACGCCGAGCTTCGTCAGGTGCTCGATCATCGGCGGGGAGGCGAGGCCGGCGTACGTGCCGCGCAGCTCGTCGGGGATGTCCGGGTGGCGCATCGTCAGGCCGCGCACGTGGGCCTCGTAGATCACCGAGTGGTGGTACGGGATGCGGGGCGGGGAGTCGTTGCCCCAGTCGAAGTACGGGTTCACCACCACCGACTTCGGCATGAACGGCGCCGAGTCGGTGGTGTTCATCCGCTCCGGGTCGCCGTGCTCGTAGTCGTAGACGGCCGGGTCCCACCGCACGTCGCCGTCGACCGCCTTGGCGTACGGGTCGAGCAACAGCTTGGCCGGGTTGCAGCGCAGCCCGTTCGCCGGGTCGTACGGGCCGTGCACGCGGTAGCCGTAACGCTGCCCCGGCTCGATGCCGGGGATGTACGCGTGCCAGACGTACGCGTCGACCTCGCGCAGCTCGACCCGCCGCTCGGCCCCGGTGTCCCACTCGTCGAACAGGCACAGCTCGACCCGCTCGGCCACCTCGGAGAAGATGGCGAAGTTGGTGCCCATCCCGTCGTAGGTGGCCCCCAGGGGGTACCGCTCACCCGGCCAGACCTGCATGTCGCTCCCTTTGCGCAAGATCATGAGCGCGCACCGCACCATGAGCGCACCACACGACGGGGCCGGGTGGCGCGCGTGCGGGTATTGCCCCACGCGCTCCGCCGCCAATCCACCCGATCGGAGGATGACCGTAATGCACCCGACTGGTAGCAGGTGGACGTTTCGACGCCCCCGGTCACCGTGGCCCCGCTGTCGGTCCGGAACGGATCATGCTTGCGGTCACCATCTTGCGTCCGCACTGGTCAAGTCGATGATCATCGGACAGACTCGCAGGATCCGGCGGGGGACGAGGTCCGGGGGGTGTGCGTGCGGGTGCTCCTGGTCGAAGACGACCTACGCGTGGCGTCTGCCCTCGCCAAGGCGCTGCGCCGTCGGGGACACGAGGTGGTGTCGGCGCTGACGGCAGCCGAGGCGATCCGGGCCGACGCCGTCGACCTCGTCCTGCTGGACCTCAACCTGCCCGACCGGGACGGCCTGGAGGTCTGCCGGCGGCTGCGGCAGGTCGACGAGGACGTCGCGATCATCGCGGTCAGCGCCCGCGCCGAGGAGTACGACCGGGTGGCCGGCCTGCGCGCCGGTGCCGACGACT
The DNA here is from genome assembly GCF_057197825.1 of Micromonospora sp. USAFONa4. Taxonomy (NCBI): domain Bacteria; kingdom Bacillati; phylum Actinomycetota; class Actinomycetes; order Micromonosporales; family Micromonosporaceae; genus Micromonospora; species Micromonospora sp. USAFONa4. Next base: position 6,470,370 of record NZ_CM170072.1, on the reverse strand, counting down.
ACGTCGTCAAACCGTTCTCGATGGTGGAGTTGCAGGCCCGCATCGAGGCGGTGATGCGGCGCACCGCCCGCAGCAGCCGGAGCACCCGCAGCACCGGCGAGTTGCGGGCCGGCAGGCTGCGCATCGACGTGCACGCCCGGCAGGTCTGGGTGGGCGACCGGGAGGTCAACCTCGCCCGCAAGGAGTTCGACCTGCTGGTGGCGCTCGCCCGGCAGGCCGGCACGGTGGTGCCCAGGGACCGGTTGCAGCTGGACGTCTGGCAGACCACCTGGGGCACCCGGCACAACCTCGACGTGCACGTCGCAGCCCTGCGGGGCAAGCTCGACGACGCCGGCATGGTCGAGACGGTGCGCGGCGTCGGCTACCGGCTGCGCACCGGATGAGGACCCTCGGTGACCTGAACCGCGACCCACGTCCCGGTTACCGCGTCGGGAATCTCAGGTGATCCTCAAGAATCGCAGGCCGCCCGCCACCGGCGGGCCGAGTACGGGTGTGCTGGGCGCACCCAGCCATCCCTCCTGTTTGGAGATCCTTTTGAGATACAGACGGACAACGGCCGGTGTGTTCTCCGCGCTGCTCGCCGCCGCCCTCGTGGCGACGGCGGTGCCCGCGCAGGCGCAGGGGCAGCCGAGCGCGGCCCTGCAGCAGGCGGAGCCGAACCAGGTGCAGGGCCTCACGGTCGTGCAGGGTGACGGGTACGCCACGCTGGCGTGGACCCGGGTGGAAGGGGCCACCGACTACCAGATCGAGCGGACCCCGCTCGCCGCGGACGGCACCGCCGGCACGCCGGTCATCGCCGGCGTGTGGCGCCCGAACCGGCAGGTCAACAACGACGAGCCGACCTTCGCCGACGCCGGCTTCGCCCCCGGCAACGGCTTCCAGTGGCGGGTACGGGCCCGCTTCGGCACCGAGGTCCAGCCCTACTCGGCGCCGGTCAGCGGCACCACCCGCGGCCACTGGGGCGACCCGGGCACCCCGGGTGAGAACCTGCGCACCCAGTGGGAGGAGACGCTGGGCGCGCAGTACACAAGCGACGTCAACGAGTACGCGTACACCGCCGCGCTCGACGGGGCCAGCGAGCGGGTCCGCGTCGTCGAGATCGGCCGTACCGTCCTGAACCGGCCGATCAACATGCTGGTCATCGGCTACCCCCGGCCGGCGGCGACGCCGGAGGCGGTGGCCGCGACCAACCCGCTGATGGTCAACTGCAACGTGCACGGCAACGAGCCGGGTGACCGCGAGGCCTGCCTGATCATGGCCCGGCAGCTCGCCTTCACCAAGGACGCCAAGACCCTCGACCTGCTGTCGAAGACCACCATGCTCATCGTGCCGACGCTCAACGGCGACGGGCGGGCGGCCAACTCGCGGGGCAACTCCACCGGCCAGGACCTCAACCGGGACCACTCGCTGATCCGCCAGCCGGAGACCCGCGCCCTCGCCGAGATGGTGCGCGACTACCGGCCGATCGCCGGTTACGACGGCCACGAGTACGGCAACACCAACACCGGTGACCTGCCGATGCTGCCGCCGCGGCACCAGAACGTGGCGCAGGGCATCTTCGACGAGTCGCAGAAGATGATCGAGGGCCACATGTACACCGAGGGCGCCCGGGACGGCTGGTGGGCCTGTCCGTACGGGTGCACCACCGGGGCCAACGTGGGTCTGAGCGAGGAGACCATCCTGCGCAACACCCTCGGCCTGAAGAACGTGGTCAACTCCCTGCTGGAGCTGCGCAGCTCCGGTGGCCCGACGCGCCCCGACGAGTCCAACACCGCGAACAACCGCCGGCGCAAGACCTACTCCGCGCTGTGGACGTTCAACCAGTTCCTCACGTACCACGGCGCCAGCGTCCAGGGCATCACCAAGGCCCGTGCCGAGGGGATCCTGTCGCAGTCCGCCAACGAGGGACGCATCGTGTTCCGGGGCTCCCGCAAGATCGAGGCGTACCCCGCCCCGCACCCGGGTGAGGCCCCGCCGCCCGCGGACGCCCCCACCCCGGAGCGGATCCTCGAGCAGGCGCCGTGCGCGTACCGGCTGACCGAGGAGCAGTACCACGGCGAGCGCACCGACGGCCCGGCCGGCCAGCGCACCACCGTGGCCCAGCGGCTCGCCGCCCACGGCTGGAAGGTGATCAAGGTCGGCGACAGCTACCTGGTTCCGCTGTCCCAGCCGCAGCGGGGCCTGATCCCGCTGTTGCTCGACGAGCAGGCCGTGGAGGGCCTGGTCGCCGGCGAGCGGGTCGCCCCCACCCTGACCGGTACCCGCAACGGCCCGCTGGTCGTCTCCGGCGTCGCCTGCCTGGACGGGGCCACCGTCCGGGGTCCGGTCCAGGTGCGTCCCGGCGCGGTGCTGATCGTCAACGGCAGCTCGATCAACGGTCCCGTCGACGCCACGGGCGCCGCCGGATTCGTCGTGACCGACAGCAGGGTCAACGGTCCGGTGCGCGCCACCGGCACCCAGGGCCCGGTCGTGGTGGTCGGCAACACGCTGACCGGCCCGGTCGGCGTGGTCAACGCCAAGGACGTGGCCCCGCTGGTGGCCGGCAACACCGTCAACGGCCCGCTGGACTGCACCGGCAACTCCCCGGCACCGACGAACCTGGAGGTCGCCAACTCCGTGAGTGGTCCGAAGTTCGGCCAGTGCGCCCAGCTCTGACCTGCTGAGTCCCCGCCCGAGGGTGCCGGCAGGTCGGCCCACCGCCGACCTGCCGGCACCTGCCGTACCGGTACTGGAGTGGAGAGACCGTGTCCGAGACCCACATCCCCGGCCCCGCGCCCCGGGCCGCCCGCCGTCGGCGGGCGGCGGCCGGGACCGTCCTGGCCCTCCTGGTCGCGGTGACCGGATGCACCGGCTCGCAGGAGTCCCCCGCCGCGGCGGAGGGCACCGGCGACAGCACGCCGGTGGCGGTCACCGGACCGCTGTGCGACGCGCTGCCCTCGGGGACCGAGCCGGGTAGTCCGGGCTCGCTGGTGGACCGGTCCCCCGCCCAGGCCCTGACCTGGATTCCCGTGCTCACCATGTTCGAGGCGGCGGTGCGGGCCACCGGGATGACCGAGGAGCTGTCCGCCGCGGGCGGGCTCACCATCCTCGCCCCCACCGACGACGCCTTCCGGGCCAGGTTCTCCACCGCCAACCTGGACCAACTGCTGCTCAAGGACACCGCGACGCTGCGCGGGCTGCTGAAGGAGCACCTGGTCGCCGGGGCTCGCCCGGTGGCCGACCTGGCGTCCGCCGGCACCGTCACCACCCTGGCGGGCACCACCCTCGCCGTCGCCCCGGCCGGGTCGGGCGTCCGGCTGGCCGACCGGGCCGAGACGATCTGCGCGGACTACCGGGCCGGCGGCGCCCGGATCCACGTGATCGACAAGGTGCTTGGCAACCTGCCGGAGACCGCCCACGAGGAGGACCACGCCCACTGAGCGGTGCCGCCCGACGGACGGCCGCCGACCCCCTCCGCGGGTCGGCGGCCGTTCCCGTACTCGGGGGCGGTCGCCGCAGGTCCCGCCGCCTTCTCACCCGGTCGGCCGACGACCGGAATCCACCCGACTGACACGAACCGGCACTTTCAGGTGTCCTCCGTCACCTTGGCCCCTTTCGAGATGCGGGATCGGTCGGGATGCCCTTTGCTTGTTCCCGGGGGCGCGCCCGCGCGTCCCGGCCCGGCCATTCGGCCATCCCTCAGCACCGTTCCGCCGCCACCGCTGCCGGCGCGTCCCACCATGCACGGACGGAGATCGATTGTGACGACCCTGCGGGTCGACGAGCAGCCCACCAGCACCCCGGGCCGGGTCCACCGGCCCACCCTCACCTCCCGGCCCCAGGTCCCGGCGCAGTCCGGTACGACGGGCACGCCCCCGCAGAGCCGCCGCATCCTCATGCTCTCCTGGGAGTACCCGCCGGTCCTCGTCGGCGGGCTCGGCCGGCACGTGCACGCCCTCTCCGTCGCCCTCGCCGCCGCCGGCCACGAGGTCACCGTCGTCACCCGCCACACCGACGGCGCACCCCTCGAGGAATACGCCGACGGCGTCCGCATCGTCCGCGCCGCCGAAGACCCCGTCACCTTCCCCCTGGCCACCTCCTCCCTGCTCGCCTGGACCATGGCCTTCAACCACACCCTCACCCGCGCCGCCCTACGCGCCACCGAAGCCGGCACCTACGACGTCATCCACGCCCACGACTGGCTCGTCGCCCACACCGCCATGACCCTGCGCGAACACCTCGACATCCCCCTCGTCAGCACCATCCACGCCACCGAAGCCGGCCGGCACCAGGGCTGGCTGCCCGAGGAGATGAACCGCACCATCCACGGCGTCGAACACTGGCTGGCCGGCGAGTCGGGCCGGGTGATCGTCTGCTCCGGCTACATGCGCGACGAGGTGACCGGGCTGTTCGGCGTGCCGACGGGCCGGGTCGACGTGGTGCCCAACGGCGTGGAGCCGCACCGCTGGCGCGTCCCGGCCGCCGCGGTGGCGCAGGCCCGCGCCCGCTTCGCCGGGGACGGGCCGCTTGTCACCTTCGCCGGCCGGCTGGTCTACGAGAAGGGCGTGCAGCACCTGATCGCCGGGCTGCCCCGGCTGCGCGAGCGGCACCCCGGGCTGCGCGCCGTCATCGTCGGCGACGGGCCGTACCGCGGCGAGTTGGAGGCCGAGGTGCACCGCCTGGGCCTCGGCGGCACGGTCAGCCTGCCGGGCTTCCTCGGCGGCACCGACCTGCCCGCCGTGATGGCCGCGTCGGACTGCTTCGCCGTGCCGAGCATCTACGAGCCGTTCGGCATGGTGGCCCTGGAGGGCGCCGCCGCCGGCGCACCCCTGGCCGTCGCCGCAACCGGCGGGCTCGCCGAGATCGTCGAGCCCGGGGTGACCGGGATGACCTTCCGGCCGCACGACCCGGACGGGCTGACCGACGCTGTCGACGCGCTGCTGTCGGACCGGGAGCGGGCCCGCCAGCTCGCCCGCCGGGCCCGCGTCATGGTGCACGAGCGCTACGGCTGGTCGGCCATCGCGCAGCGTACGGCCGCCGCCTACGCGGCCGCGATCGCCACCGCCGGGTCGTTCGCCGCCGAGCGGGTGACCCGGGGCCGCGCCGTGCCGTCGATCGCCGAGGGCAACCTGCTCGCCGCCGCCGGCCTCCGCTGACGGTGCAAGGAGGGGCACCTTCCTATCGTTTCTTCTTGCATAGGAGGTGCCCCTCCTTACACCCCGTCGGGCGCGACGCCGGTGGATGCGACACGACGAAGGCCGCCGACCCCGTGCGGGTCGGCGGCCTTCGTCGTCGGTACGGCCGGAACTCAGCGCTCCGAGAACGGGGCGTACGCCCGCTCGGGGGCACCGGTGTAGATCTGCCGTGGGCGGCCGATCTTGGTCTCCGGGTCGTTGATCATCTCGCGCCACTGCGCGATCCAGCCGGGGAGCCGGCCCAGCGCGAAGAGCACCGTGAACATCTTGGTCGGGAAGCCCATGGCCTTGTAGATCAGGCCGGTGTAGAAGTCCACGTTCGGGTAGAGCTTGCGGGAGACGAAGAACTCGTCGGCGAGCGCGATCTCCTCCAGCTGCATGGCGATGTCCAGCAGCGGGTCGGGCTTGGCCATCCGGCCGAGCACGTCCTGGGCCGCCTTCTTCACGATCGCCGCGCGCGGGTCGTAGTTCTTGTAGACCCGGTGGCCGAAGCCCATCAGCTTCACGCCGTCCTGCTTGTCCTTCACCTTGCGTACGAAGGACCCGACGTCGCCGCCGTCGGCCTGGATCTTCTCCAGCATCTCCAGCACGGCCTGGTTGGCGCCGCCGTGCAGCGGGCCGAAGAGCGCGTTCACGCCCGCCGAGACCGAGGCGAAGAGGTTGGCGTTGCTGGAGCCGACCAGGCGCACGGTCGAGGTGGAGCAGTTCTGCTCGTGGTCGGCGTGCAGGATGAACAGCATGTCCAGCACCTTGGCCATCACCGGGTCTACCTCGTACGGCTCCGCCGGCACGCCGAAGGTCATCCGCAGGAAGTTCTCCACGTAGCCCAGCGAGTTGTCCGGGTACAGCAGCGGCTGGCCGATCGACTTCTTGTACGCGTACGAGGCGATGGTGGGCACCTTCGCCATCAGCCGCACCGTGGACATCTCGACGTGCGAGGAGTCGAACGGGTCCAGGCTGTCCTGGTAGAAGGTGGAGATGGCGCTGACGGCCGACGAGAGCACGGCCATCGGGTGCGCGTCGCGCGGGAAGCCGTCGAAGAAGCGGCGCATCTCCTCGTGCAGCAGCGAGTGCCGGCGGATCCGCTCGGTGAACTCGGTCAACTGCTGCTGGGTCGGCAGCTCACCGTAGATCAGCAGGTAGGAGACCTCCAGGAAGGAGGACTTCTCCGCGAGCTGCTCGATCGGGTACCCACGGTAACGCAGGATCCCCGCGTCGCCGTCGATGTAGGTGATGTCGGACGAGCAGGCCGCGGTGTTGACGAAACCGGGGTCGTACGTCGTCATCCCGGTTTCCTTCAGCAGCTTGCCCACCCCGATGCCGGCGGGGCCCTCGACCGCGGATTGCACCGGCATCGAAAGCTGCCCACCGGGGTGATCGAGCTTGACTTCCGTCATGGTTCCCTCGCTTCGCCGGCAGATCTGCGTTGAATTGCCTTCGCTTTTACCGTAATCACGGTCGAGGAGATACCGCCCGTCGTGGTTCGACGGTGAGGCATGCGTCACCCGTTTCCCGACCAGCGACCCGGGAAACCCGCGCAATCCGGACGCACAACCGCCAACCAACCCCACCTCACCCCACACCACCCACCGCCCCGCCCCCCACCCCGCCTCCCCCGCCCCGCGCTGTCCGCGCAGCCTGTCCGCGCCGCGCCGACCCTCCCCGCACCGCACCGCACCGCACCGCACCGCAGGTTGATCATGAGGTTATTGCCTACGGAAAGCGCATTCCAGGGCAATAACCTCATGATCAACGCCGAGGGGAGGGTGCGAGAAGCGCGGGCAGTGCAGGGCCGGGTCTGGGCGGGGGCAGCCCGGGCAGGGCCGGGCAAGGTGGGCCCGGGCCGGGCCTGGGCGGGGCCGGGTCTGGGCGGGGCCGGGTCTGGGCGGGGCCGGGTCTGGGCGGAGTGGGGCAGGTCTGGGCGGAGTGGGCGGGTCTGAGGGGTGGGTCGGGGTTGGGCGGAAGGAGGGGGGAGCCCGGGGCAGGGCCCGGGCGGGGCGGTGGGGTCAGGTGAGGGTGAGGGTTAGGAGGGTGTTGTCGGGGGCCACGCGGTAGACGGTGAGGCGGTTGGCGCCGGCGTGGAAGAGGCGGTCGTCGGCGAGCAGGGCGGCGAAGCGGCGGCCGCCGGCGTCGCGGGGTACCACGGGAACGACCGCGCCGATCCGGCCGTTGACGGCGATCGCCAGGGGTGTGCCGTCGGGTACGTCGTCCGGCACGTCGCCCCAGACGGCGGCCGGCAGCCGTCCGGTGTCCGGGTCCACCGCGTCGAATGCGGCCAGGGCGGCGACCCGGGCGGTGCCGCCCGTCGGGCGGTCGCCGACGGCGGCGCCCACCAGCGGGTGGGGTGCGGGCGGCGCGATCGGGGCCGGCACGCCGCCCGCGACGGGGGTCGGCTGGCCGGGGCGGTCGTAGAAGACCTTGCCCGCCTCGGCGCGCGGGGTCTGCCGGGCGGACCGGCCGTCGACGGGCCCCGGGAGCCGGATGGCTGCCTCGTCGGCGATGGTGGGCAGCAGGTCGACGTGCTGCCAGTTCCGGTCGTCGATCCGGCCGGCGCGCTGGCCGGGGGTCTTGACGAACGTCGGTACCCAGGCGACCTCGTCGGGGGCGGTCCGGATGGCGCCCATGCCCCGGCCCTGGGCGCCGGGGGTGAAGCTGACGCCGTGGTCGGCGGTGACCACCAGCAGGGACTGGTCGTAGAGGCCGGTGGAGCGCAGAGTACGCAGGGTCTCCCCGATCAGCCGGTCGGTGTAGCCGAGCTGCGCGAGGTGCCGCCGGCGGGCCAGCTCGGCCCAGCCGTCGCCGTCGTTCGGCAGGTCCGGCGGGGCGTCGTAGCGCGCCCCCGACGGCAGGTACGCCCACGGCGAGTGGGGCATCAGCAGGTGCAGGAAGTGCAGGGTGGGTCGGGGCGCCGGCCGGAGCCCGGCGAGGAAGCTGGTGAAGCGGGCCGGCTGGTTGTCGTCGAGGCTGTCCCAGCGGAACTTCGGGTCCGCCGGCACCGGCTCGGCGGCGTCGAGGCCCGCCTCCGCGCGGGTCTGCTCGCGGTACGAGTCCTCCGGGTCGACGCGGCTGTCGACCGGGGCGGTGACCTGCCGCAGCAGCCCGCCGGCCTGCCGGATCAGCACGCCCATTCCCTGCTCCGGGCTGATCGGCTGCTCGCAGCGGCTGGGCGGGCAGAGCCGGGTGATGCTCTCCTCGGCGCGGACGTCGTACAGGCCGCCGAGGGCGGTGAAGAGGTTGTCCGGGTACTGGGAGTAGTGCGGCGCCACCGCCCGCTGCGGGTAGCGGCCGGTGAGCATGGCCGGCAGCGCGTAGGGCGTCCAGCCGCTGACGCCGGTGGCGTTGCGGTACCAGGTGGAGCCGCCGGCCAGCTCCGCGAAGTGCGGGAACCGGGCGGCGTCGATCCGCCCGTCCGCGCCGAGCAGGGAGACCAGGGGCAGCTCGTCGAGGACCAGCACGACCACCGGCGGGTGGTTGCCGGGCCCGGCCACCCCGGCGGCGCCGCCCTCGCCCCGGGGCAGCACCACCGTGGAGGTGGGCGAGGCGAACACGAACAGCCCGACGAACAGCAGCGGCCCGGCCGCGGCCAGCCGCAGCATCCGCCCGGGCGCGCGCCAGCGCCGGTGTGCGGCGGCCCCGGCGGCCCCGGCCGCCGCGGCGAGCAGCAGCAGCGGTACGCCCCGCAGCGGCGTACCGTGCCGGCCGACCTGCACGGCCAGCGCGGCGAGCAGCAGGCCGACCAGCAGGGTGTGCGTGGCCGAGCGGGCGGTGCGTCCGGCCAGGCGCGACAGCACGGCGGGCAGCGCGACGGCGGCGGTGGGCACCAGCGCGACCAATGCCACCAGCAGCATGATCTCCCCACGGTCGGCCCGGTGGAACAGGAAGAAGTCGGGGCTGCGCCCGAGGATGTCCAGCAGCGGCTGGGTGACCACGAGCCCGACGAGTCCCGCCACCTCGGCCAGCCGGCCCAGCTCCGTACGCCAGCCGCCCGCCCCACCACCGGCAGCCCCGCCGCCGCCCGCCCGGCCACCGGAAACCCGCTCGCCCGACGGCCCGTCGCCCGACACGCCATCGCCCCACGGCCGGTCGCCGCACGTGCGGTCCAGCGGGGGTGCCGGCTCAGCCACCCACGACCGCCGCGTAGAGCGTCCGGGTGCCCGAGGGCAGGTGGAGCCGCCGTGCGATCCGGCAGCGCGCGGCGAGCAGCCGCTCGAACTCGGCCGGCCGGTAGTCGGGGAAGAGCCCCTCGGGCTTGTTGGCCAGCAGCCGCCGGGCCATCGGGTCCTCGGGGTGGACGAACTCCACCACCACCCGGGCGCCCGGGGCGGCGAGCCCGACGAGCCAGTCCAGCACCTCGGGCAGCGGCACGTTGCGCCCGATCGCCAGGTGGTGCACCACGGCCAGGGCGAGGACCGCGTCCGCCTCCACCCGGTCCGCGAACGAGGCCCGCTCGACGCCGCGCCAGCCGCCGCCGGGCGACGGGTCGGCGAGATCCATCACCAGGGGCAGGATCCGCCGCTCCCCCGCCGCGCGCAGATCCCGGTAGAGCCCGTCCACCACGCCGGGGTCCTGCTCGACCGCGACGACGTAGTCGGCGTGCCGGGCGGCGAGGCGGGCGTACCGGCCGTCGTTGGCGCCGAGGTCCAGCGCCAGTCGGGGCCGTGGTCCGTCGGCCAGCGCCTCGGCGACGAAGCGTTCCTTCGCGGCCCGGTCGTCGGCGGTGTACGCGCAGGTGCGCTGGTAGTCGACCCAGTGGCTGGCCGTGCGGCGGGGCTCCAGCCGCCGGACGAGCTTCTCGATGCCGCGTACGGTGGCCAGCGCCAACTCCCGCGAGTAGCCGGCGGCCCGCAACTGGGACCGGACGTCGGCGGTGCTGGCCCGGGCGTTGCGCCGCTGCATGGCGTCGTGCAGGTGCACGTGGGTGGGCACGCCGGGCAGCAGCCGCCGGACGCCGCCGAACAGCCGGCGCATCTGCTCGGGCTCGATGCCGTCGACCCGGGCGCGCAGCCAGGGCTGGAAGTCCAGCCCGAGGTGGGCGCCGAGCAGCAGCGGGTAGAGCATCGTCTGGCAGAACTGCCGGTAGCCGGCCCAGGGCTCGCCGTCGCGGGCCGGGGTGAACGAGCCGACGTCGATGAACACCGGTTCGGCGCCGCGCCACTGGAGGTTGTAGGCCGACCCGTCCTTCGTGGTGAACCCGGCCGGCAGGGCCGCCCGCAGGATCTCCAGGTGCAGCAGCGCCGCGTCGCGCAGCATGGTGAAGGACCACTCGTACGGGTGGGAGACGAACGGGATGCGCTCGTGGCGCAGGACGGCGGCCCACCGGTCGGCCGACGGCACGGCCGGCGACTCGACCGCCTCGGTGCCGCACACCTTGCCGGCGGCGAGCAGCGGCGGGAAGAACTCGCTGGCGGTCAGCGCGCGCCACTCCCCGGCGGCCTGCTCGTCCAGCCCGCGCAGCACGTCGCCGTCGAGGTGGAAGACCCGGTTGGCGGGGTCGCGGAAGGAGGCTGGCTCGGCGCGCAGGCCGGTGCGGGAGTTCGCCATCGGCCGGGGTCAGCGCTGGTCGGTGGGCTGGCGGCGGAACCGGTCGACCAGTCGCCGCCAGTAGAGCTTGGCCGCCACCGCGGCGCCGGCCACCCCGCCGACCACCGCCTGCACGATCAGGCTGCCGGACCCCGCGTCCAGGTAGGCCAGGTGATCCACCGACCGCTCCTTTCCTCGCGTCTCGATGTCGGCGTACGCGGGCAGGATCCTTGGGGGATTTGCCCGTAAAGCCGGACTTGTCTGACACGCTACGCCGATCGTCCCGGTCGTGAAGGGCACACCCGACACTCCGCCCGGTTGTCCGTTTCGTTCAAGACGAACGCCGGCAGTCTCCCTACGGTGGGAGCCATGGCACCCAGACTCGATCTCATCGGCATGGTCAGCAGCGACCTGCCCCGCTCCCTCGCCTTCTACCGGCGGCTCGGCCTCGACATCCCCGCCGACGCCGACACCGCGCCGCACGTGGAGGTCACCCTGCCCGGCGGCATCCGGCTGGCCTGGGACACCGCCGACACCGTCCGCGCGTTCGACCCCGACTGGAAGCCCGGGGGCGGCGGCGGGGCCAGCCTCGCCTTCCTGTGCGCCGACCCGGCCGAGGTGGACCGGCTCTACGCGGAGCTGGTGGCCGAGGGCCACGAGGGTCACCTGCCCCCGTGGGACGCCTACTGGGGCCAGCGGTACGCGGTGGTGCTCGACCCCGACGGCAACGGCGTGGACCTGTTCGCCCCGCTCGCCGCGAGCTGACCGCGGACCGGCCCCGCCGGACACCCGCCCCGCCGGACACCCGCCCCGCCGGACACCGGCCCCGCCGGACACCGGCCCCGCCGGACACCGGAGCCGCCGGAGCGCGGGTCAGGTGACCGGCACGGCGGTCATCGGTCCTCCGGCGGTCGGGTGACCTCGACCCGGGCGATGAGCTGCTTGAGCTGGGCGATCTCCTCGGCGAGCGCGGTGGTGCCGGCCGGGGTCAGGCTGATCCAGGTGCGGCCCCGCCGGCCCTCGTAGCCCTTCTCGACCTGGATCAGGCCGGCCGCCTCCAGCACGCTGAGGTGCTTGGAGAGGTTGCCGGCGGTCAGGTCCAGCTGGGTACGCAGGAACCGGAACTCGACCCGTCGGGCCTCGTGGGCGATGGTGAGGATGCCGAGCCTGACCCGCTGGTGCACCACGTCGTCGAGCTCGGTGACCGGATGGGCGGACGCGGTCCCGTCCGGTGCCGAGGCGCCGACAGGGCCCGTCACCGGGGCCCCCGCAGCCGTTGCGCCAGCGCGAAGCCGGCGCCGCCCAGCAGCAGCACGCCGCCACTGACGACCAGCATCGGCGCTCCCTGCCACCGGCCGCCCCAGTGGGCTCCCCAGCCGAAGTCGATCGGCACCAGCACCACCGTCAGGTATCCGAGGGCGAACACCAGCAGCGCGGGATGCCGCTCCAGCCAGGCCAGCACCAGCAGGGCCAGCCCGATCCCGCCGATCGGCGTGAGCAGCCGGAACAGGACCCGCACGGCGGCGGACGGGTCCAGGAGCTGGGGGTCGGGGACGATCCACGCGCCGGCGCCGGCGGCGATGGCGGCGAACAGCACGACCGTGAGCGCGACACCGGTGAGCACGTACGGCCGCACCCGGGTGTCCACGCCCCGGGCCCGGGCGACCCGCAGGTACCCGCCGGCGATCACCAGGTACGCCAGGGACAGCGCCGCCAGCCAGTAGAACTGCGGGACCGGCTCCCAGACCTTGCACACCTGACCGCCGTCCGCCGCCCGGCAGTCGCGGACGACCGTGGGGCCCCACCCGGAGACCGGAATCGCGCCGAAGGTCACCACGGCCAGCACCAGCAGCGGCAGCCACGTCACCCGCTGGGCCAGCCGGACCCGTCGTGCCAGGCCGTAAGCCTCGGCCAGGAGCCGGCGGGGATCGCCGCCGGCAGGAACCACGTTTGAAGTCATGCCAACAGGTTTCCATAGCAAACCGATTGGCGCTAGTCCTCTCGGCGACCTGGGGCAGGGTTCGGGGATCTGCCCGCTCAGCGGGGCAGCAGGGCGGTCGGCGGCACGCCGGCCAGGTCCCGCACGTCGCGGGTCAGGTGGGCCTGGTCGGCGTAGCCGCAGCGGGCCGCCACCTCGGCCAGCGGGGTGCCGGCGCGGGCCAGCGCCAGCGCGCGCCCCATCCGCATGATCCGGGCCAGGGTCTTCGGGCCGTACCCGAACAGGTGCTGGCAGCGGCGGTGCAGGGCGCGCGGATCGAGGCCGGTCCCGGCGGCGGTCGCGGTCACGCTGGCGCCGGCGGCCAACGCGGCGGCGACCCGGGCGCCGATCGGGTCGGGCCCGCCGGCCGCCCGCAGCCGCCGGACGGCGATCTCCGTCAGCACGTCGGCCGGGGCCGCCTCCGCCCGTTCGGCCAGCCGCGCGACGTCCCGGTCGCCCCACAGCTCCGCCAGGGGAACCCGCCGGTCGCGCAGCTCGACGGCCGGTACGCCGAGCACCGCCGGTCCGATGCCCGGCGGCAGCCGCAGCCCCACCCAGCGCTCCGGCGGCCCGCCGCCGCTCAGGTGCGCGGTGCGGTCCGGCCCGGCCACCGTCAGCCCGCAGCGGCTCGACCAGAGCAGGTCGAGGCAGCCGTCGGGGAGCACCCTGGTCGGTGCGGCGCCCGCCGCCGTGGCGCTGGTCCAGAGCACCGCGCCGGCGAATCCGGCCGGACGTTCCCGGTACATGCCGCCCAGCCTGCCACGGCCGGGCTAGCCTCCGGGTGTGCGATGGTCGGTGCTGGACGCTCCCCTCGACTCCTCCGGACGCGGCCGGGGCGAGCACCGGGCGCCCGCCGCACTGCGGACCGCCGGGCTGCTGGGCCGGCTGGGCGCGGCCGACGCCGGCGCGGTCGACGCCCTGATCACCGACCCGGTACGGGACCCGGAGACCGGGGTGATCGGCGTCGACCAGGTGCGTCGCGCCGGCCGGGCGATCGCCGCCAGCACGACGACGCTGATCGGCTCGGGACGGCATCCGCTGGTGCTCGGCGGCGACTGCGCGATCCTGCCCGGCATCCTGGCGGGGCTGCCCGCCGGCTTCGACCTGTGGTTCCTCGACGCCCACCTCGACTTCGAGGACGGCCGCACCTCACCCACCGGTGAGGCGGCGGACATGGACCTGTCGATCGTCACCGACCACGGCCCGGCGGGGGTCCTCGACCGGGAGGGGCCGCTGGTCGACCCCGACCAGGTGCACCTGCTCGGCCACCGGCCGCTCGACCGGGCCGCGACGGACGGGAAGGAGGCCTCCCGGATCGACCCCGCCGTCCACCTGGTGCCGGCCACCCGGCTGCGGGGCGCCGACGCGGCGGCGGTGGGCCGGGATCTCGCCGTCGGTACGACGCCGACCTGGCTGCACCTCGACCTCGACGTGCTCGACCCGCTGGTGCTCCCGGCGGTCAGCTATCCCGAGCCGGACGGGCTCGACTGGGCCGACCTGATCGCGCTGGCCCGACCACTGGTCCGCTCGGGCCGGCTGATCGGGATGAGCGTCACCGACTTCAACGCCGACGAAGACCCCGACGGGCGGCACGCGGAGCGCGTCGGGCAGGCCCTCGCCGAACTGCTGGCCGACTGACCGCGCCGTCGGGCGTGCGGGCGGCCGGCCGGCCGTGGCACCCGACGCGCGACCCGGTACGGCCGTCCGGTCCTGGACGTGTCGGCGCGGGCGCGCAGCGCGGCGACGGCCCCGAGGCGGCGCTCAGGCGTCGGCGTCGGTGGCGGCGCCGGGCAGCCGGACGGTGAACACCGTGCGCCCCGGCCGGCTGTCCAGCTCGACAGTCCCGTGGTGGGCCTCCACCACGGCGGCCACGATCGCCAGGCCCAGGCCGGTGCTGCCGTGCGCCCGCGACCGGGAGCTGTCGCCCCGGGAGAAGCGTTCGAACACCTCGGCCCGCAGCGCCGGCGGCACGCCCGGCCCGTCGTCGGCGACGCCGAGCACGGCGACGTCGCCGTCGATCCGCAGGGTGGTGGTGACCGTGGTGCCGGGCGGGGTGTGCACCCGGGCGTTGGCCAGCAGGTTCGCCAGCACCTGGTGCAGCCGGGCCGGGTCGCCGGGGACGCGGACCACGGTGTCCGGCAGGTCGAGCCGCCACCGGTGCTCCGGCCCCGCCACGTGCGCGTCGCCGACCGCGTCCACCACCAGCGCGGACAGGTCCACCGGCTCGACCACGAGCGGCCGGCCCGAGTCGAGCCGGGCGAGCAGCAGCAGGTCGTCGACGAGGCGGGTCATCCGGGTGCTCTCGGACTCGACCCGGCGCAACGCGTGGGCCACGTCGGGCGGCACCTCGTCCCGGCCGCGCCGGGCGACCTCGGCGTACCCCCGGATGGCCGCGAGCGGCGTACGCAGCTCGTGGCTGGCGTCGGCCACGAACTGGCGTACCCGGGTCTCACTGGCCTGACGGGCGGCGAGCGCGGCGCCGACGTGCCCCAGCATCCGGTTCAGCGCCGCGCCCACCTGCCCCACCTCGGTGCGCGGGTCGGTGTCGGCGGCCGGCACCCGCACCGACAGCGCCACCTCGCCGCGGTCCAGGGGCAGCTCGCTGACCCGGCCGGCGGTGGTGGCGACCCGGCGCAGCGGGCGCAGGGTCGCCCGCACGATCAGGGCTCCGGCCCCGCCGGCGACGAGCAGCCCCGCGGTCGCCACCCCGGCCTGCGCGGCGACCAGCCACCAGACGGTCTCCGACACGCCCGACAGCGGCAGGCCGAGCACCCGCACGGTCCCGCCCGGAAGCTGGCGCGCCACCACCCGGTAGGCACCGCGATCGCCCAGCTCACGGGTGCGGGGTCGGCCGTCGGTGGGCAGGTCCGCGAGGCCGGCCAGGTCCCCGGCGGGGACGGCGCGTTCCTCCCGGTCGGCGAGGGTCCAGGCCCGGACCACCCGGCCGTCGGCCACCTCGGCGGCGACGGTCCCCGGCGGGAGGCCCCGGGGAATCCGGGCGTCCGGCCCGCCGCTGCCGCCGCGCGGCCACTCGACGGGCGACGGCCCGCCCCGCCCAGGGACGGCGCGCATCGGTGCCAGCTGCTCGTCGACGCGGTCGATCAGGAACTGCCGCAGCGCGACCGTGGTGATCCCGCCGATGGCCACGCTGACGAGGGCCAGCAGGGCGACCAGGATGACCACCAGGCGGGTCCGCAGCGACACCCCGGCCAGCCGGTGGCGCAGCCGGCCGGCGGCCCGCTCACTCCGCCGGCCGGAGGACATACCCCGCGCCGCGCAGCGTGTGGATCATCGGCTTCCGGCCCGCGTCGATCTTCTTCCGCAGGTACGAGATGTACAGCTCCACCACGTTGGCCTGGCCGCCGAAGTCGTAGTTCCAGACCCGGTCGAGGATCTGCGCCTTGCTGAGCACCCGGCGCGGGTTGCGCATGAGGTAGCGCAGCAGCTCGAACTCGGTCGCGGTGAGCGTGACGGGGCAGCCGTCGCGGCGTACCTCGTGGCTGTCCTCGTCGAGGCTGAGGTCGCCGACGGTCAGCACCGCGTCCGGGCGGGCGGCGACGGCGAAGCCCGAGCGCCGCAGCAGCGCCCGCAGGCGGGCGATCACCTCCTCCAGGCTGAACGGCTTGGTGACGTAGTCGTCGCCGCCGACGGTCAGCCCGGCGATCCGTTCCTCCACCGCGTCCCGCGCCGTCAGGAAGAGCACCGGCACCGTCGGGGCCTGCTCACGCAGCCGGCGCAGCACCTGGAAGCCGTCCAGGTCGGGCAGCATCACGTCGAGCACCACGGCGTCCGGCCGGAACTGCCGCGCCGCGTTCAACGCCGACGTGCCGTCGCCCGCCGTACGCACCTGCCAGCCCTCGTAGCGCAACGCCATCGACAGCAGGTCGGCCAGGGTCGGCTCGTCGTCGACCACCAGCACCCGCACCGGCTCCCCGTCGGGCCGGCGCAGCTCGATCCGGCCCGCCCCGACCTGCCCGTCCGTCACCATGGCCCCCATCGTGCTCCGGGCCGCTGTGCCCGGCTTGTGCGCCACCTGTGCCCCCGCTGTGTGCCGGCCGCCCCGTCCGCCGCCGGGCGGCCGGCCGCCCGGGACGTGGCGGTGGTCGTCGCCGCCGTGCTGGCCCGGCCACGCCCACCGGCCGTCCGCCCGACGGGCGACGGGCGACGGGCGAGTTCACTCGGTCATGCCCACCGGGTAGGTGTGCACGAAGCGCATCGTCCAGGTGCCGCCGCCGGTGGGCTGCTCGCGCTGGTAGAGGTGGTCCGGTCCGCCGGCCGTGGCCGGCCCGGCGCCGTCGGGGTGCCGCAGGATCCAGTGCGCGGGCGGGGAGCCGTCCGGCTCGGCGGGCACCGACCGGACCAGGTCGTGGGCCGGGCCGCCGACGAAGCGTACGGTCACCTCGCTCATCCGCGCGCCCGCCTTCCCGCAGTCCCGCCCCGGCAGCGGCCCTGGCTCGCAAGCTACCGCAGCGGTGGGCGGCCCCGCCCGGATCCGGCAGCGGTTTGCCCTGATCGGAGGTCGGGTACCGCTGCCCTGGGGACCTGTCGAGGGACGGGCCAGGAGAAGCAGGGAGCGGTCGATGAGAACGCTGGACGGGCGATACCGGCTCGAACAGCGCATCGGCATCGGCGGCATGTCGGAGGTCTGGCGGGCCCACGACGCGGTGCTGGACCGGCCGGTCGCGGTGAAGGTGATGTCTCCCGGGCAGGAGGGCCAGGACACCTCTGTGGAGCGCATCCGCGCGGAGGCCCGCTCCGCCGCCCGGCTGGTGCACCCGAACGTGGCCTCCGTGCACGACTTCGGCACCTGCGGGACGGGCCCCGAGGGCCAGGTGCCCTACATCGTCATGGAACTGGCCGAGGGCGAGACGCTGGCCGCGCACCTGCGGACCGGACCGCTGGACTGGCGCATCGCCGTACGGGTCTGCGCCGAGGTGAGCGCCGCGCTGGCCGCGGCGCACGCGCACGGCATCGTGCACCGCGACGTCAAGCCGGCGAACGTCATCCTGACCCCGGCCGGCGTGAAGGTGCTCGACTTCGGCATCGCCACCCCGTCCGGCACCCCGGACCGGTCACCGGAGGGAATGGTGGTCGGCACGCCCGCCTACCTCGCGCCGGAGCAGCTGGAACGGGCGCCCGTCACACCCGCCGCCGACATGTACGCCCTCGGCGTCCTGCTCTACTACTGCCTGACCGGGCGGCTGCCGTACCAGGCGGGCACCACGACCCCGACCCAGCTGCTCGGCGCGCGCCGGCGGCAACCGCCGCTGCCGCTGCCGGAGATCGAGGGGCTGCCGCCGGAAGTGGCCGACCTGTGCGCGAGCTGCCTGGCCGACGACCCGGCCGACCGGCCGTCCAGCCTGATGGCGGCCCTGCTGCTGGCGGAGGCGGTGGACGCCCGCGTGTACGTGCCGCTGGGGCAGCCCATGGCGCCACGACAGCGCGGCGGGTCGATCTCGCCGTGGACCGAGCGGGCGGCGGCCGAGGCGACCGAGGCGGCCCCCGTTCCCGACTGGTCCACCCAGGCCCGCTGAGCCTCCTCCCGCGGCCCGGCCGGGCCGGCTGAGCCTCCTTGCGCGGCCCGGCCAGGTCGGCGTCGTGGGGCCGATCCATCCGGCGTCCTTCGGGCCGCCCTCCCGTCGCCCGCGTTTCACCGTCCGGGGGCCGGGTAGCCGGGCGGGTGAGCGACGGGAGGAACGCGATGCCGGAATCGAGCTCCTGGCTGAACGAGACGGCCACCGCGACCGCCGAGGGCGGCCACGTACGCACCGACGACGGGAGCCTGTCCACGGCCCTGGCGTCCCCACTGGCGCCGCACTGCTCGGGGCTGACCCCGGAGCAGCTGCTCGCCGCCGCCTTCGCGTCCTGCCTGCACCACGCGGCGGTGGAGGCGGCGGGCGAGATCACCGACGAGGCGCACACCGTGCAGGTACGCGCGGAGGCGAAGCTCGGGCGCGACGACGACGGCCGGTACCGGGCCGACGTGCACGCCTCCATCTCGTCCGCGGGGCTGAGCCGGCAACAGCTGGCCGCGCTGGTCGAGCACGCGGACCGGTTGTGGCCCTTCTCCAGCGGCGACGGCAGCCGGCACCGGCTCACCGTCACCCCGGCGGAGAACGGGCGGCACTGACCCGGCCTGCCGGCAGTACCCGCGACGCGCGGCAGCTCCACCACCACCGCCGGCAGCTCCAGCACTCACCGCCGCCGGTACGGCCTGCGCCACGCCACCGGTACGACCCGCACCGTCGCCGCCAGTACGACCCGCACCGTCGTCTCGGGGGCCGACGGGTGGTCGGGCGGGTGGCCCAGGGCGGCCTCCACCGTTCGGTGGAGGCTCGGCGGCGGCCCGGCACCCGAGTCCGCGATCGGCTCTCCGCCCGCTTAGCTATCCCTAATCGGATATATGCGAAAGAGTCGACAAGAGCGATTGGCGGCGTTGATGGCCTGCCGGGGGTAATCGGCCCGCAGATCGGCGCAAAATGTGGCGCATGCCACCAACCAGGCCGATGGCAAGACGCGCTCGCCTTTCTAGCCTCGGCGGGTGCACCCCGACGATCCCCTCGACCAGAAGCTGACCCAGGATCGCCCGGCCGCCCGCCCGGACGATCCCGCCTCAACCGAACGGACGGCCGGCCGTCATCGCGCCGCGGAACGGCAGCGCCGCGGCAGCCGGGCCCTGCTCTCCTCGACCCCCGTCCGGGTCGCGCTCGCCACCAGCGTGACCTGCTGCCTCGGCGTGGCCGCGTTCGCCGGCACGCGCGAGGACGCCGACGCCGCGCGGGAACCCGTGGCCGAGGCGCTGGCCGAGCGGGCCGTCGACGACGACCGCGCCTCGCGGTCCCTGGACCGGGCCGCCTCGCCCTCGCCCTCGCCCTCGCTCAGCACCAGTCCGACGCCGAAGCCGACCCCCTCGGCCACCCGCAAGGCCCCGCGCAAGCCGGCCCCGCCACCCCGCCCACGCCCGGTCGCCGGGCTCACCCAGGCGCAGATGGACAACGCCAAGATCATCGTCGACGTGGGCGCCGAGCTGAAGATGCCGCGCCGCGCCATGGTGGTGGCCGTGGCTACCGCGATGCAGGAGAGCCGGCTCTACAACCTCGCCAGCGACGTGCTTCCGGAGTCCAGCCGGTACCCGCACCAGGGCAGCGGCTCCGACCACGACTCCGTGGGCCTGTTCCAGCAGCGCCCGAGCAG
This sequence comes from Micromonospora sp. USAFONa4, assembly GCF_057197825.1. Taxonomy (NCBI): domain Bacteria; kingdom Bacillati; phylum Actinomycetota; class Actinomycetes; order Micromonosporales; family Micromonosporaceae; genus Micromonospora; species Micromonospora sp. USAFONa4. The sequence goes on along the minus strand of NZ_CM170072.1, from coordinate 6,450,504 downwards.
CGGCTGGGGCACCGTACGCGAGCTGATGCGCCCGTCGTACGCCGCGCGGGCCTTCTACGAGGCGCTGCGGGACGTCCCGGGCTGGCAGCAGATGAGCGTGGCCGGCGCCGCCCAGGCCGTGCAGGTCTCGGCCTTCCCCGACGCGTACGCTCAGCACGAGGGCCTGGCCACCACGGTCGTCGCCGCGCTGACCTGACGGCAGCCGGCTGACCGCGCCGGTCCCGGGCCGGAGGGTCAGCGGATCCCGGCGCGGCCGCCCGGCGGCTCGCTGGACGCGTCCGCGCCGCCACGGGCGGCGATCCGGGTAGCCGGCACCCCGCTTCCGGGCACCCCGGCCGCGGCCGTCGGAGTGTCCGCCGGGACCGGTTCGACGGTCAGCCCCTCGAGGATCCGGTCCACCCGGGCCTCACGCCTACGCCGGACGTACAGCGCCGCCTCGAAGTCCCGGCGGGCCTGCACGGCCTCGGCGTAGACGCGCTCGCGCACCTGCCGGGCCTCCTCCCGGGCCGCGTCGAGCTCGACCCGTGCCCGGGCCAGCAGGTCGACCGCCTCGCGATCGGCGTCATGCGCCCCGCGCCGGGCCCGGTCCGCGTCACCGAGGTCCAGCCGTTCGAGCAGGCCGCGCAGCGCCGTCGCCTCGTCACGGATCTCATCCCACTCGCGACCGGCCCTCGCGGCGCCCTCCGTCCGGGCGGCGAGCCGGGCCAGCCGGACGCCGATCTCGTCCAGGCAGGAATCGACCTGCCGCTGGTCGTAGCCGGTCTCCACGACGCAGAACCTCATACTGTCGCCCCCCAGGCAGCCGGTGGTTTCCTTCCCCACCCTGGATCCTCGGCGCTGGGGGCGGCAGCCGAGGGGCTTCGGGAAAAATGTTCACCATGCGGACGCCCGCAAGGCCGGGCGCGGCGCGCGACCCGGCGGGGGACGATCCGCCCGGGGGCGCCTCAGGAGCGCTTCGGGAGCACGACCACCCGGCCGAAGAACTCGTCGATCCGGCGCACGACGTCGTTGAAGTCGTCCAGGTCGATCGGCTTGGTGACGTAGGCGTTGGCCTGGAGCGTGTAGCTGCCCACGATGTCCGTGTCGGCGTTGGAGGTGGTCAGCACGACGATCGGGATCGTGCGCAGGTCCTCGTCGCTCTTGACCTCACCCAGCACCTGACGCCCGTCCATCCGGGGCATGTTCAGGTCGAGCAGGATGACGTCCGGCCGCCGGGCGTCGGCGTGCCGCCCCTCGCGGCGCAGGAACTCCATCGCCTCCTGGCCGTCGCTGACGACGTCGATGACCTTGTCGACGTCGGAGTCCGCGAGGGCCTCCTCGATCATCAACACGTCGCCCGGGTCGTCGTCCACCACCAGGATGCGAACCGGACTCGGGGTGTCTGCACCCATCACTACCTGCTTCGGGTCGGTGGAACGGAGAATCGCGAGGCGCTCTGTGCCGGCGGGGAAATCTAGCCCATCAGCCGGCGGACCGCGCCGTCGGGTCGGCCCTGCCGGACTCGTGGCTCAGCACCTCGGCCAGCCCTGTCACCTGCAGCACGCGGTCGACCCGGCCGGTGGCGCCGGTGACCCGCAACCATCCACCGTCGGCGGCGACCCGGTTGTCAGCCCGGACGAAGGCGGCGATGCCGGTGGAGTCGCAGAAGGTCAGCTCCGTCAGGTCCACCAGCAGGCGGCGCTCGCCAGCGTCGACCAGCCGGTCGATGGCGGCGTTGAGCTCGGGCGCGGTGCTCAGGTCGAGTTCGCCGGCCAGCCGCAGGCGCGTCGCCCCGCCGTCGCGGTCGGCGTACGTGACCGTGAACGTCACCCCTGGACCCCCTCACTCCACCGCAGGCGGATGCTTGCAGTGTGGCAAGTATAAGCAGGGGCGCCCGACACGGCCGCACCGGCGCTCATCGCGCCCCGGGGTCGCCCGCCCTGGCCAGGGACGACCGCGCCGCCCCGAGGAACCGCGCGGCCCGGGGAAAGTCGCGCAGGACCCGACCATAGTGTCCCAGAGTCGACCCCAGGGCGGGGGCCGGCACACCCCGACTGGTGAGGATCTCGACCAGCCAGTCGACGAACTCGGTGAACAGCGAGCCGTCGTCGACGTAGAGCGCGGCGGCCAGGAAGTCCACGATGTAGCCAAGGTCGCTGACGGTGGAGTCCAGCTGACTTGGCGTGTAGTCACGCATCCCCGGGTCGTGTTCCCGCAGGTCCGCCAGCGCGCCGTCGATCAGCTCGCCGCGCCGCTTGAGCAGGCTGGTGTATTCGTCGTCGGCCAGGTGGCTCAACTCCGCTGGCGGGACGCGGCGCAGCGCGCGCTCGTCGCCGATCAGGTTCGCGGCCGTCGGGGCGTCGGGCGCCCAGGCCACACCGAGCCGCCGGGCCCAGCGGCCGTCCGCGCCGAACCCCCGACCCCCCACCACCACGGGGACGTCCACGCGCCGACACGCCTCGATCATGCGGTGCGCGTGCGGCAGGCGCATCGGCAGCGCACAGGCGAGCGCGACCGCGTGAGCGTCGTGGCGGTGCAGGTACGACACCAGGTGCGGGGCGGGGACGCTCGCGCCGAGGAAGGTGACCTGCCAGCCCCGCAGCCGCAGCACCTCGGCGACCAGCCGGGGCGGCAGGGCGTGCCACTCGCCGTCCATGCAGGCCACCACCACCCGGCCCCGCGTCGGGCGCGGGTTCGCGTACGCGGCCACCGCCGCCACCACCCGCTCGCTGATGTGCGTCGCGGCGTGCTCCTGGGCGACGCTCCACTCGTTGCGCGCCCACCGCTCCCCCACCTCGGCCTGCGCCGGGGCGACCAGGTCGAGCAGGACGCGCTCGGCGGGCACGCCGGCCTCGAGCAGGCCGGTGGCCACCTCGATGGCGGCGTACTCGTCCGCCTCCTGGAGGGAGTCCAGGTATCCGGGCCAGGCGCCTGCCAGGGTGGCGTCGGCGGTCGCGGCGGCGGTCACGGCCGGGTCTCCCTCGGCTCGGCGGCGCCGCTCGCGTCGGGCACCGCGTGCAGGTGCCTGGCCGTACGCCCGCCCGGACCGGTCGCGCGCAGCGCGAGCACGGCGATGTCGTCGTGGTCGCCGTGGGCCAGCCAGTCGCAGGTCACCTGCTCGACGCGCTCGGCCAGGGCGGGCGCGGGCATCCGCTGGCAGCCGGTGACCGCGTGCACCAGCCGCTCCGTGCCGAACTGCTCGTTGCCGCGGCGGCCTCCGCGCGCCTCGGTCACCCCGTCGCTGTAGAGCAGGCACGTCTCGCCCGGCTCCAGCCGGACGGTCACCTCCCCGATCCGGGGATCGGGCACCACGCCGACCAGCATGCCCGACAGCGGGACCGGCTCGACCTCGCCGGAGGCGCGCAGCACCAGGGGCGGCAGATGCCCGCCGCCGGCCAGGGTCAGGGTCAGGCCGCCCTCGCGGTGGGCGCGGACCACTCCCAGCACCATTGTCGCGAAACGCCCCTGCCCCTGCGCCTGGCTGGTCTCCAGCAGCGCGTCGTTGAGCAGCTTCAGCAGGCGCCCCGGCTGCGACTCGACCCGGTGCAGCGCCTGGAGGCACTGACGCAGCTGGCCGGTGAAGACCGCCGCCTCGACGCCCTTGCCGGAGACGTCGCCCAGGAAGAACACGGAGCCGCCGTCGGCCAGCCGGTGCGAGCCGTAGAAGTCGCCGCCGATGCGCAACCCGGCCTGGGCCGGCCGGTAGGCGGTGCCCCACTGCACCCCGGTCGCCTCGGCCGGCTCCACCGGCACCAGGCTCGCCTGGAGCGTGTCGGCGACCTCGGCCTGGTCGCGGTAGAGCAACGCCGTGGTCAGCGCCGCCCCCGCCCGGGCCGCGAAGGCACGGGCCAGGTCCACGTCGGCCTCGTCGTACCAGCGCTCGACGCGCCGCGCGACCAGCAGCACGCCGGCCGGGGCGTCGCGACCGGGCAGCGGCACCACCCGTACGCAGGCCTCCGCCGCGGTCAGCCCGGGCAGCCAGCCGGCCTCAGCGGCCTGCTCCGCCAGCCAGTCGAGGGTGTGCGGTTCCCCGCCGTCCAGCCCTTCGGTGATCGCCGCGGGCAGGTCGACGGCGGGCAGGATGCCGCTGTCGACCACCGGGGCGTCGTCGTCGCTGCGGGCGGCCCGCCACCAGCGCGCCCGACCGGAACGGGGTGCCAGCACCAGCACCGCCACCTCGGCCAGCGTCGGCACGGCGAGACGGACCACCGCCGCGGCGGCCCGGTCCGGGTGCAGAGGGTTGCCGAGCTTCTCGCCGACGACCGCCAGGAACGCCGAGCGGGCCCGCTCGGCGAGCAGGGCGTCGGCGCGGGTGACGCTCTCGGTGACGTCCTCGACGTACCAGCAGCAGCGGGCGGCCGACAGCGGCACCCGGCGCACGCGCAGCCGGCGGTCGCGGTGGGTGAACTCGCCGTCGGCGGTCAGCCCGGCGACGTTGGCGGCCACGAGCAGCTCGCCCGGGGTGACCTCGGGCAGCAGCCGCTCGGCCACCGGGCTGACGTGCCGGACGACGCCGTGCGCGTCGCAGACGACGAGACCCTCGCGGAAGTGCTCGACGACCTCGGACCAGTCGGGCGCCGCGTGCTCCCGGTCGGCCGCCAGGGCGGGGAGCGCGGAGGCCGGGCGTGCCGGGGCGCCGGCGGACCACGCCGTGGCCCGTGCGGCACTCGGGGTGGAGACCCGCCCGTCGCCGGGATCTGAGTCCCGGACGTCCGCAGCAGTCACCGGCTGAGCCCCACTCCTTGTCGAAACCCGTACCACCGGGAGGCAGCACAGGTGGTCGGATCTCTCGCACCCACCCTACGCCCGTGCGCCGCGAACGCCACCCGACGCCCGTCGTGCGGTCGGCGTCGGTGCCCGGCGGGACCTGCGGCGCGTTGTTACGATCCCTGCGTCCCCGCCCCTCGGCGGCCTGCGAAAGGACGTGATCGTGCTGTCCCGTCGGAGCCAACCCGAGGCGACTCCGTTGAGCATGACCGTCGACCGGTCGGATCCCGCCACACCGCTCATCCGGGTCGGGGGCGAGCTCGCCTACACCACCGCCGGGCCGCTGCGCGCCGAGGTCGACCGGATCCTCGCCGACGCTCCGCCGGCCCTCGTCCTCGACTTCACCGGCCTGATCTTCATCGACAGCACCGGCCTGGGGGTGATCGTGCACGCGTGGCGCGAGGGGCAGCAGTGCGGCACCGCCCTCCGGCTGTGCGCCGTGCCCCGGTTCCTGGCGACGATCCTCGACATGACCGGCGTCACGGGCCTGCTCGCCCGACCGCTCGGCGAGGGTCTGGCGGCGACGGAGGGCGCCGCCGGCACGGCCTGACGCGCGCCGCCCGGCCCCCGGCTTTGCACCCGGGCCCGCGACTGGGAACATGGGCGCATGGCCGCTCAGCTGTTGACCATCGAGGTGACCCGGCTCGACGCCGGGCGTGCCCGGCTCCGGCTGTCCGGTGAGCTGGACTTCGACACCGCCCCGGAACTCGTCGCCGCCGTCGCCGAGCTGCGCCGGGACGGCTACCAGGAGCTCCTGTTCGACCTGAGCGCGGTCAGCCTGTGCGACTCGTCCGGGCTCAGCGCGTTCCTCACCGCCCATCACGACGGCACGGGCGCGGTCCGTCTCACCGGGGTCAATCCCCAGCTCCAGCAGTTGCTCGACCGCACCGGCCTGACCGAGCTGCTCGCGGTGGAACCCGGCAGCGACGGCGCCGCCCGCCGGGCGGGCTGAGGCCGGCCGGGCTCCCCGCAGGCGAGGGGTGGCCCCCGACCCTGGGACCAGGGGCCGGGGGCCGGAGTGAGGTTCAGGGTGCGGTGAGCGGTTGCAGCCGGGGCCCGCTGGTCCGCCGCTGCCCCGTCGTCGGCGGCTCGGCGTCCTCCGGCGGCCCGGAATCGGGAGTCTGGAAGAGATAGCGGACGAACACCCCACCCGCCTCGTTGTCGTCCGCCCCGGGCCACTGCCCGATGCAGTCCACCCCGACCACCTCACGACCCGAGCCGTCGCCCTCCTCCAGCAGCGCCCACAGGCTCACCGGGTAGCAGCGGGTGTCCTCGGGCGAGAGGCGCCAGCGGGCGTACCAGCCGGGTCGGGCGGGAACGATCTCGACGATCCGCTTCATCACGACCTGTCCTTCCGCGTGCTCGGAAGTTCTCCGGTCCGCTGCGATCGTCGGCTCCCGCCGGGTGACCGCCCCTCACCCCCGCCGGATGAAGCTGTCCCGCCGCCCATCCGGGCGTCACCGGCCCGGCCGTCGGCGTCCGTTTCGGTGCCGGCGCCGGCGGGAAGGCGACCGGCGGAAGTGAGGGAACACCAGCGGAAGCGAGGTGTCACCATGCGCAAGCAGATGGAGGGCGACAACCAACGTCGCCGCGCGCTGGCCCGCCAGGCCCGTGAGCGCGGCATGCAGGCCAGCGAGACGGGGGCCAGCCTGAGCGCCTCCAAGCAGCTCACCCACCTGGAGCAGGGCAAGCGCGCCGGTCCGCCGCCGGCCGGCAGCCGCCACAAGCCGGACAGCACGCGGGGTGGGCCGGCCCCGCCAGCGGCGGGCGTCCCGGAGTCCCCCCGCCCCCTGCCCGACCGGGGCTCGGGTGCGCCGGAGGGGATCCCGCTGGGCTACCACGCGCTGGTCGACGACGTCGTCCGACGTACCGGCACCGACTTCCGGACCGCCAAGGTGGGCGTCGAGTCGACCGTGCTGGTCCTGGCCTTCGCCCTCGGCGAGGCGGAACGCCGGCGGCTGCTGGCGGCGGTGCCGACGAAGCTGCACGACGTCCTCCCCGTGGACGGCATCAGGCGACGCCCGGACCTGCCCGGCTTCCTGGCCGAGGTGGGCCGCATCAGCGGCCGTACCCCGGAACAGGCCCGCTACCAGGCGGAGGCGACCGTGGCGGCGCTGGCCGACCACGACGGCGACCTGATCGAGTCGCTACACGTGCCGGACGGCCTGCGTGACCTGCTGGAACCGCCGTCCGTCGGCGGCGGGGTGGTCGGCGCGGCCAGCGCGACGCCCCCGCTGAGCGACACCGACCTGCGGGAGGCGCTCAGCGCGCTGCCCTACTGGTCCGGCGACGGTGAGGCGCTGTCCCGCACGCTGGAGCTGCCGGCGGACAACCTGGACCGGGTGCTGGACCGGATCGACCGGCTGCGCCAGGAGACCGGTCGCGGCCCGCGCATCGGCCGCCCCGACCCGGACACCGCCGTGCTGACCGTACGGTCCCGGCAGGCCGGCGCGGTGACCGCGATGGACGTGGACCTCGCCCACGCCGTCGACGACGCCATCGACGAGGCGGGCGCCGGGATGGCGGCAGGCTGACCGGCGTACGGGCCGGCGGACGTCCACCCGCCGGCCCGCCCCGGCTCGGCTAGCCTGCCGGGGTGGACCCCTCCGACGTGCCCCGGCTGGAGCTGGTCGTCGACCCGGCACGCCCCACCGCGCGTACGCTCCTCGCCGCCGGCGTGGAACAGTCCTACGTGGACGTGGCCGACCCCCGGCACCTGCACTTCGAGTACGTGCGGCGGATGGCCGCCGTGGCCGACCTGGCGGCGCCACCCGGCCGGCCGCTGGCCGTGCTGCACCTGGGCGGCGGCGCGCTGACCCTGCCCCGTTACGTGGCCGCCACCCGGCCCGGCTCGCCGCAACTGGTCGTGGAACGCGATCCGGCCGTGGTCGACCTGGTGGCGCGGGAACTGCCCGCACCGCCCGCCGGCGTCGACGTGCGGGTGGCCGACGCCCGGGACGCGGTGACCCGGGCGCCCGCGGCCGGCTTCGACCTGGTGCTCGCCGACATCTACCGGGCGGCGCGGATGCCCGCCCACGTGCGCAGCGTCGAGTTCGCCACCGAGGTGGCCCGGGCGCTGTGCCCCGACGGCGTACTCCTGGTCAACGTGACCGACCTGCCGCCGCTGGTCTTCGCCCGGGTCCAGGCGGCCACCCTGCGGGCGGTCTTCGCCGACGTCTGCCTGGTCGCCGACCGCCGGATGCTGCGCGGGCGGCGGTACGGCAACGTCGTGTTCGCCGCCGCGCTGCGCCCCGGGCGGCTGCCGGTGGCCCGGTTGTCGGCGCGGGTCGCACGGGATCCGGTGCCCGGCGGGGTGCTGCACGGACCGACCCTGGACGAGTTCGTCGCCGGCGCCCGTCCCGCCACGGACGCCGCCCTCGCCCCGCGCTGAGGCGACCCGCCCCTGCACCCTCGTGTCGCGCCGCACGGTGCGCCGCCCTCGGGTCAGGAAGGGGCCCTTCCTCTACCGAAAACGTCAGGAAGGTGCCCTTCCTTTCACGTCAGCGGACGCGGACGGCCACCTCCGGCGAGGAGCTCTCCAGCGGCACGGCGTTGGCCGGGACCAGGCCGAGTTGCACGGCCGGGCGCGGCAGCGCGGCGTCGAGCATCCAGTCGGCGCTCACCCGGGCCCGGTTGCCCGGCATCGCCAGCAGGTGGTAGCCGCGGGTGACCGCCTTGGCGGGCAGCCCGGACAGCGACACCTTCAACGGGTTCGCCGCCGCGTCCTTGCCGCCCAGGTCGACCACCCAGCCCAGGTCGTGGTGCTTGTACGGCCTGCGTCGCCCCTGCCCGTAGGAGGCGGCGATGTTGTGCGCGGCCAGCTTGCCCTGCCGCTGCGCGTGCTGCGCCGTCATGGTGCAGATCTGCCCCGGGCGGGCCAGGTCCGGCACGGCGGCCGCGTCGCCGCAGGCGTACACCTCGGGGAAGCCGGGGACGGTGAGGTACTCGTCGACGACCAGGCGGCCCCGCTCGGTGCGCAGTCCCAGCTCGGCGACGAACGGGTCGGGACGCACGCCGACGCACCAGACCAGGGTGCAGGTGGGCACGTAGTCGCCGTCGGTGAGCGTCACCCCGTCGGCGGTCGCCACGGCCACCGAGGTGCCCATCCGCACGTCCACGCCGCGGCGGCGCAGCACGCGGTCGGCGGTCTCCGACATCCGCTGGTCCAGCTCGGGCAGCACCCGGGGCGCGACGTCGAGCAGCATCCACTTCGGGCGGATCTTGAGGCGGGGGCGTTGGGAGACCAGCTCGTCGGTGAAGAGCTGGCCGTGCGCGGCCACCTCGGTCCCGGTGTAGCCGGCGCCGACGACCACGAACGTGGCGCGCGCCTGCTGCTCGGCCGGGTCGTCGGTCTGCTCGGCCAGCTCGATCTGCCGGATCACGTGGTCATGCAGGTAGAGGGCCTCGGGCAGGCCACGGAAGCCGTGGGCGTACTCGGTCACACCGGGGATCGGCAGCAGCTTGTTGACGCTGCCGACGGCCAGCACCAGCCGGTCGTACGCGATCCGGTTGCGGTCCCCCTCCGGCTGCGTGAAGCCGACCCAGCGGTTCTGCAGGTCCACGTGGTCGGCCTCGCCGATGAGCACCCGCACCCCGTCGAGCGTCCCGGTCAGCGGCACGGAGATCCGGCGGGGCTCGACCACGCCGGCGGCCACCTCGGGCAGCAGCGGCAGATAGAGGAAGTAGTCGGTGGAGTTCAGCACCACGATCTCGGCCCGGCCCCGGGCCAGCCGGCTCAACGTCTTCGCCGCGTGGTAACCGGCGAACCCGGCCCCCACGATCACCACACGAGGTTTCGTCATTGCCGCCCCGTTCCCACCCCGGAGCGGGGCAAACGTGGCGGGTCGGACGATTCAGCACTCGGCCAGCCGGACGTGCCCGGTCTGCCCGACCGCCTCCACCTCCCAGCACCGCCCGAACGCCCGCACCCGCTCGGCGGCGATCCGTCCGATCTCGTGCGGGATGTCGGGGTCGAGGACCAGCCGGCCGTCCACCGGGTTCAGGTTGAGCATCGCCCGGACCAGGGCCAGCGGCGCGCCGGCCGCCCACGCCTGCGGGCTGCACGCGGTCGGGTACGGGATCGCGAAGAGCAGCCGCTCCCGCGGGAACCCGCTCATCGCCTCCGGCAGCCGGTGGCCGAACTGCTCGGCCGCCTCGAGCAGGGCGAGGCTCACCCGGTTCGCCTCCGCCCGGTAGCCGTAGCGGGCCATGCCGAGCGCCGCCAGCGAGTTGTCGTGCGGCCAGACGGTGCCCAGGTGGTAGCCGAGGGCGTTGTAGAGCCGTTCGTCCCAGGAGAGCGTGCGGATCCCCCAGCCGGAGAACATGTCCTCGCTCATCAGCTGCCGCACCACTGTGCCGGCCCGCTCCGGTGGCACGATTCCGCTCCACAGCAGGTGCCCCATGTTCGAGGTCTTCGAGTCGATCGGGTTCTTGTCGCCGTCCAGCCCGACCGCGTAGAAGCCGCCCCGCTCATCGAGCCAGAAGTCGCGGTTGAAGCGCTCGTACAGCGTCTCGGCGTCGGCGCGCAGCCGGCGGGCGAGGTCGGGGTCGGCGAGCGGCCCGTCGGCCAGCTCGGCCAGGCGCAGCTTCGCGTCGTAGGTGTAGCCCTGCAGGTCGCTGGTGGCGATCGGCAACACCGGGATGCGGCCGTCGGCGAAGCAGACGCCGTCCGGGGAGTCGCGCCAGCACTGGTTGCCCAGCCCTTCCGGGGAGCGCGTCGCGTACTCGACGTAGCCGTCGTCGTCGCGGTCGCCGTACCGGTCGATCCAGTGCAGCGCGGCGAGCGCGTTGTCGCGCAGGAAGCGCACTGTCTCGTCGTCGCCGGTCCACCGCCAGTACTCCGACAGCAGGACCAGCCAGAGCTGGGTGGCGTCGGCGCTGCCGTAGTAGGGACCGTACGGCTTCTGTCCGGTCCGGGTCAGCTCGCCGCTGCGCACCTCGTGCAGGATCTTGCCGGGTTCCTCGTCGGTGAAGTCGTCGCACGTCTCGCCCTGCAACCGGGCCAGCGCGAGCAGCGCGCCCTTTGCCAGGGCCGGGCCCGCGACCAGCGTCTGGTACGCGGTGATCAGCGTGTCGCGACCGAAGACGGAGAGGAACCAGGGCAGGCCGGCGCCGGGGAGCATGATCCGCTGCCCCTTGACCTCCAGGTCGAGTCGGAGCGCCGCCAGGTCGTCGCGGGTCTGCTCGAGCGTCCGCGCCAGCGCCTGGTTGTCGCTGCGCAGCGCAGCCCGCCCGAGGGCCCAGCGGCGCACCGGGTCGTCGGCGCGGCGGTGGAACACGTCGGCGATGTCGCCCTGGACCGGCTCCACCACCCCCATTCCCGGTGGCAGCGGCACGTGCAGGTCGACGTACCACTCCTCCCGTCGGTGCAGGGTGATGTCCCAGACGAGGTCGTCGCCCTCGACCCGGTCCGCCGGCCGGGAGCAGCAGACCCGGGTCTCGGCCGCGAAGTCGCCCCGGGCGTACGTGAAGCACAGTTCCGAGCCGTCCTGCGCGTGGCTGCGGGTGATCTCGGCGGAGCGGTCCCGAACCCCCGACTTGACCTCGAACAGGTCGGCGAAGTCGACGCCCACGGCCAGCCGCAGCTCCAACCGGACCGGTTCCGGCCGGAAGGACACGATCTCCACCCGCTCGTGGAAGCCGTCGCCGACGTACCGCAGCCGCCGCATGCCCAGGCTGTCCGGCGGCAGGCCGGATTGGGCCGAATTGGTCAGCACGTACTGGGCCGAGTAGTGGTCGATGGTCTCGGCGCGCAGCACCAGCAGCTGCTCGCCGTTGACGGTGAGCACCCAGCCGCTGAGCAGCCGGGTGTCCAGGTGCACCAGGCCGCCGATGCTGCCTGGCGGCACGTCCCCGCAGGGGTCGGAGTACATGAAGGTCGGGCCGCTGAGCACGGCGATGGAGTCCGGGCCCAGCTCGGGCGGCATGGCCCGCTGGTCGCCGCTCTGCCCGGCGGCGGCCCGCAGGCCGGGTGTGGGGTCGGCGGGGGTCGGACGGACGACAGCCATGCCTCCACCGTAGGAAGACCGTCGCTGTCCGTCATCACCCGCTCCGGGTGAAGCGGCGCGGAACCGGTCACGGGGGACGCCGGGTGGAACCACGGCCGACGGGCCCGAGGCCGGAGTGCCGACAGCGGCGGACTTGCGACACGCGACTGTGCGGTTGCCGACAGTGACGGCCCCGGTGGCGGCGCACGCTGCTTGCCGACCCGACCGTCGTCATCAGGAGGAAAGATGCGACTCCGTTCGCTCGCCGCCGCCGCGCTGACCGCCGTGCTGGCCGCCGGCGTGCTCGCGCCGGCCGGCCCGGCCGTGGCGGCCACCGCCGACCGATGGGGCTTCGCCTACGTCAAGGACCCGACCGTGCCGGCCTGGACGGTGCTCGACACCACCCGGCAGTGGGGCAGTTGGAAGACCGCCTTCCCCGCCGCCTGGGCGCAGGGGGGCAAGCTCGCCCCGGGCCGGTTCCAGGTGCGCTTCCCCCAGATCGGCGCCGGCGCGCGGGGAGTGCCCCACGTGACCCCGGTCAACCGCACCGGCCACTACTGCGAGGTCGTCCGCTGGTTCTCCTCCGGCGCGGACCAGATCGTCGACGTGCAGTGCCACAAGCCGGGCGGGGACCGCGACGACACCCCGTTCACCGTCATGTGGACCACCAGCAGCGGCGTACTGCCGGCGGGCACCGCCCACGCGTACGCCCAGCAGGCCGGCGGGGCGCTGGTCCAGTCGTACAACTCGACGGGGGCGGCGAACGGCCTCGGCCCGCTGGGCGTCGGCCAGTGGGCGGTGAAGCTGCCGGGCGTCGGGCTCGCCGGCGCGCTGGCCGGTGACGTTCAGGTCACCGCGGTCCAGCCGAACGCGGCACCGCGCCGCTGCAAGATCGAAAGCTGGTCCTTCTCCGGCGTCGACGTGGCCGCAACCGTGTCCTGCTTCGACCAGGCCGGCGCGCCGGCGGCCACCGACTTCGTCCTGTCCTACCACCGCCGGCGGCCGGTGATCGGCTCGCTCGCCCCGCCGTCGCGCTTCGGCTACCTGGGCACCGCGGTGGGCGGGCCGACCAACGACAACTCGGTGCTCGGCGTCGGCGCCAACACCGTCGCGGCGATCGCCCCGGCCGGCCGCTACCTGGCGAAGTTCCCGCAGCTCGGAGTCGCGGAGACGCACGCCCAGGTGGTGGCGCAGGGGGTTGGGTCGAACTACTGCCACCTGACCCAGCCCTGGTCGACCGCGCTCGACGTCGAGGTGGACGTGGTCTGCTTCGACAACGCCGGGGTGATCACCCCGCACCGGTTCCTGGCGACCTTCACCTCCCGCGCCTGACTCGCCACGGCCGCCTCCCGCTTCCGAGACGACCGCAGCCGTCCAGGCGACCGCAGCCGTCCAGGCGACCGCAGCCGTCCAGGCGACCGCAGCCGTCCAGGCGACCGCAGCCGGTTGGGCCGCGCCGGATCACCCGGGGCGGGTGGGTTCACCTCACCCGCCCCGGCGGCACGGTGGTGCTCCACCGCCACCCGAGCGACGGGAGGACAGCGCCAATGAGCACACCGATGTCGAACGACCGGCGGCAGCCGATCTACCTGCGGCAGAGCGGTCGCCCGCAGCTCACGGCCCGGCAACGCCGGCGCGTCGAGCACAAGCAGGGGCGTTTCGTGCGCCTCGACGGCCAGCGGCCCGAGGCACGCCGGCCCGGGCGCTGACCCGGGTGGCCGGTGGCGGCCGTGACGTGCCGCCACCGGCCTATCCGCCGGCGGGACACGGGGCGGTGATCGCCCACCGTTCGTGATCGCGCCACGCCCCGTCGATGAACAGGTAGTCCGGCGAGTAACCCTCCAGCCGGAAACCGAGCTTACGGGCCACCCGTCGGGACGGCTCGTTGCCCGGCTGGATGTTCGCCTCCAGTCGGTGCAGGCCGAGCGTGTCGAAGGCGTGCCGGACCACCAGGCCGATGCCGGCGAAGGCGTGTCCGGTTGGAAGGCGGCGTAACCGAGGTAGCCGCCGCGCAACGCGCCCATGAGGATCCCGCTGATGTTCACGTAGCCGGCGATCGCCCCGCTGTCCCGGTCGCAGATCAGGTACCCGGCGTTGTCCAGCGGGTCGCGGACGCCCCGGCCCTCACGGACCGGCCGGCTGGTCCGCCCCGTCGTCGACCCGCTCCAGCGTGTAGTGGATGGTCTGGGCGACGATCCAGCCCTCTTCGATGAGGAACGAGTCCGCCCCGTCGCAGACCCGTACGCCCTCGATCCGCGCCGTCCACTCCAGGAACGCCACCCGGCCCTCGACCATCCGGTTCGTGTACACGTAGCGGGCGCCGGGCAGCTCCTCCTCCAGCAGGCGCGCCAGCTCCCCGACCCCCGCGTGCCCGCGGAACACGCCGCGCCGTTCCAGGACCACGCACGACGGCGACACGTTGCGCGCCAGGTCCTCGGCGAACCGGTGCTCGGCGGCCAGCCGCAGGTGGTCGTCGAACACCTCCGACGCCGACCGCGCCCGCAGGTCCTCGCCCACCGCGCCGCCCCCGTCCGACCCGGCCGCCGCTGCCGCGTCGCCCTCCCCCGCCGTCACAGCGGACCCGGGTACGGCTGCTCCGGCGGCATCGGCACCCGCAGGAAGGTGGCCCCGCGCAGGTCCAGCCAGGCGTGCCCGGGCGAGCGGACCAGCCGCAGCATCACCTCGGCGCAGTTCGGGCAGCGGCCGACGAGGCCGGGGGCGTGGGGGTAGACCCGCAGGCCGGCCAGCGGGCCCTGCGTGCGGCAGTGCTCGCACCGCCCGGCGGCGCTGCTCAGGTCGACGGCGAACAACTCCCGCAGCGGGCCGTCGAGCATGTTGCCGTCCAGGTACGACGTATCGGTCATCGGGCGCTCCTCCTCGACGCTCAGCCGGTCGGGCCGAACCGTTCGGTCTTCACCCGCCGGCTCTGGTGGCCGAGCCCGACGAGCAGGTCCGCCACCGTCTCCACGAAGCCGGTCGGCCCGCAGACGTAGCAGAGCGGCTCCAGCTCGGGCGGCCAGCCGTGGCTGTTGACGTCGGCCAGCCCGATCCGGTGCGGCTCGCCCCGCCAGTCCTGCGGCGCCTCGCGGGTGTACACGTACGCGACGTCCAGGCCCAGGTCGTCGCGGACCCGGCGGCGCAGCTCGTCGGCGTAGAACACGTCGGCCGGGGTGCGCACCGAGTAGAGCAGCCGGAACGGCACCCGGCTGCCGGCGGCGCGGCGGGCGCGCACCATCGCCATCAGCGGCACGACGCCCGAGCCGCCGGCCACCAGCAGCACCGGGGCGGTCTCCTCCGGCCGCCAGACGAACCAGCCGCCGACCGGGCCGCGCACCTCCACCGGGTCGCCCTCGGCGTAGACGTCGATCAGGTAAGGCGACACCTCGCCGTCGGGCACCCGCTGCACGGTCAGCGTGATCCGGTCGCCCTCTGCCGGACCTGCCAGCGAGTACGACCGCGCCGTCTGGTAGCCGTCGGGGGCGGTCAGCCGAACGTCGACGTGCTGCCCGGGCAGGTGCCCCGGCCAGCCGGGTGCCTCCAGCACCAGGGTGTGCGCGGTGGGCGTCTCCACCCGGCGCTCGCGCAGCCGGGCCACCCGCCAGCGCAGCGGGGCGGTCAATCGCCCTGGTACCGCTGCTCACGCCACGGGTCCCCGTAGTCGTGGTAGCCGGCGGTCTCCCAGAATCCGGGCTGGTCGTCCGTGGTGAGCCGGATGCCGCGCACCCACTTGGCGGACTTCCAGAAGTAGAGGTGCGGCACGAGCAGCCGGGCCGGGCCGCCGTGCTCGGCCGGCAGCGGGCCGCCGTCGTAGCGGTGCGCGATCCAGGCCCGCCCGCCGCGCAGGTCGGCCAGCGGCAGGTTCGTGGTGTAGCCGCCGTACGAGTGGGCCTGCGCGTAGTGGGCATCGGTGTCGACGCCCGCCAGCAGGGTGTCCAGGGAGACCCCCTGCCAGTCGGTGTCCCGCTTCGACCAGCGGGTGACGCAGTGGATGTCGACCGCCGGGGTCTCCTGCGGCAGCGCCATCAGCTCGTCCCAGCTCCAGCGGAACTCGGCGCCGGACTCGGTGGAGATGACGAACTCCCAGGTCTCCAGCGGCACCCTCGGCGTCGGGCCGGCGGAGAGCACCGGGAAGTCCTGCGTCAGGTACTGCCCCGGCGGCAGGGCCGGCTCCGCGGAGCGGGGCCGGCCCTGGAAGCCCGGTGACACGATTCCCACCCGTCAGTCGTACCACCCGGGGCGGGTGGCGAGGCGCGGTCGGCGGATCCGCACCGCGACGGGTGACGCCTCAGTTCCGCTCGACCACGACTTCCTTCTCGCCCCGGCCGGCCTTGCTGGTGGCCCGCAGGCTGGTGAGGGTGACGATCACCAGGACGCCGATGATGACGCCCAGGGAGGCGAGGGTCGGGATCTCCGGCACGCCCGGCCAGATGCCGTGCGCCCAGTGCAGGCCGAGCTTGACGCCGATGAACGCCAGGATGATCGCCAGGCCGTAGCTGAGGTGCACGAGCCGGCTGAGCGCGGCGTGCAGCACGAAGTAGAGCGCCCGCAGCCCCAGCAGGGCGAACGCGTTGGTGGCGAAGACCAGGTACGGGTCCTCGGTGATGCCGTAGACGGCGGGCACCGAGTCGACGGCGAAGACGATGTCCGTGGCGAGCAGCGCCGTCACCACGAGGGCGAACGGGGTGAGCGTACGCCGGCCGGAGAGGCGCACGACCATCTTCGGGCCGTGGTATTCCTCGGTGACCGGCATGAACTTGCGCAGCAGCCGCACCGAACGCATCTTGCTGATGTCGACTTCCTGCTCGTGCCCGGTGACGGCGTCGCGCAGCAGCTTCGCCGCCGTGAGCAGCAGGATGATCGCGAAGAGCAGGAAGGCGAAGTCCAGGGTCTGCAGGGCCGCCGCGCCGATGGCGATGAACACCGCGCGCAGCAGGAGCGCGCCGGTGATGCCGTAGAGCAGGGCCCGCTGGGCCAGCTCGGCCGGCACCGCGAACGCGGCCAGCAGCAGCATGAAGACGAACAGGTTGTCGACCGAGAGGGACTTCTCCACCAGGTAACCGGTGAGGTACTCCACGCCCTGTTGGGAGCCGAAGCGGGACCAGATCCAGGCGCCGAAGGCCAGCGGCAGGGCGATGTAGAAGGCGGACCAGCCCAGCGCCTCCCGCATCGACACCTCGTGCGGCTTCCGGGTGACCAGGAAGTCCAGCACCAGCAGGGCGATCACGGCGGCGATGGTGACGCCCCACAGCGTGGGGGTGCCCACCGACTGAAGACCGGTGGCAGCAAGATATGGCAAATCGGACATGGAGCCTCCTCGAACACCCTGTCATGTTCGAGGTCTCCTTCACCCACTTTCCGTGGGCAGCCACCCGAGGCGCGCTCCGGGCACGCCGTACTGACCGGGATGGCTCGTGGGAAGTACTCCCCTCGTCGCGACAAGGTTAGGGCAGGCCCGTGGGCTCGGCAAACGGGGCACGCCAGATCACGCGCGCAAGGCGTGATCTGGGGCTTCGAGGGGCTTTCGTCCCAGCTCAGCGGGTGACGGCGGCGAGCACGGCCGCCACGTCGAGGTCGGCCATGCACGCCGGGCCGGCCGGGTCGAGCGGGCAGCGCGCCTCCCACCAGCAGGGCTGTTCGGTGATGGCGGTGGGACGCCGGTACCCGCAGCCGGGCAGGCCCTGCAGGTCGGTGCCGCCCATCCCGTACCGCCGGGCGTCGGTGGGGCCGAACAGCGCCACCGTCGCGGCGCCCGTCGCGGCGGCGAGACGCACCGGCCCGGTGTCCGGCCCGACCACCACGCCGCCGCGCCGGCCCACGGCCGCGAGCTGCCCGGCGAGGGTGGGCAGGTCGGCTCGGGGCAGCGGCGCCCCGACCGGCGCGGCGGCGTCGACCGGGCCGACGGTGAGCACCGGGTGTCCGCGCCGGGTCAGGGCGCGGGCCAGCCCCCGCCAGTGCCTCTCCGGCCAGCGCTTGACCGCCATCCCGGCGTCGGTGACGAGCACCACCGGCGGCGCCAGGGGCTCCCCCACCAGCCGGGCCACCGCCCGCTCCCCCGCGCGCCGGGCCCCGTCGTCGAGGTGGACCCGGGGCCGGGCGGCCCGGTCGGCAGCGCCGAGCAGCCCTTCGGCGCAGAGGATCTCCAGGTAGCGGTCGCCGACCGGCTGCTCCGGCGGCGGATCGCGCCACAGGTCCGTCACGGCCCGCCCGGCGCCGGCCTCGAGCAGGTCGGGGATGCCGTCGTAGCGGGTGGTGGCGACCGCCAGGTCCGGCCGGCAGGCCGCGAGCGCCTCGACGACCGCCTCCCGCTCGGCGCCCGGCCGGCCGTGCCGGGGGGTGCGCACCTCCGCGACCGCCGGGTCGGCGCGCACCAGGTCCGCCCCGGGGTCGTGGGTGAGCACCCGCAGCCGCGCGCCGGGGTTGCGGCGGGCCAGGCCGTGCACCGCCGGCAGCAGCATCAGCAGGTCGCCGATCCCGCCGAGCAGGTCGACCACCAGGATGTCCGCGTACCGGTCAGGCATCCGCGCGCCCCAGGGTCCGCGCATAGAGGTCACGGTGCGCGGCGGCCACCCTCGGCCAGGAGTACGCGGCGGCGAAGGCCCGCCCCCGCTCGGCGAGCCGGCGGCGCAGCACCGGATCGGCGAGCAACCTGCCGACGGTACGCGCGATCGCGGCGCTGTCCCGGCGGGCGCCGATCACCGCCACCGCGCCGCTGCGGTGCGGTCCGTCGTCGCCGGCGTCGGACTGCGTCACCGCGGTCGGCACGCCGTGCGCGAGCGCGGCGAGCAGGGCGCCGCTCTTCGTGCTCACCCCCGTGGTGAACGGCAGCACCGCCACGTCGGCGGCGTGCAGCGCGGCGGAGACCCGCTCGGCGGGCAGGTGCCCGGTGAACGTCACCGCGTCGGCCACCCCGCACCGGTGGGCCAGCCCGGTCAGCTCGGCGCGGAACGCGCGCGCCTCCCCCTCGGGCAGCGCCTGCGAGGTGAACCCGCCGACCACCAGCAGCCGCAGGTCCGGATGGTCGCGACGCAGCTCCGGCAGCGCCTCGATGAGGTACCGCAGCCCCTTGACCGGATGCACGAAGCCGAAGAAGGCCAGCAGCGGCGCGCCCTCCGGCAGGCCCAGCTCCGCCCGCAGCCGCGCCCCCGCGGTGGACGCGCCGACGCGGTCGACGACGTTCGGCGCGATCGGGATGTGCGTGGCCCGCCGGCCGGTACGCGCGTGGACCACGTCGCCGTGGCCGGGATTCGTGACGATCACGGCCGCGCTGGCCGGCACCAGCCGGCCGGACTCCCGGTCCCAGCAGCGGACCCGCTCCAGCGCCGACCAGAGCCGGGTCGGCAGCCAGCCGGGGCAGGTCCACCAGCCGTACTCGTGCAGGGTGGTGACCAGCGGCACCCGCCGGGGCAGCCGCCACGGCAGCAGTCCGGGCTGCCCCGAGAACCGGTACGCCGACGGGGCGAACTGCACGTGCACCACGTCGGGGGCCAGCTCGCGGACCCGGCGGGCGGCCCGGGCGGTGGCGGCCCGCCAGCGTTCCCGGTCGGCGTCGGGGCGCACCGGCACCGGGGTCACCTCGACACCGACGCCGTCGAGCGCCTCGACCAGGTGCGTCACGTAGTCGCTGACGCCGTCGGCGTCGGGCCGACCGGGACCGTGCAGCATGGCCACCCTGATCCGGTCGTCGACCACGCCACCTCCCGCTTCTCGGCGGGCGGGTTCCCGGCCCCTTACGACGCAAACGCGCCTCGCCTATGGTGTGCCGATGACCGAGGACGTCCCGGCCGGCCCGCTGGCCGGCGTACGGGTGATCGAGCTGGCCGGCATCGGTCCCGGCCCGTTCGCCGCGATGATGCTGGCCGACCTGGGCGCGGACGTGGTCCGGGTGGACCGGGCCACGGACGTCGACCCGGACGCCTTCGGCACCCCGCACCCGGACCTGCTCAACCGGGGACGCCGCTCGATCGGGGTCGACCTGAAGTCCCCCGGCGGGCGGGAGGTGGTGCTGGCCCTGGTCGCCGCCGCCGACGCGCTCATCGAGGGGTTCCGCCCGGGGGTCACCGAGCGCCTCGGGGTCGGCCCGGCGGACTGCCTCGCGGCGAACCCCCGGCTGGTCTACGGCCGGATGACCGGCTGGGGCCAGGACGGCCCGGCGGCGCCGTACGCGGGGCACGACATCGACTACCTCGCGCTGACGGGCGCGCTGCACGGGATCGGCCGGGCCGGCGAGCGCCCGGTGCCGCCGATGAACCTGCTCGGCGACTTCGGCGGCGGCGGGATGATGCTCGCCCTCGGCCTGGTGTCCGCCCTGTACGCGGTGCGCGGCGGCGCACGGGGCCAGGTGGTCGACGCGGCCATCGTCGACGGCGTGGCGGTGCTCAGCACCCAGATCCACGCGCTGCGCCGGCTCGGCATGTGGCAGGACCCGCGCGGGGTGAACCTGCTCGACGGCGGCGCTCCCTTCTACGACACGTACGAGTGCGCCGACGGCCGGCATCTGGCGGTCGGCGCGCTGGAGCCGCGGTTCTACGACGAGCTCGTCCGGCGCTCCGGCTTCCCGCTGGCCCCGGACGAGGCGCTGGACCGCACCGACCCGGCGAACTGGCCGGCGCTGCGCCGGTCGTGGGCGCGGCTGTTCCGCACCCGGACCAGGGACGAGTGGACGGCGCTGTTGGGCTCCTCGGACGCCTGCGTGGCGCCGGTGCTGGACTGGCGGGAGGCGCCGGAGCACCCGCACCTGGCCGCGCGGGGCACCTTCGTGGATCGGGACGGGGTCACCCAGCCGGCCCCGGCGCCCCGCTTCTCGGGCACTCCCACCGCGCTGCGCCGCCCCCCGCCCCAGCCGGGCGAGCACACCGACGAGCTGCTGGCCGGGGCGGGCTTCGCCCCGGAGCGGGTCGCCGCCCTGCGCGCCGCCGGTGCCGTCGCCTGAGGCGGCGCACCACCGCCCCGTCGTCCCGGCTGGCACCGCCGGGTGGGCGTCCGGCCGGCGTCGCCGGGCGGGCGGCAGGGTCAGGAGCGGCGCAGGGTGGCGCCCGGCGCCATCGCGGGCTCGACCATGTCCCGGAAGTCGCGCGGGAGCTGCACCACCACGTCGTCGAACTCGCCGCCGCTGATCGCCTCACGCAGGGTGACGAAGACCGCCCGGGCGGCGTCGCGCGCCGCCGGCTCGGTCACCCCGGCCCGCACGGCGACGCGGGCGACGAACTCGGCCGCGCCGAACCGCTCCGCCGACTCGGTACCCGGGCTCGGCTTCAACACGAGCTGCAACGGCTTGGGCAGCTGGGCCGCCAGGTCCAGCACCTCCCCGCCGGTCAACCGCTCGGCGAGGGTCTCCAGCGTCGCCCGGGTCAGCGTCACCGCCTGCTCCGAGGAGGTGCGGGTGCGCTGGGCGACCTGGTCGACGAAGGTGTCGTAGTTCATCCGGGCTCCTTCAGGCTGCGTCGGGGCCTGCGCGTACCCGCCGGCGCGGCCGGGAAACGACGGGGATTTCCGCGCGGGACGGCGCGTGACGGCCCGCCGGGCGGGTAACCGCCGCCGGTCGTGACCGGATCGATGCCCCGGAGGAGCCGACACCATGGCGAGTTACGCCGACGTGCTGCAGTACCTGTCGAGCCTGGACTACCCGGCCGAGAAGGACGACGTGGTACGCCAGGCCGAACGGGAGGGCGCCCCGCCGGACGTGCTGCGCGCGTTGCGGGCCCTGCCGCCGGTCGACTACGCCAACGGCAACGAGGTGGCCCGCTCCGCGGGCATCGAGGCGGCCCCTGAGGTGGGCTCCGCGCAGCGGGCGGCGCAGGCCCGGGACAAGCGGCACCAGCGGGTGTCGCAGCACCTGCGCGGCATCTGACCCTTGCTGTCGCGGGCCGCCGACGCGTCCGGGCCGGGCACATCCGGGCCGGACACGTCCGGGTCGGAGCGTGGCGCTCGCGGCGGGCGGGCCCGCGCCGGTGACGGATGACGCGCGCGCCGGTCGGGCACACCCCGGCCGCGGTCCAGCTCACCGTGATGGGCGCGATCGGCCTGGTGGCCGGCGGGCTCACCGCGCTGGCCGTCACGCCGGCGCTGGCGCCGCTGGCCGGCTGGGACGCGGCGGCGCTGAGCTGGCTGGTGCTGGTCTGGCACCGGCTGTGGCCGATGGACGCGCGGGGGACGGCCCGACTGGCGGTGTACGAGGACCCGAACCGGGCGGCGCGTGACGCGCTGCTGCTCGCCGCCTGCCTGGCCAGCCTGCTGGCCGTCGGCATCGTGGTGACCAGCGCGCACGGGGCGCCCGCCACGCCTGCCCGCAACGTCTACGGCGGGCTGGCCGTGCTGAGCGTGCTGCTGTCCTGGCTGGTGGTGCACACCGTGTTCGCCGCCCGGTACGCGCGGATCTACTACACGGGCCCCGACGGTGGGATCGACTTCAACCAGTCGGAGCCGCCCCGCTACTCGGACTTCGCCTACCTGGCGTTCACCGTCGGAATGACCTTCCAGGTCTCCGACACGGCACTGAACAGCAACGAGATGCGCCGGACGGTCCTGCGACACTCGATGGTGTCGTACCTGTTCGGGGCGTTCATCATCGCGGTCACGGTGAACCTGCTGGCCGGCCTGGCGAGATGAGCCGGCATCCGCGTGGAGTGGGCCGACCCGGCGGAGAGCGGGAGTTGCCGGACAGGCGGGCGCCCCCGTCGCGAACCGCGACCGGGGCGCCACACAGAACCTGTCCGGTGGCCGGTCGGGCCCGAACCGGGCCGCGACCACCAGGCGGTCGATGCACGCCCGAACCGGGCGGGCATCAGTGCCGCGACCATCATACGATGAAACATCACCCGTTCGGACGATTACGAAGGAAGTGTGGGCCAGCCCACCACCAGGTCAGGCGGCCAACTCCCCGTACCGCTTCTCCAGGTCCACCCGGGCCAACGCCCCGACCAGCCAGGCCAGCCGCTCGGACTCCCCGCTGCCGGCCAGGCCCGCCAGGTCGTCGGCGGAGCGGCCCAGCCCCAGCCGGCGGGCCGCGACGAGCGCCCTCCGGTCGGCCACCGGCGCCACCTCACGCCACAGCGCCTGGGCCTCGCGGAGGAACAGGTCGACCACCGGGGCGTCCACCCCGGGCAGTTCGGTGAGCAGCTCCCGCTCCCGGGCCGGGTCGTAGTGGGCCACCGCGCGCAGGCGGCGCAGGTCGCCCCGGTAGCGCTCCACCACGGCGCGCGCCAGGTCGCCGAGCGTGTCGGCGAGCGCGTCGACGTCACCACGCTGGCCGCTGTCGCGAAGCACGCGTACCCGGTCACCGTGCAGGGACCGGGCCAGCCGGGCGGCGCTGTCCCAGCCGGCGGCGGGCAGGGCGTGCGCGCTGTCCACGGCCCGCCGGAAGTCACCCCGGCGGGCCAGCAGCACGGCGAGGCAGAGCACCTGGAACAGGCTCGACGGGTTGTTGACGACCCGGAAACCGTACTGCTCGGCGAAGCCGCGCCCACTGCCGGCCAGCCGGCGTACCAGGCGTTTCCTGTCCTCGACACGGGAAGTGGATGTGGTCGGCATGCCGGCGACTACCCGCGCCGCGCCCGGCCACGCCTGCCCGCCTCAGCCGTGCAGCCCGCCGCTGCGGTCGCGCGCCTTGAGGCGGGTGGTCGGCAGCGCCGGGGCGGGCAACGGCGGGGCGGGATCGTCGGCGACGACGCCGAAACGCCGCCCGGCCATCCAGTCCTCCCGCGCGGCGGCCACCTCCTCGTGCGAGCGGCCGACGAAGTTCCACCACATCACCAGCGGTTCCTCGAACGGGGCCCCGCCGAGCAGCAGCAGCCGGCTCCCCGGCACGCCCGTCAGGGTGAGCCGCTCCCGACCGGTGCCCAGGTAGAGCAGCGCCCCCGGGGTCAACGGCACCCCGTCGACCTCGGCGGAGCCGGACATGGCCAGCAGCCCGTACTCGAAGTCGGGTCGCAGCGGCAGCGTGGCCGGCGCGGGTCCGCGCAGCTCCACCTGCGCGCCGAGCAGCGGAGTGTACGTCAGGGCCGGGGACCGCTCGCCCGCGAGCTCGCCCACCAGCAGGGTGACGTCCACTTCACCGTCGCGCCAGCGCGGCAGGTCGGCGTGGTGGGCGAAGTCGGCGGCCCCGGCGCGGGCCGGGGCCGGCAGCGCCACCCAGAGCTGCACGCCGTGCATCAGCGGCGGATGCCGCTCGGGCGACCGCTCCGAATGCGCGATGCCGTGCCCCGAGGTCATCACGTTGAGCTGGCCGGGGCGGATCGGTTGGACGTTGCCCAGGCTGTCGCGGTGCAGGATCTCCCCGTCGAGCAGCCAGGTCACGGTCTGCAGGCCGGTGTGCGGATGCGGCGGCACCTCCATGCCGGGCCGCTCGGCCACGTCGTCCGGGCCGAAGTGGTCCACGAAGCACCAGGCGCCGACCATCCGCCGCTGCCGCTGCGGAAGCAGCCGACGAACGGTGGTGTAGCGACCCAGCGGCACGTCGTGGCCCGGCAGCAGGACGCTGCCGGGATCGGCGATCGCCACGCCGGGTGGTCGGGTCTCCGCGGGCATCTTCTCGGTACGCTCCACCGCCCGACTGTACGCCCGGACAGGCCACGAACCCGTCGGCCTCCCCACCGCTCAGCCCACTCCGACGTCGGCGCGATCGGGGCGCCTCCGGTTCACGCCGCCCGCAACTCCGGTGGGCGTCGCCCGGGTGTACCCCAGTGGGTGCAGCCCCGGAACTCCGGTGGGCGTCGCCCGGGTGAACCCCAGTGGGTGAGGCCCGGGGCTTCCGGTTGGCGTCGCCCGGCGAACTCCCCAGTGGGCGCTGCGCGGCGAACGCCCTGGTGGGCAACGCCCGGAACTCCGTTGGCGCCCGGGCGAACTCCGGTGGGTGAGGTCGGGGCTCCAGTAGGCGCCGCCGGTGAGCTTCGGCGGGTGAGGCCGGGAGTTCCGGACATGCGTCCGGCCGGCACCCCGGACAGGGGGCCGGCCAGACGATCGACTACTGCTGTCAGCTGTTCCAGTGCTCGGTGACGAGGTCGGCGGCCTGCTGCTCCCACTGGGCGTAGTGGTCGGGGTAGGCCGAGACCTGCACGGTCTGGGCGGCCTTGGTCAGGGGCATGTCCTGCCATCCGTCGACCTGCTTGAGGCCCTTCAGGAACGCGGTGGTGGAGTACTCGGGGTCGGTGATCTGCTCGATCGTGCCCCACCCGCTGGAGGGGCGCTGCTGGAACAGGCCCTGCGAGTCGTGGTCGTTGCGGTCACCCAGGTGACCCAGGTTCTCCAGCTTCGACTCCTGCAACGCGGTGGCGATCGACACGACGGCGGCGCGCTCGTCCATGCCGGCCTTCTTCGTCGCCGCGATGATCGCCTTGACGTTGGCGACCTGCTCGTCGGACAGGTCGACGTGCGACTGGGCGCCCTGCACACCGTGCGGGATCAGCTTGGCCTTGTCGACCGACGGCTTGTCGGCCTGCACGGCCACTGCCACCGGCGTCGACTGCACCGACGGGGCCGCGTGCGCGGTCGCGGGACCGGCGAACACGCCACCGGCGAACGCGAGACCAGCAACACCGAGAACGCTCTTACGAATGATCGTGTTCATCAGAAACGCTCCATTCGGGGGTTGGCACCCACACACCGAAAGGGGGATCGGCTCACGCGGATGCAAGCACCGTCAGGCGCTCATACGAACTCACGGGGGAATCTCCAGCGAAACGCGGAGAGGATCTCCGACGATCAAGCCAGAAAAAGACCAGAGAAAAGATCAGATCGGCCGTAACAGCCGCATGTCCGACCAGCGCGATCCGGAGGGGGCCGGGCTGTCGTGCGGGGCGGGGGGACGCCCTCGCGTCGGTCGGACCATGTGTAACCACCGCCGGCCCGCCATCATTCCGGGGGCCCCGGACCCGCCAACCCATCGGGGCGACGTGACCTCGGCGGCGTGGCCTTGCTCGGTCGTACGCAGGGTGTAACGACCCCGCCCCCGCCACGATTCCGCCCCCACGATGCCCCCGGTCACACCCACAAACCGCACATTCGGCACGCCACGTCACCCCGCTGACGACCCACTCACCCGGACAGCCGCGAAACCGGACACCGGTCACAGACAGGGCCACCGGGCCACCGGGCCACCGGGCCACCGGGCCACCGGGCCACCGGGCCACCGGGCCACCGGGCCACCGGGCCACCGGGCCACCGGTGGAGATCTTGGTAGAAAACGGCCCTTGGAGGGGCCGTTTTCTACCAAGATCTCCGGTAGGAGCCGGGCGGACGGACGCGGCAGTGGGCCCCGACGGGGTGTGGCCCGTCGGGGCCGACGCAGGGGTCAAACCCGCGGGTGGACTTCCGCGTCCCGGGGCCGATCGAGGTCGGGGCGGGGTGCCCGCGCCGACTGCGCAGAGCGCCTCGGCGGCGGCGCGGATCCCGAGGGCCACCACGACGGGGCCCGGCGGGCGTGGTGGCGCCCGCCGTGGCCGCGCCGCCGGCTCAGCGGGACAGGTCGCGGTCGGGCGCCTGCCCGTCCGAGTACGCGCTGCGGTAGATCGTGCCCCGCCCCGTCGGGTCCGGCGCGTGGGGCAGCGGGGCGGGGTCGACGGGCGGGACGGGGTCGACAGCCTCCGCCGCACCGCGCCGCGCCCGGATGATCCGGGAGACCACGAACCAGCCGGCGGCCGCCACGCTGGCGACGATGACCACCTTCTGCAGCACGCCGGCGTACCCCTCGACGAGGTGCCAGTTGTCGCCGAGCAGGTAGCCGGCCATCACGAAGGTGGTGTTCCAGACCAGGCTGCCGAGCGTCGTGTAGACCGCGAAGGTCAGCACCGGCATCCGCTCCACGCCGGCCGGGATGGAGATCAGGCTCCGGAAGATCGGGATCATCCGGCCGAAGAAGACGGCCTTCACCCCGTGCCGCAGGAACCACTCCTCGGTGCGGTCCACGTCGCTGAGCTTGATCAGCGGCAGCCGCTGCGCGATCGCCCGGATCCGCTCCCGGCCCAGCGCGGCGCCGATCCAGTACAGGGCGAGGGCGCCGAGCAGCGAGCCGAGGGTGGTCCAGAAGATCGCGCTGACCACGCTCATCCGGCCCTGGCCGGCGACGAAGCCGGCCAGCGGCAGGATCACCTCGCTGGGGATCGGTGGGAAGAGGTTCTCCAGGGCGACGGCCAGACCCGCGCCGGGGCCACCGAGCCGCTCGACCAGACCGATGACGAAGCCGACCAGCCCGTCCTCGGGCGGCGCGGCCTTTTCGGGGGCGGTGCCGGAGGCGAGCAGGGCGTGCGCGGTACGAATCATGGACCACACGCTACGAACCGATCCTGAGAGTCCGCCAACGGGCCGGCCCTTGCGTCCGGCGGACGGTCCACAGCGGCGGGGTTCGCACTAGGGTGGCCCCGTGACGACGCGCACCACGACCGTCGGCGGGGCCCCGGTCCGGGTCGCGGTGCCCCGCGCCAGGGCGGCGGCAGGATGACCGGCCGGCTGGCGCAGCTGTGGCGTTACCCGGTGAAGTCGATGCTGGGAGAGCGGCTGCTTGCCGCCGACGTCGGCCCGGCGGGTGTGGCGGGCGACCGGCGGCTGGCCCTGCGGCACCGGGACACCGGGCGGGTGGCCAGCGCGAAGCATCCCCGGCTCTGGCGCGACCTGCTCACGCTCCGCGCCGCCGGCGCCGCACCCGATGAGGTACGGATCACGCTGCCCGACGGGCGGGCGCTGTCCAGCGTGGACCCCGGCGTCGACGACGTGCTGTCCCGGGTGCTGGGCGTCCCGGTGACGCTGATCGACCGGCCGCCCGCCGGGGCGCTCCTGGACCGGGCCGACCCGGACGCGGTGCTGGCGGCCGGTCTGGCCGCCGAGGTGCCGGTCGACGCCAACCCGCTCGGGGCGGCGGCGCCGGGCACCTTCTTCGACTTCGCCCCGGTGCACCTGGTCACGACGGCCACCCTGGCCCGGGTGGCCGCCGAGCTTCCGGGCGGCACCGTCGAGGCGGTCCGCTACCGGCCCAACCTCGTGCTCGACATCGGCGTGGACGGCTTCGCCGAGAACGACTGGGTTGGTCGCGAGCTGCGGGTCGGCCCCGAGCTGGTGCTGCGGGTACTCGCCCCGACCCCGCGGTGCGCGGTGCCGACCCTGGCGCACGGGTCGCTCCCCCGGCAGGCCGGGGCGTTGCGTGTCCCGGCCCGCCTCAACCGGGTCGCGCCGCTGCCGCAGCTCGGCGCGCAGCCGTGCGTGGGCGCGTACGCGCAGGTGGTGCGGGGCGGCCGGGTGGAGCAGGGGTCCGCGGTCGAGGTCGGCTGAGCCGGTTCAGTCGTCGTCCTCGTCGTCGTCCGGCGACGGCGTGTCGATCCGGTCGAGCAGGGCGTCGAGTCGGGCCGCCGTGTCGGGCGGGAGCTGCCCCTCCTCGGCCGCCTCGGCGAGGCGCTCCCGCAGCTTCTCGACCCGCTTGGCCCGGTCCTTCTCCTTGCCCCGGCTCAGGTCCGCGAGCTTGTCCCGCAGCCCCTCGACCGTCTTGCGGTCGATCTCGCCGCGGGCCTGCGCCCAGGCGAGCACCGCGGCGAACTCGGCGACGAACTGCGGCAGGCCGACGGGGTCGGGCCGCGCGGTCACCGGCGGCGGGGCGGAGGTCCTGGCGGGCGGCGGCGTCGGCCTGGCCGACGTCGGCTTGCCGGCCGGTGTGCCGGTGACGGGGGCCGCCGCCGGTGGCGGACTTCCACCGTCGCCGATGACGAGCGCCCCGACGAGCCCGACGAGCAGCGCGGCGCCGACGGCGACCAGCGCGGTGACGGGCCTCCTGCGCGTGGCTCCCGCGCCGCCGGCCGGGGCGGTACGACCGGTGCGGGCGACCACGGGATGGCGCCCGCCCGGCGGGGCGGGGTACGGCACCCCCGCGCGGCCGGTGAGGTTCGGGGACGGCGGTGAGCGGTCGATCAGGGTCGGCGGGTGCTCGGCGCCTGCCGACGAGGGGGACGTCGCAGACGAGGCGCCGGCGGACGGGGTCGGCAGGACGGCCGTGGGCGGGTGGGCCGGCGCCTCCGAAGCGAAGCGGGTGGCGAGCTGGGCTGCGCCCGGCCGGTGCGCCGGATCGGTGGCCAGGCAGGCCAGGGTCAGCTCGGCGATGTCGGGCGGCAGCCCGGGGACCCGCGGGGGCGGCACCGGCGGGTGCCCGGTGTGCACCTCCAGCGCGTCCTCCCAGGTCTGCACGGGCAGTGGGGCCCGGCCGGTGAGGGTGCGGTAGAGCAGCGCGCCGAGGGCGTAGACGTCGCTGGCCGGGTTCGGCGGCCCGGGCCGCATCCGCTCCGGGGCGAAGTACGCGGGCGTGCCCATCAGCAGTTCGCCGGTCTGCCCCGCCCTGGGGTGGTGCGGCCCGGCGAGCGCGGCGATGCCGAAGTCGAGCACCTTGGCGCCGGTCTCGGTGAGCATCACGTTGCCGGGCTTGACGTCGTGGTGCACCACGCCGATGCGGTGGGCGGCGGCGAGCGCCGCGGCGATCTGGCCGGCCATCCGCACCGCCTCCGGCCAGGGCAGCGGTCCGTCGGCGAGCCGGTCGGCGAGGTTGCGCCCCTGCACCAGCTCCATCACCAGGTACGGCACGACGATGCCGCCGTCCAGGGCCGCCTCGCCGTAGTCGTACACCTGGGTGACGTGCGGGTGGGTCAGCCGCGCGGCGGCGCGGGCCTCGCGCTGGATGGTGGCCCGCAGTTGCGGGTCGGTGGCGAACTCCCGGGTGAGGGCCTTGACGGCGACGGGCCGGTGCAGCACCTCGTCGTCGGCGCGCCACACCTCGGACATCCCGCCGAGGCCGATGCGCTCGCGCAGGACGTAGCGGTCGTGCAACCGCAGGGTGGGCGAGAACGGCGACATAGCCGTTCAGTCTGCCCTGCCGGCGGGGTCGGCCACCAGCGCGGTGCCCGGTTGCGGGCCGGTCGTCGCGGTTCGGACGGCGACGACCGGCCCGCACCGACGGTCAGGAGCAGCGGGCTACCGGCCCGCAGCGACGGTCAGGAGCAGCGCGGCGCGGCGGCGACCGGCGGCGGCTGGATGCGGTCGGCGAGCCGGCGCAGGACGGCGGCGGCGGCCAGCCGGGTGGGGGCGAGTCGCGCGGCGCGGGGCCGTTCCGGACGGACGGGGGCGTCCGGCCGGGCGGAGTTGACGTGTCGGGTCACCGCGTCGACGGCGAGGACGAAGCCGGTGGGCTGTTCCATGGTCAGCTCCTTGGGACGGGTCCGGTGGAGGACCGGACGACGAGTGCGGTGGGTAGCAGGACGTGGCCGGCCGCCGGGTCGGCGGGCGGGTCGAGCAGGAGCCGGGCGGCGATGCGCCCCTTCTCCTCGGCTGGTTGCCGCACGGTGGTGAGGCCGGCGGTGGCGGCCTCCGCGATGTCGTCGAAGCCGGTGACGGACACGGGCGGCCGGCCAGCCCCGGCGAGCGCGTCGAGGACGCCGAGGGCGAGGACGTCCGCGCAGGCCAGTACCGCCGTGGGCGGTTCGGGGGCGGCGAGGGCGGCGGCGACGGCCGTGGCGCCCGCCGACCGGCTGTTGTCGGTGGCGGCGAGCACAGTCAGCTCGGACCAGGCGACGCCTACCTCGGCGAAGGCGTCGGCGAAACCGGCCAGCCGCGCCCGGGTCGTCGGGTGGGCGGCGTCTGCCACGTCGGCGAGGCGCAGTTCGCCCGGGGCCGCGCCGGGGCGCACGGCGTCGCCGAGCAGGGCGACCCGCCGGTGCCCGAGCCCCGCCACATGGGCGGCGACGGCCCGGGCGGCGGCCCGCTCGTCGATGCCGACGTAGCGGTCGTCGGGGCCGGCGTCGTCGCGGGGGGCGGTCGTGACGACGGGCAGGCCGCGCTCGCGGAGCACGTCGACGACCCAGCCCTCGTCGCCGACGCAGTAGACGCAGAAGCCGTCGACGGCGGCGTTCTCCACCGCCCGCCGCGCGGCGGGCTCGTCGGCCGGCAGCGGCACGAGCAGCAGGCTGGTGCCGTGCCGCTCGGCCGCCTCGGCGACGCCGGCCAGGAAGCGGACAGCGAAGGGGTCGGTGAAGGCGTACGACAGCCGCGACTCGAAGAGCACTCCGATGGCGCCCACGTACCCGCGCCGCAGCGACCGGGCGGTGGGGTTGGGGCCGGGGTAGCCGAGCTGCCGGGCGGCGTCCAGGATCCGCTGGCGCAGGGCGGCGGAGAGCTGGTCGGGTCGGCTGTAGGCGTTGGAGACGGTGCTGCGGGACACGCCGACGGCGTCCGCGACGGCTTGCAGGGTCGGCTTCACCGCGGCCTCTCTGTATCGATTCAGACTGGATCGATACAGAGACTAGGCGGAGCGGGCCGCCCACGTCAACGCCACAGGCGGCGGTCCGGCTCGGGACCGCACGCGACGGGAACACCGACGCGGCCCGACCACGCCGGCCCGGCCACGGTGACACCGGGCGCAGGGACACCGGGCGCGGGGCGACATCGAGGTGATGCCGGACAGCAGCAGCGCCGGCCCGGACCGTGGTGGTCCGGACCGGCGGGCGCGCAGGTGCGCGGGTCAGCCCTTGCGGGCCACCCCGCCGTACATGCTGACCTCGGCCGCCGCCGGGCGGGGCTGCGGCGCGTCCTCGGCACGCCACTCGGCGACCGACGTGACGCCGGGCTCCAACAGCTCCAGCCCGTTGAAGAACCGGATGAACTCGGCCCGGGTGCGCAGGTTGATCAGGCCGTGCGGGCTGCCGCCCCGGGCCGCCGCCTTCGCCTCCTGCGCCACGTGCGGGGGGAGGTAGTCGTGGGTGGCGTGCGAGGCCGCCAGGTAGCTGCCCGGCGGCAGCGCGTCGAGCAGCCGCGTGACCACGGCGTACGGGTCGTCGTCGTCGCCGACGAAGTGCAGGATCGCGACCAGCATCAGGGCGACCGGCCGGGACAGGTCGATGGTGCGCAGCAGGTCGGGGTGGTGCAGGATCCGCTCCGGGTCGCGCAGGTCGGCGTCGATGTAGGCGGTGGCGCCCTCGGGCGAGCTGGTCAGCAGCGCCCGGGCGTGCGCGAGCACGATCGGGTCGTTGTCGACGTAGACCACCCGTGACTCGGGGGCGATCGCCTGCGCGACCTCGTGGGTGTTGTCGGCGGTCGGAATGCCGGTGCCGATGTCGAGGAACTGGCGGATGCCCTCCTCCCGGGCGAGGTGCCGCACGGCCCGCTGGAGGAAACGGCGGTTCTCCAGCGCGGCGGTGCGGATGGTCGGGAAGGACGCCGCCACCGTGTCGCCGGAGTCCCGGTCGGCCTGGAAGTTGTCCTTGCCACCGAGCCAGTAGTTGTACCGGCGCGCGGGGTGGGCCACCGAGGTGTCGATGCGGTCGCTCGGGTGCGCGGGGCCGGTCGTCGTACCCGGGGCATCGGTGGTCAAGGCAGCCTCCACGACTCTGCGCCACCCGCGACCGGGGGCGTCCGTCCACTGTCGCCGGTCGGCGACCATGGTAGCCGCACCGCCGTCGAGGCGAGACCCCGCCGGAGTCACCCCGGGTAGAGGTCGTCCAGGATCGCGCCGAGGATCTCCGGCGTACGCTCCGGCGGCTCGGCCTCCACGCAGAGCCGCTCCATCGCGACCGCGTAGTAGTCGAGGTCGTCGCGTTTGTCGAGGTAGAGCGCGCTGGTGAGCTGTTCGATGTAGACGATGTCGGGCAGTTCCCGGTCACCGAAGCGCAGGATGGTGAAGGCCCCACCCGCGGCGGCGTGCCCACCAGCGGCGAACGGGATGACCTGGAGCCGGATGTTCGGCGACTTGGTGGCCTCGATCAACGCCGCCACCTGCTCGCGCATGACCCGTGGGCCGCCGATCGGCCGGCGCAGCGCGGCCTCGTCCACCACCGCCCAGAGCTGCGGCGGGTTCTCGCGGTGCAGCAACCGCTGGCGCTGCATACGCAGTGCGACCCGACGCTCGATCTCCGCCGGTGCGGCCCGGCCGTGCCCGAGCAGCACGACCGCCCGGGCGTACTCCCGGGTCTGGAGCAGGCCGGGGACGAACTGGACCTCGTAGCTGCGGATGAGCGCGGCGGCCGCCTCCAGCCCGAGGTACGACTGGAACCAGTTCGGCAGCACGTCGCCGTAGCGGTGCCACCAGCCCGGGCTGTTGGCGTCGCGGGCGAGCTTGAGCAGCGCCTCCCGTTCCTCGGACGCGGTGACGCCGTAGAGGGTGAGCAGGTCCGCGACGTCGCGCTCCTTGAAGCCGACCCGGCCCAGCTCCATCCGGCTGATCTTCGACTCGGAGGCCCGGATCTCCCAGCCGGCGCCCTCCCGGGTCACCCCGCTGGACTCGCGCAGCCGGCGCAGTTGGGCGCCGAGCAGCATGCGCAGCACGGTCGGGCCGGTCCCCGGACCGCCCTCGGCGGGACCCATCGTCACAGCCGACCTCCACATGCCGGTTCGTGCCGACCGGTGCCCTCGCGCGGCCGACGTGTAAGCATGCCATGAACCGTGAGTGAGGTGAACTTCCTCGGTGCGGACAATTCGTCCCGGTCTGCGGGACGCGGTCAGGCGATCAGGTTGTCGAAGTCCCCTTCGCGCGCGCCGAGCACGAAGGCGGCGATCTCGTCCACCGTGTAGATCAACGCCGGCCCCTCCGGGTGCCGGGAGTTGCGCAGGGCGATGCCGGCGCCGCCGGGCAGTTCGGCCAGCTCGACGCAGTTGCCGCTGGGATTGCTCCGGCGGCTCTTCTGCCAGGCGAGCGGGGGCAACTGGGTGGTGGGAACGCCGTTCGGAGGCTGCTGCATGGACGTCTTTCTCTCGCGAGCCCCGCGATGCCGGGCAGCGGTGCCTGAATGAGGGGGCACGATATCGACGAAGGGCTTCCTGCACGTGCATCTGCTATTGCATCTGCACCGGACAACGAGCATGATAACGCACGTGGACAGTGCCCATCTGTTCACTCTGAGTGACCCGGCCTGGGGCTGCCACCAGGCCGGACGGGGCCCGACACGCGGGCGCGGACCGCCGCGCGCGGGGGCCGGCGGCGACGTGCTGATGGGAGGTCTCGTGCCGGATCCGTTGACCATCGCGTCCGGCATCTGCGCCGCCGGGGCGCTCGTCACCTCCTGGCAGCTGCGGCGCCGCGCGATCCAGGCCGAGGTCGAGATCCGGCACCTCCAGGCCGAGCTCGCCGCCGAGCGGCACGCCGCCAGCCACGACCCCCTGACGGGCCTGCCCAACCGCCGCGCGTTCTACCGCCTGGCCGCCACGCTGCTCACCGACGCGGCCGGACAGCCGCTGATCGCCGTAGTGCTCGACCTCGACGACTTCAAGCAGATCAACGACCGCTACGGCCACGCCGCCGGCGACCAGGTGCTGGTCAGCGTCGCCCAACGGCTCGCCGCCTTCGCCGGGGACAACCTGGTCGCCCGGCTGGGCGGCGACGAGTTCGCCGGGCTGCTGGCCAGTCCCACGATCGACCGGCGGTGGATCGAGCACGCCACCCGGCGGCTCTGCGACAGCCTCGCCGCGCCGATCCCGCTGGGCGGGCTCAGCGTCCGGGTGACCGCCTCCGTCGGGCTCGCCCCCGTCACCGGGCCCGCGCAGCTCACCGAGGCGCTCGACCGGGCCGACGCCGCCATGTACCGGGCCAAGAGCCTCGGGGTGGCCCGCCCACCCCGGCAACTCGTCGACAGCGCCCACCTGGCGGAGTGCTGAGCGCGCAGGCCCACGCCAGCGGACCGCCGGTCGGGACACGACGCGTTTCGACGTGTCTCGCGCCGGTTGCCGGGTATGCCGGCAGGGTCAGCGCCGCACCGGCCGAGGGAGGAACACCGTGGCGAGCATCCGGGCCCTGGTCCTGAACTGCACCCTCAAGCGGTCCCCCGCCCCGTCGAGCGCCGAGGTGCTCGGGCGCGAGGTGCTCGACGCCCTCGCCGACCAGGGCGTGCCGGGCGACCTGATCCGGGTCGTCGACCACGACGTGCGCTTCGGCGTCTCCACCGACGAGGGCGACGGCGACGGCTGGCCGGTCATCCGGTCCAGGCTGATGGCCGCGCAGATCCTCGTCATCGCCACGCCGATCTGGCTCGGTCAGCCGTCCGCCGTGTGCAAGATGGTCCTCGAACGGCTCGACGCCGAGCTCTCCGAGACCGACGCCGAGGGCCGGCTGCTCACCTACGGCAAGGTGGGCGGGGTCGCGGTCGTCGGCAACGAGGACGGCGCGCACCACACCATCGGCGAGGTCCAGCAGGCCCTCAACGAGGTCGGCTTCACCTGCCCCGCGGCGGGCGCCACCTACTGGGTCGGCGAGGCGCTGCACAAGGTCGACTACATCGACGCCCGGCCCAAGCCCGACACCACGGGACGCACCACCAAGGCGTTGGCGCTCAACAGCGCGCACCTGGCCCGGCTGCTGGCCGAGCAGCCGTACCCGCCGCCGGACGCCCGCGACGCCGGGATCGGCCCGAGCCGCGAGCCGGCCTGACGGGTCAGCGCCAGCCGTAGCCGGCGCGCAGGGCCCGGCCGACCCGGTCGAAACGGGCCCGGTCCAGCACCGCGCCCTCCCGGCGGATGCCGTCCTCCCGCATGGTCAGCACCCGGTCCAGCCGCACCCAGCTCGGCCGGTTGTCCCGGTCCCACTCGCCCGGACCGAGCGCCAGCCAGTGCCGCTGCCCGTCGCGCTCGCTCTGACTGGACAGCATCAGCCCGAACAGCGTCCGGCTGTGCCGGCCCACCACCAGCACGGGACGGTCCTTGCCCTGACGCGGGTCGTCCTCGTACTGCACCCAGGTCCAGACGATCTCGCCCGGATCGGCGTGCCCGTCGAGCTCCGGCGCGTACGCCAACTGCCGGCGCTGCAACGCCGCGACCTGGCGGGGGCGGGCGACCCGCGCCGGGCCCGGCCCGGGCCGGCGCGGAGACGGGATCACCCCGCCGATACGGGCCGCCACACTCCTGAGAAGACCTGCCACGACCGGCAGCCTATCCCCCACCGGGGCCGCCGGCCCGGGCGGGACAATCCGATGGACCGGGCCCGGACGATCGGTCAGGATCGGCGCCATGCAGGTCCCCGCCCACCAGGTCCGCGCCCGCTTCACCGCCGACACCGTGACCGTGTACCAGGCGTACCCGCCGGAGATCGCCCGCCCGGCGCTGGCCGCCGGCCGCTTCGTGCCGCCGTTCAAGCGGGAACGGATGACCTGGATCAAGCCGTCGTTCCGCTGGATGATGTACCGCTGCGGCTGGGGCACGAAGCCCGGGCAGGAGCGGGTGCTGGCCGTCGAGATCACCCGCGCCGGCTTCGAGTGGGCGCTGACCAACTCGTGCCTGAGCAGCTTCGAGCGCGACCGTCACCAGGACCGGGAGGACTGGTCGCGACGGCTGCGGGCCAGCCCGGTGCGGGTGCAGTGGGACCCGGAACGGTCGCTGCGCCTGGCCCCGCTGCCGCACCGGTCCCTACAGGTGGGGCTCTCCGGCGAGGCGGTGCGCCGGTACGTCGACGAGTGGCTGGTCGGTCTCACCGACATGACCCCGACCGCCCACGCGGTGCGCGCGGCGCTCGACGCCGGCGACGACACCGCCGCCGGGGCGCTGCTGCCCCCGGAGCGCCCGTACCCGCTGCCGCCCGACGTGGCCGCCGTGATCGGCGCGTCCGCACCGTGACCGGAGCCCGTGCCCCCGGCGGGCGCGCCGTCCGGTCCCGGTCCGCCTCCACCCGCCGCGCGCCACGGCTCCAGCCGGTGCTCGAGGTGGGTCGCCTCGACGACTTCCCGCTCTGGCCGGTGGCCGACGTCGGGCCGTGGCTGGCTCTCTCCGACGCGCTGACCGCCGCCGAGGTGGGTGCCGCCGTGGCCCGGATCGCGGCGTACAACCACCTCGACGACCGCACGGTGTGGCCCGGGGACGACGATCCGCTGACCGCCGTGCTGCCGGTGGTGGCGGCCGGCCCGGAGCCCGGCTCCCTGGTGGTGCCCGGAGGTCTGCGCCTCACCGACCCGGTGACGGGGGCGCGGGTCGATCCGGGCTGTTGCAGTGGCCTGGAGGACTGGCGCGAGTGGTACGAGATCCCGGCCGGCCGCTCACCGGACCTCGGCCACGACCCCGACCCCTGGGTGGAGCGGCGCCCCGGCGGCACGGTCCGGGTGTGGGCGGACGAGGAGGGCAGTTCCTGGGTGGACACCCACGTCGAGGAGCTGACGGGGCTCGTCGACGGCGTCCGGGCGGACCTGGCCGGGTTCCTGCGGGCGCTGCGAAGCTGGGCCGACGACGTCGTTCCCGCCGGCGCGGGCGAGCTGGTCGCGAACCTGGACCGGCACCTGCGGGTGTCGGAGCCGGACGCCCCGACGGGGCCGTGAGCCGACCGGCGGCGCGGGTGGTCGGGCGGCGCCGTATCCCCTGGCACGTGCTTCACTGGGGGTGTCGGTGCCGGCACGGACGGAGGCGGTGGCGGGTGGTCCTCGAGACACGGACGCGAAGCCTGGCCGCGCCGCCGGCGGCGGTCCGTCCGGGCCTCGTAGCGGTCGGGGTGCCGGGCGAGGTCGTCGGCCTGGGCCGCGCCCGCCCCCGGCGGCGGGTCGCGGGCGCCGTGGCCGTCGCCCTGCTCCTGCTGGCCGGCGCTGCCGGTTGCACCGGCAGCGGGCGTTCGCAGCCGCCGCCGGGCGGCGCCGCGTCCGCCACCGCCGCGACGGACCCGTCCCCCACGCCGACCGCGCCGACGGTCGAGGTCCGCGACGACCTGGCGGGCCTGTTCCGGCAGGCCGGCCTCCGGGGCACCTTCGTCATGTACGACGTGACGGCCGGGCGCGTCGTCATGGTCGACCGGGAGCGGGCCGAGCGGCGGTTCGTCCCCGCCTCGACGTTCAAGATCGCGCACAGCCTGATCGCGCTCGAGACCGGCGTGGTGCGCGACGAGCGGGAGAAGGTCCCCTACGGCGGTCGGCCGCAGCGCGTCGCCGCCTGGGAGCGGGACATGGGGCTGCGCGACGCGGTCCGGGTCTCCAACGTGCCGGTGTTCCAGGAGCTGGCCCGCCGCATCGGGTCGGACCGGGAGCGGGAGTGGCTGCACCGGCTCGGCTACGGCAACGGCGAGGTCGGGCCGGCCGTGGACCGGTTCTGGTTGAACGGGCCGCTGAAGATCTCGGCCGACGAGCAGGCGCGGTGGCTGGCCCGGCTGGCCCGGGGCGAGCTGCCGGCCGACCGGGGACACCAGGCCACTGTCCGGGACATCCTGCGCCTGGAGCGCACCGCCGGGTACGCCCTGCACGGCAAGACCGGCTGGACGGACGCCACCGACCCGGGCACGGGATGGTGGGTCGGCTGGGTCGAGCGCGGCGACCGGCTGTACTGCTTCGCGCTGAACGTGGACGTCGGGACGGACGGCGACGCCGACAAGCGCCTGCCGCTGGGCCGGCAACTGCTGCACCGCCTCGGCGCCCTGCCCACCCCCTGACCGCCGCCCACCGTCGCGACGACCCACGGCTAGGGGGCGGATCCCTGGCAGGGCGTCGAACAGGTCGCCGGCGCGGCGGAAAGTCGGTTGCCGCACCCGGTCGGCTCCGCAACAGTGTCGTCCATGACGTTCTGACGGGCAGCACCCCCATCGCCGAGGCGCGCGGCACCGACCGGTGTCGTGGCGCCGTCCGTCCATGCTGTTCTAGCGCAAAGCGAGCGTCCTTGTCTCCGTACCAGTCCCTGCCGCAGTCCACCCCGGCCACCGTCACCGTGTTCGCCTCCCCCACGAGCTGGATCGAGTCCGAGGCCCTGACGCAGTGCCAGCAGGTGGCCGCCCTTCCCGGCATGATCCACGTCGCCGCCATGCCGGACCTGCACCCGGGCAAGGGTGCCCCCATCGGCGCCGCCATGGCGTCGACCGTGCTGTACCCGTTCCTGGTGGGCTCCGACATCGGCTGCGGTATCGCCGTGTTCCCCATCAGGCTCAAGCGGGCCGTGCCGGAGCGGCTCGCCGCCCGGTTCCCCGACCTCGACCGCCCCCTCGACCCCGGGCGGGACGCCGACGACCCCGCCTGGGCCGCCGTGACGGGCGACATTCCCGCCGGTCACGTCGACGGGCTCGGGACGGTCGGTCGCGGCAACCACTTCGTCGAGCTGGCGCGCGTCGACACGGTCTTCGAGCCGGGCCACGCGGGCCGGCTCGGGCTCGACGCGGGCAACCTCGTGCTCATCGTCCACACCGGCTCCCGGGGACTGGGCGAGCGGATCCTGCGGGCGCACACCGAGACCCACGGTGCGGGCCCCGCCCCTGATCCCGCCGCCTACCTGGCGGCGCACGACGACGCCGTACGGTGGGGCTCGCTCAACCGGCGGCTGCTGGCCGCCCGGGTCGCCCACGCCCTGGGGGCCGAGCCCACCGAGCCCGTCGTCGACCAGTGCCACAACCTGGTGGAGGTCCACGACGGGGTCTACCTGCACCGCAAGGGCGCGGCGCCGGGCGACGGTCGCGACGTGCTCGTCGCCGGCACGCGGGGCACCGCCTCCTACCTCGTGGCCGCTCACGCCGGCCCGGACGCCAACCACTCGGTGGCGCACGGCGCGGGCCGCAAGATGTCCCGCGCCGACGCCCTGCGGCGCAGCCGGGCCAAGCACACCGTCGAGGAACTGCGGCGCACGCCGGTGGGGTCGCTGGTGGTGTGCGGCGACCGCCAGTTGCTCTTCGAGGAGGCGCCCACGGCCTACAAGCGCATCGAGCGCGTGATCACGGATCTCGTCGACCACGACCTGGCCACGCCCGTGGCCACCACGGTCCCCCTGGTCACCTACAAGACGCCCGACGTGGGGTCCACCACCCGGTCCGACCGCCGCGACGACCGCCGCAAGCGGGGCCGGCAATGAGCCTGCACCTGCTCGTGTCGGCCGGGCGTGGCCCGCAGGAGTGCGCCTGGGCGCTGGCCCGGCTGCTGCGCCGCCTGGAGACCGAGGCCGCCCGGCGGGGCCTGACGACCCACCGGGTCCAAACCGTGCCCGGCGAACGGCCCGACACCTACCGGTCGGCAGTGGTCCGGATCTCCGGCGACGACGCCGAGGCGTTCGCCGCCTCGTGGACCGGCACCCTGTGCTGGCAGGCCCCCAGCCCCTACCGGGCGGGCACCGGCCGGAAGAACTGGTACGTCGTCGCCCGCCCGTGCCGGCTCGACAGCCCGACCACGGCGTTCGCGGAGGCGGACGTCGACATCGTGGCCTGCCGTACCGGCGGCCCCGGTGGCCAGCACCGGAACAAGGCCAGCACGGCGGTGCGGGCGACCCACCGCCCGTCGGGCATCGTCGTGGTGGTCGACACCGAGCGGCAGTTCAGCCTCAACCGGCGCCTCGCCATCGAGCTGCTGCGGCAGCGGATCGCACGCAACGACGAGACCGCCGAGCGCGCCGCCGACACGGCCCGGTGGCGTATCCACGACGAACTCGTCCGCGGCGACCCCACCCGCGTCGAACGCCCGGAACCCTCGGGGCAGGAGGCGGGTCCACCGCAGCGGGCACGCCGGGGGCGCTCACCCCGCCGCCGGGACGCGTCAGCCTCGTGACCGGCGGGAACCGGCCGCCGTCGGCACCGTCACCCGCACGCGCTCCTCCTGCGGACGGCTGTCGATGTCGTCGAGCTGCGCGCGGATCGTCCTCCGCAGGTCGTCGTAGTCGCGGAAGTGGTAGTCGTTGAACAGCGTGTAGCCGGTCCACATCAGGTTGGCGCAGACCCGCGCCGGCACCCGGCCGGTCGCCGCGCCCATGCCGACCAGCGCCACCGACGAGATGCTGCCCGGCTCCCTCTCGTTCTGCGCGTGGATGGCCTGGAACGCGGCGGCGCAGGCCAGCGCCACGTTCAGCGTCTCGCTGACGTCCTGCGCCGACTGCTCCATGGTCGGGGTCGAGATCAGGAACCTGGGGTTGGTGGCCCCCGACGGCACGCAGACGGCGCTGCCCACCGGCATCGCCGCGCCGAACTGGTCGCGGATCGCCCGCTGGACGCGAAGCTGGATCCCCGCCCCGAGGTGCCGCTTGACGACCGCGTCGACGCCGCCGTCCATCCGCCCCCGGGAGTTGGTCGGACTGACCCAGGCGTCGGCCTGCCGGGTGAGGATCGATCCCTTGTGGATCTCGACCTCGGGGGTGTCGGCGAACGCCGCGCGCCACGCCTGCACCACATTCGCGTTGACGTCCGTCAGCACCACCCTGAGCAGCGGCTTCTCGCGGTCGAGGGTCATGTTTCACTCCGGTGGGAAGGGGTTGTCTCCGACGTGGAGCACGCTATCGCCGCCCACCGACAACCTTCCGCGTCGCGCCACGCACGGCGCCTGGCGCCGGAACCGCCGGCGTCGAGGGCCCCGCGCCGGTCGCCGGCGCCGTAACTGTCGCCCGCTGGCGGCAGAATGCCCCCACCTCGATCACCCGTGCCGTCGGACCGGCACGGCCCGCCACTCCGGGAGCCCGCGATGAGCGACACCACCGCCCCCACCCCGCCCGACCCGAACGACCCGCTGGGCCTCGCCGACCTGTTCACCGGCGGCGGCGAGCCGTGGCTGCCGCTGGTCAAGCCGGTCATCGAGGCGCAGCCGGACGCCGCCACCTTCATCGGCCCGGGCCGCAGCCCGATGGTCGTGCCCGTGCGGGAACTGACCTTCCAGGCGCTCAAGCCCCACCCGCCGCACAAGTGGAAGGTCGTCGTCTTCGGGCAGAACCCGTACCCGCGCAGCGAGAGCGCCACCGGCATCGCCATGTTCGACAACACCTTCCACGACTGGAACGACAGCCAGTTCGGCAGGGTCGTCACCATCCGCTGCATCATCAAGGCGGCGGCGATGTGGAAGCACGGCATCGCCAAGAAGACGCCGATCGCCGACATCCGTGCCCTGCTGCGCGAGCACGACACGGTGCAGCCACCGGAGTGGTTCCAGGCCATGCTCACCCAGGGCGTGCTGCTGTTGAACGCGGCGCTCACCGCCAGCAGCGACGGCGCGATGGCCACCGACCGGCACACCGCGTTCTGGCGGCCGGTCGTCGAGGCCCTGGTCGAGGAGATCCTGAAGGCCAAGCAGCACGCCGACGAGGAGGACCGGGGCGTGGTGTTCGCGTGGTGGGGCGCGCACGCGCGCAGCCTCAAACGGGTGGTGCAGCGGCTCGAGAAGAAGTACCCGGGCGTGGAGGTCCGCCACCTCGACCACCCCAATCCGGCGGCGCAGGGCGACATCTTCTGCGACGGGAACCACTTCGCCGACGTCAACGAGGCGCTCCGGACGCTGGGCGCCGACGAGATCGACTGGCTGCCCCGCAAGGGATGGAGCGGTTCGACGGCGCACGCGGGCGGCACCGACGCGGGCACGGCCGAGCGCATGGGGGCGTTCATCGCCTCCACGATGGAGTTGCACAAGCTCTACCTGGAGCGGCTCGCCAGCGTCAAGGACGAGGGGCTGGCCCTTCCCGCGATCACCGGCGTGGCCGCCACCCCGCTGATGGACTTCCGTGCGGCCGTCGCCCCGGTGGCCGCGCTGCTGCCCGGACTCGACTGGCACGTCGAGCAGTCACACCGGTTCGGCGAGAAGCAGGTGGACGGCGCGGCCGACGGCCTCTCCGCCGACGAGGTCGCGGCCCTCTACCTCTACACCTGCGAGTCGGCTTTCTACCGGCAGATCAACGCCACGCTGCGCCACCCGGACCGGGGCCGGATCGTCCCCTACCTGCCGTACCTGCGGCTGTTGTTCTCGGCCGTGTCCCGGCTCCCGGCCCGCACGGAGCCGCTGTGGCGCGGGGTGTCGCTGGACCTGCGGGCGCAGTACCCGCTCGGGCAGACCGTGACGTGGTGGGGCGTCTCGTCGTGCACGTCGAAGCTTGGCGTGGCCCAGGCATTCCTCGGCGGTCGCGGAAAACGGACGCTCTTCGAGGTGCTGCCCGTGCGGGCCGTGGGCATCCGGCGGTTCTCCGCCTTCACCGGCGAGGAGGAGGTCATCCTGGCCCCCGGCACGCAGCTCACGGTGACCGACGTGAAGGCGGAACGCAACGGCCTGTGCACCGTCCGGCTGACGGAGCTGGCCGGGGAGCGCATGGTGGCGTGAGCGGCGGCGGCTAGCTGAGGCAGGCGAGGAGTTGGCGGTAGGCCTCGTCCTCCCTGCCGTGCTCGCTGCGCACCACGCTCGTCCCGGGCCGGGCGGCGACGACGGCGAGCAGCCGGTCGTACATCGCCGCCAGCTCGGTGGTCCCGCCATGCCGGTCGAGCAGGCGCTGGGCGTCGAGATGCCCCGGATCCGTGGAGGTACGGCTGCGTTCGGCGAATCGCCACAGCGCGTTCTCCTTGTCGTCGAGCAGGACGACCTCGTGGAACCGGGCGCCGGTGTCGTGCGCCACGCGCTCGGCCTGCTCGATGAACTCGGGACGGCCGAGGAACTGCGGGATGATCACGTCATGGCGGCCGGCCAGGTGTGCCCGGGCCGCCGCCAGCGTGACGGCCCGGGCGAGGAGACCGGCGGGACCGGCATGATCACGCCACCGCCCGATGAGGTCACGGATCCGGTCGATGTCGAGGTCGAGCGCGAGGGGGTGGTCCTCGACGTACCTGCGGGCCAGCGTCGACTTGCCGCAGCCGGGTGGCCCGTTGAGCACGATCAGGCGCGGCGCCCGCGCGGCAGCCGGCTGGGCCTGGGTCACGACACGCCTCCTCGCTCGGCCCGACGCCGCCGGGAGGCGCCGCCCGTACGGACGTCCACGATGGTACGTCCACGGGCCGGAGCCCACGTGCCGCGCGGACCGTCCCCGGGTTCGAAGGGACGGCCCGCGCCGCACGCGCCGGGGTCAGGAGGACTCGGGCCTCGTGGCGGCCGGTGGGGTGCCGCCGGACACGAGGGCCCGCAGTTCCGGGGCCATCGTGGCGCTGTCCGGCTCGCGCCGCAGCTCGCGGAGCAGGCCGACGACCATGCCGACCATGACGAACAGGAACGGCAGCGCGGCGAGGATGGTCAGCGACTGCAGGGCGGAC
The DNA here is from genome assembly GCF_057197825.1 of Micromonospora sp. USAFONa4. NCBI lineage: Bacteria > Bacillati > Actinomycetota > Actinomycetes > Micromonosporales > Micromonosporaceae > Micromonospora > Micromonospora sp. USAFONa4. Next base: position 6,406,914 of record NZ_CM170072.1, on the reverse strand, counting down.
AGTCCGCCGGCGAGCAGCAGCACCGCGGCCACCAGGCCGGTCAGCACGCCCCACATGGAGACGAGCCAGGCCTTCGGCTCCAGGCTGCCGCGCGAGGAGAGCGTGCCCATCACCACCGAGGCGGCGTCGGCGCCGCTGACGAAGAAGAGCGCCACCAGCACCATGACCAGGATCGCGGTGACGGTGAAGAACGGGAACTCCCGCAGGACCGCGAAGAGCGCCGCCTCCGGGCTCTCCTTCACCGCGGCCGACAGGTCGGTGCCGTTGAGTTGCAGGTTGATGGCGGTACCGCCGAACACCGAGAACCAGACGAAGCTGACGAGGCTCGGGATGGCCACCACACCGAGGACGAACTGGCGGATGGTGCGCCCCTTGGAGATGCGGGCGATGAAGGCGCCGACGAACGGGGTCCAGGAGATCCACCACGCCCAGTAGAAGATGGTCCAGCCCGCCATCCACTGCTCGCCCCCGAAGGCGCCGGTGCGGAAGCTCATCGGGATGAGGTCGTAGAGGTAACCGCCGGTCGACGCGGTGAGCGTGTTGAGGACGAAGACCGTCGGGCCCACCACGAGCAGGAAGAACATCAGCGCCACCGCGAGCACCATGTTGGTGTTCGACAGGAACTGGATGCCCCGCTTGACGCCCGTGACGGCGGAGACCACGAACGCCACGGTGAGCACCGCGATGATGCCGATCGCCAGTGGGGTGGACTTCGGCACGTCCCAGAGGTTCGTCAGGCCGCTGTTGATCTGCAGGGCGCCCAGCCCGAGGGAGACGGCCGACCCGAACAGCGTCGCGAAGATCGCGAAGATGTCGATGGCCCGGCCGGGTCCCCGGTCGGCGCGCTCCCCGATGAGCGGGAAGAAGGCGCTGCTGATCAGGCCGCGCCGGCCCTTGCGGAAGGTGAAGTAGGCCAGCGCGAGGCCCACCACGGCGTAGATCGCCCACGGGTGCAGCGCCCAGTGGAAGAAGGAGTACTCCATGGCCACCCGCGCGGCCTGCGGGGAGTTCGGTTCGTTGAGGCCACGCGGCGGGGTCGCCAGGTGCGACAGCGGCTCGGCGGCGCCCCAGAACATCAGGCCGATGCCCATGCCGGCGCTGAACATCATCGCCACCCAGGAGACGGTGGAGAACTCGGGCTCGTCGTCGTCGCGGCCGAGCTTGATCCGGCCGTACCGGCTGAGCGCCAGCCAGATCGACAGCACCACGAAGCCGGTGCTGGCCAGCACGAAGACCCAGCCGAACGACCGGACCACCCAGTCGAGCGCGGTGTCGGTGACCGAGGCGAGGTTGTCGGTGGCGACGATGCCCCACGCGACGAAGAGGACGGTCACCGCTGCGGCGACGCCCAGCACCGTCCGGTCGATGCCCTGCGCGGGGCGGCCAGGCTCAGGTGGTGCGTCGCCCGGCGGGGTGTTGTCGTCGGTTGCCGGACCTGTCGCGGACACGGTCATGGTCTGTGGACCTCCGTGGGCTGCCCGGTCCGCGGGCCGTGTTCCCGGCTCCGCGCGCGCCGGTCGGCCCGCATGTCGGGTTGTCCCGCGCCCCGTCCGGGGCCCGGGAACTCGGAAAGTTGTCGCCGCCGGTGCCGACGTCGTTCCGGCGGGCGTACGGTCGGCCGGGGCTCGGCCGCCACGGACGTCGGCGACGACCGGCGATCACTCTCGGCGTCGATGTTGGAGGTGACCCTGCGGTCTCGTGACAGTCCGGTGACAAAAACCGACCGGGCGGCGCGGGTAGGGGCGTTCGCACTCGGCGCAGGCCGCGTCGGGGGCGCGATCGGTCCGTGCGGCGCGAGCGCCGGGCAGGAACCGGCGCATGCCGCGACTACGCGCTGAGTAGTCGTACTCAGGCCGGCGCGTGACGGTTGCGGAATTCTGACTCCATGATTTCGGTCGATGACGTGGGGTGCCACGGGTCAGGGGCATCGACGAGGCGACGGCTTCCTGGTCGGCGGCGGGCGCCGGCCGGGCCACGGGTCAGGTCCGTCGTCGTCCGCCTGGCCCGGCGGGCGAACATCATGAGCGCGGCCCGGTCCGCCCGGCGCCGCGATGGCGTGTACGAGGTCGTCACGCTGACTCTCGCGGTGGTGCTCCTGCCGGTGGCGTTCGTCGTCGCGGGCGGCCGGGCGAAGCATGTGGCCTGCCAGTGGGCGCTTGCGACGCGTTTTCCGGCCGAGGACCTGACCGGCCTGACGCCCGCCACGCGCACGGCCTTCGAGGCCGCCCGGGCGCAGGCCCTGTGGCGCGACGGTGAGCTGATCGGGCTCACGTCCGGGCACCGGACCGCCGAGGAGCAGGCACGCCTGTTCGCCGAGGCGGTCCGGTGCGCCGGGTCCCCGGAGGCGGCCCGGCTGCGGGTGCTCCCGCCACACGAGTCGCGGCACGTCGCGGGCACGGCCCTCGACGTACGGCCCGCCGAGGGCGCGCGCTGGTTGGAGACGTACGGCGCCCGCCACCATCTGCACCGGGTGTACGACAACGAGTGGTGGCACTTCGAGTACCGGCCCGGTCGTCGCCCCGAGCGGCTGCCCCACCCGGGTGCCTCGGCACCCCCGACCGTGGCCCCCGCCCGGCCGTCGCGGCTGGTGCGGTTGACCGACAGGTGGTGACGGCGGCCCGCCGAGCGGGCACAGTGAAGCGGTGACCACCGACATCCGTACCCCCCTGGCCCGCTACGCCGACCGCCTGCACGCCGTGATCGGCGACGGGCACCACGTCGCCTCCCCGCTCGGTGCGTGGCTGCTGCTGGCGCTCGCCGCACCGGCCGCCACCGGCCCGACCCGCACCGCCCTGGAGGAGGCGCTCGGCACCGACGCGGAGACCGCCGCGCGGGCGGCCCACGCCCTGGTGGCCGCGCCACACCCCCTGGTGCCCTCGGCGACCGCGTTCTGGCACCGGCCCGGGATCGAGACGACCGGGCTCGACGGATGGCGGGCGACCCTGCCCGCGTCGACCGCCACCGGACCGGTGCCGGAACAGGACGCCCTCGACGCGTGGGCCCGGACCCACACCCTCGACCTGATCAGGGAGTTCCCGCTGACGGTGACGCCGCAGGTGCTGCTCGTCCTGGCCAGCGCCCTGGCCACCCGGATCTCCTGGGAGGACCCGTTCGAGGTGGCGCCGGCGGACGCGCTCGGGCCGGGCAGTTCCTGGACCGGCCGGCTGCGCCGGGTGCTGCGCAGCCCCGAGTACGGCCACCAGTGCTGGATCACCGATACCGTGCGGGCCGGCACCGTGGCCGCCCACGCCGCCACCGCCAAGCCGGCGCGGACCGCCGAGGGCACGGCCGGGCTGTCGGTGGTCTCGGTCGCGGCGGCACCCGAGGTGCCGGCCGGGGACGTCCTCGCCGCCGCCCACGAGGTGGCGGCGGCGGTCGCCACCACCTCGCCGGACCGCCTTCCGGCAGATCGGCGTTCCCTGTTCGACGTCCCGCTGGGCGACGGCCCGATCTGGACCGTGCGTGAGGAGCCGACCCGCACACACGCGCCGGACGGCAGGGAGGAGCGGCTCACGGCCGTACTGCCGTGCTGGTCGGCCAGGAGCCGGCACGGGCTGGCCGCCCCCGGGTCGGGCTTCCCCGCCGTCGCGGAGGTCTTCGGCGAACTGCTGGGCACCCCGGGACTGAAGTTCGAGGCGGCACAGGCCGCCATGGCCCGCTACGGCCGGTACGGCTTCGAGGCGGCCGCCGTCACCGGGTTCGCCATGCTCGAGAGCCTTCCGCCGGAGGGGGTGGCCCGGGTGGCCGAGTTGCGCTTCGGCCACCCGTACGCCGTGGTCGCGGTCGCCACCGACAGCCGGGCCGGCGGCACGACCGGCCCGTGGCACGGCCTGCCGGTCTTCTCCGCCTGGGTCGCAGACCCGGAGGAGCTGCCGGAGACCGACGCCGCCGACCGGTAGGCGTCACCTGCCGTCGGCCGCCACGGGGTCGTGCGGCTCGGCCATCGCGACGGCGATCTTGCGGGGGCCGGTGAACGGCTCCCGGCCGTGCGCGGCGGTCATGTTGTCCACGACCAGCACGTCGTCGCGCCGGTAGTCGAAGCGGACGCTGGCCGCCCGGTACGCGGACCGCAGGTGGTCCATGACGTCGGCGGGTATCTCGCCGCCGTCGCCGTAGTACGTGTTGGCCGGCAGCCCGTCGGTGCCGAACATGGCCAGCAGCCCCTCCTGGAGGTCCTTGGCGAGGGTGCTCACGTGGAAGAACGTGGCGTGGTTGAACCAGCGCGGGGTGTCCGAGCCGGGCCGGTGGTGCACGACGTCGCGCACCGCGCGGGTACGCAGCCCGTCGGCGCCCCGCCACTCCAGCTCGATCCGGTTCGCCGCCGCGTACGCCTCGACCTCGGCCCGGTCGTCGGTGCCGAAGACGTGCTGCCACGGGGTGCCGAAGTCGCCGTGGAAGTTGCGCACCAGCATCCAGCGGCGGCGGACGAACTCCTCGCGTACCGCCGGATCGATCTCGGCGTACACCCGGCGGACGTCGGCCAGCGGGGTGGCGCCCCGCGTCTGCGGCGCGGTGATGCAGTAGAAGAACAACGTCAACGGCCAGCGGGCCTGGTACGAGTTCTCGTTGTGCAGGAAGATCTCCTCGTCCGGCGGGTAGTCGGTCGAGGTGTAGACCCGGCCGGCGATGGCGTGCCGGGGCGACGAACGCTCGGTGTAGACCAGCGGCTCGCCGGACAGCGCCCGCACCGCCCGGTCGAAGCCCTCGACGCCACCCACGTCGAACCCGCGGAACAGCAGCCCGCCGTGCTCCACCAGGCTCGCCCGCAGCTCCGCGCGGCGGGCGGCGATCAGCTCGGTCAGCTCGCGGCCGTCGTGCTCGACGACCACCGGCAGCGTGGCGGTCCGGTCACTCATGCTCTCGCTCCTGTCGTCGCCTGCCGTCGCCGCGGGCGGCCACGGGACAGCGGGATGGCGGCCCGGACGGCGGCCGCGGCGGGCGGCTCACCCGTGCTGGCGGGTGGCCGCGTCGGTGCGGGCGGCGGTGAGGTCCGCCCGGATCACGGCGAGCAGGTCGGGCAGCCGCTCGTTGAGGAAGAAGTGCCCGCCGTCGATCTCGTGCAGGGTGAAGCCGGCGGCGGTGTGCTCCCGCCAGCCGGCGCTGTGCTCCCGGCAGACGGTGTCGTCGCCGCGCCCGCTGAACGCCACGATCGGCATCGGCAGCGGCTCCTCGGGGGTGTAGCGGTAGCCGTCCACCTGCGCGAAGTCCGCGCGCAGCAGGGGCAGCAGCAGCTCGACCAGCTCCGGGTAGTCCAGCAGCCCGGCCGGCAGTCCGCCGCCGGCCGCCAGGCGGCGCAGCAGTTCGTCGTCGTCCACCCGGGACAGCCCGTCGAAGTGGCTGGGCGCTCTGACGTGCGGGGCGCGGGCGCCGCCGACGTAGAGCCGCAGCGGCAGCGGACGCCCGGCGCGGCGCAGCTCGCGGACGACCTCGAAGGCGACCCGGCCGCCCATCGAGTGGCCGTAGATCGCGTACGGGCCACGGATCCGCTCGGCGATGGCGGACGCGACGTCGACGACCTTGAACACCGGGTTCTCGCTGATCCGGTTCTCGCGGCCGGGCAGCTGCACCGGCAGCACCTCGACGTCGGGGCCGAGCTCGTCCTGCCAGCGCCTGAAGACGGTCGCGCCCCCGCCCGCGTAGGGCAGGCAGAAGAGTTGGACCGGCGCCGGGTGCCAGCCGCCGGCGGAGAGGAACCAGGTCACCGCGCGCCTTTCGTCGGGGGGGCCGTTCCGGTGCCGCTGGCGCCGGAACGGGTGGTGGGTCGCTCCGGCGCGCCGGAGCGACCCGAGGTGCGGCACCCTCCGAGGCATCGGCGGGCCGACCGCGATCGGGCCGACCGCCATGCTCCAGGAGGGGCCTCATGATCTGCCTATACCTTCGGGTCGGAAGCAGCATAAGGCGCGGTGCCCGCCCGCGAGGATCCGCGTGGCGGGCCGCCGCGACGGGTGAGCGGGCGGTGGCGGGTGGCCGCTCAGGCGTCGTCCGGTCGGGGGATCGGCTGGGTCATGCCGTCGAAGTCCCGGGGCAGCCGGGCCACCATGTCGCGGAACTCCTCGACGGTGACCGCCTCCCGCAGGGTGGCGAAGACGGCACCGGTTCCCGCCCGGGCGGTGGCCTCGTCCGTTCCGGCCCGCTCCCCCACCCGACGCACGAAGTCCGCCGGACCGGGCGCGCCGGGCGGGCCGTCGCCGGAACCGGCGCCCGCGAGATAGCCGTCGAGTTCGTCGGGGAGGCGACCGGTCGCACCGCCGCTCATCCGTTCCACCATGGTCTGCAACACGGCGCGGGCGATCGTGGCGGCCTGGGCGGTGGGTAGTCCGGCGCGGCGCGACACCGCGTCGACGAAAAGGGGAAACCGCACGGCAGCCTCCTGTCGTCAGCGGCCCCACGCTTACCCGCGCCCGGCACCGGCAAACGACCCCGCCGTCCGGCCGGCTCTGGGCGCGGGGCGGTCGACGGACGTCGTACCCGCCGGCTGACCGGGACGCCCAGCCGGGATCAGCCGGCCGGGTCGTCGGCGAGGACGTCGAGCAGCAGCGCGGCCGTCCAGCCGAACGCCGGTGAGCCCAGCCCGGCGCCGGTGTCCGGGTGGAAGTACTCGTGGCAGCCGGAGCGGGCCACCAGCTCGATCATCGAGTCGCGCAGGCCGGCCGCCAGGTCCGGGCGGCCGTGGCGCAGCAGCCCCCGGCGCACCAGCCAGTTGACGTTCATCCAGCTCGGCCCGCGCCAGTAGCGCAGCGGCTCGAAGTCCGGCGCGGTGCGGTCGTGGCTGGGCAGCGGCCGGTCCATCCGGGCGGCCAGCCCGAAGCGAGGCGAGCAGGCCTCGGCGACCAGCGCCGACACCTGCCGCGCGGGCAGGTCGGGCAGGACCAGCGGGGCCAGGCCGAGCACCGTCCGGGCCGGCACGAGGCGGTCGGCGCGCAGGTCCCGGGGGTGGAAGGCGCCCGTCGTCGGGTCGTACAGCCGGCGCACCAGGGCCTCGGTGATCCGCGCGGCGCGCTCCCGGTGCGGGCCGGGGTCGGCGCCGACCAGCGGCGCGATCCGGGCGAGGGCGTGCTCGGCGGCGCCCGTGGCGGCGTTGACCAGCGGGCACTCCACCAGGAACGGGTGCCGGCCGGCGAGGTCGTCGTCGCGGTAGCGGCGCTCGCGGTAGGACGCCACGATCGCGACGTAGCGCGCGTAGTCGAGGTCCGTGGGCCGGTGTGCGGCGTCGGCGTGCGCGGTGTCGTGCCGGCGGTACGCGCGCATGACGGCCGCGTCGGCGGGCACCGCCGCCATCGGCGCGTCCCAGGCGGGGCTGTTGTCCAGCCCGGACTCCCACGGGTGGACGATGCAGGCCAGCCCGCCCCCGCCGACGTCCCGGCGGGTGGCGAGGTAGCGCTGCTGCGCCACCAGCCGGGGATAGAGCCGACGCAGCGCCGCCCGCGCCTGCTCGGAGGGGCACCGGCGGTACGCGAGCCACGCGGCGGGCGCGTGCACGGGTGGCTGGATCAGCCCGGAGGTGGCGGCCGCCGGGGCGCCCTCGGCGAGCCCCGACTCCCAGAATTCCGGCCCCGGGAAGTACGAGCCGACGCGCAGGGCCGGGTTGAACACGATGTGCGGCACCCGCCCGTCCACCCACTGGGCACGGAACAGGCTGGCCAGCTCGCACCAGGCGCGTTCGGGGCGGACGTGGGACCAGCCGATGGCGATGAACGCCGAGTCCCAGCTCCACTGGTGCGGGTAGAGGGTGCGCGAGGGCACCGTGTGGTCGTGTTCCCAGTTGGCGTCGAGGGTGGCGACGGCGAGGCGGCGCAGGGCCCCCCGGTCGTGGGCGCCGGCGCCGACGGCGGTGGGCGGGCCGCCGGCCGTCCCGGTGCTCACGCCGCCGCCTGCCGGGGCTGGGCGTGGCGCAGCACGGCGGCGGCCTGGTGCAGGGCGCGTACGGGGTCGCCGCGCAGCCGGCACTCCAGCGCCAGCCAGCCCCGGTAGTCGATCTCCAGCAGGGTGCGGAGCAGCGCCGGCCAGTCGAGGTGCCCGGCCCCGGGCTGGTGGCGGTTGGAGTCGCTGACCTGCACGTGCCCGAGGTACGGGGCGGCGGCGCGCAGCGCCCGGTGCACGTCGTCCTCCTCGATGTTCATGTGGAAGGTGTCCGCCACCACCCGCACCGTGGGCAGCCCGACGGCCGCGCAGAGGGCGACCGCGTCGGCGAGCCGGTTGACCATGTGGTCCTCGTACCGGTTGAGCGGTTCCAGGAAGAGGGTGACCCCCTCGGCGCGGGCGTGCTCCCCCAGCTCGCCCAGGGCGTCAACGAGCACCTGCCGGTCGGCGGCGGGTGGGCGGGGCGGCTCGAACGGCGGCAGCCGCCGGGAGAACATCCCCCACGCGGCCGGGGTCATCGCGCCGACGCCGCCCAGCTCGGCCATCACGGAGAGCTGGGAGCGCAGGTTGCGTACGGCGTCGCGGGAGCGCTCGGGGTCGAAGTCGCCGATGAAGTGGTCCATCTCCACGCAGACGGTGGGCATGACCACCCCGGCGGCGCGGGCCCGGCGCAGCTCGGGCAGCCGGCGGGCGAGGCCGAGGTCGCCGGCGCCGCGCAGCTCGATCGCGTCGTAGCCGAGCGCGGTGGCGAGCGCGTACTTCTGGATCAGGTCGGTGCCCGGCAGGAGCTGTTCCTGGCAGGCCAGCGGAATGGTCATGGGAACCTCAGCACCACTTGGAGGGCGTCCGCGTCACCGCGGTCGAGCAGCGCCAGCGCGTCGGCCACCGCGCTCGCGTCGACGACGTGGCTCACGAGGGGCAGCGGGTCGACGCTGCCCTCGGCCACCAGGTCCATGAAGGTGTGTGCGACGCGGGCCCCGGTCCACCGGCCGGCCATGCCGGGCGCCGGGGTCGGCCCGGAGACCTGGGCCGCCACCAGCTGGATCCGGTTGTGGTGGAACTCCTCACCCAGGCCGAGGGCGTCGGCCTGTCCCTGGTAGAAGCCGGCGGCCACGACGCGACCGGCGTGGGCGGTGGAGCGGATCGCCTCGTGCAGCGCCGGGTACGCCCCGGACAGTTCCAGGCAGACGTCCGCGCCCCGGCCGCCGGTGGCCCGGCGCAGCACGGCCGCGGCGGACTCGGCGCCCGCGTCGACGACGACCCGGGCGCCGAGTCGGCCGGCGTGCGCCAGCCGGGCGGGCACCCGGTCGACGGCGACCACGCGCGCGCCGGAGAGGGCGGCGAGCCGGGTGGCGAGCAGGCCGATGACGCCCTGCCCGAAGACCGCGACCCAGTCGCCCAGGTGCAGGTCCCCGGCGAGCACGGCGGTGAGGGCGATCGCCCCCGGGCGGGCGAAGACCGCCGCGAGGGGATCCAGCCCGGCGGGCAGCGGGTGCACCGTGTCGGCGGGTACGACGGCCTCGGCGCGGTGCCCCCAGATGCCCCAGACGACCTGCCCGGCCCGCCGGTCGGCCACGTCGGGCGCGACCTCGACGATCTCGCCGACCTCCTCGTAGCCGAAGCCCACCAACGGGTACGGCACGGCGGTCTGCCGGGGCACGAACATCCGACTGACGTCGTCCCAGTCCTTGCTCAGCCGGGGGTTGCTGCCCCGGTAGAGGGTGAGCTCCGTGCCGGCCGAGATGCCGGAGTAGCAGGTGCGGATCCGGACCTGTCCGGGGCCGAGCGGGTCCGGGGGGCAGGGCTCGAGGCTGATCCGTCGGGGCCCGGCGAGTGAGACAACCCAGTTGACCATGAGTCACATCCCGGTAGCACTGGGCTCCATCGTAGGCAATAAATCGGCATATGTCTTGTAATTGATCAATCGAAGGGGTTGAATCCCTTGTATACCCTTCGAGAGGAGTGCCACCGATGTCAGCACCTCCGATGCGGATACTCGCCGCCACCCTGATCATGGCAGTCACCGGGGCCACCCTGCTGGGTTGCGGCGACGAAGGATCCGACAGCGACAGCAGGAAGATCACCGTGTGGAGCCTGGAGGACGTGGCCGACCGGGTCACCGCCACCAAGGCGATCATCGCGGACTTCACCGCCAGCACCGGCATCACCGTCGACCTCGTCACCGTCAACGAGGACCAGTTCCCCGCCCTGATCGCCACCAGCGCCGCCGCCGGCGAACTGCCCGACGTGGTCGGTTCGGTGTCGCTCGCCGGCGTGCGTACCCTCGCCGGCAACGAACTGCTGCACTCCTCGGCGAACGCGGAGGTCGTCGAGAAGCTCGGCCGCCAGACCTTCTCGCCGCGGGCCCTGGAGCTGACCTCGGACGACGGCACCCAGCTCGCCGTGCCGAGCGACGGCTGGGGCCAGCTGCTCGTCTACCGCAAGGACCTGTTCGCCGCCGCCGGGCTGCCCGCCCCCGACACGTACGAGCGGATCGCCGCCGCCGCGACGAGGCTCAACACCGGCGGCGTCGCGGGCGTCACGGCCGCCACCGCCCCCGGCGACGTGTTCACCCAGCAGACCTTCGAACACCTCGCGCTGGCCAACAACTGCCAGCTCACCGACGACTCCGGGGCCGTGAAGCTGGACTCCCCGGAGTGCGTCGAGGCGTTCCGGTTCTACGGCGACCTGATGCGCACCAGCTCGGTCAGGGGCGCGCAGGACGTCGACACCACCCGGGCCACCTACTTCGCCGGCAAGGCGGCCATGCTGGTCTGGTCGCCGTTCATCCTCGACGAGCTGGCCGGCCTGCGCGACGACGCCAGGCCGACCTGCCCGCAGTGCCAGGCCGACCCGGCGTTCCTCGCCAAGAACAGCGGCTTCGTCACCGCGATCAAGGGCCCGAACGGCGCCGAACCCGCCCAGTACGGCGAGATCAGCTCCTGGGCCGTGCTCGACGGCGCCGCCGCCGACCCGGCGAGGTCCTTCGTCGAGCACATGCTCGGCGACGGCTATCCGCGCTGGATCGGCATGTCCCCCGAGGGGCGCTTCCCCGTCCGCAAGGGCACCGGGCAGGAGCCGGAGAAGTTCCTCACCGCCTGGAACACCAGCCAGGCCGGCGTCGACACCCGCAAGCCGCTCGCCGAGGTCTACGGCGAGGACGTGCTCGCCAGCCTGCGCCGCAGCCCCGACACCTTCCAGCGGTGGGGCCTCACCCAGGGCCAGGGCAAGCTCGTCGGCGCGATCCTCGGCGAGCTGCCGGTGCCCAAGGCCCTGAACGACGTGGTCGCCGGCAAGACCGACGCCGCCGCGGCCGCCGGACGGGCGAAGAAGGACGTGGAGGCGATCAAGGCGGGCGTCAATTGACCGCCGCCCCACCGGACACCGGCCGCTCCCCCGCCCGGGAGCGGCCGGCCCCGGCCCGCCGCCGCAGACCACTGACCCTGCGCCGCCGCGAGTCCCGCGCCGGGCTCGCGCTGGTCGCCCCGACCCTGCTCGTCGTGGTCGCCGTGATCGGCATCCCCATCGTCTGGACCGTCGTGCTGGCCTTCCAGCGGGTACGCCTGGCGACGCTGCGGCGTACCGGGCTGTTCGGCGAGTTCACGATGGACAACGTCGAGCGGGTGCTCAACACCCCCGGCTTCGCCGACACGCTGTGGACCACGCTGGTCTACGCCGTGGCCAGCACCGCCGGCTCGATCGTGCTCGGCCTGGTGGCGGCGCTGGTCGTACGCCGGCCGTTCCGGGGTCGCACCCTGGTGCGCGCGTCGATGCTGCTGCCGTACGTGGCGCCGGTCGTCGCGGTCACCTTCGTCTGGCAGGTGATGCTCGACCCGCAGCTCGGCATCGTCAACGACTGGGGCCGGCGGTTCCTCGGCTGGGACACCCCGGTGCCGTTCCTGTCCCAGGAGTCGACGGCCCTGGCCACGGTCGTCGCCTTCGAGGCGTGGCGCTACTTCCCCTTCGCGTTCCTGTTCCTGCTCGCCCGGCTCCAGGCGGTGCCGGGCGAACTGGAGGAGGCGGCCCGGGTCGACGGGGCCACGCCCACCCAGCGGTTCCGGCACATCCTGCTGCCGCAACTGCTGCCGGTGATCGGCCTGCTGGGGGTGCTGCGCTTCATCATGACGTTCAACAAGTTCGACGACGTCTACCTGCTCACCGGCGGGGCCGCCGGCACCGAGGTGGTCAGCGTCCGGGTCTACGAGTTCCTCACCGCGCGTACGGACATCGGCGCGGCGGCGGCGCAGGCGGTCGTGCTCGCCGTGGTGCTCATCGTGTTCGTGGTGGTGTACCTGCGCTTCTTCGGCGGACGGAGGGACGGCTGATGGACCGGGACCGGATCGAGACGGTGGGCCTGCGCTGGCTGCGCCGGCTGGTGATCGCCGCGTTCCTGCTGGTCACCGTCTTTCCCTTCTACTACATGCTGGTGCTCTCGGTGCGCCCCATCGAGCGGCTGCTGCTCGACCCCGGCTCGCTGGTCGTGGGGCTGGGCGAGCTGACCTTCGACACGTACGCCGAGGTGGTGAGGGCCGTCGACGACGGCGGCCAGGGTTTCCTCACCTTCATGCGCAACAGCGGCCTGGTCGCCGTCGCGGCGACGCTGCTGACGCTGGCCGTGGCGATCCCCGGCGCGTACGCGGTCGCCCGGCTGCGGTTCTTCGGCCGGCGGCAGGTCGACTTCCTCTTCCTGGCGGTCTACCTGTTCCCGTCGATCGTCATCGCCATCCCGCTCTTCGTGGTCTTCACCCGGGCCGGGCTGCGCGGCTCGCTGCTCGGCCTGGTGCTGGTCTACATCTCGCAGACCCTGCCGGTCTCGGTCTACATGCTGCGCAACTACTTCGAGACCATCCCGGTGAGCCTGGAGGAGTCGGCCGCCATCGACGGCGCCGGGCGGCTCGGCATCATCCGCCGGGTCAGCCTCCCCCTGGCGGCGCCGTCCATCATGGCCGTCGCCCTGTACGACTTCATGATCGCCTGGAACGAGTTCCTCTTCGCCCTGCTGTTCCTGGTCGACAAGCCGCACCGGTGGACGGTGTCGCTGGGGCTGGCGCAGCTCGCGGACGGCGTCGAGGTGCCCAAGACGGTGCTGATGGCCGGCTCGGTGATCCTCACCCTGCCCATCGTGATCCTCTTCTTCGCCAGCGAGCGCCTGCTCACCGAAGGGCTCACCAGCGGCGCGGAGAAGGGCTGAGGCGGCGGGGTTGCCGCGCGGTGGACGCTGACCGAGGATGTGCCGGGTGGATGCCTCCCCCGGCGCGGTCCCCGACGACGCGCCCACGGCTGCCCCGCCCGCGGCCGGTATGCGGCTGCGCGACGTGCAGCCGGGCGACCTCGACGCGTACGTGCGGATGCGCTGCGATCCGGCCGTGATGGCGGAGCTGGGCGGCCCGCAGCCGCGTGAGCGGATGCCCGCCCAGCTCCGGCGTGACCTCGAGACCGTCCGCGACGGTAGCGCCTGGATCAAGATGATCATCCCCGGCGGCTCGGCGCAGGTGGCGGGGACGGTGACGTTGTACTCCCACGGGGGCGTCTCCGAGATCGGATGGATGGTCGTGCCGGAGTTCCAGGGCAGGGGCCTGGCGGGCAGCGCCGTCCGGGCCGTGCTCGCCCTGGCCCGGACGGACGGCCGATGGGGCCTCATCCACGCCTTCCCCGCCACGACCAACGCCGCGTCGAACGCGATCTGCCGGTCGGTCGGCTTCGCCCTCGTCGGCGAGGAGCAGACAGAATTCGCCGGCCGCCTCTTCCGCACCAACCACTGGGTCGTCGATCCGTCGGCCGGCGCTGCCGACCCGTCGGCGGAAGGCCCGGGCGGCGACGTTCCGCCAGCCTGAGCGGCCACCTCATCCCCGGCCCACGGCACCGGCGGGGCATCGCCCCGTCCGCCCCACCCCCGGGGAGCACCGGGGCCCCGGCTACGGTGGCGGCATGGCAAACCCGACCCGTTGGGAGACCGAGACCGGTCCGGAGCACTCGCAGTGGTACATCGACCGGTTCCGCCGGCTGGCCGCCGAGGGGGCCGACCTGGCCGGCGAGGCCCGCCTGCTGGACGCGCTGGTCGCGCCCGGGTCCCGGATCCTCGACGCCGGCTGCGGCACCGGCCGGGTGGGCGCGGCGCTGGCCGCCCGGGGCCACACCGTGGTCGGCGTGGACGCCGACCCGGCGCTGGTGGAGGCCGCCCGCACCGACCACCCGGGCCCGCGCTGGCTGGTCGCCGACCTGAGCGAGCTGGACCTGGCGGCGGCCGGCGAGCCGGAGCCGTTCGACGCGGCGGTCGTGGCCGGGAACGTGCTGGCCTTCGTCGCCCCCGGCACCGAGCGGGAGGTGCTGCGCCGCGTCGCCGCCCACCTGCGCCCCGACGGCGTGCTGGCGGTCGGCTTCGGCACCGACCGGGGCTACCCGCTGACCGGGTTCGACGCCGACGCGGTGGCCGCCGGCCTGCGGCTGGAGCACCGCTTCGCCACCTGGGACCTGCGCCCGTGGCGCGACGACGCCGACTTCGCCGTCACCGTGCTGCGCCGCCCCGCCGACTGAGCCCCGCCCGGCCGCGCCCGACCGGTTCGCCCTCGCCGAGGCCACCGGCGTGGCTCCGGCGGGGCAGGGCCCAGCCGGCGGCGCACTCAGGCGGGGGCAGCGCGCTCAAGCGGGGGCGGCGACGACCCGCGCGGCGGCCGGGTCGAGCGTGGCGCCGGCGGGCACCAGGGCGACCAGGCTGGCCGGCAGCCGCACCGGCCGCACGTCGCGGTAGCCGAGCGTGCCCAGCACCTCGCCGCCGGCCAGGACGTAGCGTCGGCCCAGGTCGGTGACCACGGAGACCGCGCCGCCGGTCGCACCGGGCGCCGCGACCGCCTCGACCACCGCGCCACGGCCCGGCTCCACCACGACGTGATCGGCGCGCACCCCACCCCCGGCCGCCGGGGCGGTGCGCGGCGCGGCGGCGAGGTCGGGCAGCCGTACGCCGAGCCGGACCTCCGTGACGCCGCCGTCGTCGCCCACCCGGGCGCAGAGCCCCGCCCCGTCGGAGGCGGCCAGTCGGGGCGGCGCGGTCGGCGGGGCGGTGGGCCCCGTCGGGGCCAGGTCGGGCAGCTTGGGCAGCGCCGCGAACCGCCCGAGCGTGATCGGCTCCGGCTCGCCCTGACCGGTGCGGGCCAGCAGCAGGCCGGCCTGCAACTCGGTGATGCCGGCCAGGCCGTCCCGCAGCGCGACGGCGTACTGCCGGCCACCGCCGGAGTTGCGCACCAGGTAGACGTCGCCGATGCGCGCCCCGGACACCCGCGCGGAGCGCTCCCCCTCGGCCGGCAGGGCGAGCGGGGCGAGGTCGGCGCCGGCGGGCAGGCTGTTGAGCAGGGCCGGGGCCGCCGGGACCGCCCGGGCCCGGGTGGCCGCCAGGGCGGCCAGCACCCGGTTGGTGTCGCGCACCAGGTAGCGGCGCTGGTGCCAGACGAGGTGCAGCCCGCCGTCGGGGTGGCGCAGCAGCAGCGCGTCCTCGCCGAGGGCCCGGCCGCCCCCGGCGGTGACGCCGATCAGCAGCGCCGAGCGGGGCGTCGTCCGGTCGGCCTCGGCGGCGGCGGAGCAGACCGTCCACGGCGCGGTGGAGAGCCGGCCTTTGGCGGGCAGCGAGTCGGGGGCGTCGGCGATGCCCAGCGGCAGCCCGCGCGGCACCCCGTCGATGGCGCGCCGGGAGACGAGCACCGTCTTCGGCCGCTCGGCACCGATGATCAGCAGGGCCGAGGCGTAGTTGAGCACCGGGTGCAGCTTCTCCTCCCGGTAGACGAACCGGGCCCCGGACTCCTTCTCCACGATCACCGCGCCCGGGTCGCGCCACGTGCTGCCGCCCCCGGTGAAGAGGCCGTAGAGAGCGAAACCGCCCAGGCCGATGGCCGCGACCAGCACGCTGGCCAGGCCGGCGCCGGCGAGCCGCCGGAACGGCGACTGCGCCGGGTCGGTCTCCCGCATCACCAGGGCGGCGACGGCCCGCTGGACGGTGAACTGGTACGAGTGCAGCTGGTCCTGCCGCGACGGCATCGCGTCCCCTCCGGTGGGCGGTCGGCGCACAGGATAAGCGTTGCGTCGATGCCCCGAGGACCCTGCGTCGCGGCGGCCCAGCCCCGCGGTGCGACCAGGATCACGGCGCGGACGCGGACGCCTCTCGCCTGACGGGATAGCATGGGCACGTACGGGTACCCCCCGGGGTATGCTGGGAGAGCGAGGAGGCGCGCGGTGAAGCTGCGACCCGAGATGACGAGCGAGGCCCTGACCCGCCTGAAGCGGGCCCGGGGTCAGCTCAACGCGGTCATCGAGATGATGGAGACCGGCCAGGACTGCCGCGAGGCGCTTACCCAGCTCGCGGCGGTGTCGAAGGCGATCGACCGGGCCGGCTTCAAGATCATCGCCTCCGGCATGCGGCACTGCACCGCCGCCCGCGAGCGGGGCGACTCCCCGGAGATGACCGAGGAGGAGCTGGAGAAGCTCTTCCTCGCCCTCGCCTGACCACCACCGGAAGAAACGCACCGCGCACGTTGCGTGACAGCGACGTGTGCGGGTAGACAGATTGCACACGTCACCACCCCTGACGTGTGTCCGCCACATACCCCCCGGGGTATTTGATCCCACAAGGAGCACGGCAATGGCAGTTGAGGTGTCCGTCATCGCGACGTCCTCGCTCGGCGACCGCAGCTACCTGGCCTCCGACGGCACGGTGGCGATCGTGGTCGACCCGCAGCGCGACATGGACCGGATCCTGTACCTCGCGGGCGAGAAGGGCGTACGCGTCACCCACGTGGTGGAGACCCACATCCACAACGACTACGTCTCCGGCGGCCTGGAGCTGGCCCGGTCGACCGGCGCCCGCTACCTCGTCGCCGCGGACGACGAGGTCGACTTCGACCGGACGCCGGTCGCCGACGGCGACACCGTGCCCGTCTCCGGCGCGCTGCGGCTGCGGGTGCTCGCCACGCCGGGACACACGTTCCACCACCTGTCGTACGTGCTCGACGAGGCCGACGACTCCGGCTGGCGCCCGCTCGGCGTCTTCACCGGCGGCTCGCTGCTCTTCGGCACCACCGGGCGCACCGACCTGCTCGGCGGGGAGCACGCCCACGAACTCGCCCACCACCAGCACGCCTCGGCCCGGCGCCTGGCCGACCTGCTGCCCGACGGCGCCGAGGTGTGGCCCACCCACGGCTTCGGCAGCTTCTGCTCCGCCAGCCAGGCCGACGCGCCCGAGTCGACGATCGGCCGGGAGAAGCGGGCGAACCCCGTGCTGCGACTCGCCGCCGACGAGTTCGTCACCGAGACCCTCGCCGGGCTCGACGCCTACCCGGCGTACTACGCCCACATGGGGGTGGCGAACCTCGCCGGCCCGGCGCCGGTCGACCTCACCCCGGTCGCCCGGGCCGACGCCGCCGAGCTGCGGGAGCGGATCGCCGCCGGCCAGTGGGTCGTCGACCTGCGCCACCGCAAGGCGTACGCCACGTCGCACCTGGCGGGCACGGTCGCCCTCGGACTCGACGGCCCGATGTCGACCTGGCTCGGCTGGCTCATCGACTGGGGCGCACCGCTCACCCTGCTGGCGGAGACCGAGGAGCAGGTCGCCGACGCCCAGCGCGAACTGGTCCGCATCGGCATCGACCGGCCGGCCGCCCAGGCCACCGGCGACCCCGACCGGTGGTCCACCGGGCCGGGACAGCTCCGCGAGCTGCGGCTGGCCGACTTTCCCGCGCTGGCCGCCGCCCGGGCCGGCGACACCCCGGCGGGGCTGCCCGCCCCGGACGTGGTGCTCGACGTCCGGATGACCAACGAATGGACCGCCAGTCACGTCGAGGGCGCCGTGCACATCCCCCTGCCCGACCTGCCCGGGCGCCTCGCCGAGGTGCCCGCCGGCACCGTCTGGGTGCACTGCGGCTCCGGCTACCGGGCCACCGCCGCCGCCTCGCTGCTGGCCAACGCGGGCCGCGAGGTCGTCGTGATCGACGACAAGTTCGGCCGGGCCGAAGCCGCCGGGGTCGCCATGAGCCCCGGCGACGCCTGACCGACCCGCACCGCCGGCCCCGCCCCCTGCGTACGCCACCGGTCGTCCGCACGGCGACGCGCGCCCGCCGCCGATCGGCGCCGGGCCGACTCACCCTGCCCGTCCACGGGCGATCGAGCACCGAACGAGGAGAGATGACCACTTCACCGAGCGCCCCGCCCACCCTCGACGCCGCCACGCTGCGCGAGCTGATCGAATCCGGTCGCGCTCCGCGCATGCTGGACGTGCGCACCCCCGCGGAGTTCGAGACGGCCCACGTCCCCGGCGCCCACAACGTGCCGCTCGACGTGCTCAGTAAGCACCGCGAGGAGTTGCGGCGGCACCTCGACGAGACGGTGGTGCTCATCTGCCGCTCCGGGGCCCGCGCCACCCGGGCCGGGCAGGCCCTCGCGGGCGTCGGGCTGCCCGACCTCAGGATCCTCGACGGCGGGATGACCGCGTGGCAGGCCGCCCGGGGACCGGTCCGACGGGGCACCCCCCGCTGGGAACTGGAGCGGCAGGTCCGCCTCGTCGCCGGCTCGATCGTCCTGCTCAGCGTCCTCGGTTCGGTGTTCGTACCCGGTCTGAAGTGGGTCGCCGGCTTCATCGGCGCCGGCCTCACCTTCGCCGCCGTCACCGACACCTGCGCGATGGGCATGCTGCTCGGCAGGCTCCCCTACAACCGCGGCGCGAGCTGCGACGTGCAGACCGTCGTCGGGCGGCTCGGAGACCACCCGACGCCCCGGCCCCTGCCGTGACCGGCAGCCTCGCCGTGACCGTCGCGCTGGCCGTCCTCATCGGGGTGAGCCTCGGCCTGCTGGGCGGCGGCGGGTCCATCCTCGCCGTACCGCTGCTGGTCTACGTGGCCGACCTGCCGGCCCGGGAGGCGATCGCCACCTCGCTGCTCGTCGTCGGGGTGACCAGCGCCGTCGGCGCGCTGCCGCACGCCCGGGCCGGCCGGGTCCGGTGGCGCACCGGCCTGCTCTTCGGGGCCGCGGGCATGGCCGGCGCGTACGGCGGCGGGCGCCTCGCCGCGTTCGTCCCGCCCGCCGTTCTGCTCGCCGGCTTCGCCGTCATGATGCTCGCCACCGCGACGGCCATGCTGCGGGGCCGGCGCGACGGCCCCCGGCGGCAGGGGCGTGAGCTGCCCGTGGCGCGGGTGCTCCTCGACGGCGTCGTGGTCGGACTGGTCACCGGTCTGGTCGGCGCGGGCGGCGGGTTCCTGGTGGTGCCGGCCCTCGCGCTGCTGGGCGGCCTGCCGATGCCGGTCGCGGTCGGCACCTCGCTCGTGGTCATCACGATGAAGTCGTTCGCCGGGCTGGCCGGCTACCTGTCCACCGTCGACATCGACCCGGGCCTGGCCACCGCCGTCACCGCCGCGGCCGTGCTCGGCAGCCTGGCCGGCGGCCGGCTGGCCGGACGCGTCCGCGAGGACGTGCTGCGCCGGGCGTTCGGCTGGTTCGTGGCGGCGATGGGCGTGTTCGTCCTGGCCGGGCAACTGCCCGCACACCTGCGGACGGGTCCCCTGCTGTGGACCGTCGCCCTGGTGGCGGCGGCGACGGCGGCCACGGCGGTCGTGCGGCGCCGCCGCTTCGGCCGACCCGACCATCGGGACCGGTCCGACCGTCAGAGCCCGCCCGAGCGGCGGAACCGGTCCGACCGTCAGAGCTTGCCCGAGCGGCGGGACCGGTCCGACCGTCAGAGCTTGCCCGAGCGGCGGGACCGGCCCGACCGGACGTAGCGGATTCGTCAGGGGCGCAGGATCAGCCGGATCGGGTCGCCCTGTTTGGTCTGCACCCGGCGCACCGCCTCCTCGGCGTCGGCCAGCGGCAGCACGTCGCTGATCGACGCCGACAGGTCGAGTCGCCCCTGCCGAGCCAGGGACACCAACTGCTCGACGTGCTCGCCCTCCGAGCCGTAGTGGCCGAGCACCGCCTGCTGGAAGTAGGTGAACGGGCTGTCCGAGGCGATCGTCACCGGCTTGTTGGCGATGCCAACGAGCACCAGCCGGCCCCGGCGGCCCAGCACGGTCAACGCCTGCTCGCGTACGGCGGTCACCCCGGCGAAGTCGAACGCGACGTCCAGCCCCCGCCCGCCCGTCAACTCCAGCACGGCGTCGCGGAACGCCGTGTCGGCCGGGTCGAGCACCGCGTCGGCCCCCAGGACCGCTGCCCGGTCCCGCGCCGCCGCCAGCGGTTCCACCGCGATCACCGGGGCCGCGCCCACCAGGCGCAGCAGTTGGACGGCGTGCGCGCCCAGCCCGCCCACGCCCCACACCCCGACCGCCTCGCCGGGGCGGGTCCGCGCGGTGTCCGTCACCGCCGCCCAGGGGGTGGAGACCGCGTCGGGGATGATGCAGGCCTGTTCGAAGAGCAGGTCGTCCGGGATCGGCACGACGGTGTCCTCGCTGGCGACGACGTACTCGGCCCAGCCGCCGTCGTAGTCCACGCCCCGGGTCAGCACGGTGCCGCGTCGGTCCCGCTCCCCCGCCTGGAGCAGCACCCGCTGGCCGGGCTGCCAGCCCTCGACGTCGTCGCCGAACGCGTCGACCACCCCGGCGACCTCGTGCCCGAGCGTCACCGAGTCGCCGGGCAGGTACAGCGGCGTGAGGGTGCCGTCGATCAGGTGCACGTCCGACAGGCAGACCCCTGCCGCCTCGACCCGGACGCGTATCTGCCCGTCCTGCGGCTCGGGCACCGGCACCGATTCCATCCGCAGCGCCCGTTCCGTCAGGTGCAGCCGTCCGGCC
Source organism: Micromonospora sp. USAFONa4 (assembly GCF_057197825.1). Lineage (NCBI taxonomy): Bacteria > Bacillati > Actinomycetota > Actinomycetes > Micromonosporales > Micromonosporaceae > Micromonospora > Micromonospora sp. USAFONa4. The sequence continues at coordinate 6,386,296 of NZ_CM170072.1, read as the reverse complement.
AGCATGTCCGCCACCGCGCCCCCTGCCCGGCCCCCGGTCGGGTGGCCCTCGACGGGTGGGCATACCCGGCCGGGCGGGAGGAATGCGCGTGCCGGCCGCCGGAGCCCGGGACGGTGGCGGGTAGCATCCGGGCCCGTGGGCGTGCGATTCGAGGAACTGGCCTGGCGGGAGACCCCGATCGGCCTCATCAGCCTGCGCCGGCGCCGCGACCCGTCGCTCGACGTCGAGGTGTACGAGGTCAAGCTCGACGACGAGTACCTGATGTCCAGCCTCTTCCCCGTCGCGGAGATCGAGCTGGCCCGGCTGGGCCTGGCTCCCCTGTCGGGGCAGGGGCTCGACGTGGTCGTCGGCGGCCTCGGCCTCGGCTACACCGCCCGCACCGCGCTCTCCGACGACCGGGTCGGCTCGCTGCTGGTGGTGGAGGCGATCGAGGACGTCATCGACTGGCACCGCCGGGGGCTGCTGCCCTTCGCGGCCGGGCTGGCCGCCGACCCGCGTACCCGGTTCGTGCGGGCCGATTTCTTCGCCGCGGTGGCCGACGGCACCGGCTTCGACCTGCGGGAGCCGGGGCGGCGGTTCCACGCCGTGCTGCTCGACGTGGACCACTCGCCGCGCAACGTGCTGCACCCCGGCCACGCCCCCTTCTACACCCCCGACGGCCTGCGCCGGCTCGCCGCCCACCTGCACCCGGACGGGGTGTTCGCCCTCTGGTCGGACGATCCGCCCGATGCCGACTTCGAGGCCGTCCTCGCCGAGGTGTTCCGTACCGCGCGGGCGCACGTCGTCCCGTTCGCCAACCCGCTGACCGGCGGACAGTCGGCCAACACCGTCTACGTCGCCCAGCGCTGACCCGGTCACCGGGCACCCCGCTGGGCGCCGACCGGCACGCTGCGCCGCCTGGACGCGACCCGCGGAAACGGGACGCCTCGCTGCTGCACCCGGCGAGGGCCCGCCGAGCACCCCGCCGAACTGACCAGCGGACGCCGCGCCTGTCCGGGACGGACGCTTGCCGCCCGCACCGCCGCGTCCACTCGCGATCTTGGACAGTTGTCGTTTCCTGAGGACGACAACTGTCCAAGATCCATCCTGTCGGCCGGCGGCGGGGCAGCCGGCGGCGGGGCAGCCAGCGCCGACGAGTCAGGTTGCCGGATGGTCGGCGGACCGTCGCGGCCCTGCGGGCGTGCGCGGCGTACTCCCGTACCGCCGGCTTCCGGGCGGCGCTGGACGCGGTGCTGGCCGACGCGGCGGCCAGGACCACGACGGTGATGTCAGCAAAAGTGTGCGCCACCGGCGGACCGCGCGAGGACTTCGCCGGTCGTGGCGGCATGGCCGGGTGCGGGCCGGGAAGGCAGACGGCCAGGCCGCGCCGCGCGGCCGGAGTCACGGGAGGTGGACATGCGAGCCATGCTCTGGGCGGTCGGGGTCGTCGCCGGCGCGCTCATCCTGCTCGGGCTGCTGCTGGAGGCGGTCCGCTGGCTGGTGATCATCGGCGTGGTGGCGCTGGTCGCGGTCGTCGTCATGGGGGTGGTCAAGGGCCGGCGGGCGGTGCGCCATTCCGCCGGGCGCCGCTGACGGCGAGCGCGGCGGCCAACTCCTCGTCGTAGGTCGCGATCGGGCGCCCGTCGGCCGCGTAGGCGACCAGCCGGCCGTGGGTCATCGTCGCCGAGCGGAACGAGAACGTCCGGGGGCCCGGGTAGGGCGCGAGCAGTGGAACGACCCGGGGCGCGCCACCGGGGGCGGAGTGGTATTCCAGCCGGGCGACGGCGGGCGACACCACCCCGTTGACGCGGACCTTGGTCTTCTCCCTGCGAGTGCCGAAGGTGACCGGCGCGTCCGTGCCGTAGGCGGCGCACTCCGCCGGGCCCCGGCAGACGAAGAAGTAGCGCGGGTTGGCGACGTCGGAGAGCGCGTACGCCTTGAAGGTCGGATCGGCGCCGGCGGGCAGCGGCTGCACGGCGAAGAACGCCACGGCCAGCGCGGCGGTCGTGCCCACCCGCAGCCAGCCGCGGGTCGCCGGGGTCCGTCTGCCCGCGCCGGCCGCTGCCAGCGCCACCCCGCCGAACCCGGCGAGGCAGAGCACACCGACGCCGAGGGCCCGGGCGTTCTCGAGGAGGAACTGCACCCCGGACGTGGTCGAGACCGGCCTGAGCGCCACCCCCAGCGAGACCACCATGGTCACCAGCAGGGCGCCGCCGGCGACCCGCCGGGCGACCCCGTCGGCCCCGATCAGCAGCATCGCCGCCAGCACCGGCCAGATCTGGTGGTGCGTCCAGGACACGGGGGACGCGGCGACGGTCGCGCAGCCGACGAGCACGGCGGCGTGGCCGGGGCGCCCGTGCGCGGCCAGGTGCCGGGCCCGCAGCAGGGCCACCGCGCAGACGACGGCCACCAGGGCCGCCCAGAGCAGCGGCAGCGACGCCTGGTCGAGGCCGAGGCGCAGCAGCATGCCGTGCACCGACTGGTTGCCCAGCGAGGCCAGGTTGCCGATCCGGGACGTGTTGCGCACCGCCTCGGTCCAGTACGTCCAGCTCTCCGCCGGGAGAACCACCGCGCCCAGCGCGGCGCAGGCCAGGAACGTGACGACGGCCCGCCCGGCGTCCCGGTAGCGGCCCGTGACGAGGAAGTAGACCACGAACAGCAGCGGGGTCAGTTTGATCGCGGCGGCCACCCCGACGAGGACACCCCGCAGCCGGGCCGGGGGGACGCCCATGCCGTCGAGCAGCGCGAGCAGCACGATGAAGACGCTGACCTGGCCGAAGCGCAGATTGCTCTGCACCGGCGCGGAGAGCATCAGGGCGCAGGCGACGGCCGGCACGACCAGGTGCCGCCGAGGCCCGCCGGCCAGTACGCGGCCGACCGGCACCGCGATGGCGACCACCGCGAGGCAGATCAGCGCCAGCCAGACCCCCTGCACGACCCCCTCGGCGACGGCCGAGACCGGCCAGAGCACGAGCGCGGCGAACGGCGGGTAGGTGAAGGGGCCGCCGTTCTCGGCGGCGAACTCGTACAGCGGCCGGCCGGCCTGCAGGTGCAGCAGTGCGTCACGATAGATGTGCAGGTCGGAGAGGCGGTCGGGGCGGAGCGTGACGAGCGCCGACGACCCGGCGGCGAGCAGGGCGAACACGGACCAGAGCCCCACGACCCGTCGATCCCGCACCGTCGGAGTCTACGGCTGGGGCCGGTCGGACGGGGGGACCCCGCCACTACCTACGCAACCGTAGGTTACCGTTAAGTAGGAGATGGTCCGGCACGGGCGGAGGAGAGACATGGACCTGAGTGCCGAGCGGCCCTGGCTGCGCAGCTACGCCCCGGGCGTGCCGGCGACCGTCGCGCCGTCCGACGAGTCGCTGGTCGACCTCCTGCGCGACGCCGCCCGCCGCTTCGGTCCCCGGATCGCCCTGGACTTCTTCGGCGCCACCACCACGTACGCCGACCTGGACGACCAGGTGGGCCGGGGGGCCGAGGCGCTGCGCCGGCTCGGCGTCGGCCGGGGCGACCGGGTGGCGCTGGTGCTGCCGAACTGCCCGCAGCACGTGGTCGCCTTCTACGCCGTGCTGCGGCTCGGCGCGGTGGTGGTGGAGCACAATCCGCTCTACACCGCGCAGGAGCTCACCCGGCAGCTCGCCGACCACGGCGCCCGGGTCGCGGTGGTCTGGGACAAGGTGGCCCCCCTCGTCCGCGACAGCGCGGGCGCGACGGCCGTCGAGACCGTGGTCGCGGTGGACCTCACCCGGGCCCTGCCCCGGCGCAAGCGCTGGGCGCTGCGGCTGCCGTTGGCCCGGGCGCGGGCCACCCGTGCGGCGATGACCGGGCCCGCGCCCGGAGCGCTGTCCTGGGAGCGGCTGGTGGCCGAGGCCACTCCCCTCGACGCCGCGCATCCCGCCCCCGGCCCGGACGACACGGCGCTGTTGCAGTACACGGGCGGCACCACCGGCACGCCGAAGGGCGCCATCCTGAGCCACCGCAACCTGCGCACCAACGCGGCGCAGGGCCGCGCCTGGGTGCCGGGTCTGCGCGACGGCGAGGAGACGGTGTACGCGGTGCTGCCGCTGTTCCACGCGTACGGGCTGACGCTCTGCCTCACCTTCTCGGTGGGCATCGGCGCCACGCTGGTGCTGTTCCCCCGCTTCGACCTGGACCAGACGCTGGCGGCGGTGCGTCGGCGGCCGCCCACCTTCCTGCCCGCCGTCCCGCCGATCTACGAGAAGCTCGCCACGACCGCCCGGGAACGCGGGATCGACCTCTCCTCGGCCCGGTACGCCATCTCCGGCGCCATGGCGCTGCCCCCGGCGACGGTCGAGCTGTGGGAGTCGGTCACCGGCGGGCTGCTCGTCGAGGGCTACGGCATGACCGAGACCTCCCCCGTCGCGCTCGGCAACCCGGTCTCCCCCGCCCGCCGGCCGGGCACGGTCGGCGTGCCGTTCCCGTCCACCGACATCCGCATCGTCGACCCCGAGGACCCGTCGCGCGACCGCGCCCCGGGTGAGGCGGGCGAGCTGCTGATCCGGGGGCCACAGGTGTTCGCCGGCTACTGGAACCGCCCGGCGGAGACGGCGGCGGCGCTGCTGCCCGACGGCTGGCTGCGCACCGGGGACGTCGTGGTGGCCGACGCCGACGGTTTCGTCAGCGTGGTCGACCGGATCAAGGAGCTGATCATCACCGGCGGGTTCAACGTCTACCCGTCGGAGGTGGAGGACGCGCTGCGCCGCGTTCCCGGCGTCCGCGACGCCGCGGTGGTCGGCCTGCCCGGCGAGCACGGCGGCGAGGAGGTGGTGGGGGCGGTCGTCCTGGACGAGGGCGCCGAGCCACCTGACGAGGCGAGCCTGCGGGCGGCGTGCCGGCGGCACCTGGCCGGGTACAAGGTGCCCCGCCGCGTGGTCGTCGTCGAGGACCTGCCCCGCTCCCAGATCGGCAAGGTCCTGCGCCGCGAGGTCCGCGACCGGCTGCTCGCCGACGGCTGAGACCGCCGGGCCCGGCACCGCGACGGCGGGTGCGGCGGTGCCGCGGGCCGATCGGTCAGGCGACGGGCGGGCCGGCCCGCAGGACGCGCCGGGCCCGGCGGCGGTCGAGCCACCGCGGCTCGGGCGGGTCCGTCGGATCGACGCCGGTGACCAGATCCAGCAGGATCAGCGCCCAGAAGCCGGCCGCGCTGAGCATGTTACGGGCGCGGCCCGGCTCCGGGGCTCCCGGCGGCAGCACGACCTGCGCCCACCGCCAGGCCACCCAGGCGGTCTCCCGGTCCGGGTGGTGCCGTCCGGAGCGGCTGAGCAGCCGGACCTCGCGGCGCGCGGAAGCCGGCAGCCGCCACCAGCGCCGCAGGGTCTCCAGCCGCTCCTCGGCTCCGTCTGCAGGCGGCGGAACGGTCACGTCACCGGGGTTCATGGCTGGCAAGGATAGGCGGGCCGCGCACCAACGATCCCGGCGGGACAGCGCTCCCCTCGGGGGCGGCGGGGCCGGCGAGGGCAGCGGAACCGGCGAGGGCAGCGGAACCGGCCGGGGCAGCGAGGGCGGGTCAGAACCAGTCGTCGCGCATCTCCAGCGTGGTCCGGTCGAGGCTGTCCAGCAGGTCGAACTGCGGCCCGGTGCGGGGCAGCTCGTACCGGAAGAAGTACCGGGCGGCCTGTCGCTTGCCGGCGTGCAGGTCGGCGTCCGGGCCGTCGCCGGGGTCGCCGGCCGCCTCGACGACGAGAAGCTGCTCCAGCCACATCCACGCGATCACCACGTGGCCGACCGCCTCCAGGTAGACGCTGGCGTTGGCCAGCGCCACCTCCGGGTCGCCGGTGCTCCACAGTCGCCGGGTGACCAGGGCGACCCGGTCGAGGGCGGCGCCGAGCGGGGCGGCCAGCTCGGCGGCCTCGCCCCCGGCCTGCCACGCGCGGGTGGTCGTGGCCCGGACCGCCTCCACCAGCAGCGCCAGCCCGGCCCCGTCGCGCATGGTGACCTTGCGCCCCAGCAGGTCCAGCGCCTGGATGCCGTGGGTGCCCTCGTGGATCGGGTTGAGCCGGTTGTCGCGCCAGTGCTGCTCGACGTCGTAGTCGCGGGTGTAGCCGGAGCCGCCGTGCACCTGGATGGCCAGGTCGTTGGCGGCCAGGCACCACTGCGACGGCCAGCTCTTCGCGATCGGGGTGAGCACGTCCAGCAGCAGCCGCGCCCGCTCCCGGTCCGCCGCGTCCGGCGCGGTCTTCTCCTCGTCGAGCAGCCGACCGCAGTAGAGGACGAGCGCCAGGGCGCCCTCCACGTAGCTCTTCTGCGCCAGCAGCATCCGGCGTACGTCCGGGTGGGCGACGATGGGCACCTGCGGCGTGGTCGGGTCCTTGTCGGCCAGCGGTCGGCCCTGCGGGCGCTGGCGGGCGTACGCGAGGGACTTGAGGTAGCCGGTGTAGCCGAGTGCGGTGGCGCCGGCGCCCACCCCGACGCGCGCCTCGTTCATCATGTGGAACATCTGCGCCAGGCCCTGGTGCGGCTCGCCGACCAGGTAGCCGACCGCGCCGGGGCGCCCGCCGGGCCGGTGCACGCCCTCGCCGAAGTTGAGCAGCGTGTTGGTGGTGCCCCGGTAGCCCATCTTGTGGTTGAGGCCGACCAGCACGACGTCGTTGCGGGCGCCGAGCGCGCCGTCGTCTCCCAGCAGCACCTTCGGGACGATGAACAGCGAGATCCCCTTGACCCCGGGCGGGCCGCCGGGGATCCGGGCGAGCACCAGGTGGACGATGTTCTCCGACAGCTCGTGGTCGCCGCCGGAGATCCACATCTTGGTGCCGTGCAGCCGGTACGTCCCGTCGTCCTGCGGCTCGGCGCGGGTGGTGATGTCGGCCAGCGAGCTGCCGGCCTGCGGCTCGGACAGGCACATCGTGCCGAAGAAGCGCCCCTGCACCATCGGGCGGACCCAGGTGTCGATCTGCTCGGGGCTGCCGTGCGCCAGCAGCAGGTTGGCGTTGCCGAGGGTCAGCAGCGGGTACGCCGAGGTGCCGGCGTTGGCGGCCTGGAGCCAGGCGAAGCAGGCGGCCCGTACGACGTGCGGCAGCTGCATGCCGCCGACGGACGCGTCCATGCCGGCGCCCAGCAGCCCGGTCCCGGCGAAGACGTCGAGGGCCTGCTTGACCTGCGCGATGGTGTGCACCCGGCGGCCGTCGAAGGTGGGCTCGGCGAGGTCGGCGGCCCGGTTGTGCGGGGCGAACCGCTCGACCGCGACCCGCTCGGCGAGCTCCAGCACGGCGTCGAAGGTTTCCCGGGAGTGCTCGGCGTAGCGGTGCCGCTCGATCAGCCGGGTCACCTCCAGCCAGTCGTGCAGCAGGAAGCGCAGGTCGCGACGGGAGAGCAGGGTGGACGACACGGGTCTCCTTCCGTCGACGGGCGGGCCGTCGGCCGCGGCGCGGCCCGGCGACGCCCTCGCGCAGGTCATCCTGTCTGATCCGGCCGGCCACCGCACCACCCGACGCCGCGTCGTCGGGTGACCCGGGGCCGTGGCGCGGCAACGCCGCCGGACCTCCGGCCGGCTCCTCCGGCCGGGGCGGAGCGCGCCACCGGCGCCCGCGGCTCCCGCGCTGGCGGCCCGCGTCCGTGCCCCCGCCACCGGCACCTGCGGCCTCCGCGCTGGCGGCCACGTCCGTGCCCCCGCTACAGGCGGCGGCGCGGACGGCCACTGTCGGGGGTGGGCGGAGTCGGGCATCACACCGCAATCCGGACAGGTTCTTGCCATATCGATAGACGGGTCCCTATCCTCGCTGGAAAGCGCTTTCCGGGCACGGGTGACGGCACCACCAGAGCGGATCTTGGCGGCCTCGCGGCCGACGCCGACGACCTCGACGGTCGGGGCCGGGCGGAACCGCCGACCCGTTCCACATCGAGAAGAACACCCCCACAGCCGGGTCGACGAGCGACCCCGTCCGGCGGCCGGCGACACGTCGGCAGCCTCGACGGCCCGACCACGGCACGTGACAGCGACACCCGAAATTTCATACGAAGGTGAGGCAAGGATGAGACGACCAGTCGCACTGCGACTCCAGGTGGCACTGGCCACGACAGCCGTCGGGGCCGCGCTCGGCGTGGCGGCCCTGCCGATGCAGCAGGCATCGGCAGCCGCCGGCGCCGCCACCGGCTACGCGACCCAGAACGGCGGCACGACCGGCGGCGCGGGCGGGCAGACGGTACGGGTCAGCACGGGCACCGGGATCCACACGGCCCTGTGCACCCGGGCCAGCAGCAGCACCCCGATCATCATCGAGGTGCAGGGGACCATCAACCACGGCAACACCGCCAAGGTGTCGGGCGACAGCTGCAACACCGCCGCCGGCGTGATCGAGCTCAAGCAGATCAGCAACGTCACGATCATCGGGGTCGGCACCGGAGCCGTCTTCGACCAGCTGGGCATCCACATCCGCGACTCCAGCAACATCATCATCCGGAACGTGACGGTCCGGAACGTCAAGAAATCGGGCTCGCCCACGTCCAACGGCGGTGACGCCATCGGCATGGAGAGCACCGTCCGCAACGTCTGGGTCGACCACGCCACGCTGGAGGCCTCGGGCGGGGAATCGGAGGGGTACGACGGCCTCTTCGACATGAAGGACAACGTCCAGTACGTGACGCTGTCGTACAGCATCCTGCGCAACTCCGGCCGTGGCGGCCTCATCGGGTCCAGCGAGAGCGACCGCTCGAACGGGTTCGTCACGTTCCACCACAACCTGTACGAGAACATCGACTCCCGTACGCCCCTGCTGCGCGGCGGCATCGCGCACATCTACAACAACCACTACGTGAGCCTCCACGAGTCCGGCATCAACTCGCGGGCCGGGGCCAGGGCCAAGGTGGAGAACAACTACTTCCGGAACTCCAAGGACGTCCTGGGCACCTTCTACACCAGCGAGGCCGGCTACTGGCAGGTCGCCGGCAACGTCTTCGACAACGTGACCTGGTCCAGCCGCAGCGGCGACAACAACCCGGCCGGCCCGAACCCGGTGTCCAACACCAGCGTCAGCATCCCGTACTCGTACAGCCTGGACGGGGCCGCCTGCGTGCCGGACGTCGTCCGCCAGACGGCGGGCGCCAACACCGGCCTGCGCGAGTCGAACGGCAGCTGCTCGCCGCAGACGCCGGCGCCGACGCCGACCACCCCCACGCCGGGGCCGACCAGCAGCCCGACGCCCGGGCCGACCAGCAGCCCCACCCCCGGGCCGACGAACCCGCCCAGCGGGAGCAACCTCAGCATCGGCGCCGGCTCCGACGGCTCCAGCAAGGCCGACGGCACGAGCTACGGCAACGTGCGCGACGGCAGCCTGAGCACCCACTGGTCGCCGTCGGGCGCGACCGGCGACATCTCGATCAAGTGGGGCTCCGCGACCAGGGTGGCCAGGGTCGTCATCCGTGAGCCGTCGGGCACCCAGGGCAGCATCGGGTCCTGGCAGCTCGTCAACCACGGCACCGGCGCCGTCCTGGCTTCCGGCAGCGGGGCGGGGAGCATCTCCTTCGCCTCGACGTCGCTCACCAAGATCACGTTCAGGATCACCGGCTCGAGCGGCGCGCCGAAGGTCGCCGAGTTCGAGACCTACGCCAGCTAGTTTCCCGCTCCCGCTGCCGTCCGGGACCGGCGCCCCGGTCCCGGACGGCAGCGGCGACGCGGTCTCCGGGTGGCAACGGCGGCCCGGTCCCCGGATGGCAACGGCGGCCCCGGTCCCGGGCGGCAGCGGCGACCAGCCCGGCGTCGGCGCGGCGCGCACCGCCGCCACCGGTCCCCCGGGCGGGCGCCCGAGGTCAGGCCACCTCGGCGAGCAGGCCGTCGACGAGGTCGCGCGGCAGCCCGTGGGTGTCGTGCAGATCGCGGTAGTCCGCCTCGGTCAGCGGTCCCCGGGACCGGCGCCGGGAGACCAGCGGCCGTCCGCGCCGCAGCAGCTCCCGGAACCGCCGTTCCTCGCCGGAGAACACGTCCCGCACCTCGTCCACGCCGACGGGCTGCCGGAACCCGTCGAGGGTGTGCCGTACCGGCCCGGTCGGCAGGTCGGACAGGGTCCTGGACGCGTCGTCGCGCCACAGCGTGGTGAGCGTCCGGCGCAACAGCCGGCGCAGCACGTAGCCGCGGCCGGTGTTCGAGGGCCGTACGCCGTCGCCGACCACCGCCACGCCCGTGCGCAGGTGGTCGCCGACGAGGCGCAGCGGCGCGTCGCGCAGGCCCCACACGTCGGACACGTCGCGCACCCACGGCACGAGGCCCTCGCCCTCGTGGACCGAGCGGTGCCCGCGCAGCACCATCTCCAGCCGTTCGAGGCCCATCCCGGTGTCCACGTTGGGCTGGCGCAGCGGCGTCAGCCGGCCGTCGGGGTGCCGGTGGTAGCGCATCCCCACGTGGTTCCACGTCTCCATCCACCGCTCGTCGGTGCCGGGGGTGCCGTGGGGCGGGCCCTCGCCGGTCCAGAGGAAGATCTCGGTGTCGGGTCCGCACGGCCCGGTCGGGCCGTTGGACCACCAGTTCTCCTCCCCCGTGAGCTCCACGGGCACGCCCAGCTCGCCCCACGTGCGCAGCGAGGGCTCGTCGGGGCCGACCCGGTCGTCGCCGCCGAAGACCGTCGCGTGCATCCGGTCGTGCGGCACGCCGAAGCCGTCGCGCAGCAGCTCGTAGCCCCACCGCACGCTGCGGGGCAGGTCGTAGTCGCCGAGCGACCAGGAGCCAAGCATCCGGAACAGGGTCAGGTGGGTGGAGTCGCCCACCTCGTCCAGGTCGGTGGTGCGCAGGCAGCGCTGCACGTTCACCAGCCGCCGCCCCAGGGGGTGGGGCCGACCCTCCAGGTAGGGGGTCAGGGGGTGCATCCCGGAGGTGGTGAAGAGCACCGGGTCGCCCGGCGGCGGGATCAGGGAGCCGTCGGACACGAGTTCGTGACCGCGCTCGCGGAAGAAGTCGAGGAAGGTGCGGCTGATCGGGTCGTACGTCATGGCGGTGGCCTTTCCGGGTGGGACGACCGGAAAGGGTCCGCCGCCGGGGACCGGCGGGTCGACAGCAACGAGGAAGCCGGCGGACCGTTTCCGGTCGCCGGCGGGTGATGGTGAGGTCAGGCGGCGGCGACCGACGAGCGCGAAGCTCGCGCGGCCGCGGCGGCGAAGAGGTGCCTGATCTCCATGCCTCCGACTGTACGGGGACGCCGCGCCGCCGCCCAGCGCGTTTCGCGGCGGGCGGCGGCGTCGGGGGTGGGTCAGACGCCGGACGTGGCGAGCGCCGGCGCGGGGCGGTCGTCGACCCGGCGGGGCGCCTTCCGGTTCGGCAGCGACAGCCGGACGACCTTCCGCCACGCGGAGAAGACCTGCCGGGGCAGCGAGCCGGTGGTGTACTTCAGCCCGTAGCGGTCGAACAGGGCCCGCACCTCGGGGGCGATCTCCTGGTAGCGGTTGCTGGGCAGGTCCGGGAAGAGGTGGTGCTCGATCTGGAACGACAGGTTGCCGGTCATGATGTGCATCAGCCGGCTGCCGCTGATGTTGGCCGAGCCGAGCATCTGCCGCAGGTACCACTCGCCGCGGGTCTCGCCCTCGATCGAGCGCCGGGAGAAGGTCTCCACGCCCTCCGGGAAGTGCCCGCACATGATCACCGAGTGGCTCCACAGGTTGCGCAGGAGGTTGGCGGTGAAGGTGGCGGCCAGCGTGTGCAGGAACGAGGGCCCCGACAGCAGCGGGTGCACCACGTAGTCCTTGAGCACCTGCCGGCGGATCTTGCGGCCCACCGCCCGGGCCCGGGCCCGGAACTCCGGCTTCTTGTGCCGGCCCTTGCGCAGGTTGCGCCCCAGCTCCAGGTCGTACGCGGCGATGCCGTACTCGAAGAAGCAGGCGTTGATGAAGTTCCACAGCGGCTGGCCCAGGTGGAACGGGTGCCACCGCTGGTCCTCGTCGACGCGCATGATGCCGTAGCCGAGGTCGTTGTCCTTGCCGAGGACGTTCGTGTAGGTGTGGTGCAGCTCGTTGTGCGAGTGCTTCCACTGGTCGGCGGGCGAGACGTGGTCCCACTCCCAGGTCGTGGAGTGGATCTTCGGGTCGCGCATCCAGTCCCACTGGCCGTGCAGGACGTTGTGGCCGACCTCCATGTTCTCCAGGATCTTGGCGACGGTCAGGCCGGCGGTGCCCACGATCCAGGCGGGCGGGAAGAGGGAGAACAGCAGCACGACCCGGCTGCCCAGTTCCAGCTTGCGCTGCGTCGAGATGACCCGGCGGATGTACGCGGCGTCCCGCTCGCCCCGGTCGGCGACCACCCGGGCGCGGATCGCGTCGAGTTCCCTGCCGATGGTCTCGATGTCCTCGGCGGTGAGGTGGGCGATCGGGTTGACGGGCTTGTTCTGGATCACGGTCACGTCAGGTACTCCGGTCAGTGGTCGATGTCGCAGGGGCCGGCCGCCGCCGACACGCAGGTCTGGATGCGGACGCCGTCGCCGGGTACCGCCGTGGTCAGTTCCCCGTTGCGCAGGTCCCGAACCGCGCCCTGGCGCAGCGGCAGGACGCAGCCGAAGCAGATGCCCATCCGGCAGCCCGAGGGCATCAGCACCCCGGCGTTCTCGCCGGCGTCGAGCAGCGGGGTGGCGCCGTCGGCGGCGACGGTGACGCCCGAGCGGGCGAAGGTGACGGTGCCGCCCTCGCCGGGCGAGATGACGGTCGGCCGGAACCGCTCGGTGTGCAGCCGGTCGCCGCGCCCCCCGGCCGTCCAGTGCTCCTCCAGGGCGTCGAGCAGGCCGAGCGGGCCGCAGGCCCAGGTCTCCCGGTCGAGGTGGTCGGGCACGAGGCGGTCGAGGTCGGCCACGGTGAGCAGCCCGTCGGTGTCGGTGTGCCGCTCCACCAGCCGGATCGCGCCCCGCGCGGCCAGGTCCCGCAGCTCGGCGCCGAAGATCACGTCGTCCGGGGTGGGCGCCGAGTGCACCACGACGACATCGGCGCCGCCCAGCCGGTCGGCGCGCAGCATTCCCATCACGGGGGTGACGCCGCTGCCCGCGGTCACGAAGAGCACCCGGGCCGGCGGCCGGCCCGGCAGCACGAAGTCGCCCTGGGCCTGGTCGAGCTGGACCAGCGTCCCGGGCCGGGTGCGCCGGACGAGATGGTTGCTGACGACCCCGTCGGGGATGGCCTTCACGGTGACCGAGATCGGCCCGCCCCGGCGCGCGGGGGGCGAGGTGACCGAGTAGGCCCGCCACTGGCGTACGCCGTCGACGTCGACGCCGAGGCGGACGTACTGCCCGGGGGTGTGCCCGCGCCAGTCGCGGCCGGGCCGGATCACCAGCGTCGCCGCGTCGGCGGTCTCGGGGCGCACGGCGAGGATCCGGCCGCGCAGGTCGGCGCCGGAGCGCAGCGGGGCGACCATGTCGAGGTAGTCGTCGGGCAACAGCGGGGTGGTGACCGACGCGGCCAGCCGAAGGATCCGGCCCCGCAGGGCCGCCTTCCCGGAGGGGTTCGGGACGGTGGTGGTCATGATTCGATGGTCGCGGCAGAATGGCATAAAATCTTGACCTGCGAAGGTGAACCGGACGAGGCTTTTTGTGCGGAGGGAACAAACGTGTCCGAACGCTCGGAGGCCACAAGGCGCGCGGCCCGCCTCGAGCTGGACGCCCGGGTGGCCGGCGCGCTGCACGACCGGCTGCCCCTGCTCGCCGAGCGCACCGTGACCGCCATCACCGCCGAGGTGCCCAGCTATTCCGGCGCCCTGACCGGTCAGATGCGCGAGAAGATCGAGACTGCGGTGCAGATCGCGCTCGGCACGTTCCTCCAGCTCATCGGCCGTTCCCAGGGTGGCGACCCGAGCACCCCGCTGGTCGGCGCGCTGGAGGCCGCGTACGCCCTCGGCAGCGGCGAGGCACGCTCCGGCCGGAGCATGGACGCTCTGCTCGCCGCGTACCGCGTCGGCGCCCGGGTCTCCTGGCGGGAGATGTCCACCACCACCGTGCAGGGCGGGTCGTCCGCCGCCACCGTCGCCGAGTTCGCCGAACTGATGTTCGCGTACATCGACGAGCTCTCCGCCGCCAGCGTGGCCGGGCACGCCGACGAGCTGGCCAGCGCCGGCCGGGCCCGGCGACGCAACCTGGAGCGGCTCACCCAGCGGCTGCTCGCCGGGGAGCCCGAGGAGGCGCTGCTGCGCAGCGCCGAGCGGGCCGACTGGCCGCCGCCGCAGACCCTCACCGTCGTCCTGCTGCCCCGGGCCAACCTCCGCGCGGCGCTCGCCCGACTGCACCCGCACACCCTGGAGAGCGGCGACGACCTCCCGGCGGGCGGGGCGGGCGAGGACCTGGCGGTGCTGCTGGTGCCCGACACGCACGGAGACCGGCGGCGGCAGCTCGCCCGGGTGCTGCACGGCCGCCGCGCCCTGCTCGGCCCCGCCCGGCCCTGGGCCCTGGTCGCCTCCTCCTACCAGCGGGCGGTCCGGGCCCTGTCGCTCGGCCTGCGCCCGGCCGACGACCGGCCGGCGCTGGACACCGAGGAGCACCTGGCCGAGCTGGTGCTGAGCACCGACCCGGAAGGACTCGCCGACCTGCGCGCCCGGGTGCTGGCGCCGCTCGCGTCGCTGCCGCCCGGCACCGCCGACCGGCTCGCCGAGACCCTGCGCTCCTGGCTGCTGCACCAGGGCCGGCGCGACGACGTGGCCGCCGACCTCTTCGTGCACGCGCAGACCGTCCGCTACCGGATGGGCAAGCTCCGCGAGCTGTACGGCGAGCGCCTGACCGACCCGGCGACCGTCCTCGACCTCACCCTCGCCCTGGCCTTCCCACCACGGACCGAGGCCGACGACCCCGCCCCCTGACCGGACCGGCCGCTCCCCTGCGTGGCCGACCGGTGACGCTCAGGTCAGATACCGGACAAACGCGTGCCACCCGTGCACCCGCGGTGCCACCCTGGTCCTCCCCCGCCCGCGATCACCCGCCCGGCCGCCGGACTCCGCCGTAGGCCGCCCGGGTGACCGCCCGGCGGGGCGGACGGGGCGCCCCCGGTACCGCGACGCCTTCCGCCAGGAGGCCGCCGGAGGGCCCCGGCGAGCGGGAGGACGGGCATGGCGTCGCACACGGGGGACGAGCCCGGGGCCGACCGGCCCGCCCGGGCCAGCGGGTCGACCCGCTCCGGCGGCACCGGCCGGCTCCGCGACGCGCTCCGGACGACACCGGCACTGATCGTGCTCAGCGGCGCCGTACTGGTCGCCGCGCTGGCCGCCACCGCCACCGTCGCCGTGCAGTCCCGCACGTCGGCCACCACGCTGGGCGAACGGTCCGCGGCGACCGCCGTGGGCACCAGCACGACCGCCCGGCAGATCTACCAGGGCCTCGCCGACGCCGACGTCGCGGCCAGCGCCGTCTTCCTGCTGCCGCCGGCCGAGGAGCGGCGGGCCCCGCTGGTGGCCGCCTACGACGCGTCCGTCCACGAGGTGGAGCGCACGCTGACCGACTCGATGGGCAACGCCGTCGGCGACCCGGACCGCCTCACCCGGCTGGCGACCATCGCCGCCCGGTTGAAGGTCTACCGCGACGTGGTGTGCGCCGCCCTGCGGGTCGCCGGTCCGCTCTCCCCGGCGACCACGGGCAACCGGCAGCCCTGCCCGCCGGCCGGGGCGGCGGAGCAGGCCGGGACGGGCAGTCCGGCGGCCCGCGCGGTGCTCGCCTCGGCCTACGCGCGGGAGGCGTCGCACTACATGTCCACCGAGCTGCTCACCGCGGCCCAGGGCCTGTGGAACTACGACACCAGGCTGCTGCTCGACGCCCGCGCCGACGCCCGGCCCTGGCTGGCCGCGTCCGTGCTGGTGCCGCTGGGCACCCTCGCCGCCCTGGTGGTGGTGCAGGTGTGGCTGCGCCGGCGGACCCGGCGCCGGCTGAACGCGGGCCTGCTGCTGGCCTCGGTGGCCACCACTGCCGTGCTGGCCATGCTGGTCTCCTCGTGGTGGCACTGGCCGGACGCCGACCGGGGGTTCCCGGAGCTGGAACGCGCGATCGACGCGCAGAGCGCCACCCAGCAGCGGCTCGGCGCCCTGCTGGCCGGCCGGGCCGACGTCTACCTGGGGCTCGGCGCAAGCGTCGACCCGGCCGGGCACAAGGCGGACTTCGACAGCCGGGACCTCTGCTCCGGGCCCGCCGCAGGACGGGAACCACCGAAGGACCGGATCGACTGCACCGCCCTGGAGCGGGACGTCTGGCCGGCCCGGCAGATCAAGACGCCCGACGCGTTCCGCGACGCGGTCGACACCGTACTCGCCGAGGGATCGGCGGGCCGGGCGTTCGTCGCGGCGGAGGGCCACCTGCTGACCGAACTGACCACCCGCAACGAGGAGGTCACCCGGATGGTCGACGGGCTGCCCGAGGCACGCCGCCACCTGGGCGGCGCCGCCGCCTGGGTCACCCTGCTCGCCGCCGCCGGTGTGGTGGCCGGGCTGCGCCAGCGCCACCTGGAGTACCAGTGACCACCCCCCGGCGGACCCCGACGCGGCGCCGGGCCGCGTCGCTCGCGCTCCTGGCGGCGCTGGCCGGGTGCGCCGCGCCGGCGGCACCCGCTCCCGCGCCCCCCGCGCGGCCACCGGGGGTGGCCACGACGCCGACCACCGACGCGACCGGCGGGGTCTGCCCGGTGCGCCGCAGCCTCCCGCCCGACCCGACGCCCCCGCGCCGGATCCTCGACAAGGGCGAGCTGGTCGCCGGCGTGGACCCGTCCGACGCCACCATGAGCCACTGGGACGCCAGCACCCAGCGTTTCGAGGGCTTCAACATCGAGCTGATGCTGGCGGTGGCCCGCGCCCTCTGGCCGGCCGACGACCCGCGCAACCGGCTCACCTTCAAGGCCGTGCCGCCCGGTCAGGGCGCCTTCGCCATGCTCGACAAGGGGGAGATCGACGTCGTCGCCACGTCGCTGACCGCGTCCTGCGAGCGGGCCCGGCGGGTGCTGTTCTCCAACGACTACCTCGACTCCGGGCAGACGGTGCTGGTCCGCAGGAACGCCGACGGCACGCCCGAGTTCGCGGGCATGGAACAGCTCGGCGGCCGGCGGGTCTGCGCCGCCACGGACACCACCTCGCTGGCGATGATCGCCGGCTACCGCACCGCGGGCGGCCTGCGGCCGGTCCCGGTGCACGCCCCGCACCCGGTCGACTGCCTGGTCATGCTGCGTCAGGGACAGGTCGACGGGGTCAGCACCGACGACAACATCCTGCTGGGCTTCGCCCGGATGGCCCCGGACACGACGCTGGTGACCGAGGCGCCCCGGCCGGACCGGCGATCCTGCACCTACCACCGGGACGAGGACTGCACCTGGTTCACCGACGAGCCGCACGCCTTCGCGTTCCGCCTGACCGACGGCCGGGACCTCGTCGCGTTCGTCAACCACGTGCTGGCGCAGCCGCGTACGGCGGTGGTGTGGCAGCAGGCCCACGAGCGGTGGCTCGCCGGCCACCGGGACCGGGGCATGCCGTCGCCCGGGCCCGTCACCACCGGGTGGCCGCCCCCCGACCCCGCGCCGGCCACCCCCCGGCCGGCCGACTGATGGGCGGTGGGCGGATGGCCGTGCGGGAACGCCTCGACGCCACCCTGGCCGCGCACGCCTGGGTCTGCGAGCACCTGCTCGACGTGCAGCAGCTGGTCACGGACGCCTTCCGGCAGCCCGACGGCCCGGCCGCCGCGCCCGCGCAGGAGGCCCGGGACCTGCTGCACCGGCTCGGCTGCCTGTCGCTCGCCCTCGACCGGCTCGTCGACGACCTCGACGGGATCGACCGGTCGACGGACGCGGGCGAGGAGGCCCTGGCCCGGCTGCTGACCGGCCCGTGCGAGGTCCGGTTCACCGCCGCCACCGGCGAGCCGGTGCAGGTGCAGGCGATGGACGTCCAGGAGATCCTGGTCGCGGCCCGCGAGCACGTGGCCCGGATCCGCCGGATCGTCGACGCGTACGGCCGGGACCGGCTGGCGGTCCGGGCGCAGCGGCTGCGCTCCTCCGTCGAGCGGCTCCGGCAGCTCGCGACGGAGGCCACCGGCGAAGGGCTGGGCGACGGGACGGATCCCCTGGCGGCGCTCGCGCTCGACGGGCTGCTGGACCGGCTCACCACCGCCGAGGCGGCGGGCCGTGGCCAGTGGTGGCGGGGGGACGTCCAGCCGGAACGCGACGACGGCTCGCTGCGGGCCGCCGTCGACCGCGCCGTCGAGCGGACCGACACCGCGCGGCGCCGACTGCGCCGGGGCTGCCACGTGGAGCTGACCGGCCGGCTGGAGGCGTACCGGCAGAAGGCCGCCGACGAGGGCCGGGCCGAGCACCCGCAGGTCGAGCTGGCCTACCGGGAGGCGCTGGCCGCGCTGCGCCCCGACGCCTTCACCGTGACCGCCGCGAGCCGCGCGGTGCGCGCCTACCAGCAGGCCGTGAACGGGGGTACGCGATGACGGCGAGCCGCGGCTGCGCGGAACGCAACTGCCCCGGCGCCGTCGACCAGGACGGGTTCTGCCGGCTGTGGGGGCACGAGTGCGTCGGGGCCGGCGCCGGGCTCAGCGCCCCCGGCGGGCCGGTCCCGGCTGCGGAGGTCGGCCCACGGCCGCCGCGTACGACGTCGCGGCCCTGGGAGCGACCGGCCGTGCTGCCGACCGCCCGGCCCCACGACCCCCTGACGGCGGTGGTGTCGCAGGCGGTCGTGCCCGAGCACTCCCGTTACTGCGGCAACACGAAGTGCCCCCGCCACCGCGGTCCCCGGCTGCCCCGGGTCGCCGGCTTCTGCCCCGACTGCGGCACCCGGTACTCCTTCACCCCGCCCCTGGCCGACGGCGACCTGCGCGCCGGGCGGTACCGGATCGAGGGCTGCCTCGGCAACGGCGGCGTCGGCTGGGTGTTCCTCGCCCGGGACGAGGACATGGACGGCGCCTGGCGGGTGCTGAAGGGGCAGCGCAACCCGGAGGACCGGGAGGCCATCGCGGCGTTCGTCGCCGAGCGGCAGGCGCTGATCGCGCTGAACCACCCGAGGATCGTCACCATCACCCACGCGCTGCGGCCCGAGTCCGACCGGGACGCCGGCTACCTGGTGATGGAGTACGTCAACGGCGGCACCCTGGAGGAGGCCCGCAGCGCGGCCGGCCCGGGCGGCGGGTCCACCGCCGTGGACGTGGCACAGGCGCTGGGATACGCCGTGCAGATCCTCGACGCCTTCGAGTACCTGCACGACCAGGGCTGGCTCTACTGCGACCTGAAGCCCGAGAACGTGATGCGGGTCGGCGGCCAGGGCACCAACGACCCGATCAAGCTTGTCGACTTCGGCGCGGCCCGCCGCATCGACAACACGGTGAGCCCGGCGTGGGGCACCGCGGGCTACACCGCGCCGGAGGTGGAGCGGCTGGGGCCCGCCGGCCCGAGCGTGCGGTCGGACCTCTACACCGTCGGCCGGACCCTCGCCGCGCTGACCCTGGTGCCCCGGTCCACGGAGGTGACCCGGATCCCACCGGGGCAGGACGTGCTGCGGCTGCCCGTGCCCGCGCGGCTCGACCCGTTCCTGCGGCTGCTCGCCCGGGCCACCGCCGCCGTGCCGGAGGACCGGTTCGCCACCGCCGCCGAGATGCGCGAACAGGTCCGGGGCGTACGCCGGCAGGTCAGCGCGGCGACCGACGGCGTGCCCCGGCCGACCCGGTCCACCCTGTTCAGCCCGTCCGCGTGCGCCTTCGCCCTGCACACCGACCGCGACGCCCTGGACGTCGTGGAGATCATGCTCGGCCTGCCCGTGCCCCTGGTCGACGGCGCCGACCCGGCCGCCGGGTTCCTCGCCTCGCTCGGCGCCGCCGACCCGGCCGAGCTCATCGAGCTGTTGCGGACCGCCCCGGAGCACACCGCGCAGGTGACCTACCGCGCCGTCCGGGCCCACCTCGCCACCGGGCGGGTGGACGAGGCCGGCCCGCTGCTCGCCGACTTCCCTGAGGAGTCGCGGGACTGGGCACTGTGGTGGCACCGCGCCCTGGTGGCCCTGGTGGGGCGGGACACCGGCACCGCCCGACGCTGGTTCGCGCAGGTCTACGGCTGGCTGCCCGGCGAGGTGTCCACGCGGCTCGCGTACGCGGTGGCCTGCGAACTCGACGGCGACCCGCGCACGGCGGCCGACCACTACCGGGGGGTCTGGGACGCCGACCCGGGCGTGGTGGGCGCGGCGTTCGGGCTGGCCCGCTGCCTGCTGGAGACGGCGGACGCGCGCAGCGCGGCGGACGCCCTGCTGCGGGTGCCGGAGTCCTCCCGCGCCTCGACGGCGGCGGTGACCTGTGCGGTGCGCATCCTGCTCGACGCGCCGGACGACGGGCACCGGCTCGACACGGCGCTCGACGCCGCCACGATCGTCGACAAGCTGCCCCCGTTCGGCGAACGCGAGGAGGTGGAGGCGCACATCCTGCGGATCGCGCTGGACTGCGACCTGACCGAGGAGCGCCACGGCGGCCGGCGGCTGTTCGGTCACCGGCTCGACGAGGACGCCCTCCGCCGCGCCTTCGAGCGCCGCTGCCGCTCCCGCGCCCGGCGCACCGCCGACCGGCGCGAACGGATCGCGCTCGTCGAGCTGGCCAACGCGTACCGGCCGGTGACGTGGTGGTGATCCCGGCCGCCGGCCCCGACGGAAAGAGGTCACCCGTGTCCCCCGCCAACGATCTGCCGCTGCGGCTGCGCGCGCACCACACCGAGTGCGTCTCCGCCGACGGGGCGGTCCTCGACGTGGTCGCCACCGTCCGGGGCGAGGAACCCGTCCACGCCGACGTCCGGCACGACGACCTCGCGGAGGTGATCCTGCTCGACTCCTCAGGCTCGATGGGCGCGCCCCAGGCCAAGATGCGCGCCGCCCGGCGGGCCACCGCCGCGGCCATCGACGCCCTGCCCGACGGGGTCGCGTTCGCGGTGGTGTCCGGCACCGCCCGCGCCACGATGGTCTACCCGGGCGACCGGCGGCTGGCGGTCGCCGACGAGACCACCCGGGCCGCCGCCCGCAACGCGCTGCGGCACGTGACGCCGCACGGCGGCACCGCCATCGGCACGTGGCTGCTGCTGGCCCGCCACCTGCTGGCCACGCGACCGGACGCGATCGGGCACGTCATCCTGCTCACCGACGGACGCAACGAGTCCCAGCTCCCCGCCGACCTGCGGGCGGCGGTGGACGACTGCGTTGGCCGGTTCACCGTCGACTGCCGCGCCATCGGCTCCGCGGACGGCGTGCACGACTGGGACGCGGCGGAACTGCTCGGCATCGCGGAGGCGCTGGGCGCCAACCCCGTCGTGCCGGTCGAGGACCTCACCGGGCTCGCCGACGACTTCCGGGCGGTGCTGACCCGCGCGATGTCCCGGCGGGTCCCCGACGTCCGGCTCCGGGTGCGTACCACCGGGCTGGCCCGGGTCCGCTTCGTCAAGCAGGTGCACCCGGCGCTGGCCGACCTGAGCGGGCGCGGCGAACCGGCCGGCGAGCTGGGCACCGACTACCCGGTCGGCGCGTGGAGCCCGCACGACCAGCGGGACTACCACGTCGCCCTGGAGGTCGACGCGATGGCGCCCGGCGCGAGCCGGCGCATCGGCTGGCTGAGCGTCCACGCGGGCGCGGCCACCACGCCGGTCGAGGTGCCGCTCGACGTGGAGTGGACCGAGGACGCCCTGCGGTACTCGGAGATCAACGAGAGCGTCGCGTACTACACCCGCCAGCAGGACTACGCGGCGGCGGTCCAGCGCGGGCTGGCCGCCGCCCGGGCGGGCCGGGTCGCCGAGGCGGAGGAGCACCTCGGGCGCGCGGTGGCGCTCGCCCACGCCACGGGCCGCGACGACGACGTCGCCCTGCTCGCCCGCG
The DNA here is from genome assembly GCF_057197825.1 of Micromonospora sp. USAFONa4. Classification (NCBI taxonomy): domain Bacteria; kingdom Bacillati; phylum Actinomycetota; class Actinomycetes; order Micromonosporales; family Micromonosporaceae; genus Micromonospora; species Micromonospora sp. USAFONa4. The sequence goes on along the minus strand of NZ_CM170072.1, from coordinate 6,364,545 downwards.
TCGTGGACGTCCTGGACGCCGCCGACGGCCGGGTCCGCCTCAAGCCCGACGTCGACGCCCGACTCACGCAGTCCTCCCTGGTCGTGGCCCACCACACGTCCCGGTGGGGACCGCAGGAGCCGCCGGCGCAGCGGGCCGCGCCGGCCGGACCGCCCGCGCCGTGGCGGCACTGCCGCGAGGAGCAGACCGGCGCGTACTGCCAGGGATGCGGCACCCACCACCTGTCGGCGGACCAGCCGGGCGCGGGCCGGTCCTGACCGCTGATGGACCTGGACGTCTCGGACAAGGTCGCCAGCGTCGTCGGCGGCACGGTGACGCTCGCCACCGCGCTCGTCACCGCGGCCGTCGCCCTCCGCCGCCACTCCCGGGGCCGGCGCGGCTGGTGGCCCGCGCTGCGCCCGGTCTGGCGCGGCGAGGCCGACGCCGGCATCGTCCACCCGCACCGCTTCGGCGGCTACGTCAAGCCGCTGTCCGAGGTGTACGTGCCGCGCCGCGCGGTGCCACGGCTCGCCCCGTCCGGCGACGGCGTCGACGTGGCGGACCTGCTCACCGGCACCGGCAACGTCCTGCTGATCGGGGAGCCGGGCAGCGGCAAGACGGCCCTCGTGCGCTACGAGAGCGCCCGCTCGGCGCGACGGTGGCTCGCCGGGCGCGGGCGGCGACGGCGCTGCCCGCCGGGGCCGGTGCTGGTGAGCCTGCCGGCCGCCGCCCTGGTGCGCCAGCCGCTGTCCGCGGCGCTCGCCGAGGCGTACCCGCGCGACGGCGCCCCGCTCGACGTCGAGCAGGCCCCCGCCCCCGGCCGGCGGTGGCTGGTCTGCGTCGACGCGCTCGACGCCGTGACCGACCCGGACGAGCGGGCCGTCGTGCTGAACCGCCTCGCGGAGCTGGCCCGCTCCCCCGGCCCGGCCGGCCCGCCGAGGCCCTGGCGGGTCCTGGTGACCACGCGGCACCTGGCGGAGGACGAGCTGGCCGTGCTGGGCGACGGCTATCCGGCGTACCACCTGGCGCACTTCACCGACGCGGACGTGGCGCTGCTGGCGGCCCGCTGGTTCCCCGACGGCGCCACGGCCCGCAGGTTCCTGGACTGGACCCACGCCCAGCGCATCACCGGGCCGGTGCACAACCCGCTCACCGCCACCGTCGCGGTGCTGGTCTGGGAGGGCGGGCAGGCGGAGGCGGCCACGCCGGCGGGCCCTGCCGCCCTGCTCGACGAGTTCGTCCGCGCCCTGCTGCGCGGCGGCCGGGCCAGCCTCGACGCCGCCTGCGCGGCGCTGCGGCGCCGCCCGCCCGACGGCGAGGTGGTCGCCGCCTGGCTGGAAACCCGGCACACCGACCTCGTCGAGGTGGCGGCGACCGCCACCGTCGCCGGCGGCGACCCGGTGGCGGCCGTCGTCGACTGGTCGGCGGCCCACGCCCCGGCTCCCCCGGCGACGGTGCTGCCCGACTGGCCCGCGCGGGTACGGCAGATCCTGCTCGCCACCGACCTGTTCCGGGCCGACCGCCACGCCCTGGCCTCGGTCTGGCCCAGCCTGGTGGAGTACCTGGCGGCCGGGCCGCTCGCCCGTGACTGGCGGCCCGACGAGTGGGTGACGCTGATGAACACCGGCTCGGCGCGATTCGTCGCGTTGCAGGCGATCAGCCGGGCCGCCGTCACGCCGGCCTTCCTGCGCGCCCGGCTGACCGAGCCGGTCGGGGCGATCGCCGCGGGTCACCTGCTCGCCGGCCGGGGCACGGCCGCCGCCGGCGCGCCGGCGTTCCGGGCGGACGTGCTGGCGGCGCTGCTCACCCACTGGTCCGACGGCGCGGACGGTGCCGGCGGCCGGGACGCCGCCCGGGAGTGCTTCTCGCTGTTGACGACGCTGGCGGCGGACCGCGCCGACCGGGACCTGCTGCACGAGATCGCCGCGGATCCCCGGCGGCCGGGTGAGGTCCGCCGGGCGGCGGCACTCTTCTTCGCCCTGCGCACCCGCAACGCCCACCGCTCCCGGGCGGAGTCTTGACCCCTGCCCGGCGCAGCGGTGGGCGTCGCGGGCGTTCGCCTACGCCGCCCGCTGCGGGCCGACGACGGTCCAGCACAGGCCGGCGGGATCGCGCAGCGTCACCTGGCGCGACGGATCCGCCGGCGTCTCGACGCGGGCACCGGCGGCCACCGCCCGCCGCAGCACCGACTCGGGGTCGGTCCGCTCGATGGTGAGCACGTCGTCGCGGCTCTCCACCGTCGACGGCGCGCCCGCCTCGTACCACTCGCTGACGGTCAGGCGGTGGCCGCCGACGGCCAGTTCCGCGTGCAGGACGTGCCCGTCGAGCAGGCACTCCCGCACGATCGCGACGGCGTCGAAGACATCCGTGTAGAAGGCGATGGCCTCGTTCGTGTCGCTGACTGTCAGGTGGGGACCCGGCCGGTGGTTCTGTGCCCTCATGTGACTGGTGCCGCCCTTCCCCTACTCGGCGATCCGGGTCCGACCGGTCCAGCGGAAGACCACCGGAAGGTCCACCGCCGGCGGGGTGGCGCCCCGTTCGAAGTGCTCGTACCCGCCGTAGTGCAGGACCTTGATCTTCTCCTCCGCCCGCGCCACCTGGCGGCTGCGCAGGTCGGCCGGCAGATCGACCGGACCGCCCTCCAGGACGACGTCGATGACGCCGACCGCGTCCCGGGTGACCGGATCAGCTTGCGAAACGTCCTTCATGGCACGACCTCCGTCGCATTCCGCACACCTCGGACGAGCCGCCGCACGGCGGCGGACGCGTCCACACAGGCCTGACGACACCCGTTGCCGGGTGAACGGACGCTTCGCGGTCGAACGCCCTTGTCCGGTGACCGGGCGCCCGTTCTGCTCCGAACGTAATCCAGATCACATTCGGCGGACACCCTTAGGCCACCCCTAGGAACGGCCCTGGGCAGCCACGACGTCCCCCGCACCCGCCACGCGGGTGCGGAGGATCACTCCCAGCGGAAGAACCGGGTGGCCGCCGCGGAGCCGACCACGGCCGTCACCGCCAGGGCGATCAGCTGCGGCAGCTCCGGGTTGGCGCCCGCCCACGCCGCACCGAGGGTGTCCACCGTGGCACCCAGCGGCGAGTAGTCGGCGATGGCGGCCAGCGCGCTCGGCATCCGGTCGCGGGGCAGCCAGGCGCCCGCCAGGAAGAGCAGCGGGAAGAACAGCGCGGGACCGATCGACTGCGCCGCCCGGGCGGACGGCGCCAGCGCCGCGATCAGCAGACCGACAGCGAAGAGGCACGCCACCCCGAGCAGGAAGGCCAGCACGAAGCCGGGAACGTTGGCCGGCGCCGGCTGGTCCAGCAGGAACCGTACGGCGATCGCGGTGACCACCGCGCCGAGGACGCCCATCACCAGGTTGACCACCACCTGCGCCACCAGCAGGAGGCCGGGCTGCACCGGGGTGGTCGCCAGGCGGCGCAGCACCCGGCGTTCGCGGTAGATGCCGAGCGCCATCGGCAGGGTGAAGAGCGCGAGCATGCCGATGGTGAGGGCGAGCGCCAGGGACGGCAGGAAGGTCTGCTCGGCGTGCTGCCCGGTGTCGGCGGCCGTGCCGGCGCGCTGCGGCAACCCGAAGACGAGCATCAGGCCGATCGGCAGGGCGAACACGAAGAACAGCGACACCGGTTCCCGCAGGAACAGCTTCGTCTCGACGGCGATCAGCTTGGACAGGGCGCTCACGACGACCTCCCGTCGGTCGGGGACTGCGCGGCGGTCCGGCCCGAGCGGCCGGTGAGGGAGACGAACGCGTCGTCGAGGGTGGGCTGCTCGACCCGCAGCGCGTCGTAGCGGATCCCGCGCCCGTTGAGCACGGACAGGACCGACTGGAGCACGTCCTTCGTGCCGGTCACCGTCACCTCGTCGCGGTAGCGGGACACCCCGGTCACGTCGGGCGCCGCGAGCAGCAGGGCGTCCTCGACCGGCTCGGCGGGACGGAAGTGCACCCGGTGCTCGCTGCCGACCCGGGTGAGCAGGCCGGCGGGGCTGTCGATCGCCACCACCCGACCCTTGTCGATGATCGCGAGCCGGTCGCAGAGGCGTTGCGCCTCCTCCATGAAGTGCGTGACCAGCACGACGGTGACGCCCCGGTCGCGGATCCGCTCGACCAGGTCCCAGGTGTCCCGGCGGCCCTGCGGGTCGAGGCCGGTGGTCAGCTCGTCGAGAATGGCGACCTCCGGCCTGCCGACCAGTGCCAGGGCCACCGACAGCCGCTGCTTCTGCCCGCCGGAGAGCTTCTGGAAGTAGGTGTTGCGCTGCTCGGCGAGGCCGAGGTCGGTCAGCAGCTCGTCGATGTCGGCCCGGTTGCGGTAGAAGGACCGGTACAGGTCCAGCGCCTCCCACACCCGTACCTTGTCCGGCAGCTGGCTCTCCTGGAGCTGGGCGCCGACGCGCTGCCGCACCTCGGTGCGGTCGCGGACCGGGTCCAGGCCGAGCACCCGGATGGTGCCGCCGTCGGGACGGCGCAACCCCTGCACGCACTCGACCGTGGTGGTCTTGCCGGCCCCGTTCGGGCCGAGCACGCCGAAGATCTCGCCCTGTTCCACGGTGAAGGAGACGTCGTCGACCGCGATCTTCTCGCCGTACCGTTTCTGCAGATGATCGACTTCGATGACCGGCATTGGGGGTGGTCCTCCTTCACGTGCGGGTTGCCGTCGAGAAGGGCGGGACCCCTCGGCTGATCGCGGCGTCGGCTTGCGGGAACGGGCCGGCCGGCCGGCGCCAGGCCGACCGACGCCCGACATCATCCGGCCAACCGATGTGCCGATCAACTGATCAGCTGACAAATCGGGGGTATCGAACCGGGAATCGGCCCGGGACAGGGGTGCCGACCGCGAACGCGGCGCGGGGGCAGGGGTGCCGTCCGGTCACCGCAGGTGTCCGTCGACGCGGGTCGGTCACCGGCGGGCCGGGCAGAACGGCAGCAGCTCGTCGAGTCGGGTCAGGACGACGTCCGGGCCGGCGGCGCGCAGGGTCTCCTCGTCGGACTCGCCCCACAGCGCGGCCACCGCAAGCACCCCGGCCGCCCGCGCGCTGGCCAGGTCGCTGGGGGCGTCGCCGACCATCAGCGCCTCCCCGGGGCGGGCCCCGAGCAGGCGCAGCGCCCGCCGCACGATGTCCGGAGCGGGCTTGGGCCGGGGCACCTCGTCCGAGCCCACCACGTGGTCGACCAGCGGCAGCAGACCGAGCCGGCCGAGCAGGTCGCGGGCGCGGACCCCGCTGCGGCCGGTGGCCACGGCCAGCCCGATCCCCCGCCGGCGCAGGGTGCGGAGCAGCTCCGGCACCCCGTCGACGGGGGTGACCCGGTGCGCGAGGCGGTTGCTCTCCCGCACGAACGGCCCGGCCACCGTCGCCGGCAGGCCCATCAGCTCCAGCACCTCCGGCAGGTACCGGCCCGGGTGGCGGCAGTATTCCTCGACCGGGGCGACGCCGTCGCCGACCACCTCGGCGTACGCGAGGGCGAACGCCTCCCTGGCGACGGCGAGACTGTCGACCAGCACCCCGTCGAGGTCGAGCACCACGGCCCGGGCGCCGCCCGGTACCGCCGTCCACGCCGTCGCGTCCGCGACCACCGACGTCACCTCCCGTCCGTCCGACCCGGCGCGCCGCCCGGTAGGGGTGGCAGGCCGGGGTGCCCCCGACTACGGTCAGGACCGTCGTTCCGGGCCCGCCGGCGCGGCGCACCGCGCCCACCTGGATCCGCCGGCGCCCCACCGACCCTACCGGCGTCCCGGGGGCCCGCCGTCCGGCCGCCGCGGCACGCCCGGCCGGACCGGCCCGGGCCCGAGCCGCTGGAGAGGGATCGCACCATGCCGCTGCTGAGCTGGCTCGCGGGAGGCACCGACGAGCGTCCGGACGCCATCCGCGTCGACGATCGCGCGGTGTCCTGGGTGGAGCTGCGCCGCCTGGCCGCGGCGGTGGCCGACGAGCTGCGCGGCGTCGACCGGGTGGCCATCGAGGCCACGGCGACCCTGGAGACGGTGGTCGGGGTGGTCGGCGCCCTGACCGCCGGGGCGGCGGTCGTGCCGGTCCCGCCGGACGCCGGGCCGATGGAGCGCGACCACATCCTGCGCGACTCCCAAGCGACGGCGCTGCTGGTCCCGGCCGGCGCGGAGCGCACCGCCGAGGGCGCTGGCCGGGCCGTCGTGCCCGTCGACCTGAGCCGGCGCTCGGACACCGTCCACCCCGAGCCGGACCCGGCCAGCACCGCGGTGATCCTCTACACCAGCGGCACCACCGGCGCCCCGAAGGGCGCCGTGATCTCCCGCCGTGCCGTCGCCGCCTGCCTGGACGGGCTGGCCGACGCCTGGGCGTGGACGCCGGACGACCTGCTGGTACACGGCCTGCCGCTGTTCCACGTGCACGGGCTGGTGCTCGGCGTGCTCGGGCCGCTGCGGCTGGGTGGCCGGCTGCACCACGTGGGCCGGCCACGACCCGAACGGTACGCCGCCGCCAACGGCTCGATGTACTTCGGCGTGCCGACCGTGTGGTCCCGGATCGCCGCCGACCCGGACTCGGCACGGGCGCTGCGTTCGGCGCGACTGCTCGTCTCGGGCAGCGCGGCGCTGCCGGCGGCCGTCTTCGCGGACCTCGCCACCCTCACCGGGCACCGGCCCGTCGAGCGGTACGGGATGACCGAGACCCTGATCACGGTGAGCGCCCGGGCGGACGGCCCGCGCCGGCCGGGCACCGTCGGGCTGCCCCTGCCCGGGGTGCGTACGCGGCTGGTCGACGAGAACGGCGCCACGCTCCCCGCCGACGGGGCGGCGATGGGCGAGCTCCAGGTCGACGGCCCCACCCTGTTCGACGGCTACCTGAACCGTCCGGACGCCGACGCGGCGAGCCGCACCCCGGACGGCTGGTTCCGCACCGGGGACGTCGCCACCGTCGACCCGGACGGCTGGCACCGGATCGTCGGGCGGGCGTCCACCGACCTGATCAAGAGCGGCGGCTACCGGATCGGCGCCGGCGAGGTGGAGGACGCCCTACTGGCGCACCCGGGGGTCCGCGAGGCCGCCGTGGTGGGCACCCCGCACCCCGACCTCGGCCAGCAGGTCACCGCGTACGTGGTGGGCGACGGGGTCGACGGGGCCGAGTTGATCGACTTCGTGGCCCGGCACCTGTCGGCGCACAAGCGGCCACGCGAGGTGCGCCTGGTCGACGCGCTGCCCCGCAACGCGCTCGGCAAGGTGCAGAAGACCAGGCTGACGGCGGGCTAGGGCACGACGGCCGGGATGCTGATCGCGGTGGCGACCAGTCCCCGCTCGACCAGGAACCTGCCGGCGAAGGCCGTCACCGGGGTCCCGCCGAGGACCGGGCCGGGCACCAGCAGCCGGGCCTCGAAGGTGCCGGCCGGATCGATCACGATGTCCGCCTCCGAGAAGTCCAGCCACCGGCCGGTGAGCGGGAACCACGCCTTGTACACCGACTCCTTCGCGCTGAACAGCAGGCGGTCCCAGCAGACGGCGGGGCGGGCCGCGCCCAGCGTGGCGGTGCGCGCCCGCTCGGCCGGCAGGGCGATCGCGTCGAGCACCCCGTCGGGCAGCGGCGCGTGCGGCTCGGCGTCCACGCCGAGCGTGGCGAACGCGGTCGTACGGCCGAGGACCGCCGCCCGGTAGCCGTCGCAGTGCGTCATGCTGCCGACCACGCCGGCCGGCCAGACCGGGGCGCCGCGGGCGCCGGAGACGATCGGCACCGGCGCGAGGCCCAGTTCGCCGAGGGCCGTGCGGGCGCAGTGCCGCACGGTGGTGAACTCCCGGCGACGCTTCTCCACCGACCGGGCCACCAGCGCCTCTTCCTCGGGGAACAGGGGCAGGCCGGCGGGGTCCGTGAAGGCCTCGGCCACCGCCACGGCGGGGGGCAGGATCTGCTCGATCACGTCCGCCGATGCTAGGCGCTGCGGCGAGCCGCGCCGCGCCGGCACCGACGGTACGGTGCACCATAGGGGTCGGGTACGGGTGCCGGGCCGCGCGGGCGGCTGCCAGTCTGGGGGCGGGCCCCGGTTCCATGGGCGGGGTACGCGGATCTTGGTCGGATGGATGCGGGAAAAGCGATGCTCACTGGCAAGGTGGTGCGGTTCGACGAGGTGCGGGGCTACGGGTTCATCGCCCCGGACGACGGCAGCGACGACGTGTTCGTGCACGCGAACATGCTGGACGGCGACAAGTGGGCGCTGACGCCCGGTGTCCCGGTGGAGTACGAGGCGGTGGGGACCGACCGCGGCCCCAAGGCCGTGCTGGTGCGGGTGGTGGGCGCCGCCGTGGGCACGGAGCGCAACGGGGCGGCCGGCACCTCGGCGCCCTCCCGGGCCGGCGTGGCGTTCACCGGCGGGCGCAGCAGGGACGGCGGTCCGGCCACGGGCGGTGCGGAGGACGACGAGGGCCTGTGCGACGTGCTCTCCGAGCGGGCCTTCTGCACGGAGACCACCGAGGCGCTGGTCACCTCCGTGCCGGACCTGACCGGGGCGCAGATCGTCGCGGTGCGGGCCCGGATGCTGGACCTGGCCCGACGGCACGGCTGGGTGGAGGGCTGACCGCGGGGCGGACGCCGGTGGACCGCCGCCCACTCCCCCGGTCGGCTCAACCGGCGGCGATCAGCAGCGACTTCCTGATCCGGCCGAGCGCGCTGCGTGGCAGCTCGTCGACGAAGTGCACCCGCCGGGGCCGTTGACCCGCGGAGAGGTACCGGCCGACGTGGTCGATGAGCACCTGCGCGGTCAACCCCTCGGCGACTACGTACGCGGTGACCTGCTCGCCGAGCGCGGGGTGCGGGGTGCCGACGACGGCGGCCTCCCGGACACCGGGGTGGCTCAGCAACGCCTCCTCGATCTGCCCGGCGTGCATCCGCCGGCCCCGGCAGTGCAGCACGTCGAGCCCGCGCCGACCGATGATCCGGTACGAGCCGTCAGCGGCCACGGTGGCCAGGTCGCCGGTGGCGTGCCAGTGACCGGCGGCGGGGCCCCGCCCGCCCTCGACGTAGCCGCTGAACAGCGTCGGCCCGCAGATGCTCAACTCGCCGACCGACTCGCCGTCGGCCGGCACCGGTCGGGCCTCGCGGTCCAGCACCCGGGTCTCCACCCCGGGCAGGGGGGTGCCGACGGCGCCGGCGACCGTGGGGTCGTCGGCCCGCCCGGTCAGCGCGATGAGCGTCTCGGTGGTGCCGTACGCCTGGACCGGCGTGTGCGAGGTGAGCAGCCGGAGGCGTTCGGCCACGGCGCAGGCCAGTGGGGCGTCCGCGGAGATCAGGATCCGCGCCGCCGACAGCGACCGGGCCCAGTGGGCGTTCAGCGCGATCTTCGCCCACTGCTCGGGCAACCCCAGGTACATGGTGCCGACCGGTCCGGCGGCGGCGTTGCGGTCGAGGTGGACGAAGCGACTGCCGACCCGCAACGCGCCGAGCAGGCCGACGACCAGGCCGTACGCCCGGAACAGCGGCGCGCCCTGGACCACGACGTCCTCCTCGTTCCACCGCCACGCGTCGGCCAGCAGGTCGAGGTCGGCGGCGATGGCGCGGCGCGAGATGCGTACCCCGCGCGACGGCCCGCCGGCGCCCCCGGTGTAGAGGATGACCGCGTCGGTGCCCGGCGCCGGCTCGGGGTGCGGTGTCGAGGAGCGCTCCCGCAGGTCGACCGGGACGGTGGGCAGCCGGTGGGTGTCGGACCGGTGGCGGCCGAGGAGCACCGTCGCCCCGGACTGCCGCAGGATGCGGCCCCGTTCGCACTCGTCCGCGTCGGGGGGCAGTGGTACGAGCGGGACGCCCGCGTGGACGGCGCCGAGCATTCCCACCACCGTCTCCAGGTTCGGTGTGCCGTCGACGGCGACCGCGACCGCACCCCTGATCCGGTCGGCGACCGCGGTGACGCAGCCGAGCAGGGCCTCGCTGGAGAGTGTGCCGCCGGCCACCGTGACCGCATCGGCCCGGTCCGCGCCGAATCCCCGCAGCGCCGGCAGCAGTGTCATCTGCGCTATCCCCTGCGGAGGGCGGCAACGAGTCGCGGCGGCAGGTGGAACATCACGACGGCCACAGAACCCTTCAGGTCACGGGGGCACGGCCCCATATCCGACTATCCCGATGCTGGAAACGGGTGCCCCGAAATTAGGCCGGGCTATCGGCCCGGCACAACCCCTAGCTGCCCGGACCGGGTCCCCTGCAAGGCCGACAGGCCAGGTAGGACAGGATCTCGTCCGGTTTTCGGCACCGGCGGGCCGGACCGCCCTTTCCCGTGGCCGACACTATGGATGGACGACGACTCGCCGACAGAGACGGACATTGGAGTCGACTTTTGACGAAAAATTGCCGAGCAGCAGTAATGGATCGTTGGGACATTGATGTCGGTTACACTTGTCCGACCGCATTCCGTCACCCACGCAGCGACACCGGCGCCCGCCGACAGGCCCCAGGGCACATAATTCTTTTTTAACAACATAATCGGTGAATTTCCCAAAGGTCCGAATCGGACGGCGCATCGGCGACGCGCGCCGAGTCCCGATCCCGGGCGACCCGGCGGCCCGCAGTCGCACTTCGGGCAGGCGATGTCGCACGCCGCAACAATCGGGAACCTTTAACAATTGTCGAGCCGCCCGCCCGCGCCCGGGAGCGACTCGTCGCCGGTTCGGCCCGGCGGGCCGGCAGGCACCCCCGACCCCCTTCCGACCGTCAGCGCTCCCACGCCGGGCCGCACCGCGCCCATGGCCACCGGGCCGCGCGCCGACCATGTTGACACTGAGTTGAGCAGCGCTTACCCGGGATGACGTCGAGGGCTTCCGGCCCAACCGACGCGGGGACGGCCGCCGACGGAAGGCGATTTCGCCGCCGACGGGCCGACGACGGGAACTCCGTCGCGGTGACGACGTGGACACGCACCGGACGCCTAGCACGCAAGAACGCGTCCGCCAATCGCCGAGCGGGCCGGAAAAGGCGCGACCAATGGGCCACGGCGGCATACTGTCACGTTACGGGATCGCCCGGCGACTTTCCGCTGTCGCCCGTACGCGCGAAGCCGGCTCGGGCCGATGCGAGACAGAACCGATGTTTGCCCATCCTTTACAAACCTCGGCTTGCCGCCCAATTGCCGAACTGCCATACTCCCACCATCACGGTGGTCGATAGGGGGAAGGCCGACCCGGAGAGGCTGGGGAATTATCACCGACGCTGGTGGGGACGCGACCCGGAGTCGCCAGCCGGTCAAGTCGGTCGATGGTTCGCCGGCCATGCTCGACGGTCGTCTATATTTGCTAATAATGGAATGGGTCAAGAATTGCCGGTCTCCGATTTCGTCGAGCTCCAGGGGCGCGCAGGGCGGGCGGCCCCTCCGGTGACCGCGGACCGCACGCTCCTCCGGGGGCCGCGTCGATGGAGCTGACCGAGCGGTCGTGCCTGCTCAGCATGCTGGAACGCCGGCTGACGGACCTGTTAAGCAGTGGGGCCTCCCCGACCAACCGGACCGTCGCCGTGCTGACCGGCCCGGTCGGCACCGGCAAGACCACGCTGTTGCAGACCTTCGCCCGGCAGGCGTGCGACTCCGGGGCACGGGTCCTCGGCGCGAGTGCCTCCCGCGCCGAACGCACCGTCCCGCTGGAGGTCATCCGGCAGATCGTGCGGGCGGCGCCGTTGAGTGGAGCCGGCAACCCCGACCTCTGGGCCCGCCTCGGGCGGCTGCTGGACGCGGGCGCCCTCACCTGGACCGACGCCGACGACACGGACCACGAGGACACCGCCCTGGCCACCGCCGCGATCGGTGGGGCCCTGCTGGAGATGACCGCGCAGGGGCCGTTGGTCATCGCGGTCGACGACATCCACCACGCCGACGTGCCGTCGCTGCGTTGCCTCGACTACGTGGCCCGACGGATCTCCGGGCTACCCGTGCTGATCATCCTGACGGAGGCGCCGCGCACCCGGCCCTGGCGGCCCGACGTGCACGCCGAGCTGCTGCAACCCGCGCGGCTGCAGCGCATCCGGCTGCCGCTGCTCACCGCCGACGGGACGTTCCAACTACTCGCCCGGCGACTCGGCGTTCCGGTCGCCCGCACCATCGCCGAGGAGAGCCATCGGATCAGCGGCGGCAACCCGATGCTGGTGCAGGCGCTCGCCGAGGACCAGGCGGCCGCGCCCCGGCCCGCCGACCGTCCCGTGGTCGGGGAGTCGTTCCGGGAGGCCGTGCTCAGCTGCCTGTACCGCTGCGACCAACTGGTGCTCAACGCCGCCCGGGTGCTGGCCGTGACCGGCGAGCCGCTGCACGGCAGCCTGCTGCCCCATCTCGTCGACGCACGGTCACGGGCCGCGCTCGGAGCGATCGACGACTCGACCAGCGCGGGACTGATCACCGAGCAGGGGCTGCGCCATCCGGCGGTGAGCCAGGCCGTCCTCGACGGCATGACCGCCGAGGAACGCGCACGGCTGCATCTGGAGGCGGCCTGCCTGTTGCACGACGACGGCGCGGCCCCGGCCCGGATCGCGCCGCATCTGGTCGGGATCGACGAGCTGGCCGAGCCCTGGATGGCGCAGACCCTGCTGGACGCGGGCGAGCAGGCGCTGCGCGACGGCGAGATGGAGACCGCGCTGCGTTACCTGCGCCGCGCGCACCGGAGCTGCGCCGGCGAATGCCTGCGGGCGCGGATCCGTTCCGCGCTGGCCCGCGCCGAGTGGCGTCTCGACCCGCAGGCCGCGATCCCCCACCTGGTCGGCGTCGTCAGCGCCATCCGCGCCGGGCACCTCGGCAGCCAGCAGGCCGCCGGCGCCATCCACTACCTGCTCTGGCACGGCGAGATCGACAAGGCCGTCGATCTCGTCAACCACCTGAGCGAACGGACGGACAGCGCCGACCCGAGGTCCGCCGCCGAACTGCTCGTCACCACGGGCTGGATGTCGACCCTCTACCCCGGCGTGATGGTCGACCGCCCCGCACCCGCCGTGGCCGCCCGGGACCCGCTCACGCTGGCCAAGGTCAAGCGCGGGATCGAGGGCGCCACCCTGTTGTCCGCCGTGCTCGACCGCGGTGACGCCAGCGCGGTCGAGCAGGCCGAGCGGGCGCTGTCGACCACCGGGCTGGACGACGAGCCGAACATGTGGACCGCCGTCTGCGCACTCATCGCCATGATCTACGCCGACCGGCTGGACCTGGCCGACGACTGGTGCGACCGGCTGGGCCGCAACCCCGCCACCCCGCGCTACCCCACCCCGTCGGCGACGCTCGCGGCACTCCGGGCGGCCGTCGCCGGGCGGCTCGGCGACCTGCCCCGCGCCGAGAAGCTGGCCGACGAGGCGCTCAGTCAGCTCTCGCCGAAGGGCTGGGGGGTGGTGATCGGGATTCCGCTCGCCGTCCGGGTACGGGCCCTCACCTTCATGGACCAGCTCGACGCGGCCGCGGCCTCCCTCCAGGTGCCGGTCCCCCCGGCGATGTTCGAGACCCCGATCGGGCTGCACTACCTGCAGGCCCGCGGGATGCACGCCCTCGCCGCGGAAAGCCCCGAGGCGGCCCTGGCCGACTTCCAGCTCTGCGGGCAGCTGATGAACCGCTGGCGGCTGGACTTCTCGGGCCTCGTCCCGTGGCGGACCGAGTCCGCGCGGGCGCTGCTCCGGATGGGCCGCCGCCAGCAGGCCGGCCGGTTGGTACGCGAAGAGCTGGCCCGGCTGCGGCCCGTGCACGTGCGGCACCGGGCCGCCGCCCTGCGGGTGCTGGCCGCCACCGAGGACGGGCCGGACCGGATCCCGCACCTGCGCAGCGCCGTCCGGCTGCTGCGGCAGTGCGGTGACCGGATGGAGCTGGCGCACAACCTGGCCGACCTCGGCCAGGCCTACCAGCAGGTCGGCGACCGGCGGCAGGCCCGCGTCGCGGCGCGGTCGGCCCGGCTCCTCGCCGAGGAGTGCGGGATCCCGATGCTGCGGCCCGGCCTCTCCGCCAGGAGCGGTGGCGCCGAGGGTGCCGGCGCGACGGCCGTCGTCCGGGGACTGACCGACGCGGAGTGCAATGTGGCCACCCTGGCCGCCCAGGGCCACACCAACCGCGAGATCGCCGAAAAGCTCTTCCTGACCGTCAGCGCCATCGAGCAGCGGCTGACCCGCATCTACCGCAAGCTGGACGTCAACTCGCGCAGCGAACTGGCCGCCCGGCTGCGCATGAACCGACCCGGCGCGACGGTCCTGGACCCACCGCCGCGAGGCAGGGACGACCCGGGCCACCGGCCCGGCGGGCCCCGGCCGCGCTGACCTTCGCCGGCAGACCACCGCTCCTGCCCCGCCGACCGTCCCGGCCGCGGCTCACCGCCGGCCGTGGTCTCCTGGGCCTGTCCCGGACCGGATCGTCGACCTGCGGTCGCACGAGGGTCCGCACGACCACGTCGCCCTGCACCTGCGGCCAATCTCGGCGTGGGCCACCGCCGGCCGTCCGCCGTCGTTCGCCCCGGCTTCCGCCGGTCTCTGCTGTCGACTGTGGAGGGTTGGCTTCGGCCGCCACCTGCGCCGACCGTCGCCGGGTGTCCACACCCCAGCACTGAGCGTGCAACCGGGCGTGCGTCGCGAAGCCCGATGTGACACCATCAAGCCGCACACCCGACACCAGCCCCTCACCGTGTCGCCATCTCCCCCGCCGGGTCGAGTCCGACACCCCTTCATCGCTCTTCGCGCAACCCCTAAATGCGTTTCAGGGCCGCAGGTTTGTGCGCGAAACGATGGGGTCTCGCGCCCGTTGTCGCACACCCACGCCGGTGCCAGACTCCCCTGAGCACCCGGACCGTACGGCGAAAACCCCGGTCCGGCGAAAGATTTCCAGGTCCACCCGGCACGGCGGCCCGGTGCGCTCCACCCCTACCCGGAAGACGCGGGTGGAGGGGCGGCTGTCCGGCAAGGGGGAGGCGGCGTCGGCAACACCGGGGTTCCCGGTCCCGCGCCGCGTAGGAGAAGGGCTGACACGTTGGTGTTGGTGCAGCAAGAGGAGCAGACGACCCGTCTCCGGCACGCGTTCCGGGCTTGTGAGGACCAGCAGCGCGGACACGTCGCGCTGGTCACCGGCGCCGTGGGCAGTGGCAAGACGAGCCTGCTGGAGTCGTTCGGCGAGTGGGCGGCGGGCGCCGGCGGGCAGGTGATGAGCGCCGCCGGCTCCCGGGCCGAGCGCGGGCTCCACCTGGGAGTGGTCGGACAGCTGTTCCACAGTGCACGGCTCACGCCGGAGGCCGCGGCCCGGGTCGAGAAGCTGATGCGGGACGCCACCTTCGCCGTACCGCTGCCCGAGCCCGGCGCCGAGGCGGCCGACGGCGACCGGGCCTGGGCCCCCCTGCTGCACGGTCTCTTCGCCACCCTGCTCGACCTGACCGCCGCCGGACCCCTGGTCCTCGTCGTCGACGACGTGCACCACGCGGACCCGGCCTCGCTGCACTGCCTTCTCTACGTGACCCGCCGGCTGCGCCACGCCCGGATCATGGTCGTGCTCGCGGAGGCCTCGACGCTGCGGCCGCCGCACCCGCTGTTCCGCGCCGAGCTGCTCAGCCAGCCGCACTTCTCCCGCATCGGCCTGCCGCCGCTGACCGTCGACGCCGTCGCCCGGCTGGTCGGCGGCGAGGCCGACAACGCCGACGCCCGGCGGACGGCGGAACGCTGCGTCCGCATGACCGGCGGCAATCCGCTGCTCACCCGGGCGCTGCTCGAGGAGCGGGCCGGCGCGGAGACGAACGACGAGTACGGCCCGCCGGTCGGCGACGCGTTCGACCAGGCGGTGCTCGGTTGCCTGTACCGGCACGAGCCGGGGGTGCGCCGGGTGGCGCAGGCGCTGGCGGTGCTCAACCGGCCCGCGACGACCGAACTGCTCGGCCACCTCCTCGACGTGGTGCCCGAGTCGACGGCCCCGGCGGTGAGGGTGCTGCGCACCTCGGGCCTGATGGAGGGCGACCAGCTGCGCCACCCGCGCATCCTGCGGTCGATCCTGGGCGACATGTCGGCCGACGAACGGCGGAGCCTGCACCAGCGCGCCGCCGAGGTGCTGCACGACCACGGCGCCGAGCCGAGCGTGGTCGCCGAGCACCTGGTGGCCGCCGGCTCGGCGAGTGCGCCCTGGGTGGTGCCGGTGCTCCAGGACGCCGCCGGCCACGCGCTGGCGTCGGGCCGGCCCGACGTGGCCGCCGCGTGCCTGCGCCTGGTCTCCCGCGCCCCGGTGGACGCGCAGCAGCGGACCGCCACCACCGAGATGCTGGTGAACGCCCGCTGGCAGATCAACCCGCTGGCCGTGAACGGGCAGCTGACCGAGCTGGTGGAGACGGCGCGGGCCGCCGGGTGGTCCACCGACGCGGGCCTGTCGGCCGTGCCCTACCTGCTCTGGCAGGGCCGGGTGGACGAGGCCACCGAGGCGGTCAGCGCCTTCCCGACGGACGAGGAGCACGGCTCGGCCGGCACGGCCGGTCGCCTGCGGATGATGCAGCTGCTGGTCTCCCTCTCCCACCCGGAACACCTGACCACCGTGCGGGAGACCCCGAGCGCCTGGAGCCGGGCGGCGAGCGCGCCGACCACGATCAGCCCGCTGCTCCAGGCGGTGACGGTGCTCGGCACCGCGCTGACGCCGGCCGCGGACAACGACACCGTGGCAACCGCCGAGCAGCTTCTCCAGCGCCACCACACGGACGACGGCGCGCTGGGTCTGCTGACCGCTCCCCTGCTGGCGCTGCTCTGGGCGGGTCGGTCCGACCGGGCCGCGGTCTGGGGAGACGTGCTGCTCGGCCGGCCGGCGGCCCAGCACGCCCCGGTGTGGCGGGCCGTCATCCGGGCGGTCCGGGCGGAGGCGGCGTTGCGCGTCGGCGACCTGCCCGGCGCGGAGCACCACGCGCGGGCGGCCCTGGAGGACATGCCCGCCCCGGCCTGGGGCGTGACGGTCGCCGGCCCGCTGGCCACGTTGGTCGCCTGCGCGACCGAGTCGGGCCGGTTCTCCGAGGCCGAACGGTGGCTCGCCCACCCCGTCCCGCCCGGCATGTTCCGCACCCCGCTGGGCCTGCACTACCTGGCCGCCCGGGCCCGGCACCACCTGGCCGTGCGCCGGCCGCACGCCGCCACCACCGACCTGCGCCGGTGCGGCGAGCTGATGCGCGCCTGGGGCATCGACGCCGCCGGGCTGGTGCCGTGGCGGCTGGAGCTGGCCCGGGTGCAGCTCAGCGTCGGCAACAAGACGCAGGCCACGCAGCTTCTCCAGGAGCAGCTGCGGGTGCCGCACGGGGTCGACGACCGCACCCGGGGCCGGACGCTCCGGCTGCTCGCCACCACCGCCGCCCAGGACCACCGGCGCAAGCTGCTCTCCGAAGCGGTCAACCTGCTCCAGTCCAGCGGCGACCGGCTGGAACTCGTCCGGGCCCTCGGCGACACCGGCCAGACGCTCCAACGTGCCGGGGACTCCGCCCGTGCCCGACTGCTCGTCCGCCGGGCGTACCAGCTCGCCCAGGACTGCGGGGCGTCGGTGCTGGCCCAGCGGCTGATCCGCCGGGAGCCGGGCAGCGGACTGCCGGCGTACCCGGCCGCCGCCGAGTTGCAGGAGCCGGACGACGGGCTGAGCGACGCCGAACGCCGGGTCGCCGCGCTGGCCGCCCAGGGGCACACCAACCGGCAGATCTCCAGCAAGCTCTTCATCACCGTGAGCACGGTGGAGCAGCACCTGACCCGGGTCTACCGCAAGCTCGACGTCAAGCGGCGCACGGACCTGCCGTCCCGGCTCGTCGCGTACGCGGAGGCGCTGGCCGACGAGACCCAAGGCGCCGCGTCCTGACCGACGTCGCGGGGGCGCGGTGGGTGTGGCCCACCGCGCCCCCGCGGCGCGTACGACGACCGGGAGATCAGCCGACGGCCAGCCCGACGGCACGACGGGCCGCCGCCTCGTCGCGGTGTTCGAGCACGAGGTCGGCGGCGGCGGTGACCCCGCCGGCCTGCCGCATCCGCCGGCTCCACAGCTGCGCCCGCGCCCGGAACGTCTCCTCGCCGAGCAGCCGCGCGAGCTTGGCGAGGATGTCCTCGACGTCCGGCGAGTCGGCGCGCTCGACGGACAGGGCCACCCCGCTGTCGACTGCGCGCACCGCCCCGTCGGGGCAGTCCAGCCAGAACGGCATCACCAGCTGCGGCACGGCGAAGTGGACCGCCTCGTGGATGGCGTTGGCGGCGCCGTGGTTGAAGAAGACCCGCACGTGCGGGTGGGCCAGCACCCGGTGCTGCGACGGCACCCACGCCTCCACCCGCAGGTTGCCCGGCAGCCGCCGCGCCGGCGGGAGGAGGTGCTGCTGGCGCGCGGGCACCTTCCACAGCACGGCGTGCTCGGGCCCGAGCCGGTCGGCGATCTCGACGATCGCGTCCACCTGGCCGCGCGACAGTCGCATGATGGTGCCGAAGCCGACGTAGACCACCGAGGGGTGCGCGTCGAGCCACCGGGTCAGCTCGTCGTCGCCGTCGGCCGGCGGAAGTTCCCGGGGCACGACGGGACCGAGCATCCGCAGCTTCTCCGGGGCGGTCGCGAAGGGATACTCGAAGCCGAAGACCGTGTACGCCATGAGCGCCGCGGCGGCCTCGACGTAGCCCGCCGGGCGCATCTCCGGGTTGTGGATGCCGGCCGCCTTCCGGGCGGCCACGGCGGCGAGGCTGCGCCGTAGCCGGTCCGGCTCCATCAGCGCCCGCACCAGCCGGTTGCGGAAGCCGAGGTTGGCCGCCTGCTGCCGGGGCGTCATCCGCTCCGGCAGCCCGGAGAACGGGGCCGGGTAGCGCGCCGGCAGCTGCTCCTGGAAGAAGTTGGACGGCGGCAGCGAGATGCTGACCACGAAGGGCAGCTGCCGGGTCTGCGCCGCGTCCATCGCCCAGCTGGCGAGGCTGTCGACCACGGCCACCACCGGCCCGACCTCGTCGATGACCTGGAGGCAGCGCCGGTGGAGCTGCCGCACGTGGTCGTAGTCGGTGCTGACGTCGAGGTACCGGGCGAAGCTGGTCGCCCGGTCGCCGGTGGTCAGCAGCCGGTACGTCGCGTCGTCCCAGCTGTCCGGTGACGACTGCGGCCGGGCCGGGCCGAGCGAGACGAACGAGACCTCGCCCGGCCCGCGCAGTCCCTCGACGTCCGCCCGGCGGTCCTCGGTCGATGCGAACCAGATGTTCCCGACGCCCCGGGCCTTCAACTCGCCAGCGATGCTGAGCAGCGGGTTGAACATCCCCGCGCTGTTGTAGGCGACGACGAGTACCGCCCGGTCACGGTCGTTTCCGGTCATGTCCACCGTCCGTCACTCCTTCCCGCCTGTGCGGCGACCCGCGCCGTCCGACCCTGGAGTACGCCGCACCGACGGGCTGTTCGTGGAGCCGTTCGGTCTGCGGCCGGGCCGGCACCGACGTTCGTCGGTGCGGCAACGTTCGGCGGAGCCCTGAGGGGACGGTTGCCACTCCGAAGCAGCCGGAAGGATGAGCCACCGCCGTCCGTACAGCCTGCCACGGCTGACATGACGGTGCCCATCGAGCAGGTGAAATTTCTTCCTGATAAATCCGGAAGGAGTGGCCCGATCTGCATTTGCGCTGGTAAATGGCAGATGGCCCGAGCCGCAGGTGCGGCTCGGGCCATCGGCGGGTCGGATCCTGTCGGCTAGTCCACGGCGCGGCGCATGAAGCCGCGCATGCCGATCATCGAGAACACCACGAAGACCCCGGTGAGGACGCACATGCACAGCCACAGCGGCAGCGACTCGACCCCCGGCGGGCCGACGAGCGACCGGGTCGCCTCGCTGATGTAGCTGAGCGGATTCAACGAGCAGATCACCTGGTACCAACGCAGCGAGTCCAGGCCCAGCAGCGGGAACTGGGTCGCGCCGGTGAACATGATCGGGGTCATCACCACGGTGAACATGATCTGGATGTGCTGCGTCGGCACCAGCGTGCCGAAGGCGAGGCCCACCGCCGCGCCGACCAGCGCACCGATCGCCAACACCCCGACCACCTTGAGCACGACCGCCCAGGGCCAGGTGACACCGAGCATGAGCATGCCGACCGGGATGAGCACCACGCCGGCGATCAGGCCACGGATGCCGCCGAAGACGATCTTCTCCAGGGCCACCAGCGGAATCGCCATGGGCGACAGGAGGCGGTCCTCGATCTCCCGGGTGAAGGAGAAGTCCATCATC
This sequence comes from Micromonospora sp. USAFONa4, assembly GCF_057197825.1. Lineage (NCBI taxonomy): Bacteria > Bacillati > Actinomycetota > Actinomycetes > Micromonosporales > Micromonosporaceae > Micromonospora > Micromonospora sp. USAFONa4. The sequence continues at coordinate 6,344,442 of NZ_CM170072.1, read as the reverse complement.
ATCGGCAGCGCGGTGTTCTCCAGGCCGATCAGGAAGGCGTTCAGCGCGATGACGCCGGGCAGCAGCACGTTGGAGAAGTCGTCGCTGGCGTAGCCCAGGTCGCTGAGCACCTTGCCGAAGATCAGCAGCATGAACAGCGGCTGGATGAAGACCTGGAGCAGGAAGCCGACCAGCTCCCGGCCGGTGACGAACAGGTCCCGCGAGAGCACCGCCCGGAACGTGGCGAACTGGTCCAGCGCGCGCACCGGCGGCGGCGACGAGGCCGGCGACGGCGCGGACGGGGGGGCGGGGGCGGCGACGCTCACCGAAGTTCCCTTCCGGTCAGGTGGATGAAGACATCTTCCAGGCTGGGCTGGCCGATGTTCAGGTCACGGACCTCGCAGCCCAGGTCGGCGAGGATCTTCATCGCCATCGGGATGGCGTTGGCCGGCTGGCCGCTGGTGTAGACCCGGAAGGAGAGCGGGGCGTCCGGGTCGGCGGGGGCGTCGGGGGCCGGCGCGGGCATCGGCATCGCCGGCATGCCCGGGAACGCCGGCGCGGCGACGGGCGCCGGGGCGGTCACCTTGAAGTGTTCCACCTGCTCCACGTCCGGGATCGCGTCGAGCGCGTCCCGCACCTGCTCGGCGGGGGCGCCGGGGGTCACCACGAGGGTCAGGGTGCTGCTGCCCGGCAGCGTACGGGTCAGCGCGGACGGGGTGTCCAGGGTGAGCAGCTTGCCGTGGTCGACGATGCCGACGCGGTCGCAGAGCTTCTCGGCCTCGTCCATGTCGTGCGTGGTGACCACCACGGTCACCCCGGACCGCTTCAGCTCGGCGACCCGGTCGTGCACGAAGAGCCGGGACTGCGGGTCGAGGCCCGCGGACGGCTCGTCGAGGAAGAGCACCCGGGGCGAGTGCATCAGCGCGCGGGCGATCATCGTGCGCTGGGCGAGGCCGCCGGACAGGAAGTCGGTACGGTGGTTCGCGAAGTCCTTGAGCCCCATCTGGTCCAGCAGCTCGTCCGCCCGCCGGATGCGCTCCGCCCGGGGCACGCGGTGGTACGCCGCGTGGAACAGCAGGTTCTGCCGGACGGTCAGCGCCCGGTCCAGGTTCACCCGCTGCGGTACGACCGCCAGCAACTGCCGCGCGACAGCGGGCGCGCCGATCACGTCCGCGCCGCACACCCGGGCCCGGCCCGAGGTGGCCCGCACCCGAGTGGTCAGCACCCCGATCGTCGTCGTCTTGCCCGCTCCGTTCGGCCCGAGCAGGCCGAAGACCTCACCGGCGGCGACGGAGAAACTCAGCCCGTCCACCGCCGGTGGCATGTTGGGCTGGTACCGCTTGACCAGCTCCGTGACCACCACTGCCTCGTCCACGTCGTCATGCTCCGTCCTGCAACGTCGGTTCGATAGATGTGTGTGCGCCGATAGGGGGCGCTAGGGGCACGCCAGGGGCGGGAACGGTCACAGACCCCGCGCGGCCAGCCACCGCTGGAGCGTTCCGGCGAGTTCCGGCCCCCGGTCGGCGACCATGCTGAAGTGGTCACCGGCGGCGTCCGCCACCTCGTGCGGGTAGGGCCAGCGGGACCGCCAGCCGTCCTCCTCGCCGTTCCACTCCCCCAACGGCTCGCTGGCCCGGACCAGCAGGGTCGGCGCCGCCATCTCGGACGGCTGCCAGTCCAGGAACAGGGGCAGGTAGCCGGCCCACGCGGTCGTCCGCCAGTCGTCCATCGGCGTGTACGCGGTCTCCCGGTCGATCATCCCGTCGAGCAGCTGCGGCACCCATCCGCCGAGCACCTCGCTGTTCGCCGGGTAGGTGTCCATCAGCACCACCGCGTCCGGCGAGCGGCCCTGGCGTTCCAGCTCGCCGGCGAGCAGGTTGGCCACCATCGCGCCACCCGAGTGACCGGCCAGCACGAACGGGCCGGCGCCGACGGCGCGCAGCACCGTGTCGGCGTGCACCCGCAGCAGGGCGTCGAGGTCGGCGGGCAGCTCCTCGCCCACGCCGAACCCGGGGTTGGGCAGGGCCCAGACGTTGCGCACCCCCCGGAAGCCTGCGGCGAGCCGGGCGTACTCGTGGGCGCCGGAGAGCAGGGACATGGTGCAGCAGCACACCAGCTGCGCCGCGGCGCCGCCCTCGGCCAGCCGCAGGATGCCGGCCGGGCGGGTGAGCTGCGCCGGCTCGCTGAAGCTGGGCCGGAACTGCGCGAGCTTGACCAGGAGCTCGGCGTACCCGGCGGGATCCTCGCGCGCCTTCGGCTGGTTGAACAGCCCGCCGAGCAGTCCGCCGCCGGAACTCTCCGCAGCGGGTCCCCCGGCGGCGTCCGCGCCGTCCCCGGCCGCGTCCGCGCCGCCGAGCTGACCGAGCAGGTGGCGGGCGAGCGCCGTAGGGGTGGGATGGTCGAAGAGCAGGGTGGCCGACAGCTCCGCCCCGGTCTCCTGGCACAGCGCGTCGCGCAGCTCCAGGGCGGTCAGCGAGTCGAAGCCGAGCTCCAGGAAGTCCCGGTCTGCCTCGACCGCCCCGGGCGAGGCGTGCCCGAGCACCGTGGCCACGCGCGCGCGGACCAGATCCAGCAGGATCCCGAGCCGATCGCCGGCCGGCGTGCCGGCCAGCCGGTCCCGGAAGGCCCGGGCCGGGTCGGTCGCCTCGCCACCGGGGCCGGCGTCCCGGTCCGCGGCCGCCGCCGCCTCGGGCACGCCGCGCAGCAGCGGTGCGGGCCGCACGGCGGTGAAGGCCGGCACGAACGCCGGCCAGTCGAGGTCGGCGACCGCGAGCTGGTCGTCGCCGCGGCCCACGGCCTGCTGCAACGCGGCCACGGCCAGTTCGGCGGGGAGCGGACGGACCCCCCGGCGGCGCAGCTGTGCCGGGTCGGTGACCTCGTCGGCCCAGGGCACCCACGCGACGACGGTGGCCGGGTGGCCGGCGGCGCGCCGGCCGGCGGCCAGCGCCTCCAGCCCGGCGCCGGCGGCGGCGGCGACCGCCGCTCCCCCGCTGCCCCAGACGGCGGCCGTGGAGGTGAAGACCACGAACTCGTCGATCGGTCGGCCGGCGCAGGCCCGGTCGAGCAGCTCCACCCCGGCGGTACGGGCGGCCACGGCGTGGGCCAGGTCGCGCGAGTCCAGCGCCGCGACCGGTTCGCCGGCCCCGTCGGAGTCGGCGACGTGCAGGACGGTGCGGACCACGGTCCCGGCGTCGGCCAGCCGGTCCAGCGCCTCGGGCAGCCCGTCGAGGTCGTCGACGACGGTGACGGCGACGTCCGGGCCGACCGTGCCGGCGGGCACCCCGGGACCGGCGAGGACGAGATGGGTGGCGCCACGGTCGGCGAGCCACCGCAGCAGGTGCGGGGTGCGCACCGCCGCGGCCCCGTGCACCAGGACCCCGCCCCGGGGCCGCCAGTCCGCGTCGGCGGCGGTGCCGGCCGGGGCGCGCGACAGCCGCCGCGCGTACACCTCGCCGGAACGCACCGCCAGCTGGTCCTCGTCGCCGCCGGCCGCGACGAGCCGGGCGAGCGCGGCGAGCGCGGCGTCGTCCGGCTCCGCCGGCAGGTCGACCAGCCCGCCCCAGAGGCGCGGCTGTTCCAACGCCAGCACCCGACCCAGGCCCCAGAGGTACGCGCCGGCGACGCCGGGCGCGGCATCGTCGGCGTCGACGGCCACCGCGCCCCGGGTCACGGTCCACACCGGCGCGCTGCCCCCGGCGAGGGCCCGGACGAGCGCGGCCGTCCCGGCCAGCGCGACCGTCCCCGTGGCCTCCGCCGCCAGCAGCGAGACCACGACCGACGGGGTGCCGCCGGCCTGCGCGACGGCCCGGGCGATCCCGTCCGGGTCGTCGCCCACGGTCACGAGCACCGGGTCCAGTGCCTCGGCGCGCAGTGCGGCCAGCACGCCCGTGGCGTCGGTCCGCGTCCCGGCCACCACCAGGCAGCCGCCGGTCGTCGCGGTGCCGGAGGGCGCGGCGACGCGGACCCAGTCGGCGCGGTACCGCAGGCCGTCCAGGGCGGAGCCGCGGCGCCGCCGGTCCCGGTAGGACGCCAGGGCGGGCAGCAGTTCGGCGAGTACCTCCTGCCGGTCGGCGTCCAGGCCGAGCGCGGCGGCCAGCGCGGCCGGCCGGTCCTGGGCCACGGCGGCCCAGAACTCCTCGTCGTCGCTCGGCGCGGCGGGCTGACGGAGGTCGACGGCGGGCGGATCCGGCCAGTACCGCTCGTGGTGGAAGGCGTAGGTGGGCAGCTCGACGCGCGCGGCGTCGCTGCCGGCGAAGAGGGCCGGCCAGTCCACCCCGGCGCCGCGCAGGTCGACGGCGGCGAGCGCGGCGAGCAGGCTGGCCGGCTCGGGCTGGTCCCGGCGGCTGAGCGGCACGAAGGCCGCCGGCTCGACGTCGGGCAGGCACTCGCGGGCCAGCGCGGTCAGGGCGCCGTCGGGGCCGAGCTCCAGGAAGGTCCCCACGCCGGCGGCGGCCAGGGTGGCGACGCCCTCGTGGAAGCGGACGGTGTCCCGGACGTGGTCGACCCAGTAGCCCGGGTCGCTGGCCTGGGCGGCGGTGAGCGGCTCGCCGGTGCGGTCGGAGACGACCGGCAGGGTCGGCGGATGCCAGGTGACCTTCTCCGCGACGACCCGGAAGTCGGCCAGCATGGCGTCCATCCGGGCCGAGTGGAAGGCGTGGCTGACCCGCAGCCGGCGGGACCGCCGGCCCTCGGCGGCGAGCCGCGCACCGGCTGCGAGCACGGCCTCCTCGTCGCCGGAGAGCACCACCGACCGGGGGCCGTTCACGGCGGCCAGCGACACCCGCTCGTCGAGCAGCGGGGTCACGTCGGCCTCCGACGCCCGTACCGCCAGCATCGCCCCGCCGGCCGGCAGCTGCTGCATCAGCCGGCCCCGGGCGGCCACCAGGGCCGCGGCGTCGGCCAGCGACAGCACGCCGGCGACGTGCGCCGCGGCCAGCTCGCCGACCGAGTGGCCGAGCAGGTGCTGCGGGCGCAGCCCCCACGCCGTGACCAGCCGGTAGGCGGCGACCTCGTAGGCGAACAGTGCCGGCTGGGTGAACTCGGTACGGTCCAGCAGCGCCGCCTCGGGCGAGTCGGGATCGGCGAAGACCACCTCCCGCAGCGGCCGGCTCAGGTGCCGGTCCAGTTCCCCGACCACCTCGTCGAAGGCGGCGGCGAACACCGGGAACCGGCGGCACAGCTCGGCGCCCATGCCGAGGCGCTGGGCGCCCTGGCCGGTGAAGAGGAAGGCGACCTTGCCGGCCGGGCGGGCCACCCCGCGTACCACGCCGGACGTGTTGCGCTCCTCGGCGACCGCGCGCAGGCCGGCCAGCAGCGCGTCGCGGTCCTCGCCGATCACCGCTGCCCGGTGCGGCAGGGCCGCGCGGGTGGTGACCAGCGAGTACGCCACGTCGGCCGGGGCCAGGTCGGGGCGGTCGGACAGGTGGTCCAGCAGCCGCCGGGCCTGCCCGGCCAGGGCCGGCGCGGAGCGGGCGGAGACGATCCAGGGGGTCGGCGGGGCGGGCGTACCGGCCGGCCGGGCGTCGTCGGTGTCCGCTTCGGCGGCCTGCTCGATGATGACGTGCGCGTTGGTGCCGCTGATCCCGAACGCGGAGACCCCGGCCCGGCGCGGCTGCCCGGTCTCCGGCCAGGGCTCCGCCCCGGTCAGCAGGGACACCGCCCCGGCCGACCAGTCGACGTGCGGGGTGGGCTCGTCCACGTGCAGGGTGGGCGGCAGCACCCCGTGCCGCATCGCCAGGACCATCTTCATCACCCCGGCGACGCCCGCCGCCGCCTGGGTGTGCCCGATGTTCGACTTCACCGACCCCAGCCACAACGGCCGGTCGGCGCGGCGGTCCTTGCCGTACGTGGCCAGCAACGCCTGCGCCTCGATGGGGTCGCCCAGCGTCGTGCCGGTGCCGTGCGCCTCGACGACGTCCACCTGGTCGGCGGTCAGCCCCGCGTTGGTCAGGGCCTGCCGGATCACCCGCCGCTGGGACGGGCCGTTCGGGGCGGTCAGCCCGCTGCTCGCCCCGTCCTGGTTGACCGCGCTGCCGCGCACCACGGCGAGGACCGGGTGGCCGTTGCGGCGGGCGTCGGAGAGCCGCTCGACCAGCAGCATGCCGGCCCCCTCGGACCAGCCGGTGCCGTCGGCAGCGGCGGCGAACGACTTGCACCGGCCGTCGGTGGACAGGCCGCGCTGGCGGGAGAACTCGACGAAGACGGTCGGGGTGGCCATCACCGACACCCCGCCGACCAGCGCCATGGTGCACTCCCCCAGCCGCAGCGCCTGGCAGGCGAGGTGCAACGCGACCAGGGACGAGCTGCACGCCGTGTCCACGGTGACCGCCGGCCCCTCGAGTCCCAGGGCGTACGAGATCCGGCCGCTGGCCACGGCCGCGGCGCTACCGGTGCCGAGGTAGCCCTCGACGCCGCCGCTGACCCCGGTGAGCAGCGCGGCGTAGTCGCCCTGGCTGCTGGTCGCCGCGTACACGCCGGTGGGCGCGCCGCGCAGCGTGGTCGGGTCGATGCCGGCCCGCTCGAACGCCTCCCAGGCGGTCTCCAGCAGCAGCCGCTGCTGCGGGTCCATCGCGAGGGCCTCGCGGGGACTGATGCCGAAGAAGGCGGGGTCGAAGTCCCCGGCGGAGTAGAGGAACCCGCCCTCGCGCACGTACGACGTGCCCCGGCTGTCCGGGTCGGGATCGGGGTCGTAGAGCGCCCCCAGGTCCCAGCCCCGGTCGTCGGGGAACGCCGACATCGCGTCGGTGCCGTCGGCCACCAGGTCCCACAGCTGCTCCGGCGACCCGACGCCGCCGGGGAACCGGCAGCTCATGCCGATGATCGCCACCGGCTCGCTGAGCGCGGCGGTGAGCTGCTGGTTCTGCTGCTTGAGCTTCTGGTTGTCGAGCAGGGACGCGCGCAGCGCGCCGACGACCTCGTCCAGTGAAACACTCATCGGGGGCTCCTCAGGGCCGGCCGGGTCACGAGTCGGAGCCTTCCAGGGCCATCCGGACCAGGCCTGCGACGTCGAGTTCGTGGATCTGCGCCTCGGGCGCGGCCGGGGCGGCGGACGCCACGGCCGGCGGACCGGCGCTCGTGCGGGCCAGCTGGAGCAGCTGGTCGAGCAGACCCGTCCGCCGCAGCTCGTCCAGCGGGATCGCGGCGAGGGCCTGGCGGACCGACTCCTCGTCGCCGTCCTCGCCGAACTCCCCGTCGCCGTCGGCGAAGAGCTCCTCGTACAGGTGGTCGGCCAGGCCGGCCGGCGTCGGGTAGTCGAAGACGACAGTGGTGGGCAGGTCGTGGCCGGTGGCCGCGGTGAGCAGGTTGCGCAGCTCCACGGCGGTGAGCGAGTCGAAGCCGAGGTCCAGGAAGCCCCGGTCCGTCTCGATCACGTCGCCGGAGGAGTGGCCGAGCACCTTCGCCGCGTCGACGCGCACCATCTCCAGCAGCGCGGCCCGCCGCTCGTCGCCGGGCAGCGCCCGCAGCTCGGCGAGCAGGTCCCGGGCGACGGGCGCGGAGGCGTCCGGCGCGTCGGCGGGGGTGACGGCCAGCTCGCGTACGGCCGGCAGGTCGGCCAGCAGCGGGCTGGGCCGCAGCGAGGTGAACAGCGGCGCGAAGGTGGCCCAGTCGACGTCGGCGACGGTGACGCAGGTGTCGCCGGCGGCCAGGGCGTGCCGCAGCCCGGCCATGGCCACGCCGGGCGGCATCACCCGCAGGCCGCGGCGGCGCAGCTGCTCCGCAGCCCCCTCGGTGTACATCCCGGACTCGGTCCACGGCCCCCAGGCGACGGAGGTGGCCGCCAGGCCCCGGCCGCGGCGCCGCTCGGCGAGCGCGTCCAGGTAGGCGTTGCCGGCCGCGTACGCGCCCTGCCCGCCGCTGCCCCACACCGCCGAGATGGACGAGAAGAGCACGAACGCGTCCAGGTCGACGCCGTCGAGCAGCTCGTCGAGGTGCTCGGCGCCGGACAGCTTCGGGGCGATGACGTACGCCAGGTCCTCCAGGGTGGTGTCGGCCAGCGGCACCACCTCGCTGACCCCCGCGGCGTGCACCACCGCGCGCAGCGGCGGTCCCTCCCGCCCGAGGTCGGCCAGGAGCTCGGCCACCGCGTTGCGGTCGGCGGCGTCGCAGCGGGCGACCCGGCAGTCCACCCCGAGGCCGGTCAGCTCGGCGAGCAGCTCGGCGGCGCCGGGGGTGTCGGTGCCCCGCCGGCTGGTCAGCACGACCCGTTCCGCGCCGGCGCCGGCCACCCAGCGGGCCACGTGCCCGCCGAGCGCGCCGGTGCCGCCGGTGATCAGCACCGTGCCCCGGGGCTGCCACGGCGCGGGGTCCCCGTCGGTGACGGCGGGGACGAGCCGCCGCACCAGCACCCCGGACTCGCGGACGGCGAGTTGGTCCTCCACGCCGCCGCCGGTGAGGATGCCGCCGAGCCGCATCGCGGTCCAGGGCTCGAGGTCGGTGGGCAGGTCGACCAGACCGGCCCAGCGGGTGGGCTGCTCCAGCGCGGCCACCCGGCCCAGGCCCCACAGCATCGCCTGCCGCGGGTTGGCCGGGACGTCGCCGTCGCCGACCCCGACGGCACCCTGGGTGACGGACCAGAGCCGGGCCGGGGCGTCGAGGTCGACGAGCTGCTGGAGCAGGTGCACGGTCGCGGCGAGGCCGCGCGGCAGCGTCGGGTGCTCGGCGTGCGGGGCGTCGTCCAGGCCGAGGAAGGAGAGGATCGACAGCGGCCCCCCGTCCTCGCCGAGTGCCTCGGTGAGCACGTCGGCGAACCCGCCGCACAGCTCGTCGGGGTCGGCGCCGGTGTCCACGGGCACGATTGTCACGTCGGTGCCGAGGGCCCAGGTGCAGGAGTTCAGGTCGGGGTCGTCGGCCCGGTCGGCGGGCAGCAGCACCAGCCAGCGGCCGGGGTCCTGCTCCTGCGGGGTCTCCTCGATGGGCTCCCAGACGACCCGGTACCGGCTGCCGTCGACCAGGGACCGTTCCCGGCCGCGCCGCCGCCAGGCGGAGAGGGCGGGCAGCACCGTCCCGAACGGCTGGTCGCGGTCGACGTCCAGGTCGCGGGCCAGCGACTCGAGGTCCTCGGCCTCGACGGCCGCCCAGAAGCGGCGCTCGACGTCGGTGCGGTCGTCCTCGGCCGCCAGGCTGGCCCACGGCGGCGGCTCCGGCCAGTAGCGCTGCCGGTCGAACGTGTAGGTGGGCAGGTCGACCCGCTGCGCGCCGGTGCCCGCGTAGAGGGCGAACCAGTCCGGGGAGACGCCGTGGGTGTGCAGCGCGGCGACCGCCCGCAGCAGGGTGGTCGGCTCGGGGCGGTCCCGGCGCAGGGCCGGCACGACCAGCGGGGCCCGGCCGCCGGTCGGGGTGCCCTCGGCCAGGACGGCCTGGGCGAGGGCGGTGAGCACCCCGTCCGGGCCGATCTCGACGTAGCCGGTGACGTTGCGCTCCCGCAGCGCCACGACGGCGTCGGCGAAGCGCACGGCGTCGCGGGCGTGCCGCACCCAGTACTCCGGCGTGCCGATCTCCGCCGCGTCGACCGGCGCGCCGGTGACGGTGGAGATCATCGGGATGATCGGGTCCTGGTAGCGCAGCCGTCCGGCCACGGCGGCGAGGTCGTCGAGCACCGGTTCCATCAGCGGGCTGTGGAACGCGTGGCTGACCGTCAGCCGCCGGATCCGGACGCCCCGCGCGCTCCACTCGGCGGCCAGCTCCTCGACGGCGTCGCCGGCCCCGGACACCACGACGGCGGCGGGACCGTTGACGGCGGCGACGGAGACCCGGTCGGCGCGGTCGCCGAGCCCGGCGGTCACCTCGGCCTCGGTGGCGGCGATGGCGAGCATCGCCCCGCCGGCCGGCAGCGCCTGCATCAGCCGGCCCCGGGCGGCGACCAGCTCGGCGGCGTCGGCCAGGGAGAGCACCCCGGCGGCGTGGGCGGCGGCGAACTCGCCGATGGAGTGCCCGGCGACCGCGTCGGGGCGCACCCCCCACGCCTCGAACAGCCGGAACAGCGCCACCTCGACGGCGAAGAGCGCCGGCTGGGTGAATTCGGTCCGGTCCAGCGCCTCGGCCTCTGCGGTGTCGGGCTCGGCGAAGAGCAGCGGCTTCAGCGGGCGGGGCAGGTGCGGGTCGAGTGCGGCGCAGGCCTCGTCGAGCGCGGCGGCGAAGACCGGGAACGCCTCGGCCAGCTCGCGACCCATCCCGGCCCGCTGCGCCCCCTGCCCGGAGAACAGGTACGCCACCTTCGGCCGGGACGCGGCCACGCCGGTGACCACCAGCGGCGAGTCCTCACCGGCGCCGAGGGCGCGCAGCCCGGCGCCCAGCGCGATCCGGTCGGTGGCCAGCACGACGGCCCGGTGCTCCAGGGTGGCCCGGGAGACCGCCGACGACCAGCCCACGTCGACCGTCCGGGGGGCCTCCAGCCCGGTGAGCTGCTCGGCCCAGCGGTCCGCCTGGGCGGCCAGCGCGACCGCCGTACGTCCCGACAGCAGCACCGGCACCACCGGCAGCCCGGCCGGCTCCCCGGTCGGCGGCTCGACGACGGACGGCTCCGGGGCCTGCTCCAGGATGGTGTGCGCGTTGGTGCCGCTGATGCCGAACGAGGAGACGGCCGCGCGGCGCGGGTGGTCGGTGACCGGCCACGGGCGGCCCTCGCCGAGCAGCTCGACCGCGCCGACGGACCAGTCCACCTGGTCGGTCGGCTCGTCGACGTGCAGGGTCTGCGGCAGGTAGCCGTGCCGCAGCGCCAGCACCATCTTGATGATCCCGGCGACGCCGGCGGCGGCCTGCGTGTGCCCGATGTTGGACTTGATCGAGCCGAGCCAGAGCGGCTGGTCGGCGGGCCGCTGGCCGTACGTGGCGAGCAGGGCCTGCGCCTCGATGGGGTCACCGAGCTTGGTGCCGGTGCCGTGCGCCTCGACGGCGTCCACGTCGGCCGGGGTGAGGCCGGCGTTGGCGAGCGCCTGCCGGATCACCCGCTGCTGCGACGGCCCGTTCGGGGCGGTCAGGCCGTTGGAGGCGCCGTCCTGGTTGACGGCGCTGCCCTTGATCACGGCGAGCACGGGGTGGCCGTTGCGGCGGGCGTCGGAGAGCCGCTCGACGAGCAGCAGGCCGAGGCCCTCGCCCCAGCTGGTGCCGTCGGCGGCGGAGGCGAACGCCTTGACCCGGCTGTCCGGGGCGAGGCCCCGCTGCCGGCTGAAGCCGACGAACACCCCGGGGGTGGACATGACGGTGACGCCGCCGACGAGGGCGAGGGAGCACTCCGAGCGGCGCAGCGCCTGGCAGGCCCAGTGCAGCGCGACCAGCGACGACGAGCAGGCGGTGTCCACCGAGACGGCCGGCCCCTCCAGCCCGAGGGTGTACGACACCCGGCCGGAGAGCACGCTGCCGGCGTTGCCGGTCATCAGGTGCCCCTCGGCGCCCTCGGCGCTGAACATGAGGTTCCGGTAGTCCTGGTAGTTGGTGCCGACGAAGACGCCGGTGGGGCTGCCGCGCAGCGCGTGCGGGTCGATCCCGGCCCGCTCGATCGCCTCCCAGGACGCCTCCAGCAGGAGCCGCTGCTGCGGGTCCATGGCCAGGGCCTCGCGGGGGCTGATGCCGAAGAAGCCGGCGTCGAAGTCGGCGGCCCCGGTGACGAATCCGCCCTCGCGGGCGTAGCTGGTGCCCTCCTTCTCCGGGTCGGAGTCGAAGAGCCGGTCGAGGTCCCAGCCCCGGTCGGTGGGGAACTCGCCGATCGCGTCGCCGCCGGCGGCGAGGAGCTGCCACAGCTGCTCCGGGGTGTCCGCCCCGCCGGGCAGGCGGCAGCTCATCGCCACGATGGCGATCGGCTCGTCGTCGGCCGGTGCGGCCGGGGCGGGGGTGGCCACGTCCGGGGCGGCCCCGGTGAGCAGCTCGTCGAGGTGCGCGGCGAGCGCCGTCGGGTTCGGGTAGTCGAAGGCGAGCGTCGCGGGCAGCCGCAGGTCGGTGGCGGTGGCCAGGAAGTTGCGCATGTCCACGGCGGTCAGCGAGTCCAGGCCGAGGTCGCGGAAGGGCAGGGTGGCCGGGATGTCGTCGGCCGCGCCGTAGCCGAGCGCGGTCGCCGCGCACTGGCGGACCAGCTCCAGCAGCGTCGCGGCGCGCTCCGCCGCGGCGAGTCCGGCGAGCCGCCGCGCCAGGGCCGACGGCACGTCCGTCGCCTCCTCGGCGGCCTCCTGCGGGGCCGGGCGCGTCGCCTCGCGTACCTCTTCGAGGTCGCCGATCAGCGGGCTGGGCCGGACCAGGGTGAACGCGGGGGCGAAGCGGGACCAGTCGATGTCGGCGATCAGGGTCGTGGTCTCGCCGCGCCGCAGCGCCCGGGCGAGGGCCTCGACGGCCAGGTCGGGGTCCATGCCGAGCATTCCGCCCCGGCGCAGTCGCTGCTGGGCACGTTCGTTGTCGGCGGGCAGGCCGGCCCCGCTCCACGCGCCCCAGGCCACCGAGAGGGCGGGCAGGCCCTCGGCCCGGCGCCGCTCGGCGAGGGCGTCGAGGAACGCGTTGGCCGCCCCGTACGCGCCCTGCCCGGCGTTGCCGGTGGTGCCGGCGACCGAGGAGAACAGCACGAAGGCGTCCAGGTCGAGGTCGCGGGTCAGCTCGTCCAGGTGGACGGCGGCGGCGCACTTGGGTGCGGCGACGGTGTGCAGGCGCTGCGCGGTGACGGTGTCGACGATCCCGTCGTCGAGGACGGCGGCGGTGTGCAGCACGGCGCTCACCGGTGCGTCGGCGGGTACGGCGGCCAGCAGGTCGGCCACCTGCGCCCGGTCGGCGACGTCGCAGCGGGCCACGGTGACCCGTACGCCGAGGTCGGTCAGCTCCGCCTCCAGTTCGGCGGCGCCCGGGGCGTCCGGGCCGCGCCGGCTGGCCAGCAGGACGTGCGCGGCGCCGGAGCGGGCCGCCCAGCGGGCCAGGTGCCCCCCCAGCCCGCCGGTGCCGCCGGTGATCAGCACGGTGCCGCGCATCCGCCAGGTGCCGTCGACGGCGTCGCCGGACGCGGTCGGCTCGGGTTCGGTGAGCCGGGTGAGCCGGCGGACGAAGACCCCGGATTCGCGCACGGCGAGCTGGTCCTCGTCGCCACCGAACCGCTCCGCGCCGTCGTCGTCGCCGAACTGGTCGGCGCCACCGCCGAACGGGTCCTCGCCGCCGGCGCCGAGCGCCGCGCAGAGCAGGGCGCCGGCCTGCGCGTCGAGGGTGTGCGGCAGGTCGAGCAGGCCGCCCCAGCGGGCGGGGTGTTCGAGGGCGACCGCGCGGCCGAGCCCCCAGACGGCGGCGGCGACGGGGCTCGGCGCCGGGTCGTCGGCGCTGACCGCGACGGCTCCCCGGGTGGCGCACCACAGCGGCGCCTCGACGCCGAGCGCCCCGAGCGCCTGCACCAGCAGGGCGGTGCCCGAGACGGCCAGCGAGGTCGCCGGGTGCTCCGGGTGCGCCCGCTCGTCCAGGCCGAGCAGGGAGAGCACGGCGACGGGTCCGTCCGGGCCGGCGAGCGCGGCGCGCAGCGGTTCGGCCAGCGCCGCCGGGTCGTCGGTGGCGTCCAGTTCCACGGGTACGACGTCCGCGCCGAAGTTGCCGAGCGCCGACAGCACGTCGGCGACCAGGGGGTCCCCGGCCAGCGCCGCGGGCACCGGGACGAGCCAGGTGCCGGCGAGCCAGGTCAGCGGCAGGTCGGGCACGGCCTGCCAGGTGACCCGGTAGCGCCACCGGTCGAGGTCCGGCTCGCCGTCGGGCGCGGCGAGGAAGACCGGCGGGGCGGGCCAGTACCGGTGGTGGTCGAAGGCGTACGTGGGCAGGTCGACGGTGGGCGCGGCGGGCAGGACCTTCGTCAGGTCGACGGGCAGGCCGATGGCGTGCGCCGCGGCGAGGTTGGTCAGCAGCCGGGTCGCGTCGTCGTCGTCGCGGCGCAGGCTGCCCAGGGTCTGTCCGGAGACGCCGGTGTCGTCGAGGATCGCCGTCACCGGCATCGTCAGCACCGGGTGCGGGCTGATCTCCACGAACGTGGTGTGCCCGGCGGCGACGGCCACCCGCACCGCCGTGTCGAAGAGCACCGTCCGGCGCAGGTTGTCGTACCAGTAGTCCGCGCCCATGGCGATCGGGTCGGCCCAGTCCCCGGTGAGGGTGGAGACCAGGCGGGTGTGGCCGACCTGCGGCGTCACGTCGGCCAGGTCGGCGCGCAGCTGCTCGGCGACCTCCTGCACGGCGGGCGAGTGCGACGCGTAGTCCACGGGGATCAACCGGGCCCGGACCCCCTGGGCCTGGCACGCCTGCACCAGGTCGGCGACGTGCTGCGGCGGGCCGGAGACCACGACGGTGGACGGGCCGTTGACCGCCGCCACCCCGACGCCGGGGAAGGCCGGCAGCCGCTCGGCGACCGCGTCGGCCGACAGGTCCACCGACGCCATCGTGCCGGTGCCGCGCAGCACGGTCAGGGCGCGGGAGCGCAGCGCCACCGCCTTCGCGGCGTCCTCCAGGCTGAGGATGCCGGCCACGCACGCCGCGCCGATCTCGCCCTGCGAGTGGCCGATCACCGCGGCCGGGGTCACCCCGGCGTGCTGCCACACCGCGGCGAGGGCCATGCCGACGGCCCACAGCACCGGCTGCACGACCTCGACCCGCTCCAGCCACGACTCGTCGTCGCCGGTCAGCACCGACACCACGTCGACGGCGAGGTGCGGGTCGAGGGCCCGCTGGCACTCGGCCAGCTTCGCGTCGAACACCGGCGTCCGGCCGACCAGGCCGGCGGCCATCCGCGCCGACTGCGCGCCCTGACCGGGGAAGACGAACACCGGGCCCGCGCCGGGGCCCGACGCCACCCCGCTGACCACGTTCCCGGCGGGCAGGCCGGCCGCGACCGCGTCCAGCCCCGCCAGCAGCTCGTCGGCGGTCGAGCCGACCACGGCGGCGCGGTGGTCGAACGTCGACCGGGTGGCCGCCAGGGACCAGCCCACCGCGGCCGGCTCCAGCCCGTCGCGCTGCCGCAGGTGCGACGCGAGCCGGGCGGCCTGCCCGGACAGGGCGGCCTTCGACCGGGCCGACACCGGCCAGAGGAGCGCGTCGGCCGCGACCAGCCCGGGGGCGGAGTCGGCGCGGCGCTCCTCGGCCGACTCGTCCGGCTGCTCGATGATCACGTGCGCGTTGGTGCCGGAGATGCCGAACGAGGAGACGGCGCCCCGCCGCGCCCGGCCCGTCTCGGGCCACGGCCGGGCCTCGGTGGCCAGTTCCACCGCGCCGGCCGTCCAGTCGATGTGCGGGGACGGGGCGTCGACGTGCAGCGTCGCCGGGACGACGCCGTGCCGGATGGCGAGCACCAGCTTGATCACCCCGGCCACGCCGGCGGCGGCCTGGGCGTGGCCGATGTTCGACTTCACCGAGCCGAGCAGCAGCGGCGGGGCGTCCCCCCGGTCCTGCCCGTACGTGGCGATGAGCGCCTGCGCCTCGATCGGGTCGCCCAGCTTGGTGCCGGTGCCGTGCGCCTCCACGACGTCGACGTCGGCGGTGGAGAGCCTGGCGGAGGCGAGGGCCTGGCTGATCACCCGCTGCTGCGCCGGCCCGTTCGGGGCGGTCAGCCCGTTCGACGCGCCGTCCTGGTTGACGGCGGTGCCGCGGACCACCGCGAGGACGTGGTGGCCGTTGCGGCGGGCGTCCGACAGCCGCTCGACCAGCAGCCAGCCGACGCCCTCGGAGAACCCGGCGCCGTCGGCGCTGGCGGCGAACGACCTGCACCGCCCGTCGGTGGAGAGGGCGCGCTGCCGGCTGGATCCGATGTAGAGGCCCGGGGTGGCCATCACGGTCACCCCGCCGGCCAGCGCCAGGTCGCACTCCCCCGCCCGCAGCGCCTGCACCGCGAGGTGCAGTGCCACCAGCGACGACGAGCAGGCCGTGTCGATGGAGACGGCCGGCCCTTCGAGCCCGAGGGTGTACGACACCCGGCCCGACGCGACGGCCGCCGCGCCCCCGGTCATCGAGTGCCCCTCGTCGCCGTCCGGCGACATCATCAGCAGGGTCCCGTAGTCCTGCCCGTTCGTGCCGACGAACACCCCGGTCCGGCTGCCGCGCAGCGAGGCCGGGTCGATCCCGGCCGCCTCGACCGCCTCCCAGGACGTCTCCAGCAGCAACCGCTGCTGGGGGTCCATGGTCAGCGCCTCGCGGGGCGAGATGCCGAAGAAGGCGGAGTCGAAGTCCCCGGCCCCGTCGACGAACCCGCCCTCCCGGGCGTACGAGGTGCCCGGGTGGTCGGGGTCGGGGTGGTACAGGCGCTCCAGGTCCCAGCCCCGGTCGTCGGGGAAGGGCGTGACCGCGTCCCGGCCGTCCCGCAACAGCTCCCACAGGTCGTCGGGGTTGCGCACCCCGCCCGGCAACCGGCAGCTCATCGCCACGATCGCCACCGGCTCCAGTTCCTGGGACTGTGCCTCACTGAGCCGGCGGCGGGTGTCGTGGAGATCAGCCATGACCCGCTTGAGGTAGTCGCGGAGCTTGTCTTCGTTGGCCATCGGAGTGCCGCTTCCTCGAAAGGGACGGGAGAGAGCTGGAGCTGGAAGGTCAGGAGATGCCGAGGTCCTTGTCGACCATCGCGAACAACTCGTCGTCGGTGGCGTCGTCGAGGTGCCGGCCGATGTCGGCGCCACCGCTGTCCTGGGCGAGCCGGGACAGCATCGCCTGCAGGCGTACGGTGGCCCGCACCCGGGCCGCCTCGTCCCGCGCCACCACGTCGAGGCTGTCGGCGATCCGGTCCAGATCGTCGAGGAGGGCGGTCGGGGTGACCACGTCGTCGTGGGCGACCTCGGCGAAGAGGTACTCCGCCAGGGTCGTCGGGGTCGGGTAGTCGAAGACCAGGGTGACCGGCAGGGCCACGCCGGTGGCCGAGCCGAGCCGGTTGCGCAGCTCGACGGCGGTCACGGAGTCGAAGCCCAGCTCCCGGAACGCCCGGTGCTCGTCCACCGACTCGGCGGACGGGTAGTTGAGCACGGCGGCGACCTGGCTGCGGACCAGGCCGAGCAGCACGGCGAGCCGCTCGGCGGCGGGCAGGCCGGCGAGCCGGTCCTGCAACGTCTCCGGGCCGTCGCCGGCCTCCACGCTGGCCACCTGCTCGGCCGCGGCGAGCCGCCGCACGTCCGGCAGGTCGCTGATCAGCGGGCCGGGCCGGGTGGCGGTGAAGGCGACGGAGAACCGTTCCCAGGCGATGTCGGCGATGGTCAGGAACGCCTCGCCGTGGTCCACGGCCTGGTGCAGCGCGGCGATGGCCGCCTCGGGGGTCATCTCGGGTACGCCGTGGCGGTGCAGCAGCTCGCCGAGCGGCCCGTCGGCCATGCCGCCGCCGGCCCACGCCCCCCAGGCGATGGAGGTGGCGGTCAGGCCGAGGCCACGCCGGTGCTGGGCGAGGGCGTCGAGGAACGCGTTGCTCGGGGCGTAGTTGCCGACGCCGGAGCTGGCCACGCTGCCGGCGAAGGACGAGAACATGATGAACGCCGACAGCTCGTGGTCGAGGGTCAGCTCGTGCAGGTTGTACGCGACGTCGACCTTGGCCTGGAGCACCCGCTCGATCTGCTCCGGCCGGATGTCGTTGATCATGGCGTCGTCGAGCACGGCGGAGGCGTGCACGACCGTGGTGAGCGGGTACTCGGCGGGGATCGCGTCGATCAGGTCGGCCAGCGCGTCCCGGTCGGAGGCGTCGCACTCGACGACGGTGGCCTGAGCGCCCAGCTCGGTGAGGTCGTCGACGAGCTGCTGCGCGCCCGGCGCGGCCATGCCCCGCCGGCTGACGACCACGATGTTCTCCACGCCGCTGCGGGCCAGCCAGCGGGCGGCGTGCCCGCCGAGCGCGCCGGTGCCGCCGGTGACCAGCGCCGTGCCGTACGGCTGCCACGGGTTCGCGGGCTGGCTCTCGCCGAGCGGGACCCGGGTGAGCCGGCGGGCGAGCAGGCCGCCGGGGCGTACCGCGATCTGGTCCTCCTCCCCGGCTCCGGTGAGGGCCGCGACCAGCAGGTCGGCGCAGCGCTCGTCGACGGCCTCCGGCAGGTCCACGAGACCGCCCCAGCGCTGCGGGTGCTCCAGCGCGGCGACCCGGCCGAAGCCCCAGACCAGCGACTGCACCGGGGAGCGCAGCAGGTCGGCCATGCCGACGGACGCGGCGCCGGAGGTGACGCTCCACATCGGGGCGCGCAGGCCGAGGTCGCCCAGGGCCTGGAAGAGCGCGACGGTGGCGGCGAAGCCGCCGGGCACGGACGGGTGCAGCGGGTGGGCCAGCTCGTCGAAGGCGAGCAGCGAGACCACACCGGTCACCTCGGCGGCGGCGTCGTCGCCACCCGGCGCGGCGGCGAGCGCCTCCTGGAGCAGCTTGCCGAACTGGTCGCGGTCGACGTCGGGGGTGGAGACGGGCACCGGGACGAGCGTCGCGCCGGCCGCCGCGAACGCCTCGACGCAGGCGTCCTGCCAGGGCTCGATGATGTCGCCGGTGGGCAGGACGACGACCCAGGTGCCGCTCATGCCCCGGTTGGCGACGCCGGGCAGCGGCTTCCAGGTGTCCTGGTAGCGCCAGCCGTCGATGTCGGACTGGCGGCGCCGCTGCCGACGCCAGGAGGTGAGCAGCGGCAGGGCCGGCAGCAGCGCGTCGAGGACCTCGTGGGCCGGGGTGTCCTCGGTGGCGATGGTCTCGGCGAGGGCGGTGACGTCCCCGCGTTCCACGGCCGCCCAGAAGCTCGTGTCGCTGGGGTCGCCGCCGGTCGCGCCCTGGAGCAGGCTCTGCAGGTCGGGGCCGCCGCTGCCGTCCAGCCAGAACCGCTGGTGGTCGAAGGCGTACGTGGGCAGCGGCGCCACCTCGGTCTCGGCGAGGACGTTCGCGAGGTCGACGGGCAGGCCGATGGCGTACGCGGTGGCGAGATTGGTCAGCAGCCGGGTCGCGTCGTCGTCGCCGCGGCGCAGGCTGCCCAGGGTGTGGCCGGTGACGCCGGTGTCGTCGAGGATCGCCGTCACCGGCATCGTCAGCACCGGGTGCGGGCTGATCTCCACGAACGTGGTGTGCCCGGCGGCGATCGCCGTCCGGACGGCCGCGTCGAACCGCACGGTGCGGCGCAGGTTGTCGTACCAGTAGTCCGCGGTCATCGAGGCCGGGTCGACCCAGTCCCCGGTGAGCGTGGAGACCAGGCGGGTGTGGCCGGCCTGCGGGGTGACGTCGGCCAGGTCGGCGCGCAGCTGCTCGGCGACCTGCTGCACGGCCTCGGAGTGGGAGGCGTAGTCCACGGGGATGAGCCGGGCGCGCAGGCCCTCGTCCTGGCACGCCGCGACGAGGTCGGCGACGGGCTGCGGCGGGCCGGAGACCACGACGGTGGACGGGCCGTTGACCGCCGCCACCCCGACACCCGGGAACGCCGGCAGGCGCTCGGCGACCGCGTCGGCCGACAGGTCCACCGACGCCATCGTGCCGGTGCCGCGCAGCACCGCCAGGGCGCGCGAGCGCAGCGCCACGGTCCTCGCGGCGTCGTCCAGGCTCAGGATGCCCGCCACGCAGGCCGCGCCGATCTCGCCCTGCGAGTGGCCGACGACCGCGTCCGGGACGACGCCCGCCGCGCGCCACACGGCCGCGAGGGCGATGCCGACGGCCCACAGCACGGGCTGCACGACCTCGACCCGCTCCAGCCACGACTCGTCGTCGCCGGTCAGCACCGACACGAGGTCCACGTCCAGGTACGGGGCGAGGGCCCGCTGGCACTCGGCCAGCCGCGCGTCGAACACCGGCGTACGACCGACCAGGCCGGCGGCCATCCGCGCCGACTGCGCACCCTGGCCCGGGAAGACGAAGACGGGGCCGGCGCCGGCGCTGGTGACCGTACCGGTGACGAGGTTGCCGCCCGGGTGGCCGGCGGCGAGGGCGTCCAGCCCGGCGAGCAGCTCGTCGGTGCCGAGGCCGACCACGGCGGCGCGGTGGTCGAACGTCGAGCGGGTGGTGGCCAGCGACCAGCCGACCGCCGCCGGGGCGAGGTCGCCGTGCTCGCGCACGTGCCGCGCGAGCCGGGCGGCCTGCCCGGCGAGGGCGGAGCGCGACCGGGCCGACACCGGCCAGAGGGTCACGTCCGAGCCGACCAGGCCGGGGCGTCGCGCGGGCTCGACGGCGGTGGCCTCGACGGCCTCGTCGCCGTCCACGGACGCCGGCTCGGCGACGCGCGGCCGGTACTCCTCCAGGATCACGTGCGCGTTGGTGCCGCTGACGCCGAACGACGAGACGCCGCCGCGGCGGGGGCGGTCCAGCTCCGGCCACGGCTTGGACTCGGTGAGCAGGGAGACCGCCCCGGCGGTCCAGTCCACGTGCGGGGATGGCTCGTCGACGTGCAGGGTCTCCGGCATGACGCCGTTGCGCAGCGCCATCACCATCTTGACCAGCCCGGCGACGCCGGCGGCGCTCTGGGTGTGGCCGATGTTCGACTTCACCGAGCCCAGCCACAGCGGCCGGTCGGCGGGCCGGTCCTGCCCGTACGTGGCGATGAGTGCCTGCGCCTCGATGGGGTCGCCGAGGGTGGTGCCGGTGCCGTGCGCCTCGACCATGTCGACGTCGGCGGTGCCGAGCCGGGCGTTGGCGAGGGCCTGCCGGATGACCCGCTGTTGGGAGGGGCCGTTCGGGGCGGTGAGCCCGTTGGACGCGCCGTCCTGGTTGAGGGCGCTGCCCCGGATCACGGCGAGGATCGGGTGGCCGTTGCGCTCGGCGTCGGCAAGCCGCTCCACGACGAGCACGCCGCCGCCCTCGCCCCAGCCGGTGCCGTCCGCGCCGGCCGCGAAGGCCCTGCACCGGCCGTCGACGGACATGCCGCGCTGCCGGGAGAAGACGACGAAGACGCCGGGGGTGACCATGACGGTGACGCCACCGGCGATGGCGAGGTCGCACTCGCCGCGGCGCAGCGCGTTCACGGCGAGGTGCAGGGCCACCAGCGAGGAGGAGCAGGCGGTGTCGACGGTGACGGCGGGGCCGTTGAGGCCGAGGGTGAACGAGATCCGGCCGGACGCGACGCTCGTGGTGTTGCCGGTGCCGATGTACATGTCGACGCCCTCGGGCACGTGCGGCAGACCCATGCCGTAGTTCGAGGTGCTCAGCCCGACGAAGACGCCGGTGGAGCTGCCGCGCAGCGACAGCGGGTCGATGCCGGCCCGCTCGATGGCCTCCCAGGACGTCTCCAGCAGCAGCCGCTGCTGCGGGTCCATGGCGAGGGCCTCACGCGGCGAGATGCCGAACAGCGACGGGTCGAAGTCACCGGCGCCGTCGAGGAACCCGCCGATGCGCGTGTAGCTCTTGCCCGGCTTGTTGGGGTCGGGGTCGTAGAGCGCCTCCAGGTCCCAACCCCGGTCGTCGGGGAACTCGGTGAGCGCGTCCCGGCCTTCGGCGACGAGGTCCCACAGTGCTTCCGGCGACCGGACCCCACCGGGGAAGCGGCAGCTCATCGAGACGATGGCCAGGGGTTCCTGGTCGCGCGCCTCGACGGTCTGCAGCTTGCGCTTGGTCTCGTGCAGGTCGGCGGTGACCCGCTTGAGGAAGTACCGCAGCTTGTCATCGCTCATCGGGGGGCACCTGCCTCGATTGGAAGGTTGGTCATCTCAGGAGATTCCAAACTCTTTGCTGATGAAGTCGAAGATCTCGTCGTCGCTGGCCGAGTCGAGGTCGGGCCGGTCCGGTTCGGCGGCGGGTCCGGCCGCCAGGTCGGACGCCTTGGCGAGCAGGTCCTGCATCCGGGCGGTGAACCGGGCCCGGGCCGCCGGGTCGAGCGGGATGGCGTTGAGCAGGCTCTCCACCGTGTCGATGCCCTGGAAGAGCGGCTGCGTGGAGGGCGCCGCGTCGGCGGCGATCTCGCTTGTCAGCTTCTCGGCGAGCGCGGTCGGCGTCGGGTAGTCGAAGACCAACGTCGCCGGCAGCCGCAGCCCGGACAGGCCGTTGAGCCGGTTGCGCAGGTCGACGGCGGTGAGCGAGTCGAAGCCCAGGTCGGTGAAGAGCCGGTTCGGGTCGACGGCGTCGGCGCCAGCGTGGCCGAGGACGGCGGCGATGTTCGCCCGCACCACGTCGAGCACCACCTTGAGCCGCTCCGGGCCGGCCAGGCCGGCGAGCCGCTGGCTGAGCTGCACCCCGCCGGAGCGGGCGCCGGTGGCGTCGACGGAGCGCCGCAGCGGCACCCGGACCAGGGCCCGGAGCATCGGCGCGAGGGTGCCGGCCTCGGCCTGCCCGCGCAGCGTCCCGACGTCCAGGCGCATCGGCACGACGGCCGCCGCGTCGAGCCGCCACGCGGCGTCGAAGAGGTTCAGCGCCTGCTCGGTGGCGAGGCCGGCGGCGCCCTGCTCGGCCATCCGCCGCACGTCGTCGTCGCCGAGGTGGCCGGTCATGCCGCTGGCCTGCTCCCAAAAGCCCCACGCGAGCGAGATGCCGGCGAGCCCGCGGGCCCGGCGGTGCGCCGCGAGGGCGTCGAGGAAGGCGTTCGACGCCGCGTAGTTGGACTGGCCGGCGCTGCCCAGGGTGGCCGCCGCCGAGGAGAAGAGGACGAAGGCCGCGAGGTTCGCGTCGGCCGTGAGGCGGTGCAGGTGCCACGCCGCGTCGATCTTCGGCACGGCGACCGCGTCCACCCGTTCGGGCGTCATCGACTCCAGCACGCCGTCGTCGAGGACACCGGCGGCGTGCACCACGGCGGTGAGCGGGTGCGCCGCGGGCACCCCGGCCAGCAGCGCCGACAGGGCGTCGGAGTCGGCGGCGTCGCAGGCCGCGACGGTCACCTCCGTACCGGCGCCGGCGAGCTCGGTGACGAGGTCGTCGATCCCCTCGGCCGCCGCGCCGCGCCGCCCGGCCAGCAGCAGGTGCCGCACGCCGTGGGTGGTGGCGAGGTGGCGGGCCAGGATGCGGCCCAGCACGCCCGTGCCGCCGGTGATCAGCACGGTGCCGTCCGGGTCGATCCCACCGGGCAGCGGCTCCACGCCGGCCGGGACCCGCCCGAGCCGTGGCGTGCGCACCTGCCCGGCCCGCACGGCGAGCTGCGGCTCGCCGGAGGCGATCGCGGCGGCCAGCGCGGCGGCGCTGTCCGGGGTGTCGTCGAGGTCGACGAGCTGGCACCGGCCCGGGTGTTCGAGCTGGGCCGTGCGCAGCAGACCCCAGACCGGGGCCTGGCGCAGGTTGACCACCTGCTGCTCGCCCGCCGCGACCGCGTCGCGGGTGACCAGCACCAGCCGGGACTCGGCGAACCGGTCGTCGGCGAGCCAGGTCCGCAACGCGGCGAGGGTACGGTGCGTGGTGGCCCGCGCCTGCCCGGCCAGCGCCGGGTCCGTCGGGTCCCCCGCGTCGCCGATCGGCACGATCACCGCCTCGGGCGCCGGCTCACCCCCGGCGAGCAGGTCGCCCAGCGAGTCGAGGCCGACGTCGGTACGCACCCGGGCACCGGCCGCCTCGCAGGCGGCGCTGAGCGCCAGGTCGTCGCCGAGCGCCACCCAGCGGGTGGCGGCCGGCACGGGCCCGGTGGGCACCGGCAGCGCCGGCCAGTCCACCTGGAACAGCGACTCGTGCCGGCCGGAGCGGGCCGCGCCGAGCGAGTCGCCGGAGACCCGGCGCATGATCAGCGAGTCGACGTGCAGCACCGGGGCGCCGGTGGCGTCGGCCACCTGGAAGGAGACGCCGACCTCGCCGGCGGCGGCGACGCGTACGCGCAGGG
The DNA here is from genome assembly GCF_057197825.1 of Micromonospora sp. USAFONa4. Classification (NCBI taxonomy): domain Bacteria; kingdom Bacillati; phylum Actinomycetota; class Actinomycetes; order Micromonosporales; family Micromonosporaceae; genus Micromonospora; species Micromonospora sp. USAFONa4. The sequence continues at coordinate 6,320,827 of NZ_CM170072.1, read as the reverse complement.
CGGTGGCCCCGGCGGCGAGCAGCGACACCCCGGTCCAGGCGAACGGCAGGCGGGGCACGGTGGCGTCGGCGCCGTCGCCCATCCGGCCAAGGAAGCCGCCGATCGACATGGCCTGCAACGCGCCGTCCAGCAGGGCCGGGTGCACCCCGAAGCGGCCGGCCTCGGCGTGGTGGTCGGCGGGCAGTTCGACCTCGGCGAAGACCTCGTCGTCGCGGGTCCACGCGGCGCGCAGGCCCCGGAACGCCGGGCCGTACCCGAAGACGGTCGCCTCGATGCCGGAGTAGAAGTCGTCGGCCTCGACGCGCGTCGCGCCGGGCGGCGGCCACACCCCCAGGTCGAAGGCGGGCGCGGCGTCGGCCGCCTGCGGACCGAGCAGGCCGGTGGCGTGGCAGGTCCAGGCGACGTCGGCCAGGATCTCGTCGGAGCCGTCCCGGTAGGGCCGGGAGTAGAGCTGGACGGTACGCCGCCCGTCGTCGTCCCGGTCGCCGACCATCAGCTGCACCTGGAGCGCGCCGAGTTCGGGCAGGACGAGCGGGGCGAGCAGGGTCAGCTCCTCCACCGTCGGGCAGCCGGCCTGCTCACCGGCGTACGTGGCCAGCTCGACGAAGGCGGTGCCGGGCAGCAGGATGTTGTCCATCACCCGGTGCTCGCCGAGCCACGGGTGGGTACGCACCGACAGCCGCCCGGTGAAGACCATCCGCTCGCTGTCGGGGAAGGTCAGCGTGGCGCTGAGCAGCGGGTGCCCGGCGTCCTGGAGGCCGGCGGAGCTGACGTCCTGCGCCCGGTGCAGCGGCGGCTCGACCCAGTACCGCTGGTGGTCGAAGGCGTACGTGGGCAGCGCCACGACGTCGGTCCCGGCGAGGACCGTGCCCAGGTCGACGGGCAGGCCGATCGTGTGGGCGGTGGCGAGGTTCGTCAGCAGCCGCGTCGCGTCGTCGTCACCGCGGCGCAGGCTGCCCAGCGTGTGCCCGCTCGCGCCGGCGTCGTCCAGGATCGCCGTCACCGGCATCGTCAGCACCGGGTGGGGGCTGATCTCGACGAACGTGGTGTGCCCGGCGGCGACGGCGACGCGGACGGCGACGTCGAACTGGACGGTCTGCCGCAGATTGTCGTACCAGTAGGCGGCAGTCATCGAGGACGGGTCCACCCAGTCCCCCGTCAGCGTCGACACCAGCCGGGTGTGGCCGGCCTGCGGGGTCAAGTCGGCGAGGTCTGCGCGCAGTTGCTCGGCGACCTCCTGCACGGCGGCCGAGTGGGAGGCGTAGTCCACGGGGATCAGTCGGGCGCGCACCCCGTCGGCCTGGCACGCCTCCACGAGGTCGGCGACCGGCTGCGGCGGACCGGACACCACGACGGTGGACGGGCCGTTGACGGCCGCCACCCCGACACCCGGGAACGCCGGCAGCCGCTCGGCGACCGCGTCGGCGGAGAGGTCGACCGAGGCCATCGTGCCGGTGCCCCGCAGCACGGTCAGCGCCCGCGAGCGCAGCGCCACGGCCTTCGCCGCGTCCTCCAGCGACAGGATCCCCGCCACGCACGCGGCACCGATCTCACCCTGCGAGTGACCGACCACCGCGGCCGGGGTCACCCCGGCGTGCTGCCACACCGCGGCGAGGGCCATGCCGACGGCCCACAGCACCGGCTGCACGACCTCGACCCGCTCCAACCACGACTCGTCGTCACCGGTCAACACCGACACCAGGTCCACGTCCAGGTACGGCGCCAGGACCTGCTGGCACTCCGCCAACCTGGCGTCGAACACCGGCGTACGACCCACCAGGCCGGCGGCCATCCGCGCCGACTGCGCACCCTGACCCGGGAACACGAACACCGGACCCGCCCCGTGGGGCGTGACGGTGCCGGCGACGACGTTGCCGGCCGGCGCCCCCGACGCCAGGGCGTCCAACCCCGCCAGCAGCTCCTCCAGGCTCGACCCGACCACGGCGGCCCGCTGGTCGAACGTCGACCGGGTCGTCGCCAGGGACCAGCCCACCGCTGCCGCGTCGACCTCGCCGCGCTCGCGGACGTACTCCGCCAGGCGGGCCGCCTGTCCGGTCAGGGCGCCCTTCGACCGCCCCGACAGCGACCACAGCACCGCGTCGGCGGTCACGAGCCCGGGGCCGGGCTCGGCCGGCGCCACGGCCTGCGGCTCGTCGGCCTGCTCGATGATCACGTGGGCGTTGGTGCCGGAGATGCCGAACGAGGACACCGCCGCCCGGCGCGGCCGGTCCACGGCCGGCCACGGCCGCGACTCCGTCGCCAGCTCCACCGCCCCGGAGGTCCAGTCGATGTGCGGGGACGGCTCGTCCACGTGCAGCGTCGCGGGGACGAGGCCGTGCCGGATCGCCTGCACCATCTTGATCACGCCGGCGACACCGGCGGCGGCCTGGGCGTGGCCGATGTTCGACTTGATCGAGCCGAGCAGCAGCGGCCGGTCGGCGGGCCGCTCCCGCCCGTACGTGGCGAGCAGGGCCTGCGCCTCGATCGGGTCGCCGAGGGTGGTGCCCGTGCCGTGCGCCTCGACCACGTCCACGTCGGCGGTCGTCAGGCGTGCCGACGCAAGGGCCTGTCGGATCACCCGCTGCTGCGAGGGGCCGTTCGGGGCGGTCAGCCCGTTGGAGGCGCCGTCCTGGTTGATGGCCGAGCCGCGCACCACCGCGTACACGGTGCGGCCCTGCCGGCGGGCGTCGGAGAGCCGCTGCACGAGCAGCATGCCGACGCCCTCGGACCAGCCGGTGCCGTCGGCGGACGCGGCGAACGACTTGCACCGGCCGTCGGCGGCGAGGCCGCGCTGCCGGGAGAACTCGACGAACGCGGTCGGGGTGGCCATCACCATGACGCCGCCGGCGAGGGCCATGTCGCACTCGCCGCGCCGCAGCGCCTGACCGGCCCAGTGCAGCGCGACCAGCGACGAGGAGCAGGCGGTGTCCAGCGACACCGCCGGCCCCTCCAGCCCGAACGTGTACGCCACCCGTCCGGAGATGACGCTGCTGGTCATCCCGGTCAGCATGTAGCCCTCGGCGGCCTCCGGCGAGTACGCGAGCAGCGAGCCGTAGTCCTGGCCGCTGGTGCCGACGAAGACGCCGGTGCTGCTGCCCCGTACGTCGGCGGGGTCGATGCCGGCGGACTCGAAGGACTCCCAGGTGGTCTCCAGCAGCAGCCGCTGCTGCGGGTCCATGGCCAGGGCCTCGCGGGGCGAGATGCCGAAGAAGCCGGGGTCGAAGCGGTCGACGCCGCTGAGGAAGCCGCCGCCGCGGGCGTAGAAGGTGCCGGGGGCGTCGGGGTCGGGGCTGTAGAGGCTGTCGAGGTCCCAGCCCCGGTCGGTCGGCAGGTCGCTGATCGCGTCGACGCCGTCGACCACCAGCCGCCACAGGTCGTCGGGCGACCACACGCCGCCGGGCAGCCGGCAGGCCATGCCGATGATCGCGAGGGGCTCGTCGTCGCCGACCGGCACGGCGGTCGTCGTGGGTCGCACGGGCACCGGGGTGCCGGCGATCTCCGTACCCAGGAAGGCCGCCAGGTCGTGCGGGGTCGGGTAGTCGAAGACGAGGGTGGCCGGCAGCCGCATCCCGAAGGCGTTGTTGAGCCGGTTGCGCATCTCGACGGCGGTGAGCGAGTCGAAGCCGAACTCGCTGAACGCCCGGCGCGGCTCGATGGCCGCCGGGTCGGGGTAGCCGAGCACGGCGGCGGCCTGGCCCCGGACGATCTCGACCAGCGCGGCGGCCCGCTCGGCGTCGCCGAGCCCGGCGAGCTGCTGCACGAGCGAGGCGCCGGTGGTGGCCGCGGCGGCGCGCGCGGGCGTACGGATCAGTGCCCGGTACAGCGGCGGGATGCTCCCGCCGGCGAACTGCACCTTCATCGCGGCGAGGTCCAGCCGGGCCGGGACGAGCGCGGCGTCGGTGGTGCGGCAGGCCGCGTCGAAGAGGGCGAGCCCCTCCTCGGCCTCCATGGCGGCGACGCCGGAGCGGGAGATCCGGTTGAGGTGGACGTCGTCCAGCTCGGTGGTCATGCCGCTGCGGTCGGCCCAGAGGCCCCAGGCGAGGGTGAGGGCGGCGAGGCCGCGCGCCTTGCGGTGCTGGGCCAGCCCGTCGAGGAACGCGTTGGCGGCGGCGTAGTTGCCCTGGCCCGGGCCGCCGGCGGTGGCGGCCAGCGAGGAGTACGAGACGAACGCCTTCAGGCCGAGGTCGGCGGTCAGCTCGTGCAGGTGCCACGCGGCGTCGACCTTGGGCCGCAGCACGCCGTCCATCCGCTCGGGGGTGAGCGAGGAGATGACGCCGTCGTCGCGGACGCCGGCGGCGTGGATGACGGCGGTCAGCGGGTGCTCCGCCGGGATGCCGGCCAGCAGTTCGGCCACGGCGGCGCGGTCGGCGACGTCGCAGGCGGCGACGGTGACGCTCACGCCGCGCGCCTCCAACTCGGCGCAGAGCTCCGCGACGCCTCCGGCGGCGCGGCCGCGCCGGCTGGTGAGGATCAGGTGCCGGACGCCGTACGTGTCCACCAGGTGCCGGCTCATGAGCTGGCCGAGGGTGCCGGTGGCGCCGGTGATCAGGACGGTGCCGTCGGAGTCGAACGGGGCGGCCGGCGGCTCGCTCGGGGCGGGGACCCGGGTGAGCCGGGCGCCGGCGGCGACGCCCGCGCGGATCACGACCTGCGGCTCGTCGGTGGCGACGGCCGGGACGAGCGCGGCGGCGCAGCCGGCGATGTCGTCGACGTCGACCAGCACGAACCGGTCGGGGTTCTCCGACTGGGCGGAGCGGAGCAGGCCGATCACGGCGGCGCCGGCCAGGTCGGTCAGGTCGGTGTCCCATTCGGTGGCGACCGCGCCCGAGGTCAGCACCACCAGCCGGGAGTCCGTGTAGCGGTCGTCGGCGAGGAACTGCTGGAGCACGGCGAGCGCCCGGTGGGTCACCTCGGCGACGGCCCCGGGCACGTCCGCCGACGCGGGCGGGTCGAGGAACGGCACGACGAGCACGCCGGGCGCGCCCGTCCCGTCGTCCATGGCCGTGGCCAGGGCGGTCAGGTCGGCGTACGCCGCCACGGTCGTGCCGGTGGCGGCGACCGCGTCGGTGAGCGCCGCCACGTCGCCGATGACCGCCCAGTCGACGGTGGACGGGCCGGCGGGCAGCGCGAGCGGGGCCCACTCGACCCGGAACAGCGACTCGGCGCCGCCGCCGGAGGCGGTGCGGAGCTGGTCGGCGGAGACCGGCCGCAGGACCAGGGAGCCTACGGAGATGACGGGCGCGCCGGTGCCGTCGGTGAGCAGCAGCGAGATGCTGTCGGGGCCGGTGTGCGAGACCCGGACGCGGGCCGCCGCGGCGCCGGCGCCGTGCAGGGCGACGTCGTTCCAGGAGAACGGCAGCCGGCCGTACCCCGGGGGCATGTCCGCCCCGGACGGCTCCCCGGTCGGCGTGGTCAGGCCGAGGGTGTGCAGCGCCGCGTCGAGCAGGGCCGGGTGCAGGCCGTACCCGCCGGCCTCGGCGGCGGGGGCCTCGGGCAGCGCCAGCTCGGCGAAGAGGTCGTCGCCGCGCCGCCAGGCGGAGCGCAGGGCGATGAACGACGGGCCGTAGTCGTAGCCCTGGGCGGCGAGGTTCAGGTAGAGGTCGTCGGTGCCGACCTCGGTCGCGCCCGGCGGGGGCCAGGTGGTCAGGTCGGACCAGCCGGCGGGGCCGCTCGGCACGGCCGGGCCGCTGGCCAGCACGCCGCTGGCGTTGCGGGTCCAGGCCCGCTCGCCCTCGGCCGGCTCGCCGTCCGGGGCGGAGTGCAGCGACACGGACCGGCAGCCCGTCTCGTCCGCCGGGCCGATCCAGAGCTGGATGTCGACGCCCCCGGTCTCCGGCAGGATGAGCGGCGACTCCAGGGTGAGTTCGCGGACGTGGTCCGCGCCGACGTGCGCGCCCGCCTGGAGGGCGAGTTCGACGAAGCCCGTGCCGGGCAGCAGCACGGTGTCGAAGACGACGTGGTCGGAGATCCACGGGTGGGTACGCCGGGCCAGCCGACCGGTGAACAGGAAGCCCTCGGCGTGCGCGACGCCGACGGCGGCCCCGAGCAGGGGGTGCTGCGCGGGCCGCAGGCCGAACGCGGTGACGTCGCCGGTCCACCCGGCGCCCGCCTCGGGCCAGTAGCGCTGGTGCTGGAACGCGTACGTGGGCAGGTCCACCCGCCGGGCGCCGGTGTCGGTGAACCACGGCTGCCAGTCGACGGCCACCCCGTGCGCGTGCAGCTCGGCCAGCCCGGCCAGCAGCCCGTGCACGGCGGGCCGGTCCTTGCGCTGCACGGCGACGGCCAGCACGCCGTCGTCGCCGGGCAGGATGTCCGCCGCCATCGCGGTCAGTACGCTCTGCGGGCCGATCTCCAGGAACGTGTCCACGCCGGCGGCGCGCAGCGCGGCGACCCCGTCGGCGAAACGCACCGCCTGCCGGACGTGGCGCACCCAGTAGTCGACGGTGCGGATCTCGTCGGCGTCGGCGAGCGCCCCGGTCACGTTCGACACCACCGGCAACGCCGGCGCGGCGAACTCCAGCCCGTCGAGGACCGTCCGGAACTCGGCGAGCATCGGCTCCATCAGCGGACTGTGGAACGCGTGACTGACCGCCAGCCGGCGCGTGCGCGCGCCCCGGTCCTTCCAGAGCCGCTCCACCTCGTCCAGCGCCTCGACGGCGCCGGAGACGACCACCGACGTCGGCCCGTTCACGGCCGCGATCCCCACGTCGGCCAGGCCGTCGAGCGTGGCGAGGACGTCGTCCTCGGCGGCCGCGACGGCGAGCATCCCACCGCCGGCGGGCAGCGCCTGCATCAGCCGACCCCGCGCCGCGACCAGCGCCGCCGCGTCGGACAGGGACAGCACCCCGGCCACGTGCGCGGCGGCGACCTCGCCGATCGAGTGCCCGCCCACGAAGTCCGGTGTGATCCCGAAGGACTCCACGAGCCGGAACAGCGCCACCTCGACGGCGAACAACCCGGCCTGGGTGAACACGGTCTGGTCCAGCAGCTCCGCCTCGGCGGAACCCTCGGGCGCGAACAGCACCTCGCGCAGCGGGCGCGGCAGCAGCGCGTCGAGGTACACGCACACCTCGTCGAGCGCGGCGGCGAAGACGGGGAACTCGGCGTACAGCTCCCGGCCCATGCCGGCGCGCTGCGCGCCCTGGCCGGAGAAGAGCACCGCAAGCGTTCCCCGGCCGCCGGCCTGGCCCGTGACGACCGCGCCGGACGGCTCCCCGGCGGCGAGGGCGCGCAGCCCGGCCAGCAGGTCGTCGCGGCCGGTCGCGGAGACCACGGCCCGGTGGTCCAGGGTGGAGCGGGAGGTGACCGACGAGAACGCCACGTCCAGGGGGCGCAGGGTCTCGTCGGCGGCGATCCGGGCGGCCCAGCGGCCCGCCTGCGCGGCGAGGCCGGCCGCGTCCCGGGCCGACACCGGCACCGGCACGACCGGCCGCTCGACCACCGGCGCGACGGCGGCCGACGGGGGCTGCTGGGGCGCCGGGGCCTGCTCCAGGATGGTGTGCGCGTTGGTGCCGGACACCCCGAACGAGGAGACCGCCGAGCGGCGCGGGCGGCCCACCGCCGGCCACGGCGTCGCCTCGGTCACCAGCGACACCTCGCCGGCCGACCAGTCCACCTCGGGCGTCGGCTCGTCCACGTGCAGGGTGGGCGGCACGACGCCGTGCCGCATCGCCATCACCATCTTGATCACACCGGCGACACCGGCGGCGGCCTGGGCGTGACCGATGTTCGACTTGACCGACCCGAGCAGCAGCGGCGCCGAGTCCCCCCGGTCCTGCCCGTACGTGGCGAGCAGCGCCTGCGCCTCGATGGGGTCGCCGAGCCGGGTGCCGGTGCCGTGCGCCTCCACCACGTCCACGCCGCCGGCGGCAAGGCCGGCGTTGGCCAGGGCCTGCTGGATCACCCGCTGCTGCGACGGTCCGTTCGGGGCGCTCAGGCCGTTGGAGGCGCCGTCCTGGTTGACCGCGCTGCCCCGTACCACGGCGAGGATCGGGTGGCCGTTGCGCTGTGCGTCCGACAGCCGCTCCAGCACCAGGACGCCGACGCCCTCGGACCAGCCGGTCCCGTCGGCGGCGGCGGCGAACGCCTTGCACCGGCCGTCGGCGGCGAGGCCGCGCTGCCGGGAGAACTCGACGAAGGCGGCCGGGGTGCACATGGCGGTGACCCCGGCGACGATGGCCAGGGTGCACTCCCGCTGCCGCAGCGCCTGCCCCGCGAGGTGCAGGGCGACCAGGGACGACGAGCAGGCGGTGTCGATGGTGACCGCCGGCCCCTCCAGCCCGAAGGTGTAGGCGATCCGGCCGGACACCACGCTGCCGGCGTTGCCGGTCATCAGGTGCCCTTCGAGGCCCTGTGCGGCGCCCATCAGCACGGTGCCGTAGTCCTGGCCGGTGCTGCCGGCGAAGACGCCGGTGCGGCTGCCCTTCAGCGAGTGCGGGTCGATGCCGGCCCGCTCCAGGGCCTCCCACGAGGTCTCCAGCAGCCAGCGCTGCTGCGGGTCCATCGCCAGCGCCTCCCGGGGGGAGATCGCGAAGAAGCCCGGGTCGAAGTCGGCCAGGTCGTGGACGAAGCCGCCCTGCCGCGTGTACGACGTGCCGCTCTGCTCGGGGTCGCTGTCGTAGAGCGACCCGAGGTCCCAGCCGCGGTCCTCCGGGAAGTCGGAGACCACGTCCCGGCCGGACGCGACGACCTCCCACAGGTCCTCGGGCGACCGCACCCCGCCGGGGAAGCGGCAGCTCATGGAGACGATGGCGACCGGTTCCTGTTCACCGGCCTCCACCTCGCGCAGGCGCTGGCGCACCTGGTGCAGGTCAGCGGTGACCCGCTTGAGGTAGTCGAGAAGCTTCGCCTCGTCAGCCATGGACCGCGCACTCCTTGTGTTGACCCGTCGTCGCAGCAGCGATCACGTCAGGACATCCCCAGCTCGCGGTCGATGAAGTCGAAGACCTCGTCCGGCGTCGCGTCCTGGAGCTTCTCGGCGACGGTGTCGCCGTCCGCCGGCGCGTCGGCCTCGTTGAGGGAGGCCAGCAGCGCCCGCAGCCGCTCGGTGATCCGAATTCGGGCGCTGCGGTCCGGCGCCGAGCCGGAGAGCGCCGCTTCCAACCTGTCCAGCTCACCGAAGACCGGTGCGACCCCGACCACGCCGCCGTCGACGATGGCTGCCCGCACGTACTCGGCCAGCCCCGCGGCGGTCGGGTAGTCGAAGACGACCGTGGCGGGCAGCCGGACGCCGGTCGCCGCGGTGAGCCGGTTGCGCAGCTCCACGGCGGTCAGCGAGTCGAAGCCGAGTTCGCGGAACGCCCGGTCCGGCTCGACGGCGTCCATCGAGGCGTGACCGAGCACCGCGGCAGCCTGCCCGCGTACCAGCTCCAGCAGGGTCTTGCGTCGTTCGGCGTCGGTCTGCCCGGCGAGCAGGGCGGCCAGGGACTCCGCGGAGACGCCGGTGTCCTCGGCCCGCTCGGCGACGGCCCGGCGCGCCTCGGCCACGCCCGCGATGAGCGGGCTGGGCCGCACGGCCACGAACCCGGGCACGTAGCGGGCCCAGTCGATGCCGGCCACCATGGTCGCCGGCTCGCCCCGCGCGACGCACTGCGCGAGCGCCGTGAGCGCGGCGTCGGTGTCGAGGCGCGCGACGCCGGTGCGGCGGCGGCGCTCCTCCACGGCCTGGTCGGTGGCGGCCATCCCGCCGGCCGCCCAGGGGCCCCAGGCGACCGAGGTGGCCGGCAGGCCCTGCCGGTGCCGCTGCTCGGCGAGGGCGTCGAGGTAGGCGTTGGCGGCGGCGTAGCTGCCCTGACCGGCGGCGCCGAGCTGACCGGCCAGCGCGGAGAACAGCACGAACGCGCGCAGTTCCCGCCCGACGGTCAGCTCGTGCAGGTGCAGGGCGCCGAGCACCTTGGGTCGCAGGACGGTGGCGAGGCGGTCGGCGGTGAGCCCGTCGAGCACCCCGTCCTCCAGGACGCCGGCCGCGTGCACCACGCTGGTCAGCGGCGCGCCGGCGGGTACCTCGTCGAGCAGCTTCGCCAGCGCCGCCCGGTCGGCCACGTCGCAGGCCGCGACGGTCACCCGGGTGCCCGCCCCGGTCAGCTCGCTGACGAGTTCGGCGACGCCGGGGGCGTCCGCGCCGCGACGGCTGACCAGCATCAGGTGCTCGGCGCCCCGGGCGGCCAGCCAGCGGGCCACCTCCGCGCCGAGCGCGCCGGTGCCGCCGGTGACCAGGGTCGTGCCCGGGTAGCCGGCCTCGTCGGTGGCCGCCTCACCGCCGGGCGCCCGCACCAGCCGGCGGACGAGGATGGTGGCGCCGTCGACCGCGAGCTGGTCCTCCCCGTCGAGGCCGGCGAGCGCGGCGCAGAGCAGGTCCCAGCCGTGGTCGTCCAGGGTGGCCGGCACGTCGACCAGGCCGCCCCACCGCTCGGGGTGTTCGAGGGCCACGACCCGGCCGAGGCCCCAGAGCAGCGACTGCTCCGGCCGGCCGGGCGCGCCGCTGCGGGTGGTGCCGGCGGCGCCCCGGGTGACGCACCACAGCGGCGCGGCGACGTCGAGGTCCCCGAGCGTCTGGATCAGCGCCAGCGAGCGGGCGAGGAAGGGCGGCACCGGCTGGGTGTCGTCGACCGCGCCGTCGGCGAGGGCGAGCAGCGACAGCACCCCGTCCACCGGAGCCGGTACGCCGTCGGGGGTGCGGACGGCACCGCTCAGGTGCGCGGTGAGGGCGGCCCGGTCGGTCAGGTTCTCCGGCACCAGCACCAGTCGGACGTCGGCGCCCCGGCGGGTCAGCTCGACCACTGCGGCCTCGCCCTCCTCCGGGTGCCGCTCGTCGGCGACGACCCACCAGGCGCCGGGCAGGAAGCTGACCGGTGTCCCGGTGTACGGCTGCCAGACGCTGCGGTACCGCAGGTCGTCGAGGCCGGACCGGTTGCGCTGCTGCCGCCGCCAGGAGGCGAGCACCGGCAGGGCGGCGCCCAGCCGTTCCAGGGAGTCCGCCGCCTCCTGCTCGGTGAGTTCCGCGAGCGCGGCCAGGTCCTCGCGTTCGACGGCCGCCCAGAACGCGGAGTCGACGCCGCTGGGGGTCTCCTCGGTGTCGCCCTGCCCGGTCACCGCGGTCGGCCAGAAGCGGCTGCGGTCGAAGGCGTACGTGGGCAGCGCGACGACGTCGGTCCCGGCGAGGACCGTGCCCAGGTCGACGGGCAGGCCGATCGTGTGGGCGGTGGCGAGGTTCGTCAGCAGCCGCGTCGCGTCGTCGTCACCACGACGCAGGCTGCCCAGCGTGTGCCCGCTCGCGCCAGCGTCGTCCAGGATCGCCGTCACCGGCATCGTCAGCACCGGATGCGGGCTGATCTCGACGAACGTCGTGTGACCCGCCGCGACGGCCACCCGCACGGCGGCCTCGAACTGCACGGTCTGCCGCAGATTGTCGTACCAGTAGGCGGCGGTCATCGAGGTCGGGTCCACCCAGTCCCCGGTGAGCGTGGAGACGAGCCGGACGTGGCCCTGTCGCGGAGTCACGTCGGCCAGGTCGGCGCGCAACCGCTCGGCAACCTCCTGCACCGCCACCGAGTGCGACGCGTAGTCCACCGGAATCAACCGGGCCCGCACCCCGTCGGCCTGGCACGCCTCCACAAGGTCGGCGACCGGCTGCGGCGGACCCGACACCACCACCGTCGACGGGCCGTTCACCGCCGCCACACCCACGCCGGGGAACTCCCCGAGCCGATCGGCGACCGCCTCGGCCGACAGGTCCACCGACGCCATCGTGCCTGTGCCCCGCAGCACGGTCAGCGCCCGCGAGCGCAGCGCCACGGCCTTCGCCGCGTCCTCCAGGCTCAGGATCCCGGCCACGCACGCGGCACCGATCTCACCCTGCGAGTGACCGACCACCGCAGCCGGAACCACACCCACGTGCTGCCACACCGCCGCGAGCGCCATGCCGACGGCCCACAGCACCGGCTGCACGACCTCGACCCGCTCCAGCCACGACTCGTCGTCACCGGTCAACACCGACACCAGGTCCACATCAAGGTACGGCGCGAGGGCCCGCTGGCACTCCGCCAACCTGGCGTCGAACACCGGCGTACGACCGACGAGGCCGGCGGCCATCCGCGCCGATTGCGCGCCCTGACCCGGGAACACGAACACCGCACCGGTTCCGGAGGCCGTACCCGTGACGAGGTTCCCCGCCGGCGCGCCGGCGGACAGGGCGTCGAGCCCCGCCAGCAGCTCGGCCACGGTGGCCCCGACGACGGCGGCCCGATGGTCGAACGTCGACCGGGTGGCGGCGAGGGACCAGCCCACCGCCGCCGCGTCGAGGTCGGCGTGCGCGCGGACGTGCTGGGCCAGGCGGGCGGCCTGACCGGCCAGCGCGCCCTTCGACCGCCCCGACACCGTCCAGACGACGACGTCGGAGGCCACGAGCCCCGGGCTGCGGCTCTCGGCGGCCTCGCCGTCGGGCTCCGCGCTCTCGGCGGGGAGGTCCTCGGGCAGTTCGATGATGACGTGGGCGTTGGTGCCGGAGATGCCGAACGACGACACCGCCGACCGGCGCGCCCGGTTCACGGCCGGCCACGGCCGCGACTCGATCGCCAGCTCGACGGCCCCGGAGTTCCAGTCGATGTGCGGGGACGGCTCGTCCACGTGCAGCGTCGCGGGGACCACGCCCTCGCGCATCGCCAGCACCATTTTGATCACGCCGGCGACGCCGGCGGCGGCCTGGGTGTGGCCGATGTTCGACTTGACCGACCCCAGCAGCAGCGGCGCGTCGCGCTCCTGCCCGTACGTGGCCAGCAGCGCCTGCGCCTCGATCGGGTCGCCCAGCGTGGTCCCGGTGCCGTGCGCCTCGACCACGTCCACGTCGGCCGTGGAGAGCCGCGCCGACGCGAGGGCCTGCCGGATCACCCGCTGCTGCGACGGGCCGTTCGGCGCCGTCAGACCGTTGGAGGCACCGTCCTGGTTGACGGCACTCCCCCGCACGATCGCCAGCACCTCGTGGCCGTTGCGCCGCGCGTCCGACAGCCGCTCGACGAGCAGCATGCCGACGCCCTCGCCCCAGCCCGTGCCGTCCGCGCCCGCGGCGAACGCCTTGCACCGGCCGTCGGCGGCCAGCCCACGCTGCCGCGAGAACTCCACGAACAGCCCGGGGGTCGACATCACGGTCACGCCGCCGGCGAGGGCGAGGTCGCACTCGCCGCGCCGCAGCGACTGCACCGCCAGGTGCAACGCCACCAACGACGACGAACACGCCGTGTCCACCGACACCGCCGGCCCCTCCAACCCCAACGCGTACGCCACCCGACCCGACACCACACTCGCGGCGTTGCCCGTGCCCGCGAAGCCCTCCACCTCGTCCCCCGCCACCATCAGCAGGGCCCCATAGTCCTGACCATTCGTGCCCACGAACACCCCTGTTCGCGAACCCCGAAGGACCCCAGGCTCAACCCCTGCCCGCTCGACCGCCTCCCACGAAACCTCCAGCAGCAACCGCTGCTGCGGATCCATGGCCAACGCCTCGCGGGGGGAAATCCCGAAGAAACCGGCATCAAACTCCGCCGCCTCGTAGAGGAAGGCGCCACTGCGGACGTAGGAGGTGCCGGTGGAATAGGGGTCGGGGTCGTAGAGCTTCTCGACGTCCCAACCCCGATCGCCGGGTAGGTCGGACACGGCGTCACGGCCGGCGTGCAGCATCTGCCAGAACCGCTCGGGGTCGTTCGCCCCGCCCGGGAAGCGGCAGGACATGGCGACGATGGCCACCGGCTCGTCGTCGCCGAGCGTCACCGGGGCGGCCTCGACGGCCACGGCGGCCTCGCCGCCCAGCTCCTCGTGCAGGTGCCGGGCGAGCGCGGTCGGCGACGGGTAGTCGAAGACCAGGGTCACCGGCAGCCGCAGCGAGGTGGCGGTGGCGAGCCGGTTGCGCAGCTCCACCGCCGTCACCGAGTCGAAGCCGAGGTCCCGGAACGCGTGGTGCGGGTCGACGGCCTGGCCGTCGGCGTACTTGAGGACCGCGGCCGCCTGGTCGCGGACCAGGTCGAGCAGCGCCTGCTGGCGCTCGGCGGCGCTCATCCGGGTGAACGCGCCGGCGGGGCCGGCCTCGTCGGTCTCCTTCGCCTCGGCGAGGCCCTTGGTGGCCTGCAACCGCTGCGCCTCGGGGATCTCCGAGATCAGCGGACCGGGCCGGGTGGCGGTGAACGCGACGAAGAACCGGTCCCAGGCGATGTTCGAGATGGTCAGGAAGGTCTCGTCGTGCTCGACGGCCTGGTGCAGGGCCGCGACGGCGAGCCGCGGGGGCATCTCGGGTGCGCCGTGGCGGTGCAGCATCCGGCCGAACTCGCCGTCGGCCATGCCGCCGCCGCCCCAGGCGCCCCAGCCGATGGAGGTGGCGGGCAGGCCGAGGGCGCGCCGGTGCTCGGCGAGGGCGTTGAGGAACGCGTTGCCGGGGGCGTAGTTGCCCACGCCGGAGCTGCCGACGGTGCCGGCCATCGAGGAGAACAGGATGAACGCGTCGAGGTCCAGCTCGCGGGTCAGCTCGTGCAGGTTCAGCGCGGTGGTGACCTTCGCGCTGAGCGCGTAGTCGACCTGCTCCAGGGTCAGCGAGTTGATCACCGAGTCGTCGAGCACGGCGGCGGTGTGCACGACCGTGGTCAGCGGGTGCTCGGGCGGCAGGTCGGCGAGGACGGCGGCGAGCGCCGACCGGTCGGCGGCGTCGCAGGCGGCGACGGTGACCCGGGCGCCCAGTGCGACCAGCTCGGCCTCGAGGTCGGCGATGCCCTCGGCCTGCCGGCCGCGCCGGCTGACCAGCACCAGGTGCGCGGCGCCGTTGGCGGCGAGCCAGCGGGCCATGTGTCCGCCGAGCGCGCCGGTGCCGCCGGTGACCAGGGCGGTGCCGGAGGGCCGCCAGGTGCGCGGGGCGGGGGCGTCGCCGAGCGGGGCGTGCAGCAGTCGCCGGCCGAAGGCGCCGGCCCACCGCAGCGCGACCTGGTCCTCCCCGTCGGCGCCGGCGAGGACGCGGACCAGCCGGCGGCCGGCCGCGTCGTCGAGCTCGTCGGGGAGGTCGACGAGGCCGCCCCAGCGGTCCGGGTGCTCGAGCGCGGCGACCCGGCCGAAGCCCCAGGTGAGCTGCTGGAGCGGGTGCGGCAGCGGGTCGGCCGGGCCGGTGGCGACGGCACCCCGGGTGAGGCACCACAGGGGCGCGCGGAGGCCGGCGTCGCCGAGCGCCTGCACCAGGGTCACGGTGCCGGCGAAGCCGACCGGCACCGACGGGTGCGCCGGCGCGGGCGTCTCGTCGAGCGGCAGCAACGACAGGATCCCGGCGGGCGTGCCGCCGTCGGCGAGGTCGCGCAGCCGGGCGGCGAGCGCCGCGCGGTCCGTGCGGTCGGCGTCCAGCTCCAGCGGTACGACGGTGCCGCCGTGCCGCCGCAACGCCTCGGCGCAGAAGGCGGCCTCGGCAGCGCCGGTGTCGTCGGGGCCGGTGAGCAGCCACCAGGTGCCGGTGACGGCGGGCTCGCCCGCGGCGTCGCCGGCGACCGGCGTCCAGCTGTCCCGGTACCGCCAGGAGTCCACGGTGGCCTGGTCGCGGTGCCGGCGACGCCAGGCGGCGAGGACCGGCAGCACGTCCGCGAACGCGGCGTCCGGCACGGGCTCCGACTCGGTCGCGGCGGCGAGTTCGGCGGTGAGCGCGGCCAGGTCCTCCGCCTCGACGGCGGCCCAGAACCGGGCGTCGACCTCGTCGTCCTGCACGGGGCCGGCGACGCCGGCGGCCGGGGCGGGCGCGGCGGACGGCTGCGGCCAGAAGAGCTGCCGCTGGAACGGGTACGTGGGCAGGTCGAGGCGGCGTCCGGCGAGGCCGGTGAAGGCGGGCCGCCAGTCCACCGCCGTACCCCCGGTCCAGACCTCGGCCAGGGCGCGCAGGAAGCGGCCGAGGCCGCCCTCGCCCCGGCGCAGGCTGCCGGTGACGGTGACCGCGTCCGGGTCGGCGGCGGCCAGCTCGACGCTCTCCTGCACGGCCATGGTCAGCACCGGGTGGGCGCTGACCTCGACGAAGGTCTGGTAGCCGGCGGCGACGAGGCTGCGCACCGCGTCGTCGAAGCGGACGGTCTGCCGCAGGTTGCGGTACCAGTAGTCGGCGTCGAGGGCGGCGGTGTCGAGCCAGTCCCCCTCGACTGTGGAGCGGAACCGGACCTCGCCGGTGGCCGGCCGCAGCCCGGCGAGCAGTTCCAGGAGCTGCTCGCGCAGCTGCTCGACGTGGGCGGAGTGGGAGGCGTAGTCCACGGGGACGCGGCGCACCCGCACCTCGCGGGACTCGTAGTGGGCGACCAGCTCGTCGAGGGCGGCGCTGTCGCCGGAGACCACGACCGAGGTGGGCCCGTTGACGGCGGCCAGGGCGACCCGGCCGGCCCAGCGGGTGATCGTCGCCGTGGCCTCGTCGGCGGTGGTGGCGACCGAGACCATGCCGCCGTCCCCGGCGATGCCGGCGATGATGCGGCTGCGCAGGGCCACCACGGCCGCCGCGTCGTCCAGGGTGAGGCCGCCGGCGACGTGCGCGGCGGCGATCTCGCCCTGCGAGTGGCCGACGACGGCGGAGGGGCGCACCCCGTACGACTCCCAGAGCGCGGCGAGCGAGACGCTGACCGCGAACAGGGTGGGCTGCACGACGTCGACGCGCTCCAGCGACGGGGCGTCGGGCGCGCCGCGCACCACGTCGGTCGGCGACCAGTCGACGTACGGGCGCAGCGCCTCGGCGCAGGCGGCGAACTTCTCCGCGAAGACCGGGGCGGTGTCGAGCAGTTCGGCGGCCATGCCGACCCACTGGGAGCCCTGGCCCGGGAAGACGAAGGCGACCTCGCCCGGCGTGCCGGGGGCGCGGGTGACGGTCTGCGGGGTGGGCCGGCCGGCGGCGAGCGCGTCGAGGGACGCGGCCAGGGCGTCGCGGTCGGCGGCGAAGACGACGGCCCGGTGGTCGTGGGCGGCGCGGGTGGCGGCCAGCGACCAGCCGACGTCGGCGAGGACGTCGTCGTCGACGGTGTCGAGGTGGTCGAGCAGGTCCCGGGTGCGGGCGGTGAGGGCGTCGACGGTGCGCCCGGAGAGCACCCAGGGCAGCTCCCCGGTGGGCCCGTCGGCCGCCGGCTCGGGCTCCGGCTCGTCGGCGGGGGCCTGTTCGAGGATGGTGTGCACGTTGGTGCCGCTGATGCCGAACGAGGAGACGGCGGCGCGGCGTACACCGTCGGCGGGCTCCCACGGGCGGGCGGAGGTGAGCAGCTCGACGCTGCCGGCGCTCCAGTCGACGTGCGGGGTGGGCTCGTCCACGTGCAGGGTGGGCGGCAGCACCCCGTGCCGCATGGCCAGGACCATCTTCATCACCCCGGCGACGCCGGCGGCGGCCTGGGTGTGGCCGATGTTCGACTTGATCGAGCCGAGCCAGAGCGGCCGGTCGGCGGGGCGGTCCTGGCCGTACGTGGCGATGAGCGCCTGCGCCTCGATCGGGTCGCCGAGGGTGGTGCCGGTGCCGTGCGCCTCGACGGCGTCCACCTGGTCGGCGGTGAGCCCGGCGTTGGCGAGGGCCTGCCGGATGACCCGCTGCTGGGCGGGGCCGTTGGGGGCGGTGAGGCCGTTGGAGGCGCCGTCCTGGTTGACGGCGCTGCCGCGCAGCACGGCGAGGACCGGGTTGCCGTCGCGGCGGGCGTCGGAGAGGCGCTGGAGCACCAGCAGGCCGACGCCCTCGCCCCAGCCGGTGCCGTCGGCGGCCCCGGCGAACGGCTTGCACCGGCCGTCGGCGGCAAGGCCGCGCTGGCGGGAGAAGCCGACGAAGATGCCGGGGGTGGCCATCACGGTGGCGCCGCCGGCCAGGGCGAGGTCGCACTCGCCCGTGCGGAGGGCCTGCGCGGCCAGGTGCATCGCGACCAGCGACGACGAGCAGGCGGTGTCGACGGTGACGGCCGGGCCGTGCAGCCCGAAGGTGTACGCCAGCCGGCCCGAGATGACGCTGGCGGAGGTGCCGGTGGCGAGGTAGTTCTCGTCGACGTCCCCGGCGGCCATCAGCAGCGAGCCGTAGTCCTGGCCGTTGGTGCCGACGTACACGCCGGTGCGGCTGCCGCGCAGCGCGGTCGGGTCGATCCGGGCCCGCTCGAACGCCTCCCAGGTGGCCTCCAGCAGCAGCCGCTGCTGCGGGTCCATGGCGAGGGCCTCGCGGGGGCTGATGCCGAAGAACGCCGGGTCGAACTCGCCGGCCCCGGCGACGAAGCCGCCCTCGCGGACGTAGCTGGTGCCGAGGTGCTCGGGGTCGGGGTGGTACAGCTCGGCGAGGTTCCAGCCGCGCTCGCCGGGCATGAGGCTCAGCGCGTCGGTGCCGGTGGCCAGCAGGTCCCAGAGCTGCTCGGGCGAGGTGACCCCGCCGGGGAAGCGGCAGCTCATCGCGACGATGGCGATCGGCTCGCGGTCGCGGCCGGTGCCGTCGGCGACCACCTCGCCGGTGGTGTGCCCGGCGGTGAGGCCGTGCAGGTGCGCGGCGAGTTCGGCGACCGTGGGGTGGTCGAAGACCAGCGTGGCGGGCAGGGTCATGCCGGTCTCGGCGGTGAGCCGGTTGCGCAGCTCGACGGCGGTGAGCGAGTCGAAGCCGAGGTCGCGGAAGGTGCGCTCGGGCAGCGGCTGGCCGGCCGGGTAGCCGAGCACGACGGCGGCCTGGGTGCGTACGAGGTCGGCGAGCTGCGGCAGGGACCGGCCGACCACCACGGCGCGGGCGGGACCGGTGGGCACGGCGGGCACGCCGGGCAGGGCGGCGATCAGTGGCGTCGGACGGCCCCAGGAGGCGGCGAGACGTCCCCAGTCGACGTCGGCGACGGTGACGGCCGGCTCGGCGGTGTTGACCAGCCGGCCAAGGGCGGTGACGGCCTCGGCGACGGGGAGCGCGTCGACCCCGCCCCGGGCGAGGCGGGCGGTCAGGGCGGCGGCCATGCCGTCCTCGGCCCAGGCGCCCCAGGCGATGGCGGTGGCGGGCAGGCCCTGCTCGCGTCGCCAGGCCGCGAACGCGTCGAGGTAGGCGTTGGCCGCCGCGTAGTTGCCCTGACCGGCGCTGCCGATGACCCCGGCGAGGGAGGAGAAGAGCACGAACGCGTCGAGGTCGCGGTGGGCGGTGGCCTCGTGCAGCACGCGGGCGGCGCGGACCTTGCCGTCGAGGACGGCCTGCATCCGGGTCAGGTCGAGCCCGTCGAGGACGCCGTCGTCGACCACGCCGGCGGTGTGCACGACGGCGGTCAGCCCGGGCAGGTTCGCCACGAGGGCGTCGACGGCGGCCCGGTCGGTGACGTCGCACGCCACGACCCGCACCGCGCCCAGCTCGTCGACCAGCTCGGCCGCGCCCGGCGCGGACGCGCCCCGCCGCGAGGCGAGCACCACCTCGGCCGCCCCGTTGGCCAGCAACCAGCGGGCCACGTGCCGACCCAGCGCACCCGTACCACCGGTCACCAGCACCGTCCCGGCGGGCCGCCAACCCGCACCCGCGGGCGGCGCGGCCGGCACCAGGCGCCGGCCGAGGATGCCCTGCGGGCGGATCGCCACCTGGTCGTGGCCGGCGTCGGCGAGGACGGCGAGCAGCGCGTCGGCGGCGGTCCGGTCGGCGCGGGCGGGCAGGTCGACCAGTCCGCCCCAGCGGTCGGGCTGTTCGAGGGCGACGACCCGGCCCAGGCCCCAGGCCAGGGCGGGCCACGGGTCGGCGGGGGTGTCGCCGCCGACGTGGACGGCGCCCCGGGTGAGGCACCAGAGCCGGCCGGGCAGGCCGGCGTCGGCGAGCGCCTGGGTGAGGGTGAGCAGCAGCGCGGCGCCGACGGAGACGGCGGGGGCGTCGGGCAGCGCCCGGTCGGTCGCGGGCAGCACGCAGAGCACGCCGGCCCAGCCCTGGTCGCCGTGGCCGCGCAGCAGCCCGGTCAGCTCGGCGCGGTCGGTGCCGGGGGCGACGGTGAGGGTGTCGACGTGGGCGCCGGCGCCGGTCAGCGTGCCGGCCACCCCGGCGTCGTCGGCGTCGGCGTCGGCGGTGACGACCAGCCAGCGGCCGGTCAGCGCCGGCGCGGCGGCGGGGCGGACGGGCTCCCACTCGACCCGGTACGTCCAGCCGTCCACCACGGCGTCGCGCTGCCGGGCCCGTCGCCACGACGAGAGCACCGGTACGGCCGGGGCGAGGGCCTCGACGGCCGCGGGGTCGTCCTGCACGGCCAGGTGGGCGGCGACCCCGGTCAGGTCGCCGCGCTCCACGGCCGCCCAGAAGTCCCCCTCGGCCGTGTCGGTCGGCGCGGCCGCTGCGGCGGTGCCGCCGATCTCGGGCCAGTAGCGCTGGTGCTGGAACGCGTACGTGGGCAGGTCCACCCGCCGCGCGCCGGTGTCGGCGAACCACGGCTGCCAGTCCACGGCCGCCCCGCGCACGTGCAGTTCGGCCAGCCCGGCCAGCAGCCCGTGCGCCTCGGGCCGGTCCCCGCGCTGCGCCGGTACGGCGAGCACGCCCTCCCCGTCCGGCAGGGCGTCGCCGACCATCGCGGTCAGTACGCTGCGCGGCCCGATCTCCAGGAACGTGTCCGCCCCGGCGGCGCGCAGCGCGGTGATTCCGTCGGCGAAGCGGACGGCCTCCCGCACGTGGCGCACCCAGTAGTCGGCGGTGCGGATCTCGTCGGCGTCGGCGAGCGCCCCGGTCACGTTCGACACCACCGGCAGCGCCGGCGCGGCGAAGGTGAGCTTGTCGAGCACCGCGCGGAACCGGGCGAGCATCGGCTCCATCAGCGGGCTGTGGAACGCGTGGCTGACCGTGAGCCGGCGCGTGCGTACGCCCCGGTCCTTCCAGAGCCGTTCCACCTCGTCCAGGGCTGCCACGGCGCCCGAGACCACGACCGAGGTCGGCCCGTTGACCGCCGCGATCCCCACGTCGGCCAGGCCATCGAGCGTGGCGAGGACGTCGGCCTCGGTGGCCGCGACGGCCAGCATCCCACCGCCGGTGGGCAGCGCCTGCATCAACCGGCCCCGCGCCGCCACCAGCGCGCAGGCGTGCTCCAGCGACAGCACCCCGGCCACGTGCGCGGCCGTGACCTCGCCGATCGAGTGGCCGGCGACCAGGTCGGGGGCGATGCCGAACGACTCGACGAGGCGGAACAGCGCCACCTCGACGGCGAACAGGCCGGCCTGCGTGAACACGGTCCGGTCCAGCAGCTCGGCGTCGGCCGAGCCCTCGGCGGCGAAGAGCACCTCGCGCAGCGGGCGCGGCAGGGCCCGGTCCAGGTACCCGCACACCTCGTCGAGGGCGGCGGCGAAGACGGGGAACTCGGCGTACAGCTCCCGGCCCATGCCGGCGCGCTGCGCGCCCTGGCCGGAGAAGAGCACCGCGAGCTGGCCGCGCGGCGTCCCGGCGCCGGTGACGACGGTGCCGGCCGGTTCCCCGGCGGCGAGGGCGCGCAGCCCGGCCAGCAGGTCGTCGCGGCCGGTCGCGGAGACCACGGCGCGCCGGTCCAGGGTGGAGCGGGAGGTGACCGACGAGAAGGCCACGTCGAGCGGGCGCAGGGTGTCGTCGGCGGCGAGGCGGGCGGCCCAGCGGCCGGCCTGCGCGGCGAGCGCGGCGTCGGAGCGGGCGGAGAGCAGCACGGGGGCCACGGTGCGGGCCGCCGGTGCGGTCGGCTCGGCCTCGGTCTCGGTCTCGACCTCAGCGGGGGCCGGGGCCTGCTCGATGATGGTGTGCGCGTTGGTGCCGGAGACGCCGAACGACGACACGGCGGCGCGGCGCGGCCGGTCCACGGCCGGCCACGGCGTGGCGGCGGTGGCGAGGGTGACCGCCCCGGCGGTCCAGTCGATGTGCGGGGACGGCTCGTCGACGTGCAGGGTCGGCGGCACGACGCCGTGCCGCATCGCCATCACCATCTTGATCACACCGGCGACGCCGGCGGCGGCCTGGGTGTGCCCGATGTTCGACTTGACCGACCCGAGCAGCAGCGGCGCGGCCTCGTCCCGGTCCTGCCCGTAGGTGGTGAGCAGGGCCTGCGCCTCGATCGGGTCGCCGAGCCGGGTGCCGGTGCCGTGCGCCTCGACCACGTCCACCTGCTCGGGCGTGAGCCGGGCGTTGGCGAGGGCCTGGCGGATCACGCGGACCTGGGACGGGCCGTGCGGGGCGCTGAGCCCGTTGGACGCGCCGTCCTGGTTGACGGCGCTGCCCCGCACCACGGCCAGCACCGGGTAGCCGTGCCGCTGCGCGTCGGAGAGCCGGGTGAGCAGCAGCATGCCGATGCCCTCGGACCACGAGGTGCCGTCCGCGCCAGCGGCGAACGCCTTGCACCGGCCGTCGGCGGCGAGGCCGCGCTGCCGGCTGAAGCCGACGAAGACCGCCGGGGTGGGCATCACCGTCACGCCGCCGGCCAGGGCCAGCTCGCAGTCGCCGTTGCGCAGCGCCTGGGCGGCCAGGTGGACGGCGACCAGCGAGGACGAGCAGGCGGTGTCGACGGTGACCGCCGGCCCCTCCAGCCCGAGGGTGTACGCGACGCGGCCGGAGATGACGCTTGTGGCGTTGCCGGTGAGCAGGTGCCCCTCGCCGTTCTCGGCCTGCGCCATCATGCCGTCGTAGCCGTGCGAGGACGCCCCGACGAAGACGCCGGTACGGCTGCCCCGTACCGCCGGCAGCGGCAGCCCGGCCCGCTCGAACGCCTCCCAGGAGGTCTCCAGCAGCAGCCGCTGCTGCGGGTCCATGGCGACGGCCTCGCGGGGCGAGATGCCGAACAGGTCGGCGTCGAAGTCGGCGGCGGCGTAGACGAAGCCGCCCTCGCGCACGTAGCTGGTGCCCGGGTGGTCGGGGTCGGGGTGGAAGAGGTTCTCCAGGTCCCAGCCCCGGTCGGCGGGGAACGGCCCGATCCCGTCGCCGCCGCCGTGCACGAGCTGCCACAGCGCCTCGGGACTGTCGACCCCGCCCGGGTAGCGGCAGCTCATCGCGACGATGGCGATGGGCTCGGAGTCCCGGGTCTCCAGCTCGCGCAGCCGCCGCCGGGTACGCCGCAGCTCCGAGGTCGTACGCTTCAGGTACTCGACGTACTTCTCGTCCTCGTTGCTCACCGTGGACCTACCTCACTCGGCATGCCGATGTCGTTGCGGCTGATGTCGTTGCGGCTGGTGGTCACGACGTCTCCAGCTCGCGGTCGATCAGGTCGAAGATGTTCTCGGCGGTGGCCGACTCCAGGTCGTCGTCGCCGTCCGCGTCCGCCTGCCGCTCGGTCAGCCGGCCCAGCAGGCCGTGCAGCCGGTCGGTGATGCGGCGGAACTCGTCGTCGGTCGGGTCGAGCCCGACGAGCGCCGCCTCCAGCCGGTCCAGTTCCCGGCCGGCCGTCGACGCCTCGCCCGCCGGGGTCGCCGGAGCGAACTGGCCGGCCAGGTGGGTGGCGAGCGCCTCGGGCGTCGGGTTGTCGAAGACCAGCGTCGCCGGCAGCCGCAGCCCGGTGGCCGCGCCGAGCCGGTTGCGCAGCTCGACGGCGGTGAGCGAGTCGAAGCCGAGTTCCCGGAACGCCCGGGTCGGCTCGATGCCGGCCGGGTCGCCGTGGCCGAGGACGACCGCCACGTGCGCCAGCACCAGGTCGCGCAGGGCGCGTACGCGCTTGTCGGCGGGCAGGGCGCGCAGCGTCTCCGCGTACGCCTGCCCGTCGGCGGCCTCGCCGGCCGCGGCCCGGCGGCCGGCGGCGCGGACCAGGTTCGCCAGCAGCGGGTGCACGGGCGCACCGGGCGCGGCCACCCCAGTGATGATCTTCGCGGGCATCAGCGTCGCCCGCTCGGAGCGCCAGGCCCCGTCGAACAGGGCGAGGCCCTCCTCATTGGACAGCGCGGCCATGCCGCCCCGGTCGAGCCGGCGGATGTCGGCCGAGTCGAGGTGCCCGGTCATGCCGCTGGCCTGCGCCCAGCGGCCCCAGGCCAGCGCGACCGCCGGCAGGCCGAGGGCCCGCCGGTGCTCGGCGAGGGCGTCGAGGAACGCGTTGCCGGCGGCGTAGTTGCCCTGGCCGGGGCCGCCGAACACGCCGGCGGCGGCCGAGAAGAGCACGAACGCGCTCAGCTCGTGACCGAGGGTCGCCCGGTGCAGGTTCCAGGCCACGTCGACCTTGGGCCGCAGCACCGCGTCGAGGCGGTCGGGGGTGAGCGACTCGACGGTGGCGTCGTCGAGGACGCCGGCGGCGTGCACGACGGCGCGCAGCGGGTGCCGCCGGTCCACCATGGAGAGCACGTCCGCCACGGCCTCCGGTTCGGCCAGGTCGGCGGCGACGATCGACACGTCCGCGCCGAGGGCCTTGAGGTCGGCGAGCAGCTCGTCGGCGCCCTCGGCGTCCGGGCCGCGCCGGCTGACCAGGAGCAGCTGCCGGGCGTCGTGCGCGGTGACCAGGTGCCGGCAGAGCAGCGCCCCGAGGGTGCCGGTCGCCCCGGAGACCAGGACCGTGCCGTCGAGCCGCGGCGCCTGCGGGACGCTCAGGGCGAGCTTGCCGACGTGCCGGGCCTGGCTGAGGAAGCGGAACGCCTCGGGGGCGCGCCGGACGTCCCAGGTGCGCCGGGGCAGGGGCCGCAGCGCACCGGCGGCGAAGAGCGCCATCAGCTCGGCCAGCATCGCGCCGATCTTCTCCGGGCCGGCCTCGATGAGGTCGAAGACCTGGTAGCTGACCCCCGGGTGGTCGGCGGCGACCCGCTGCGGGTCCCGCTTGTCGGTCTTGCCCATCTCGACGAACCGGCCGCCGTCGGCGAGCAGCCGCAGCGACGCGTCGACGTACTCGCCGCTGAGCGCGTTGAGCACCACGTCCACGCCCCGCCCGCCGGTGCGGTGGGCGAACTCGTCGGCGAAGTCGAGGCTGCGGGAGGAGGCGAGGTGCGCGTCGTCGAAGCCGGTGGCCCGCAGCGCCGGCCACTTGCCGGGGCTGGCCGTGCCGTAGACCTCCGCGCCGAGGTGGCGGGCGATCTGCACGGCGGCCATGCCGACGCCGCCGGCCGCCGCGTGGACGAGCACGGACTCCCCGGCGCGCAGCCGGGCCAGCTCCACCAGGCCGTACCAGGCGGTCAGGAAGACCACGGGCACGGCGGCGGCGTCGGTGTAGGACCAGCCGTCGGGGATGCGGGTGAGCAGCCGGCGGTCGGTGACCGCCGCCGAGGAGAACGAGCCGGAGAAGATACCCATCACCCGGTCGCCGGGGACGAGGTCGGTGACCCCCGACCCCACGCCGAGCACCACGCCGGCGCCCTCGTTGCCCAGCACCTCCTGGTCGGGGACCATGCCGAGGGCCAGCACCACGTCGCGGAAGTTCAGCCCGGAGGCGCGCATCCCCACCAGGACGTGGCCCGCCGGCAGCTCCCCGGCGACCTCGGGGCCGGGCAGCAGGGCCAGGTTCTCCAGCGTGCCCTTCTCGGTGACGTCGAGGCGCCACCGCACCTCGTCGGCGGGCAGCGGCAGCACCCCGGCGTCGCGGGCCCGGGCCAGCCGGGGCACCAGCGGCACGCCGTCGCGCAGCGCGAGCTGCGGCTCGCCGGAGGCGACGGCCGCCGGGACGGCCGCCAGGGAGGCGGCGGCGTCGTCGGTGTCGAGCAGCGTGAACCGGCCGGGGTGCTCGGACTGCGCGGAGCGCACCAGCCCCCACAGGCTCGCCCGGGCCAGGTCGCGCGGGGCCTCGCCCGGGGCCGCGCCGACCGCGCCCCGGGTGTGCAGCACCAGCCGCGACCGCTCCAGCCGGGGCTCGCCCAACCACTGCTGCACCAGCGCGAGCGCGTCGCGGGCCGCGTCGTGCGCGGCCGCGCCGGCCCGCTGCGGGTCCGTCTCCGCGCCGGAGCACAGGTCCAGCACCACATCGGGTACGTCCCCGGACTCCTCGACCGCCGCGACCAGCGTTGCCAGGTCGGCGTGGGCCCGCACCGGGTGCCCGGCGGCGGCGAGCGCCCCGGCGAGGCCGAGGGTGTCGTCGCCGAGCAGCGCCCAGCGGGCTTCCCCTGCCGCCGCGTCGGTGCCCGGCAGCGGCGTCCAGTCCAGGTGGAACACCGACGTGCGGCGCAGGGCGGCGGCCTCGTCGGCCCGGCCCGCGGCGACCGGGCGAAACGTCAGCGACTCGACGGTGGCGACGGGCTGGCCGGCGGTGTCGGCGAGGGTGACCGCGACGGTGTCCGGGCCGAGCGACCGCAGTCGCGCCCGCAGCCGGGTGGCGCCGTGGGCGTGCAGGGCGACCGAGCGGAAGGCGAACGGCATCCAGCCCGCCCCGGAGGTGTCCGCCGCGTCGCCGAGCAGGGCGGTGACCCCGCTGGCCTGGAGGGCAGCGTCGAACAGGGCCGGGTGCAGGCCGAAGCGGGACGCGTCGGCGGTCGCCTCCTCGGGCAGGGCCACCTCGGCGTAGACCTCGCCGTCGCCGCGCCACACCCGGCGCAGGCCACGGAAGGCGGGGCCGTAGCCGAGGCCGCCCTCGGCCATCTGCGCGTACCAGGCGTCCAGGTCGGCGTCGACCTCGACGGCGTCGGCCGGCGGCCACTGCCCCGGTACGGCGATCGGGGCGGGCAGGTGCGGCAGCAGCAGGCCCTCGGCGTGCCGGGTCCACTCGGCGTCGGCGTCCTCCTCGGGGCGGGAGTGCACGGTGACGCTCCGCTCGCCGGCGTCGCCGGGCGGGCCCACGCGTACCTGCACCTGCACCGCGCCGGCCGGCGGAAGCACCAGCGGGTTGATCAGCGTCAGGTCGCCCACCTGGCCGGCGTCGACCTCGTCGCCGGCCCGGACCACCATGTCGACCACGCCGGTGCCGGGGACGATCACCGCCCCGCCGACGGCGTGGTCGGCGAGCCACGGGTGGGTACGCACCGACAGCCGCCCGGTCAGCACCACCGTCTGGTCGTCGGCGACCGGTACGGCCGCGCTGAGCAGCGGGTGGTCGGTGTCCTGGAGGCCGGCGGAGCCGACGTCGCGTACCCGGTACGCGGGGGCGTCCAGCCAGAAGCGTCCGTGCGCGAAGGCGTAGGTGGGCAGCGCGACGGTGTCGGTGCGGGCCAGCACGGCCGTCAGGTCGACGGGCAGGCCGATCGTGTGGGCGGTGGCGAGGTTCGTCAGCAGCCGCGTCGCGTCGTCGTCACCCCGACGCAGGCTGCCCAGCGTGTGCCCGCTCGCGCCGGCGTCGTCCAGGATCGCCGTCACCGGCATCGTCAGCACCGGATGCGGGCTGATCTCGACGAACGTGGTGTGCCCGGCGGCGACGGCGACGCGGACGGCCGCGTCGAACTGCACGGTCTGCCGCAGATTGTCGTACCAGTAGCCGGCGGTCATCGAGGACGGGTCCACCCAGTCCCCCGTCAGCGTCGACACCAGCCGGGTGTGGCCGGCCTGCGGGGTCACGTCGGCGAGGTCTGCGCGCAACCGCTCGGCGACCTCCTGCACCGCCACCGAGTGCGACGCGTAGTCCACCGGAATCAACCGGGCCCGCACCCCGTCGGCCTGGCACGCCTCCACCAGGTCGGCGACCGGCTGCGGCGGACCCGACACCACCACCGTCGACGGGCCGTTCACCGCCGCCACACCCACGCCGGGGAACTCCCCGAGCCGATCGGCGACCGCCTCGGCCGACAGGTCCACCGACGCCATCGTGCCGGTCCCCCGCAGCACGGTCAGCGCCCGCGAGCGCAGCGCCACAGCCTTCGCCGCGTCCTCGATGCTGAGGATCCCGGCCACGCACGCGGCACCGATCTCACCCTGCGAGTGGCCGACGACCGCAGCCGGAACCACACCCACGTGCTGCCACACCGCGGCGAGGGCCATGCCGACGGCCCACAGCACCGGCTGCACGACCTCGACCCGCTCCAGCCACGACTCGTCGTCACCGGTGAGCACCGACACGAGATCGACGTCCAGGTACGGCGCCAGGGCCTGCTGGCACTCCGCCAACCTGGCGTCGAACACCGGCGTACGACCGACGAGACCGGCGGCCATCCGCGCCGACTGCGCGCCCTGACCCGGGAACACGAACACCGGACCCGCCCCGTGGGGCGTGACGGTGCCGGCGACGACGTTGCCGGCCGGCGCCCCCGACGCCAGGGCGTCCAACCCCGCCAGCAGCTCCTCCAGGCTCGACCCGACCACGGCGGCCCGCTGGTCGAACACCGACCGGGTCGTCGCCAGGGACCAGCCCACCGCCGCCGGATCGACCTCGCCGCGCTCGCGCACGTACTGCGCCAGCCGGGCCGCCTGGCCCGCCAGGGCTGCCTTCGACCGCGCCGACACCGGCCACGCCACGACGCCCGACGCCACCAGTCCGGGGCCGGCCACGGCGGGGGCGACGGCCTCCGGCTCGTCGGCCTGCTCGATGATCACGTGGGCGTTCGTGCCGGACATGCCGAACGAGGACACCGCCGACCGGCGCGCCCGGTTCACGGCCGGCCACGGCCGCGACTCGATCGCCAGCTCGACGGCCCCGGAGTTCCAGTCGATGTGCGGCGACGGCTCGTCCACGTGCAGCGTCGCCGGGACGAGGCCCTCGCGCATCGCCAGCACCATCTTGATCACACCCGCCACGCCCGAGGCGGCCTGGGTGTGCCCGAGGTTCGACTTGATCGAGCCGAGCAGCAGCGGCTCGTGCCCCTCGCGGCCCTGCCCGTACGTGGCCAGCAGCGCCTGCGCCTCGATCGGGTCGCCCAGCGTCGTGCCGGTGCCGTGCGCCTCGACCACGTCCACGTCGGCGGTGCCCAGCCGGGCACCCGCGAGGGCCTGCCGGATCACCCGCTGCTGGGAGGGGCCATTCGGCGCCGTCAGACCGTTGGAGGCACCATCCTGGTTGACCGCGCTCCCCCGCACGATCGCCAGCACCTCGTGGCCGTTGCGCCGGGCGTCCGACAGCCGCTCGACGAGCAGCATGCCCACGCCCTCGCCCCAGCCCGTGCCGTCCGCAGCCGCCGCGAACGCCTTGCACCGGCCGTCGGCGGCCAGCCCACGCTGCCGCGAGAACTCGAAGAAGGTGCCGGGGGTGGCCATGACCGTGACGCCGCCGGCGAGGGCCATGTCGCACTCGCCGCGCCGCAGCGACTGCACCGCCAGGTGCAACGCCACCAACGACGACGAACACGCCGTGTCCACCGACACCGCCGGCCCCTCCAACCCCAACGCGTACGCCACCCGACCCGACACCACACTGGCGGCGTTGCCCGTGGCCCCGAACCCTTCGGCCTGCTCCCCCGCAGCCATGAGCAGGGCCCCATAGTCCTGACCATTCGTGCCCACGAACACCCCTGTTCGCGAACCCCGAAGGACCCCAGGCTCAACCCCTGCCCGCTCGACCGCCTCCCACGAGACCTCCAGCAGCAGCCGCTGCTGCGGGTCCATCGCCGCCGCCTCGCGCGGCGAGATCCCGAAGAAGCCCGGGTCGAACTCCGCCGCGCCGTCGAGGAAGCCGCCCTTGTCGGTGTAGGTGGTGCCGGGGTTGGCCGGGTCGGGGTCGTAGAGCCGGTCGAGGTCCCAGCCCCGGTCGGTCGGGAAGTCGCCGATGGCGTCCACGCCGTCCGCGACGAGGCGCCACAGCCGCTCGGGGTCGTCGACGCCGCCGGGGTAGCGGCAGGCCATGGCGACGATGGCCACCGGCTCGTCGTCGTCGACGGCGGCCGGGGCGGCCACTGGGGCCGGCCCGGCGTCGGCGCCGAAGAGGCCGGTGAGCAGGAGCCGGGCCAGTACGACCGGGGTGGGGTGGTCGAAGACCAGGGTGGTGGGCAGCGCCTGCCCGGTGGCGGAGACGAGCCGGTTGCGCAGCTCCACCGCGGTCAGCGAGTCGAAGCCGAGGTCCCGGAACGCGGTGGTCGCGGGGATGGCCGCGGCACCGCCGTCGTGGCCGAGCACGTCGGCGGCGAGTTCCCGGACCAGGTCGGCGACGGCCTCCTCGCGGCGGGCCGGGGCCAGCCCGGCGAGCCCCCGGCGCAGGGTCGCCGCCGGGCCCTCGTCGCCGTCGTCGACCGCGACGCCGCCGTCGAGGGCGGCCCGCGCCTCCGGCACGCCGTCCAGCAGTGGCCGGCGGCGGGCGGAGGCGTACGCGGGGGCGAACCGGGCCCAGTCCACGTCGGCCACCGTCACGGTGACGTCGTCGTGGTCGAGGGCCTGCTGCAACGCGCCCATGGCGACGGTCGGGTCCATGGCGGGCAGGCCCCGGCGGCGCAGGTTGCGCTCGGCGTCGGCCGCGTGCATGCCGCCGTCGGACCACGGTCCCCAGGCGATGGCGGTGCCGGCCCGGCCCTCGGCCCGCCGCCGCTGCACCAGCGCGTCGAGGTAGGCGTTGCCGGCCGCGTACCCGGCCTGCCCGCCGCTGCCCCAGGTGGCGGCGATGGACGAGTAGACGACGAAGGCGTCCAGTTCCCGGTCGGCGAGGAGGTCGGCGAGGTGGGCGGCGCCGGCGGTCTTGCCGACGGTCACCTCGGCCAGCTCGGCGGGGGTGACCTCCGCCAGCGGGGTGGCCTGCGCGATGCCGGCGGTGTGCAGGACGGTGCGCACGGGCGGGCCGTCGGCCTCGACCCGGTCGAG
This sequence comes from Micromonospora sp. USAFONa4, assembly GCF_057197825.1. Lineage (NCBI taxonomy): Bacteria > Bacillati > Actinomycetota > Actinomycetes > Micromonosporales > Micromonosporaceae > Micromonospora > Micromonospora sp. USAFONa4. The sequence continues at coordinate 6,290,349 of NZ_CM170072.1, read as the reverse complement.
CAGGTCGGCGAGGGCGGTCCGGTCGGCGATGTCGCAGGCGGCGACGGTGACCCGGGCCCCGAGGCCGGTCAGCTCGGCCTCCAGCTCGGCGGCGCCGGGGGCGTCGGGTCCGCGCCGGCTGACCAGCACGACGTGCTCGGCTCCGGCGGCGGCGAGCCAGCGGGCGGCGCGGGCGCCGAGTCCGCCGGTGCCGCCGGTGATCAGGGCGGTGCCGGTGGGCGTGAACCGGCGCGCCGGCGGGCGGTCGCCGAGGGCGGCGCGCACGAGGCGGCGGGCGAAGACGCCGGGGCCGCGTACCGCGAGCTGGTCCTCGCCGGTCGATCCGGTGAGGATCGCGGCGAGCCGGGTGGCGGCCCGGTCGTCGGGCTCCGGCGGCAGGTCGACCAGGCCGCCCCAGCGGTGCGGCGCCTCGACGCCCACGACCCGGCCGAGGCCCCAGATCGCGGCCTGCGCCGGGTCGGCGAGCCGGTCGTACGAGGCGGCGGCGACCGCGCCCCGGGTGACCAGCCACAGCGGCGCGGCCAGGTCGGCGTCGCCGAGCGCCTGCACGAGCGCGAGGGTGGCGGCCAGGCCGGGCAGGACGGTGCTGTCGGCGGCGGGCGGCTCGGCGGCGAGCAGGGAGACGACGCCGGCGGGGTCGGTGCCGGCGAGGGACGCCGCGAGGCCGGCCCGGTCGGCGTCCGGCTCCACGGTCAGCGGCAGCACGTCGGCGCCGGCGCCGGTCAGCGCGGCCCGGACGGTCGCCACCGCCGGGTCGTCGGCGCCGCCGGCGGGCAGCGCCAGCAGCCAGGTGCCGGCCAGCCGGGCGGGGGCGGGTTCGCCGGTCACCTGCCAGTCGGCCCGGTACCGCCAGCCGTCGAGCACCGAGTGTTCCTGCCGCTGCCGCCGCCAGTCGGCGAGGACGGGCAGCAGGGTACGCAGCGACTCGGCGGCGGCGGTGTCGGTGACGGCGAGGGTGTCGCGCAGCGCGTCGAGGTCGGCGCGTTCGACGGCCGCCCAGAACCGCCGGTCGAGCGCGCCGGTCCCGCCCGTCGTGGTGTCGTCGGCGGGCGCCTCGGCCGGCACCCAGTAGTGCTGCCGCTCGAACGGGTAGGTGGGCAGGCCGACGAGCCGGCCGGGCCGGTCGGCGAGGAGGTCCGCCCAGCGCACCGGGGTGCCGGCGACGTGGAGCTGGGCGAGGGCGGCGAGCAGGGCGCGACGGTCCGGGCGGTCCCGGCGCAGCACCGGCACCACCACGGCGGGGGCGGCGTCGCCGGCCTCGGCCCCGGCGAGGGTCTCCTGGATGCCGGCGGTGAGCACGGCGTCGGGGCCGACCTCCACGAAGGTGCCGACGCCGTGGGCGCGCAGGGTGCGTACGCCGTCGGCGAAGCGGACCGCCTCGCGGACGTGGCGCACCCAGTAGTTCGGGTCGGTGAGCTGCGCCGGGTCGGCCAGCTCGCCGGTCAGGTTGGACACCACCGGCAGGGTGGGGGCGCGCAGGTCGAGGCCGGCGGCGACGGCGGCGAACTCGGCGAGCATCGGCTCCATCAGCGGGCTGTGGAAGGCGTGGCTGACCCGCAGCCGCCGCACCTTCACCCCCCGGCCGGTCCAGTGGTCGGCGAGGTCGTCGATGGCCGCGCCGTCGCCGGAGACGACGACGGCGCCGGGGGCGTTGACGGCCGCGACGGCGACCCGGTCGGTCAGCGCGGCGATCGACTCGGTGACCCGGGCCTCGTCGGCGGCGACGGCGAGCATCGCGCCGCCGGCGGGCAGGGCCTGCATGAGCCGGCCCCGGGCGGCGACGAGGGCGCAGGCGTCGTCGAGGGTGAGCACACCGGCGACGTGGGCGGCGGTCAACTCGCCGACGGAGTGCCCGGCGACCATGTCCGGGGCCAGCCCCCAGGAGCCGAGCAGCCGGTGCAGCGCCACCTCGACGGCGAAGAGCGCGGCCTGGGTGAAGACGGTCTGGTCGAGCAGCGCCGCCTCGTCGGTGCCGGGCTCGGCGTGCAGCAGCGGCTTCAGCGGCCGGGGCAGCCGGTGGTCGAGGTGGGCGCAGACCTCGTCGAGCGCCTCGGCGAAGACGGGGTACGTCCCGTACAGCTCCCGGCCGGCGCCGGCGCGCTGCGCGCCCTGGCCGGAGAAGAGGAACGCGACCCCGCCGCGTTCGGCGGCGGCACCGGTGACCAGGCCGGGGGCGGGCCGGTCGTCGGCGAGGGCGTGCAGGGCGGCGAGCAGGCCGTCGCGGTCGTCGGCGAGGACGACCGCCCGGTGTTCCAGGGGCGAGCGGGAGACCACCGAGGTCCAGGCGACGTCGACCGGGCGGATGTCCGGGTCGTCGGCGACGTACCGCGACCAGCGCTCGGCCTGGTGGCGCAGCGCGGCGCGGGTGCGGCCGGTGAGCAGCACCGGCGCGGGCGCGGGCGGCTGCGGCCGGTCGGCCTCGGCGCGGGCCGGCTCGGGCTGTTCGAGGATGAGGTGGGTGTTGGTGCCGCTCATGCCGAAGGAGGAGACGGCGGCGCGGCGCGGCCGGTCCACGGCCGGCCACGGCGTGGCCTCGGTGACCAGGGTGACCGCGCCGGTGGCCCAGTCCACGTGCGGGGTGGGCTCGTCGACGTGCAGGGTGGCCGGCACGACGCCGTGCCGCATCGCCTCCACCATCTTGATCACCCCGGCGATGCCGGCGGCGGCCTGGGTGTGGCCGATGTTGGACTTGATGGAGCCGAGCAGCAGCGGCGCGGCGTCGCCGCGCTCCCGGCCGTACGTGGCGAGCAGGGCCTGGGCCTCGATCGGGTCGCCGAGGGTGGTGCCGGTGCCGTGCGCCTCGACCACGTCGACCAGGTCGGGGGTGAGCTTCGCGCCGGCCAGGGCCTGCCGGATGACCCGCTGCTGGGACGGGCCGTTGGGGGCGGTCAGGCCGTTGGACGCGCCGTCGGAGTTGACCGCCGAGCTGCGGATGACGCCGAGCACCGGGTGGCCGTTGCGGCGGGCGTCGCTGAGCCGTTCCAGCAGCAGCATGCCGACGCCCTCGGACCAGCCGGTGCCGTCGGCGGACGCGGCGAAGGACTTGCACCGGCCGTCGGCGGCGAGGCCGCGCTGCCGGGAGAACTCGACGAACGGGCCGGGGGTGGCCAGCACGGTCGCGCCGCCGGCCAGGGCGAGGCCGCACTCGCGTTGGCGCAGCGCCTGGCAGGCGAGGTGGATGGCGACCGACGCCGACGAACAGGCGGTGTCCACGGTGACCGACGGGCCTTCGAGCCCGAACGTGTACGCCAGCCGGCCGGAGACCACGCTGGCGGCGGTGCCGGTCAGCACGTACCCCTCGACGCCGGGAGCCCGGTGCAGCACGGCGGCGTAGTCCTGCCCGGAGGTGCCGACGAAGACGCCGGAGCGGCTGCCGCGCAGCGACAGCGGGGCGATGCCGGCCCGCTCGAACAGTTCCCAGGTGACCTCCAGCAGCAGCCGCTGCTGCGGGTCCATGGCGACCGCCTCGCGCGGCGAGATGCCGAACAGGGCCGCGTCGAAGCGCCCCGCGTCGTGCAGGAACCCGCCCGAGGTGGTGTACGAGGTGCCGGCGTTGTCCGGGTCGGCGTGGTAGAGCCGCTCCAGGTCCCAGCCCCGGTCGGTGGGGAAGTCGCCGATGGCGTCCCCGCCGGACGAGACGAACTCCCACAGCTCTTCGGGCGAGCTGATGCCGCCCGGGTAGCGGCAGCTCATCGCCACGATCGCCACCGGCTCGGACTCCTCGGCGGTGACCTCGCGCAGCCGTTGGCGGGTCTGCTGAAGTTCGGCGACGACCCGCGTCAGGTATTCGCGCAGCCGCTCTTCGTCCGCCATGACATCTCGCTTTCTCGTGACACCACAGGTCCCCGGGCGGCTCAGGAGAGCCCGAGGTCCTGGTCGATGAGGTCGAACAGCTCCTGGTTGCTGGCCACCCGCAGCCGGTCGGCGACCTCGGCGGTCTCCTCCCGGCGTTCCTCGGCGGTGCCGAGCCGTTCGAGCAGGCTGTGCAGGCGCATCGTGATCCGCACCCGGCCGATGTCGTCCGGGTCGCGCAGCGCGAGGGCGCTCTCCAACTGGTCCAGCTCCGCCAGCGTCGGCAGGGCCTCCACCGACGCCTCGCTGAGCAGTTCGGCCCGCAGGTGCTCGGCCAGCGCCTGCGGCGTCGGGTAGTCGAACACCACCGAGCTGGGCAGGCTCAGCCCCGTCGAGCGGGCCAGCCGGCCCCGCAGCTCCACGGCGGTCAGCGAGTCGAAGCCGAGGTCCCGGAAGGGCCGGCCGGCCTCGACGGCGTACGGGCTGTCGTGGCCGATGACCTCGCCGGCGGCGGTGCGGATGAGGTCCACCAGCAGCCGGGCCTGTTCGGCCTGCGACAGCTCGCCGAGCCGCTTGCGCAGCTCGCCGGCAACCTGGTCGCCGTCCTCGGCGTCGGCGCGTGCCGCCGCGGCCTGGGCGGCCACCTCGGCGATCTCGCTGATCAGCGGCCGGGGCCGGGCGGAGGCGAACACCGGCGCGAAGCGGTCCCAGTCGATGTCGGCGACGGTGAGGGCGGTGTCGTCGCCGTCGAGGCCGGCGCGCAGGGCTGCCATCGCCGGTTCCCGGTCGAGCAGGGACACCCCGCGCCGGCTCATGGCCGCCGCGTGCGCGTCGGTCACCATGCCGCCGCCGGCCCACGGTCCCCAGTTCACCGAGAGGTGCCGGGGACCCCCGGTCGGCCGGGACTGCGCCCAGGCGTCCAGGAAGGCGTTGCCGGCGGCGTACGCGCCGTGGTCGCCGACGCCCCAGACGGCCGCGATGGAGGAGAAGTGCACGACCAGGTCGAGCGGCTCCGGGTCGAGGAACTCGTCCAGGTGCCGGGCGCCGGCGATCTTGCCGGAGACGACGTCGGCGAGTTCCGCCCCGGTCACCGCCGCGACCGGGTTGAGCCGGCCCACCCCGGCGGCGTGCACCACCGCGTGCACGGTCTCGCCGTCGGCGCGCAGGCCACGGACCAGCTCGGCGACCGCGTCCCGGTCGGCCAGGTCGCAGGCCAGCACCCGGGCCTCGGCGCCAAGCGCGGCCAGTTCCGCGACCGCCTCGTCCGCGCCGGGGGCCGCCGTGCCGCGCCGGCTGACCAGCAGCAGTCGCCGCGCGCCGTGCCGGGCGAGCCAGGCGGCGGCGTACCGGCCGACGGCGCCGGTGCCGCCGGTGACCAGGACGGTGCCCGGCGCCTGCCAGTCGGCCGCCGCCTCGGCGCGGGGTGCGCGGGCCAGCCGGCGCAGGTACGTGCCGGAGTCGCGCACCGCGAGCTGGTCCTCGTGCCCGGCGGCGGTGAGCGCCGCCAGGACGTGCTCGGCGGCGGCCGGGGTCAGGGTCTCGGGCAGGTCCAGCAGCCCACCCCAGTGCCGGGGGTGTTCCAGCGCGGCCACCAGGCCGAGGCCCCACGTGGTGGCCTGGGCGGGGCGGGCGACGGGGTCGCCGTCGGCGGTGGCGACGGCCTGCCGGGTGAGCAGCCACAGCGGCACCGGGGGCAGGGCGTCCGTGACCGCCTGCACCAGGGCGAGGTTCGCGGTCAGGCCCAGCGGCACGGCGGGGTGGTCGGGCTGCGGTCGCTCGTCGAGGGCGAGCAGCGACACGATCCGGGTCGGCGCGGCGCCGGCCAGCTGCGCGGCGAGCGCCGTGCGGTCGGCCGTGGCCGGGTCGACGGCGAGCTGCCGCACCGTGCCGCCCCGGGCGGTGACGAGCTCGGCGAGCCTGTCGACGACCGGCTGGTCCGTGCCGCTGTGGACCAGGGTCCACGTGCCGTCGACGGCGCCCGGGGCGAGGGCCTGCGGACGCCAGGTGACCCGGTAGCGCCAGCCGCCGGCGAGGGTGTCCTCCTGCTGCTGGCGCCGCCACCGGTCCAGGTCCGGCAGCAGCTCGCGCAGCGGCCGGTCCGCGTCGAGGCCGAGCCGGCCGGCGAGCGCGTCGCCGTCGCCCGACGCCACGGCCCGCCAGAACGCCGAGTCGACGTCGTCGGGCGCGGCGGCGGGGGTGTGCGCCGGCACCGCGTCGAGGGTCGGCCAGAACCGCTGGTGGTCGAACGCGTACGTGGGCAGGTCCACGGGGCCGGCGCCGGGCAGCAGCCGCGACCAGCGGACGGCCACGCCGTGGCAGTGCAGCCGGGCCACCGCGCCGAGCAGGGTGGCCACCTCGTCCTGGCCGGGCCGCTGCACGCCGGTCACCATGACCGGGGCGTCCGCCGGCAGCGCGTCGGCGGTCAGGGCGGTCAGCACGGTGTCCGGCCCGATCTCCAGGAACCGGGTCACCCCGTGGGCGTGCAGGTGGGTGACGGTGTCGGCGAAGCGGACCGCCTCGCGGACGTGGCGGACCCAGTAGTCGGGGGTGCAGAGCTGCTCGGCGTCGATGACCGCGCCGGTCAGGTTCGACACCAGCGGCACCGTCGGCGGGGCGTACGACAGGGTCGCCGCCACGGCCGCGAAGTCGGCGAGCATCGGCTCCATCAGCGGGCTGTGGAAGGCGTGGCTGACCCGCAGCCGCTTCGTACGCACGCCGAGGCCGGCGAAGTGGTCGGCCAGCCCGGTCAGCGCGTCCTGCGCCCCGGCGACGACGACGGCGGCCGGCCCGTTCACGGCGGCGACGGCGACCTGTCCCGACGTGCCGTCCAGCGCCCGCAGCACGTCGACCTCGGGCGCGGCGACGGCGAGCATCCCGCCGCCGGCGGGCAGGGCCTGCATCAGCCGGCCCCGGTTGCCGACGAGCGCGCAGGCGTCGGGCAGGTCGAGCACCCCGGCCACGTGGGCCGCGCTGATCTCCCCGACGGAGTGCCCGGCCACGAAGTCGGGCCGGATCCCCCAGTGTTCGAGCAGCCGGAACAGCGCCACCTCGACGGCGAAGAGCCCGGCCTGGGTGAAGACCGTCTGGTCGAGCAGGTCGGCCTCGGCGGTGCCGGGCTCGGCGAAGAGCACCGTGCGCAGCGGCCGCGGCAGGTACGCGTCCAGGTGCTGGCACGCCTCGTCGACCGTCGCGGCGAAGACCGGGAACGTCTCGTACAGGCGACGGCCCATCCCGGCGTGCTGGGCGCCCTGGCCGGAGAAGAGCGCCGCCAGCGCGCCGCCGGGCTCGGCGACGCCCCGGGTGAGTCCGGGGTGCTCCTCGCCGGCGGCGAGTGCCCGCAGGCCGGCGAGGGCCGCGTCGGCGTCCGCGGCGAGCAGCACCGCGCGGTGCCGCAGCGGGGAGCGTCCGGTGGCCAGTCCCCGGGCCACGTCGGCGGCGGGCGTCGCGGTGCCCGGCAGCCAGTCGGCCAGCCGGGCCGCTTGGGCGCGCAGGCTGCCGGCGGTGTCGGCCGAGACGACCCAGGGCAGCACCGGCGGTCCGTCGGCCGGCCGGGGCGTCCCGGTGTCGGCCGGCGCGGCGGCGGGCGCCTGTTCGAGGATGACGTGCACGTTGGTGCCGCTAACCCCGAACGACGACACGCCGGCCCGGCGCGGCCGGTCGGCCTCCGGCCACGGCTGCGCCTCGGTCAGCAGCGCGACCGCGCCCGCCGACCAGTCCACGTGCGGCGAGGGCTCGTCCACGTGCAGGGTGGGCGGCAGCAGGTCGTGCTGGAGCGCCATCACCATCTTGATCACGCCGGAGACGCCGGCGGCGGCCTGGGTGTGGCCGATGTTCGACTTGACCGAGCCGAGCAGCAGCGGCCGGTCGGCGGGCCGGTCCCGCCCGTACGTGGCCAGCAGCGCCTGCGCCTCGATGGGGTCGCCAAGGCGGGTGCCGGTGCCGTGCCCGTCGACGGCGTCCACGTCGGCGGCGGTCAGCCGCGCGTTGGCCAGCGCCTGGCTGATCACCCGTTCCTGGGCGGGCCCGTTGGGGGCGGTCAGTCCGTTGCTGGCGCCGTCCTGGTTCATCGCCGACCCGCGCACGACGGCGAGGATCCGGCGGCCGTCGCGCTGGGCGTCGGAGAGCCGCTGCAACATCACCAGGCCGACGCCCTCGCCCCAGCCGGTGCCGTCGGCGGCCCCGGCGAACGACTTGCACCGGCCGTCGAGGGCCAGCCCCCGCTGCCGGGCGAACTCCAGGAACGGGCCGGGGGTGGCCATCACCGTCACGCCGCCGGCGACGGCGACGTCGCACTCGCCCTGCCGCAGGGACTGGCAGGCCAGGTGCAGCGCCACCAGCGACGACGAGCAGGCGGTGTCGACGCTGACGGCGGGGCCCTGCAACCCGAAGTGGTACGCCAGCCGACCGCTGATGACGGCGGCGACGTTGCCGGTGGCCTGGTAGCCCTCGGTCTCGACCCGGGCGGCCATCAGCAGCGTCGCGTAGTCCTGGCCGTTGGTGCCGACGAAGACGCCGGTGTTGGTCTCCCGCATGTCGGCCGGCGCGGTGCCGGACCGCTCGAACAGCTCCCAGGCGCTCTCCAGCAGCACCCGCTGCTGCGGGTCCATCACCATCGCCTCGCGCGGGGAGATGCCGAACAGGGCGGCGTCGAAGCCGGCGGCGTCGGTGAGGAAGCCGCCCTCCCGCACGTACGAGGTGCCGGGCCGGTCGGGATCGGGGTCGTAGATGGCCGCCAGGTCCCAGCCCCGGTCGGCCGGGAACTCCGCGATGCCGTCGCGCCCCTCGGCGACGAGTCGCCACAGGTCCTCGGGGCCGGCGACGCCGCCGGGGTAGCGGCAGCTCATCGAGACGATGGCGATCGGCTCGTCCAGCGCGGCGGCGGCCCGCACGGGCTCGGCCGCCGGGGTGTCGTCGCCGGTGAGTCGGGTCGCCAGGTGCTCGGCGAGGGCGTCGGGCGTCGGGCGGTCGAAGACCAGGGTCGCCGGCAGGTTCAATCCGACCGCCTCGGCGAGCCGGTTGCGCATCTCGACGGCGCTGAGCGAGTCGAAGCCGATCTCCCGGAACGACCGGTCCGCCGCCAACGCCTGCGGCGAGGACAGGCGCAGCACCGCCGCCGCGTGGACCCGTACGAGGTCGAGCAGGACGCGGCGCCGCTCCGGTGCGGCGAGTCCGGCCAGCCGGCCGCGCAGCGGCGAGGCCGCGTCGGGCGCGTCGCCGTCGCGCTGCCCGGCGGCGAGCAGCCGGGCCACCTCGGGGACGTCGGCGATCAGCGGCCGGGGGCGGGCCAGCGTGTAGGTCTGGAGGAACCGGTCCCAGGCGATGTCCGCCACGGTGAGCGTGGTGTCGCCGTGGTCGAGCGCCTCGGCCAGGACGGCGACCGCGAGGTCGGGGCGCATGGCCCGGACGCCCGAGCGGAACATCTGGTCGGCGGCGCCCTCGGCGTCGACCATGCCGCCGCCGTCCCAGGCGCCCCAGGCGATGGCGGTGGCGGCCCGGCCGCGCCGCCGCCGGTCCTCGGCGAGCGCGTCGAGGAAGGCGTTGGCCGCGGCGTAGCCGCCCTGGTGCCCGCCGCCCCAGACGCCCGCGCCGGAGGAGAAGAGCACGAACGCCGACAGCTCGTCGCCGCACACCTCGTCGAGGTTGACCGCGCCGGCCACCTTGGCCCGCAGGGCGTCGGCGAGGCCGGCCACGTCGGTGGCCGCGACCGGTGCGGCGTGGGCGACGCCGGCGGTGTGGAACACGGCCCCGATGCGGGTGCCCTGCCCGGCGAGCCGCTCGACGAGGGCCCGCACGGCGGCGGGGTCGGCGACGTCGCAGGCGGCCACGGTGACGGTGGCGCCGGCGGCGCGCAGTTCGTCCGCCAGCTCGTCGGCGCCGGGCGTGGCGGGGCCCTGGCGGCCGGTCAGCACGAGCTCGCCGGCGCCCTCGCGGGCCAGCCAGCGCGCCACCTGGGCCCCGATCGACCCGAGGCCGCCGGTGACCAGGACGGCGCCGCTGGCGGGACGCCAGTCCCCCGTCGCGGTGCGCTCGGCGCGGGCCCGGACCAGTCGCCGGGCGAACACCCCGGAGGGGCGCAGCGCCAGCTGGTCCTCGGCGTCGACGCCGGCCAGCACCGCCACGAGGCGGCCCCGGTCCCGGGCGTCCAGCTCGGTGGGCAGGTCGACGAGGCCGCCCCAGCGGTCCGGGTGTTCGAGGGCGACCACCCGGCCGAGGCCCCAGAGCATCGCCTGGCGGGGGCGGTCGAGCGGATCGGCCCGGCCGGTGGAGACCGCGCCGGTGGTGGCGCACCACAGGGGAGCGGTGACACCGGCGTCGCCGAGGGCCTGGACCAGGGCGTACGTGCCGGCGAGGCCCGCCGGCACCACTGGGTGGGTCGGGTGCGCGACGTCGTCCAGGCCGAGCAGGGAGAGCACGCCGGCGACGGCGCCGGTACGCCCCAGCCGCTCGGCCAGCGCCTGCCGGTCCGTCTCCGGCACGTCGATCCGGACGACCTCGGCCCCGCCCTCGGTGAGGGCCCGGGCGACGTCGTCGGCCAGGGGGCGCGCGGCGCCGTCCGCCGGCACCAGCAGCAGCCAGGCGCCGGACAGGGTGGCCTCCGGCGCGACGGTCACCGGCTTCCAGGTCACCCGGTAGCGCCACGAGTCCACGGTGGACTCGTCGCGGCGGCGTCGGCGCCACGAGGAGAGCAGCGGCAGCGCGGGGTCGAGGGATCGGGCCGCCGTCTCGTCGATCCGCATGGCGGCGGCCAGCGCCTGCGGGTCGGCGCGTTCCACGGCCTCCCAGAAGTGCCGGTCCGCCTCGTCCTGGCCGGCGGGGGCGGGGCCGGTCGTGACCTGCGGCTGCGGCCAGTACCGCTGGCGCTGGAAGGCGTACGTCGGCAGCTCCACCGGCGGGCCGGTGCGGGCGCCCAGGACGGCCGTCCAGTCCACGGGCACGCCGTGCACGTGCAGCCCGGCGAGGACGGTCAGCATCCGGGGCCAAGCGCCGGTGTCGGTGTCGGCGGCGGCCACCACGACGGCGTCGGCGGCCTGCGCGGTCTCCCGCATCCGGGCGGCGAGCACGGGCCCGGTGGCGGCCTCGACGAGGACCTGGTGGCCCTCGTCGAGCAGGGCGCGCACGACCGGGTCGACGTTGACGCCGTCGGCCAGCCCCCGGTACCAGCGGGCGGCGTCGAGGCCGTCGGTGTCGACCCGTCCGCCGGTCGCGGCCGAGTACAGCGGCACCTCGGCCGCCCCGAGGGTGGTCCCGGCCAGCGCGTCCGGGTCGGCGTCGACCCGGCTGCCGAGGGCGATCGTCCTCGCCGCGTCCTCCAGCGACAGCGCGCCGGCCACGCAGGCGGCCGCGATCTCGCCGTGGGCGTGCCCGAGCACGGCGGCGGGCCGGACGCCGAGCGAGCGCCACCAGCGGGCCAGCGAGACCGCCGCGGCCCACCGGACGGGGTGCGTCACCCGGGGGTCCGTCGCGGGCGGGGCGCCGTCCGCGCCGCGCAGCACGGCGGTGAGCGACCAGTCCACGTGGGGTGCGAGGGCGGCCTCGCAGGCGGCGATCGCGGCGGCGAACTCCGGCGAACGGTCCAGCAGTTCGACGGCCGTGGCGGGCCACGGGTCGCCGTGGCCGGGGAAGACGAGGACCGGGTCGCCGCCGCGCAGCGCGGTGCCGGTGAGCGTGTCGGGGGTGGCCTCGCCGAGGCGGAGCGACTCCAGGGCCCGCGTCAGGCCTACGGTGTCGCGGCCGAGGACGACGGCGCGGTGCCCGAACACGGCCCGGGTGGTCGCCAGGGCGTGCGCGACGTCGGCCGGTTCCAGCTCCGGGTGCGCCGCGAGGTGCGCGCCCAGCCGGGCCGCCTGTTCGCGCAGCGCCGGGGCGTCCACGGCGGAGAGCACCAGGGGTACGACGCCGGCGCGCGGACGGTCGGCGGCGCGTGCGTCGACCGGCTCGGCGGGTGGCTGCTCGATGATCACGTGGGCGTTGGTGCCGGAGATGCCGAACGACGACACCGCCGCCCGACGCGGCCGGCCGACCTGCGGCCACGGGGTGGGCTCGGTCGCGAGGGCCACCGCCCCGGCCGTCCAGTCCACGTGTGGCGACGCCTCGTCCACGTGCAGGGTCGCCGGGACGAGGCCGTGGCGCATCGCCATGACCATCTTGATCACACCAGCCACACCGGCAGCCGCCTGCGTGTGCCCGATGTTCGACTTCACCGACCCCAGCAACAGCGGCCGGTCGACGGGACGCTCCTGCCCGTACGTCGCCAGCAGGGCCTGCGCCTCGATCGGGTCGCCGAGGGTCGTGCCGGTGCCGTGCGCCTCGACGGCGTCCACGTCCGCCGGGGTCAGGCGGGCGTTCGCCAGGGCCTGCCGGATCACCCGCTGCTGTGACGGGCCGTTCGGGGCCGTCAGGCCGTTGGACGCGCCGTCCTGGTTGACGGCCGTGCCCCGCAGCACGGCGTGGATGCGCCGGCCTTCCCGCTGGGCGTCGGAGAGCCGCTGCACGAGCAGGACACCCACGCCCTCGGACCAGCCCGTGCCGTCGGCCGACGCGGCGAACGACTTGCAGCGGCCGTCGGCCGACAGGCCCCGCTGCCGGGAGAACTCGATGAACGTCCCCGGCGTGGCCATCACCGTCACGCCACCGGCCAGCGCCAGATCGCACTCGCCGGAGCGCAACGCCTGCGCGGCGAGGTGCAGCGCGACGAGGCTGGAGGAACAGGCGGTGTCGACGGTGACGGCCGGGCCTTCGAGGCCGAACGTGTAGGCAACCCGCCCGGACAGCACGCTGCCCGAGTTGCCGGTGCCGACGTAGCCCTCGACCTCGCCGGCCAGCTCCATGAGCTGCGACGCGTAGTCGTGGTACATGACGCCGGCGAAGACACCCGTGCGGCTGCCCCGCAGCCGCTGCGGGTCCAGCCCGGCCGACTCGAACGACTCCCACGACGCCTCCAGCAGCAACCGCTGCTGCGGGTCCATCGCCAGGGCCTCGCGCGGCGAGATCCCGAAGAACGCGGGGTCGAACTCGCCGGCGCCGTACAGGAAACCGCCGTGGCGCGTGTACGACGTGCCGGGGTGGTCGGGGTCGGGGTCGAACAGGCTGTCCAGGTCCCAGCCCCGGTCGGTGGGGAACTCCCCGATCCCCTCCCCGCCGGCGGCCAGCAGCGCCCACAACTGGTCGGGCGTCTCGACGCCGCCCGGGTAGCGGCAGGCCATGCCGACGATGGCGAGCGGCTCGTCGACCCGGGTGGTCGTCCGCGCGCCCGGAGCGGCGGTGCCGGCGGCGGCGCCGGCCAGTTCGGCGTGCACGTGGGCGGCGAGCGCCTGGGGCGTCGGGTAGTCGAACACCAGCGTCGAGGGCAGCCGGAGGCCGGTGGCCGCGTTGACGCGGTTGCGCAGGTCGACGGCGGTCAGCGAGTCGAAGCCCAGCTCCCGGAACGCCCGGTCGGCCGGCACGGCCTCCGCGCCGCCGTGCCCGAGCACCTGCGCGACGAGGCCGCGTACCAGCACGTCGATCTGGGCCCGCGCCTCGTCGGCGGCGAGGCCGCTGAGGCGGGTCGCCCAGGTGGTGCCCTGTCCCGCCTGGCGGCGCGTCGTGGTCGTACCGACCAGGTTACGGAGCATCGGCGGCACCGGGCCGGCGCCGGCCGCGGCCCGGAGGGCGGCCAGGTCGATCACGGCCGGTACCAGGGCCGGCCGGCCGGTGGTGAGGGCGGCGTCGAACAGCCGCAGCCCGGTCTCGGCGCTCATCGCGGTGACGCCGCCCCGGGTCGATCGCGCCCGGTCCGCCTCGTCGAGGGACGCGCCCATGCCGGGGGTGTCCCACATGCCCCACGCCAGGCTGACGGCCGGCAGACCCGCCTGCCGCCGGTACGTTGCCAGGGCGTCGAGGAAGGCGTTGCCCGCCGCGTACGCCGACTGGCCCGGCGAACCGAGCACACCCGCCACCGACGAAAACACCACGAACAGGTCCAGGCCCAACGACGCCGTCGCCTCGTGCAGGAACCAACCGGCCGACACCTTGGGCGCCAACACTCCGGCGAGGCGCTCGGCCGTCAGCCCCTCCACGATCCCGTCGTCGAGGACGCCAGCGGTGTGCACCACGCCCGCCAGGCGTTCCCCGGCGCCGACCTCGGCCACCAGGGCGAACACCTGGTCCCGGTCCGTCACGTCGCACGCGGCAATCCGCACCGACGCGCCCAGCGCCGACAACCGCTCCGACAACTCACCCGCGCCCGCAGCCTCCGGACCGCGCCGCGACACCAGCACCAGCGACCGCACCCCGTGCACCGACACCAGGTGCTCCGCCACCAGCGCACCCAACGCACCCGTACCACCGGTCACCAGCACCGCACCGTCACCCACGACCGGCGTCTCCACCGCCGCCGGAGCGACCGCGCGCACCAGACGCGGCACGAACACCCCACCCGCACGCACCGCGACCTGACCACCGAACGCCACCGGCTCGTCGGCCACCGTGGCCAGCACGCCCAACAGCCCGGCGTCCACGTCGCCGTCGACGTCCGCCAGCACGATGCGGCCCGGGTGCTCCGACTGCGCCGACCGCAGCAGACCCCACACCGCCGCACCGCCCAGATCCGTCACCCGGTCCTCGGCACCCACCGACACCGCGCCCCGGGTCACCACCACCAGCCGCGACTCCGCCAGCGCGTCCGCCGCCAGCCAGGACCGGACGCTCGCCAGCACGGCCGTGGTCGCCGCGCGTACCGCCTCGGGGTCGTTGTCGGCGGCGTCCGCCGGCAGGTCGGCACCCTCGTCGTACGCCTCGCCGTGGACCGGGAGGGTCTCCGCCCCGGCGTGGTCGGATCGGCGCAGGCTGCCCGCCGGCACCAGCAGCAGGCGCGGCGCCACGCCCGACGGCCCGGCGGACGCGGTCACCGCTTCGACGTCGGCGAACGCCGGCACGTCGGCGGCGGCGGGCGAGCCCACCAGCGCCCACCCGGAGACGTCCCCGGCCGGGGTGACCTCCTGGGCCTGCCAGGCGACCTCGAACAGCGACCGGGACGACGCGTCCGGGGACGACGACACCCCGGTCAGCTCGCGCAGGGCGAGGGAGTCCACCGACACCACGGCCGCGCCCGACTCGTCGCACGCGACCAGCCGCACCGCCGAACCCGTACGCGACAGCCGCACCCGCAGCACCCGCGCACCCGAGGCGTGCACCTGCACACCCTCGAACGCGAACGGCACCCGCGCACCGCCCGAACCCTCGCCACCCGGCAGCAGCCCGATCGGGTGCAGGGCGGCGTCCAGCAGCGCCGGGTGCACCCCGAATCCCGCCGCGTCGCCCGCCACCTCGTCCGGCAACGCCACCTCGGCGAACACCTCGTCGCCGCCGGTCGTCCACACCCGGCGCAGCCCCCGGAACACCGGCCCGTACACCAGGCCGTGCTCCGCAAGCGCCGGATACCAGCCCGCCACGTCCAGCTCGGACGCGCCGGCCGGCGGCCACTCCCCCAGGCCCGGCTCGTCGGCCGACGCCGGCTCCAGCACACCCTCGGCGTGCCGGATCCACTCCGGGTCGACGGCCTCCTCCGGCTGGGAGTGCACGGTCACCGACCGGGTGCCGACCTCGTCGGCCGCGCCGACGCGCACCTGCACCCGCACCGCGCCGGCCTCCGGCAGCACCAGCGGCGCGGCCACGGTCAGCTCCCGCACCCGCGACGCGCCCACCTCATCGCCGGCCCGGACGGCCAACTCCACCAGGGCGGTGCCGGGCACGATGACCGCGCCGGAGACGACGTGGTCGGCGAGCCACGCGTGCGTCGACGTGGACAGGCGGCCGGTCAGCACCACCATGTCCTCGCCGGCCACGGAGACGGCCGCGCCGAGCAGCGGGTGCCCGGCCGCGCCGAGGCCGGCCCCGGAGACGTCCGTCCACCGGCCCGCCGGCTCCAGCCAGTAGCGCTGGTGCTGGAAGGCGTACGTCGGCAGGTCCAGGTGCCGGCCGCCGGCCCGGTCGAGCAGGTCGGCCCAGCCGACGGTCACGCCGTGCACGTGCAGCAGCGCGAGGGCCTCCAGGAGGGCCTGCGGCTCGGGCCGGTCGTGGCGCGACACCGGGGCCAGCAGGGGCGCGGTGTCGTCCTCCGCCCGCTCGGCGAGGCAGTTCTGGGCCATGGCGGTCAGGACGCCGTTCGGCCCCACCTCCAGGTAGGTGTCGACCTCCTCGGCGCGCAGGCAGTCGACGGCGTCGGCGAAGCGCACGGTGCCGCGTACGTGACGCACCCAGTAGCCCGGGTCGCAGAGCTGGTCGGCGTCCGCGACGCGGCCGGTCAGGTTCGACACCACCGGGATCGTCGGCGGCCGGAACGTCAGCCCCTCGGCGACGGCCGCGAACTCGGCCAGCATCGGGTCCATCCGGGCGCTGTGGAAGGCGTGGCTGACCCGCAGCCGGCGGGTCTGCACGCCGCGCTCGGACCACACCCGCTGCACCTCGTCGAGGGCCTCGACGTCGCCCGCCACCACCACGGCGGCGGGGCCGTTCACGGCGGCCACGTCCAGCCGGCCGGTCAGCCCCGCCAGGGAGGCGGCCACTGCGGCCTCGTCGGCCGCCACGGCGAGCATGCCGCCGCCCGCCGGCAGGGCCTGCATGAGCCTGCCCCGAGCGGCGACCAGCGCGCACGCGTCGGCCAGGGAGAGCACGCCCGCCACGTGCGCCGCCGCGATCTCGCCGATGGAGTGCCCGGCCACCAGGTCCGGCGCGACACCGAGCGACTCGACGAGCCGGAACAGCGCCACCTCGACGGCGAACAGCCCCGCCTGGGTGAAGACCGTCTGGTCCAGCAGCTCCGCCTCGGGCGTGCCCGCCCCGGCGAACAGCACCTCGCGCAGGGGGCGCGGCAGCAGCGGGTCGAGGTGCCCGCACGCCTCGTCGAGGGCGGCGGCGAAGACCGGGAAGGCCGCGTACAGCTCGCGCCCCATGCCGGCGCGCTGCGCGCCCTGGCCGGAGAAGAGGAAGGCCACCCGGCCGCGCGGGGCCGACGCGCCGGTGGTGACGGCGCCGGTCGGCTCGCCGGCGGCGAGGGCCCGCAGCCCGGCGAGCAGGTCGTCCGCGTCGCCGGCCAGGACCACCGCGCGGTGTTCGAGCCCCGCGCGGTTGACCGAGGAGGCCGCGACGTCGACCGGGCGCGGGGAGTCGACGCGGGCGAGGTGGTCGGCCCAGCGGCCGGCCTGCCCGGCGAGCGCCTCGGGCGTACGGGCGGAGAGGAACACCGGGGCGAGCGGGAGCGCCACCGGCGCGTCGGCGGCGGACGGTGCCTCGTCCGTGGCCGGGGCGTCGTCGACGGGCGCCTCCTCCAGGATGACGTGCGCGTTCGTACCGCTGATGCCGAACGACGACACGGCGGCCCGGCGCGGCCGGTCGGTGGCCGACCACGGGCGTGCCTCGGTCAGCAGCGACACCTGCCCGGCGGACCAGTCGATGTGCGGGGACGGCTCGTCGACGTGCAGGGTGGCGGGCATGGTCCGGTGCCGGATCGCCTCGATCATCTTGATCAGTCCGGCGGCGCCCGCGGCGGCCTGGGTGTGGCCCAGGTTCGACTTGACCGAGCCCAGCCAGAGCGGCCCGCCCTCGCCCCGGTCCTGCCCGTACGTGGCCAGCAGCGCCTGCGCCTCGATCGGGTCGCCGAGGGTGGTGCCGGTGCCGTGCGCCTCGACCACGTCGACGTCGGCCGGGGACAGCCGGGCGTTCGCGAGGGCCTGCCGGATCACCCGCTCCTGCGACGGGCCGTTCGGGGCGGTGAGCCCGCTGCTGGCGCCGTCCTGGTTGACGGCGCTGCCCCGGACCACGGCGAGGATGCGCCGGCCGTCACGGCGGGCGTCGGAGAGCCGCTGCAACAGCAGCACGCCGACGCCCTCGGACCAGCCGGTGCCGTCGGCGGCGGCGGCGAACGACTTGCACCGGCCGTCCGAGGCCAGGCCCCGCTGGCGGGAGAAGTCGGCGAAGGTGCCCGGGGTGGACATGACCGTCACGCCGCCGGCGAGCGCGAAGTCGCAGTCGCGCTGGCGCAGCGCCTGCGTCGCGAGGTGCACGGCGACCAGCGACGACGAGCACGCCGTGTCGACCGTGACCGCCGGGCCCTCCAGCCCGAAGGTGTACGCCACCCGCCCGGACACCACGCTGCCGGAGTTGCCGGTGCCGATGTAGCCCTCGACGCCGTCGGGCAGGTCCAGCACCCGTGACGCGTAGTCGTGGTACATGACCCCGGCGAAGACGCCGGTCCGGCTGCCGCGCAGCCGCTGCGGGTCGATGCCGGCGTGCTCGAACGCCTCCCAGGAGGTCTCCAGCAGCAGCCGCTGGTGGGGGTCCATCGCCAGGGCCTCGCGGGGGCTGATGCCGAAGAAGCCCGGGTCGAACTGCGGCGCGTCGTAGAGGAAGCCACCCTGGCTGCTTGTCGACGTGCCCGGGTTGTCCGGGTCGACGTGGAAGAGCCGCTCCAGGTCCCAGCCCCGGTCGGCCGGGAAGTCGCCCACCCCGTCGCCGCCCCGGTCGACGAGGTCCCACAGCTCCGCCGGGCTGGACACGCCGCCCGGGAACCGGCACGCCATCCCGATGACGGCCATCGGCTCGCGGTCCTTGGCCTCCACCTCGCGCACCCGCCGACGCGCGTCGCGCAGGTCGGCAGTCGCACGCCGGAGGTAGTCGAGGAACTCTGCCTCAGTGGGCATCGGGCCACTCCGTATCGGGGTTCGAGGTGTGCGACATGCCGGTTCAGGCCGAGCCGAACTCTTCGTCCAGCAGGCTGAAGATCTCCTCGGCGGAGGCCGACTCGAGGCTGGTGCCCTCGTCGGCGGCGGAGTCCGCACCGGACTCGGTGTAGGTCCACAGGGAGAGCAGTTCACGCAGCCGGGCGCCGACGGCGGCCCGGTCGGTGTCGGCGGAGGCCACCGCCCGCATGGCGTGCTCCAGCTTGTTCAGCTCGCCGAGCACCGTCAGCGCGGAGGTGCTCCGCTCCGCCAGCAGCGCGCCCCGCAGGTACTCGACCAGCGCGGCCGTGGTCGGCCGGTCGTAGATCAGCGTGGACGGCAGCCGCAGGCCGGTGGCCGCGTTGAGCCGGTTGCGGAACTCGACGGCGGTCAGCGAGTCGAAGCCCAGCTCGACGAAGCCGCGCTCGACGTCGATCGAGCGGATCGACGCGTAGCCGAGGACCGCCGCGGCGTGGGTGCGGACCAGGTCGGAGAGCACCTGGTCGCGGTCGGCCTCCGCCGTGGCGGCGAGGGTCTCCCGCAGCGCCTCGGCCGGATCGCGTTCGGCGGCCCGTACCGCGCCGGTCGTCGCCGGCCGGACCAGCGACCGCAGCACCGGCGGCACCGCCGCCGGCCCGTGCCGGCCGATCAGGGCGAGGTCCAGGTTGACCGGTACGACCACCGGCTCGGCGAAGCGCAGCGCCTCGCTGAACAGGTCCATGCCCTCGTCGGCGCCGAGCGGGACGAAGCCGCCCCGGTTCATCCGGGCCTCGTCGACGTGCCCGGTCTGGCCGTCGCCGGTGTCGTTCACCCACGGTCCCCAGGCCAGCGAGAGCGCCGGGAGTCCCCGGTCGCGCCGGTGCTGGGCGAGGGCGTCGAGGAAGCAGTTCGCCGCCGCGTGGTTGGCCTGCCCGGGGCCGCCGAAGAGGCCGGCCGCCGAGGAGAAGAGCACGAACGCGGCCAGGTCCAGCTTCTCGGTCAGCTCGTGCAGGTGCCAGGCCGCGTCGACCTTGGGGCGCAGCACGGTGTCGAAGCGGTCCGGGGTGAGCGCGGGCAGGACGCCGTCGTCGAGCACCCCGGCCGCGTGCACCACGCCGGTCAGCGGCAGGTCGGTGGGGAGCTGGTCGACCAGCAGGGCGAGCGCGTCGCGGTCGGTGACGTCGCAGCCGACCACCCGGGCTGTGGCGCCCAGTCCGGCCAGCTCGTCGACAAGCGCGGCGACGCCCGGGGCGTCCGCCCCGCTGCGGCTGACCAGCAGCAGGTGCCGTACGTCGTGCCGGGTCACGAGCCGCCGCGCCACGAGCCGCCCGAGCAGGCCGGTCGCCCCGGTCACCAGGACGGTGCCGGCGGCCAGGTCGGGGCCGGACGCCTCGGCCGGGGGCGGGCCGAGCCGGGTCAGCCGGGGCACCCGGAGCTGGCTGGCGCGTACCGCGAGCTGGGGTTCGCCGGTGGCCAGGGCCGCCGGCAGCAGCGCGGCGGCCGAGGCGTCGTCGTCGACGTCGAGGAGCACGATCCGGTCGGGGTTCTCCGACTGCGCGGAGCGCAGCAGGCCCCAGGCGGTGGCGGCCGGCACGTCGGCGATCCGCTCGTCCGGGTCGACGCGGACCGCGCCGTGGGTGACCACCACCAGCCGGGAAGCGGTGAGTGCCTCCTCGGCGAGCCACTGCTGGGCCAGCGCGAGCATGCGGTGGGCGACGCGGTGCGCCTGGGCGGCCGGGTGCGGCTCGTCGGCGGCCGGTCCGGCGCAGGTCACCAGGACCGCGTCGGGCACCGGACCGCCTGCGCGCACCTCGGCGACCAGCGCGGAGAGGTCCGGGTGCCGGTCGGCGCCGGGCCAGTCGTCGCCGAGGGCGACGAGCCGGGACGTGCCGTCGGCGCGGCCGGTTGCGGGGGCGACCCAGTCGAGGCGGTGCAGGGACCGGCTGGCCGACCGGCGGGCGGCGCTGAGCTGCTCGCCGGAGATGGGCCGCAGGACCAGACCGTCGACGGAGGCGACCGGGGTGGCGCCGGTATCGGTGATGGTCAGGGCCACGGATGAGGCGTCGGTGGCGCGCAGCCGGATCCGCAGCTCGCGGGCGCGGGTGGGCCGGATGGTCACGCCCGACCAGGTGAACGGCAGGCCCGGGCGGATGTCGGGGCCGCCCTCGGTGCCCGACGCGCCACCGGCGGGGTCGCCGGCCGTGGCGTCGGTGGCGCCTGCCGTGGCGCTGGCGCCGATGGCGTGCAGTGCCGCGTCCATCAGGGCCGGGTGCACCGAGAAGGCCGTGGTGTCGGTGGACGCGTCGGCGTCCAGGGCGACCTCGGCGAGGATGTCCGGGCCCGACCGCCAGGCGGCGCGCAGCGCCCGGAAGACCGGGCCGTAGTGGTAGCCCTGGGCGGCGAGCCGGGCGTAGAGCCCGTCGAGGGCGATCGGCTCGGCGTCGGCGGGCGGCCACACGGCGGCCGGAGCGGGCTCCGGGTCGACGGTGTCGGCGAGCTGGCCGGAGGCGTGCCGCTGCCAGGCGCGGGAACCGTCGGGGCCGGTGTCGTCGTCGCGCCGGGTGTGTATGGCGACGGGCCGGTGCCCGGTCTCGTCCGGCGGGCCGACACGGACCCGCAGGTCGATCCCTCCCTCGGTGGGGATCGCCAGCGGCGCCTCCAGGTTCAGCTCGGCGACGGTCGCCGTGCCGGCCTGCCGGCCGGTCCAGGACGCCAGCTCCACCAGGGCCGTACCGGGCAGCAGCACCGTGCCCAGCACGGCGTGGTCGGCGAGCCAGGGGTGGGTGGCGAGGGTGATCCGGCCGGTGAACAGCAGCCCCTCGTCGCCGGGCAGGTCGGCCACCGCGCTGAGCAGCGGGTGGTCGACCACGTCGAGGCCCACGGCGGGCAGCACCGAGCGGTGGGCGCCGGTGCGCTCCAGCCAGTAGCGGTTCCGGTCGAAGGCGTACGTGGGCAGGTCGACGGGCTCTGCCTCGGGCAGCAGCCTGCGGTGGTCCACCGCCAGGCCGAGGGTGTGCGCGGTGGCGAGGCCGGTCAGCAGCCGGGTGGCGGCGTCGGCCGACCCGGCGAGGGTCTCCAGGACGTGGCCGGTGACGCCGGTCGCGTCGAGGACGGCGGCGACCCGGTCGGTCAGCGCCGGCTCCGGCGAGATCTCCACGAAGGTCACGTGTCCGGCCGCGACGGCGGCGCGCAGGGCGGCGTCCAGCTGCTCCGGCCGGGCCGCCTCGTCGGTCCCCGGGCCGGCCTGGCCGGCCAGGTGCGCGGCTGCGGAGTCGGCCGGGGCGTCGGCGCGGAGGTCGGCCCAGTGGTCGGCACCGAGGCGGGCCGAATCGGCCCAGTCGCCGGTGAGCGTGGAGGCCAGCCGGGCGGTCCCGGGCTGCGGCGCGATTCCCGCCAGGCCGGCGCGGAGGCCGTCGGGGCCCAGCTCGCCCGCCGCGGCACGGGCCCGCAGCGCCACCGTCCGGGCGGCGTCGGACAGGGACAGCAGGCCCGCCACGTGGGCGGCCACGACCTCGCCGTCGCCGTCGCCGACGACCGCGGCCGGGGTGAGCCCGGCGTGCCGCCAGACGGCGGCGAGCGCCACCCCGACGGCGAACAGCACGGGCCGGGCCAGCTCCGGCCGCTCGCCCCAGGAGGCGTCCGCGCCGGTCAGCAGGGCGGCCGGGTCGACGTCGACCCACGGGGCGAGGGCCTGCCGGCACTCGGCGAGGGCATCGTCGAAGACCGGGCAGCGGCCCACCAGTCCGGCCGCCGCGCCCGCCGGGGCGACGCCCGGGAAGACGAACACCGGGCCGGCGCCGTGGTTGGCGACGGTGCCGGTCAGCACGTTGCCGGCCGGGGTGCCGGCGGCGAGCGCGTCCAGGCCGGCCAGCAGCTCGCCGGGGGTCGCGCCGAGCACCGCGGCGCGCCTGTCGAACGCCGAGCGGGTCGCGGCGAGGGACCAGCCGACCGCCGCCGGGGCGAGGCCGGGGTGGGCCCGCAGGTGCCGGGCCAGCCGGGACGCCTGCGCGGCCAGCGCCGAGGTCGAACGGGCCGAGACCGGCCACACCACCACGTCGGCGGCGACCAGCCCGGCGGCGCGTTCCCGCACCTCCGCACCGGCGGCCGACGGCGTCGGAGCGTCGGCCGCCCCGGCGTCGGCGGGCGCGTCGGTGGGCAGCTCGACGACCACGTGGGCGTTGGTGCCGGAGATCCCGAATGAGGAGACCGCCGCGCGGCGGGGCCGGTCGACCGCCGGCCACGGCCGGGACCGGGTCACCAGCTCCACGTCGCCGGCCGACCAGTCGATGTGCGGCGACGGCTCGTCCACGTGCAGCGTCGCCGGTACGGTGCCCTCCCGCATGGCCAGCACCATCTTGATCACGCCGGCCACGCCGGCGGCGGCCTGCGCGTGGCCCATGTTCGACTTGACCGAGCCCAGCAGCAGCGGGCCCGCGTCGCCCCGGTCCTGCCCGTACGTCGCCAGCAGGGCCTGCGCCTCGATCGGGTCGCCGAGGACGGTGCCGGTGCCGTGGGCCTCGACGACGTCCACGTCGGTGACCGCCAGCCGGGCGCTGGCGAGCGCCTGCCGGATCACCCGCTGCTGGGAGGGGCCGTTGGGGGCGGTCAGGCCGTTCGACGCGCCGTCGGAGTTGACGGCGGAGCCGCGTACGACGGCGAGGATACGGCGGCCCTGCCGCCGGGCGTCGGAGAGCCGCTGCACGAGCAGCATGCCGACGCCCTCGGACCAGCCGGTGCCGTCCGCCGTGGCGGCGAAGGACTTGCACCGCCCGTCGGAGGCGAGGCCGCCCTGGCGGGAGAACTCCTGGAACGCCGTGGGGGTGGCCATCACGGCCACGCCGCCGGCCAGCGCCAGGTCGCACTCGCCGCGCCGCAGCGCCGCCCCGGCGAGGTGCAGCGCCACCAGCGACGAGGAGCAGGCGGTGTCGACGGTGACGGCGGGTCCCTCCAGCCCGAGGGCGTACGCGACCCGGCCGGAGATCACGCTGTGCGCGGCGCCGGTCATCAGGTAGCCCTCGACGCCCTCGGGGACCTCGGTGAGGCCGGTGCCGTAGCCGGAGGTGGAGGCGCCCACGAAGACGCCCGTACGGGTGCCGCGCAGCGTCGCCGGGTCCACCCCGGCCTGCTCCAGCGCCTCCCAGGAAGTCTCCAGGGCGAGCCGCTGCTGCGGGTCCATGGCGAGGGCCTCGCGGGGCGAGATCTCGAAGAAGGCGGGGTCGAAGTCCGCCACGTCGTAGAGGAAGCCGCCCGCCGGGGGGTGCGTCCCCTCCGCCGGCTCGGGGATCTCCCAGCCCCGGTCGGTGGGGAACGGCGAGATGGCGTCCACCCCGTCGGCGACCAGCCGCCAGAACGCCTCCGGCCCGTCGACGCCGCCGGGGTAGCGGCAGGCCATCCCGACGATCGCGACGGGCTCGTCGGCGTCGACGACGACGGTCTGCGGGGCGTCGGCCGGGGCGGCGCCGGAGACCAACTCGCGCAGGTGCGCGGCCAACTCGGCGGGGGTGGGGTAGTCGAAGACCAGCGTGGTGGGCAGCCGCAGGCCGGTGGCCGCGTTCAGCCGTCCCCGGAAGTCCACGGCGGTCAGCGAGTCGAAGCCGAGGTCCTTGAACGGGCGCCCGCGCAGCTCGTCGGGGGTGGCGTGCCCGAGCACCGCCGCGGTCTGCTCGTTGACCAGCCGCAGCAGCTCCCGCTCCTGCTCCACCGCCGGCAGCGCCGCGAGGTGACGCAGCGGCGCGGCGACCCCGCCCGTGGGCGCGGCGGCCTCCTCCTCCTGCGCGACGAGCGCCCGCACCTGCGGCACGCCGCCCAGGAACGGGCTGGGCCGGGCCACGGTGAACGCGGGGTGGAACCGGGTCCAGTCGACGTCGGCGACGGTCACGCAGGGCGTCGGGCGGCGCAGCGCCCGGTCGAGGGCGACGAGCGCCTTCTCCGGGTCGATCGGCGGCA
Organism: Micromonospora sp. USAFONa4; assembly: GCF_057197825.1. Classification (NCBI taxonomy): domain Bacteria; kingdom Bacillati; phylum Actinomycetota; class Actinomycetes; order Micromonosporales; family Micromonosporaceae; genus Micromonospora; species Micromonospora sp. USAFONa4. Next base: position 6,265,939 of record NZ_CM170072.1, on the reverse strand, counting down.
GGCCCATCCGGTTGAGCTGCTCGGTGGCCACGTTCTCGGCGGCCATGCCGTGTTCGCCGCCCCAGGCCGTCCAGGAGACGGCGGTGGCCGGCAGGCCCCGGTCGCGCCGGTTGACGGCCAGGGCGTCCAGCAGGGAGTTGCCGGCGCCGTAGGCGCACTGCCCGGCGCTGCCCCACACCCCGGAGATGGAGGAGAACATGACGAACGCGCCGAGGTCGCGCTCGGCGAGGCAGGCGTCGAGGTGCAGGGCGCCGAGCACCTTGCCCGCGACGACGTGGGAGAACTCGTCGAGGGTGGTGTCGGTCAGCGGGGTGAGCTGGTCGGTGCCGGCGGCGTGCACGACCGCGGTCAGGTCGGGCAGCACGTCCACCAGCTCCGCCACGGAGCGCCGGTCGGTGACGTCGCAGGTGGCGACGGTGACCCGCCCGTCGGCGCCGTACCGGTCGAGCAGGTCCGCCACGCCCGGGGCGGCGGTGCCCCGGCGGCTGGCCAGGACCACCCGCCCGGCGCCGCGGCCGAGCAGCCAGCGGGTGACGTGGCCGCCGAGGGCGCCGGTCCCGCCGGTGACCAGGACGGCGCCGGAGCACCAGTCGCCGGCGGGGGGCTCGTCCGCCGCAGGCGGGGCCGGGGTGAGCCGGCGGGCCCAGGTCCCGCCGGGCCGGACGGCCACCTGGTCCTCGCCGACGTGACCGGCCAGCACGGCGGCGAGCCGCCGGGTGGTGGCGTCGTCGACGGTGGCCGGCAGGTCGACCAGGCCGCCCCAGCGGTGCGGCTGCTCGACGGCCGCCGCACGGCCGAGGCCCCAGACCTCGGTCTGCAAGGGGTGCGCGACCCGGTCGCCCGGGGCCGCCGCGACCGCGCCGCTGGTGACGCACCACAGCGGCGCCACCAGGTCCAGGTCGGTCATCGCCTGGACCAGGGCCAGGGTGCTGGCCGCGGCGTGGGTCACACCGGGGTGCTCGGCCAGCAGCCGGTCCTGGCCGGCGACCACGGCGAGCACGCCGTCGACCGGCCGGCCGTCGAGGAGGTCCCGCAGCCGGGCGGCGAGCGCCGCGCGGTCGAGGTCCGCCGCGCCGACGCGCAGCACCAGCGGCTCGTCGTCGCCGAAGAGCCCGGCCAGGCCGTCGGCCCACGCCGGCGCGTCGTCGGCCGGCAGCACGACCAGCCAGCGGCCCACCGGGCCGTCGCCGTCCCCGACCGGCACGGGCTGCCAGGTCACCTGGTACGACCAGCCGTCCACCAGCGAGCGTTCCCGCCGGGAGCGGCGCCAGGAGGTGAGCACGGGCAGGGCCGGCAGCAGCGCCCGGACCTGCTCGTCGTCGTCGCCCAGCTCGCCGCGCAGGGTGTCGGCGTCCGCCTGCTCCAGGGCGGTCCAGAAGTCGTCGTCGCCGTCCGCCGCCACGCTGTCGGGGGCGGCGGGCGGCGGCTCGGGCCAGAAGCGCTGCCGGCGGAAGGCGTACGCGGGCAGGGGCACCCGCGCGGTGTCGGCGCCGGCGAACAGCTCCGCCCAGCCGACCTCGACCCCGCCGACGTGCAGCTCGGCGAGGGCGGTGAGGGCGGAGGCGGGCTCGGGGCGGTCGCGGCGCAGCAGCGCCACGGCGGCGGTGTCGTCGTCGGTGCCGGAGGCGGTCAGGACGTCGCGGGCCAGCGCGGTGAGCACGCCGCTGGGGCCGACCTCCAGGAACGTACGCACACCGAGGGCGCGCAGCTGGTCGACGCCGTCGGCGAACCGGACGGCCTCCCGCACGTGCCGGACCCAGTAGTCGGCGGTGCGGATCTCGTCGGGGTCGGCGACCGTGCCGGTCAGGTTGGACACGATCGGCAGCGTCGGCGGGTGCAGTTCCAGCCCGCGCACCACGGCGGCGAACTCGGCGAGCATGGGTTCCATCAGCGGGCTGTGGAAGGCGTGGCTGACGCGCAGCGGCCTGGTGCGTACGCCCTGGTCGGCCCAGCGGCGTTCGAGTTCCTCGACGGCGTCGGCGGCGCCGGAGACGACCACGGCGGTGGGCCCGTTGACGGCGGCCACGGCGACCCGGTCCTCGACGCCGGCCAGGGCGGCCCGGACGGCGTCGGCGGGGAGCTGGACGGCCAGCATCGCGCCGCCGGCCGGCAGGGCCTGCATCAGCCGGCCCCGGGCGGCGACGAGGGTGGCGGCGTCGGGCAGCGACAGCACGCCGGCCGCGTGCGCGGCGGAGAGCTCGCCGATCGAGTGGCCGAGCAGGACGTCCGGGACGATCCCCCAGCTCTCCAGGAGCCGGAACAGCGCGACCTCGACGGCGAACAGGCCGGCCTGGGTGTAGAGGGTCTGGTTGAGCAGCCCGGCGGCCTCGTCGCCCTCGGGCGCGAAGAGCACGGGGGTGAGCGGGCGGGGCAGGTGCCGGTCCAGCTCGGCGCAGACCTCGGCGAGCGCCCGACCGAAGACGGGGAACGCGGCGGCCAGCTCGCGGCCCATGCCGCTGCGCTGCGCGCCCTGGCCGGAGAAGAGGAACGCGAGCTTGCCGCCGCGCGGGCCGGCGCCGGTGACCAGGCCCGAGGCGTCGCCGCCGGTGGCGAGCGCGCGCAGGCCGTCGGCCAGGGCGGCGCGGTCGGCGGCGAGCAGCACGGCCCGGTGTTCGAGGCTGGCCCGGGTACGCGCCGACGACCAGCCGACGTCGGTCAGCCGCAGCTCGGGGCGGCCGTCGAGCCAGTCGGCCCAGCGGGTCGCCTGGGCGGCCAGGGACTCGGCGTCGCGGGCGGAGACCAGCACCGGCACGAGGCCGGCCCCGTCGACGCAGGCGGTGTCGGCGGCGGCCGGCACGGCGACCGCGTCGGTCGCGGCGGCGGTGCCGTCCGGGGCGTCCACGGGGGCCGGGTCGGCGGCGGGCGCCTCCTCGATGATCACGTGGGCGTTGGTGCCGCTCATGCCGAAGGAGGAGATGCCCGCGCGGCGGGGCTGCTCCCCGGCGGGCCACGGCTGCGGCTCGGTCGCCAGCGACACCGCGCCGGCCGTCCAGTCCACGTTGGGGGTGGGCTCGTCGACGTGCAGCGTCGCCGGCACGGTCTCGTGCCGCAGCGCCATCACCATCTTGATCACCCCGGCCACGCCGGCGGCGGCCTGGGTGTGCCCGATGTTCGACTTGACCGAGCCGAGCCAGAGCGGCCGGTCCGGCTGCCGGCCCTGCCCGTACGTCGACAGCAGCGCCTGGGCCTCGATGGGATCGCCGAGGGTGGTGCCGGTGCCGTGTGCCTCCACGACGTCGACCTGCTCCGGGGCGAGCCGGGCGCTGGCCAGCGCCTGGAGCACGACCCGCTGCTGGGAGGGTCCGTTGGGGGCGGTCAGCCCGTTGCTCGCGCCGTCCTGGTTGACCGCGCTGCCGCGTACGACCGCGAGGACGGGGTGGCCGTTGCGCCGCGCGTCGGAGAGCCGCTCGACGAGGAGCAGGCCGACCCCCTCGCCCCAGGCGGTGCCGTCGGCGGCGGCGGCAAACGACTTGACCCGGCCGTCCATGGCCAGGCCCCGCTGGCGGCTGAAGCCGATGAAGGCGGACGGGGTGGACATGATGGTGGCCCCGCCGGCGAGCGCCAGGGTGCACTCCCCCTGCCGCAGCGCCTGGCAGGCCAGGTGCAGGGCGACAAGCGACGACGAGCAGGCGGTGTCGACGGTGACGGCGGGGCCCTCGATGCCGAGCGCGTACGAGATCCGGCCGGACACGACGCTGGCCGCGGTGCCGGTGAGGATGTAGCCCTCGGTGCCGGGCGGCGGCTGCTGGAGCAGGCCCACGTAGTCCTGGCCGGTGGTGCTGGCGAACACCCCCACCTGGTGGCCGCGCAACGCCGAGGGGTCGAGCCCGGCGTGCTCGAACGTCTCCCAGGCGGCCTCCAGCAGCAGCCGCTGCTGCGGGTCCATGGCGAGCGCCTCGCGCGGCGAGATGCCGAAGAACGCGGCGTCGAACTCGGTGGCGGAGTCGATGAAGCCGCCCTCGGCGACGTACGACGTGCCGGGGTGGTCGGGGTCCGGGTGGAACAGCCGCGCCAGGTCCCAGCCGCGGTCGGCGGGGAACGCGGAGAAGGCGTCGCGGCGGGAGTCGACGAGCTCCCACAGCTCCTCGGGCGAGCCCACCCCGCCCGGGAACCGGCAGGCCATGCCGACGATGGCGATCGGCTCCCGGTTGGCCGCCTCAAGCTCGCCGAGCTTCCTCCTGGTCTGGTGAAGGTCCGCCGTCACCCATTTCAGGTACTCCCGGAGCGTATCTTCAGTCGCCATTGACGCCACCTCTTCGGGCCGGAAAGAAACAGGCGACCCAATACCGTCCACAGACGCCACAAGCCGCGAAGATCTAAGCCCATTCAGCCGACCACGAATTGCCAGACAAAAAGCGTTTCAGCCCCCACCAGGTCTTACGCGCCGGACGAAAGGTAATTGTCGCCGGACGGCGGTCACAACCCCTAGCGTGCCCCTACGGGTGCCCCTAGCCCGTGTTTCGTTAGGGACTGCCGGGCGGGGAGGTCGGCCCAGCGTGGCGGTGATCGATAAGAGCGGCGCTCCGGCAGATCGGTTAGCCGCCAAGCGAATCGACGACCGACGGAGACCTGGCGCCAGGGTAGCGGCTGCGAGGCGGCACGGGGTGCACGACGCCCGGTGGGCGAGGCCGCGGTCGTCCGGCCTGCGGGTGTCGGGCCGAGAACGTCCCCCAGGTAGGACGAAACGGCAGATCGTCGGCGGGGTCCGGTGGGCCGCTGGCCTCCGGCCCGCCGACCACCTCGATGCCGGCCATGCGAGGTCCAGGCCTGGCCGGGGCGGGATGCGCCCGAGGTGTACGCGCCGTGGCGGACCTCGTACCGTTGGTTCGGCACCGATGTGGCGTCGCCACCGGGTCACGGGCTGGCCCGCAGCCCGGCACGGTCGCCCGCCGGGACACGCCTCGCCTGCGAGCCGGGCCGCGGGCATCCCGAGCAGGGTGGCCAGGACGCCCACCGGAATGCCGGGAAATCCAGCGGTGGGTGGCCGCCCGGCTGGAACCGCCGTCGACGATCGCCTGCGACGTGCCGCGGAATGGGGCGTCACGTGTGCTGCGGAGCCACCGGAACTGTCGTCGTCACCGGGCCAATGCGCGAAGCGTCGGCAGCGGAATCGTCACGGAAATCCGCTAGTACTGCATCACGCAATAGACGACGGTCGGGTGCGTGAACCGGTACCAGCGGTTCCACCGGTAGTCCCGAGTGCAGTTTCTGTCGTTGGCCGCCCCCGGGACGATGTCGACGATGTGCACCGTGCCCTTCGCCTTGCACTTCGACGCGCCGACGATCCAGCCATTGCCCTTCGGGAATTTGTAGCAGTAGTTGCGCACCAGGTGGCGCTCGAGACACAGGCGGTAGCCGTCCTCCCCGATGTACGCGGACTTGGGATCGGCGCACGCGCCCTGGTCGTAGTCCACCGACACCACCCGATAGGTGCCCCGCGTGCCGTTGCAGTTGCCGATACCCAAAAAGTCGCCGTCCTCGCTGACGACGATGCACTGCCCGATCTTCGCGGGCGGCGGGGGTGGGGCCGCCTCGGTCGTGGGCGGTGCCTCAGGCGGAGCGGACGTCTCCCACGTGGTCGGTGGTGGGGGTGTCGTCGGCGACGGCACGGGCGCGGGTCCGTCCGCGACGGCCACCGGCCGGCCGTCGTCGCCCCTGTTGGCGACGACCAGCGCACCGGCCGCGACCACGCAGGTCCCTAGCAGGCACAGCGCCAGCACCCCGGCGATGACACCGATGATGAGAGGTCCGTTGTTCTTCGGCGGCGGCGCCGGTGGCAGCGGTGGCGGTGGCGGTGCGCTACCGGGTCCCGGTGGAGCAACACCCTGGTCGTCAGGACCGCCGGACGTCGGAGGCAGCGTCACCCGGGCAGTGTGGCACAGCTCCACTGGGGACGGCCAGATTCCCTGCCCGGGCCGGAGTTACCGCTGGTTGGCGGCCGGCGGGACCGGAGGGCGTTCCGTCTTCAGATCGTGGATCCGCCGCCGCAGCGTGTCTTCGGTCCCCGGCGGCGGTGGGTCGCCCCGGTGGCGGCGCCATCTGGCGAATGCCAGGTCCAGTTGCGCGGAGTGCAGACGCTTCATCCGCGTGTAGGCCGGACGGTCACCACGCAGGAGCGCCTGTAGCCGCATCCGGAGACGCAGCGACGGATTCACCAGTACGGGCACCTCGGCCCGGGTGATCGCGCCGCGCGGGTCGCACGCCTCACCCCGGAACTGCCGAAGCAGCGACCTGGTTTCCTGACGCAGGGCGGTGACGACGAGAAACAGCAGGATGGCGAACGCCGGCCCCTTGAGGACGATGAGGTTCAGCGGCTGCACAACGAACAACTGGAGCGTGGAATTGTCGGACTCCCAGTACAGGCGGCCCATTGCAAAGACGTCCCAGATCAGGTGGGCCGCGACGGCGACGGCGAAGCCGCTGCCAACGCAGACCGCCCGCCGTCGCCAGTCGCGGAACTGCATGGCGAGTCCGATGCCGGCGCCGATGATCCCCGTATAGGTGGCGTGGCTGACCAGGAGCCCGGTGACCTGCCGGTACCAGTGCTGGTAGAGCACGGCGCCGAAGTCCCCGGTCATGTAGGACATCGACTCGGCGAACTGGAAGCCGATTCCTACGCAGGCGCCGATGACGATGCCACCGAGCATTCCGTCGACGCGCCGCCAGGCGAGCAGGACGACCACGAGGACCCCGGCGCCCTTGCCCAGTTCCTCGGGGACCGCGGCGGCGGCCGCGTGACTGACGATCGACGCGGTGCCCGGCATGAGCTCTGCCGTGATGACGACGTGCAGGACGCCCTCGACCATCTGGGCGAAGTAGGCAGCGACGAACAGGCCCCAGGCGAAGGCGGCCACGACCAGCCGCCACGGTGGCTTGCGGTTGCGCTGCATCCGGCGGAACGTCCACAGCGCGAAGAGGGTCGTCGGAATGCTCAGCAGCGCGCCCCGCCAGGCGACTCCCACCTGCAGGAGGGTGAGAAGCACGATCAGGAGGGCCGGCGCGGCGAACGCCAGCGCACCGCCGACGGCCCAGGTCCTGTAGCGGTCACGCGGCGAGCCACCCGTGGCGGAGGTCATGGCGACGACGACGGCGGCGACGCAGGCGACGAAGAGCGAGACGCCGGCGGCCCCGAGGCTGACCATGCCGAGGACGCGTACCCCCGTGCCGTCGTCCCGGATGACGGCGACCAGCGACGCCACGGCGATCATCACCAGCAGCGCCTCACCGGTGGTGAGCGCGGCGCCGAGCCGGTCGAGCCGGTACGCAGCCGGGTCCGCCACCGCCGGGTCCGGTGCCACCGGCCGGTCCACCGACCGGGGCGGCGGGGCGCCGCTCGGCTGCGTGGTCGTCCCCGTCATCGCTCGATCTCCACGTGCACCCGGACGAGCACCTCCTCCGCCCGGTTCCCCCGGACGGTGGCCAACACGAACTGGTAGGTCCCCGCGGGCACGGCGGAGGTGGCGCTCAACGGCACCGGCCTGGCCCGCAGGTCGTCGAGATCCGGCAGGTCCACGCTGTTGGTCCGGTGCCCGAAGGCGTCGTACCAGCTCGCCCGCGCGGGTCGCGTGGCTGCTGCCCCGGCCACAGCCTCGTCGAGGATGGCGGCCGGAATCTGCCCCTGCCGGAACCTCTTCTGCGGTCGATCGACGATGCGCGCGGTCGCCAGGTCGTACGCGTGCAGCCGGATCGCCAAGGCGGGAGAACGTTGTGGGGTGGTCGGCCAGGACACGGCCAGGACCCCGGCCGAGGCGAGGAGGACGATCACCGCGATCAGGCCGAGGACCGTCATCACGCGCACCGGAAGGTCGTCTTCCGTGGGCTCGGCCCCGTCTCCCGTGGGCTCGGCCCCGTCCGACACGGCTTCCTCCGTCCACGGTGGTGGGTTAACCTAGCCTAACCCGAAGCGACGGTCCCCCAGGTGCACGCGCTCGCGCCCTCACGTGGCTCACTTCCGACGCTCGGATGGGGAGGCCATGTCTGCGGCGGTGTCGGTCGAGGTGCTGGCCGAGGGCGTACCCATCGACTGTGGCGGGATGGCCGACAGCCTCGCCGGCTGCTACGGAGCGGTCCCCGCCGTCGGCATCGCCGCGGCTGCGGTGCTCGGTGGTGCCGCCCTCGCCGGCTACACGGCGTTCGCCGTGTTCTTCCCGCAGGTGCTCAACGCCCTCATGGGAATACCGGCGACGACGGATCCGATGGGCCGCAGGTCGGACTGGACCGATGCCCGCGCGCACCCGCAGTCGCCGACCCGGCCGCCGGACTCGCACCTCGCCGGCGGCGACCCGGTCTACCACCGCCCCGGCGCTACGGCCATCGGCTACGACGAGTCGACCCTACGGAACTTCGACGCCGTCGCACCCGAGCCCGGCCACCACGACGTCGTGGTGCACGGTGAGCGCAACGGCCTCTTCCGCCCGGGCGTCGTCGGGGCGGACGGTGCCGGCCATCCGTCGAACTACACCCACCCGGCGCAGATCGCCGAGGCGATCCGCGGCAATCCGCACTACGGCGGCGGCCCGGTGCGCCTGGTGTCCTGCCACTCGGGCACCGTGGCGCCCGACGCGGGGGTCGCGCCGCCGGCCCAGCAGGTCGCGGACGCGCTGGAGGTGACGGTCCTGGCACCCACCGACGCGGTCGGTGTGAACCGGTATGGTCCAGCGGGGCAGGTTCCTCGGATCAGGAACGGCGGCCAGTGGGTGACCTTCTATCCCGGCGGGGGGACCGATGGGTAAGCCGGCGTTGCGGTTCGCCGGGATGTTCCGCGAGCTGGGACCCGTCGGCCTGGGCCTGGTCCAGGAGAGCATCTTCGACAACGTCTCCGCCGAGGAGCTGCCGGACGTCGACGAGGTCGTCCGCTACCTCAGGGCGGGCTACGTCCTCATCGACATGATGGACCTGGCCGACGACCCGTTCGACGCGACGCGACAGGTCATGAACGGTTCGACGATCCGCACCGACGGTGACTGGCTGTGGCGCGACGATCTGGCCTACCACGTCCACCGGCACCGGGTGGCCCTGCCCGACGAGTTCCTGGCGCTGATCCGCGAACGCGGCTACGCCGTGCCGCACCGGGACGAGGAACTGCTCCGCGAGAGCTCACTGGTGGCCGAGGAACTCGTGTTCTGACCGCAACGCCCTGGTCGAGGTCCGCAGCGTCGGCGCCGGCGGGCCTGCGGGACGCTCCGGCGCACCTTCCCCGCGGGCCGTGGCCGGGCGGGTGCGGCACCCCCGCCCGACCACGGGCGGCGCGACCGCCGACGACTGTCGCGCCAACCCGTTCCTACAGCCCCGGCAGGCTGCCTCCGGGGCCACCCAGCTCGCGGTGGATGAAATCGAAGATCTCGGCGTCGGTGGCGTCGTCGAGGGTGTGCGTGGCCGGCTTCTCCTCGACGGGGCCACGCTCGTCGCCCCACCGGGCGACGAACGCCTGCAACTGCACCAGCAGCTTCTGCCGGGTCAGCCGGTCCGGCGCGTCGGCCGCGAAGACGCCGTCGAGCCGCTCCAGCTCGGCGAGCAGCGGGGCCGCCGCGGCGGCGCCGTCCTCGACCAGCTGGTCGCGCAGGTGCCGGGCGAGCGCCGCGGGCGTCGGGTAGTCGAACACCACGCCGGCGGGCAGCTGGACGCCGGTGGCGGCGCGGAGCCGGTTGCGCAGCTCCACGGCCGTCATCGAGTCGAAGCCGACCTCGCGGAACGCCCGGTCGGGCTCCAGCCCCCCGCCCCCGGGGTGGCCGAGCACGGCCGCCGCCAGGTTGCCCACGAGTTCGACGAGGACGCCCTCCCGTTCGCCGGGGCTCAGCGGGCGCAGCCGCTCCCGCAGCGCGGTCGCCGCCTCGTCGTCCGCCGGCTGGCGGTCGTCGTCGGCGGGCATCGCCGCGCCCGCCTCGGGGACCCCGGTCAGCAGCGGGCACGGCCGCATCGACGCGAACGTCGGCACGAACCGGTCCCAGCGCACGTCGGCGACCACGAGTTCCGCCTCCGCGCGCAGCGCCTGCCCGAACGCCTCGACGGCCAGCTCCGGGGGCAGGCCCGGCAGGCCCCGCCGACGCAGCTGCGCCAGCTCGGGCGACTCGGGGTCGTCGCTCCACGGGCCCCACGCCACGGCGGTCGCCGCCAGTCCGCCGTGCCGCCGGTTCGCCGCGAGCGCGTGCAGCAGCGCGTCGCCGGCGGACTGGCCGGCCCGGCCGCCCGCGCCCCACACCCCCGTGGTGGAGGTGCACAGCACGAACGCGTCGAGCGGCCGGTGCGCCAGCTCGTCGGCGTACCTCGGGACGTCGCCGACGGTCGCGGCCAGGTCGGCGGCGAGGCCGGCGAGGGTCAGCTCGGCCAGCGGCACCGACCCGGTCTCCGCCGGCACGTGCACGAGCGCCGTCACCGGCCGGTTCTCGGTGGCGAGCTGCTCGATCAGGTCACCGAGCTTGCCCGTCGCCGGCTCCGCCAGCGGGAGCACCTCCGCGCCCTGGCGACCCAGCCAGTCCGTGGTGTGCCGGGCGAGGGCGCCGGCCCCGCCGGTGAGCAGGACGGTGCCGTTCGGCCGGTACCCGCCGCCCGTCGCCGGTCGCCCGGTGTCGCGGACCAGGCGTCGGGCGTGCACGCCGGCCTCCCGGACGGCGAGCTGGTCCTCCCCGTCGACGTTGACCAGGGCCGCGGCCAGGGCCGCGTACGCCGCCTCGGCCGGGCCCGCCGGCAGGTCGACGACTCCGCCGACGTGCCGGGGGTGCTCCAGCGCGGCGACGAGGCCGAGGCCCCACGTGGTGGCCTGCGTCGGGTGCGCGACCGGTTCGTCGTCCACGGCGACGGCGCCGGTGGTGGCCAGCCACAGCGGCACGGGCGGGCCGGAACGGCGGGTGTGCGCCTGCACGAGCAGCAGGTTCGCCGCCAGGCCGGTCGGCAGCGCGGTCTGCTCCGGGTGCGGCGCCTCGTCCAGCGCCAGCAGGGAGAGCAGCGCCGTCGGCTGGTGCGCGGCGGCGAGCCGGTCGAGGTCGGCGGCCAGGCCGTCGCGGGTGGCCGTGGCCGGGTCGACGGTCAGCAGGTGCACCGTGGCGGCGCCGGCCGTGAGGGCGGCGAGCACCCGGTCGGTGACCTGGTGCGGCGGGGCCACCACCAGCCACGTGCCGGGATCGGCGCCGGTCAGCGCCCGGCGCTCCCAGGTGACCCGGTACCGCCAGCCGGCCAGGGTGCCGTCGAGGTGCTGGCGGCGCCGCCACGACTCGAGTTCCGGCAGCAGCTCGCGCATCGGCTGGTCCGGGTCGAGGCCGAGGCGGCCCAGGTCGCCGTCGGTGACGGCCCGCCAGAACGCGTCGTCGACCGGGTCGGCGGCCGGCGCCGGCACCGCGTCGAGGGTCGGCCAGTAACGCTGCGGCCGGAACGCGTACGTGGGCAGCTCGGGCAGCCGGCGCGGATCCGGACGGGGGCCGGCCAGCACGGCGAGCACCGCCGCCCAGTCGACGTCCCGCCCGGTGCCGTCCACGACGGCCAGCGCGGCGAGCAGGGCGGCCGCCTCGTCGGTGCCGGCGCGCAGCGCCGCCACGGCCGTCCCGTCGTCGTCGCCGGGCAGCAGGCCGGCGGTCATCGCGGTCAGCACCGCCTGGGGGCCGAGCTCCAGGAAGGTGTCGACGCCCGCGTCGCGCAGCGCGGCGATCCCGTCGGCGTACCGGACGGCCTCCCGGACGTGACGCACCCAGTAGTCGGGCGTACAGATCTCGTCGGGCCCGGCGAGCCGCCCGGTCAGGTTCGACACGATCGGCAGCAGCGGCGCGGCGAACGTCAGCCCGTCGAGGACGGCGCGGAACTCGGCCAGCATCGGCTCCATCAGCGGGCTGTGGAACGCGTGGCTGACCCGCAGCCGGCGGGTGCGCACGCCGCGCTCCCGCCAGGTCCGCTCCAGCCCGTCGAGGGCGTCGAGGGCCCCGGCGAGCACCACGGCGGTGGGACCGTTGACGGCGGCGACGCCGACCCGGTCGGTCAGCCCCGCGAGGGACTCGACCACGGCCGCCTCGTCGGCGGCGACGGCGAGCATCCCGCCCCCGGCGGGCAGGGCCTGCATGAGCCGGCCCCGGGCGGCCACCAGCGTGGCGGCGTCCGCGACGGACAGCACCCCGGCGACGTGCGCGGCGGTGATCTCGCCGATGGAGTGCCCGGCGACGTGCCCGGGCACCACCCCGAACGACTCGACCAGCCGGAACAGGGCCACCTCCAGCGCGAAGAGCCCCGCCTGGGTGAACACCGTCTCGTCGAGCAGCGCGGCCTCGGCGCTGCCCTCGGCCGCGAACAGCACCGGCTTCAGCGGCTGCGGCAGCTGGTGGTCCAGCGCCGCGCAGACCTCGTCGAGGGCCGCCGCGAAGGCTCCGAACGTGTCGTACAGCTGCCGGCCGGCGCCGGGGCGCTGGGCGCCCTGGCCGGAGAACTGGACGGCGAGGCCGCCGCCGTGCCGCCGGGCGGTGACCAGCGCGGGGTGGTCCTCCCCGCCGGCCAGCGCCCGTAGCGCGGCCAGTCGGGTCTCCCGGTCGGCGGCGACCACGGTGGCCCGCCGGCCGAGGTGGGCCCGGCCGTCGGCCAGCGCCCAGGCGACCAGGTCGGCGGGGTCGTCGTCCGTCGCCACCCGGTCGGCCAGCCGGCCGGCCTGCTCGCGCAGCGCGGGCAGGTCGGCGGCGGAGACCGGCCACGGCAGGGCCACGGCGCGGTGGTCGCGTCGCGCGTCGCCGTGCCCGACGGTCGCCTCGGGCCCTTCCCCGTCGGCGGCGACCGGTTCCGGCCGCTGCGGGGCCTCCTCGATGATCACGTGCGCGTTGGTGCCGCTGATCCCGAACGAGGAGACGCCGGCCCGGCGCGGCCCGTCCGTGGTGGTCCACGGTCGTGCCTCGGTGAGCAGCGCCAGCGTGCCGGAGGACCAGTCGACGTGCGGGGTCGGCGCGTCGACGTGCAGGGTCGCCGGCAGCACCTCGTGTTGCAGGGCCAGCACCATCTTGATCAGGCTGGCGGCGCCCGCCGCGGCCTGGGTGTGGCCGATGTTCGACTTCACCGACCCGAGCCACAGCGGCCGCTCGGCGGAGCGGTCCCTGCCGTACGTCGCCAGCAGCGCCTGCGCCTCGATCGGGTCGCCGAGGGTGGTGCCGGTGCCGTGCGCCTCGACGACGTCCACGTCGCCCGGGGTCAGGCCGGCGTTGTCCAGCGCGTGCCGGATGACCCGCTGCTGCGCGGGCCCGTTCGGCGCGGTGAGGCCGTTGCTCGCGCCGTCCTGGTTGACGGCGCTGCCCCGTACGACGGCGAGGATCCGGTTGCCGTCGCGCTGGGCGTCGGAGAGCCGCTGGAGCAGCAGGACGCCGACGCCCTCGCCCCAGCCGGTGCCGTCGGCGGCCTCGGCGAACGCCTTGACCCGCCCGTCGGCGGCGAGGCCGCGCTGCCGGGAGAACTCCAGGAACGCGCCCGGGGTCGACATCACCGTCACGCCGCCGGCGAGGGCGAGGTCGCACTCGCCGCTGCGCAGGGCCTGCGCGGCCAGGTGCAGCGCCACCAGCGACGACGAGCAGGCCGTGTCGACGGTGACCGCCGGGCCGTGCAGCCCGAACGAGTACGCCAGGCGGCCGGAGACCACCGACGCGCCGTTGCCAGTCGCCTGGTAGCCCTCCACCTGGGAGCGGGCGCCCAGCAGCAGCGTGGCGTAGTCCTGCCCGTTGGTGCCCATGAAGACGCCGGTGGCGGAGCCACGCACCCGGTGCGGGTCGATGCCGGCGCGTTCGAAGAGCTCCCAGGTGGTGTGCAGCAGCAGCCGCTGCTGCGGGTCCATGGCGAGGGCCTCGCGCGGGTTGATGCCGAAGAACGCGGCGTCGAAGCCGGCCACGTCCCGCAGGAAGCCGCCGCTGCGCGTGTAGCTGGTGCCGACCCGCTCCGGGTCGCTGTCGAACAGGGCGTCGAGGTCCCAGCCCCGGTCCGTGGGCATCGGCGTCACCGCGTCCACGCCGTCGGCCAGCAGCCGCCACAGTTCCTGCGGCGAGGACACCCCGCCCGGGAAGCGGCAGGCCATGGAGACGATCGCGATCGGCTCGTCCGCCGGCGGCCGGGCCGTGGTCGTGCCGCCGGTGACCGGTCCGCCGTCCGCGCCGATGACGATTTCGGTACGCAGGAAGCGGGCCAGTTCCGCCGCCGACGGATGGTCGAAGACCACTGTCGACGGCAGGGTCAGGCCGGTGACCCGGCCCAGCCGGTCGCGCAGCTGCACGGCGGCGAGGGAGTCGAAGCCCAGCTCCCGGAACGCCCGGCCGGCCGGCACCTGGTCGGTGGTGGGGTGGCCGAGGACGGCCGCCGCCTCCGCGCGGACGAGGTCGACCAGCAGCGCCTCCTGGCCGGTCGCCGGCAGCGTGGCGAGCCTGGCCCGCAGCCCGTCGGTGGCGGCGGCGCTCTCCGGCCGCTCCGGCTCCTCGGCGACGGCGGGGGCGACCCGGTCGAAGAGGTGGCTCGGCCGCGCGGCGGTGAACGCCGTGACGAACCGGGACCAGTCGACGTCCACGATCACCGGGGCCGCCTCGGGGGCGTTCACCCAGCGGCCGAGCGCCGCGACGGCGGCGTCGGGCGCGAGCGGGCTGAACCCGCGGCGGCGCAGGCCGTCGGCCGTCTCGCCGGAGGCCATGCCTTCCTCCGCCCACGGGCCGTAGGCCAGGGCGGTGGCGGGCAGGCCGGCCGCCCGGCGGGCGGCGACGAGCGCGTCGAGCAGGGCGTTGCCGGCCGCGTAGCCGGCCTGCCCGCCGCCGCCCCAGACGCCGGCGACGGAGGAGAAGACCACGAACGCGTCGAGGTCCCGGCCCCGGCAGGCGGCGTCGAGGTGCACGGCGCCGAGCACCTTGCCGGCCAGGGTCTCCGACAGCTCGCCGTCGGTCACCTCGTACGCCCCGGTGGTGCCGCCGGACGTCCCGGCGGTGTGCACGACGGCGGTCAGCCCGGGCAGGTCCGCCACGAGGGCGTCGACCGCCGCCCGGTCGGTGACGTCACACGCCACCACCCGCACCGCACCCAGCTCGTCGACCAGCTCAGCCGCGCCCGGCGCGGACGGGCCCCGCCGCGAGGCGAGCACCACCTCGGCCGCCCCGTTGGCCAACAACCAGCGCGCCACGTGCCGACCCAGCGCACCCGTACCACCGGTCACCAGCACCGTCCCGGCGGGCCGCCAACCCGCACCCGCGGGCGGCGCGGCCGGCACCAGCCGCCGGCCGAAGAGGCCGTTGCGGCGGACTGCCACCTGGTCCAGGGTGCCGTCGGCGAGGACGGCGACGAGCCCGGCGCGGGCGCCGCGGTCGGCGCGGTCGGGCAGGTCGACCAGGCCGCCCCAGCGGTCCGGCTGTTCGAGGGCGACGACCCGGCCCAGGCCCCAGGCCAGGGCCGCCCAGACGTCGCCGGCCCGCTCCCCGGCCGTGACCGGCATCGCGGTACGGCTCAGCGCCCACACCCGTCCCGGCAGGCCGGTGTCGGTGAGCGCCCGGGTGAGGGTGAGCAGGGCGGCCGCGCCGGCGGGCACCGCCGGGATGTGCGCCAGGGGCCGGTCCTGGCGGGGCAGCACGCAGAGCACCCCGGCCCAGCCGTCCCCGCTGATCCGGCCCAGCCGCTCGCCCAGATCGGCGCGGGCGAGGGTGGACGACACGGTGAGCGTGTCCACCCGGGCGCCCGCCTGGGTGAGGGTCTTCGCCACGCCCGCGTCGGCGCCGCTGTCGACGGTGACGACCAGCCACCGCCCGGACAACCGGGTCGCCGGGGCCGGCCGCACCGGCTCCCACCCGACCCGGTACGACCACCCGTCGAGGGCGGTGTCCCGCGACCGGTGCTGACGCCAGCGCGCCAGGAGCGGCAGGGCCGGGCCGAGCGCGTCCAGGTCCTCGGTGTCGTCGCCGAGTTCGGCGGCGAGGGCGGCCAGGTCGCCACGCTCGACGGCGGCCCAGAACTCGGCGTCGCCGCCCTC
Organism: Micromonospora sp. USAFONa4; assembly: GCF_057197825.1. Taxonomy (NCBI): domain Bacteria; kingdom Bacillati; phylum Actinomycetota; class Actinomycetes; order Micromonosporales; family Micromonosporaceae; genus Micromonospora; species Micromonospora sp. USAFONa4. The sequence goes on along the minus strand of NZ_CM170072.1, from coordinate 6,249,996 downwards.
CGGGGCAGCCTGCTTCGTCGGCGCGCCCTCCGGCCAGTAGCGCTGGTGCTGGAAGGCGTACGTGGGCAGGTCCACGCGGCGCGCGCCGGTGTCGGCGAACCACTGCTGCCAGGTCACGGGAACGCCGTGCACGTGCAGCTCGGCGAGGGCGTGCAGCAGCGCGTGCGCCTCCGGACGGTCCCGGCGCTGCACGGCCACGGCCAGCACGGTGTCGTCGTCGGGCAGCACGTCGGCGGCCATCGCGGTCAGCACGCTCTGCGGGCCGACCTCCAGGAACGTGTCCACACCGGCGGCCTTCAGGGCGGTGATCCCGTCGGCGAAGCGCACGGCCTCCCGCACGTGACGTACCCAGTACTCCGGGGTGCGGATCTCGTCGCCAGCCAGCGCACCGGTCACGTTCGACACGACCGGCAGCAACGGCGCGGCAAAGGTGAGGCCGTCCAGGACCGTGCGGAACTCGGCCAGCATCGGCTCCATCAGCGGGCTGTGGAACGCGTGGCTGACCGTCAGCCGGCGCGTGCGTGCGCCCCGCTCCCGCCAGATCCGCTCCACCTCGTCGAGGGCCTCGACGGCACCCGACACCACCACCGCGGTAGGGCCGTTGACGGCAGCGATGCCGAGGCGGTCGGTCAGCCCGGCGATCGACTCCGCCACGGCGTCCTCGTCGGCCGCCACGGCCAGCATGCCGCCACCGGTGGGCAGCGCCTGCATCAACCGGCCCCGCGCGGCCACGAGGGCGCACGCGTCGGCCAGGGACAACACGCCCGCGACATGCGCGGCGGTCACCTCACCGATCGAGTGACCGGCCAGCATGTCGGGAACGATCCCGAACGACTCCACGAGGCGGAACAGCGCCACCTCGACCGCGAACAGACCGGCCTGCGTGAAGACGGTCTGGTCCAGCAGTTCCGCCTCGTCGGAACCCGACGACGCGAACAGCACCTCCCGCAGCGGACGCGGCAGCAGCGGGTCGAGCTGCGCGCACACCTCGTCCAGTGCGGTCGCGAACACCGGGAACAGGGCCGACAACTCCCGACCCATGCCGGCGCGCTGCGCGCCCTGACCCGAGAAGAGCAGGGCGAGCTGGCCGAGCTGGCCGGTGGAGCCGGTCACGACGGCCCCGGAGGGCTCGCCCGCGTCGAGGGCCCGCAGCGCGGCGAGCAGGTCGTCCCGGTCGGCCACCACGGCGACGGCGCGCTGCTCCAGCGCGGGCCGGGTGGTGACGGAGGACCAGGCCACGTCCAGCGGACGCGGGGCCTCGTCGGCGGCGAGCCAGCGCGCCCACCGGCCCGCCTGGCCGGCCAGGGCCGCGTCGGAGCGCGCGGAGAGCAGCACCGGTACGGCCGGCGGGACGTCGCGGGCGACGATCTCGCCCTCGATCGTCTCGCCGGGCGGCTGCTCGATGATGACGTGCGCGTTCGTGCCGGAGATGCCGAAGGACGACACCGCCGCCCGGCGCGGCCGGTCCACGGCCGGCCAAGGGGTGGGCTCGGTCGCGAGGGCCACCGCCCCGGCCATCCAGTCGATGTGTGGGGACGGCTCGTCCACGTGGAGGGTCGGCGGCATCAGGCCGTGGCGCATCGCCATGACCATCTTGATCACACCAGCCACACCGGCGGCGGCCTGCGTGTGCCCGATGTTCGACTTCACCGACCCCAGCAACAGCGGCCGATCCTGCGGCCGATCCTGCCCGTACGTCGCCAGCAACGCCTGAGCCTCGATCGGGTCGCCGAGGGTAGTGCCGGTGCCGTGCGCCTCCACGGCGTCCACGTCGGCGGTGGTCAACCGCGCGTTCGCGAGAGCCTGGCGGATCACCCGCTGCTGCGACGGGCCGTTCGGGGCCGTCAGCCCGTTCGACGCGCCGTCCTGGTTCACGGCGGTGCCCCGCACGACCGCGTAAATCTTCCGGCCCTCGCGCTGGGCGTCGGAGAGGCGCTGCACGAGCAGCACGCCGACGCCCTCGGACCAGCCGGTGCCGTCGGCCGACGCGGCGAACGACTTGCAGCGGCCGTCCTGCGACAACCCGCGCTGCCGGGAGAACTCGATGAACGTGCCGGGCGTGGCCATCACCGTCACGCCGCCGGCCAGCGCGAGATCGCACTCGCCGGAGCGCAACGCCTGCGCGGCCAGGTGCAGCGCCACCAGCGACGACGAGCACGCCGTGTCGACGGTGACCGCCGGGCCCTCCAACCCGAAGGTGTAGGCGACGCGACCGGACAGCACGCTGCCGGAGGTGCCGGTCCCGACGTAGCCCTCCACCTCGGTCGGCAGGTCCATGAGCCGGGAGGCGTAGTCGTGGTACATGACGCCGGCAAAGACACCCGTCCGGCTGCCGCGCAGCCGCTGCGGGTCGAGACCGGCGGACTCGAACGTCTCCCACGACGCCTCCAGCAGCAGCCGCTGCTGCGGGTCCATGGCGAGGGCCTCGCGGGGCGAGATCCCGAAGAAGCCGGGGTCGAACTCGGCCGCCCCGTAGAGGAAACCGCCGTGGCGGGTGTACGACGTACCGCTGCGGTTCGGGTCCGGGTCGAACAGCGACTCCAGGTCCCAGCCGCGGTCCGCCGGGAACTCGGAGATCCCGTCGCCGCCGCCGGCCAGCAGCTCCCACAGCTCGTCGGGGGATTCCACCCCGCCCGGGTAGCGGCAGGCCATGCCCACGATCGCGATCGGTTCGTCGGTGCCGACGACCGTGCCGGCGACCGGGCCGGCGGTCGACTGACGTACCCCGGCCAACTCCGACCACAGGTGGTCGGCGAGCACGGCCGGGGTCGGGTAGTCGAAGACCAGCGTCGAGGCCAGCCGCAGCCCCGTGGCCGCGTTCAACCGGTTACGCAGGTCCACCGCCGTCAGCGAGTCGAAGCCCAACTCCCGGAACGCCCGGTCCGCCGGCACCGCCTCCGCACCGCCGTGCCCCAACACCTGCGCGACCAGGCCCCGCACCAGCACGTCGACCTGGGCGCGACCCTCGTCCTCGGTCAGCCCGGCGAGCCGGTCGGCCCAGCCGCCACCGCCCTGTCCCGCCTGGCGGCGGGTGCTGGTCACGCCGATCAGGGTGCGCAGCACGGCCGGCACGGGGCCGCCGGAGGTAGCCGCCCGCAGCGCGGGCACGTCGATCACGGCCGGTACGAGGGCCGCCCGGTCGGCGCCCAGCGCGGCGTCGAACAGCTCCAGCCCGACCTCGGCGCTCATCGGCGTCAGGCCCGCCCGCGCCGAACGCGCCCGGTCCGCCTCGTCGATCGACGCGGCCATGCCGGCGGTGTCCCACATGCCCCACGCCAGGCTCACCGCAGGCAACCCGAGCTGCCGCCGATACACCGCCAACCCGTCCAGGAACGCGTTACCCGCCGCGTACGCCGACTGACCCGGCGAACCCAGCACACCCGCCACCGACGAGAACACCACGAACAGATCCAGATCCAGACCCGCCGTCGCCTCGTGCAGGAACCAACCCGCCGACACCTTCGGCGCCAACACCCCCGCCAGACGCTCCGCCGTCAGCCCCTCCACGACACCGTCGTCCAGGACACCGGCCGTGTGCACCACACCCGCCAGCCGGCCCTCGGCACCGATCTCGGCCACCAGGGCGAACACCTGGTCCCGGTCGGTCACGTCGCACGCGGCAATCCGCACCGACGCGCCCAGTGCGGACAGCCGCTCCGACAGCTCGCCCGCACCGGCGGCCTCCGGACCGCGCCGCGACACCAGCACCAGCGACCGCACGCCGTGCACCGACACCAGGTGCTCCGCCACCAGCGCCCCGAGCGCTCCCGTACCGCCGGTCACCAGCACCGCGCCGTCGCCCAGGCGGGGCGTCTGCGCGGCCGTGATGCCGGCCCGGACCAGGCGCGGCGAGTAGACCGCGCCCTCGCGTACGGCCAGCTGGCCGCCCGTCGCGGCCAGCTCCCGCAGGACGCCGTCCAGCAGGGCCACCAGCGCGGCATCCGGGTCACCGTCGACGTCCGCGAGGACGATGCGGCCCGGGTGCTCCGACTGCGCCGACCGCAGCAGACCCCACACCGCCGCACCGGCCAGGTCGGTCACCCGGTCGTCGTCGCCGACGGACACCGCGCCCCGGGTCACCACCACGAGTCGCGAGTCCGCCAGGGCGTCCGCCGCGAGCCAGGACCGCACCGTCGCCAGCACGTCCGAGGTCACCACCCGGACCGACTCCGGCGTCTGCGCCGCCGACCCGGGCGCGGGGAACACCGGCAGCAGCAGCGTCCGGAGGACGGACTCCTCCCCCGCGACCGTCGCCACGTCGGGGTACGTGGGCACTCCGACGGGTGCCGGCAGCTCCCGGCCGCCGGTCACCAGCGCCCATCCGGAAAGCTCCCCGGCGGGCGCGGCCTCCACGGCCGGCCACCGCAGCTCGAACAGCGACCGCGAGGCCACGCCCGGCGCGGCCACGCCGGTCAGCTCCCGCAGGACGAGGGAGTCCACCGACACGACCGGCGCGCCCACCTCGTCGTACGCGGCCAGCCGCAGCCCGGAGCCGTCGCGGGTCAGGCGTACCCGCAGCGCCCCCGCCCCCGAGGCGTGCACCTGCACGCCCTCGAACGCGAACGGCACCCGTGGCCCGCCCGACTCCTCGCCACCGAGCAGCAGCCCGATCGGGTGCAGGGCGGCGTCCAGCAGCGCCGGGTGCACGCCGAACCCGGCGGCCTCCGTCGCGGCGTCGTCCGGCAGGACCACCTCGGCGTACACCTCGGCGCCGCTGGTCCAGGCACGCCGGAGCCCCTGGAAGGCCGGCCCGTACGTCAGGCCGTGTTCCGCCAGCGTCGGGTACCAGCTCGCCAGGTCCACCTCGGTCGCGCCGGCGGGGGGCCAGGCGACGGTGTCCGGCTCGTCGGCGGTGGAGGGCTCCAGCACACCCTCCGCGTGCCGGGTCCAGCCCGCCTCGGGGTCGTCGTCGGGGCGGGAGTAGACGGCGACGGGACGCTGCGGCGTCTCCGACGTGGACACCCGCACCTGGATCCGCACGCCTCCCGTTGCGGGGAGGGCCAGCGGGGCGGCCATGGTCAGCTCCCGCAGCCGGGAGAGGCCCACCTCGTCGCCGGCCCGCACGGCCAGCTCGACCAGGGCGGTGCCCGGCACCAGCGTCAGCCCGGAGACCGTGTGGTCGGCCAGCCACGGGTGCGTGGCCAGGGAGAGCCGGCCCGTCAGCACCATCTCGTCGTCGCCGGCCAGGTCCACGGTCGCGCCGAGCAGCGGGTGCTCGGTGCGGCCGAGCCCGGCCCCGGACACGTCGCCCGTACGCGCCCGGTTGGCGGCGGGCCAGTAGCGCTGGTGCTGGAAGGCGTACGTGGGCAGGTCCACGCGGCGCGCGCCGGTGTCGGCGAACCACTGCTGCCAGGTCACCGAAACGCCGTGCACGTGCAGCTCCGCCAGGGCGTGCAACAGCGCGTGCGCCTCCGCCCGGTCCCGGCGCTGCACCGCCACGGCCAGCACACCCTCGTCGGCGGGCAGCACGTCGGCGGCCATCGCGGTCAGCACGCTCTGCGGGCCGACCTCCAGGAACGTGTCCACGCCCGCCTCGCGCAGGGCGGTGATCCCGTCGGCGAAGCGCACGGCCTCGCGGACGTGCCGCACCCAGTAGTCGGCCGTGCGGATCTCGTCGCCGGCCAGGGCACCGGTCACGTTCGACACGACCGGCAGCAACGGCGCGGCGAACGTCAGCCCCTCCAGGACCGTGCGGAACTCGGCCAGCATCGGCTCCATCAACGGGCTGTGGAACGCGTGACTCACCGTCAGCCGGCGCGTGCGCACGCCCCGCTCCCGCCAGACCCGCTCCACCCCGTCCAGGGCCTCGACCGCGCCCGACACCACCACTGCGGCGGGACCGTTGACCGCCGCGATGCCCACGCGGTCGGTCAGCCCAGCGAGAGACTCCGCCACCGCAGTCTCGTCGGCGGCCACGGCCAGCATCCCGCCGCCCGTGGGCAGCGCCTGCATCAACCGACCCCGCGCGGCCACGAGCTGGCATGCGTCGGCCAGGGAGAGCACGCCCGCGACATGCGCCGCCGTGACCTCGCCGATCGAGTGACCGGCCAGCATGTCGGGAACGATCCCGAACGACTCCACGAGGCGGAACAGCGCCACCTCGACCGCGAACAGACCGGCCTGCGTGAAGACGGTCTGATCCAGCAACTCCGCCTCGTCGGAACCCGACGACGCGAACAGCACCTCCCGCAGCGGACGCGGCAGCAGCGGGTCGAGGTGTCCGCACACCTCGTCCAGCGCGGTCGCGAACACCGGGAACAGGGCGGACAGCTCCCGGCCCATGCCGGCGCGCTGCGCGCCCTGACCCGAGAAGAGCAGGGCGAGCTGGCCGCGCTGACCGGTGGCGCCGGAGACGACCGTACCTGTGGGTTCGCCGTCGGCGAGGGCGGTCAGCGCCGCGACCAGGTCGTCCCGGTCGACGGCGGTGACGACCGCCCGGTGTTCCAGCGCGGGCCGGGTGGTGACGGAGGACCAGGCCACGTCCAGCGGACGCGGGGCCTCCTCGGCGGTCAGCCAGCGCGCCCAGCGGCCCGCCTGCGCCGACAGCGCGGCGGCGTCGCGGGCCGACAGCAGCACCGGTACGACCGGCGGCACGTCGCGGGCGACGATCTCGCCCTCGATCGTCTCGGCCGGCGGCTGCTCGATGATCACGTGCGCGTTCGTGCCGGAGATGCCGAACGACGACACCGCCGCCCGACGCGGCCGGCCGACCTGCGGCCACGGGGTGGGCTCGGTCGCGAGGGCCACCGCCCCGGCCGTCCAGTCCACGTGTGGCGACGCCTCGTCCACGTGCAGGGTCGCCGGGACGAGGCCGTGGCGCATCGCCATGACCATCTTGATCACACCAGCCACACCGGCAGCCGCCTGCGTGTGCCCGATGTTCGACTTCACCGACCCCAGCAACAGCGGCCGGTCCCCCGGGCGCTCCTGCCCGTACGTGGCCAGCAACGCCTGAGCCTCGATCGGGTCACCCAGCGTCGTGCCCGTGCCGTGCGCCTCGACGGCGTCCACGTCGGCCGGGGTCAGGCGGGCGTTCGCCAGGGCCTGCCGGATCACCCGCTGCTGCGACGGGCCGTTCGGCGCGGTCAGGCCGTTGGACGCGCCGTCCTGGTTCACGGCCGTGCCGCGTACCACCGCCAGCACGCGGTGCCCGTTGCGCCGCGCGTCCGACAGCCGCTCCACGAGCAGCACGCCGACGCCCTCCGACCAGCCGGTGCCGTCGGCCGAAGCCGCGAACGACTTGCAGCGGCCGTCCTGCGACAACCCGCGCTGCCGCGAGAACTCGATGAACGTCCCCGGCGTGGCCATCACCGTCACGCCACCGGCCAGCGCCAGATCGCACTCACCGGAGCGCAACGCCTGCGCGGCAAGATGCAGCGCGACGAGGCTGGAGGAACAGGCGGTGTCGACGGTGACGGCCGGGCCTTCGAGGCCGAACGTGTACGCCACCCGCCCGGACAGCACGCTGCCCGAGGTGCCCGTGCCGACGAAGCCCTCGGCGTCCGGCGGCAGGTCCATCAGGCGGGAGGCGTAGTCGTGGTACATGACGCCGGCGAAGACACCCGTCCGGCTGCCCCGCAGCCGCTGCGGATCCAGACCCGCGGACTCGAACGACTCCCACGACGCCTCCAGCAGCAACCGCTGCTGCGGGTCCATCGCCAGGGCCTCGCGCGGCGAGATGCCGAAGAAGCCCGGGTCGAACTCGGCCGCCCCGTAGAGGAAACCACCGTGGCGCGTGTACGACGTACCGCTGTGCTCCGGGTCCGGGTCGAACAGGCTCTCCAGGTCCCAGCCGCGATCGGTGGGGAACTCCGAGATCCCGTCGCCGCCGCCGGCCAGCAACGCCCACAGCTGGTCCGGGCTCTCGACGCCACCGGGGTAGCGGCAGGCCATGCCCACGATCGCGATCGGCTCGTCGGTGCTGGCGGTGAGCACCGCCGTCTGGCGGGCGGTGATCTGCCCGGAGACCTGCTCGTGCAGGTGGTCGGCGAGCACGGCCGGGGTCGGGTAGTCGAAGACCAGCGTCGAGGCCAGCCGCAGCCCCGTGGCCGCGTTCAGCCGGTTACGCAGGTCCACCGCCGTCAGCGAGTCGAAGCCCAGCTCCCGGAACGCCCGGTCCGCCGGCACCGCCTCCGCGCCGCCGTGCCCCAACACCTGCGCGACCAGGCCCCGCACCAGCACGTCGATCTGGGCGCGCGCCTCGTCGGGCGCCAGGCCCGCGAGCTGGTTGGCCCAGTCGCCGCCCCGCGCGGCCCGTCGCCGGGCCGCCGTCGACCCGATCAGGGTACGCAGCACGGCCGGCACCGGGCCGGCGCCGAGCGCTGCGCGCATCGCCGGTACGTCGATCACGGCCGGCACCAACGCCGGCCGCTCCGCCGCCAGGGCGGCGTCGAACAGCTCCAGCCCGACCTCGGCGCTCATCGGCGTCAGGCCAGCCCGCGCGGAGCGCGCCCGGTCCGCCTCGTCGATCGAGGCGGCCATGCCGGCGGTGTCCCACATGCCCCACGCGAGGCTCACCGTAGGCAACCCGAGCTGCCGCCGGTACACCGCCAACCCGTCCAGGAACGCGTTACCCGCCGCGTACGCCGACTGACCAGGCGAGCCGAGCACACCCGCCACCGACGAGAACACCACGAACAGGTCGAGATCCAGTGATGCCGTCGCCTCGTGCAGGAACCAACCCGCCGACACCTTCGGCGCCAACACCCCCGCCAGACGCTCCTCGGTGACCCGCTCGATCACCCCGTCGTCCAGGACACCGGCGGTGTGCACCACACCCGCCAGGCGTTCCCCGGCGGCGACCTCGGCCACCAGCCCGGACACCTGATCCCGGTCCGTCACGTCACAGGCGACCACCCGCACCGACGCGCCCAGCGCCGTCAGCCGCTCCGACAGTTCGCCAGCGCCCGCAGCCTCCGGGCCACGCCGCGACACCAGCACCAGCGAGCGCACCCCGTGCACCGACACCAGGTGCTCCGCGACCAGCGCACCCAACGCACCCGTACCACCGGTCACCAGCACCGCACCGTCACCCACGACCGGCGTCTCCACCGCCGCCGGAGCGACCGCGCGCACCAGACGCGGCACGAACACCCCACCCGCACGCACCGCGACCTGACCACCGAACGCCACCGGCTCGTCGGCCACCGTGGCCAGCACGCCCAACAGCCCGGCGTCCACGTCGCCGTCGACGTCCGCCAGCACGATGCGGCCCGGGTGCTCCGACTGCGCCGACCGCAGCAGACCCCACACCGCCGCACCGCCCAGATCCGTCACCCGGTCCTCGGCACCCACCGACACCGCGCCCCGGGTCACCACCACCAGCCGCGACTCGGACAGCGCGTCGGCCGCCAGCCAGGACCGGACGGCCGCCAGCACGGCCGTGGTCGCCGCGCGTACCGCGTCGGGGACGGCCGTCTCCGACGCGTCGAGCGGCAGCAGCAGCGCCTTCGGTGCGGCCGTCCGGCCGGCGTCGACCGCCTCGACGAGCGCCTCGACGTCGCCGTACGCCGGCAGGTCGGCGGTTGCCGGCGAGCCGACCAGCGCCCACCCGGAGAGGTCCCCGGCGGCGGTGATCTCCTCGGCCTGCCAGGTGAGTTCGAACATCGCGCGGGCCGCCGCGCCCGCCGCGGTCACGCCGGTCAGCTCGCGCAGGGCGAGGGAGTCGACCGACACCACGGCCGCGCCCGACTCGTCGCACGCGACCAGCCGCACCGCCGAACCCGTACGCGACAGCCGCACCCGCAGCACCCGCGCGCCCGAGGCGTGCACCTGCACACCCTCGAACGCGAACGGCACCCGCGCACCGCCCGAACCCTCGGTGCCGGGCAGCAGCCCGATCGGGTGCAGGGCGGCGTCCAGCAGGGCCGGGTGCACGCCGAAGCGCGCCGCCTCCGTCGCCGCCTCGTCCGGCAACACGACCTCGGCGTACACGTCGTCGCCGGCGGTCCACACCCGGCGCAGCCCCCGGAACACCGGCCCGTACGTCAGGCCGTGCTCCGCAAGCGTCGGGTACCAGCCCGTGACGTCCAGCTCGGACGCGCCGGTCGGGGGCCACTCCCCCAGGCTCGGCTCGTCGGCCGTCGCCGGCTCCAGCACGCCCTCCGCGTGGTGGACCCAGTCGGCCTCCGGGTCGCCCTCGGCCTGCGAGTGCACCGCCACGACCCGGGTGCCGGCCTCGTCGGCCGCGCCGACGCGCACCTGCACCCGCACCGCGCCGGCCTCCGGCAGCACCAGCGGCGCGGCCACGGTCAGCTCCCGCACCCGCGACGCGCCCACCTCGTCGCCGGCCCGGACGGCCAGCTCCACCAGGGCGGTGCCGGGCACGATGACCGCGCCGGAGACGACGTGGTCGGCGAGCCACGCGTGGGTGGCGAGGGACAGCCGGCCGGTCAGCACCACCATGTCCGCGCCGGCGACGGTGACCGCCGCGCCGAGCAGCGGGTGCCCGGCCACGCCGAGGCCGGCGCCGGACACGTCGGCGGTACGCGCCTGGCCCGCGCCGAGCCAGTACCGCTGGTGCTGGAAGGCGTACGTCGGCAGGTCGACCCGGGCGGCGCCGGCGTCGGTGAACCACTGCGTCCAGGTCACCGGGACGCCGTGGACGTGCAGGTCGGCGAGGGCGTGCAGCAGTGCCTGCGGGGCGGGCCGGTCCCGGCGCTGGACGGCCACCGCGAGCGCGTCCTCGGCGAGCAGGTCGGCGTTCATCGCGGTCAGGACGCTCTGCGGGCCGATCTCCAGGAAGGTGTCGACCCCGGTGGCCCGCAGGGCGGCGATGCCGTCGGCGTAGCGGACGGCCTCCCGCACGTGCCGCACCCAGTACTCGGCGCGGGTGATCTCCTGTGGATCGGCGAGCGCGCCGGTCAGGTTCGACACCACCGGCAGCAGCGGTGCCCGGAACGTCAGCCCCGCCAGGACGGCGCGGAACTCGTCGAGCATCGGCGCCATCAGGGGGCTGTGGAACGCGTGGCTGACGGTGAGCCGGCGGGTACGCACGCCCCGGTCCCGCCAGGCCTGCTCCACCTCGTCGAGGGCCTCGACGGCACCCGACACCACCACGGCGGTGGGCCCGTTGACGGCAGCGATGCCGAGGCGGTCGGTCAGCCCGGCGATCGACTCCGCCACGGCGTCCTCGTCGGCGGCCACGGCCAACATGCCGCCGCCCGTGGGCAGCGCCTGCATCAACCGGCCCCGCGCGGCGACGAGGGCGCACGCGTCGGCCAGGGACAGCACCCCGGCCACGTACGCCGCCGTGACCTCGCCGATCGAGTGGCCGGCCAGCACGTCCGGCACGACCCCGAACGACTCCACCAGCCGGAACAGCGCCACCTCGACCGCGAACAACCCGGCCTGCGTGAACACCGTCTGGTCCAGCAACTCCGCCTCGGCGGAACCCGACGACGCGAACAGCACCTCCCGCAGCGGGCGCGGCAGCAGCGGGTCGAGCTGCGCGCACACCTCGTCCAGCGCGGTCGCGAACACCGGGAACGCCTCGGACAGTTCCCGGCCCATCCCGGCGCGCTGCGCGCCCTGGCCGGAGAAGAGCACAGCAAGGTGCGTACGCGTCGCGCCCGTGCCGGTGACCACGGTGGCGGCCGACTCGCCGGCGGCGAGGGCGCGCAGCCCGGTCAGCAGTTCGTCCCGGTCCGTCGCGGTGATCACCGCGCGGTGCTCCAGCACGGCCCGGCTGGCCGTCGACGACCAGCCGACGTCGACGGGGCGCAGTTCCTCGTCGCCGGCGATCCAGCGGGCCCAGCGCTCCGCCTGGGCCGCGACGGCGGCCTCGGACCGGGCCGACAGCAGCACGGGGGCGGGCAGCGATCCGGCGGCGGGCGTCGGCGCGCCCGCGCCCCGGGTGGGCTCCGCCTCGGCGGGGGGCTGCTCGATGATGACGTGCGCGTTGGTGCCGCTGACGCCGAACGACGAGACCGCCGCGCGGCGCGGCCGGCCCGCCACGGGCCAGTCGCGTGCCTCGGTGAGCAGGGAGACCGCCCCAGCGCTCCACTCGATGTGCGGGGACGGCTCGTCGACGTGCAGCGTGGACGGCAGCAGCCCGTGGCGCATCGCCATGATCATCTTGATGATGCCGGCCACCCCGGCGGCGGCCTGGGTGTGGCCGATGTTCGACTTGATCGAGCCAAGCCACAGCGGCCGGTCCTGCGGCCGGTCCTGCCCGTACGTCGCCAGCAGGGCCTGCGCCTCGATCGGGTCGCCGAGGGTGGTGCCGGTGCCGTGCGCCTCGACGGCGTCCACGTCGGCGGTGGTGAGCCGCGCGTTCGCCAGGGCCTGCCGGATCACCCGCTGCTGCGAGGGACCGTTCGGGGCGGTCAGCCCGTTCGACGCGCCGTCCTGGTTGATCGCCGATCCGCGTACCACCGCCAGGACCCGCCGGCCCTCGCGCCGGGCGTCGGAGAGGCGCTGCACGAGCAGCACGCCGACGCCCTCGGACCAGCCCGTGCCGTCGGCCGCCGCGGCGAACGACTTGCACCGGCCGTCGGCCGACAGCCCGCGCTGCCGGGAGAACTCGATGAACGTGCCGGGCGTCGCCATGACCGTCACGCCACCGGCCAGCGCCAGATCGCACTCGCCGCTGCGCAGCGCCTGCACCGCGAGGTGCAGCGCCACCAGCGACGACGAGCACGCCGTGTCGACGGTGACCGCCGGGCCCTCCAGGCCGAACGTGTACGCCACCCGACCGGACAGCACGCTGCCGGAGGTGCCGGTGCCGAGGTAGCCGCCCACGCCCTCGGGCAGGTCCTGCACGCCGGAGGCGTAGTCGTGGTACATCAGGCCGGCGAACACGCCGGTCCGGCTGCCGCGCAACCGCTGCGGGTCGAGACCGGCCGACTCGAACGTCTCCCAGGAGGTCTCCAGCAGCAGCCGCTGCTGCGGGTCCATCGCGATCGCCTCGCGCGGCGAGATGCCGAAGAAGTCCGGGTCGAACTCGGCGGCCCCGTACAGGAAGCCACCGTGCCGGGTGTACGACGTGCCGGGGTTGTCCGGGTCCGGGTGGAAGAGCCGGTCGAGTTCCCAGCCCCGGTCGGTGGGGAACTCGCCGATGCCGTCGGCCCCGGCGGCGACCAGGTCCCACAACTGCTGCGGGTTCGTCACGCCACCCGGGTAGCGGCAGGCCATGCCGACGATCGCGATCGGCTCGTCGACGGTGGTCGCCCGCACGGCCTGCTGCTGGTCGGCGACCTGGCCGGACAGCTGCTCGTACAGGTGCTCCGACAGAGCGCCGGGGGTCGGGTAGTCGAAGACGAGCGTCGACGTGAGCCGCAGCCCGGTCGCGCCGTTGATCCGGTTGCGCAGCTCGACGGCGGTCAGCGAGTCGAAGCCCAGTTCCCGGAACGCCCGGTCCGCCGGCACCGCCTCGGCGCCGCCGTGACCGAGGACCTGCGCGATCATCCCCCGGACCAGCAGGGCCACCTGCGTGCGCGCCTCCTGCGGGTCGAGCCCGGCCAGCCGGTCGACCCAGGCGCCGGAGCCGGAGCGGCGGCGCTTCGTGCCCGGTCCCACCAGGGCCCGCAGCATCACCGGCACCCGGCCGGCGGCGGTCTGCGCCCGCATGGCGGGCAGGTCGACCACCGCCGGCACCAGCGCCGCGCCACCGTGGGCCAGGGCGGCGTCCCACAGCCCGAGCCCGACCGGTGCGGTCATCGGGACCAGACCGGCCCGGGTCACCCGGGCCCGGTCGGTGTCGTTGATCGACGCGGCCATGCCGTCCGTGTCCCACATGCCCCACGCGAGGCTGACCGCGGGCAGTCCGCGCTGCGCCCGCAGCACGGCGAGGGCGTCCAGGAAGGCGTTGCCGGCCGCGTAGGCGGCCTGGCCGGGAGAGCCGAGCACCCCGGCGACGGAGGAGAAGAGCACGAACAGGTCGAGGTCCAGCTCGGCGGTCGCCTCGTGCAGCCACCAGCCGGCCGTGACCTTCGGGGCCAGCACGTCCGCCAGCCGCTCGGCGGTGATCCCGCTGACGACGCCGTCGTCGAGGACGCCGGCGGTGTGCACCACCCCGGCCAGGCGGTCCTCGGCGGTGATCGCCCGGACCAGCTCGCCGACGCGCTCGCGGTCGGTCACGTCCGTGGCGACCACCCGGGCGCTCGCGCCCAGCGCGGCCAGCCGCTGCACCAGGTCGTCGGCGCCGGGGGCCGCCGGGCCCTGGCGGGACGCCAGCACCAGCGAACGCACGCCGTACGCGGTGACGAGGTGTTCGGACACCAGGGCGCCGAGCGAGCCGGTGCCGCCGGTGACGAGGACGGTCCCCCGGCCGAGGGTCGCCGGGGTGCGCGCGTCGCCGGTGGCGCGGACCAGCCGCGGCAGGTACGCCGTGCCCGCCCGCACCGCGAGCTGCCCGCCGAGGGCGGGGTCGTCGGCGGCGGCGGCGGCGAGCAGGGCCAGCAGGTCGGCGTCCAGGTCGACGCCCGGTTCGAGGTCGGCCAGCACGATCCGGCCGGGGTGTTCCGACTGGGCCGAGCGCAGCAGGCCCCAGACCGTGGCGCCCGCCAGGTCGGTGACGCGGTCGGCCGTGCCGGTGGCCACCGCGCCACGGGTCACCACGACCAGCCGCGAGTCCGCCAGGGCATCGGCGGCCAGCCAGGCCTGCACCGCGCCGAGGACGTCCGCCGTGACCGACCGCGCCGCGTCGGGCAGGTCCGCCCCGGGCGCCGCCGGGGAGACGGGCAGCAGCAGCGCCGCGGGAGCGGGGGCCGTTCCGTCCGTCACCGCCGTGGCCACGGCCGCGACCTCGGCGTACGCCGGAAGCTGCGGCGCGCCGTCGAGCGGCCGGTCACCGAGCACGGCCCAGTCGTACGCGCCGTCGGGCGCGGTGATCTGCTCGGGCTGCCAGGACACCTCGAACAGGGAGCGGTGCGCCTCGTCGGACGGCGCCGCCATGCCGGTCAGCTCGCGCAGCGTCAGCGAGTCCACCGACACCACCGGCACACCGGTCTCGTCGACGGCGACCAGCCGCACGGAGTTGCCGGTGGCGGTGAGGCGGACCCGGAGCGTCCGGGCCCCGACCGCGTGGACCTGCACGCCTTCGAACGCGAACGGCACGCGGGCCCCGCCGCCGGCCCCGTCGGCGGGCAGCAGCCCGACGGGGTGCAGGGCGGCGTCCAGCAGGGCCGGGTGCACCCCGAATCCCGCCGGGTCCCCGAGCACCTCGTCGGGGAGGGCGACCTCGGCGAACACCTCGCCCTCGGCGCTCCACGCCCGCCGCAGGCCCCGGAAGACCGGTCCGTAGGAGAGTCCGTGCTCGGCCACCGCCGGGTACCAGCCGGTGACGTCCACCTCGGACGCGCCGGGCGGCGGCCACGCGCCCACCGTGGGCTCGTCGGCCGTGGGGGCGTTGACGAGGCCGTCGGCGTGCCGGGTCCAGCCCGACTCGGGGTCGTCCTCGGGCTGGGAGTGCACGGTCACCGAGCGGCTGCCGGTCCCGTCGACGGGACCGACCCGGACCTGTACCCGTACTCCGCCGCCGGTGGCGGGCAGCATGAGCGGGGCGAGCACGGTCAGCTCGCGGACGCGGGAGGCACCGACCTCGTCGCCCGCCCGGACGACGAGGTCCACCAGGGCGGTGCCGGGCACGATCACGGCGCCGGAGATGACGTGGTCGGCGAGCCACGGGTGGGTCGACACCGACAGCCGGCCGGTCAGCACGACCATGTCCTCGCCGGCGACCGAGACCGCCGCGCCGAGCAGCGGGTGGCGCGCCACGCCGAGGCCGGCCCCGGAGACGTCGGCCGACTGGCCGGCCGGCGGCAGCCAGTACCGCTCGCGGTGGAAGGCGTACGTGGGCAGGTCCACGCGGCGCGCGCCGGTGTCGGCGAACCACGACTGCCAGGTCACCGAAACGCCGTGCACGTACAGCTCCGCGAGGGCGTGCAGCAGCGCGTGCGCCGCCGGACGGTCCCGGCGCTGCACCGCCACGGCCAGCACACCCTCGTCGGCGGGCAGCACGTCGGCGGCCATCGCGGTCAGCACGCTCTGCGGGCCGACCTCCAGGAACGTGTCCACGCCCGCCTCGCGCAGGGCGGTGATCCCGTCGGCGAAGCGCACGGCCTCCCGGACGTGCCGCACCCAGTAGTCGGCCGTGCGGATCTCGTCGCCGGCCAGGGCACCGGTCACGTTCGACACGACCGGCAGCAACGGCGCGGCGAACGTCAGCCCCTCCAGGACCGTGCGGAACTCGGCCAGCATCGGCTCCATCAACGGGCTGTGGAACGCATGGCTCACCGTCAGCCGGCGGGTACGCACGCCCCGCTCCCGCCAGACCCGCTCCACCTCGTCCAGGGCCTCGACGGCACCGGAAACCACCACTGCGGCGGGACCGTTGACCGCCGCGATGCCCACGCGGTCGGTCAGCCCAGCGAGAGACTCCGCCACCGCAGCCTCGTCGGCGGCCACCGCCAGCATCCCGCCACCGGTCGGCAGCGCCTGCATCAACCGGCCCCGCGCGGCCACGAGGGCGCACGCGTCGGCCAGCGACAACACCCCGGCGACATGCGCCGCCGTGACCTCGCCGATCGAGTGACCGGCCAGCATGTCCGGAACGACCCCGAACGACTCCACCAGGCGGAACAGCGCCACCTCGACCGCGAACAACCCGGCCTGCGTGAACACCGTCTGATCCAGCAACTCCGCCTCGGCGGAACCCGACGACGCGAACAGCACCTCCCGCAGCGGACGCGGCAACAACGGATCCAGGTGCACACACACCTCGTCCAGCGCGGCCGCGAACACCGGGAACTCCGCCGACAACTCCCGACCCATGCCGGCGCGCTGCGCGCCCTGACCGGAGAACAGCAGGGCGAGCTGACCGCGCTGAGTACCCGGGCCGGTGAGCACGCCGGTCGAGGGCTCGCCCGCCGCCACGGCTTCGAGGCCCGCCAGCAGCTCGTCGCGGGTCGCACCGGACACGACCGCCCGGTGCTCCAGCACGGACCGCGACGCCACCGACGACCAGGCCACGTCGAGCGGGCGCGAGGTCCGGGTGCCGCTGCGCCACTGCGCCCAGCGGTCGGCCTGCGCCGACAGTCCGGCCGCGTCCCGGGCCGAGAGCAGCACCGGCAGCACGGACGGCGTCCGCGACGGCTCGCCCTCGGCCTCCGGCTCGTCCCCGCCGGTCGGCGCGGGCGGCTGCTCCAGGATCAGGTGGACGTTCGTACCGCTGATGCCGAACGACGACACGGCGGCCCGGCGCGGCCGGTCCACGGCCGGCCAGGGGCGCGCCTCGGCCAGCAGGGACACCGCGCCCGCGGTCCAGTCCACGTGGGGGGTCGGCTCGTCGAGGTGCAGGGTCCGCGGGAGCAGGCCGTGCCGCATCGCCTGCACCATCTTGATCATGCCGGCGACGCCGGCGGCGGCCTGGCTGTGCCCGATGTTCGACTTGATCGAGCCGAGCAGCAGCGGCCGGTCGGCGGGGCGGCCCTGGCCGTAGGTGGCCAGCAGCGCCTGCGCCTCAATGGGGTCGCCCAGGGTCGTGCCCGTACCGTGCGCCTCCACGGCGTCCACGTCGGCCGTGGTCAGCCGGGCGTTCGCGAGGGCCTGCCGGATCACCCGCTGCTGGGCGGGCCCGTTGGGGGCGGTCAGGCCGTTGGACGCGCCGTCCTGGTTGACGGCGCTGCCGGCGATCACGGCGAGCACCTGGCGGCCCTGCCGCCGGGCGTCGGAGAGCCGCTGGACCAGCAGCACGCCGACGCCCTCCGACCAGCCGGTGCCGTCGGCGTCGGCGGCGAAGGACTTGCAGCGCCCGTCCGGGGCGAGGCCGCCCTGGCGGGAGAACTCGACGAAGGCGCCCGGGGTCACCATGACGGTGACGCCGCCGGCCAGCGCCATGTCGCACTCGCCGCCGCGCAGCGCCTGGGCGGCCAGGTGCACCGCCACCAGCGACGACGAGCAGGCGGTGTCGACCGTCACCGCCGGGCCCTCCAGCCCGAAGGTGTACGACACCCGGCCGGAGATGACGCTGTGCGCGCCGCCCGTGAGCTGGTATCCGGCCAGCTCCGCCGGGGTGTCGGTGGTGCCGTAGCCCGACGGGGAGGCGCCGACGAAGACGCCGGTACGGCTGCCGCGCAGCTCGTCCGGGTCGATGCCGGCCTGCTCGACGGCCTCCCAGGACGCCTCCAGCAGCAGGCGCTGCTGCGGGTCCATGGCGACCGCCTCGCGGGGCGAGATGCCGAAGAAGCCGGGGTCGAACGTGGTGGCGCCGTCGACGAAGCCGCCCTCGCGGGTGTGCGACACGGGCCGCCCGTCGGCGTCGACGGCCAGCAGCCGGCCCATGTCCCAGTTCCGGTCGTCGGGGAAGCCGCTGATCCCGTCGCGTCCGGTGGCGACCAGGTCCCACAGGTCGTCCGGGTTGGCCACGCCGCCCGGGTACCGGCAGCTCATGCCGACGATGACGATCGGGTCGTCGTCGACCGGCCCGGCGGGACCCCAGGTGGTGACGGTGTCGACCTCGTGCAGGCGCAGCGTCGCCGACAGGTGGTCGGCGAGGGCGGCCGGGTTCGGGTAGTCGAAGACCAGGGTGGTGGGCAGGGTCAGCCCGGTGGCGGCACCGAGCCGGTTGCGCAGCTCGACGGCGGTCAGCGAGTCGAAGCCCAGCTCCTTGAACGCCCGGTTCGCCTTGACCAGCTCGGTGCCGGAGTGGCCGAGCACGGCGGCGGTGTGCGTGCGTACGAGGTCGGTCAGGTGGCGGTCCTGCTCGGCGCGGGGCAGCGTCAGCAGGTGCTGCCGCAGCCCACCGCCGGCGGTGTCCTCCGGTTCGGCGTCGACCACGCGCAGGGCGTCGCGCGCCTCGGCGATGTCGTCGAGCAGGGGGCGGGCGCGGGCGGCGGCGAACGCCGGGGTGAACAGGGACCAGTCGACGTCCGCCACGGTCACCGACGGCATGGCCCGGCCGACGGCGCTGCGCAGCGCGTACACGGCCTGGGCCGGCGACATGGGGCTGAGGCCGCGCCGGGCCAGCAGTTCCTGACCCTCGCCGCTGGCCATGCCGCCCTCGGCCCAGGGTCCCCAGGCCACGGCGGTGGCGGCCAGGCCGCGGGCGCGGCGCCGCTCGGCGAGCGCGTCGAGGAAGGCGTTGCCGGCGGCGTACGCGGCCTGTCCGCCGCTGCCCCAGATGCCGGCGATGGAGGAGAAGAGCACGAACGCGTCGAGCGGCCGGTCGCCCAGCAGCTCGTCCAGGTGCACGGCACCGGCGATCTTGCCGTCCAGCACTGCGGCCAGCCCGGCGAGGTCGGTGTCGGCAAGCATGTTCAGCTGGCCCACCCCGGCGGCGTGCACCACCGCCGTCAGCGGCGCCGGGTCGGCGTCGACGTCGCGCAGCAGCGCCTCGACCCGGGCGCGGTCGGCCATGTCGGCGGCGACCAGGGTCACCCGGGCGCCGAGCCCGGTCAGCTCGTCGCGCAGCTCCGCCGCGCCGGGGGCGTGCTCGCCCCGGCGGCTGGTCAGCACGACGTGCGCCGCACCGTTGGCCGCCGCCCAGCGGGCCACGTGGGCGCCGAGCGCCCCGGTGCCGCCGGTGATCAACACGGTGCCCGACGGCTGCCAGCGCTCGACCGTGCCCACGGCCGCCGGCGTGGCGCGCACCAGTCGGCGTACGAAGACGCCCGAGGGCCGTACGGCGACCTGGTCCTCGGAACCGCCGCCGGTCAGGACGCCCACCAGGTGGTCCCAGTCGCTTCGGTCGGGCCCGTCCGGCAGGTCGACGAGGCCGCCCCAGAGCTGCGGGTGTTCCAGCCCGGCGACCCGGGCCAGGCCCCACAGTCCGCCCTGGGCGACGCTGCGGACCGGGTCGGCGTCCCCGGTGCCGACCGCGCCCCGGGTAACCGTCCACAGTGGCGCGGCGACGTCGGCGGCGTGCAGGGCCTGCACCAGCGTCATCGTGGCGGCCGTGCCGAGCGGCACCGCCGGCTGGCCGGGGTGCGGTCGGTCCAGCAGGCCCAGCAGGGAGACGATCCCGGTGAACGGGGTGTCCCCCACGGCCTCGGCCACCCGCGCCGTCACCTGCTCGCGCTCCGCCGTCGGGTCCACCGCCAGCCGGGACACCTCGCCGCCGGCGGCGGTCAGCGCCCCCGCGAGCGCCTCGGCCCAATCCGTCGTGGGGACGTCGCCGGCCGGTTCGACAAGCAGCCAGCGGCCGGACGGGATGACCGGCGCGGGGGCGGCGGTCCGCTTCCACACCACCCGGTACGACCAGCCGTCGACGACCGCGTCCCGCAGCCGGGCCTTGCGCCAGGACGACAGGACCGGCAGGGCCGGGGCCAGGACGTCCGCCCCGTCGTCGCCGAACTGCGCGGCGAGGGCCGCCACGTCGGAGCGTTCCACCGCCGACCAGAACTCGACGTCCACCACGTCCGGGCTGACCGGGCCGGTGACCGAGACCGGCATCTGCTCGGGCCAGTAGCGCTGCCGCTGGAACGCGTACGTGGGCAGGGCGACCGGGGTCGCGCCGGCGCCGGCGTAGAGGGCCGGCCAGTCGACGGGCGCGCCGTTGACGTGCAGCTCGGAGAGAGCGGCGAGCAGGGCCCGCGCCTCGGGGCGGTCGGCGCGCAGGACGGGCACGGCGATGACCGGGGTGTCGTCGTCGGCGTCCGCCGGCTCCTGCCCGCTCAGCACGTCCCGGGTCATCGCGGTCAGTACGCTGCGCGGGCCGATCTCCAGGAACGTGTCCGCCCCGGCGGCCCGCAGGGCGGTGACCCCGTCGGCGTAGCGGACGGCCTCGCGGACGTGGCGCACCCAGTAGTCGGCGGTGCGGACCTCGTCGGCGTCGGCGAGCGCCCCGGTCACGTTCGACACCACCGGCAGCACCGGCGCGGCGAACGTCAACCCGTCCAGGACCGCCCGGAACTCGGCCAGCATCGGCTCCATCAACGGACTGTGGAACGCGTGACTCACCGCGAGCCGACGCGTACGCGCGCCCCGCTCCCGCCAGAGCCGCTCCACCTCGTCCAACGCCTCGACGGCACCGGAGACCACCACCGAGGTCGGCCCGTTCACGGCCGCGATCCCCACGCCGGCCAGGCCGTCGAGCGTGGCGAGCACGTCAGCCTCGGCGGCCGCGACGGCCAGCATCCCACCGCCCGTGGGCAGCGCCTGCATCAACCGACCCCGCGCCGCCACCAGCGCCGCCGCATCCGCCAGGGACAACACCCCGGCCACGTGCGCGGCCGCGACCTCACCGATCGAGTGCCCGCCCACGAAGTCCGGCACCACGCCGTACGACTCGACGAGCCGGAACAGCGCCACCTCGACGGCGAACAACCCGGCCTGGGTGAACACGGTCTGGTCCAGCAGCTCCGCCTCGGCGGAACCCTCGGGCGCGAACAGCACCTCCTTCAGCGGGCGCGGCAGCAGCGGGTCGAGCTGCGCGCACGCCTCGTCGAGCGCGGCGGCGAAGACGGGGAACTCGGCGTACAGCTCCCGGCCCATGCCGGCGCGCTGCGCGCCCTGGCCGGAGAAGAGCACCGCGAGCGGGCCCCGGTCGGCGGCCTGAGCGGCGACGACCGCGCCGGACGGCTGGCCGGCGGCGAGGGCGCGCAGCCCGGCCAGCAGGTCCCCACGGTCGGTGGCGGTGAGGACCGCGCGGTGCTCCAGCGCGGAGCGCGACACCACCGACGACCAGCCGACGTCCACCGGCCGGAGGGTCTCGTCGTCGTCCAGCCACCGGGCCCAGCGGCCCGCCTGCGCCCTCAGCGCGGCCTCCGACCGGGCGGACAGCAGCACGGGCACCGCCGGCAGGGCGGGGGCCGGGCCGGCGTCGGCGGGGGCCGCGGTCTCGACGGCGGGCGGCTCCTCCAGGATGGTGTGCGCGTTGGTGCCGGAGATGCCGAACGACGAGACGGCCGCCCGGCGGGGACGGTCGGTCACCGGCCACGGCGTCGCCTCGGTCACCAGCGACACCTCGCCGGCCGACCAGTCCACCTTCGGCGTCGGCTCGTCGACGTGCAGGGTGGACGGCACGAGCCCGTGCCGCATCGCCATCACCATCTTGATCACGCCGGCCACGCCCGCGGCGGACTGGCTGTGACCGATGTTCGACTTGATCGAGCCGAGCAGCAGCGGCCGGTCGGCGGGCCGGTCCCGCCCGTACGTGGCCAGCAGCGCCTGCGCCTCGATCGGGTCGCCGAGCACGGTGCCGGTGCCGTGCGCCTCGACGGCGTCCACGTCGGCCGTGGTCAGCCGGGCGTTCGCGAGGGCCTGCCGGATCACCCGCTGCTGGGCCGGCCCGTTGGGGGCGGTGAGGCCGTTGGACGCGCCGTCCTGGTTGACGGCGCTGCCGGCGATCACGGCAAGGACGGGGTGCCCCTTGCGCTGGGCGTCCGACAGCCGCTCCACCAGCAGGATGCCGACGCCCTCGGACCAGCCGGTGCCGTCGGCGGCGGCGGCGAACGACTTGCACCGGCCGTCGGGGGCGAGCCCCCGCTGCCGGGAGAAGCCCACGAACGGGGCGGGGGTGGCCATCACGCAGACGCCGCCGGCCAGGGCCAGGTCGAAGTCGCCCTGCCGCAGCGCCTGGCAGGCCAGGTGCAGGGCGACCAGCGACGACGAGCAGGCGGTGTCGACAGTGACGGCGGGGCCCTCCAGGCCGAGGGCGTACGCGATCCGCCCCGAGACGATGCTGGTGGCCGTGCCGGTCAGCAGGTAGCCCTCGTCGGTGCCCTCGACCTCGGTCTGCGGGCCCACGCCGTAGCCGTTGGCGGCGGTCCCGACGAAGACGCCGACCTTCTGCCCGCGCATGGACGCGGGTGCGATCCGGGCCTGCTCGAACGCCTCCCACGACGTCTCCAGCAGCAGCCGCTGCTGCGGGTCCATCGCCACGGCCTCGCGCGGCGAGATGCCGAAGAACTCGGCGTCGAAGTCGGCCGCGTCGTAGAGGAAGCCGCCCTCCCGGGTGGTGGAGTGGCCGGCCCGGTCGGCGTCCGGGTCGTACAGGTTGGCCAGGTCCCAGCCCCGGTCGGTCGGGAAACCGCCGATGGCGTCGCTGCCGGAGGCCACCAGGTCCCAGAGCTGCTCGGGGCTGGCCACGCCGCCCGGGTAGCGGCAGGACATCGCGACGATCGCGATGGGCTCCCGGGCGGCAGCGGTCAGCTGCTGGTTGAGCTGACGGAGGCGGCCCGTCTCCTTGAGCGAGGCGCGAAGCGCCTCGACGACCTTGTCTGCGGACGTAGACATCATGAGCTCCGTACTGGGGACAACGGTCAGGAATCGGTTCCGTCAAGCGCCAGCCTGACGAGGGCGTCGGTGTCGAGGTCGTCGAGGTCCAGGTCCTCGTCGGTGGACTCGTCACCGTCGCCACCGTCGGCGTCGGCGAGGTTGAGCAGCAGGTCCAGCAGCCCGGCCTCCCGCAGGCGGGTCAGCGGGATCGCCGCGAGCGCCTGCCGGACGGCCGCCTCCGCCGGGTCGCCGCCGTCCGCCTGTGCCCCCTCGGGCAGCAGGCCGTCGAGCAGGTTCTCGGCGAGCACGGCCGGGTTCGGGTAGTCGAAGACGAGGGTCGCCGGCAGCGACAGGCCGGTGGCGCCGGTCAGCCGGTTGCGCAGCTCGACCGCCGTCAGCGAGTCGAACCCGAGCTCCTTGAAGGCGCGCTGCGGCTTGACCCGGTCCGTGCCCGAGTGGCCGAGCACGGCGGAGGCGTGGGTGCGGACGAGGTCGACCAGGTGCCGGACCCGCTCGGGCCGGGGCAGCGTGAGCAGGTGCTCCCGCAGGGCGTCGACGGCCCCGCCCGGCTGCTGCTGCCCGGCCTGGGCGTGCAGCGCCTCGCGAGCCTCGGCGATGTCGTCGAGCAGCGGCCGGGGGCGGGCCGAGGCGTACGCCGGGGCGAAGACCGCCCAGTCGACGTCCACCACGGTCAGCGCCGCCCGGGGCAGCCCGACGGCGTACCGCATGGCGTGCACGGCGTCGGCCGGCGCCATGGCGGTCAGGCCGCGCCGGGCCAGCAGCTGCTGGGCCTCGCCGGTGGCCATGCCGCCGTCGGCCCACGGCCCCCAGGCCACGGACGTCGCCGGCAGGCCCCGCCCGCGACGCTGCTCCGCGAGCGCGTCGAGGAAGGCGTTGCCGGCGGCGTACGCGGACTGCCCGCCGCTGCCCCACACCCCGGCGATGGAGGCGAAGAGCACGAAGGCGTCCAACGGCCGGTCGGCGAGCAGCGCGTCCAGGTGCACCGCGCCGGCGACCTTGCCGTCGAGCACGCCGGCGAACGCGGCCAGGTCGGTGTCGGCGATCAGGCCGGGCTCGCCGGCGCCCGCCGCGTGGACCACGGCCGTCAACGGCGCGGGGTCCTCGTCGAGCCGGGCCAGCAGTGCCGCCACCTGGTCGCGGTCGGCCACGTCGCAGGCCACGACCGACGCCCGTACGCCCTGCGCGGTCAGCTCGTCGCGCAGCTCCGTCGCCCCCGGGGCGCGCTCGCCCCGGCGGCTGGTCAGCACGACGTGCGCGGCGCCGTTGGCCGCCGCCCAGCGGGCGACGTGGGCGCCCAGGGCGCCGGTGCCGCCGGTGACCAGCACCGTGCCGGACGGCCGCCACCGCTCCGCCGTGTCGGGGGCGGCGGGTGCCGCGCGGACCAGGCGGCGGACGAACACCCCGGAGGGGCGTACGGCCAGCTGGTCCTCGTCGCCGGCGCCGGTCACCACCCGCGCCACCCGGTCCCACGCCGTCGCGTCGACCTGCTCGGGCAGGTCCACCAGTCCACCCCACAGCTGGGGGTGTTCCAGGCCCGCCACGAGCCCGAGGCCCCACAGCCCGCTCTGGGCGACGCCGTGCACCGCGTCCCCGTCGCCGGTGCTGACCGCGCCCTGGGTCAGGCACCACAGCCGGGTCGTCGCCCCGGCGTCGTGCAGGGCCTGGAGCAGCAGCAGCGTGGCGGCCGTCCCGACCGGTACGGCCGGGTGGGCGGGGTGCGGCTGGTCGCGGAGGCCGAGCAGGGACAGCACGCCGGTGACGGGCCCGTCGGCCAGCGCGTCGGCCAGCCGGCGGGCGAGTTCCGCCCGGTCGGTGCCGACCGGGTCGACGGTCAGCCGGACCACGTCGGCGCCGACCTCGGCGAGGGCCTTGGTGACCGCCTCCGCGCGGGTGCCGTCCGTCAGGTCGTCCTCCGCCGTCACGAGCAGCCACACGCCGGGCCGCGCCGGCTCGGCGGTGATGTCGGTCCGCTTCCACCCGACCCGGTACGACCACGCGTCCACGACCGCCCGCCGCGTACGCGCCCGGTGCCAGGTCGACAGGACCGGCAGGGCCGGGGTGAGGGCGTCCAGGGCGGCGCCGTCGTCGCCGAACTGCGTGGCGAGGGCGCTCAGGTCGCCCTGCTCGACGGCGGCCCAGAAGTCGGCGTCGACACTGTCGGTCGTCCTCGTACGCGGCCGGTTCGCCGGCTCCGGCCAGTAGCGCTGGTGCTGGAAGGTGTACGTCGGCAGGTCGACCCGCCGCGGCCCGCTGTCGGTGAACCACTCCTGCCAGGTCACCGGCACGCCGTGCACGTGCAGTTCCGCCAGCGCGCCGAGCAGCGCCTGGGCCTGCGACCGGTCCCGACGCTGGGTGGCGACCGACAGGACGTCGTCGTCGTCCGGCAGGATGTCCGCCGCCATCGCGGTCAGCACGCTCTGCGGGCCGATCTCCAGGAACGTGTCCACCCCGGCGGCCCGCAGGGCGGTGACCCCGTCGGCGTAGCGGACGGCCTCGCGGACGTGGCGCACCCAGTAGTCGGCGGTGCGGACCTCGTCGGCGTCGGCGAGCGCCCCGGTCACGTTCGACACCACCGGCAGCGCCGGCGCGGCGAACGTCAACCCGTCCAGGACCGTCCGGAACTCGGCGAGCATCGGCTCCATCAGCGGGCTGTGGAACGCGTGGCTGACGGCGAGCCGGCGGGTACGCGCGCCCCGGTCCCGCCAGTCGCGCTCGATCTCGTCGAGGGCCTCCACCGCGCCGGACACGACGATCGACGTCGGCCCGTTCACCGCCGCGACACCGACCTTGTCGGCCAGGCCGGCGATCGACTCCGCCACCGCGTCCTCGGCGGCGGCCACGGCCAGCATGCCGCCACCGGCCGGCAGCGCCTGCATCAACCGGCCCCGCGCGGCGACGAGGGCGCACGCGTCGGCCAGGGACAGCACGCCCGCGACATGCGCGGCGGTCACCTCGCCGATCGAGTGACCGGCGACCATGTCGGGCACGATGCCGAACGACTCCACCAGCCGGAACAGCGCCACCTCGACCGCGAACAGACCGGCCTGCGTGAAGACGGTCTGGTCCAGCAGCTCCGCCTCTTCCGTGCCCGCCTCGGCGAACAGCACCTCCCGCAGCGCACCCGGCAGCAACGGGTCGAGGTGTCCGCACACCTCGTCCAGGGCGGCCGCGAACACCGGGAACGCCTCGGACAGCTCCCGGCCCATGCCGGCAAGCTGCGCGCCCTGGCCGGAGAACACCAGCGCCAGCTGGCCCCGGGGCCCACCCGGGCCCGCGAAGACCCCGCCGGAAGGCTCACCCGCCGCCAACGCCGCCAGGCCCGCCAGCAGCTCGTCGCGGCCCGTCCCGGCCACCACCGCACGATGTTCCAGCACCGACCGGGACACCACGCTCGACCACGCCACGTCCAGCGGACGTACGCCGCCGTCGGCCGCCAGCCAGCTCGCCCAGCGACCCGCCTGCGCGGCCAGCGACGCGCCGTCGCGGGCCGACAGCAGCACCGGCACCAGCGGCGGTACGTTCCCGGCGACGATCTCGCCCTCGACCAGCTCGGCCGGCGGCTGCTCGATGATCACATGCGCGTTGGTGCCGGAGATGCCGAACGACGACACCGCCGCCCGACGCGGCCGGTCCACCGCCGGCCAGGGCGTCGCCTCTGTGGTGAGGGCGACCGCCCCGGCCGTCCAGTCCACGTGCGGCGACGGCTCGTCCACGTGCAACGTCGACGGGACGACGCCGTGGCGCATCGCCATGACCATCTTGATCACACCGGCCACACCGGCGGCGGCCTGCGTGTGCCCGATGTTCGACTTCACCGACCCCAGCAACAGCGGCCGGTCGACGGGACGCTCCTGCCCGTACGTCGCCAGCAGGGCCTGCGCCTCGATCGGGTCGCCGAGGGTAGTGCCGGTGCCGTGCGCCTCGACGGCGTCCACGTCGGCCGGGGTCAGGCGGGCGTTCGCCAGCGCCTGCCGGATCACCCGCTGCTGCGACGGGCCGTTCGGGGCCGTCAGCCCGTTCGACGCGCCGTCCTGGTTCACCGCCGTGCCCCGCACGACCGCGTAGATGCGCCGACCCTCCCGCTGGGCGTCGGCGAGGCGCTGCACCAGCAGCACGCCGACGCCCTCGGACCAGCCCGTGCCGTCGGCCGACGCCGCGAACGACCTGCACCGGCCGTCGGCCGACAGACCACGCTGCCGCGAGAACTCGATGAACGTCCCCGGCGTCGCCATCACCGTCACACCACCGGCCAACGCCAGATCACACTCACCCGAGCGCAACGCCTGCACCGCCAGGTGCAGCGCCACGAGGCTCGACGAGCACGCCGTGTCGACGCTGACCGCCGGGCCCTCCAGGCCGAACGTGTACGCCACCCGACCCGACAGCACGCTGCCCGAGTTGCCGGTGCCGACGTAGCCCTCGACCTCGCCGGCCAGCTCCATGAGCCGGTTCGCGTAGTCGTGGTACATCACGCCGGCGAAGACACCCGTGCGGCTGCCCCGCAGCCGCGACGGGTCCAGCCCGGCCGACTCGAACGTCTCCCACGACGCCTCCAGCAGCAGCCGCTGCTGCGGGTCCATGGCGAGGGCCTCGCGCGGCGAGATGCCGAAGAACGCGGGGTCGAACGCGCCGGCGTCGTACAGGAAACCGCCGTGCCGGGTGTACGACGTCCCGGGGTGGTCCGGATCGGGGTGGAAGAGCGTGTCGAGGTCCCAGCCGCGGTCGGCCGGGAACTCGCCGACGCCCTCCCCGCCGGTGCTGACCAGCTTCCACAGCTGCTCGGGTGACTGGACGCCGCCGGGGTAGCGGCAGGCCATGCCCACGATCGCGATCGGCTCGTCGGCGTCGCCGGCGGCCGGCTCGTCGGAGACGACGGCGGCGAGCCGTTCGCCGACCAGTTCCGCGTACACGTGGGCGGTCAGGGCCTGCGGGGTCGGGTAGTCGAACACCAGGGTCGAGGCCAGCCGCAGGCCGGTCGCGCCGTTGACCCGGTTGCGCAGCTCGACGGCGGTCAGCGAATCGAAGCCCAGCTCCCGGAACGCCCGGTCCGCCGGCACCGCCTCGGCGCCGCCGTGCCCCAGCACCTGCGCCACGAGGCCCCGCACCAGCTGGTCCACCTCGGTGAGGCCGTTCTCCTCGCTGAGCCTGGCGAGCCGGTCGGCCCAGCCGTCACCGCCCTTGCCCGCCTGGCGGCGGGTGTTCGCCGTGCCGATGAGGACCCGCAGCATCGGCGGCACCATCCCGCCGGAGGCCGCCGCGCGCAGCGCGGGCACGTCGATCACGGCCGGCACCAGGGCCGGCCGGCCGGCGCCCAGGGCGGCGTCGAACAGCTCCAGACCGGTCCGGGCGTTCATACCCCGCAGGCCCGCGCGCGCCGAGCGGGCCCGCTCGACGCCACCGATCGAGGCGGCCATGCCGGCGGTGTCCCACATGCCCCACGCCAGGCTGACCGCGGGCAGGCCCGACTTGCGCCGCCACACCGCCAGCCCGTCCAGGAACGCGTTGGCCGCCGCGTACGCCGACTGCCCCGGCGAACCCAGCACCCCCGCCACCGACGAGAACACCACGAACACGTCCAGGTCCGGCGCGAGGGACGCCGTCGCCTCGTGCAGGAACCACCCGGCCGACACCTTCGGCGCCAACACCCCGGCCAGCCGCTCCGCCGTCAGCCCCTCCACGACACCGTCGTCCAGGACACCGGCCGTGTGCACCACACCCGCCAGCCGACCCTCGGCGCCGATCTCCGCCACCAGGCCGAACACCTGGTCCCGGTCGGTCACGTCGCAGGCGACGATCCGCACGTCGGCGCCCAGCGCGGTCAACCGCCCGGTCAGCTCGCCGGCGCCCTCGGCCTCCGGCCCGCGCCGCGACACCAGCACCAGCGAGCGCACGCCGTGCACCGACACCAGGTGCTCCGCGACCAGCGCGCCGAGCGCGCCAGTACCGCCGGTCACCAGCACCACGCCGTCACCGACGGCCGGCGCCTGCGCCGACGCCGGCACCACCGCACGGATCAGGCGCGGCACGAAGACCTCGCCGCCACGGACGGCCACCTGGCCGCCGGTCGGGTCCGCCGCGTAGCGGGTCAGGGTGCCCAGCACGCCGGGATTCACGCCACGGTCCACGTCGGCCAGGACGATGCGGCCCGGGTGCTCCGACTGCGCCGAGCGCAGCAGACCCCACACCGCCGCGGCGGCCGGATCCGTCACCTGGTCCTCGTCGCCGACGGACACGGCGCGTCGGGTGGCCACCACCAGCTTCGAGTCCGCCAGGACGTCGGCGGCCAGCCAGGCCTGCACGAGGCCCAGCACGTCCGCCGTCATGGCCCGGGCCCGCTGCGCCGCGTCGGCGTCGCCGGCGTCCGGCCCGGTCGGCGTGAACAGCAGCCGGCGCGGCGGCGTGGTGCCGGTGTCGATCGCGGCCAGCAGCTGCCTGATCGTCTCGGCGGAGGGGCCGCCGGGAACGCCCGGCAGGGCCGGACCGCCCAGCACCGCCCAACCCGACACGTCGTCGACCGGTTCGGTCTCCTCCGCCTGCCAGACCACCTCGAACATCGACCGGGACGCCACACCCGCAGTGGCCGTGCCGGCCAGCTCGCGCAGGACGAGGGAGTCCACCGACACCACCGGCGCGCCCACCTCGTCGCACGCCACCAGCCGCACGCCGGCGCCGCTGCGGGACAACCGGACCCGCAGCACGCTGGCACCGGAGGCGTGCACCTGCACGCCCTCGAACGCGAACGGAACCCGTGGCCCGCCCGGCTCGTCGCCCAGCAGCAGGGCGACCGGGTGCAGGGCCGCGTCCAGCAGCGCCGGGTGCACCCCGAACCGGTCGATGCCCGCCACCGCGTCGTCCGGCAGGACCACCTCGGCGAACACCTCGCCGTCGCCCACCCACGCGCGTCGCAGACCCTGGAACACCGGCCCGTACGCCAGGCCGCGCGCGACGAGCGCCGGGTACCAGCCCGCCAGGTCGACCTCGGTCGCGCCGACCGGCGGCCAGGTGCCCGTCCTCGGCTCGTCCGCCGTCGCCGGCTCCAGCACACCCTCGGCGTGCTGGAGCCAGCCCGCCTCGGGGTCGTCGTCGGGGCGCGAGTAGACGGCGACGGGACGCTGCGACTCCTCGCCCGCCGACACCCGGACCTGGATCCGCACGGCGCCCGCGTCGGGAAGCACCAGCGGCGTCAGCACCGCCAGGTCACGCAGCCGGGACACGCCCGCCTCGTCGCCCGCGCGCACGGCCAGTTCCACAAGCGCCGTGCCGGGGACCAGCGGCACGCCCGAGACCACGTGGTCGGCCAGCCAGGGGTGGGTGGCCAGCGACAGCCGGCCGGTCAGCACCACCTCGTCGTCGCCGGCGAGGTCGACCGCCGCGCCGAGCAGGCCGTGCCCCGCCACACCGAGGCCCGCGCCGCTGACGTCACCGGCCCGCAGCCGCCCCACCGCCGGCCAGAACCGCTGCCGCTGGAA
This sequence comes from Micromonospora sp. USAFONa4, assembly GCF_057197825.1. Classification (NCBI taxonomy): domain Bacteria; kingdom Bacillati; phylum Actinomycetota; class Actinomycetes; order Micromonosporales; family Micromonosporaceae; genus Micromonospora; species Micromonospora sp. USAFONa4. The sequence goes on along the minus strand of NZ_CM170072.1, from coordinate 6,219,349 downwards.
CGGGTACGTCGGCAGGTCCACCGGGCGGGTCGCGGCGCCCGGCAGGAGGTCGGTCCAGGTGACCGGCACGCCGTGCACGTGCAGCTCCGCCAGCGCGTTCATCAGCGACACAGGTTCCGGGCGGCCCGGGCGCAGGCTCGCCACGACGGCCGCCGGAAGGGTTTCGCCGTCGTCGGGCAGGCAGCCGCGCACCATGCCGGCGAGCACCGCGTCGGGGCCCAGTTCGAGGAAGACCCGGACGTTGCGCGTACGCAGGCTGGCGACCCCGTCGGAGAACCGGACGGTCTCGCGCACGTGCCGGACCCAGTAGTCGGGGGTGCCGATCTCGTCGGGGTCGGCGATCTCGCCCGTCAGGTTCGACACGATCGGCAGGGTCGGCCAGCCGAACGTCAGGGTGTCGAGCACCTGCCGGAACTCGCGCAGCATCGGCTCCATCAGCGGGCTGTGGAAGGCGTGGCTGACGTTCAGCCGGCGGGTGCGTACGCCCCGGTCCTGCCAGGTCCGCTCCACCTCGTCGAGGGCCCCGACCTCGCCGGAGACCACCACGGCGGTCGGGGCGTTCACCGCCGCGACGCCGAGCCGGTCGGTGAGCCCGGCCAACGACTCCACGACGGCCTGCTCGTCGGTGCCGACCGCGAGCATCCCGCCGCCCTGCGGCAGGGCCTGCATGAGCCGGCCACGGGCCCCGACCAGCGCGCAGGCGTCGGCGAGGCTGAACAGCCCGGCGACGTGGGCGGCGGCCACCTCGCCGATCGAGTGCCCGGCCACCAGGTCCGCCCGGACGCCGAACGACTCGACCAGCCGGAACAGGGCCACCTCGACGGCGAACAGCCCGGCCTGGGTGAAGACGGTCTGGTCCAGCAGCTCCGCCTCCGGCGTGCCCGCCTCGGCGAACAGCACCTCGCGCAGCGGACGGGGCAGGTGCTGGTCCAGGTGCCCGCACACCTCGTCGAGGGCGGCGGCGAAGGCCGGGTGGGCGTCGTACAGCTCGCGCCCCATGCCGGGGCGCTGGGCGCCCTGGCCGGAGAAGAGGATCGCGGTGCGTCCGCCGCGGGCCACGCCGTGGACGACGGCGGCCGAGGGCTGCTCGTCGGCCACCGCGTCGAGGGCGGTGAGCAGGTCGTCGCGGTCCCTGGCCAGCAGCACCACGCGGTGCTCGAAGGCCGTGCGGCGGGTGGCGAGCGCGTGGGCGACGTCGGCGAGCGGCAGGTCCGGCTCGTCGTCCAGCAGGCCCCGCAGCCGGCGTGCCTGCTCGCGCAGGGCGGCGTCGTCGCGGGCCGAGAGGACGCACGCGACGAGGTCGACGGGGGACGTCGCGGGCGGCCCGGCGGGCGGCGGGACGGACTCCGGCGCCTGTTCGATGATCGTGTGCGCGTTGGTGCCGCTGATGCCGAACGACGACACGGCGGCCCGGCGCGGTCGGTCGACGGCGGGCCACGACCGGGTGTCGGTGAGCAGGGCCACCGAGCCGGCGGTCCAGTCGATGTGCGGCGACGGCTCGTCCGCGTGCAGGGTCGGCGGCAGCACCCCGTGCCGCATCGCCAACACCATCTTGATCACCCCGGCGACGCCCGCCGCCGCCTGGGCGTGACCGATGTTCGACTTGATCGAACCGAGCCACAGCGGCCGGTCCTGCGGCCGGTCCTGCCCGTACGTGGCCAGGAGGGCCTGCGCCTCGATCGGGTCGCCCAGCGCGGTGCCCGTGCCGTGCGCCTCGACGGCGTCGACGTCGCCCGGGGTCAGCCGGGCGTTCGCCAGCGCCTGCCGGATGACCCGCTGCTGCGCGGGACCGTTCGGCGCGGTCAGGCCGCTGCTGGCCCCGTCCTGGTTCACCGCGCTGCCCCGCACGACGGCGAGGACGCGGTGGCCGTTGCGCTGCGCGTCGGAGAGGCGCTCCAGCAGGAGCATGCCGACGCCCTCGGCGAAGCCGGTGCCGTCGGCGCCCGCGCCGAAGGCCTTGCACCGGCCGTCGGGCGACAGGCCGCGCTGCCGGGAGAACTCGGTCAGCATGCCGGGGGTGGACATCACGCTCACCCCGCCGGCGAGCGCGAGCCGGCACTCGTCCTGCCGCAGCGCCTGGGTGGCCAGGTGCAGCGCGACAAGCGACGACGAGCAGGCGGTGTCGACGGTGACCGCGGGACCTTCGAGGCCGAACAGGTACGAGATGCGTCCCGAGGCGACGCTTCCCGCGCTGCCGTTGCCGACGTAGCCGTCCACCTCGTCGGTCGTTCCGGCGGCCTGGGAGGCGTAGTCGTGGTAGATCAGTCCGACGTAGACGCCGGTGCTGCTGCCCCGCGCCGAGTGCGGGTCGATCCCCGCCCGTTCGAAGGCCTCCCAGGACGTCTCCAGCAGCAACCGCTGCTGCGGGTCCATGGCCAACGCCTCCCGGGGCGAGATCCCGAAGAAGGCGGCGTCGAACTGGGCGGCGTCGTGCAGGAAGCCGCCCTGGCGGGGCACGGACGTGTCGTCCCCACCGCTGGCCCTCAGGTCGTCCAGGTCCCAGCCCCGGTCGGTGGGGAACGGTGAGATGACGTCGGCGCCGGCGGTGACCACCTGCCAGAGCTGCTCGGGGGTCTGCACCTCGCCGGGGAAGCGGCAGGCCATGCCGATGATGGCGATCGGCTCGTCGAGCGCGGCGGCCGTACCGACCGCGGCCGGGCGGGCGGCGTCCGAACCGCCGCCCAGTTCCCGGTCGAGGAAGTCGGCGAGCACCGCGGGGGCCGGGTGGTCGAACGCCACGGTCGCGGGCAGCCGCAGCCCGGTCGCGGCGGAGAGCCGGTTGCGCAGCTCGACGGAGGTGAGCGAGTCGAAGCCCAGCTCCTTGAAGGCGCGGTGGGGGTCGACGTTCTCCGCGGAGCGGTGCCCGAGCACGCTGGCGACGTTCGTGGCCACCAGGTCGAGCAGGTGGTTGCGCCGCTCGGCCGGGCTGAGCATCGCCAGGCGGTCCCGTACCGACGCGGTGTCGGCCGTGCCCCGACCCACCGCGCGGCGGGCCGGAGCGGAGGCGCGGACCAGGTCACGCAGCAGGCTGGGCACGGTGCCGCCGGTCGGGCGCGCGCTCGCCGGCGGCAGGTTCATGAGTACGAGGTGGGCGCTGCCGCGCTGCCGTGCCGCCTCGAAGAGCGCGACGCCCTGCTGGTCGGTCAGCGGGGCGCTGGTGGCGCGGATCGCCTTGCGGTGGTCGTTGCCGTGCAGGTGCGCGGTCATCGCGCTGCTGGTGGCCCACAGTCCCCAGGCGAGGCTGGTGGCGGGGAGCCCCTGCTGCCGGCGGTGCTGCGCGAGGGCGTCGAGGAACGCGTTCGCCGCCGCGTAGTTGCCCTGCCCCGGGGAACCGAGGGTGGCCGCCACGGAGGAGAACAGCACGAACGCCGACAGGTCCAGGTGCGCCGTCGCCTCGTGCAACGCCCAGCCGGCGTCCACCTTCGGCGCCAGCACCGTACGCAGGGCGGACTCGTCCAACGAACCGATGGTCGCGTCGGCGATCACGCCTGCGGTGTGCACCACCGCCGTCAGCGGGTGCGCCGGGTCCACCAGTTCCAGCAGCCGGGTCACCTGCCGGGGGTCGGTCACGTCGGCGGTGCCGGCGGTGACCCGGGCACCGGCCCGGGTGAGCTCCTCGACGAGGTCCTGGTACTGCTCGGGGCCACGGCGGGATGCCAGCAGCAGGTGCCGCGCCTGACCGGTGGCGACGAGGTGCCGGGCGAACACCCGGGCGAGGGCGCCGCCCGCGCCGGTGAGCAGCACGGTGCCGTCGGGGTCGGCGGGCGCGGGCACCCGCAGGACGACCTTGCCGATGTGGCGGGCCTGGCTGATGTGCCGCAGCGCCTGCCGGGCCTGGCGCACGTCCCACGCCCGTACGGGCAGCGGCCGCAGCGCGCCCCGCTGGAACAGGTCGAGGATCTCGGTCAGCATCGCGCCGATCCGCGGGTGTCCGGCCTCGTTGAGGTCGAACGCGCGGTAGCGGACGCCGGGGTGGTCGGCGGCGACCGTCTCCGGGTCGCGCACGTCGGCCTTGCCCATCTCCACGAACCGACCGCCGCGCGGCAGCAGCCGCAACGACGCGTCGACGAACTCACCGGCCAGGGCGTCGAGCACCACGTCCACCCCGGCACCACCCGTGGCCGCGCCGAAGACCTGCTCGAACTCCGTGGTCCGCGACGACGCGATCCGCTCCCCGGCCACACCGAGACCCCGCAGCACGTCCCACTTGCCGGGGCTGGCGGTGGCGTACACCGTCGCGCCCCAGTGCCGGGCGAGCTGGATGGCCGCCATGCCCACGCCACCGGCGCCGTTGTGGATCAGCACCGACTCGCCGGACCGCAGCCCGGCCAGGTCACGCAGCGCGTAGTACGCGGTCAGGAACACCACAGGCACCGACGCGGCCTGCGTGAAGGACCAGCCGGCGGGGATCTTCGCGACGAGGTCGCGGGCGGCGACCACCTCGGGGGCGAAGGCCGGCTCGAACATGCCGAGCACCCGGTCGCCGGGCGCCAGGTCGGTCACGCCGGGGCCGACCTCGACCACGACACCCGCACCCTCACTGCCCATCACGGCCGCCGGATCCGGATACATCCCCAGGCCGATCAGCACGTCCCGGAAGTTCACGCCAGCCGCGCGCACGGCGACGCGCACCTGGCCCGCGTCCAGGGCGACGGGCGTGGCGGGCACCATGCCGATCCCGTCGAGGGTGCCGGGGCTCACCGCGCCGACCTGCCACAGCCCGGCCGGCGCGACGAGTTCCTCGGCGGCCGGGCCGGTGGGCCGGCCCAGGCGCGGGGTGCGCACCTCGTCGCCGCGTACGGCCACCTGGCCGCCGGTGGCCGACGGGTCCTCGGCCACCGCGGCCAGCACCGCGAGGGTCGCCGGGGTGAGCGCGCCGTCGACGTCGGCGAGGACGATCCGGCCCGGGTGCTCCGACTGCGCCGAACGCAGCAGGCCCCAGACCGTCGCGCCGGCCAGGTCCCGCAGGGCGTCGGCCGGTGCGGCGAGCACCGCGCCGCGGGTCAGGACCACCAGCTTCGTGTCGGCCAGAGCCTCGGCGTCCAGCCAGGACCGCAGCACGTCCAGCACCTGGGCAGTGACCGTGCCCACCAGGTCGGGCAGCCCGGCGTCCGGCGTGTCCGCCCGGACCGGGAGCAGCAGCGCGCGGGGCGCCTCGACCACGCCGCCGGAGATCGCCGTGACCAGGTCGTCGACGGTCGGGAACGCCGGCGTGGACAGCTCCGCCGGCACCTCGGTGTCGCCGAGCAGCATCCAGCCGGTGACGTCGCGCGCCGGCGTGACCCGCTCGGGCTGCCACGTCACCTCGAACAGCGCCCGCTCGGCGGGGTCCTGGCCGGCGGACGCGGTCATCTCCCGCAACGCGAGCGCGTCCACCGACACCACGGGCGCGCCCGACTCGTCGCCGGCCACCAGCCGCACCCGCGAACCCGTCCGGGTCAACCGCACCCGCAGCACCCGGGCCCCGGAGGCGTGCACCTGCACACCCTCGAAGGCGAAGGGCACCCGCGGTCCGCCGGAGCGGTCCGCCAGCAGCAGCCCCACGGGGTGCAGCGCGGCGTCCAGCAGCGCAGGGTGCACGGCGAACCGGTCGGTGTCGGCCGTCGCCTCGTCCGGCAACGCCACCTCGGCGTACGCGTGGTCGCCGGCGGCCCACAGCCGGCGCAGCCCCTGGAACGACGGGCCGTAGGTCAGGCCCCGCTCCGCCAGCGCCGGATACCAGCCGGCGAGATCCACCTCGGGCACCCCGGCGGGCGGCCAGGCGCCCAGCTCCGGCTCGTCGGCGGCGGGCTCCAGCACACCGTCGGCGTGCCGCGTCCAGTCGGCGTCCGGGTCGCCGTCGGGCTGCGAGTGGACCGCCACCGACCGGACGCCGGAGCTGTCGGCCGCGCCGACGCGCACCTGCACGCGGACGGCACCGGAGGCGGGCAGCACCAGCGGCGCCGCCACCGTCAGTTCGCGTACCCGCGACGAGCCCATCTCGTCGCCGGCGCGCACCACCAGCTCCACCAGCGCGGTGCCCGGCGCCAGCACCGTACCGCCGACCACGTGGTCGGCCAGCCACGGGTGCGTCGACACCGACAGCCGGCCGGTCAGCACGACCTCGTCGTCACCGGCGAGGCGCACCGCCGCGCCGAGCAGCGGATGTCCCGCCGCCCCCAGGCCCGCGCCCGACACGTCGCCGCCCGCGGAGTGGTCCACCGCCGGCCAGAACCGCTCCCGCTGGAAGGCGTACGTCGGCAGGTCGACGCCGGTGGCGCCGGAGCCCGCGAACACCGCCGCCCAGTCGACGGGCACCCCGGCGACGTGCAGGTCACCGAGGCCGGTCAGCAGCTGGTGCGGCCCGTTCTCGTCGCGGCGCAGCGAACCGACCACGACGCCCGCGTCGACGGCGCCGGTGCCGTTGTCCAGCGCGTCCTGCACCACCACCTTCAGCACCGGGTGCGGGCTGACCTCGACGAAGACCCGGAAGCCCTGGTCGATCAGCTGGTCCAGCACCGGCGCGAGCCGGACCGGTTCCCGCAGGTTGCGGTACCAGTAGCCCGCGTCGAGCTCGGCGGTGTCGATGGGCTCGCCGGTGACCGTCGAGTGGAAGGCCACCCCGGTCGAGCGGGAGTCGACCGTGCCGAGCGCGGCCACCAGGTCGTCGCGTACGGCGTCGACGTGGTCGCAGTGTGAGGCGTAGTCGACGGCGATCGCGCGGGCCCGGATGTCCCGCTCGGCGCAGTGCGCGAGCAGTTCGGCGACCGACGCCGCGTCACCGGAGACCACGGTCGCGGCGGCGCCGTTGAGGGCGGCCACGGAGAGGGTGCCCCGCCACTGCGCGATGAGCTGCTCGGTGTCGGCGGCCGGCAGCGGGACGGAGACCATGCCGCCCCGGCCCGAGATGGCCAGCAGGCCACGGCTGCGCGCCACGACGAGCCGTACCGCGTCGGCGAGGGTCAGCGCGCCGGCCGCGCAGGCCGCGGCGATCTCACCCTGCGAGTGCCCGACGACGGCGGCCGGCACGACGCCGCACGAGCGCCAGAGCTGGGCGAGGGACACCATGACGGAGAAGAGCACGGGCTGGACCACGTCCACCCGGTCCAGGGGCGGGGCGCCGGGCGCCTCCCGGAGCACGTCGGTGAGGGACCAGTCCACCAGTCGGGACAGCTCCTCGGCGCACTCCCCCATCCGCTGCCGGAAGACCGGCGAGGTCTCCAGCAGGTCGAGGGCCATTCCCTTCCACTGGGAGCCCTGGCCGGGGAAGACGAAGACGACCTTCGACGTCGTGTCCGCGCCGGCCGGCGTGCCGTCGGCGGAGGCGAGGGCGGCCAGTCGGGCGGCCGCGTCGTCCCGGTCGGCGGCCACGACGACCGCCCGGTACGGGTGGTGGGCCCGCTGGGCGGCCAGGGAGAACCCGAGGTGCCGCAGGTCCAGCTCGGCGTCGCCGGCCAGCCGTTCGCCGATCCGGGCGGCCTGCGCCCCGAGCGCGCGGGGGCTGCGGCCGGAGACCAGCAGGGGTACGGCGGCGGGGCCGACCAGGCCGGGAAGGTCCCCCGCCGGCGGGGTCGTCGCCGGGGCCGGCTCGTCGGGCGCCTGCTCGATGATGGTGTGCGCGTTGGTGCCGCTGATGCCGAACGACGACACGGCGGCCCGGCGCGGGCGCTGCACCGCCGGCCACGGCCGGGCCTCGGTGAGCAGGGCGACCGCCCCGGCGCTCCAGTCGACGTGGGGCGACGGCTCGTCCACGTGCAGGGTGGGCGGCAGCATGCCGTGCCGCATCGCCTGCACCATCTTGATCACGCCGGCCACCCCGGCCGCGGCCTGGGAGTGGCCGATGTTCGACTTGATCGAGCCGAGCCAGAGCGGCTCGGCGTCGGCGCGGTCCTGCCCGTAGGTGGCCAGCACCGCCTGCGCCTCGATGGGGTCGCCGAGGACGGTGCCGGTGCCGTGCGCCTCGACGGCGTCCACGTCGGCCGGGTTCAGCCGCGCGTTCGCCAGGGCCTGCCGGATCACCCGCTGCTGCGACGGGCCGTTCGGGGCGGTCAGCCCGTTGGACGCGCCGTCCTGGTTGACCGCGGAGCCGCGCAGTACGGCGAGCACCCGGTGCCCGTTGCGCCGGGCGTCGGAGAGGCGCTCCACGAGCAGCATGCCCACGCCCTCGGACCAGCCGGTGCCGTCGGCGCCGGCGGCGAACGCCTTGCACCGCCCGTCCGGGGCCAGCCCGCCCTGCCGGGAGAACTCGGAGAACATGCCGGGCTGCGCCATCAGCGCCACCCCGCCGGCCAGGGCCATGTCGCACTCGCCGCCACGCAGCGCCTGGGCGGCGAGGTGCAGCGCCACCAGCGACGAGGAGCAGGCGGTGTCGACGGTGACCGCCGGGCCTTCGAGGCCGAACATGTAGGCGACCCGCCCGGAGGCGACGCTGCCCGCCGTCCCGGTGAGCAGGTGTCCCTCGAGGCCGTCCAGGTCGTCGCGTCCGCTGGTGGCGTAGCCGGAGGAGGCGGCGCCGATGAAGACGCCGGTGGCGGTGCCACCGAGCGTGGCGGGGTCGATGCGGGCGTACTCGAAGCTCTCCCAGGCGGTCTCCAGCAGCAGCCGCTGCTGCGGGTCCATGGCGAGGGCCTCGCGGGGGCTGATGTTGAAGAAGCCGGCGTCGAAGTCGGCCGCGTCGTAGAGGAAGCCGCCCTGGTCGGTGACGGTGCCGCCGGCCTGGTCGCCGTCGGTGCCGTACAGCCGGTCGAGGTCCCAGCCGCGGTCGGTGGGGAAGCCGCCGATGGCGTCGGACCCGGAGGTGACGAGCTGCCACAGCTGCTCGGGGGTGGCGACGCCGCCCGGGTAGCGGCAGGCCATGCCGATGATGGCGATCGGCTCGTCGGCGTCGGCGGTGACGACCGTGCGGACGGTGGTGCCGGCGCCGGTGGCCCGGCCGAGCTGCGCGTACAGGTGGTCGGCGAGCCGGGCCGGGGTGGGGTGGTCGAAGGCCAGCGTGGCGGTCAGCCGCAGCCCGGTGGCGGCGCCCAGCCGGTTGCGCAGCTCCACCGAGGTCAGCGAGTCGAAGCCCAGGTCCTTGAAGGCGCGGGCGGCGGGGACCGCCTGCGCCGAGGCGTGCCCCAGCACCGTCGCGGCCTGGCCGCAGACGAGGTCGACGAGCGCCTGGCGGGCGTCCGCCTCGGACAGGCCGTCGAGCCGCTCCCGCCACGACGCCCCGGCGCTCGGCCGGTCGGTGGCGGTGCGGCGTCGGCCGCCGCCGCCGCGCAGCAGGTGCCGCATCAGCGGCGGTACGCCGCTCGCCTCGCCGGTGACGTGGAGGCGGGCCGCGACGACGACCGGTTGCACCGCCGGCAGGGCGGCGTCGAAGAGTTCGGCGCCCTCGGCCGGGGAGAGCCGGCTCATCCCGACCCGCCGCAGCCGCTGCTGGTCGTCGCCGTCGAGGTGCGCGGTCATCGTGCTGTCGGTGGCCCACATGCCCCAGGCGAGGCTGGTGGCGGGCAGCCCCTGCTGCCGGCGGTGCTGCGCGAGGGCGTCGAGGAACGCGTTCGCCGCCGCGTAGTTGCCCTGCCCCGGGGAACCGAGGGTGGCCGCCACGGAGGAGAACAGCACGAACGCCGACAGGTCCAGGTGCCCCGTCGCCTCGTGCAGCGCCCACCCGGCGTCCACCTTCGGCGCCAGCACCCTACGCAGGGCGGACTCGTCCAACGAACCGATGGTCGCGTCGGCGATCACGCCTGCGGTGTGCACCACCGCGGTCAACGGGTGCGCCGGGTCGATCCCGGCGACCAGCTCGGTGACCTGCGCGGGGTCGCTGACGTCGACGGCCACGGCGGTGACGTCGGCGCCCGCGTCGGTCAGTTCCCGGACCAGGGTGGCGTACGCGTCGTCCCGGCCGGGTGCGCGGCGGGAGGCCAGCAGCAGGCGGCGGGCCTGGCCGGTGGCGACGAGGTGCCGCGCGAGTACGCCGGCCAGGGTCCCGGCCGCACCGGTGAGCAGCACGGTGCCGTCGGGGTCGGCGGGCGCGGGGATGCGCAGCACCACCTTGCCGACGTGGCGGGCCTGGCTGACGTGCCGCAGCGCCTGCCGGGCCTGACGCACGTCCCACGCCCGTACGGGCAGCGGACGCAGCGCGCCCCGCGCGAAGAGGTCGAGGATCTCGGTCAGCATCTCGCCGATGCGGGTGCTGCCCGCCTCGTTCAGGTCGAACGCGCGGTACGTCACGCCCGGGTGGTCGGCGGCGACCGTCTCCGGGTCGCGCACGTCGGCCTTGCCCATCTCCACGAACCGGCCACCGCGCGGCAGCAGCCGCAACGACGCGTCGACGAACTCACCGGCCAACGCGTCGAGCACCACGTCCACCCCGGCACCACCCGTGGCCGCGCCGAAGACCTGCTCGAACTCCGTGGTCCGCGACGACGCGATCCGCTCTCCCGCCACCCCCAGGCCCCGCAGCACGCCCCACTTGCCGGGGCTGGCCGTCGCGTGGACGGTGGCGCCGAGGTGCTGGGCGAGCTGGATGGCGGCCATCCCGACGCCACCGGCGCCGTTGTGGATCAGCACCGACTCGCCCGCCCGCAGCCCGGCCAGGTCACGCAGCGCGTAGTAGGCCGTCAGGAAGACCAGGGGGACGGACGCCGCCTGGGTGAAGGACCAGCCGGCGGGCATCTTGGCGATGCGCTGGCGGTGGGCGACCGCCTGCGGGCTGAACCCGAGTTCGAACATGCCCATCACCCGGTCGCCGGGCGCCAGGTCGGTCACGCCGGGGCCGACCTCGACCACGACGCCCGCACCCTCGCTGCCCATCACGGCCGCCGGATCCGGATACATGCCCAGGCCGATCAGCACGTCCCGGAAGTTCACGCCGGCCGCGCGCACCGCGACGCGCACCTGCCCGGCGTCCAGCGTCCCAGGCGTGGCCGGAACCGGCCCGATCCCGTCCAGGGTGCCGGGAGTGACGGGGGCGAGGTGCCACGGCCCGGACGGCGGGGTCAGCTCGTCGCCCACCGGCCGCGCCAGCCTCGGCACGAGGGTGCGCTCGCCGCGCACCGCGAGCTGGCCGCCGGAGACCGACGGGTCGACGGCGGCCCCGGCCAGCACGGCGAGGGTCGCGGGGGTCAACTCGCCCTCGACGTCGGCGAGGACGATCCGCCCCGGGTGCTCCGACTGCGCCGAGCGCAGCAGGCCCCAGACGGCGGCGGCGGCCAGGTCGGTGACCTGGTCGTCGTCCCCGGCGGCCACCGCGCCCCGGGTCACCACCACGAGCCTCGTGTCGGCCAGCGGCTCGGCGGCGAGCCAGGACCGCAGCACGTCCAGCACACCGCCGGTGACGGTCCGCACGGCCTCCGGCACGGGGACGCCGGGTTCGCCGGCGGGCACTGCCAGCAGCACCTGCCGGGCCGTGGCCCCGCCCGCCGCCAGGGCCGCCACGTCCGCGAAGACCGGCACCTGCGGCAGCGCGTCCGATGCCGGCCGGCCCAGCGCCGCCCACCCCGGAAGGTCGTCGACACCGTCGATCTGCTCGGCCTGCCAGGTCACCTCGTACAGCGACCGGGCCGCGCCGCTCCGGGTCGCCGTCGCGGTCATCTCCCGCAGCACCAGGGAGTCCACCGACACCACCGGCGCGCCCGAGCCGTCGCAGGCGACCAGCCGCACCCCGGAGCCGTCCCGGGTCAGCCGCACCCGCAGCGTCCTGGCGCCCGAGGCGTGCACCTGCACGCCCTCGAACGCGAACGGCACGCGGGGCCCGCCCGCCGGCTCCGCCGCCAGCAGCAGCGCCACCGGGTGCAGGGCGGCGTCCAGCAGCGCCGGGTGCACCCCGAACGCGCCGGCGTCGCCGGCCGCGCCGTCCGGCAACGCCACCTCGGCGTACGCCGCACCGTCGGCCGTCCAGGCCCGCCGCACGCCCTGGAACACCGGCCCGTACGACAGGCCGTGCTCCGCCAGCGCCGGATACCACCCGGTCAGGTCCACCTCGGTCGCACCCGCCGGCGGCCACGCGCCGACGCCCGGCTCGTCGGCCGACACCGGTTCGAGCGCACCGTCGGCGTGCCGCGTCCACTCGGTGTCGTCGTCGTCCTCGGGCTGGGAGTACACGGAGACCGACCGGACTGCGGAGTCGTCGGCCGCGCCGACGCGCACCTGCACGCGTACCGCGCCGGACTCCGGCAGCACCAGCGGCGCCGCCACGGTCAGCTCCCGTACGCGCGACGCGCCCACCTCGTCGCCGGCGCGCACCGCCAGCTCGACCAGGGCGGTGCCCGGCACCACCACGGCACCGCCGACCACGTGGTCGGCCAGCCACGGGTGCGTCGACGCCGACAGCCGGCCGGTCAGCACGACCTCGTCGTCACCGGCGAGGCGCACCGCGGCGCCGAGCAGCGGGTGCCCCGCCACGCCCAGGCCGGCACCCGACACGTCGCCGACGCGCCACGGCACCACCTCGGGCCAGAACCGCTCCCGCTGGAAGGCGTACGTGGGCAGCTCCACCCGCCGCGCCCCGGTGTCGGCGAACCACTCCTGCCAGGCGACCGGAACGCCGTGCACGTGCAGCTCGGCCAGCGCCGCCAGCAGTGCCTGCGCCTGCGGCCGGTCCCGGCGCTGGGCGGCGACGGTCAGCACGTCGTCGTCGGGCAGGATGTCCGCCGTCATCGCGGTCAGCACGCTCTGCGGGCCGACCTCCAGGAACGTGTCGACCCCCGCGTCCCGCAGGGCCGCGATCCCGTCGGCGTAGCGCACCGCCTCACGCACGTGCCGCACCCAGTAGTCGGCGGTGCGGATCTCGTCGGCGTCGGCGAGCGCCCCCGTCAGGTTCGACACGATCGGCAGCGCGGGGGCGGCGAAGTCCAGCCGCTCGACGATGCCGCGGAAGCGCTCCAGCACCGGCTCCATCAGCGGGCTGTGGAATGCGTGGCTGACGGTCAACCGGCGGGTACGCACACCCCGGTCCCGCCAGGCCCGCTCCACCTCGTCGAGGGCGTCGACGGCGCCGGAGACCACGACCGAGGTCGGGCCGTTCACCGCCGCGACGCCGACCCGGTCGGTCAGCCCGGCGATCGACTCGACCACCGCCGCCTCGTCGGCGGCCACGGCGAGCATGCCGCCGCCGTCGGGCAGCGCCTGCATCAACCGGCCCCGCGCCGCCACCAGCAGGCAGGCGTCCTGGAGGGACAGCACCCCGGCCACGTGCGCCGCGGCGATCTCGCCGATCGAGTGTCCGCCCACGAAGTCCGGCACCACGCCGAACGACTCCACCAGGCGGAACAGCGCCACCTCGACCGCGAACAGCCCGGCCTGGGTGAACGCCGTCTGGTCCAGCAGCTCCGCCTCGGCGGAACCCTCGGGCGCGAACAGCACCTCCTTCAGCGGGCGCGGCAGCACCCGGTCCAGGTGCCCGCACGCCTCGTCCAACGCGGCGGCGAAGACGGGGAACTCCGCGTACAGCTCCCGGCCCATGCCGGCGCGCTGCGCGCCCTGGCCGGAGAAGAGCACCGCCAGCGGACCCCGGTCCCCGGCCTGGCCCGTGACCACCGTGCCCGACGGCGCTCCCGCCGCAAGGGACTCCAGGCCCGCCAGCAGGCCCGCGCGGTCCTCGGCGAGCACCACCGCACGCCGGTCGAGCGTCGAGCGGGACACCACCGACGACCAGGCCACGTCGAGCGGGCGCGGCTCCTCGTCGTCGCCCAGCCAACGGGCCAGCCGGTCGGCCTGGGCGGACAGCGCGGCGGGCTGCGCGGCGGAGAGCAGCACCGGCGCGACGACGGGACGGCGCGACGGCGTGGCCTCGTCGGCAGCCGGGTCGGGGGCCGGGGCCTGTTCCAGGATCAGGTGGGCGTTCGTGCCGCTCATGCCGAAGGACGACACGGCTGCCCGGCGGACGTGGTCGCCGCCCGCCCAGGGGCGCGCCCCGTCCAGCAGGGACACGGCCCCCGTCGACCAGTCGACGTGCGGGGACGGCCGGTCCACGTGCAGGGTGGGCGGCAGCACGCCGTGCCGCATCGCCATCACCATCTTGATGACGCCGCCGGCGCCGGCCGCGGCCTGCGGGTGACCGATGTTCGACTTCAGCGACCCCAGCCACAGCGGCCGGTCGGCGGAGCGTCCCTGCCCGTACGTGGCGAGCAGCGCCTGCGCCTCGATCGGGTCGCCCAGCCGGGTGCCGGTGCCGTGCGCCTCGACCACGTCCACGTCGGACGGGCTGAGCCGGGCGTTCTCCAGCGCCTGCCGGATGACCCGCTGCTGCGAGGGGCCGTTGGGGGCGGTCAGGCCGCTGCTGGCGCCGTCCTGGTTCACGGCGCTGCCCCGGATCACCGCCAGGACGGGGTGACCGTTGCGCCGGGCGTCGGAGAGCTTCTCGACGAGCAGCATGGCGACGCCCTCGGACCAGCCGGTCCCGTCGGCGTCGGCGGAGAAGGCCTTGCACCGGCCGTCGGAGGCGAGCCCCCGCTGGCGGGAGAACTCGACGAAGGCGCCGGGCGTGGCGAGCACGGTGACGCCGCCGGCCACGGCGAGGGAGCACTCGCCGTCGCGCAGGGCCTGACCGGCGAGGTGCAGGGCGACCAGCGACGAGGAGCAGGCGGTGTCGATGGTGACGGCCGGGCCCTCCAGCCCGAAGGAGTACGCCAGCCGGCCGGACATGACGCTGGCGGCCGTGCCGGTGAGGACGTAGCCCTCAGTGCCCTCGGGCAGCTGCCGCAGCACGGACGTGTAGTCCTGCCCGGCGGTGCCGACGAACACCCCGGTACGGCTGCCCCGCACCGACGCGGCGTCGATGCCGGCCCGCTCGAAGACCTCCCAGGTCACCTCGAGCAGGAGCCGCTGCTGCGGGTCCATGGCCAGCGCCTCGCGTGGCGAGATGCCGAACAGGGTCGGATCGAACAGGCCGGCGTCGCGCAGGAAGCCGCCCCGGTTGCTGTAGGTGGTGCCGGGGTGGTCCGGGTCGGGGTCGTAGAGCCCGTCGAGGTCCCAGCCCCGGTCGTCGGGGAACGTGCCGGTGGCGTCCACACCGCCCGCGACCAGCTCCCAGAGGTCCTCGGGCGAGGCGACCCCGCCGGGGAACCGGCAGGCCATCCCGACGATCGCGATCGGCTCGGCGTCCTCGTTCTCCAGCTCGGTCAGGCGCCGGCGCGCCAGGCGGAGCTCGGAGGTCACCCACTTCAGGTGTTCGAGGAGCTTGTCTTCGTCCGCCATGACCCACCCGCCCAGAGCTTGCTATCGATCGGAATCTGCCGATTCGTTGACCACACCACCGCCGACGGACCGGCTTCGTGCACAGGTGGGTGGAGACATGGCCGTCCGGCCAACGATCCCGACACCCGCTCCTGATTCCGGTTGTCGTGCCTGCTCAGGCGCCCGCCACGCCGGGCCGTCCCGCCGACACATGCCCGCCACCGTGACTGGACGGTACTGAGCGCCCATCACGCGCCCAACCCCTAGAGAACCCCTGATCGACCGGCCCGTGAGGGCCGTCGCGGCGGGTCCCGGACAAAGCGGTGACCAGCATCGCGACGGCGCTCAGACGGGCTGTCCGGCGACCGCCGGCAGGATGCGGCGCAGCCGCCCCGGAGGCGTCGAGCGGCGACGCCACTCCCGTGGGTAGCCCACCGAGACCTCTTCGAACCGGACCCCGTCGTACCAGGTGGTGCGCGGGATGTGCAGGTGGCCGTAGACGGCGACGCGGGCGTCGAACCGGACGTGCCAGTCGGCGGTGGCCTCGGTGCCGCACCACTGCGCGAACTCCGGGTACCGCAGGATCCGGGTGGGTTCGCGGACGAGCGGGAAGTGGTTGACCAGGACGGTGGGCAGCCCGTTGCGTTCGGCGGTGAGCCGGCGCTCGGTCAGGGCCAGCCGCGCCCGGCACCAGGCGTCGCGCGTCGGGTACGGGTCCGGATGCAGCAGGATCTCGTCGGTGCAGACCACGCCGACCTCGTGGGCCCGCGCCAGGGCCTGCTCCTTCGTGTACGTCCCGGCCGGCCGGAAGGTGTAGTCGTAGAGCAGGAACAGCGGCGCGATCAGGACCGGGTCGTCGCCCTGCGGGTCCCAGACGGGGTACGGGTCCTCCGGAGTCACCACCCCGAGCTTGCGGCACAGCTCCACCAGGTGCTGGTAGCGCGCGTCTCCCCGCAGCTGGATCGGGTCCTCGCGGGGGGTCCAGAGCTCGTGGTTGCCGGGGGCCCAGATCACCTTGGCGAACCGGCTGCTGAGCAGTCCCAGCGCCCACTCGATGTCGGCGACGAACTCCCCGACGTCGCCGGCGACGATGAGCCAGTCGCCGTCGCGCTCCGGCCGCAGCCGCTCGACGATGGCCTTGTTCTCCGCGTGGACCACGTGCAGGTCACTGATGGCGAGCAACTGAGGCAGGCCGGATCCGGCCATGCGGACCTCCCGTCCATCCGGGGTACCGCACGCACCCACATCCGTACCGCTCGGCTGCCGGTGGGCAGGGCGAGACGGCCTGACGGGCTCCGACCCTACGGAGCCGGGCCCGCACCGGCACACCCCTAGACGGGATACGTGGACCCCTAGGCAGCCGCGCCTGCCCGACGGTGCCGGTCAGGCGTCCGGCGCCGTCGGTGTCCCTTTCCCCGGCCCGTCCCGCCCGGGGTCGGGCAGTGTCCGCTCAGGACTTGCCGAACTCCCGCTGGATGATGTCGAAGAGCTCGTCCCGGCTGGCCGACTCCAACTCCTCCGCGGCGGCCGGCGCCGGTGCGGTGGCGGCGGGTCGTCCCCGCCACCGGGCCAGCAGGTCCTCCAGCCGACCGACGACCGCGTCGTCGACCTGGCCGCCCGGCAGCCCGCCGAGGAGCTTGTCGAGGCGTTCGATCTCGGCCACGATCGGCAACGCCGGCTGCTCGGGCGCCAACTCGGCCCGCAGGTGACCGGCGAGCGCGTTCGGGGTGGGATGGTCGAAGACGAGGGTGGCGGACAGTCCGATGCCCGTTGCGGCGGTCAGCCGGTTGCGCAGCTCGACTGCGGTGAGCGAATCGAAGCCCAGTTCGAGGAAGCCACGGGCGGGCCTGATCCCGCTCGGCGTGGCGTGTCCCAGCACCGCCGCGGCGGTGCCGCGGACCAGGTCGAGCAGGATGCGGTCGCGCTCCGGCCCGGAGGCGGCGGCGAGCCGCTCGCGCAGCGCCGACGCCGCGCCGCGGTCCTCGCCCTTCGGCGTCTCCTCGGCCTGTGCGGGCTGTGCCTCGGGGATGTCGGTGAACAGACGCGACGGACGCAACGCCGTGAACGACGGCACAAACCGATCCCACCGCACATCCGCCACCACCACCTGACCCTCACCACCATCCAACGCCCGCTGCAACGCCGCCACCGCCAACTCCGGAGCCATCCCCGGCAAACCACGCCGACTCAACTGCTCCCCCGCCACCCCCACCGCCATACCCGCCTCAGCCCACGGCCCCCACGCCACCGACGTCCCCACCAACCCACGCCCACGCCGCGACACCACCAACCCATCCACAAACGCATTCGCCGCCGCATACCCCACCTGACCCGCCGAACCCCACACCCCCGCAATCGACGAAAACACCACAAACGCATCCAAATCCAAACCAGCAGTCAACTCATCCAACACCACCGCACCACCAACCTTCGCCCGCAACACCTCCTCCACCTCACCCACACCCACCTCACCCAACGGCGTCAACTGCGCCGCACCCGCCGCATGCACCACCGCCCGCAACCGCTCACCCCGACCCACCAAATCCCCCAACAACCCCGCCACCGCACCACGATCCGCCACATCACAACCCACCACCGACACCCGCACACCCAAACCCTCCAACCGCCCCACCAACTCACCCACACCCGGCGCACCACCACCCCGCCGACTCACCAACACCACATGCTCCGCACCCACACCCACCGCCCACAACGCCACCCGCGCACCCAACGCCCCCGTACCACCCGTCACCAACACCGTCCCCGACAACCGGAACCCACCCGCACCCACACCCGCCGGAGAACCCGCACGCACCAACCGCCGCACAAACACACCCGACGACCGCAACGCCACCTGATCCTCACCAGACGACGACAACACCCCACACAACCGACCCCACACACCCCCATCCAACAACCCCGGCAAATCCACCAAACCACCCCACCGCAACGGCACCTCCAAACCCACCACCCGACCCAAACCCCACACCGCAGAACCCGCGACATCCGCCAGCTCGTCCGAGCCGCCGACCGACACCGCCCCGCGCGTCAGCCACCACAACCGGCCCGACCCACCGACGTCGGTCAGCGCCTGCACCACGGCCAGCGCCGTCGACACCTCGGCGGCGGCCGGAACCGCATCCGGTTCCGGGGACGTGGACGCCTCCCGCGGCTCGGCCAGCGACAGCAGGGACACCACGTGGGCGTCCCGGTCGTCGGAGCCCATCGCCTCCCGCAGCAGCCGCGCCACCCGGTCGCGGCCGGCGCCGGCCGGGACCAGCACCGGGACCGCCCGGTCGGCCCGGGCGGCCAGCGCCGCGGCCACCGGGTGCTCCTCCTGCCCGGGCGCCATCAGCAGCAGCCAGGTCCCCGCCAACGTCGCGGAGTCCGGCACGGCGGCCGTACGCCACGTCGCCCGGTACCGCCAGGAGTCGACGACGGCCCGCTGCTGCGTCGCCCGCCGCCACCGGGCGAGCTTGGGCAGCAGCGCCGTGGACGGCTCGTCCGCGCCCACCGCGAGATCCTCGCCCAGCACGCCGAGGTCCCCGGACTCGACCGCCGCCCAGAACTGCTCGTCGGACGGGGCGTCGGCCCGCTCCGGAGCCGAGCCGGGCTGGGGGTCCTCCAGCCAGTAGCGCTGCCGGTCGAAGGCGTAGGTGGGCAGTTCCACCGCGCGCGGCCGGGCGCCGGTCTGGCCGAGGTACGCCGCCCAGTCGACGGCCACGCCGGCGGCCCAGAGCTGCCCGACGGCACTGGTCAGGGTGGTGACGTCGGGCTGGCTGCGGCGCAGCGTGGCGACGTACCGCACGTCGTCGGCCGGGTCCGCCTCGGCGGCCATGGCGGTGAGGACCGCGTCGGGGCCGACCTCCAGGAAGGTGTCCACCCCCTGCGCCCGCAACGCCGCCACACCGTCGGCGAAGCGCACGGCCTGCCGCACGTGCCGCACCCAGTAGCCGGGGTCGGTGATCTCTGCGGCCTCCGCGACCGCGCCGGTCACGTTCGACACGATCGGGATCTTCGGCGGCTGCCAGTCCAGCCCCGCCACCACCGACGCGAACTCCTCCAGCATCGGCTCCATCAACCGCGAGTGGAACGCGTGACTGACCGCCAACTCCTTGACCCGCCAACCCCGCTCACGGCAGGCCGCCACCACCGAGGCCACCTCGCCGGCCGCACCCGAGACGACCACCGACGCGGGGCCGTTCACCGCCGCCACGTCCACCGCCACACCCGCAGCGCCGATCAACTCGGCGACAGCCTCCTCCGACGCACCCACCGCCGCCATCACGCCACCGGCCGGCAACGCCTGCATCAACCGACCCCGCGCCGCCACCAACGTGCACGCATCCGCCAGCGACAACACCCCGGACACGTACGCCGCCGTCACCTCACCGATCGAGTGACCCGCCAGGTAGTCGGCCCGCACACCCCACGATGCGAGCAGCTCCCACAACGCCACCTCGACCGCGAACAACCCCGCCTGCGCGAACACGGTCTGGTCCAACAGAGCCGCAGCTTCCGAACCCGGCTCGGCGAACACGACCTCGCGCAGCGCACGCGGCAACAAGCCGTCGAAACGGGCGCACACCTCGTCGAAGGCCGAGGCGAACACCGGGAACGCGTCGTACAACTCCCGGCCCATGCCGGCGCGCTGCGAACCCTGCCCCGTGAAGAGCACCGCCCGACGACCCGCCGACACCACACCCGACAACCGGCCCTCGGCCACCGCCGACAGACCAGCGACCAGCTCGTCCGCGTCCGAACCCCACACGACCGCCCGGTGCTCCAGCGCCGCCCGGGTGGTCGCCAACGACCAGGACACGTCCGCCACCGCAAGGTCGGACCGGTCCCGCACGAACGACGCCAACCGCGCCGCCTGACCCGCCAGGCCCCGCTCGGAGCGCCCCGACAGCGTCCACGGCACCGGCACCCCGACCGGTGCGACCGGTGCGACCGGTGCGACCGGCGCCGGGACGGACTCCGGCTCCGGCTCCGGCTGCTCGATGATCACGTGCGCGTTCGTGCCCGAGATGCCGAACGACGACACACCCGCCCGCCGGGGACGCCCCACGCCCGGCCACTCACGCGACTGCGTCACCAACTCGACCGCACCCGACGCCCAGTCCACATGCGACGACGGCGCATCCACGTGCAAGGTCGCCGGCACCATCCCGTGCCGCATCGCCAAGATCATCTTGATGATCCCGGCCACCCCCGCAGCCGCCTGCGTGTGACCGATGTTCGACTTCACCGACCCCAACAACAACGGCACATCCCGACCCTGCCCGTACGTCGCCAGCAGAGCCTGCGCCTCGATCGGGTCGCCCAACGACGTGCCCGTGCCGTGCGCCTCCACCACGTCCACGTCGGCCGTGGACAGACCCGCGCTCGCGAGGGCCTGCCGGATCACCCGCTGCTGGGAGGGGCCGTTCGGCGCCGTCAGCCCGTTCGACGCACCGTCCTGGTTCACCGCCGTGCCCCGCACCACCGCCAGGATCCGGCGCCCGTCACGCCGCGCGTCCGACAGCCGCTGCACCAGCAGCACGCCGACGCCCTCGGACCAGCCCGTGCCGTCCGCGGCGTCCGAGAACGACTTGCAGCGGCCGTCGGCGGACAGGCCGCCCTGGATCGAGAACTCGGCGAACGTGCCCGGTGAGGCCATCACCGTGACGCCGCCGGCCAGGGCGAGGTCGCACTCGCCGGACCGCAGCGCCTGCGCCGCGAGGTGCAACGCGACCAGCGACGACGAACACGCGGTGTCGACCGTCACCGCCGGCCCCTCGAAACCGAACGAGTACGCCACCCGGCCCGACAACACGCTTGTCGCGTTGCCGGTGAGCAGGTGGCCGCCGACCTCCTGGGCCCGACCGACCGACCCGCTGGCGTACCCCTGGAAGCTGGCCCCGGCGAAGACGCCGACCGCGCCGCCCCGCAGGGTGGTCGGGTCGATGCCCGCCGACTCGACGGCCTCCCACGAGGTCTCCAGCAGCAGCCGCTGCTGCGGGTCCATGGCGAGGGCCTCGCGCGGCGAGATGCCGAAGAACTCGGCGTCGAACTCGCCGGCGTCGTAGACGAAGCCGCCCCTGCGGGCGAAGGACGTGTCGGACAAGCCGCTGCTGAGGAAGCTGTCCCAGCCCCGGTCGAGGGGGAACTCGGAGATGCCGTCGCGTCCCGTGGCGAGCAGTTGCCACAGTTCTTCCGGGGACGCGACGCCACCCGGCAGGCGGCAGCCCATCCCGACGATCACGATCGGGTCGTCGTCCACGGTGGCGACCCTGCGGTCGGCCGGCGCGTCGCCCGACGCTCCGAGCACGGTCTCCCGGATGAAGGCGACCAGGGCGGCCGGCGTCGGGTGGTCGAAGACGAGGGTGGAGGGCAACGCGAGGCCCGTTTCGGCGGTCAGCCGGTTGCGCAGCTCGACGGCGGTGAGCGAGTCGAAGCCGAGACGCTGGAACGCCCGGTCCGGCCGCACCGCCTCCACGGTGGCGTGGCCGAGCACCGTGGCCACCTGGGAGCGCACGAGGTCCAGGAGGGACGCCTCGACCTCCGGCGGCGTCAGGGCCGCGAGTCGTTCGCGCAGTGCGGAGGCCCGGTCGGTGGGGCCGGTCTCGGCTCGGGTCGCCGCCTCGATCGCCGCCTGTGCCTCGGGGATGTCGGTGAACAGACGCGACGGACGCAACGCCGTGAACGACGGCACAAACCGATCCCACCGCACATCCGCCACCACCACCTGACCCTCACCACCATCCAACGCCCGCTGCAACGCCGCCACCGCCAACTCCGGAGCCATCCCCGGCAAACCACGCCGACTCAACTGCTCCCCCGCCACCCCCACCGCCATACCCGCCTCAGCCCACGGCCCCCACGCCACCGACGTCCCCACCAACCCACGCCCACGCCGCGACACCACCAACCCATCCACAAACGCATTCGCCGCCGCATACCCCACCTGACCCGCCGAACCCCACACCCCCGCAATCGACGAAAACACCACAAACGCATCCAAATCCAAACCAGCAGTCAACTCATCCAACACCACCGCACCACCAACCTTCGCCCGCAACACCTCCTCCACCTCACCCACACCCACCTCACCCAACGGCGTCAACTGCGCCGCACCCGCCGCATGCACCACCGCCCGCAACCGCTCACCCCGACCCACCAAATCCCCCAACAACCCCGCCACCGCACCACGATCCGCCACATCACAACCCACCACCGACACCCGCACACCCAAACCCTCCAACCGCCCCACCAACTCACCCACACCCGGCGCACCACCACCCCGCCGACTCACCAACACCACATGCTCCGCACCCACACCCACCGCCCACAACGCCACCCGCGCACCCAACGCCCCCGTACCACCCGTCACCAACACCGTCCCCGACAACCGGAACCCACCCGCACCCACACCCGCCGGAGAACCCGCACGCACCAACCGCCGCACAAACACACCCGACGACCGCAACGCCACCTGATCCTCACCAGACGACGACAACACCCCACACAACCGACCCCACACACCCCTATCCAACAACCCCGGCAAATCCACCAAACCACCCCACCGCAACGGCACCTCCAAACCCACCACCCGACCCAAACCCCACACCGCAGCACCCACCACGTCGGTCAGGGGCTCCGCGTCGTCCACGGAGACCGCCCCACGGGTGAGCCACCAGAGCCGCCCCTGGACCTCCGTGGTGGCCAGCGCCTGCGCCACCGCCAGCGCCTCGACCACGCCCGCTCCGGCCAGCGACAGCAGCGAGATCAACCCGGCCACCGGCTTCCCGGCCTCCACCGCTCCGGCCAGTCGGCGCGCGACCTCGTCCCGGTCCGGCGCGTCCAGCACGACCGGCACCACCTCGGCGCCCCGCTCCGCCAGCCCGGCCAGCACCGGGTGGTCCTCCTGGCCGGGGACCATCAGCACCAGCCAGGAGCCGGTCAGGTTCTCGTTCCCGGTCACGTCACGGCGCTGCCACACCACGCGGTAGCGCCAGGAATCCACCGTCGACCGCTGCTGTGCGGCCCGCCGCCACTGCGCGAGCTTCGGCAGGACCGCGCTGAACGGTTCGTCCGCGCCGACACCCAGCTGGCCGCCGACCAGGTCGGGGTCGCCGGACTCCACGGCCGCCCAGAACCGCCCGTCGAGAGCTTCGCCGTGCGTGTCCCGGCGGGCCACGGGCGCCGCCTCGGGCCAGTACCAGGTGTGGTCGAAGGCGTACGTGGGCAGGTCGACCACGCGCGGCCGGGCGCCGGCCTGACCGAGGTACGCCGCCCAGTCGACCGGCACACCCGCGACCCACAACTGCCCCAGCGCCGAGGCCAGGGCGGCGACCTCCGCCTGGTCGCGCCGCGACGCCGGAACCCGCCACACCCCCGCATCCGCGACGATCTCCGCCACCATCGCCGTCAACGTCGCATCCGGACCCACCTCCAGGAAGGTGTCCACCCCCAGCGCCCGCAACGCCACCACACCATCGGCGAAGCGCACCGGCTGCCGCACGTGCCGCACCCAGTACTCCGGATCCACCAGCTCCAGCGGGTCCGCCACGGCACCCGTCACGTTCGACACCACCGCGACGCGCGGCACCCGCCAGTCGAGCCCCGCCACCACCGACCGGAACTCGTCGAGCATCGGCTCCATCAGGCGGGAGTGGAACGCGTGGCTGACCGCGAGGTCCTTCGTCCGCCAACCCCGCTCACGGCAGGCCGCCACCACCGAGGCCACCTCGCCGGCGGCACCCGACACCACCACGGACGCCGGACCGTTCACCGCCGCGATGTCCACGGCCGCACCCGACGCGCCGATCAACTCGGCGACAGCCTCCTCCGACGCGCCGACGGCCGCCATCACCCCACCGGCCGGCAACGCCTGCATCAACCGACCCCGCGCCGCCACCAACGTGCACGCGTCCGACAGCGACAACATCCCCGCCACGTACGCCGCGGTCACCTCACCGATCGAGTGACCCGCCAGGAAGTCCGCCCGCACACCCCACGACGAGAGCAGCTCCCACAACGCCACCTCGACCGCGAACAACCCCGCCTGCGCGAAGACGGTCTGGTCCAGCAGAGCCCCATCGGCGGTGCCCGGCTCGGCGAACACCACCTCGCGCAACCCACGCGGCAACAAGCCATCGAAGCGCGCGCACACCTCGTCGAAGGCCGAGGCGAAGACCGGGAACGCGTCGTACAACTCGCGACCCATGCCCACGCGCTGCGAACCCTGACCCGTGAAGAGCACCGCCCGACGACCCGCCGACACCACACCCGCGGACCGGCCCTCGGCAACCGCCGACAGACCGGCGACCAGCTCGTCAACGTCCGAACCCCACACCACCGCGCGGTGCTCCAACGCCGCCCGGGTCGTCGCCAACGACCACGACACGTCCACCGGCGACAGGCCACGATCGCGCACGAACGACGCCAACCGCCCCGCCTGACCCGCCAGGCCCCGCTCGGAGCGCCCCGACACCACCCACGGCACCGGCAGACCCACGGACGCGGGAACCGGCAGTCCGTCCGCCGATCCGCCCCGGTCGGTCTCGCCGCGCTGCTCCGCACCCGAGGGGCGGACGGACTCCGCCGGCGCAGTCGACGCGGCCGCAGGCCCCGGCACCGGCTGGGAGGCGGCGGGCTCCGCCGCCAACTCCGGCTGCTCGATGATCACATGCGCGTTCGTGCCCGAGATGCCGAACGACGACACACCCGCCCGCCGAGGACGCCCCACCCCCGGCCACTCACGCGACGCCGTCACCAACTCCACCGCACCCGACGCCCAGTCCACATGCGACGACGGCGCATCCACATGCAGCGACGCCGGCACCAACCCATGCCGCATCGCCAAGACCATCTTGATGATCCCAGCCACCCCCGCAGCCGCCTGCGTGTGACCGATGTTCGACTTCACCGACCCCAACAACAACGGCACATCCCGACCCTGCCCGTACGTCGCCAACAACGCCTGCGCCTCGATCGGATCACCCAACGACGTGCCCGTACCGTGCGCCTCCACCACATCCACGTCGGCCGCCGACAGACCCGCAGACGCCAACGCCTGCCGGATCACCCGCTGCTGCGACGGACCATTCGGCGCCGTCAACCCGTTCGACGCACCATCCTGATTCACCGCCGAACCGCGCACCACCGCCAGGATCCGGCGCCCGTCGCGTTGCGCGTCCGACAGCCGCTGCACCACGAGCACGCCGACGCCCTCGCCCCACGCGGTGCCGTCCGCCGACTCGGCGAAGGCCTTGCAGCGGCCGTCCGCCGACAGCCCGCCCTGGCGGGAGAACTCGATGAAGGCACCCGGGGTGGCCATCACGGTGACGCCGCCGGCCAGGGCGAGGTCGCACTCGCCCGACCGCAGCGCCTGCGCCGCGAGGTGCAACGCCACCAGCGACGACGAACACGCCGTGTCCACCGTCACCGCCGGCCCCTCGAAACCGAACGAGTACGCCACCCGACCCGACAGCACGCTCGCGGAGGCGCCGGTCGCGCCGAATCCGGCGAGTGCCTCCCCGGCCTGGCGTACGACGGTCTCGTAGTCCTGCCCGTTCGTGCCGGCGAACACCCCGACCCGGTCGCCGCGCAGCGCGAGGGGCTCGATCCGGGCGTCCTCGAACGCCTCCCAGGCGACCTCCAGCAGCAGCCGCTGCTGCGGGTCCATGGCGAGCGCCTCGCGCGGCGAGATGCCGAAGAACTCCGCGTCGAAGCCACCCGCGTCGGCCAGGAAGGCCCCGCGCGAGACGTAGGAGTCGGTTCCGGCCAGGGACTCCAGGTCCCAGTGCCGGTTGGTCGGGAAGTCCGACATCGCGTCGTCGCCGGCCATCAGCAGGTCCCAGAGTCCCTCCGGGGACTCGGCTCCGGCGGGGAAACGGCAGCCCATGCCGACGATGACGATCGGGTCGTCGCCCACGACGGGGCCGGTGGCGGCGGGGACGGGCAGCGCCTGCCCGCCGAGCAGCTCGGCGTGGATGTGGCCGGCCAGGGCCGCCGAGTTCGGGTAGTCGAAGGCGAGCGTGGTCGGCAGCGCGAGGCCGGTCGCCGCGTCGAGCCGGTTGCGCAGCTCGACCGCCGCCAGCGACGTGAAGCCGAGGTCCTGGAAGGCCCGGTCCGGTGCCACCCGCTCGGCGGACTCGTGGCCCAGGACGGCCGCGACCTCGGCACGCACGAGTTCGCCGAGGGCGCGCAGCTGCTCCGCACCGGACATTCCCGCCAGGCGGAGGCGCAGGTCGGCCGCCGGCACGGGGGTGTCGGCCGCCCCCGCCGCGCCGGCCTCGGCCAGCAGGTCGCGGACCAGCGGGTGCGGGCGCCGACCGCCGGCGGCGGCCACCCGGGCCCAGTCGATGTCGGCCACCACGAGGTACGTCTCGTCGCGGTCCAGCGCCCGGGTGAGGGCGCGTACGGCCGTCTCCGGTGCCATCGCGCCGAAGCCGGTGCGGCTCAGCCGCTGCTCGAACTCGCCGGCGCTGACCCCGCCGTCGGCCCACAGGCCCCAGGCGAGCGAGGTCGCCGGCAGCCCCTCCGCGCGGCGCCGCTGCGCCAGCGCGTCGAGGAAGGCGTTGCCCGGCGCGTAGGTGGTCTGCCCGGCGGCGCCCATGAGGCCGGCGAGGGAGGAGAAGAGGACGAAGGCGGAGAGGTCGGTGCCCCGGGTCAGCTCGTCCAGGTTGCGCGCGGCGTCGACCTTCGCCCGCAGGGCGGTGGCCAACTGGTCGACGCTCACGGCGTCGACGACGTTGTCGTCGAGGGCGGCGGCGGTGTGCACGACCGCGCCCAGCGGAAGCTCGGCGGGGATCGAGTCGAGCAGCGCCGCGAGCGCGGCCCGGTCGGCCACGTCGCAGGACGCGAGGGTGACCCGGGTGCCGAGCCCGGCGAGTTCCTCGGCGAGGGCGGTCGCGCCCGGTGCCTCGCCACCCCGCCGGCTGACCAGCAGGAGGTGTTCGGCTCCCTCGGCGGCCAGCGCGCGGGCGACGTGTCCCCCGAGCGCCCCGGTGCCGCCGGTGATCAGCACCGTGCCGCGCGGCGTCCAGGAACCGCGCGCACCGGCGTCGCCATACGTCGCACGAACGAGCCGGCGGGCGTGGCCGCCGGTGCCGCGCAGGGCGACCTCGTCCTCCCGACCGGTGCCGGTGATCAGCGTCCGGAGCATGCGCACGACGCTGTGGTCGGGCTGCTCGGGGACGTCGACGAGCCCGCCCCACCGGTGCGGGTGCTCGGCGCGCAGCACGCTGCCGAAGCCCCACGCCATGGCCTGCACGGGGTCGACGTGCCGGTCCCGGGACCCGACGGAGACCGCGCCGCGGGTGACGATCCAGAGCCGGGCGGCGATCCCGGCGTCCCCCAGGGCCTGCGCGAGCGCGACCGTGCCGGCGAGGCCCGTCGGCACGGAGGCGGCCGCGGCGTACGGCCGGGTGTCGAGGGCCAGCAGGGAGAGTACGGGCAGCACGTCCCCATCGCGGCCGGTCGACGCCTCGGCGAGGTCGTGGGCGAGGCGCTTGCGGTCGCACGCGGCGTCGACCTCGACGATCCGCCCGCCGGCGGCGCCGAGGGCGGCGGCCCAGTCCGTCACGGCCGCATCGGCGTCGGCCGGTACGACGAGCAGGAAGTCGGTCGCCTCGGCGCGGGCGGCGTCGTCCGTGAGCGGCTGCCAGGCCACCCGGTAGCGCCAGGAGTCGAGGGCCGCTTCGGCGTCCCGGCGGCGTCGCCAGGTGGACAGCGCCGGCAGCACGTCCGCGAGCGGGGCGTCGGCGTCGACGGCCAGGCTCTCGGCGAGGGTCGTCAGGTCCTCCGCCTCGATCGCCCGCCAGAAGTCCTCGTCGGCGGCGGTACGCCGGGCGGCGGGGGGACGGTAGGACCGCGTCGCGGCATTGATCCAGTAACGTCGATGATCGAAGGCGTACGTGGGCAGGTCGACCACGCGCGGCCGGGCGCCGGTCTGGCCGTGGTAGGCAGCCCAGTCGACCGGGACACCCGCCACCCACAACTGCCCCACCGCCGCCGTCACCGCGGCGACCTCCGACTGGTCCCGCCGCGACGCCGGAACCCGCCGCACCCCCGCATCCGCGACGATCTCCGCCACCATCGCCGTCAACGTCGCATCCGGCCCCACCTCCAGGAAGGTGTCCACCCCCAGCGCCCGCAACGCCACCACACCATCGGCGAAGCGCACGGGCTGCCGCACGTGCCGCACCCAGTAGCCGGGATCGGTGATCTCCCCGGCGTCCGCGACCGCGCCGGTCACGTTCGACACGATCGGCATCTTCGGCGGCCGCCAGTCCAGCCCCGCCACCACCGACGCGAACTCCTCCAGCATCGGCTCCATCAGGCGGGAGTGGAACGCGTGACTGACCGCCAACTCCTTGACCCGCCAACCCCGCTCACGGCAGGCCGCCACCACCGAGGCCACCTCGCCGGCCGCACCCGAGACGACCACCGACGCGGGGCCGTTCACCGCCGCGATGTCCACGGCCGCACCCGCAGCGTCGATGATCTCCCGCACCGCGATCTCGGGCGCGCCGACCGCCGCCATGACGCCGCCGGCGGGCAGCGCCTGCATCAACCTGCCCCGCGCCGCCACCAACGTGCACGCGTCCCCCAGGGACAACATCCCCGACACGTACGCGGCCGTCACCTCACCGATCGAGTGACCCGCCAGGAAGTCCGCCCGCACACCCCACGACGCGAGCAACTCCCACAACGCCACCTCGACCGCGAACAACCCCGCCTGCGCGAACACGGTCTGGTCCAACAGAGCCCCATCGGCGGTGCCCGGCTCGGCGAACACCACCTCACGCAACCCACGCGGCAGACGCGGATCGATCTCCGCGCACACCGCGTCGAACGACGCCGCGAAGACCGGGAACGCCTCATACAGCTCGCGACCCATGCCCACGCGCTGCGAACCCTGACCCGTGAACAACACCGCCCGGCGGCCCGCCGACACCACACCAGAGACCCGGCCCTCGGCCACCGCCGACAGGCCGGCGACCAGCTCGTCCGCGTCCGAGCCCCACACCACCGCCCGGTGCTCCAACGCCGCCCGGGTCGTCGCCAACGACCAGGACACGTCCACCGGCGACAGGGACCGGTCCTGCACGAACGACGCCAACCGCGCCGCCTGACCCGCCAGGCCCCGCTCGGAGCGCCCCGACACCACCCACGGCACCGGCACCTCGACAGGCGCGACCGGCGCGACCGTTGCGACTGGTGCGACCGGTGCGACCGTTGCGACTGGTGCGACCGGTGCGACTGGTGCGACCGGTGCGACCGGCGCCGGAGCGGACTCCGGCTCCGGCTGCTCGATGATCACGTGCGCGTTCGTGCCCGAGATGCCAAACGACGACACACCCGCCCGCCGGGGACGCCCCACGCCCGGCCACTCACGCGACTGCGTCACCAACTCCACCGCACCCGACGCCCAGTCCACATGCGACGACGGCGCATCCACGTGCAAGGTCGCCGGCACGGTCCCGTACCGCATGGCCATGATCATCTTGATGACGCCCGCCACCCCGGCGGCGGCCTGCGTGTGGCCGATGTTC
This sequence comes from Micromonospora sp. USAFONa4, assembly GCF_057197825.1. Classification (NCBI taxonomy): domain Bacteria; kingdom Bacillati; phylum Actinomycetota; class Actinomycetes; order Micromonosporales; family Micromonosporaceae; genus Micromonospora; species Micromonospora sp. USAFONa4. The sequence continues at coordinate 6,189,662 of NZ_CM170072.1, read as the reverse complement.
GACTTCACCGACCCCAGCAGCAGCGCGTCCCGGTCGTCGCGGTCCTGCCCGTACGTGGCGAGCAGCGCCTGGGCCTCGATGGGGTCGCCCAGCGTCGTGCCCGTGCCGTGCGCCTCCACGACGTCGACGTCGGCGACGCCCAGCCGGGCGTTCGCGAGGGCCTGGCGGATCACCCGCTGCTGCGAGGGGCCGTTCGGCGCCGTCAACCCGTTCGACGCGCCATCCTGGTTCACCGCCGTACCCCGCACCACCGCCAGGATCCGACGCCCGTCGCGCCGCGCGTCCGACAGCCGCTGCACCAGCAGCACGCCGACGCCCTCGGACCAGCCCGTGCCGTCCGCCGCGTCGGAGAACGACTTGCACCGGCCGTCGGGGGCCATGCCCCGCTGCCGGGAGAAGTCGATGAACGTCTCCGGGGTCGCCATCACGGTGACGCCGCCGGCCAGCGCGAGGTCACACTCGCCCGACCGCAGGGCCTGCACCGCCAGGTGCAGCGCCACCAGCGACGACGAACACGCCGTGTCCACCGTCACCGCCGGCCCCTCGAAGCCGAACGAGTACGCCACCCGGCCCGACAGCACGCTGCTGGCGGTGCCGACGCCGAGGTAGCCGTCGAGGGCCTCCGGAACGTCCGCCAGCCCGGCGGCGTGGTTGTGGTACATCATGCCGGCGAACACGCCGACGGGGCGGCCCCGCAGCGCGAGCGGGTCGATCCGGGCGTCCTCGATGGCCTCCCACGAGGTCTCCAGCAGCAGCCGCTGCTGCGGGTCCATGGCGAGCGCCTCGTGCGGCGAGATCTTGAACAGGGTGGCGTCGAAGTCGCCGGCGTCGGCCAGGAAGCCGCCCTCGCGGGCGTAGCTGCTGCCCCGGCGCGCGCCGGACGGGTCGTACAGGTCGTCGACGTCCCAGCCCCGGTCGGCGGGGAAGCCGGTGATGCCGTCCCCACCGGCCACGAGGAGGTCCCACAGCTGCTCGGGGCTACGTACGCCGCCGGGGTAGCGGCAGCTCATGCCGACGATCGCGATCGGCTCGTCGAGCGCCGCGACGGCGGCGACCGGGGCCGGCGGCGCACCGGCGGCGGTCCCGGTCTCGGCGTCCAGGTGCTCGGCCAGGGCGAGCGGGGTCGGGTGGTCGAAGACCAGGGTCGCCGGCAGGCGCAGGCCGGTCACCGCGCCCAGCCGGTTGCGCAGCTCGACGGCGGTCAGCGAGTCGAAGCCCAGCTCGGTGAACGGGCGTCCGGCCTCGACGGCGGCGGCGTCGGCGTACCCCAGCACCGTCGAGACCTGGTCGAGGACGAGCCGCAGCAGGGCCGCGGCGCGCTCCTCGCGGTCGAGCCCGGCCAGCCGTTCGGTCAGGGCGGCGGTCTCCGCCGGGCCCGACCGGGCGGCGCGACGCCGGGGCGCGCGGACCAGGCCGCGCAGGACCGACGGCAGGGTGCCCGCCTCGGCCTGGGCGCGCAGCGCCGGGCCGTCCAGCGCCATCGGCACCGTCGTGGGCAGGCCGGTCAGCAGGGCGGCGTCGAGGAGCGCGAGGCCGTCCTCGTGGGGGATCGGCCGTACGCCGGCGCGGGCCAGCCGGTCGGTGTCGGCCCGGTCGAGGCCGGCGGTCATGCCGCCGCCCGACTCGACCCACGGCCCCCAGGCCAGGGAGTGTGCGGGAAGGCCCGCGGCCCGCCGCCGGTGCGCGAGCGCGTCCAGGAAGGCGTTGGCCGCCGCGTAGTTGGCCTGGCCGGGGCTGCCGGTCACGCCCGCCGCCGACGAGTAGGTCACGAAGAGCGCGAGGCCGTGGGCGGCGGTCAGCTCGTGCAGGTGCGCGGCGGCGTCCACCTTCGGCCGGAGCACCTCGTCGAGGGACTCGGCGGTGAGCGAGGTCAGGGTGCGGTCGGCCAGTACGCCGGCGGTGTGCACCACGCCGGTCAGCGGGTGCGCCGGGTCGATCCGGTCGAGCAGCGCGGCGAGGGCGTCGGGGTCGGCGGCGTCGCACGCCTCGACCGTCGCGGTGGCGCCCAGGTCGGCGAGGTCGGCGAGCAGGTCGGCGGCACCGGCCGCGCCGGGCCCGCGCCTGTTGGTCAGCACCAGGTGGCGGACCCCGTGCCGGGTGACGAGGTGGCGGGCCACGAGCGCGCCCAGGGCACCGGTGCCGCCGGTGACCAGCACCGTGCCGTCCGGGTCCAGCGCCGGCGCCGGCGCGTCGGGTTCCGGGGCGGCGACGAGCCGGGGCACCCGGGCCACGCCGTCGCGCACCGCCGCCTGCGGCTCGTCGGCCGACAGCAGGCCGGCGAGGGCGGAGGCGGAGCTCTCCTCGTCGTCGAGGTCGACGACCAGGAACCGGCCGGGGTGCTCGGCCTGGGCGGACCGGAGCAGACCCCACACGGCGGCGCCGGCCAGGTCGGCGACGTCAGCGTCCACGTCCACGGCGACGGCGCCGCTGGTGAGGACCACCAGCCGGGACCCGCCGGTGTGGCGCTCGGCGGCCAGCCAGCCCTGGAGCACGGCGAGGACCTCGGCGAGCAGGTCGTGGACCGGGCCGGGGCCGGTCGCGGCGGCGCCGGCCACCGGGTACAGCACGACGTCGGGCACCCCCGCGTCGCAGAGCGCGGCGAGATCGGCGTGCCGGTCGGCGGTCACGCCGGACGGCAGCGGCGCGGGACGGTCGCCGAGCACCGCCCAGGTCGTGCCGTCAGGCGCGCCCACGCCGCCGGCGTGCCGGGGCCAGTCGAGGCGGAACAGCGAGCGACGCCACGGGGACCCGCCGGAGGTGAGTTCCCCGGCCGGCAGGGGCCGCAGCACCAGGGAGCCGACCCGGGCGACGGGTTCGCCGGCGGCGTCCGCGACCAGCAGGGCCACCGTGTCCGCGCCGGAGGGGGTCAGCCGTACCCGCAGCGTGTCCGCGCCGTGGGCCGACAGCGTCACGTCCGACCAGGAGAACGGCAGCCGGGCCTCGCCGGGGTCGACGATGCCGAGGCCGACCGCCTGCACGGCGGCGTCGAGCAGGGCCGGGTGCAGCCCGTACGCGCCGGCCTCGTCGGCCGCCGGCTCGGGCAGCGTCACCTCGGCGTACACGTCGGTGCCGACCCGCCAGGCGGCGCGCAGCCCCTGGAAGGCGGGGCCGTACGCGAACCCGGCCCGCGCCGCCCGCCCGGTCAGCTCCGACACGTCGAGGGCGGTGGCGCCGGTCGGCGGCCAGTCCGCCAGCGTGGCCCCGCCGTCCTCGTGCGCCGGGGCGAGCAGGCCGGTGGCGTGCCGGACCCACAGGTCGTCGGTGCCGGAGCGGCGGGCGTGGACGGTCAGCTGCCACGCCTCGCCGCCGGCACGCTCGGCGGCGACCTGCACGTCGACGCCGCCGGTCTCCGGCAGCACCAGCGGTGCCTGGAGGGTCAGCTCGGCGAGCCGGTCGGCGCCGACCTCCGTGCCGGCGCGCAGCGCCAGCTCCACGAATCCGGTTCCGGGGAAGAGCACCACGTCGCGTACGGCGTGCTCGGCCAGCCAGGGCTGGCTCTCCACCGACAGCCGGCCGGTGAGCGTCACCTCGTCGCCGTCGGCCGAGCGGAACACCGCGCCGAGCAGCGGGTGGCCGGTCGGGGTCAGCCCGGCGGCGGTCACGTCGGCGGCCTGCGGCAGGGGCAGCAGCCAGTAGCGTTCGCGCTGGAACGCGTACGTGGGCAGGTCGACCGGCACGGGCGGGCCGTCGAACAGGGCCGCCCAGTCCACCGGCACGCCCCGGGCCCACACGGTGGCCGCGGCGGCCAGCGCGGTCGCCGCCTCGTCGTGGTCTGCGCGCAGCATCGGGGCGCACACCGCCTGGTCCGCGCCGACGATCTCCTGGGTCAGCGCGGAGAGCACCCCGCCCGGCCCCACCTCGACGTACGCGCCGACGCCCAGCTCACGCAGGGTGGCCACGGCGGCGTCGAAGCGGACCGTGTCGCGGACGTTGCGCAGCCAGTACGCCGGGGAGCGCACCTCGTCGGGATCGAGCACCGCGCCCGTCACGGTGGAGACCACGGGGATCCGGGGCGCGGCGAAGGTCAACTGCCCGAGCACGTCGCCGAACGCGTCGAGCATCGGGTCCATCCGCGCGGAGTGGAACGCGTGGCTGACCCGCAGCCGCTTCGTGCTGCGGCCGAGGGCCGCGAAGTGTGCGGCGACCGCCAGCACCGCGTCCTCGTCGCCGGAGACGACGACGGACTCCGGGCCGTTGACGGCGGCCAGCCCGGCGCCGGCCGCCCCGCCGGCGGTGTCCAGGTGCTGGCGTACCTCCGCCTCGGTGGCGCGGATCGACACCATCGCCCCGCCGGTGGGCAGGGCCTGCATCAGGGTGCCCCGGGCTGCCACCAGGCGGGCGGCGTCGGGCAGCGACAGCACGCCGGCGACGTGCGCGGCGGCCACCTCGCCGACCGAGTGGCCGGCCACGAAGTCCGGCACGACGCCCCACGACTCGACGAGCCGGTAGGCCGCCACCTCGACGGCGAACAGCGCCGCCTGGGCGTAGCCGGTGCGGTCGAGCACCTCGGCGGGACCGTCGAGCACGGCGCGCAGCGGCCGGTCGAGGTGCCTGTCCAGCTCGGCGCAGGCGGCGTCGAAGGCCGCGGCGAAGACCGGGAACGCCGCGTACAACTGTCGGCCCATGCCGACGCGCTGGGCGCCCTGCCCCGTGCAGAGCACGGCGACGCGGGTGGGGCTGGCGACCCCGCGCCGCACGGACGCCGCCGGGACGCCGTCGGCGAGCGCGCCGAGCGCGGCGACCAGCTCGTCCCGGTCGGCCCCGAGCAGCACCGCCCGGTGTTCCAGGACGGACCGGCCGGTGGCCAGGGCCCGGCCCACGGCGGCCGGCGCGGCGTCGGGGTGCTCGGCGAGCCAGGAGCGCAGCCGGTCGGCCTGGGCGCCGAGCGCGGCGGCGCTGCGCGCGGAGACGACCCACGGCAGCGGGTCGGGCCCGGCGACGGCGTCGGTGCCGGCGGCCGGCTGCGGCGCGGGCGGGGCGGCCTCGACGATGACGTGGGCGTTGGTGCCGCTGACGCCGAACGAGGAGACACCGGCCCGCAGGGGCCGGGAACCGCGCGGCCACGGGCGCGGCTCGCGGAGCAGGCTCACCGCGCCGGCCGACCAGTCGACGTGCGGGGACGGCTCGTCGACGTGCAGGGTCCGCGGCAGGACGCCGTGGCGCATCGCCATGACCATCTTGATCACGCCGGCGACGCCGGCCGCGGCCTGGGTGTGCCCGAGGTTGGACTTGATCGAGCCGAGCCAGAGGGGCTGGTCCTCGGCCCGGTCCCGGCCGTACGTGGCGAGCAGCGCCTGCGCCTCGATGGGGTCGCCGAGGCGGGTGCCGGTGCCGTGGGCCTCCACGGCGTCCACGTCGGCCGGGGAGAGCCGGGCGTTCGCGAGGGCTTGGCGGATCACCCGCTGCTGCGACGGGCCGTGCGGCGCGGTGAGGCCGTTGGAGGCGCCGTCCTGGTTGACGGCCGTGCCACGGACGACGGCGAGCACCGGGTGGCCGTTGCGCTGGGCGTCGGAGAGGCGCTCCAGCAGCAGCAGGCCGGCGCCCTCGCTCCAGCCGGTGCCGTCGGCGGCGGCGGCGAAGGACTTGCAGCGCCCGTCCGGGGACAGGCCGCGCTGGCGGCTGAAGCCGACGAAGGTGTCGGGGCTGGACATGACGGTGACGCCGCCGGCCAGTGCGAGCGTGCACTCGCCGGAGCGCAGGGCCTGCACGGCGAGGTGCATCGCCACCAGCGAGGACGAGCAGGCGGTGTCGACGGTCACCGCCGGGCCCTCGAACCCGAAGGTGTACGCGATCCGGCCGGAGACGACGCTGCCGTGGTTGCCGGTGCCGACGAACGCCTCGACGTCCTCCGGCACGCCGTTGAGGCGGGAGACGTAGTCGTGGTACATGACGCCGGTGAAGACGCCGGTGCGGCTGCCCTTGAGCGAGTCGGCGGCGATGCCGGCCCGCTCGATCGCCTCCCAGGCGACCTCGAGCAGCAGCCGCTGCTGCGGGTCCATGGCCAGCGCCTCGCGCGGGGAGATGCCGAAGAACCCGCCGTCGAACTCGCCGGCGTCGTGCAGGAAGCCGCCCTCGCGGGTGTACGACTTGCCGTGCGCGTCCGGGTCGGGGTCGTAGAGGTTCTCCACGTCCCAGCCCCGGTCCGCCGGGAACGGCGTGACGGCGTCGACGCCGGACTCGACCAGCCGCCACAGGGCCTCGGGGGTCCGCACCCCGCCCGGGTAGCGGCAGCCCATCCCCACGATCGCGATCGGCTCGTGGTTCTGCTCGTCGACGGCCCGCAGGCGTTCGCTGGTCTCGTGCAGGTCAGCGGTGACGCGCTTGAGGTACTCGCGGAGCTTGGCTTCGTTCGCCATCGGGTTGATCACCTGTCGCTAAGGGGCAAGCGGCGGACTCGTGGTCAGGATCGGCCGAACTTCTGGTCGATGAAGTCGAACAGCTCGTCGTCCGAGGCCTCGTCGAGGGCCTGGCTGACGTCGGCCGGCCGATCGGTGGCGTCGCTCCACCTGGTGACCAGCGCCCGGAGGCGGACCGCCACGGCGGTCCGCGTCTCGTCGTCGCCGGCCAGTCGTTCCAGCTCCTCCGGCCCGGTCGCGGCGAACGCGGCCTCCAGCCGGTCCAGCTCGGCCAACAGGCCCGCCTCGGGCGCCGGCGGGGCGGCGTCGACAAGCAGGAAGTCGGCGAGGGCGGCGGGCGTGGGGCAGTCGAAGATCAGGCTCGCCGGCAGCCGGATCCCGGTGAGGGCGGTCAGCCGGTTGCGCAGCTCCACCGCCGTCAGCGAGTCGAAGCCGAGGCCGGTGAACGTCTGCCCGGAGGGCACGACGGTGGCCGGCGGGTAGCCGAGCACCTCGATGACCTGCGCCTTGACCAGGTCCTCCACCAGCCGACCGCGCTCCGCCTCGGGCGTGCCGGCCAGGCGCTGCGTGAAGGACGGCCCGCCGTCGCCGCCGCCGGCGACGGCCCGCCGCCGGGCCCGGACCAGGCCGCGCAGCGGCGCCGGGAGCTGGCCGGCGTCGGCCTGGCGGCGCAGCGCGGCGGGGTCGAGCAGCGCCGGCACCAGGTGGGGGCGGCCGCCGCGCAGGCTGGCGTCGAAGAGGCGTAGCGCCTGGTCGGTGTCGAGCGGGCTGAGGCCGTTGCGGCTCATCCGCTGCCGCTGGGCGGCGTCGAGGGCGCCGGTCATCCCGCTGTCGGCGGCCCAGAGGCCCCAGGCCAGGGAGGTGGCGGCGAGGCCCGCGGCGCGCCGGTGCTGGGCGAGGCCGTCCAGGAACGCGTTCGCGGCGGCGTAGTTGCCCTGCCCGGGGCCGCCGAGGACGCCGGCGACCGACGAGAAGAGGACGAACATCGCCAGGTTCCGCCCCCGGGTCAGCTCGTGCAGGTGCCAGGCGGCGTCGGCCTTGGCGGAGAGCACGGCGGACATCCGTCCGGGGGTCAGCGCCGAGATCACCGCGTCGTCGAGGACGCCGGCGGCGTGGACGACGCCGGTGAGCGGGTGCTCGGCGGGTACGCCGGCCAGCAGGGCGGCGAGGGAGTCCCGGTCCGCCACGTCGCCGGCCGCCAACCGGACCTGCGCGCCCAGCGCGGTCAGCTCGGTCAGCAGCTCCGCCGCGCCGGGGGCGTCCGATCCGCGCCGGCTGACGAGCAGCAGCCGGCGCACCTTGTGCGTGCCGACCAGGTGCCGGGCCAGCAGTCCGCCGAGGGCGCCGGTGGCCCCGGTGACCAGGACCGTCCCGTCGGGGTCGAGGTCGGCGCCCAGCGCCGGGTCGAGGACGGCGGGCGTGAGCCGGGGTGCCAGCACCCGCTCGTCCCGGACCGCCAGTTGGGGTTCGCCGGTGGCGACCGCGCGGGCCACCAGGTCCATCGTGCCGGGCTCCGGCCGCCGTGCCTCGTCGAGGTCCACCAGCACGAAGCGGCCGGGGTGTTCCGCCTGGGCCGAGCGCAGCAGGCCCCAGACCGCCGCGCCGGGCAGGTCGGTCGTGCGGCCGGTGTCGCCGGCGGGGACGGCCCCCCGGGTCAGCACGACCAGTTGCCGTTCCGCCAGCCGGTCGTCGGCGAGCCAGCCCTGCACGGCGGTCAGCACGGCGGCGAGCCGGGTCCGGGTGGCGGCGGGGACCGGGGCGCGCTCGTCGTCGGCGTACGCGGCGAGCAGCACCAGTTCCGTGTCGAGCAGGCCGACGTCGACCGCGTCGGCCAGCTCGGCGAGCCCGTACCGGGCGAGTGCCGCCAGGTCGGACGGGGCGTCGCCGAGGAGCACCGCGTCGGCGGTCGCCGGGGCGCCCGCCGGGACGCTCTGCCAGGCGACGTCGTACAGGGAGTCGACGCCCGCGTCGGCGCCGCGTACCTGCTCGGCGGTCACGGGGCGGGAGACCAGGGAGCCGATCCGGGCGACGGGGGCGCCGGCCGGGTCGGCCAGGGTCAGGGTGACCCCGCCGCCGCTGCGCCGGACGCGTACCCGCAGCGCGGTCGCGCCGACCGCCGAGAGGGTGACGCCGGTCCAGGCGAAGGGCAGGCGTACGCCGGACGCCTCCTGGTCGGCGTCGAGCAGGCCGACGACGTGCAGGGCCGCGTCCAGCAGGGCGGGGTGGATGCCGTAGCCGGTGACCTCGGTGCCGTCGGGCACCGCCACCTCGGCGCACACCTCGTCGTCGGTACGCCAGACCGCGCGCAGGCCACGGAAGAGCGGGCCGTACTCGACGCCCAGGCGGGACAGCTCGGTGTAGACCTCGTCGACCGCGACGGCGGTGCCGGACGTGGGCGGCCAGGGCGCCGGCCCGGCCCCGTCGGGCTGCGGTGCGGCGGGTGCGAGGACACCCGCCGCGTGCCGGTCCCACTCCCCGTCCGGGTCGGCGGCGGCCCGCGAGTGAATGGTGACCGGCCGGCGTCCCTCCTCGTCCGCCGCGCCCAGCTTCACCTGCACCGACCGGGCGTCCTGCCCGGTGAGCGCCAGCGGTGCCTCCAGGGTCAGCTCGTCGAGGGTGTCGCAGCCGACCTGCGCGCCCGCGTGCAGGACCATCTCGACCAGGGCGGCGCCGGGCACCACGACCGAGTCCCAGACGACGTGCTCGGCGAGCCACGGGTGGGTACGCGCGGAGAGTTCGGTGCCGAAGAGCCGTACGTCGTCGTCGGCCACGCGTACGGCGGCGCCGAGCAGCGCGTGGTCGACGGGGCGGACGCCGAGCCCGGGCGCGCCCGCGCCGCCGGCGGTGGTGTTGAGCCAGTAGCGCTGGTGGTCGAAGGCGTACGTGGGCAGGGCGACCGTGCGGGGGCGTGCCCCGGCAGCGGTGAGGTATCCGGTCCAGTCGACGTGGCCGCCGGTGACGTACCGCTCGGCGAGGGCGGTGCGCAGCGTGTCGGGCTCGGGCTGGCCGGCTCGCAGCGTGGCGGTGAACCGGACGTCGCCGGTCGCCTCGACGCAGTCCTGTGCCATCGCGGTGAGCACGGCGTCGGGGCCGACCTCCAGGAAGTGCGTCACGTCCTGCCCGTGCAGGGTCCGTACGGCGTCGGCGAAGCGCACGGGCTGCCGCACGTGCCGCACCCAGTAGCCGGGATCGGTGATCTCTACGGCCTCCGCGACCGCGCCGGTCACGTTCGACACGATCGGGATCTTCGGCGGCTGCCAGTCCAGCCCCGCCACCACCGACGCGAACTCCTCCAGCATCGGCTCCATCAACCGCGAATGGAACGCGTGACTGACCGACAACTCCTTGACCCGCCAACCCCGCTCACGGCAGGCCGCCACCACCGAGGCCACCTCGCCGGCCGCACCCGACACCACCACCGACGCCGGGCCGTTCACCGCCGCCACGTCCACCGCCACACCCGCAGCGCCGATCAACTCGGCGACAGCCTCCTCCGACGCACCCACCGCCGCCATCACGCCACCGGCCGGCAACGCCTGCATCAACCGACCCCGCGCCGCCACCAACACACACGCATCCGCCAACGACAACATCCCCGACACGTACGCCGCCGTCACCTCACCGATCGAGTGACCCGCCAGGAAGTCCGCCCGCACACCCCACGATGCGAGCAGCTCCCACAACGCCACCTCCACCGCGAACAGACCCGCCTGCGCGAACACGGTCTGGTCCAGTAACGCGGCGTCGGCCGAACCGGCCTGCGCGAACACCACCTCGCGCAACCCACGCGGCAGGTGCGGATCGATCTCCGCGCACACCGCGTCGAACGACGCCGCGAAGTCGGGGAACGCGTCGTACAGCTCCCGGCCCATGCCGGCGCGCTGCGAACCCTGACCCGTGAAGAGCACCGCCCGACGACCCGCCGACACCACACCCGACACCGCCGGCCCGCCCCCGGCGACAGCCGACAGACCGGCGACCAGCTCGTCCACCGACGAACCCCACACCACCGCCCGGTGCTCCAACGCCGCCCGGGTCGTCGCCAACGACCACGACACGTCCACCGGCGACACGGACCGGTCCCGCACGAACGACGCCAACCGCGCCGCCTGACCCGCCAGGCCCCGCTCGGAGCGCCCCGACAGCATCCACGGCACCGGCAACCCCAGGGGGCCCGCCGCCGGTTCCGCCTCGGTCCCGGGATCGGTCTCGGGTTCCGGCTGCTCCAGGATCACGTGCGCGTTCGTGCCGGAGATGCCGAACGACGACACGCCCGCGCGCCGGGGACGCTCCACCGCCGGCCACTCACGCGTCCGCGTCACCAGCTCCACGGCACCCGCCGCCCAGTCCACGTGCGACGACGGCGCGTCCACGTGCAGCGTCGCCGGCACCACACCCGCCCGCATCGCCGAGATCATCTTGATGATCCCGGCCACCCCGGCAGCCGCCTGCGTGTGACCGATGTTCGACTTCACCGACCCCAACAACAACGGCACATCCCGACCCTGCCCGTACGTCGCCAGCAGAGCCTGCGCCTCGATGGGGTCGCCCAGCGTCGTGCCCGTGCCGTGCGCCTCCACCACATCCACGTCGGCCGCCGACAGACCCGCAGACGCCAACGCCTGCCGGATCACCCGCTGCTGGGAGGGACCATTCGGCGCCGTCAGCCCGTTCGACGCACCGTCCTGGTTCACCGCCGTGCCCCGTACCACCGCCAGGATCCGGCGGCCGTCGCGTTGCGCGTCCGCCAGGCGCTGCACCAGCAGCATCCCGACGCCCTCGGCGAGGGCCGTGCCGTCCGCCGCGTCGGCGAACGCCCGGCACCGGGCCACCGGGGAGAGGTTGCCCTGCCGGGTGAAGTCGACGAACACCGCCGGGGTGGGCATCACCGTCACGCCGCCGGCCAGGGCGAGGTCGCACTCGCCCGACCGCAGCGCCTGCACCGCCAGGTGCAACGCCACCAGCGACGACGAGCACGCCGTGTCCACCGTCACCGCCGGCCCCTCGAACCCGAACGAGTACGCCACCCGACCCGAGGCGATGCTGCCCGCGTTGCCGAGACCCAGGTAGTCCTCGACGCCCGCCGGCGGGGTCTCCGGCGGGTGGGCGTACCCGCTGTGGGTCATGCCGGCGAAGACCCCGACCCGGGCGCCCTTCAGGCTGGTGGGGTCGATGCCCGCCGACTCGACGGCCTCCCACGAGGTCTCCAGCAGCAGCCGCTGCTGCGGGTCCATGGCGAGGGCCTCGCGGGGCGAGACGCCGAACAGCCGGGGGTCGAACTCGGCGGCGTCGGGTACGAAGCCGCCCTCGCGGACCGACGAGGTGCCCGGCCGGGACCGCTCGGGGTCGTAGAGCGCGTCCAGGTCCCAGCCACGGTCGGTGGGGAAGGAGGCGATGGCGTCGCCGCCGGCCGCGACGAGGTCCCACAGCTCCTCGGCCGTGCGTACCCCGCCCGGGAACCGGCAGCCGGTGCCGACGATCGCGATGGGCTGCTGCGCATCGGCCTCGACGTCACGGAGCCGTTGCCGGGTCCGCCGCAGGTCGGCGGTGACTCTCTTCAGGTACTCCCGGAGCTTGTCTTCGGTGTCCATCAACCCAGCCCATCGCGATTCACGGCGGAGACTCGACGTAAGCGACGGTACGAATGCGCAGAAGTCTCAGGCGACACCTGTATCTGTCGTTCGGCTCGCTCGGCCGAGAGCCACGCAGATCCCCATCTGCCGGGAGAAGTTATTGGGTGTGCGCGAGCGCGGACAACCCCTAACCAGGCAACGGGCCAGCTAGGGGTGTCCGGTCCCCACCCGTCGCACTAGCGTCGCCTCGACCGGGTCCGTGCAGATCCGGTCGGGAAACGCAGCCGCCGGAAGGACCGCCAAGGATGACCACGCCAAATACCGACAACGGCTTGTGGGTGCGACGCTTCCACCCGGCTCCGGGTGGCGCCAGGCGGTTGGTGTGCCTGCCCCACGCCGGCGGGTCGGCCAGTTTCTACTTCCCCGTCTCCCGCAGCCTCTCCCCCGCCGTCGAGGTGCTGTCGATCCAGTACCCGGGCCGGCAGGACCGCCGCCACGAGAAGTGCATCGGTGACATCCACCAGCTCGCGCGGGAGGTCTTCACCGTGCTGCGGCCGTGGCTGGACGAGCCGGTGGCCATCTTCGGGCACAGCATGGGGGCCAGCGTCGGCTTCGAACTCGCCCGGCTGATCGAGCAGGACGGCGGTACGGCGGCGCACCTGTTCGCGTCCGGACGCCGTGCGCCGTCGCAGGCGCGACACGAGACGGTGCACCTGCTCGACGACGAGGGCCTGCTGGCCGACGTCCGCAAGCTCAGCGGCACCAACTCCGCCGTCCTCGGGGACCCGGAGATGCTGCGGGCCGCGCTGCCGGCGATCCGCAGCGACTACCGGGCCGCGGAAACCTACACCTACCGGCCGGGTCCGCCGCTGAGCTGCCCGATCACCGTCTTCACCGGCGACGACGACCCGAAGACGACGGTCGAGGAGGCCCGGGCCTGGTCGACCCACACCACCGGGCCGTTCGACCTGAAGGTCTACCCGGGCGGGCACTTCTTCCTGGCCGAGCACCAGCCGGCGGTCCTGCGGGCCATCTCGACGGCCCTGACCGCGGCGCCCGCCGTCTGATCCCACGGACGAGGGGCCCGTCCACCGGTGTCACGACCGGTCGGCGGGCCCCTCGTCCGTGCGGGGCGTCACCGCTTGTGGCCGACCGCGATCACGTAGTCGAGCTGCGCCATCTCGCGCTTCATGAGGTCCTGGTTCTTCCAGTGCGCGGCCATGCTCTTGCGTACGGCGGGCTTGACGACGGCGCGGAACTCGGGGTCGTTGGTGCGTCCCGCCATGTACGCCCGCCAGCCCTCCCAGGTGCGCTCCTTGATCGAGTGCACCTCCGGGTTGGCGAAGCCGGCCTCGACCAGCTCCTGCCGGTACGTGTCCCGGTCGTGCCAGTTCTCCTTCGGGATGCTGAACTTGACGAAGCTCAGCGGGCCGGACTGGATGGCCGCGCGGACGACGTCCCCGCTGACCGGGATGATGTCGGCCGTGGCCAGCACGCCACCCGGGCGCAGCACCCGCAGCGCCTCGGCGAAGAACGCGCTGCGCGGGTAGAAGTGGAATGCCGACTCCAGGGCGACGACCCGGTCGAAGGTGTTGTCCTCGAAGGGCAGTTCGGTGGCGCTGCCCAGCCGGAAGTCGGTGCGGTCCGCGAGGCCCTCCTCCTGCGCCCGGCGCTGCGCCGCCTCGACGTGGTGCGGGGTGATGTTGAGCCCGTACACCTTGGCGACCCGGCGCTCGCGCAGCCACTTGAAGTCCTGGTCGGCGTAGCCGAAGCCCACGTCGAGGACGGTGTCGTCCGGCTTGAGCCCGGCGGCGTCGGCCAGCTTGTCGGCCAGCGCCTCGGCGGCCGTGTCGAGGTCGGTGACGCCGTCCTCCCAGTAGCCCACGTTCATGTAGTGCGTGCGGCGGGCCGCGAACTCGACGTCGGGCGACTGGATCTCGTAGAAGCGCCGGACCCGGGTGATGGGGTCGGCGGTGAAGACCGTGCGGATCGCCCGGCCGGCGATCTTCAGGTTCTCGAACATGTGGGTTCCTTCCGAGGGGTGGATGCCGATCAGCCGCGCCGGACCTGCTGGCGCAGGTCCTCGACGAGCGCGGGCACACCGGCCGGGTCGGCTGCCGTGCCGAATACGTAGAAGTCGGGCCGGACGAGCACCGCGACGGCGTCGTACCGCTTGAGGTGGGACAGGTACACGTCGTCGAGGTCGAAGGCGGTCGGCGCGGTGCCGGGACCGGGGGCGGGCGCGCCGGCGGGGACGACCCGGACGACCCGGGCGTCGAGCGAGTCCAGGAAGGCCCGGGCGTCCGCGTCGAGCAGGTCGTCGGGGTCCTCGGCGCAGACCAGGACGAAGCCGGTGCCGACGACCTCGTCGAAGAGCCCGGCGCGACCGTCGACCTCGACGCGCCCCTGCGGCATGGGCACGCCCGCGCCGGCCGCCGGGGCCTCGGCCGTACGGGCGTGCAGGACCCCGCCGGCCAGGGGTTCCAGCAGGGAACGGGTACGCGGCCGGGAGGTGCGCCGACGCAGTTCGGCGAGCATGACGGCGTCCCGGCCGGCGGCGGCGGTGCGGTCGGTCTCGCAGATCACCGTGCCCGAGTCCATGGACATCCGGATGGCGTGCTGCACGTGCGCGCAGCGCTCCTCCTGGTAGGTGTCCAGCAGCGCCTCGTCGGCCAGGCCGCGGTGCACCAGGTCGAGCTTCCAGGCGAGGTTGAGGGCGTCGCGGAAACCCGAGCTCATGCCCTGCCCCATGAACGGCGGCATCACGTGCGCCGCGTCGCCGGCGATCAGGATCCGGCCGGAGCGCCAGCGGTCGGCCGAGCAGGCCTGGGTGGTGTAGACGCCGTACCGCTCCAGGGTCGCGTTGTCGGGCGTGATGTCGAAGAGGCCGAGCAGCCGCCACACGCTCTCGACGGTCTCGAACTCCTCCCGGCTCTCCCCCGGCACCCGCATGAACTCCCACCGCCGGTGCCCCGGGCCGGCCGACACGGCCGTGCGGGGGCGCGCCGGGTCGCAGACCTGGAGGTTGTTCGGCTTGAACTCGCGGGCCTCGTGCGGCACGACGTCGCAGACCAGCCAGTCGTACGTGAAGCCGAGGTCGGTGACGCCGCTGCCCAGGTGTTCCCGGACGAAGCTGTTGGCCCCGTCGCAGCCGACGACCCAGCGGGCCGCGTGGACCTCCTCGCCCGCCGGGCCGGCGACGGTGACCTCGACCCGGTCGTCGTGCTCGACCAGGCCGGTCACCTGGTGCGGGCGCAGCACCGTCACGCCCGGCAGCTCCGCGCCCCGCTCGGCGAGCAGCGCCTCCAGCCCGGGCTGGTAGAAGGAGACCGAGTCGGGCCAGCCCATCGGGCCGTCGCCGGTCACCTTGACGTGCAGCAGGGTCCGGCCGAAGCCGTTCTTGAAGGTGTACTCGCCCGACGACTCCACCACCGGTCCGAGCCGGTCGGCGACGCCGGCGGCGGCCAGGATGCGGCTCGCCTCCCCGTCGTACGAGACCGCGCGCGGGAAGTTGTACGGGGTGGCCCAGCGCTCGACCGCCGTGACGGTGAGCCCGCGCTGCGCCAGCAGGATCGTGAGCATCTCACCGACGGGGCCGTAGCCCACGATCAGGACGTCGGTCATCAGCATCGGTATCGGTTCCTCGGGGGTCGGTCGGACACGGTGTCGGAAGGGACGGCTCGCGCCGTGCGGGGCGGCCGGACGGCCATCAGAGACCGAGTTCGGAGTCGATGAGGTCGAAGAGGTCGTCGTCGCTGGCCAGTTCGAGGTCGAGGTCGGGGTCGCCGCCCGAGCCGGCGCGCATCGTCCGCCACTTGGCGATGAGCACCTCCAGCCGGGAGCCGATCTGGGCGTGCAGCTCCGCCTCGACGCTGGCCTCGGTCAGCGAGCGTTCCAGGTTCTCCAGGTCCGTGAGGACCGGCGGAACCTCCGGGCCGGTCTCCGGCGCCAGCTGCGACACCAGGAACGTGGCCAGCTCGTTCGGGTCCGGGTAGTCGAAGATCAGCGTGGCCGGCAGGCGCAGACCGGTCGCCGTGGTCAGCCGGTTGCGCAGCTCGACGGCGGTCAACGAGTCGAACCCGATCTGGCTGAACGCCCGGCCCGGGGCGACCGCCGCGCGGCTGCCGTGCCCGAGCACGCTCGCCGCCTGCTCGCGTACCAGGTCGACCACCAGGGTGTGGCGGTCGGGCCCGGCCAGGGCCGCCAGTTCGTCGGCGAGGGTGCGCCCGCCGCCGGTCGGGGCGCTCGACCGGGCGCTCGGCCGTTCCCGCCGCATGAGCCCGCGCAGCAGGGCCGGGGGCCGCTCGACCCGCTCGCCGAGCGCGGCGACGTCGATCCTGGTCGGCACGAGCACCGGCTCGGCCAGCCGCAGGCCCGCGTCGAACAGGGCCATCCCCAGGTCGGACGGGATCGCGAGCTGCCCGTCGCGGGCGGTGATCCGGGGGTCGGTCCGGTCCAGCTTGGCGGTCATCTCGCTGGCCTGCTCCCAGAGCCCCCAGGCGAACGACCGGCCCGGCAGGCCCTCGGCCCGGCGCGCCAGGGCGAGCGCGTCGAGGAACGCGTTGGCCGCCGCGTAGTTGGCCTGACCGGGTACGCCGAAGACGCCCGCGCCGGAGGAGAACAGCACGAACCCGGCGAGGTCGAGGTGGCGGGTGAGCTCGTGCAGGTGCCACGCGGCGTCGAGCTTCGGCGCGAACACCGTGTCGACGCGCTGCGGGGTGAGGGCGGTGACGATCCCGTCGTCGAGCACCCCGGCGAGGTGCACGACCGCGGTCAACGGGTGCCGTGCCGGCACCGCGTCCAGGACCCGGGCCAGGCTCTCCCGGTCGGCCACGTCGGCCGCCACCACCGTGGCCTCGGCGCCCATCGAGCGCAGTTCGGCGACCGTCTCGGCCGCGCCGGGGGCCTGCTCGCCGCGGCGGCTGACCAGCAGCAGCCGCCGTACGCCGTGCGTCTCGACCAGTCGCCGGGCGACCAGCCCGCCGAGGGTTCCGGTCCCGCCGGTCAGCAGCACGGTGCCGTCGGGGTCCCACGCCCGGGGCATGGTGAGCACCACCTTGCCGACGTGCCGGGCCTGGCTGACGTGCCGGAACGCCTCCGGCGCCTGGCGGACGTCCCACACCTGGGCGGGCAGCGGGGTGAGCGTCCCCCGCTCGAAGAGCCCCAGCAGCTCGACGAGCATGCGCTGCACCTCGTCGGGGTCCTCCAGGGTCAGGTCGAAGGCGGTGTAGGCCACCCCCGGGTGGTCGGCGGCGACCTGGGCGGCGTCGCGGATGTCGGTCTTGCCCATCTCGATGAACCGCCCGCCGCGCGGCAGCAGCCGCAGCGAGGCGTCCACGAACTCGCGGGCCAGCGAGTCCAGCACCACGTCGACGCCCCGTCCGCCGGTGGCCTCGGCGAACCGGTTCTCGAAGTCGAGGGTCCGGGACGAGGCGATACGGTCCTCGGCGAGGCCCATCGCGCGCAGGGCGTCCCACTTGGCGGGGCTGGCGGTGGCGTAGACGTCGGCGCCGAGGTGCCGGGCGAGCTGCACGGCGGCCATGCCGACGCCGCCGGCCGCCGCGTGCACCAGCACCGACTCGCCCCGGCCGAGCCCGGCCAGGTTGACCAGGCCGTGGTACGCGGTCAGGAAGACCACCGGCACGGAGGCGGCCTCCACGTACGACCAGCCGGCCGGCATCGGGGCCAGCAGGCGGCGGTCGGTGACCGCGACGGGCCCGAAGCAGCCCACGAAGACCCCGAACACCCGGTCGCCGGGGCGCAGGTCGGTCACCTCGGTGCCCACCTCGACGACCTCGCCGGCGCCCTCGCCGCCGAGCGGCCCCGCGTCGCCCGGATAGAGGCCGAGCGCGTTGAGCACGTCGCGGAAGTTCAGGCCGGCGGCGCGGACGCGTACCCGGACCTCGCGGGGGCCGAGAACGGCGTCGGCGGCGTCCGTCGGGACCAGGGTGAGGTTCTCCAGGCTGCCCCGCACCGGCGCGTCCAACCGCCACGCGGCGGCGGGCGGCGCGGCGAGTTCGCCCGCGGAGCCGGCCCGCGCCAGCCGGGGCACGTACGCCGTGCCGCCCCGGATCGCGGCCTGCGGCTCGTCCGCCGCCAGCACGGCGGCGACCTGGTCGGGGCCGATCCCGTCGCCGTCGACGTCGACGATGACGACCTGGCCCGGGTTCTCCGACTGGGCGGAGCGCACCAGCCCCCACGCCGCCGCGGCGGCCGGGTCGGTCACCTCGCCGGCGTGGTGCACGGCCACCGCGCCCCGGGTCACCAGCAGCAGCCGCGACGCCGCCCAGCGGGGCTCGGTGAGCCAGCGCCGGACGAGGTCGAGGGCGCGGACGGCGGCGTGCCGCGCCGCGCGGGGGGTGGGCTGCGCGGGTTCCGCGTCGAGCGGCACGAGCACGGCCCCGGGCAGGGGCAGCCCCGCGTCGACGGCGTCGGCGAGCCCGTCCAGCCCGGGTTGCAGCCCGAAGCCGTCCAGGCCGGGGGCGACGGCCACGGCGTCGACCGGGGTGGCCGCGTCGGCTGGCGGCAGCGGCGTCCAGTCGAGCCGGAACAGGGCGTCGCGGGTGGCGCGGTCGTCGGTGACGGCCAGCTCGGCGGCGGAGATCGGCCGCATCGTCAGGGCGGCCACCTCGGCGACCGGGGCGCCGGTCGGGTCGGCGACGGTCAGCGCGATGGCGTGCGGTCCCACCTGGGTGAGCCGTACCCGCAGGGCGGTCGCCCCGGTGGCGTGCAGGCTGACGCCGTTCCAGGCGAACGGCAGCAGCAGCCGGCCGGCCCCGGCCCCGGCGAGGCCGCCGAAGTGCGCGGCGTGCAGGGCGGCGTCGAACAGGGCCGGGTGCAGGCCGTACCGGTCGGCGTCGACCCGTGCGGCCGCCGGCAGCTCCACCTCGGCGTAGACCTCGTCGCCGCTGGTCCACACCGCGCGCAGCCCCTGGAACGCCGGCCCGTACGCGTAGCCGTCGGATTCCAGGCCGGCGTAGAAGCCGGTCAGGTCGACGGGGCGGGCGTCGCGCGGCGGCCACGTGGTGGGCTGCGGCGACGCGGCGGGCTGGTCGGCGGAGAGGGTGGCGCTGGCGTGCCGGGTCCACGGCCCCGTGGCCGGGCCGTCGGCGGGCCGGGAGTGCACGGTCACCGGGCGGCGTCCGTCGTCGCCGCCCGCGCCGACCGTCACCTGCACCTGGGTCGCGCCGTCGGCGGGCAGGGTCAGCGGAGCCTCGATGACCAGTTCGTCGAGGACCGGGTGGCCGATCTCGTCGCCGACGCGGAGGCAGAGTTCCACCAGGCCGGTGCCGGGCACCAGCACGCTGTCGGAGACCCGGTGGTCGGCCAGCCACGGCTGCGCGTCGGTCGACAGCCGCCCGGTGAACAGGTGGCCCCGCGTCTCGGCCAGCGCGACCGACGCCCCGAGCAGCGGATGCCCGGCGGCGTCCAGGCCGGCGGCGCCGACGTCGCCGGGGCCGGAGACGGGCCGGGGCCAGTAGCGGCGGTGGGCGAACGCGTACGTGGGCAGGTCGACCCGCCGGCCGCCGGCCAGCGCGGGCCGCCAGTCCACCGCGACCCCGCACACGTGCAGCTGGGCCAGGGAGAGCAGGAACCGCGCCCGGTCGCCCTGGTCGCGCTGCACCGAGCCGACGACCACGCTCTCGCCGTCGTGGTCGGCGAGGGTCGCCTCGATGCCCACGGTGAGCACCGGGTGCGGGCTGCACTCGACGTACGTGTCGTGGCCCTGCCCGGCCAGCGAGCGGATCGCCTGTTCCAGCTCGACCGGCTGCCGCAGGTTGCGGTACCAGTAGTCCGGCCCCATCTCCTCGCCGTCGAGCCAGCGCAGGTCGGTGGTGGAGAAGAGCGGCACGGCCGCCGGGCCGGGGGCGATGCCCGCCAGCACCTCGGCCAGTTCGTCGCGCAGGCCCTCGACCTGGGCGGAGTGCGAGGCGTAGTCGACGGCGATGCGCCGGACCCGGGCCTGCTCGCCGGCCAGTTCGGCGAGGAGTTCCTCCACCGCCTGCGGCTCGCCGGACACCACGACGGCGGCCGGGCCGTTCACGGCGGCGACCGAGATCCGGTCGCCGAAGCGGGCGATCCGGTCGCGGACCGTGTCGGCGGGGAGCGCGACGGAGGCCATCGCCCCGTGCCCGGCCAGGGCCCGCAGCGCCCGGCTGCGCAGCGCCACCACCCGGGCGGCGTCGGGCAGGGAGAGCACCCCGGCGACGCAGGCGGCGGCGATCTCGCCCTGCGAGTGGCCGACCACGGCGGCCGGCTGCACGCCGTGGGAGCGCCACAGCTCGGCCAGCGACACCATCATCGCGAACAGTGCGGGCTGCACCACGTCGACCTCGTCGAGGCCGGGCGCGCCGGGCACCTGCCGCAGCACGTCCAGCAGCGACCAGTCCAGGTACGGCCGCAGCGCCGCGTCGCAGGCCGCCATCCGCTCCGCGAACACGGGGGCCTGGTCGAGCAGGTCCAGTCCCATGCCGAGCCACTGGGAGCCCTGCCCGGGGAAGACGAAGACGCACCGGCCGACGGGCCGGGCCTCGCCCCGCGTCACCGCCGGGTCGGGCCGGCCCTCGGCGAGCGCGTCGAGGGCGGCGGCGACCTGCTCCGGCGACGTGCCGACCAGCACCGCCCGCGAGTCGAAGGTGCTCCGGCTGGTGGCCAGCGACCAGGCCACGTCGAGGGGCCGCTGGTCGGGCCGCTCGGCGAGGTGTTCCCGCAGCCGCCGGGCCTGCCCGGCGAGCGCCTCCGGGGTACGCGCGGAGAGCAGCCACGGCAGCGCGTACGCCTCCGTCGGCGTGGCTGCGGCGTCGGCGTCCGGGGCCGGCCCGGCGACCGCCTCGACGATCACGTGGGCGTTGGTGCCGCTGATGCCGAACGACGAGACACCGGCCCGCGCCGGCCGGTCCGCCGCGGGCCACGGGCGGGACCCGGTGAGCAGCTCCAGCGAGCCCGACTCCCAGTCGACCCGCGAGCTGCGGCGCTCGGCGTGCAGGGTGCGGGGCAGCCGGCCGTGCCGCATGGCGAGGACCATCTTGAGCACCCCGGCGACGCCCGCCGCGGCCTGGGTGTGCCCGAGGTTGGACTTGACCGAGCCGAGCAGCACCGGCGGGGCGCCGGCCGGGCGCTGCCCGTACGTGGCGAGGATCGCCTCCGCCTCGATGGGGTCGCCGAGCGACGTGCCGGTGCCGTGCGCCTCGACGACGTCCACCTCGGCGGCGCTCAGCCCGGCGGCGCCGAGCGCGGCCCTGATGACCCGCTCCTGCGAGGGCCCGTTCGGGGCGGTCAGCCCGTTGGACGCGCCGTCCTGGTTGACCGCCGAGCCGCGGACCACGGCCAGCACGGGGTGGCCCCGGCGGCGGGCGTCGGAGAGGCGCTCCACCACCAGCATCCCGACGCCCTCGGACATGCCGAAGCCGTCGGCGTCCTCGGCGAACGCCTTGCACCGCCCGTCGGCGGCGAGGCCGCGCTGGCGGCTGAAGCCGGTCAGCCCGGCCGGGGTGGACATCACCGACACGCCGCCGGCCAGGGCCAGGTCGCAGTCGCCCTGGCGCAGGGCCTGCACGGCCAGGTGCAGCGCCACCAGGGACGCCGAGCAGGCGGTGTCGACGGTGACGGCCGGCCCCTCCAGCCCGAGCGCGTACGCGACCCGGCCGGAGAGGACGCTGCCGGCCGTACCGGTGAGCAGGTGCCCCTCGTCGGCGGTGACCTCGCCGTCGTCGGAGACCACGCCGGGGGCGATCCGGTCGCCGTAGTCCTGGCCGTGGGTGCCGGCGAAGACGCCGGTGCGGCTGCCGCGCAGGGTGACCGGGTCGATGCCGCCGCGTTCCAACGCCTCCCAGGAGGTCTCCAGCAGCAGCCGGTGCTGCGGGTCCATGGCGAGGGCCTCGCGGGGGCTGATGCCGAAGAACGCGGCGTCGAAGTCGGCGATCCCGGTGAGGAAGCCGCCGGCCCGCACGTACGTGCGGCCGGCCGTGCCGGGCACCGGGTCGTAGAGGTCGGCCAGCGGCCAGCCCCGGTCGTCGGGCAGGTCGCCGATGACGTCGGCGCCCGCGTCGAGCAGCCGCCACAGCTCCTCCGGAGAGCCGATGCCGCCGGGGAAGCGGCAGGCCATCGCGACGATGGCGACCGGCTCGTCCAGGGCGACCGTGCTCGCGTCGGTGACCTCGGTGGCGGCGGTGCCGAGCAGCCGGGCGTGCAGGTGCGCGGCGAGCAGCTCCGGGGTGGGGTGGTTGAACACGGCGTGCGGGGCGAGCCGGACGCCGGTGACGGCGGTGAGCCGGTTGCTCAGCTCCACGGCCATCAGCGAGTCGAAGCCGAGTTCCTTCAACGGGCGGCGCGGCTCGACGTCGTCGGGGCCGGTGTGCCCGACCACGGTGGCGCACCGGGTACGGACGAGGTCCAGCAGCAGGGCGGCGCGGTCGGGTTCGGCCAGCTCGGCCAGCCGGTCGGCGAAGCCCTTGGCGGAGGCGGGCGCCGAGTCGGCGTTGACGGCCCGACGGGGCGGCGGGGGCAGCAGCGCCCGCAGCAGGGCGGGCACCTCGCCGGAGGTCCGCACGGCGGCCAGGTCGAGCCCGATCGGCACCAGCGTCGCCCGGTCGACGCGCAGGGCGGCGTCGAACAGCGCCAGCCCGGCGGCCGTGTCGAGGGGACGGGTGCCGCCGCGGGCGAGCCGGGCCAGGTCCGCCGGGGTGAGCCGGCCGGCCATCCCGTCCTGCGCGGCCCACAGCCCCCAGGCCAGGGCGGTCGCCGGCAGGCCCTGGGCGCGGCGGTGCGCGGCGAGCGCGTCGAGGAACGCGTTGCCGGCCGCGTAGTTGCCCTGGCCGGGGCTGCCGAAGGTGGCGGCGGCCGAGGAGAAGAGCACGAACGCGGCCAGGTCGAGGCCGGCGGTGAGCTCGTGCAGGTGCCACGCGCCGTGCACCTTGGAGCGCAGGGCCCGCTGCCAGCGGCCCGGGTCGAGGTCGGTGAGCAGCGCGTCGTCGGTGGCCCCGGCGGCGTGCACGACGGCGACGAGCCGGTCGGCCAGCGGGGCGACGACCTCGGCGAGCGCCGCCCGGTCGGCGACGTCGGCCGCGACCACCCGGACGGTGACGCCGGCGTCGGTCAACGCGTCCGTCCAGTCGCCGGCCCGGCCGGTGCGGCTGACGAGGACCAGCTCGGCGACGCCGTGCACGGTGGCGAGGTGGGTGGCGACGTGCCGGCCGACGCCGCCGGTGCCGCCGGTCACCAGCACGGTGCCGCCGGCCAGCGCCGGGACCGGCGTACCGGCCGGGGGCGGTTCGACGGGGTGGAGCCGGGGCAGCAGGACGCGGCCGTCGCGGACGGCGATCTCGGGCTCGTCCCCGGCGACGGCCAGCGCCGCCCGGACGGTCGCGTCGTCGGTGGCGTCGAGGCTGAGCAGCAGGAACCGGTCGGGCTGCTCGGCCTGGGCGACCCGGACGAGTCCCGCCACCGGGGCGTGCACCGGATCACCGTCGCGGACGGCGAGGGCCAGGCGGGTGGTCTCCGCGCGGGGGTCGACCAGCCAGCTCTGGAGCACACCGAGCACGGCGAGGCCGACGGCGTGGGCACGGTCGGGCACCGACCGGCCCGGCTCGCCGTCGCCGACGCGCAGCACCAGCAGCGGCGGCAGCGGCCCGTCCGGGGGTGTGTCGTCGGCGAGCGTCCAGGAGGGCGCGGGCGTCGCCGGGAACGCCGCAGGCGACCAGTCGACGGCGTACAGCCCGGCGGGGGCGGGCGGGGGCGCCGGCGACTCGGCGGGCGGCAGGTCGAGGGTCCGCAGCACCACCCGGTCCACGTCGAGCACGGGCACGCCCGCGGCGTCGACGGCGCTCAGGGTCACCGCGTCCGCCCCGGCGGGGGCCAGGCAGACGCGCAGTGCGTGCGCCCCGGTGGCGTGCAGGCGCACGCCCGCCCACTCGGTGGGCAGCAGCCGGCCGGTGGGCGCGGCGTCGTCGCCGGGCGCGAAGTCGGCGAGCGGGAGCAGGCGCAGGGCCGCCTCCAGCACCAGCGGGTGCACGCCGTACCGCTCGGCGTCCGGGTCCCGGGCGTCCTCGGGCAGGCGTACGTCGACGAAGAGCCGGTCGGCGGCGACCCACGCGGCCCGGGCCAGTTCCCCGGCCATGGCCTGGTGCTGCGGGGTGGCCAGGTCCACCGGTCGGGCGCCGGTGGGCGGCCAGGCCGTGGCGAGGGCACCCCGGCCGCTCTCCGGGTCGACCGGGCCGAGCACGGCCTCGGCGACCTCCCGCCAGGGCTGCCCGTCGCCGGCCCGGACGTGGCAGTGCGCCACCCGGCGCCGGTGCTCGTCCGGCGCGGAGACGCCGACCTGCACCTCGAGGGTCGCCTCGGCGGGCAGCGGCACCGGGTCGGGGACGCGCAGCCGCTGCACCGTCGGGGTGCCGAACTGTTCGCCGAGGTGGGTGAGCATGTCCAGCAGGGCGCTGGCGGGCAGCAGCGCGGGCGTGCCGTCACCGGGCGCGGCCAGCCACGGCTGGGTGGCCGCGGAGACCTGTCCGGTGCAGACGACCTGCCCGGTGCCGGCGACCGCCAGCACGCCGCCGAGCAGCGGGTGCCCGGCGTCGGCCAGGCCGACGCCGACCGGGCCGCCGGCCGCGGCCGAGGCGGGCAGCCAGTAGTGCCGGCGTTGGAAGGCGTAGGTGGGCAGGTCGACGCGGCGGTGCGGCCCGGGGCCGGCGAGGGCGGCGCGGTCGACGGGGACGCCCCGCACGTGCAGCCGCGCCACGGCGGCGAGCAGCGCCTCCGGTTCGTCGGCGACGCCCCGCACGGCGGGCACGAAGGCCAGCTCGTCGGCCTCGGCGAGGAGGCAGTCCTGGGCCATCGCGGTGAGCACGCCGGCCGGACCGACCTCCAGGAAGGTGGTGACGCCCTGCCCGTGCAGGGCCCGCACGCCGTCGTGGAAGCGGACGGTGCCCCGCACGTGCGCCACCCAGTAGTCGGGCGAGCAGAGCCGGGCCGGGTCGACGGGGTGGCCGGTCAGGTTGGACACCACCGGCAGGTGCGGGGTGCGGTACGTGAGGCCGGCCGCCACCGCGCGGAACTCGTCGAGCATCGGCTCCATGCGCGGCGAGTGGAACGCGTGCGACACCCGCAGCCGGCTGGTACGACGCCCGGCGGCGCGCAGGGTGGCCGCGACGGCCAGCACCGCGTCGGTGTCGCCGGAGACGACGACGCTCGTCGGGCCGTTGACGGCGGCGAGGCCCACCCGGTCGGTGAGGTGCGCGGCGACCTCGGCCTCGTCGGCCTCGACGGCGACCATCGCGCCCCCGGCGGGCAGCTGCTGCATCAGCCGGGCGCGGGCGGCGACGAGTGCCGCCGCGTCGGCGAGGGGGAACACCCCGGCCACGTGCGCGGCGGCCAGCTCGCCGACGGAGTGGCCGAGCACCGCGTCGGGACGCACCCCCCAGGACTCCAGGAGGCGGTACAGCGCCACCTCGAAGGCGAACAGCCCCGGCTGGGTGTACAGGGTCTGGTCGAGCAGGTCGGCCAGTTCGTCGCCCTCGGCGGCGAAGACGACGTCCGCGACGGGGTGCGGGGCGTGGCCGGCGAGGCAGCGGTCGAGTTCGGCGCAGGCCGCGTCGAAGGCGTCGGCGAAGACCGGGTACGCCGCGTGCAGCTCGCGTCCCATGCCGGCGCGCTGGCCGCCCTGCCCGCCGAAGAGCATGCCGAGCTGGCCGTCGACGACCCGGCCGGTCAGCACGGTCGGCAGGTCCGGGTCCGCCTCGCCGCGGGTCAGCGCGGTCAGGCCCGTCCGGGCGGTGGCCGGGTAGCCGGCCAGCACCACGGCCCGGTGTTCGAGCGCGGCGCGGGTGGTGGCGAGCGCGTGCCCGACGTCGCCCGGGTCGGCGTCCGCCCCGGGCCCGTCGAGCCAGGTCAGCAGGCGGGCCGCCTGGTCCCGCAGCGCCTCGCCGGAGGCCGCGGCGAGCAGCCACGGCACGGGCGGTCGCCGGGTGGCGGAGGCCGCCCCGGACGACGGCTGCTGGTCCGCGACCCCGGACGACGGCTGCCGGTCCGCGACCCCGGACGGCAGCTCCCGGTCCGCGGCCTCGGACGACGGCTGCCGGTCCGCGGACCCGGCCCCGGAGGGCGGGTCGGCGGCGGGCGCCTCGACGATGACGTGCGCGTTGGTGCCGCTGATGCCGAACGACGAGACGCCGGCCCGCCGGGGCCGCCGCACCTCGGGCCACGGGCGGGCCTCGGTGAGCACCTCGACCGCGCCGGCGGACCAGTCCACCTCGGACGTCGGGGCGTCCACGTGCAGGGTGCGGGGCAGCGTGCCGTGCCGCATCGCGAGCACCATCTTGATCACCCCGGCGGCCCCGGCGGCGGCCTGGGTGTGGCCGAGGTTGGACTTCAGCGAGCCCAGCCGCAGCGGCTCGGCGTCGCCGCGGCCCGTCCCGTACGTGGCGAGCAGCGCCTGCGCCTCGATCGGGTCGCCCAGCCGGGTGCCGGTGCCGTGCGCCTCGACGACGTCCACGTCGGCGGCGGAGAGCCCGGCCGCGTCCAGCGCCCGGCGGATGACCCGCTCCTGGGCGGGCCCGTTGGGGGCGGTGAGCCCGTTGGACGCGCCGTCGGAGTTGACGGCGGAGCCGCGCAGCACGGCGAGGACGGGGTGCCCGCGCCGGCGGGCGTCGGAGAGCCGTTCCAGCAGCAGCACGGCGACACCCTCGGACCAGCCGGTGCCGTCGGCGCCCTCGCCGAACGCCTTGCACCGGCCGTCGGGGGCGAGCCCGCGCTGCCGGCTGAACTCCACGAACGCCTGCGGGGTACCCATCACCGCCACGCCGCCGGCCACGGCGAGGGAGCAGTCGCCGGCGCGCAGCGCCTGGGCGGCCAGGTGCAGCGCCACCAGCGACGACGAGCACGCCGTGTCGACGGTGACCGCCGGCCCCTCCAGCCCCAGCGCGTAGGCGACCCGGCCGGAGACGACGCTGCCGGCGGTGCCGACGCCGAGGTAGCCCTCGGTGCCGGGCGGTGCCTGGCGCAGGTTCGCGGCGTAGTCGTGGTGCATGACGCCGGTGAAGACGCCGGTGGCGCTGCCGCGCAGCGAGGTGGGATCGATGCCGGCCCGCTCGAACAGCTCCCAGGACGTCTCCAGCAGCAGCCGCTGCTGCGGGTCCATGGCGAGCGCCTCGCGCGGGCTGATCGCGAACAGGGTGGCGTCGAAGTCCGCCGCGTCGGTGAGGAAGCCGCCCACCCGGACGTACGAGGTGCCGGGACGGTCGGGGTCGTCGGAGAACAGGTGCGCCAGGTCCCAGCCCCGGTCGGTGGGGAACTCCGTGAGCCCCTCCCGGCCCTGGTCGACCAGGTCCCACAGCTGCTCGGGGGAGGCGACGCCGCCGGGCAGCCGGCAGGCCATGGCGACGACGACCACCGGGTCGTCCACCGTGGACGGAGCGGACGGCCGGTCCGTCGCGGGGCTGGCCTGCCCGGTGGTGCCGCGCAGCCGGGCGGCGAGGTGCCGGGCGAGGGCGTCCGGGCTGGGCCGGTCGAAGGCGGCCGTGGCGGAGAGCCGTACCCCGGTGGCCCGGGCCAGCCGGTCGCGCAGGGCGACCGCGCTGACCGAGGTGAAGCCGAGTTCCTTGAAGGCCCGGCCGGGGCGCACCGCGGCCGGCCCGGACAGGCCGGCCACCTCGGCGGTGGCGGTGCGGACCAGATCCAGCAGGAGCCGGTCCCCCTCGGCGGTGCTCAGCCCGGCCAGCCGGCGGCGCAACTCGGCGGCGTCCCGGTCGTCGGCGTCGGCGTCGGGCGCCGCGACGGGCACGCGCCAGGCGGGGTGCGCGGCGTCGGCGTGGCCCGCCGGGCGGGCGAGCACGACCAGGTCGTCGCCGTCGTGGGCCACGTCGAACGCGGCGAGATCGGCGCGTACGGCCGTCGGGACGACGCTTCCCGCCCGGGTTCCGGTCACCGCGAGGATGGCGGGCGACGGCTCCCGGCCGGCGGGCGCGGCCGTGCCGACGACCCGGGCCGGCAGGCCGGCGGCCCGGCGGCGGGCGGTCAGGGCGTGCAGGGCGCCGACGGCCGAGGCGGCCCGCTCCCGGCCGGCGGCGCCCAGCAGCAGGGCGGACGGCGCGAGGACGGTGAACGAGGCGGCCGGGAGCCGGGTCGCGGCGTCCAGCCTTTCGGCGAGGCGGAGCAGCCGGGCCGCGTCCTCGTCGTCGGTCAGGTCGTCGTCGGACGGGCAGAGGAAGACCCCGCCGGGCGGCTCGTCGCCCGCCCGGTCGGCGGGCAGCGCGGCGACGTCGGCGCCGGCGGCGACGAGTTCGGTGACCAGGTCCGCCAGGGCGCCCCCGGGCGTGGCGCCGACGTGGAGCAGCCGCAGCCGGCGGACGCGGTACGCGGCGACGAGGTGTCGGGCCAGCGCCGCGCCGGTCGGCCCGTCCGCGCCGGTGACCAGGACCTGGCGGTCCGGGTCGGCCACGCTGACCGGCCGCGCCGGCACGGCCGCCGGGGCGGGCACGAGGACGGCGTGCAGTGCGGCTCCGGCCCGCAGCGCGACCTGCGCGGCGCCGGCGTCCACCACGGCGGGGAGCAGCGCGGTCGAGCGGTTTCCGGCGTCGCGGTCGACCAGCACGATCCGGTCCGGGTAGGCGGCCTGCAGACTGCGGCCGACCGCCTGGACCGCACCGGCCGCCGGATCGGCCGGGTGCCATCCCCCGGACACGGCGGCGGCGTCGATCCCGGTGGCGGCGTCGATCCCGGTGTCCAGGTCGCCGGGCGCGCCGCTCGCGGCGGGTGCGGCGGCCGGGCCGGTCAGCAGCACCAGGCGGGTGCCGGCAAACCGGTCGTCGTCGAGCCAGCCGCGCAGCCGGTCGGCGAGGTCCGCCGCGACGGCGTCGGCCGGCTCGACCAGCAGCACCGTCACGTCGGGCACGTCCGGGGCGTCGCGCAGGGCGGCCAGGTCCCGGTGGGACCGGAACCGGTCCCCCGGCGACGCCGCGCGCAGCGGGTCCACCAGCTCCTCGCTCCCACTACCGACGAGCGCCCAGCGGCGGGCCGGGGCGGCGGCGGCCTGCGCGGCCGTCGGGACGGGCGCCTCGACCGGCGGTACGGCGGCCAGGTCGAGCGGCTGCCAGGCGAGCAGGCTCAGCGTCTCGTGGTGGCTGCCGTTGACCGCCCGCAGCCGCGCCGGCCGGTCGAGCAGGAGCCGGCGGGTGACCTTGCCGGAGGCGGTGCGGGGCACCTGCCCGATCTCGTACAGCTCCTCGGGAACCTTGTGGTAGGAGAGCTTCTCCCGGCAGGCCGCGTACCCGGCCCGGGGGTCGAAGCCCTCCGGTCCGGGCACCACGAACGCCACCGGCACCTCGCCGAGCACGTCGTGCGGGCGGCCGGTCACCGCCACGTCCGCGACGCCGGGCACCCCGCGCAGGGCCTCCTCCACCTCGGCCGGGTGGATCTTCTCGCCACCCCGGATGATCAGTTCCTGGTGCCGCCCGGTGACGAAGATGTTGCCGTCGGCGTCGCGGCGGGCCAGGTCGCCGGTGCGGTACCAGCCGTCACGCAGGGCGGCGGCGGTGACCTCCGGCAGGCCGTGGTAGCCGAGCATGACGCTCGGCCCGCTGACCCAGACCTCGCCCTCGGCGTCGGTCGGCACGTCCAGGCCGGTCTGCGGGCTGACCAGGCGCACCGCGACGCCGGGCACCGCGCGCCCGCAGGAACCCTCGACCCGGGGCTGGTCCGGCCGGGTGACGGCGATCGAGCCGCAGGTCTCCGTGCTGCCGTACGCGTCGAGCAGCGGCGCGTCGAAGACCTCGTCGAACGCCCGACGCAGCGCGCCGGTGGTGATCGCCCCGCCGACCAGGCAGACCCGCAGGGCCGGGGCGCGGAAGCCGCTCTCCCGGGCGGCGGTGACCAGGTGGTGGTACATGGCCGGCACACCGGCCAGCACGGTGGCCTCGTCCTCGTCGACCGCGCGCAGCACGTCGTCGGCGGAGAAGCCGTCGATGAGCCGGGCCGTGGCGCCGACGGCGGTCACGCTGAGCACGCACCCGATGTGGGAGAGGCTGTGGAACAACGGCAGCGGCCAGACCACCCGGTCGGCGTCGGTCAGCCCGGGGATCGGCACGTAGCAGGCGGCGACGGACCAGAGGCAGGTGCGCTGGGTGGAGAGCACGCCCTTGGGCCGGCCGGTGGTGCCGGAGGTGTAGAGCATCCAGGCGACCTCGTCGAGGCCCAGGTCGTCACGGGCGTCCACACCCGGCTCGGTGTCGACCAGGTCACGCCACGCCGTGACCCCGGCGGGCACCGGGCCGTCCCCGGTGACCACGACCCGCAGGGCCGGCCGCCCGGCGCGCAGCCGCAGCAGCTGGTCGAGATGCCGCGGGTCGGTGACCACCAGCACCGCACCGGAGTCGTCCAGCAGGTGCGCCAGTTCCGCGTCGGTGCTGTGCGGGTTCACCGGTACGCCGACGGCAGCCGCCCGCGTCACGGCCAGCCAGGTCTCCACCGTCTCCACCCGGTTGCCGAGGCAGAAGGCCACCCGGTCGCCCCGCCCGACCCCCGACGCCGCCAGGTGACCGGCCAGCCGGCGGGTCCGCGCCGCCAGGTCGGCGTAGCCGACCGCCCGGCGGTCGTCGCGGAACGCGACCTTGTTCCCCAACCTGGCGGCGTGCGCCTCGATCAGATCGGACAACGGCTGGATCAGGTCGCTCCGAAGCATGTCACCACATCCGTCCGTCGGCGAGACTTCTCATCCGCGGCGTAGACCCCGCTCGCCGTAGCGGCCCAAGTCTTCCGAGCACCCTGCCGGCGTCCTACCCCTGTCACCCCCTAAGTCGTCCCCAGATCGGACCGCTGATCAGGTGGTGCGACGGGCCGCAGGCCGATGATGGGGCCACCCCCCGCAGACCGTCGAGTCCTGTGCTCCACCCGCCCGTCAGCCGAGGTGCCGTCGTTGGAACGCTGCTGGTTGTTCGCCCGCTCGGCCGTGCCGGCCGACGGGTCCCCGGATGCGCGGGTGACCGAACTGGTCGGCACGGTCCTCGCCGGTCTGGTCGCCGCCGCCCGCCGGGCCGATCCGGGCATGGACTGGTTCTTCGACCCGGAGGGCTCCCCCGCCGGGCCGCACGTGAGCCTCGGCTTTCACGCCGCCCCGGCCGCGCTCGACGCGGTACGGGCGCAGCTGCTCGCGTACGACCCGGGGGTCTCCTTCGCCGCCGACCGGTACGTGGTGCGCGACGCCGCCCGGGGCGGCCCGCTCGCGTCGGCGGGCAGTGACCTGGCCCTGACCCTGCTCGGCGGGGACACTCCCTGGCTGGCCGGCGTCGAGCTGCCGCTGGCCGTGGCGCACCTGCGGTACCTGACGGGGCTGGTGCCGGCGGCCGACCGGCTGGCGTTCCTCTTCCTGCACTGGCAGGAACGCAGCCAGCGGCTCACCGCCGCGCAACGGCGGGACCTGGCCGCGCAGGCGGACGCGGGAGCGGAGAAGATCGTCCTGGCGGCCGGCGACCTGCCGCTGTGCGGGGAGGTCGCCGTGGCCTGGCAGCGTTACCTGGACCGGGTGACCGACGTGGTCGGCCGGCACCACCCGGCGACGCCGTCGGGCTTCCTGCTGGCGCACCACGCCCAGCTCACCCACGACCGCTGGGGCATCGGGCCGGACGTCGACTCGCTGGCCGCGCTGGCGCTGCGCCTGTCGATGGTCCGGGAACGCCCGGTCGCCGCCGCGCCGGTGCCCGTCGTCAAGAGGAGGCAGCAGCCACATGCACCCGTCCGCGCCTGACCCGCACGCCCCCGCCGAGCCGGCCCGGATCGAGGTGGCGCTCGGCGAGCGCGCGTACCCGGTGCTGATCGGCCCCGGTGTGCGCCACCGGCTGCCGGCGGAGGTGGCGCGGATCGGTGCGTGCCGGGTCGTGGTGGTCTCGGCCCGGCCGCCGGAGTGGACGCCCGACCCGGGTGTGCCGCACCGGGTGGTGCCGGCCCGCGACGGCGAGCACGACAAGAACCTGGCCACGGTCGAGCAGCTCTGCCGGGCGTTCGCCGAGTTCGGGCTGACCCGCGCCGACGCCGTCGTCTCCTGCGGCGGCGGCACCACCACGGACGTGGTCGGGTTGGCCGCCGGCCTCTACCACCGGGGCGTCGCGGTGATCCACCTGCCGACCTCGCTGCTCGCCCAGGTCGACGCCAGCGTCGGCGGGAAGACGGCGGTCAACCTGCCGGAGGGCAAGAACCTGGTCGGGGTGTACTGGCAGCCCCGGGCGGTGCTCTGCGACACCGAGCACCTGGGCACGCTGCCGCAGCGGGAGTGGCGCAACGGCTACGGGGAGATCGCCCGGGCGCACTTCATCGGCGCGGGCGAGCTGCGCGACCGGCCGGTGGCGGAGCAGATCGCCGCCTGCGTGGCCCTGAAGGCGCGGGTGGTGGCCGCCGACGAGCGTGACTCCGGTCTGCGGCACATCCTCAACTACGGTCACACGCTGGGGCACGCGTTGGAGCGGGCCACCGACTTCGGCCTGCGGCACGGCGAGGCGGTCGGCGTCGGCACGGTCTTCGCGGGCCGGCTGGCCGGCGTCCTCGGCCGCGTCCCGGCGGACCGGGTGGCCGAGCACCACGAGGTGGTGGCGGGCTACGGCCTCGACACCGCGCTGCCCGGCGGTGTCGACCACGACGAGTTGGTCGCGCTGATGCGGCGGGACAAGAAGGCCACCTCGGGCCTGTCCTTCGTCCTGGACGGCCCGGCCGGGCCCGAACTGGTCGCCGACGTCCCCGAGTCCGCCGTGCGCACCGCGCTGGCCGGCACGTAGCGGCCGGCACCCCGACCACCGCGTGGGCGCTCGGGCGTCCCCTCCGGACCGTCGCCACGGCCCGGAGGGGACGACGCGTCAACCGCCCAGTGCCCGCTGGATCTGCGCGACCAGCACCCCGCAGGCGTACCGGTCCGCGGCGCCGACCATGCCGACGATGGTCGCCGGCAGCGGGCCGTTGTCCGTCTCCGCCGGGTCGTGGTGCATGAACGCGACGAACTGCCCCCGGTCGATGAACGGGGCGAGGATCGGCTCGGCGTCGACGCCGGGGGCCAGCGAGAAGAACGTGGTCATGGCGCACGGGTGCTGGCCCAGCAGCGAGCTGCGGTGCAGCACCGAACTGGTGGCCCCGCTGACCCGGAAGTTCGGGTCGATGACCCGCAGGGCGCCGTCGCGACCGATTCCGGCGTCGAAGGAGCAGTACCCGCGGTACCCGAGGGCGCTGGCCTTTCGGACCCCTACGGTCAGCGCTTCGATCAGCTCCGCCGGCGGCTGGTCGTCGTCCAGCACACAACCGACCCACGTCGAAGTGGGCTGCGGCAGGTGTACGGACGCACCGAAGTACTGCACCGCTCCGCTCTCCGTCACGCCGAACTGGACGCCCCAGATCGTCCGGAAGGGCACCTCCTCCTCGACGATCCACCGATCGCTCACCTGTTCCAGCTGGTTGAACAGTGACCGGTGCCGCCGGTCCTGCAACCGCCTGGTGAAGATCGCGATTCCGCTGTACACCTCGACG
Organism: Micromonospora sp. USAFONa4; assembly: GCF_057197825.1. NCBI lineage: Bacteria > Bacillati > Actinomycetota > Actinomycetes > Micromonosporales > Micromonosporaceae > Micromonospora > Micromonospora sp. USAFONa4. The sequence goes on along the minus strand of NZ_CM170072.1, from coordinate 6,156,244 downwards.
CCTGCCGGTTTGACCACCGCCGGCCGCCGGTCCTGCTGCACGATGCGGCGTACCTCGGCGGGGGTGGCGACCTGGCGACGGGGCAGGTATTCCGGCGCGATCAGAGTTTCCAGGGTGGTCTTGTTGTTGAGGCGGGCCAGCAGGTCCGGGGCGACCCGGGCCCGCGCGGCCCGCAGTTGCGGATCGTGCGGGGGAAACTGGAACTCCAGCGTCTCGCCCCGCTCGGCGGCGTCCCGGGCGAACTGCACCGCCTGCGCGCCGGAGCGGAACTCGCGCAGGTCGCTCGGCGTCTTGAGACCGCACCGACTGAGCAGGCGCAGCGACTTGTCCGCGCTGGAGCCGGTGCTGCAAATGGCCGACGCCTGGTGCGGAAGGGTCAGGTGGAGACCGGTGATCATGTCCAGCCCGTTGTACAGGGCCGCGCCCGCACCGGCGAGATAGCGGCTGCCGGCGGTCGTCACCGGATCGGGTGGCCGGGCCAGGACCACTCCGTCGTGAGCGAACACCTGCACCTGGATAGGTCCGTCCATTGGTTCTCCTGACATGCCGGCCCACAAAGGGCCTCGGGGTGGCACGGAGGCCGGGTGCGCAACGGCCACGAACAGCGGAGAACGTGGACGGTCGCGGGCGCTCCCGGTCCTGATGAGGCCGCTCGGCCACGAGAGTCGGGCGTACCGCGTGCACCGCCCGGACGGTCTCTGGCGAGACCGGCCAGGTAGCGGGCTGGCTTGTGGTCAGCGCTGCGTTGGCGGGGTGCACACCAACAGGCGGTGACTGAATGTGCCAGTCACCGACTGGGTCATGATCGGCAAAGCATAGTCAATCCTCATTTCTGCGGGATGGGCCGGTCAGCCGACCGCGGGCGGCCCTTTCCGCCGCCGGGATCGCCAATTCTCCGATTCGAACCCTGGACCCGGGCTGACCGAATAGCCGTTTTCGACGAAGACCTCGGGATCGCTCTCCGTCGAAACCCGGACATTCGTGCATCGACCCTCTCGGAGGGCGCCAACCATCCACTATAGAAAAGATATAGCCGCGCGTGTTAATGCCGAAAGATTCGCGGCAGCTGGCCGTGATCCTGATCAGCAGTCACGAGAAAACACCACACTGACCAGCGCAAATTGCCGATCCGGCGGCGCGGACACCGGACGCGGACCGGTGGCCGGTCATTACTGCGGACGCATCCTCGGCGCCCATGGTCGGAATCTCCGGCCGTCACCCTAGGGGTCGACGCGCGCATCTCTAGGGGTGTACGCCACTCCACCGTGCTTCGTAGGGTCGGGCCCCATCGGTTCGTCGTTCCCTTTTCATTGCACCGGGCGGGGGACGAATGTGGGTGCGCGGCGCCCCGGACGGACGGGAGGCGCCGGTGATCGGATCGGGCACCGACCTGCTCCTTTCGATCGACGACGTGGTGGCGACCCGGAATCCGGACGGTGACCCCGTCCTGGTCGCACCGCATGTCCGCGTCCGGCCACCCGAGTCGGCCGCGGTGCCCGCAGACCGCCCCTGCCGCGCGGACCGGAATGCGCCAGGTGCTGCGGTACCGAGGCCCCGCGCCGTCCGGTCACCCCCTCTCGATCGGAGGTTGAGCTGATGTCTGTCGGGTTCGATGGTGCGCGGACCGTGGACGGCGCGGTCGACGCCGAGACGCTGGACCTGGTGGGGGACCTGCGCCGGCCTACGCTCTGGCCGGCCCGGGCCGCCTCGGTGCACCGGGTGCTCCCCTCCTGGCTGACAAGCGGCGGGCCGGGCGGCGACGTCGTGGTGGCGGGGGTCGTGGCGGTGCTGGCCCGTTGGACGGCCCAGGAGCAGGTGGTGGTGGGCCTGGCGTCCGGTGGCGGCGGTTCGGCGCTGCGGGTGGACGTGGCGGGTGATCCGGGTTTCGCCGAGCTGGTGACGCGGGTGCGCGCGGCGCTGGCGGCGCCGGTGGCCGTGGGCCGGGAGCCGGTGGGCCCGGTGGTGCTCGGGCTGGCGGACGCTCCGGTGGTGGACGCGGGGCCGGCCGTGGTCGACGTCGACATGGTGATCGGTGTGGCCGCGGACGGGTCGGCGCTGCGGGTGGACTACGCGGCGGAGGGTTACTCGGCGCAGTGGGTGCGGGGCCTGGTGGACCAGGTCGTGGTGCTGGTCTCCGCCGGGCTGGCGGGGCCGGAGGTCGGGTTGTCGGCGTTGCCGTTGGTGGGCGATGCGGAGCGGGAGCGGTTGCTGGAGTGGGGTCGGGGCCCGGTGCGTGAGGTGCCGGGTGAGCCGATCCACGAGCTGGTGCTCAAGTGGGCGCGACGCACGCCGGAGGCGGTGGCGGGTGTCGCGGGCGGTGAGGTGTTGACGTACGGGGAACTGGACCGCCGGTCGGCCGCGCTGGCGGCGTACCTGCGGTCGATGGGCGTGGGTGCCGGTGACGTGGTGTCGCTGGCGCTGGAACGCGGGCTGTGGTCGCTGGTGGCGACGACGGGTGTGTTGCGGGCGGGCGCGGCGTACACGCCGATGGACGTGTCGTGGCCGGTGGAGCGGATGCGGGTGCTGCTGGCCGACCACGGCGCGCGGGTGGTGTTGACCGTCGGTGCCGTGGCGCCCCGGATTCCCGGTGGCGACGGGGTGTCGGTGGTGGCGTTGGATGACGACTGGCCGGTGGTGCAGGCGGGTGAGCCGGTGGACCTGCCGGTGGTGGCGGCGTCCGCGCCGGCGTTCGTGATCTACACGTCGGGGTCGACGGGCACGCCGAAGGGTGTCGTGCTGACACACGAGAGGCTGACGAACTTCCTGGCGTGGATGACCGACGAGTGCGCCATCGGCCCCGACAGCCGGATGCTGCATTCGGCGGCACCGGTCTTCGACGCCGCCTTCGGGGAGATCTTCGCGACGCTCACCGGTGGTGGCCGCGTCGTCGTCTGCTCCCGCGACGACCTGCTCGACGCGCGCCGGCTCACCGACCTCATCAACACCCACGACGTCACGCACACGTTCGGACCGGCCACCAACATCGCCCCGCTCGATCCGGTCGCCTGCCCGGGTCTGCGCTGCATCATCTTCGGCGGCGAGGCAGTCCCGCCGCAGCTGGCCCAGCGGTGGTTGACGGCGGGCGCGCGGGTGGTGAACGCGTACGGGCCGGCGGAGATCGCCGTGGCGTGCACGTGGTTCGACGCATCGGCGGGTTGGGGCGGCGCGTACGTGCCCATCGGTTGGCCCATGCCCAACCGCCAGATCCGCGTCGTCGACGCCAACCTCGACCTCGTCCCCGCGGGCGTACCCGGCGAAATCCTCATCACCGGCTTCGGGGTCGCCGACGGCTACCTCAACCGCCCCGAACTCACCGCCGAACGCTTCGTCACCGACCCGTACGGCGGCGGGACCGCCTACCGCAGCGGCGACCTCGGACGGTGGAACGCCACCGGCGCGCTGGAGATCCTCGGCCGGATGGACCACCAGGTCAAGGTCAACGGCATCCGCATCGAACTCGGCGAGATCGAGACCACCCTCGCCCAGCACCCCGACGTCGGCGCCGCCGTGGTCGTGCGCCGCGAGGACGACGGCACCGCCCGACTCGTCGCCTACGTCACCGGACGCAACGGCCGTACCCCCGCCGTCGGCGACCTGCGCGCGCACGCCGCCAGCGTGCTCCCGTCCTACATGGTCCCCGCCGTCGTCATGGTCCTCGACCACTTCCCCGTCGGCGGCACCGGCAAGGTCGACCGGCGGGCCCTGCCCGCACCAGACACCCGACGACCCGACCTCGGGGTGGAGTTCGTCGAGCCGGCGACGAACGAGGAGCGCCTCGTCGCCGCGGTCTTCGCGACCGTCCTCGGCATCGACCGGGTCGGCACGCGCGACAGCTTCTTCGACCTGGGTGGCACGTCGTTGCAGTCGGCGGCGGTGGCGACGCGCATCGACGAGGCCGCCGACGTCGTCGTGCCCGTCTCGCAGATCCACCGCACCCCCACCCCGCAGGCGCTGGCCCACTGGCTGACCACCGCACCCCGCCGTCCGGACGCCGGCTCGACCGCCGGGCAGGCCCGTCAGCGTCCCGGCCCGGTTCCGCTGGCGCAGCAGGTCGCGAAGTGCCTGATGTCGCCGCTGGAGGTCGTCGTCCCGGTCACCTGGTGGATCGAGGGTGAGCTGGACCTGCGGGCGCTGATGGCGGCGCTGGGCGACGTGCACCGCCGGCACGAGGCCCTGCACGCCCGCTACCGGCGGACGGCTCCCCCGGTGGCGCTCGTCCCGCCGAACCCGGCGATGCCGCAGCTGCGGCTGCTCACCGACGCCGCCAGCGAGCAGGAGGCCCTGGACCAGCTCGCCGAGGCGGTGCAACAGCCGCTCGACTACACCCAGGGCCGGGTCTGGCGGGCCGCCCTGATCCGGGAGAAGTCGACCGGGCGGGTCCTGTTCGGCGTGGGCATCCACCACATCGCCTTCGACGGCTGGTCGTACGCGCTGCTGGTGCGGGACCTGAGCCACGCCTACGCGGCGCGGTTGTCGGGCGCGGCCCCCGAGTGGGCGCGGCCGGCGCCGACGCTGCGCCAGTCGTACGAGGAGTACGCCCGGCTGCGCGACGCCGCCGACCTCGACGCGCAGCGGGCCTACTGGCGCGAACACCTGCGCGGCCTGCCCCGCCAGGGCCGGGGCGACTCCACGGCACCGCTGGAGCAGGCGCTGGCGTGGGGTCCGAAGGCCGGGCACATCGTCACCGTCACGCCGGAGGTCATGCGGCGCTGGGACCGGGCCGCCCGGGAGCAGCGGTTCAGCCGGTCCAGCTACTTCGTCGCGGCGTTCGCCTCCGCGCTGCGCGCCATCCATCAGCAGGACGACATCGGCCTGCTGATGGTGGTGGCCAAGCGGGGCAGCCGCGTCCTCGACTCCGCCTTCACCACCCGGCTGAACCTCAACTGCGTCCGGGTACGCTTCGACGGGCCGGAGGACGACAAACTCGTCCTGCGGGTCAACGAGACGATCAGCGACCTCATGCGGGCCCAGGACGTCCCCTTCGCGGAGACCGCCGACGATCCCGCCGCCGGGCTCTCCGGCGAGGTGGTCGCCAGCCTGCCGACCTTCGTGTTCCAGGACAACGTGGTGCTTCCGCTGGAGCTGCCCGGCTGCCGGGCCGAGGAGGTCGTCGACCCGTACGCGCGGGAGGTGCCCAACGGGCTCACGGTCGAGGTGCTTCCCCGCGCCGACCACGCCCTCCTGCGCGTCACCATCCGCACCGACTACCTGCCGTACAGCTTCGCCGAGGAGCTGAACGGGCACATGCTGCGCTTCCTGGAGGCCGGGCCGGCGGGCTCACCCACCGCCGGCTGACCGTCCACCCGTACACGTCGGACTGCTTGTCATGGCCGTGGGCGCGCGGGCCGCGTCCCCGGAGTTCGTGGTTCTTCCCCCGGCGGACGCCCGCAGGCGACGCCGGGCCTGATCGGAGGTTGGCTCATGTCTGTCGGGTTCGTTGGTGGTCGTGCCCAGGCCACGGAGGTCGTCGGGCCCGGTACCGACTTCGAGGCTCTCGACCTCATGGGCGACCTGCGTCGGCCACTGGGGTGGCCGGCCCGGGCGGCGTCGCAGGTGCGGACCTTGCAGCTGCCCGTCCCGGCCGGCGCGGAGCCGGCCGGGACGGTGGTCCTGGCGGGACTCGTCGGGGTGTTGGCCCGGTACACCGGTCAGGAGGAGGTGGTGCTGGGCCGGTCCTCGGGGGGATCGCTGGTCCGGGTGGGTGTGGCGGACGATCCGGCGTTCGGTGAGCTGGTGAGCCGGGTAAGTGCGGCGTGGGCCGCGCCGGTGGTGACCGCCGGTGTGCCGGGTCCGGTGGCGGTGAGCCTGGTCGACGGCCCGGTGGCCGAGGTGGGTCCGGAGGTGGTGGACGTCGACCTGGTGGTGACGGTCGCCTCGGACGGCTCCGGGCTGCGGGTCGATTACGCGGCGGAGGGCTTCTCCACCGACTGGGCACGGGGCCTGCTGGACCAGACCGGGACGCTGCTGGCGGCCGGGTTGCGGGAACCCGACGTCCCGCTGTCCGGGTTGCCGTTGTTGGGCACGGCCGAGCGGGACCAGCTGCTCGCATGGGGCCGGGGTCCGAGCTGCCCGGTGCCGGGCGAGCCCCTCCACGAACTGGTGCTGGAGTGGGCACGCCGGACGCCGGACGCGGTCGCGGGTGTCGCCGACGGCGAGGTCGTCACGTACGGGGAACTGGCCCGCCGTTCGGAACTACTGGCCCGTTACCTGCGCGCAGTCGGGGTCGGGGTCGGGGACGTGGTGTCGCTGGCGTTGGACCGCAGCATGTGGACCCTCGTCGCCACCCTGGCGGTGCTGCGGGCGGGAGCGGCTTACACGCCGATGGACGTGTCGTGGCCGGCGGAGCGGATGAAGATGCTCCTGGCCGACCACGGTGCCCAGGTCGTGCTCACCGTGGGCGAGGTCGTCCCCCGCATCCCCCGCCCCGACGGCGTGCGGGTGGTCGCCTTGGACCAGGACTGGCCCGCTGTGGAGGCGGTCGAAGCGATCGACCTGCCGGTGGTGGACGCCTCCCAGCCGGCGTTCGTGATCTACACGTCCGGATCGACCGGGACGCCGAAGGGCGTCGTGCTGTCCCACGACAAGCTGACGAACTTCGTCACCTGGATGCGCGACGAGTGCGCGGTCGGCCCGGACAGCCGGATGCTGCACTGCTGCGCCCCCGTCTTCGACGTGGCCCTGGGCGAGATCTACACCGCGCTGACCTCCGGCGCCCGCGTCGTGGTCTGCTCGCGTGACGACCTGCTCGACGCCCGCCGGCTGACGGAGCTGATCGCCAAGGAGCAGACCACCCACGCGTTCTGCCCACCCACCAACCTCGCCGCCGTCGACCCGGCCGACTGCCCGAGCATGTCCTGCGTGACCCTCGCCGGGGAACCCATCCCGCCCCGCATGGCCCAACGGTGGATGGCCGCCGGCACCCGCCTGATCAACGCCTACGGCCCCGCCGAGGCATCCGTCGCCTGCACGTGGTTCGACGCCAAGGCCGGCTGGGGTGGCGCGTACGTGCCGATCGGCTGGCCCATGCCCAACCGCCAGATCCGTGTCGTCGACGCCGCACTCGACCTCGTCCCCATGGGAGTCCCCGGCGAGATCCTCATCACTGGCGCAGGGGTCGCCGACAGCTACCTCAACCGCCCCGAACTGACCGCGCAACGGTTCGTCACCGACCCGTACGGCGGCGGGGTCGCCTACCGCACCGGTGACCTGGGCCGGTGGAACGCCTCCGGGGCGCTGGAGATCCTCGCGCGGATGGACCACCAGGTCAAGGTCAACGGCATCCGCATCGAACTCGGCGAGATCGAAGCCGTCCTCGAACAGCATCCGGGCGTCGGCACGGCCGTGGTCGTCCGCCGCGAGGACCGGGGCGTCGCCCGGCTCGTCGGTTACGTGACCGGGCACAATGGCCGAGCCCCGACCGTGAGCGAACTGCGGGAGCACGCCGCTACGGTGCTGCCCTCGTACATGGTCCCCGCCGTGATCATGGTGCTCGACCGGTTCCCCGTCGGCGGCACGGGGAAGATCGACCGGCGGGCCCTTCCGGAACCCGGCTCGCAGCGCCCGGACCTCGGCGTGGCCTACGTCGAAGCCGCGACCGCCGAGGAACGGCTGGTCACAGGCGTGTTCGCCACCGTACTCGGTATCGATCCCATCGGCACCGAGGACAGCTTCTTCGCCCTCGGCGGCACCTCCCTGCAATCCGCCGCCGTCGCCGCCGCCATCGACGAGGCCGCCGACGTCGTCGTACCCGTCTCGCAGATCCACCGCACACCCACCCCACGCGAACTGGCCCGCTGGCTCGCCACCGCACCCCGCCGACCCCGAGCCGAACCGGAACCGCCCGTCACCGGACGCCCCGCCCCGACCGGGCCCGTCCCGCTGACCCCGTCGGTCGCCAAGTGTCTCGTGCTCCCGTTCGAGCTGGTCTGTCCGACCACCTGGTGGATCGAGGGCGAGTTGGACCTGCGCGCGCTGATGGCGGCGCTCGGCGACGTGCACCGGCGGCACGAGGCGTTGTACGCCCGCTACCGGCGGGTGGACCCGCCCGTGGCGATCATCCCGCCGAACCCGGGTATGCCCCAGCTCCGGCTGCTCACCGACGCCGCGAGCGAACAGGAAGCACTCGACCAACTCGCCGAGGCGGTGCAGCAGCCGCTGGACTACACCCAGGGCCGCAACTGGCGCGCCGCCCTGATCCGCAACAAGACCACGAACCGGATCCTGTTCGGCATCGGCATCCACCACATCGCCTTCGACGGCTGGTCACACGCGCTGCTCGTGCGCGACCTCAGCCACGCCTACGCCGCCCGGCTGTCCGGCACGGCCCCGGTGTGGGCGCGACCCGCGCCCACCCTCCGCCAGTCGTACGACGAATACACCCGCCTCCGCGAGGCCGCCGACCTCGACGCGCAGCGGGCCTACTGGCGCGAACAGTTGCGCGGGCTCGCCCGCCAGGGCGAGGGCCGACCCCAGGAGCTCCTGGAGCAGACCCCGATGTGGGGCCCCAGGACCGGGCACATCGTCGCCGTCTCCGCCGACGTGTTGGACCGCTGGGACCGGGCCGGCCGCGAACAGCGGTTCAGCCGCTCCACCTACTTCGCCGCCGCCTATGCCTCCGCGCTGCGCACCATCCACCAGCAGGACGACATCGCCCTGCTGATGATCGTCGCGCAGCGCGGCAGCCGGATCCTCGACTCCGCCTTCACCAGCAGGATCGGTTCCAACTGCCTCCGGGTCCGGTTCGACAGCCCCGAGAAGAACCTCGTCCGGGCCCTCCAGCAGACCGTGGACCAGCTGATGGCAGCCCAGGACGTCACCTTCCTGGAGATGACCACCGACCCGGTCCTCGGGATGCCCCGCGAGGTGACCAACAGCCTGCCCTCCTTTGCCTACCAGGACAACCTCGTTCTCCCGCTGGAGCTGCCCGGCTGCCGGACCGAGGAGGTCGTCGACCCGTACGCCCGGGAGTGGTCGGGTGGCTGTGTCGCCGAGGTCCTGCCCGGTAACGGGGGCGCCCTGCTTCGCGTCACCATCCGCACCGACCTCGTCCCGGCCCCGGTCGCCGAGATCCTGGCCACCGCCATGCTGCACTTCCTGGAAGCCGGACCCGAGGCCGTCGACGCAGCGCACTGAGAGCACGTCAGGGGCCCCTATCGGCGTGTATCGCCACGGCTCCGCCGGGGCTAGCATCACGCTGTCGATGATGATCTATCGCCCGCCCCGGCGGGCCAGTCGGAGGTGATTTCCCTGCGCCGCGTAACGCAGACCCTGATCGCTGTCCTGGTCTCCTGTCTGACCGTGGCCCTGTCGGCTGTGCCGGCGCATGCTGCCGCCCAGGTCAGGGTGTACGTACCCAGTGGGCTCCCGCTGAACATCCGCAATGCCCCGTCGTTGAGCGCAGCGGTGATCGGCAGTGTCCCCAACGGCAACACCGTCACCATCACCTGCCACGTCCGCGGGGACTCCGTCCAGGGTTTCGCCGGCGTCACCAACATCTGGAACAAGCTCTCGGGCGGCGGGTGGCTCACCGACGGATTCCTGGAGACCGGCTCGAACGGCCCGGTCGTCCCGCTCTGCGCCAGCTCCGCCCAGTTCAAGCTGCCGTTCCCCGCCGGAAGCGCCTACCCGATCACCCAGGCGGCGGGCAGCAGCTTCTCCCACAGCGACGTCTACAACCGGCACGCCATCGACTTCGGCACGCCGGTGGGCGTGCCGATCCTCGCGTCCGCCGCGGGCACCATCCGCTTCGAGGGCTGGGCGGGCGGCGGCGGGATCATGGCGCTCGTCGACCACGGCAACAACCGGTGCTCCCAGTACGCCCACCTGAGTGCGACGATCATCAACAACGGTGACCGCGTGGCGCAGGGACAGCGGATCGGAACCTCCGGGGCGACCGGCAACGTGACAGGCCCGCACCTGCACTGGAACATCGTCAACTGCGACACGCAGACCAGCCGCGAGATCCCCAACAGCGTCGAGGTCGGCACCAACTACGTGGTGGGTACGGCGCCGGTCAGCCGCAACGGCTGACCCGACCCGACCGGCCATACCGGACAGGCGGGCGGGGACTCCAGACGGTGTCCCGGCCCGCCTGTCCGGGGCGGGCCGGATGTGCGTACGACAGGTTCAGGTCGCGCCCGTCACGACGGGGAGCGGGCGAGCTGGTCTCAGTGGACGAGGGCTGCCGGGCAGTGCGCGAGCAGCTCCGTCGGGGCGTGCACGACCAGGTCGGGGCCGGCGGCGAGCAGCGCGGCGACGTCCCCGCCGTGCCAGGTGGTGGCCACGGCTGTCGCCCCGGCGTCCCGGCCGCTGAGCAGGTCGATGACCGCGTCACCGACCATCATCGCCTGGCCGGGCGGCACGTCGAGGTGGCCGAGCGCCTGAAGGACGATGTCCGGCGCGGGCTTCGGGCGGGCCACCTCGTCGGAGCCGATCACCTGACCGAAGAGGCCCAGCACGCCGAGCTGGTCGAGCAGGGAGCGGGCCCGGGGGCCGGCCTTGCCGGTGGCGATCGCCATCCGGATCCCCCGGGAGTGCAGCGTCTCCAGGGTCTCCCGGACGCCGGGGAAGAGCGGCACCAGGTGGGCCATCCGGTAGCTCTCCCGGACGAACGGCTCCTCCATCTCCAGGGGCAGTCCCATCAGCCGCATGATGTCCGGGAAGTACCGGCCCATGTGCCGGTTGTACTCCTCGAACGGCGCCGGCCCGTCGCCCACCACCTCGGCGTACGCGATGCTGAACGCCTCACGCATGACGGCCGAGCTGTCGACGATGACGCCGTCGAGGTCGAACACGACCGCGCGGATCGGGCCGCGGCCCGGCGGCGGCGGGGTCACCTCGACGGTGGACGATGGATGGCTCATGGCTGCTCCCGGAAGCGAGTGTGGCCGACGGTGGTTCTCACCTGTCGCGATGGCCCGCCAGCGCGTGCTGCCGCTCCGGCGCGGTGGGCCGGGCGGACTGGTAGATCCGTTCGATGATGTCGATGGTCCGGCGGGCCTCGGCGACGGCCGCGCCCCGCGACGCCGGGTCGGCGAGCAGCGCGGGCAGCTCGTCGAGCTGGCGGTCGTACTCGGCGCCGATCGGCACCTCGGGCAGCGACAGCCGGACGGTCTCGCCGTCCCGGGTGCGGGTCAGCACCGGCGCCGGCTCCCGGTTGGGGCTGAAGCCGAACGTGCAGCGCAGCGTCGCCGACCCGGCGGCGCCGTGCACCGTGACCGTGGTGCGGTCCAGCGACTCGTGCGAGGCCCAGCAGGCGTGCAGGGCGACCGAGGCCCCCTCGGCGGTGAGCAGGAAGCCCCGCGCGGTGTCCTCGACGTCCCCGGGGGCGCGACCACCGGCGGCGGTGTCGCTGCGCCAGGCGGCGTGGGCGGCGCTGTCGTTGACGAAGTCGTCGGAGACACTGCCGATGGCGTGGGTGACCCGGGTCGGGCCGAGCATCGGCAGCACCGTGTCGAGCAGGTGCCAGCCGAGGTCCACCAGCGCTCCCCCGCCCGAGAGGTCGCGCCGGGTGAACCAGCCGCCCGCGTCGGGCACCCCCCGGGCGCGGACCCAGGCCACGTCGACGTGCCGGATCGGGCCCAGCTCGCCAGCCACCCTGATCAGGGCCCGGATGTCGGCCCGGTAGCGGGCGGCGCTGCCGGCCAGCAGCACCGCGCCGCCGTCGCGTTCCGCGTCGGCCAGCAGCGTCGCCTCGGCGGAGGTCAGGCAGACCGGCTTCTCCAGGAACACCGGTACGCCCCGGCGCAGCAGCCGGACGGCGACGCTGGCGTGCAGGTGGTTCGGTACGGCGACCACCACCAGGTCGACCGCCCCGGCGGGAAGGTCGTCGACGTCGGCGTACGCGGACGGGACGTCGTGGGTGGCACGGGCCCGGTCGCGTACGCCGGGCTCCGGGTCGACCACGGCGGTCACCTCGAAGCCCGGATGCGCGGCGAGCCGGGGCAGCCAGATCTCCCGCCCGGCCCACCCGAGGCCGGCCACCGCGACCCGCACCGGTCGGTCGGGCGCGGCGGCCGGGGGCAGGGCCGTCATCCGGCGAGGACGTCGGCGAGCACGGCGGCGATCTCGTGCATCTGCTGCTCCGTGCCGAGCAGGGTGCGGTGGTGCAGCCAGATGCAGTCGGAGTGGATCTGCTCGACGTTGGGGCAGCGGGCCGCGATCGCCTCGACCGACTCGTCGGGGGCGCCGGCCTTCCAGAAGCCCTCGCACCGGTAGATCGCCCGGAACGCCACGAACGCCGGGACGCCCCGGGCGATGAGCGCGTCGACCACGGCGCGGCGGCGCTCGATGGTGATCCCGGGGACGCGGAACATCGCCATGTAGTGCGGGTTGCGGTCGGTACGGGGGTCGGTGGTCTGCGGCACCACGCCGGGGATCTCGGCGAGCAGGCTCGACAGCAGCGGCCAGCGCTGCTCGCGCACCGCGATCTGCTCGTCGAGGCGGGACAACTGGGCGCGCAGCACGGCGGCGGTGAACTCGCCCATCCGGTAGTTCGAGCCGGTGGTGCCGTGCAGGTAGTCCCGGTCGGTGCGGGGCCGGCCGCAGCTGTGCACGAGGAACGCCCGCTCGCGCAGCTCCTCGTCGGGGAAGAGCACCGCCCCGCCCTCGCCGGCGGTCATCAGCTTGCCGTTCTGGAAGCTGAACGCGGCCACCGAGCCGAGCGCCCCGGACCGCTTGCCCTGCCACTGCGCGCCGTGGGCGTGCGCCGCGTCCTGGAGCACCGCCACCCCCGCGTCGGCGGCGAGCTTGTCCAGCGCGTCCATGTCGGCGAACTGGCCGGCCATGTGCACCGGCATGACGACCTTGGTGCGGGGGGTGATCGCGGCCTCGACGGCGGCCGGGTCGATGCAGTAGGTGTCGAGGTCGACGTCGACCGGCACGGCGACCGCGCCGAGGCGCTGCGCGGCCAGCGAGGACGAGATGAACGTGAAGGCCGGGACGATCACCTCGGTGCCCGGCCCGACGCCGAGCACCTCCAGGGCGACCTCGAGGGCGTGGGTGCCGTTGGTGACGGCGAGCGCGTGCGGCGTGCCGTGGTAGTCACCGAACTCCTTCTCGAAGGAGTCGACCTCGCTGCCGCCCATCCGCCACCACTGCCCCTGTTCGAGGGCGCGGATCAGTCCGGCGCGCTCCTCGTCGCCGAACTGCGGCCACTCGGGGAACTCCGACACCGTCGAGGGCTGACCACTCATGACTTCCCACTTCCCAACTCGGGCAGACCAGGGGCTTCGCCGGACCATCGGGCGGGACGACCGGGTACCGCCGGCACGCGGTCCGGGCGCACCGGGGCGCCGATGGCCGGTTCGAGGTAGGTGACGCTTCCGTTGGAGCCGGCGGCGTCGCTTCGGCAGGGAGGACGGTAACCGAAGCGGACGCGCGGTCACCGCCCCTAACAGCCCCTAGCCACCCCTTAGTCCGCCGCGCCACGGCCACCGCCGGTTCGTCCAACGTCGCGGGCGTAGTAAGACTGCGGTGGACCAGTCATCGGGCCTTGTCGGGACAGGGCCACGCCCCGCGAGGTGAAGCGTGTCGGACGTGTTGCTGCTGAACGGCCCGAACCTGGGCATCCTCGGCCGACGGGAGCCGGAGATCTACGGCACCGACACCCTGGACGACATCGAGCGGGCCGTCGGCGAGGAGATCGCGGGACGGGGCTGGCGGGTGGTAGCCGAGCAGCACGACTGCGAGGGCGCCCTGATCCGCGCCATCCAGGACAACTACGACACCGTGGGCGCCATCGTCAACCCGGGCGCCCTGATGATCGCGGGCTGGAGCCTGCGCGACGCGCTGGCCAACTATCCCCGGCCATTCGTCGAGGTGCACCTGTCCAACGTCTGGGCCCGGGAGAGCTTCCGGCACGACTCGGTGATCGCCCCGCTGGCCAGCGGCGTCATCGTCGGGCTCGGCCCGCTGGGCTACCGCCTGGCCGCCCGCGCCCTCGTCGCGACCGTCCGATGACGACCCGTCACCGCGCCGTCCGGCCCGATCGGCGTCGATGCGCCAGCGGTACGGTCGTCCGCACGTTCCGACTCTTCCCGAAGGACTTCACGTGCACATTCCCATCCTCGTCCTGACCCTCATCCTCGCCGCGGTCTTCCTGGGCACCGCCGTGCCGAAGCTCACCGGGCAGGCGCAGATGCGCGAGCGGATGGACCACCTCGGCGTCTCGCCCGGGCTGACGCGCCTGCTCGGGGTGCTGGAACTCGCCGCGGTCGCCGGGCTGCTGCTCGGCCTGCTCTGGGCGCCGCTGGGCATCGCGGCGGCGATCGGCCTCGCCCTGCAGATGGTGGGCGCGGTGGTCTACCACGCCCGCGCGAAGGACCCGGCCCCGATGACCCTGACGCCGGTGATCTTCGCGGTGGCGGCCGTCGCGCTCGTGGTCCTGCACGTGCTCGAGGGCTGAGGCGCGGGCGTGACCGGTCCGCGGCGGGGCGACGGCGTGCTCGGTGTCGACGTCGGCGGCACCAAGGTGGCGCTGCGCGCGGAGGCGCCCGGACGACCGGCGTACGACCGGACCTTCCGCTGGCCACGCGGCGCCGACCCGGCCGCGGACCTGGCCGCGCTGGCCGCCGAGGCGGACCGGCTGCGCGAGGCGTGGGGACCGGTGGGTGCGGTCGGGGTGGCGATGCCGGCGACCACGGACCCGGCGGGCGCCGTCACCACCTGGCCCGGCCGGCCCGGTTGGGCGGGGCTGGACCTCGCCGGTGCGCTGCGCCGCATCTTCCCCGGCGCGGCGATGGCCGTCGCCGACGACGGTGACCTCGCCGCGCTGGCCGAGGCCCGGCACGCCGGCCGGGACGACGTGGTCTACCTGGGCGTCGGCACCGGGATCGGCGGCGGCGTGGTGCTGGCGGGGCGGTCGGTGCCCGGCCGCTCCTCCGCCGAGATCGGTCACATGGTCGTCGCCCTCGACGGCGAGCGCTGCGACTGCGGCCGGCGCGGCTGTCTCCAGTCGATCGCGTCCGGCCCGGCCACCCTGCGCCGGGCGGGCGCCGGCCGCGGCGCCGAGGTGAGCTTCGACGACCTCCGGGCGGGGCTCGACGAGCGCCGGCCGTGGGCGGTGGAAGCGGTCGACGCGAGCTGCCGGGCGCTGGCGGCGGCGGTCGTGAGCCTCGGCGAGCTGCTGGATCCGGCGCTGGCGATCGTGGGCGGCGGGTTCGCCGCCGGCCTGCCCGACTTCGTGCCGCTCGTCGCCGAGCGGGCCCGCGCCGCCGGCCGGCCCGGGCGGCCGGCGCCCCCGGTGCGGGCCGCCGCCCTGGGCGGATTGTCGTCCCTGCACGGCGCGGTGGAGCTGGCCCGTGGCCTCACCGGCCCGCCGGCCCCCGTGCGTTCCGTCCCCACCCTGTAGAGGAGATCAGTCATGGTCAGGATCGGTGTCATCGTCGGCAGCACGCGGCCCGGCCGCAAGGCCGACGCCGTGGGCCGCTGGGTGACCGACGTCGCCGCCAAGCGGGGCGACGCCACGGTCGAGCTGGTCGACATCGCCGACCACGACCTGCCGCACTTCGACGAGGTGCTGCCGCCGTCGATGGCGCCGTCGAGGCGCCCCGCCGTACGCCGCTGGGCGTCGACGATCGCCGGGTTCGACGGCTTCGTCTTCGTCACCCCGGAGTACAACCACTCGATCCCGGGCGCGCTGAAGGACGCCGTCGACTTCCTGTTCAAGGAGTGGCAGCACGCCTCCGCCGGCCTGGTCAGCTACGGCGTGCACGGCGGCACGCGGGCGGCGGAGCACCTGCGGCTGGTGCTCGGGCAGCTCGGCGTGGCCGACGTCCGGTCCCAGGTCGCGCTCTCCCTGACGACGGACTTCGTCAACTTCCGCGACTTCCGGCCGGCGGCGCACCAGGAGCAGGCCCTCAACACCATGCTCGACGAGGTCGTCGCCTGGGCCGGCGCACTGCGCACGCTCCGCCGGCCCTGACGCCGGCACAGTCCGGCCCGGACCCCGGCACCGACCGGCCCGGACGCCGACACGGCCGGACGCCGACGCGGTCGGACGCGGTCGGGTCGGACGCGGTCGGGTCGGACGCCGACGCCGCGGCTGGCGGCGTCGGCCCGCCGGCGCGGGGCGGACCTGGTCGGGTCGGCGCTCAGCCGGCCCGCTCGGCGCGGCGCAGCAGCGCGGCGGCCACGCAGCCGCCCGCGAAGACGGCCACGGCACCGACCGTCTGCCCGGTCTCCAGGGCGGAGCGGAACGCGTCGGAGACGAGTGCGCGCTCCGGCTCGCTCCGCGCGGCGGCCAGCGCGGCGGGGAACGAGCCGGCGCCGGCCACGGCGGCGGGCAGCAGCGCGGCGAAGCGGGCGTTGAGGATCGCGCCCAGCACGGCGACGCCGAGGCTGCTGCCGACCTCCGTCATGGTGCCGTCCACGCCCGCGCCCGCCCCGGCCTTCTCCGGCGGGATGGCGCTCATCACGGCCTCGACGATGGCCGGGTTGGCCACGGCGCAGCCGGCGCCCATCACCAGCAGGCCCGGCAGCAGCACCCCGTAGCCGTCCGACGGGGCGTGGGTGATCAGGGCGAGACCGGCGGCGAGCAGCGTCATGCCGAGGGCGATCGAGTACGCCAGCCCGAGCCGGTGGATCACCCGCGCGGCGACGCCGCCCACATTCAGCAGGACGATGGAGAGCGCGAACGGCATCATCCGCAGCCCCGCCTCCCAGGCCGGGTAGCCGCGGACGAACTGGAGGTGCTGGGTGAGCAGGAACAGCGCGCCGGTGGCGCCGAAGGTGATCAGGACGACGCCGGAGACCGCGCCCACGAAGCGGGGGTTGCGGAAGAAGTGCATGTCCAGCATGGGGTCGGCGACCCGCCGCTCCCAGGCCACGAAGGCGGCGAGCAGGAGCACCCCGGCGACCGCCGCGCCGAGCACGGGGGTGGCGGTCCAGCCGTGTTCCGGCCCGGCGATGATCGCGTAGACGACCGCGGTCAGGCCGGCCGTGGAGAGCAGCACCCCGCCCAGGTCGAGCCGGCCGCCGGCCGGCTGGCGCGACTCGGGCACCAGCGCCCACGCCGCCACCAGGCAGACCAGCACGATCGGGACGTTGACCAGGAAGATCGCCCCCCACGGCAGATGGGCGAGGACGAGCCCACCGAAGGGCGGCCCGGCCGCGAAGCCCAGCGCGCTCGCCGCCGCCCAGAGGCCGATCGCCCGGGACCGCTCGGTGTCGTCGAAGACCTGCATCGCCACCGCGAGGGTGGCGGTGACCAGCAGCGCGCCGCCGATCCCCATGCCGGCGCGGGCCGCGATGAGCTGGCCGCTGGACTGGGACAGCCCGGCGGCAAGCGACCCGAGCCCGAACAGCACGAGGCCGGCCAGCAGCATCCGGCGGCGGCCGTACCGGTCGGCGGCGCTGCCCGCGGTGAGCAGCAGTCCGCACTGGACCAGCGCGTACGCGTTGATCATCCACTGCACGTCGGCGGTGCTGGCGGCCAGCTCGGTCGTGAGCACGGGGATCGCCACGGTCAGCACCGTGTTGTCGAGCACCACGGTGACCTGGGCGAGGCAGAGCACGGCGAGGATCAGCCACCGGCCCCGCACCCGACCGTCCGCGCCACCGGCCGGCCCCCCGGCGGGGGGCGCGAGCGTCGTGCTCGTCATCGGGCGGCCGGGGCGAAGCGGGCGATGGGGTTGGTCAGGGTGCCGACCAGTTGCAGCGCGGCCGACGGGTCGGCGAGGTCGACCATCTGCTGGTTGTTGCGCAGCTGGAGCCGGTTCAGGCAGGACAGCGCGAACTCCGGGGCGAAGAGGTCGTAGCGCCGCAGCCGCTCGGCCAGGTGCGGGACGCTGTCGGCGTAGTCGGCGGCGCACCCGGCGACCGTCCGCCAGAAGGTCTCCTCGTCCAGGACGCCCTCGGTGACGAGGATGGCGCTGAGGTAGCGCAGGAAGCCGTCGAAGACGTCGGTGAAGATGGACAGCAGCTTCATGTCCTCCGGCACGTCGGCCCTGACCCGTTCGACCAGCGGGGGCAGGTCGGCGTCCGGGTCCATCACCACGATCTCCTCGGCGATGTCCTTGAAGATCGCCCGCTCGACCGTCCCGCCGTCCAGGACGAGGATGACGTTCTCGCCGTGCGGCATGAACGCCAGGTCGTGGGCGTAGAAGCTGTGCAGCAGCGGGGTGAGGTAGGCGTCGAGGTAGCGGCGCAGCCACACCTGCGGCGCCAGCCCCGACCGGGCGATGAGCGCGGCGGCGAACGAGCGGCCCTCGCGGTCGGTGTGCAGCAGGGACGCCATCGTGGCCAGTCGCCGGCCCGGCTCCAGCGCCGGCACCGGGCTCTCCCGCCACAGGGCCGCCAGCATCTTGCGGTACGGGGAGTACCTGTCGGTCGCCGCCTCGTACTCCAGGTGCCGGTACCCGACGGCGGCCCGCTCGCGGATGATCGTCAGCCCGGTGCGCTTGAGGACCCCGTCGCCGTCGATCAGGTCGGCGAGCCACTCGTTGATGGCCGGGGTGGCCGCCATGTACGCGGCCGACAGCCCCCGCATGAAGCCCATGTTCAGCACGGACAGCGCGGTCTTCACGTAGTGCCGGGACGGGTCGGTGACGTTGAAGAAGGTGCGGATGGACTGCTGGGCGAGGTATTCGTCGGGGCCGGGACCGAGGCACACCAGCCGGCGCTGCGCCACCTCGGCGGCGAACGTGACGGAGATCCGGTTCCACCACTGCCACGGGTGCACCGGGATGAGCAGGTAGTCGGCCGGGTCGAGGCCGAGCCCGGTCAGGGTGTCGGCGAACCCGGCGCGGGTCTCCTCGTCGAGTTCGGCGCGGATCAGGGTGTCGTAGTCGAGGTCGGCGGCGCAGCTGAAGCTCGTCCGGTCCCGGTGACCGGCCACCCAGAGCAGCCGCAGCGGCTGGCCCGCCTCCGGGGCGTACGCCCGGTATTCGTCGATGCCGAAGCCGATGCGGCCGTTGTTGGCGACGAAGCCCGGGTGGCCCTCGGTCATCTGGGTCTCGATGGCCTGGAAGTCCGCCTCGGCGAGTTCGGCGGCGCTGACCGCCGGCTTGTCCAGCTTGTACGCGGTGCTGGCCAGCGTGGAGCTGATCTCCTCCAGGTAGACGGGGAGGATCTGGTCGCTCAGCCCGAGCGCCCCGCGCAGGTCGAGGCAGAACTCCAGGGCGTCCAGCGGCAGCTCGGCGTCACCGCGGTGGCGGGTGATGCTGTCGGCGTCGATGCGCCAGTGGTCCAGGGCCAGCAGGCTCGCGGTGAACCGGTAGACGACCTCGCCGTCGTCGCCGCGCACCTGGTACCGACGCTCCCCCGTCACGGGTGCCGACTGGTCCGCGTCGAGCGGCTCGGGCGCGAGCAGGCGCTCGTGGGCGAACTCGGCCAGCGCCTTGCGGACCAGCAGCCGGTTGGCGTACGCCCAGTTGGCGGGCGTCAGGTGGGCCACGGATGCGAGCGGGTTCACGCGGGCACGTCTCCTCGGGTTGCGGCGTGGAACTGGTCACGGGTGCAGACGCTGAGCAGCGCGTCCTTCTCGGGCTTGCGGATCGGGCCGATCACGGTGAAGCCGACGGCCGCGTTGAGCGCGTGCACCGCCGTGTTGCGCACGTCGGGCTCCACGACGACCCGCCGGGTGGCCGGGTCGGCGAAGAGCCACGCCATCACCGTGGTGATCACCGCCCGGGTGAAGCCGTGCACGGGGGCGTCGGCGGGGGCGCAGAGGAAGTGCATGCCGACGTCGCCGTCGGCCGCGTCGTACAGGCCGACGAGTTCGACGTGGGCGGGGTCGTACCGCTCGGCGAGGAAGGCCGGCCGGCCCTCGTGCAGGCCGAGGAACGCGTCGTGGTGCGGGTGCGCGGCGATCCGCCGGTACTCCTCGGCGACCCGGGCCACGTCGGCGTCCTGCATGAGCCAGAACGCCGCCTTCGGGTGGGTCACCCAGCGGTGCAGCAGCGGCGCGTCGGCGTCCGGGTCGAGCGTACGCAGGGCGAACTCGCCGAGCCGGCCGTCGACGCGGCGGTGCACGACCTCGGTCACGACGCGGCCCCGGCCGGCGCGCCGAACTCCTGGAAGGCGATGCCCTTCTCGATCGGGTAGTGCTCGCGGCCCAGCAGCTCGCGGATGATCCACGAGTTGCGGTACGGGCCCATGCCCAGGTCGGGTGAGGTGACGCTGTGCGTGTGGGTGCCGGCGTTCTGGAGGAAGATGCCCCGGCCGGTGTGGTCGATGCTGTAGTTGCGGGCCACGTCGAAGCGCCCGTGCGCGTCCCAGCGGATCCGGTCGCGCACCGGCTCCAGGAACTCCGGGACCCGGTAGTGGTAGCCGGTCGCCAGCACCAGCCCCTCGGTGTCCAGCGTGAAGTCGCGCTCCTGCTCGACGTTGCGCAGCCCCAGCGTGTACGTCCCGCTCGACTCGTCGTGGGTGGCGGTGGTCAGCGCGGTGTTGGTCAGCAGCCGGGTGCGGACCGGGCCGGGGATGCTCTTGGCGTAGAGCAGGTCGTAGATCTCGTTGATCAGGTCGGCGTTGATGCCCTTGAACAGCCCCTTCTGCTCGGACTCCAGCCGGTAGCGGGTGGGCTCCGGCAGGGCGTGGAAGTAGTCCACGTAGTCCGGCGAGGTCATCTCGAGGGTGAGCTTGGTGTATTCGAGGGGGAAGAACCGGGGCGAGCGGGTCACCCAGTTGAGCTGGTAGCCGCAGGTGTCGATGTCGCCGAGCAGGTCGTGGTAGATCTCGGCCGCGCTCTGCCCGCTGCCGACGACGGTGATGCTCCGCTTCGCGCGCAGCGCCGCCCGGTGCTCCAGGTACTGCGAGTTGTGGATCGCGTCGCCGCCGAGGCCCGCGCAGGCCTCCGGCACGTACGGCGGGGTGCCGGTGCCGAGCACCAGGTGCCGGGCCCGGTAGGTGACCGGCTCCCCCGTGGCCGCCACCGTGGCCGTGACGGTGTAGTGCTCGTCGGCCGGGTCGAATCCGACCGCCGTGACCTGCTGCCCGAACCGGACGTTGTCGAGCTTGCCGGCGGCCCAGCGGCAGTAGTCGTCGTACTCGCTGCGCAGGGGGAAGAAGCTCTCCCGGATGTAGAACGGGTACAGCCGCCCGGACTCCTTGAGGTAGCTCAGGAACGAGTACGGCGAGGTCGGGTCGGCGAGCGTGACCAGGTCGGCGATGAACGGCGTCTGGAGCCGGGTCGACTCCAGCAGCATCCCGGGATGCCAGCTGAAGCTGTCCCGCGCCTCCAGGAAGATGCCGTCGAGCCCGTCGATCGGCTCGGTCAGGCAGGCCAGGCCCAGGTTGTACGGGCCCAGCCCGACGGCGATGAAGTCGTGCGTCGACATGCGGTTCTCCAGAGCGGGGGGCGGATCGTCAGCCGACGGGGCAGGACAGCTCGGCGGTGGCCCTGGTCTGGGCGTACCAGCCGGCGTGTTCGGCGAGGAGGTCGAGGACGTGGGCGATGTCATCCATCGTGGTCTCGGGGTTGAGCAGGGTGAGCTTGAGGTAGTGCGCGCCGTCGACCTTGGTCCCGGCGACGAGCCCGGCGCCGGAGGCGGCCAGCGCCTCGCGGGCGTACAGGTTGGCGTCGTCGACGACCTCCCGGCCGGCGGCGGCCGGCAGGTAGCGGAAGACCACGGTGCTCAGCTGCGAGCGGGTCACCACCTCGAAGCGGGGGTCCCCGCTGAGCAGCTGCCACGCGGCGGCGGCCCGGTCGACCACCTCGTCGAAGAGCTCGCCGATCGCGTCCGGCCCCATGATCCGCAGGGTCAGCCAGAGCTTGAGGGCGTCGAAGCGGCGGGTGGTCTGGATGCTCTTGTCGACCTGGTTGGGGATGCGCTGCTCGACCATCCGCGCCGGGTTGAGGTAGTCGGCGTGCCAGGTGGCGTGCCGCAGCACGCGCCGGTCGCGCACCAGCAGCGCGCTGGAGCTGACCGGCTGGAAGAACGACTTGTGGTAGTCGACGGTGACCGAGTCGGCCCGCTCGATGCCGTCGAGCAGGTGCCGCCGGGTCGGCGACACCAGCAGCCCGCAGCCGTACGCGGCATCGACGTGCAGCCAGACGCCGGCGGCGGCGCAGATGTCGGCGATCTGCGGCAGCGGGTCGATGGTGCCGAAGTCGGTGGTGCCGGCGGTGGCGACGACGGCCATCACCGTCAGCCCCTCCTCCCGGCACCGGGCGATCTCCCGGGCCAGGTCGGCGGTGCGCATCCGCCGGTCGGCGTCGGTGGGCACGGTGACCACCGCGTCGGCGCCGAGGCCGAGCAGCTTGGCCGCCTTCTGCACGCTGAAGTGGCCGGCCGCCGAGGTGATGATGCGCAGTCGCGACAGCAGCTCCGGGCGGGACTGCCGCTCGGTCGTCCGGCCGACGAGGTTCGCGCAGGTCTCCTCGCGGGCCAGCAGCATCGCCTGGAGGTTGGACTGGGTGCCGCCGCTGGTGAAGATGCCGTCGGCCGCCGGCCCCAGGCCGATCCGGTCGGCCGTCCAGTCGATGAGCCGGCGCTCGATCAGCGTGCCGCCGGCGCTCTGGTCCCAGGTGTCCAGCGAGGAGTTGACGGCGGTGAGCACCGCCTCGCCGAGCAGCGCCGGGATCACCACCGGGCAGTTGAGGTGCGCGAGGTAGCGGGGGTGGTGGAAGTAGACGGCGTCGCGCAGGTAGACGTCGTGCAGCTCGTCGAGCGCGGCGCCGCTGTCGCCCAGCGGCCGGTCCAGGTCGATGCCGGCGATCCGCGGCACCAGCTCGTCCGGTGTCACGCCGGTGAACGGCCGGTCCACCTCGGCCATCCGGGTCGCGACCCGGCCGATCCCCTCGGCCAGCACGCGCCGGTAGTCCTCCACCGTGCCGGCGGTGAAGAGGTGGGCGCGGGCGCCGTGGGAGGCGGGGGTCACCCCGGTCGTAGGCACCTGGACGGTGGGTCCGGGCAGGCTCATGCGGGTCCTCAACGGTCGGGAATGGACGGTACGGCGAGCTGGCGGGACGTCACCATCCGCCCGCAGTCGGTGATCGAGCGAGCTTAGGTTACCCTAACCTAAGGATGTGTCAACATCGTTGCCCACATTGAGCGATATCACTCAACCCGGCACCTTCGACAACTCGCGCTCCCCCGGCGCCGCAACGGATCGGGGCGGGAACCGCCGCTGGTGCCCGAGGCCCAGCGCGACGCCGAGCGCCACCAGGACGACGGAGGCCAGGGCGACCGCGGGATAGCCGAACACCTCGGCCGCGGCCAGCGCGACGGAGGCCGCCACGAACGAGCAGACCAGCCCGAACGACGACAGCACCGTGAAGTCCGTACCGCCCGTGCCGGGCCGGGAGTAGTCCATGTTGACCGTGTAGAGCACGACGTTGGCGACCGTGTAGGCGGCCATGAAGCAGCAGAGCGCGGCGACCGTCCCGGCGAGCGGGGCCCGGCCGTTCAGCAACGGCAGCAGCATCGCCGTGGACAGCGCGAGCGCCACTCCCCCGGCGACGAGCACGCGGCCCCGCCCGAACCGGCCGATCGCGGCCCCGGAGACCAGACCGGCCACGATGGCCGGCAGGCTGGTCACCACGCCGGTCACCACGCCGATGCGCGCCAGCGACCAGTCCGCGTCCACCAGGGCCGGCGTCACCAGGGCGTACGTCGCGCCCGCGCCGATGTAGACCAGCGGCACCACGCCGAAGGTCCACCGGCGGCAGCCGGGCTGACCCAGCACCGACAGCAGCGCCCGGTACGCCGCACCGGCGCTGGCGACGCGGTCGGTGCGGTCCGGCTCGCGGAACCGCCACACCACCAGCAGGCCGACGGCGGTCAGGGCGGCGAGCAGCAGGATCGCGGGCGCCCAGCCGAACCGGTCGTAGACGACCACGCAGGCCCCGCCACCGAGCAGGTTGCCGACGTAGCTCGCGGCGACCTGGATGCCGTTGCCGGTGCCCCGCGAGCGCTCGGAGAGCAGCCGGACGGCGACGGCGTCGACGGCGATGTCCTGCGTCGCGGAGAGGAACACGTAGGCGACGCAGATCGCGACGACCGGGCCGAGCTGCGCGGCCGGGCGGTCGAACGGCAGCAGGGCCAGCAGGGCCAGCACCAGGCCGCCCTGGAGCACCAGCAGCCAGGACCGGTAGTGCCCACGGCGGCGGGAGCCGTACCGGTCGAGGACGGGTGCCCAGAGGAACTTGATCGGCCAGACCAGGCCGACGAACTGCAACAGCGCCAGCGTGTCGAGGGAGGTGCCGCCGTCGCGCAGGATGGCGGTCAGCCCGACGGTGATGAAGCCGATGCCGAGGTACTGCGTGACGTAGAGCGCGGTCAGCGTGCCGAGCCGACCTCTCACCGGGCGCTCCAGTAGGCCAGCGAGGTGAGCTGGTGCTTGCCGACGCCCAGCGTCCGCCGTACGTGCTTGGTGATGCCGCGCGTGCTGGCCGCCTCGCAGGCCACCCAGTAGTGGGCGTCCTCGACGGCGGGCAGGGCCGCGCAGACCGTCTCGACCAGGTGCTGGCCCTCGTCGCGGCGCGGCACCCAGGTGACCTGATGCCTGGCGTGGGCGCGCGGCGCCAGCTCCTTCTCGCCCTCGTGGGCGTACTCCAGCCAGACCGTCGCCGGGGTGTCGGGGGCCGCGGCGAGCAGGCTGTTCACCGCCGGGAGCGAGGCGGCGTCGCCGACCAGGTACAGGTGCTGCGGGGCGGGGTCCGGCAGGGTGAAGGCGGTGCCCTGCACGGTGGCCTCGATGGTGTCGCCGACCTGGGCGGCGGCGGCCCACCGGGCGGCGCATCCGTCGTGGATGGCGAACTCCAGGTCGAAGCGGCCGGTCTCCGGGTCGGGGTCGACGAGGGTGTACGCGCGCTGGTGCGGCTTGCCGTCGTTGTCGAACCACAGCCGCACCCACATGGTGGGGTGCACACCGCACGCCTCCAGCAGCCCGCCGCCGTCCATGCGCAGTCGACGGTAGCGCTCGCCGACGGCCTCGGTGCCGAGCACGGTCAGCCGGAATTCGCGACCGCCCATCGCCTTGAGCACCAGGGCTTCCCAGTTTCGCTTCACGCACCCCTCCAGGTAAGGTCTGCCTCAGTTAGGGGAGGGTAGCCTAAGTTGACATTCCTGTGGCAGGCGGGACGACCGCCCATCCGCCCGGCGCGACGATGACCGGCGTCCATCGCGACCGGTGGGGTGTCCCGCACCTGAGCGCCGACAGCGTCGACGGCCTCGCCCGGTTGCAGGGCCGGGTCGCCGCCGTCGACCGGGCCTGGCAGATCGAAGTGGAACGGTGGCGCTCCGAGGGCCGGCTCGCCGAGCACGTCGGCCCCGCCGAGCTGGGCTGGGACCGCTTCGCCCGCCGGGCCCGCCTCGACGACACCGCCCGGCGCTGCTTCGAGCGGCTCGCCCCCGCCACCCGGCGGTGGGTCGGCGCCTACGTCGACGGGGTCAACGAGGGGCTCGCCGAGGGCGCCGCCGCGGCACCCGAGTTCGCGGCGGTCGGCTGCGCCCCGGGCCGGTGGCGGCCGTGGTCGCCGCTGGGGGTCTTCCTCGTCCAGCACGTGCTCTTCTCCACCTTCCCCAACAAGCTGTGGCACGCCCACGTCGCCGCCACCCTCGGCCCGTCCGCGACCGGCCTGTTCGCCGTCGAGGGCCCCGACGGGTCGGGCAGCAACGCCTGGGCCGTGCCCGGCGACCCCGGCACCGGACGGGCGCCCGTCATCGCCGGCGACCCGCACCGCATCCTCGAACTGCCCGGCATCTACCACCAGGTGCGCCTCGCCTGCCCCGAGTTCGACGTGTTCGGCTTCGCGTTCCCCGGCGTGCCCGGCCTCCCCCACTTCGGACACGCCGGCGAGGTCGCCTGGGCCGTCACCAACGCGATGGCCGACTACCAGGACCTCTACCGCGAACAGCTGCGCCGCGACGGCGACCGGGTGCTGGTCCGCGAGGCGGACGGCTGGGTGCCGGCGCACCGGCACGTCGAGCGGATCGAGGTCCGCGGCGGCGAAGCGGGGTCCGTCGAGGTGATCGAGACGCCGCGCGGGCCGGTCGTCGACCACGACCGGAACACCGGCGAGGCGATCAGCCTGCGTACCCCCAGCCGGGTCGAGCAGCGCCTGGGCTTCGACGCGCTGCTGCCGCTGCTGCGCGCCCGCAGCGCCGACGACGTCGCCGACGCGCTGCGCGACTGGGTCGAGCCGGTCAACAGCGTCCTGGTCGCCGACCGGCGCGGAACGGTCCACCAGTTGGTCGCCGGTCTCGTCCCGCTTCGCGACGACCGGTGCCGCCGGGAGCCGGTGCCCGGCGACGATCCCCGGTACCGGTGGCACGGCGGCTACGCCGAGCCGCGCCGCACCGCCGTCGACGGGTTCGCGGTCTGCGCCAACGACCGCCGCCCCGACGTGGCGGACCTCGGCACCGGCTTCGCCCCGCCGCACCGGGCCCGCCGCATCCGCGCCCTGCTCGCCGACGGCGCCCGGCCGGAGGCCGTACACATGGACACCCGACTGGCGGCCGGGGCGCTGCGCGGCCTGCTCGACCGGGTCGACCCCGGCGGGCTCAGCGGGCCGGCCCGGCGGCTGCGGGACCGGCTGACCACGTGGGACGGAGACATGCGGGCCGACAGCGCCGAC
Organism: Micromonospora sp. USAFONa4; assembly: GCF_057197825.1. Classification (NCBI taxonomy): domain Bacteria; kingdom Bacillati; phylum Actinomycetota; class Actinomycetes; order Micromonosporales; family Micromonosporaceae; genus Micromonospora; species Micromonospora sp. USAFONa4. The sequence goes on along the minus strand of NZ_CM170072.1, from coordinate 6,129,723 downwards.
GCCGGCGCCTGGGCCGCCTGGCGCGCGGCCCTGGCCCGCCGCCTGTACGACCACCCGTGCCTGCGCCCGCTGCGCGAGACCCCGAGCGCGTTCGACGGCCTGTTCGCGCCGTGGACCGACCCGCTGTCGCGCATCGGCCACGCCCTCGACGGGGTGGCCACCGGGCTGCACCGCCTCGGCGGCGAGATCGGTCCCGTGGCGGCCGGGGCGCTCGAGGACGTCGCGGCGGGCGACCCGCCGGAGCCGTGGGGCCGGCGGCACGTGCTGCACCCCGTCCACCTCGGCGTGGCGGCGGCCACCGACGAGGCGGTACGGGGCATGCGGGAGCGGGTCGCGCTGGCCGGCGACGCCGACTGCGTGCTGGCCACGTCGAGCGTGCCCGGCGTGTCCGACGCGTGCTGGCGGGGCCCGGTGGCCCGCTACGTGTGGGACCTGACCGACCGCGCCGAGAGCCGCTGGATCGTCCCCTTCGGCGCGTCCGGGCGCCCCGGCGACCCGCACTTCGACGACCAACTGCCACTGTGGGCCGGCGGCGAGCTGGTTCCGGTGGTCACCGACTGGCGAGAACTCACCCCAGAACCAGGAGACGCGACACCGTGACATATCAGGAGAACATCCCCGGCTTCGGCGAGCTGTCGCTCGTCGCGCTGGACCCGAAGGCCCACGCGGAGTTGGTGCACGGCTGGGTGACCGAGCCCCGGGCGGCGTTCTGGGGCATGGGTTCGCACTCGGTCGACGAGGTGCGGGAGATCTACGAGTTCGTCGACGGCCTCGACACCCACCACGCGTACCTGATCATGCTCGACGGCGCGCCGATCGGCCTGTTCCAGACCTACCAGCCGGAGGCGGACCCGGTCGGCGAGCGCTACACCGTGCGGCCCGGCGACGTCGGGATGCACCTGCTGCTCGCCCCCGGGAGGCGCCCGCCGAAGGGCCTCACGACCGCCATCGGCCCCGCCCTCGCCCGCTACCTGTTCGCCGACCCCACCCGGCTCCGGATCGTCGTCGAGCCCGACGTCCGCAACGAGCGCGCGCTCGACCGGCTGCGGCGGGAGGGCTTCACCTTCGCCGACGAGATCGACATGCCCGACAAGCGGGCCCAGCTGGCGTTCCTGACCCGGGAGCGGTTCGAGGCGGACCACGCCGTACCCGCCTGAGTGAAACGGCCCGGACCCCGCCCGACGACGCGGCGAGGCCCCGCCGGGTGCGGCGGGGCCTCGCGCGAAACGGGATCAGGCGGTGGGGAAGTTGTCCGGCGTACGGATGCGGTCCCGGATCAGGGCGCCCGACTCGGTGAGCACGCCCGGGCCGGTGTAGGTGCTCCCGGCACAGGTGCCCGGCCGCAGCGCGGCGCTGCCCTCGGCCTTGTCCGAGTAGGTCCAGTTCGCGTAGCTGATCTTCAGGCGGTCCAGCAGGTCGAGCCAGGCGTTGCTGCTGGCGACGTCCACCCCACCGTCACCGGTGTAGTCCACCGTGCCGAACTCGGTGACGAACAGCGGCAACCGGGCGGCGGCCCGCTCCACCTCGGCCCGGTAGTTGTCCCGGTGGGACGCGGCGTAGAAGTGGAACGTGTACATCACGTTGCTCGCGTTCACCGGGTTGTTGATGATCTCGTTGGCGCCTGAGCCGTCGGAGACGCCCAGCGAGGACCAGCCGCGGGTGCCGACCACGACCACCGCGTCCGGGTCGTTGGCGCGGATCACCGGAATGACCTGCTCGGCGTAGCTCTTGATGGTCGCCCAGCTGACGCCGTTGGGCTCGTTGGCGATCTCGTAGATGACGTTCTTCTTGGCGGCGTTGCGGGCGGAGACGGCGGCGAAGAAGGTCTTGGCCCGGGCGAGGTTGTGCATCGGGTCGCCCGGCGTCAGGGTGTGGAAGTCGATAAGCGCGTACATGCCGCGCTGTTCGGCCTCGTCGACCAGGGCGTTGACCCGGTTGGTGAAGCCGGCAGGGTCGGTCTCGTAGCCGTCCTCCTGGACGTACATGGCGATCCGCAGCAGGTCCGCCCGCCAGTCGTCGGCCAGCGCGTCGAGCGAGGCGTCGTTGTAGCAGCGGGCGAACCACTGGATGCCGTGGGTGCTCATGCCACGCAACTGGATCGGCTTGCCGTACTGGTTGCACAGGTTGGCCCCGCACACCCGCAGCTGCCCGTTGATCGCGACCGGCGTCTGACCGGCCGGCGGCGGGGTCGTGGGCGGCGGGGTGGTCGGTGGCGGGGTCGTGGGCGGCGGCGTGGTGGGGGCCGGCGGGGTGGTCGGCGTGGTCGCGCCCGTACAGGCGGTGCCGTTGAGGGTGAACGCCGTCGGCGCGGGGTTGGCGGCGCTCCACGTGCCGTTGAACCCGATGCTGGTCGACGCACCGGTCGCCAGCGCGCCGTTCCAGCTCACGTTGCGCGCGGTGACGGCGGCGCCGGCCTGGCTCCAGGTCGCCGACCAGCCCTGGCCGACCCGTTGGCCGGCGTCGGGGAAGGCGAAGCCGAGCGTCCAGCCGTCGACCGCGTCGCCCAGGTTCTTGATCGTGATGTTGGCGGTGAAGCCACCGGACCAGCTGCTGGTGGTGTAGGTGACGGCGCAGCCGGTGGCAGCCTGGGCACTGGCGACCGGGACGGCGGCCGACGCCGCGACGGTCAGCGCGCCGACCGCGCCGGCCATGACCAGGGTGCGCCGGGACGGGCGCGGTAGGAGCTTCATGCGGGTGCCTTCGCTTCCGATCGGTGGTGGGGGTGCCGGCAGCGCAGGGCGGCGGGACGCCACGTCGCCCGACGGGTACGGCAGTTCGTACGCCGACGGCCCGCAGGCGGGTCGTCGGGCCGGGAGCCTCGCGACAGATCCCCGCCCACGGGCCCGGGAGCGCTCCCACTGCCGGCAGCTTAGGCGCGCCCCGGCCTCCCCGCAACATGGACACCCGTCGACCTCTTCCGCACGCGCGCCGGCCCCGGGGCGCGGACGCCCCGGGGCCGGTGTGCCGACGGTGTCGGTCAGAAGGTGGGAGCCAGGTAGAGCAGGCGGTTCGGCGAACCGGTGCCGGGGCTGGTGATCACGTTCGGGGTGGCCTGGCTGACGATGTACGAGTGGACCTGGGCGGGCGTCCAGGTCGGGTTGACGCTGAGCACCCGAGCGGCCGCGCCCGCGACGTGCGGGGAGGCCATCGAGGTGCCGCTGATGGAGGAGGTGGCGGTGTCGCTGGTGGACCAGGCCGACAGCACGCCCACGCCGGGGGCGAACAGGTCGGTGCAGGTGCCCCAGTTGGAGAACGAGGCCCGGGCGTCGTTGCTCTGCGACGCGTTGACGGTCAGCGCCGTCGGGACGGAGGCCGGCGAGAAGTTGCAGGCGTTGGCGTTCGAGTTGCCGGAGGCCACCGCGTAGGTGATGCCGTCGGCGATCGAGTTCGCCACGGCGGTGTTCAGGGAGGCGTTGGTCGAACCGCCGAGGCTCATGTTCGCCACCGCCGGCTGGCCCGCCTGGTGGTTCGAGGTCACCCAGTTGATGCCGGCGATGACCTGTGCCCAGGTGCCGCTGCCCTGGCAGTTCAGCACGCGGACGGCCACCAGCCGGACGTCCTTCGCCACGCCGTAGGTGTTGCCGCCGACGGTGCCGGCGACGTGGGTGCCGTGGCCGTTGCAGTCGGCGGCCGGCAGCGCGTTGTCGATCGCGTCGTAGCCGTCGACGGCCTGACCGGCGAAGTCGACGTGGGTGGTCCGGATGCCGGTGTCGATGATGTACGCCGTCACGCCGGTGCCGCTGCTGTTGTAGGTGTAGGTGCGGCTCAGCGGGAGGTTCCGCTGGTCGATGCGGTCCAGGCCCCACGGCGGGTTGTTCTGGGTGGCCGTCATCTCCACGGTGTGGTTCTGCTCGACGTAGGCGACGTCGGGGTGCGCGGCGAGGCGCTTGGCGGCCCGCTCGGAGAGCTTCACCTCGAAGCCGTTGAGCGCGTCACCGTAGACGTGTCCGACGCTGCCGCCGAAGCGGGCGGCGAGGGAGCCCGCCGTGCTCTTCACCTCGCCCTGCCGGGTGCCGGCGCGACCGCCGACGCTGGTGTCCTTGAGTACCACGATGTAGCTGTCGGCCACGGCGGTCGCGCCACCGGCGCTGAGGATCTCGCCGGTGGCCGAGGCCGCCGCCGGTGCGCCGATCATGGTGGTGACCATGGCGGCGCTGGCGAACACGCTGGCCGCAGCGGCGAGGGTTCGCCGATGAGTGCGAGGGAGTGACATCTCCCGGTCCTCCTACTGTGGTGGCCCCCGGGTGGCTCGTGGCACACCCGACAGGCGGTCTGGACGATGAGCAAACCTTAGCCGCCACATTCATGATCGTGAATTTTGTTGATGTTCACGATATGAGGAAGATGTTGAAGAGCATTGGTCGTGAATGCCTTGCGTGAAACCTGATTCCATTGAGATACGTCGACTCTGCTGGTTGACTGTCGGGGGAGCACCGGGCCGTCACACATTGACCTCGACCTGTGACAGGAGTTCCTCCACCATGCTCCGAAGGCCCCTGCTCCACGCCCTGCTCGCCGCGCTGGCGGCGATCCCCCTCACCCTCGCCGCCGGGCTCACCGCCCCCTCCCCCGCGCTGCCGGCGGCCGCCGCGCCCGTACGGGTGATGCCGCTGGGCGACTCGATCACCGGTTCCCCCGGCTGCTGGCGCTCCGTGCTCTGGAACCGCCTCCAGGCCACCGGCCACACCGACGTCGACTTCGTCGGGACGCTCGGCCCGCAGGGCTGCGGCCAAGCCCACGACGGCGACAACGAGGGGCACGGCGGCTACCTGGTGACCAACGTGGCCAACCAGAACCTGCTGCCGGGCTGGCTCGCCGCCACCCGGCCCGACATCGTCCTGATGCACTTCGGCACCAACGACGCGTGGAGCAACATCCCGCCCGCCACGATCCTCGCCGCGTACGGCAGGCTGGTGGACCAGATGCGGGCCAGCAACCCGGCGATGCGGATCCTCGTCGCGAAGATCATCCCCATGGCGCCGCCCACGTGCCCGGAGTGCGGCCAGCGGGTGACGGCCCTCAACGGCGCGATCGACGGCTGGGCGGCGGCGACCGGGACCCCCGCCTCGCCGGTGGTGGTGGTCGACCAGTGGACCGGGTTCAGCACGACCACCGACACCTACGACGGCGTACACCCGAACGCGGCCGGCGACCAGAAGATGGCCGACCGCTGGTACCCGGCCCTGGCCGCAGCGCTGGGCGGCGTCACTCCGACACCCACCGCCAGCCCGACACCCACCGTCAGCCCGACGCCGACGCCCACCGGTCCGGCCGGCGGCTGCGCTGCGAGCCATCGCGTGGTGGGCCAGTGGCAGGGCGGCTTCCAGGGCGAGGTGACGGTACGCAACTCCGGCGCCGCGCCGATCTCCGGATGGACCGTCCGCTTCGCGTTCACCGACGGCCAGCGGATCAGCCAGTCCTGGAACGCCCGGCTGACGCAGGACGGGGCCGAGGTGACCGCCCGCCACGTCGACTGGAACGGCGCCCTCGCCCCCGGCGCGCAGGCCACCTTCGGCTTCCTCGGCAGCACCACCGGAGGCGCCGCGACGGGAACGGTGACCTGCGTGCCCGCCTGACAACCGCCGCACCCACACGCCGGATCCACACGCCGCGCCGGCGCGGTCGGCCCGGACGCCTGAACAGGCTTCCGGGCCGGCAGCCGCGGCTTTCCTAGCCGAATGTCGGCTAGATCTCGGTGCACAAACGAGTGATCCTGATCACAGCACCACCTCGGGCCCCGCCAACCGGTCCGCACCCGGGGCGGCACAACGGAATTCCCTTCCGGCGGCCCGGATAGACGCCGCCCGCAACCCCCGGACCTTCGGGCATCTCGCCACGTACTGAGCCGTAACTCGTACGCAGAGTCACGCGTGACGCCGTCGGTACCGAACTGTGCCTCTATCGAATTCAGCCGCCCATCGTCACGGTTTGCGGCGCTCACTACCCTGATCCCTGATCCCGTGCCTGGGCACACGTCGACAGCGATAAGGGCTTCACATGAGCGACAGTTACCCTCCGTACGGAGGGCAGCAGCCGGACCCGAACGTCACCCCCTGGAGCGGGCCGCCGGCCCCGCAGCAGGGCGGGTACCCGGGTTACGGGCAGCCAGCGCAGGCGCCGCAGTTCGGTGCTCCCTTCCCGCCGCCGAAGAAGTCGAACAAGGGCCTGGTCATCGGGCTGGTCGCCGGCGCGGTGGTCCTCGTGCTCGCCATCTGCGGCGCCGGCATCGGCCTCGTGCTCGTCAACGGTGACGACGACGAGCCCACCATCGTCGCGACCGGCGGGCCCAGCCCCGACGCCGGCACCAGCAGCACGCCGGGCACGGACGCCTCCCCCACCCCCGGGCAGCAGGAGACGCAGGAGCCGAGCAACAACGCGGTCACCGCCCGCTACTCCAGCGACCTGTCCAACGTCTGCGACGGCGGCCAGATCCTGAACGCGGCCACCTACAACGGCCCGTCCGGCGCCAAGGCGTACACGTTCTCGAACAACCCCGACCGGCCGAACTTCTGGTCGTCGAAGTCGGTCGCCTCGAACAAGCCGTACTACGCCAAGAGCGCCGACTTCCAGACGGTGTCCGTGGTCGGCTGCCTCAAGTTCGTCGAGGGCAGCGAGGGCGAACCGAAGAAGTGCCAGTACAAGGACAGCGCCGGCAAGCAGGTCACCATCGACTACATCTCGTCGCGCTACACCCTGACCTTCTACGCCGCGAAGACCGGCGAGAAGATCGGCGACGGCGGCACCATCAGCGCCCCGGCGGCGCGCTGCCCGAGCTTCATCTCGTACAACAAGACCACCATGAAGTCGCACGCGGCGCCGGACTCCGGCAGCATCGAGGCCGCCCTGGACAAGTTCCTGTCCTGAGCGGCACGGTCGACGGTGGGGAGGGACGGATCACCGTCCCTCCCCACCGTCGTCTCCGCGCGGGGGCAAGCCCTCGTCAGTCCGCGCCAGCGACGCCGAGGGTCGCCTGGAAGTCGCGGTAGACCTCGAGCACCGGCACGATGGGCGTCGCCGGTCAGTGCTGGCCGAAGTACTCGACGTACTGCGGCTCCCGATAAGCCGGCAGCGACCTGAACAGGGCCCGGGCGTCGGAGTCCAGCCTCGCTGCGGCGCCGGCGTCACCCGCGGCCCCGGCGATCCGGCCGAGGGCCTGGCGCGCGACGGCCAGCAGGTAGCGGTCGCCGATCCGGACGGCCGCCGAGCCCGCCTCGTCGGCGTCGTGGGCGGCAGCGGCGTGGCGCCCGAGCCGGAGGTGGGCCGCCGCGCGCGACAGCAGCGCCTCGCAGCGCGACGGCAGGTCGCCGGAGCGGTCGGTGGCGGCCAGCGCCTCGTCGAGGCACTCGCGGGCCTCGGACCACCGGTCGGTGCGGCACAGCAGTTGCCCCCGCATGGTGAGGGCCGCACCGATCAGGCCCACGGCGTCGATGTCGCGGGCGATCCGCAGCGCCTCCTCGACGTCCGCGAAGGCCTGCTCCACGGCCCCGGCGGAGAGGCGCACCTGGGCGGAGTTGCTGAGGGTCGCGCCGATCATGAGCAGTCGGCCCGACTCACGGCGGAGCGCGAGCGCCTCGTCGTGGTGGACGAGGGCGCGCGACACGTCGCCCATCCGGTGGCGCAGGTTGCCGAGGGCCTCCAGACAGGTGGCGATCCGGTCGCGGTCACCGAGCGACTGGAGGAGTTCGAGACAGCGCCGCAGGTCCGCCTCGACCACCGACGGGTCGGCGGTGCCCTTGTTGAACGCCGCCCGGTAGAACAGCGCGGCACAGTGTTCGAGCGTGAGGCCGAGCCGCTCGGTGGTGGCGGCGGCGCCGTCGACGAGGGTGAGGGCCTCCTGGAGGTAGCCGTGCCGGCGCAACGAGGCGACGCTCCCCCAGGCCAGCTCGGCCGCGAGCTTCGCGGTGCCGGTGGAGGCGGTCGACGCCTGCCGGAAGGCGGCCAGGATGTTGAGGTGCTCCTCGGCCAGCCACCGGACGGCCTCCGCGGGGGTCTGCGGCGGCTCCTGCCAGGCGGGGCGGTCCTGGCCGCCGGCACCGGTCGGCGACCAGCCGGCGTTGGCCATCCGCTCCAGCTCCCGGGCCCCCTGCACGTACGCCTCCAGCAGCCGCCGCAACGCGGCCTCCCGGTCGCCCGGCGTCTCGTCCTCGGCCCGTTCGACGGCGTACAGGCGGACCAGGTCGTGGATGCCGTAGACGCCCGGCTCCCGGGGCTCCGCCAACCGCTCGTCGACGAGGCGTTCGAGAACGGTCTCGGCCCGGGCGGGCGACTCACCGAGCAGGGCGGCGACGGCGCGGGTGGTGACGGCGGGCAGCCGGCTGTCGCCGATCAGCCGGAAGGCGCGGGCGCACAGCTGCTCCTCCGGGCCCCCGTCGCGCAGCGCGGCGTAGGTGAGCGCGATGGACGGCCGGACGCTGAGGTCGTCGAACTCCAGCTCGTTGAGGCGGAGCCCGGGGTCGGCGAGCCGCTCGACCAGGCGGGCGATCGGCCAGCCCGGCCGGCTGACCAGGCGGGCGCCGACGATGCGGATGGCCAGCGGCAGCAGGCCGCAGAGATCCACCAGGCGGACGGCCGCGTCCGGCTCGGCCGTCACCCGGTCGGCGCCGCACTCGCCGGCGAGCAGCCCGACCGCCTCCGAGCGGGACAGCAGCCCCACGGCGAGATGCCGGCCGTTGGGCAGGGTCGCGAGCATCCGCCTGCTGGTGACCACGACACCGCACGAGGCGTCCGCCGGCAGCAGGCTCCTGACCTGGGCGGCGTCGCGGGCGTTGTCGAGGACGACGAGCACGCCCCGCCCCGCGAGCTCGGACCGGTACGCGACGGTGGCTTCGCCGACGTCGCCCGGCACGGCGTTGCCCGGCACCCCGAGCGCGCGGAGGAAGCGGCCGAGGACGTCGAGGGGTCGCAGCGGCGGCAGGTCGACGTCCGATCCCTGCAGGTCCACGTAGAGGGCGCCGCCGGGGTACCGGTCGGCGAGGTGGTGGGCGAGCCGGACGGCCAGCGCCGACTTGCCGGCTCCTCCCGGGCCGTGCAACGCGACCACCGGGCACGTCGCGGATCCGTCGAGCCAGCCGCGTACGGTGTCCATCTCGGCCTGTCGGCCGACGAAGGTGTCGACGGCCGGCGGCAGCCCGCGCACCACGATCCGCGCGGGCTGTGACCGCTGCGGCTCGCCGGTCAGGGCGGGGCTGTGGTCGAGGATGTCGCGGTAGAGCGCCTCCAGCCAGGGGCTGGGATCGATGCCGAGCTGATCGGCCAGCACCCGTCGGGCCCGCAGGTACGCGTCGACCGCGCCCGCGATGTCGCCGGTGCGGTAGAGCGCGGTCATCAGCTGACCCCAGCCACGCTGCCGCAGGGGATGGTTGTCGACGTGCTCGCGCAGCCGCCCGACCAGCTCGGCGGACGCGCCCAGGTCGAGTTTGGCCTGGACGTGCTCCTCCTCGACCATCAGCCGTTGCTCGTGCAGGCGGTTCAGGCGTACGGCGACCGGGTGGGGCAGGGGCAGCCCGGCGAGCGGTGCGTCGCGCCAGAGGGTGAGCGCGTGGGCCAGGCTCGCCTCCGCCTGCCGCAGCTCGCCCCGGGCACGGGCGTCGCGGCCGTGCTGGGCCGCCTCCTCGAACTCGTCGAGGTCCCGCTCGCCGGGGCGTACCTCGAGCAGGTAGCCGCCGGTGCCGGTGTGCAGCCGGCTCGCCCCGTCCGACCGGTCGCGCAGGGCCTGGCGCAGCCCGTGGGCGTACGTCCTCAGGTTGGCCGCCGCGGACGCCGGCTGAGGCTCGTCCCACAGCATCTCGGCGAGGTGTCCGGTGCGCAGCACCTCGTTCGGATCCAGCAGCAGGGTGGCGCAGAGCAGCCGTTGCTTCACCGTGCCGAGCGGCACCGGCCGACCGTCGATCCGCACCTCGAGCGGCCCCAGAAGTTGGAAACGCATGGCGGCCACCCGGGCTTTCTACCACAGGGACGAGGGGCACACCGGCCGCCGTGTCGCCTCTTCCCGGCAGGCGGCGAGGACACCACCCACACCACCCAGCGTGACGAATCCGTCACGACGCCGGAGCTGCCCGAAACGCCCCGGAAAGCCGCCCGACCCACCCCGCGACACCCATTGACGGATCGCGTCCCAGGTGGAGGCGTGTGACCGGGTCGTAACCGGGACGGGCTTGACCGCGTCCCCCGGCTCGATCACGCTCGCATCCGACGGACAACTCCAGGGAGGTCACATGCGGACGGTAGTCGACGGTCGCCTCGGTGCAGGGCTCCTCGTATCGGGCGCGCTCCTGCTCGTCGCCCTCGGCGCGCCGGCGGTCGGCGGGACCTCCGCCGACGGCGCCGCCAACCACTCGGTCGCCGGATCGTCGGTCCCCGACCTGACGGTCGTCAGGCCGGGCACCCCGCTTCCGCTGCCGACGACGACGATCTGCGGAGACCAGAACGGCGTGCCGGAGCTGTGGGACAACCTCTTCCCCACCTGCAACCGGGACGACGACCCGGTGACCGCGGGCGCCGGCGTCAACTGAGCCCGGCCGCCGGTCGGTGCCGTCACGCTCGTGACACGCCCCTGCCAGGCACCTGCTCGGATGCAAGGAAGGGGCCCTTCCCATACGCCAGGCGTGAGGAAGGGCCCCTTCCGCACACCTCCAGCAGAGCGGGGTCGCCACCGTCCGAGACGGTGGCGACCCCGCTTCCGCTGGTCGGGCCTCAGCGGCGCGCCGGCGCCTCCGTCGCCGCGGCCGGCACGCTCACCTGGTCGAAGGCGGGGGCGCCGTCGACCGCGTCGGCGGCCACGGCCGTCGACCTGGCGGGATCGGGCAGATCCAGGCTGCTGCGCAGGCCGACCGGCTTCAACAGGACCGCGGCGATGATGCCGACGACGGCGATCGCGGCGGAGATGAGGAAGATGTGGCCGGTGGCGTCCCCGTACGCCGCGCGGACGATCTGCTGGACCGCGCCGGGCATGGCGTCGAGGTTCAGGCTGCCCGCTCCCGCGCTGCCGGAGGCGGGGATGCCGGCGGCGGAGAGGTCGGCGGTGATCTGGTCGGTCACCCGGCGGGCGAGGACCGCGCCGAGCACCGACACGCCGATCGTGCCGCCGAGCGAGCGGAAGAACGCGACGGTCGAGCTGGCCGCGCCGATGTCCCGGAGCGAGACGGTGTTCTGCACGGCGAGGACGAGGTTCTGCATCGTCATGCCGACCCCGACGCCGACGATGAACATGGCCGTACCGACCAGCACCAGCGAGGTCTCGTGGTCGATGGTGCCGAGCAGGGCGAACCCGATGACGAGCACGATCGCGCCGAACACGATGTACGGCTTGATCTTCCCGGTCTTCGTGATCAGCCGGCCGGCGATGATCGACGATCCGAGGACGCCGGCCATCATCGGGATGGTGAGCAGCCCGGCCTCGGTCGGGCTGTAGCCGCGGCCGATCTGGAAGTACTGGCCGAGGAAGACGGCGCCGCCGAACATCGCCATGCCGACCGCCAGGCTGCCCAGGATGGCCAGGGCGGTGGTCCGCTGGCGGACGAGACCGAGCGGGACGACCGGCTCGTCGGCCCGCGACTCCACCCAGACGGCCAGGGCGAGCAGCGCGACCGCACCGCCCACCATGGCGGCCGTCTGCCAGGAGGCCCAGGCGAACGAGTCGTCGACGAAGGAGATCCAGATGAGCAGCACGCTGACGCCGGCGGCGATCAGGGCCGCGCCCAGGTAGTCGATCTTGACGTTCTCGCGGCGGACCGTCGGCAGGCGCAGGGTGAACTGGAGGAGGACCAGCGCGATGGCGGCGACGGGAACCCCGACGAAGAAGCACCAGCGCCAGCCGAGCCAGGACGTGTCGACGATGAGCCCGCCCAGCAGCGGGCCACCGACGGTCGCCACCGCCATGACGCCACCGAGGTAGCCGTTGTACCGGCCGCGCTCCCGGGGCGGGATCATCGCGGCGATGGCGACCTGGACGAGGGCCTGGAGGCCGCCGACGCCGATGCCCTGGAACGCGCGGGCGGCGATGAGCTGGCCGGCCGTCTGGGCGAAGCCGGCGATCACCGAGCCGACCAGGAAGACGACGATGGCGATCTGGACCAGGAGCTTCTTGTTGAACAGGTCGGCGAGCTTGCCCCAGATCGGGGTGGTCGCGGTCGCGGTGAGCAGGGTGGCGGTGACCACCCAGGTGTACTGGGTCTGCGACCCGTTCAACGCGCCGATGATGTTCGGCAGCGCCGTCGAGACGACGGTGCCGCTGAGCATGGCGACGAACAGCACCAGCAGCAGGCCGCTGAGGGCCTCCAGCGTCTGCCGGTGTGTCATCGGCGCGTCGCCGGCCGTGGTGGTGGGTGCGCTCATCGCGCGGCCTCCAGGTTGTCGTGGTGTCCGAGGACGGTCTCGATGTCGCGGGTGAACCGGCCGAGCGCGGTGGCGAACGCCGCCACCTCCGCGGGGGTCCAGTCGGCGAGAGCGGTGTCGAGGATCCGGCCGTACCAGTCGTAGGTGTCGGTCAGGGCGGCCCGCCCGGCCGGGGTGACGGTCAGCAGGCTGGCCCGCTTGTCGGCGGGGTCGGCGCGCCGCTCGACCAGGCCGTGGCTGACGAGCGAGGCGACGGCGCGGCTGACGGTCGACGGGTCGAGCCCGCTGCGGGCCGCCAGCTCCCGGGCGTGGCAGTCGGCGGGCAGCTTCTCGATCTGCATGAGGAGGCCGGCGAGGCCGACCGGCACCGTCGGCCGGACGTCGGCCCGGTGCCGTTTGATCAGCCGTACGCTCCGGATCAGCTCGGAGAGCCTCGCACCAAGCTCGCGGCCAGCAGTTTCCACGCCGCCTCCCCTGTCGCAGATGGTTGCCGCACACAAGCATCTGCCGATCTTGCTCACAGTGCAAGTTTGCGCGATGAGAACTGAGTCACGGCCCCGTAGGCTGTCGCCCATGGAGGAGACCACCGGGCTGCGGGAGCGCAAGAAGGCGGCCACCCGCCTGGCCCTGCACGAGGCTGCCCTGCGCCTCGCCACGGAACACGGGCTCGACCGGGTCACCGTGGAGGCCATCGCCGACGCCGCGAACGTCTCCCGCAGGACGTTCTCCAACTACTTCTCCAGCAAGGAGGAGGCGGTCTTCCACGGCGACGCCGTACGGCTGCGCCGGCTGCTGGAACTGGTCCGCCGGCAGCCGGCCGACGCGCCGCCGTGGGTCGTGCTGAGCGCGGCCGCCGAACGCCTCGCCGTCGAGGCGTACGGCAACGCCCCGCCCTCCTGGCTGCTGCACCGCCGTCAGCTACGCGGGCACCCGGGCCTCGTCGCGCACCAGATCGCGGCCTACACCGCCATCGAGCGAGACCTCGCCGACGACGTCGCCCAGCGGTTGACCGGCCCGGACCGGGCGCTGCGGTCCCGGGTCGTGGCGGCGACCTTCCTGGCCTCCCTGCGCGTCGCCATCCAGCACTGGATCGACCACCCCGACGGGCCGCTGCACGACGTCCTGCGCACCGCGCTCGCCGAGACCGCCACCACCCCGGCCGGCACCGCCGGAGCGCGGACGGCCGGCTGACGCCGGGCGGCGCCGGGGGATGACGCGGCACGGCCGCGCACCGTCTGCACCGGTACGTGGCCGTCGTTCGGGCGGGGCCGCCGTTCACCGGCGGCCCCGCCATCGGGGTTCAGCAGGGACCGTTGTCGGTCCAGACGCCCTGGGCGCCGGCTCCCGGCACTTCACCCTGGGTCCACCACCGGGCGGTCCACCGGTGACCCTCGTGGGACACCACCGCGCCGCCGGAGTAGGCCGTGCCCGCCGACCAGGCCGGTGCGGTGCAGGCGCCGCCGGTCGGGCTCGGGTCGACCGTCGGCGAGACCGTCGGCGAGGTCGTCGGGGACGGCGGGGAGGCGCAGGCCCCCTCGTCCGCCCAGACGGCGGCGCTGCCCGGGGTGTCGCCCTGCGTCCACCACTTCGCACTCCAGGTACGCCCGGCGTGCGACACCCTCGCGCCGCCGGAGTACGCGGTGCCCGCCGACCAGGCCGGCGCGGCGCAGGTCCCGCCGCCCGGCGGGGTGCTCGGGCTGGGCGTCGGGTCGACCGGCACGGCCCCACGGGCGTGGTCGCTGGCCAGCGAGTACGTCTGCCCGCCGAAGGAGAGGGTGAAGTTGGCCGGCCCGGCGATCGGCAGCTGGTAGTTGAGCGTCACCTCCGCGTACGCGCCCGGGGCGATGGCGGCCGGTACGGTGAGCCGTACCCGGTTGTAGTCGCCCCTGAGCCCGCCCACGTTGCTGCCGGTGTGCCCGGTGGACACGGTGGTCAGGGCCCAGCCGGACTGCTGGGTGAGGGTCGGTGTGGTGGTCGGGTAGTCGAACTCCAGCTGCGCCCCGGCCGGGACCGGACCGCCGGTGTTGTTGGTGAGCCGCAGTTCGGGGTTGATCGGGTAGTTGTTGTCGCCGAGAGCGAAGCCCCCGACCGTGGCGGTCACGTCGATGGTCCGGGCCGGCAGGGTGACGGCGGCCCGCCGGGCACCGTACGCGGGCGCCGTGCGGAACTTGTCGTAGAGCAGGGTGGTGAGCGTCTCGCCCATGCCGTACTGGCCCTTGGCCTGGTCGTATGCGTAGTCACCGGCGAGTTCCCAGATCATCACGCCGCCGATGCCCTTGTCCACCACGTAGTCCGCCTTGGCGCCGAGGGACTGCTCGTCCTCGGTGGAGAGGAAGACACCCTTCTGCGCGTTCCACAGCCAGGGCGCGACCAGCGCGGCGGAGTAGTGGCGGGCGTAGCTGCCGCTGATCCGGTCGGTCGGGTCGGTGGCCGGCGTGAGGCCGTACGCGGACAGGTAGTCCGGGGTGATGCCACGTTCCAGGTTCTTGGCGTGCCACATCGGGTTCGCCCCGGCGGGCACCTCCCCGCCGGCACCGTCCAGGTCGTGCCAGAGGTTGTCGATGCCGACCGCGCCGTTCCCACAGGGGGTGGTGGAGCCGATCGAGGAGCCGGTGCCCGGCGGGCACTTGGTCTGGTCCGGCAGTGCGGCGCGGCCCCACAGCCCGTTGGTGCCGCCGGTGACACCCTGCCAGCCGCGCGTGTAGTAGGGGACGCCGATGTTGACCCGCCCGCTGGGCAGCGCCCCCCGGAAGTAGTGGTAGGCCCAGTCGGTGTTCAGGTACCCGATGTTGCCGTACGCGCCGTAGACGCCGCCGGCGGCGAGTTCGGCGTCGTCGCCGTTGTCGAAGAGGGCGGCGTTCGGGCCGACATGGTGGTTCCAGGACCCGTGCAGGTCGTACGACATGATGTTGACGTAGTCCAGGTACTGGAGCGCCTGCGAGGACTCCATCCCCCGCAGCAGCCATCCGGAGGCGGGTGCGGCCACCGTGAGCAGGTAGTGCTTGCCGTCCGTGGCGGCGGCCGCGTCGAGCTTCTCCCGCAGCGTCTTCATCAGCACCTGGTAGGAGGCGTTGAGCCCCGCCCGCTTGGCGTCCGCCTGCGCGAAGTCCAGCGGGTTGCCGGCCTTGTTGTTGGAGGTCGGGTACTCGTAGTCGATGTCCACGCCGTCGAAGCCGTAGGTGCGCAGGAAGGCGACCACGGAGTCGGCGAAGGTGGCGATGCCGGCGGTGTTGATCGTGTTGCTGCCGGTGGTGGTCATCCGGTAGAAGCCGCCGGCGTCGACCCGGTCGCCGTTGTCGTCGAGGTAGCCGCCGGTCTCGGCCCAGCCGCCGACGCTGATCAGCGTACGCACGTTCGGGTTCTGCTTCTTGTACTTGTTGAGCAGGTTGAAGTGCCCGGTGTAGGCGTACTGCGGATCCATCTCGGCGCCGGCGACGCCCGGCCAGGTCATGTTGGTGGCCGGATTGTCCGCCGCCTTCGGGTTGCCGACCGAGATCCTGTTGGCGGCGTCGACGTGGGCGAAGGCGTAGTTGATGTGGGTGACCTTGTCCCAGGGGATCTGGTTGGCCAGGTACGCCGGGGCGCCGTTGCGTCCGGTGCGCCAGCTGGTGAAGTAGCCGATGATGCGCCGGTTGTGGTCGGCGCCCAGCTTCTCCCGGCCGTCGGTGTCGTAGACGGTGCAGTACGGCACCGCCACGCCTGGCGTCCGGTACAGCCCGTCCGGCCGGCACGCCTCGTCCTGTCCGACGGAGGAATGTGCGGCGGGTGTCACCATCAGCGCCGTCGCCACGGCCAGCAGACCGACCGCACCGCCGACGAGGAGCTTGCTG
Organism: Micromonospora sp. USAFONa4; assembly: GCF_057197825.1. Taxonomy (NCBI): domain Bacteria; kingdom Bacillati; phylum Actinomycetota; class Actinomycetes; order Micromonosporales; family Micromonosporaceae; genus Micromonospora; species Micromonospora sp. USAFONa4. Next base: position 6,113,560 of record NZ_CM170072.1, on the reverse strand, counting down.
AACCGTCTTCGCACCGCGCCCACCTCCAACTCTAAAGAAAGTTAACTATTTACGGTCCTGAATATATACCTGTCCGGCATGCCTCTGCGCAAGAGCGCAGGGCGGCCGTACCGTCCCTCGCGTCCGTGGGCAGGGGCGCGAATGGCCGGATGTGCGGTGCGGCCGTCCTTGTGGTCCCCGGAAGAAGGCGACCAGACTTCCGATGTGGACATCCCCGGAAGCCGCGAGGTGGTCGTGGTGGTGCACGACGGCGTCGTGCTGCTCGACGTGGCGGGGCCCGTCCAGGTGCTGCACGGCAGCGGCGGCTACCGGATCCGGCTGGCCTCCGTGGACGGCCGCCCGGTACGCACGGACGTCGGCGTGCCCCTAGACGTCGAGCTGGCCCTGCACCAGGTGCGGCACCGGTTCGACACGCTGCTGGTGCCCGGCCTCTCCCTCGCCACGGCGCAGCCTCCGCCGGCGCTCGTCGCCGAACTCCCCCGCGTCAGCGGGCTCGCCCGCCGTACGGCGGCCATCTGCACCGGCGCGTTCCTGCTCGCGGCGGCGCGCCTGCTCGACGGCCGCCGGGCCACCACGCACTGGGCGGCCTGCGCCGACCTCGCGTCGCGGTTTCCCGCGGTCCGCGTCCGGCCCGACGCCCTCTACGTGCGGGACGGACCGCTGTTCACCTCGGCCGGCGTGACCGCGGGCATCGACCTGACGTTGACGCTGGTCGAGGACGACCACGGGCCGGAGCGCGCCCGCACCACCGCCAAGTACCTCGTGGTCTTCCTGCACCGCCCCGGCGGTCAGTCCCAGTTCACCGTCCGCGGCAACACCACGGCCGCCCCCGGCAGCGCGCTGCGCCGGGTCCTGGACGCCGTCGCCGCCGACCCGGCCGCCCCGCACACGCTCGCCACGATGGCGGCGCACGCGTCGGTCAGCGAACGGCACCTCACCCGCCTGTTCCGCCGGACGGTCGGGACGACCCCCATGCGGTACGTCGAGCAGGTCCGGGTCGAGGCCGCGAAGACCCTGCTCGAGGCCACCCACGACGGGGTGGCTCGCATCGCCCGCGCCTGCGGCTTCGGCTCGGACGACAGCATGCGCCGCGCGTTCCTGCGCGGCACCGGGATCACCCCGGCCGAGTACCGCCAACGCTTCCGGTCCACGCACCCGACACCCGAAAGATGAGGTACCCGTGACGCCTTCCTTCTCGCGGCGCACCGCCCTCGGCACCGGCCTGGCCGCCGGCGCCGGCATGCTCACCGCCGCTCTGGTGCCCGCCGCCCCGGCCGCCGCCCACGCCGCGCCGGACGCCTCCCACGCCGCGCCGGACGCCGACCTGTCCTTCCCGTCGACCCGGCTCGCCCAGGAGGCGGCCCGACTGATCGGCGAGACGCAGGAGGCCTACCTGCGCAACCACAGCCTGCGTAGTTTCCTGTTCGCCCGCGAGGCCGCCGCGCAGGCCGGTCGGCGGCCCGGCCGCGACTACGACGAGGAGGTCGTGTTCCTGATCTGCGCCCTGCACGACATGGGCCTGACCGCACGCGCCGACTCCGACCAGCGGTTCGAGATGGACGGCGCCGACTTCGCCGCCCGGTTCCTCGAGGAGCGGGGCGTCACCGACCGCCGGGTGGACACCGTGTGGGACGCGATCGCCATGCACACCACGCGCAGCTTCCGCGACTCACCCGTCTTCCAGCGTCGCCGGCCGCCGGAGATCGGCATCGCCCAGACGGGAATCAGCATCGACCTCATGGGCATCAACAGCCCGGTGTCACCCGGGTACGCCGACCGCGTCCACCGACGTCATCCCCGCCTCGGCGGCGCCCGGGCCGTCACCGACGCGATCGTGGCGCAGGCACTCGCCAATCCCCGCAAGGCCCCGGCCGCCACCCTTCCCGGCGAGATCCTGCACCAGCGCCACCCCGAACTGCCCTACCTGACCTGGGACATGCTCCTGGACTCCAACGCCTGGGGCGACTGACCCACCGGGGCGGCGGGCCCGTCGGTGCGCGACGACGCCGACGAACCCGAGGGACTCCCACACGACCGCGTCCATCCGACACCGCCCCCGCCGACCGGGACCGGACGTGCTGACCGACGTTGCCGGGTGGTGCGCGAGGAGAGGCGGTCGGACCAGCCGGCGGCGGGTGGCGGGATCAACCGGCGGAGTGGGCGTGGCGGGTGGCGCGCTCGGCCAGCCACAGCCACCGGCGCTGCACCTCGCCACCGGTGGTGGCGACCATCGCCAGGGCGTCCTCGCGGACCGCGACGAGGGCGCCCGCCGTCGCCGAGCCGTCGTCCAGCACGGCCGCCCCGTCGCGGAACGCCTCGGCCTCCGCCGCGCCGCCGAAGCGGGGAGCCACCTCGTCGCGCCAGAAGTCCGCCCAGGTCAGGTCGGGATTCCAGGTGAAGCGGGCGTACGCCAGGTAGCTGATCTCGTTGGTCGGGTGGTACGCCGACGCCTCGGCGAAGATGGTCAGTCCGCGCATCCCGGCACCGCCGGCCCGGACGCCCATGTCGGCGTACATCTCGGGAACCCAGGAGTGCCGCTGCCGGTTCCACTGCGAGCCGGCGTGGGTGCGCAGTACGTTCGTGCTGTGCGGGAGCCGGTCGACGTGCGCGGCGGTGAGCCGGTGCCGGTTGTCGTACCAGAAGCCCCGGTTGACGCAGTACTGGTAGGCCACGTCGTCGGGCAGCTCGGCCAGTGGCTGCTGCGCGTCGAGGTCGAAGATGTTGTCCCAGTAGACCTCGACCAGGTGCCGCAGCGGTACCCCCGCCGGGCCCTTGCGCCGCGCGGTCTCCAGCAGGGTGGGATACACCGACCGCATCGCCTCGTACGACCAGGACGTGCGCTCGCCTCCGGTGCGGGCCGCGCAGCGCTGGCAGGCGCAACTGCCGTAGTCGCCGGTCTCGAAGTTGATCCCCCCGACGGGCAGGGTGTCCAGCAGCCAGTCCACGGCGTCCCGGTGCCAGGCGAGATTGTCCGGTTGCGAGGGGCAGGCGGCCATCATGTACTCGCTGGCCGGGAAGTGCAGGTCGCCGAAGTCGTCGATGTCGAAGCCGACCTTCTTCGGCAGCTCGGCGGCCAGGTCCGGCCGCTGGCGCAGCCAGGTGGCGAGGTTGTAGCGGTGCCGGCCGTCGAAGTAGATGCCGCCGTAGGCGTTGACGCCGATGCCGGCGATGATGCGCACGCCCCGGGCGTTGGCGTACTCGCACAGCTCGCGGGCCGCCCCGACGCCGCCGTGGGCGTCGCGCAGCAGCCCGTAGACCACGATGCCGCCGATCCGCTCCCGGCTGCAGAAGTCGACCAGCCGGCGGTAGTCGTGGCCGAAGGCGTCGGCGCCCTTGGCGTACGGGTTGAGCGCGCCGATCTCCTGCTGGCCGAGCTGGCGCAGGTCCCAGTTGGTGGAGTGGTCCCAGGTCCACAGTGTCCGCAGCGCCAGCCCGGGCGAGTCGGTCCGCACGCCCACGGGCAGACCTCCCGGCGTGGCCAGGGTGGTCAGCTCCCGGGCGGCGTAGATCAGGCCGGCGAAGGGGTCGCCGGTGAGCCGGATGTCGCCCCGCTCGGGCACCTCGATGCGGTAGCCGCCCTCGGGCAGGGCCGGGTCGACGTCCAGGTCGACCGTGACTCCCTCGGGGTTCTCCCCCCATGCCTGGGTCAGCAGTTGGGCGGCGTACGGCGCGGACGCGGCGCCCCGCACCCGGATTCCGGTGATCTGGCGGTACTGCGACATCATGACCTTCCATGGGGTGGCGGGACGGCGGCCAGGTAGTCGGCCACCTCGATGGCCGTCCACACCCCGTGCCGCCAGTAGGGATCCTGTTCGCACAGGGCGCGGGCGGCGGTGGCGTCGGCGGCCCGCAGGACGAGGACGGAGGCGCCGAGGTCTGCCCGGGCCCCGGCGAGCAGGGCGGTGCCGTCGGCGAGCAGGGCCTCGACGCGGGCGAGGTGCGCCGGCCGGTGGGGTTCGCGCCGGACGGCGGCGTCGGCGGCGAAGGTGGCGGTGACCAGGAAGGAGGGTTCGAACTTCACACGCCACCGCCGATCTCGTCGAACAGCCGCTGCATCTCCACCCGGTACACGGTCTGCGGCCGGCCCGCGCCGGTGCTGACGTGCACGCCGATCTCCTCGGCGTAGCCCGCGGCACGTAGGGAGTTGAGCAGCCTGCGGGCCGAGCGGACCTCCACCCCGTACGCGTCGGCCAGGCCCCGCGCGGTCACCTCGTTCGGGTCCGTCTGGTGCAGCGCCTCGAGCAGCCGGCGGGTGGACAGCGGCCCGAGCCGCAGTTGCTCGCTGATGCGCAGCACCCCGGAGGCGGTCTCGCGCAGCCGTTGCTTGACCGGGCTCTCGCGGCTGGAGTAGATCTCCCCGTCGGGAAAGACCACGTGGGTGTCGCCGCTGGCACGGCCGAGCGCCACCGCCTTACGGGCGTTGTCCTCGGCGGCGGCGATGGTGGTGCCGGCGCCGAAGCCGACGGTGTGCTCGACGTCGACGCCGCGCAGGGTGAGCAGCGTCGCGTGGCCGGAGCGCTGCCGGGCGATGGCGCTCTCCACGGTGCCCCGGGTGGTGGTGATCAGCAGCGTCCGGTCGTCGATCGTGCTCAGCCTGCCCCGCATCCGCTCGGCGTGTTCCAGCAGTGCCTCGCGCAACCGCAGCCGCTGCCGTTCCACCTGGTACGGGTCGTGCCCGCGACCGGCCTGCTCGGCCACCTCGATCATCATCACCGCGATCTGGGTGGCCCGGGACTGCCGGATCTCCGCGGCGAGCCAGGCCCGGCGCAGGGCGTCGCGGACCGAGGCGCGGGTGTGTTCGACACGCCAGACCGGCACGCCGCTCTCGCGCAGGTCCCGGTGGACCGCGCCGAGGCAGGTCAGGCACGCCTCGACGGCCCCGGAGGCGTACCGCTCGCGGTGGAAGGCGACGATCTGGTCGAGGCCGGAGAAGAGCAGGCCGGAGGAGTCGGCGATGGGCAGGATCTCGGTGGGCGGGGGCAGCTCGATGTCGTGGTAGGTCTCCCGGACGGTGTCGGCCTCGATGGTGTCCACGCTGACCGTGGGCAGCCGTCCACCGTTGGCCAGCAGCATCCGCGACAGCGTGCGGTAGAGGTCGATGCCGGCGTGCGGCATGTAGTCGATCTCGGCGCGCAGCCCTCCGGCGGAGGCCGCGAAGGCGTGCGGGATGCGCCCGGTGAACAGCAGCACCTGGCACAGATCGTCGAGCTCACGGGCCAGCTCGGGGGCCTGCTCGGGTCGGGTGTAGGCGCGGGCTGTGAGATCCCCGGCGCGTCCCTCGCCGGCGGAGACCTCCTGCACGAGCCGGATCGAGTCCTCCGGTCCGATGATGCCGATCACCTTGTCGCCTCCACGTCGTCGCCGCCCTCGGGTCGGCTGCTCAGCCGGTGTGGACGGTGCCCACGACACCGTCACTGACCGGCGATGCCAGCAGGACCAGCGTGGACGCGACGTCCTCCGGCCGACCAAGGGCGGCCTCGATCTCCCCGACCCGGTCCCCGTCCGCGCCGTTGGCCCGTGCCTCGGCCAACGACCTGCGCATCAGCGGCGTGTCGATGTCGCCGGGGCAGAGCGCGTGCACACGGATCCCGTGCGGACGGAATTGCCGGGCCAGGGTGAGCGCCAGGCCGTGCAGCCCTCCCTTGCTCGCGCCGTAGGGTACCGACCCGGATCCGTTCTGTACGCCCGCCTTGGAGCCGACGAGCACGAGCACAGCCGAGCGGCCGGTGAGGTGTCGCACGGCGTGCTTGGCGACGAGGAACGGTCCGGTCAGGTTGACCGCGATCACGTGGGCCCAGAGTTCGGCGCTGACCTCCCGGACGTCCAGGCCCTGCCCGCGCATGACGCCCGCCACGTGCAGCACGGCGTCGATCCCGCCGAGTTCGGCGGCGGCCCCGTCGAGCGCGGCGGCGACCTCGGCCTCGACGGTCACGTCGACCTGCCGGGCGCAGGCGCTCGCCCCGCCCTCGCGGGCCTGCTCGGCGGCTCGGGCCGCGCCGTCGCCGTCGGCGTCCAGCACGGCCACCGACGCGCCGGCGTCGGCCGCGGCCCGGACGGTGGCCAGGCCGATGCCGGAGGCGCCACCGACGACGACCACCCGCCGGCCGGCCAGCAGCCCGGCCGGCGGGGCGTCGACGGTCACGGACCGACCGTCCGGCGTACCGCCGCCACCACGTCGGCGGCCTCGGGCACCACCGCGGCCTGCAGGGCCGGGGCGGCGGGCATCGGCACGTCCGGGGTGGCCACCCGGGCGACCGGGGCGCGCAGGTCGGCGAAGCACTCGGCGGCGGCCCGGGCCGCGATCTCCGCGCCGAACCCGCCGGTCAGGTTCGCCTCGTGGGCGACGACCAGCCGGCCGGTGCGCGCCACCGAGGCGGCAACGGTGTCGAAGTCGAGCGGGTTGAGCCAACGCAGGTCGATCACCTCGGCCTCGATGCCCTCCTCGGCCAGTTCACCCGCCGCGTCCAGGGCGGCCCCGACCATCCGGGACCAGGCGACCACGGTGACGTCGTCGCCAGGTCGGACGACGCGGGCACCGCCGAGGGGTTCGACCGGGGCGTCGGTGCGCACGGGTCCGCGCGTCGGGTAGAGCATCCGCGCCTCGGCGACGACCACCGGATCGTCGCTGACCACGGCGGTGCGCAGCATCTGGTACGCGTCGTCGGGGGTGGCCGGCAGGGCGACGCGCAGGCCGGGGGTGTGCGCGAAGTACGCCTCCGGCGAGTGGGAGTGCTGGGCGCAGGCGCCGGGCGAGTAGCCCTGCTGCATCCGGATCACCAGCGGGGCCTTCCACCTGCCGTTGCTGGAGTAGTGGACGGTGGAGATCTGGTTGACGAACTGGTCCATGGCCACGAACGAGAAGTCGGCGTACATGATCTCGGCGATCGGGCGCAGGCCGGTCATCGCCGCCCCGAGGGCCATGCCGAGGAAACCGGTCTCGGAGATCGGGGTGTCGAAGATGCGGGCGGAGCCGAACCGCTTGTGCAGCCCCTTCGTGGCGCCGAACGGCCCGCCGGGCAGGGCGACGTCCTCTCCGAAGTAGACGGTGTCGTCGCGGCTGTCCAGGGCCCAGGTGAGCGCGGCGTTGACGGCCTGGATGTAGCGCAGGGACTCAGACATGGACGTGCTCCTTGACGGTCGCCGGGTCCGGGAACGGCACGGCGCGGGCGGCGGTGACGGCGGCCTCGACCTCGGCGGCCACCTCGGCGTCGATGGCGTCGAGCCGGGCGCTGAGCGCGGGGTCGGCGGCCTGCCGGATCCGGGCCAGGGGCTCGCGTCCGCGGGCGGCGGCGATCTCGCCGGCCGGCCGGTAGTGCTGCACGTCGCCGCTGTAGTGGCCGACCAGCCGTTCGGTCATGGCCTCCACGATGGAGGGTCCGGCGCCCTCGCGGGCCCGGGTGACGGCCTCGGTGACGGCCTCGGCCACGGCGTCGGCGTCGTTGCCGTCGACGACCCGGCCGGGGATGCCGTACCCGGCGGCGCGTTCGGCGAGCTGGCGGACGCGGACCATGTCCTCGATCCGGGACATCTCGGAGTAGACGTTGTTCTCCACGACCAGCACCAGCGGCAGGTCCAGCACGGCGGCGAGGTTGATCGCCTCGTGGACGTTGCCCTGGTTCATCGCGCCGTCGCCGATGCTGACCACCGACACCGCGCCGCTGCCGGTGCGCTGCGCGGTGAGCGCGGCGCCGGCGGCGACCGGCACTCCGGCCCCGACGATGGAGTTCTCCCCGACGAACCAGCGGCTCGGGTCGGACAGGTACGGCGAGGCGGCCCGACCGCCGCAGAGGGCGGAGTCGCGTCCCATCATCTCGGCGAAGAGCCCGGCCATGTCCACGCCCCGGGCGACCGCCCAGCCGTGACCCCGGTAGGTGGCGGTCACGTGGTCGCCGTCGCGTAGCGCCCGGCAGGCGCCGACCGGGATCGCCTCCTGGCCGTTGCACAGGTGGATCGAACCCGGGATCTCGCCGTCGTCCTTGAGGGCGGCCAGCCGCTCCTCGAACCGGCGGATCCGGGCCATGAGCCGATAGTCGTCCGGCAGACCCATCACACCCCCAAAAGTAGTTAGAGCCTTATTGCGGCTCGTTCGTTCCGAAGCCTAGACCAGCCCTGCGAGGCTATGGAAGAGTGCGGTAGCAAGTTTCTGACCGTTATTGGTCTCTAATTTTGGGGGCAGGTATGGAGATCACCGCCGTCGACTCGGTGGTGCTGGGCGACGCGCACTTCGTCCAGCTGCACACATCGGACGGGCTGGTCGGCGTCGGGCAGTCCGCCTGCTGGGGCTACCCCGTCGCGGTGCACGCCGTGGTGGAGGCGTTCCGTCCCCATCTGCTCGGCGCCGACCCCGGCCGCATCGAGCACCACTGGCACCACCTCTACCGGATGGGCCCGTTCCGGGGTTCCGTGCTCTCCGCCGCCGTCGCCGCGGTGGACATCGCCCTGTGGGACCTGCTCGGCAAGCGCCTCGGTGTCCCGGTCTGGCAACTGCTGGGCGGCCGGGTACGCGAGCGGATCCGCCTGCACCTGCTGCTGCCGGGCACCGGCGCGGAGGCGCTGGCAGCGCAGGCGGCGGCGGCCGTGGCCGACGGCTTCACCGCGGTCAAGTTCGACCCGCTGCCGGCCGACTACGCCGACCTGTCGCTGGCCCGGCTGGTCATGTCCACCGAGGCCACCACGGCGGCGGTACGCGACACCGTCGGCCCCGACGTGGACCTGCTCGTCGAGCTGCACCGCAAGCTCACCCCGTTGCAGGCGGAGGCGGTCGTGCCCACGCTGGCCCGGCACCTGCCGCTGCTGGTGGAGGACCCGATCCAGATCGACAGCGTCAGCAGCCAGGCCGACGTCGCCCGGCGGGCCCTCGGCGTGCCGATGGCCAACGGCGAACGGCTGCACACCATCTGGGAGTTCAAGGAGCTGCTCGCCCAGGGCGGCGCCCAGTACGTCCGCCCCGACCTGGGCCTGGCCGGCGGCATCAGTCACGCCCGCAAGATCGCCGCCCTGGCGGAGGCGCACCACGCCGCGGTGGTCAGCCACAACTGCCTCGGCCCGCTGCTGACGATGGCCTCGGTGCACCTCGACACCGCCATCCCCAACTTCGTGGTGCAGGAGTACTCCCCCCTCGACGACCAGCTGGCCGAGGGCCCGGCGCGGGCCTGCGTGCGGCGCGAGGGTGGCTTCCTGCCGGTGCCCGAGGAGCCCGGGCTCGGCGTGACGCTCGACCTCACCGACGCCACGCCCCTGGACCTGACGGGCCGGCCCCTGCACCGCATCCCGCTGCGCGCGGACGGCTCCGTGGCGTACGCGGTCTGAGCACAACCGACCCTCGCCCGGCGGCGTGCGCCGTCGGGCGAGGGTCGTACGGGCCGGCCCGCTCACGCCCGGGGCGGCTGGCCCGCGTGGTGGAAGACCCGGTACGCCCACAGCGGCTCGCCGTCGGCGTCGGCGATCTCAACGAACAGGTGCGCCAGCGACCGCGTCCACCGCGCCTGCACGGCGGACGCCCCGGTGACCCGGCGCGCCCTCGGGTAGCCGTCGCGGGTGCGCAGCACGCAGATCAGCAGCAGCCCGTGCCGGTAGATGTGGTAGTCGTAGACGCCGGCCTCGTCCAGCAGCGCCGACATCTCCGGCCAGATCTCGGCGTGGCGACGCTCGTACTCACCCTCGGCGCCCGGGCGCAGCCGGTAGAGGTGACACAGCTGCGCCCCGGGCCCCGCGGCTTCGGGACCGACCGCCGGCCCGGTGCCGCCGGAGCCGGGCACGATACCGCCGGGGCCGACCGGGCCGCCGGGACCGGGGCCCTCCGCTGGTGGGCTCACTTGCCGGAGCCGGCGAGCGCGCCGGAGACGAGCTGACGCTGGAAGACCAGATAGATGATCAGCACCGGTAGCAGGGCGACGATCAGGCCGGCGCTGACCAGCGGCACCGACACGTCGTACTGGCCGCTGAGCAGGGAGACACCCACCATCAGGGTCTTGCTGTCGGAGCCGCCCATGATGACCAGGGGCAGCAGCAGGTCGTTCCACATCCAGACGAAGTTGAAGATGGCCAGCGCCGCGAGTGCCGGCGCAGCGATCGGCGCCAGCAGCCGGAACAGGATGGTGAAGTGGCCCGCGCCGTCGACCCGGGCCGCCTCGATCAGCTCGTCGGGCACCTGCTGGAAGTAGCCCGCCAGCTGGTAGGTGCCCAGCGGCAGCCCGAACGCCGCGTACGCCAGGATCAGCCCCTGGTACTCGCCGGACATGCCCAGGTCCAGCACGGTCTGGTAGAGCGGGTAGATGATCGCCTGACCGGGGATGGTCAGGGTGATGATGATCAGCAAGAAGACCATCTTGCCGCCGCGGAAGCGCAGCTTCGTCACCGCGTACGCGACCAGCAGCGCGGCGAGCACCGACAGCACCAGCCCGCCCACGGTGGTGATCAGCGAGTTGAGCAGCAGCCGGGGCATGTCCATCCGGCGGAACGCCTCGAGGTAGTTGTCGAGGGTGATCCCGCTCGGCAGGCCCAGCGGGTCCTGGGCGAAGCCGGTCTGCGTCTTCAGCGAGCTGACCACCGTGAACAGCAGCGGGTAGACCGCCGCGACCGCGACGACGACCAGCGCGAACGTGAGCAGGTAGCGCCCGGCGCGGGCGAATTGGCGCTGGTTCATCGCGGCTTCCTGGTCCCCTCTGTGAACATGTGCCGCACGCTGAAGATCGAGAGCACGGCGACGAAGACGAACAGCGCGATGCCGATGGCGGAGCCGTAGCCGCGGTCCAGGAACTGGAAGGTGGTCAGGAAGACCAGGTACTCCGGCAGCATCGTGGCGTCGCCCGGCCCGCCCTGGGTCAGCGCGTAGATCAGCGGGAAGAGCCAGATCAGGACGCCCGAGGCGCACAGCACGCTCCAGTACGCCACGGTGGGCCGAAGCATCGGCACGACCACGGAGAGCAGGCGCCGCCAGAACCCGGCGCCGTCGAGGTAGGCCGCTTCGAGGGTCTCCTCGGGGATGGTGGCCAGCCCGGCCAGGTAGGTCATCACGCCCAGGCCGAAGAAGCTCCACAGCGCGACCGCGACCAGTGAGAACAGCGCGCTGTGGCGGCCGTTGAGCCACTCGATCGCCAGCGGTTCGAGGCCGACGGTACGCAGCAGGGCGTTCAGGGGCCCGTCGGGGGCGAGGATCTGCCGGAACATGATCCCGACGACGATCGGGGCGATGGTGTACGGGACGAAGTAGACGGCCCGGAAGAACTTCCAGCCCGGCGAACGCTGGTGGATCAGCAGCGCCAGCACCAGCGGCAGCACGATCCACACCGGCAGGGTGGCCACCACCAGCAGCGCGTTGCGGAAGCTGGTGAGCACCATCGGGTCGTCGAGCATGCGGGTGTAGTTGTCGGCCCCGGCGAACGAGCTGCCACCGAACCCGCTGGACGCTTCGGTGCTGGTGATCACTCCCCGGATCAGGGGCACCACCTTGAACATCACGGCCAGGACCAGCGCGGGCAGCACCAGCACGGCGCCCAGCCACCACTCGCGGGCACGGCCGGGGCGCGGGGGCCGCCGGGCGGGTCGGGTCGGCTTGTCGGCGGCCACCGGCTCCGGCAGCGGCGCGGTGGAGATCGTCATCTGGCTTCCTTCTCCGGCTGGCGGGGCGGGGCGTCGCCGCCCCGCCCCGTACGGCTAGTTGCCCTGCTTCTTGGTGGGGCTGCGCTCCAGCGCCTGCTGCATCTGCTCGGCCCACTTGTCGACGGTGAGCTGACCGAGGCTCACCTGCTGCCAGCCGCGGGCCAGCGCGTCGGCCTCGGGTCCGGAGAGCATCACCCCGGCGTGCAGGGTCGGCTCGGCGACCAACTCCTGGATCTTCTGGAAGGCGGGCGAGGAGGGCAGCAGCGCCTTGTCGACGTTCTTGTTCAGCGGCTGGCCCTTGGCGTGCTTCACCCACAGCTCGCCGTTCTCCTTGCCGGCGAGCCAGGTGATGAACTCCAGTCCGGCGTCCTTCTTCTCGCTCCACTTCGTCACGCCGTAGACGGCGCCCTCGATGCCGGAGAACTTCTGCGCCAGCGCGGCGCCGGGTTCGGCTGCCGGCCAGCGGGTGACGCCGAGCTTGTCGTCGCCGAGGGCCTTGCCGAACGCCTCCCAGTTCACCGCGTCGGAGATGATCGTCCCGGCGAACGCGGCGTCGCCGCGCTGGAAGATGTCCGCGCCGTCGGGAAGCATCGTGATCGACGGCGCGTTGCTGTTCGCCCAGCCCTTGGTGGTGATCTCGGCGAGCTTCTCCAGCACCGCGACCAGCTTCGGGTCCTTCCAGGACAGGGTGCCGGCCAGCAGGCCGCGGATGTCGTCCTCGCTCAGGTAGCTGCGGGCGATCTCGGGGAAGTCCCAGTACGCGGGGAAGGTGCCCGACAGCCCCAGGGCCAGGCAGGTCTTGCCGGCCTTCTTCACCGCCTCGCAGGCGGCGCTGAACTCCGTCCAGGTCGCCGGCGGCTTCTCGGGGTCGAGGCCGGCGGCGGTCAGGATGCTCTTGTTGTAGTAGAGGACGTTGCCCTGGTACGAGAAGGGCACGCCGTAGCAGGGCTTGGCGGTGTCGAAGCCCTCGCAGGCGCCGCTGTAGGTGACGAGGTCCTTGTTGATCTCGGCCGCCTTGTCGCCCAGCGGCACGTACGCGCCGCGCCGGTCGAACAGCTCCAGGCCGGCGTTGTTGGCCATCACGTCCGGCCCCGACTGGGACGTGATGTAGGGGCCCTGCACCTCGGGATACTTGTCGAACGGCACCGACTGCATGTCCAGCTTGATGTCCGGGTGGCTGGCCTCGAAGCTGCTCTTGACCTGCTTCCAGTACTCGGTGCCGCCCGGCTCCCAGGTCAGCACCTTGAGGGTCACCGGGCCGCCCGAGGCGTCGTCACCTCCGCACCCGGAGAGCAACGCGGCGGCGGCCATGCCGGCGGCGACGACGCCGGCGGCCAATCTACGTCGGATCATCAGCAGAAGCTCCTGTCAGCGAGGGGGATGGGGGAACTCGGCGGGGGGCGCCGTCGGCGGTGGCGCTGTCGACGACGGCGGCGGCGATCTGCACCACGTGCAGCCCGTCGGCGAGGGGAACGACCGGGGTGGGTCCGTCGCCGTCCAGCCGGCGCAGGAAGTGCCGCAGTTCGGCGGCGAGCGCGCCACCGCCGTCGGCCGGGGAGAGCAGCCAGTCCGGCGCCTCCGTCCGCTCGGCCTGCACGAGCAGCGTGGGGTGCCCGAGGTCGACGTGGCCGACCCCGTCGGTGCCGTACACCTCGACCAGGTCGAAGGTGTGGTGGGGAGTGTGTTCGGGCAGGAGGTAGCTGTTGCGGACCGACGACACGACGCCGTTGGCGTGTCGAAGCTCCGCCCACACCAGCACCGGCATCGCCGATCCCGGGCGGGTCCGGGCCGCCGCGCGGACCTCGACCACCGGCGACTGCGCGTACCACAACGCCAGGTCGATGTCGTGCACGGCGGTCAGCAGGGCGGGATGTTCCTCGGGGAAGAGCCGGGTCAGGGTGCGGGGGCGGTCCCGGCGCGAGGAGACGGCCAGCACCTGACCCAGCCGGCCGTCGCGGACGGCGTCGTGCAGCGCCCGGTGGGCGGGGCTGTACCGCAGGATGTGCCCCGGCTGGCAGAGCACCCCGTGCGCCTCGGCGGCGGCGACGATGGCGGCGGCGTCGGCGACGGTCACGGCCAGCGGCTTCTCGACCAGGACGGGCACCCCGGCGGCGATCAGGGCGACGGCGACGGCGCGGTGCGCCGAACCCGGTACGCACACGGACGCGGCGTCCGGCGCGCCGGCGGCGAGCAGGTCGGCGACGGTGGGATAGGTGTGCGGGATGCCGTGGCTGACGGCCACCCGCTGCCGGGTGGTCGCGTCGGGGTCGACGAGCGCGTCGACGCGTACGCCCAGGGCCTGGTAGGCGGCCACGTGCCGGATGCCGAACGCGCCCCCGCCGACCACCGCCACCCGCGGTCCGTCGCTCATCCGTCCACCGCCCCGGCGGACGCCGGCGCGGCCTGCGCGACGCCGGCCCGCAGCCGACCGTCGAGAACCGCCCGCGTGAGCCGTTCCAGGGCGGCCACCCCCGTCACGAGGCACCGCTCGTCGACGTCGAACGCGCCGGAGTGCAGCGGGGCTCCGCCGCGCTCGCCGGTGACGCCCAGCTTGACGTAGAGACTCGGACCGAGCGCGCCGAGCAGCGCGAAGTCGTCCGTGGTCAGGGGCGGTACCGGCAGGTCGACGACGTCGACGGTCCCGGGCAGCGCGGCGTGCGCGAGGGCGACCAGTTCGGCGGCGTTGCGCACGGGGGGCATCTCGTTGGCCCAGGTGAAGCGCACACCGAGATCGAGGGCCGCGGCCTGCTGGCGGGTGACGCGTTCGATCACGGCCTTGAGTCGCTCCCGGACGGCCGGGTCGTGGGTGCGCAGGGTCCCGGTCGCCTCGGCGCTCTCGGCGACCTGGCTCTGGCTCGCCCCGCCGGAGATGGTGCCGATGTTGAAGGCGACCAGTTCCTCGGGGTTGCGGGCCCGGGCGACGGCGGCGTGCAGAGTGGTGACCATGGCGGTGAGGCCGAGGATGGCGTCGCGCCCCAGCGCCGGGGTCGCGGCGTGCGCGGCCAGCCCGAGCACCTCGACGCGGAACGCGTCCTTCGCCGCCATCGCGGTGCTCCGGTCGACACCGAGCGTGCCCGCCGCCAGGTCGGGCCAGCAGTGCAGGCCGAGCACCGCGGCGAACCGGCGGTCGCGGAACGCCTCGTCGGCGAGCACCGCGGCGGCGCCGGAGTCGGCTCCGAACGGAATCTCCTCGGCGGGCTGGAACAGCAGGGTCACCGAGCCCCGAGCCGGTGGATCGGCGGCGAGCCGGGCGGCGACTCCGTAGACGACGGTCATGTGCACGTCGTGCCCGCAGGCGTGGCAGACGCCGGGATTGCGGGAGGCGTACGGCTCCTGCTTGGCGTCCTGAACGGGATAGGCGTCCATATCGGCCCGAAGGAGAACCTCGGGTCCGGGCGCAGCTCCATCGATCTCCAGAGTCAGACCGGTGCCGGCAATTCCGGTCCGGATCCGGCCCAGTGGCCGCAACAACCCCACGAGGGTGGCTGCCGTTTGCCGCTCCGTGAACCGCAGCTCAGGGTGTTGGTGAAGCTGGCGCCGTAGCCGGACCAGCTCATCAACGTCGTCGCCTTCCAGCGTCACGCGGTTCACTCCTTGCTCGCGTCCTCAGTTACGGACCTAATTGAGACAAGAACCTAAGTCAGGGGTGCCGTCACGTCAATGGCCTGCGGAAATTTGGGCTAGGGTCCGATCATGCGACGCGCTGACGCCCACCTGCACCTGTTCGCCGACGGCTACCCCGGCCGCTACGGCCGCTCCCCCGCCGGCGGCGACGAACTGGCCGTCTACCAGGGCATACGTCGCGAGCACGGCATCGAACGGGCACTGGTGGTCGGCTACGAGGGCGAGCCGCGCTTCGCGGGCAACAACGACCATCTCGCACGACTGGCCGCCGCGCACGACTGGATCGCCCCGGTCGCCTACGTCCCAACAGGCGGACGGACGGAAGCGGGCGGGACCGGAACCTGGCTGTCCGCCGGCTTCGTCGGCGTCGCCGCGTACCTGCCCGACGCCGCGGCCGCCGAGGCGTTCGCCGCCTGGACGACGCAGGAGGCGCCGACGCTGAACGGCGCCGGGGCGGTGGTGAGCCTCAACGCCACCCCCGCGGCGACCACGCGGCTCGGTCCGGCTCTGGCCGCCCTGGACGGCTGCACCGTGCTGTTCAGCCACCTCGGCCTGCCCGGGGAGCACGCCGAGGCGCCCACCCGCGCGACGGCGGAGGCCGTCCTCGCTCCCCTGACGCGCGTGGCCCGGCTACCCCACGTCGGGGTCAAGCTCTCCGGCCTGTACGCGGTCAGCCACCCGGCACACGCCTTCCCGCACCGGGCGGCCCGCCCCTTCGTCGACCTGCTCCTCGACCGCTTCGGCCCACGGCGCCTGTACTGGGGATCCGACTTCTCCCCGAGTCTCGACCACGTGTCCTTCGCCCAGGCGGCCGACCCGACCGGTCTCGACGGGCTGTCAGCCGGGGACCGCGACGCCGTCCTCGGCGGCAACCTCCTGCGCGCCCTCGACCGCCACGCCGCCGCCACCGGGCGACGGCCGGCGGCGTCCCCGCCGGAAGCGGGCCGGATACCCTCCCCGTCGTGACCCACGAGAACGAGATCACCGAACCGGTCGACCTGTGCCTCGCGGGTGGGCGGCTCAATCCCGCCGCCGTGGGCTGGAGCCGCCGCCCGCTGCAC
Source organism: Micromonospora sp. USAFONa4 (assembly GCF_057197825.1). Taxonomy (NCBI): domain Bacteria; kingdom Bacillati; phylum Actinomycetota; class Actinomycetes; order Micromonosporales; family Micromonosporaceae; genus Micromonospora; species Micromonospora sp. USAFONa4. Next base: position 6,097,274 of record NZ_CM170072.1, on the reverse strand, counting down.
CGGGCGAACCTGCGCGGTTGGGGCCGCAACAAGCGCTGGGAGTACTGGGGGGTCGTCACACCGACCCACATCGTCGGCCTGGTCGCCTCGTCGCTGGACTACGCGGGGGTGCACAGCCTCTACGTGCTCGACCGCGCGACGAAGGCCGAGATCGACAGGAACGCGGTGGTCCCCTTCGCCCGGGGCGCCCTCTTCCCGCCGGTCAGCGGGGCGGGCGCCGTTCGGGCGCGCGGCGGCGGGCTCTCGATCGACATCGACCAGGCGCCGTCGGGCACCACCATCCGCGCCGCCGCCCCCGGTCTGGAGGTCGACCTCGTGGTGCCGCTGCCGGCGGGTCACGAGTCGCTCGGCGTGGTGGTGCCCTGGAGCACCCGCCGGTTCCAGTACACCGTCAAGGACCTCGGCCGCCCGGTGCGCGGCACCCTGCGGGTCGACGGGGTGGCCCATCCGGTCGCCGAGGCGGACTCCTTCGCCGTGCTCGACCATGGTCGCGGCAGGTGGCCGTACGCGATCCGCTGGAACTGGGCCGCCGGCAGCGGCCCGGGTCGGGCGATCCAGCTCGGGGGTCGGTGGACCGACGGCACCGGCTCGACCGAGAACGGCCTCTTCCTCGACGGCCGGCTGCACAAGATCGGCGACGAGTTGCGCTGGGAGTACGACCGCGCCGACTGGTCGCGACCGTGGCGGATCAGCGGTGCGCGGGTGGGCGTGGAGTTCCACCCCTTCCACGAGAAGATCGCCAGGACGAACTTCGGTGTGCTCGCCAACGAGACGCACCAGTGCTTCGGGCACTTCACCGGCTGGGCGGCGGCCGACGACGGCGAGCGCGTCGACCTGGACGGGCTGGTCGGCTGGGCCGAGGAGGCACGCAACCGCTGGTAGCGGCGAGGGGGCCGGACGCGGGCGCCGGGCGGGACGGGTGCGGCACCCGGCCCTAGGGTGGGCGGTATGGCAGGCCCTGACCCCTCCGCCGACGGCTCGGCGGCCCGGAATCCGCTCACCCTGCTCACGCTCGACGCGCTCCGTCAGCGCACCAGCGTGAAGTGGCGCATGTTCCCGCCCGACGTGCTCCCGCTCTGGGTCGCGGAGATGGACGTGCCCCTCGCTCCCCCCGTGGCCGACGCGCTCCGCCGCGCGGTCGACCTCGGCGACACCGGCTACTCGTACGGGACGGCGTACGCGGAGGCGATCGGCGACTTCGCCGCACGGCGTTGGGGCTGGCGCGACTTCCGCGTCGCGCACACCTCGGTCGTGCCCGACGTGATGATGGGCGCCGTCGAGGTGCTCCGGCTCGTCACCGATCCCGGCGACGCGGTCGTGGTCTGCTCCCCCGTCTACCCGCCCTTCTACGCCTTCGTCACCCACGCCGACCGGCGGGTGGTCGAGGCGCCGCTCGGGCCCGACCGGCGCATGGACCCCGCCGCCCTCGACGAGGCCTTCCGCCGCGCGCGGGCCCACGGCCGCCGGCCGGCGTTCCTGCTGTGCAATCCGCACAACCCGACAGGCGTCGTCCACCGGCGCGACGAGCTCGAGACCGTCGCGGCGCTGGCCGACCGGCACGGCGTACGGGTGGTCTCCGACGAGATCCACGCTCCCCTGGTGCTGCCGGGGGCACAGTTCACCCCGTACCTCACAGTGGCCGGCGCCGAGAACGCGTTCGCCCTGGTCTCCGCCTCGAAGGCGTGGAACCTGGCGGGTCTCAAGGCGGCGCTCGCGGTCGCCGGACCGCAGGCCGTGGCCGACCTCCGCCGCATGCCGGAAGAGGTCAGCCACGGGCCCAGCCACCTCGGTGTCATCGCGCACACCGTCGCGTTCCGCGAGGGCGGGCCGTGGCTCGACCTCCTCCTCGACGGTCTCGACGGCAACCGCGCGCTGCTCGCGACGCTGCTGGCGAAGCACCTCCCGTCCGTCCCCTACCACCGCCCCGAGGGCACCTACCTCGCCTGGCTGGACTGCACGGGACTGGGCGTCGACACGGAGCCGCCGGCCGACGACACCGGCGTGGTCAGCGACGTCGCCGGGCCGGCGAAGATGTTCCTCGACCGCGCGCGGGTCGCCCTCAGCTCCGGGCACGTCTTCGGCACCGGCGGGACGGGCTTCGTACGGCTCAACTTCGCCACCTCGCCGGCGATCCTCACCGAGGCCGTCACCCGCATGGGCGACGCGGTCCGCTGAGGACGCCCGCCGTCGGCGCGGACCCGGGCGGCATCACGTCCGGCGCGGCGTTCGCGGTGTTCGCGCACGGGTCGTCGTGGGCTGGCCCGGCGACCCGAGGCGTTCACTCACCGTCAGCGCCGCCGGAGCGCTCGGCGTCGGCCGGCTGGTCGAACAGCCGCTGGTAGCGCTGCACCGCGAGCAGGACCGCCAGCTGACCGAGCGCGCTGACGGCGGCGGCGAACTGGTCGAGGTAGAACACCAGCAGGTTCACCACGCTCAGTGAGGTGACCAGGCCGGCCCGGGCGAGCTCCACGGCGCGGCGAGCCGTCCCGCGCAGCAGCAGCCCGGCGGCCACGATGAGCGCGGTGCCCACGCCGGCGTCCAGCAGCGCCCGGACGAGCAGGAGCAGCACCCCACGGCGGTCCTGGATGTCGACGCGGGCGAACTCGTTGGCGGTGGTGAGCACCCCCTCGGTGGTGCCGTCACGCAGGTCGACAGCGACGGCGACGATCGTGACGAGGTCGCTGAGGGTGACGAAGCCGAGCAGCCCCAGTGCCAGGACCAGCCCGACGCGCAGCCGGCCCCGGGTCAACGACCGCGCCACCCACGCCCGCACGGCGACCGCGATCCGGGCGATCCGTCCGGACCGGTGCTCGTACGGCGGCAGCACACCGGGCCCCGCCAGCTCCAGCAGCGCCGCGGCCAGCGGCTGCAACCGGTCGTCGTCCGGACTCGCGGCGGCCGCGCAGAGTCGTCGCCGCAGCTGGGCCCGGTCCCGTTCGCTGAGCCTCCCGTCGACGGCCTCGCCGAGCAGTTCCAGCGCGGCGTGCAGTTGCGCCCGCGTGCCCTCGACCCGCGTGCTGCGGGCGCGCACGTAGAGCCACACGCCGATGAGGAAGGCCGCGTAGGCGATGGGCGCGGCGGCCGGGAAGAAGTAGTCGTTGTCGGCGGTGATGAACTTGCCGACCTCGTCGATGAAGAGCCCCGTGCCGATCCCGGCCAGCAGCGCCGCCCCGAGCAGCGCGGCCCGGTTGACGACAAGCAGCGGGACGAGCGCGGCGACGAACAACGACAGGCCACCCCACAGGGCGTGCGAGATGTGCAACGTGCCGCCGCCGACCTGCGGATAGCCGGTCAGCGCCAGGAATGCGCGGGTGCCGAGGACCGCACCGCCGAACCCGATCAGCATCAGCAGCATGTAGTGCTCCGCGTCCAGTCGCGCCACCAGGCGTCGGGAGGAGCGACGGTGGCGCTGCCGGTGGGACGGGAAGCTCATGTGGACAGCAAACACCGGACGGCAGGGTGCCGGTGGCGCCTCCGCCAAAACGCGACCACCCGTGGGCCGGGCTGTCGGGTCGGTGACCGCCAGGCTGCCAACCGGCGGGATGACACTGACTATGATCGATCGGTCGACGGCTCCGAGTCGCGCGGTCCACGAGGATCTGCCCGGCTCGACCGGGACCTGCCGATCGTCCGGTGCGGGGAGCGACCCGGCCGGCCAGCACCGTCACCCACGCACCCTCGGCCGCTGCGGCCATTGAGGCGGGCACCCGTGATCACAGAAGGAGTTCCATGAACCAGCATGACGGATCCGGTTGCTGCGGGGGCGGCGACGAGGGCGTACCCGGCATCAGCCGCCGTGGCGTGTTGCGCGCCGCGGCGTGGGGCGCGGGCGCCATGGCCGTGGGCGGGGTGCTGATGCCCGGAACCGCGCACGCCGCACCCACGATCTACAACCCGTTCACCGCGTACCCGGTCACCGACACCTGGGAGGGCCACCTCCGCCGGGGCTCGCTTGGCGGCATCGACTACGGCATGGGCGTGGGCACGGCACTGCCGGCCTGCGGCGCCGGCACCGTCCAGAACATCCCCTACAACGGTACGGGTGGACACACCGTCACGATCCATCACGGTGACGGCTACCGCAGCCAGTACATGCACCTGTCGCAGTTCTCGCTCGCCGACGGCGCCAACGTCGGCGCGGGCACGGTGGTGGGCCGCTCCGGCGGTGCCGCCGGGGCCCCCGGCTCGGGCAGCTCGACGGGCCCGCACCTGCACTGGCACATGATCGACCCGTTGGGGACGAGGATCAGCCCGCTGGTCTACATCGCGCAGAATCCGGGCCAGCAGTCGCGTCAGGTGTTCGAGGCGCCCAGCTTCAACGGCTGGCAGGCCCTACCGATCTCCGGCAGCGCGGGCGCGGTCACCGGCTCGGCGGTGGCCACGATCGGGGTGAGCACCACGAAGATCGTCTACACCCTCGACGGCGGCCGGATCTTCGAGGCTGCCAGCAACGCGGGTTGGCGCAACCTGTGGACCGGCGTCTCCGGCGCGCAGGGCACCGCCCTGGCCGCGTTGAGCTGGCAGGGGGTGAAGCTGGTCTACAGCGTGGTGGGCGGTGCGGTGCACGAGGCGAGCAGCGGCAACGGCTGGCGCAACATCAGCACCGGCATCACCGGCGTGAGTTCGTCCTCGATCGCGGCGATCGAGATCGACGGGATCAAGTACGTCTACAGCATTGTCGGCGGCCTGTTGCACGAGGCGAGCAGCGCGAACGGCTGGCGCAACATCAGCACCGGCATCCCGGGCTCGGCGGTGGCGGCGATCGCGGCCGGCACCACGAAGATCGTCTACACCCTCAACGGCGGCCGGATCTTCGAGGCGGCCAGCAACGCCGGCTGGCGCAACCTGTGGACCGGCGTCTCCGGCGCACAGGGCACTGCCCTGGCCGCGCTGCACTTCAACGGGACGAAGCTGGTCTACAGCGTCACCGGCGGCTACGTGCACGAGACGGCCAGCAACACCGGCTGGCGCAATCTGAACAGCGGGGTCCGCGGCTCCACGGCGGCCGTGCTGGCGGTGGGAAACAACAAGTACATCTACGCCGCCTGAGCCACCGGCGGGGGCCTCCCGGGCGGGAGGTCCCCGCCGGCGACCGCTGTGATCCAATCAACCATGGTTCGACAGCGGGTCCTTGCCGTCCTTCTGTTCCTGATCGCGCTTGGGGCGCTGGCCGCCTCGCGCACGTTCCCGTTCCTTGACGACCTCCCCGAGCTGGCCGAGTCGGCGATCGCGTTCCTGGGCGCGGCGTGCCTCCTGACCGGGGTGTGGCTGTGGTTGCGGAAGCCACCGAACCGGTCGTCGTATTCGGCCGGCGACGGCGGCAGACACTGACGGACCCGGGCGGGCATGGATCACCAGGGGCCGGCCTGCGGCACCCGGGAGGGTCCGCCGCGATTGCTGCCTCGGCACGCCCCCGCAACTACGAAAGCCCGCTGTTTCGCCATCGCCGGATCGCGATCAGATTGTCAGCGGTGATCACGAAGGTCCCGGCCCTCGCCCACGCAGCCACCCCGTACGCCCGGTCTCGCTTCGGAAGTCCTCACGGCGCACCGGCGGGCGCGGGTAGCGTCGCCGGTGTGAGGGTGTTGCTGCGGCACGGCCCTGGCGACGGGCAGGTGGTCGACGGCCGAGGCGAGACGGTGGTGTGGGGTGCCTGCCTGTACGAGCGGACCGGCGACCGCGAGGAGCGCCACGGTCACACCCTGATCGTGTTCCGGCACCGGCCGGACTGCTGCGAGCCGTACGGGCGGGGCAGCGAGGACCGCTGCGAATGACGCCGGCGAGGCGCGCGGAGCGGTTGACGGCGGTTCCGCCGGCCTCAGCGGCGGGCGCCGCCGGGCCGGCCCCGGCCGGCTCCGGAGGCCCGGTGGCCGATCCGCGGAGCCCGCACCACCGCGGCGTTGCCCGCTCCCGGGCGGAAGTCCCGCGCCGCGGCGGCGACCATCTCGTCGGGATCGCCGGCGAGCGCCTGCCGGATGTGCGGCGGCACCATCTCCGACGTCGCCAACGCCATCCGGACCTGCACCGAGCGGTCGTCGACCAAGCGTCGCAGGTCCGCGTCGTCCAGCTCGACCGCGAGCACGAGCGCGACGCGGACGTCCACCACGGGATCCTGGGCGAGCGCGCTGCGCTGGGCGGCGGTGGTCCGCGGGTTGCGGGCGAGCCCCTTGCGTACGCGCGCGGTGCGGTCGGCCATCAGGGCGGTGATCACGTCGGGGTCGTGGGTGTGGGTGGCGAGCCGTTCCCGCACCTCGGGCGAGACGTCGTCGACCAGCCGCGCGGCCAGCTCGGGCTCCAGTTCGCGCGTCTCCGCCAGGAGGCCGCGGAGCTCCTTGTCGGGAGCCTCCGCCATCACCCGGCGGACCGACTCGTTGCCGGCCGGGTTACCGGCGACCGCCCAGCGGACCCACCGGTCGGCGTCCTTGACGAGCACCAGGAGATTGCCGATCGAGGTCGAGGGGTTTCTCGCCACGGCCTCCCGGACGTCGCGATCACGGTCCCGGGTCAGCGGGCGCAGTGCCTGCGCGGGCGCGTCGGTACGGGTCGCGACGGCCTTACGGACCACGGCCGACGGGTCGGACGCCAGGTCGATGAGGGTCAGCTGTGGCGTGGTGGGGTCCTGCGCGACGGCGAGCCGCGCGTCGACGCCGCCACCCGTCGCGTCGTCCGCAGCACTTGACCCACTGTGACGGTCGGGTCCGCCGACGTCCTGCTGTTTCCCCATGGGCGCCATCATGTCACGGGCCGTGCCGTGGACCGGCCGGGCCGGGCCGGGTCGGCCGCCCAGGGGTGATCGACGCCACCACCTGGACGGCCGAGGAGCTCGATGGCGTCGCCGTGGCAGCCGGTGCCACGGCGGACGTCTCAGCTCCTGGCGCGGCTGGCCCGGCCGAAGCCGCTCAGTTCTTGGCCTTCGCGTAATCGAAGAGGTCGGAGACGTCCTCGTCGAAGTACGGGCCGTACATGTTGCCGGAGAACTTGTACGAGGCCACCGAGTTCACGTGCCCGAAGCCCTGCGAGTTGTTCCACGCCCGCAGGAATGGCCCGCCGCTGGTGCCCTCGTTGAGCGGGCAGTCCATGAGCTTGACCCGCTGGGTTCCCGCGGCCTTCGTCGTGCTCTGGCAGTAGTGCTGCCACTTGCCGTCGAAGGGCGCGACGCCGGGATAGCCGAGCAGGGTGGCGGCGACGCTGTGGGGGTAGTTGAAGCTGATGCCCTCCCCGCCGGTGACATCGACCAGGCGCTTACCGTTGCGCGGCCACACGGTGACGAAACCGTAGTCCCACCACAGGATGTCGTGGTCGACCCAGCCCTTGGTGGAGGTCATGCTCCGGGCGCTCCACAGCCCCCAACTGGACGGGCCGTCGGCGTAGTTCGGGGCGAAGACCCAGTTGGTGTACCAGTTGTCGGAGCCGTCGCCGGGGTGCAGGCAGTGCCCGGCGGTGGAGAGCAGGTTCGCCTTGGCCGTGTTGATCGCGCTGGCGGAGCAGAAGTAGTCCTCACCGTTGACGTCGGTGAAGAAGACCCGCCCGACACCGGGCGAGGGATTGACGGACTGGGTTCCCGCCCCGGCGGAGGCGTTCCGGGCCGAGACCGATGGGCCGGGAACCGCCGTGCCCGTGCCACGCGGGCCGGTCGGCTCCGCGCCCGAGCGGGGTTCACCGACCCGGCCCGGCCGGTCGGCGGCCTCCCCGGCCAGTTCCTCCTCGCCCACCAACGGTTCCAGCGGCGCCGCGGATCGCATCCGCTCCGGCGTCCAGTACGCCTCGGCCAGGGTCTGTGCGGCGGCCGCGTCCCGGATCGGTCGGCCGTGGAACGTCGCCTCCGCCCCGACGGGGATCCCGTTTGGCGTGGTCGCGCTCGCCTGTGCCGGCGTGCCGAGCAGAGCGAGCCCGCAGAACATGGCGGTGGCCGCCGAGATGATGCCGTGACGCCTTCGCACCCGATCCTCCTCATGAGCCGGCCCGGTGGTCATCCGCCACGGGCCCGGCAGAGGTGACGCTAGGGCGCTGGTCCGCCGCCGGGCAGCGGTCTGTCGGCATCGGTCCAGAGACATGTATCTGCTTGCGGCCGGGCGACTCGGGACGGCGTGGAATCGCCCTGACGGGTCAGCGCGTCACGCGCAGGGCTTCCGCCCGCAGACGTCGATCACCTTGCCGGTGAGCAGGAACACCGCCTTCTGTCTTTGGGCCGCGGCCTGGGCGCGCGGGAACTCGTGCGAGTCCTCGCCGTACTCCGGCCCGGCCGGGGCGAGGTTCGTCGGCGGTGGCGCGTACGCCGCGCCGCTGTTCCAGACCACCATCGCCGAGCCCGTGTACGGGTACCTGCGGATCGGCGCGATGCCCCAGTACGGCCGCACGTCCGGTGACCAGCCGTCGGCCAGCGCGGGGGTGTGCAGGCGGGCGCCGATGGTGCGCGCCTGGACCTCCGCCGCGGCGGGGGAAACCTGCTGGTCGCCGAAGGCCACGTGCATCAGCACCTGGTGTGCCGGGGTGCCCGGCAGCGGGCGGTCGGTCATGTGCTGGGCGTACCCGTTGGCCTCGGAGCGGTCCCACAGCATCTGCAGCAGCGCGAGGATCAGTTGCTGGTCGACCTTGTCGGGGTAGTAGCCGTCCATGATCGTCTGGAACGGGGTGAAGGACACGCTGCGTTGCAGCAGCGTGGAGTAGTTCATCGCCGGCACGCCGAGCACCGACCGGGTCCAGTCCTGGGCGATGGCGGTGAGCGCGCCGCCGTTGATGCCGCCCTGACTGTTGCCGTCGTAGTGCAGTCCGCCGGCCACGTCGATCAACGGCCGTGCGGCGGCGTCCCGGAACGCCGGGTGGGCGGCGAACCCGCCCGGGTGGATCATCGCCCGGCCCAGGAAGAGGAAGTTCAGGTAGCTCTGCTGCAACCGGTCGGCCACCGCGGGGAAGCCGCTGAGGTCGGTGAAGGCGCCGGCCACGTAGGGGACGTCGGCGGCGGCCATGCCGATCCAGCTGGTCGCGCAGAAGGTGAAGTCGTACGTGTGCGACATCGTCTTGACGTTGCCGGCGTTGATCTCGGTCGGCTTGCCGAGCAGGCCGTGGCCGTAGAGCGAGAGGTGTGCCGGCTTCGCGGCGGAGGCACTGCGCGGAATGTTGCAGACGAAGTCGGCCGCCACCGTCGCGCCGGACGGTGTGGGCAGGGCGTCCGGCGTCGGCGGCGTCCCGTCGCCGCCGGCTTGCCCGTAGTGCAGCCGGGAGCCGGGCCCGCCGTCGCCGGTCAGGTACGACGGTACGCCGATGGTGCCGGTCACCTGCCGGGCGATCAGCGGCTCCTGCTCCGGCGGGTAGTCGGTCACCTGGGTGACGGTGAACGACGGTGCGGCCCGGCGGAGGGCGGCGAACGCGCCGTCGCGGATCGCCAGCATCCGCCCGGTCAGACCGTGCCGGCTGGCCACGGTGAAGTCCCAGGCCAGGTGGAGGCTGTGCCGCTTGACGCCGGCCCTGGTCAGGTCGGCGAGGATCCGCTTCATCTGCGGGGCGCGACGGTCCCGATGGCCGAGGCCGGCGCCGGTCACGTACGCCGTGAACGCCTTCGGCGCCGGGATCAGCGCCCCGTTGCCGTCGCGCATGCCGCGCAGGCCGACGACGTACCGGGTGCCCTCGGTCAGCGCCACCGCCGGCCGGATGATCAGCAACTGCCGCTCCGGCTGGCCGGCCGCGTGCGCGTCCAGCTCGGCCCAGTACGGCGTGCGCCTGCCCGTCCGGGCGTCGAGCAACACGATCGGCGCGTCCGGCGCCAACGAGCGGCCGATGTCGGTGACCGGCGCGATCCCGGTTGCCGCCGCGTCGAGGCCGGGCACCCGCACCAGGATCGGCGAGCCGGGACTGAACCCGTCCTGCCGGTTCCATTCCGTCGGGTCGATCGGGGTGCCCTGCACGTTGGCGGGCATCGCGGAGGCCGGGAACCGCACCCGCTTGCCGGTCGGGCTGCTGCGGTCCGGCACGGTGAAGTAGTCGTTCGGGAACGGCAGCAGGCAGGCCGTCGGGTCGATCGGGTCGCAGCCCTGGTGCGCGGACGGCGCGGGAGTCGCGGGCGGCGCCGCGGCGGCGGCCGCGCCGAGCAGGACGGCGCCTGCGGTCACCAGCACGGACACGGCGAGACGGAGCCGTCTGGGTGTGGTCACGCGCATCTCCTTCGACACCGGACCGTGGTCCGAGGCGGGGGCCGACGATGGTGGTGGAGCGTCGTGTACTTCCTACGCTCGTGAATGGATCTCGGCAAGAGGGCCGCTACCCGTGGCCCTGGCACCATCGCCGTCCACTTCGTACCGCGCCCAGGCGTCGTCCACGCCGCGCCGGTCCCCCGGCGCGACTCGCAGCCGGTACGCCATCGGCAGCGCGGTCATGCCGCTCGCCGTGCTGGTGGCCCCGTCGACGAGGAATTGCCGACCGTCGTCGGCACCGCCGTTCACGCGGCCACCAGAACAGCCCTTGACTACTGATGCCCTTCTCTGGAGAAGAAGATCATCGGCCAAGGGCTGTTTCCGTGCCCGGTCGCGATCCCCACGGGGCCCCGGGAGTCAGGAATCAAGTTGGTGGCTGGAGAGATGACGACCGCGCGTCGGGCATCCTCACACTCGCCGCAGATAGCCGCCAGGGAACCAGGTGAACATCAGTTCCTCCTTCGACCTGTCGACTTCGAAGCGCTGATCGGGCAGGAATTCCTCGAGCGCCTCCCAGGGCCCGTCGCCCGGTTCCCACGGCCCCGCCTGGACCGGATGCCCGCTGAGGTTGGTGTCCTGCACGATCAGGTAGCAGCCCGGCGTCACCAGGTCGGCGTACGCCGCGAGTTCCGCGAGGACGTGCTGCTTGCTGTGGTCGCTGTCGAGGATCACCATGACCCGCTCGACGGCCTGCGCCTTTTCCCGCATCTGGGCGACGACGGCAGGGTCTACGGACGACCCGGTCATGGTGTCCACCCGATCGAAGTACGGCGAGTCGACAGCCATTCCTTCGCCGTCGATCCAGCCGCTCGGTCCGGCGAGATGTTCGGGCTTGACGTCGACCGTGGCGACCCGGCCGTTACCGACGAGTCCGAGCATGGTCGCGTAATAGAGTGCGGACCCACCGTGTCGGGTGCCGGTCTCGATAATCAGATCGGGTCGCGTCTCGTGAATGATCTCCTGGATCATCCACATGTCCATCGGATTCTGGTGACACGCCACCCCGAGCCATGTCCGGCGACGCCACACCTTGCTCTTGTAAAAGGCCCGCTGGAACGTGTCCACGGCCCCGGAAACATCAGCATCCATGGGGGGAAACTATCACGGCAAATGCTGGTCGGTGATCATGCCTCTGACCCAAAAATTCGCCGGTACGGGGTGACCCCTTTTCTCCAACAAAACGCCCATGAGGCACGCCCGGGAAAGGGGTGGGCACTGCGGCTCGTTCCATAGCCGTAACCATCGGTCACGGCCGGCTCCGGACCGTGACCGGCTGATCCCCGCCAATGCCGGCGGCTGCGACACGGGACCCGCCGCCCACGTCACCGGCAAGGCGGACGGAGGCGCCTGAGCGAGGTGCCCAAGCGCCTCCTGCCGCCTTACTGGCAGGCCATCGGGCCGCCGACGACATCGTCCAGCTCGTCGTCGGCCATCTCACGGATGTCGACAGCCTCGAAAGTCACCTCGATCATGTTGATTCACCCCCTCCCCGCATCATCGGTCACTGCACCCGACCAGATGGTCGGACGAATCACAGCATGCAACGGGCCGCGCCCACCACATCGTCCAGCTCCTCGTCGGCCATCTCACGGATGTCGACAGCCTCGAAAGTCACCTCGGTCATGTTGGTTCACCCCTTTCCGCTCATCGGTCCTTCTCCACCCCGACGGGTTCGATCCGCAAAGCCGTGGCGGCGGACTCAAGTCCACAGGTTCCACACGGATCGACAGCCCTTCCATAGCGGGCTGGGGGCCACAGGATACCTCCGTCATGTCCACGGGTGATGTCGCGTCGGTCGCGTTCAACTGACAACTGTCGGAGGGCTGTCAACCCGCCTCCAGATCGGCCTTGACCGCGCGCAGGAACGCCACCGCCGACCGACCGTTGACAAAACGATGGTCATATGCCAAACCCAGATGGAAATAGTCACTGGTGGTGACCGAACCATCATTCTGAAGCACCAACTCGCGCTGCATCGAGGCGAGAGAGACCGCGCATGTGTGTTCCGGGAAGATGAGCGGCTGCGCATGCACGACGTCCGCGTCCGTATGTATCGTGAGCGCGATGTTCGACCCGGCCAGATCAGCCTCGGCGAATTCCCCGCGCACGGCGGCGCGACGGAACCGCAACAGGTCCGCGGCGATGTCCCGCAGCGGCCGGGTGCCGGCGTCGGCGACGACCGGCAGGTAGAGACCCTTCCCGACGTCGATGGTGACACCGACGTGTGCTCCCGGCCGAACCGTCGCCGCCTGATCGCCCTCCGCTCGCGCGAAGCACAGCGGGAACTCCGCCCGCCGCGCCGCGATCGCCTCGACCACCAGCTCCGGGATGCCGACGAATCCGATGGTCGCCGCCTCGGCACGCAGGCGTTGTTTCAGTCGGTCGGCGACCACCTTGACGACCGTGTACGCGGCGGGGATCTCGCGGTGCGAGGTGGACACCGTACGGGCGACCCGTCGCTGGGCCGCGGACACGGTCACCCGCTCGGCCGTGCCCGGCGGCGCCTGCCCGGCGATCAGCTGTTCGATGTCCGACCGCGCGATGACCGGCTTGCCGATCGACCGTACGGCCGCCTCCGCCACACCGTGTTCGGCCATCAGCCGCCGGGCCGGCTCGGTGATGGTGATCGGATCCGGATCGGCGGTCCGCCGCACCGGCGGCGGGCGGTCGTCCCCGCCGACGGTCGCCACCACCTCCCCGGGGCGGCAGGTCGACGGTGCGGACGCCCGCTGCCACAGGATGCCGGCGTCGTCCGCGACGAGTTCGTGCGCCGCCTTGGACGTCTCCACCAGAGCTACCGCGGTGCCGGCCTCGACCGGCGCCCCGTCGCCGACCAGCCACTCGATCAGCGTGTACTCCTCGTCGGTCGCGTTGAGCCGCGGCAGCCGGATGTCACCCACCGGCGACCGCCGTCACCACGGCGCGGACGTCGTCCGCCTGGACCAGCACCGCACGCTCGAGGTGGGGTGCGGCGGGGATGGTGCTCGACGGCGCGTGGAGCAGCCGGACGGGCTGGGACAGCAGGTCCCACATCTGCTGGTGGATGGTGTGCGCCACCTCGGCCCCCCACGTGCCGCCGGCCGTCGCGTCCTCGACGACCACCACCCGTCCGGCCCCGGCGACCAGAGCAGCCAGCGGCGCGGGGTCGAACGGATAGAGCCGCGACGGCACCACCGCACGCACCGCGATCTCGTCACTCAGATAGGCATCCCGCATCCCGCCGAGCACCCGGTCGGTGAGGCCGCCCGGTGCGATGACCACGACGTCGGCCCGGTCGACCCCGCGCACGCCCAGCACGGCGAAGTCGCAGGCGCCACCGATCCGCTCGCAGTGGAACAGCTCGTCGCCGGCCGCCGCGCCGAACCGTCGACGGCCGTAGAGCACCTTGTCCTCGAAGTACATCGCGGGAGCCCCCGAGTCGAGGATCCGGGCCAGCGTGGCGTGCGCGTCGTGCACCGGGCTCAGCTCGTGCACGGCGAGGTTGGGCACGCCCACGAAGTGCTTCTGCAGGCTCTGGCTGTGGGTGGGTCCGTATCCGCGGTTGCCCCCCGTCGGGCAACGGACCACCAACGGCATCCGCACCGGTGCGCCGTACATCGTGACGGCCTTGCTGGCGAGGTTGACGATCTGGTCGAAGCACAGGGTGGCGAAGTCGGAGAACATCACCTCGACCACCGCCTCCCGGCCCCGCAGGGCCAGGCCGACCGCGAAGCCCACGATCGCCTGCTCGCTGATCGGAGTGCTGAGGACCCGGTCGGGATACCCGGTGGACAACCCGCGGGTGACGCCGAAGGCGCCGCCGTACGGGTCGGCCATGTCCTCGCCGACCAGATGGAGATCGGGCCTCTCCGCGAGCAGGGTCGCCAGGGCACGGTTGAGGCCCTCCCCGACCCGCTCGGCCCCCGGCTCAGCCATGACCGGCACCGATCAGCGGCCGGGCGAGTACCGACTCGACCACGGCGCGGATCCTCCCGGTCGCCGCCGCGTCCAGGCGGTCGACCTGCTCCGGGTACGCCGCGCGGTAGTGCGGGTACCAGTCGCGCCCGGCGACGGCCTCGAGCTCCGCCGAGGTGCGGGTGTCGTCGCCCTTGCTGTGCGGGCCGAGCCGCACCGTGTCGAACTCGACCACCAGCGGAGACCCGTCGTGACGTACGGCGGCGACGAGCGGTGCCAGGCTGGCCCGGATGGCGTCGACGTCGATGCCGGTCACCCTGACGTGGCGGATGCCGAAGGCGGCACAGCGGTCGGCGACGCTACCGGCCATCTGTGCCGGGGTCGGGGTGGACTGGGCGATCCCGTTGTGTTCGACGACGACGACCATCGGCACCCGCCACAGCGCGGCGAGGTTGAGCGCCTCGTACACCACCCCCTCGCCCCAGGTGCCGTCCCCGACGTACACCACGGAGATCGAGTCCGTTCCGGTGCGCCGCATGTCGAAGGCGGTGCCCACCGCGACCGGCACCAGTTGTCCCTGGATGCCGGTGGACATGAAGCCCGGGCGGCGGATGTGCTGCGAACCGCCCATCCCGCCGCACAACGCGCCCTCCCGGCCGGCGAGCTCGGCGAGCAGGCCCGCCGGATCGTCGTACCGCGCCAGGTAGTGGCCGTGTCCCCGGTGGTTGCTGAACACCTCGTCGTCGTGGCGCAGCAGGGACTCGACCACGACCGGGACGTGCTCCTGGCCGAGGCAGGTGTGGCTGGTGCCCGGGATCAGTCCCCGGCCGAGCAGGTCGAGGACCGCGTACTCGAAGCGTCGGATGGACAGCATCGCCCCGAGGGTGGAGTCGGCCAGCGGGCGCAGCCGGCTCTCACGCATGGGTGACCTGTCCGCCGGCCACCAGGTCCCGGGCCCGTGCGGCGAGCACCCCACGGTCGATTTTGCCGTTCGCCGTGTGCGGGAAGGCGTCGATGTCGCGGCACAGCAGCGGCACCATGTATCCCGGCAGGATCGAGGACATCGGGCGACGGATGTCCACGCCCGGGGTGCCGACGTAGAACACCGCCAGCTCCGTCCGCCCGGCCGCCTCGAACGCCACCGCGACGGCCCGTTCCACCCCCGGCAGCTGCCCGACGTGCCACTCCAGCTCGTCCAGCTCGACCCGGTAGCCGCGGACCTTCACCTGCCGGTCGACCCGACCGAGATAGACGAGTTCACCGCCGGCGCACTCCCGGACCCGGTCGCCGGTGCGGTACCAGCGCACCGGGTCGCCGTCGTGGAAGCGACCCTCGTCGTCGGCCGGATCGAGATACCCGGGGAACATCTGCTCCCCGGTTACGCACAGCTCGCCCTCGGTGCCGTCGACGCCGTCCTCGACGATGCGGTACCGGAGATGCGGGTACGGCGCGCCGATGGGGACGACGCCGTGCACGGCGAGGTCGGCGGAGTCCTCGGACAGCCGGTGCGCGGAGCAGGCGATGGTCAGCTCGGTCGGGCCGTACAGGTTCTCCACCACCGATCGGGCCGCCGCCCGCTGCCAGTCCTGCGCATCCGTCATGCGCAGCGCCTCACCGCAGAAGAGGCTCCACCGCAGCGTCGGCATCGAGCCGGGGGTCAGCCCGCCCCGGCGCCGCACCAGAGCGATGGCGCTGGGCACGGAGAACCAGAACGTCACCCGCTCGGCGGCCAGGAACTCCGGCAGCGCGGTGAACACCTGCGGCGGTGTGGACACCACGGTGGCACCCGCGCCCCAGGCCACGAAGAGGTCGAACATCGCCAGGTCGAAGGTCTGGTCGAAGGTCTGCGAGCACACGTCGCCCGGGCCGAGGTCGTAGCGGTCGAGGTTGTACCGCAGGAAGCTGTCCATGTTGGCGTGCGTGATCGCCGCGCCCTTGGGCCGGCCGGTGGAGCCCGAGGTGAACAGCACGTACGCCACGTCGTCGTAGCCGGCCCGTGGCAGGGCGTCCAGCGGCGTCGCGGCCTGCGCCGCCACGGTGAGGCCGGGCAGGGCCGCCGTGAGGTGCGCAAGCGCCGCCGCCCCCGACCGGTCGACGATCAACGTGTCGACGCCGGCCTGCGCCGCCATCCGGCAGGTGCGCGCGGCGGGGAAGCCCGGGCTGAGCGGCACCGCCGTCGCGCCGGCGTAGAGCGTGGCGAGCAGCCCGGCGTACGACTCGATGCTGCGCACCGCGAGGATGCCGACGCTCCGTGCCCCGCACGCGACCAGCCCGCCGGCCCAGCGCCGGGCCACCTGGTCCAGCTCCGTGTACGTCCACTCCTGGCGGCCGATCCGCAGCGCGACCCCGTCCGGCGCCGTCGCCAGGCCGGCGATGAACCACTCGTGCAGCAGACGTTGTGGCAGCTGACCGGTCACCAGGCCACCGTGTCTTCCGTGAAGAGCCCCAACCGGTCGAAGAAGCGGGTGGTCTTGTGCATCACGGTCCGGTGGAACTCCTGACGGTACTGGTCGCCGAGCACCTCGGCGCGGATCCGCCGGGCCCCGGGAAGGGCGGCGTCCGCGTACACCTCGGGGTGGTAGAACGCCCGCAGGCACGAGCTGACGTAGCGGGACAGGTACGTCCCGGCTCCCGCCAACTCCTCCGGCGTCGCGCTCTGCTTCGCCTCCTCGTACAGCGCCCGCATCATCTGCCGGCCGAACGCGATGTGCCGCGACTCGTCCTGGTGGTGCACGGCGTTGATCTGCTGCGCGATCTGCGGCAGCCGGCCGTCGGTCGCCATCTTCGCGTTGTAGTAGTCGCACAGTTCCTCCGCGATGAGGATGCGACCGAAGATGACGAGGTCACGGATGGCGGGGCCACCGTCGATCGCGGTGCCGGCGACGCGTTTGGTCTTGTAGACCTTCCCCCCGTACCGTTGGCAGAACTGGGCGAAGAACCACATGTGTTCGTTCTCTTCGTGGATGAAGTCGTGGAAGAACTCCGACAGGCCCGGGTACCGCGTGTCGTAGATCCGCCCGGCCACCTCGCCGATCAGCTCACGGATGAGGTGGACGTTGAGACTGAAGAAGTTCACCGCCTCGGCCTGGGTCAGGCGCACCCGTTCGGCATCCGACAGCCGGTCCCACACCGCGGTGCCGTGACACGTCGTCAACTCCGGGCTCATCCAGAACTGGTCCGTCGGCAGCTCCGCCGGCCAGTCGAAGATGTCGAAGACGTGGTAGCGCTGGTCCCGCGCCTGGTCGCTCAACCTCGCGGCGACCGTGGTGAGCCGCTCCCACGACTGGTGCATGTCCGCGTGTCTCTCCTCGACGGGGCCGGTCACATCAGGCTCCTGACCGCGTTCCAGATGGTGCCCGGAGTCGCGAAGACCTCCGGCTGCAACAGCTCGGGTGGGATCTCGATGTCGAACTCGGTCTCCAGGTTGACGATCAACTCGACCACTTCCAGCGAGTCGACACCGAGCTCGGTCAGGCTCTGGTCAGGCTCCAGGGGCGCGTCGGCACTGAGCAGCCGGCTGCGCTCCCGAATGAGCGGTTCAAAGGCGGGTGGCCAATCCACCATGTCACCCTCCCGTGTCGCGGTAGGTTGGGAATCTCGCGAAAACCGGCTGACCGGCGTGCGTCACCAGGTCGCGCCAGCTGGGTCCGACGCGGCCGAGAATGGCACCGAGCGAGCGGTCGCGGCGCCACTCCGGCCCGGCCATGCCCCACTGCCCCAGGGCGTCCAGGAGCACCGGGTCGACCGGGACCCAGACCCCGTCGACCTGGAACTCCGCCCACGAGTGCGATGCGGAGATCGGTGGGGTCAGGGACCTGCCGAAGGAGAACCGGGCGGTCAGTCCCCGCCTGCGGGCCTCCTCGACCAGCAGGTGGGCGACGCCGACGCAGTCGCCGATCCCGGTGTCACGGACGAAGGCGCTGTCGGCGCGCAACGTCTCCGGCAGCCAGAGGAACCGGATGTGCCGGGTCTCCGCCAGCAGGTCGAGCACCGCGGTCGGCAGTTCCGGCCAGGTCCGCGGCCGGTCGAACGTCACCGAGTGCAGCACGCCGCCCCGGTCCGGTGCCGACGTCGTCTCGTGCCAGGCGTCGTCCGGCACCGCGAGGCGCCACCGGCACGGCTCGTCGTGCCCGGGCTCCGGGCACTGCGCCACGTAGTCCATCCGGTAGCGGGCGTGGGCGGTGGGGCGCCCCAGCTCGCGGATCCACCAGGAGAGGACCTTGCGCCCACGCGAGCGCGGGTCCAGGTGCACCGAGACGTTGCGCAGGTCGGTGGCGTCGAACAGGAGGCCGTCCGCGCCGGCCGCCGAGGGCAGACCGGCGGCGACGAGGACGTCGAGGCCCGGCCCGTCGATCTGGTACTCGGCGGCGGCCGTGGCGGCGTCCATCTCGAAGCGCCGATGCGAGTGCGGCACCTGCCGGATCAGCGGCAGCAGGGCGTCGAGCGCCTGCCGGTCGAGCCAACCCTCGGCTGTCACGAGGCACCTCCCACGAGGCGCCGGTACAGACCGTCCTCGGCCATCAGATCCTCGTGGCGGCCACGCTGGACGAGCCTGCCGTCGCTCATGACGAGGATCTGGTCGGCGGCCTCGGGGTGGGAGAGCCGGTGGGCGACGACCACCAGGGAGCGCCCGGTCCGGCGCAGGTTGGCCATGATGCGGTCCTCCGTGAGCCGGTCGAGGGCGCTTGTCGCCTCGTCGAGGATCAGCAGCTCGGAGTTCCGCAGCAGGGCCCGCGCCAGGGAGATGCGTTGGATCTGCCCACCGGACAGGCCCGCCCCGGAGCTGCCGAGCAGCGTCTCGTACCGCATCGGCATCGCGTCGATGTCGTCGTGGACCTCGGCCAGCCGGGCGGCGGCGATGACGTCCTCCAGGGAGCACTCCGGCCGGCCGAGCGCGATGTTCTCCCGGATGGTCCCGCCGAACAGCCGGGCGTCCTGCCGGACGTACGCCATCGACCGCCGCGCGGCCGGCCGGTCCAGCTGGTCCGTCGGCGTGCCGTCGAGGGACACCGTGCCGGCGCTGGGCAGGTAGAGCCCCGCCAGCAGCATGGCGAGCGTCGACTTGCCGGAGCCGGACTCACCGAGGATGAGGGTGAACTGCCCGGGCTCGATCTGTGCGTTGACGTCCACGAGCGCCGGCGTCCGTGCGCCCGGATAGGCGAACCGCACGTCGTCGAGCGTGATGGCGCCGGTGACGCGGGACGGCGCCACCGCGTCCGGGCCGGCCTCCGGGCGCGCGTCCAGGATGTCGGCGAGCCGGGTCAACGTGGCCCTCAGGCCGGCGACCTCCAGCCCGGTCTGCACCAGACTCGCCAGCGGTACGAACATTCCCATGGCCAGGGCGGAGAAGCCCACCACCCGGGACAGGGAGATCTCGCCGCGACCGAGCAGGACCAGACCGGCGGCGAGCACGGCGAGCGGAGCGAGGAACTGGATCGCGGTGCTGGCGGCCTCGCACACGCCGAGGAACCGCCGGCTGCGGGTCCTGGCGTTCACCTCGGCGACGAACGTGTGGCTCCAGGTCTCCGCCGCGGCGCCCTCCAGCCCGGAGGCCTTCAGCGTCGGCACGCTGTCCAGCAACTGGAACAGCTCGGTGTGGCTCTTCGCCTGCGCCTCCAACAACGCCGCGGTCAGGTATTCCTGCTTGCGCCAGCTGAACGCGAGCAGGGCGAGCTGGGCGACGGCGAGGGTGAGCACCAGCGCGCCGAGACGCCGGTCCGCGACCACGATGAGCCCGCCGTACACGAGCACCAGCACCCCGTCGAGCACGGCCGACAGCGCGGATCCCGTCAGGATCTGACGGACCGCGTTGCTGGTGCGGACCCGCATGGAGAGGTCGCCGGTGTGGCGCTGGGCGAAGTAGTCGAACGGCAGGGCGACGAGGTGGTGGACCGCCCCGAGGGTCACCGACTTGTCGGCGAGGGTCTGCACGGACAGCAGGGCCAGCCGACGGACGGTCTGCATCCAGAAGTACATCCCGAACAGCACGACCGCCGCCCCGAACAGCAGCCAGGCGCTGACCGGTTCGCCTGGCTGGCTCGCCCGGTGCACGACGTAGGTGGAGGCGGCCGGCACCGCCAGGCCGCACAGGGTCAGCGCGACCGAGGTCAGCGCGAGGGGAACCCAGGCGGCCGTACGCGGGAAGAACTTCGACAGGTACGGCAGGCGGCTCGCGCCGAGGTTCCGGGCGTCGGCCCCTCGCCGCGACGTCGTGGCGCCGACCGGTGGATGGAACTCCAGCGCCACACCGGTGAACGCCTTGCCGGCCTCGGCCAGGCTGACCTTACGCCGGCCGAAGGCCGGATCGACGATGTACAGGTGGGTGTCGGTCACCCGCTCCAACACGACGAAGTGGATGAAGTTCCAGAAGAGGATGGTCGCCGGGGGGAGGTTGCGCAGCCCTTCGATGGAGACCCGGACCCCGCGCGCGACCAGGCCGCGCCTCCGCGCGGCACCGAGCATCGCGCGGGCCGCGACGCCGTCCCGGCCCGTGTTGGTCTCGGTGCGCAACTCGTCGAGGGGGACCGGTTGACCGAAGTAGGCGAGGACCATCGCCAGCGCGGCGGCCCCACACTCGCTCATCTGCGACTGGAGCACGACCGGAACCCGGGTGCGCGAGACCCGCAGCGCGGCCCGCACGTTGCGCCACCGCAGGCCGCGCAACGCGGCCAGGCCGGGCAGCGCCCGCCAGCCGAGTTCCACCGCGTCGCCGGCATCCCGGTTGACGCCGTGGTGACGCAACGCCTCGCGCCGGAAGCGCTGCCGTCGGTCGGTGAACTCCGTCGGTAGGCTCGTCGCCTCCGGCGGCCGGGGGGCCTGTTCCGCCTGCCCGGTCTTGTCCAGCGTGCTCATCCGCCGCTGCCCGAGTCGACCCGGAGCACCTGCGCGGTGATGGCCTCCGCGGCGGGCGAGAGCAGGAACTCCACCGACCGCGCCACGTCGGCGACGGTGGCGGCCCGGTTGAGCATGTTCCGTCGGTTGATCGCGGCGCGCAGGCCGTCCTCGATCGATGCGGTCATGGCGGTGTCGATGAAGCCCGGTGCGACGCAGTTGACCGTGATGCCCCGGCTGCCGACCTCGGCGGCGAGCACCCTCGAGAACCCTTCCAGAGCGCACTTGGTCGCGGTGTACGCGCCGAGCCCGCGGAAGGTCCGATGGGCCGCGATCGAGGTGACGTTGACGATGCGCCCGCCACGGCGGTACATCGCCTTGACCGCCGCCTGGGACAGGGACATCGGGACCTCGACGTTGAGCTGCCACATCCGGGTCATGTCCGACCGTGCGGCGGCGACGTGCAGCGCCGCGCTCGCCACCCCCGCGTTGTTGACCAGACCGTGGAGGTCGGCGCACTCCCGTAGCCGGTTGGCCACCGCGAGCCGATCGTCGCCGCTGGTGAGGTCGGCGGCGACGAACGTCAGCGGGTCGCCGACGGACTCCCGCAGGGCCGCGAACTCGTTGGGGGCGGTCCGTGCCACGGCGACCACCCGGTAACCGACGGTCAGCAGCTGCCGGGTGACAGCCAGCCCGATGCCCCGGGTACCGCCGGTGACGAACACCGTCCCGAGCGCCTCACTCACCGCGGGCCGCCTTTCCGGACGGTGCCATCGGAAGCTGGTCGACGACGGTGACGCGCCGCGGCTGTTCCGCCGGGGCCAGTACGCGGCGGGCGTGTGCCTTGACCCGCTGCACGACCAGGTCACGGTCGGAGCCCGGCGGCGTGACGACGTCGGCGCCGACGACGGCGCCGAGCACGCTGCTGCGCACCGGGTAGACGCGGACCGCGACGACGTCCGGATGTTCCCGCAGCAGCCGGGCCACGTGGCCGGGCACGACCTTCACGCCGCCCACGTTGATGACCTCGCCGCGTCGCCCGAGGATGTGCAGGCGCCCACCGTGGATCGCCGCCTCGTCCCCGGTCGGCAGGTACGGCGCGCCGGGCGCCGGGGACAGGAGCAGCTCGCCGTCACGTACCGCCAGCGCCTTCCCGTGGGACCCGTACCCGTCGAGGACGGAGAGCGGCAGGCCCGGCAGCCCGTCGGAGACGGTGGCGATCCGGCCCAGCTCGGTGCTGGCGTAGAACTGCAAGACGCGTTGCGGCGCGAACGCCGACTCGATCAGGCGTAGCAGCT
The DNA here is from genome assembly GCF_057197825.1 of Micromonospora sp. USAFONa4. Classification (NCBI taxonomy): domain Bacteria; kingdom Bacillati; phylum Actinomycetota; class Actinomycetes; order Micromonosporales; family Micromonosporaceae; genus Micromonospora; species Micromonospora sp. USAFONa4. The sequence goes on along the minus strand of NZ_CM170072.1, from coordinate 6,075,064 downwards.
GGGCGTCCACCGGCTCGCCGCCCATCGAGACGGTGTGCACCCGCGGTCGGGCCTCGTCGGTCCCCCGGCGCAGCGCCGCCATCCGCCAGAACGACGGGGTGCCGGCGACGACGTCGTAGCGCGCGCCCGTCCCGACGGCCAGGTCGGTCGGCGTGAGGAAGTCGATGCTGGCCGCCCTGCCCAACGCCTGGCTCACGGCCTCCACCCCGGCGTAGGTGAAGGGTGCGTAGCCGATCCCCCACCTCTCGTCACGGTGCGCGGTGTCCCAGTCGGCGCCTCGGGTCAGCTCCGGCCAGGGCCAGTAGGTCGGGGTCGGGGTGCCCGTGGTGCCCGACGAGAAGATCCACAGCCCGCCCTGCCCCGCGCCGGCGGGCCGGCGGCCTTCCCCGGAGGGCCGGATCCGCCCGCTGGCGACGTTCAGCACGGCCTGCGGGCGCAGCTCCGCCAGCGCGGACGCGGTGACGGTCGGACCCACCACGACCACCGATGCGTCGAGCGGGCGGAGTGCACGCAGTGCGACCACGAGGTCCGGCCCGGAGGCCACCTCGACCGCGAGGTGGCGCAGGCCGGTCGCCGCGACCGCCTCTCGCAGCCGGACGATCCGCTGCGCCAGCGGATCGGCATGGGTAGTCACGGGCATGGCTCAGCCTGCTGCCGGTTGCAGCGCCCGGCAGAGGTCCGCGAGCGTCTCCATCCGGTCGACGGCGACGACGTCCAGCAGTACACCCAGCTCCTGCTCGAACTCGACGATGAGTTCCGCGACGACGAGGCTGTCGATCTCCAGCTCGGCCAGCTGCATCGCGCCGGTGTAGCGCGGGGTGTCGCCGACCGGCGGCACGGTGAGCACCCGCTTCGCCACCGCGTCAAGGGTTTCCTCGTCGATCACCGTGTCGACGTGGACACTCTCCACGCTCAACCAACTCCATCCATGAATAGCTCCTCGGACCGTTCGTCGGCGGCGGTGTCGGACACCACCGCGATGCGCACCGGGACCGCCAGGAACGGCCGGCCGGCGACGTGCGAACGGACGTGGCTGGCGAGATCGTCCGCCGTGACCGCGGCGTCGGCGGTCGTCACCTCGGCGGCGAGCCGCGATCCGCCGTCCTCGGCGACCTCCACCGAGACCCTGGCCGAGGCGACCGCGGGATGCGAGTCGAGGACCGAGGTCACCTCGGCCAGGTCGACGACCAGCACGACCGCGCCGTCGGGCGCGCGAAGTGGCGTGAGCCCGGGGCCGCTCTCCGTCGCCGGTGCGGCGCTGACCGGGTCGTCTCCGGCCAGCAGTGCGCGGAAGGCGGCGACGAACCTGGTGAAGGTGGCCTGTGACATGGTCTCGCCGTCGACGGTCAGCCGGATGCCCAGCCCGTTGGGCCGCTCGTTCGCGGCGATCCGCAGGCCGTCGGCGCTCCTGACCCACGTCGGGGTGTACGCGCCGCGCTCGATGGCGACCGCGCCGCCGTCGGCGTCGTCGCGGTCGGCGGTGTCCTCCAGGTACGTCATCGACAGGGTGTCGTGGACCGGCCGGCCCAGGCGTCGGACCGCTGTCGCCCACATGTCGTCCAACGCCTGCCGCGTGACGGTGCGTCGCGAGGTCGCCGACAACAGCTCCCGCCGCACCTGCACCAGCAGGTCGGCGGGCCGGGCCGGCCGGTCCAGCACGACCGGTACGACGACGTCGAACATGCCGACGACGCCCTGGTCGGCGTGACGCCGGCCGTTCAGCTTCATCGAGACGACGAGGCGGTCCTGCGGCGTCAGCTGGAACACGGCGGCCGCGAACAACGTGAGGAGCCACTGGACGGTGCTGAAGCCGGCGGCCTGCCAGCGCTCACGCACGTCCTTCCACTCGTCCTCGAGCAGGGTCAGCAGCTCGGTGTGGGCGACGGTCGCGGACGGCCCGCCGAGCCCCGGAAGGAACTGGCACCGGGGCGGCAGCCACGGGCCACGCTGCCGCCAGTACGCGGACACCGCCTGGGCGCGCGCCGAGTCGGCGGCGGCGGCCTGGCCGGTCACCGCGGCGAGGTAGTCGGCGTCCACCGGGTCGGCGTCGGTCCCGCCGCCGAAGTAGGCGCCCCACAGGTCGCGTACGACGATCATCCGGGCGGTGGCGTCGACGGCGTAGTCGGAGAACACCCCGAGCACGGCGTGCAGAGTCGGAGTGAACCGCAGCAACCGCAGCACGAACGGGTACTCGACCGCGAGGTCGAAGGGGCGCCGGAGGTCCGCCGCCAGGACGGAGCGTACGTACCGGGCGAACTGCTCGGTGTCGTTCGCCGTGACCTGGGTCATCGCCACGAGCCGGCGATCGTCGGGCATCGGCCGGACCCACTGGACAGGTTCACCGTCGAGCGTCGTCACACCGATCCGCAGCGCCGCGTGCCGGGCGACCGTCGAGCGCACCGCGCCGACGAACGCGGCGACGTCCAGCGGGCCGGTGACCTGGTAGGACATCCAGACCGCCGCGCCCTGCTCCGCCGTCCCCGACAGGGCGCGGTGATGCGCGAGCTGGCCCGGCAGCAGGGGATGGACAGCGGTGTCGAGATCGACCGCCTCAGGGCGGGTGGGTCGCGACGACATACGGTCCTCATCCCAGCAGCGGTGGTCACCTACCGGAGGCCAGATTCAAGATCGGCAGATTAGCAACTCCCCGGACACCGTCAAGGAATCCGCACTTGAACGGGGGTCGGCGGTGGGCGCGAACGCGCGATCGCGCGGACCTGTTGACGGTCCACCTTCCCGTGCGGGGTGAGCGGCAGCGCGTGGACCGCGACGCAACGCTCCGGCGTCTTGGCCGGTTCGAGGCGGCGCGCCAGCTCCGCCAGCACGTCGTTCTCGGGCAGGACGGTGGCCACCACGACGGTGAGCGGGTTCGCCTCGTCCGGCGCGAGGGCGGCAGCCCCGTCGACGCCGTCGATGTCCATGGCCGCCGCTTCGATCTCGGCGGTGCTCGACCGCACGCCCCGGTGCTTGAAGACGTCGTCGCCGCGACCGTGCAGGTACAGGTGGCCGTCGACGTCCAGGTGGCCGCGGTCGCCCGTGTGCAGCCGCCGGCCAGCCGCGGTCGCGCGGAAGGTGGCGGCGCTCAGCTGCCGGTCGCGCCAGTATCCGGCCATGACGTTCGCGCCCTCGACGACGACCTCCCCGACCTCGCCGGCGGGTAGCGGCCGGCCCTGACGGTCGACGACGCGTACGACGGTGCCGGGGATCGCGCGCCCGACGGACCCTGGGCGTTCCAGGTCGCCGTCCGGCTCCAGGATCGTGGCTCGCTTGCATTCGGTCAGTCCGTACATCTGCACCACGGCCGCGCCGGGGAACGCGTCGCGCAGCCCGGCTGCGAGCCGTGGCGACATCCGGGCGCCGGTGTTCGTGAACATCCGGACCGACTGCGGCACCGGGAGCGCCGTCCTGGCCGCCAGCCGGAGCAGCGCGGTGGCGATCTCCGGCACGACGGGCACGACGGTGGCCCGCGCGCTGGTCATCCGTTCGAGGAGGGCGATCCCCTCCCCTGCCTCGAGCGCCTCCCACCGCGAGCCCGCAGCCGTGGCGAGCAGGAGCTGGTAGAGCCCGTAGTCGAACGAGGGCGGCACGCAGGAGAGCACGACGTCGTCCGGCCGGTAGCCGAGGACCTGTCCGATCGCCCGGGTCGCGAAGAGGACGCTGTCGTGCGGACAGACCACCCCCTTGGGCCGCGCGCTGCTGCCCGACGTGTACATCAGGAGGGCGGGCGTCTCAGGGGCACCGTCGGCACGGCTGGCATCGGGCTGGCCCGCTTCCCCGGCCGGCGCGTCGAGCGTCTCCAGGATCTCCCCGAACCGTGCCGACGACCAGGCACGGGCGGGCACCTCGACCGCTGCGGGGTCGATCCCCACCACGAGGGCTGGTTCGATGTCGGCGAGCACCGCCCGAAGCTGGAACTGACGCATCGTGGCCGACAGGGGCGCCAGCGTCAGGTCCGCGTACGACGCCGCGAACAGGATCGCGGCGAAGCCGGCGCCGCCGGACCGCACGGCGATCCGGTCCCCCGGCAGCAGGCCCAGTGCGCGGAACCGACCGGCCAGGTTGACGCTTCGCTGCCGGAGTTCCTGGTAGCTCCACCGGTGGCTCCGGTCGACGACCGCGGTGCGCCGGGGATGCCGACGCGCGGCGGTGTCCAGCAGGGTGTGGATCCGCATGTCAGGACCGGGCTGAGCTGCCCCTGGCGGCGAGGCTCAACGCCCGACCGTCCGGTGCCGTCTGCGCTCCTCGGGAAGCATCTGGCTGAATTGGTACCAGCCCCCCGCGCAGGCCTGGGCGACAACCCGAAGCGACTCGTGGCAGTGCGCGGGGACGTTGCCAGCGGTGTTCGACGACTGCGAGATGAAGGCGAGCGTCCCGGTGAGCAGCCGGAGCAGGGCCTTGCCGTGGTCCGTGTAGCGCAGCGCGGGATCCTGGCGGAGCCGCTCCAGCTGCAGCCGGATGCTGGCGGCGAGATCCTGATCCGTCACCGGCAGCCCGTCGGGGGACGAGACGGCTGCCAACTCGGCGAGCGGCGGCGCCGGGGCCTTCTGCCCGGCCGGAACACAGACGCCGCCGCCGAGCGCCTTGCGGCGGACGTCGAAAGCCGTCCCGACCGAGATGCCTGACCGGCGCGCGACCTCGCGCAGGCTGGCATCAGGCTCGCGACGCACGATCGCCTCGGCCACCCGCCGGCCCTCTTCCGTCGAGACCGGGTGCCGGCGCCCGTCCCGGCCGATCCGGACGTCCTGGTGGTGGCCCGTGTCCAGGGATCGCCGCCGCAGGCCGGCGACGGTCTTGGCGGCGACGCCGCACACCGCCGCTATCCGGCGGTCGGACCACTGGGGGTGCGAGGCGAGGATCCGCTTGGCGGCGGCCAGCCGGTCCCGGGCGCTCAGCGGCAGGCCGTCCTCGAGGTTCAACTGCACCGCGGCCACGAAGGCGTCCGCGTCGGAGCCGTCGAAGTACACGACCGGCACGTGGCGGTCACCCCGCACACGCGCGGCCCGTAGCCGGTGCATGCCGTCCACCACCCGCAACGACGAACGCTGGACGACGATCGGTGGCAGCTCGACGGTCAGCTCGACGAGGGTCGTGACGTGTCTCGCGCTGATCCCGTCCAGTCTCGGGGAGAAGCCGACCCGCAACGAGCGCACGTCGGCCACGTCGACCTCCGGAGCCGCTGCCTCCCCCGCCTGAGCGGGCTGCGCGGTGGAGTCGCTATCCGGTCGTCTCTTCATTCGTCCCTCGCGCCAAGTCGCCACAGTGGGAATGGCTGTGCTGACGCCCATCGCCCGTGCGCCTGCGACAACACACGGTCGCACTTACCCGACGATTTGGCCGCCGCCACCATTACCCGTCCGTCACGAAATACCCGTGACGGTCATGCTACAACCGCAGGCAGACGCCTTCCAGACAGCGCAGACAGCAATTCGAACGGTAACGACGAACGTACCGACAGTTCGGCCTCAAGCAGGAGCGGGACACCTCGGCGGCATCAGCGCGTAAACGCCCTGCGGACGGTCGGTAATTGTCCGGCACAGAAACCGCCGCAGTCCATGTCGAATTGCGACCGGGCAACACGGAGGGTGGCGACCCTCTGACGCAAATGGGATACGAGCATTGCTTGTGGATCACCATCATGGTCGGTACTATGCAGGCCCCGAGACCGTTGGCCAGTGTCCGGTCGAAGGCGGGCGCGACGTTCGAGAAATGCGTCCGTCCTTGCTCGACAAAACACTTCAGAGACACCAGCAAACCAATTAGTACGGGCGGGGCAATGCCACGGAAATTGAAGCTGCCGGCCACTGTCGCCGCGCACCGCCACCCCGCCCGGTCGACGGCAGGGTCGTCGGGATGTGGGGCACCAGCCGCGGGAGGAGGCGTCCTGCCAGGACCCCGGCTCCGGGGGCGGGCTCCTGCCGGCCCCGCGATACGGGCTGCGTGGTGAGCCGTACGACGCGGGCACGGACGCGCCGGAGCCGGCCCGACGGCCGACGTGCCGACCGCGGCGCGGGGACAGGCACCCGCGCCGGGTCCGCGACGACGGTTCGCCCGGCACCGGGCACCAGGCCGGGGCGGCGGCCGTGACCGAGCGGGAGACCAACCGGGTGCTGGTACTGCGCCCCCTCGCGGTGCTCAAGCTCTACACCACTGCCTGGCGCCGCGACACCGAGGTGACGGCACTCGAGTCGCTGCGCGGACGCGCGCCGGTCCCCGCGGTCATCGGCAGCGCGACGTTCGGGCGGCACAGCGCGGCCCTCATCCGGTACGTGCGGGGCAGCGCACCGAACCCCGCCAGCGCCCTCGACGTGCGGGTATCCGTCGCCGCGTTGCGGGCCGCGCACACGATCACCGGACCCGCCTTCGGCCGGCTGCACGCGCCCGACCAACCGAGCTGGGCCGGGTTCCTGGCGGGCCGGCTCGACTCGTACGCCGAGACACTGACGACGTTGGGTCTCACCGCGCAGGCGCGGCAGTGCCGGACCCTGCACCACGCGCTCGACGTGCTCGGAGACACCCGCCCCCACCTGCTGCACAGCGACCCGAACCCCGGCAACGTCATCCTGACCGCACACGGCCCGGTCCTTCTCGACTGGGAGCTGGCGACGTTCGGCGACCCCGAACTGGATCTGGTCAGGCTGGCCTGGGAGTGGCGCCTGCCGCCGGCACGGTGGCCGGAGTGGGTCGGCCTCGACCCCCGGTCGCCCACCGTCGACCTCTACCTGCGGCTGCACCTGTTCAGCCGCCTGATGAGCGCGAGCAGCAGGCCGGGGGCCGCCTCGGCGGCGCTGGCGCACCGCTGCCTGACCGAGCTGACCGACCTGTACGACGGCGTCCACTCCCCCGGAGGCTCCGATGCAAGCTGACGCGGCCATCGACATCCTGACCTCGGTGGCACCGCAGGCGGCCCCGCTGGGGGCGACACCGGTCACCAAGGGCATCTTCAGCACCGGCTGGCGGGTACACACCACCGACGGCGACTACCTGATCAAGATCAACGAAGACTCCCGGGCGGCGGACGACTTCCTGGGAGCCCGCCGGGCCACCGAGATCGCGCTGGCACACGGCGTGCCGGTGCCGCGCCTCCTGGGCTCGGGATCGGACGGCGACGGCCACGCCTTCCTCGTCCAGGAGTGGATCGACGGCACGGACGCCGAGGACCACTTCGCCGCCCAGGACGGGCGGGAGCGGCGGCGGGTACTCGAACGGCTGGGCGCGGTGCTGGCCCGGCTGCACGACATCCCCTACACCGCGCAGGGGCCGACCAGCATCCACGACACGGTCGCAGTCAAGATCCGCCGCTACGCCGCCCGGGCAGCCAGGATGGAGATATTCACCCCCAGCGATCTTGATCGGCTCGTCGCAAAACTGCTGGAACTGGTCGCCGAGGTACTGCCGTCGATGTCTCCGCGGCTGACCCACCTCGATGTGCACCTGCCCAACGTGCTTGTCGACGCAGCCGGCGACGTATGGCTGCTGGACATGGACTTCGCCCGGCCCGGTGACCCGGTGGAGGACTTCGTGAAGCTCGACTGGTGGTGCTTCGCGGACGACACCGAACGGGCGGCGTTCCACACCGCCTATGCGGCGCACCGGACCCACCCGAACCCGCCACGTGACGTCGAAGCCGGGCTGCACCTGCACAAAATCATCACGGCTCTTTCCTACGTCGCCCTCTTCGCCGAGAAGGAGCCGCAGGCAGTGGCCGAATGGAAGCAGCGCCTCAGCGACGAGCGCCAATCGGCGGCCGGGCTACTCGGAGAGGCAGTGACATGACATTCGAGGGCTACGACCTGGTGGTCGTCGGATCCGGCCTGTTCGGATTGACGATCGCCGAGCGGACCGCCACCGAGTTGGACAAGCGGGTGCTGGTCCTGGAACGGCGCGACCATCACGGTGGCAACGCCTACTCGGAGGTCGACCCGGACACCGGAATCGAGGTGCACAGATATGGCCCCCATATCTTCCACACCTCCAACGAGCGAATCTGGGCCTACGTCAACCGTTTCACCGCGTTCACCGGATACCGGCACAAGGCTTTCACCCTCTATCAGGGGCAGGTGTATCCCCTGCCGGTCAACCTCGCCACGATCTGCCAATTCTTCGGCCGCTACCTCACCCCGGACGAGGCGCGGGCACTGATTGCCGAACAGGCGGCCGAGATCGGCCAGCTCCCCCCTGATCCGAGCCACGAGGAAAAAGGCATCTCACTGGTGGGACGGCCCCTCTACGACGCGTTCTTCCGGGGATACACGGCCAAGCAGTGGCAGACGGACCCGAAGGAACTTCCCGGGTCGGTCATCGCCCGGCTGCCGGTCCGGTTCGACTTCAACAACCGGTACTTCAACGACACGTACGAAGGCCTCCCGGTCGACGGGTACACCGCCTGGCTGTCGCGGATGGCGGCCGACCCGCGCATCGACCTGCACCTGAACACGGACTTCTTCGAGCTGGCCGACGCCGTTGCGGACGGAACGCCGGTCGTCTACACCGGGCCGCTGGACCGCTACTTCCGCTACAGCGGGGGTCGGCTCGGCTGGCGCACGCTCGACTTCGAGCGGGAGGTGGCGCCGGTGCGCGACTACCAGGGCACCACGACGATCAACTACGCCGAGGAGTCGGTGCCGTTCACCCGGAACGTCGAGTACCGCCACATGCACCCGGAACGGTCGTACCGCAGCGACCGTACGGTGCTGGTCCGGGAGTACTCGCGCTCCGCCGGCGACCAGGACGAGCCGTACTACCCGATCAACACGGCCGGCGACCGGGACGCGCTGCGGACGTACCGGATGTTGGCCCGACAGGAGACCGCCGAGCGCAACGTGCTCTTCGGCGGACGGCTCGGCACCTATCAGTACCTGGACATGCACATGGCGATCGGTTCCGCGCTGGCGATGTTCGAGAACCGGATCGTGCCCTACTTCCGCGATCGGCGCCCGCTCGGGTCCACCGGTCCGACCACCGACGACAAAGAGTAGGCACCATCTTGCAGACGATCACCGTGCTGGGCCGCGTCGTGGCGATCCTGTTCGCCGCGCACGCGGTCTGGGTACTCGTTTGGATCATCGTGGCGGCCCGGGCGGTCCGCGACCGCCCTGCGGCGCCGGCCGCGGCCCCCGCGGACCTTCCCGTCATCGTGGTCATGCTGCCGGCCCTGCGCGAGCAGCGACTGGTACGCGAGACGCTGGAATCGTTCGCCACCGCGCGGTATCCCGGGACGTTGATATCGGTCGCCATCACGAGCGAACGCGAGACGGCCGAACGTGCCGCCCAGGAGGCGGCCCTGCCCGCCGTGGTCACCGAACTACACGGTCTGGCCAGGCGTGGCAGCCGGGAGCGGGCACTGGAGAAGGTGCTCGCGCCGTCGGTGATCGCCGCGACCCTCGACGAGCTGGAGCGGACGTCACCGGACGAGTGGCCCGGCGTGCTGCGCCGCGCCTTCGACGCGACGCCCACCACCGAGGAGCTGTGCCGGCAGATCACCGCCGAGTTGAACGGCAGGCCCGGTACGCACCGCTCGTGCCACGTCCACTTCCCCCACACCGACGGGCGCAAGGGTTCCCAGCTCAACTACGCGGTGGAGCTGATACCCGAGCTGTTGCCGGGCGTCGACCCGGACAGCGTCTACCTGGCCGTCTACGACTTCGACGCGGTGGCCCACGGGGAGACGTTCGTGGCGGTGGGAGACCTGGTGCGTACGGCGGTCGCCGCGGGCCGCCGCCCGCCGGCGCTGCTGCACCAGGTGCAGCTGCCGCTGCGGTTCCGGGCCCCCTTCGCCCCCGGTGCCGACGGTGCCCTGATGCGCGGACAGGTGCTGTACTGGCTGCGGCGTGGCCTGGGCGTCGAGGTCGGGCGGATACTCCAGAACGACCTGTTGCGCCGCAGCCCGCGCCTGGTGCGACTGCTCGCCGCGCCGTTCCGCCCGATGATCTACGCGATCGGCTCGGGGACGTTCGTCCATCTCGGCGCGTGGCGCGAGCTCGGCCCGTTCCCGGAGATGCAGGAGCCGGTCGGGCACCGTGCCTCGCTGCTCGGCGTCGAGCAGGCGCTGGTGCCGAGCTTCAACCTGACCGAGCCCTACTACCAGACCAGGTCGATGATGAACGGGTGGGCCAACGTCTGCTACGGCAGCCTGGGGGTCGCCCGGGAACTGGACCACGTACGCCCCTATCCGTCACCGGTCAGCCGGCCGGGCAAATGGCTGCTGGTGGCGAAGGAGCTGTTCGACATCGCCATCTGGTTCGCCGGAGTGCTGCTCATCCCCGCCGGGCTGGTGATCACGGCGATGGGGGGCGGCTGGTGGACCGCGCTCGCCGTCGGCGCCGGTGTGCTGGCGTATCCCGTCACGGCCGTCCTACTGCTGGCGCTGCTGCCGCGACTGGGCGGGATCGACCGCCAGGACCGCTCCGTCAGTTGGTTGACCGGGAGGCGTCCGCGGCTGACGCTCGTGGCGACGTTCGTCGCCGCGCCCTTCGTCAGCGCCACCGGCCCGTGGCTGATGTTCCTGCGCATGCTCCGCTCCTGGCGGGTGGGCACGCCGGTGCTGTCCGGGAAGACCGAACGGTAGGCCGGTCCTCGCGTCGCCTCGCGGGGCAGGAGGCGCTTGGGCGGCATCGCCCAAGCGCCTCCTGTCGTCACACGAGTGACTTCGAGGCTGGCAGGTCGCGGTCGGCGTCCGGGTCGAAGAACCGGGTGAGGAAGTCCTGCTGCCAGGCGCGTGGCTCCGGCAGGTCCCACTGGCCGTACTCGGTGAGCAGGCGCTCCGGCTCCGGGCACCGTTGCCGCAGCGCGGCCAGGGCGTCCGCAGGGACGGCGTCCGGGTAGAGCATCCGCAGGTGCGCGAGCCCGTAGAAGACGGGCCCGGCCACCGCGTACTCGTCCACCCGCTCGAGCAACAGGTCCCACGAGAGGTCTCCGCCGGCACGGCGCACGACCTCGGCGATGTCGACGTACTTGAGCAGCTGCCGGTGCTTGCCGCGGTTCATGAACCTGAGGGTCGTCGAGGTCTTGTAGATGTGGGCGGAGAGGTCGATGACCGCGTCCTCGGCGGACGGCACGAGGAACGAGGCGTCCCCGTACCGGTGCCGGCCGGCGTGCGCCAGGACGGCACCGACCGGAACGTCGTAGCCCTTGCCGGGCAGCGCCAACGAGACGTTGATGTCGACGCTGACGATCGGCCGGTGGAACTCGCCGAACTTGTTCATCTTGGGCAGGTCACTGCCGTACAGACGCCAGAAGGCCCGCTCCCGCTTGCTCAGCGGGACGATGTCGACGCGCGTCGGGTTGCCTTCCACGTAGCCGAGTCCTTCGAGCGCCTTGACCAGGGTGGTCGCCTCCTCCCTGGTGACGAGGACGTCCAGGTCACCCATCGGTCGCGTCCCGGGCTCCTGGTAGACCGCGAAGGCCAGATGGCCGCCCTTGCGCATGAGCACCGTGATGCCCTGGTCCGCCGCGGCGTCGCTGATCGCCCGGACCTCAGCCAGCATGAGCTCGTTGGCACGTTGCGTGTCCCGATAGGCGGAGTACAGGAGCAGCACGACGGGAGAATCGATGCCCGCGACCCTCTCGGTGGTCAGCAGGCGCCAGAGATGCCAGCCCACGAGGGGGGCGACGCGGTGCCTGGCGGCCTGCACGGCAAAGTGCCCCCAGTCCAGGCGCGGCGCGTCCCGACTGATGATCGTGCGCACCCGAGCCAGCTGCGTATCCGTCACCTGCTGCCTGCTGAGCAGGAGCAACAACTCCGATTCGGCTGACAACTCGGCCATTCGGCCTCCTTCTCGACGATGCCCCGGCATTGCACGGCGCTGACTCGACATCCGTCCGCAGTGGGCACGAGATCACTCTGTGTGAAACTCGCCCCTGGGTGGGCGGCAAAGCTTAACGGTCTCCGGGAAGCGTTTCACCTGCCTGTCGGCCGGACGCGCACACGGGCGTCGCCGTCGACGGGACGCGCTCCGCCGCCGGGTGGGGCGCTGGCGTGGGGCCCGGGCCGGCAGGAGGGTTGACCAGCGCTCAACTGCTGCCCGGCGATCGTTCAGCTGATTAGTGGACTCTCGCTCCGATCTTGATCACTATAACCGTCAGCGGCACAATGGCCGCTGGGTTCGGTGGAGACAGCAGGGGGCGTGGATGGAGTTCCATCAACTGGGCCGCAGCGGCTTGCGTGTGTCCACGGTTACTCTGGGTACCTTCAACTTCGGCGGTCCGACCGACGAGGCCGCCGCAGAGGAGATCATCCACACGGCTCTCGACGCCGGCGTCAACCTCGTCGACACCGCCAACGCCTACCAGGACGGCCGCAGCGAACAGATCCTCGGCAAGGCCATCCGTCACCGCCGCGACGACGTCCTGATCGCCACCAAGTGCTACAACGAGGTCGGACCGGGGCCCAACGACTGGGGCAACTCCGCGTACGCCGTCAAGCGCGAGTGCGAGCGGTCCCTGCGCCGCCTGGGCGTCGACCACATCGACATCTTCCACCTGCACCGGCACGACCTACGGACGCCCGTCGAGGAGACCCTCGGCGCCCTGACGGACCTCGTGCGGGAGGGGAAGGTCCGATACATCGGCACGTCCACGATGCCGAGCCCGGAGGAGATGGCCGAGCAGCCCGGCCTCGGCGTGGTGCCGACCTGGCGTCTGGTCGAGATGGCCGTGCTGGCACGCGGCTCGCTCGGCACGCCCGGCCCGGTCGCCGAGCAGTCGCCCTACAACCTGCTCGAACGCGAAGTGGAGCGGGACATCCTCCCCATCTGCCGCGAGTACGGCGTCGGCTTCGTCGCCTACAGCCCGCTGGCGATGGGGTACCTCAGCGAACGGTTCCTCGGGGAGCCGCCCGCCGACGCCCGCTTCACCGAATGGTGGTCACCGCGCGGCGCGGTCTGGGAGCCGGTGCAGCGGGCCCTGGCCGCGCTGCTGGAGCTCGCCGCCGAGCACGGGCAGTCGCTGCCCGAGTTCGCCCACTCGTGGCTGTCCGGCAGCAGTGACGTGACCAGCACCATCATCGGTCCCCGGACCCTCGACCAACTCACGCTCGCGCTCAAGGCGACAGAGACCACCGTCGACGCACAGGCCCGTCAGGCGGTCGACGCGATCGTCGCCCCCGGCAGCAGCCTGTGGTTCCGGACCATCGAGCAGGGCCATCGCGGCGCACGTGACAGCGAGGAATCTTGAGTCAGGGCATGAACGACCTCACCTCCCGCCGACCCGTCGTGCTGCTGACCGACGACGGTCTGCTCTCGGAATTCTGGGCGTTCCTGCGCGAGCGGCTGGAAGAGCGCCTGTCCCCGACCTGCGACATCCGCTACCTCGACGTACGCGAAAGCGATCTGGCCGCCGTCGACTGGGCCGACGTGGACGCGGTCGCCCTGTTCGGGGGCGAGCTCACCCACGACATGATCGCCGCCGCGACCCGGCTGAAGGTGGTGGCCAGCGAAACCGACACCTGCGGCATCGAGGCCATGGACGCGTTGTGGGACGCGGGCATCCCGTTCGTCGAGGGGACTCCCGGCTGGGGCCAGTCGGTCGCCGAGTGCGGGCTGAGCCTGATCCTGTGCGGGCTGCGCCGCATCCCGCAGTGGCACCACGAGGTCATCACCGGCTTCCGTCCCTGGGACTACCCGTACGTGCAGTTCTGCGACGATCCGCGCTTCGCCAACGGCACCGTTGCGGGCAAGACCGTCGGCATCATCGGGGTCGGCGAGATCGGCGGGCGCATCGCCAGCTGGTGCGCCATGCTCGGCGCGACCGTGCTGGCGTACGATCCGTACCGCTCCCCGGAGCGCTTCGCCGAGGTCTCGGCGGAGTCGGTGGACCTCGACCGGCTGGTACGGGACTCCGAGATCCTCGTCGTCGCGGCACCGGACACCCCCAGCGTCACCGGTGTGGTCGACCGCGACCACGTCTTCGCCCTGCGGCAGGGCGCACTCGTCGTGACCATCACCCGAGCCGCCGCGATCGATGCCGCGGCACTGCGGGAGCGGGTGCTCGCCGACGAACTGGCCTGGGCCGCGGACGTGTACGACGTCGAACCGCTGCCGGAGGGCGATCCCCTGATCGGCAGGCACAACGTCGTCCACCTGCCGCACATCGCGGGACGGACCAGGGACGCCAACATCGCGGTCGCCGACATCGTCGCCGACGACATCCTGCGCGTGCTGGCGGGAGAACAGCCGCGGCACCCGCTGACACCCCAGCGACTGCAGGTCCGGCTCGGCCGAACGCCAGCCGTCCGGCACGGCAAGGACGGTACCGGTGGGTGACCTGGAGAACGGCTGGACGGTCAGCGATGCGTTCCCGGCCGCCGGGCTGAGCCCGAGCGAGCTGACCGCCGGCCTCGACCGCGCGTACGCGGAGACGACCGGTTGGGACGATCCCACGGTGACCCGGCTCGGCTTCGCCATGTCGGCCCCGCACGAGGTGGCCCTCTCCGCCTGGACCCGGTTCCTGGCCCTCAACAGCAACAACGTCGGAGTGCACACCCCCTTCGGCGCCGGGCGCGCCGGCACCCGGCGGCTCGAACGCGAAGCTCTGCTGGGCCTCGCCGGCCTGCTGCACGCCGACTCGGCCGACGGCTACATCACCTCGGGCGCGACCGAGGCCATGATCCAGGGACTGCGGATCGGACGCAACGCCGTCCGGGCCGACGCGTCGTCGCGGGTCACCCTCATCACCAGCGAGTTCGCCCACCACTCCGTCACCAAGGCCGCCGAGGTCCTCGGCCTCGACCTGCGCACGATCGCACCCGGCCCGAGCTGGGTCATCGAGCCGGAGCAGCTGACACAGGCCGTCGAGGCGGCGGTCGCCGCCGGCGCGACCGGCATCATCGTGGCGCTGACGGCCGGCTACTACAACAGCGGCCTGTGCGACCCGGTCGATCAGCTGGCCGCGCTGCTGCGGCGCCGCGCGGTGCAGCTCGCCGATCAGGTGCGGTTCTTCTGCTACGTCGACGCGGCCCACGGCGGCTTCATCTTCCCGTTCAGCGATCCCGCGCTGGCCTTCGACTTCCGCAACGTCGGCGTGCACGCGATGGCCCTGGACCCGCACAAGTCGGGCCTGCTGCCGTACTCGTGCGGGGTGCTGCTCGTGCGCAAGGGCCTGCTGGGACACGTCACCGAGGCGAGCCCGGTCACCGGGATCGTCGACTCGACCCTGACCGGGTCCCGCCCCGGCGCCGCGGCCGCCGCCCTGTGGGCCACCGTCTTCGGCCTCGGCCACTCCGGTTTCACCGCGGCGATCCAGGAGTGCCTGCGTCGCCGGGACCTGATCGCCGACGCGATCCGTGCCGCCGACCCGGAGGCGGAGATCCGGCCGGCACCCGCCTCACCCGTCGTCGTGGCCGGCTTCTCCACACCGGACGGACTGCTGCCGAAGGAGTTCACCGAGCGCTACCGGCTCCTCGCGGTCAGCGCGCCCGCGCCGCAGGGCGGACGCCGCAGCTACCACCACTTCTACGCCGGACACAGCCTCACCGACGAGCAGATCGCCCGATTCGCCATCGGATTGTCCGAGGCGGTCGCGCAGGCCAGGGCCGCACGTGCCAGGCCCGGGCGCGGGAAGGCCGACGCCGGGGTGCCGGAGCAGTTGCGTGACATCGCCGCCGACACCGACTGCTTCCGGCACTACATCGTGCACCCGCCGGGCCGCCGCGACCCGGACGAGCCCGGGTACTCCTTCCACACCTTCCTGCACCGCTCCGCCACCGGCGAACCCCTCCAGGTGCGCGAATGGGGCGAGACCGCGACGGGCCGCCAGGCGCACGTCTACGCCCCGGATCTCGCCGACCCGTTCGGCAACGAACTGTTCGGCGTACGGACCGCCGACTACTACGTCGAAGTGCTCGACCGGTCGCAGCAGAAGCTGTCCCTGGTCGGGGGCGTGCACTTCTGTGTCGGCACCGGTGAGCCCGGCGAGCGGGTGCTGATGAACCTGGAGAGCACGGGCGAGTTCCGGTCGCTGGAGTACAAGTTCGGCGAGGGCGAGTTCACCGACGAGATCCAGTGTTTCCGGGACCACGTCGTGGTGAAGCTCGGCAAGAGCGCGCGTGGCTTCCGGCGGCGCGCCCACAGCGACGAGTACTCGTTCTCCATCGACACGTCGTTCGAGTGCACCGTCGAACTCGCCGACGACGACCGCCCGGCCCGGTTGGACATGCTCAGGGTCAGCGGCGATCCGCTGCTGCCCCGGCGGACACACCTGCTGCGGCAGGAGTACCAGCGTTTCCCGAACCGCTTCTTCGACATCGAGTGCACGGTCGTGGTGGGCGCCCGGTCGCAGGACGCCTGGCGGTTGTCCGACCTGGTCGCCGCGTCGGCGGCGGACGCGCTGGTCGCCCGGTCGGGCCTGGTCGGCCGGTGCGTACCCGACGTGTCCGGAAGCGCCGGCGAGCTGGTCGTGACCACCGCGTCGCTGCCTGCCGGACGGCGTACCCGGATGGCGGTCGACACCGGCGTGGGCCGGCGCATGGCCCGCCTCCTGCCCGTCTTCGACGTCTCCGAACCGGAACGGCTGCGTGTCGACGATGTCGTCGCCGTCGCCGATCACGGCGCCGACCTGATCCGGGCGCACGCGGCGGTACGGAGCACGGACGGCGGCACCGGCACGGTCCTGGCCACCGCGGTCGGGGTCGCGGCATGACCACTTCCTTCATCGGCGCCGACCAGAACGCCGACGACCTCGCCGTGGCCGCGATGGACCCGCTGCGCGCCGACGACGTCCTCGCCGAGCTGCCCGCCGCCAACGAGCGCGCCGACACGGCGTGGATGGTCGACGCGCTGGCCGACCTCAGCGCCGACTTCGACACGGCTGACGTCCACACCGCCCGAGCCGCCCTGCGCGACCTGGGCTTCCTCGCCGCCTCACTCGTCCGGCACGATCCGGACGCCGACCTGCACGGCATCGAGCCGACACTCCTACGCCTGGCCGCCGTCGCCGACGAGGTCCCCCGCGACACCGTGTACAGCTACACCACGCGCAACCCGGTCGGCCCCCGCCGCCGCGGCTTCCTGCTCAGCGACGAAGAGCACGTGTTCATCGACTCGGTCGTCGCCGCGACCCAGGCGCTGAACCTGGCCGTCGACGACCTGGCCGCCTGCCGCGACCGCGCCGACCTCGACGAGGACGTGCTCCTCGCCGCACTCGGCCAGGTGCACGACGGGGTCGAGGTCCTGCGCAGGAACCTGCGTACGGTCCAGCGGACGATCACCCCCGACTACTTCTCGAACCGGCTCCGGCCCTACTTCCCGTCGATGGACATCGGCGGGAAGGCCTACATGGGTCCCGGCGGCGCCCAGATGCCACTGCTCGTCCTCGACGTGCTCCTGCTCGCGCCGAGCGAACCGGGGCAGCTCGGCGCGTGGCACGACGACTATCTCGTGGAGAACGTGCTCTACCTGCCGCCCACCCACCGGGCGGTGTGCGACGACACGCTCCTGGCGTACCGCAGCGGCAACTCGCCGCTGCTGCGCTGCCTGCTCGAGTCGCCCCGGGTGCGCGCGGAGTACGCCGCGCTGCTCAAGCGCATCCTGCGCTTCCGCTACCCCCACCGCCAGGTGGCCCGGGCCAACATGGCCATCCGGGCCGAAGGCTCGCTGGGCAGCGGCGGTTACACCGTCGAGGCCCTCGACCACCTCATCGAGATCACCACGTCCAAGGCCGCGGTGACGCTGCCGTTGCCCCGACAGCGGAGAGGAAGCGCCGATGACCGCGACCGGTAGTGTGGCGGGCTTCGCCCCCGTACGGGTGGGTTCGGTGCGCGGCGCAGTCCCGTCCGTGCCACCCGTCGCCGGAATCGAGGGCCGGGTGCGCCTGCGCTACCCGAACCGGCTCAACGCGATGGCACTGGACCCGAGCAAGGTGCTGCCCGGCGCCGGCTCCTACCCGGCCGGTGAGCTGGTCTTCGTCACCGACCTCTTCACGAGCGTCGAGGTCCAGGGCACGGCGTCCGGCGACGGCGTCGAGATCACCGCCGACAGTGCCCGGCCGGTCCTGGGGCGCCACGCCGCGCTGCTGATGCGCCAGGTCCTGGGCCTCACCGGCGGAATGCGGATCACGATCCGCTCGCACCCGCTGCCCCCGCACGTCGGTCTCGGCAGCAGCAGCGCCGTCCTCTCGGCCGTGGCCGCGGCGATCAACGAACTGTGCGGCCGGCCGCTGGACCACCGGACGCTGATGCGGCTGCTGGTCGACAACCACGGCGAGGAGATCGACGGCAACGACGACGAGATCATGCCGGTCCAGTGCATCGGCGGCTCGGCCGCCGCCGGTCTGGTACCCGGCGCGATCCAGGTGGTCTCCGGAAACGCGGTCGCGCTGCTGGCCGCCCCCGCGCCGGCCGGGCACACGATCGTGCTCGCCGTACCGCCGGACCTGCGCAGCTGGGACGCCTCGGAGAGCCTTCGCGCCGAGGCGGAGAACTTCGACGGGTTCCTGGAGACCGGCCGTCGGTACGCGCCGCAGATCGCCTACCGGTTGCTGCACGAGTGCTGGCCCGACCTGGTCACCGGCACTCCGCGCACCCTCGGGCAGCTCGTCTTCGACTACCGGTTCGAGATGGGCAGCATCCGCAACTGCGCCTTCTCGCACCCCCGCCTGCTGGAGTACGCGGAGCAGGTGCGGCAGCTGTTCGAGTCGGGACAGGCCGCCGTGCTCAGCCTGTCCTCGGTCGGGCCGCTCTTCTTCGCTCTCACCGAGCAGCCCGACGCCGTCGCGGCCGGCTTCGAAGCCGCGGGCCTCACCACGTTCCGCGCGATGCCGTGGGACCAGGGCTACCTGCTCGACGAGTGCACGGTGAAGCGCCATGCGCGCGACGGGTGACTACTGGAACCGGCCGGAGGTGGTGACGGCGTTCGCCACGGCGTCGCCGCCGGGATACCTGGCCGACATCGTGCCGCAGGGCGACCCCGGCGCCGTGGCGCTCGACGTCGGCTGCGGTGGTGGGCGGAACCTGCCGCTGCTGGCCGAACGAGGCTACCGGGTCGTCGGACTCGACCTGCACGCCGAGATGGTGCTGCGCGCACACGGCGTCGCCCCCGGTGCCGGCTTCTGCCAGGCGGACGTCGCTGCGCTGCCGGTGGCCACCGCGCGGGCCGCGGTCGTGGTGTGTCACGGGGTCCTGCACAACCTGCCCCGGCCGGAACAGGTCTCCGCGGCCATCGGCGAGCTGGGCCGGGTCGTCGCCACCGCCGGCGTGGTGTCGCTGAACCTGTTCAGCGCGGCGCATCTGGACCACCGGCTCACCCCGCTCTCCAACGACCGGCACCGGCTCCCCAACGGACAGGTGATGACGCTGCTGCCGCCGGAGCGGATCGCCGCGCTCTGCCGTGCCGCCGGATTCCAGTTCGTCGACGGCCCGTTCGAATACCTCCACGATGCCGACCCCGGCCAGCGCTCAGTCTGGCGGGCCGTCCTGCGACCGACGGGGACCCGATGATCCAGAGCGAAGCAACCCTCCTCGACACCGATCCGGCCGAGCTGGCCGACCCGCACGCGCTGGCGGCACGGCTCGGCGTACGCGCCGGGGCCGTCCGGCTGGGCCAGACCAGGATCGCGGTGAGCAGCGCCGACCCGCGGGCCATCACCTACCTGCACGACCTGTTCACCCCGGCGAACGACATCTGGGAGCACCTGCCCGACGACTCCTCGCCCTGTTCGCTGGCCGCCGTGAACCTCGCCGTCTCCGACGCGTGCTTCGCACGGCTGGTCGAGCACTACGCGGCGCAGGCGGTCCGGCGACGAGCCGTACACCTGCACGTGGCCGCGCCCGGGATCCGCTACGAGCTGGCCGACGGGACCTGCGCCGTGGTCTCGGAGCCCGACGAGATCGACGGCACCAACCTCGTCGTGCAGTCCCCGCGCGGCCTGGTGTTCGTCACGACCGCGCGCCCCTACGCCCACCTGGCGCTGGCCCGGCACCTGCGCGAGTTCGGCTACCGGCGCGGCGAGAGCGACGGTTGGGCCGGGCTGCACGCGTCCTGCGCGGCCACCCCGGAGGGCAACGTGGTGGTGGTCGGCCGCTCCGGTGCCGGCAAGTCCACCACCGCCCTGGCCCTGGCCGCTGCCTCCGGCTGCGCCTTCGTCGCCAACGACCGGGTCATGGTCCGCGCGGACGGAGAGCAGGTCACGGCCTGCGGCATGCCGGTGCCGATCCGCATCAACGGCGGCACCATGCACGCGCTGGGCCTGAAGGACGCGACCAGCTGGCAGCTGGCTCGCCGGCAGCCGGACTTCGTCACCAGCGACTGGCAGAGCTTCTGCGGAGACTCCAAGCTGAACCTGCTGCCCGTCGAGTGGCGTGCGCGCACCGGCACCCCTCTGGTTCCCTCGGTGCGGCTGGCCGCCATCGTGCTGCCCCGCGTGACGAAGGACTCCGCAGTGCTCAGCGTGCGTCGGGTCGATCCGGACCAGGCGCGCGAGGTGCTCACCGAGCAGCTGATGACTCCGGACGACGACGTGTTCGTCGAGGACTGGCTGCATGCCCGCACCCGCGACCGCGACGACATCGGCACCATGGCGGGGCGGACGTTCGAGGCACTCATGCGGTTGCCGATCCTGGTCGCCGAGCTCGGCACCCGCAACACGCTGGTGAACCTGTCCAGCTCCATCCGCGGGGCGCTCGGAACGCTGCGTGCCTGACCTCGCCTTCGCCGCGTTCGACCTGGACGGCACGCTTGTCGACGAGCGCGGTGTGCCGATGCCCGGCACGATCGAGGGGCTCGCCCGGCTGCGCGAGCGCGGTCTGGCACTCCTGCTGGTGACGGGACGATCGACGGTGCTGTTCGAGGCGCTCGGTCTACCCGAGCGCCTCCTCGAACTGTTCGGACCTCGCCTGCTGCTCGACAACGGCAACGTCGAGTACGACCGCGCCGCCGCCCGGGCGACATACCGCCGCGCGCTGCCCCGCGAGGTGCTGCCGACGCTGCTCGCCGCAGGTTTCACCGAGCTGGTCGCGGAGCTGGATCACCGCTACGTCGCGACGTCCCGGCGGGCGTCCACGTGGTTCGCGATGGCGCACCGGCTGCCCCGATCGTCCATCGAGGTCGACCCGCAGCTCGGCGGGAGTGCGCAGGTCGGCTCGGTGCTGGTGCTGGACCGTGTGCCGCTGCCCGAGGGGCTGTTGGGCGGTGCGGTCGAGGCGATCCCGTTCGCCGGCACCGCGGCGAAGCTGGTGCGGCCTGCGGGGACCTGCAAGACTGCCGCGGTGACGGCGTTGCTGGCTGAGCAGGCCGGTGAGGCCGACCTGAAGCGGGTCATCGCGTTCGGCGACGGGCGCAACGACCGGTGCCTGCTGGCCTCTGCGGCGGTCGGGGTCGCGGTGGCCGACAGCCACGCCGACGCCGCTGCACGCGCGACGATGCGGCTGTCGGGCCCGATCGGAGACTTCCTGGCCGCCTTCCACCCGGACACCCTCGTCCGGCGTGACCGGCCCGACGTCGTGGAGGATTGCGCGCACTGACGATCACCAGCGCCCGAGCAGGACCTCCCGGTCGTCCCGGTTGCGCCAGATCCAGGTGGTGCCGGCCGGCACCTCACCGGTCAGGTAACCGAGGATCGGCTCCCGCTGGTTGTCGCTCTCGAGCTGCCCGATCAGCTTGAGGGCCTCCGGCAACGGGAAGAACGCCGCCTCGGCGATCTCGTCGTCCTCCGGCAGGGTCTCGCCCTCCCAGTCGTTGATCTCGAACGCGATCGCCAGTGCCGACGGGTACCGCTCGGAGTCGATGTGCATCACGAACGCGGTGGCGACCGGATCGCCGACCACCAGGCCGGTCTCCTCCTGCATCTCCCGCCGCAGCGCCTCGTGGAAGACCTCGCCGTCCTGGACGCCGCCGCCGGGGAGCGACCAGAGCATCTCGCCGTTCGCGCCGAGGCTCTCCCGCACCAGCAGGATCTCGTCGCCTCGCCGGACGATGCCGATGACAAGCTGCACGCGAGAAACAGGCGCCCGCGTCGGCGCTTCAGATTCAACAGAGGTCATAAGCAGAGAATCCTACTGGTCCGCCCGGCGGTGACACCCCCCGGGCGTGCACGTCGCGGGCGCCGCGTCGGGCCATGACCGGGGATGATGCCGCTGCGGGGAGGCACTCCACTCCGGCTCGGCGACAGCTCGTGTACGGTCGACCCTGCCGTGCATGGTTGCCGACCGGGGAGGTGAGTCCGATCAACGCTGTGACAGGTCGGGACTCCCTGCCCCGCATGGTCTAGGGAGCGCCCGCGAAGGCACCCCCGAAAGGCCCGCGTTCCCGATGCACATCCGCGAAGAGTTCTTCACCGTCGGTGGCGTTCCCGCTGTCAGGTGGACCCAGGACGACGACACCACCGCCCCTCGCCCGCTGATCCTCCTCGGCCACGGCGGCGGCCAGCACAAGACCGCCCCCGGCATCCTGCACCGCGCCCACCGCTTCGTGACCAGCGGATTCGCTGCCGTCTGCGTGGACGTTCCGAACCACGGCGACCGGCCGACCGACGACCGTTACCGGGACATGGCCACCGAGATCCAGGCCCGCGTCGACTCCGGCGACGAGCTGGCCCCGCTGCTCGCCGAGTTCCAGGCCCTGGTCGCCGAGCAGACCGTACCGGAGTGGCGGGCCGTCCTGGATCACCTCGGGTCGGAGGCCGTCGGCTACTGGGGAGTGTCGCTGGGATGCGGCCTCGGCGTGCCGTTCGTGGCCGCTGAGCCCAGGGTCCACGCGGCGGTGCTGGGCCTGGGCGGTGCCGCGGCCCCGGCTTGCGCCGCAGCCGCCGCACAGATCACCGTGCCGATCGAGTTCCTGGTCCAGTGGGAAGACGAGCGGGTGCCCCGCGAGCAGAGCCTGGCCCTGTTCGACGCGTTCGGCTCGGCCGAGAAGACGTTGCACGCCAACCCGGGCCGCCACGGCGACCGGCTCCCGGAGCATGAGCTGGCCAGCGCGGTCCGGTTCTTCACCCGCCACCTCATGCCGCGCTGACCGGCATCGCATCCGCCGAGCCCCGCTCGATCGACACCGTGGCAGCGGTCGGTCGAGCGGGGCCTGACGGCATCGCGTCGACGCTGCACCGACCGGCCGACGACGACCTGAGCGGGCACATCGGCGGGTCCGACCGGTCAGAACGGGGCGTCCACCGGGAGTCGACGCACCTGCGTCAGGTAGGGGTCCAGCTCGCCCACCTCGAACCGGCAGGTGCCGATGACGTGCCAGAACTGACCGCCCGGATCACCGTCCAGCTTGTAGCGCCCGTCCGGGCTGACCGCAGCCCAGCCGTCCGGCAGGCCGATCAGGGTGGCGCGCAGCTGAGCGTGCTCCGGGTCCACGACGTCCCAGAGCCGGACGGTGCCGTCGTCACCGGCGCTGGCGAGCATGCTGCTGTCCGGGCTGAACGCCACCGACCAGACCCGCCGGGTGTGCGCGGCCAGGGTGCCGTGCAGCCGACCGGTGCCCGGATCCCACAGCCGGATGATCAGGTCGTCCCCGGCGGTGGCGAGCAGCGCGCCGTTCGGGCTGAACGCGCAGGACCAGAGCCGGCCGGTGTGCTCGGTGAGCACCACGCGCCGTTCGCCGGTGAGCGCGTCCCACACCACGGCGGCGCCGTCGTTGCTGGCGCTGGCGAGCAGCGTCCCCTCGCTGTTGAAGCACACCGCGTACACGCGGTCGGTGTGCAGCTCCAACGTGTGTCGACAGGTCGCGGTGGCCGCGTCCCAGAGTCGGACGAGGTGGTCGTCGCAGCCGGTGGCGATGGCCTCGCCGTCCGGGCTGAACGCCACCGCCCGGACCCGGCCCCGGTGCGGGGCGAGGGTGGCGAAGTGCCGGCCGGTACGCCGGTACCACAGTCGGACCGTGTCATCGTCGTTGGCGGTGGCCAGCGCGTCGCCGTCCGGGCTGAACGCGGCCGCCCAGACATGGTCTGTCTCCACGTTCAGCTCGCGTTCGTCGACCCCGGTGTCGGCGTTCCACAGGTGCACGCCACCGTCCCCGCTCGGTGCGGCGACCAGCGGCTCACCCGGACAGAACACGGCGGAGAGCAGCCGGTCGGCCGGGCTGGCGAACTGCCGGACCAGCCGCCCGGTGCGCGGCTCCCACAGCCGCACCACACCGTCGTTGCCGCAGGCGGCCAGCACCTCACCGTCGTCGCGGAAGGACAGCGAGGTGACCCGCCGCCCGTGCCCACGCAGGGTGTGCTGAAGCTGCCCGGTCCGCGTGTCCCAGAGGCGGGTGGTGCCGTCGTTGCTGCTGGTCGCCACCTGGGCCTGGTCCGGCCGCCACACCACCGGCCAGACCGAGCCGCGGTGCCGGCTCAGCTCGTGCCGGAGCTGGCCGTCGGCGGTGCTCCAGAGCTGGATCGCGCCGTCGCTGGCGGCCGTGGCGAGCATGGTGCCGTCGGCGTTGAACCGGACGCTGTAGATCGCGCCACGCTGCCGGTCCAGCACCCGGACCGAGCGGCCGGTCTCCACCTCCCACAGCCGCAGCGCGCCATGCGTGTCGCCGGTTGCCATCAGCCCACCGTCGGGGTGCACGTCGAGGGCGTAGACGTCGGCCTCGTGGCCGCGCGGCTGGCGCAGCAGCTCCCCGTCGGCGGCCCGGCGGATCCACACCCGGCCGTGCTGTCCGACGGCGACCAGCGACCGGCCGTCCGGGGTGTGCACCACCCGGTAGACCACCTCCGGCTCCCGCACCTCGAAGGCGAGGTCGCCCGAGGCGATGTCCCAGCCACGGACCGCGCCGGCACTGTCCACGACCACGACCCGCCGCCCGTCCGGGCTGAACGAGGTGCCCCAGATGGGCGCGGCGTGCCCGGGCCATTCCTGGAGCAGCCGGGCGGTCCGGGTGTCGTAGAGCCGGACCACACCGGCCGCGTCGCCCACCACCAGCCGGCCCCGCGCTCCGTCGGTGAGCAGCGGCCACACCCAGCCGGCGAAGACGTCCTCGATCACGTGCCGCACGTCGCCGTGGTCCGCGTCCCACAGTCGTACGCTGAGGTCGGCCGAGCCGGTGACCAGGTGATGCGAGGCGGCGTCGAATCGGACCGCGTACACCCGGCCCCGGTGGCCCTGCAGGGTCCGCACCGGAAGACCGGTGGTGGTGTCGCAGATCAGCACCCCTCCGTCGTCGCTGCCCACGGCGAGCACCGTGCCGTCCGGGCTGTACGCCGCCGGCAACGGCAGCCGGCCCACCTCGAAGCCGTACGAGACGCCCACGGCGGCCGGGGCCAGGCCCGGTGTCACCGGACGGCCCGGAGCGACCACGGCGCCGCGCAGCTCCGGCGCGCGCAGCAGCGCCGGGTGGGCGCTCACGTCGATCAGCGCGGCCCGGTGCCAACTGCTGCCGGCCACCCGCACGTCGCGCAGGTCGGCCCGGAACAGCCGGGCTCCGGCCAGATCGGCCCCGGCCAGATCGGCCCCGGTGAGGCGAGCCTGGTCCAGGCGGGCGCCGCGCAACCGGGCGTGGGTCAGCCGGGCCCCGGTCAGGTTGGTGGCGACCAGGCGGGTGTCGGTCAGGTCCGCGCCGGTCAGGTCCGCCTCGGCCAGCTCCCGGTGGGACAGGTCCTCACCGCGCAGCACCGCGCCACGTAGGTCGGCCCGGTCCGGCAGCCGCAGCCGGGCGCTGAGCCGCAACGCGTTGGCCCGAACCGTCTCACCGGCCGCCTCGTCGCCGAGCACCCGCGACGTCCAGGCGGTGCAGCGGGCCGGGTCGGCGAGGTCGCCGAGGAACTCCACGGCCAGCGTCGACAGCGGACGCGCCGCCAGGGCCGACGGCTCCTCTCCCGCATTGAGCTGGGCGGCGGTCCCGGCGGCGACCAGCCACTCCATCACGGAGGTGTGGATGAAGCCGAACAGGCCGTCGTCGGTGCGGACCAGCAGACTGCCCGCACCCACCGCGTGCGTCGCCTGTGATCCGGAGAGCTGGGACTCCGCCAGCCCCGCCAACTGCCCGGCGGCCTCGGCCAGCTCGGCCAGGCGCAGGTACGACTCCCCGCTCTCCCAGAGCTGGAAAGCCAACCGGCTCACCGCGCGCCACAGCTCGGGACGGCGCAGGCTGACCGGCGCACCCGGCACGCCCTGGGTCCGCCGCTCCTCGAAGTCCAGCCAGGCTTCCAGGATCTCCCGGTAGAGCGCGGCCGCGCTGAACGTGCCGCCCGCACCGGCCACGGCGGTCAGCCGTCCCTCGTCGAGGTTGGCGATGAAGCCGAGCATGCGCGGGTTACGGGAGAGACCGAGCAGGTCCCGCACCCCGCCGAGCAGGTTCATCCGCTCCCGGGCCGCCTGCTCGTCGCCACCGTAGCGGTGCCGCAGGAAGGTCTCGATCTGCGCGGGGGTGAAGTCCTCGACGGCCAGTACCCGCCGGTGCGGCAGCATGCCCACCCGCTCACCGAGGGCGGTGAGCACCTGCGAGTTGGTCTTGAAGTGCTGGGTGCGACTGCTCACGATGATCTTGGCGTTCCCCTCGGCCGCCTGGAGCAGCGTCTCCAGGTGGTCCGCCGCCCGGTCGTAGGTGACCCGGGCCACCAGCTCGTCGAAGCCGTCGAAGAGCAGAACGATCCGCCCCTGCCGGAGCATGTAGCGGAACGCCTTCAGGTCGATCACCTGCTCGCCGTGGTTGGCCAGGTGCGCGGCGACCAGCCCGTCGACCGAGTGCGCCTTGTCCAGCGCACGCAGCTCCACCAGGATCGGGATCAGGTCGGGGGCGGCCGTCGGCAACCGGCGGGCCACCTCGCGCA
Organism: Micromonospora sp. USAFONa4; assembly: GCF_057197825.1. NCBI lineage: Bacteria > Bacillati > Actinomycetota > Actinomycetes > Micromonosporales > Micromonosporaceae > Micromonospora > Micromonospora sp. USAFONa4. The sequence continues at coordinate 6,048,382 of NZ_CM170072.1, read as the reverse complement.
ACGCGAACGTCTTGCCCCGGCCGAAGTCGCCGAGCACCAGCACGAACCGGCCGTCCGGCGCGGCGGCGAACTCGAGCAGCTGGTCCACCACGTCCTCGCGGACCTGCTGGTCGGCGCCGACCAGGTGGCGGTAGCGCTGCGGCACGTACTGGCCGGGTGGGTAGAGCCGGTCGGCCTGCAACCGGGCGGTCTGCGCGGCGACGTACTCACGCAGATCGAGCAGCCCCTGGAACTCGGTCAGGTGCAGCACCCGTACGCCGCGCCGCTGTGCCTCCTCGGCCAGTCCGCGCGGGACCCGGTCGCCGTCGTAGACCAACTCGGAGGGGATGTCCGGGTCGGTGGCGTGCACCCGCCGGGCGAAGTGGTCGAGGTCCGTGGCGGTCGGCGTGCCGACGTACGCCCCGACCCGCTGCTGCCGCACCACCCCGTCGGCGCGGTAGGTGACGAACAGGTGCCGCGGCTCGACCGTCACCCGACGCACCAGCACCCGGTCGTGGCGCGCCTCGCAGACCTCGGCCAGCCGGTCGAGCAGCCGGTCCAGCGGCGCCACCGGGAGCGCGGCCGGCGTGCCGGCCGGCACGTCCCCGACGGCTCTCTCGGCGGAGGTGGGCTGCCGCGGGTCGGGAATCTGGGCCGGCCCGACTGCGCCGAACGTCGCCTCCGCCCGCGGCCAGCGCACGGCCGTCGACTCGCCCACCTCGCGCCGGTCGTCGCGGCCGAGCACCCAGCGGGTCATCCCGTCGGCGGCGAGCCGGAGCACCTGCGCCCGGCCGTCGCGGGACGCGGTGGCCAGCGGTACCACCGGGTCGACCTGGGCACCGGTCGGCACGGCGTCGGAGAGCAGGAGGTTGAGCATCGGCCCGAGCAGGCGGTTGAACGATCCCCGGTCGCGCAGCGTCACCCCGTCCGGGACCGCGATCTCGTCGGCGTACGGGGTGCGCGGGCCGGGAGCGTGCGCCATCGCGCCCAGCCGCAGCCAGCCGGACTGCTGGTAGTGACGCAGCCGCTGGGCGAACCAGGTGGACTGGGCCTCGCCGAGGAAACCGTAGCGGTCCTCCTCGCGGTGGGTGACCGCGACGGTGGAGTTCAACCCGGCCACCACCACCCGCAGGTCCGGCACCGGGAACAGCGTCCACGGTTGCTCGCTGTCGAAGAGCCGGTCCTCCAGACCCTGGTAGAGGTCGTCGAAGAGCCGCGCGTAGTGCCGCCACTTCGGCCAGTACGGCGGCTGCGGGTCGACGTCGTCCGCCTCGCAGGTGGCGAAGTACGCCCGGCTCGCGGCCATGGTCACGTCGCGCGGGCCGGGCACCACGACCAGGCGGTGCGGCTCCAACCCGAGCAGCACCCGCAGCCCGGTGAGGAAACTCAGCGCGTCGGAGAACTCGCGGGGACTGCCGGACTCGGTCAGGTTGCCCGCCACCACCAACAGGTCGGGTCGGGGGACCTCGTCGTTCATCAGCAGGGTCAGATCACCCATCAGGTGTTCCTGGAGCTCTCCGGGGGTGACCGGGGCGCCCGGCTCGATCATGCCCCGACCGAACCGCGGCCCGGTCACCTGGAGCACGGTCAGCGCCGTCCGCGCGGTCGGCACCGTCGCCGGGGCGGTGGGGAACGGTGGCGGGTTGATCGGCGTACGGCGGGCCCGGCGCGGCGCGGGCGGGCCGGCGACGGGCGCGGAGAGCACCCCGGCCGGGTCGGCCGGATGGTGCGGGAAGGCGGGTTGCCGGACGGGCTTCGCGCGGCCGTCGAGCGCCTCCCGGATCCGGTCCAGCACCCGGGCACGCGCCTGCACCGGGTCGGTGACCCCGACCAGGTCGACGTACGTGATGGTGGCGAGCAGACCGTCGATCGGGCAGTCCTCCACCCGGACGGTGACCAGTTTGTTGCCGGTCCCGTCCGGATCGGCGCGCAGCGCCGCCTGCCACTCGAGCTTGCCGTAGGTGGAGTGCAGGTAGCGTTCGGACAGGACGGCCACCACGACCACGGCCTCCCGGACCCCCCGGTCCATGAAGTCGATGAAGTTGGTGCCGGCCACGAAGTCCCACGCCTGGAGCATCGTGCGGTAGCCGGCAGCCTCGAACTCCCATGCCAGCCACGTCGCCCAGCGCTCGTCGGCGGGCGAGTAGCTGACGAAGAAGTCGATGGGGCGGTCGGACCGGGTCGGTTGCGCGCCTACAGCCACCCCGCCATTATGACCACCGAGGGTCAACCCGTCGCCACCATGCGCGGTCGAGTCGGTCGCGTCCGGGCGGGCGACGGTGTGCGAGGATCGTGCCTTGTGGACACCAGCGGCGAGTCACCGTCGGCCGCCCCGGACCGGTCCTCCTGGGGTCGGCTGCACGTACTGGACTGGATCGCGATCGGCCTGTTCGCAGGCGGCGTCCTCTGCGTCCTGACCGGCCTGCTCCCCCGCGCGGACGCCGAGGCCACCGTACGACGGATCCTGCCGATCCTGATCTTCCTCGGCGCCGTGGTGGTGCTGGCCGAGCTGACGGCGGTGGCCGGGGTCTTCGACGCGCTCGCCGCCCGGATGGCGATCACCGCGCGAGGCGACTTCCGCGCGCTGTTCTGGCTCTGCGTCGGGTTCGCCTCGGTGACCACGATCGCGCTCAACCTGGACACCACCGCCGTCCTGCTCACCCCGGTGATGATCGCGCTGGCCCGCAAGCTCGGTGTGCCGCCGGTCCCGCTGGCGATGACCACGGTCTGGCTGGCCAACACGGCAAGCCTGCTGCTGCCCGTGTCCAACCTGACCAACATCCTGGCCAGCGACCGGATCGGGCTGGCCCCGCTGCCGTGGGCGGCCCGGATGTGGTGGCCGCAACTGGTCGCCATCGCGATCACCATGCTGCTGCTCTGGTGGTGGTACTGGCGACCGGCGCGGGCCGGGGCCGACCCGTTCGTGCCACCGCCGCCGCACGTGCCGTCCGACCCCGTGCTCCACCGCACCGCGCTCGTGGCCTGCCTGCTGTTCGTCGCCGGGATCCTCGCCGAGGTCGAGATCGGAATCGCCGCCGGGGTCGCCGCCGCGATCCTGGTCGCCGGATTCGCGGTCCGCGCCCGGGGCAGCCTGAGACTCCACCTCGTCCCCTGGCGGCTGCTGGTCTTCGTCACCGGGCTGTTCCTGGTGGTGCAGACCATCGGCCGGCACGGACTGGACACCGTGATGGGTGCGCTGATCGGCGACGATCCCGGGGCCGAGGGCGCGCTGCGGGCCGGCGCCGTCGGCGCCCTCTTCGCCAACGTGGTCAACAACCTGCCCGCGTACGTGGCCGGGGAGGCGGTCATCGCCGGGCACCACCACACCCAACTGTTGGCCCTGCTGGTGGGCACCAACGTCGGCCCGCTCGCCACCCCGTGGGCGTCGCTGGCCACGCTGATCTGGTATGAGCGTTGCCGGGCCGCCGGGGTCGCGGTCCCGCTCGGGCGGTTCGTGGCCACCAGCGCCGTCCTCGCCGCACTCGCCACCACCGCCAGCGTCGCCGCCCTGCTGGTCACCCCGCCGGGCTGACCGGCCTCACCAACCGACGGTGGTCAGGCCGATCGGCGTAAGATGGCGGACCTTCGGCTCGATCCACTGTGCCGCGGTCACCAGCTTGACCAGCCGGTCGATCGTCTCCGGCGGGCCGGCGACGAAGCTGCGCCGCTCGGCGGGGCCCCCGTACCGGTCGTCGAAGCAGCCACCGTCGAGGGCCCGGACCACCATGCCGGCCTCGGCGGCCAGCAGCATCCCGGCCGGCAGGTCGACCGCCTCCGGACGGTAGCCGACGATGCCGTCGATGTCGCCCCGGGCCAGCATCACCCAGGACAGCAGCGGCGCCCACAGTTGCAGCACCCGCCGGGCGGTGGAGTCGAGCACCACCTTGAGGGCCCGGGCGGTGCTGTCGTCCCGGCGTACCTCGTATCCCTGGGTCCAGGCCAGCACCGGCGCCGGCGGCACCGGCCGGTGCCGCGCGCGCAGCGGCTGCCCGGCCGGGCCGTCGACGTGCACGAAGGCGCCCTGACCGCGGACGGCCGACCAGGTGCGCCCGGCGACCGGGTCGTGCACCACCCCGAGCACCGGCGAGCCCCGGTCGCAGAGTGCGATCCCGACCACGTACGTGGGCAGCCCGATCGCCACGTTGTTGGTGCCGTCGAGCGGGTCCACCAGCCACGCCCAGGAGTCGTTGGCGGCGTACTCCCCGCCCTCCTCGGCGATTACGCCGTGCTCCGGCCAGCGGGCCCGGATCCGGCCGACGATCAGCCGCTCGGCGGCCAGGTCCAGGTCGGTGACCAGGTCACCGGACGCGCCCTTGGCCCGGGCGCGCAGCTCGCCCCGGGTGCCCCGGCGCACCAGCCGCCCGGCGGCCTGCGCGGCCTCCACCGCGAACCGGTGTGCGTCACGCAGGTCCGGCCCGGGTCTGCCCGGCTCCACGTCCATGGTTCCTCCACCCCTCAGCCCCGTGCCACGAGTCGAGCGATCTGCCGCGCCATCCGAGCGGTCTCCGCCGCGTCGCAGCGGTCCCGGCGTATCCGGTGGCGGTGTCCGCCCACGGCGCCGAGGCTCAGGTCGCAGAAGCCGGGCGCGGCCCGGCCGAGCACCACGGTCACCGCCGGCTGCCCCGGGTCCACCTCCGAGGTGTGGAAGCCACCGGCGCGCAGCGCGTACGAGCTGCCTGCGCCGTACGTCTCCACGGTGACGGTCGCCGCCGTCACCAGCCGGTCGGTGGCCGCCAACTCGTCGACGTCGCCCCGGCTGTGCACCTCGTACACCCGCCAGGCGGGGTCGGCGGACGCCTCGGTCACCTCGATGAGCTCGTTGCGGACCCGGCCGTGCAGCACGTGGCTGAGCAGGTCCCAGCTGTGCGAGTGCACGGTGGACGTGGTCGGTCGGACGGCCGGCGGCTCGGCCGGCCAGGCGTGCACGCAGATCCCGTCGGCGCCGGTACGGCTCACCGGCAGGCAGGTGAAGCCGAGTGGGTGCCGTACGGCCAGCAACGGCCGCTGCCCCTCGGCGACGTCGTCGAGGACGCCCGACACCCAGTCGCGGAGCAGCTCCGGCCGGGTGCCCCGGTCGATCTCACGTTCGAGGTCGGCGTAGCTCATCATGCGTACGGGTTCCTCGCCTGGATGGCCCGGCTCACGATGTCGGCGACCTCGCGGTCGCCGAAGGACCGGGGCAGTGGCAGCCCGAGCGCGGTGAACAGGCGGCGAACCTGCTCCACGGAGGGCTCGTCGTCGAGCCTGACCTGCCCGGCAGCCTCGATCGGCACCCGCCGGCTCTGTTCACGGCTGTACTGCAACTCGATGTTGTAGCGGTTGTAGTAGAGCTCCCCACGGTCGATCCTCAGTGCAGGCGTCTGCGGATTCTCCTGGGTCACGATGACGCAGCTCGAGGAGAGGTCGTAGCGGAAGGTGGTCATCTGCGCGGAGACCCGGACGTCGATGGTGAGCAGCCCGGAGCGCTGGCGGTGCCAACAGGCGGCCAGCACGGTCGCGTAGGACTCCTTGCGGGTGCGGTCGACGGTCCACCGCTCGCCTGGCTCGTCGGGGGCGAGGCTGCGCCGGAACCGTGCGTACCGTTCGCAGACCTCCTCGTCAGTCGGGTCGATGATCTCGATGGCGAAGTGCAGGGTGGCGTTACGCCGACGAGCGTGCTCCAGGCAGTCGGGCAGGGTGACGGCCCGGGTGTAGGTGCCGGTGCCGCCCTTGAAGTTCCACCGGTCGGTGTGCCGACGGGCCTCGGCCAGGGCTTGCCCGACCTCGCTGCCGTGCAGGACGCGGACCATGGAGATGCTGTCGATCGCCTCCCGGGCCCGGTTCAGCGCCCCCTCCGGACCGGTGATCTCGCCCATCTGCGGCACCAGCTCCGCGAGCCGGTCCCGGGTGTCCCGGATGACCTGCCGCACCTCGCGCTCGGCGGTCTCCCGGCGCAGCCGGTCGCGCAGCAGCGCCTGGGCGAGCAGGCCGAGCACGAGCAGGATGGCGCTGTTCACCACGTCCTGGCTGACGCCGTTGTTGAGCCCGAGGGTCGCGACGGTCAGTGCGAGGAGCAGCCCGATGAACGCGTCGAGATTCCTGACGACCCAGGCGAGGAGGCCGGCCATGACATCTCCCGGTCGACGACGGAGTCCTCATGATAGCCCTATGTCAATGGCTGATCACGTACCGCTCCCGAGCGCCGCGTCCTGCGGCGGAGGTGGCTCGTCCAGCCGCCGGGCGGCGCAGATCAGCGAGCCGCCGAGCCCCGGCGCGAGCCGGGCGAGCAGCCGGGAGGAGACCCAGCGTCCGCCGGGCAGCCGCCACCCGACGTGGTTGGACCGCAGCGCCAGCGGCGCGAACCCGGCCCGCCGCAGCACCCGCCGCAGCAGCGACGCGGTGAACGGACGAATGTGCAACCAGAGGTAGGGGTGCAGCGGATCCACCTGGCGGGGTGCGCGGCCGGCGAGGAACGCCAGCCGGTCCTGGACGGTCGCCAGGTTCGGCGTGGTGAGCACCAGCAGCCCACCCGGGGCGAGAACCCGGTGACACTCCCGCAGCAACGCCACCGGGTCGTAGACGTGCTCGATCAACTCACCGGTCAGCAGCCCGGAGAAGCTGCCGGTGCGGAACGGCAGGGCGCAGGTGGCGTCCAGGCAGACCGGCAGCGCCCGACCGGCGGCGGCCCGGCGGGCCGCACCCAGCGCGGCCTCGGCCATGTCCGCCACCACGAGCGGCACGGGCAGCTCCGCCGGGTCGACCGTGCTGCACGGACCACAGCCCAACTCGAGCACCGGCTCTGCGCCACGGATGTCGTCGACCATCAGCCGGGCCGCGACCGCCCGGCGGACCCGGTGGTACGGGTCGTCGACGTACCCGTTGACCTGCACACCGTCGTGGTAGCTTCGCCGGTTGGCGCGCCGCCCGTGCGCCTGCGCGCTGCCCGACGGGGCCCCGGTCGGTGGCTCGGCCATCGCACCCTCCGCTGCGGCGCCACCTCCGGCGACGGCGACCACCTCAAGCCTCGCACCACCCGGCGTCGCGTGGCGTGACCGCCGCGACGGCGCCCGCACCCCGCCGGTGCGGCAGCGGGGAGCGCGGGGCGGCCGAGGGCGCCGGCACGCCCCCAGCCGCCACCGCTACCGCAGCGTGGCGGCGAACTCCTCGAACCGGGTCGTAGTCGTGTTGCCCTCGTTGCGGCCGTCGATCGGGCGCAGTCGACCGGCGCTGAGCGCCTGGTTGAACTCGACGAGCAGGGCGGCGAAGTCGGGCGAGAACCCGGCGGTCCCGGTGAGGATCGCCGCCATCTCCTCGTCGGACAGCTGGACGTACCGGAGGTCCGGGCGGCCGATCGCCGTACCGACCGCGGTCGCCACCTCTGTGTACGTCAGGTCGCGGGGGCCGAGCAGCTCGCGGACCACCACGCCGCTCCAGTTCCGCTCGCGCAGCGCTTCGGCGGCGGCCACCGCGACGTCGGCGGTGGCGATCATCGGCACCTTGGCGTCGGGCGCGACGGAGTCGGCGACGACTCCCTCATGGCGGATCGTCTCCAGCGCCGAGTGGAAGCCCTCGAAGAAGGCACCGGGACGCAGGAGCAGGACGTCGACACCGTCCAGCGCCCGCAGTCGCTGCTCCTGCCGGTGCAGACTGGCGATGAATCCGTTACCGCCCGCCAGCTCCGCGCCGATCGAGCTGAGCGCGACCACGCGGCGCACCCCGCTCTGCCGGATCGCCGCGACGATGGCCTCCCCGCGTCGGTCCTGGTCGGCGTGGTAGTCGGGCAGGGTCGGGTCGAACGCGGTGAGCGTGTAGACCGCGTCGGCGCCGGCGAAGGCGCTCGCCAGGTGGTCGGCATCGCGGGCGTCGCCGACGGCCGGCGCGGCCCCCAGCGCGGCCAACTCGGCCAGCCTCTCCGGCGAGCGGCCGAGCGCACGGACCTCCTCGCCGGCTTCGAGCAGCAGTTCGGTGACCTTACGACCGGTGTTCCCGGTCGCCCCCATCACGGCGATCATGTCAGTCCCTCTCAGTCGGCGTGTTGCTGTGCGTCCAGCCTCCACGGGGCTTCAGGGACTGGCTATGACTGCCTGTCCGCAGTACATGCTCTTTCGTCCAGCCGGCCTGGATCGTCGGTGCGTTGCTCCTGGCACACTTGCGGCATGCCCGACGAACGCGCCCCCTGGCCCTCGGCCGCCGACCCGCTCGGCGAGGCGCTGCACTTCCTCGAGCTGCGGGGTGCGTTCTACTGCCGTTCGGAGTTCACCGCCCCGTTCGGGCTCGACCTTCCGCCGCTCGAGGACCACCTCTGGTTCCACGTCATCACGCGCGGAAGCTGCTGGCTCGACGCGCCAGGGGCGCAGCCGCGCCGCCTCACCGGGAGCGAACTGGCCCTCGTCCCGCACGGCCAGGGCCACCGGCTGCGCAGCGAACCCGACGCGCCGACACCGAGCATCTTCGAGCTGGAGCGCGAACAGCTCGGCGAGCGCTACGAGATCCTCCGCCACGGCGGCGGCGGCGAGCGCATCGACATGGTCTGCGGGGCCGTACGCTCCGACCACCCGGCGGCAGGAAGACTGCTGGCCCTGCTGCCACAGATCCTCGTCCTCGACCCGGCGACGGACCCTGCCCGGCTCGACTGGCTCCAGTCCACCCTGCGACTCATGGCGGTCGAGGCCGACGGCCTGCGCCCCGGCGGCGAGACGGTGATCACCCGCCTCTCCGACGTGCTCGTCGTGCAGGCGCTACGCGCGTGGCTGGAGAACGACCCAGCCGCCCGGTCCGGCTGGCTCGGGGCCCTGCGGGACCCACTGATCGGCCGCGCGATCTCGCTGATCCACCGCGAGCCCGGCCGGAACTGGACCGTCGCCTCGCTCGCCGAGAAGATCCCGATGTCGCGCTCCGCCTTCGCCGCACGCTTCACCGAACTGGTCGGCGAACCCGCGATGAGCTACGTGACCCGCTGGCGGATGCACCTGGCCGCAACGGCGCTACGCGACGAGGACGCCACCGTGGCCGAACTCGCCAACCGCTTCGGCTACCGCTCCGAGGCCGCGTTCGCCCGGGCGTTCAAGCGGGTGGTGGGTTCTCCACCCGGAGCCGCCCGACGGACACTCCCCGCCCCAGCCAGCAGACGGGAAGTGTCTCGACCACCTACTTCCGCTGAATAAATCGAGGCGTACGCCGCAAGCGTCGAGGTTTAAATTCCATTCACACTCACCTGACGGCAAAGTCAACAACAGACATTCGGCGTTTTGGGATACCCATCACCCCGCCGAGCCGCCGGTATACGACCTGCGACATGAGCGGGTACGTGATCGAATTGCGGTTGCCGCACATTGAGGTCCGCTCGGCCATGCCGCCGTTGCCGCTGAATGGTCCGTCACGGACCAATGTCTACCGCCGGTCAGAGGCGCGATCGAACCGCCACCGGGTCGCGGTCATCCCGTCCGCGCCGTAGCCGAAGGCCTGGACCGGGCAGATCCGATAGAAGGCGTACTCGGGCGATCCGGGCAGGCTCCTGTCGTAGGCTCGGCCGTCCCGGACGTCGAACGACCAGCGGCACTTCGCCTCGAAGGCGGCGGCCACCCGGCGCAGCATGGTGTCGCCGGAAACCCGGTGAGCTTCGCCCTTCACCACCAGGTCGAGGTCCTCGTCGCCGACCATGAGGACACTGTGCGGGTTCCGGGCCAGGTTTCGGCCCTTGCGGGTGTTCGGACGGCTCGCGACGCACGGCACCCCGTCCACCAGCACCAGCATCACCGGCGCGGCGTGCGGATGGCCGTCGGGTCGTACCGTCGACAGCCAGCATTTGGGGGCCGACCGCAGGCACGCCAGCGCCTGACTCCAGGGCTTCACGGTCGCCACGTCGGTGCTGAACGGTGTCGCATCCTCCGGCTGGAAGAGCAGCTCAGCGATCGGCGCGTCGACCGTGACGACGGATCCTCGGGTATGTCGTACGCGTCGCGCAGGCGCCACCATTGGCAGGGCTGGGCCTGCGGCCAGCCCTCTGGCGAGTTCTTCCAGGTCTCCTGCCAGGCGCAAGGTTTTCAACGCGGCATGCCAGTCCTCGGTCGGCACGATCGGCGGATGGTTCACGCGGTCCTCCTTTTCGGCTTTGCGGCTGGAGTGGGGAGGGAAGCAACAGCCCTGTTACCTAATGACGCTGGCCAATTCGACGCTAACACGCGCATCCGCCTCGCGCATGGCGACCGGAACCTTCAACCGCGTCCTGACCTTGATGCGGAGCCGGGAATCTCAGGAATTGAAGGACGGGTTCCCGCTGCTGCCGGACATGATTCAAAATCATGTCGAGTTGCTCGACGAGTGCGGCCAGGAGATCGACTGCTCGGCGCGGTTTCTGCTCTTGGAGCCCGTCGGAGAGGCCTGGTATGCGCAGGCATTCGAGGTGCTGTCCAGCGCGCGCACCGGTCGCGTCGCGTGCCGCCGCAGGAGCGGTCCTCGAAGAAGCCGGCTGGGAGGCACCCAACCAGCGGCGGCTCCGAACGATGCGCCGCCCGCTCCCAGTACGCGCCCACCGCGGCGGGCAGCACGCGCCCCGGCTCTGATCACCGCCTCGACTGTGCCGGCCCAGCTCTGACACTTGGCCAGGCACCGACGCCACACTCCGCCCATGCTTACTGCGATCTATACGCACTTGCATAGGATTGGCGACTATGGAGAGGCATGCCGGCACGCCGAGGCCGATCACCCGTTACGGCACCCCGGTGCTGCACCGCCGGTGCGCCCCGGTGACCGTCTTCGACGACGCGCTCGCCACCCTCGTCGACGACATGTTCGCCAGCATGTACGCCGCCCACGGCGTCGGACTGGCCGCCAACCAGATCGGCGTCGACGCCCGGATCTTCGTCGTCGACTGCCCCGACGCCACCGGCACCCACACCGTCGCCCACGTGATCAACCCGGTACTGCACCTGCCCGAACACCGGGAACTCGTGACCGACGTCGAGGGATGCCTGTCCGTCCCGGGACAACAGGCCGACCTGGCCCGCTCCGCCACCGCCGCCGTCACCGGAGTCGACCTGCACGGCGAGCCGATCCGCCTCGAGGGCACCGGTACCCTCGCCCGCTGCTTCCAGCACGAGGTCGACCACCTCGACGGCCTCGCCTACGTCGACCGGCTCCCCGTCAAGCAACGCAAGCAGATCCTGGCCGCCAGCGACGGACACCCCGGCGTCGGCGTCGGCGTCCCCGACGGCAACTGACCATGCCGATCGTCCTCGGCATCGAGACGTCCTGCGACGAGACCGGCGTCGGCATCGTCGCCGCCGCCGGCCGGGCCTCGCCATCGCCGTGCTGGTCGGCCCCGCTGCCGCAGGTTTCCTTGGACATTGCCGTGGCCAAGATCATCCTTAGCGTTAACCACTGTTCCGATCCGCCCGACCCCAGACGACGCGCACGAACGAGGCGTGTAAAACTCGAAGGCGGATATGTCCCCCCCTGCATGGACAATCGAGACCGTGATATTTAGTGCACATCCCCTCGTCGACCGAGGGAACCTGAAGTCCGCGCTGGACACTCACGTCGCGAATGTCGCGGACGTACGGGGCTTAAGCGGGACGCCGGCGGCTTGGCTCGAAGCGTATCTGGACTGGGCGAACGACACCGCCCAGGCCCTGCAGAATGCGCTGCGGCCCGAGGAGATCAACCGGTTGGTGTTCACGCCCCGGTACGCCGCGTTGCTCGCCGCGGCCGGCACCGGACTGGTCGAGCGAAGCCCTCGCGTCGTCAACGGCCTGCTGCGCACCGAGCTGCAGCAGCGAGCGGCCGCATTCGAGGAGCTGCGCGAAGCGGTACACCGGCAGGTCAGCTGGTGGTCCAAACCAGCGATGTTCGTCGTCTGCGACACTGACTTTCTGCTGCACAACGGCAACACCCTCGGGCACATCCCGTTCCACCAGCTGATCATTGACGCAGGCAATGCGCACCAGGTGCAGCTGCGCGCAGGGCGCAACGCCGTGCATCTGCTGATCCCGAGCCAGGTGCTGCTGGAGCTGGACAAGGCCAAGAACACCAACCGCGAGTCCCGTACCGCGGCCCGGGTCACGCTCCGGACCATCGACGACTGGTTCGAGAAGCCGGAATGGCCCTACCGCGAGCAAAAGTGCTCCGGTGCCCCCTTCGGCGGGGACCGCGCGCAGTTCAGCGCGGAGCTGGTCCTAGACCCGCTTGGGCACATGCCGCTCGAGGTCGGCGACGACGAGATCATCGACCGGATCCTTGCGTGCCGGCCGCTCGCCGGCCGCCCCATCACCCTGATCACTTACGACACGCACATGTCGACGAAGGCCCGCGCCCACGGTATTCCCGTGATCAAGCCAGAACAGCCCGAGCCGCCGGCCAAGGCGAAGCCCGGCAAGTAGACCCGGACACGAGGGGCCCGCAGCGCGTGCTGCGGGTCGCCGTCAGTGGGCGGATGGCGTCATGATCGACAATCTGGTCAGGTTGGCAAGGTCGGCTGTCGGCGTCAGCTCCACCGTGGTCGCGCCTGCCGCCTTGTCCGCAGACGCTCGCCCGATCGTGACAGCGCCAACCTGGCTGCCCTGCTGGGACGGATCCGGTATCAAGACACGGTTGGTCTGGTAAACCTCACCGTCTGCGGGAACGCCTTCCATGACCAGCTTTGCGCCGGTGCCACGTACGGAACCCGGAACATTACTGATATTCGTGTAAACTTGGCCGGCGAATCCGGTGCTGGTAATGAGGTCGACAGTGGCTTCGCCGCGGACGGTATCTACTGCCGTTACGCGTCCGACCAAGCCTTCGGCGACAACAGCTAGTTGCCCTCGCTGGACTCCCTGATCCTTCGGAAACGCCACGATAATCTGTTGGCCGTTCCTGCGGAGCACCTCAGCGGGTACAGCCCGCGCGTCGCCGTCCACGCCGTCCTCTCCAGGTACCTCGAACACCTTCGTGAGGCTGGCGAACGGCCGCTTCGGCTTGGTGAACCCCGCGATCGTCGTCGTCTGCGCGGTCGCAGCGAGCGGGAATCGTTTTACCACAAGACGACTGGTGGGTCCGTCCGGTTCTTGGATCATTTCATCATCGACTGCGGTACTCGACACCCGCACCGCTGTCACGCCCGGCATGGCGATGGCGATGGCGTAGGTGCCCGCAGGGTCATTACTGACCTCGCCGGCGGCTCCGGACAACCGTGGACTGACCAGGCTTATCGCCTGAGTCTTCACCGGGTCGGGCGCCGGCCGATCAACCCGCATCCGCAAGGCGTCCGCCGCACCAAGATCACCAGTGAAGAACGCCAACCGCGCGCCGCCCTGCTTGTCGTACCCCTGCAGGACGACCACCGTCGAGCGCAGGCGTGGATGGCGCGTCGCGACAAGGGCCCGAACATCAGTGTGCGGGCCTGCCGAGTTGGTACGGTCCCAGACGCTGGTGGCCTCACGCACCAGGCCAGCGTCCACGTCTCCCACCGGGGACCAGCCCAGAAACGGGCCGTCCGGCGGCGGTGCAGCGAGTTGCGGTGCGGGCCCGAATCCGACAACCCGAAACATCGTGACCAGCACCGCCACGCATACCGCAGCCGCGGCTCCAGCGGCGATACGCCGCCGCCCGCGACGCCGCTCTGCCTGCCGCATGATCTTGCCTTCATAGCCCTCGGTCGATACCACCGACTCGGCCAGATCCGCCAGGCCGTCACGCAACTCGGTCGTGTCACGCATAGCGCACCTCTTGATCAGCAACAGCGTCGGCCTCAACCCACTGCTTACGCAGAGTCTGCAGACCCCTTGAAGAAAGACTCTTGACCGTGCCAACCGAACAACCCAGCACGTGCGCTGTGTCCTGCTCGGACAGGTCCTCGTAGAAGCGCAGTACGACGGCGGCACGCTGTCGTGCTGGCAGCCCGTCCAACGCCCGGCGGAGCAGGTCCCGCTGTTCCACCCCCACGTACTCGTCGCGCGCCTGACTCTCCACCAGCCGACCCAAGGGCTGCTCCCACCAGGATCTGCGCCGCCTCCAGGTCACGAAGGTGTTGACTAGAATGCGCCGGACGTAGTGATCGACGCCTTCCGAGCGTTGCAGTCGAGGCCACGCCACAACCGTCTTGGCCAACGTCGTCTGGACCAAATCCTCGGCTTTCCCTCGGTCTCCGCACAGCAGGAAGGCGGTCCGGAGCAGCGATCCGTAACGCGCCCGCACAAAGGCTGTCACCTCCTTGTCCTCGCGATCATGCATCAGCCACCCGCACCCTCAGCTTCAGTCTCACGGCCACTACTTACGCTCTCGACCCCAGCAAGCGTTGCCGTGACTCCGGGACTATCTGACGATCGGATTGTCTCGACCCGTGGGTCGGTGCAGGTGACGACCAGCCCGGTCTCCTCGGTCAGCTCCCGGGCCGCCGCGTCGGCTGCGGTCTCGCCCGGCTCGATGTGGCCGCCGGGCAGCGCCCACCCGCCGCCGTCGCGGCGCTTCGATCATGACGATCCACCGGCCGCCGGTGGTGCCGATGGCAGTCACCGCGGCGTCGGTGCACTGCGCCTCGCCCCAGTGTCCGAGGCGGTTGCGTAGGTGTTACAGCCGGGCGCGCCGGGAGGTCGCCACCGCCGAAAGCCTGGTGATCGCCGCGTGCGGGTTGGTGCGGGCAGCGGCGGGCGCGATCACCGACCCGGTGTGGGCTGGTCGCCACCGACGAGCGTGACGACGAGCCGGCCGCCGGGTGCGGCTGGTCCATCTGCAGCGCCCCCGGCCTGATGGCGTCATCGCGTTGATCTCCGTGTTGACGGCTCGGCGTCATGGCCGGCAGCTTCGAGTGTTACTGGTTAGCACCTCGGACCAGCGTGGACAGGAACCGGATGGAGTTCTCCACGCGGTGCCTGATCGCGCGCAGGGCGGGGATATCGAAATTGCCGGCGGTCCCGTGCGTGCCCGTGTTGAACTGGGAGAGCAGCTTCAACACGTCGTTGACGTCTTGCTCGACGAAGTCGCCCAGGGTCTCGTAGCCGGCGCCGTTGAGATCGAGCAGGTAACCGATCTTCTCGCGCCGCGCCGCGCCACAGCCTTGCCGTCTGATTCCCGCGCGCAGTCTGGCTTGGCCTGCAGCACCGCGACGTCGGGAGCGTTCATGCCGATCAGCTTCGCCACGACCTTGCGGGCGCTGGTGCAGAAGTGCCGCGCCCGCACGCGCGGGGGGGTCTTCCCCAGGTCCGCGTGGAGGAGCTGGACACGCCCCGCTCGTCCCCGCGCACGCGGGGGTCTTCCGAGACGGCCCGGCGTGAGGCGGAAGAGCGTGCCCTCGTCCCTGCACGCGCGGGGGTCTTCCCCCGGCCGCAGGTCCCGCCGCGCGGACCGCAGATCTCGTCCCCGCGCGCGGGGTCTTCCCACCACCACCGTCTCCCTCGATTCAAATCTGGCCGACCACAAGCAGTTCGCTCAGGCCGCGGCGCGTTCGGTGAACGGGCGGCGACGCAGTGCGGTGTCGGTCAGCGAACGCGGGGGCAGAGGAGCATTGGGGTTGTACAGGTTGGTTCCGGGCGGCACGATTTCGTCGATCCGGTCGAGGGTCGCATCGTCCAGGGTGAGCGCGGCGCCCTTGAGGAGATCCTCCAACTGCGGCATGGTCCGCGGTCCGATGATCGCCGAGGTGACGGCCGGGTGGGCGACGGTGAACGCAATGGCGAGCTGCGGAAGGGTGCAGCCGATGTCTTCCGCGAGTTCGACGAGCTGCTCGACGACGTCGAGCTTGGCGGCGTTCTCCGCGATCGTGGGATCGAATCGTTCCGGCCGGACCGTGGGACGGCCGGTTGACAGGTCGATGGGCTGGTTCTTGCGATACTTGCCGGTGAGGAACCCGAAAGCCAGTGGGCTCCAGACCAGCACCCCCATTCCGTAGCGCCGGCAGACAGGCAGGACCGAGGCCTCGATTCCGCGGGCCAGGATCGAATACGGCGGCTGCTCGGTGTGGAAGCGTCCGAGGCCACGACGCTCGGAGGCGTGATGCGCCTCGACGATCTTCTCAGCCGGGAACGTCGAGCAGCCGAAAGCGCGAATCTTCCCCTGCTGCACGAGGTCGCTGAGCACCGAAAGCGTTTCCTCGATGTCGGTCGAGTCGTCGGGGCGGTGGACCTGGTACAGGTCGATCCAGTCGGTGTTCAGGCGCCTGAGGCTGTCCTCGACCGCCCTGAGGATCCACCGCCGCGAGTTGCCGCTGCGATTGCGGCCCTCGCCCATCTGAAAGTGCACCTTGGTGGCCAATACAACGTCATCCCGGCGCCCCTGGAGTGCCTTACCCACAATCTCCTCGGACTCTCCCTGTCCGTACATGTCGGCGGTGTCGACGAAGTTGATCCCCTGGCCGAGGGCGGCGTGGATGATGCGGACGCAATCGTCGTGATCGGAGTTGCAGCCGTTCTGGAACATCATGGTCCCGAGGCAGTAGGCGCTGACTTCGATACCGGTTCCGCCGAGGGTGCGATAGCGCATGGTGACACTTCCCCTACTGATTCAGCCGTCATTGCAGAGCGACAGACGCGTCGATCGCACGGGGAACCCTAGGATCTAGAGTCGGCTCTAGGTCAAGCCACTACCCTGAACGGCATGGTTGAGGTCACCACGCGTCTGAGCATCGGGCAGGTCGCCGAACGCACCGGCTTGAGCGTGCACGCGCTGCGCTTCTACGAGCACGAGGGCCTCTTCGTCAACCCTGTGCGACGCGGACCTGGCGGACGCCGTGTCTACAGTCAGGACGATGTGGACTGGCTCACCGTCTGCATCATCCTGCGCGCCTCCGGCATGCCCCTGCCCGCGCTACGCCGATACGCCGACCTCGTCAGGCGGGGAGCCGGCAATGAGGAAGAACGACTCACGCTCATGCGCGAGCACCAAGCCCACGTCACCGCCCAGATCGACAGACTCGCCGAGTGCCTGGACCTGATCAGGTTCAAGGTCGGGGTGTATGAGGACCTCCTCGGCCCGGACAGCACCGGCGACCACCAATGTCACGGGCTGACGCCACCATCGCTCTCGGCGGCCAGCGCTTCGCCGCCGCCGAGCATCACCTGACTGGTTCGTGGCCCCGGGCCGCTCCTCAGGCCGTCAGGATCACATGAAGGTTCCGGGGGCCGTGGACGCCCTCGACCCGGTTGAGTTCGATGTCGCTCGTGGCCGACGGTCCACTGATCCAGGTGAGCTGCCGACGCGGATCGAGGCGGGCCACGGCGTCCGGCACTGTCGCGACGACCTGGTCGGCCCGCAGCACGCACACGTGCGTGTCGGGCAGCAGCGTGATGATCCGGCGGCCCTGGTCCGGGCCGCCGTCGAGCACGATGGTGCCGGTCTCGGCGACGGCCAGCGCCGCCCCGGTGACGACACCGTCGGCGGCGGCGATCCGCGCCGCCGTCAGGTCGCCGTCGGGCACCGCGCGGACGGTGTCCGGCAGCCAGTGCCCGGGCAGCCCGGGTGGCACGATGGCCTGCCGGCCGCCGAGCACCTCGTCGACCACCCGGGCGACGTCCGCGTCGGGGCACCGGTGCACCGTGGCCCGGTAGTCGGTGAGCCGGTCCACGAACACGTCCAGGTCGGTCGCGACGGCTCCGGCGGCCCGGTAGTCGCGCGGCACCCCGGCCCGCGCCGGTCCGGGCTCACCCAGGGCGGCGCGCAGTCGACCGAGAACCAGGTCCCGTGCGCTCACCGTCCGGCCCACCACTGACGGAACGTCCGCGGTGGCGGTTCCGGCAGGTCGCGGCTGGCCGTCCAGCCGGACAACGGCGGCGGCAGCCCTCGGCCGCGTCGGCCGGCGAGCCGGCTGAGCTTCGCGGCACGCTGCGCGGCCGCGTACAAGACGGGGTGGTCCATCGTGTACGCGGCGGCGGCCATCGTCGCCGCCTCGGCACGCGGGTGGGGCGCCTGGGCGCGCAGGTGGACCAGGATGGACGGAATGTCGATCAGCACCGGGCAGGCGTCGAAGCAGGCGCCGCAGAGCGACGAGGCGTACGGCAGGGAGGAGTTGTCGGCGACGCCGGTGAGCTGCGGGGAGAGCACCGCGCCGATCGGCCCCGGGTAGACCGAGCCGTAGGCGTGCCCACCGGTGCGTTCGTAGACCGGACAGACGTTGAGGCAGGCGGAGCAGCGGATGCAGTGCAGTGCCTCCCGGCCGACCGGGTCGGCGAGCACGGCGCTGCGCCCGTTGTCCAGCAGCACCAGGTGGAAGGCTTGTGGGCCGTCACCGGGGGTGACTCCGGTCCACATCGAGGTGTACGGGTTCATCCGTTCCCCGGTCGAGGCCCGGGGCAGCAGTTGCAGGAAGACCTCCAGGTCACGCCAGGTCGGGACGACCTTCTCGATGCCCATGACGGTGATCAGGGTCTCCGGCAGGGTCAGGCACATCCGCCCGTTGCCCTCGGACTCGACCACCGCGAGCGTGCCGGACTCGGCGACGGCGAAGTTGGCGCCGGACACGGCCACCCGGGTGCTCAGGAACGTCTCCCGCAGGTGCCGGCGGGCAGCGGCGGCCAGGACTGCCGGCTCGTCGGTGAGCGCCGGGTCGACGCCCGGCATCGCCCGGAGGAAGATCTCCCGGATCTCGGCCCGGTTGCGGTGGATCGCCGGCACCAGGATGTGGCTCGGCCGGTCGTCGCCGAGCTGCACGATCAGCTCGGCGAGGTCGGTCTCGACCGGCTCGATCCCGGCGGCTTCCAGCGCCTCGTTGAGGCCGATCTCCTGGGTGGCCATCGACTTGACCTTCATCACCCGGTCGGCGCCGGCGGCCCGGACCAGGTCGGTGACGATCCGGTTGGCCGCCACCGCGTCGGCGGCCCAGTGCACCGTCCCGCCGGCGCGGGTGACCGCCGCTTCGAGCTGCTCCAGCAGCTCGGGGAGGCGGGCCATGGTGTCAATCTTGATCGCCCGCCCGGCGGCCCGTAGCTGCGGCCAGTCCGGGACCTCGTCGATCACCGCCGCCGATTTCGCCCGGATCGTGGCGGTGGCGTGGCCGAGGTTGCGACGCAGCTGCGGGTCGGCCAGGCCGCGCCGGGCCGCTGCGGGGAAGGGCTCGTCGCCGCGCAGGTGACCGACGCCGCGGGGGGCGGTGGCGGGCATGCCGAGGAAGGTTTCGGTCATCGCGTGCCTCCGGTGGCCGGGTCGGCTTCGGTGCTGGCCAGGATCTCGGCCAGGTGCACGGTGCGTACGCCGGCGCGCAGCCGGGACAGCCCGCCGCCGATGTGCATCAGGCAGGACGCGTCCCCGGCGGCGCACACGTCCGCGCCGGTGGACAGCACGTGGCGCATCTTGTCGACGAGCATCGCCGTGGAGGTGTCCGCGTTCTTCAGCGCGAACGTGCCACCGAAGCCGCAGCACTGCTCCGCCTGGGGCAGCTCCACCAGCTCCAGCCCCCGCACCGCGCGCAGCAGGCGCAGCGGCCGGTCCCCCACCCGCAGCATCCGCAGCGAGTGGCAGGTCGGGTGGTAGGTCACCCGGTGCGGGTACCACGCCTCGACATCGGTGACGTCGAGGACGTCGACGAGGAACTCGGACAGCTCGTACGTGTGCCCGGCGACCTTCTCGGCGCGGCTGGCCAGCCGCTCGTCACCCGCCCGCCGGGCCACCATGGCGTGCTGGTGGCGCACCGAGCCGACGCAGGAGCCGGAGGGAGCCACCACCGCGTCGTACGGGGCGAACGTGCGGACGTACCGGCGGACCAGGCGCAGCGCGTCGTCCGGGTAGCCGGTGTTGACGTGCATCTGGCCGCAGCAGGTCTGCCCCTCGGGGAAGACGACCTCGTGACCGAGGCGCTCCAGCAGCCGCACCGTCGCGACCGCCGCCTGGGGGAACAGCGTGTCGGCCACGCAGGTCACGAACAGCGCGACGCGCATCATCCACCACCCATCCGTGCCTCGGCCGCGGCCCAGGCCGCCCCGTCATCCCGCGGCTCGTACCGGACGAGGTGGTGGGTCTCGCGCAGCAGCGCCCGCAGCGCGGGCAGGTCACCGTGGACGGCGCCGGCGGCGCGGGCCTGCACCAGGATGTTACCGAGCGCGGTGGCCTCGACCGGCCCGGCGACCACCGGCAGCCCGCAGGCGTCGGCGGTGAGCTGGCAGAGCAGGTCGTTGCGGGCGCCGCCGCCGACCACGTGCACGGCGTGGACGTCGCGGCCGGACAGCTCCTGGGCCTGACGGACGGCGCGCCGGTGGGCCAGCGCCAGGCTGTCCAGGATGCAGCGGACCGTGGCGGCTCGGCTGTCCGGCACCGGCTCGCCGGCACGGCGGCAGGCGTCGGCGATCCGGGCCGGCACGTCCCCGGGCGGCAGGAACACCGGGTCGTCCGGGTCGATGACGGACCGGAAGGCCGGTTCGCCGGCCGCCCGCCGGAGCAGGTCCGGCAGGTCGGCCGTGCCCCAGGTGCGCAGCGACTCCTGCAGCAGCCACAGGCCCATCACGTTGCGCAGGTAGCGGGTGGTGCCGTCGATCCCGGTCTCGTTGGTGAAGTTGGCCGTCCGGCTGCCCTCGGTGAGCACGGGCGCGTCGAGTTCGACGCCGGCCAGCGACCAGGTGCCGCAGGAGATGTACGCGAACCGGTCGCCGGTCGCCGGCACGCCGACGACCGCGGAGGCGGTGTCGTGCGAGGCGACCGCCACCACGTCGGGTGTGCCGGGCAGGCCGAGGTCGGACCGGACCGGACCGATCCGCGTGCCCGGTGGGTGCAGGGCCGGGAACAGGTCGGCGGGAATGCCGGCCTCGGCCATCAGGTCGGTGGCCCAGGCGTGTCGGCGCAGGTCGTAGAGCTGGGTGGTCGAGGCGTTGGTGAGTTCGGCGCCGAGCCGGCCGGTGAGCCAGTAGGTGATCAGGTCGGGGATGAGCAGCAGCCGGTGGGCGGTGTCGAGCTGCGGGGTGCCGGCCGCCGCGACGAGCTGGTAGAGCGTGTTGAACGGCAGTCGCTGCAGGCCGGTGGTGGCGTAGAGCCGGTCCTCCCCCAGTTTCCCGGCCACCCGCTCGGCGACCCCGTCGGTGCGCGGATCGCGGTAGTGCACCGGGTTGCCCAGCAGCGCGCCGGAGGCGTCGATCAGCCCGTAGTCGACCGCCCACGAGTCGACGCCGATGCTGCGCACCGGCCCGGCGGCACGCAGGCCGTCGAGGACGCCGCGCCACAGCCCGAGGATGTCCCAGTGCAGGGTGCCACCGGCGCGGACCGGCTCGTTCGGGAACCGGTGCGCCTCGGTGAGCTCCACCCGACCTGCGCCGACGCGACCGACCATGACCCGGCCGCTGGACGCGCCGAGGTCGACCGCCGCGACGCCGACGACGCCGCTCACCGGAGGAAGGCCGCCGCGACGCCGGCGTCCACCGGGATGTGCAGCCCGGTGGTGTGGGACAGGTCCCCGCCGGTGAGCACGAAGACGGCGTTGGCGATGTGCTCCGGCAGCACCTCCCGCTTGAGCAGGGTGCGCTGGGCGTAGAACTCGCCGAGTTTCTCCTCCGGCACGCCGTAGACGGCGGCGCGTTGGGCGCCCCAGCCGCCGGCGAAGATGCCGGAGCCGCGTACCACGCCGTCGGGGTTGATGCCGTTGACCCGGACGCCGTGGTCACCCAGCTCGGCGGCGAGCAGCCGCACCTGGTGGGCCTGGTCGGCCTTGGCCGCGCCGTACGCCACGTTGTTCGGGCCGGCGAACAGGGAGTTCTTGCTGGAGATGTAGACGATGTCGCCGCCCATGCCCTGGTCGATGAGCACCCGGGCGGTCTCGCGCGAGACCAGGAAGGAACCCTTGGCCATCACGTCGTGCTGGATGTCCCAGTCCGCCTCCGTGGTGTCCAGCAGCGACTTCGACAGTGACAGCCCGGCGTTGTTGACCACCAGGTCCAGGCCGCCGTAGGCCAGCACCGCCGCGCGGACCGCGTCCGCCACCGCCGGCGCGTCGGTGACGTCGAGCGGTACGGCCATCGCGACGTCCGGGCCGCCCAACTCGTCGGCGACCGTCGCGGCGGCGGCGCCGTCGCGGTCGGTGACCACCACACAGGCGCCCTCGGCGGCGAGCCGGTGGGCGATCGCCCGGCCGATGCCGGATCCCGCGCCGGTGACCAGCGCGATCCGGGTGGCCAACGGCTTCGGCTCGGGCATCCGCGCGAGCTTGGCCTCTTCGAGCGCCCAGTACTCGATGCGGAACTTCTCCGCCTCGTCGATCGGCGCGTACGTCGACACCGACTCGGCGCCGCGCATCACGTTGATCGCGTTGACGTAGAACTCGCCGGCGACCCGGGCGGTCTGCTTGTTCGCGCCGTAGCTGAACATGCCGACGCCGGGGACGAGGACGATCGCCGGGTCCGCGCCGCGCATCGGCGGGCTGTCCGGACCGGCGTGCCGCTGGTAGTAGGCGCGGTAGTCGTCACGGTAGGTGGCGTGCAGCTCCCGCAGCCGCGCCACGGCGTCCTCGACCGGCGCCGACGGCGGCAGGTCGAGCACCATCGGGCGGACCTTGGTGCGCAGGAAGTGGTCCGGGCAGGAAGTGCCGAGCGCGGCGAGCGCCGGGTGCCGCTCGCGGGCCACGAAGTCGAGCACGGCGTCGCTGTCGGTGAAGTGCCCGACCTGCGGCCGGTCGGTGGAGGCCAGCCCGCGCAGGACCGGCGCCAGCGCGGCGGCGCGGGCGCGCCGCCGCGCCTCGGGCAGCGGTTCGTATCCGGCGACCACCGGGCCGAACGGCTCGGGCCGGCCCCGCTCGTCGAGGTACGCCTGCGCGACTCTGATGATCTCCCGCGAGTTGCGCTCGCACTCCTCGCTCGTGGCACCCCAGGCGGTGATGCCGTGGCCGCCCAGGACGACGCCGATCGCCTGCGGGTGGGCCTTCGCCACCGCGGCGATGTCGAGACCGAGCTGGAAGCCGGGCCGGCGCCACGGCACCCAGCGCACCCGGTCGCCGAAGATCTCCCTGGTGAGTTCCGGTCCGTCGGCTGCGGTGGCGATCGCGATGCCGGCGTCGGGGTGCAGGTGATCGACGTGCGGGGCGTCGACCAGTGCGTGCATCGCGGTGTCGATCGACGGGGCGGCGCCGCCGCGCCCGTGCAGGCAGTAGTCGAACGCGGCGACCATCTCGTCCTCCCGCTCGACGCCGGGATGGACGTCGACCAGGGCGCGCAGCCGGTCCAGCCGCAGCACCGCCAGGCCGGCCTCGGTGAGGGTGCCGAGATCACCGCCGGAGCCCTTGACCCACAGCAGTTCCACCGGCCCGCCGGTCACCGGGTCGACGGTCACACCCTTTGCGGACGTGTTGCCGCCGGCGTAGTTGGTCGTGGTCGGGTCGGCGCCGAGCCGGTTGCTGCGGGCCACGAGTGCCTGAACCTCGGAATGCATCGTCTCTCGTCCTTCGTCTGCGTTGCTCAGGTGGCGCTCAGGCATCCCAGCCGGCCTGCTGCCCGCCGACACGTTCGGCGCGGATCCTGTCGAAGTAGCCGGAGCGGGCGTACGCGGCCATCGGATCAGGGTCCAGGCCCAGATCGGCGCGCAGCTCGGCGAGCAGTGGCCGCACGTCGCTGTTGTACGCGTCCATCAGCACCGCGTTCGCGGCGAGCACGTCACCGGCCCGCTGGGCGGCGGCGAGCGCGTCTGCGTCCACCGACAGGGCCTTGGCGGTGGCCTCCTGCACGTTGAGCACCGAGCGGATGACTGCGGGGATCTTCGGCTCGATGTTGTGGCACTGGTCGAGCATGAAGGCGATCCCGGCCTCCGGGTGCAGGGCGTCGCCGCGGACGATCTCGTACATGATGCGGAACAGTTGGAACGGGTCGGCGGAGCCGACCATGAGGTCGTCGTCGGCGTAGAAGCGGGAGTTGAAGTCGAACGCGCCGAGCCTGCCGGCCCGCAGCAGGAACGCCACGATGAACTCTATGTTGGTTCCCGGTGCGTGGTGCCCGGTGTCGATGACGACCTGCGCCTTCGGCCCGAGTTCCAGGCAGTGCGCGTACGCGGTGCCCCAGTCGGGCACGTCGGTGGCGTAGAAGGCCGGCTCGAACAACTTGTACTCCAGCAGCATCCGCTGGTCGTCGCCGAGCCGGTCGTAGGTCTCGCGCAGGGCGGCGGCGAGTCGGTCCTGCCGGGTCCGCAGGTCGTCCTGGCCGGGGTAGTTGGTGCCGTCGGAGAACCAGAGCTTCAGGTCGCGGGAGCCGGTGCGGTCCATGATGTCCACGCACTCGAGCAGGTGGTCGACGGCCTTGCGGCGTACGCCCGGGTCGGGGTTGGTGACGCTGCCGAGCTTGTAGTCGTTGTCCTGGAAGACGTTGGCGTTGATCGCACCCAGGGTGACGCCCTGGTCGGTGGCGTACCGGGCCAGGTCGGCGTAGTCGTCGACCCGGTCCCAGGGGATGTGCAGCGCGACGGTCGGTGCCACCCCGGTGAGGCGGTGCACGACGGCGGCGTCGGCGACCTTCTCGTACGGGTCGCGCGGCACACCCTCCTGGGCGAAGACCTTGAACCGGGTGCCGGAGTTGGCGTACGCCCAGGACGGGGTCTCGATGCGCTGCGCGCGCAGCGCCTGCTTGACCCGGTCGCGGGTCGCGTCGTTCTGGGTCATGGGGTTTCTCCCGTCCCGGCGGCGGGTTGCGCCTCGAGGTTGACGATCTCGTCCAGCGGCCGCATCGAGCGGCCGGCCGTCAGAACTGGAACTGGTCGATGTTGTTCTTGTCGAAGATGGTGGGCGGACCGAGGACGACCACGCCGTCCTTGCCGACGGTGAACTCGCCGAGCTTGCCGGCCTTGAACTTCTCCCCCTCGGCGCCGGTGATCTGGCCGGAGGCCAGCGCCGCGCCGGCGTAGGCGGCGAGGTAGCCGAGGTCCGCCGGGCTCCACAGGGCGAACGCGTCGACGGTGCCGTCCTTGACGTACTGGCGCATCTGGTTCGGGGTGCCGAGACCGGTCAGCTTGACCTTGCCCTTGTACTGGGAGCCGCTCAGGTAGCGGGCGGCGGCGGCGACGCCGACGGTGGTCGGCGAGATGACGCCCTTCAGGTTCGGATACGACTGGAGCAGGCCCTGCATCTCCTGGAAGGACTTCTGGTCCTCGTCGTTGCCGTACGCCACGGTGACCAGCTTGATCTTGCTGTACTCGGGCTTCTTCAGCTCCGTCCTCATCAGCTCGATCCAGGCGTTCTGGTTGGTCGCGTTGGCGGTCGCCGACAGGATGGCGATCTCACCCTCGCCGCCGATCTGGTCGGAGATCAGCTTGACCTGGTTCTCCGCGATGCCCTGGGCGGTCACCTGGTTGACGAAGACCTGGCGGCACTCGGGCTTGGTGTCGGAGTCGAAGGTGACGATCTTCGCGCCGGCGGCCTTCGCCTGGTTGAGCGCCCCGCAGATGGCGTTCGGGTCGTTGGCCGAGGTCACGATGACGTCCATGCCCTGCTGGGAGAGCGTGTTGATGTAGCTGACCTGGGACGAGGCGCTGGCCTCGGAGGGGCCGGCCTCCTTGTACTCGCCCTTGATCTCGGTGACCGCCTCCTTGCCGCCGCTGTCGGCGACGGTGAAGTAGGGGTTGTTGAGCTGCTTGGGCAGGAAGGCGATCTTGAGCCCTTCCTTGACCGCGGCGTTCGGGTCGGCGGCGCCGCTGGCCTGGCTCCCGCCGCCGTCGTTGCCGGAGTTGTCGCGGGTGGTGCCGCCGCACGCGGTGGTGCCGAGTACGAGGGCGCCGAGGGTCAGGGCGGTGGCTCCGAGACGGAGCCGGCGGGAGACGAGCATGTCCTCTGCCTTTCGGGGGGGGTGGGGGACGTGTGGGTGCGGGGGGGGGAAGGAGCGTTACGGTGCGGTGACCTGTGCCCGCTGCCGTCGTCGGTGCAGGCGGGCCCGCAGGTCCGCGGCCACGTTGGGCAGGACCACCGAGACGATGAGCAGCGAGCCGGTGACGATGGTCAGGGCGTTGGCGTCGACGTCGGCGAGCTGCAGCGCGTTGCGCAGCACACCGAGGAGCAGGACACCGGCCAGCACGCCGAGCAGCGCGCCCCGGCCGCCGAAGATGGACACGCCGCCGAGCAGCACGGCGGTCACCACGGTCAACTCCAAGCCGGTGGCGTTGTCGCCGCGGGCGCTGGCGTAGCGCAGCGTCCAGAAGATGCCGACCAGCCCCGAGATCGCCCCCGAGGCCACGAAGAGCCAGAACTTCGTCCGGGCCACGGAGACGCCGGCGAACGTCGCGGCCTCGTCGTTGTTGCCCATCGCGTAGAGCGCCCGCCCGATCGGCGTGGCGTGCAGGACGACGCCGAAGACCAGCGCCAGCACCGCCACCGGGACGACCATCACTGGGATGGACGTGCCCGGGACCGGCTGCATCACGGCGGCGGTCCAGTCGGCCGGGAAGTCGGCGACCGCCTGGTCACCGAGGAGGACGAACGACAGTCCGCGGTACAGCGCGAGGGTGCCGATGGTGACCGCCAGCGACGGCAGGCCGAAGCCGGTGACGAACAACCCGTTGACCGCCCCGATCAGCGCGCCGGTGAGCACCACGAGCAGGCAGATCAGCTCCAGCGCCAGCCCGCTGGACAGCCACAGCCGGCCCAGCAGGGCGCTGCACAGGCCGACCATGCTGGCCACCGAGAGGTCGATCTCGCCGGTGACCACGATGAGGGTCATCGGCAGCGCCAGCAGGGCCAGCGGCACCAGGTCGAGCAGGAGGAACTGGGTGTTGCGGCCGGTGGCGAAGTTCGGTACCGCCACGCTGGCCAGCACCAGGACGATCGCCAGCGCGGCCACGATCGCCGTGTCCCACGAGCCCAGCCGGCCACGCAGGCCGGCCAGGCGTCCGGGTTCGCGTTCGGCGCCGGTGGGCGGGGCGGTGTACAGGCTGTCATGCGCCATGGGCGCTTCTCCCTCGGAGCCGGGCCGCCGTCCGCAGAGCCAGGAGCCGGTCGAGGCCGACGGCGGCGAGGATGAGCGCGCCGACCACGGCCTGCTGCCAGAACGGATCGATGCGCAGGACTGCCAGTGAGCTGCCGATCGTGGTCAGCAGCACGGCGCCGAGCGCCGCGCCGTACACGCTCCCGCTGCCGCCGAAGATCGCCACACCGCCGACCACCGCGGCGGCGACGACCTGGAGTTCCAGGCCGGTGCCGGCGGCCGCGTCGAGCGTGCCGAACCGGGCCGCATGGAGCACGCCGGCGAGCCCGGCGAGCGCGCCGTTGGCGACGAAGACGGCGAACACCCGCCGGCCGACCGGGATGCCGGACAGCCGGGCGGCGGCCGGCTCGGAGCCGATCGCGTACAGCTCCCGGCCGCTGCGGTAGGAGCGCAGGTAGAAGCCCGCGACCGCGACCACCGTCACGGCGACCAGGAAGAGCAGCGGTACGCCGAGCACGGTCTGGTTGCCCAGGCGCAGGAATTCCCGGGGCATGTCGGCGGCGTTGATCTGCCGCCCGGCGGCCCAGTAGTAGTCGATGCCGCGGAAGGCGTAGAGCGTGCCGAGCGTGATGACCAGCGCGGGCACCCGGGCGACCGCGATCAGCCCGCCGTTCACCGCGCCGCACACGGCGCCGAGGGCGATGCCCAGCAGCACCGCGACCGGCCACGGAGTGCCGGGCGCGGCGAGGAAGAGCTCGCCGGTGGCGAACGCGACCAGCCCCAGGACCGATCCGACCGACAGGTCCACGTTGCGGGTGACGATGACCAGCGTCTGGCCGACTGCCAGGATGACCAGGATGGTGCAGCCCAGCAGCAGGTCCTTGACGCTCTGGCCGCTGAGGAAGCGGTCGTTGTGGAGCGTGGTGACCAGGATCAGCGCGGCGAGCGCGAGCAGCAGGCTCAGCTCGCGTACGGCCAGCAGTCGCTGGGCGAGCCCGCCGCCGGGACGTACGGTGGCGGCGATCAGGTCGGTCGCGCCGGTGTCGGTGCGGCTCATGCGGTTGCTCCCTGACCGGTGGCGGCGAGCATGACGGACGTCTCGTCGGCCTCGTCGCGGGTCAGTTCGCGGACCACGCGCCCCTCGTGCATGACCAGGACCCGGTCGGCCATGCCCAGCACCTCGGGCAGCTCACTACTGATCATCAGGATGCCCAGCCCCTCGCCGGCCAGCTCGGACAGCAGCCGGTGGACCTCCGCCTTGGTGCCGACGTCGATGCCCCGGGTGGGCTCGTCGACGATCAGCACCCCTGGTCGGGTGGCGAGCCACTTGGCGAGCACCACCTTCTGCTGGTTGCCGCCGGACAGGGTGCCCACCGGTGCGGCGAGCCGGGCGGTCCTGACCTGCAACCGGCGGGTCCACTGCCGCGCCTCGGCCCGTTCCGCGCCGCCAAGCAGCAGACCCAGCCGGGACAGCGCGCCCCGGCGGGCCAGGGTGGCGTTGCGCTCGACCGACAGCTCCATGACCAGGCCCTGCTGGCGCCGGTCCTCCGGGACCAGCGCCATCCCGGCGGCGATCGCCGCGCCCGGCTTGCCCCGGGGCAGGAGTGCGCCCGCGACCCGGACCTCGCCGGCGTCCGGCCGGTCGACCCCGAAGACGGCTCGCGCGACCTCGCTGCGCCCGGCCCCGACCAGCCCGGCCAGGGCGACGATCTCGCCGCCCCGGACGCTGAAGGAGACGTCGGCGAAGACGCCGGCGCGACTGAGGCCCCGGACCTCCAGCAGGGTGTCGCGCAGCTCGGCCTCCTGTTTCGGAAACAGCGAGTCGACGTCCCGGCCGACCATGCGCCGCACCACCTCGTCGACGGTGAGCTCGGCGGTCCGGTCGCTGGAGACCCACGCTCCGTCGCGCAGCACGGTCAGCCGCTGGCACAGCGCGAACACCTCGTCGAAGCGGTGCGAGATGAACAGCACCGCCGCGCCCCGCTCGCACAGCGACCGGGCGACGGAGAACAGTCGCTCCACCTCGACGCCGGAGAGCGCGGCGGTGGGTTCGTCCATCACCAAGACCCGGGCGTCGAAGGTCAGCGCCTTGGCGATCTCGACGAGTTGCTGATCGGCGATGGACAGCCCGCGCGCCGGGCGGGCGGGGTCGATCCGGACGCCGAGACGCTCGAACAGCCGCTCGGCGGACCGGTTCATCTCCCGGGTGTCGATGCGGCGCAGGCTCCGCAGCGGTTGCCGACCCATGTAGATGTTCTCCGCGACGGTCAGGTCGGGGAACAGCGTCGGCTCCTGGTGGATGACGGCGATGCCGGCGGCTCGGGCGTCGGCGGGCCCGCGCAGCACCAGCGGCTCGCCGTCGAGCGTCAGCCGGCCGGAGTCCGGGGCGTGCGCACCGGCGAGGATCTTGACGAGGGTGGACTTGCCCGCACCGTTCTCACCGACCAGCGCGTGGGCCTCACCGGAACGGAGTTCCAGATGGACCCCCCGGAGCGCCGCGACGGCGCCGAACGACTTCCTGATGTCGTCGAGGACGAGCAGCGGTGGCCCGTCCGTACCGCCGGCGTCGGGGCTCATCCGACCCCCTTCTGAATCGTTTCACGTGGACCTGGGTTAGGACGGTAGGTGGGCTCTCATCGATGCGTCAAGGGTTCGCGGGCATCTCTCGACCACGTCTCGGCCATCCGCCTGAAACGTTTTAAGAGGCGATAGACTGCCCCCGATCGGGCGTCCCGGACGGGGGATGCGAGCACGACCGGTAAGGAAGCCATGGCAGGGGCAAGCATCAAGGAGGTGGCACGGCATGCCGGGGTGTCCCTGGGCACGGTGAGCAACGTGCTCAACCGGCCGGACAGCGTCACCCCCGCCACCCGGCAGCGGGTCCTCGACGCCATCGCCGAACTCGGCTACGTGCGCAACGACTCCGCGCGGCAGCTTCGCGCCGGCCACAGCCGCACCGTCGCCATCGTCGTCCTCGACGTCGCCAACCCCTTCTTCACCGACGTGGTACGTGGCGCGGAACGGGTGATCGAGCAGGCCGGGGCCATGCTCGTGGTCTGCAACAGCGGCGAGGACAGCGCCCGGGAACGCCGGCACCTCGAACTGCTCGAGGAGCAGCGGGTGCGGGGCGTGCTCATCACGCCGGTCGGCCACGGCCGCCAGCCCGACCTGGAACGGCTGCACCAGCGCGGCATCCCGGTGGTGCTCGTCGACCGCGGCTCCGGCCAGGCCAGCCGGTGCTCGGTCGCGGTCGACGACGTCACCGGCGGCCGGCTGGCCATGGAGCACCTGCTGGAGCAGGGGCACCGCCGCATCGCCTACCTCGGCGGCCCGTTCTCCATCCAGCAGGTCGCCGACCGGCACGCCGGCGCCGCCGCCGCGCTGGCCGAAGGGAACTCCACAGTCGAGCTACGCGTGGCGGCCACCACCACGCTGACCGTGGCTGCCGGTCGGCGGGCCGCCGAGGAACTGCTCGCCCTGCCCGCCCGGCAGCGTCCGACCGCCGTGTTCTGCGCCAACGACCTGATCGCCCTCGGCGTGCTGCAGGAGCTGACCGGCCGAGGGCTGCGGGTGCCCGACGACGTGGCGATCGTCGGCTACGACGACATCGAGTTCGCCGGGGCCGCCGCCGTCCCGCTCTCCTCGGTCCGCCAACCGCGTGAACGACTCGGCCGCACCGCGGCCCAACTGCTGCTGGAGGAGGCCGACGCCGGGGAGACGCACCGGCACCGGCACGTCGTGTTCCAACCGGAACTCGTCGTACGCCGCTCCAGCGAGCACCGTCGGAACTGACCGGCGCCACGGCAGCACGCCCCCCGGTCCACGCCGCCACCCTCCGCCCTGGTCCGCTGAGCTGACGGGCCGAACACAACTTTGACAAGGTGTACGACAAGCGGACGGAGCATCACATGACAGAGATCGACCTACCTCTGCCTCCCGTTGTCGATGCCGAAGCGTGGGCGGAAGCGCGGCGCGTGCTTCTCCTGCAGGAGAAGGCGCTCACGCGGCTGAAGGACTCCGTCGCGGCCATGCGGCGGCGGCTGCCCGTCGTGGAGGTCACCACCCCCTACGTCTTCGAAGGGGCCGAAGGCCCGGTGAGTCTCCTCGACCTCTTCGGAGACCGGCCGCAGCTCATCGTGCAGCACTTCATGTTCGCCGGAGACTGGGAGGAAGGATGTGACGGCTGTTCGATGATGGCCGATCACATCGGCCCTCTCAGCCACCTGCAGGCGCGACGTACATCGTTCGCGCTCGTGTCCCGTGCACCGATCGAGAAGCTCACGGCATTCCGAACGCGGATGGGATGGAAACTGCCGTGGGTGTCTTCCGGAGGGACGAGCTTCAACGACGACTTCGGTGCCACCCAGGACGGTGAGGAACGGCAGGCGATCAGCGTCTTCATCCGACGCCGCGACCGCATATTCCATTCGTGGTCGACGTTCGCCCGGGGCGAGGAGCCGTTCATGCTCGTCTTCGACCTCCTCGACCTCACCCCCTACGGGCGGCAGGAGTCCTGGGAGGATTCCCCCGAAGGGTGGCCGCAGGAGTCGACCTACTCCTGGATGCGGCTGCACGACCGTTACGGCGCCGAGGCTGACCCGTGCGCACACCACGCAGCACCCCCGCACCCCTGACGCGTCAGGTATCCGGCCTCGACATCGGCCAGTGGTCCCAGCGCTTGGCACAGGATGTCCAGCCGCGCGCCGAGATGGTCAGTTCTGGAGTGCTCGTTGCAGGACGGCGCGAAGGTGCTCCGGGTCGGCGGGTCCGTTGTCGAGGAGTATCGCGGTGCAGAGCCCGTCGGAGGCAGCCACCACTCCGGCGATGGCGACGGGGTCGTCGGTGAGGGCGGCGCAGAGTTCGGCGACGTTCTCCCGCCACCGGCGCGCCACGGGCCGCAGCACGGGCCTGCGGGCTGCGAGGGTGGCGAGTTCCCGTTCGGCCAGCGCACGCTCGCGGCCCGCACCGGCGGTCTCGGCGATGAGTTCGGCCAGGCCGGCGAGCTTGTCGCCGGGGCTGTCGATGATCTGGCGGATGCGGGCGGTGTAGGCGTCGGCGACGCTGGTCAGGGCGGCGACGAGCAGGTCGTCGAGGGTGGTGAAGTAGTAGGTGCTCAAGGACGTCGTGATGCCGGCCTGTTTGGCGACCGTGCGGTGGGTGACGCCTGCGGCGCCGTCACGGGTGACAACCGCCAGGGTGGCCTCGATGATCTCGGCCCGGCGTCTCGCGCCGCGGGCGAAGCGTCCGTCGGCGGTTTCGGGCTCGTCCCTGCCGGCCATCTCCACCTCCTCACGACTCCCATCCCGAGGATAGTCGGACCATCGTTCAAACGTCGGCGTCGGTGTGCTGCGCCCGTCCGAGTTGGGGCACGTGGCGCAGCATGCGCAGGCACAGCACCGTGGCGGCGGCGATCGAGAACCCGGCGACCACGGTGGCGACGTTCAGCCCCGTGGTGAAGGCGAGCTGGGCATCGACCAGCGCGGCGGGTGGGAGGTCGGTGGCGATCGCGACGGCGCTGCTGAGGCTGTCGGTCAGTGCCGTCGCTTCCCCGTCGGACAGGCCGGCTGGCACGGTCAGGCGGGTGCGGTAGATGGCGGTGGTCAGGCTTCCCAGGATGGCCACGCCGATGGCGATGCCGAGTTCCTGGACGGTTTCGGACAGCGACGCTGCCGAACCGGACTTCGCCGCCGGTGCGGCGCCGACGACGATGTCGGTGCCCAGGGCGGCGATCGCGCCCAGGCCGAGGTAGACGAATGCGAACCCCGCGGCCACCGGCAGCTCGTCGTCCAGGCCGGCGGTAGCCAACAGGGCATAGCCGACCAGCGAAACGCCCAGTGTGCCGCCCATGACGTAGCCCGGCCGGATGCGCCGGGCGAGCACGGGCGCGCCGATGCCGGCGGCGAACATCGCCAGCGCGGGTGGCCCCATCCACAGGCCCGCCACGAACGGACTCAACCCTTCCACCAGTTGCAGGTACTGCGTGACGAGGTACATGGTGCCGCCCATACCTACGAGTCCGACCAGCAGCACGGTCAGCGCGACGCTGAATGCCCGGTTCCTGAACAGGGAGACATCCAGCAGCGGGTCGGCCAGGCGGGATTGCCGGCGCCAGAACGCCGTGCCGGCGATCACCCCCACCACCACGGCGATGACGACGCTGGCATCGAAGCCCTCGCCGGCAGCGTGCTTGACGGCATAGACGATCGGAAGGATCGCCGTCAGCGACAATGCCACGCTGGTCAGGTCGAGCCGACCGGCATGCGGGTCCGCGTACTCCGGCAGCAGCGCCCGCCCCAACAGCACGATCGCCGCGACCGGCACCGCGAACAGGAATGCGGCACCCCACCAGAAGCGGTCGACCAGCACACCGCCGACGATCGGCCCGGCCGCCATCCCGGCGGCGAACGTCGTGGCCCACACCCCGATCGCCACCGCGCGCTGCTGCGCGTCAGGGAACATGTTCGAGATCAGCGACAGCGTGGACGGCATCAGCGTCGCACCAGCGACCCCCAGCAGGGCGCGTGCGGCGATCAGCAGCTCGGCGCTCGGCGCGAACGCCGCGAGCACCGAGACCGCCGCGAACGCAGCGATCCCGATCATCAGCAACCGGCGCCGTCCGACACGGTCCCCCAGGGTGCCCATCGTGACGAGGAACCCGGCCAGCAGGAAGCCGTAGGCATCCATGATCCACAGCGTCTGCGTCGCCGACGGCGCGAGGTCGGCCGCCATGGCCGGCAGCACCAGATACAGCACCGTCACGTCCAGTCCCAGCAGAAACGTGGGAAGCGCCAACAGGGCCATCCCCGCCCACGCCCGCGTGCCCGCGGATGCGGTGGCTCGTCCGCTCATCAGCTCCTCCTCGATCGACCTGCAAGCAGTTGTACGATAGTTCAATTAGGACTACCGTACAACTAGTGGGGTGAGGGGGAAGGCTGTGCCGGCGCTGGTCGGCCACCCGCCGGCTCCCCCGCGCCGCAGGTCGGCGTCGCCGACGGCCTTCCGACCCAGCAGGGTCCGCTTGTCGGCCACCTCGCGCTTCGTGGTCAGCAGCACGTCCAGCAGGTGGTCGCCGCCGCTGGTGCTCACCGAGCTGGTGAGCCGGGTGCCGGCGCCGAGGTCGACGTCCTCCTTGGTCAGGCCGCTGGCCAGCGCGGCGGTCACCGCCGTCGCGAGCAGCCGTCGTAGAGCCACCATGAGACACCTCGTTCGTCCGATGGCCGTCACCGACGGCGCTGGTCCGCGCCAGCACATCGATCGCGGAGATTACTCACAACGCCTGTGTGGCTTGGTGACTGAGCGTCAGACCGAACGGTCGGCACGGTCGGACCGGGTGGGCCGAGGGAACTGTGCGGTGGGCCGTACCGCGCCGGCTGCACCACGCCCTTCCCGCCGTCCCGGGTGGACCGCCGGACCGACCGCCCGACCGGGTGAGCCCGGACTGTGGCGGCCGCCGACGGCGCTGGCCGCCACGTTTCCGGGCGGGTCCCTCCCCGACCGCCGCGTGGCGCCCGTGAGGGGGCGTGACGGCGGACGGGAACGCCGCTAGCCTCGGCCTGTGGACCGGTGCGACGAGTGCGGCTTCGACTACGCCGGCGTCTCCGCCGACGAACTGCCGCCGCTCCTGCGCACGCTCGGCGGGCGATACTCAGCCGCCCTCGCCGAGGTGCGGCAGGTGCGCCGGCGACCGGCCGAGGGGGTGTGGTCGCCGCTGGAGTACGCCTGCCACGTCCGCGACGTGCTCGGCGTGCAGGCCGAACGCCTCGCGCTGGCGCTGCGCGTCGAGGAGCCGGAGTTCGCCCCGATGGGACGCGACGAGCGCGCCGTGGCGGAGGCGTACAACGAGCAGGATCCCGCGACCGTGCTGGCGGCGCTGGGCGCGGCCGCCGACGACTTGGCCGCCCGGTTCGGCGTGCTCGGTCCTGCGGAACTCGCCCGCACCGGGGTCTACCCGTGGCCGCGACCGCAGGCCCGCACGCTGCTGTGGCTCGGCCGACACACCGTTCACGAGGGCGAACATCACCTGCTCGACATCCGCCGCGCCGCGCGGTCGGAGGCATCCCGCTAGGTCATCGGCACTGCGTCGTCGACGCAGTGGTCCGGAGGTCGGCCTGGCGGGCGCCGCCGGACACCGAGCAGATGGTGGGACGACCTGCTCCCGCCAGCCTCGCCGGCTCGCGGTTGCCGTCCCGGCGTCAGACAGCCAGGGGGACCGATGATCCGCTCGCCCGGCTCCGGCACCCCCGCGACGCCCCCGGCCGCCACCCCACCAGGGCGCCGAGCGGTCAGGAAGCGGCCGGTCGACAGAGGCCCGAGGGAGCGGCACTGACGTATGTCAATGTAGGGTTTCATCGATGTGAAGTGACGGGTCTTGGTGACCTGTCGGGGCAACGCCGCCTCCACCACACGAAACCGACGATGTCCAGGGAGAGCAGATCATGAACCAGAATCGGGTGGGGCGGCTACGGACGCGATGGCGGCGGGCAGCCCGGGCCGCTGTCGCGGCAGCGGCCTCTGTCGGGATCACCGTGCTGACAATCGGAGTCACGGCGGGTGCGGCCACGGCGGGCGTCAGTTCTGTCGACCGGGGCACGCCGAACGCCTCGGTCGCCGCCGGGCCGGTGTCCCGGGTCGCCGCGGGCAACCTGCACACCTGCGTGATCCGCACCGATGGCGCACTCTGGTGCTGGGGCAACAACTTCTACGGCCAGCTCGGCGACGGGACCAGCACGGACCGGACCGCTCCGGTCCGGATCGGCGACGCCACCACCTGGGCGCGTATCGACGCCAGCATCAGCACCACCTGTGCGGTACGCACGGAGGGAACGCTGTGGTGCTGGGGCAGCAACAACAACGGGCAGCTCGGCGACGGGACGACCACGAAACGGAGCAGCCCCGTACGGATCGGCGACGCCACCACCTGGGCCAGCGTCAGCACCGCCACCAACCACACCTGCGCCGTCCAGACCACCGGCACCCTGTGGTGCTGGGGCCAGAACCGCCACGGGCAGCTGGGCACCGGCGCGAGCCCCTATCAGGCGACCGCCCCGGTGCAGGTCGGCACGGCGACCACCTGGGCGAGCGTCACGACCGGGTACGCGCACACCTGCGCCACCCGCACCGACGGGACCCTGTGGTGCTGGGGCAGCAGCTCGGACGGGCAGCTCGGTCTCGGCATCCGGGACTACCGGGCGACGCCGACGCAGGTGGGCACCGCGACCACGTGGACCGGCGTGACGGCCGGGTACGTGCACACCTGCGCGGTCCGCGCCGACGGGACGCTGTGGTGCTGGGGCGAGAACGGGTACGGCCAGGTGGGCGGCGGCGTCGGCTTCCAGACCACCCCACTCCAGGTCGGCACCGGCACCACCTGGGCGAGGGTCGAGACGAGCATCGACTCGTCGTGCGCGACGCGTACCGACGGCAGCCTGTGGTGCTGGGGCAACAACGCGTCCGGGCAGCTCGGCGACGGCACCACCACCCACCGGTCGACCCCGACCCGGGTCGGTAGCGCCACCACCTGGACGGACAGCCTCGCCGCGTCCTACCACGCCTGCACGCTGCGCGCCGACGGCAGCCTGTGGTGCTGGGGCGACAACTCGTTCGGGCAGCTCGGCGACGGCACCACCACCCACCGGTCGACCCCGGCACAGGTGGCCTTCTCCAGCTGACCGCCGCCGGTGGACGAGCGGTGCCGTCGGTCCGCGCCGCCGCGGACCGACGGCACCGCACCATCGGCCGAGTCGCGCAGTGAGATCGGGGAGGGCGACTACGGGTACGGGCGGCGCGGCCGGGACCGCCGACCCGACCGGGGTTGGATCTCATTGCATTAATAATTAACTGTCTTTATAGTTCGATGGCACTAGATTCCCTCCCCGACCACCGGAGGTGCCCCGTGCGACTTCGCGGCAGAACGATCCTGGCCGCCGGCCTACTGGCGGCGGTGGCGCTGGCACCACTGACCCTGACCGGCACCGCCGGCGCGGCAGCGGCACCGACCGCGAGCTTCACCAAGGTGAACGACTGGGGCTCCGGCTGGGAGGGCAGCTACCGGATCACGAACTCCGGAAGCAGCACGATCACCTCGTGGCGGCTGGAGTTCGACCTGCCCGCCGGCACCACCGTCGGATCGCACTGGGACACGCTGCTGACCAGAACCGGCCAGCACCACACCTTCACCAACCTGTCCTGGAACGGCACGGTCGCCCCGGGCGCCTCCGTGACCTTCGGCTTCGTCGCCACCGGCACCGGCACCCCGACCGGCTGCACGCTCAACGGCCAGCCCTGCGCCGGCGGCACGACGCCGCCCACCACCCTGCCGCCGACCACCGCGCCGCCGACCACTCCCCCGCCGACGACCACTCCCCCGCCGACGACCGCACCGCCCACGACGCCGCCGCCGACCGGCGTCTCGCCGGTCGCGGCCAACGGCCAGCTCCGGGTCTGCGGTCGCCAGCTCTGCAACCGTGACGGCCGGGCGATCCAGTTGCGCGGCATGAGCACGCACGGCATCCAGTGGTACGCGAACTGCGCCACCCCGGCCTCCCTGGACGTGCTCGCCAGGGAGTGGAACGCCGACGTGCTGCGCATCTCGATGTACATCCAGGAGGGCGGGTACGAGACCGACCCGCGCCGCTTCACCGACCTGGTGCACCAGTACATCGAGCTGGCCACCGCCCGGGGCATGTACGCCGTCGTCGACTGGCACATGCTCAGCCCCGGCGACCCGAACCACAACCTGACCCGGGCGCGCACCTTCTTCGCCGAGATCGCCGACCGGCACAAGGACAAGGTCAACGTGCTCTACGAGATCGCCAACGAACCCAACGGCGTGGCGTGGAGCGCCATCAAGAGCTACGCCGACCAGATCATTCCGGTCATCCGCAGCCGAGACCCGGAGGCCGTGGTGCTGGTGGGCACCCCCGACTGGTCCTCCCTCGGCGTCTCCGGCAGCGGCGGCGGGGTGGACACGATCGCGGCGAACCCGGTCGCCGGCGGCAACCTGATGTACGTCTTCCACTTCTACGCCGCCTCGCACGGCAACGCGTACTACGACACCTTCGCCCGGGCCGCCGACCGGCTGCCGCTGTTCGTCACCGAGTTCGGCACCCAGGACTACTCCGGTGACGGCCCGAACGACTTCGCCATGGCCCAGCGCTACCTCGACCTGATGGCCAGCAAGAAGATCAGCTGGACCAACTGGAACTTCTCCGACGACTTCCGTTCCGGCGCGGTCTTCACCACCGGCACCTGCGGCAGCGGCCAGTTCGGCGGCACCAGCCGCCTCAAGCCGGCCGGCGCCTGGATCCGCGACCGTATCCGCACCCCCGACACCTTCTAGGTGTGCCGTTCACGGAGATGGCCGGCCGGACCTGCCGGGTCGTCCGACCCGCCGCCTACGATCGGGCGATGATCGACGCTACGTTGTTTCAGGCCGATGCCTGGCGTCCGTTCGTGACCGCGCTGCGCAACAGCATGCCCCCCGGGGCAGGGGAGGCCGAGTTCCGCGGCACGATGGCGCCGGACACGTTCGGCGGCTCGATCGCCTACGACGGCGACCACCGCCTCCCCGGGCTGGACCTGGAGTGGGGTGAGCAGCCGACGGACATGCTCGGATCGCTGGCCGAGCTGACCGGCGGGCAGGCCGTCGCGGTGCGCGGCGTCACGACGCGCTCCGGGGCGGCGGCGGTGAGCATCGTCCCCAGCGCACCGCAGGTGTCGTTCGGGATGGGCAGCGACCTGCTGGAGGACGTGCACCTGGTCGCGGGAGCGCATCCGGAGCCGTACCGCCGCGAGCCGGTCCGCTACGACGTGGCCTCCTCCGCCGGCGCCGACGCGGCCACGGTCACCGCGCTGGTCCGACAGCTGCTGCCGGACGCGCGGGGGGCCGACCCGTCGGAGCTGGCCGCAGCGGAGGCGGGCCTCGGCGTCGCGCTGCCCGATGACGTCCGGGCGCTCTTCCTCGCCGCGGCCGAGGGCACCCTGGTCCTGCGGCCCGCCGACCGGGAGCGTTTCTACGGCTTGCGGATCGTGCCGCTGGCCGACGCCGCCGCCCGCGCCTATCTGGAACCGCAGGCCCGGTACCTGTCCTGGAGCTACGGCGCGACCGAGGTCGTCGCGCCCGATCCGCACGGCCGGATGCAGCAGTTGGCGGCCTCGCCGGCGTGGTTCGTGGTCGGCGAGGACGGCGGCGGCAACCTGTACGTCATCGACCTCGCCCCCGGGCCGCAGGGGACGTTCGGCCAGGTGCTGTTCGTGGACCACGAGATGTCGGCTGGCGCCCACTGGCTGGCGCCCTCGCTGACCGAGCTGCTCACCGAGCGGCCCGCCACCCTGGCGGAGCTGGGTCCGGAAGGCGGGCTGCTGGTGCGGGTCGGATCGCGCAGCGGAAAGACGCTCGCCGATGTCCAGCCGGAGACCGAGGTGCTGTACGTCAGAGCCGGAGCCGTGCCCTCCGACCTGTCCGCGCTGGCCGGCCACCGGCTGCGCACCCTGGTCACCGAATCCGCCGTCGTCGCCAACCTTTCCGCCGTCACCGAGCTGCCCGCGCTGGAATACCTGCAGCTCGACGTCGCGGGCTGGCAGCAGCTGCTGCGCGCCGGGCAGGTCCCGTCGACCCTGCTGGCCGCCGGCCTGAGTGGCCGTGCCGGCTGGACCGACACGGTCGAAGTGGTCAACGGTCTGCTGGCGGCCTGGAAACAGGAGCCGATCCAGGTGATCGACGTTCCGGTGCAGCTCTGATCGCCGTCGCTCGGGCCCGCGGGCCGTACCCGCTGTTCGTCGCCGTGGCGGTCCTGTTGGCGCTCGGCGCGGCCACGGCCTGGGGCGTCGGCGACGCGTTGGGGCTGAGCCACTCCCCCGCCGCCGTGCCGCTCGAGGACGCCGTCGCCGCCCCGGCGCGGACGCCCGCACCGGTCCCGCCGTTGGCGTCCCTCGTCGTGCCCGACGAGCCGCGCGTCAGGAAGGCCGCGACCGCCGTGGCCGACGCGGTCGTCTCCCGCGGCCTGCCCAGGCCGGTGCTCGCCCCGGCCGCGCCGCGCCCGGCCAGGTCCGCGACGGCCGCGCCGGGCACCGGCGCGGCCCCGGACCTGTCGGCGGTGACGACGCTGCGGGCGGGCGTGCTGGCCACCCTCGGCGGGGCGCCCGAGTCGTACCGGCTCGACGTGCACGGCGCCGAGCTGGCCGTCCAGGGCGGCGACGTCGCGGGCGTGGCAGCCGGGATGTACCGGCTGGCCGACCGGATCCGCTCCGGTGCCGAGGCGCTCCCCGCGGCGGACGCGGGTCGGGTGGTCGTCCCCCGGCTCGGCCTGCGGCTGACCGACGCGGGCTCGGTGGGGCGCGAGCCCGCCCCGGCCGCCTTCGCCGCCGGCGACGACTACGGCCTGAACACCGACGTGGTCGGGTCGGCGGTGCTGCCCGGCGCGCCGTGGGTGGACGCCGGCGCGGTGGCCCGCATCGACGCGCAGTTCCGGCAGTTCGTCGACCATTCGGTCGCGCAGGGATTCAACGGGATCGTCGTGCCCGGCTTCCTGGAGTACGTCACGTTCGCGAAGGTCGGCGACGGGCGCGCGGTCTACCCGCCCGGCGACCCGCACGTCGAACGCGCGCGGGCGATGGTCGCGGCGTTCGGCCCCGTCTTCCGGTACGCCGAGGACATGGGCGTGCGGGTCTTCCTGCTGACCGACATGCTCGCGGTGTCGCCCCCGCTGGAGGCGTACCTCACGCGGACCGTCGGCGGCCTCCACGTGGCCGACCCTCGACTGTGGGCGGTCTACCAGGCCGGGCTGGCCGAGCTGTTCGAGAGCATGCCGTTCGTCGACGGCCTGATGGTCCGCGTCGGCGAGGGCGGCGAGGTGTACGCCGGGACCGGCTGGGACTACTCGTCGAGGCTCGCGGTCACCACGGAGACGTCCGTGCGCGCGATGCTGCGGGCGCTGCTGGACACCGCGGGCGCGGCCGGCAAGGAGATCATCTTCCGCACCTGGACGGTGGGCGTCGGCGCCGTCGGCGACCTGCACACCAACCCGGAGTCGTACGCGCGGGTGCTCGGCGGGCTCGACGACCCGCACCTGATCGTGTCCACCAAGTACACCCTGGGCGACTTCTACAGCCACCTGCCGCTGAACACCACCCTGCTGGGCGGCGGGCACCGCCGCATCGTGGAGTTCCAGGCCCGGCGCGAGTTCGAGGCCTTCGGCTCGCTGCCCAACGACCTCGGCCCGCTGCACCGTCAGGCGCTGCGCGCGTTCCTCGCCGCCAACCCGCACGTCGAGGGCGTCTGGAACTGGACCCAGGACGGCGGGCCGCTGCGCGCCGGGCCCATGTCGCTGCACCTGCGCGCCGGCTTCTGGCAGCTCTACGACCTCAACACGTACGCCGTCGGCCGCCTGGCCTGGGACCCGCACGCCGACCCGGCGCAGATCACGGCCGACTGGGCGTACCGCACGTTCTCCGGCGACCCGGCCACCGTCGCCGCGATCGGGCAGGCCATGGCGCTGTCCCGGCAGGCGGTCACCAGGGGCCTCTACATCGGCCCGTACGCCGACCGGTCGGTGCGGGCGCTCGGGCTGGAACCGCCGCCCATGATGTGGATCTTCGAGTGGGACATCCCGACCGGCGACTCCGCCGCGCTGGGCAGCATCTACGCGGTGACCGGCGACCGCGTCGACGAGGCGGTCGAGGAGGGCACGCAGGCAGTCGCGCTGGCCCGGCGCATGCGCGACCTGGTCGCCGCGACCGACCCGGCGACCTGGCGCGACGCCGAACTGCGCGGGCGCTTCACCGCGACGC
Organism: Micromonospora sp. USAFONa4; assembly: GCF_057197825.1. Taxonomy (NCBI): domain Bacteria; kingdom Bacillati; phylum Actinomycetota; class Actinomycetes; order Micromonosporales; family Micromonosporaceae; genus Micromonospora; species Micromonospora sp. USAFONa4. The sequence goes on along the minus strand of NZ_CM170072.1, from coordinate 6,006,866 downwards.
TCGACTACCAGGTCGACCTGTTCGGGACGCTGGGCGCGTACCGGGCCATGGTGCTGCGGCACGCGCAGTGGCTGGACACCGGCTCCCCGGCCGCCCGCCACGACTGGCGGCTGGCCGCGGCGGCGTACCACGACGCACGCGACGCGCACCGGCAGCGCTACGGCGCCGACCTGGACCTGCCCGCGTACAACTTCACCGCCGCCGACCTCGGGGCGCGGCGCGCCGACCGGGACCCGGCGATGGCCTGGGCGGCCCGGGCGTTGCTCGGGTCGATCCTGCTCGTGGTGCTGCTCGGCCTGCGCGGGCGCGGCTTCGGCGCGGCCGCCGCGCGCGGGTTGCTGCTCGGCGCGCTCCGGCCGTGGCGGGTCGCCGCGCTGCCGACGGCCGGGGCGCGGGCGGACCGGGTGCTGGTGTGGCTGGTCCCGGCCGTGGTGATCATCGCGAGCCGGCTCGTGCTGACCTGGTTCGCCGCGCCGGCGCACCTGCTGGTCACCCTCGGCGGGTGGGCGCTGTTCGCCCTCGTCGTACGCCTCGTCGTCGGCCGGCGGGACCCGTTCCACCTGTGGGCCGTGGTCGGCGGCGTCGCGCTGCTGCGCAGCGTGCTGCTGCTGGCCGCGCTCGCCGGGCGCGGACCGGGCGGGTACTGGTTCGCCTTCTGGACCGCGCCGGGCCTGCGCGCGGCGTACGTCACCGTCGCCTTCGCGGCGTTCTGCTGGCTGTTCGTGGCCGCCGCCGTGGTCCTGCGCGACCGGTACGGCCTGCGCCGCCGGAACGCCGTCGGGCTGACCCTCACCGCCGCTGGCGTGCCCCTCGGCGTGTTGTCCGCCCTGGTCTGGGTGGTGGGCCTGGAACGCGCGCTGACGGTGTGGAACGACCAGCTCGCGCTGCTGCCCTGGGGCCTGTCCCGCATCCTCGGCATCACCGTCCACCTGGGCATCCCCGCCCAACTCCCCGCGTACACCGCCGCCGCCGGAGCCGCCCTCGCCGCCGCCGGTCTGCTCCTGTCGCTCGGCCGCCGCCGGCAATCCGCCCGACCGTCCCACCCCGACCCCGCTCTGACGTCGTAGAGCCCCGTCGGCTGGGGCCGCTGGTGACCGGGGTCCGCGCCGGGACCCTCGGCCGGCGGCACTGCGAGCCGCTGTGGACGTCCGTCATGGAGTTGTGCCGCGCGCTCGACGCGACGCGCGGGCATGCGCCCAGCCGATGAGTTCGTCGACGTATCCGGTCGCCCGGGGCCGCTCGGCAAAGGCCTCGCGTAACTTCGCGCAGGCAGCATCCAGTTCCGGTGACGGTCCTCGACCGGAGAGCAGAATGACCAGTGGTGGCCAGTGGCCGATCCGCTTGTCGGGCAATGCGTTCAGCTCGGCCAGGTAGCGGCCTGGCTGCAGGAGTTCCACCAGCCGATCCGCTGCCCGCGTCACGCCAGTGAGGAGATCAGCGCGCAGCCGATCCACGTCGGTGTCGGCTGTCACCTGCCAGCGCTCGCGGTCACTGTCGGCGGGGTGCGGGCACGGCACGCGGCGTTCCATGAGGCCGATGCTGTAGATATCGCTCGCTTTGTTCATCGGCTGGGTCTGCCCGGTCCGGTAAGCCAGCCAGTCCCACCACTCCTTGGGGGCTACCGCGGTATCGATGTAGAACATTCTTGCGTCGGGCCGTGACCGCTCCGACGGCTGTTTGTGAATGACGGCGACGCCCTCAGGCCTGATCAGTCGCCACACCGCACCGGAGCTGTGAAAGCCCCGTGGGTGCAAGGTCACGCCGAGGTCATGCAGCAGGCCGCGCATCACCACATCGAGTTCCGCCACGACCCGACGATACGGTCCGTCCACCGAAGCCCGTGCAGCGCGACAAGCCGACGCCGACTTCCCCGCGACGATGTCGCTGCTGGGACTACTGCGGCACCTGATCGAGGGCCGCATCCTCGCACGTGTGCTCGACGAGCGGCTGCTGACCTGCCCGGACGGTGGCCGGCCGGCGGGAGGGCTCCCGCCGGCCGGCCGTCGGCGTCACCGGCCGTAGACCTCGAACTCGTGCAGCGAGAACCCGTACGAGGTGGCCCGCTTGAGCCCGTACACCCGCACGTAGCGGGCGGCGACCGGGGCGAAGGTGGCGTTGTCGACGCCGCCGTTGCCGGTGGTGGTGGCGAACACCGGCGTCCAGGAGCTGCCGTCGCCGGAGACCTCGATCCGGTACGACGTGCCGTACGCGGACTCCCAGCGCAGCACCGCCCGGCTGACGGTGCGGGCCGCCCCGAGGTCGACCCGGAGCCACTGGTTGTCGTTGTAGCTGCTGGCCCAGCGGCTGCCCAGGCTGCCGTCGACCGCCTTGTCCGGCGTGTGGCTGGTGAGGAACTGGGTGCTCGACGCGGTGGCCGGGCGGCCCTGGGCCAGGTTGGTGACGTCGTCGCCCCGGCGGGCCGGGAACGAGACGACCTGCTGGTAGGTGGGGCGGTTCTGCCAGGCGATCACCGGGTGGGTGATGCCGCCGAGCCCGGAGTGGGCGATCGAGTCGGCGCACCACTGGTCGCCGGCGGAGCAGGACTTGTCGCCCGGGTAGACGGTGGTGGCCGGCACGGCCGCCGCCTGCCCGAGCGCGCCGAGCAGCGCCGTCCGGCACGCGGCCAGGTTGCCGCCGCCGCAGTACGCCCGCCCGAGGCCGCCGGCGACCGGGTCGCCGAGCACGGTGCGCACGTCCTTGTCGACGTAACCCCACCAGCCGTACTGGAACGCCGAGCCCTTGTGCGCCTGACCCTGCAACGCCCAGCTCGCGGCGCCGTCGCGCCCGCCGTTCTGGCCGCCCGACGGCGCCTCGTTGACCTCGATGGCGTCCACCAGCGCGGCGTAGAGGTCCGGCCCGAGGCCGGGGCGGAACTGCGCCGAGGCGAGCAGCGGCCACCACGCGTCGAAGATCCGGATGGCGTCGGCGTGCTGGTAGACCTTGGAGCCGGGCGTGGTCTCCACCCGCCGGGCGCCGGCCTGCTGCCAGGCCCGCAGCTTGCCGACCGCGTCGGCCAGCGCCGGGTCGGTGACCGGCGCGCTGTCCAGCACCCGCAGCAGGTCGCCGAGGACCTGCTGGCCGCGCAGGTCGGTCACCGCCGCGTCCGCCATGATCTTCACGACGTCGGCGCGGCCGAGCTTGCGCTGGGCGATCGCCGCGCGCACCGGGCCGTCGAGCAACTGACCCCGGTGTACGGAGCCGAAACTGAAGTTGCCGTCCGCCGCCCCGAAGTCCCGCGCCTGCTTGTTGTTCCAGCTCACGTAGTAGTCCTGGTTGACCGACTGGGGGTGGGCCGAGAGCGGAATGTAGGTGGCGTCGTTGGTGTCCGGGTTCCAGCCGACCCACTCGTACGCCGGCTCGGCCTTCGCCGGCAGGTTCGGGTCGACGGTGGCCGGGCGGACCGGGTTCGAGCCGGAGTTGAAGTACGCCGCCTCGGTGGAGTTGACGTAGAACCAGTTGAACGCGTACCCGACGCTCGCGGCGGACGTCTGGAACGCCGCCGCGTTGCCCATCGCCGACGGGTCGTTGAAGGCCTGGAAGCCGATCGCCGAGTCGGCCTCGTGCCGGTAGGTGGAGCGCAGCTTGGTGAACGCGGTCGGCTGCCCGTTCACCAGCCCCCGGTAGGCGACCAGCCCGTACCTGGTGCGCAGCGCGCGCAGCGTGTAGGACCCGGCCGGGGTGGAGTCGGCCAGCGTCGGCGACCAGGAGTTGCGCTGCTCCAGCGTCTCCATGGCGAGGCACTGCCCGTGGTAGAGGTAGCGGTTGCTGCGCAGCGTCGGCGCGCTGCCGTCGGTGGTGCACAGCGGCACCGCGTAGGTGTCGGTGAGGTCCTGCGAGGCGGAGGTGGCGCTCCACGCGTAGTCCTGGCCGCGGCCGAGCAGCACGTAGAGGTTCAGCCCGGCGAACGCGGCGCCGCGCGCGCTGATGCCCGGCCCCTGCAACTCCTGGAGCATCAGCAGTTGCGGGGCGAAGTAGCCGGTCTGCGGGCCGAACACGGCGACCGGGTTGCCGGTGGTGGTGTGCCGTCCGGAGACCACGACCGCGTTGGACATGCCGTGCGCGCGCAGGTTGGCCAGGCCGCCGACCAGTTCCTGGGTGGCGGTGCTGGCGCCGGTGCGCGCGGCGGCCCCGCCGGTCTGGTCGTAGGCGAGCGGCTCGGCGACCACCGTGCCGGCGTCGGGGAGCACCGCGCTGGTCGCGCCGGGTGGCGTCGCGCCGTACGGGAAGCTCTGCCCGTCGTGGAGGGTGAGCACGGTCTCCGGGTCGTTCTGCGACCGGAACGCCGCCCACACCCGGTCGCCCTCGACGGCGCCGTACTTGGCCCGGGCGGCCACCCGGACCAGCGCGGACTGGATCTCGCTGCCGCCGCCCCCGCCGAAGAGGCCGCCGATCACGCCGGCGGTGGCGATCAGGTCGGTCATGGTGAAGTGCTTCGGTTTGCCGGCGCCGGCGAGCACGTACTCGCCGGGGTAGTTGTCGTCGGCGATCGACTTGTCGATGTAGGCGTTGATGCCGGCGATGTAGTCGACCACGTCGGTGTAGAGCTGCTGGCCCCGGGCGCCCTTGGTGCGCAGCGCGTTCACCTGGGCCTGGAGGTCCGCCTCGGTGTAGGGCGAGTTGGCCCAGACGCTCTGCTCCAGCTCCCGGTTGCCGGGGGCGCCGCCGGCGAACGAGGTGACCTTGCCGCGGCCGACGTGGCGCAGCAGGTCCATCACCCAGAGCCGGTCCTGGGCCCCGGCGTAGCCGGCGCCGAACATGGTGCCGGCGCGGGTGGTGCCGGTGATGTGCGGGACGCCGGTGGCCTTGTCCCGCACGATGGTGACGTCGGCGCGCGGCGAGACGGTGCTCTCGACCTGCGCGGCGGGGACGCCGAAGGAGGCGTCGTTGAAGAAGTGGGCGATCTGCTCGTCGGTCAGCCCGGCGTAGTTGTAGACCAGGTTCGCGTACTCGTCGAGCTGGTCGCTGGAGTGCGCGGGGCGGGTGCCGAGCGCCTGGTGGGCCAGGATGGCGGCCAGCGTCGCGTTGCCGTTCTGCCCGGGCGGCAGGATGTCGGCGCACTGGCCGAGGCAGTAGTCGTTGGCGGCGAACGTGCTGGCGGCCAGCGCCGGTGACGGCGGGGTGACGGTCAGGACGCTCGCGGTCAGGACGGCGGCGGTGAACGCCGCGAGTTTGGCGCGGAGTGGGGGACGGGGCATGAGAATTCCTCCGGGGGACGCGGAGTCGGCCTTCGGTACGCCCGGCTGCCGTACCGACGTCTCGTCCTCCGCGCCCGGGCGTTCCACCCGGAGGTGAGATTGGCTCATATCTATCTCGGGGCAATGATCGGCGGCCGACCACCGCCCGGGATAGCAGTCGTTCACCAACCGCCAATGCCGACGTTTCGCCCGCCGGCGCCGTCCCCCGGAGGCGTCGGTCGGTGAGTCGCCGGTTGCGATGCGCGGGCCCGCTTCAGGGCTGGTCCGGTTCAGGGCTTGCGCGCGGCTGGTCGCTCGCGCAGGGCCGGCGCGCACCGTACGCCTGTGACCAGGGCCGCAGGCAGTTCCGCTTTGATCCACTACGGTGGTGGAGCTGCCACACCTGACCGGAGGACGCACATGGCCCGCCCCTACAGACCCGGACCGAAGCAGTTCGTCTTCTCGGTGGGTGATGGCAACGATCAACACGTCTCGGTGGGTGACCCCCAGGCGGCCTACGTAGCGTTCTCCGCGTTCTTCCGGGGTCGCGAGTCCGACACCTACACCATCACGGATGAACAGGCGGGGCAGAGTCTGGCACTCATGCCCCGGCTGGGGATGATCTCCCGGACCAGGGACGCGGACCGACCCCGGTCGGAACACCTCCAGGTCGACAGGCCCAACCGCTACCTCCCGAGCGCGATGCTGTTCTTCGAGAACGGATACGCCGGCCTCGACCGATTCGGCCAGTGGTTCTCCGACCTCTCGGACCTCGACGCGTCACCCGAGACCCGCGGTGCCGCCCGCGCCGCCGCGATCACGACGGAAGCAGCGGCGATCGAAGAAGTCGGCCGGATCTGGGCGGATTCGGGGATCGTCGACCCGAGCGACCAGTACTACGTCTTCTTCGAGTCGCACGATGTCGACGACGACCGGGCCGAACGAGCCGAACTGCTCCAGTTGATCGAATTCCTCGGTCTCGAACGAGTCGACGCCCCGGCCGGGGCCGCCGGGGGCGAGGTCTGGGTACGCACCGACCCACGCCTCGACGTCGAAGCCGCACGGTGGTCGTGAACAGCCGGTGCGGGGAGGCCTGAGCCGTGAGGGACGTCGTCTTCACCCGTGGCAGCGGCTGGATCCCGAACGTGATCCGCGAGGACGGCGAGCTGAAGCTGATGCTCGCCGCCGGGGCCGACGCCAACCATGAGCCCCGCACGTTCACGTTCCCGATCGGGGAGGCCCATCTCGCGGTGATCCAGGAGGACCTGGCCCGCCACCTACTGCTGTGGAGTGCGCTCCTTCCGCTGTGCGACGCCGCCGGAACCCGGGGCCGGCTCGACGAGAACGCTGCCGTCGCGCTCCTGGACCCGGTCCTGCTCTCCTCGCCCGCGGACGTCGACGCGCTCTTCCGGCGCATCCGGTGGGACAGGAGCCGGCTCGTCGCCCATGGCGCCGACATCGAACTACTTGAGCGCGGCCAGGTCTGCGAGGCGATGCGCGCGGCGACGGAGGGGTCGAACGAGAAACGTGCCCAGGAATATCACGCCGACCGCCGTCGCGCCGAGCGCGGAGCGGTCCTCGGGCCACTCGACGCCGCGATTCTGCGGTACACGGGCCAGTATCTGCATGGCGCGACGATTCCCAGGCGGATACCCGATGCCGTCGACCCCGCGCTGCTCCCCCAGGTCATGCGTGTGATCGCCACCGCGGAGCAGGCATGCGCCGGGATGCGGATCGGCCTCGATCCGCGGCGGGGACACCGGGCCACGGACAAGCGCGCCTGGGACCGGATGGCGGCGACGGTCGACGCGGCCGTGCGCCGCGCGTACCCCGAACTCGTCGATGACGCGGTGCGGACGGTGAGCTTTCTGATGTGCTCGGAGGCTGCGGACCGCTCCAGGAGGACCCCGGCGGAAGACGACGAGGAGGCTGCCGACGACCACGCCGACCTCGGTGAGAGTGCGGGAAAGACGGCCCTGTCGTTCACCGATGACAAGGGCGGCGAGAAGAAGTGGCTACGGGACGGTCCCCGCACCGCCTCCGCCGAGTTCTGGGAGTTCGTCGCCGATCGCTCTGCCGCGGACAACGAAGTGTTCACCATCGAGGACGAGGAGATGGGCGAGGGGATCCAGCTGCACTTCTACGCGGACTCCATCGCCCGGATCACGACTGTGCGACACGGGGAAGCTGGGTCGGATCCGCAGTACCAGGTCCAGTACAGCCTGGTCGACGGAATCGGCGGGTACCGCAACCTGGTGCGCGCCTTCGTCCGCGGCGGCTGCGCCGCACTCGAACAGCACGGTCCCTGGATGTCGGATGTCGCCGAGTTCGAGCGCGCGCGTCGTCGGCGCGACGCCCGGTAGTCCCAGAGGGAACCCACGCTCGCCAGCGGAGGGCTCGAGATCTGCGCGGGGCGTGGCTCCACATCGGGGAACAGAACGCCTCTCCGGGCGAGCGCGCCGGCTGGGAGTTGGATGCCGGCGCGCTCGCCCGGACGGGGTCAGTCGATCGCCTTGACCACCCGTGCGGGCACTCCCGCGACCAGGGTGCGGGCAGGCACGTCACGAGTGACGACAGCGCCGGCGGCCACGACCGCTCCGGCACCGATGGTCACGCCCTGAGTGACCACGACGGCCGCGCCGATCCAGACGTCATCCTCGATCACGATCGGAGCGTTGGAGACGTACTCGCGCCGCTCGGCCAGCGGCAGAGGGTGGCCGCCGGTGATGAGGCTGACCTTCGGGGCGATCATGACATTGTCGCCAATGCGGATGCCGCCGTGGTCCATGAACGTGCAGCCCTGGTTGACGAAGACGTTCTTCCCGAACGTCGTGCCCAGGCCGTACTCGGTGAAGAAGGGCGGGTAGATCGTCACCGACTCTGGCAACGCAGCGCCGAAGACAACCGTCAGTAGTTCAGCGCGGCCCTCGGCGTCGCTGAACGGCAGCGCGTTCAACCGCGAGGTCGCGTCGGTCACCTGTGCGATCCGCTCCGCATAGCGCGCGAACTCGGGCGTCTGGACATACATGAGCTGGTCCGTGGTGGTGGGCATGCGCTGATCACAACACCTCGGGGAAGGCGCGATCAAACAACCGCGCACGCACCCAGACACAACCACTGGTTGTGACCATAGAGTGGGGTGTGGATGTCGAAGCGCTGCGCACCTTCGTGGCCGTGGCCGGGGCCGGCCAGTTCCAGGCCGCGGCCGACGAGCTCGGGATCAGCCAGCAGGCGGCCTCCAAACGGGTCGCGGCCCTGGAGAAACACCTGGGAGTCGCACTGCTGGTACGCACCTCCCGCGGCTCCCGGCTGAGCCTGGACGGGCAGGTCTTCCTGCCGCACGCCAAGAAGGTGCTGTCCGCCGTCGAACAGGCCAAGCAGGCCACGCGCCCCGGGGTTCGCCCGCTGCGCGTGGACGTCCTCAACCGGCGCATCGCTCCGGCCCAGGCCGTCTACCGCTTCTACCGATCCCGTCCAGAGGCCACCCTGGACGCGGTCACGCTGAACGAGGAGAACGCCGTCCAGGCCGCCCGGGCCGTACTCGAAGGAACCATCGACGCCTCGTTCCGCGCCCTGGCCGCGGACCAGGTCCCGGCCGGGATCAGCGCCGAACGGCTCCTGGACTCGCCCTTGGAACTCCTGGTCGGGCCCAATCACCCGCTGGCCAGCGCGGCCTGGGTCAGGCCCGCCGACCTGGCCGGACACCGCATCTGGATCCCCGGGATCAGGCCGGGCACCGAGTGGGCGCAGTTCTACCGGTCGCTGTCGCAGGCCTTCGGCCTGGGTATCGACGCGCTCGGCCCCAACTTCGGCGACGAGGCCCTGATGGACGCCCTGGCGGACTCGGCCTCGCTGGCGACCCTGGTCGGCAGCGGGGACCGCTACCTATGGCCCCAGAACTACCACCTGCGCCGTATCCCCCTGCGCAAACCGACCCCGCTCTACCCGCACGTGCTGCTCACACGCACCGGGGACCAGCACCCCGTGCTGACCGCGTTGCGGGACCACCTGCGAGCCTCAGGACCGCGAACCACCGATGACGTGTGGGTCCCGGACTGGGTGACCCACTGACCAGCCGCCCGATTCAACAGACCAGGTCCTAGTCGACGGATGTCCGCCAGGAACGTGGCGTCAGGGCCACCGACGTACCCGTGAACGAGCCCAGCCGGGCCGTCGTCGTCGGGCGGCTGACCGGCGGCGGTGGCTGTGTCGGCTTGTCGGGACGTGGCCATGGCCATCATCATCGGTGGCCCGCACCAGCGCCGGCCAGGACTCAGCGGGCCGTGTGGGGCGGCTGTGCCGATCGGCTGAGGTTTGGTGCGTTGTCGAGCAGAGCGCCCAGTGCGGCGGCGGACTCGTCGGTCAGGCGGTAGACGCCCTGGAGGCTGACGGAGCGCTCGAGACGGCCGTCGACGACGTATTTCAGGGTGCGCTGGTCACCGCGCCGGTTGCGCCAGGTCAGCGTGCCGAGCAGGTCACCGGGAACGGTGACGTCGAAGCGGATCGGGGTGGCCTCGACATGCACCGGGACCGCTCCGCACCCGTCCGCACCGAGCATCGCCCAGGCGTCGTGGCCCGGATGGGCCGGGTCCCGCCAGGTCACCGGGGCGCTGCCGCAGCAGTCACGCCGCTGCTTGTCGACGACGCGCAGCCGGCTCACCACGTGCAGCACGCAACGGTTGACGTGCAGCGCGAAGACGGAGTCGCCGACCCCGACGCTGGTCCAACTGGGCAGGGACTGGTGCACGCCGCTGAACGCCACCGGAGGCCGCTCGCCGACCCGGTGCCTGCGCAGCTCCCGGCAGACGTCCTGGGTCCACAGCGCGGTGAAGGCAGCCGACATGGCCGTGATCGTAGGAGCCCCGACCGACAGTTCCGGCCGTGACGCCACCGGCCGCGCGCAGACCACGGCGCCCGTCCCCACACTGTGGACAAGAGTGTCACCGCCGCCTGTTACCTTCGCACCTCCCCGACGCGGAAGGGTTGCCGCAGTGGAACGCACCACGGCCTACACCGACTCCTGGTACCCACAGCCCGACCCGGTCGAGCGGGAGGACGGCCGCCGGCTGACGAACCAGCACTGGGTACGCGTGGCGGCGGTGTGGCTGATGGCAATGTGGTCGCCGGAGCACGCTGCCGGCTGGTCGTCGACGGTGATGTCCGGGCGGACCAGGTCCCGCCGGGATCAGCAGTGGCCGGAGCCGCCGCCGTTGACGGAGATCGCGAGCGCCGCCGACCTTCCGGAGGTCACCGGCGCGACGGTGCTGACCAGTCGGGTGTCGGTCGGGCCGGGACGGTCGTACGAGCCGGTGCGCACCGACGAGGAGGTGGCAACCGAACTCGTCAGGCTGATCTCGGCCGTGGTGGGGACACCCGACCGGCGCGCGGAAGTGCTGGTGCGGTTCCTCGCCGACGAGCTGGCCGGCCCGTACGCCGATCTGCTCCGGCTGACCACCGACAGCGAGCGGCCGGACGAGCCGGACCGGCCGGCGCCGCTGCACCTGCTGCACCGCGACTTCGACGGCAGCACCCTGCGGGTCTCGCTGCATCCGGCTCCGGAAGTTCGACAGCCCCCTGTCACCGACTCCGACGGTGCCGACGCCGCCCTGCGGACCCGGCTGGCCTGCATCATGACGTTGCTGAGCGACCTGCTCTGGGTCAACAACAACAGCCCGGTCACCTTCCGGTTCCGGATCGGCCGGCTCGACCCCGGAGGCGGCGACCCGCTGGCCGCCGCAGCCCGCTGGTGGGTCGAGAACCGCGAGGACGCGGACGAACACGACGAGGAGGCGTTCCGGCCCGTACCGGCCGCCGACCTGCGTGCCGGTCTCCGCAATCTGGTACGCCTGCACCTGAGCGAGCTGTTCGACGGGGGCTGGGACGGCATCGACGAGTTCCCGGAGCTGCCGGCCGACCACCTCGCGACGTTCCTGGGCGACGACCTGATCGATCTCGTCCTGGCCCGGACGGGTGCCGATGTCCACATCGGCTACGCCGGCCTGCTGCCGACGACCTGGCCACCCGACGACGAGGACTTCGAGGAGGATCCACAGACCACCGTGCTGCTGGTCGGCCGGCACGAGGTCGCGGTCCTGGAGGTCGACATGACCTGCTGAACCGGTCACGCGGGCGAGCGGGTCGGCGGGGCGGCCGCCCGGGAGCCGCGACCGGAGTACGGTGTCCGGTCGCGGCTGCCGGGCGCCAGCGTCAGCGCTGCGGCAGTGGCCTGACCAGCGTCGGTGCGCCCGGCGCCGGGACGACCGCCGGCACCCGGGCGGCGGTGGCGGTCCGCGCCGCGACGCCGCTCTCCCCGACCAGTGCCGTGTTCAGGAACCTGCCGGCCGCCTCGCCGATCGGGTCCGGCGTGCCGGGCAGCGCGTAGTGCGTCACGTTCTGGGCGAGGCTCACCTGCCGCCGACCGTCCGGAGTGTGCAGCGAGATGGCGCTGTGCCCGAAGACCAGGCCGTCGTGCCCCCAGACGTCGCCGGTGGGCCAGGTCATCCGGTAGAGGCCGAGACCGTAGCCGCCGACCTCCGGCTGAGCCGGGTCGAACGGCACGGTGGTCTTCATCGCGGCCAGTTGGGCCGGGCGGAGCAGCCGGCCACCGAGCAGCGCCCGGAAGAAGGTGTTCAGGTCGGCCATGGTCGACACGAGTGCCCCGGCCGTCCACGCCCAGGACATGTTGCTGACGCTGAAATCGCGCAGCTCACCCTCGTACCACGGGACGTAGCCCCTGCTGTGCGGGCCGGCGATCCGGGGACGCACGCCGGGGAAGTACGTGTGCCGCAGCCCCAGCGGCCGGAGGATCCGCCGGTGCACCTCGTCGGTGGCGGACCGGCGGGTGACCCGCTCGATGATCAGCCCCGCCAGGATGTAGTTGGTGTTCGAGTAGGAGAAGGCCGCGCCCGGTGCCCCGGTCGACGGCTGACCGAGGCCGGCCTGGACGAGTTGACGCGGCGTGAACGTGGTGGACCGGTGCCGCTCGATGTCCTCCGGGGTGGCGAAGATGACGTGGTCGTAGTCGCTGATGCCGCTGGTGTGGTCGAGCAGCATCCGGACGGTCACCCCGGCGACCGCGAACTCCGGAAGGTACCGGCCGATCGGGGCGTCCAGCGCGATCCGGCGCTCACCGACGAGTTGCAGCAGCGTCGCGGCAACGAAGGTCTTGGTGATGCTGCCGACCCGGTGCTGGAACCCGGGCAGCACCGGTCGACCGGTCGTCACGTCGGCCACCCCGCTGGCGCCCCGCCACCGGTCCCGTCCGTCGCGCGCCTCGGCGAACACACCGGGCATTCCGGCCTCGGTGATCGCGCGCAGGTCGGCGGTGAGCGCCGCGTCCGGCAACGACCCGGCGGGCGGACGGCCGGCCGCGAGTGCCGGGCCGGCACCGGCCAGCAGGGGCGTCGCGAGTGCCGTACCGGTGGTGGCCAGCAGGAAACTGCGGCGTGACAGGTGCATGTCGCCTCCCGTGTGACGTGACTGCTGCCCATCGTGCCCCGGGCCGACAACCGGAAGCGTCCGTCTGCGGACCCACATCGGCCTCCCCACCGGGAATGACCCGGGCTCCGACCCACGCGGGAGAGTCCCAGCTCTCCGTCGACAGAGCGTCATGCTGACGGCACAGCCGAAGTACATTCGTCCACATTCATCGATAGGATGACGCGATGACCGTTCGACGACTGCTACTGCACACGACGGCGGCCTGCCTCGCGGCGACCGCGCTGACGGCCCTCGTGCCGGCCGGGCCGGCGCAGGCGGCCTGCACGACGAGCAGCTTCACCGTCGTCTGGGACTACGCGGGTATGTACACCGCCCCCAACGAGTCGACCCTGTACGGCACCCGCCGCTACGGACAGGTCGTCACCGGCCCCACCGGCAACACCGCCAACGGCTGGACACTCACCTACGACTACTGGAACGGCCTGGCACTCTGGGCCTACATGAAGGACGCCGCGTTGCAGTACCGCGGCTGCGCCTGAAGCGGAACCGACGCGCCGGTCAGCACCGGCACGCAGACGGCTCGCACGCGAGCCGGGCATCACACCCTGCGCCCCTGCGGGTTTCCGCCCCGCATGACTTCGACACGTCACCATCAAGGGGTCGCCCAGGGGCGGGGGCCCCGGCCGGGCAGGCAACGGTGGCTCCCGAGCGTGGGTAAGTAGTGATGTCGGCAAAACTACTGACGACGCCCCGCACCGGCCGCCGGAAGAATCTCTGCCATCCCGGCGTGCCCGGGCCTCATCCCACCTCGAAGGGAGGTGACCACATGCCGATCGAACGAGAAGACGACGAGTTCGAGCTCGACGATCTCGACCTCAGCGGCCTGACCGTGACGGTCATGCGCGACACCGTCGCGATCCCCGAGACCGGGGCGTCCCGGATCAGCGCCTGCCTGGCGTCCTGCTCCTGCTCCATCAGTCCGGACGAGCCGATGCTGTAGCCGCCGTGGAGCGCGAACCGCGCTGCCTGAGTGACGAGGCGACTGTCGCCGGGCCCGGCGGCAGTCGCCCTCTCAGCCCCGGACCACTTCCGACGACCCCAGCCGTTTCCCGACCGGTGAGGCGAGCAGATGTCGACCAGTTCGTGGCAACTCCGCCCCACCGTGCAGGCGACCCGGATCGACGGCGGGCTGCACCTGCGGTCCTGGGACACCAGCCTCACCCTGGACGGCGCGCCACAGCTGTGGCGGCTCTGGCAACTGCTCACCCGGCGCCTCGCGTCCGAACCGACCACAGCCGACCTGCGCGACCTGTCGCCACGCCCGCCCGTCGCCCTCGCCCTGTACCGGCTGGCCGACCTGCTGCGGGAACACGACCTGCTGGTCCGGGTGCCGGAGCACTGGGCCGGCACCGGGTACGCCCATGCCCCCGCCGACGCCCGCGGGCCGGCCTCGGTGCCGCCACCCGCCGTCGCCACCTGGCTGGCCTCGGTCGCCACCGACCCCGCCGCGTCCTGGGCCGGCATCGGCCGGGAACCGGTGACCGTCACGGGAGCGGGCCCCGCTGCCACCGCCGCGATCGAGGCGTTGACCGCCGCCGGAGCCCGGGTCCGGCGGGCCGCGACCCGCATCGACGCACCGCCCGACGCCGGACGCGTCACCCTCGCCGCCAGCGACGGGCGTGCCGTGGTGACCGGGGCCAGCGCCACGGTCGGCTACGTCACCCCCGTCGGCCCGGGCACGCATCTGCGGGCCCAGTCCGGCCTGATCGCCGAGCGGCTCGGGCTCGGCAGCGCGGCGACGGCCCCTGGCGACCCGGTTTCCGTGGTGGCCGGCGCCTGCGCCGCGCACCGGCTCCTCGGCGCGCTCGCCGAGCTGACCGACCCGACCGCGCCGACGGCGCTCGTCGTACGGAACGACCCGCTGCGCGCCACCGCCCACCCGTGGCCGCCCGGCGTACGGCCACCGGCGGTCCACGCCCCCGACCGGCGGGACGACGCCGTCCACGCGGGCCTACCCACCTCCCTCACGGACCCGGAACTCGGTGTGTTGCCGCCGGTGGAGCTCGACGATCTGCCACAACTGCCGGTGGGACTGGCCCGGTGCCGGGTCGGCGGTGTTCCCGGCCCGGCCGGTGGGACGCTCGTCACCGGGCACGGTCCGGACACCTCCACGGCGCGGCTGCACGCCACGCTGGCAGCGGTGGAGCTGCTCAGCGTGTCCACCGGAGGGGCCGCCCTGCTGGCCTGCGGGGTGGACCGCAGCCATGCCGAGGGAGTGCTGCTGCGCCGCCTCGCCCGCCGGTCGGTGGCCTCGGCCGGCGTCACGTCAGGCGAGCCTGTCCCCCCGTCGGCGTTCGACGCGCCGGCAGCCCGCCGCTGGTGGCGTACGCTGACCCGCCGCCTCGGCGTCCCGGCGACCGTGCACGTCCGCCGCCTCGCCCCCGGGGCGCAGCTGGCCGTCGTGTGCGGCCCGGACACGACGGACCCCGGTGGGTGGATGGAACTCGGCTGGGCGATCGAGGCCACAGCCCACGACGCGGTCGCCTTCGCCGCTCTCGCCGCGGTCGCCACGGTCGGCTGGCGTGCACACCGGCCCGGTCCGCCGTACTCGCACGGCCCCTGCGGAGCGTCGCCACGGGTGAGCCGCTCGGCCGCGCCCATGCCCGACGGGTCCGAACGGGAGGACGCCCTCCGGCGGTCACTGCGGACCCTCGTCGGCGCCCCCGCGGAGCCGGTCGTGGTGACGCCGCCAGCTCCGCTGGCCGCCGCCCTGCGTACGGTCGGGCTCGTCGTCCTGCGGGCCGGCGATGACCGGTGACCCTCGGTTGCCCGGGGACGACCGGGACGGTCCCCGGCGGCCGGTCCCCGACCTGGCCGGCCAGCTCGCCGAGGCGCTGAGGGGGGCGGGGTCGCCGTACCCGGTACTGGCCGATGACGACAGGTGGGCCGGCTCCGGCCCGGCGGTGGTGGTGTCGACCCGGTGGAGTCCGGCGCTGCTGAGCGGGCTGGCCGACCGGGGCACCGGGGCTGTCCTGCCCGTCCGGTTCGACGGCGGTACGGCGCTGGTGGGTCCGCTGGTCGGCGCCGACAGTGCCACCTGCCTGCGCTGCCTGGAGGCCGCCAGGCTGGCGGCGCCGGGCGGCCGGACGCCGCACGGTGATGCCGAGCTGCGGCTCGGCGGTCGGCCGGCGCCGGCCCTGCTGCCCGTACTCGCCGCGGTGGTCCGGTCGGCGCTGGCCGAGCCGCAGTCCGCCGCCGCGCGGCTCTGGGTCGTCCCGCCCGACGGGAGCGTGTCCGCCCATCCGGTGGCGCCGGTGGGGATCCGCTGCGAAGGATGCCTCAGCCGGCAGCCCCCGGCTCCACCTGGGACGCCACTCACCGGCAGCGGTCAGCCGCCGGCCGACCCGGTACGGCTGCGCCGGCCCAACCCGGCGACCGACCTGGCGGGACTTCGCCGGGCACTGCTGGAGCCACGGCTGGGCCACGTCGTCCAGCTGCACCGGCACGAGGAGTACGGGCTGCCGGTCACCAGGGCGGTGGTCGCCGGTCCGGCGGTCACCGTGACGGGCTTCGGCCGGGCGACGACCGCCGCGGAGGCTGACCGGTTGGCGCTCTTCGAAGCGGTGGAACGGCTGGCCGGGTACGCCCCCCACGGGCCCGCCGCCCGGCAGTGGGCGTCCTTCGCGGAGCTGGGACCGGAGCTCGCCGTCGATCCCGCGGCCTTAGGTCTGCCCGACCTGCCCAGCGCCCACCACATCCCGTACGCCCCCGACGTGCCGACGTGGTGGGTGCCGGGGTGGTCGCCCAGTCGGGCGAAGCCCGTGGCGGTGCCGGAGCACGCGGCGTACTGGGGTGACCCCGGGCAGCGCCCGTCGGCGACCTTCCTGTCGGAGTCCTCCAACGGCTGCGGTCTCGGCAACAGCCTGGAGGAGGCGGCCCTGCACGGCCTGTTCGAGGTGATCGAGCGGGACGCCTTCCTGGTGGCCTGGTACGCCCGTACCCCGCTGGTGGAGGTCGCGCTCCCCGACGAACTCGACCTGGTCGGGCACCTCGCCGACGATCTGGACCTGCTCGACTACGACCTACGGTTGTTCGACGCCACCACCGACCTGGCCGTGCCGGCGGTCGTCGCGCTGGCGCACCACCGGATGCCCGCCGTGGGGGCGCCGACGGCGTTCTTCGCGGCCGGCGCCCACCTGGATCCCCTCTCGGCGATCCACTCAGCCGTGGTGGAGCTGGTCGTCAACGTCCACGAGGTACGCGGCACGTGGCAGGGGGATTCGGCGCGGGCGGATCGCGACCGGCTACTGCCGATGCTCGACGATGCCGCGTTGGTCCGCCAGATGGACGACCACATGATGCTGCACTGCCTGCCGGAAGCACGGCCGCGCTACGAGTTCCTGCTCGGGGCCGGGCGGACGCGGGCCTGGCGGGAGGTGTGGCCGGGGCTGCCCCGTCCCGTCGAGGACCTCGCGGCCCTGTTCGGCGCGCTCTGCGCGGACCTGCACCACCGGGCCGGGGTGGAACCGGTCGTCGTCGACCAGAGCATCCCCGAGCTGCGGCAGGCCCTCGGGTTGCATGCTGCCAAGGTCGTCGTCCCCGGCACCCTGCCGATGACGTTCGGTCACCTGAACCGGCGGACGCGGGGGCTGCCCCGGCTGCTGACCGTGCCGGCGGCGCTGGGCCGCCTGCCCGGGCGGCCCCGCTACGAGGACTTGGCACTGCATCCGCATCCCTTCCCGTGACCGTCCCTCCCGGGCCCAACCAGGGGGTCGGGCCCGACCGCCAGCAGTCACCCGCCGGGCCGGCCGACCGGGAGCAGGTAGGCGAGAACCTCGTCGACCCCGTCGAGGAGGAGCAGTTCGTTGGCGATGTCGTCGTAGAACCCACCGACCATGCCCAGCCCGAGTCCCGTCGCCGCCGCCGTGAGGGCCAGGTTCTGGGCCAGGTGACCGGCCTCCAGCATGCCGAAGCGCAGCGCCCGGAGGCCGTAGGTGGCCCGCAGCACGGGCAGGTCGACGTAGACCCCGAGCAGCGCCGGCAGCGCCGACAGATCGATCCGTTCCTGGCTGGCCGGGGTGTCCGCCGACGGCGTCGTCGGTCCGGCCTCGAACCACATCGACGCGGTGGCCAGCTCGGCGTCGGTGGGCACCGGGCCGGTGGGCAGCAGGAGCCGGGACTCGGCGTCGACGTCGTACTGGTGGGCCGGGACGCCGGCCACGTCCCGGGCCAGCACGCGCAGCCGGACCGCGTACTTGGCGCCGGCGCTCGGGTAGGGTCGGCGGACCCCGGGCCTGCCGGCCCGATCACCCGCCCCGCTGGCGGTCCACAGCAGAGTGGCCAGGTGCGCGGCGTCCAGCGGGCCGCAGAGCGTACCGCGTCCGCTGGCCCGCGCGGTGAGCGCGTCGCCGAGCGCGGCCGTCACTGGTGCGGCGGGGGGAAGTGCCAGAGGTGGGCCGGACCGTCGCCGGTCGCCGTGCCGCCTCCGGCCCGACGTCCGCGGCCGCTGCCACTCGATCCGGCCCGGGGCGTAGCTGCTGGCCGCCAGGTACCGCCGGTCGGGGCTGGCGGTGCCGTCGGCGAAGAAATCGGTGGGGCCGTCCGGCGCCAGCAGGGCGGCGGCGAGGAAGTGGTAGAGGGAGCGCTCCTCGTCGGGCATGATGCCCAACCGGTTGAGCAGCATGTGCAGTTGGGACGCCCACACCCCGACCCACTGGTCGCCGCCGCCGGCAGAGCTCTCCAGCTGGGCGCGGGCGGCGCGCACCTGGGCGGCCCACCGGTCCCGGATCCGGGAGCCGTCCGCCACGGAGGCGGTGATCTCGTGCCAGCGCCGTACCACCGAGCGGGCCTGCGTGGTGGCTGCGGCGAGCGCCGGCCCCTGCACGGTGCCCGCAGTCAGCGTGGTGCTCTCCGGGTGCCACCGCCAGGCGCTCGCGCTGCGGCGCAGCCATCGGGCCGCGGCGAGCATGTCCAGGTCGAGGGCGATCAGGGTGGCGAGGACCAGGTCGGTGGCCGCCACCATCCGCTGGCCGGGTCCCGGGGTACGCGCGACCACCTCGGCGGCGATCCGGCTGGAGGTGCCGAACACCGTCTCCGCCACCGGCAGCGCGGCCGGGCCGCCGTACCGCTCGGTCTCCGGCTCGTAGTCGACCTGCCGGGCCTGTGCGTGCCCCGGCCAGCCCGGACGGCTGGCGGTGCCGAGGTCGAGCAGCGGATGGTCGGCGGCCCGGGCCGCGGCCACCAACTGCTCCTGCCACCGGCGGTGCTCGTGCGCCTCGGCGCCCCGCGCCCGCACCCTCAGGTGTGGACCGTCGTCGAAGTAGCGGATGAAGAACCAGTCGGCGATCGTCCCGTTCCGACGCAGCCCCTCCATGAGCGGTGTGAGTGTGCCGGTGATGAAGTCGTCGACGTGTTCCGCACTCCAGTGCAGATAGCAGTGCAGGCTGTGGAAAGAGCTCTGCCCAGGGTGGACGGGGGCGGCGGTCACGGGCATGGGAACTCCTCCGGACAGGTCGGAACCCGGCGCGGCAGGACGACGTCGGCGGCGGTCGTCGACCGGGGCTCACCCATCGGTGCCCGTACGGTACAGCTCGATCACGACCTCCGTCGCCGGCTGCCCGGGACGGGGAGCGGGCAGTGCCTCCTCCAGGACGACGCCGTCCGGGTAGCGGGCCAGGGTCCGGGACAGGCACCGCAGGTGTAGCGGGCTTGCGAGGTCGACGTACTGGGAACGGGGCTGTTCCAGGTAGGACATGAACGCCGTCAACCCCTTCGCGCCGTCGACGGCGGCGGCGCTGACGAAGACGTGCTCGGGCAGGCCGAGCAGGTGTCGCCAGCGCACGGCGGTGCGTCCCACCTCAGCGGGCCGGGCGTCCAGCTCGGCCCGCCAGGCGGCGACGATGTCCGCGGAGAGCCGCCAGTCCGCCCGGGAGAGGACCACCTCCCGGTACCGCAGCCGGGGCCGGCGCCAGACCGGGCCGACCGGGGTGCGGCGGAGCTGTCGGGCCGCCATGGCCCTGCCCGGTCCGACCGATCCCGTGCCCACGTCGGTGAGCATGCTGGTCAGGCGCTCCGGCAGCATCACCGGCACCAGGAACCCGAGATAGACCACGTCCAACGGTTCACCGGTGGCGGTGACCACCAGGCGGACCTGATCGGTGGCGACGTCGTGGACCAGGTGCAGGTCGTCCGGGACCAGGGTGCCGTGGCGGCGGTCGTCGGCGATCTCGTCGCCGACGAGCAGCGGATGCAGGTTGCCATTGAACCCGTTGACCGGGCGGAGCTGCGCCACCCGGGCGCCGAGGTGGCGCCGGAGCTGGGCGGCGACTGCCGTTTCGGCCTCCGGAGGGAGCTGCCGCAGGAAGCGGCTGGTGAACCGGCCCCATCCGCCGTACACGTGATTGACACAGAACGACGCGCCGTCGTGGCAGGACTGTCCGAAGACCGCGTACGAGCCGGGTCGGCTGGTGAGCCACCGGGGCAGCCTGGGGGCGACGTCGTCGGGCAGCCCGTCGGGGACGGTCAGGTTCCCGTCGTCGTCGGTCGTGACGGCGGCCACCAGGTCGGCCCGGAGCCGGGCCAGTTCGCGCAGCTCGTCACCGGGGGCGAGGTCGAGCGTCGGGTCCAGGGTGCCGTCGACGCCGACCAGGTGCGTCGCCTGCCAGACCGCACCGTACTCCTCGGCGAACTCCGTCGGCGACCCGCAGCGGCCGCCCACGCCGTAGCGGGCGACGAAGCGGTCCCGGGCCAGGCGGCGGACCACCGCGTGCTGGTCGAGGAGTTCGAAGAGCGGGGTCAGCGCGGCGAGGGTGCCCCGGTGGTCCCGGCCGTGGGCCCGGCCGAGGCCCACGGGGCGGACCAGGGTCACGTCCTCGGTGAGGGGCTGCGGACGACCCGTGCGGTCCGCGCCGAGCTGGGCGAAGGCCGCGTCCCAGCGGGAGCGTAGCCCGGCCAGGGCCGCCGGCCGTTCGGTCGCGTCGAGACCGGCGAACGCGGTGGTCCTGGCATCGATCTCCCGCAGCGACACGGCCACGTCGGCCAGGCCGATCCCGGCCAGCCAGTCGGCGACGGCAGCGAGGCCGTCGACGGCCTGCGGGTCCACCGGGTACGCGGGGCGGAGCACGCCCTGTTCGACGAGCGCGTGCAGGTACGCCCGAACCGCCGCGGACCCCTGCGGCGCCGGACGGGACAACCGGGTGGCCAGTTCCGTCGCGAGCTGGTGCGGCGTCGCCACCCCGCCGGGCTCCAGCAGATCCAGCAGGTGTCGCAGCGCCCGGGTCAGCGGCAGCGTCAGCGCCTCCTCCCGTTGCACCCCGGGTGGCGCGTCGGGGGCCTGAGTCTGGCGACGCAGCCGGATCACCGCCCCGTCCACCCACAGGCCGGGCGCCAGGGTGTGGGGCAGATCGCCGCGACGGTCGGGGTGCCGGAGCACGGCGTGGACGAGGGCGGACAGAGTGGCCCGGTCGGCGTTGGCGACCGCCACCACCTCCGTGGAGCCGGTCGGGTCCGGCACCGGCCCGTCCCAACGGCCCCAGCCCACCCGGGTGAACCAGGACAGCGGCACGGTCCTGGTGGCCGCCCGCATCGCGTACCGGAGCACGGTGGCCTCCGACTTGCGGGCCCGGTCGTCGGGTGCCGGGCCCTGCTCGGCCGCCCGGCGCAGCGCCCGCAGCAGATCCACGCTGGTCAGCGCGACGGCCCGGGACAGCTCCTCGGCGCGGCACAGCCCGGCCAGGGCGACCCGGTCGGCGGCGAGCGCCGGCGCGAGAAGGGCGTCGAGTTCCGCGGTGTGCCGGTCGATGTCGTCGCGGAGGCCGAGCCAGGACGCCAGGCCGGGCAGGTGGTCGGTCCAGCCGGCCAGCCGGGCACGCGACACCACCGACGGGCTGCGCCCGTTGTGCACGTCGCGGCGCAGGGCCAGCAGCACCCGACGCTGGTCGGAAGCGGCCCGGACGACCTGCTGGTGCAGCACGTCGGCGAGCGCCGCGGCCATTCGCTCGGCGCGCGCGGTCAGCTCCAGCAGGCGGGCGGCGACGCCCCGGAACTCCTCGGTCACGGCCGACGGTTCCGGGAGGGTGACACCGGCGACCCGCACCATCGCGTACGGCGCCACAGTGACCTCGGGCGCTCGGGTGACGGGTCCGACCCGGCGTACGCCCGGCGCCGGCGTCCCGCCGACCGTGGTCCCGATCATCCTGTCTCCTCTCCCCCGTGACCGCTTCCTGGTGGAGGACGGTGACGGCGTGTCCGCCGACACTCGCAGCCGTGGCCGTGGGAGGCGTCCGCACAACTACGGATCCGGTTACGTACTCGGGGGCAGGTGCCGGCTGCGTAGCCGGTTGCGTACTTCTCCGGATGGTGTCCGAACTGACCGTCGTCAACGTGCACGACTCGGCGGCCCTGCCGGAGCCCTGCGGACTGCCGCCTGGGACTGCGGCTCTATTGACCTCGACCAGCGCCGGACGGCGGCGGGCACGCTCGTCGCCCCGCTGGAATCAACGCCCCGCCGTCTTTCTACCCCAGTGCCAGATCGACGGCAATCCTTCCTCCGCCGGGAAACTACACCTGGACCGATCAACTCGAGATCTGGCCGGATCGAAGAGTGCGGTGAGCTGTTGACTACGAAGCGTCCGCCTTGTGTACTCGACATCCCCAAAGAGGATCTTCCCCCTAAGGATCCGTAATGCCAGGTAAACGGCCTTCTCTGATCACACTGGGGTTGCGGTTACGCACCCACAGCCAACGGCCGTCCCGCGACACCGCCCGATGACGCCCACCCCGACAGACCGGCTCGTACCAGCTCGACGGAGGTCCGGTCGGATGACCGGTCACCCGCTGCCCCGGACGGAATTCGCCGCACTCCGTCGTCAGCTCGACGGCCTGCACACGGGAACCGGCGCAGCCGTCGCCCTCGCCGGAGAACCGGGCATCGGCAAGACCACGTTGATCTCCGCCCTCGCGGCGCAGGGCAGGGCACACGCCCTCACGGTGGTCGCCGCCACCGGCCGGACGGGCACCGGTCCGCCGGTCGTGGTGGGAGCGGAACCCACCCTCGTCCTGCTCGACGACGTGCACCTGCTCGACACGGCACACCGGGACCAGATGCAGCTGCTGATCGAACTGACCACCACCGCGCCGGTGCTGCTGGTCCTCGCCTACCGGGACCGGCAACTGTCGCGTGGGGCGGCGGCGGTGCTGTCCCGGGCGGCCGCACGCGGCCAGCTCACCCAGCACCGACTAGGTCCACTGGACCTCGGCCAGACCCGCGAGCTGCTCGGTGACCGGCCGGACCTGACCCGGCTGCACACCGAGGGTGACGGCAACCCGCTCTACCTGCAACTGCTGGCCGCCGCAGACGCGCAGGCCATGACCGACGCGCACCTGATCCTGCTCGGCGAGCTGGCCGAACTCGCCGACCGCGAACTGCGGGTCGCCCAGGCAGCCGCCGTGCTGCGTACCCCCGGTTCGGCGGAACTGCTCGCCGCGATCGCCGGACTGGACGTCACGGAGACACTGTTGGCCCTGGACACCCTCACCGAGCTGGACCTGATGCGCCCGGTGCAGGTGCTGCCGCGCTTCGCGTTCCGGCACGACGTCGTCCGTCGGTTCGTCTACGCGCAGATCGGCCCCAGCCAACGCCTCGCCGCCCACCAGCGCGTGGAGACCGAACTGCTGGCTCGCGGCGCTCCGGTCACCCAGCGCGCCCACCACATCGCCCGGGCCCTCGACACGGGCCGTCCCGAGCAGTTGCCCGTCCTGATCGACGCGGCGCGGAGCACCATGCACGACGCACCGGCCGATGCCCTGGAGTGGTTGGAGGCCGCGCTGCAACTGCTGCCCGAGGGCGACGACCGCTGGTACGAAGCGCAGGTGCTGGCCCTGCGGGCCCAGTTGCTACGCGGCGGTCGATGCGACGTGCAGCAACTGGTGCACACCTTCCTACCCCGGGCGATCCGCATACCTGGTGGGGACTTCTCCTCGACCATGGCAGACGCCGTCCGGGTACGCCGGCTCCAGGGCCGGCACGCCGAGGCGTCGGTTCTGATCCGGGAGGGGCTGGCCGCGCTGCGGGGCAACCATCCCTCCGCTCCCTCCACGGCCGTGGCCATGCACACGGAACTGGCGGCACTCGCCCTCGACCGGCTCGATCAGGAAGCCGCCCGCCTGAACGCCCGCGAGGCCGCCACCATCGCCCGGCAGCACGGGGACCGGCTCGGGGAGGCGGCCGCCGTCGCCCAGATGGCGATGGCGCACCTGCTCGCCGCGGACAGCGACGCCGCGGACCGGGCCGCCGACATCGCGGCCGATCTGGTGGACACCACGCCGGACAGCAGCGTCGTCACCAACCTGCCGGCCCTCTACCTGGTGGGCGCGACGGAGGACGCCCTGCACCGGTTCACCGAGGCGCAACGGCACCTGTCCCGGGGTGCCGACGAGGCCCGCCGAACCGGACAACGGTTCATCCTTCCCGCCATCCTGACTTCGCTGGGGGCGGTGGAGTTGCAACGTGGACTACTCGACCGGGCCGGCCGCACCCTGGAGGAGGCTGCGGAACTGCTCGAACCGGAAGGCACGTCGACGGCCCGGGCTTCGGTCGCCGCGTTTCTCGCGCTCGTCCGGTACTGGCAGGACGCCGACCGGGAGGCCGCCGCGGTGATCGCCCTGGGTGACCAGGCCCTCGCCCTGATCCGGGACCAGGGGCCGGCCGAGGACGCGATCGTGCCCTGCCTCCTGGCGGACCTGCTGATCAAGGTGGCGGAGCCGGAACGCGGGCGTCGGCTGATGCTCGACGCTCTCGGCGGCCCGGAGATGCCACGGATCGCCCCGCCGAACCGGTCCCGGTGGTACGAGGCGCTGTCCATGGCCGCGCTGCGGATGGGTGACACGCGTGACGCGAGCCGGTGGGTCGACCTGGCCGAGGCCTCGGTGCGCAACCTCTCCGTCAGCCGTCAGGGCTTCCTGATGCGCGCCCGCATGCGGCTGTACGCCGCACGCGGGGAGACCAGCCCGGCGCTGGCCGACGCGGAGCAGGCAGTCGAATGCTTCGCCGGTCGCGGACTGGACCTGGACCTGTGCCGGACGATGGCGGCGGCGGGAACCGTGCTGGTCGACGCCGGCCGCACCGACGATGCCCGCGCCTGGCTCGGACGGGCCGCCGCGCTCGCCGAACAGTGCGGTTCCGCCCGTCTGGTCGATCGGGTTCGCCGACAGCAGAGCCGTCTCGTCCCGGACACGTCAACCAGGGGCGGCGACCCGCTGGCCGTGCTGACCGAGCGTGAACGGCAGATCGCCGATCTGGTGAGCCGCGGTATGACCAGCGTGGAGGTCGCACACGGGCTCTTCCTGAGCGTCCGTACGGTCGACACCCACCTGGGCCGGATCTACCGCAAGCTCGGCGTGTCGAACCGGGCGAGCCTGGCCCGGGCGATGCTCCGGTCGCACCCGACGACGCCGGCCGGGGAACCTCGGTGAGGCGAGCGGAACGCCGGCCGTCAGCGTCGCCCGGCGTACGCCTGAAAAGGGTGACGGACGCCCCAGGGTCGGCGCTCCCGGAGGTCGGAGAGCGCAGGCTCCGGCGGCCTCAGACGACCCGGATGGCCCCGGCCGGACAGAGATCGGCGGCGCGACGGACGCGCTCGCCGCTTGCCGCCGGCGGCACGGCGGCCCGCAGCAGCACCAGCCCGTCGGAGTCGTCCTGCGCGAAGACCTCCGGCGCGGCGAGCACGCAGTTGCCCGACCCGCAGCAGGCGTCCCGGTCGACCTCCACCCGCACCGTCGCCTCCTCGCCGACGGGCCGGCCGCCGGCGGTCACCAGGTCACCGGCAGAGCGTCGAGTCCGAAGACGACCGAGCTGTCCCGGGTGCTCAACTCCTCGGGCGCGGCCGTCACCTGAAGGCCGGGAAAGCGGCGAGCCAGCGCCACCAGCGCGATACGTAGCTCGGCCCGGGCGAGAGGCTGCCCGATGCACTGGTGCACCCCGAACCCGAAGGCCACCTGCTGGTGCGCCTGCCGGTACGGATCGAACCGGTCGGGCTCGTCGAAGACGTCGGCGTCCCGGTTGGCCAGGGAGATCACCACGACCGCGCCCTCACCGGCCCGGATCAGCCGACCACCGATCGTGACGTCCTCGGTGGCCACCCGGAGCAGGCCGGACCGCACGATGCTCAGGTAGCGCAGCAACTCCTCCACCAGCTCCGCCGCCCGGTCGGGCTCGTCACGCAGGATCGCGTACTGCCCCGGGTCCCGGGTCAGCCGCAGGACGCTCAACCCGATCATGTTGGCGGTGGTCTCGTGGCCGGCGATGAGCAGCAGCAGCGCCATCCCGACCAGTTCGTCCACATCGAGCTCCCCCGGCTCGACCCGTTCCCGGATCAGCCGGCTGAGCAGGTCGTCCGCCCCTTCGGGCCGGGCCCGCTTGGCGTCGACGAGCGCCCGGATGTAGTCACGCAGCTCCTCGAAGTCGCGCTGGACCCGCGCCGGCGGCATCTCGCGGTCGAGCAGGGTGCGGCTGCGGCTCTGGAAGAAGTCGTGGTCGGCATAGGGAACGCCGAGCAGGTGACAGATCACCATGGACGGCAGCGGCAGGGCGAAGGACGACACCAGGTCGGCCGGAGGCCCGGCGGCAGCCAGGACGTCGAGCGCCTCGTCGACGGTGCGTTGGATCAACGGCTCGATCCGGCGGACGTTTTTGATCATGAATTCGGCGGTGAGCATCCTCCGCAGGCGGGAGTGCTCGCCACCGTCCATCTGGATGAACGAGCCCCTGCCGTCCTCGGCCGCCTGCGGCGGCAGCGGGCGCAGCAACGGGAAGCCGGGGCGGCGGAAGTCGGAGCTGAAAGCGGGGTGGCGCAGCAGTTGGCGGACGTCGGCGTGCCGGGTGACCAGCCAGGCCGGAGCCCCGGTGGGCAGCCGCACCCGCCTCACCGGGCCGACGTAGCGGTCTCGTTCAGCTTCGTCCAACGGGGTGAACGGGCCTCGGGTCGGATTGACCGGCGGCCAGAGGGGCAGTTCCGCCTCCACGGCACGTGTCACATGGACCACCTCCGACGATAGCAGCGGGTAGCCATATCGATGCGCTACGTTACCGATCGGCGAAGGTCGACACAATCCCCGTCACCCCGAACGGCGCGGCGCCCACGACCGTCCCACCGGGCCGGCTCGGGCAACCGGCCGGCGGCGTCGCGCCGGATCAGCAGCCGGCGGCACGCGACGACACAGGGCGACCGGACGCCGAGCGGTAAACAGCACGCCACGACAACCGACTGGAACGGGCACGCCCATAGGAACCGCTGCTGGACTATTACCTGCTCCACACCGTGCCCGTGATCGGCGGTAATCCGGCAGAACTCGAAGGCATACTCGCCGAGGAGTTCCTGCTCGCCGAGGATCACTCTGCCGTGGGACTCGTCAGCACCGGGTGGACCGTGTGGGACCGTCGGTGGTGTGACGCCATCGACCGACCAGCGACCAGAATGCCAGGCGCACTGCGGCTGAGTACGCCCGAAGTCAGGCCCGGCTTTCACGAGACGCGCGTCTATCGCATCCTGTTCGCCAACGAATTGCCCCCGGACGGCCTGGCGGCCCTGTGCGCGTCCTGGCAGATGTCGGCGACGGGCGACGCCACCGATCCGGGCGCCCGGGTCGTCAGAACCGCCGGGCCCTGCTCGGCGGTGTCGTCAACTGGCGGCACCGAGTCTGCCCCGACCTCCGGGTGGTGACAGAGGGGAGTGCGACCGTCACAGCTGCGGTCTAAGCTCGTGGTGCGAGGTCAGGTGGAGGGTCGTCCGTCGATGCGTATGTCTCGGGTGCAGTCCGTGGTGATGGCCGCAACCGTTCTGTCGGCCGTGCTACTCGGGCTTCTGATCCATCGCCTCATCCGGGATCCCGCGACGCTGGCCGACCCGTTCGACGGATCGTCCAGCGCGCCTGCGGAGCCCTCGGAGCCACCCACCCTTGCCTACCTCGCCGCAGACGAGCTGGCCCTGCTGGTCGACGGTCGGCTGGTACGTCGGATCGAGGGCGACTTTTCCGGCTACCGCACGGCACCGGGCTGGACCAGTAGCGGCCGGTACGTCTTCGCAGTGGCCGCCGCAGGCACGGACGAGGCGACGGTCGCGGTCATCGACCGCAAAACCGCGACCAGCTTCTCCCTCCCCTGTGTCGGCTGCTCAAGCAGCATCTCCGTCGGCACGGACGAGGTCCTCGTCGTGGACGGAAAGCGGAGGATCCACCGGCTGGCGTTGACCCGGGGGCGGGACGGCACATCTGAACCGGTGGACGCTCCGGTGCGGTTCAGTCAGCAGCTCACCGCCCTGGCCGGGCTGCCGGAGGTGGCCCTCTTCGCTGGCGCCGATCTCGACACCACGGCGGCCTACGGTGGGCCGGAGCAGTTGCTGCTCG
Source organism: Micromonospora sp. USAFONa4 (assembly GCF_057197825.1). NCBI lineage: Bacteria > Bacillati > Actinomycetota > Actinomycetes > Micromonosporales > Micromonosporaceae > Micromonospora > Micromonospora sp. USAFONa4. The sequence continues at coordinate 5,978,853 of NZ_CM170072.1, read as the reverse complement.
CCTCCTCGGACGGGCAGGTCAAGCGGATCGGCATGACGAAGGGAAACATCGCCGTCTCCCGGGGGACCGCCGCCGCCACGACCGCCTACGGCGGAGCCCGAATGGCCTTCGTCGAAGGCGGTCACTTCGACGCCTGCCGGGAGAACGCGACCGTCACCGTCCTGGACCCGGCCACCGGACGTAGGCAGGCGACCCCCGGCCTCGATGCGGCGGAGGGCCCCACCCCGTTCGGCGTGGACGGTCGGGGTTCCCGGGTGGTCGACCTCTGGTGGGAGGACGGCCTGCTGTACGCCACCACGATCGGTTGGTCCTGCGGGGAGGCATCCGTCTGGGCCCACGGCGCCCCGATCCTGTGGCGCCTGGAGGCGAACAGCTCCTGGAGCCGGGTAAGGGGCCAACTGCCGACGCAGTCGGTACGCACCAGGTCCGGGCGGGTCTTCGCCAGCCTGGCGCCGGCGACCGACGGTCAGAGCGCCACCGCGTTGACCTGGTTCTCTGGGCCTGAGCAGCGGGTCGTTCACCCCGCGGTGGCGGCGATCGCGACACCGCCTCAGTGACGGACAGGAGGAACGACGGGTCACGCCACCCGTGCTTCATGGGCGACGACGATGGTCAGGAGAAGGACATGGCACCAGAACCGCCGATACCGGGAGCAGACAAGGACGGCGAGAAGACCACCGCTGCGCCACCACCACCCGCGGCAGCGGAAGCGGGGCCACCGGCTACGGGACCGGCGCCGCCGGAAGGTCGTTCACTCCTCGCCCAAGCCGGGGAGCAGATCGCGCCCGGCATGAAGGATCTTCCGGCGCCGGAGAAGCGGAAGCATCTGCTCGTCACGATCGCGGTGGCCATCGTGTCCCTACTGGCGACTCTGCTCGTCACCCACTTCTTCGATCGGGAGACCGCGGATTCACGGGTCGGGACGGACCTGGACGCCGGCCGGCGGCACGACCAGGCCAAGACCCCCTTCGTCGCTTCGGTGAAGTACGACCGCACCATCCCCGAGTTCTGGCGGATCGTCCTCGACCGGTCGTTGACCCAACCGGAGCAGGTGAAGCTGGAGTCGCTCGGGTCCGACGAGGAGATCTGGCGCTTCCTCCGTACCTTGGGTGGACGTCTGCTTCCCTTTCCGTCGATGGTCGATGGCTTGCCGGGTGGCTTCACAGACCCGTCCACCAGTGACGCGGCGGTCTTCACCATGAACATCATCAGTGACCGGACTACCCAGCTCTCGATCATCGACATGCACGCGGTCAACGTCTCCTGCCAGCCGTCGACGGCCAAGGCGGTGATCGACGTCGTCCCGGAGGGCGGCGCCGCTTACGAAGGGATGCTCTTCGATCTGACCGAGGAGGATCCGATCCCGTACATCGCGGATGACGTCGAGGAGCAGGGACGGCCGTACTTCAGTCGCCGGAAGATCGACCTGGGTGGTGGCATGTCCCCCGGCGGGCTGCGTGTGGAGGCGGTCACCGGGGAAAAGTCCTGTAGTTGGGAGATCGAGGCGACTTACCACGACTCCACGCCGCAGGGTGGCGGGAAGCTGATTCTCCGTGACGGGGAGAAGCCGTTCGTCGTGGAGGCCCGGCCCCGGCACCCGGAGCAGTACTGGATCCGGAGTTCCGCCACCTTTCCGGTGTTGAATCCCCCGAACCTGGTCCCGTGCCACCGGATGCCCACGGCTGTGGCGTGTCAGGGCCGGTTCGACCCACCCTGACCGGACCCCCCCGCCAACCCGGGCCGGGACAACGTGTCTGCTCACCTGCGGCACCCGGCACGACGATGAGCATCGTCGATGTTGCCGGAGCGGTCCGGGTCGTGTTGCAATGGCTCACATCGCCGCAGCGCGGGGGCAACCGCGCTGGGAACGGCAGCACGGGAGCAGCAGCGCCGGTAGCGCGCCGGTCTCACCGGCCCGCGCGCGCCGCCTCGCCGGGCCGTCTCCACGTACGACGGGCACACCCCTGGGCAACCGTCCCCGCCGTACGTGTCCCAGCACAGCCGACGCCGGAGATCCGACCGGCCGGAGGCATCCGGGCCGTCTGCCAGGGCACCGGACACGGCGACCAGACAAGAGGTGAGCATGTTCTCCCGGCAGAGCTTCGCGGGATGGTACAGAAATCGATTCGTGTGGGTGGCGGCGATCCTGACCTTGACGGCTGGCGCGGTCGTACTGACCAACTCGGCCGGATCGGAAGCCGAACCGACGGATCTGCGGACACGGATCATGGCCCGAATGCGGAGCACGCTCGAACAGGTGGGCCCGGGGCAACACCACCACGCTGGACATGACGCACCGCACGCCGCCACCGAGGGCAGGGCGAAACCGGCGGTGATCTGCGGAGTCCGCGTCTACGGTCACGAGCCGGCGCAAGCCACCGCCCTCGCCGACGTGCGAACGGTCTACGGTTTCCGCCTCTGCGGGATCGCCGAGCAGAAGCGTCCGTGGGACTGGGCCGTAAAGCTCGTCGGTCCGGTGATCATGGACATGTCCGTCGAGCCCCCCGGCATTCGGGTGGTCGAGGCGAGCGCCGACGTCGCGTTCGTCGACCGGCTGCGCGAGATGTTCCCGCAGAAGTACGTGGAGCAGGCGCGGGAGGAGGCGCTGACCGGGCCGGAAATGGCAGACCTGCGTCGCCGGTACGACGCCGCGGCCGGGCTCTGACCACGCCAGGAGCACCGAAACTGGCGGCCGGGACCGGCGAGGATCCCCGCCGGCGGGGTGCCTGCGCACGGGCCGGTACGACCGGACGCGACGCGTCAGCCGTTGCCCAGCGACACCAGCAGTTCCTGCGGACGGTGGTCGGAGACGCCGCCCGCGTCGCCGAAGCGGTAGGAGTGCACCCGCACCGCCGGCGAGGCGAGCGCCCAGTCGAGCCGCCACCACCGCGGCCAGCCGGCGGATTCCGCCCAGCTCGCCGGGTAGAGCGACGGCATCGCGTGACCGGCGTCGCGCAGGCCGTCGGGCAGCTTGCGCAGGTCACCCATTGCCGGGCTGGTGTTCAGGTCCCCGGCGAGCAGCACCGGATGGGGGTTGGACCCCACGTCACGGGCCAGCGCCCGCCACTGCGGTTCCCGCTGGGCGTGCTGCTCGCGCAGCACCCGGTAGAAGTCGCCGTCGAACGGACCGTGCTCGGGCGAGAGCTGCACGGGCAGATGCAGGTTGTACGCCGACAGCACGCGGCCACCGCCGAGGTCCAGGTCGGTTCGGAGGGTCTTGTAGCGCCACTGGTCGCCGGCTCCCGCCACCGCCGGCGGCAGGCCGGCCGGCTCCAGCGGCACCTGCCGCAGCACCGGCAGCCGGGAGACGGTGACCAGCTCGCCGACGACCACGACCTGGAAGCCGGGGAACTCGGCGCGCAGCCGGTCGAGCGTGGCCGGCGTCGGTCCGGCGCTCTTCTCGTACCAGTATTCCTGCAACAGGTAGACGTCGGCGTCCGCGTCACGCAGCGACCGGTACAGCGCCTCGGTCTCGCCCCCCTCGTCCCAGTAGCCGGTGTTCCAGACGAACACGCGCAGGGCGTCGGGCGGGGCCGGGCCGTCCCCGCCCTGCCATCGGTGGACGTTGACGCCGCTCTGCCCCGCGCCGAGCAGCAACGCGGCGGCGGCGAGCAGCGCCACCGTGCGGCGCCGCCGCCGGACCGCCGCCGCGCCGGCCCCGAGCGCCAGGGGCGCCAGGAGAAAGAAGATCGGCGGCACGGCGTCCACCGCGAGCCAGAGCCACCAGCGCCCGCTGAGCGCCAGGTGCGCGACCGTGAACGCGAGCCAGAGCGCGCCGGCGCCGGCCAGGACCGCCGCCGGCCAGCGTCGCGGCCGCGCGGTGGCGGGCGGCGTCGGCTCGGTGCCGGCGGCGGTCACCGGCGCGGCCGTCGTCACGCCGATTCCCACCGGGGGGTGGTGCCCTCGACCGGGAACGAGGCGTCGTAGAGCTGCCGGAACGTGCGCGACAGCAGCCACTGCGCCGCGCCGGTCGCCACCCCGGCGGTGATCGTGACGTTGACCAGGAAGTGCAGGCCGGCGAAGCCGAGCAGGGACGGCACGCCGCGCCGGCGCAGCACGAAGCCGTACATCCCGGCGTCGCAGGCCAGAGAGGCGGCGAGCAGCGCGGCGGGAACCACCGCCCCCCACGGCCCCAGCAGCAGCGGTACGGCCAGCGCCGGCAGGGCGGCGAACGCGGCGAGACTGCCCCAGGCGCGCGAGGCGGTCTCGAAGCCCTTGCCGAAGCGGCGGGCGCGTGCGTAGAGCGGGATGCGCAGCCGTCCCCTGTGGAACAGCTTGCGCAGCAGCCCGGAGAGCTCGTGGTCGTGGTCGTGCCGCCCGCGTACCTCGGAGGTGAGCAGCATCCGGTGCCGGCGGGTCAGCCGGTAGCCGTAGTCGACCTCCTCGGTCTGCCGCAGCGCCGGGTTGAAGGGCCCGACCTCGTCGTAGACGGCCCGCCGGATGACGCACACGGCCGGGAAGAGGAACGACACGTCGCCTTCGGAGCTGATCGACCAGTAGTGGTACTGCAGGCCGCGGTATCGGGAGACCACGGTGTCGTGGAGCAACGGCTCGGCGTCCTGAATGCCGCAGACCGCCCCGACGGCGGGGTCCTCGACGAGCAGCCGGACCGCGGTGGCCACCGCGTCGGGCGCCAGCGCCAGGTCGGAGTCGACGTAGCAGATCAGGTCGCCGCGGGTCGCCGCGGCGCCGACGTTGCGGGCGGTGCCGCAGCCGCCGTTGACCCCCGTGCTGACCACGGGGACGCCGAGGGCGCTGGCCACCGCGACGGACTGGTCCGTGCTGCAGTCGTCGACCATCAGCAGCTCGATGTTCGGATAGGTCTGGTCGAGGATGGAGCGCAGGCACAGGTCCAGCGACTCGGCGTAGTTGTAGTTCGGCACGATCACCGAGACGAGCGGGAGTTCGTTCATCGGGTGGCGACCTCCGGTCGGTCGTAGAGCCGCCGGAACCGGCCCGAGGTCAGCCAGGCGACCACGCCGCAGGCCGCGGCGACGGCGATGACCAGGTTCAGGAAGAAGTGCATCGCGACGAAGTAGACCAGAAAGAGCGGCCCGCGTTCGACCCGTACGAACCGGTGCATCGGCAGGTCCCCGGCGAGGAAGGCGACGAACGCGGCCAGCGGCACCAGCAGGTAGGCCGGGCCGAGCAGCAGGGGCAGGGCGGCGGTGAGCAGTGCCAGCGGGGCGGCGATGCTGACCCAGGCCCGGGGGCCGCTGCTCAGCCCGCCGGGGAACTCCGGTTTGCGGGCGTACATCGGGATGTGCAGCGCCGTGCGGGTGAACACCTTGCGCACCAGCACCCCCAGCTCGTGGTCGTGGTCGTGCACGCCGCGCACCCGCGGGGAGAGCAGGATCCGGTAGCGCTGCGCGAGCCGCATCCCGTAGTCGGCGTTCTCAGTCTCCCGCAGTCGGGGGTTGAACGGACCGATCTCGGTGAACACCCGCGCCGGCACGGCCAGCAGCGCGGTGTAGAGCGTCATGATCGGTCCCTCGTCCGCGATGAGCCAGTAGGACTGCTGGAGGCAGCGGTACTCCTCCAGGAGGCTGTCGCGGATCAGCGGCACCGGGTCGTAGTTGCCGCAGACCGCCCCGATCGTCGGGTCGGCGGCCAGCAGCTCGACCGCGTTGGCCACCGCGTCGGGCTTGGCCGCCACGTCGGAGTCGATGAAGAACAGGATCTCGCCCGCCGCGGTCGCCGCGCCGAGGTTGCGGGCCGCGGCCGGCCCGCCGTTGCGTGGCGTACGCACGACCCGCGCGCCGTGGGCCTCGGCGACCGCGACCGAGTCGTCGGTGCTGCAGTCGTCGACCACGATGATCTCCAGATGCGGGTACGTCTGTGCCCGCAGGGAGTCGAGGCAGAGATGCAGCGCGCGGGCGTAGTTGTAGTTCGGCACGATGACCGACACGAGGGGATGGTTCATCTGTCCGTCCAGGTCAGCAGGTGGGGATAGCGGGCGGTGATCTGTGCCAGGGCCAGCGTGGCGCCAGCGAGTACGGCGCAACCGACGATCATCCGGTCGCGCAGCAGCATCCGGATCGGGTCGCCGCCGGCGCGCAGCACGAGCACCGCCTGCAGGTAGCGGAACGCGGCGAGCAGTCCCAGCGGTACGACGACCGCCAGCGCGACGGGCGGGTAGGCGTCGATCGGCGCGTCGACGTGCAGGTAGAGCAGGAAGGCGGTGCCGGCCAGGGAGGCGGTGAGACCGAGCAGGTGGTCGGCGAGCAGCAGGTTGTAGCCGACGAGCGCGGGCCGGTGCGGCGTGCCGAGGGCGGCCAGCTCGTGCCGGCGCTTGCCGAGGACGAGCACCAGGCAGCCGCTGAACACCGCGGTGAGCAGGAGACTGGAGGCGGCCGCACCGGTCGCGGCGTAGCCCTGCATGACGCGCAGCACGAAGCCGGCCGAGACCACGCAGACGTCCAGCAGCGGCACGTGCTTGAGCCACCTGCTGTACGCGGTGCTCAGCGCGAGGTACGCGACCAGCGGCCACCACGTCATCGCCGGCGCGTTGACGGTCAGCGTGGCCAGCAGCACGGCGAGGACGACCGCGTACGCCCCGGCCACCGGTACCGGGACGTGGCCGGCGGCGATCGGCCGACGCCGCTTTGCGGGGTGCGCCCGGTCCAGCCGGTGGTCGGCGATGTCGTTGACGACGTAGATCACCGATGAGGCGAGCGTGAACGCGGCCACCGCCCAGACGCACCGCCACAGCGCGGTCGCCGTCCAGACCGGCGTGTCGGTCAGGGCCAGCGGGACGGCGAGCAGGTTCTTGACGGCGTGGCCCGGCCGGGCCAGCACCACGAGGTGTCGCAGCAGCGCGGGCACGCGCGCGACGGGTCCGGTGGTGACCGGGGCGACCGGCTCCACCACGCTTTCGACGGCGGTCATCAGGGCCCCTGTCAGAAGAAGATCTTCGCGGCGGCGAGGGCGCCCTGCCGCCAGGGATCACGGCTGGTGCGCCCGTCCCGCGCCGGGCGCTCACGGTGCCGCTCGGTCCGCCACCACTCGAAGGTGCGCAGGATGGCGTCCTGGTTGGACAGCTTCGGCTGGAAGCCCAGCCGCTGTCGGGCCTTGTCGATGCTGACGTACGAGTCGGCCATCAGCTTGTGCAGCAGTCGGCCGTAGACCGGCGAGAGCCGGCTGCGTTCCAGCAGGCTGAGCGCGGCGAGCGCCGGCCGGGCCGGCAGCGAGACCACCCGCCGGCCGTGGCCGGCGGCGTCCAGGACCGCCTGGAAGTCCTCCCGGAGGGTGCCGAAGCGCTCGGCGGCCAGGTTGTACGTGTCGTTGGCGACCTCGTCGGGGGCGTGCAGGACGGTCACCACCGCGTCGACGAGGTCGTCGACGGCGAACATCTGGATCCGCACGTCGCCGCGGCCGAGGACCGGGAAGTTGCGGCCCTCCTCGGCCCACTCGAAGAGCATCGAGAAGAGTCCCATCCGGCCGGGGCCGAGGAAGGTCTTGGGTCGCAGCACCGCCACCGGCAGCCCGTTGGCGCGGTGCCGGACGGCGATCTCCTCGGCCGCCGCCTTGGCCGCGCTGTAGGTGTCCACCGGCGCGTGCGGGTGTTCCTCCCCGGTGGGCACCCGCGTCGGCAGCCCGTAGACGGCGGTCGACGAGACGTGCACGACCCGGGCCACCGCGGCCCGCTCCGCGGCGGCGAACACGGCGCGCGTGCCCTCGACGGTGACGGAGCGGATCTGGTCGGCCGGGTAGCTGGGCAGCGCCGCCGCGCAGTGGATGACGACGGTGGCGTCGGCGAAGGCGCGGTCCAGCAGGCGGGGGTCGCGGACGTCCCCGACGTGGGTGACCCCGTCTTCCGGCCGCAGGTCGACACCGCGTACGTGGTGGCCGTCGGCGCCGAGGCGGTCGACCAGCCGGGAGCCCAGCATGCCCGCCGCGCCGGTGATCGCGATCACCACAGCGATCCCACCTTCTGCGCGACGAACCGGGTGACCAGCCGGTTCAGGCCCTGGCCGAGCACCTCGCCGAGGGCGTCGACGGCGCGCTGCGCGTCGGCCGGGTCGGTGACCAGCGATGGGCCGATGACCAGCGGGTTCAGTCCGTTCAGCGTGTAGTAGGTGAAGATGTCGTGGTCCCGGTAGAGCGCGTTGACGACGGCGCAGGTCACCAGCTTGGCCTTGAACCTGGGGTCCCGGGCCACGCCGCCGGGCGCGAGCCGGGCGACCAGGTCGAGGATCTTCGGCCCGCCGTCGATCTGCACGCCCCAGAGCGCCCCGGCGCCCGCCACCCGGCCGACCGCCTCCGGGTGTTCCTTGGCCAGCCGGGTCAGGGCCGGTTCCAGGACGCGTTCAAGCTCGCGGGCCCGCGCCGGGTAGTCGTCCTCCACCGCCACGTTGATCGCCTCGATGGCGGTGACGCACTCCTCCCCCATGCCGTAGTAGGTCGTGCTGGTGCTCTGCAGCAGCGCGTCGGTGAGGTTGTCGTACGCCTTGCGGAACACCGACTCCCGGGCGACGAAGGCCGAAATGGACGACTTGCCGCCGCCGAACGACTTGCTCGTGGTCAGCACGTCCGGCACCAGGCCGGGGTGGCGCATGAAGTAGAAGAGGCTGCCCGTCTTGCCCCAGCCGGTGTAGATCTCGTCGAAGATCAGCACGATGTCGTGCCGGTCGCACAGTTCCCGCACCCCGCGAAGGAAACCTTCGTCGCACCACTGAATGGTGGAGGCGCTGAACGGTTCGACGATCAGGGCATAGACGTCGCCGGGGTGCGCCTCGATAGCCGATCGGACGGAATCCAGGTCGCCGTAGGTAAACGGGACGATTCCGGGGATTGTCGGAAAATCGAAGTGGGGCTGACCGGTCAATCCGCCGGAGCCGAGCAACTTTCCGTGGAAACCGCAGTCCGCCCGCAGGATGGTTCCCCGCCGGCCGCCGTGGTATTTGAAGGCGAGCTTCACCGCACCCTCCACCGCCTCCGCACCGGAGTTGGGGAGAAACGACATCGAGAGGTCGCCGGGAAGCAACTGCGCCAGGTTGTGGCCAAGCGCCGCGAGGTATGGCGAGAAGTACGTTTTGTGCACCTCCATCCGCTGGCGCTCCGCGAACCGTCGCCGGGCCGCCACGATGCGTGGATGGTTGTGGCCGTGGTTGAGCACCCCCACCCCGCCGGTCAGGTCGAGGACCCGCCGGCCGTCGCGTAATGTCAGGTAGGCGCCCTCAGCGTGCTCGACCAATTCCCGGCCGAACCCGAACGAGGTCATGAGATTGACCTGGCTTGCGTTCACGTACCGCCGATAGAGGTCGTGCACCTCGCGAACGGTGAGCCGCTCGCATTCCTCGACGCTGACCAGATTGGGCATGCCGCGACGCTATCCATCGCCCCGAAATCTTTCCTGGACCGAGGCTGGATGGAACCTTGACTACGCAAGGCAACCCTTGCGGGAGGGGGTTGCCGGTCGATAACTTGGTCGCGTCCCGACGGAATTCCCAGCGTCAATATTACTTACGAATTACCCTACTTCCCGGTGAGGTGCTGATCATGCCGCCGACGGTGTCGGTCATCATCCCCGCCCACAACAGCGCGAAGACCCTGGGCGCCTGTCTCGAGGCGGTCTACCGGCAGCGACAACCGGTGACCGAGGTCATCGTCGTCGACGACGCCAGCACCGACGAGACCCGGGAGATCGCGCGGCGGTTCCCCTGCCGGCTGCTGGTCACCGACCGCAACGCCGGGCCAGCCGCCGCCCGCAACCGCGGCATCCAGGCCAGCACGGGCGAGCTGCTCCTCTTCCTCGACTCCGACTGCGCCCCGGAACCGGACGCGCTGGAGAACGCCCTCGCGATCCTGCGCGACGAGCCGGACGTCGCCTGCGTACACGGCATCTACGCGCTCGAACCCCTGATCGACGACGGGCCGGTCGAGGCGTACCGGCTGCTGCACGGGCACTACTGGCGGCTACGCAACGTCGGGCGGGTGCGCACCACCCTCTTCGCGGTCTGCCTCATCCGCCGCGAGGTCTTCACCACGGTCGGGCTGTTCGACGAGAACCTGCGCGCCTCGGAGGACGTCGAACTCGGCGACCGGATGGGCGACAGGTACGGCATCGTCCTCACCGACACCGTCGTCTGCCGACACGACGACGACAGCCGCCTCGGGGCGCTGCTGCGCAAGCAGTTCCACCGCTCGCAGCTGCTGATCCCGGTGGCCCTGGCCGAACGCGGACCGGCGGGCATCCGCGCCAACAGTCCGACCGGCCTGATCACCGCGACGCTGGTGCCGGCGGCCCTGCCGCTGGCGTCGCTCACCGGCGGCTGGCCGCTGGCGTCGCTGCTGTTCTTCGCGCTGTTCATGGTCGCCGAGCCCGGCCTGCTGCGGTTCGTGCTGCGCCGGCGCGGGCCCGCGTACGCGGTCTTCTTCTTCGCCGTGCACCTGCTGGTCCAACTGGCCGTCGTCACGGGCGCCGTCGTGGGCGGGCTGCGCCACCTCGCCGACCGCGACTTCGGGCCGACCCGCGTGACCACCGCGAGAACGCCCCGATGAGCGGCGCCCGGAAACCGGTGGCCCGGCTGGGCTCCCAGCTCTGCGCGCACGCCCTGCACTACCTGCTCTTCGCCTACCGCGGCCGGCAGCTCCTGCGCCGCCGCCCCGCGCTCGGCGGTCCCCGGCGACCGACCTTCGGCGTGCCGGGCGACGACGTGGCGCTCACCATCGACGACGGCCCGCACCCGCGGTGGACCGCGCCGATGCTCGACCTGCTCGACCGGCACGGCGTGCGGGCCACGTTCTTCCTCGTCGGCGACCGGGTGCGGGAACACCCGGAGCTGGCCCGGGACGTGCTGGCCGCCGGCCACCTGATCGGCAACCACTCCATGACGCACCCGCAGCCGTTCGCCGCGCTGGCCCGGCACGAGATCACCGCCGAGATCGACCGGACCCAGCACGAGATCGAGGACGCGACCGGGCACACGCCGCGGCTGTTCCGCGCCCCCGGCGGCAACTGGTCGCCCGGGGTGCTGCGGACCACCGCCGAGCTCGGCCTCGTCCCGGTCGACTGGACGGTCAACCCCAGCGACTGGCGCAGCCCCGGCATCGCCCGGATCGCCCGGACACTGTCGCGCACCCGGCCCGGGCAGATCATGCTCTGTCACGACGGCGGCGGCGACCGGTCGCAGACCGTCGCTGCCCTGGCCGAGGTCCTCCCGAGGCTGACCGATCGCGGGCTGCGCTTCGTCACCGTCCCGGACGACCGGTAGGTGGCGCGGATGCCCCGAGGGCCCTGCCGCTGCGGGGAGCCGCCGAACGCGCGTCGAACCGTCGACTCGCCTGCCGTCCCGGAGCCGCCCCGACGCCGTGGTTGTCCGGTGCCCGGACAGTGCCGTCGACAAGTGCCGAGCCGGGTCCTGGCACCCGGCTCCTCTGGTGGGGGAGACACCTGATGTCGCACGATGAACTGTCCATACTGCTCCTGGGGCCGATCCGGACCCAGCGCGGGGACACGCACCTGTACCTGGGCACACCACGGCAACGGGAGGTCCTGGCGGTGCTGGCGCTGCGCAGCGGCATGGTGATGTCCGTCGCGCAGATCGTCGACGGGATCTGGGCCGGCCGCCGGCCCGACTCGGTGGAGAACATGGTGCACACCTACATCGGCCGACTGCGCCGGGTCCTGGAGCCGCCCGGCCGGCGGCCGGCCCTGGCCCGGGTGCTCCGGTCCACCCGGCCCGGCTACACCCTCGACATCCCGTCGGACGCCGTGGACATCATCCGCTTCGAACGGGACGTCCGGGCGGCCCGCGCCGCCCGGTCCCAGGCGGACCTGTCCCGATCGCTCTACCTCTTCCAGCGGGGCCTGGCCCACTGGACCGGCCGGGCCCTGCACGAGGCGACCGGCCCGCTCGCCGAGGCCGAACGCATCCGGCTGACCGAGCTGCGCCAGGACGTCCTGGAGGAGGCGACCGGCGTACGGCTCCTGCTCGGCGACGTCGAGAACGTGGTCGCCGAGCTGCGCTGGATGCTGGCCGAGCACCCGATGCGGGAGCGGCTCTGGGAGCTGCTGCTCGTCGCGCTCGGGCAGAGTTCCCGGCGGGCGGAGGCGCTCACCGCCTTCCAGGACGCCCGCAGCACCCTCTCCGACCGGCTCGGGGTCGAACCCGGGCACCGGCTCCAGGACCTGCACCGCCGGCTGCTGCGCAGCGAACCGGTGACGGTGTGGCCGTGGTGGGAGCGCCGGGTCTCCGTCTGAACGCGGGGCCGGGGGCCCGGGGCGCGCGGGACGCCCGACGGGCCCCTCCCCTGCCCCGGCAGCGGCCGGCGCCGGCAGGGTTCAGCCCCGCGGGGCGGCCACGGGGGTCAGGACGAAGAAGGCGCCGGTCGCGCCGTCGGCGCAGTCCGTCGGCAACCGCGTCGCGACGTCCAGCCCGCAGCCGCGGATCACCTCGACGAACTGCTGGGACCGGTCGACGTCGTAGATCTGCACCATGATCCGGCCCCGCGCGGTGAGCATGTCCGGCAGCCGGCGCAGCAGGTGCTCCGCCTCCGCCACCGAGAGGTAGTAGATGACCTCGCGCAGCAGGATGGCGTCGTACCGCTCCAGGCTCCGGTAGGCCCGGATGTCAGCCACCTCGTACGACGCGTCCGGCCGGGCAAGCGACCGGGCCACCTCGATCGCCCGGCGGCTGATGTCCACGCCGTGGTAGTGCCGATACCGGCCCTGGGTCAGGGGAAGGTTGGCGCTGGTGCCGCAGCCGAGGTCGAGGATCGTCGGGCGCGGGGCCCACGTCTCGATCAGCGACAGCGGCATGGCCCCGTCGCCCGCGCCGTCCAGGTAGCCCCAGAAGCCCAGCGCGTACTGGGTGTCCCAGAGCGCCGCGTTCAGCCTCGTGCTGCGGCGCACCAGCGCCCGGACCGGGACTCCGACCAGCCGTGCCATCGTCCGCAGTGGCGCGATCGACATGCTGTCACCAACTCTCTGTCCGACTCAGCCTCGGACTCAGGTGACGGGCCGGTCAGCCGACCGGCGCCGCCCGCTCGACCGGGCCGACACGGCGCCGGTGCATGTACTGGGCCACCAGCAGCCCGCCGCCGCCGACCGCCACCTCGCTCAGCGCGCAGACCAGCCGGCTGACCAGCACCACCGGCGTCGCCACGGTCACCGGCAGCACGGTGGCCAGCCCGACCATGAGCACCGCCTCACGTACGCCCAGGCCGTCCGGGGCGACCATCACCACCAGGCCGGCGACGGTGGCCGCCGCGAAGCCGGCGACGCAGATCAGGTACGACCGCAGGGGCGGCGCGCCGGCAGCCACCGCGAGCAGCCACAGGTGGTGCCCGGAGACGAGCCAGGACAGCGACTGCGCGGTGATGGCCCGACGGAGGCCGGCCGGGGACGCGGCGACCTGCGGGGGCGGTCGCCGCAGCAGCCGGGCCGACGCACCGAGCCCTCGGTTGAGCAGGTCCGGACGGACGAAGAGCACGACCAGCGGGACCGCGGCGAGCAGCAGCCACCCGGCGGCGCCCGCCAGCAACGCCGGCCCGGCCGCGAGCGCGACCGTCGTCCCGGTCATCGCGACCACCGCCCAGCTGAGCAGGAACACCCCGGCCAGCCGGACCGGACCCACCTCGATCTCCCTGCCCATCCGCAGCAGCAGCGGCAGGGCGACGAAGCGGCCCGGGACGAACTTGGCCAGGAACCCGACGAAGAAGATCCGGTACGCCGTCCACCGGTCGACCGCCGCCCCGAGGTCGACGAAGAGCGCCCGCCACGAGGCCAGCCCGAGCAGCAGCCCTGCCGAGTTGATCAGCATGGCGGCGGCCAGCGCGGCGGTCACCCGGACGGGGTCGAGGCGGGCGGCGAGCGTCGCCACGGGCGTCCAGTCCTGGGCGCGCACGAACAGCACCAGACCGACGGTCAGGGCTATCACGAAGGCCGCGGTGAGGACATGGTTGGCGAGCCGCCACCAGCGGGCCCTCACCGCTGCGACACCGGGGTCACCCGACGGGCGCGGCCGGCACGGACCCGCCGCAGCAGCGCGCCACACACCCCCAGCCCCATCCCGACGAACTCCGTCAGGTGCGTCAGCCACCGTAGCCCCAATGCGTAGAGCAGGAACCACGGACCGCGGTGGCGCAGGGCGAACGCCAGCAGCTCCCGGTCGGCCACGACGAAGGCGGCGAGCGGGCCCAGCGCCAGCAGCGCCAGCCGGGGCGACACCAGGGCCAGCGACGCGGTGCCGACGGCCAGCGCGCTTGCCGCCATGCCCACCACCGCGGCGAGGTCGACCCGGTGCGGCGTCCGGCCCGCGCCGTCCGCGCCGGCCACCGGCCGCTCCCAGCGGGCCACGACCACGGCATCGGCGTACGTCACCGCACGGCGGAACAGCTCCGACAGGTACAGCCACAGCCGGTCCACGTCGTCGTGGCGGCCGACGATCTCGTCGCTGGCCCGGATCTCGTAGCGGCTCGGCAGGCGGGTGCCGAACTCCACGTCCTCGGCGTCGCGCAGCCGCTCGTCGAAGCCGCCGACCAGCTCGAAGACGGCCCTGGGCACGGCGGTCAGCGCAAACATGGTGGTCGCCGTCACCCCGGTGGCCCGGCGCCGCCAGAAGTGCTCGAACAGCGTCTTGTACGCCTCGACCGGCCCGTCGTCGTGCAGCGGGCGCAGGTCGTAGATGCCCTGCACCACGCCGCAGTCGGGGTGCGCCTCGAGAGTGCGTACCGCGGCGGCCAGCGCGCCAGGCGCCAGCGCGATGTCGGAGTCGACGAAGAACAACACGTCGCCGGTGGCGCGGGCGGCGCCGGCGTTGCGGGCCGCCGAGACGCCCCGGTTGACCGGGAACGCCACCACCGCGCAGGGGAACCCGGCCGCGATCCGCCGCGACCGGTCCGTGCTCGCGTCGTCGACGACGATCACCTCGGCCGGCGGCGGGCTCTGGGCGTACACCGCCGACAGGCACTCGTGCAGCGTCCGCTCCTTGTTGAAGTTGGGGACGACCACGGAGATCCTCACCGGATCCGGTCCTCGATGGCGTCGGCGCGGGTCACGGTCTCACCGTCCCTCTCCTGCGGTCGGTCGTGCCGGGGCGCGGCGGGCGCCGGCCCGGTCGGGTCGGCGCCCGCCCGCGGCCCACCGGGACGCCGGGCCAGCACGCCCAACGCCACGAGCCCGACCAGCACGTACGCGTTGCTGTGCAGCAGCTCCCAGCCCCGGAAGTGCAAGTCCTCGCCGCGCAGGCCGACGAGGATCCAGGCGGCGCTGGCCACGCAGATCGTCCAGAGCAGCGCGCCGGCCAGCGCTGCGGCCCGGTCGGCCCGCGTCCGGGCCCGCGCCGCCAGCAGCACCAGCGCCGGTACGCACCAGACCCAGTGGTGGTGCCAGGAGACCGGCGAGACGAGCACGCCCGTCGTCGCGCAGGCGAGCACCCCGCGCAGCTCGTCTCCGACGCGGGCGCAGCGGGCCGCGACGACGATCCCCGCCACCGCCGTCAGCGCCGCCACCGGCAGCCAGACGGCACGCACGTCGGCGACGTCGCCGAGGCGCGCCAGCGCGCCGTGCAGCGACTGGTTCAGGACGGTGCGGGGATCGTCGGTGACCCGCGCGGTGTCGAGCAGGCCGCCGCCCCAGAACCTCGCCGAGTCGCTCGGCCGCCAGGCGAACCCGAGCCCGACGGTGGCGGCGAACCCGGCCAGTGCCACCCCCGCCGCGCGCCACCGGCCGGTGCAGAGCAGGTACGCCACGAAGATCAGCGGGGTGAGCTTGATCCCTGCGGCGATGCCGACGCCCAGGCCCCGCCAGCGGTTCGCGGGGCCGGAGGTGAGGTCCAGCAGCACGATGAGCGTGAGGAACAGGCCCACCTGGCCGACCTGGAGGTGACCGGCCACCGGGAACATCGGCAGCGCCGCGACGGTGCCCGCCAACACCACGCCGGGGGGTACCGGCGGGCCCGCGCCGGCGGCGCGCAGCGCCACGCGCACCACCGCGGACAACGCGACGACCGAGGCCAGCGTCCAGAGCCCGACGCCGACGGCGGTGTCGACGTACGCCAGCGGTTGCAGCAGCAGCGCGGCGAAGGGCGGGTACGTGAACCCCAGCGCGATGCCGTCCGCGCCCCGGTGGGCGACGTCGTAGAGCTGCCCGTCGCCGCCGGCAGCGGCCAGCGCGCCCGTCCGGTAGGCCGCGAGGTCGCCCCAGAACCGGCCGGTCGCCCGGTACACGACGACCGCGGCGGCGGCCACCAGCACCGGAAGCAGGAGCAGGGCGGTGGCCGGGAGCGCCGGGCCGGGGTGACGTCGCGGCCGGGAGCCGGGGTCTGGTGCCGACGAAAGGGTCATCACCGATCTCCCCCTTCAGGCGTCGGCGGGAGAACGGTAACAATCGATCAGTGAATGCATCCTGTAACTGGTCTGGATTACCCACCGTCCACAGCGGCCGGATCGACACCGGCCGCCGCGCGCATACCGCCACTACCAGGGGTAACCTGGGCGCGCGACCCGTCCGGAGGCGGTCGGGTCGACCTCGCTGGGTTTTGCCGCCGGCCCGGTCTGTCCTTCAGTGCCCGGCGCCGGTCAGGGCTCGACATCGACTGAGGAGACAGACATGGCGGTAGGAGTGTTCGCGGGCATCCCGGTGGGCGACTATGCCAGCGCCCTGGAGTGGTACACGCGGCTGCTCGGTACTGAACCGGCCTTCTATCCGAACGACACCGAGGCGGTCTGGCAGTTGGCCGAGGATCGGTACGTGTACATCATCCAGGATCTCAACCGGGCCGGCGGGGCTGTCAGCATGATCTGGGTCGACGACCCAGTCGCCGAGGTCGCGAGGATCTCCGCACGGGGCTTGGAGCCGGTCGATGTCGAGAAGCGAGCTGAGCGGCATCATCTTCGTCCTGGACGAGCCTGGGAACGGGCTGCATCCGGCGGACAAGGCGCACCTGCTCGACATCGCCCTGGAGCTGCGCGAGGCTGGTAACACGGTGCTCCTCGTCGAGCACGACCCTGAGCTGATCGCCCGAGCCGACTGGGTGATCGATTTGGGGCCAGGAGCGGGCCGGCTCGGCGGTGAGGTCCTGGTGTCAGGGCCTCCCGCGGACGCGGCCGCCCATCCGACGTCGCTGACCGGGCGGCATCTGGCCGGCGAGGGGCCGCGGCTGTGCCGGACGCGTCGCCCGGCCGGCGCTGACATCGACTGGGTGGAGCTGCACGGCCTGCGTGCGCACAACGTGACTGCGGACCTGGTGCGTTTCCCTACAGGTCGGCTCACCTGCCTGACCGGGGTGAGCGGCAGCGGTAAGAGCAGCCTACTCAGCGCACTCGGGGCGGGCGTGGAGGCCGCCCTGAACGGGACGGCGACCGACACGGTGCGGGAGGTGACCGGCATCGAGGGGTTCAGCTGGGTCGCTGTCGTCGATCAGGAACCGCTCGGGCGGACGCCGCGATCCAACCCGGCTACGTACAGCAAGGCGTTCGACATTGTCCGTAAGCTATTCGCCGAGACCTGTGCAGCGCGCGGGCACGGGGTCAACGCCTCCTGGTTCAGCTTCAACACCGCGGGCGGCGGCCGCTGCGAGACCTGCACCGGTTATGGCCGCAAGCTGGTCGACATGCACTTCCTGCCGGATGTGTGGGTGGTCTGCGACACGTGCGAGGGCCGGCGTTACAAGCCGGAGGCTTTGGAAATCAGGTACCAGGGGTTGGCAATCGATCAGGTGCTGGAACTGACCGTCGCCGAGGCCGTGGAGCAGTTCACCGAGCCCCGGCAACTCGCAGAGACCCTGGGAGCCTTGAACCAGGTCGGGCTCGGCTATCTCCAACTCGGCCAGAGCGCCACCGAGTTGTCCGGCGGCGAGGCGCAGCGGCTGAGGCTGGCGTCCGCCATCCAGCGCGGTGCTGCGAGCCGCAAGGCCGGCCTCGTCGTTCTCGACGAGCCCGTCTCGGGCCTGCACCCCTCTGACATCCAGCAGGTGGTGGATGCGCTCGATGTGTTGCTCGACTCGGGCAACACCGTCGTCGTGGCCGAACATGACATCCCCGTCGCCGCGTCGGCGGACTGGGTGGTCGACCTCGGGCCGGGAGCCGGGCCGCACGGGGGCACGGTGGTCGCAGAGGGCACCCCGGACGACGTCGCGACGGCGGACACCCCGACCGCGGGCTTCTTCCGGCGGTACGCAGCGGGCCTGCCGCTCTTGGCCGTGCGGAACGACGCGCGCTGGTGAGGGGTCGGGACGCACTACGTCACGGCTGCGCTGTCGTCCCGCCTCTTACATCGACCTGGCATTGGACGCGCGATGACCCAACCGTTGACCCCCCGCGCCATCGTCGCGTGTTCGGTCACGCAGTCTGGACGGTGAAGGCCAGCGCCGCCGAGCAGATCACCAACATCGCCGTCGCGTTCAGGAACAGGTTGCGGCCGAAATCGCGGGCGCGGACATGCGCCGATATCACTACCACGAAGTTTCCAAAGACCGGGTGGCCCTGCGCTGATCGAGGGGTCCTATCCGGGACGTCCCAGCAGTGCCGTGGCCAAGGCGACCTGCGCCGGATCGAGCGTTGCCCTGCCGTCCTCGATGTCCCACAAGGCGTTCTGCAGGACGCGGCCGAGGGTCCAGCCGGCCGCGCGTCGGCGGTCCAGGCCGAGGACCTCGGTGAGCTGATCGAAGCGACGGAGTACGGCACGTGTCACGTCGCCGGACGCGACCACCGTGTCCCAGCGGCCGTCGAGTGCCGGCCACAGGTCGAAACCGGGGTCACCGGCGAGAAGGCTCCGGGTCGATGGCCAGCCAGGGTTCCCGTTCCCCGGCGAGGACGTTGTCGTGGTGCAGGTCCCAGTGCAGCAGCCGGTCGCCCGGTTCACCGATCAATTCGGCCACGGCGGACGCGCACGAGCGCACCAGCTGCTGTTCGGCGGGGTCGCGCAGGGCCGCTACGGCCTGTGGGGCCTGGTCGAGCATGGCGGCGGCGATGTCGGACAGGTGCCGCAGCCCCTCGGGGGCGGGCGCCGAGGTGAGACGGGCCAGCAGCTCCGCCAAGACCTGGGTGGCCGTCTGATCGTTGTCCATCGTGGACAGCGTGTGGGCCGCGTCCAGTCGTTCCAGCAACTGGGTGCCGCTCTCCTCGTCGTAGTCGAGCAGGCGCACCGCGCCGTTGCCCTTCCAAGCCCGCAGGCCGATGACGGCCCCGGCGGTCTCCTCCCGTGGTTGCTGGAACTTGAGGACGGCGGGTGTGCCGTTGGCCTGGGTTACGGGCAGGACCAGCGAGGCCATGCCGTGCGCGGCCGGACCGTCGAGCCGCAGCCGCCAGCGGCCCAGAACGTCGCCGCCCAGCCGAGGCAGCTCGGCGGTCCACGCCTGCGCTGAGCTGCCGTTTGCGCCGTACGATACGGCGAACGCCTCCGGAACCTCAATGCGACTCGGCGTGCTCATGGGCGCGGGCCGGCGCCCTGCAGCAGGGCGTCGATGATGCGGGCGGCGAGGGCGTCGGGGTCGGCGTCGTCCGCGTTGCTGCGCAGGGACTCGCCGACAGGCGCGTAGTAGACCCGGCGCACCCAGTCGAGGTCGGCGGCCTCGTCGATGAGCTTGTTGTCCTGGGCCCGTTTCAGCACGGTAATGCGGTGGCGGTCGATGCCCTCATGGAGACAGCAGCCTCGCTGTCCGGGCCGGTCGGCAGTTCCAGGGCGAACGCCGAGGCGCTCTTGACCTGGAGCACGTTGGCGGTGCGGCCAGAACGTGCGCAGCTCGGTATCCACACTGCCCCGACTGTACAGAAGCTGGGGCAGCCATCGGAGCACACCTGCGCGAGCCGGCGCCGCCGAGCTCAGAGCGTGTTTGAGAAGTTGAGTTGTTGATCAAATTTACAACTCCTAACTCTGTGAGCGTTGGAGTCGGCGCCAGCAGATGATGGCGCAGGCGAGGGTGAGGAAGGCTTCGTGGATGTCGTCGCGGATCTCCCAGCGGATGCGGAGGCGGCGGAACCAGTGCAGCAGGGCGATGGTCTGTTCGACGACCCAGCGTCGGGTGCCGAGTCCTGACCCGTGGCCGGTGCCGCGTCGGGAGGCTTGCCGCCCGGGACCGATGCCGCCGGGGCGGACGGGGTGGCAGCAGCGGTGCGATCTCGGCCCACAGTTCATCCGAGACGATCCACGGCGGCTGCTCACCCCTCCTCGCGTTCACACAGAACGATCCTCACGTCCCGAGGACACGCCCAACGTCATTTCGTTAGGAGTTCTTAGATCCGCCCTGCACCGGCGCGGTGGGGACGCTCAACCTCCGCGTTTCGGCTTTCGCACAGCCGGGTCGTGAGGCGTCGGCGGCGGTCGCCGATGGCGTCGGTCAGCGGGTCTTCTTCGTTGCTCGCTTGCGAGGTGGGGTCAGCAGGTCGGCGATCGTGGCGATGGCGGACGGTACCAGGCGGTAGTAGGCCCAGACCCCGCGCTTGTCACGCTCGAGCAGGCCAGCCTCGGTGAGGATCCGCAGGTGGTGGCTGACGGTCGGCTGGGAGAGTCCGAGGGGCGCGGTGAGGTCACTGACGGACGCCTCCCCCTGCGGGGCCGACTGGATCAGGCTGAGCAGTCGCAGCCGGGCCGGATCGGCGAACGCCTTCAGCACTCCCGCGAGCCGTTCGGCATCGGCGCGGTCGATCGGCTCGCCGGCGAGGGGCGAGATGGCGGGCGTCGCACTCTTCACAGTTCCCACGTCATGCATCGTTGCAGCTGACACCGTCGATCGGCTGGTGAACGAGGGCAGGATCACCCTGAGTCTGCGTGCGGGCCCACCCCTTCTGCCGT
This sequence comes from Micromonospora sp. USAFONa4, assembly GCF_057197825.1. NCBI lineage: Bacteria > Bacillati > Actinomycetota > Actinomycetes > Micromonosporales > Micromonosporaceae > Micromonospora > Micromonospora sp. USAFONa4. The sequence goes on along the minus strand of NZ_CM170072.1, from coordinate 5,958,116 downwards.
CCCGGCATTTTGACCTTTGGATCCGGGGGGTGTCGTGCATGCCCGGGTCGGGTGATGTGGCATGGCTGGGAGTGGTGGCGGTTGTTCTCCCCGGCGGAGTACACCCCGCTGCCGGGGTGGGGCGTGCTGCGGCAGGAGGGCGAGGACTTCCCGACCGTCGGGCACGTCGTGGACTATCTGCGGGCCTACGAGCTGCGGTACGACCTTCCGGTGCACCGGCCGGTCCGGGCTCAGGAGGTGCGGCGAGCCGGGGAGCGCCTGGCGGTGCAGACCGACGCCGGGGAGTGGCTGGCCCGGTACCGCATTTCGGCCACAGGGACGTGGGAATGCCCGCGGCCAGGCATCTCGCCTCGAGCGAAATGGCCGCCTTCTTGAAGGACGCTTCCGCCCGGCGCCAACAGCACAAACTTCCATCACCAAGTGCAAGCCGCAGGGCTCATGCGACGAACCGGCGCGCGTAGTGGGCGTTTGTTTATTAGCGGCGACTACATCTGTGGAGCATGGTCTGATCGGTTGCCCACTATGCTTCCTGCGGGCTTAAGCCTGACGGTTATTGCGACAGACCTGAACGACAGTGACCTGGCGGCGACTATCCGAGAGCTGATCACGGTCCCAGGTAGCCGAATCGTCAGCAGCCATCTCCGCCATCGCTCCGGTGAGACGCCGGCCGAACGGGACCGCCTGGACCCCCTCTCAAGGGACCAAGTCGACCTCGAACAGGACGTCCGTCGCGAAGCAGAAGGATGGCTGAGTAAGCTACCTCAAATGCTCAATCTGCCCGTCTCGCTCTAAACGCCAGCAGCCGGGCCAGTGCCGCAGCCTGTACTCCGTGAGAGTCTTCGCCGCGTCGTCAGGGGTTGATGGGGTATCCATTTTCCGATTCAGTGTGGCATCCGTAGCCCGGCGGAGAAGGCGCCCCGCAGGTCGACGTATCCGTTGATCCGCCGCACGATCGCGGCGTAGTGCGCCCGACGCGGGGCGGGCACCACTGGGTTACTCAGCGCGGCGGTCAGGTCGACGACGCGGGCCGTCGGCCGGTACTCCATCCAGGTTGGCAGCACGGTCACGGCGGTGACCTCCCAACCGCCGGACGGGGTGCGAGTGAAGGTGAATTCAGGCACAACCGCGTCCTGGGTATTTTCCGCCGAGCCGTCACTGAACCGGGTGGTCAGGTTGCCCATACCGTAGGCGACCCACTTCGCGCCGACCTTCTCGAAGGGCTGCACCACGTGCGCATGATGGCCGATGATCAGGTCGATGTCGGGCGAGGACAGTAGCCGGGTCGCGAGGTCGACCTGATCGGCGTTCGGTTCGTTCTGGTACTCCGTACCCCAATGCATCGACAGGATGACGATCTCCGCGCCGGCAACGCGGGCCCGCCGTGCTTCGGCGAGGATGGCGTCCGCGTCGATCAGGTTGGCCGCCCATGGTCGTCCGGGTGGCAGTGGGATGTCATTGAAGCTCAAGGTGTACGAGAGTTGTCCGATCTTCACGCCGCCCACGTCCATGACGTTTGGGCGTTGGCTCTCCGCCGCAGTGCGGGCCGTGCCCGTATGCCGCAGGCCCACCCGGTCGAGGTTGTCGAGAGTGCGGGCGATGCCCTCGGCTCCGACGTCCAGTGAGTGGTTGGATGCGGTGGAACAGGTGTCGAATCCTGCCCATGCGGCGGCGTCGGCGAGTGCGGGGGGCACGCTGAAGTTCGGCCAGCCGGTGAACGGACCGCCAGGCTCGGCCAGGGGCGTCTCCATGTGGCAGATGGCCAGATCGGCGGCGCTCACGCGGGCGCGGACCCCGGCGAGCACTTGGGTGAAGTCGTGCCCATCGCGTCCTGCTCGGCGCGCATCGGCGGCTGCCTGCTCGGTGAGCGCGGGGTGTACGAGCAGGTCGCCGGCCGCCACCACAGTGAGTGTGGTTCGGGGTCCGGGGCTGGTGGCGGCGGTGGAGGAGTGGGGTGGCCCGCCTCTAGGCTCCCTCTCCCCCGCGTCACAGCCGCCCGCCAGAACAGCGATCATGAGCACTACCAGAGTTGACATTACCCTCATATCAGCACACAATGCCGCCCCTTCGAACAGTGGACGGTCTCTCCGAGAACGCGGCCCTGCCGGCCGAGCTGGTCCGCCGGTTGGTGAGCTACCGGCTCGCTTTCGGCCACGTCGCCAGACGCGCCGACCTGACCCCGGACGTGATCGAGGAAATCCTCGCTCGGGCCATCACTGGCTGCTGCACTCGCTCGCGCTCAACCGCCAACTACCGCACGCCGTCCGGATGCGGCTGGCCGCCCACACCGATCCCGCCATCCGCACTGCCCTGGTGGTGGACGCCCGTGCGCGCCCCGCGAGTTTGTACGAGCGACTCATCGACGATCCGGACACACAGGCGCGCGAACACCTCGCCGAACGCGAATACGTACCGGCCAAACTGCTCGCCCGGGACCCTGACCCAACGGTCCGGGCCACGCTCGCGCACTGGTGGACGCCGGCCCGAGGCTGTTCGGCGGATCCTGCTCACCGACCCCGTAGACGAGGTCCGTGCGACGGCCTGCTTGACCTACTACGCGCGGCTGCCGCACCCGGTGCCGCCGCCCGACCTCACGGAGGGACTGCTCGCTGATCCAGCCTCCCGCACCGGAGCCGTACGCCACGCAGTCCTGACCCCGAAACCGGCCGCACGGCTGGCTGACGATTTCGCCCACCAGGTTCGCCGCCAGGTCGCCGAGTACCCGCAGCTTCCCCCACCAGTGCGGGACCCGCTCATAGAGCAGAGGAAGTCATCCGTGGCAGCACCGAAGAAGTACCCCGACGAGCTGCGTGAACGTGCGGTGCGCTTGTATCGGGAGTCGGACCCGAAGCCCGTGATTCGCCAGCTGGCTCACCAGCTTGGGGTGCATCACGAGGCGTTGCGGAACTGGATCCGCCAGAACGAGGCCGACTGCGGTCAGCGTGACGACCGGCCCACGACCTTGGAGGTGGAGGAGTTGCTTCGCTGCGGCGGGAGAACGCCGAGATGAAGCGGGCCAACGAGATCCTGAAGGCCGCGTCGGCTTCGCTGCATGGCCGGCCGATTCTGGCCCGAGCCGACACCGCGCTCATCGAACTGCTCAGAAGGTAGTCCCGAGCCTGGCCGACGTCGACCTCTCCACCGAAGCGATGACAGATCGCTCCACTGCCACCGGCCGAACTCGTTAAGACCAGGACCGGCGAGGGCCGGCGATCCTGCCCCGCATGATCGCCGAAACACCCGACGTGTTGACAGCTGGCAGCATCTACAGCGCTTGACGCAGAATCAAGAGACCACATGCCACTTCATCCGGGATGCGGATGAAGCCGCAGGTCAGAGCGTTGTTCAGCGCGCACGCCGACGACCAAACGTCCACGCGGTTACCGCCAATAAAGATCATCCGTTACCGGATGTTACCGCCGCGACCAGAGAAGATCTTCATCTTCCCAGGTCAACCGGTCGGGACGGCCGGATTCGAACCGACGACCCCTTGACCCCCAGGACGCTTCGCCACACGTCCACACGTCACACACGCTATCCCCAAGATCAGGCTGTGCGGTCGACGTCGTGCCGCGCACCATCGCGCAGGTCGTGTGGTCCCCACTTGGTCCCCGGGACGCTGACACGCTCGACGACCTCAGCACGCGGTTTAGGAAGGCGACAGCGGCAGTGTGACCACTGTGGCCGCAACCTGCGCGGGCCAGCTACTTACCGGCTCCCCGGGCCAAGATCATTGCACGTACTCTGCACGAGCTGCGGGCGCCCGAGGACGGCCGGAGGCCGCCCGCAGGGCAGGCCGCGAGCGCGACGGCTACCCCTGACTTGCAAGGATCAAGACTGCTGTCGGCTGGCGTCGGTCGGTACCGCTGACCTGCGCGAGTCGTCGGCCGGTGTAGCTCTCCCCCGGCCCGTGTCGGCCGGCTTGGCTGTACTGATGGCTGTACAGCCAAGCGGCGTCCTACTCGTCGAGGGGTTCGTCACTCCACCGGAACGACGCCTCACCGCCACGAATGTGAAGGATGAAGTCGGCGACCTCCTGGCCGTCCGGCTTGACCAAAGCGACCGTCCGACAGATCTGAGCCTGGACCGCCTCCCACGTGTCAACGTCCAGGTCGCCGGTCGAGTCCACCAACTCGACCTCGCGCTGGAAGAGCGGCGCTAGCTCGGCAAAGCCCGGTTCTGGTTCAAAATGCCCTGCAACCCAGGGCTGATCGACACCGTGCACGCGAATCTGGGCGACGACCTCCCCGCCTCGACGGAGCTGCCAGAGCAGGGCGTCCTTATGGTCATTGGGCATGGCCGAACCCTAGAGCACCGTCAGTTTGGAAGATCGTTTCCGACTGCCCTGATCTGTCCGTTGTGCCTGGTCAGGGATGGAGCGGTGATGCCCGCTCTTGCCCGCTGGTGACCGTCTATGGCACGGGCTTATGGCACGTGGCTGGCACGGCTCGCCCCCTACGCGCGGCCGGCCGGCGTCCGCCCCGGCCTTCGGGCCGGGGCGGTTTGCCGTGGCGCCAGGTCACCGCGCGCCTGGACCAGGTACTCCGGTGGCAAGCCGCGAAGCGGCGCGGCAGCGATCGCCCCGCGTTCGACGGTGGCCAGCCACCGACGCGATCGTCCCGGCCTGGCAGACGTTGGGGTGAACTACGGCGGCGGAATGCCTTTGTCTAGATACGAGGACCGTGACCTGGTGGGGGTGCTGTAGTGCCTTGCTGCGGCCTGCATGGACTTGATGAGTGTTGAGCCCGGGTAGTAGCGGCGGTCGGAGTACAGATGCCGGTGGTAGCAGGCCCAGTAGCTCGCCGCTTGCTGGCGCGTGATGGCGAGGAACGACGGGTTCGCGGCGAGTACCTGTCCGTACACGGCGTGCTGCGGGGTCGTGGGGTCGTCGAGTTCGACGAGTTCACGGCGGATGTCGAGCAGGATCTCTAGGACATACTCCCCGACCAGCCGGACTACGAATGGGACCACCCATGGCTCGTTCAGCCTGAGAATGTGCCCAAGCCGTCGCTGCCGTACTCGACCGTCGTGGTGACGTGTGTAGAGGCAGTTGAGGATCGCGAGTTGGGTGGGTGACAGGCTGCGTTCTGTAGCGGCTGGGGGTTCGGCTTCGTAGATCCGGTACGGGATGATCAGTGGCTGCCCGTCGACGGTGACACGGAACGGCAGCGCCGGATTCAAGGGCGGCGGTGGTAAGAGCTTCGTGACGGTCTGCACGTCTCGCTGAAGATGGGCCGGGAAGCCGGCCGCCAGTGATGGCGCGGTAGGGGTACTCGGCGCTGGGCTTTGCACGGTCGGACGGTACAGCGTTCCAGCCCTAGGGACTGGCCGACAGCACGATGCCCCTTCCCCGGGGGTGAAGCCGCGACCGGCCGATGCCGGCCGGAGGCCGCCAGCAGGCCGGTCGCGAGCGGGTCGGCGCCACGCTTGCGTGGCGCCCTTGATCCAAAGAACGAACAATTCGGCAAATGACCCGGGTAGCCACCTGAAACTTGACCGACGGTCAAGGAGCGCCAGCCGCCGCCAACTTGACTGATCTTGGTCCCCAGAGCGCCAAAGAGGGCACATCCATCGATCGAATGCACCCTCTGACCTGCGTCGGGACGGCCGGATTCGAACCGACGACCCCTTGACCCCCAGTTGCCGCACAGCCTCCGGAGGCGGCTGGCCGCCCACGCCGGTCCAGTGGCTGCGCCAGGCCGACGTTGAGGCTGGAGGCAAGCCGGGTGTCAGCAGCGGCGAGTCAGCTGAGCTGCGCGAGGCCGCAAGCGGATCAGGTTGCTGGAGCAGGAGAAGAGGTTCTGCGTCGGGCCGCGGCGTATCTATCACAGGCGAACCTGCCGGGAAAAGGCTCTACCCGCTCGTGAGCGAGCTGGCCGCTGACGGGATCCCCGTGGCGGTGACGTGCCGGGTGATGAAGATCGCTCGTCAGCTCTACTACCGGTGGCTTGCCCGGCTCGGCGGCGACGCCGCGCTCGGTGCCGCTTACCGCACGAACGCGCTGGTGGACGCCCACCGTGATGACCCGGAGTTCGGGTACCGGCTCCTGGTCGATGAGGCCCGCGCCGCCGGACAGGCGATGGCGGAGCGCACCCCCTGAAGGATCTGCTCGGACGGGGGTTGCTCAGTCAGCGAACCCGAACCGGTGCTTCGAGCCAGCACCGATGCGGCGACGACGCGTACGGGCGGCGAACCGGTCACGACGGTGCTCCGCCGCCCTGACGCCAGTTCCGCGACCAGGCCCGCAATCACCTGCCGAGACAAGCCTGCCGTCCGAAGGTTCATCATGATCGCAGCGCCGGCCATGACACGAACATCGATCGTCGAAACTCAAGGATTCGCATCCGTGCACGAGGTCGTTAGGGTGTGGGGGGTGACGACTGCACCCCGGGAGGCGGAGACGCGCACTGGTCCGATCGGCGCACTGCTTTGCCGAGTGATGTTCCTGGCGATCTGTCTGCCCGGACCGGCCCTGCTGTTCGTCGTCGTGTCGCATGGCCTGAGTCTGTCCGCCGCGGACTTCTGGGGCCTGCTCGTCGGGGGCCTACTGGCGATGATCGTCGGTTGCTGCTTCGGAGTTTGGGGCTTGCGGCTGGTCACTCGCTCGCGCCGCGACACGCGGCGGCTCGCCGCTACCGGTGTCGCCGCAACCGCAGAGATTCTCGCCGTGTCCAACTACCTGGGTGGCGAGGATCCCGGGTTGAAACTCCGCGTGCGGATCAGTGGTACTGGGTTTGCCACCTTCGAAGCCGAGACGATCCGCGCTGATGACCCGGCCCTCGTGCCTGGAGCGCACTTGGCCACGGTCGTGGACCCGGAGGAACGTCTCTTTTCGTTCGTGTAGCCGTCTTGCAACCACCGGCTTCGGACGGCCGGTGGCGAGCTGCGCTGCGGCGTGCGCGTAGTGAAGATCATCGTGGTGTTGGCCGGGCCCGGGGCGTGCTGACCAGCGCGGGCAGCGCTGGTGTACATCCTGGCGGGGGGGGGTGCACGGCGGGCCGGGCGTGAACGCGGCGGAAGGCGGCGCTGCTGCACCCCGGTTGCGGACGGTTCCGGGCTGCCGCGGTGCGTGCCGCGGTGGGCCGAATCAGCAGCGCGCCGGACCGGGGCCGCTGCCGCCGCCGATGACCGGCCTGCCCGACGCCACCAACCGGGGTGGTGCGATCGGCGGCCCCGGAACGACCGGCGACGGTTGATCAGGTCCGGCCCAGGCGAGGACCCCGGCCGCCGTGCCGAGCAGGCCGGCGGCCACGCCCACCCGGTGCCGGGAGCGCTCCATCGCCCCAGGGTGTCGCTGTTGATCCTCAGATCACGCGCTACCTGCGCGAGCGACTTCCCGGCCTCCCGCACCATCCGGACCGTGCCCGCGCGGAACTCCGGATCGAACCGGCGTCTCGTCTCAGCCATGGACCTCTGTCCCTCAAGCTCTGGCCTCCACGGTACGAGGGGAACCGCAGTGCGGCTGGACAGCGAGATCGTGGAGGGGTGAGGCGCCAGTGGCGAGGCTCCCGGTCAGGACTGCTGGCCGTGGTGAGCGGGAGCCGGGTGAACGAGCATGTTCGATTCCTTGACACTCAGTATGCGATCGCTAACACTTGTCCGCAACGCGCGCGTAACGAACAGAACACATGCATCCTGTCCCAGCATGACGCGTCGAAACTGCCGGTGCGGCACGTCGCCCACCATCAGAACCGTGATGCCGTCGGGCCGCGCACGCGTCCACATTGTTAGCGCTCACATGGGCAGGGCTACGCCGGAAGGGGGGATCGTTACCGTGGTCGCACGGCGAGTAGCAGCGGCTTCGGCCGCCGGTTTGCCCACCGGATCCGCGGCACCGCCGGACGATCCAGCAGACCGACAGTTCGGAGACACCGGCAGAACCGACCACCGGTGATGGCCGGGCCACGGGACCAACGGCCACCACCACATCCGGCGGGGCAACGGTGGCCGGGTCCTCGGTGTCACCGGCGCGTCCGCAGCGGACGGCGCCCAGATCGTCCGCCGGGGCGACCTCGGCACCAACGCCACTGTGGCGCTTCGACTAGACCACACCGCTTCCACCGACTGTCGGGAGCATCGATGATGCGCTTACGTTCACTCCTCGTGCTTTCCGCCGTGGCCGCCGCCGCTCTCATGGTGGTCGTCGACGGGACGGCACATGCTGCCACCCTGCCGGCCGGCACCCATTCGCTCGAGTCGGTCAACCGAGCCGGTCGGTACGTGCGGCACGTCAACAATCTCGGTCAGCTCGATCCGGTCACCTCCAGCAGCGCCAACCAGACCAAGCTGGATGCCACCTTCACCGTCGTCAACGGTCTGGCGTCCCCGTCCTGCTACTCGTTCCAGACCAGGACCGGCATGTTCCTGCGGCACCGCGACTACCGGCTCCGGGTCGATTCCAACACCGGCGACGCCACCTTTCGGGCCGACGCCACCTTCTGCGCGGTGGACGGCTCGGTCGCCGGATCAGTGGCGCTCACCTCGTACAACTACCCGAACCGGCGGATCCGGCACCGCGACTTCGCGCTCTGGCTCGACACCTACCAGGACACGGCCGCGTTCCGGGCGGACAGCTCCTTCCGCCTCGTCGCGCCGTGGGTGCCCAAAACCACCATGGGCCCGGCGATCCCGGGCCTCTTCGCCGACCCGCACATCACCGCATTCCAAGGGCGCTATTACCTGTACCCGACCACCGACGGCTACGCGAGCTGGGCCGGCACCTACTACAAGGCGTTCTCCTCCACCGACCTGGTCAACTGGACCGACCACGGCGTCATCCTCGACCACGGCCCGGACGTGTCCTGGGCGGACAACTCGGCCTGGGCGCCGGCGGTGGCCAGCGCCAACGGCCGCTACTACCTCTACTTCAGCGGCGGCGCGGCCAGCGGCAACACCGCCAAACAGCTCGGCGTGGCCGTGGCCGACAGCCCTGCCGGGCCGTTCCGCGACGCGCTGGGCCGACCGCTCATCCGTAGCGACCAGTTCTCCGGTGGACAGGCGATCGATCCGATGGTTTTCACCGACGACGACGGCCGGTCCTACCTGTACTGGGGACAGGGCGTCGCGCGGGCGGTGCGGCTGAACATCGACATGGTCTCCTTCGACGCGGCGCAGGCGCGGGTCATCACGCCGTCCGGCTACAACGAGGCGCCATTCGTGTTCAAGCGCAACGACCGGTATTACTTCATGTGGTCGGAGAACGACACGCGCAGCGAGGACTACCGGGTCGCGTACGCCACCGGCTCCTCGCCCCTCGGGCCGTGGACCAGGCGCGGCGTGGTGCTGCAGAAGCGGCTCGAGGTCGGCATCAAGGGCACCGGTCACCACTCCGTGGTCCGCGCACCCGGCAGCGACACCTGGTACATCGCCTACCACCGGTTCGTCGTGCCGGCCGGCAACGGCACCAACCGCGAGACCGCCGTCGACCGGATGGAGTTCGACGCCGACGGCACCATCCGCCCCGTCGTACCGACCCTCTAGCTGACTTGAACGCCCCTCCGTGAAGGAGAGATACCCATGTCGAGAGTCCTTGCCCGGCTGGGCGCGGTGTCGGCCGCCGCGTGCCTGCTGTTCACCACCTGGTCGGTGGCGACGCCGAAGGAGGCGGCCGCGCTCGACCCGACCGTCGGCTACCTGATGGCGCACTTCACCGGCGAGTCGTCGACCGATCAGCAGATCTATCTCGCCCACAGCACCGACGGCCTGCGCTGGACGGACCTCAACAACGGTGGGCTCGTGCTGCGTTCCACCGTCGGCACCCGTGGCGTCCGCGACCCCGCTCTGGTCCGCTCGCCCACCGGCGACCGGTATTGGATCGTCGCCACGGACCTGTGCATCGGCTGCGGCCAGGACTGGTCGACCGCGATCAACAACGGCAGCCGTAGCCTCGTCGTGTGGGAGTCCACCGACCTGGTCAACTGGTCGGCGCCGTGGCTACTGAACGTCGCCGGAGCGATCCCGGACGGACGAAATGCCTGGGCTCCGGAGGCGATCTGGAACCCGGCCACCGGCGACTACGTCCTCTACTGGTCGACGAACGTCCCGCTCAACGGGGCGACCAAGCATCGCGTCTACTCCGCGCGCACGGCGAACTTCCGCAGCATCACGGCCCCGCAGATCTACATCGACCGGCCCGGCAGCCAGGAGATCATCGACACCCAGATCGTCGAGGTGCCGGCCGGCGTGGGCGCCTACCGCTACGTCCGGGCCTCCCGGGACGGCCAGATCACCGTCGAAGGCAGCAACTCCATCCTCGGCACCTGGACAAACCTCGGAAACCTGTCCGGCCTCGGGCTGACCGGCTCCCAGGTCGAGGGTCCGATGTGGCTGAGGTTCAACAACCGCGAAGAGTGGGTGCTCTACCTTGACCAGTACGCGTCCGGGCGCGGCTACCTGCCCGTTCTGACCACCAACCCGTCGAACCCCGGCGGCTTCCGACTGCCGGCGTCCGGCTCGTACGCCATGGGCGGCACCAAGAAGCGGCACGGTTCGATCCTCAACCTGACCGCTGCCGAGCAGAGCCGCGTGCTCGCCCGCTGGGGTACCACCGCGGCCAGCCGGATCCAGTCGTACAACTTTCCGGACCGGTACGTGCGGCACGCCGACTACGACGCCCGCATCGATTCGAACGTCAGCCCCGCCCAGGACGGCCAGTGGCGGCTGGTACCCGGCCTGGCCGGCTCCGGCACGGTGTCCATCCAGTCGGTCAACTTCCCCGGCTACTACCTGCGCCACTACGGGTTCGACTTCCGGCTGGAAGCCAACGACGGCACCGCCGTCTTCGCCGCCGACGCCACCTTCCAGCAGGTCGCCGGCCTCGCCAGCTCCTCCTGGACGTCGTTCCGGTCCCACAGCCACCCGGACCGCTACATCCGGCACTCCAACTACCTGCTCCGACTCGATCCGATCACCGACGCGCAGGGCCGTACCGACGCCACCTTCCGCGTCACCAACTGAACCCGGCCCCTGGACAGCCTCCGCCGGACGAGGTTCCGGCAGGGCGACGTCAAGGCCCGCCCGTTCGCCCGAGTGTGAGGAGACAACATGAGGTTTCGGAAGGATCGGAGGGGGACCTGTCCTCCACGACACGAACTTCCGCAGGCCGACAGGGGTGCTCCGCGATCCGAGCATCATCAAGCGCGATGGCACCTACTACGTCGCGTACACGTGGCAGTCCTGGACGACGAACTCGACCTACTTCGCCGTCGCGCGCAGCACCGACCTGCGGAACTGGACGAACATCGCCACCGTGCCGTCGGGCATCTCCAGCACCCGGAACGTGTGGGCGCCGGAGTTCTACGTCGAGGGCGGCACCGTCCGGGTCATCGTGAGCGTCCGGCAGAGCACGAACCCGAGCGGCTTCCGGCCGTACGTCTACACCGCCCAGAACTCGGGCCTCACGTCATGGAGTGGCCCGCAGCAGATGAGCGGCCTGGGCTACAACTACATCGACACCTACGTCGTGAAGTCCGGCAGCACCTACCACGCCTTCACGAAGAACGAGAGCACGAAGTACATCGAGCGATGGACGAGTAACAGCCTGACCAGTGGCTGGACCCGCCAAGGCACCCTGTGGAGCTCTGGGACCGGCCTGAGCCTGGTGGGCTGCTCCAGCTGCCGCCACGGCACGGCGATCCCGAAGTGACCTGGCCCGTTCGGGGTCGTCCGAGCGGCTCGCGCACGCCGGTCACCCCAGTCAGCTCGGTCGGTCGTCGCCTCGCCACGTCGATCGCGTTCGTCGAAAGGACCCGTGTCATGCGCATACGTACACGATCCATGGTCACCGCGTTGGTCACCGTTGTCGTGCTCAGCGTCGGTATGAGCGTCGTCTCCACCCCGAGCAGCGCCGCTCCTGGCGCGTCGTTCCAAAATCCCGTCGTCGGTACGCCCAACAGTGCCGACCCGTGGCTCGGCTACCACAACGGCAACTACTACTACACGGCCACCACCTGGACAGGGAACATCTACATCCGTAAGGCGTCGACCCTTGGCGGCCTGCGCACCGCGCCGGAGACCCGGGTGTTCACGATGTCGCAGCCGAACGCGACGTCGAACATGTGGGCGCCGAGCATGCACCTGCTCGACGGCCCGAACGGGCAGCGCTGGTACCTCTACTACTCGGCCGGGCCGAGCGCGTGCTGCGGCGGGCAGCGTCAGCATGTGCTGGAGAGCGCGGGAACCGATCCGATGGGCCCCTACACCTATCGGGGCCCGCTCACTCTGATGCCGAACAACGGCTGGTCGATCGACGGCAGCGTCATGACGGTCAGCGGAGTGAACTACTTCGTGTTCTCCGCGTTCAACAACAACTCCGGGTTCGAGAACGGCGGCCTGCAGAGCCTGTACATCACGCGTCTGACCAACCCGTGGACGCCCGCGTCATTGGGGACGCTGATCTCTGAGCCCACTTTTTCGTGGGAGCGCCAGGGCAACCCCGTCAACGAAGGCCCCTACCCGTTGCAACGCGCCGGCCGCACATTCCTCACCTACTCGGCCAGCTACTGCGGCACACCCGACTACAAGATCGGAGCACTCGAGCTGACCGGCTCCAACCCGCTGAGCCGCACCTCGTGGACCAAACTCACCAACCCGCTCTTCCAACGCAACGACAGCAACGGCGTGTACGGTCCCGCCCACCACTCCTTCTTCACCTCGCCCGACGGCACGGAGGACTGGATCGTCTACCACGCCAACTCCTCGTCCTCCCAAGGCTGCGGGACCACCCGCACCAGCCGCGCACAGCGAATCTCCTGGAACCCGGACGGCACGCCCAACCTAGGCGTCCCCGTCTCCACCTCAAACGTCCTGGCCGGCCCGTCCGGCGAACTCAACAACCCGGGCGCGGTGATCGTCCAACGCTTGCAGTCGTTCAACTTCCAGGACCGCTACGTACGGCACCAGAACCACGCCGTCCGGATCGACCCGAACGTCGACCCGACGCTGGACGGGCAGTTCCGGGTGGTCCCCGGACTGGCGAACAGCGGATCCGGTCACGTGTCGTTCGAGTCGGTCAACTACCCCGGCCACTACCTGCGGCACAACAACTATGTGCTGGTACTCGATCCGAACAACGGCTCGACGACGTTCAGGCATGACGCCACCTTCCGTCAGACGGTCGGGCTGGCGAACTCGTCGTGGTCGTCGTTCCAGTCCTACAACTTCCCCGACCGGTACGTCAGGCACAGCAACTACACGCTACGGATCGACGTGATCAGCACCGACACCGACCGCGCCGACGCCACGTTCCGCCGGACGTCCTGACACCCCGACCCCGTGTTCGAATCCGAATGTTCCTGAACGTGTGGGTTCGAATGCTGGTGTCCCGTTGGCGGTTCCGTTACCGATGTAGCCGAGACGACATCAGTCCGATGTCCGAACCCAGAGAGGTCAGATCCAGTGATGGGACATTTCACGGCACGGACCACGCCGTCTGACGGTTACGGATCAGGGCCGTCGCGGCGCACCCGGCCGGTTCGTCGACTGCTGATCGCCCTGGTGGCCGCGGTGACGGCGATGGTCGGCGGCGTCGTCGTCACGTCGTCGCCGGCCACCGCCGCCACCCGCCAGTTCCGCGGCATGAACTGGGCCGTGCTGGGTGACAACTTCAGCACCGGCCCGCTCGTCGTGCAGGGCCTGAACTCGTCCGACAGCAACACGACCGTGCGGGCCAAGGCCAACGCGCTCTACGACGACATGGCGTCCACCATGGGGGTCAACACCGTCCGGCTGCCCATCAACACCCACACGGTGGGGACGGCGTGGTGGAACGCCTACCGGGGCGCCATCGACGCCGCCACCGCACGCGGCTTCAAGGTCATCCTCGCCTACTGGGAGGACGGTGCCGCCTCCGGCGGCCGGATCACGAATCTGGCCGCCTGGAACACGATGTGGTCCACGGTGACCAACACGTACGGCTCGAACACCAATGTCTACTTCGAGCCGATGAACGAGCCGCACGGCTACAGCTCGGCGGAGTGGCGCAACGTCGCGGCCGACTGGCTCAGCCACCACAACTCGGCGGTGCCCGGCCGAGTGCTCATCGGCGGCACCGGCTACAGCCAGGACCTGCGCGACGTCTGCAACGACACCCGCTTCAACTCGACGCTGCTCTCCTTCCACCACTACGCCTTCTTCTACAGCCCGATGACCTACGACGCCTTCCGCAGCCACATCCAGACCCGCCTCGGCAACTGCGCCTCCCGCACGGTCGCCACCGAGTTCGGCGCGGCCATGCACACCGGCCTCAACTACGGCGACGCGAACAGCACCGAAAACTTCGTACGCCACATCCGCGCCATGGCCCAGGTCATGCGCGACAACCAGATGGGCGGCACCTACTGGCCCGCGCTCGGCGGCAAGCCGACCGGAAACCTCGGGTACGACGGCTACTCGATGTTCTCGCTCAGCGGCAGCGGCACCGACCTCGGCCTCACCATTCGCAACGCCTCCGGCGCCGAGCGCATCCGGTACGCCTGGGGCGACACCGTCGGCGGTCCCACGCCGCCAGCGTCGTACTACCGGGTCACCGTGCGGCACAGCGGCAAGGCCATGGACGTCCAGTCGCCGAACACCGACAACGGCGCGCGTGTGGGCCAGTACACCTACAACGGCAACGCCTGGCAGCAGTGGCAGTTCCAGGACGCCGGCAGCGGCTACTGGCGCCTCGTCAGCCGGCACAGCGGAAAGTGCCTCGACGTGGTGAGCGCCTCCACCGCCGACGGCGCCGAACTCGTCCAGTACACCTGTGGCACCGGCACCAACCAGCAGTTCCAGATGGTCGCCAACGGCAGCTACTTCCAGCTCCGGGCGCGACACAGCAGCAAGTGCGTGGACGTGCCGGCCGCGTCGACCGCCGACGGCGTGGTCCTCAAGCAGTACACCTGCAACACCGGCACCAACCAGCAGTGGTCGCGCACGGGCGTCTGACGATCGTCTCGACCTGACCACGGACCGCCGTACCGACGCGGACGCCGCCGTCGGGCTCACCCGGGCGCTGGCCAACGAGTGGGCTGCGGACGGTGTGATCGTCAACACGATCGCGCCCGGCTACATCGCGACCGACAACACCGCGGCCCTGCGCGCCGACCCCGACCGGGAACGCGCCATCCGCGACCGCATCCCGGCCGGCCGCTGGGGCGCCCCCGAGGATCTCATGGGCGCGGCGGTCTTCCTCGCCCCCGACGCCGCCCGGTACGTGCACGGAGCCGTCCTTCCGGTGGACGGAGGCTGGCTCGCCCGATAGGAGTGTGCGCAGCGTGGAGACGGATCGGCTGTTCAGCGCCCAGCGGCAGGAGCGCCTGCTCGCCGAACTGCGCGGGCAGGGCGCGGTACGGGTGCGCGACCTCGCCCGCGAGTTCGGCGTCAGCGAGCTCACCATCCGGCGCGACATCACCGCACTCGCCGAACGGGGCCTGGTGTCGAAGGTCCACGGCGGCGCCACGCTGCCAGCCCACAGCAACACCCTCAGCCAGCCCCGCCAGGCTCCGCTCCGCTTCACCATCGGCATGGTCGTGCCGTCGCTCGACTTCTACTGGCCGCCCGTCGTGGCCGGCGCGCGCGCCGCCGCGGCTGCGCTCGGCGTCAGCATCCAACTGCGCGGTTCGAGCTACGACCCCGACGAGGACCGCCGCCAGATGGGCCGTCTCGTGGAGGCGCAACAAGTTCAAGGTCTGTTGCTGGCGCCGAGCCTGGACGGCGACGATGCCGACGAGATCCTCGAATGGATCGGCCACCTGCCGGTCCCGACCATTCTCGTCGAGCGCCAGCCACGCCGGTGGACGCCGACCACCCGGCACATCGAGTGGGTGCGCAGCGACCACTCGCTCGGCCTCGAGATCGCCATCTACCACCTCCGGCAGCAGGGGCACCGACGAATCGGGCTCGTCGTGGCGCAGGGCAGCCCCACTTCGGTCCACCTGCGCCACGCCTGGCAGACAGCCGCCGCCGACCCGAGCACGTCCGGCGCCCTCGCCATGCAGGAGACCGTCACGACGCCCGGCCAGCGGGACGTCATTGTTCGCATCCTGCGGGAATGCCGACTCTCCAGGATCACGGCGTTGATCGTGCACAGCGATCCGCACGCCATCGCGGTCGTCCAGTTCTGCGCCGAGATGGGCATCGCCATCCCCGGTGACCTGGCGATCGTCTCCTACGACGACGAGATCGCCCACCTGGCCGATCCCGCGATCACGGCCGTCCGGCCGCCGAAGAGCCACGTCGGCCGCCTTGCCGTCGAACTCATGGTCTCCCGCCTTCTGAACGGTGAACGCCGGCCACCGCACCGGGTACTACTCGCCCCCGACCTCGTCGTCCGCGGTTCCTCGCTGTCTCTCACGCAACGGCACTAGCCAGCAGGAGGCGGTCACCGACGACGTTCGAACATGCACGTTCATGGATGAGCTGGTTCGGATTGTGGCGTCCTGGTTCGCGGTCGGTTACCAAGATGTCACCCCGGTATGAACCGTCACCGGTCGGCGGTGGGTGGCACCAGGCCTGAGCGTGTCGCTCCGACGCTGGCGGCGGTCGCCGTCCGCCCATGGAAGGACGAACGTAGTGAGACTCAACAGACGGTTCCTGTCACTGGTGGCAGCGCTCACCCTGGCCGGCTCGGCGGTCGTGGCAGTCATCACCGTGGCCGCCGCTCCGGCGCAGGCGGCGCCGGTCACGATCCCGAACGGCACGCAGTTCACCGACACCAACGGCAACGGGCTGCACGCACACGGCGGTGGTGTACTCAAGGTCGGCGGCTACTACTACTGGTTCGGTGAGAACCGCAACGCCAACAACACGTTCCGGGCCGTGTCCGTCTACCGCTCCACCAACCTGCGCGACTGGGAGTTCCGCAACAACGTGCTGACCCAGTCGTCGGCGACGGAGCTGCAGGTGGCCAACATCGAGCGGCCAAAGGTGATCTACAACGCCGGTACCGGACGGTACGTGATGTGGATGCACAAGGAGAACGGCACCGACTACGGCGAGGCCAGGGCCGCGGTCGCCTCGTCGGCCACCGTGGACGGCACCTACACCTACCATGGCAGCTTCCGGCCGCTGGGCCACATGTCGCGAGACATCACGCTCTACAACGACGGCGGCACCGCCTACATGCTCTCCGCCGCCGACGAGAACCGCGACCTGCACATCTACCGCCTCACCGCCGACTACCTCGCCGTGGCCACGTTGGTCGGCAACTTCTGGAACGACGCCAGCCGCGAGGCGCCGGCCCTGTTCAAGCGCGGCAGCACCTACTTCCTGCTCACCTCGGGCCTGACCGGCTGGAGTCCGAACCAGGCCAAGTACGCCACGGCGTCCAGCATCTCCGGTCCGTGGACCGCCATGACCAACGTCGCCGACTCGACCACCTTCCGCTCTCAACCGACCTTCGTGCTCCCCATCCAGGGCACGTCGACGACGAGCTACCTCTACCTGGGCGACCGCTGGGCCGGCGCCTGGGGCGGGCCGGTCAATGATTCCCAGTACGTGTGGTTACCGATCACCTTCCCCTCCGCCACGACCATGAGCCTGAACTGGTATCCCACCATCACCATCGACGCGGCCACGGGTACCGTCACCGGACAGGCACCGCCCTACTACCGCATCAGCAACCGCAACAGCGGCAAGGTGGTGGACGTGCTGGACATGGCCGTCACCGACAACGCCGAAATCAAGCAGTGGTCCTGGAACGACGGTGCGAACCAGAAGTGGGAGTTCCGCGACGCCGGTAGCGGCTACTTCCGGATCGTCAACCAACACAGCGGCAGATGCCTCGACGTCACCGACGCCTCCACCGCCAACAACGCCAACGTCATCCAGTACAGCTGTGGCGGGGGCACCAACCAGCAGTGGCAGTGGGTCGCCACCGGCAGCTACTACCAGCTACGCGCCCGGCACAGCGGCAAATGTCTGGACGTGGTGAGCGGCGGCACCGCCGACGGCACCGACATCACGCAGTACACCTGCGGAACCGGTACCAACCAGCAATGGACACGCAGCCAGTCCTGACACCGCCGTCACGAGCACCCGTACACCTCGCCGCGACAGCGGAGACTCATCTTGGCCTCGACGTGCCGACCGTACGCCGGGCGCCGCGGGCATCGGGCATCGGGCATCGGGCATCGGGCGGGATCGGACAGCGGAGGGCTACCTCGGGCCCTCTCGCCGGGCAGCTGCGCCGCCCGGAGGGGCCACGTGCCGGCCGGCCGCCCAGCGCAATCCCCGTTCGGTGATGGTTCTCACCTGGGGTACCAGGAGGTCGTCGGGACTATGGCCGAGCGTCGACACGAACACCCGACCACGGCCGAAGCGCCGAAGCCACACCACCGGCATCACGGTGCCCGCGGCCTCCGGGACACCGTGATCTCCGGTGAAGGTCGTGGTGGCGAGCACCTCGAGGGCAGGGTCTACATGGCAGTAGTACTGCTCGGTATGGACCTTGAAATCGGTGACGCCGTCCACGATCGCGTGATCGCCTACGATCGTTATGTCGTGGTCGACGAAGTCTCCGGGGTGGCACAGAAAACGGCCGCCGACCATGTACTGGTACCACCGCGCCTCGTAGGCGGTGGCAACGACGCCACCGTGCCAGCCGGCGAAGCCCGCGCCATCTCGGACCCTCCCGACCAGACCCTGCTCCTGGTGTCGGGTCAGCCGGCCGCCGGTCCAGCACTGCACGATCAGGTCGACGGGGGCGAGTGCGGCAGGGTCGCCGTACACGTCAAGGGTCTCCGCGACGTCGACCGTGAATCCGCGCGTGCGCAGATGCCCGATGAACAGGTCCGTGCAAGCTGACGGCTGGTGTCCTTCCCAGCCACCCCGCACCACGAGTGCTCTCAACGTCCACCCCACCTGGTCGGTCGACGGCGCCGCATCGGCCGCCGGCTCGGCGCCTGGCCCGGGCCAACCCTACCCACCGGCTACCTGAGGGAGGAGGTAGCGGCACCCAAACCACCACCGCCGGTGAGGTTCCCCCGGTAGCTCGGAGGCTTTCGATCATGCTCTGTGGCGCCTCCCCTCGACCAGGTCCAACCCCAAGGCCACACCGGCACCGGACCTGGTCAACCGGCAGTTCACCGCCGCCGCCCCGAACCGACTGTGGGTAGCCGACGCCACCCGCATCCCCTGCGGCGAAGGCGCGTTCGGGCTCGCCACGGTGCGGGATGTCTTCCAACCGCAGGACAAGGCAACCATCGTTCAGCCTGAGCCCACCGGCGCCAGGTAACCAACCCTCCGGCGAACCGGGGGAACCTCAGACCCGAAGCCCGTGATACGCCAACTGGCGCGACAGTTCGGGGTGCATCACGAGGCGTTGCGTAACTGGATCCGCCAGGACGTGGCGAGGCCGGTATCCGGCCGTGATCCGCCTGTGGGACAACGCGTGGGCCGAGTTCATCCCGTTACTACGACGTGGAGATCCGCAAGGTCATCTGCTCGACCAACGCGATCGAGTCGCTCAACGCCCGCTACCGGCGGGCGGTCAAGGCGCGGCCACTTCCCGAACGAGCAGGCCGCGTCGAAGTGTCTGTACCTGGTACAAGGTCCCTGGACCCCACCGGATCAGGCAGGATCCGATGGACGATGCGCCGGAAACCCGCGTTGAACGCCTTCGCCATCACCTTCAGCGACCGCTTCCCAGCCGCTGTCTCCACGTTCGTTACGTACGGGAGGGTAGCCGAAGATGACGCCCGGCAGCGTACGCGGCGAGAGTGACCAAGCTTGCGGTGTCCCACGTTGACCCGGAGCGTAGCGTCAAGGGTGTGGGTCGCGGGTCGAGTGCCGTACATCAGAAGTTGACGGAAACGAGGTTCATGCCGCCTGCCCAACCAGATGACGGACCATGCCGGTAATCGAGCGTCGACGGTGCCCTCCGGCACCGCGTGCCCACGACTCGACCGCGCTCGTGCTGCTGGTGTTCGGGTGCGGCGTGCATCGGGTCGACGGGCGGTGGACACTGACGCCAGCGAGCGCCGCCCGCGTCGACACGGCGGTGGCCTACGTAACCGCCAACGAATCCGCCTACCGCACCGGTGCTGCACGGATCCCACGACCCCGCGTCGTCTTCAGCGGTGGCTGGCCGGGACGACACCGCTGCGAGAGCATGCCACCTGCAGGCTGCTGCGAGGGCGATCTGATGCTGAGCCGCGCCCGGGCGGCCGGTCTCGGCCGGTACGCGGACCTGCGGGCCGAGACACGATCGACGAGCACCCTCGAAAACGTCTGGTACGCGATCGAGGACGGACTTCTCGCGGATGTCTCGTTCGACCCGAAACAACCGCTGGGCCTGGTCTCCCACCCCTGGCACCTGCCCCGCGTCAGGTTTCTCACCGCGCGGCTGCTTCGGCTTCCCACCGGCGCGATGCTCGACATCCCGGTGCCGGACGCCACCGCCGCCGGTCCTTCCTGGTCACCGCGCGTGCTGTACGCCGTGGCGCGGCTATGCCTGCTGGGCGCGCGCGATCCGGCCGCGCTGCTGCGCCGCGAGCGGCGACTCCTCGCGCTGGTCGCGAGCCTTACCCACCGACGACACTGATCCGTTGGTGCGGTATCGACCCGCAGCGGTCTGCGGAGTGAGGACCACGCCCACGGGGTACGAAGGTGCCGGCACCGAGGGGACGCCGGCAACGCCGATGGCCGTGCGTCGTGCGCTGTCGAGGAGGTGGCATGACACAGGCCGTCGTGGTCCTGCCGGTATACCAACCGGGTGAGAGGCTCGTCGAACTCGTCGCCGACCTACGTACGGCGGCGCCGCGCATGCCTGTCGTCGTGGTGGACGACGGCAGCGACGCGAACTCTGCGCAGCTGCTGCGGCGGGTCAGCGACCTCGGCTGCACAGTGCGGCGCCTGGACCGCAACCGCGGCAAAGGTAGCGCGCTCAAGGAGGGTTTCCGGTACGTGCTGGCAGCCCATCCGGGAATGGACGTGGTGTGCGCCGACGCCGACGGCCAGCACCGCGCCTCGGACATCCTGCGCCTGGTCGAACGGGTGCGCGACACCAGGAGCATCGTGCTCGGCGTCCGTCAGTTCGACGGTGATGTGCCGCTACGCAGCCGAATCGGCAACGCCGTCACACGGACCTTGTTCAAGGTGAGCACTGGCGTGACGACGTCCGACACACAGACCGGTCTACGGGCCTATCCCCACGAGCTGGTGCGCTGGCTGCTGACGATTCCCGGTGAGCGCTTCGACTACGAGATGGCTGTCCTTGTCGCCGCCGCCCGCAACCGATGCCCGATCGAGCAGGTCACGGTGCCTACCCGGTACCTCGACGGGAACGCCTCCTCGCACTTCGGCGCACTCGTCGACTCCGTACGGACGTACCGGCCGCTGCTGGTGCCCGCCGAGACACCCAGGCACGACGCGCCATGCGCTGGCAACCACTGACATCAAATGGTCGCAGCACAACGATGAGGCAGCCATCTCTCGAGCTGCCGCGAGACGCCGGACGGCGATCACGGCTTTGATCTGATCGGGGATGGACGTGGCCTTGTCGACGGTGCGGGCTGCACCGCGTCGAGTGCCTAGTGGACTGTGAGGCCGTGAGGCCGCCGCTCAGTCGAGATCGCGCAGCAGGATCGAGTCCGCGTCGTCGGTCTGCGGCGGGCAGGCACCCAGAGCGGCATAGACGCCGGCCGCGGCCGCTGCGGTCAGGACCCGGATCGCGGGAGGGTTGAGGTCGTGGAAACCGTCCTGCGTATCGGCGATCAGCTCCTTGACGACCTCGGGTTGCCGGGCGTCCAGGCCGGAAACCAGCCGGGCCGCTGATGACGCCGGCCCGGATGCGGCGAGCACGGCCGCGAGCAGGTGCTCGGTGCCGACGACTCGATGCCGGGCGCCGTCGGCCACTTCCGCCGCCGCGTCGAGCAGCGCCGTCACCCCCGGTCCGACCGTGACGCCGGGCGTGGGTGGGCGGCGTCGCACCCGGTTCCGGGCGTGCCGGAGCAGGGTCCAGGGGTACGCGACGGCTCTGGTCGCCAGGCGGCGCACCGTGCTTAGATCGTCCTCGTAGCCGTACAGCGCCAGAGCCAGGATCAGGTCCCGCGGCAGTACCATGGCACGGCCCACCAGGGCGGCCCCTTCGGCGGCGTCCTCCACCAGCGTGACCGCACTCTTGGACGCGTATCGGGTCCGCGAGGACCGCACCCTCGTCATGACCGCCGGGTCGCCGAACGCGCCCATCGCGACGTAGCCCGCCCAGAAGAGCGGCCGGGCGAGGCGCTTGTCCGGATCGTGCAGCTTCCGCAGCGGGGCGGCCTGCACCGCGTGGAGGCTCTCGACCATGTCGTGGCCGTCGAGAAGGTGTTGGACGAGCTGCCTGTCGACGACGTTCAGGTCCGGGGTGTCGAACGTGGTGACGATGACGCGCTCGGCGCCGGCCCAGAGCATCGCGGGGCCGAGCACGAGCCACTCACCCTCGGCTGCCTGCCTCAGGTCGGCGCTGTCGCAGGCGAGCAAGAGTGCCTGCCTGGGTATGGGATGACGGCGCGCCGCGTCGATGAGATCCGCCGCGCTGAGGATCACGGGCCGCGGATCGGCTCCGGTGCCCGGCTGCACCACCAGGCCTTGCGAAAGCGGGCTGCCGTCGCCGGGGTGGGTGTGGCAGGCGAACACCGCGCTCGACGTGGCTGGCGTTTCCCGCAGGATGGCGCCGAAGCCGTCCAGATCCACCAGGTCCGAGTGTCCTACCGTACGCACCCCGGGCAGTATGTCGCCGAGGCCTCGCACCCCCCGCAGCTGAGCGTGCGGCGGCGCCGAGTCACCGCCCGGGTCGAGGACCGCCAGCTTCAGCGGTGCGTCGCCCGAGGCCCAGACGCGGAGCGCGATGGCGCCCAACAGCGCAGCGGGCGGCGCTATGACCAACCGGCAACGATCGACCAGCCGGACGCTGCGACCGCCGTGGGAGACGGCGATCATCGGCCACGGCACGTTCGCCAGCGCGTGCGCCGGCGCGACAGCGAGCCGGGTCTCTGGCTGATCAATGATTGCGTCCCGCAGGTCCGGCGGGATCAGCTCCCCCAGCCTGCGTGCCAGGTCGGCCTCGACCTGGGCGGGTCCGCACAGCGCCCCTCCAAACACGCGACGGCGGAAGCTGTCGTCCTGCTCGCCGGGATAGCGGATAGGCAGGGCGTCGCGCAGGTCGGCCAGCGTGGCCGCTATGGGGCTGCCAGGTCCGAGGGCGAGCACGCCGCCGGTGACCGGCCCGTCCGGAGGTACCAGCGCCCAGAAGATCCGGTCGGTGACCGACCAGGTGCTCCACCACCATGTGTCCTGCCCGAGCGTGAACCGGGCCATGTCCTCGACGGTGTACGTGTCCGGTCGCTCCCCCGGCCGATACCAGGCCGCTTCCTCGATCCGGGAGACACCGCGGACCCGAACGTACGGGGCGGTCCTGCCGCCGGACGACTCGTCGTCCAGAGGGCTGAGCTGCAGCCGCGCGGACTCGATGAGTTCGGCGAGGGTGGCCCAGTCCCGGCCGGCCACCGCCTGCGCCATGGCCTTCTCGAAGGACACGCTCACAGTCCGCCACCACAGCCGTCGTTCCTCGAGATTCCGCAGGTGATGTCTGGCCCAGTGCAGCGTCGCGAGCGCCTCGATTCGGTTGTTCAGGGCGTCGAGCCGGTGCAGGGGTGTGATCTGGTGGTCGGCCACTTCGTTGAGCTGCGCGGCCGCCTCCATCGGACGGTCCATCCGCAGTAGGAACGACGCCACGTTGTCGTAGCCCTGAAGGTCGACACCCGGATGTCTGCTCCAGCCCGCCCGCAGCTCGGCTCGTTCCATGAGAGCGGCGGCCCGCACGGTCTCGAGGTCGAGGTTGCGTTCCTTGTGTAGGTGCGTGAAGAACCGCATCGGACGGTGGGCGCGGGCGAATCTCGTCAGGTCGAACGCGATCCCCGCGAGAAACCAGGACAGTGCCGGGTCGGTGCGGATCCGCGCCTCGGCGACCAGGCGGACCTGCTCGGCGGCGGCCAGCAGCGTCCGGCGCCGGGGGGTTGCCGGGATACGGCCGGCGATCAGCTCGTCCAACCCCGCCTCCTGCCCGAGGCGGACCCGGACCCGCGCATCGGCGGTGAAAAGCTGCTCGCGCAGCGCCCGGTCGCGTCGTGCGTCGCCGAGCGGCTCCAATGCCTTGAGAGCCTCAGCGGCCGCCGGAACGTTCGCCAGTTCCAGCTCGGCAAGGCAGGTCACCAGGCCGCGCAGGTGCCGAGCATGTGCCGGAAGGTTCCGGACCGCGGCCTTGGCGTCGCCCGGGTGCCCGGCGGCCAGCAACGCCCAGGCAAGCAGCGGCGAGCTGCCTGATTCCAGCAGACGTACGGCTGCGACAGGGCGGTCGATTCGCAGCATTCGCCGCGCCTTGCGGTCCCGGTGTCCGCTACCCGGCACCGGGACGGCAAGCTCTGGTGGCCGCATCAGGTGACCGATGGCGACCCGCGCCGCGAAGCCGGCCAGCACGGTCAGCGGCACCATCCATCCGAAGCCGTCGAGCAGCACCGCCACGGTCAGCGCCACCGCGGCCCACAAAGAGGAACGGCGCGGAATGAGCAGGGCCGCCAGGAGATAGAGCGGCCACAGTGTCGTGGTCGCCGCCGCCAGAACGGCAACGGGCGCCGCCACGGCGAGTGAGAGCGCGACGCGTACACCTCGCCTGGCGGTTTCGAACGACTCGGAGAGGGAAGCCAGCCGCGCGATGGCGGGCCCGATGACGCCAGGTCGGGCTCCGGCGAACCGGTGCTCCCGCGCCGTCAACGCCTCACCACCGGCCGTGATCACCGCCAGGACAACGGCGAGGATCACGAAAACCGCCGGGGCAACGGGCAGGCCGAGGGCCGCAGCGAGGATCGCCCAGCCACCGGGAAGCGGCCACCGTGTCGGGATCTGTCCCGGCGACACCTCATCGCCCAATACGTACTCCGGCTCATCGGGATCGCGTGCGGACACCAGCGGCAGGAACGCCACGGGCCACGCCCAGCCGCTGTCGCCGTTCGCGGCCACGACGATCAGCACCACGACGGCGACGCCTCTCGCAACGACGTGCGCCCGGACGGCGACTCGATGGAGACGATCACCTCTGTCCGTACGGTACGTGCTCGGAGACGCTGCACTACCGGTATCGTCCGAGGCCGGCCGGCTGACCCGCGTCAGATGCCGATCGAGGACCTTCAAAGGTTCGTTCAGCTTCCCCAGCCCAAACGCCTCCGCGATGACGGCGACTAGTTTCGCCTTCTCCACGTCGAAGTGCCGGGCGGTGAGGGCCAAGGCCACCGCGACGTGCGCGGCGCTCGTGCTCTCGAACGAGTACGCGCCGGCCAGGGTCCGGGCGACCTCGACAACGTGGGTCAGCTCGTGCGGGGTGAACAGCAGGCCGGGCCGGCGGAGCGACGCGACCTCGTCGGCCGTGAGCCGCACGATCACGCGGGTCCACTCGGTGCTGTACAGCACGTCGAAGGCCCGCAGGAGGCGGTCCCGGTCGTTCATCCGGATCGGCATGCCGTCCAGAGCCGCAAGGAGCCGCGTCGCGCTGTCGTCAAGTGCGGGCGCTGAGGTCATCCCCGCCTCGGTCATCCGTCGTTGCCCTCGAGGGATTCAGCGCGGCGCCGCAGTTCCGGGAACGACACCGTCATCATCCGGATCTGTGCCCCGCTGAGCACGATCGTGGTTGCCGGGGAACGGGTACGTGCCCCGCCAGGCGCCGTGACCGCGAGCGGACCTTGCAGAGCGATCTCCCGGTCACCGGGATTGACGGCAGTCGAACACATGAGCACAAATCCCTCGACGAGACGACCATCGAGCAGTTCGATCGCCACATACGCCCGGCGGCCGTCCCGGTTCTCGGCCAGCAACGGATGCCAAAGATTGCCCTGCCGAACGACCACCGGCGCGAACCGCCTCACGACCAGCATGCCCATCGCCGCGGCCAGCCCGGTGGCAAGGACGACCTGCAGCAGCCCGCTAAGGATGAGCTGCCACGGATGCGCGCGGAAATAGCCCGGGCCCACGATGAGACCTTGCAACGGCAGCAGCGCGGACGTGAGCTGCGCGGCGAATAGCAGAAGCAACGCGGTGATCGCGCTGGCGATCAACCCGAGCGAGACGATCTCGAGCGTCTCGCGGACCGGACTGACCGCGTCGCGAGGGCTTCGCCGTTCCATTGCCCGCAGACCGGCATAGCCCGGAGCGGCCGCAAAGGCGAGGATGAGCAGGGCGGCCAAGCTACCCGGCATCGTCGGCTACACCGTTCTCCCGTGCATCAGCCGGTGCGACGGACGGCTCCGGAAGCTCCAGATCATCGGGGTCGGCCACCACCGGAAACTGGGTGTAGCCCCTGAAGTGGATGTCGCTCCACTCCTCTTTGGGCTCCGAGTCGTCCCGGCCACGCTCCAGAGTCATAGTGGACCACGCTAATCGGGCGCGGCGGCGCCCGAGCCCACCGATCGTGCATACTCGGCAGACTTCTCAGAGAGTATCGGGTAACCAGAGGGCTACTTCCAGCTAGTGCCTCGTCCTGGAACGTTGATCGTGTAATCCGTCGGTTCTGAGGACCCGTCGGGCAGGCTGTCTCCCATCACTGTGTGGGAGGTGGTGGCCGGTGGGCAGACGCCCGGAAGTGTTCGTCCGGCAGGTGTCGATGGCCGAGGGGCAGCGGTTGCAGCGGATCACTCGGACGGCGAAGGACCCGGTGAAGCTGCGCCCGGCGATCGTGGTGCTGATGTCGGCCCAGGGCCAGCCGGCTCCGGACATCGCCCACCTGCTGCGGACCAGCGAGAACTACGTGCGGGACGTGATCCACGCGTTCACGAGCGGGGGTTCGACGCGCTGGACCCAAAATGGAGCGGGGGCGCACCGAGACGGTTCGATGAGCAGACCCGCGACTGGATCTGCGCATCGCCCGGTGCGACCCCCGCTTCCTCGGTAAGCCCTTCTCCTGCTGGTCCCTGGCCAAGCTGCGGGACTACCTGCTCGACGCCGGCTACGTCGCGGCGGTCAGCGTCGAGACGATCCGGCGGATCCTGCACGAGCGAGGCGTGTCGTGGCAGGCCACCAAGACGTGGAAGGCCGGCACCGACCCGGACTTCACCACGAAGATGCACCGGATCCTGGACCTCTACGACCATCCGCCCGCCGACGGCAGGGTGCTCTGCGTGGACGAGTTCGGGCCGCTGAACCTGCAACCCCGCCCCGGCCGGGCCTGGCGACCCCACGGACAGCCGGTGCGGCTGCGGGCCACCTACACCCGTGACCAGGGTGTGCGGCACATGATCGCCGCCCTCGACCTGGCCACCGGGCGCCTTCACTACCGCATCCGCGACCGCAAACGCTGGCGCGAATTCCTGAGCTTCCTCAAGACCCTGCGCCGCCGCTGGCCCGACCAACGCCTCTACCTGATCGTGGACAACTTCTCCCCGCACAAGCACCCCGAGGCCCGCGCCTGGTGCGCCGCCAACCAGATCGACCTGGTGTCCCTACCGACCTACGCGTCCTGGCTGAACTGGATCGAAGCCGAGTTCGCCGCCGTGCGGTACTTCGCCCACAACGGCACCGACCACCGCAGCCACGCCGAACAGGACGCCGCCATCGGCGACTACATCCGCTGGCGCAACCAGCGCGCCAAACCGAAATCCGGATTCGCCACCGACTCCAAGATCCGCCACCCGGATTACCCGTTCAAGGCTGCATGACGAGGCACTAGCCGGTGCCAACGATGTCCGGAAAGGATCGTCACGCCGAGCAGGCCCAGGATGCCGAACAACGCTCCCATGAGATGTGTCTTCGCGGCGGCCTCGGCACCGCTGGCGGGTGAGCACCAAGCCGATGAGTGCGTAGAGCGGAATGGTGCCGAGGAGGAAGCCCACGGCGAGAACGAGGGGATCGTGTGCGCCGGCGAGCAGCACGGTTCCGACGGTGCCGAAGAGCAGCAGGGCGCAGGTCTCGCGCTTCCGAGCCGTCCCGGCGATCTCGTCGGTGGCCAGCACGAGCAGCAGAAGTGCGCCGACGGCGGTCCGGATCCGGGCCACGTCGGTGTCGGTGTCGGTGGTGAAACTGTCGTCGGAGGCGGGTGGCGGAGGCGGATTCGATGACGTCGAGCAGCGGACGCCTGGCGCCCTGCTGACCCCACATCAGCACCCCACCGCCGTGCTTAGAGCCACAACGGACCGCTGTCAGGCCCCGGCGCCGGGTGACAACGGCAGCTCGACGGCGTCCCCCGCCCCTACCCGTCACCGACCGCCGGGTGCCCGCCCCAGAGCCCGCGCCGCATTGTCGGTGGCCACCTGCCGGGCGTAGTCAGCACCACGGTGGGCCACCGTGGCGGACGGAGCGTCGGTGCCCATCGGGAACGGCCAGTCGCTGCCGAGCACCAGCCGATCCGCGCCGAAGACCGACACCGCCAGGTCGACCACCTGCGGGTCGTGGGCCAGATTGTCGACGTAGAGGGCGCGCACCGCCTCGGCCGGGGTGGGCGACAGCACAGGTACGCCCGGTCGAGTGGTGGTGTGACCGCGCTCCCAGCGCCCGACCACCGCCGGCACGCAACCGCCACAGTGCACCAGCACGAACCGGATCCCCGGGTGCCCGCCGAGCACCCCGCCAAAGACGAGCTGGGCCACTGCCACCGTCGTCTCGACCGGGTTGCCCAGCAGGTTGGCCAGGTAGTAGGGCTCCAGGCGGGGGTCCGCGGAGTGCGCGGGGTGCAGTTGCACGGTGCGCCGGTCCGCGTCAAGACGCTGCCACAGGGGGCGCAGCGGCGGGCCATCGAGCGGCCCGGCGTCTCCACCGGCGGCGCCCACCACGCCGGCCCAGCGGTCGTCGGCGGCGATCCGGTCGTACTCGGCGAGGGCCACTTCGGGATGTTCGAACGGCAGGTACGCCAGCGGCGTGAGCCGGGGCCGGTCGGCGACCACGGCGAGTACGCCGTCGTTGACCGCACGGACCCACGCCGCCGCCTCCGGCCCGGACAGCCGCTGACGGTAGAAGGGCGGCGGGACGCTGACGATCGCCTCGTCCAGCCCTGCCTGGTCCAGGTAGTCCTCGAGCCGGTCCGGGTGGTACAGGTCGGTCGGGCCGACCCGCTTGCCGCCGAGAACGGCGGCGCCGTCACCGTCGACCGCGACCCCTGGCAGGTTGGCCGGGCGCAGGTCGGGGGCGAGGTGGGCGTGCATGTCGATGCCAGGCAACGGGGCTTCCTAACGGTTGGCCCGACCGACGGTCACGACGGGACGCGCCGACGGTACGGGATGGTGGCTGGCGTGGCCGCTCACCCGGCAGCGGACGGTCCGTCTTCGCGGAGACGCCCGGACGGTCGGAGGCCGGCGCCACTACCGGCTGACTTGGTGACGCCGGCGGTCAGCTCCCGGTACGCGCGCGTCCCGGTGCCCGGGCGGCGGGCACTGCCGCGGCGTCGGTGTTCATCTTGCCGATCACCCGGTCGGCCGCGTGCTGGATGTGGACCTGCACGGCGGCCACCGCCGCCGCCACGTCCCCCGCCACGCACGCGTCGAGGATGGCCCGGTGCTCGCGGACCCGCTCCTCGTTCTGCCCCGTCGGGATGACCGTCGCGAACCGGTACCGCTCGCTGTTCTCCCAGACCGGTTCCAGGCCGCGCAGCAGCCAACGCGATCCGGCCGCGCGGTAGATGGTGAAGTGGAACTCGGTGTGTGCCCGGCGGGCAGCCGTGGCGTCGCCGCGCGCGGACGCGGCGATGTGCTCGTCGAGTGCCGCCTCGGCCCGCCGGGCGTCCTGGGCGGTGAACCGGGTCGCCGCCCGCTCGATCAGTGCCGTCTCCATGGCGATCCGGGTCTCATGGGTGTCGACCGCGTCCTCGACGGTCAGCGGCATGACCCAGGCGCCCTTGTGCTGGACCACCTCGACCAGACCGAGCGCGGCCAACCGCCGGATCGACTCGCGGACCGGGCTCATGCTCATGCCGAGCAGGTCGGCCATCTCGTTGAGGCGCAGCGGGGTGCCGGCCGGCAGCCGGCCGGTGAGGATCGCCTCGTGCAGGACCGCGGTCGCCGAGTCGGCGAGGGTGCGGTGCTGTCCGTCGGCTCCACCGGCACCGGTCCGGCCGTCGTCGTTGGCGTCGCTCAGGACGGATCGACGATGCGTTGTTACCACGGTTTGCCTCCGGATAGAGCCGCTGGTGGATGCCGTGCTCGTCCCGTTCTCGCAGGACATGATCCATGTTCGTGGGTGCTCGGGTGATCCCACAAACGCATCAGGGCCCTGGAAATGGTACCAATTTCGTCGCTGTGGAATGGTGCGGGTCGGCGCCGCGCTGCGCCGCCCCGCACCCGTCGCGGGGTCAGTGCAGCTTCGTCAGTCGCACCCGGTTGCGCAGCTCACCGAGCGCCTCCACCCTGGTCACCACCAGGTCCCCGTCGGTCAGGAACACCTGTGGGTCACGGGCGTTCCCGATGCCGCTCGGCGTGCCCGTGAGCACCACGTCGCCGGCCCGCAGGGTCATCCCCCAACTCAGTTCCGCGATGATGCGGGCGAATGGGAAGGCCATCTGCGCGGTCGACGCGTCCTGGAGCAGTACGCCGTTGACCTCGCACTGGATTCGCAGGTTCGCCGGGTCCGGCACCTCGTCCACGGTGGTCAGCCACGGCCCGAGCGGCATGGTGGCGTCGATGCTCTTGCCCTTGAGCCACTGGCCGCCGTGCGCGCGTTGCAGGTCGCGCTGCGACACGTCGTTGGCCACGCAGAACGCCGCCACGTACGACAGCGCGTCCGCCTCGCTCACCGAACGGCAGTCGGCACCGATGACCAGCGCCACCTCCGCCTCGTAGTCCCACTTGGCGGAGATCTGCGGGTCGTACGCGATGTCGTCGTACGGGCCGACGACCGTGTCCGGGCCCTTGGTGAAGAAGGTCGGGTGCTTGGGCGGTTCCGCGGGGTCCTGCCCTTCCCGCTTGCCGCGCGACTCCTCGAAGTGGTCCCAGTAGTTCCAGCCGGTGCAGAGGATGTCCCGGTTGAACCGGCGCAGCGGCGCATCGAGCCGGACCTCGGCCAACGGCACCACCGCGACCTGCCGCGCGGCGGCGCGGACCGCCTCCAACGCGTCCACGCCACCACGGATCGCCTCGTCGAGGTCGCCCAGCTCGGCGGGAAGCACGGCGACGGTGCCGCCGTCCACCACCCCGATCCGCCGGCCGGCCTCGGTACGAACGCTGGCGAGCTTCATCAGGCGTCCTGCTCGTCGTCGATCACGCCGATCGCGTTGATCTCGATCAGGTAGTCCTTGTTCACGAACTTGGAGACCTCCACCATCGTCGAGGCCGGCGGCTCACCGGTGAAGTACTGCCGGCGCACCTCGTGGATGGCGTGGAAGTCCTCCATGTTGCGCACGTAGACATCCACCCGCACGACGTCCTCCAGCGACCCGCCGGCAGCCGTCATCGCGGCGCGCAGGTTCTGGCAGACCTGGTGCGTCTGGGCGGTCACGTCACCGACGCCGGTGACCCCTCCCTCGCGGTTGCGGGCGGTCATACCGGACACGAACACCATCCGGCCCCGCGCCCTGATCTGGGTGGCCTGGGCGAAGTGACCGTTCGGAGCGGCCAGCTCGGGGGAAACAATCTGCTGCTTGGGCATCGTCATCTTCTTTTCTATCGAGGTGGAGCTAGCGGGCGTCCGCCGGGTCGGTGTACCAGTCGGGCTGGGTCGGGTAGTGCGGCCCGTCGTAGATCTCCAGCAGGACGCTCTCCTCTTCGGCGAGCGTAGGCCCGTGCAGGCTGCCCTTCGGGTTCCAGTAGAAGGAGCCCGGGGTGAGGGTCAGGCCGGTGGGTACGTAGGTGTACCGGCCGCTGAGGCAGAACATGAACTGGTTGGATGCGTGTGAGTGGCGCAGCGGGATGCCGGCGCCCTTGCGGAACCGGATCAGCGAGATGGACGCCTCGGTCTCCTCGTTGCGCCACAGCGCCTTGTGGGAGAGGCCGGCCAGCGTCTTGTCCGCCCAGTCCAGCTCGTCGGTCTGGAGCAGGATCTCGCGGAAGCGGGCCAGCACCAGGCCGTCCGGGCCGGGCACCAGTTCCTCCCGCGACCGGTCGGCCGCCTCGCCGCCGTAGTTCGACGGCTCGGAGAGGTTGTTGGCCCACTCCTGCGGGTCGACGCCGGCCGGCACCGGCGGGGTCGGTACGAGCGGCAGGTCGCTCACTGCTCGCCCTGACCGGACACGAGGTTCTCCCCCAGGCACTTCAGCTCGACGAGCCGGCTGCGGTACCGGGTGGTGCCGTTGTTGGTCAGCATGTGGATCTCGCCCGGCTCGCGGTAGACCACCCCGCCGATGTCCTCGTGCA
This sequence comes from Micromonospora sp. USAFONa4, assembly GCF_057197825.1. NCBI lineage: Bacteria > Bacillati > Actinomycetota > Actinomycetes > Micromonosporales > Micromonosporaceae > Micromonospora > Micromonospora sp. USAFONa4. Next base: position 5,925,840 of record NZ_CM170072.1, on the reverse strand, counting down.
CCAGGCGGGGGTCGCCGCCGGCAAGCGCGTCGATCCGGTTGTCGGCGGCTTCCAGCGCGATCACCAGGTACGGGTTGAGGTGGTGGTGCCAGGGCTGCTGCTCGCCGGGCGCCAGGCTGATCTCCCAGACCCGCACCTGGTCGTTCTCGAAGACCACCTGCTGGCCGACGGCACCGAGCTCGACCTGGGTTCCGTCCGGGGCGGTCGCGTGACCGTAGTTACTCATTGTCATCCCTTTCGCAGACGAGGATGTTGTCGGACCGGGTCACGGGCGGTGGGCAGCCGGTGACCCGGGCGTAGAGCTGGGCGGCCGTGTCGATGCCGGAGACGGGGTCGAACGGGACGATCGCCGCCACATGCCCGTCGGGGCGGACCAGCACCAGCGTGTCGTTGTCGACTCCGAAGCGGCGCCGCACCCGGTCTCCCGGGTCGAACAGCGCCCGGTCCCGCAGTCCGGAGTCGTGCGGCGCGTCCCACCGGCTCACCACGTAGTGCCGCAGCGCGGGTGACTCCTGTGGCGGCAGTGCCGGGACCCGGCGCGGGTCGGTGAAGTAGAGCGCCACGAAGGCGTCGGCAGCCAGGTCGTGCAGGTACACGTTGCCGGACTGGCCGAACAGCGGCAGGTCGGGGCTGCGTGCCCCGGCCAGCACCGGCAGGGGCTCGTCACCGGCGGCGACCATCGACCAGTCGCCCGTGCCACTCACGTCGAGGCGTACGCCGAGCATGGCGCGGGTGAACGCGTTGCCCCAGTTGCCGGCGGTCATCACGCCCGGGTCGTCGGCGCGTCGGGCCATGTAGGCCCGCGCCGCCGCGGCCATCGCCGCGGAGCCCTTGGTGGCGACCGGTTCCTGCTCGACCTGGTAGCCGTCGAGCAGGCTCGGCTCGGCCCAGCCGCGCAGCACCCAGGCCATCCGCCAGGGCAGGTTGGAGGCGTCCAGGACACCGGTGTTCAGGCCCAGCGCCCACATGGGGGTGATCAGGTGCGCGGCGTCGCCGAGCAGGAAGACCCGCCCGTCCTGCCACCGGTCGGCCACCCGCTGGTGCACGTTGTAGATGTTGGTGCCGACGATCTCCAGGGTCTTGGTGTCCCCGATGAACCGGCGTGCCTTGTCGACCAGCTCGTCCCGGTCCGGCTCGGCCTGCCCGGCCGGCAGTGGGTAGAGGAAGCGCCAGCAGTGCGGCTGGCGGACCAGGATCATCCACTCCTCTGGATCACCGAAGTAGGCGAGGTACGGGTAGTCGCGCGGGTTCTCCACGTCCAGGTCGACCTTCAGGTCGACCAGCATGTAGCGCTCCTGGTACGTCTCGCCCTCGACCCGAGCGCCGATCTGGTCCCGGACGACGGACCGGCCGCCGTCGCAGCCCAGCAGGTACCGCACCGGAACGGTCCGCTCCCCCTCGGCCGTGTGCAGCCGTACGTCCACCCGGTCGGGGTGCTGGGCGAAGTCGAGCAGCCGGTGTCCCATGTGCAGGGCACCGGGGGCGGTGGCGTCGAGCCGCTGCCGCAGGATCGGCTCCAGCTCGTGCTGCGGGATGTTGATGACGAACGGGAAGCGGGTGTCCTCGGTGAGGTCCCCGGTCCGGACGCTGAGGGTCTGGGTGTTCGTGGCCCGGTCCAGCTCGCCGATCTCGTCGATGCGCAGCGACCCGGCCAGCACGTCGTTCAGGGCGCCGTACCGGTGCAGCACCTCCAGGGTGCGGGTGAGGACGGTGCCGGCCTTGGTGTCGAGCGACAGCCGCTCGTCCTCCTCGAAGATGACCACCGGCACGCCGTAGTGGGCCAGGCCCAGCGCGGTGACCAGGCCGACGGGCCCGGCGCCCACGATGCCCACCGGCAACTGCTCGGTCGTGCTGCTCATTGCGCTTCGCTCCTCGGGTACGCCCGGTCACGGGTCAGGGTGGATCCGGTCATGGTCGCGGCCGGCGAGAGCAGGAACATCAGCGGACCGACCACGTCGGCCGGCGTGCCGATGCCGGTGGCCCGCGCCCAGTGCTCCCGTTCGCCGCCGCTCGGGTTGGCCTGCCGGAACTGCGGAGTGTCGACCACGCCGGGGAAGACGGTGTTCACCCGGATCCGGTGCTCGGCGACCTCGGCGGCGAGCGACTTGGCGAATGCGATCAACGCCCCCTTGCTCGCCGCATAGGCCGACGCCTGCGCCCGGCCGGCGGTGGCCAGGCCCGAGGCGAAGACCAGGATCGCGCCCGAACGGCGGGCGATCATGTCCGGCAGGACCGCCTGCGCGCACCAGACCACCCCGTCGAGGTTCACCGCCAGCGTGCGGCGCCACTGCTCGGGGTCCATGTCGACCACGTCGCACCGCGGCTGCACCGCCGCTCCGGCCACGAGGGCGTCGATGCGCCCGTGCTCGGCGAGCACCCGGGCGACCGCCGCGTGCACCGCGTCCCGGTCGGACACGTCCACCCGGTGCTCGTGCACCCGCCCGCTGGGATGCGGCTGACCCGATGTCACGTCGAACACCACGGCCGTGCCCCCCGCGTCCGCGTACGCGTGGGCGAGGGCGGCGCCGATCCCGTTGGCGCCTCCGGTGACCACGAGCACCTCGTCGGTGGCGTCGAAACTGGCCTGCATGACTTCCTTCCTCCTTCGTCGACCGGGGTCAGCCGGCGCTGGCCGGTGACGGGAGCGGCACGCCCAGCCCGGCGGCGACCTCCGCCAGCCCGGCGAAGACCGACGGCTGGAGCGCGACACCGTCGCGCGACGCCCGGTCGTACCGGTCGGCCTCGATGTCACCGGGCAGGTGGACCCGCTCCGTGCCGGGCGCCAGCGCGGAGCCGAGCACCTGGTCGGCCAGGTCGTCCACCCTGCGGGCGAGCTCCTCCGCGTCCTCGGCGAACGCCTCGGCGTCCAGGGCGAGGAAGAAGTGCGCGCAGTCGTTGGGCACCGACACGTCGGCGTAGAGGCCCTGGACGCCCCGGCCGTACGACCCGCCGGACAGCACCCCGGTCAGCACGTCGATCATGAGCGCGAGACCGTATCCCTTGTGGGCGCCGGACGGCAGCAGCAGTCCCTTGAGCGCGGCGGCCGGATCGGTGGTGGGCCGCCCCTGCGCGTCGGTCGCCCAGCTCGCGGGGATCTCGCGGCCCTCGCCGGCAGCCAGCCGGATCTTGCCGAGCGCGGCCTCGGAGAGCGCCACGTCGAGGATCACCGGCTTGCCGCCCGCGCGGGGCACGCCCACCGCGATCGGGTTGTTGCCGACCACCGCCGAGGCACCACCGGGGGCGGGCATCAGCGGGCGGGTGTTGGCCGCCGCGATGCCGACGCAACCGTTGTCGGCGGCGAGTTCCACGTAGCGGAACGCCCCGCCGAAGTGGAACGCCCGACGGACGGTGACCACGCCGACGCCGTACGTCTGCGCCTTCGTCACCGCCAGCCGCATCGCCTGGTCACCGGTGAGCTGCCCCAGCGCGTGGCCGGCGTCGAGCACCGCGATGGCGCCCTTGTCGCGGACCACCTCGGCCCGCTCGGCCCGGCTGACCGAGCCGGCCCTGATCCGATCGACGTACATCGGCAGCAGCATCACCCCGTGCGAGGGGATTCCCCGCATGTCGGCGTCCACCAGGGAGCCGGCGACCAGACCGGCCGCCTGCTCGGAGAAGCCCAGTGCGCCGAAGACCGAGGCGACGGCGTCGGTGAGCCACCGGACCGGGACCGTCGGCGGGAAGTCCGGCGCGCTCATGACCGGTCCGCCCACGGTACGAAGAACCGCTCGACTGCGGCGAGCAGGTAGAACAGCACGACACTCATCACTCCGAGCAGGATCATCGCGGCGAAGGCCAACGCGGTGTCGGCGCTGGCGCCGGAGGCGACGATCGCATAGCCCAGCCCTTCGGTGGCACCGACGAACTCGGCGATCACCGCGCCGATGACGGCGAGGGTGATGGCGAGCTTGAGACCGACGAAGAGCTGAGGGATGGCGGCCGGCATCCGGATCATGCGGAACGTCTGCCACCAGTTGGTCTTCAGCGACCGGCCCAGCTCCACCAGGTCGGCCGGGGTGGAGCTGAGGCCGGCGGCGGTGGAGATGACGATCGGGAAGAAGCAGACCAGGAAGACCAGGAAGACCTTGGGGAACTGGCCGAAGCCCATCCACACCACCAGCAGCGGCGCGACGGCCACCTTCGGTACGGCGTTGAGCATCAGCAGCAGCGGGTAGACGGTCCGCTCCAGCATCCGCGAGGCGGTGACGATCAGCGCCAGCGGCACCCCGACCGCGATGGCCATCAGGAAGCCCAGCAGCGTCTCGGCGAGGGTGACCAGGGTGTTGTCCCACAGGTAGGCGGACTCCTCGACCATGGTCTGCGCCACCTCCACCGGGGACGGCAGGATGAAGCTCTCCACCTCGAAGACGACCGTGATCGCCCACCACAGGGCGGTGGCGGCCACGACGCCGAGCACGGGCGGAAGTTGCTGGGCCCAGCGGGCTGCAACGCCCGGTTTGTCGCGGCCGGTACGGCGGGATTCGGTGACCGTCACCGTGCCACCTCCTCGGGGGTCATGAGCAGGTCGTGCAGTTGGGCGCGCAGCACGCCGAGTTCGGCCGAGTGGCCGTCGCGTCCCAGCGAACGCGGACGAGCAATGTCGATCCCCACGATCTGCCGCAGCCGGCCCGGTCGCGGGCTGAGCACGACGACCCGGTCGGCAAGCAGCACCGCCTCGTCGACCGAGTGCGTCACGAAGAGCACCGTCGAGGCGTGCTTCATCTGCAGTCGCTGGAGTTCGACCGTGAGGTCGGCGCGGGTGAGCGCGTCGAGCGCGGAGAACGGCTCGTCCATCAGCAGCACCCGCGGCTGCTGGATGAGGGCCCGGCACAGCGAGACCCGCTGCTGCATCCCGCCGGAGAGTTCGTGCGGCAGGCGCTTCTCGAAGCCGTTCAGCCCGACCAGGTCGAGCAGCTCGTGGGCGCGGGTCCGGGCGTCCCGTCGGTCCTGCCTGAACACCTCGGTCGGCAGCAGCACGTTGTCGATGACCGACCGCCACGGCAGCAGCGCCGGGCGCTGGAACATGAAGCCGATGTCCCGCCGTGGCCCCCGGATCGGGGTGCCGGCGACGGTTATCTCGCCCGAGGTGGCCTCCTGGAGGCCCGCCACCAGCCGCAGCAGGCTGGACTTGCCGCATCCGGACCGCCCGACGATCGCCACGAACTCGCCGTCGGCGACCTCCAGCGACACATCACGCAGGGCCTCCACGTCACCGGCCCGGGTGCGGTAGATCTGCGAAACGTTACGAATTCCGATCATGGTTTCGCCCCTCGCGGTGCACGCGGCAACCAGCCGCGCGCACCGCCGTCGAAGAGGAAGTTACGGCTTTGCGATGTCGTAGGCGCCGAGGTCATCGGCGCTCGGCGTCGACTTGAGGGTGCCGGTGCCGGCGAGCAGCTTGATCATCGCCTCCACCCGCGCCCGGTCGAGCTTCCCGGCGGTCCCGCCGTCGACCAGGACGTACGGCCGCATCTCGGTGAGTTCGGCGGCGGCGACCTTCTCGTCGGCCGTCCGGTCGTGCTTCTTGAGCAGCTGGGCGGCTTCCTCGGGGTGCTCCACCGCGTAGATCAGGCCCTTGACCAGCGCCGCCGTGAACTTCTCGACCTCTGCGCGGTCGCTGTCCAGCTTCGTGGCGGAGACCAGCAGGCCGTTGCCGTACAGGTCGGGCAGCTTGTCCGCGTACGGCAGCATGGTGACGGTCTTGCCGCCGGCCGCCTTCTCCAGCAGCGGCTTTCCGGCGGCGAACTGGCCGATCGCGTCCACCGAGCCGGCGGCGAGCAGCTGCGGCAGCGACTGCGGCGAGGACGGGACGAACTTCACCGACTTCGGGTCGATGCCGGCCGCCTTGGCGTACGCCGGGAAGATGATCATGTTGGTGGAGCCGGAGCTGTCCGCGATGCTGGCGCCGGGCAGCTTCTCCGGCGAGTCGATCGCCTTGTCCAGCGAGGCGATGCCGGCCATGGACCGCTGGTGGATGGCGGCCACCGCGCGCACCGGCATCTTCTCGTTGGCCATCGTGGTGATGACCCCGGAGAGGTCGCCGGTGCCGTAGTCGGCCTGCCCCGACCCGATCAACTTCATGACATCGACGGTGCCGGTGCCGGGCTTGATGGTGACGTTGAGGCCGGCCTCCTTGAAGTAGCCCTTCTCCAGGGCGACGTATGCGTACGAGTCCCGACCGAACGTCCCGAAGGAGGTCAGGTAGGTGACGGAGGCGGCATCGGGGGAATCGGCCTTCTCCGAATCACCACAGCCGGCGACGGTGAGTGTGAGAGCCGCTGCGGCAACGGCCGCGACGAGACGGGTGCGAGCTGACATGAGACCTCCTGCATCGGCGGGATTTATCAAATGTCAAACTTCGCGACTCGTCAAGACCTCGTTTCGGCGACACCGCCTCGCTCCGGCGGTGCCAGCCCGGCAACCGCACCCCGCCAGGCCACTAGCCTGGCAGTAGGACTCGCCGACCGCCGGTGGCGACAACTGTCGACACCGCAGGACCGCGTCACGCGCCGACAGAGCCTGCGTGATCTCGCAGCCGACCTGCGCCACTTCGCTCAGGTACGGCTGGAGCTGGGCAACCTCTACAGCTACGTCGCATCCTTCGTCGAGCTGCGGATCCCCGGCGACCCCGCTGGAGCAGGACCGGGCGCGATTCCCCGAGGACGAGGCGTTCCTGCGGTTCCGCGACCAGATCAAGCTGCGCGACGCCCGCCTCCAGGGGCAGGTGAACCCCGCGCTACCCAGGACGCTGGACGACTCACAGGTGCCCGGCTTCGCGGGCGCACCGGCGCCTTCCGACTGGCGCTGCCCCCTGCGACTGCGGCCACCGCACGAAGCGGGCAAGCCGACGTCACAGTGAGAGAACAACGTTCAGCGCGGGGCGCGTCGTCGCTGAAACGGGAGTTGCCCCCCGTGGCCGTGCCGGCGCTGTCGTGACCGTGACCGTGCCATTCGAACGGCGATTGCGGACGGGCGTGCGTTCGCCATACGGCGAGCAATCGGCTGTCGCGGCCGGACCAACCATGGTGGAGCCGGGTGGCGCGACGCCATTGATAGCGGGCTTGCCATCCGGCGTCGACTACGTGAAGGTGGTTGGTGGTGCCGGGTCGATCTGAGCATTGCCGGAGCATGAGGCTGCTCACCACGTGTGCACCCAAGGCACGGGGGGGTGGGCGAAATATCAGCGCCTGAGCAGCGGGAAAAGGCTGGCCTGGGGCGCGGATACTGGCGGCTGCTGGGGTCGGTCAGCTTCGCCAATCTCGGTGACGGCATCCGCATCACCGCGTTTCCTCTGCTGGCATTGACGCTGACCCGCGACCCCACCGCGATCGCCGGGCTCGCCGCCATGGAGTTCGTTCCGTGGGTCCTGTTCGGTCCGGTGGCCGGCGCGGTGGTGGACTTCGTCAATCATCGGCGGCTGATGTTGGCAGTGAGCCTCGTGCGCGCGCTGGTGCTGGCATCCGTCGCAATCTCCATCTACGCGGGCACGGCCGAACTCTGGTGGCTGTACGCGGCGGCGCTCGTTATCGGTCTCGGCGAATGCCTTTACGACACGGCGTCCCAGGTGGCGGTGCCGCAGGTCGTGTCGTCCGAAAACCTCCCGCGGGCCAACAGCCTCCTCTCGACGGCCTGGATCACCTGCAACGAGTTCGTGGGCCCGTTCCTCGGCGCCCGGCTGTTCGAGGTGGCCCGGGCACTGCCATTCGTGCTTCATTCGGCCGCCCTCTTTCTGTCGTCGGCGCTTCTGGTCGGCAAGCACCCCGGCCATTCTCGGACGCAGCCGTCAGACGACGGGCCCCCGCCGAAGGTCCGCAGGCCGATGGCCGAACTGCTCGCCGACGGCTTCCGCGTCGTCCGGCGGGACCCGGTGCTGCGGTCCGTGATCCTCGCCGGCGCCGCGGTCGCCGCCGCTGACAGCGCCTGGTACGCGGTACTCGTCATCTACGTCACCGAGGACATCGGCGCCCCGGCGTCGGTCTTCGGCATCCTGCTCGCCGTCAGTTCCATCGGTGGCATCGTCGGCGGGCTGGTGATGGAGCGCGCCGGCAACCGCATCGGTGACGCCAAGGCCCTCGTGGCGGCGACCGCCGGCATCGTCGCGTCGCAGGTCGGCCTCGTACTCGCGACCAGCGAGTTCGTCGTGGGCGCCCTGCTCGTCCTGAGCAGCATGGCGCTCGCCGTGTGGAACATCGCGGCGGTGACGGTCCGCCAGCGGGTGACGCCGCCCGACACGCTCGGCCGGGTCATGGGCCTCTCGCGCAGCATCACCTCGCTCGCGGCGGCCGTCAGCGCCGTCCTCGGGGGTGTCGTGGCCGCGACGGTCGACGTGCGGGCCGCGTTCCTGTTGGGCATTCCGTTCGTGCTCGGCACGAGCATCTGGGCGGTACGCAGACTCGGCGCCCGGGCAACGCAGACGGTCGAACCCGACGACTGCACCCCCGATCGGGTGTGACCGCCGTTCGAAGCTTTCCGGCGGCCCGGGGGGTGGCTCACCAGCGGCGCGATCCCGAATCCAGTAGGGCTGTGGTGCTCTGAAACGAACGCCTTACCCGCCGACGTGGACCGGCTCTGGCAGACGTTCCTGCGCCGCTTCGACATCGAGCACACCTTCCGCCTACTCAAACAAACCCTCGGCTGGACCTGCCCGAAGATCCGCACCTCACAAGCCGCCGACCGATGGACCTGGCTCATCCTGGCCGTCTACGCGCAGCTACGCCTGGCCCGTGGCCTGACAAGTGACCTACGCCGGTCCTGGGAGAAACCGACACCACCCGAACGCCTCTCACCCGCCCGCGTCCGCAGAGGCTTCCGGCACCTCCGCATCAAGACCCCATGCCTGGCCAGCGCACCGAAGCCCTCCCGCCCAGCCCCCGGTCGGTCACCAGGCCGCCGCAACAAACAGGGTCGCTGCCGCGTCCGTCGAACTTGCCCAAGCGATGTGATCAGTGCACGCTGAGGCGGCTCGGCGTCCACCAGACCGGCAAGGCAGCAGGGCCCGACGCGTATGGAATGGGGGATGCGATGTCGGACCTGCTGGCCGGGCTGCGGCCGGAGGCAGCTCGAACGCCTGGCGAGTATGTGGCTCTGCTGCGCCGGCTCCGGACGCTGTCGTGCCTGACCTACCGGGACATCGCTGATCGGGCTCACACTGCGGGCGATGTCCTGCCCGCCAGCACGCTGGCCGCCATGTTGGGGCGCGCCACCCTGCCTCGGGAACAGGCGGTCGCGGCGCTGGTCCGGGCTTGTGGGCTCGGACCGGACGATGTCGTGCGGTGGCTCGATGCCCGCCGTCGACTCGCCGTGAGCGAGGCAGCGGACCACGAGCCGTCCATCGTCGATGCCGAGTCCGACGGCGCACCCGAAGAACTTGGGCCGGAGAGTTTCCCCACCGACCCGAAGGCTGCTGGTGCTCCGGCGGATCCGGTGCCGGTTGGCACCCGGGCCGCGAGCGCACGACCGCGACGTGGCTGGCTTCCGCCTGCGGCACTGGGCTTCGTGGTCGGTGCCGTGGCCGCCACAGTGACGACGATGGCGCTGCTGTCCGCTGGCGGTCCATCTGGCCCGCGTCAGACGCCGGACCATGCCTCGACGAGCGGCGGTACGTCGGCATCGCAGCCTGCCATGCCCGTCCCCGGGCCCTATCGGTTGCGGCTGGCGCACACCAGGCTGTGTGTGTCCGAACGTCCCGACTCCGATCTCGGTCACCTCTTCCAGACTGACTGCGCGGCAGCGATGCCCGCCATGACGCTCACGGACGAGGGCGATCGGATATTCCGTATCCGCACCGACCATCCGCGGTTCGGTCCAGGCTGCATGGGTGTCGACCATGGCAACAAGGATGACAACGGGATGGTCGCGGACAGCTTCTGTGACACCGGCGGCGGCCAGGAGTTTCGTCTCGAACCGGTCATCGTCCCGGCGTTGGGGTACCGCATCCGTCCGGTCCACAGTGGCATGTGTCTCGGCGTCGTCAACGGCGCCACCGGTGACTGGGCACCGGTCCGCCAACTCGCCTGTGACGCCAACGCCGTCGGCCAGGTCTTCCTGCTCGACCCGGCCTGAGGTCGCCGCACCACCTCGCCTGAGTTGACGGCGAGGGCGTCTCGAACGGTTCGGATCTGTTCGGAACACGGGCCGCACCTGTCGTTCGCCTACTGACGGCCGGTACAGGTATTCAGCAGCAGACGCGTGCCGACCGGCGACTGCCGGGGACGGACCGCGTCGGCGCAGGAACCGACACGGGTCGAAGGAGGAACAATAGGCCGTCACGAGTAGCACAACCGGATCCTTGCAAGGCACCGACCATGCCATTGGGGTTGAGAATGACTAGCATCGAAATATCGCGGCGCCGGCTATTGCTCGCGACAGCAGCCGGAATGGCTGCCCCAATACTGCTGGAAACGCCCTCATTCGCCGACGCGAGCAACACCCGCCGCCTGATCTCAAACCTAGCGGAAAGTGAAGTCGGATCAGCCGAGAGCGGAGGCAACTACTACCCAAGCCGCTACAAACTCACCAGCAACATCGTACGGCCAGCTGAATGGTGCGGTGTCTTCGTGAACTACTGCTGGGTCCTTGGCGGAGCCACCAAGAAGCCCAGCATGAAAGGCTCGGGCACCGCTCAAGGGCACTGGGCCACCTACTGGCAGGACTGGGCGAAGCGAAATGGCCGCTGGACGGGGCTGTCGGGCAGTCCCGCCATCGGCGACGCCGTCGTCTATGGCAACTACGCCGCCTCCGGACACATCGGAATCGTCGTCGGCGTACGCGGTTCCGGCTCGAGCCGTGAAATCATGACCGTCGAAGGCAATGTCAGCAACAAGGTGACTAGTTTCGGCTGGCGCAAACCCAGCTCCATGTATGTCACCCGCGACGGCGTCAGGCGTTACGTCTCGGGCTACGCGCGTCCGGTCTAGCTGATCCTGAACCGCTGAGGGGCCGGCGCGGCCCTGACCAATCACAGGAACAGCCCTTGGTTGATGGTGTCCTCATGCGGAGGGCATCGACAACCAAGGGCTGCTCTGGTGACCAGAATCCATCGGGAACCGGAATCCGACGAACGCCGATCCAGGCGGAACCGTCCGCCGACCCCGTCGCTGGGCGGCGAGTCGTCGTTCACCGGGACAGTGTCCGGTGCTTTCGCCGCGTAGACCGACCGGGTGCGGTCGGCCACTGGAGCGACCTACCCGACGGTGCGCTGCGACCCAGCGATCATCGCGCCGGCCGCTGCCACCCTCGCGATCATCTCCGACGGCCGGTTCATCCTCGGGGTGGGAGCCCGGGAGCGACTCAACGAGCACGTCGTCGGCCGGGGCTTCCTGACAATTCCCGGCTCGACCAGTGCGTGAGCCCGTCGCCTCCGGTGGTGTCATCCGGGTCAGGGCGAGGATCCGTGCCCGTACCGACCCGGGCACCTCGGCCGGCTTACCCGGCCGGGGCCGGTCGGCGAGGCATGCCACACCGTGGTCGTGGACCACCCGCGGTGCACGCCTGTCGTCTGTCGATTCGGGCTGCCGGACGTCGCGCCCGTCGCGTGTCCGATGAGGCGGGACCCGAGGGCTGGCGGTGGTCAGCTCCCGGAGTGGTGACCGAGATGGGGCTCAGGCCACACCAGGTTGGAGCCGTGCGACTTCACTGAGCTGGTGATGTCGGACGTCAAAGACGGACTCCGCTGAGGTAGTGCAACGCCGGTCGCCGCCTCGACTACGACCTGGAGATCCGCAAGGTCATCTGCTCCACTGAACGCGATCGAGTCGTTGAACACCCGCTACCGGTGGGCAGTGAAGGCGCGTGGCCACTTCCCGAACGAGCAGGCCGCGTTGAAGTGTCTGTACCTGGTGACCCGGTCCCTGGACCCCACCGGAGCAGGCAGAGCCCGATGGACGATGCGCTGGAAACCAGCCCTGAACGCCTTCGCCATCACCTTCAGCGACCGCTTCCCAGCCGCTGAGACCTACTAACCAAGATCGCCGGCAACACCTTTAGCGAGACAGGCCCAGAGCCGTTAGCGAGACAGCCCCGGCCAGCCGAGGAGGCGGGCTCCGAGTACGGCGGTGTGCAGGGTGAATCTCTGAGTGGGTTCGTTCGGGTGGTAGCCGGTGAGTGCTTGGATGCGGTCGAGGCGGTAGGTGACGGCGCGTACGGACAGGTGCATTTGACGGGCTGTGGCTGTGTGGTTGCCCTGGTTGTCGAAGAGAACCGTAAGTGTGTCGAGGTAGGGCTGGGCTCCTCCGCGTGCCTGGCGTAGGGGGCCGAGGACCGTGGTGACCAGGTCGGTGATGGCGTCGCGGTCGCGTAGGAGAACGGGGAAGACGAGCAGGTCGGCGGCGTTTAGAACTGGGGTGGTGAAGCCGAGTTTGCTGGCCAGGTCGAGGGCGTTGCGGGCTTCTTGCAGGGAGGTGGCGATGCCGTTGACGCCTGGGTGGGGGCGGCCGACGCCGATCTGCCAGGTGCCTGCGTCGAGGTGGTTGAGCAGTTGGTGGGCGAGTTCGGCGGGTAGGCCGCGCAGGCCGCCGGTACTGATGCAGACGAGTTGCCCGTTGCGCAGGGTGGTGAGCGTGTTCCCTGATCCGTAACGGGACGCGAGTGCGGCGTCGATGTCTCGGACGATGGGGTCAGTAAATGCTTCGCTGGCGGCGATGGTGACGATGTGGCTGCCGGACAGGCGGATGCCGTACCGGTGGGCACGTTCGGCGAGGTGTCCGGGGTCGGCTCGTCCGGTGAGTAGGTCGTTGACGAACTCGCTGCGCTGGTCGTCGTGGTCGGCCAACTGTCGGCGGACGTGGTCGTGGAATCCGGCGGTTACGGCGTCGAGGATGTTGGTTGTGGCGTCGAGCAAGTCCGCTGCGCGGGCATGGACGGCGGCTGAGGTTTCCTCGCGTTGCGGTGGGCGGCTGGTCCAGGTGTTTCTGGCGGCGCTGAGCATGGCGGCTACGAGGTCGTCGATGCTGTGGCTGCTGGTCGCGGCGTCGCGCCCGAGAGCGGTGGCTTGCTGGTGGCGGTGCGTTCCGGGTGGGAGCTGCAGCAGTGTCTGGCATTGCTCGGTGAGTGGTTGCGGGTGAGGGCTCATCGCGTCTTCCTTGACCAGCGGTGGCCGCCCCCGTTCAGTTGGCGGCCACCAGCATGTGGATTAGACGCCGACGTCGCGTCGGTCGAACAGGATCACTGCGGCGACCGCGGTGGCGATGCCGATGCCGGCCAGCAAGAGCAGGGGTCCTGGATGCCAGCCGGTGTGGAGCGGATCGGTGCCGATGAAGTAATAGAACGGCGAGAGCCATTTCAGCCAGCTCGCGTCGTCGCTGATGTTCGGGAGGGCATTAGCCATGTAGGTGGCCACGCCGAGAACGCCGGCCACCGTAAGCACGGTGCCGCGTTTGCCGGTGACGGCCCCGGCAAGGAAGGCGATGCCGGTGAAGCACCACGCCAGCAGCACGAGGCCGACGCAGGCAGCGGCGAGGTTTCCCATAGGGACGTTCATGCCGATCGCCGGGACGAGGATGCTGAGCAGGATCCATGGAACTACGGCGACCAGCGTGATCGCCGAAGCTGCCGCTGCCAGCCGTTGGACCGCAAACGCCGTACGCGACAGCGGATTGGCCAGCAGCAGCTCCATGCCGCCGTCCTCTTCGGGCCGGGCGATGGTGCGGGCCGTGAGCGTTACCGCGCACATGAGCACCAGCAGCGGGCCGATCAGGGAGAAGACGGTGGCTTGCAGGTAGCCGGCCGGAGATAGCATGTCGGCGATGCCGAGGAAGTCGAGCATTCCTTGGGGCAGCGCGTTCTGCTTGAGTTCGGCGGCACCCTGGAACTGGCTGTAGAAGCCGGTGTAGATGGCGGTGAACGCGCCGACTCCGCAGGTCCAGCCGATGATGGCGCGGCGGTCGTCGCGCCAGGTCTTACGCACCAGCGGCGGCAGCATCGCTCGCACCTTCTCCCGTGTAGTAGTAGGACAAGAACGTCTCTTCCAGGTCCGGCTCGGCTGACAGCAGGTCGACGACCTCGTGCCGGGCGGCGGTCTTGATCAGGGGGTCGAGACGGCCGTCGACGGTGCAGCGCAGCACCGGACCGGCGACCTCGACGCCCGTGACGCCCGGAAGGCCGGTGAACTCCGACGCCTGGACGGGGTCGCCGAAGTGGATCTCAACGCTGCGGACGGCCCGTCGACCGAGGGACTCGACCTTCTCCATGGCGGCCAGCCGCCCGTCGCGGATGATGGCCACCCGATCGGCGGTGGACTGGACCTCGGCGAGCACGTGCGAGGACATGAACACCGTCTGGCCGTTGTGGCGGGCGTCGCGGACCATGGCCAGGAACTCCTGCTGCATGAGCGGATCCAGGCCACTGGTCGGCTCGTCGAGGATCAGCAGCGCCGGTTGGTGCATGAACGCTTGCACGAGGCCGACCTTCTGCTTGTTGCCTTTCGACATGGCCCGCACGGGCCGGGAAAGGTCCAGGTCGAGGCGGTCGGCCAAGCTGGTGACGGCGGTCCACGGCAGGCCGCCGCGGGCGTCGCCGAGAAACCGCAGCAGCTCCTTGGCGGTTTCCCGGCCCGGGAAGGCGAGTTCACCGGGTAGGTAGCCGATCTGCCGGTGCAGGGCGGCCTTGTCCTTGCGTGGGTCCATGCCGAGGACCCGGGCGTGGCCGCGGGTGGGGCGCAGGAAGTCCAGCAGTAGCCGGATGGTGGTGGTCTTCCCTGCGCCGTTGGGGCCGAGGAAGCCCATCACCTCGCCGGTGCGGACTTCCAGGGTGAGGTCTTCGATGCCGCGCCGGGAGCCGTAGAACTTCGTCAAGCCCTCGGCCAGCACGACAATGTCGCTGGTCATGTCGTACAGCATTCGTGTGTTCCTGCTCGGGTTCTAGGGCAACGCCCAGACGACTGTGCTGTGCCGATCTTGCCGAGGTTCGGAAAGCAGCCAGTTCGCCAGCAAAACGTGTCAAGGCTGACACGTGACGACAACAGGCGGGGTCGTCGCCGAGCTGAGCGTCGGTAGACCGCGCGGACGGCACCAGGCCCGGCGAGTGGGTGGTTCGGGAGGATCTGTCCGATACGGGCTTGGCGGTTCGTTAGAGGCTCTGGTGGTGGGGGTTACGCGGACGTCGTCGGCGGGGCGAGGGTGAACAGTCCGGTCTCGGGTTCGGTGAGGATCTGGCGGGCGACGAGGCTTTTGGGCTTGGCGCGGAGATTCTCGGTGTCCTTCGCGGTGGTGCCGGTACCCAGCGCCTGACAGATGTCCTTGGCGCGCATCGGTGCGGTGGCGGCGTGGAAGACGGCGAGGATCTGCTGGTAGGCGGGGTGGCGATGGTCGGGTCAGCGGGTGCCGCGGCGTCGAGTGGGCCGCCGAGGCTCAGGAGCGTCTTGCGGGTGATGGCGAGTTCGGTGACCTCGGTCTCGGCCGCGGTGAGCTGCTCGTCGAGGGAGGCGATCTGGGCGCGGAGCCGCTCGACGGCCAGGCCGGCGGCGGTTTCGCGTTCGGTGAGCAGCGTCGGCTGAGTCACCGTTGGTCGCGCCAGGTCGTGGTCGTGGTGCCGGTCAACCGGCGGATGAGGTACGCCGTCGAGGCCCACCAGGTGCGTGACACCGCCGAGGCGGGTCGGCTCTCGTACTCGCGGACCAGGCGGCGGTGCAGCATCAGCGTGCCGTTGGTCTGCTCCACCACCACCGGCGCTTCACCGGCACGAACCCGGCCGTCGTGTCGGACCGAAGGACCTGTTCGACGTCGATACCTCGGACCGCGCCGTGGATCTGCACGTCGTCTTTGAACCCGGCATCGACCCACGCCTTGGTCACCGTCGGGTGTGCGCGCGGACGTTGTCCAGCAGCCGGATGCCGATCGCGTTGACGGTGACCGACGCCGCGGTGACCACCACCGCGATGATCAACCCCAGGGCGTCGACCGCGAGGCCCCGCTTACGGCCCGGGACCTTCTTCGCCGCGTCCTTGCCGGTCGTCGCGGCCAGGACGTGGTTGGCCGCCCGAATCGACTGAGTGTGCAGCACCACCGCGGTCGGATCCTCCCGCCGGCCGGCCCGCTCCCTCGCCTGGCAGCGCAGCAGATCATGGATCACCTGGTCGGTGCCGTCATCACGCCACAGGGCGAAGTAGTAGTAGGTGGCCGACTTCGGCGGCAGGTACGCCCACTGACAACCAGTCCGGTTCTGGTAGAAGATCGAATTCACGATCTCCCGCAACTCGTAGCGGCCCTGATGCCCCGACACCGACGGATGCCGGTCTTTCCACGCCTGTAGGAACGGTCCGACCACCGCCCACTGCTCGTCGGTCAAGTCGCTCGGGTACGCCGCACGCTCACCCATGATCAGCCCAACACCGCGATGGCCTCGCCGGTTACGACCACGGCTCACATCCACATGCCAGCTCAAACCCACAATGGACGAAAGCTACCGAACCACCCTCTCAAGCGCTCGGTCAGCAGCGGCGGGCCTTGACGATCACGTCATGGATTGAGACCGGCTGGCCGTCGTGGCCGGTCATGGCCCGGTGCGATTCACGCGCGGCCAGGATCTCCCAGACGGCCGGATCGAGGCGCGCCGTGATGTCGGCGGCTGTCACTGAGGCCGAGGCGGGCGGCTCGGTGTCGCCGTGGCCGTGCCCGGCGGCAGGGTCTTGGTCGTGGTGGTGCAGGTGCCCGACGATGAGCAGGGTGCCGCCGGGGGCGACCCAGGACGCGATGCGGTCGTAGAAGTCCAGTTGCGGCATGGCGGGGTGCGCGTAGAGCGTGGTGACCAGGTCGTACTGGATTTGCGGCTGCCACATGGACAGGTCAGCTTCGACCCACTGCACCCGGTCGGCGACGCCACTGCCGTCCGCGCGCTCGGCCGCGTGAGCGAGCGCCGCGGCGGCGATGTCCGCCCCGGTGACCTGCCAGCCCTGGGTGGCGAGCCAGATCGCCTCGGCCCCGGCGCCACAGCCCGCGTCCAGGGCCGTTCCCGGCGCCAGGTCCCCGACTTCGCTCATCAGATGCGGGTTGGCCTGACGGGTGGCCATCGCAGCGGCACGATCGCTGTCCCATATCTGATCCCAGTACTGCTTGTCGAACGAATGCGTCATCGACACGTCCTCCTGGTCAGCAGCAGGTTCGGCCGACGCGGCCACAGCCCGGTTCACGTCTTCCATCACCAGGTCAGCGTTGATGTGCTGGGCCGCACGAGCGCCCTCGGCCGCGGCCCCACTGACCTGTGCCGAGATGTCGGAGGCGTTGCCCGCGGCCCAGACCCCGGCGATAGTGGTCTTGCCGAAAGCGTCCGTCTCGATGAACTCGCCGGCCGGATGGGTCGTCGGCTTGATGCCGATCCCGACGAAAGGTGCCGTGCGAGCGACCATCCGTGTTGTCACGGCGACGACATCGACCGCAACGACCCGATCGTCGTCCAGTCGGACACCACTCACCCGACCACCGTCGATCTCCAGCCGCGAGACCCCGCCGGAGACCACCGTGACGCCGAGCGCATCCAGCTGAGCGCTTACCTGCGGCTCCAGTTGGTGGTCACCCGCGAACAACACTACGTCGGAGCTCCACTGACGGAACAAGAATGCCTTGTGCGCTGCCATCGGCTCCGTGAGCAGAACTCCGATCCTCTTGTCGCGAACCTCCCAGCCGTGGCAGTACGGGCAGTGCACGACGCCGTTCCCCCACTGCTCGCGCACCCCGGGAACATCAGGTAGCTCATCGACAAGGCCGGTCGCGATCAGGAGACGCCGAGCCTGCAGAACCTCGCCGTCGCGCAAGACGACCGTGAAGCCGTACGACGCGCAGGAGACCTCGACCACTTCGCCCGCGAGGATCTCACCGCCGTAGCCGAGGACCTCTTCGCGTCCGCGGGCGAGCAGTTCGGCGGGCCTCACCCCGTCCAAGGCCAGCAACCCGTGCACCCCGCCGGCTGGGGCGTTCCTCGGCTCACCCGCGTCCACCACAGTCACCGAGCGGCGCGCGCGAGCCAAGGTCAGTGCGGCGCTGAGGCCGGCCGCGCCACCGCCAACGACTACCACGTCCCGGAGCGTGCTCGTTTGTCCTGTCATCATGACCCCCGATGAGCCTGCGGCTGCCCGATGGCAACCAGATGTCCCCAACAGTGAGCACCGGCGAGCAGAACTGCAAAGATTTTTGCCAAATGGCAAACTGGGGTATGGATGAACAGGCGGACCGCACCCTCGACGCTGTCGGACCACGGCTCAAGCAACTACGCCACCATCGCGATATCACCCTGACAGAACTCGCCGAGCAGACCGGCATCTCGATCAGTACGCTCTCCCGGCTCGAGGCAGGCCTCCGGCGTCCTACGCTCGAACAGCTTCTACCCCTGGCCCGCGCCTACGGCGTCACCCTCGACGAACTCGTCGACGCACCACCGACCGGCGACCCTCGCATCAACATGCGCCCGCTGCCCACCACTGACGGCTCCACCGTTCTACCGCTGTCTCGGCGGCCCGGAGGGATCCAGGCCTACAAGATCGTTCTTCCTGCGAGGCCCGACGACACCAAACCGGACCTACGCACGCACGAAGGCTATGACTGGGCCTTCGTCCTCAACGGCCGGCTACGACTCGTTCTGGGCGAACACGATCTCATCCTCGAACCAGGCGAGGCCTTCGAGTTCGACACCCGGACCCCGCACTGGTTCGGCGCCACCAGCTCAGGGCCGGTAGAGTTCCTCAGCCTCGTCGGGAAACAGGGCGAACGCGCACACGTCCGCACTCCCCAGCAGCTGGGATGAGACCTGTTCGGGGCGCTGGGAGTGTCAAGTTAACGGCTGATCTTGGTTGTTGAGGTGGTCAGTGATTGGCCGGGGTGAGTCGGCCTTCGAAGGCGGTCTGGAAGGCGTTCAACGGTGCTTTCCAGCGCATGGTGCAGCGCCGGCGTCCGGCGCCGGCGGGGTCGAGACTCATCAATGCCATGTAGACGCACTTGAGCGCGGCGGCCTCGTTCGGGAAGTGACCACGAGCTCGGACGGCCTTGCGGATGCGGGCATTGACGCTCTCGATCGCGTTGGTGGAGCAGATGACCTTGCGGATCTCGACGTCGAAGGCGAGGAACGGCACGAACTCCGCCCAGGCGACCAGCATCAGCACGTCGGCGACGCCGCGGTTCTTCAGTTCGGTGAGCACGTGCAGCCAGTGTTCGGCACCTTCGCCGCCGTCGCCGTCGCCGGCCCAGATTCCGAGGATGTCGCGGTGACCGTCGACGGTGACGGCCATCGCGAGGTAAATCGACCGGTTCGCGACCTGCCTGTCTCTGATCTTGACGTTGATGGCATCGATGAACACGACCGGGTACACGGGGTCGAGGGGCCGGTTCCGCCACTCGACCATGCCGTCCATGACCTTGAGCCTTTTTCATCGTGACGGCGCAGGTCACGGCAGGTGGAACCCTGGCGGGCCAGTGCCGCGGCGCCCGCCGCGTCGGCTGCGAAAATCGCTGTCCGGTTGTCGGAGAACACTGGTAGAAAGCCGGAGTGCAAAAGACTTTGACGTTCTCTGATTATCTGCGGCTCATTGACGAACGGTCGACCGCCTTCCGCGCCGCGGTCGCCGCGGCGCCCAGCCTCGACGTGTCGGTTCTGACCAGCGATCCGCATGCCTCTCCCGAGCGGACGCTGTTCGACCTCGTACAACACGTGGGCATGGCCCGCCGCAAATCAGCCGCCATCGTCGCCGCAGGGCCTGCAGACGCGCCCCCGGAGAAGTCGGCTTGGGACGACGGCATGGGTGCGCCTCGGGAACCCGAGGCACTGCTGGCCTGGTGGACCGAGTCCATCGAGCTACTGACGAGCACGCTGCGTGAGGCCGGCCCGGATCGCGGTTGTTGGACGTGGTGGGATGACTCGCCGTCACCGCAAACCTCTGGTGCCTGGGCGCGGCGACAGGTCCCCGAGATCGCGGTGTACACCTACGACGCCCAGCTCACGGTGGGTGCCCCGCAGCCGCTACCAGACGAGGTCGCCCTCGACAGTTTCGACGACTGCCAGTTCACCCTCTGCGCAACGACGGTCGCCTGGCCACACCAACCCGCCGTCGTCGATTATCACGCTACCGAGGGCCGCTCCTGGCGCCTGCGGCTGTCCCGCGACGGGATACGGGTCGCCCGCCTCGGCGAGCCCGCTGCCGGTGAGGCCCCGGACACGGCCGACGCCTCCGCCCGGGGCACGGCCAGTGACCTAGTCCTGATGTTCTACGGCCGCATACCGCTGGATTCCCTGAAGCTCGAAGGCGACCGTCGCATCTTCGATCAGCTCATCGCCTGGGACCCGTCCGTGTAACAACGATCCCTCTTATCCTGCGTAGGCCGGGTTCTCGACGTGGTGCAGAACCAGGATCGCCTGCAGGATCGCGGTGGCGCACTGTGGGCAACAGCGCAGTTTCGTCAGAACTTTCCAGGTCTTGAGGGTGGCGTTGGCGCGTTCACCGATGGCCCGGATCCGGGCGTGAGCGCGGTTGACCTTCTTCTGCCAGGGCGGCAGTTTCGGCCGGTAGCGGTGGCGTTTGAATGGTGTGCGGATGCTGCCGCGGGCGCCTTGGTATGCCTTATCGGCAAAGGTCATCACGTTGGTGCTGTTCAGGGCGTCGATGATGCCGTGAGCGCGGGCTGCGGTCAGGTCATGGACCGAGCCGGGCAGCTGAGGCCCAGACCAGCCGGCCTGCCGGGTCGGCGACGACCTGTACGTTCAGGCCGTGACGGCGGTGTTTTCCCGAGTAGTAGGGCTTCTGGTTGGCAACTCGGTCGATCGGGATCAGAGTTCCGTCGAGGATCGCGTAGGCCAGCCGGCGGATCCGGTCCATCGCGGCGTTCAGGTCGTCTGCGGTGGCGGCAAGCAGGTCGACAGCTTCGCAGACGTCCCGCCAAGCCGTCGTGAAACCGATCTCGAATCCGCAGGCCAGGCGGGTCAGGGTGTCACCGTTGCGCAGGTGGGCGAGCGCGAGCAGTGCCTGCCGGCTGGGATCAAGGCGCCGCCATCGGGATCTGCGCTGTTCGCGGTGGCGGCGGATGAGACCCGCGAGGTGGTTCAGGCTGCGGGCGGACAACGGAATCGCGGCAGGGTAAGGGCTGGCGCCGGCCCTCGTCGCTTCGCTCTCCCAGACCTCGTGGGCCGCGGCGCGGGCGGCGTCGGGAGCAGACCGTCCAGCCGCTCGCTGCCGGTCGTACGCGGCCCGCCACTGCGGGTGCAACTCCCCCAGGCGATCCAGGGCGAGCCCCGCGAGCGTCTGCGCGACAGGGTCACCGGCGGCGGCGTGCACCGTCGCGGTACGCCAAACCTGGGCCACCTCGGTGAGGGTGGCGTCCTTCAGCCACGCGCCGTCGACCCGGCGGGCGAGTCGCTCCCGATCTGCACGGACGGAGTCGCCGAGCCGGGCGGCCTCGCGGCTGGCCGCCTCGGCGGCCCGCTCCCGGCCGGCGGCGCGTTCCTCCTCGGCGGCCCTGCGCTGGATACCCACTGCGGCGAAGCGGGCGACGGCCTCGCTGAGGGTGGAAACGACGCCGAAGAACTGCATCGCCTTCTGTCTGGCCTCGTCGACCGGGTCTTCGTGCTGCGGTTGCATCATGCTGGGCTCCTTCCGTTACCGGCCCGCGGTGTGCGGCGGGCACTGTCCACTGTCGGGCTGGGCGTTACCGCCACCGTGAGCGGCGTCGTTACCGGCCGCTGCCCGCCGGCGGCGAAGGCCCGGAGTTGCCGGGCTGCGTCCCGGGCTGCCTTCGCCTGGTGCAGCCGATGCTGAGCGGTGCGGAGGTACTCCAGCGCGTCGGCAAGCCGCGCCATGTCGAGCACCAGCGCCATCGCGGCGACCGAGTCCTCGTCTGCGGCGATGCGACCCATGAGCGCTACCAGCCGCGACATCGCTCGTAGCTCGTACGACAGGGACGTCATGCGCGCGGTTCGTGCGTACATGTCGCGTGCGGCGCGGTCGAACACCTCCGCCGCCCGGTGCAACGGCCCGCGCAGGCTGCCTTCCCTCGCGTACGCCAGGCTGGTGAGCACGTCGGCTGCGGCGGTAGCGGCGGCCTGGGCCGCCGCGGGATCCTCGCGGGCGCTGCGACGGATCTCTTCAGCCGCGACCTGGGTGACGCCGGCGGCGTCGCGTAGGGCTTGGGCGCGGGCCGTGACCCCACCTCCCGACGGTAGGCCGACGGCCGGCGGCAGGTCGCCCCACCGACGGCGCAGCTTCGGCAGGGTCAGGTCCGGGGCGAGTCGCCCACCGGAGAACCACACCGTTTGCCCGTCACCGGTACCCGCGCCAGGCAGGGCGACGGCGTAGCCGGTGATCTCATCGGCGTTGTCGGTGCTGCGACGCACTCTGATCAGCACCCCTGCCTCCGCCAGCCGGTCGAGGAACTCCAGCTCGCTGCCGGCGGCGGCGACGGCGGTGCGGACCCGCCGTCGCAACTCGTCGCGCGGGGTGTCGCTCCAGCCCTTGCGGCGGGCCTTGTTGACCTCCACCGGGTGGGGCCTCCGGTGTGCCGTGCGGTCGGCCGGGGGCACCTGCCTGCGCAGGCCGTAGCGGCGGGCGACGTTGAAGGTGGCCATCACGCACTTGCGATAGTCGTTACGGGCCCAGTTCGTGCGGCCGTCTTCGCGCACGAGGGTCGCGACGATGTGGACGTGATCGTCGTTGTGCCGCACCACCACCCACCGCAGGCCCGGGTCGTCCGCTTGCGTGGCGAGTCCCGCTTCGGTGAGCATCTCCCGGGCCATACGCCCCCAAGTGCCGTCGGTGAGCACCCGGTCGCGGTCCTCCGGCGCCAAGCGCATCGAGCAGTGCCACACCGGTCTCGCCGGCGCGCGGATCCCGGCGCGCACCGGCTCGTCCAGGAGAGTGGTCAGCCTCCGGAAGTCCCGCTTACCTGAGGCGGTGGTCTCCGGCTCCAGATCGGCCAGCTCCCCGGCACCGTCCCATGCCGCGACCAACCGCGGGTTGACGTGCTCCTCCTGCTTCCCAGGCCCGTACAGGTAGCGCAGCAACCCACCGACACGGCAGCCGCGACGGTGAACGCGCGCAATCACCGCAGCCGCCGGTCAATCAGGGCCGTCACCTGGTCGAGGCGGGCGACGGCATGCGCACACAACTGCACCGCCTCGACGGCCCAGCCGGGCAGCTCCCCGGTCGAGTTCACGGCCGCAGCAGCCTGATTGACGTTGGAGCCGAACATGTTCACCGCACGGCGGGCAGCGAACAGTTCCCGCTGCAACTCCCGCAAGTCACCGGTAAGGCCCGTGGCCGGCTCTTCTGCGCGCGCTGCGCCGACCACCACCTGCGCCGTGTAGCCCGCTGGCGTCAGACCGGCTCGCAGGGCCGCCTCAGCGACCAGCGCGCGCTCTTCGTCGGAGAGCCGAGGGTAGATCCGGTGAGGACGGGCGGGGCTGAGGTGCTCACGGTGCCGGGCCTGGCCAGAGGCATTGACATTGCCTTCGGTGCTCACGGCAACGAGCCTTACGCCTGGCCGTTAACGCCCCGGTGAGCGGAACCGTTACCGACACCGGCCAGCGCTTCAGCGACCACCGTCGAGGGAAAAGTGACCGGGCGTAGCAGCGAGTGTGATTTAATGCCGTTCCGCGTGGTCAGACGCATCGGTCGCGCCTTCGAGCATGATCGAATCGAACCACGCGGTACGGCGTTCGCTGACGGTCCGCTGACTTCGAGTGACGCCCTGCGGGCGCTCGAGGACGGCCGGAGGCCACCCGCAGGGCAGTGCGAGCGCATGGCCAATTCCCGGAACCCTGCTTTGCAAAGATCAAGACTGCTGTCGGCTGGTGTCTGTGACTGCCGCTGACCTGCTCGTCGTGTCGTCTCTCGTCGGCCTCCGACCAGGTCCGTCGGCGGGCTTGGCTGTACGGATGGCTGTACTGACGGCTCTACTCGGCCGGCTCCATGACCTTGAACTGCTGCACGAGTAGGGCGGGCAGGTCACCCAAGGTAGCGAAAGCCGGCCCGCCCCAGTCCGGATCGGTGTCGTTGTGCTCCGTGGTACGGAAGACGGTCATACCGACCGTTGCTGCCCCGGCCAGCTCACCGTCTGCGCCATCGCCAACAAAGACGCACTCGGCCGGCCGAACACCCAGGCACTTGGCAGCAAGGCCATAGATCGCCGGGTCAGGCTTGGCCAGCCCGACATCGCAGGAGAAGACCGCGACATCGAACCGTTGGGCGAGCGGACTCTGCGGCCATGCCTCCGAAGTGTCCGAGGTGGCGTTGCTGATAAGGGCCAGCGGATGTCCGTCACCGCGTAACGCGTCGAGCACGTCCAGGGTGGCGGTCGAGACGGTATCCAGCACCCGGCGCCCGAGGGCTCGCCGGTGTTCACCGGCCCGTATCACCTGTTCGTTCGTTGGTGCTCCGCCGAGGCGTCCGGCGAGGATGCGGATGGTCTCCTCCACATCCCATCGGACCAATCGGTCCCGCCAGGTGGCGTGGTACGCGGCGACCAGGGCGGCCGGAGCCACCCCGACCATAAGCGCCATATCGCCGACTACCCGGTCACGCTCCTCGTCGGCCCCCTCGATCAGGGTATGAAAAAGGTCGAAGACCAATGGTCGAGACATCTCAGCATCCTACTGAGATCGTCACCGCTCTCACCTTGTCTGCCATCCCGTCGGCCGCCGACCCACACACCATGGAGCGGGCCAGGGCCAGGGTGACAAGGTGGAGCGCCGTGCGAAAGGTGGAGCGCCGTGCGAACGGCGCCGGCCGGAAGCCTCGTCGTCCCAGAACAGCCAGAACGGCTGCGACGCGATCCCGGCCACCGCCGGGTCGAAGTCGAGCAGCATCAGGTGATCACGCTCCAGCCACGACTCGTACCCGACGTGAGCGCCGGTCGTCGACGACCACCACAAGCCCGGGAAGTTGCGCTGCCGCTTGTACGACGGGAAGCCGCGTACCGGCTTGACCAGCTCGAACAGCACCCCCGCCGAGTCGATCAAGGAGGTGCGGACCTCCGATCCCTCGGCGCCGACGTAGCCGACCTCGAACTCAGCCGTCAGCGGCCCGCCCAGGCCCGGCACCGCGCGCAGCACCCCGGCACCGTACCGGACGTGCCACCTCAACCCGGACGCGTACTGGGTTCGGGGCGGAACGCGGGCAGACTTTAGAGTGGCGCCGTGAGCAACCAGCCGGTCCGCGACGCCTACTCGCACATGTCCGAGCAGTACATCGCCCTGTTCGATGGTGACTGGCAGGCCCACGTGGATGACACGGCCCTTGTCCGAGACCACCTCGTCGGCTTGGACGGCGCCGTGCTCGATCTCGGTTGCGGCCCCGGGCATTGGAGCGCCTACCTGCATTCGCTCGGCGCCAACGTGACCGGCGTCGACTTGGTACCTGAGTTCATCGGCTACGCCCGGACCCACTTTCCCGGGCCGGCGTTCCAGCTCGGATCAATGACGGACCTGGACCTTCCCGACCACTCGGTGGCCGGCATCCTCTCCTGGTACTCGACCATCCACCTACCGCCATCGGAGCTGGATGCGGTACTCGCCGAGTTCCGCCGGATGCTGCCTCCTTCCGGGAACCTGGTGATCGGCTTCTTCGACAGCGACGACGATGTGACCGCGTTCGACCACAAGGTCCACACGGCATACCGCTGGCCCGTAGACACATTCTCTGCCCGCCTGGCAAAGGCTGGTTTCACCGAACTTCAGCGCTTGCAGCAGCAGTCCCCGGACCGCCCGGACCGCAAGTACGCGGCCATTGCCGCAACAGTCGCCGCGCCGTAGTGCCCGATCGGCACACAGCTGACTGCCGGTCGAGACCAAATACACGCACACTCATCGGGAAGCCTGTCAACTCGCCGAGAACCCGCTAACCTCGCTGAGACCGGACAGCACCGTACCGGACGTGCCACCTCAACCCGGACAGTGCCAACCTCGTGCCAAGTCATACCGGACGGTGCCAACTCAACGCGGACGGGACATCCGGGTCCGCAGCGGCCGGCGAACCGGAATGGCCCGCGGCAGGGAGCAAGATATGGCCATTGGCCGCCAATCTCGACCAGACGCGGTCGAGGACACCCGGCGGGGTGGTGGTTGGCCCACGCGGAGCTGGACGCGGTACGCGCCATCAAGCGCAGCGGCGAGGTCGAGGACACCGTCGAGCCGTCCGTCGCTGGCGCGGGCTGGCGGCGGTGGAATCGACGAACGAGCTCTGCGCCGACGTGCGGATCCGCGGGTTGGCAAACGCGCGGCCACGAACCGGTGACGGGCCCCGGACCGTACGTAGCGGAGCCGCCAACGTCTACCCATGGCAGGGCTGCGACGAGTGGCTGCTGCTCTCCGCCACCCGGCACGAGCACGCCCAGTTCACGACGGTTCGCCCGGTCGCACCGCTGCCACTCGGTTGAAAGCCGTCTCAACACGGATCCGGGGTGCTCAAGGATCAGTTCTTCCTGTTCACCGCCGCCCGCAGGCTCCGTGGCGTCGACGGGCAGCGCTGAGGGTTGATTGTGCCACCACAGCAGCGCTGGCTGACCGGCTCCTCGCTGTCCCTATGGCAGAGGCTGCGCGGCCATGATTAGCGAGTCGATGCCGTGGCGGCGGTCGCGATGCCAACGAGTCGAGGTCGAGCCGATGACCGACCTCCGTTAATCGGCGTTCCGGTTGGCATCGGCAGCCATCCCGTCTTTGCCCGCTCGAGGCGCTACCCTCGACGCATGGGCGCCACTTCGACCCGTTCCGCCCGGCGGTATCAAGCCCGGCCGGGCCGTTCCGCCGTGGTCGTAGACGATCTTGCCGCCCTGCACGGGCCGACCAGCGGTGTCGTGGAGCTGCCACACCGGCTGCTCTGGCGGCCAGACCGCCGCGTCAACCTGGACCAGGAATGGGCGCGCAACGCCCTGTACGAGATTGTGCTGACCGAAGCGGTGCGGGTTGATGAACTTTGCGCCTGGCTCGACGGTCCGACGCTGATCCGGCTATGGAACGACCTCTACCTGCCGCGGGGTGTGCGCCAGGCGTGGGAGGATCGGCATGCGGTGCTGCGCCAGGTTTCGGCCGCAGCCTGATGTCTCACCCTGACCCAGAGCACGTCGAGGTCGCGCGGGTCGCGCTCTCCGTAGCCAAGCAGCACGGGTTTGCCCTCGGCGGTGGACTGGCCTTGCTCCTGCACGGAGTCGTCGACCGGCCGACCGAGGACGTCGACGCCTTCACCGACCGGGCCGACGGAGTCGCCGCAGCGACCGAGGCCGTGGAGACGGCGTTGCTCGAAGCTGGTTTTCAGGTAACACGGGTCGCCGACCACAGCGAGCTGTCGGCAGTGATCTACGGCTTTGACGACCACATGACGGAATGGGAGATCCAACGGGGCAACAGGGTGGTCCGGCTGAGCCTGTCCTGTCAGGCGCGACTCCATGCTCCGGTGGTGATGGATGTCGGCCCGGTCATGGACCTGGCCGACCTGCTCGCCTGGAAGGTCACCGCGCTCGTGGGACGCGCCCGCGAGCGTGACTACGTCGATGTGGCCGCAGTGCTTGACCAGTACACGCCGACCCAGCTGCTGGCCATGGCCCGCCGCGTTGATCCCGGACTTGAGGCAGAGGACGTTCCAGTGGTGGGTCGGCGCCTGGACAGAATGCCTGACGAGGCGTTTGTGCCATATCAGCTGACTCGCGCCGACGTAGTGCAGCTACGACGACGCTTCGCAGCCTGGCCTCGCTGATCGATCGGGCTCACCGAGGGCAGCAGTACATTGGCGCTGTCCCAGCCTTCTGGACCGTAACGACTCCGACGGCTGACCGACGGCGCGCCGGCTCACACCGTGCGCACCGTCGGTCCTTTGGTGTTGTCGGCGCACCAGCCCGTTCGGTCCCGGGATTCCCCGTCTCGGGCTCTCAGCCTGGCTGGCGGCAGGTCGGCTACTCGATGGCAAGCAGCTTGAGGATCGCCGGTACGGGCACGAGGTACCGCCGGCCGACGCGCAGAAGGCGTACCGGGAATTCATTGGTCTTAGCCAGCTCGTAGGCCTTGGTACGCCCGATTCCCAGGATCGCTCCAGCGGTCTCCACATCGGTGGTGACGCCGAGCTCCCGCACCGCCTCAATCGTCCATACCTGGTCCAGCGCCTGGCCCGGCTTGCGTCCGCCGGTTGTGGTTGTTGACATCGTCCGCCGCCCTCCCCTGAGGTCGTGAGCACGCCGGCATCGGCGTCAGCCCTCACGATGCGATCACCCGGTTACTTGGCGCGTTGCCAAGTGAGAGCAACCGCCACGGGTAACGGCAACGGCCACAGCCGCCGGTTACCGTTCGATGCCCGAACTGACGGCCGGGCATCGGGCCCCCTCACCGGAGCCTCCGCAGCCAGAAGCACTGCAATCGAGCGTGACCCAGCGCCTTCGGCCTAGGCCGTGTTTCGGATGTCAGCGTCGGTATGAGCAGCGCGCTTCGCGCCTGCGTCCAGGAGTAGGCCGGCCGCCTGTGAATGATCGCCGCTCAGCGCCCAATCCAGTGGTGAGTAGCCGGTTCCTTGGCCTTCGCGCAGATTCGGGTCTGCGCCGTGGACGAGGAGTAGGTGTACGACGGTGTTGTATCCCCAGGCCGCGGCAGCGCATAGGGGCGTTCCCTCCATGTCCCCTCCGCTCTCGATGTCGGGTACCGCGCCGGCTGCCAGGAGTACCCGCACGAGTTCAGCCGAGCCGTTGACGGATGCCTGATACAGCGGAGTGGTGCGGTCACGGTCGGGAACGTTGGGGTCCGCACCGGCGCGAAGGAGAGCGCTCACGGCTGCGGCGTCTTCGCGTCGCACTGCCTCCATCAGTCGCTTGGTGCGCTTCTTCCTCTGTCGCAGGTTCACGTGCCCAGCGTAGGCAGTGCGCCCAGGCACCGCGATCAACGAGTGGCGCTGAAACGGCTTATGAAACGCACGCTAGCTACCCCGCGGGCGACCAGGTCGCTGCGTCTCCGAGCACGGCCTCCATCAGCTCCGCAGCCTTCCGCTCGCTCTCAGGCAACACATGGGTGTAGACCTCCCGCGTCGTGCGGCTGTCAGCGTGACCAAGCCGCCGCTGCATTACGTGCTCGGGAACACCGGCGTCAGCGCCGGTGGTAGCGGAGGTGTGCCGCGCGTCGTGCAGCGCGATCACCGGGACGCCCGCATCAGCGCACGCCTTCGCCCACTGGTCGGTGAAGTACTTCGGGTAGTACGGTTCCCCATCCTCACGGCAGAACAGGTAACCACCGTCGTGGTACAGGACCCCAGCTTCGGTCTTTTCCACGGCCTGACGCTCCCGGTGGGCGAGCAGTTCCGCTACCAGGGCCGGCCCGAGCGCTACCGCCCGCTTGCTCTTGCCCTTGGGCGCCTTCTCCACCACCCCGTTGCTGGTCGTGGTGCGTTGCCAGTGCAGCAACAGCACTCCCCGATCGAGATCGACGCGCGGCCACTTGAGGCCGGCCAGCTCCCCTCGCCTGGCACCGACGACGATCGCCAGCACCCATGCGGCGCGCAGTCGGTGGTCGGCGTGGTGCTTGAGGAACTTCGCCGACTGCGCCGGCGTCCACACGCCCTTGCGCCCCATCGTCTCCCGCTCGACCTGCCGGGGCTGCCGCACGCCCTCGACGTTGACCCCGAGGTCGCCCAGCGCCTTCATCAGGATCCGGTGCACGATGCGGACAGTGGTCGGCGACAGCGGCCCACCATTCTTGCCGCCGCACTTCAGCAGCTTCTTGTAGAGGTCATGAAGGACACGCTTGTCGAGAGCGTAGAGCTGCCGACCGCCGATGTGCGGGACTACGTAGCAGCGAATGACGTCCCGGTAGTTGCTGAGCGTCGTCTCCTGGACGTCCAACTCACGCTCGTTGAGCCAGCTCTCCAGCTCGGCGGCGACGCTGCCGTCAGCGCCAAGGTCCGCTCCGCCGTAGGCGGCGCGTGCGTCCTGCTCCGCCCTCAGGGCAGCAGCCTGGTTGGGGAATCCTTGCCGCTTGTGCTGGCGGCGACGACCATCCGCGTCAGGCGGGAGGTCGATGATGAAGAACCAGCGGGTCTGACCGTTGGCGAGGCGGTAGTTGTAGACAGCCACGGGGCTGCACCTCCGCAGTAACGGGATCGGGGGATGCAACCCACGTTAAGCGATCTCCGTTACCGCCAGCGTTACCGCAAGATCACACATGATCTTCTATATCCGCTGGTGAATACCAGTCGGGACGGCCGGATTCGAACCGACGACCCCTTGACCCCCAGTCAAGTGCGCTACCAAGCTGCGCCACGTCCCGATGCTCTCGCGCGGATCTCCCCGCGACAGCCGGTACAGCTTAGCGCAGGATCTTCGCGCCGTCCGCACTGCCCCCTCCCGTGCCGGAGCGCGTCGTCCCGCGCACATCC
Source organism: Micromonospora sp. USAFONa4 (assembly GCF_057197825.1). Lineage (NCBI taxonomy): Bacteria > Bacillati > Actinomycetota > Actinomycetes > Micromonosporales > Micromonosporaceae > Micromonospora > Micromonospora sp. USAFONa4. The sequence continues at coordinate 5,895,533 of NZ_CM170072.1, read as the reverse complement.
CGCAAGGCGTCCTAGGAGGATAGGGGAGTTGAGGGCAGCGAAAAAGCCGGGTGGGAGCTTGCTCCCACCCGGCTTTCGATCGGTCGGATCAGCCGTGTGCCTTGCCCCGGCCGCCGGGGCCGAGCTTCTTGCGGGGGCGTACGGAGATCTCGATCGGGCTGCCCTCGTAGCCGAACTCCTCGCGCAGCTTGCGCTCGACGAACCGCTGGTAGCCGGCGTCGAGCGGGGCGGTGGTGAACAGCACGAAGCGCGGCGGCGCCACGCCCGCCTGGGTGGCGAAGAGGATCTTCGGCGCCCGACCGCCCCGCACCGGGTGCGGGGTCGCCTGCACCAACGCGGTCAGCCACGAGTTGAGCTGCGCGGTCGGTACGCGGGTCTCCCAGCTGGCCAGGGCCTTGCGCAGCGCCGGCGCGAGCTTGTCGACCGCGCGGCCGGTCTGCGCCGACAGGTTGAGCCGGATCGCCCACGGGATGCGGCGCAGCTCGCGCTCGATCTCCTTGTCCAGGTAGTACCGGCGGTCGGCGTCGACCAGGTCCCACTTGTTGAAGGCGATCACCAGCGCCCGGCCGGCCTCGGTGACCATGGACAGGATCCGCTGGTCCTGCTCGCTGATGGGCTCGCTGGAGTCCAGCAGCACCACGGCGACCTCGGCGGCCTCGATCGCCCCGGCGGTCCGCAGGCTGGCGTAGTACTCGGTGCCGCTGGCCTTGCCGACCCGCTTGCGCAGGCCCGCCGTGTCGACGAGCTGCCAGGTCTCCCCGCCGATCTCGACCAGGCTGTCGACCGGGTCCACGGTGGTGCCGGCGACCGAGTCGACGACCGCCCGCTCCTCGCCCGAGAAGCGGTTGAGCAGGCTGGACTTGCCGACGTTCGGCCGGCCGACGAGGGCCACCCGGCGCGGGCCGCGCGGGCGGTTCTCGACGATCTTCGGGGCCTCCGGCAGCGCGTCCATGATGGCGTCGAGCAGGTCGCCGGAACCACGTCCGTGCAGCGCCGACACCGGGTACGGCTCACCCAGGCCCAGCGACCACAGCGAGGTGGCCTCCATCTCGATGGCGGTGTTGTCGGCCTTGTTCGCGACCAGGATCACCGGCTTGGCGCTGCGGCGCAGCATCCGTACGGCCGCCTCGTCCACGTCCGTCGAGCCGACCATCGCGTCGACCACGAACAGCACCACGTCGGCCGTGACGACCGCCGTCTCGGCCTGCGCCGCGATGGCGGCGGCCCGGTCCTTGGCGTCGGGCTCCCAGCCGCCGGTGTCCACCACGGTGAACTGCCGGCCGGCCCACTGCGCGTCGTACGGCACCCGGTCCCGGGTGACCCCGGGGACGTCCTCGACGACCGCCTGACGACGGCCGATGATCCGGTTGACCAGGGTCGACTTGCCCACGTTGGGGCGGCCGACCACGGCCACGACCGGCTGCGGACCGGTCGGTTCCTCGGTGTCGACGTCCGGTTCCCGCAGCTCGATCCACCCGTCGGTGTCGGTCATGCCACTCCCCGATCGGTCAGCAGGTCGCGCAGGCGCCCGACGACCTCGTCGATGCCCAACTCGGTGGTGTCCAGCACCACGGCGTCGGCGGCCTGGGTCAGCGGGTCGGCCTTGCGCGTCGAGTCGAGCCGGTCCCGCCGGGCCAGGTCGGCAGCCGTCGCCGCCACGTCGGTGGCGTCCTCGGCGCTGCGTCGGGCGGCCCGGGCCGCCTCGGAGGCGGTGAGGTAGACCTTCAGGTCGGCGTCCGGGGCCACCACGGACCCGATGTCGCGGCCCTCGACCACGATCCGGCCGGCATTGGTGATCATCTCCTGCTGCCGGGTGACCAGCAGCGCGCGCACCGCCGGCACGGCGGCCACGGCGGAGACCGCCCCGGTCACCTCCGGCCCGCGGATCTCGGCGTCGACGTTCACGCCGTCGGCGGTCACGCCGTACCCCTGCGGGTCGGTGCCGATGCGCAGGTCCACCTCGCCGGCGACCTTGGCCACCGACTCGGCGTCGGTCAGGTCGACCCCCGAGCGCAGCACCGCCCAGGTGATGGCGCGGTACATGGCGCCGGTGTCGAGGTAGCGGGCACCGAGGCCGACGGCGAGCCGCCGGGAGACGGTGGACTTACCCGAACCGGACGGTCCGTCCACAGCGACCACACATCGCCCGGCCCGTTCGTTTTCCTCCACCGTCGTCCTCCTCAGCCCGTACCTCACGAAACACCGGATGTGTCGCGAGCGGTTGTCCAAACGTTCTCAATGATGCCCGGCGCCGCGCCGCCCGGTGGGCGCCGCCCGCGCCGGGCCGCCAGGGAGCCTACCGGCAGCCGTACCCCGAACTCGGGGGTCAGTCACCCACGGCCTTGAACAGGGCGGCGACCTCCGCGTTGGTCAGCCGCCGCGTCCGCCCGGCGCGCAGGTCGCCCAGCCGGATCGGCCCGATCGCGGTACGCACCAGCCGGCTCACCGGGTGGCCCACCTCGTCGAGCAGCCGGCGGACGATGTGCTTGCGCCCCTCGTGCAGGCTCAGCTCCACCTGGGCGGAACGTCCCAGCGTGTCCACCACCCGGAAGGAGTCGATCTTCACCGGGCCGTCCTCGAGTTCCACGCCGGCCATCAGCCGCTTGCCGAGGTTGCGCGGGATCGGCCCGGACACCTCGCAGAGGTACGTCTTCTGCACCCCGTACGACGGGTGCATCAGCCGGTGCGCGAGGGTGCCGTCGTTGGTGAGCAGCAGCAGGCCCTCGCTGTCGGCGTCGAGCCGCCCGACGTGGTAGACCCGCTGCTCCACCCGGTTGCCGAGGAAGTCGGCGAGCGCCGTGCGGCCCTTCTCGTCGGCCATCGTGGAGACGACCCCGCGGGGCTTGTTCATGGCCAGGTAGACCAGTCGGGTGTCGGCGACGAGGCGCTCGCCGTCGACGTGGATCACGGCGGTGGCGGGGTCGACCTTGTCGCCGAGCTGGGCGACCCGGCCGTCGACGGTGACCCGGCGACGGAAGATCAGGTCCTCGCAGGCGCGCCGGGAACCCACGCCGGCGGCGGCCAGCACCTTCTGCAGGCGCTCGGCCCCCTCGAAGGCGGGCGCGTCGGGGCGGGGCGTGCGGTCATCGCGTGGCATCGGCAAGCTCTTCTACATCGTCGGGAAGGAACGGGGCCAGCGGCGGGAGGTCGTCGACGCTGTTCAGCCCGAGCTTTTCCAGGAACATCGTGGTGGTCCGGTAGAGGAACGCCCCGCTGTCCGGTTCGGTGCCGCACTCCTCGACCAACCCGCGAGAGACCAGGGTACGGATCACCCCGTCGCAGTTGACACCCCGGATGGCGGAGATCCGCGACCGGGTCACGGGCTGCTTGTAGGCGACCACGGCCAGTGTCTCCAGCGCGGCCTGGGTCAGCCGCACGGACTGCCCGTCCAGTACGAACCGTTCCACGTAGGTGGCGTATTCCGGGCGGGTGTAGAGACGCCAGCCACCCGCGGCCCGGCGCAGCTCGAAGCCGTGCCCGGCGGCCGTGTAGCCCGCGGCGATCTCGTCCAGCATCGGCCCGATCCGCTCGGCGGGCTGCTCCAGCACCTGGGCGAGGACCAGCTCGCTGACCGGCTCGTCCACCACCAGCAGGATCGCCTCCAGCGCCCCGCGCAGCTCCGCGTCGTCGAGTTCCGGCGCCGGCTCGGGCACGGCCCGCCGCCGCCCCGCCGGCCCCTTCGCGGGTACACCCCCCGCCGGTCCGCCCGCAGCGCCGCTCTCCCCCGCCGGTCCCACTCCCGCAGGCCCTACTGCGGCCGTGCTCTCCCCGGCCGGCCCTGCTGGCCCCGCCGACCCGGCCATCGGCGCCGACCCCGCCGACCCGACCACCGGTGCCGGCTCCTCAGGCGCAGCCACCGGTGCCGGCGCTTCGAGCCCTGCCGCCGGTACCGGCGCTTCAGGCCCTGCCGGCTCCCTGGGCTGGTCCCCGTTCGCGGTCGCCGCGCCCGAGCCCGCCTCCCGGGCGGCGTCGGAATCCTTGGAGATCTTGGTAGGTTCGGGCCCCTCCGGGGGCGCGGAAGTACCAAGATCTCCGGCTTCGGGGGCCGTGGCGGGGGCCGTGGGGCGCTGCCAGGGCGGCACCCAGGCGGCGGCCTGGTCGGCCAGGGAGTCCCGACGCTCGTCGCTGCTCATCCCGCTCGCTCCTCCGGCGTCGCCGCCCCGCTCTCGTCCGCCGCCACACCCGACGACGTCCCGCTCTCCACCACCGCCGCACCCGACGCCGATCCGCTGTCAGCCTCTGCCGATCCGGCGTCCGCCCCCGAACCGGCGTCCGTCGCCGCACCCGGCACCGATCCGCTGTCGACCACCCATCCGGTGTCCGCCGTCGCACCCGGCGGCGATCCTGCGTCCACCACGGCCGAACCGGCGTCCTCCGGCGCCGCTCCGGCGTCGACCTCGGCCAGCCCGGCGTCCGCCGCCGATACGGTGTCGGCCGCCAGCGCACCTGCGACCGCGTCTGAACCGCTCCCGTCCGCCGTGCCGTCCGGCACCGGCCGCCGCTCGGCCGACGCTGCCGGCAGCGGGCCGGAGCCCGCCGACTCGGGCGGGGTGCCGGCGTACTCGTCGACGTGCAGGTCGGGACCGCCGTCGGCGGGACCGGTCCAGCGTACGGTCAGCTCCTCCAGGGCCTGCTCCTGGACGAAGGCGACCAGGCCCTCCCGGTAGAGCTCCAGCAGGGCCAGGAACCGGGCCACCACCTCCAGGGTGGCCTCGCAGTCGGCGCAGAGCAGCGAGAAGGTGGCCGTGCCGGCCCGGCGCAGCCGCTCGGTGAGGATTCCCGCGTGCTCCCGGACGCTGACCCGGACCATGTGCACGTGGGCGATGGAGACCTCGGGCACCGGCTTCGGCGTCATGGCCCTGATCGCCAGCTTCAGCAGCCGCTCCGGGCCGATGCCGAGCACCAGGTCGGGCAGCGCGTCGGCGTACCGGGCCTCCAGGGTGACCGCGCGGGGGTAGCGCCGGCCGCCGACCTCCTCCAGCGCGGCAATGTGCGCCGCCGCCTCCTTGTACGCCTTGTACTGCAACAGCCGGGCGAAGAGCAGGTCCCGCGCCTCCAACAGCGCCAGGTCCTCCTCGTCCTCGACCTCGGCGGCGGGCAGCAGCCGGGCCGCCTTCAGGTCGAGCAGCGTCGCGGCGATGAGCAGGAACTCGCTGGCCTCGTCCAGGTCCCACTGGTCGCCCATCGCGCGGATGTACGCGATGAACTCGTCGGTGACCCGGTGCAGCGCCACCTCGGTCACGTCGAGCTTGTGCTTGCCGATCAACTGGAGCAGCAGGTCGAACGGGCCGGTGAAGTTCGCCAGCCGGACGGTGAACCCGCCGCTCTCCACCGCCGCCCCCGGCACGCCGGCCGGATCCGTCCGCACCTCGGCGACGGCCTCGGCGGCCCGTGCGGGCGGCTGCTCCGGCGTCGTCGGAGGGTCGAGGGGTGGCGCGGTCACCGGAAGACCGTAGTCCACGCCCCGGCCGGCTCGGCGCGAAGGTGCACGCCGGCCTACCGCTCGGCCTGGGCGGCGATCACCTCGCGGGCCAGTTGGCGGTAGTTGCGGGCACCGGACGAGGCCGGGTCGAGCGTGGTGATCGGGGCACCGGCGACGGTGGACTCGGGGAACTTGACGGTCTTGGTGATCACCGTCTGGTAGACCTTGTCGCCGAAGGCCTCCACGACCCGCTGGAGCACCTGTCGGCAGTGGGTGGTGCGGCTGTCGTACATGGTGGCGAGGATGCCCTCGAGCTCCAGGTCGAAGTTGAGCCGCTCGCGCACCTTGTCGATGGTGTCCAGCAGCAGGGCCACCCCGCGCAGGCTGAAGAACTCGCACTCCAGCGGGATGAGCACGCCGTGCGCCACGGTCAGCGCGTTGATCGCCAGCAGGCCCAGCGAGGGCTGGCAGTCGATCAGGATGTAGTCGTACTCCTTGCGGACCGACCGGAGCACGCGGGCCAGGGCCATCTCCCGGGCGACCTCGTTGACCAGCTGGATCTCGGCCGCGGAGAGGTCGATGTTGGCCGGCAGCAGGTGCAGCCCCGCCACGTCGGTCTTGATCAGGACGTCCTCGGCGGTGACGTCGTCCTGCATGAGCAGGTTGTAGACCGACAGGTCGAGGTTGTGCGGGTTGACCCCCAGCCCGACCGAGAGGGCGCCCTGCGGGTCGAAGTCGACGAGCAGCACCTTGCGGCCGTACTCGGCCAGTGCGGCGCCCAGGTTGATGGTCGTGGTGGTCTTGCCCACACCACCCTTCTGGTTGGCCATCGCGATGATCCGGGCCGGGCCGTGCCGGTCGGTCGGCATCGGCTCGGGAATCGGCTTACGCATCGTGTATGCCGCCGGATCCGCCGGACCGAGATCCGCCCCGAGCGTGGCCTGCTGCTCGCGGAGCTCCGACGTCCAGGTCTCGGCACGGTCACCGTTGCCAGCCATGTGCTCGTTGCCCCCTCCCGACGACCACCCGGCGTCGGAGCCGTCCGACGTCCTTCGCGGCGCCGCTGCGCACCCCGGGCTGCATCACCATCGCCCCAGGAGGTCCGCGCCGATGCCGACTGTACGCCACCGCCCGGCGGCCCGGTCGCACCCGCTCGGCGTGTCGCCGCCCCGCCGACCAGGCCAGCCACCGGCGGCGTGCACCGCGCGCCCGCCCCGGGCACCGTCGCACCGCGCGAACCGGCCGGCGGCCACCGGAGCGGACCGCGGTCCGGCCGACCTCGGAGGGGCGGCCGGCGGGGCCGGCCCCGCGCCCGGACCGGGGCCGGAGCCGGAGCCGGAGCCCGAGCCGGGCGGGTCATCCACGCGCCCGGGGATGGGCGGTGGCGTACACCTCGCGCAGGCGCTCGACCGTGACCAGGGTGTAGACCTGGGTGGTGGTCACCGAGGCGTGGCCGAGCAGTTCCTGCACCACACGTACGTCCGCGCCGCCGTCGAGCAGGTGGGTGGCGTAGGAGTGGCGCAGGGTGTGCGGGGAGACCGCGTCCGGGCCGTCCACCGGCAGCCCGGCCCGCTGGGCGGCGCGACGCAGGATGGTCCACGCGCCCTGCCGGGTCAGCGCGCCGCCGCGGGCGTTGAGGAAGACCGCCGGGGTGCCCCGGCCGGCGGCGGCGAGCCCGGGGCGGGCCCGCACCAGCCAGGCCCGCACCGCCTCGACGGCGTACCCCCCGACCGGGACGAGCCGGGTGCGGCCGCCCTTGCCGCGCAGCAGCACGGTGCCCTCGTCCACGTCCAGGTCGTCCACGGCGGCGCCGACCGCCTCGGAGATCCGCGCCCCGGTGCCGTACAAAAACTCCAGCAGCGCCCGGTCGCGCAGCGCGAGCGGCGCCTGGTCGCCGGCGGCGGTCAGCGACCCGGCGGTCTCCAGCAACCGCACCACGGCGTCGGCCGGCAGCGCGCGGGGCAGCCGGCGCGGCGGCGTGGGCGGGCGGACGTCCCGGCTCGGGTCGGCGCCGGCCAGCCCCTCGCGCAACGCGAACCGGTGCAGGCCGCGTACCGCGCTGGCCGCCCGCGCGGCCGAGGCGACCGCGAGTGGCGGATGCTCCCCGTCGCCGGCGCGCAGCCGGGCCAGGTGCGCCTCGACCTGCCCGGGGCCGACGGCGGCCAGGTCGGGCACGCCGGCCGCCGCCAGGGTGGCCAGGTAGCGCTCCAGGTCCCGCCGGTACGACGCGAGCGTGTTCGCCGACAGTCCCCGTTCGACGGTGAGGTGGTCGAGGTAGCCGCGGACGGCACGACGCAGGGCCGGCGCGGGCTCCACGCCCGCGCCGGCCCCGTCCGGTGTGCCGGTCAGCCCGCCACCTCTCAGGCCAGCGCGTCGGCCAGCGCGAGGGGCGCCATGCCGTGCGCCTCGGCGACCGGGCCGTAGGTGACCTGCCCGTCGTGGGTGTTCAGGCCCAGCGCCAGGGCCGGGTCGCGACGCAGCGCCTCGCGCCAGCCGTGGTTGGCCAGCTCCAGCGCGTACGGCAGGGTGACGTTGGTCAGCGCGTAGGTGCTGGTGTGCGGCACCGCGCCCGGCATGTTCGCCACGCAGTAGAAGATCGAGTCGTGCACCTGGTAGGTCGGCTCGGCATGGGTGGTGGGACGCGAGTCCTCGAAGCAGCCGCCCTGGTCGATGGAGATGTCGACGAGCACGCTGCCCGGCTTCATCCGGGAGACCAGCTCGTTGGAGATCAGGGTCGGGGCCTTCGCGCCGGGCACCAGCACCGCGCCGATGACGAGGTCCGCGTCCAGCACGGCCCGCTCGATCTCGTACGCGTTGGAGGCGACCGTCTGCAGGTGGCCCCGGTAGATGGCGTCGGCTTGGCGCAGCCGGGCGACGTTCTTGTCCAGCAGCAGCACCTCGGCCTGCAGGCCGAGCGCGATCGCGGCGGCGTTCATGCCGGAGACGCCGGCCCCGATGACCACGGTCTTCGCGGCGTACACGCCGGAGACGCCGCCCATCAGGATGCCGCGCCCGCCGCCCTGCCGCTGGAGGTGGTAGGCGCCCACCTGCGGGGCGAGGCGACCGGCCACCTCGGACATCGGGGCGAGCAGCGGCAGCGACCGGTCGGGCAGCTCGACGGTCTCGTACGCGATGCCGGTGACCTTGCGGTCGACCAGCGCGTCGGTGCACGCCTTCGAGGCGGCCAGGTGCAGGTAGGTGAAGAGCACCTGCCCCTCGCGCATCCGGTGGTACTCCTCGGCGATCGGCTCCTTGACCTTGAGCACCAGCTCGGCGGTCTCCCACACCTCGTCGGCGGTGGCCAGGATCTTGGCACCGGCGGCGGCGAACTCGTCGTCGCCGATGCTGGACCCGACGCCGGCGCCGGACTCGACGAAGACCTGGTGACCGCTGCGGACGAACTCGTTGACGCCCGCCGGCGTGATCGCCACGCGGTACTCGTGGTTCTTGACCTCGCGGGGGATTCCGACCTTCACGATGCAGACACCTCTCTTCGGGGCTGCGCTCCCCCGACTGCGCGGTGCCACGACGGCCCCTTTGCCGCCGCGGTCCACCGGTCCCGCCGGCGGCAGTCTAGGCGCGTCGCCGCCCCCGATGAGGCAGCACAGTGACATCCGGTGCCCGCACCCGCTGACGATGTGTCAGGCGTGAACCGGGCCGGCGGTGGGACCCGCACCTCAGCCGTCAGGACAGTGTTCATCCATTATCGTCCCACTCTTCGGGTACCGCTGCGGACAGGAGAGCAGTGGATCACTAGGGTGTCGCCTCATGACCACACCTCCTTACCAGCCCGGCTACCCCAACCAGCCCGGGTACCCGTCGGGTGTCTCCGACAAGAGCAAGGTCGTCGCGGGCGTCCTGCAGATCGTGCTCGGCACCTTCGGCGTCGGCCGCTTCTACATGGGCGACACCAAGACCGGCGTCATCCAGCTCATCGTGTCCCTCGTGACGTGCGGCATCGGCGGCATCTGGGGCCTCGTCGACGGCGTCCTGATCCTGATCAACGGTGGCGTCGACGGGCAGGGCCGGCCGCTGCGCGACTGACCACCCGGAACGACGAAAGGGGCCGTGCGGACGTACCGCACGGCCCCTTCACGTTCTTCCCGGCTCAGCCCGGCAGGGGCGCGTCGGCCCGGCGCAGCGCCGACCAGCCGGTGTCGCGGGCCCGGGCGGCGGCGAGCAGCCCGGTCACGCAGGAGGCGTTGGTGATCTCGCCCGCGAGGACCATGCGGACCGCCTCGTCCAGGTCGATACGGACGACCTGGAGGTCGGCCTCCTCCTCGCGACGCTCGTGCCGCTGCTCCGCCGGCACGGCGGCCAGGTCCCGGGCCAGAAAGACCCGGACCAGCTCGTTGGTGAAGCCCGGCGAGCTGTGCAGGTCCACCAGGACGTCGATCCGCCCGGCGGTGAGGTCGACCTCCTCGGCCAGCTCCCGGACCGCGGCGGCGGCCAGGTCCTCGCCGGAGACGTCGGTCAGCCCGGCCGGCAGCTCCCACAGGTGCCGCCCCACCGGGTGCCGGTACTGGCGGATCAGCACCACCTGGCCGGCGGAGTCGAGCGCCACCACGGCGACCGCGCCGACGTGCCGGACGAAGTCGCGGACCCCCGTCCCACCGCCCGGCATGGTCACCTCCTCGCTGACCACGTCGAAGATCCGGCCCCGGTAGCGCTCGGTGCGCGAGCGCACCTCGTAGCGGTGCTCGACGGCGCTCACGCCGCTGTCGGGCCCGGTGCTCCGCTCGCTCACGCCGCCGCCCCGCTTCGCGTGCCAGCGGCGCGAGGCGCCGCGCCGCGGTGCCCGGTGGTTCGCTCGCTACGCTCGCTCACGAGGCCGACGTCGCCTTCGCGGCGGCGCCGCCGTTGCGGGCGGCGTTCTGCGCCGCCGCGCTCTCGGCGGCCTCCAGGTCGACGGGGAGCTGGTCGGCCTCCGAGTAGGCCACCGCCGCCTTCACGAACGAGGCGAACAGCGGGTGCGGCCGGGTCGGCCGGCTCTTCAGCTCCGGGTGCGCCTGGGTGGCCACGAAGAACGGGTGCAGGTCCCGGTCCAGCTCGATGAACTCGACCAGCCGCCCGTCGGGCGAGGTGCCGGAGATGTGCAGGCCCGCCCTGGTCAGCGCGTCGCGGTAGGCGTTGTTCACCTCGTACCGGTGCCGGTGCCGCTCGCTGACCTCGGTGCTGCCGTACGCCTCGGCGACCAGCGAGCCCTCGGCGAGCGCCGCCGGGTACGCGCCCAGCCGCATGGTGCCGCCCAGGTCGCCCCTGCCGGCCACGATGTCCTCCTGGTCGGCCATGGTGGCGATGACCGGGTGCGCGGCCTCCTCGTCGAACTCCAGCGAGTTGGCGCCCTCCAGGCCGGCCAGGTGCCGGGCCACGTCGATGGTCATGCACTGCAGGCCGAGGCAGAGGCCGAGCAGCGGGATGCCGTTCTCCCGGGCGTACCGGGCGGTGCCGATCTTGCCCTCGATGCCGCGTACCCCGAAGCCGCCGGGGATGACGATGCCGTCGACGCCGGCCAGGGCGGCCGCCGCGCCGGACGGGGTGACGCAGTCGTCGCTGGGCACCCAGCGCAGCTGCACCCGGGACCGGTGGCCGAAGCCGGCGGCCCGGATCGCCTCGCTGACCGACAGGTACGCGTCGGGCAGGTCGACGTACTTGCCGACCACGGCGACGGTGACGGTGTGCCGGGGCTGGTGCACCCGGTCCAGCAGGTCGTCCCAGCTGGCCCAGTCGACGTCGCGGAAGGAGAGGCCGAGCCGGCGCACCACGTACGCGTCGAGGCCCTCGCGGTGCAGCACCTTCGGGATGTCGTAGATGCTCGGCGCGTCCGGGGCGGCGGTGACGGCCTCGCGGTCGACGTCGCAGTAGAGCGACAGCTTCTGCTTGACCTTGTCGGGGATCTCCCGGTCGCAGCGCAGCACCAGCGCGTCGGGCTGGATGCCGATGCTGCGCAGCTGGGCCACCGAGTGCTGGGTCGGCTTCGTCTTCAGCTCGCCCGACGGCGCCAGGTACGGCACCAGCGAGACGTGCAGGTAGAAGCAGTTGTCCCGGCCCAGGTCGTGGCGGACCTGGCGGATCGACTCCAGGAACGGCAGCGACTCGATGTCGCCGACGGTGCCGCCGACCTCGGTGATCACCACGTCCGGCACCTGGCCGTCGTCGTCCGGGTCGGCCATCGCCAGGATCCGCGACTTGATTTCGTTGGTGATGTGCGGGATGACCTGGACGGTGTCGCCCAGGTACTCGCCGCGCCGCTCCTTGGCGATCACCTCCGAGTAGATCTGGCCGGTGGTGACGTTCGCCTTGCCGGAGAGCGCCCGGTCCAGGAACCGCTCGTAGTGCCCGACGTCGAGGTCGGTCTCGGCGCCGTCCTCGGTGACGAAGACCTCGCCGTGCTGGAACGGGTTCATCGTCCCCGGGTCGACGTTGAGGTAGGGGTCGAGCTTCTGCATGACCACGCGCAGGCCGCGCGCGGTGAGCAGGTTGCCGAGGCTGGAGGCGGTGAGGCCCTTACCCAGCGAGGAGGCGACTCCCCCGGTGACGAAAATGTGCCTGGTCGTCCGTGCTGAAGGGGCCAAGGCCTGCTCCCGTGTCGTCCGTCGCGGTCGTGCAGACCGCCGTGCCGATCAGCCAAGTGATCACGCGATCCACGGGATTCCACGGTAACACCTCTCCCGGCCCACCCGCCGGGCGCACCCGCAGCGGGCTGCGGGACGTCCCGCCCGCGCGTCAGCCGGCGGTGACCTCGGTCGATGCCAGACCGGCCGGCGCGCGCTCCCCCGCGCCGGTTCCGGCCGTCGGCCCGGCCGCCCCGGTCGCCGGGCCCGGGGCGCGCGGAGCCGGGGGCGCCGCCGCCGTGGCCGGTCCCGCACCCGGATCCGGGGTACGGGCGGCGCCCGGCCCCGCGCCGGTCGGTGCCGGCCGGTCCGGGCCGGCGTCGTCCGGTCCCCCGCCGCTGTCCCCGCCCGAGCCGTCGCCCGTACCGCCGGGCCCCTCGTCGCGTGGGCGGCCCGCGTCGGGCAGCGTGCGGTCGGTGGAGTGGTCGAGCACCCGCAGCGCGGCCAGCGCCGCCATCGGCACCACCAGGGCGGCGGCCGCGCCGGCCACGTCCAGGGCGTCGCCGCCCAGCACCCCGCCGATCACCGCGGCGACGGCGGTGCCGGCCATCGCCGCCCGCATCGCCGGGTAGATGCCGAACAGCCGCATCAGCCCGCCCCACGGCTGGAGCAGGGCGAACCAGACCAGCAGGGCGCCGGCCAGGGCCAGCACCGTCAGCGGGCTGTTGACCAGGGTCTCGAAGTTGGCCGTGCTGGAGCGGTGCACGGTGAGCCCGCCGGTGCCGTCGCCGACGGCGGCCAGGAACCGGCCGAGGCTGCCCCGCTCGGCGGCGGGCCGGCGCAGGTCGAGCACCGCGAAGCCGATCGTCAGCGCGAGCCCGGCCATGGTGGCCCAGGCCAGCCTGCTGATCGTCAGCCAGCCGCCGGCGCTGATCGCCGCGGCGACGCTCAGTCCGGCGGTCAGCGCGATCGCGCCGATCGGGTCGGCCCCCAGGTACGGGCTGCCGACGACCAGCACGGCGGCGCCACCGACGGCCACCATCACGGGCGGCCGCCAGGACCGGCGGACCCGCTGGGCCAGCCACCCCGCGCTCAGCAGGGACCCGGCCAGGAACACCCCGAGCCCGACGGTGCCCAGCCCGGCGTACCGGCCGCCCTCCAGGGCGGAGTAGCCGACCACCCCGTTGAGCTGGAGGCGGGCGCCGGTGAGCACGTCCAGCCCCACGGCCAGCGTGGTCAGGCCGGCCACCGCACCGAGCGGACCGAGCGTGCTCGCGTGCCCGGGCGCGAACCGCACCACGGCGGTCGCGGCGACCAGCAGCAGCACGGTCACCCCGGCGAAGTAGACGCCCGCGTGGTCCCCGCGCCACCAGGGCACGGCGTCGGCCAGCAGCGCGGCCGGGACGGCGAGGGCCGCCGCGACCAGCAGCAGCTCCACGACCGCCACCACCCGCCGCGAGACCGGCTCCGGGCCGTACGGGCCGGCGTGCCGGCGGGCCCGGCGCAGCAGCGGCAGCACCGCCACGGCCAGCAGCACCTGGGCGCCGGCCAGCAGGGTGAAGAACCAGTCGGCCACCCGGCGCTGGGCGGCCGCCTCCCGGTCGGCGTCCGCCGGCGCGGCGATCGCGGCGGCGAGGTCCGCCGGCCGCCCGCCGACCGACTCGGCGGGTCGGCCGAGGAAGAGCCGTTCAGGGATCGGCCGGCCCAGCGCGGTGAGCGCGGTCGGCGCGAGGTCGACCAGTTGCAGGTAGCCCTCGCGGCCGGTGCTGGCCGAGGTGAGCCAGCCGCCTTCCCAGCCCGGCCCGTCGGCGACGGCGACGTGCAGCCGGGACGGGGCGTCGGTGTCGGAGACCCCGGCGACGAGCACCAACGAGCGGGGCGGCCGGGCTGCCAGCACCCGGGCCAGGCGGGCGTCCGCCTCCCTCGCGACCGCGGCCCGGGCCGCCGGGTCCTCGCCGGTGACCGTGCCGAGGTCGACGATGCTCAGCACGCAGGAGCCGAGCAGGCCCGCCGGGTCCGCCGGGAGCGCCGGTGCGTACCGGTCGACGCGGCCGAACGGTCGGGCGGCGGCCACGGCCGCGCCGGGCCCGACCGCCACCGAGCAGCGCACCGACTCCGCCAGCGCGCCGGGCACCGTGCCCCAGGGCAGCCGCTCCTGGTTGTGCAGGACGACGCTCTCCTGGTCGGGCAGGTTCGCGCCGATGCCGTCGGGCTGCTCGACCGTCACCTGGGCCGGTGGACAGCCCCCGGCCTGGCGGCTGCCGTTCCAGGCGGCGTAGCTGCCGGCGCCGAGGGTCAGCCAACCGTCCACCGGGCAGGTCGGGCGGTGCGCGGACCGGACCGACAGTGAGCCGATCGAGCCGTCCTGGGCCATCCGCCACAACGTCGGCGTGGTCTGCGGGTCGACGTCCTCCCAGCGCAGCCCGGCGACCCCGACCAGCACCACGAAGTCGGCGGTGCGCCCGGGCGACGCCGCCCGATCGGGGCGGGCGGTCAGCGCGGTGATGCCCAGCGCCACCACGACCAGGGTCAGCAGGATCGGGGCGATTCTGCGCCGCATCACCGGCGTCCCGTCGACGGGGCGTCGGCGCCGGGAGCGGCCGGTCCGGCGCCGTGCGGGGCCAGCTCGGCGTAGAGCGCCGCCAGCTGGGCCAGGGTGTCCGCCTCGGTGGGCCAGGAGGCGGCCCGGGCGGCGCCGCGCCGCCCCAGCTCGGCCCGCCCGGCCTCGTCGTCGAGCAGGGCGCGCACGGCCGCGTCGACGGCGTCCACGTCCGCCGGCGGCACCAGCACCGCGGCGTCGCCGACCAGCTCCGGCAGGCCGCCGACCGCCGTCGCCACCAGTGGTACGCCGGCCCGCATCGCCTCCTGCGCGAAGAGCTGACGGGCCTCCCAGTCGCTGGTCACCAGCGCCAGGTCGGCCCCGGCCAGCAGGTCGGCCACGTCGGTGCGGTGCCCGAGCAGGGTCACCGGGGCCCGGGCGGCGGAGATCCGGGCGGCCAGCGGCAGGTAGGCGGGGCCGCTGCCGGCGATCACCACGACCGGCGCCGGTGTCCGGGTACGCCACCGGGCGGCGGCGTCGATCAGCACGTCGTACCGCTTCTGCGGGTGCAGCCGGCCCACGGAGAGGATCAGCGGCCGGTCCTGGCCGACGCCGAACTCGGCGCGGACGGCGGCCCGGCGGCGGCGCGGCGCGGGCAGTGCCGGCGCGGCGACCGGGGCGAGCCGGGCGTCCGCCGCGCCCAGCGTGGCGGCCCGCTCGACCAGGTCGGTGGAGGCGCCGAGCGCCACCCGGGCGCCCCGGGCGACGACCCGCTCGACGAGGCGCGACACGCCTCCGCGCAGGCCGCCGGCGAGCACCGCGTTGTGCCAGGTGACCACGAGCGGGGCGGCGGGCCGGGCGAGCACGGCGACGAGCCCGGCGCGCAGGCCGTGGGCGTGCAGCACGTCGACCGGTTCGGCGGCGAGGGCCCGGCGCAGCGCGGTGACCGCCCGGGCGTCGGCCGGGGTCGGACTGGCCGGGATCTCCACCGGCAGGAACCGGGCGCCGACGCCCGTGAAGTCGAACTGCTCCTGCGTCGCGGCGGGGCCGCAGACCAGCACGGAGGCGCCCGCGGCGGTCAGCCCCTCGGCCAGCGAACGGACGTGCTGCCCGACGCCGCCGGTGCTGGAGGCGAGCAGCAGGGCCACCGTGCCGCGCCAGCCGGAAAACGGCGCCGGCTGCGTCACCGCGACCACCCCCGTCCGTCGGTAGTCGTCGGCCGGTCACCCGTCCTGCACCCGCTCACCGGGACACCGTCTCCTTCCCGCCACCCCGTTCCGGGGGGATGTCGCCCTCGCCCGTCCCATCGGCGGGGGCCGCCGGCCCACGCCGGCCCGCCCTGCCCAGCCGCCGGAGCACCCCGGCGAGCAGCGGCGACACGTCCCGCCGGTCGACCAGCCAGACGACGGCGAGGAACACGACGCCGACCAGGGCTCCGGACAGCATGCCCTGCACGAGTGCGCCCGGTGTCGTCGGGGTGCCGCCGGCGGCCGCGTGGAGCCAGCGGGCGAGGGCCGTTCCGGCGAGCGCGGCCAGGGCGCCGGCGAGCAGTCCGGCGGCGCCGGCCCGGCCCGCTCCGGCGAGCGCGGGGCGCCCGGCCGAGCGCCACACCGCGACGAGCAGCAGCCCGCCGAGCAGCACCATCCCGGCCGAGTTGGCCAGGGCGACCGCGAGCACCCGGTCCGTCACCGGAAGGAGGACCGCCAGAGGCACCGCCACCACCGGCACGACCAACCAGCCGGCGGTGATCGCGAAGGTCGCCGGGCGGGTGTCGCCCCGTGCGTAGAGGGCGCGGGAGAGCACCGCGAAGAGGCCGTAGCCGAGCAGCCCGGGGGCGAAGCCGACGATGGCCGCGGCGGTGGAGGCCGGGTCGCCCGGGTAGAAGAACGCGGCGACCGGCGCGGCCGTGCCGACCAGTGCCGCCGCGCCGAGGCAGCTGAACAGCAGCACCCCACGCACGGTCGAGGAGAGCGTGCGCTGGTACTCCTCGTTCCGCCCCGCCGCGGCGGCGGTCGCCAGCGTCGGGTACGCCGCCACCGCGAGGGGGACCGCCAGCACCGCCCAGGGCAGCAGGTACATGGTCTGGGCCAGGTTGAACACCTGCGGCGAACCGGTCGGGCCGCCGGAGACGCGGTTGAGCAGCACCAGTAGCGCGAGCTGCTGCGCGGTGACGGTGACCGCCCCGGCCATCGCCAGCCCGCCCACCCGCGCCCGGGCGTCGGGCGGGAACGCGTACCCGGGGCGTGGCCGCAGCCGCAACCGGCGCAGCGGGATCAGCAGGGACAGCGACAGCACCACGACGCCGAGCGTGGTGCCGGCCGACAGGAGCAGCTCGCCTCCATCGCTCACCTGCGCCACGCCGACGCTTCGTCCCTCGGTCCCGGCGAAGGCGAGGTACACGACGATCACGGTGAGGCTGGACAGCAGCGGCGCGATCACCGGCCAGGCGAAGCGGCGGTGCGCCTGGAGCACCCCGGTGAGCACGATGCCGACGCCGTAGAGCGGCAGCTGCGGGGCGAAGACCCGCAGCATCCGCGCCCCGGCCGCCAGCTCGGCCTCGGAGCGCCCCTCGCTGAGCAGCGACACGATCGGGCCGGCCGCCACCGCGACCAGGACGGCCAGCGGCACCAGCAGGGTGACCGTCCAGGTGAGCAGGGCCCCGGTGGTGGCGGACACCGCGCGCCGGTCACCGGCCGCGACCGGCCCGGCCAGCAGCGGTACGACCAGGCTCGCCAACGCGCCACCGGCCACGATCTCGAAGATGATGTTCGGCGCCGTGTTGGCGATGACGTACATGCCGCCGAGATCGCTCTTCTGCACGACCCAGGTGAAGACGGCGGTACGGCCGAAGCCGGCGAGCCGGCTGAGGACGGTGAGTACGGCGATGAGCGCGGCCGCTCCGGCGACACGGCCGGCGCCGGCGAGGGGTGCCGGGGTCGTCACGTCAGTCGGCGCGCCGGCCCAGTGCGTCGAGCTCGCGCAGCCCGGGGGTGCGCTGGATGACCTGGGTGAAGCTGACCTTCTCGCTGGCCGCGGTGAGGCCGGCGAGCACGGCGAGCAGCCCGGCCCGCCCGACGGGCCCGGTACGCGCGGCCAGCGCCACGCCGAGCAGCGCGCCGAGCGCGTTCGCGCCGCTGTCGCCGAGCATCACGTCCTCGCCGAGGTCGGCGGGGAGCAGCCCGGCGGCGGCGCCCACGGCACCGGCGGCGATCCCGCCGTGCGGGCCGCCGGCCAGCGGGGCGCCGAGCAGGAGGCCGGACTTCAGCGCCCGGCCGGGACGCAGGTCCAGCAGGTTGAGCAGGTTCGCGGTGCCGGCGATGACACCGGCGCCGAGCAGCACGTCGACGCCCCGGCCCAGCGCGCCCTGCCGCTGGCGACGCCGGTGCCCGGCGACCCGGGGGTCGACGGCGAGCAGCGCGGCGGCGCCGAGGCCCGCGGCCCCCACCCCGACGACCTTGACCATGCCGGCGGTGACCCGGCCCTCGCGCAACGCGGCCAGGTGCCCGGCGAACCCCTTGGCCGCCTTCTGCTCCGGCCGGGTGCCGACCACGTCGTCGTAGAGCCCGACCGCTCCGGCGCCCACCCCGGCGACCAGGGCCGCTGCTCCCGACGGGCCGCTGGAGGCGCCGAAGGCGCCCGTCGCGGCGGCGCCTGCGGCGAGGGCGGGGCCGGCGGCCAGGCTCACCGCGCGGCCGCGGAAGTTGGTCCGCTCCAGCGCGGGACCGGCCGGTGAGGTGCGCACCTCGCGCAGGGCGTAGCGGGCGGCGGCGGCGCCCGCGCCGGCGATCAGCAGTCGACCGAGCAGGCTCACGCGCGTCCCTCCCGCCGTACGTCGGCGGGGCGGGATCCGGACAGCGGGGTACGTCGTTCGCTCACTGGGGCAGTCTAGGCAGCAGGGACGACGCGTTGTCGCCGACACCGTACTGTCCGGCCTTCTTCTCGGTGACCTGTTGCACCAGCGCGAGGGCGGTGACCAGCTGGCCCTGGTTGGTGTTGGCGTTGTCGACGGTGGAGATGGTCTGCACCAGCACCGGGTCGCTCCGGACGGCGGCCACCAGGTTGCCCCCGGCCGAGCCGTTGCCGCCGACGACGATGGTGCCGGCCTGGTCGAACTGCTCGGCGACCTTGAGCACCGCCTCGTCCTTCTTCGCCGAGTCCTTGTCCACGTACGGCTGCCCGCTGACCACGACGACGGCCTCCGCGGAGGCGCTGACCCGCTCCTGGGTGGTCAGGTAGTTGGCGTTGGTGTACGCGGCCAGCACCGCCCGCCGGTCGGCCTCGCTGACCGGGGTCGCGCCGGGCGCCCTGTCGAGCAGCACGCTGGCCAGCAGGGCGGTCGACGTCTCCACCCCGTGCCCGTTGCCGGGCAGCCCGGCGGTCGGGGCGCTCGTGGGGCGCGCGGCGGTGACCGCCAGCTCCAGCAGGTTGTTGTTGTTGTCCGGGTTGATGAACTTGTCCTGCAGGTCGATGCGACCGGTCACCTGGGCGCCGGCGAGCTGGAGCATCTTGACCACGCCCTCGGTGTGGTCGCGTCCGGTGGGCAGGCTGACGACCAGCACCCGCTTGCCGGTCAGCGTGCCCGGCAGGACGACCTCCGCGATCTGGGCGGCGAACTCCTCCTCGAGCTCGAGCTCCTTCTCCATGCTCTGGACCGCCTGGCGCATCAGCTGGTTGTCCTTGCGCAGCCCGTTGACGTGTTCCTTGAGCGAGTCGGCCACCGGGCCGTTGAGGGCGGCGGTGCCGACCACCAGGCCGATCGCCAACGCGAGGAAGACGGCGGTCAGGGACACGACGTGGTACCGGAAGTTGATCACACCTGCAGCCTCTTGATCGGTGGGACGCTAGAAAAGCTGTTCAAGCTGGAACACGAAATTGTTCCACCACTCGGAGACCACGCCCAAATACGCCTTGCCGACGGTGGAGACCGCCACGGCCGAGGCCATCGCCGCGATCGCGGAGAGCACCAGCAGCAGCAGCGACGACCCGGAGATGCTCTGCCGGTAGAGCCGGCTCACGCCCTTGGCGTCGACCAGCTTGCCGCCCACCTTGAGCCGGGTCAGGAACGTGGAGGCCATCCCGCCGCGGCCCTTGTCGAGGAACTCGACGAGCGTGGCGTGGGTGCCGACCGCGACCAGCAGCGAGGCGCCCTTCTCGTCGGCCAGCAGCATGGCCAGGTCCTCGCTGGTCGCCGCCGCCGGGAAGGTCACCGCCGGCACGCCGAGGCCGTTGACCCGGGCCAGGCCGGGCGCCCGGCCGTCCGGGTAGGCGTGCACGATCACCTCGGCGCCGCAGCGCAGCACGTCGTCGGTGACCGAGTCCATGTCGCCGATGATCATGTCCGGCGTGTAGCCGGCCTCCACCAGCGCGTCCGCGCCGCCGTCGACGCCGATCAGGACCGGCTTGAACTCGCGGATGTAGGGGCGCAGCACGTCCAGGTCGGCCTTGTAGTCGTAGCCGCGCACCACGATCAGGCAGTGCCGCCCCTGCATCTCGGTCTGGATCTCCGGCACGCCGACCCCGTCGAGGAGCAGGTCGCGCTCCTGGCGGAGGTAGTCCATCGTGTTGGCGGCGAACGCCTCCAACTGGACCGAGAGCCCCTCCCGGGCGTCGGCCATCGACTTGGCCACCGACTCGGCGTCCTGGAGGCTGCCGTGCGCCACCGGCTCGTCGCCGAGGAAGACGGTGTTGCCCTCGATCCGGACGGTGTCGCCCTCGCGGATCCGCTCGAAGACCCCCTCCCCCAGGTCGTCCAGGAGCGGGATGCCGGCGGCGACCAGCACCTCGGGCCCCAGGTTGGGGTAGCGGCCGGAGACCGACGGCTTCGCGTTGAGCACGGCGCCGACACCGACGGCGACGAGCGAGTCGGCGGCGACCCGGTCGAGATCGACGTGGTCGATGACCGCGATGTCACCGGGGCGGAGCCGACCGACCAGGCGTTTTGTCCGGCGGTCGAGGCGTGCGGTGCCGAGGATCCTGCCCGGTTCCGCGTTCCGGGTCCGGCGCAACGTGGGTAGACGCATCGTGACCATCCTGGCATGTGAGGCAGGCAATTCTGTCGCGACATGCCTGAGCAGGGCCGCCTACCCAGGGAAGCACACTAACGCGCAGGCCGGTGTGCCTGTGCTCACAATCGCCGACCTCACGGGCGCCTTTCCCGGGCCGCCACGGCGAGAAGCTCCTCGGCGTGTGCGATACCCAGGTCGGAGTCGGGCAAACCCGCGAGCATCCGGGCCAACTCCCGGGCGCGCTCGGTGTCCTCCACCACCCGCACCCCGCTGGTGGTCACCGCCCCGCCGGTGTCCTTCGCCACCACCAGGTGCCGGTCGGCGAACGCGGCCACCTGCGGCAGGTGGGTGACGACCAGCACCTGGTGGCTACGGGCCAGCCGGGCCAGCCGCCGGCCGATCTCGACCGCGGCCTGGCCGCCGACCCCGGCGTCGACCTCGTCGAAGACCAGCGTGGGTGGCCCGCCCGAGCCGGCGAAGACCACCTCGATGGCGAGCATCACCCGGGACAGCTCACCGCCGGAGGCGCCGCGCTGCAACGGCAGCGAGGGCGCGCCCGGGTGGGCCAGCAGGCGCAGCTCGACCTCGTCGCCGCCGTCCGGGCCGACGCCGACCTCGGTGCCGTTGACCGGCAGGGTCGGCTCGGCGCGGCCGGCCGTGCGGGGCAGCACCGCCACCTCGATCCGGGCGTGCGGCATGGCCAGCCCGGCCAGCTCGACGGTGACCTGCTCGGCGAAGCGGGTCGCCGCCTCCTGCCGCGACGTCGACACCCGGCCGGCCAGGTCGGCCACCTCGCCGGCCAGCCGGGAGGCCTCCCGGTCCAGCTCGTCCAGGAGGTCGTCGGAGGTGTCGAGGTCGGCCAGCCGGGTGCGGGCGCGCTCGGCCCAGGCGATCACCCCGTCGACGTCGTCGGCGTACTTGCGGGTGAGCGCGCGCAGCGCGGCCCGCCGCTCGTAGACGGTCTGCAACCGGGCCGGGTCGGCGTCCAGCGCGGCGAGGTAGGCCGACAGCTCGGCGGAGACGTCCGTAACGAGGGTCGCCGCCTCCTCCAGCCGCCCCGCCAGCTCGCCCAGCGCCGGGTCCGTGCCGGCCTGCGCCTCAAGGGTGCGGCGGGCGGTGCCGAGCAACGCCGCCGCGTCCGGCGTCTCGTCGGTCGCCTCCACGCCGCCGGCCACGCACTGGTGGGCCACCTGCGCCGCGGTGCGCAGCCCCTCGGCGTGCTCCAGCCGCTGTGCCTCCGCCTTCAGCTCGTCGTCCTCGCCGGGCTGCGGGTCCACCCGGGTGATCTCGTCGAGGCCGAGCCGCAGCAGGTCCGCCTCCTGGTTGCGCTCGCGGGCGTTGCGCCGCCGGTCGGACAGGTCGTCGACCACCGCGCGCCAGCGGGCGTACGCCTCGCGCAGCGCGTCGAGCAGCTTCTCGTGCTCCGGGCCGGCGAAGCGGTCCAGCGCGGCCCGCTGCTCGGCCGGTCGCAGCAGGCGCAGCTGGTCGGACTGGCCGTGCACGGCCACCGCCTGCTCGCCCACCTCGCCGAGCATCGACACCGGCATGCTCCGCCCGCCCAGGTGCGCCCGGGAGCGGCCCTCCACGGTGACGGTGCGGCTCAGCAGCACCGAGCCGTCCTCGTCGGGCTCGCCGCCCGCGTCGGTGATCCGCGCGTGCACGGTGGCGGCGACGCGGCCCGCGAGCCGCAGCCGGCCCTCGACCACCGCCCGGCCCGGCTGGGCGCGCACCCGCCCGGCGTCGGCCCGCCCGCCGAAGAGCAGGCCGAGGCCGGTGACCACCATGGTCTTGCCCGCTCCGGTCTCGCCGGTGATGACGTTCATGCCGCCGGTCAGCGGCAGCGTGGTGTCCTCGATGACGCCCAGTCCGGTGATGCGCAGCTCTTCCAGCACAGCAACCGACAGTAGACGCGGCCCCCGACACTTGACCAGCCGGCGTGCGCACGCCGGTGCGTCCGTCCGCCGACACCCCGCCGGGGCGGCCCGCCGGCGCCGGCCGGACCCCAGTCAGCGCCGGTTGCCGCGCCAGCCGTGCACGGGCAGGTCGAACTTCGCCACCAGCCGGTCGGTGAACGGGCGGTCCCGCAGCCGCACGACGCGTACCGGCAGCGCGCCGCGCCGCACGGTGACCCGCGCCCCGGGCGGCAGGTCGTAGACCCGTCGGCCGTCGCAGGACATCACGGCGAGGGTGGTGAACGGGTCGACGGTGATGACGAACGTGGAGGTGGGCGCGGTGACCAGCGGCCGGCTGAACAGCGCGTGCGCGCTGATCGGCACCAGCAGCAGGGCCTCCACCTCCGGCCAGACCACCGGCCCGCCGCCGGAGAACGCGTACGCCGTCGAGCCGGTGGGGGTCGCGCAGACCACGCCGTCGCAGCCGTACCGCGACAGCGGGCGGCCGTCCACGTCGACCATCAGCTCCAGCATCTGGGCACGCTCGCCCTTCTCGACGCTGATCTCGTTGAGCGCCCAGGACTCGATGGTCGGGCCGCCGTCGAACTCGGCGGTCACGTCGAGGGTGAGCCGCTCGTCGACGGTGTAGTTGCGCTCGACCACGTCGCGTACCGCGCTGTCCAGGTCGTCGATCTCAGCCTCCGCGAGGAAGCCGACCTTGCCGAGGTTGATGCCGATCAGCGGCACCTTCTCCGGGCGGGCCAGCTCCGCCGCGCGCAGGAAGGTGCCGTCCCCGCCGAGCGCGAAGACGATCTCCGCGCCCTCGGCAGCCTCGAGGCCGGTCACCGGGACCACTCCGGGCAGGTCGAGGTCGTCGGCCTCCTCGGCCACGACCCGCACCTCGAAGCCGGCCGAGATCAGGTCGGCGGCGACGGCGCGGGCGTGCTCGGTGCTGCGCCGGCGACCGGTGTGCGTCACCAGCAGCGCCGTGCGGCTCACCGGGACGGCCGTCCCGTCGCGCCCGCGCGGCATCCGCGTGGCACGCCCGCGACCGCGGGGCTCGCCAGTCCACTCACCCGGCCACCTCCTCCGTCGCCGCGTCCGGCTGGTCGCCGGACGGCACCGGGCCACCCGGCCCGGCGGTCACCACCGCGCGCACCCGCTCCGGGTCCGCCGGCGGTGCATCCCGGCGTAACCATACGAAGAACTCGACGTTGCCGCTCGGCCCGGGCAGCGGACTCGCGGCCACGTCGGCCAGGCCGAGGTCGAGCCGCGCCGCCGCGGCGGCCACGTCGAGCACGGCCTCCGCGCGCAGCGACGGGTCCCGGACCACCCCGCCGGCGCCCACCCGCTCCTTGCCGACCTCGAACTGCGGCTTCACCATCAGCGCCAGGTCACCGTCCGGCCGGGTGCAGCCGGCCAGCGCCGGCAGCACCAGCCGCAGGGAGATGAACGACAGGTCGGCGACCGTGAGGTCGACCGGGCCGTCGATGACCTCCGGCGTCAGCGTACGGACGTTGGTGCGCTCGAAGACCCGCACCCGGGAATCGTTGCGCAGCGGCCAGGCGAGCTGCCCGTAGCCGACGTCGACCGCGACCACCTCCGCCGCGTCGGCGCGCAGCAGCACGTCGGTGAAGCCGCCGGTGGAGGCGCCCGCGTCCAGGCACCGCCGGCCGGCCACGGTCAGCCCGCCCGGGGCGAAGGCGGCCAGCGCGCCGGCCAGCTTGTGCCCGCCCCGGGAGACGTACTCCGAGCCGGGGTCCTCGCCGGTGACCAGGAGCGGATCGGCGGGGTCGACCATCGCGGCGGGCTTGCGTGCCGGCACCCCGCGCAGCTGGACCCGGCCGGCCTCCACCAGCGCGGCGGCCTGTTCCCGGGACCGGGCCAGCCCGCGGCGGACGAGTTCGGCGTCCAGCCGGTTACGACGTGCCATGCGTGGTTCTTCTCCGGTCGGTCAGGTCTGGTCGATGGTGGCGAGGGTCTCCCGCAGCGTCTCGTACGCCGCCTCGTACTGCGCGATCTGGTCGGCCGGGGCGAGCGTCGCGGCGTTGGCCATGGCCCGTACGGCGACGTCCACGGCGGGATGCCGGTCGTCGCCGAGGTCCTCGGCGGACTCCGGCGGAGCGGGGCGCGGGCCCGGCCGGTCACCGGGCGGCGGACCGGGGTGGAACGGGCCGGTCGCGGAGCCGTGGCCGGCACCCGGCGGGCCGGGGCGGGCGCCGGGCGGCGGGCCGGGCCGGAAGGGGCCGCTCACGACCCGCTCCCCGCCGGGGCCGGGCGCATCACGCCTCGTCCTCCGGCGGCCGCTTGCGGGCCGGTGCCTTCTTCGCCGGCCGGGCCGGCTCCGCGGCGCCCTCGGTCGGGGCGAGGGCCGACGGCGTCCGCTTGGCCACCGCCTTCTTCGCCACGGCCTTCTTGGCCAGTGCCTTCTTCGCGACGGCCGGCCTCGCCACCGGGGCGGGGGCCGCCGACGTCGGTACGGCCGGCTCGGCCGCGCCCGGGGCGGGCGACGGCCCGGTGCCCGCGGGCACCGGGTGCGCCGACGCCTCGGTGCCGGCGGGCACCGGCGCTCCTGGACCGGCGGGCACCGGCGGGGCGCCGAGGGTCGCCTTGGCGTCCCGGAGCTGGCGCTCGAGCTCGTGCACCCGTCGGGTCAGCTCGGCGACCTCGTCGGCGGTGGCGAGCCCCACCGCGCCGAGGGCGCGGTCCACTTCGAACCGCACCAGCTTGGTCAGCGACTCCCGGTTGGCCGCGCCCGTGGAGACCAGCTCCTCGGCGAGGGTCTGCAGCTGGGCGGCGGTCGCTCCGCCCGAGCCGACGACCCGGCGAACCGCGTCCTGGGCCTTCTTCCGGGGCGCCTCCGTCAGGCCCATGGCCAGCTCGAGGTAGGCGCGCCACGCGTCCTGCATGCCTGTTTCCTTCCGCGGGGCGGGGGTGTGCAGGTGCCACGCTACCGGGCACCCCACGACGCCCTGTGCGGTACGGTGCCGGGGACGGCGTGGCGAGCGGTGAAGGGGGCGATGGTGGCCAGCGTGGACGAATGCCGGCAGGCGTTGCGGGATCTGGCGGCCCGGCTGGACCGCAACGCGGAGACGGTGCGGGAGAAGGTCGACTTCGACCGGACGCTGGCCTGCCGGATCACCGACCTGGAGACCGCCTTCCACGGCCGGCTCTCCGGCGGCCGCCTGGTCGACCTGGCCGACGGCGACGACCCGAAGGCCAAGATCGCGCTGAGCACCGGCAGCGACGACCTGCTCGCACTGGTCCGCGGCGAGCTCGACATCACCCGCGCGGTCACGTCCCGGCGGGTGTCGATCAAGGCCAACCCGCTCGACCTGATGAAGCTGCGCAAGCTGCTCTGAGTCAACCCGCGCGGGGCCTGACCCGGGAACGCGGGCGGCCGTCGGCGGGATGGAGTTCGGCATCGGCCGTCAGCCGGATGAGTTCGGCGTCGGCGGACGTCAGCGGGATGGAGTTCGGTGCCGGCGGTCGTCAGGCGGACAGGCCGAGTTCGGCCAGTGCCTTCTCCGCCTCGGCCGAGCCGGGACGGATCCGCGCCGGCCGCGTCGACCAGGCGGTCGCGCAGAGCGCCGCCAGGGCATCCAGCGTGCGCCCCGACCCGGCCAGCTCCAGCGCGTCGTCCCGCGCGGCCACCGACCATCCGCCGGCGTCCGCCGGGCCCGGGACCCGCACCACGGCCGCCGGGTCGAAGAGCCCCGCCAGGTCCATCGAGACGTACGTCGGCCTGCGGTGCGGCGGGGCGGCGAGCAGCTCGGCCGCGTCGCTCACGCCGGTGAGCACCAGCAGACTGTCCAGGCCGGCCCGCCGGGCGCCCTCGATGTCGGTGTCCAGCCGGTCGCCGACCAGCAGCGTCCGGCCCTCGCCGGCACGTCGGGCCGCCGTGGTGAACAGGGCCGGCTCGGGCTTGCCGACGACCACGTCGGGATCCCGGCGCAGCGCGGTGCGCAGCACGGCGACCAGTGCACCGTTGCCCGGCAGTGGTCCACGATCGCTGGGCAGGGCCGGGTCGGTGTTGGTGGCGACCCAGGTCGCGCCGCCGCGTACGGCCACCGACGCCTCGGCCAGGTCCGCCCAGCAGACCTGCGGGCCGAACCCCTGCACCACCGCGACCGGAGACTCGTCGGCCCGGGACACCGGGGTCAGCCCGACCGCGCGCAGCTCGGCCCGCAGAGCCTCGGTGCCCACGACCAGCACCGCGGCGCCGGCGGGAAGCTGGTCGCGAAGCAGCTCGGCGGCGGCCGCCGCCGAGGTGAGCACCTCCTCGGGCCGGGCGGGCACGCCCATCCCGGTGAGCAGGTCGGCCACCTCGCTGGAGCGGCGCGAGGCGTTGTTTGTCGCGTACGCCACCGAGCGGCCCTCGGCGTGCAGCCGGCCGACCGCCTCGACCGCGCCGGGGACCGGCCGGTCGATCAGGTAGATCACGCCGTCCAGGTCGAAGACGACCAGGGCGTACCCGTCGACCAGCCGTTCCCCGGCACCCGTCGTCATCGCTGCGCGGTGTCCGACTCGCCGGAGGCGGTGGGCTCGCCACCGCCGGTGGCAGCCCCGCTGTCGTCGCCGCGCGTACCGGCCGCGACGTTGCCCGCGTCGTCGTCGGTCAGCTCGTCGTCGGTCAGGTCGTCCGACGGCACCGCCGCGACCGCGGCCTCGTCCTGCTCGTCGTCCTTGTCGTCTTCGCCTTCGTCCTCGTCGGCGTCGGTCGACTCCGTGTCGCCGGCGAGGTCGGCGTCCGGCCGGGCCGGTACCGCACCCGGGGCGCCAGGACCGGAGGCGATCGCCTCGGCGGACTCCTCGTCCTCCTCGTCGCCCTCGATCACCACACCGTCGAGCTCCAGCAGCCGCTCGGCGGCGTCGGTCTCGCCCTCGGTGTCGACGTCGGCAGCCCGGGAGAACCACTCGCGGGCCTCGTCACGACGACCGACCGCGAGCAGCGCGTCGGCGTACGCGTACCGCAGCCGGGCCGTCCACGGCTCGGCCGTCTCGCTCGTCAGCTCGGGGACCTGGAGCATGGCCACGGCGGCGTCCTTCTGGCCCAGGTCGCCGCGCGCCCCGGCCGCCACGATCAGCAGCTCGGTCGCCACGGCCTGGTCCAGCTTCTCCCGGTCCGCGCCACGGAACAGGTCGATCGCCCGCTCGGGCCGGCCCAGCGCCCGCTCGCAGTCCGCGAGCACGGCCAGGTGGCTCTGCAACCCGCTCATCCGGTGGTACGTACGCAGCTCCGCGATCGCGGTCTGCCACTCCCCCGCGTGGTACGCGGCCAGGCCGACCGCCTCGCGGACGGCCGCGATCCGGGACGCCAGCCGACGGGCTGCCAGCGCGTGCGCCAGCGCCTCGGCCGGGTCCTCGTCGATCAGCTGACCGGTCGCCACCAGGTGCCGGGCGACCGTCTCGGCGACCGGCTTCGCCAGCGAGAGCAGCTCGGCCCGGACGTCCTTGTCGAGGTCGGTCGCGACGATCTCGTCGGGCAGCGCGGGGGCCGCCGTACGCTCCCCCTCCGCCTCGGGACGCTCCCGCCGCTCGTCGCGACGCTCTCCGCCCCGGAAGCCGCCCTCACGACGGTCCCCCTGGCGGTCACCGCCCCGGTAGCCACCTTCGCGGTCGCCGCCCCGGTAGCCGCCTGAACGGTCGCCGCCCTCACGGCGGTCGCCGCCACGGAAACCGCCCTCACGGTCACCGCCCCGGAAACCACCCGGACGGTCGCCACCCTCACGACGGAAACCGCCCTCGCGGTCGCCACCACGGAAACCACCCGGACGGTCGCCACCCTCACGACGGAAGCCACCCTCACGGCGGTCGCCGCCACGGAAGCCGCCCTCGCGGTCGCCGCCACGGAAGCCACCTTCGCGGTCACCGCCCCGGTAGCCGCCTGAACGGTCGCCACCCTCACGACGGTCGCCACCCCGGTAGCCACCCTCACGGTCACCGCCCCGGAAACCACCCGGACGGTCGCCGCCCTCACGCCGGAACCCACCCTCGCGGTCACCGCCACGGAAACCACCCGGACGGTCGCCACCCTCACGACGGAAGCCACCTTCGCGGTCACCGCCACGGAAACCACCCGGACGGTCGCCACCCTCACGACGGTCACCGCTACGGAAGCCGCCCTCGCGGTCACCACCACGGAAACCACCTGGACGGTCGCCACCCTCACGGCGGAAGCCGCCCTCACGCGGCGGGCCCGAACGGAAACCACCCTCACGACGGTCCCCACCACGGAAACCGCCCTCGCGATCGCCGCCACGGAAACCGCCCGGACGGTCGCCACCCTCACGACGGTCGCCACCGCGGAAACCGCCCTCGCGATCGCCGCCACGGAAACCACCTGGACGGTCGCCACCCTCACGACGGAAGCCGCCCTCACGCGGCGGGCCCGAACGGAAACCACCCTCACGACGGTCCCCACCACGGAAACCGCCCTCGCGGTCACCACCACGGAAACCACCCGGACGGTCGCCACCCTCACGACGGTCGCCACCGCGGAAACCGCCCTCGCGGTCACCGCCACGGAAGCCACCACCCGGACGGTCGCCACCCTCACGACGGTCGCCACCACGGAAGCCACCCTCGCGGTCACCGCCACGGAAGCCACCACCCGGACGGTCGCCACCCTCACGACGGTCGCCGCCACGGTAGCCGCCGGATCGCTCGTCACCGTCTCGACGGAAGCCACCTTCGCGGCGGTCGCCACCCCGGAAACCCTCACGGTCGCTGCGGAAGCCGCCCTGGCGGTCGCCGGCGTCCCGACGAGGGGCGCCACCACCGCGGGAATCGCTGTTACGCGGACCGGACCGGAAGCCGCCCTCTCGGCGGTCGCCACCACGGGAGTCGCCGTCACGGCGGTCGCCGCCGGCGTATCCGCCACGCTGGCCGCCCCGGTCCTCGCGGTACGGGGGCCGGTCCTCGCGGCGCGGCGCTCCCTCACGTCCACCCGAACGGTCTTCGTAGCGACGGGGACGATCTCCGCCCTGCGATTCTGAACTCACAGGTACATCCTTCCTCATTGCGTCACCTACGACGCTACGCAGTCGAGGGCCGACCCGGGATGGGGCGGCCCTCGACTGGAAAAGTTGTCCGGCGGTGTCCTACTCTCCCACACCCTCCCGAGTGCAGTACCATCGGCGCTGGAGGGCTTAGCTTCCGGGTTCGGAATGTAACCGGGCGTTTCCCCTCCGCCATGACCGCCGTAACTCTATCAACATATCAAACAACACCACACACAATGTGGTCTGTTGTTCGTTTGCTGTGAGTTGCACAGTGGACGCGTAGCAGCTTAGTAGTCAAGTCCTCGGCCTATTAGTACCGGTCAACTGAACCCGTTACCGGGCTTACATTTCCGGCCTATCAACCCAGTCGTCTAGCTGGGGGCCTTACCCCACCAAAGGTGGGTGGGATACCTCATCTTGAAGCGAGCTTCCCGCTTAGATGCTTTCAGCGGTTATCCCTTCCGAACGTAGCTAACCAGCCGTGCCCCTGGCGGGACAACTGGCACACCAGAGGTTCGTCCGTCCCGGTCCTCTCGTACTAGGGACAGCCCTTCTCAAGTATCCTACGCGCACGGCGGATAGGGACCGAACTGTCTCACGACGTTCTAAACCCAGCTCGCGTACCGCTTTAATGGGCGAACAGCCCAACCCTTGGGACCTGCTACAGCCCCAGGATGCGACGAGCCGACATCGAGGTGCCAAACCATCCCGTCGATATGGACTCTTGGGGAAGATCAGCCTGTTATCCCCGGGGTACCTTTTATCCGTTGAGCGACACCGCTTCCACTCGCAAGTGCCGGATCACTAGTCCCGACTTTCGTCCCTGCTCGACCTGTCAGTCTCACAGTCAAGCTCCCTTGTGTACTTGCACTCAACACCTGATTGCCAACCAGGCTGAGGGAACCTTTGGGCGCCTCCGTTACCCTTTAGGAGGCAACCGCCCCAGTTAAACTACCCACCAGACACTGTCCCTGAACCGGATAACGGTCCGAAGTTAGATACCCAAATCAACCAGAGTGGTATTTCAAGATTGCCTCCACCCATACTGGCGTATGGACTTCACCGGCTCCCACCTATCCTACACAAGCTAATTCGGATACCAATGTCAAGCTATAGTAAAGGTCCCGGGGTCTTTCCGTCCTGCCGCGCGTAACGAGCATCTTTACTCGTAATGCAATTTCGCCGGGCCTGTGGTTGAGACAGTGGGGAAGTCGTTACGCCATTCGTGCAGGTCGGAACTTACCCGACAAGGAATTTCGCTACCTTAGGATGGTTATAGTTACCACCGCCGTTTACTGGCGCTTAAGTTCTCCGCTTCGCCCCCGAAGGAGCTAACAGGTCCCCTTAACGTTCCAGCACCGGGCAGGCGTCAGTCCATATACATCGAATTACTTCTTCGCATGGACCTGTGTTTTTAGTAAACAGTCGCTTCCCCCTGCTCTCTGCGGCCATACAACGCTCCACCCGCGCGGGGCTTCACGTCTCCGGCCCCCCTTCTCCCTAAGTTACGGGGGCAATTTGCCGAGTTCCTTAACCACAGTTCGCCCGATCGCCTCGGTATTCTCTACCTGACCACCTGTGTCGGTTTGGGGTACGGGCCGCTAAGAACTCGCTAGAGGCTTTTCTCGGCAGCATAGGATCACTGACTTCACCTGAATCGGCTCGGCATCACGTCTCAGCCTTCATGGCGTGCGGATTTGCCTACACACCGGCCTACACGCTTACCCCGGCACAACCACCGGCCGGGCTCAGCTACCTTCCTGCGTCACCCCATCGCTTGACTACTACCCGCCAGGTTCCCACGCTCCCCAACCTTGATCCGAAGATCGCAGCCGGTTCGGGTGGTTAGCACAACGAGGTTCATCAGGGACGCTCTTTCGCGGGTACGGGAATATCAACCCGTTGTCCATCGACTACGCCTCTCGGCCTCGCCTTAGGTCCCGACTCACCCAGGGCGGATTAGCCTGGCCCTGGAACCCTTGGTCATCCGGCGGAAGGGTTTCTCACCCTTCTTTCGCTACTCATGCCTGCATTCTCACTCGTGCCGCGTCCACAACTGGGTCACCCCGCTGCTTCACCCCCGGCACGACGCTCCCCTACCCATCCACACACCTGCACAACACATCAAGGCGTTGCGTGGTTAAAATGTGAATGCCACAGCTTCGGCGGTGTGCTTGAGCCCCGCTACATTGTCGGCGCGGAACCACTTGACCAGTGAGCTATTACGCACTCTTTAAAGGGTGGCTGCTTCTAAGCCAACCTCCTGGTTGTCTATGCGACCCCACATCCTTTTCCACTTAGCACACGCTTAGGGGCCTTAGCTGGTGATCTGGGCTGTTTCCCTCTCGACTACGAAGCTTATCCCCCGCAGTCTCACTGCCGCGCTCTCACTTACCGGCATTCGGAGTTTGGCTGATTTCGGTAAGCTTGTGGGCCCCCTAGACCATCCAGTGCTCTACCTCCGGCAAGAAACACGCGACGCTGCACCTAAATGCATTTCGGGGAGAACCAGCTATCACGGAGTTTGATTGGCCTTTCACCCCTAACCACAGGTCATCCCCCAACTTTTCAACGTTGGTGGGTTCGGCCCTCCACGCGGTCTTACCCGCGCTTCAGCCTGCCCATGGCTAGATCACTCCGCTTCGGGTCTAGGACACGCGACTGAATCGCCCTATTCAGACTCGCTTTCGCTACGGCTCCCCCACACGGGTTAACCTCGCCACATGCCACTAACTCGCAGGCTCATTCTTCAAAAGGCACGCCGTCACCCCGCAAGGCTCCGACGGATTGTAGGCGAACGGTTTCAGGTACTATTTCACTCCCCTCCCGGGGTACTTTTCACCATTCCCTCACGGTACTCGTCCGCTATCGGTCACCAGGAAGTATTTAGGCTTACCAGGTGGTCCTGGCAGATTCACGGCAGATTACAGGGGTCCGCCGCTACTCGGGAACACCCACAGAAGACCAGCCACTTTCACCTACCGGACTCTCACCGCCTACGGTCAGCCTTTCCAGACTGTTCGGCTAGCAACTGGCTTTGTAACTTCTCGAACAAGTGTCAGCTCATTCAGCAGGGTCCCACAACCCCAACCACGCAACCCCTGACAGGTATCACACGCAGCCGGTTTAGCCTCAATCCGCTTTCGCTCGCCACTACTCACGGAATCACTATTTGTTTTCTCTTCCTACGGGTACTGAGATGTTTCACTTCCCCGCGTTCCCCCCACACACCCTATGTGTTCAGGTGTGGGTGACTGGACATGACTCCAGCCAGGTTTCCCCATTCGGACACCCTGGGATCACAGCTTGGTTGACAGCTCCCCCAGGCCTATCGCGGCCTCCCACGTCCTTCATCGGCTCCTGGTGCCAAGGCATCCACCGTTCGCCCTTGACAACTTGACCACAAAGATGCTCGCGTCCACTGTGCAATTCTCAACAAACGACCAACCCACAACCCCACAGCCCCACACCAGCACCACCACAGTGATCGGTATGCGAGACCAGGCCATGCCTGGCAACCAGCTCCACCCACAGGCGAAGCAATGGCTCCGAAAGAAACAACCACCGGTTGTTCTTTCAGGACCCAACAGGGTGCTCTACGCCAAACCCCAGCCGCACCAGGAGGAACTGTTCCACACCACCCCGAAAGATGGCCGTACTAGGTATCCCGGCCGTTGCCGGCATCCAACTCACCAGTGTCTCCGCCATTGAGCACCCCACCACCACATTCGGGCAGTGCGGGCTCCTTACCGACTTTCGTCGGAAGGTGCTCCTTAGAAAGGAGGTGATCCAGCCGCACCTTCCGGTACGGCTACCTTGTTACGACTTCGTCCCAATCGCCAGCCCCACCTTCGACGGCTCCCTCCACAAGGGTTGGGCCACCGGCTTCGGGTGTTGCCGACTTTCGTGACGTGACGGGCGGTGTGTACAAGGCCCGGGAACGTATTCACCGCAGCGTTGCTGATCTGCGATTACTAGCGACTCCGACTTCACGGGGTCGAGTTGCAGACCCCGATCCGAACTGAGACCGGCTTTTTGGGATTCGCTCCACCTCACGGTATCGCAGCCCATTGTACCGGCCATTGTAGCATGCGTGAAGCCCTGGACATAAGGGGCATGATGACTTGACGTCATCCCCACCTTCCTCCGAGTTGACCCCGGCAGTCTTCGATGAGTCCCCGCCATAACGCGCTGGCAACATCGAACGAGGGTTGCGCTCGTTGCGGGACTTAACCCAACATCTCACGACACGAGCTGACGACAGCCATGCACCACCTGTGACCGCCCCCGAAGGACCCGACATCTCTGCCGGTTTTGCGGCCATGTCAAACCCAGGTAAGGTTCTTCGCGTTGCATCGAATTAATCCGCATGCTCCGCCGCTTGTGCGGGCCCCCGTCAATTCCTTTGAGTTTTAGCCTTGCGGCCGTACTCCCCAGGCGGGGCGCTTAATGCGTTAGCTGCGGCACAGGGAACCGGAGAGGCCCCCCACACCTAGCGCCCAACGTTTACAGCGTGGACTACCAGGGTATCTAATCCTGTTCGCTCCCCACGCTTTCGCTCCTCAGCGTCAGTATCGGCCCAGAGACCCGCCTTCGCCACCGGTGTTCCTCCTGATATCTGCGCATTTCACCGCTACACCAGGAATTCCAGTCTCCCCTACCGAACTCTAGCCTGCCCGTATCGACTGCAGGCCCGCAGTTGAGCTGCGGGTTTTCACAGTCGACGCGACAAGCCGCCTACGAGCTCTTTACGCCCAATAAATCCGGACAACGCTCGCACCCTACGTCTTACCGCGGCTGCTGGCACGTAGTTGGCCGGTGCTTCTTCTGCAGGTACCGTCACTTACGCTTCGTCCCTGCTGAAAGAGGTTTACAACCCGAAGGCCGTCATCCCTCACGCGGCGTCGCTGCATCAGGCTTCCGCCCATTGTGCAATATTCCCCACTGCTGCCTCCCGTAGGAGTCTGGGCCGTGTCTCAGTCCCAGTGTGGCCGGTCGCCCTCTCAGGCCGGCTACCCGTCGTCGCCTTGGTAGGCCATCACCCCACCAACAAGCTGATAGGCCGCGAGCCCATCCCAGGCCGAAAAACTTTCCACCACCAACCATGCGACCGGTGGTCCTATTCGGTATTAGCCCCCGTTTCCGAGGGTTATCCCAAAGCCTAGGGCAGGTTGCTCACGTGTTACTCACCCGTTCGCCGCTCGAGTACCCCGAAGGGCCTTTCCGCTCGACTTGCATGTGTTAAGCACGCCGCCAGCGTTCGTCCTGAGCCAGGATCAAACTCTCCAACAAAAACTTGTTGAAAAACTGTCCCGACAACAAAAGTGTTGCCAAAGGAATCCAAGACCAGCCAAACCGAAGCCTGACCAGTCCAGGGTATAAATCATAATTGGCACTGGCTTATCAAGCACCCTGTTGAGTTCTCAAAGAACAACCACACACCGCCCAGAAACCCCACACCGTGGAGCACCCGACCCGGGGCATTTAGTTCACCACACCCGCCGCTTCCCGCGCCGGGCACTTTTACTACGTTACCCGGTGGTTTCCGCCATGTCAAACCGCTTCGTAGCGATCCGCACCACTTCAACCCATTTTCCGGGCACCCCGATGACGTCGACTCTCGCCGACGGCCTTCGGGAAGTTCGGCAGACCGGCCGCTCCGCGGTTTCCCGCGAGCTCGCCCGGTTCCCTGCCGGCCGTGAACCTTACCCGGTCGGCTCCGCCTCGCCAAATCCGCCTCGCGGCGGATCCGGGGCACCGCCCGGTCACGGGCCGGTGAGTGCAACTCGCCGGCCCCGAAAGCTCGTTGCCGCGCCCGGCCTCCGGTTACTTCGCCCCGGTTCGTCCGTTCCGCGCTGGCAGAGAGAAAGTTACGCCCCCGGCGGATCGATCGTCAAATCCGCCGGGGGCGTCCCACGTCACGTGCTGGAACGTACGGCTAACCGCGTAGCTCGACCCCGGCGAACGACCGCTTGCCGCGACGCAGCACCAGGTACCGGCCGTGCAGCAGGTCGCCGGGGCCCACGGTGGCGTCCGTCTCGGTGATCCGGGTGTTGTTCACGTAGGCGCCGCCCTCGGCGATCACCCGACGCGCCTCCTTGAGGCTCTGCACCAGCCCGGAGTCCCGCAGCAGCCCGGCGACGTCGGGCAGCTCGTCGACGTGGACGAGGCCGGCCTCGGTCAGCGCGGCCCGCAGCGTCGCCGGCGCCAACCCGTCCAGCGAGCCCCGGCCGAAGAGCGCCTGGCTCGCGGCGACCGCCTGTGCCATCTCCCGCTCGCCGTGCACCAGCGTGGTCAGCTCCTCGGCGAGCGCACGCTGCGCCGCCCGGGCCGCCGGACGCTCGGCGGTCTCCTTCTCCAGCGCCTCCAGCTCCTCCCGGGAACGGAAGCTGAAGTAGCGCAGGTAGCGACTCACGTCCCGGTCGTCGACGTTGACCCAGAACTGGTAGAACGCGTATGGGCTGGTCATCTCGGGGTCGAGCCAGATGGCGCCGCCCTCGGTCTTGCCGAACTTCGTGCCGTCGGACTTCGTCACCAGCGGCGTGGTGAACGCCTGCACGGGCCCGGCACCGCGCCGGCGGACGTAGTCGACGCCGGCGGTGATGTTGCCCCACTGGTCCGAGCCGCCGAACTGGAGCCGGCAGCCGTGCCGGCGGTGCAGCTCGAAGAAGTCGTTCGCCTGGAGCAGCTGGTAGCTGAACTCGGTGAAGCTGATGCCGCTCTCCAGCCGCGCCTTCACCACCTCCCGGGCCAGCATCTTGTTGACCGGGAAGTGCTTGCCGACGTCGCGGAGGAACTCGACCACCGACATCTCGCCGGTCCAGTCCAGGTTGTTGACCAGGTGCGCCGCGTTCTCCCCCTCGTACGAGACGAAGGGGGCGAGCTGGTCGCGGATCCGCGCCACCCAGCCGGCCACCACCTCGGGCGGGTTGAGGCTCCGCTCGGCGCTCTCCTTCGGGTCGCCGATCTGGCCGGTCGCGCCGCCGACGAGCAGCAGCGGCCGGTGCCCGGCGAGTTGGAGCCGACGGGCCGTGGCGACCTGCATGAGGTGGCCGACGTGCAGGCTCGGCGCCGTCGGATCGAAGCCCACGTAGTAGGCGGCGGAGCCGCCGTCGAGCAGCGCACGCAGCTCGTCGAGGCCGGTGGAGTCCTGGATCAGGCCCCGCCACCGCAGGTCGTCGGTCAGGGAGTCCCGCCCGGGCGGCGGGGGGCTGCTGTCGGTCACGGTCACCGATTGTCCCCCATGACCGGGGACGGAACGTACCGGGTTTGCCGGGTGGCCGGCGGCGTAGGCTGGCGACGCCGTGATCAAGGAGGGGACGCCGTGGAGATGCCGGACCTGACGGGTGGCTTCGTCGCGCTGCTCGGCCTCAAGCTCGACGAGGTCGACGCCGACCGGGTGGTGATCCGTTGGCAGGTCCGCCCCGAGCTGCACCAGCCGTTCGGCATCCAACACGGCGGCGTGTACTGCTCGGTGGTCGAGACGGCCGCCAGCATCGGCGGGTCGCTGTGGCTCGGCGAGCGCGGGCGCGTCGTGGGCGTGTCGAACCAGACGGACTTCCTGCGGGCGGTCCGCGACGGCGAGCTGACCGCCGTGGGCACCCCCGTGCACCGGGGGCGCAGCCAGCAGCTCTGGCAGGTGGAGATCACCGACGCCGACGACCGGCTCGTGGCCCGGGGCCAGGTCCGGCTGCAGAACCTCTACCCGGCCTGACCCGCCGAGGGCCTGGCCTGACCCGCCGAGCGTCCGGCCTCACCCGCCGAGCGCCCGGCCTGACCGGTCGAGGCGCGGTGACGGCACCGCCGGCCGAGACGCGTGAGGACACGCGCACCCCGGCGGTGGTCCGCCGCAACGTGCTGGAGGACCCGGCCTGCCGCACGGCGGCAGCGGGGACGCGGTCAGCCCCGGGCCTCGTCCAGCACGGCCTCGGCCTCGTCGGGCGCCGGCTCGGCCCGCCGGCGCAGCCGGACCCCGACGATGGCGCGGTGGTCGATGCGGGTCACCTCCAGCTCCCAGCCGTCCACGACGACGCTCTCCCCCGCCACGGTGGGGATGTGGCCGAGGCAGGCGAGCAGGAGTCCCGCGATGGTGGTGTAGTCGCCGCCGGGACGGCTGGGCAACTCGACGCCCAGATCGACGAGGTCGTGCACGGGGAAGGTGCCGGGGAGCAGCAGGGCGCCGTCGGGCTCGGTGCGCACAGAGCGCACGTCCCGGTCGGTCTCGTCGTAGATCTCCCCGACGATCTCCTCGAGGATGTCCTCCAGGGTGACGATCCCGTCGACCGCGCCCCGCTCGTCGACCACCAGGGCGATGTGCTGGCGTTCGGCCTTGAACTGCCGCAGCGCGTCCACCACCGGCAGGGAGTCCGGCAGCAGCATCGGCGGGCGGGCGCACTCGTCGACCGGCCGGTCGTCGGGGACGCCGACGAGGTCACGCAGGTGGATCACGCCGACCGCGTCGTCGAGGCCGCCGTGCCGGACCACCGGCGCCCGGGAGTGGCCGGTGGCGGCCAGCAGCAGCCGCGCGGCCTCCGCCGTGGTGCCGCTGTCGAGCGTGAAGACCTGCAACCGGGGTACGAGGACCGCCCGCAGCTGCCGGTCGGCGATCTCGACGGCGCCGGCGATGATGGTCCGCTGCTCCTTGGTGAAGCCGTGGTTGCCGGCGACGATGTCCCGCAGCTCGTCGGGGCCGATCTCGTCGGGCTCGTGCTTCGGATTGAGCCCGACGAGGCGTACCACCAGGTCGCTGGTGGCGCCGAGGGCCCAGACGGCCGGCCGGGTCACGGAGGAGAGCAGGTCGAGTGGGCGGGCCACCAGCAGGGCCCACCGCTCGGCGGCCTGCATGGCGATCCGCTTCGGGGCCAGCTCGCCGAAGACCAGGGTGACGAAGGTCAGCACCAGGGTGACCGCCACGATCGCGACGGTCTCGGCGGCGCCGCCGAGCGCGCTGAGGAGCGGTACGAGGGGCTTGGCCAGCGACACCGCCGCCGCGGCGGAGGCCAGGAAGCCCGCGAGGGTGATCCCGATCTGGATGGTGGCCAGGAAGCGGTTCGGGTCCTTGGCGAGGCGGGCCAGCACCCGCCCGGCCCGGCTGGTGCGTTCCAGCCGCTGGATCTGGCTGTCCCGCAGCGAAACCAGGGCCATCTCGCTGCCCGCGAAGACCGCGTTGAGGACGACCAGGACGCCGACCAGGGCCAGTTGGGTCCAGATGCTCTGCACGCCCGGCTCTCCTCACGCGGGACAGGTGCCCGCCGGCACGACGGGCACCGCCGGCCGAAGGCCCCGGCCGGCGTAGGGCACTCTGTGCCCACCGGACCGGCCGGCGAATCCTCGCCCCGGGCGGGATGTGATCAGATCCGCCCGGCGACCGGTGGGGCGGGCAGGTCGAGGGCGTACGAGCGGCCCTCGGGGCGGAAGCCCAGCCGGTGGTAGTACGGGGCGACCATGCCGGGCGGGGTGATCACCCGGCGGAAGCCGCGGTCGGTGAAGAGGCTGCTGCGCCGGTAGACGAACTCGCCCGGGGTGAAGTCGCGGAACCGCCGGGTCACGTAGTCGAGGTCGACCTGCGCCACGCCGTCGGCCTCGGCGTGCGACAGCACCACGCCGACCACCTCGTCGGCGCGTACGACCAGGAACGCCGAGCGTTCGGCGGCGGTGCCGGGGGGCCAGCGGAAGCCGGGGTTGAACCGGGCGATGTCGGCGGCGTGCACACTCAGCGTGTGGGCCAGGAACTGGTCGTCGACGCCGACCTCGACCACCTGGTAGGTGGCCTCGTCGTGGCGGGTGGCGAGCATGCTCCGCAGGTACCAGACGTTGATCACGGCGAGTACGACGTTCAGCCCGACCATGGGCCAGACCTGCTCGGCGGCGTTGTAACCGATCAGGATCAGACAGCCGACCAGGTTCAGGGCACGCAGCCGGAGGATGCGCGTCTGCAGCAGCGACCAGACCAGCAGCGCGGAGCCGGTCCAGCCGATCAGTTCCAGCCAGTTCACCCCGCGAGAGTAGTGAACGCGCGGATGCGGTGACCCGGCGGGCGGCGGCGGGTCAGTCGCCGGCCAGCTCCAGCACCCATTCCTCCACCTCGGTGCCCCGGCCGTTGGCGTAGCCCCGGTCCTCGCCGATGACGACGAAGCCGCACTTGCGCAGCACGGCGAGCGAGGCGCGGTTGTCCTTGGCGGCGCGGGCGTGCACCGGCCGTTGGGGCAGCTCGCGCAGCAGCGCGGCGAGCGCCGCGGTGGCGTGGCCCCGGCCCCAGCGTCGCGGGTCGATCCAGTAGCTGACCTCGGTGCGCCCGTCGGCCGGGAACGCGACCACGTGGCCGACGACCTCGTCGCCGACGACCACGGTGCGCGGGACGTTGCGCTCGTCGGCGCGCACGCGGCGCCAGTGGGCGTCGAAGCGCTCCCGGTCGGCCGGGTCCTCCGGGCCGAAGGCGGCCATCCAGTTGGCCTCGACGTCCTGCTCGTGGGCGAAGAAGTGGGGCAGGTCGTCGTCGCGGACGGGGCGCAGGCGCAGCTCGGCGGTCACGGGCCCGAGGATAGGGCCGACCGCCGACAACCGGACCGCTGGCCGCCCGGCTGGCCGGGACGCCCGGTGGCCCGGGAGCGCTGCCGGATCCGCGTCCGCTGGCCGGGACGTCCGGTGGCGCTGCCGGATCCGCGTCGCACCCGCGCGCCGGCCGTGGGCGGCAGGGCCGTTGGTCCCGGGTCAGTCGGGCGGAACTCCCCTGGCCGGTGCCGTCCGACGGGACGAGGGTGGGATCGGGACGGTGCGCCGCGACGGCGCCGGCAGGGCGGAGGGCGATGTGGGACGGTGCGGAGAACGGCGGCCGCGGGGGCGTACCGGTGCCCGCTGACACGTCGACCAGGCCGGCGGCCGGGCTCAGCTCGGCGGAGGCCGCCGCGCGGCTGCGCGCGGACGGGCCGAACGCGGCGGTAGCGCCGGCCCGGCGCCGTCTGGGCGGGCGCGTCCTGCACCAGCTCAGCGACCCGCTGGTGGCGTTGCTGCTGGCCGCCGCCGTGGTCACCACCGTGCTGCGCGACTACCCGGACACCGCGGTGATCGTGCTGGTGGTGCTGGTGAACACCGCCATCGGCGTGGTCCAGGAGGTCCGCGCCGACCGGGCGATCGCCGCGTTGGACCAGCTCGCCGCGCCGACCGCCCGGGTCGTCCGGGACGGTCAGGACGTCGTCCTGCCCGCCGCCGACCTCGTCCGTGGTGACCTGGTGCGGGTCGAGGCCGGCGACGTGGTCCCGGCCGACCTGCTGCTCGCCGAGGCGGCCCGGCTGAGCGTCGACGAGTCGGCGCTGACCGGGGAGTCGGTGCCGGTGACCCGGGCCGTGGGCGAGGAGGCCAGCGCGGGGACCGTGGTCACCACCGGGCGGGCCACCGGCACGGTGGTACGCACGGGCGCCGCGAGCGCGCTCGGCCGGATCACTGCCCTGGTGGCGTCCACCCGGCCCGCCGCCACCCCGTTGCAGCGCCGCCTCGCCGCGCTCGGTCGGGTGCTCGGCTTCGCCGCGGTGGTGCTCTCGGGGCTGGTCTTCGTCATCGGCGTCGTCGGCGGGCGGCCGGTGGTCGACATGGCGGTCACCGCGGTGAGCCTCGTGGTGGCGGCCGTGCCCGAGTCGCTGCCGGCGGTCGTCACCCTCGCCCTCGCCCTCGGTGCCCGCCGGATGGCCGGGGCGCGGGCCATCCCCCGCCGGCTGCACGCGGTCGAGACGCTCGGCTCCGTCACCGTCATCGCCTCCGACAAGACGGGCACGCTCACCGAGGGCCGGATGGCGGTGCAGCACGCCGTCACCGCCGGCGGCTCCCGCTACGGCGTCACCGGCAGCGGTTACGCGCCGCAGGGCGCGGTGCACCTGCGGGGCGCGCCGGTGGCCGTACCGGACGACCTGCGCCGCCTGGCGCGCGCCGGGCTGCTCTGCAACGACGCGACCCTGGCCCCGCCGACCGACGAGCGGCCGGAGTGGGCCGCCGTCGGCGACCCGCTGGAGGCGGCCCTGGTCGCCTTCGCCGGCCGGTGCGGCCTCGACCCGGAGCTCACCCGGTCGGCGTGGCCGCGCGTCGCGGAGCACCCCTTCGACCAGGAGCTGCGCCGGATGACCACCGTGCACCGCTCCTGCGACCGGCGGTACCTGGTGGTGTGCAAGGGCGCGCCGGAGAACGTGCTGGCCGCGCCGCTTGTCGACGCCTCCGCCGAGGAGATCGCCGAGCTGACCGCCGTCGCGCACCGGCTGGCCGCCGAGGGGCTGCGGGTGCTGGCCGTCGCGTCCGCCGTGGTGGACGCCCCGCCGGCCGATCCCGCCCGCCCGGTCGGGCTGCGGCCCGTGGGGCTGGTCGCCGTCGGCGACCCGCTGCGCGCGGGCGCGGCCGACATCGCGGGCAGCTTCGACGACGCCGGGGTCCGGCTGGTGCTGGTCACGGGCGACCACCCGGCGACCGCCGCGGCGATCGGCGGCCAGCTGGGGCTGTGGCGCGAGGGCGACCCGGTGGTACGCGGGGACGACGGCGACCCGGCGCGGGCGCACCCGCAGGCGCGGGTGTTCGCGCGGACCCAGCCGGAGCAGAAGCTCGACATCATCGCCGGCCTCCAGTCGCGGGGGCACGTGGTGGCGATGACCGGCGACGGGGTGAACGACGCCCCCGCGCTGCGTCGCGCCGACATCGGGGTGGCGATGGGCGGCGGTACGGAGGTCGCCCGGCAGGCCGCCGATCTGGTGCTCGTCGACGACGACCTGTCCACGGTGGCCGCCGCGATCGGCGAGGGCCGCCGCATCTACGACAACATCCGGCGGTTCCTGCGCTACGCGCTCTCGGGCGGGGTCGCCGAGATCGCCGTGATGCTGCTCGGCCCGCTGTTCGGGCTGGCCGTACCGCTGCTGCCGGCGCAGATCCTCTGGGTGAACCTGCTCACCCACGGCGTGCCGGGAGTGGCGCTGGGCGCGGAGCCGGCGGAGCCCGGCACCCTGCGCCGGGCGCCGCGCTCCCCGTCGGAGTCGGTGCTCGGGGCCGGCCTGGGCCGCGACGTGCTGGTCACCGGCGGTCTGATCGCCGCCGTGGTGCTCGGTGCCGGCGTGCTCGCCGCGCACTGGGACCGGCCCTGGCAGTCGGTGGTCTTCGTGGTGCTCGGCCTGGCCCAGCTCGGGGTGGCGCTCGCGGTCCGCGCGCCACGACCGCGCGGCGCCCGGCACGGCAACCTGGCGCTGCCGGTCGCGGTGGCGGTCTCCGCGCTGCTCCAGGTCGCCGGGGTGCTGCTGCCGCCACTGCGGGAGCTGCTCGGCACGCAGCCGCTCGACGCGGCGGAGCTGCTGGCCTGCGCCGCCGTCAGCGTGCTGCCCGGGCTGGTGCTGCGGCTGGC
This sequence comes from Micromonospora sp. USAFONa4, assembly GCF_057197825.1. Taxonomy (NCBI): domain Bacteria; kingdom Bacillati; phylum Actinomycetota; class Actinomycetes; order Micromonosporales; family Micromonosporaceae; genus Micromonospora; species Micromonospora sp. USAFONa4. The sequence continues at coordinate 5,852,751 of NZ_CM170072.1, read as the reverse complement.
CCGCCGCCCGGGTGGCGGCGACGGCCCGACGGACGCGCCCCTGCGGGACGGGGGCGCGCGCGGTCCGGACGCGGTGGCCGGTGTCGGTCGGACCGGGCGGCTCATGTCGGTGTCGGACGGCCCGGCCGGTGACCGCCAGCCTGCGATTCGGGACCAAGGTCCCGCTGGTCGGGACGACCGCCTCTGACGGGTAGCGTGCGGACGGAGCAGGCTGAAGGTGGACGAAGGAGGATTCGATGACCATCAACACCGGTGCCCCCGTCGTGGTGGGTGTGGACGGCTCGGCCGCCGCGCTCGACGCGGTCCGGGCGGCGGCGCGGGAGGCGGCGCAGCGGCAGCGTCCGCTGCGGGTCGTGCACGCCTTCATCTGGCCCCTGACGCGCGCCCCGCTCGGTGCCGCCGAGGGCGCGCCGGCCGGCGCCGGTCTGCGCAACCAGGCCGAGCGGTACGTCGCCGAGGCGATCGCCGAGGCCACCAAGACGGCCCCGGACGTGCCGGTGACCGGCGTGGTGGTCGACGGCGCGGCGACCCCCGTCCTGCTGGAGGAGTCCCGGGACGCCGCCCTGCTGGTGCTTGGCCACCGGGGCCTGGGCGGTTTCGCCGGGCTGCTGCTCGGCTCCGTCACCGTGCAGGTCTCCGCCCACGCGCAGGTCCCCGTCCTCGTGGTGCGCGGCGAACAGCGCGCCGACGGTCCGGTCGTGGTGGGCGTCGACGGTTCCGAGTGCTCTCTCGAGGCCGTCGCGTTCGCCTTCGAGGAGGCGAGCCGCCGGGGTGCCCCGCTGCTCGCCGTGCAGGCCTGGCTCTATCCCACGCCGGTCGGCCCGGGTGACGTCCTGCCCCTGGTGTACGACCTGGACGCCTACGCCGCGGACGAGGAACGCGCCCTCGCGGAGTCCGTCGCCGGCTTCGCCGAGCGCTACCCCGACGTGCCGGTGCAGCACCGGCTGGTCCGGGGCTCCCCGGGCGGCGTACTGGTGGAGGAGTCGAAGAGGGCCCAGCTGGTGGTCGTGGGGGCGCGCGGCCGGGGCGCGCTGGGCGGGCTGCTGCTCGGCTCGGTCAGCCACGCGGTTTTGCACCACGCGCACTGCCCGCTGGTGATCGTGCGGCACCCGAAGCGGGCCGACGCGTCCTGATCCGGTCACCGCACCACGACGCCGTCGCGTCGGCCGCTCCCCCGGCCGGCGCGACGGCGTCGACGCAAATGCCGGCGGGTCGGCGGTGCCCCGTCGACAATGGCCTGATCGATCTCTGGGAGGGCTCATGAACCGACCCGTGGTGGTGGGTGTGGACGGATCACCGGCGAGCCTGTTGGCGGCGGAGCACGCCGCCCGGGCCGCCGTGCTGCGGTCCCGCCCCCTGCACCTGGTGCACGGCTACCTGCATCCGCTCGGTTACGGCGTGCCGGTCAACCCGTACGACCTGGGGTTGCCGGCGCCGACCGAGGAAGCGCAGAAGATGTTGGAGACGACGGCCGCCGACCTCGCCGAGCGCTGCCCGGGGCTGACCGTCGAGATACGCCAGGTGGCGGGCGGGCCGGGTGCGACGCTGGTGGAGGAGTCCCGGCGGGCCGAGCTGGTGGTGGTGGGCAGCCGGGGGCTGGGCGGCTTCGCCGGGCTGCTGCTCGGCTCGGTCGGCACGCAGGTGGCCGCCCACGCGCACTGCCCGGTGCTGGTGGTGCGCCCCGCCGAGGAGCCGATCCCCGTCGCCGGGCCGGTGCTGGTCGGGGTGGACGGGTCGGAGCCCGCCGAGCTGGCGGTCGGGTACGCGGCCGACGAGGCGGCCCGCCGGGGCGACGGGCTGGTGCTGGTGCACGTCGAGCCCCCGGACCGCGAGCCGGCGGACGAGGCGACGGAGACGCGGGCCGCCGAGCTGCTGGCCACCGCCGCGGCGGCCGTCCGGGGCAGCCACCCGGGGCTGGCCGTGGAGGGGCGGGTGCTCCGGGCGCCGAAGGCGGAGCAGGCACTCGTCGAGGCCAGCGGGGACGCGGCGCTGGTGGTGGTCGGCTCCCGGGGCCGGGGCGGGTTCGCCGGGCTGCTGCTCGGCTCGGTCAGCCAGGCCCTCGTGCAGCACGCGCACTGCCCGGTGCTGGTGGCCCGCCCGTACGGTCACGCCCGCTGACGTGCCCCGACCCGCCGGCCCCGGGCGGGGTCGGCGGGTCGGCGGCGATCAGTGGTCCCGGCCGCCGAGCAGCTCGTCGAAGCTGGTGGTGAGGGCGAACGGGTCGGCGGGGCCGGTGGACGCCGGCCGCCGGTGGACCTGATCGGCCAGCTCGCCGCCAGCGCGGGCGATCCGCGCCCGCAGCGCGCCGTCGGCGGACCCGGCGGACCAGTCCTCCGGAGCGGCGAAGACCGCGGTGGGAACCACGACGGACCGCAGGTGGGCGAACATCGGACGCAGGGCGTGCTCCAGCGCCAGCGAGTGCCGGGCCGTTCCGCCGGTGGCGCCGACCAGCACCGGCCGGTCCGCGAGCGCGCCGGGCCCGACCAGGTCGAAGAACGACTTGAACAGCCCGTTGTACGAGGCGTGGAAGATCGGCGTGACGGCGATCAGCCCGTCCGCGCCGGTGACCGTGTCGAGCACCTCCCGCAGCGCGGGTGACGGGAAGCCGGTCAGCAGGTGGTTGACGATGTCGTGGGCGTGCTCCCGCAGCTCGACGGGGCGCACGTCGACGTCGTCGCCGCGCCGGGCCAGCTCGTCGCGGGTGGCCGCGGCGAGCTGGTCGGCGAGCAGTCGGGTCGACGAGGGCTGCCCCAGCCCGGCCGACACCACGGCGAGGGCGCGGCGGGTCATCGGCCCGCTCCCGTCCCGGCGCGATCCGCGGCGTCGCCGCTGGTGGCGGCGTCCCGCAGGGACGCGTGGGTGGGCGCGGCCGGCACGTGCGCCGGGCGCAGCGACTCGAACTCCTTGCGCAGCACGGGAACGACCTCCTCCCCGAGCAGGTCGAGCTGCTCCAGCACGGTCTTCAGGGGCAGGCCGGCGTGGTCCATGAGGAACAGCTGGCGCTGGTAGTCGCCGACGTAGTCGCGGAAGCCCAGCGTGCGGTCGATGACCTGCTGCGGACTGCCGACGGTCAGCGGGGTCTGCGCGGTGAACTCCTCCAGCGACGGGCCGTGCCCGTAGACGGGCGCGTTGTCGAAGTACGGCCGGAACTCCCGTACCGCGTCCTGCGAGTTGCGCCGCATGAACACCTGCCCGCCGAGGCCCACGATGGCCTGGTCGGCGGAGCCGTGGCCGTAGTGGGCGTAGCGCTGGCGGTAGAGCCCGACCATCCGCTGGGTGTGCTCCTTCGGCCAGAAGATGTGGTTGGCGAAGAAGCCGTCGCCGTAGTAGGCGGCCTGCTCGGCGATCTCGGGGCTGCGGATCGAGCCGTGCCAGACGAACGGCGGCACGCCGTCGAGCGGGCGCGGCGTCGACGTGAACGACTGCAACGGGGTGCGGAAGCGACCCTTCCAGTCGACCACGTCCTCGCGCCAGAGCCGGTGCAGCAGGTCGTAGTTCTCGATGGCGAGGGGGATGCCGTTGCGGATGTCCTGGCCGAACCACGGGTAGACCGGCCCGGTGTTGCCGCGCCCCATCATCAGGTCCACCCGCCCGTCGGCGAGGTGCTGGAGCATCGCGTAGTCCTCGGCGATCTTCACCGGGTCGTTGGTGGTGATCAGCGTGGTGGAGGTGGAGAGCAGCAGGCGCTCGGTGCGGGCGGCGATGAAGCCCAGCATGGTGGTGGGCGACGACGGCACGAACGGCGGGTTGTGGTGCTCGCCGGTGGCGAAGACGTCGAGGCCGACCTCCTCGGCCTTGAGCGCGATGGCGACCATGGCCTTGATCCGCTCATGCTCGGTCGGCTCGCGACCGGTGGTCGGGTCGACCGTGACGTCACCGACGGTGAAGACTCCGAACTGCATGACCAGCTCCTCGCGTTGTCCCTGACCGGGGCCGCTGCGGCTCCCGGACGCACCGCACAACATGCTTGACGAGTCAACTATTCCGCCGCCGGAGGCACCGCCGGTGGCCGCCGTCACGCGTCCCACGCCCTGCGCGCCGATCGCGCGGCGGGCACTCCCGGGCAGGTCAGCGGCTACGCGGCACGTGCCGGCGGTAGGCGCTGACCGTCGGGTCGCCGGCGATCCAGAACCGCCACGGCACGTCGTGGGCGCCGGTGACGCCGACGCGGGGCCCGGCGGCGACCGCCTCGTCGGGCACCGGCACGTCGGCCGGGCGCAGCCGGACGGGTCCGTCGCCGAGCAGCCAGCGGCCGTAGGCGCTCTTGTCGATGCCCAGGGCCGCGCAGAGCCGGGCGGGCCCGCGCGCGAGATCGACGTCCCGGCGTACGGCGGTGCGCCGGGCCCTGGCCGCCTCGACGCCGTCGACAACCTCGCCGGCGCGCAGCAGCACCGCCGAGGCCTCCCCCTCGACGCCCGTGACGACGTTCATGCACCAGTGCATGCCGTATGTGAAGTAGACGTAGGCGTGCCCCGCCGGCCCGAACATGACGGCGTTGCGCGGGGTGCGACCGCGGTGCGCGTGCGACGCCGGGTCGCCGGCCGTCCCGGCGTACGCCTCGACCTCGGTGATCCGGACGGTCACGCCGCCGGCGGTCAGCCGGCAGCCGAGCAGGCCCCGGGCGGCCGGCACCACCGGGCCGGCGAGCAGGTCGGCCAGCCCCGCGAGGTCGACGGGCCGGGAGTCGGAGTACGCCACCACGGCACCGACCCTATCCGCCGACGCCGCCCGACGCCGGGCGCTTATCAACAATTCGTTGACAACATCACGTTGACGTGATGGGGTGCTCGCATGACCGACTCCTTCACCGCCCCCGACGCCGGCGCGTCCCGGGCCCACCGGACCTACGCGGCGCTGCACCGGATCGCCGAGCGGCACGCCGGCACCGAGGCTCAACGCCGCCGGCACACCAACCCCTACCTGCCGGACACCTACGAGGCGGTCGCGCTCGTCACCGCCCTGGCCGCTGGCGGGGCCGAGGCCGAGCCCGACGAGGAACCCGTCGACGAGGCGGACCTCGTCGCGGCGCTCACCCTCGTCCCGCACCTGCGCGCCGAGGTCGACACGATGGAGGCGGGGCTGCTGACGCTGGCCCGCAGCCGCGGACTGACCTGGCAGCAGATCGCGTACGGGCTCGGGCTGGGCAGCGCGCAGGCCGCCAAGCAGCGCTTCGAACGGCTCTCCGCCCGCACCGCCACCACCGGGTGACGCCGCCGATGGACGAGACTGGGCACGGGATCGGTGTCGAGGAGGACGCGATGACGCGCGAGGAGATGCTGGCGTACTGCCTGGGGAAGCCGGGAGCCTGGCTCGACCGGCCGTGGGAGGGCGACGAGGTGGTGAAGGTCGGCAGCCGGATCTTCGCCTTCCTCGGCTCCGCCGGTGGCGACCAGCCGACCGTCGGGGTGAAGTGCGGCCCGAGCCGGGACGTGGCCGACGAGTGGCTGCACCGGCACCCGGGCGACGCGCGGCCGTCGCCGTACATCGGGCGCGCCGGCTGGAACACGCTGCGCCTGGCCGGCGGGATCGACGAGGAGGAGCTGATCGAGGCGGTCGACGCCTCGTACGACGCGGTGGTGGCGAAGCTGCCGAAGCGGGAGCGCCCGGCGGGCTGAACCCCGCGCGACGCCGGTGGCGCCGCGCGGGGTCGGCGACTCAGCGGGGCACGACCCGCTCGGCGGCCCACTCCCGCCAGCCGGCGAGCTTGTCGGCGGCGGCGGCGAGCTGGTCGGCGACCGGCCCGGGACCGGTCGAGCCGGGCGTGGTCCGGGCGGCGAGCGCCGAGCGGACCGAGAGCACGTCGCGCACCGACGGGTCGAGGTGCTCGCTGACCGCCGCGAGGTCGTCGTCGCTGACCTCGTCGAGGGCGCAGTCCCGCGCCACGCAGAGCGCCACCAGCCTCCCGGTGATCTCGTGCGCGTCGCGGAACGGCACGTTCCGACGCACCAGCCAGTCCGCGACCTCGGTGGCGAGGGAGAACCCGACCGGCGCGGCGGCCACGAGCCGGTCGGCGCGTACCGTCATCGTGGAGATCATGCCGGCGAGGGCCGGCAGCAGCAGCTCCAGGGTGTCGACCGCGTCGAAGGCCGGCTCCTTGTCCTCCTGCATGTCCCGGTCGTAGCTCATCGGCAGGCCCTTGAGCATGGTGAGCACGCTCATCAGCCCGCCGACCAGCCGGCCGGACTTGCCCCGGGCCAGCTCGGCGATGTCCGCGTTCTTCTTCTGCGGCATGATCGACGAACCGGTGGCGAACGCGTCGTCCAGCTCCACCCAGCCGAACTCCTGCGACGTCCAGAGCACCACCTCCTCGCCGAGGCGGGACAGGTGCACCCCGATCATCGCGGTGACGAACAGGAACTCGGCGACGAAGTCCCGGTCGGCGACCGCGTCCATCGAGTTGGCGAAGGACGTGCGGAAGCCCAGCTCCTTGGAGACGGCCACCGGGTCCAGCGGCAGGCCGGAACCGGCGAGCGCGCCCGCGCCGAGCGGGCTGACCGCCGTGCGGTGGTCCCAGTCGCTCAGCCGCTCCAGGTCGCGCAGCAGCGGCTGCACGTGGGCCAGCAGCCAGTGCCCGAACGTGACCGGCTGGGCGTGCTGCAGGTGCGTCATGCCGGGTGCGGCGGTCTCCACGTGCCGCTCGGCCTGCTCGACCAGGGCCTCGGCCAGCTCGACCAGCCGGCCGGCCACGCCCCGGGCGTGGTCGCGCAGGTAGAGCCGCAGGTCGGTGGCGACCTGGTCGTTGCGGGACCGGCCGGCACGCAGCTTGCCGCCGAGGCTGCCGAGCCTCTCCAGCAGGCCGCGCTCCAGGGCGGTGTGCACGTCCTCGTCGTCGACCGTGGGACGGAACTGCCCGGAGGCGCAGGCGGCCTCCAGGTCGTCCAGGGCGGCGAGGATGCGGCCCAGTTCGTCCGGGTCGAGCAGGCCGGCGCCCGCGAGCACCCGGGCGTGCGCCCGGGAGGCCGCGATGTCGTACGGGGCCAGCCGCCAGTCGAACTGCACGCTCACCGACAGGCGGGCCAGGGCCTCGGCGGGGCCGCCGGCGAATCGGCCGCCCCACAGGCTCGTGCGGTTGGTGGCGGCGCTGTTCTCGGTCAGGCTCTTGTCGTCCACGGCGCCCATTCTGGTGGTCATGGTCAGCAGCCGCCCAACCGGGCGTCCCGTGCGGCGGCCATCTCGCTGGGCAGGCCCCAGAGCCGCACGAAGCCCTTCGCCAGGGACTGGTCGAAGGTGTCGCCGGTGTCGTAGGTGGCCATGCCGAAGTCGTAGAGGCTGGCCTCGGAGCGGCGCCCGGTGACGGTGGCCCGGCCGCCGTGCAGGGTCAGCCGCACCTCGCCGGTGACGTGCCGCTGCGCGTCGTCGATGAACGCGTCCAGCGCGCGCTTCAGCGGCGAGAACCAGAGGCCGTCGTAGACCAGCTCCCCCCAGCGCTGGTCGACGCCGCGCTTGAACCGGGCCAGGTCGCGCTCCACGGTCACCGCCTCCAGCTCCTGGTGGGCGGTGATCAGCGCGATCGCGCCCGGCGCCTCGTACACCTCGCGGCTCTTGATGCCGACCAGGCGGTCCTCGACCATGTCGAGCCGGCCGACGCCCTGCGCGCCCGCGCGCCGGTTGAGCTCCCGGATCGCCTGGTACGGGGTGACGGTCTCGCCGTCGATCGCCACCGGAACGCCGGCGTCGAAGGTGATCACGACCTCGTCGGCGTCGCGCTCCTGCGCCGGGTCGCAGGTGTACGAGTAGAGGTCCTCGATCGGCGCGTTCCAGATGTCCTCCAGGAAGCCCGTCTCGACGGCGCGGCCCCACAGGTTCTGGTCGACGGAGTACGGGGACTTCGCCGACACGTCGATCGGCAGCCCCTTCTCCTCGGCGAAGGCGATCGCCTTGTCCCGCGTCCAGGCGAAGTCCCGGGCCGGCGCGACGATCCTCAGGTCGGGGGCGAGCGCGCCGAGGCCGACCTCGAAGCGGACCTGGTCGTTGCCCTTGCCGGTGCAGCCGTGCGACACGATGGTGCCGCCGTGCTTGCGGGCCGCGGCCACCAGGTGCTTGACGATCAGCGGCCGGGACAGCGCGGAGACCAGCGGGTAGCGGTCCATGTAGAGCGCGTTCGCGCGGATGGCCGGCAGGCAGTACCCGGCGGCGAACTCGTCGCGCGCGTCGATGACCTCCGACTCCACGGCGCCGCAGTCCAGGGCGCGCTGCCGGATGGCGTCGAGGTCCTCGCCGCCCTGCCCGACGTCCACCGCCACGGCGATCACCTCGGCGCCGGTCTCCTCGGCCAGGTACGGGATGGCGACGGAGGTGTCGAGCCCTCCGGAGTAGGCGAGCACGACCCGCTCGGTCATGGTGTGGTGTTCCCTTCGACGTTCTCTTCGCGGCGGGCCCAGCCGGCGAGCTTGTCGCCGAGCGCGGCCCCGCCGACGGCCTCGCGGGCCACGACGAGGATGGTGTCGTCGCCGGCGATGGTGCCGACGACCTCGGGCAGGCCCGCCCGGTCCAACGCGCTGGCCAGGTAGTGGGCTGCGCCCGGCGGGGTACGCAGTACGGCGATGTTGCCGCTGGCGTCGACCCCGTTGAGCAGCTCGCGCAGCAGCCGGACCAGCCGGGCCGGTGCCGCCTCGGCGTCGCGCAGCGGCCGGTGGCCGTCCTCGGGGATCAGGTAGACGGCCCGCCCGTCGCCGCCGCGCGCGGTGACCGCGCCCAACTCCTTGAGGTCCCGGGAGAGGGTGGCCTGGGTGACCTGGATGCCGTCGCCGGAGAGCAGGTCGGCCAGCTCGGTCTGCGAGTGGATCGCCTTGTCGCGGATCAGCTCGACGATGCGGGCGTGCCGGGCGGCACGGGTCAGCGGGGCGGTCATGGTGTCTCCCTGGTCGCGGCGACGCCCGGCGCCGCCGCGTCCGGGGCGACGGGCGCGGCCCCAAGGAGGAACGTCAGCAGCGCCTTCTGGGCGTGCAGCCGATTCTCCGCCTGGTCGAACACGACGCTCTGCGGGCCGTCGAGCACCTCGTCGGTGATCTCCTCGCCCCGGTGCGCGGGCAGGCAGTGCAGCACGACGGCGCCGGGCGCGGCCTGCCTGAGCAGCGCGGCGTTGACCTGGTACGGCAGGAACGGGGTGATCCGGTCCAGCCCGTCGTCCTCCTGCCCCATCGAGGTCCAGGTGTCCGTGGCGACCACGTCGGCGCCGGCCACCGCCGCCACCGGATCGGTCAGCGCCTGCACCGAACCCCCGGTGCCGGCGGCGATCTTCGCGGCCCGGGCGACCACCTCCGGGTCGGGGCCGAAGCCCGCCGGCCCGGCGACCCGGACGTGCATGCCGGCGGTCGCCCCGGCCAGCAGGTACGAGTGGGCGAGGTTGTTCGCCGCGTCGCCGACGTACGCCAGCGTCCGCCCGGCGGTGCCGCCGCAGTGCTCGCGGACGGTGAGCAGGTCGGCCAGGAGCTGGCAGGGATGGAAGCCGTCGGTGAGCGCGTTGACCACCGGCACGCTGGCGCCGTCGGCCACCTCGGCGATCCGGTCGTCGCCGTGGGTACGCAGCACGATCGCCGCGACGTAACGGGACAGCACCCGGCCGGCGTCGGCCAGGGTCTCGCCCCGCCCGAAGTGGGTGACCTGCGTGTCCACCACGAGGGGGTGCCCACCCAGCTCGGCGATGCCGACGTCGAACGAGAACCGGGTACGCAGGCTCTGCTTGTCGAACAGCACCGCCACCGACCGGGGCCCGGCCAGCGGCCGGTGACCGAACCGGTCGGCCTTCATCCGCGCCGCCAGATCGAGCACGGCCGACTGCTCGGCGGGGCTCAGGTCGTCGTCCCGCAGGAAGTGCCGGATCACGCCCCCGCCTCCGTCGCGCTCGGCATCGCCCCGCCGCCGCCGGACGGCCTGGGCGCGGTGGGCGGCGTGGACACGGTGGGCGGCGTCAACGCGGCCGGCGCGGTGGTTGGCGTGGGCGCGGTGGTTGGCGTGGGCGCGGTGGGCGCGGTGGTTGGCGTGGGCGCGGTGGGCGCGGTGGTTGGCGTGGGCGCGGTGGGCGCGGTGGTTGGCGTCGAGATCTTGGTAGGTTCCGGCCCCTGGAGGGGCCGTTTCTCACCAAGATCCGACGCGGAGCCGGCGGCGGCCGGGGACGCCGCGTCGAGGGCGGCGGGGAGGGCAGCCAGGAGGGCGTCGGCCTGGGCGACGGTGAGGATCAGCGGCGGCGCGAGCCGTACCACGCCCGGCTGCACCGGGTTGACCAGGAAGCCGGCCTCGCGCAGCGCCTCGGCGAGCACCTTCGAGACGGGCGCGGCCAGCACCACGCCGAGCAGCAGGCCGGCGCCGCGTACGTTGTCGACCAGCGGGTGGTCGAGCGCCTCGATCCCCCGGCGCAGCCGCTCGCCGACCCGCTTGACGTGGTCGAGCAGCCCCTCGCTGGCGATGGTCGACACCACCGCGAGGGCGGCGGCGCAGCTCACCGGGTTGCCGCCGAAGGTGGTGCCGTGCGAGCCGGGCGCCAGCAACTCGGCGGCGCGGCCGAAGGCCAGGCAGGCGCCGATGGGCAGCCCGCCGCCGAGCCCCTTGGCCAGGGTCACCACGTCGGGCTCGATCCCCTCGGCCTGGTGCGCGAACCAGTGCCCGGTACGCCCGACGCCGGTCTGCACCTCGTCGAGCACCAGCAGCGCGCCGTGCCGGGCGGTGATCCGCCGCGCGGCGGCCAGGTAGCCGGCCGGCGGGACCACCACGCCGTTCTCGCCCTGGATCGGCTCCAGGATCACCATCGCGGTGGCGTCGCTGACCGTCGCCTCCAGCGCGGCGACGTCGCCGTAGTCGACGTGGGTCACCTCGCCGGGCAGCGGGCGGAACGGGTCAGCCTTGGCCGGCTGGCCGGTGAGAGCGAGCGCGCCCATCGTCCGGCCGTGGAAGCCGCCCCGGGTGGCGACCACGTGCGTGCGGCCCGTCAGCCGGGAGAGCTTGAACGCCGCCTCGTTGGCCTCCGCGCCCGAGTTGGCGAAGAAGACCCGTCCCGGCCGCCCGGCCAGGGCCAGCAGCAGCTCGGCGAGGGCCACCGGAGGTTCGGCGACGTAGAGGTTCGAGACGTGCCCCAGAGTGGCGACCTGCTTCGACACGGCGGCCACCACCGCCGGGTGGGCGTGACCGAGGGCGTTGACCGCGATGCCGCCGACGAGGTCGACGTACTCCCGGCCGGCGTCGTCGACCACGACGGCGCCGGAGCCGGCGACGAGGGCGAGCGGCGGCGTACCGTAGTTGTCCATCATGGACTGCGCCCAGCGCTCGACGAGCGTGCTCATCCGGCGATCGTGCCTTCCTGGTTGGCGGCGGCGGAGCTGGCAGGCCCGCTCCGCGCGCTGACGTTGTCCGGTTCGTTCGCGACTGCGGGGCCGGGTCGCTCCGCTCCCGCACTCCTCGCGCTCACGGCACCCTCTCCGTTCGCGACTGCGGGGCTCGCAAGCTCACTCCTCGCGCGAACGACCATGGTTCCGAATCCTTCCGAGGTGAAGACCTCCAGCAGCGTGGAGTGGGCGACCCGGCCGTCCACGACGTGCGCGGCCGGCACGCCCTGCCGCACCGCCCGCAGGCACGCCTCCATCTTCGGGACCATGCCGCTGGACAGCGACGGCAGCAGCGTCGCCAGTTCGTCGACCGTGATCTCGCTGATCAGGCTGTCGGTGTCGGGCCAGTCGGCGTAGAGGCCCGGCACGTCGGTGAGGACGACCAGCTTGCGGGCGTCGAGGGCGACGGCGAGCGCGGCGGCGGCGGTGTCGGCGTTCAGGTTGTGCAGCACCCCGTCGGCGTCGGGCGCCACGGTGGAGATCACCGGGATACGGCCGGCCCCGATCAGGTCGGTCACCGCCGAGACGTCGACCGACTCCACGTCGCCGACCTGCCCGACGTCGACCGGTTCCCCGTCCACGTACGCGGGCCGCCGCACGGCGGTGAACAGCCCGGCGTCCTCGCCGGAGAGGCCCACCGCGAATGGGCCGTGGGCGTTGATCAGGCCGACGAGTTCCCGGCCGACCTGGCCGACCAGGACCATCCGGACCACGTCCATCGCCTCCGGGGTGGTGACCCGCAGGCCGCCCCGGAACTCGCTGGCGATGCCCAGCCGGCCGAGCATGGCGGAGATCTGCGGGCCGCCCCCGTGCACCACGACCGGCCGCAGGCCTGCGTAGCGCAGGAAGACCATGTCGGCGGCGAAGGCCCGCTGGAGCTCGGGGTCGACCATGGCGTTGCCGCCGTACTTGACCACGACGGTCGAGCCGGAGAAGCGGGCCAGCCAGGGCAGCGCCTCGATCAGCGTGGCCGCCTTGACCTGGGCGCGGGCGAGGTCGGTGGAGAGGCTCATGTCGAGTAGGCCGAGTTCTCGTGCACGTACGCGTGGGACAGGTCGTTGGTCCAGATCGTGGCCTCGGCGGCGCCGGCGTGCAGGTCGATGCGGATGGTGACGTCCCGGCCGGTCAGGTCGACCTTCGACCGGTCCTCGGCGGCGGCTCCGGAGCGGCACACCCAGACGCCGTTGACGGCGACGTCGACGCCGTCGGGCTCGAACGCGGCGGCGGTGGTGCCGACGGCGGCGAGGATCCGGCCCCAGTTCGGGTCGTTGCCGAACAGCGCGGTCTTGACCAGGTTGTTGCGGGCCACCGAGCGCCCCACCTCGACCGCGTCGTCCTCGCTCGCCGCGCCGACCACGTCGATGGCGATCTGCTTGGTGGCGCCCTCGGCGTCGGCGATGAGCTGCTGGGCCAGGTCGTGGGCGGCGGCGGTGACCGCGGCGGTCAGCTCGGCCGGGGTCGGCGCGATGCCGCTCGCGCCGCTGGCCAGCAGCAGCACCGTGTCGTTCGTCGACATGCAGCCGTCGGAGTCGATCCGGTCGAAGGTGACCCGGCACGCCTCCCGCAGGGCGGCGTCGAGGGCCTCGGGCCCGGCCACCGCGTCCGTGGTCAGCACGCAGAGCATGGTCGCCATCGCCGGGGCGAGCATGCCGGCGCCCTTGGCCATGCCGCCGACGGTCCAGCCGCTGCCCCGGGCCACCGCCGTCTTGGGCCGGGTGTCCGTGGTCATGATGGCCTCGGCGGCCGCCGGGCCGCCGTCGCGCGCCAGCCGGCGGATCGCCGAGCGTACGCCGGGAAGCAGCTTCTGCATCGGCAGCCGCTCGCCGATCAGGCCGGTCGAGCAGACCGCCACGTCGGCGGCGCCCAGCATCAGCCGTGGGCTGGCCGCGGTGAGCGCGGCGGCGGTGTGCTCGGCCGTGGCGTGGGTGTCCTGGAAGCCGGCCGGGCCCGTGCAGGCGTTGGCGCCGCCGGAGTTGAGGATCACGGCGCGCGCCACGCCGCCGCGCACCACCTGCTGGGTCCAGAGCACCGGCGCGGCCTTGACCCGGTTGGCGGTGAACACGCCGGCGACACCGGCGTCCGGGCCGTCGTTGACGACCAGCGCGACGTCGCTCGCGCCGCTGGTCTTGAGCCCGGCGGCCACCCCGGCCGCCCGGAACCCCCGCGGAGTCGTGACACTCATGGTGCAATCCCCCAGGTGGAAAGGCCCGTCGTCTCCGGCAGGCCGCACATCAGGTTGGCGTTCTGCACGGCCTGGCCGGCGGCGCCCTTGCCGAGGTTGTCCAGCGCGCTCAGCACGATCATCCGGCGGGAGTCGACGTCGACCGTGGCCTGCAGGTGGCAGGAGTTGGAGCCGAGGGTGGCGGCGGTGTGCGGCCAGGCCCCCTCGTGCAGGACGTGCACGAAGGGCGCGTCCGCGTACGCCTCGGCGAGCACCGCCCGCGGGTCGACGCCCCGGGCCGGCACCGCCGTCACGGTGGCGAGGATGCCCCGGGGCATCGGCGCGAGCACCGGGGTCAACGACAGCCCGGTCGCGCCGGTGGCCTGCTTGATCTCCGGGACGTGCTGGTGGGTGCCCACGCGGTAGGGCGACAGGTCGCCCATCACCTCGCTACCGAGCAGGTGCGGCTTGGCCGCCTTGCCGGCGCCGGAGGTGCCGGAGGCGGCGACGACCACCACGTCGGCCGGGGAGGCGGCGCCGGCGGCGATCAGGGGGGCGAGGGCCAGGATGATCGCGGCGGCGTAGCAGCCGGTGTTGGCGACCCGGGTGGCACCGGCGATCAGCTCCCGCTGGCCGGGCAGCTCGGGCAGGCCGTAGGTCCACGGCCCGGCGTGCGTGCCGCCGTAGTAGTTGGCCCAGGCGTAGGGGTCGGCGAGCCGGTGGTCGGCGCCCAGGTCGACGACCCGGACCTCGGGCGGCAGCTGGGCCGCCAGGGCCGCCGACTGGCCGTGCGGCAGGGCCAGGAAGACCAGGTCCGCGTCGGCCAGCGTCGCCGCGTCCGTCTCGCCGAGGACCAGGTCCAGGCCGGCGAGCTGCGGGTGTACGACGTCGAGCCGGTGCCCGGCCTGGCTGTGCGCGGTGGCGGCGACCAGCTCGAACTCCGGATGCCCGGCGACCAGGCGGATCAGCTCGCCGCCGGCGTAGCCGCTCGCCCCGGCGACCGCGACTCGGATACCCATCCCCACCTCCGCATGACTATGCAGAGAAGGCTAGCAAGCGACGACACCCGACTGCAAGTTCATGCAGTCGGGTGCATGGGAATGAGACTGGGCCCGCTCGCCGCTCCCAGCCACGTATGGAGCCGGGGAACGACGAGGGCTCCTCCCACACCGGCGGAAGGAGCCCTCGTCGTCACTCAGGCGCCGCGCAGGGTGGCGCCGAAGCGTTCCGCAGCGCGGGCGACCGCCGCGTCCCGGGCGGCCACCGCCTCCTCGACGGTCAGCGTCCGGTCCGGGGCCCGGAAGGTGAGCTTGTACGCCAGCGACCTGCGCCCCTCGCCGAGCTGCTCCGAGGCGTACACGTCGAACAGGCGCACCTGCTCCAGCAGCCCGCCGGCGCCCTCGACGAGCGCCTGCTGCACCTGCGCCGCGGGCACCGAGGCGTCCACCACCAGCGCCACGTCGATCAGCGCCGGGGGGAAGCCCGAGACGACCGGCCCGGACGCCACCGGGGCGGCCGGCAGCGCGTCCAGGTCCAGTTCCATGGCGCTGGTGCGCCGGGGCAGCTCCAGCGCCGCCACGACCGCCGGGTGCAGCTCGCCGGCGTGCCCGACCACCGTGCCGTCGACCAGCAGCTCGGCGCAGCGGCCGGGGTGCCAGGGGGCGTACTCGGCGGCCCGGACCTCGATCCGGTCCACCGGGACGTCGGCGGCGGCGAGCACGTCGCGGCCGGCCTCCACGGCGTCCGCCCAGCCGGCCGGGCGGCCCGCGCCCCACCAGCCGGCCGGCTCGACGTCGCCGGTCAGCACGACGGCGACGTGCCGGGGCTGGTCGGGCACCACCGCGTCGGCGGCGGCGAACTCCTCGTCGGTGGGTCGCCGGTCCACGCCCATCGCCGGCGGGCGGCCGGCGTCGGGACGCGGGTGGAACACCGCGCCGATCTCGTAGAGGGCGAGGTCGCGCTGGCCCCGGCCGAGGTTGCGCTTCGCGATGCCGAGCAGCGGGCCGAGCAGCGTGGTGCGCAGCAGCGGCTCCTCCTCCGACAGCGGGTTGGCCAGTCGCACGGCGCTCCGGCGCGGGTCGTCGGCCGGCAGGCCGAGCTGGTCGGCCAGCCCGGGGGCGACGAACGGGTGCGCGAGCACCTCGACGTACCCCCGCTCGGCGAGCGACCGGGCCACGGCCCGGCGGCGGCGCTGCTGCCACGTCAGGCCGCGCCCGGGCGGCGCGGTCGGCAGCACGGACGGCACCCGGTCGTACCCGTCGAGGCGGACCACCTCCTCGACCAGGTCGGCCGGGTCGGTCAGGTCGGGCCGCCAGGTCGGCGGGGTGACGCTGAGCGCGCCCCCGGTGCCGGCGGCCACGCCGACCTCGCCCGGGTCCTCGGCCAGCCGGTCGGCGCCCCGGGCCACCGTGCAGCCGACCTGCTCCAGCAGGGCGGCCACCCGCGCGGGCGGGTAGTTCACGCCGATCCGCTGGCTCGGCAGGTCGGCCGGCAGGACGACCGGGGTACGCGGCCGGACGTGGTCGATGTCGAGGATCTCGTCACCGGCCGCGCCGCCCGCGTGCTCGGTGAGCAGCCGGACCGCCCGCGCGATGGCCACCAGCGGCAGGGCCGGGTCGACGCCCCGCTCCCACCGCTTCGCCGCCTCGCTGAACAGCTTGTGCCGGCGGGCGGTGCGTCCGACCATCACCGGGTCCCAGTGGGCGGCCTCGAAGAGCACGTTCGTCGTCCCGGCGACGACCTCGCTGGTCTCGCCACCCATCACGGCGGCCAGCGAGATCGGGCCGGTCTCGTCGCAGATCACCATGTCCTCGGGCGCGAGGGCCCGGGTGACCCCGTCCAGGGTGGTGAGCTTCTCCCCCGCCTCGGCGCGGCGGACCACCAGCGGCCCGGTGATCCGGTCGGCGTCGAAGGCGTGCATCGGCTGGCCCAGTTCGAGCATCACGTAGTTGGTGATGTCGACAGGCAGCGAGATGCTGCGGATGCCGGCGACGGTGAGCCGCCGCTGCATCCAGCCGGGGGTCGGTGCCGTCGGGTCGACGCCGCGCACGAGGCGGGCGGCGAACCGGTCGCAGCCGACGGTGTCGCGCACCTCGACCGGGTACGCCGGCTCGGCGGTGCCGCCGGGCGCGGGCGCCAGGCCCGGGTCGCGGAACGGCACGCCGAGGGTGTGCGACAGCTCCCGGGCCAGACCGCGGACGCTCATCGCGTACCCCCGGTCGGGGGTGATCTCCACGTCGACCACGACGTCGTCGAGGCCGACGACGGGCCGCGCGTCGTCGCCCGGCTTGGCCGGGGTGTCCTGGGGCAGCACCACGATGCCGTCGTGGTCGTCGCCCAGGCCCAGCTCCCGCGCGGAGCAGATCATGCCGTGGGAGTTGCGCCCGTACGTCTTGCGCGCGCCGATGGCGAAGCCGCCGGGCAGCACGCCGCCGGGCAGGATCACCACGACCCGGTCGCCGGGAGCGAAGTTGCGCGCCCCGCAGACGATCTCCTGCGGCTCGCCGGTGCCGTTGGCGTCGCCGACGTCGACCCGGCAGAACCGGATCGGCTTCTTGAAGCCGGTCAGCTCCTCGATCTCGCGGACCTCACCGACCACCAGCGCACCGGTGACGGTCTCCCGCAGGTCCGCCACGGACTCGACCTCGATGCCGAGGCCGACCAGGGCCTGCTCCAGGTCGCCGGCGGGCAGGTCGGCCGGGAGGTCGACGTACTCCCGCAGCCAACTGACAGAAACTCGCATGACTCAGACCACCGTCTCCATGACTCGTACCCGCATCGCCTACGCCCCGACCCCGAACGCGCGGGTGAACCGCACGTCGCCCTCGGCCATGTCCCGCATGTCGCTGACCCCGTGCCGGAACATCACCGTCCGGTCGATGCCCATGCCGAACGCGAATCCGGAGTAGACCTCGGGGTCGATGCCGCAGGCGCGCAGCACCCGCGGGTTGACCATGCCGCAACCGCCCCACTCGACCCAGCGCGGGCCGTCGCGGTGCTCCGGGAACCAGACGTCGAACTCGGCCGACGGCTCGGTGAACGGGAAGTAGTGCGGCCGGAAGCGCGTCTTCGCGCCCTCGCCGAACATCGCCCGGGCGAAGTGGTCCAGGGTGCCGCGCAGGTGCGCCATGGTGATGCCCCGGTCCACCACGAGCCCCTCCACCTGGTGGAAGACCGGCGCGTGGGTGGCGTCCAGCTCGTCGGTGCGGTAGACCCGGCCCGGCACGATCACGTAGATCGGCGGCTTGCGGGTCAGCATGGTGCGCGCCTGCACCGGCGAGGTGTGCGTACGCAGGACGAGGCCGGAGCCCTCCGTGCCCTCCGGCGCCGCCACGTGGAAGGTGTCCATCAGGCCACGCGCCGGATGGTCGGCGGGAATGTTCAGGGCGTCGAAGTTGGTCCACTCCAGCTCGACCTCGGGCCCCTCGGCCACCTCGTAGCCCATGCCGACGAACAGGTCGCTGACCTGCTCCATCAGGGTGCTGATCGGGTGCCGGGCGCCCCGGGGCCGCCGGTCGTGGGGCAGCGTCACGTCGACGCGCTCCTCCACCAGCACCCGTTGCGCCTGCTCCCGGTCCAGGACCTCCTGGCGGGCCGCGTACGCGGCGTCGATGGCGCGGCGGGCCTCGTTGACCCGCTTACCGGCGTCGGACTTGGCGGCCGGCGGCAGCGCGCCGATCTCGCGGCGGGCCAGCGAGACCGGGGACCGGTCACCGAGGTGCGCCGGGCGCAGCGCGGTCAGCGCGTCCGGGTCACCGGCCTCGGCGAACGCCTTCTCGGCGGCGGCGACGGCCTCGGCCAGGGCGGCCGGGTCGAGCAGGGCGACCTGCTTCGGGTCGTACGGATCGTTGCGGTAGCTCATGGCGTACGGGCACTCCCTCACGGCGGCGCCAGCCCTCACGGGCGGCGAAGCGAGTCTACGGACGCGCGGCTGTGCCGCAGCCCGCCGGTGGGAGTTGTGCGGGGAGCAGGTCAGGCCCGCCGCCCGCCGACACCGGCGGGCTGGCTAAACGAACGCCGTGGCGCGTTCATGGGCGGACGGTCTCCCCTGCGGTCTGTCTCGACGGCCGGGTCACGACCGCCGCTGTGCTCTCGCCGAAGCGTACAGGCAGACGGCGGCGGCCGCAGCCAGGTTCAGGCTCTCGGCGCGCCCGTGCAGGGGCACCCGGACCCGGGCGTCGGCGGCGGCGGTGAGCGCCTCGGGCAGGCCGTGCGCCTCCGCGCCGAAGAGCCAGGCCGTGGGGGCGGCGAGCCGCCCGTCGTCGGCGAGGTCGTCGAGGTCGTCCTCGCCGTAGCCGGTGGTGGCGAGCACGGTGAGCCCGGCGGCGCGCAGCGCCGCGACGACGTCCACCGGGTCGGGCGCGCGGACCACGTCGACGTGGAAGAGGCTGCCGGCCGAGGCCCGCACGCACTTGCCGTTGTACGCGTCGACGGCCTCACCGGCGAAGACCACCGCACCCGCGCCCGCGGCGTCGGCGGTGCGCAGCACGGTGCCGGCGTTGCCCGGGTCGCGGATCCCGGCGAGCACGGCCACCAGGCGGGGCCCGTCGGCCAGGGCCCGTTCCAGCGGCACGTCGAGGTGGCGGCAGACGGCGACGAGCCCCTGCGGGGCGACGGTCTCGGCCAGCACGGCGAGCGCCTCGTCGGTCGCCTCGGAGACGGGCACGTCGGCACGGGCCGCGACGGCGGCCAGGTCGGCGTGCCGGTCCAGGGCGGCGGGCGTACCGAAGAGTTCGGTGACCACCCCCGGGCGGGCCAGGGCCTCGCGGACCGCCTGCGGTCCCTCGGCCAGGAAGCGGCCGGCGGCCTCGCGGTCCCGGCGACGCTGCAACCGGCGGGCGGCGACGACCCTGGGGGTACGCGGGGTGAAGGGGCCGGAGACAGCGTCGAGGCGTCTCCCGCGCGATGGTGACTGCATGGGAGACGCCTCGATCTGCTGGTGCGCGGGGATCAGGCGGCCTGGGCCGCCGCGCCGCCGGTGCCCTCGGCCGCGACCGCGGCCCGGGCCAGCTCGACGATCGCCGCGAAGGCGGCGGCGTCGTTGACGGCCAGGTCGGCCAGGATCTTGCGGTCGACCTCGATGCCGGCCAGGCGCAGGCCCTGGATCAGACGGTTGTAGGTCATCCCGTTGGCACGGGCGCCCGCGTTGATCCGCTGGATCCACAGCTGCCGGAAGTCGCCCTTGCGGTCGCGACGGTCCCGGTAGGCGTACTGCATCGAGTGCAGCACCTGCTCCTTGGCCTTGCGGTAGAGGCGGGAGCGCTGACCGCGGTAGCCGCTCGCGGTCTCCAGCAGGGTACGACGCTTCTTCTGGGCGTTCACAGCCCGCTTGACGCGTGCCATCTCAACTCCTAATTACGTAAGGTGGCGCGCGTCAGCGGCCGAGCAGCTTCTTGATGCGCTTGACATCGGCCTTGGCCAGCACCACGGTGCCGGTCAGCCGACGGGTCTGGGTGGAGGGCTTCTTCTCCAGGTTGTGCCGGAGGCCGGCCTGCTGGGCAACGATCTTGCCCTTGCCGGTCACCTTGACCCGCTTGCCCATCCCCGTGTGGCTCTTCATCTTCGGCATGTGGAACGTCTCTCCCCTGTTACTCGCCGCTGTTGTCGGCGACGGTGCCGGTGTCACCGGCCGCTGCGGGCTCGCCGGCCGGGGCGCCCTCGGCGTCCCGCTCCCGCGGCCCGCCCCGGGTGGCCGTGGCGGCGACCGCGGCGGCCTTGGTGGCGCGGTGCGGCGCGAGCACCATGATCATGTTTCGACCGTCCTGCTTCGGAGCGGCCTCGACGTACCCCAGCTCCGAGATCTCCGACTCGAGCCGGCGCAGGAGCCGGTAACCCAGCTCCGGGCGGCTCTGCTCGCGACCGCGGAACATGATCGTCACCTTGACCTTGTCGCCCGCCTTGAGGAACCGCACCACGTGACCCTTCTTGGTCTCGTAGTCGTGCGGGTCGATCTTCGGCCGGAGCTTCATCTCCTTGATGACGGTCTGCTGCTGGTTACGCCGCGCTTCGCGCGCCTTCAGTGCGCTCTCGTACTTGAACTTGCCGAAGTCCATGAGCTTGCACACCGGCGGGCGCGCCATCGGCGCAACCTCGACCAGGTCCAGGTCGACGTCCGCGGCCAGCTGAAGGGCGCGCTCCAGCGGGACGATGCCCACCTGCTCACCCTCGGGGCCGACCAGTCGGACCTCACGTGCCCGGATCTGCTCGTTCACGCGTGGTTCGACGCTGATGGGGCCTCCTCGAGTCGGAATCTCTACGTGGCCGACCCTTGCGGCTCCCGGGTGGGAGCCGACCCGGAAAGCAGAAGGCCCCGGCGCATGCCAGGGCCCGCTCGACCGGTCGGCACGATCACATGATCGCGCATCCGGTGCCGGGACGTGCCCGGAACCGGTGACCGGACCCGGCCACCGTGGTGGCGACTCGGGTGGGAGCAGGCGCTCCTCTTTCACGGCTGCACGCATGGGCGCGATGCGCACACACGAAGACAGCCTGGTCGACTTGATAAGACTACACCCTCGCCCGGACACCCTCCCAACCGGGCACCCGGGTCAGCGGCCGGCGGCGCCCTCGGTGAGCCGGGCCTGGTGCGCCTGGTGCAGCCGGCGCAGGGCGCGGACCCCCTCGACGGCCCGCTCCTTGTCGGCGGCCTGGAGGGCGACCATCGGCAGCAGGTCGTCGTCGTGCAGCTCCAGGCTGGCCCAGGGCGCGCCCCGGTCGAAGCGGACCCCCCGGACGACCTCCCACGGCAGCTCGTACGAGCCGACGAGGTTGCGCACGCGCACCCCCGACGCGTTCGCGTCGACCCGGGGACGGGTGAAGATCAGGACGGCGAGCGCACCGAGGACGCCGAGCCCGACCATCGCGATCTGGTCGCCCCGCTGGAAGCTGCCGTAGCCGTTGCCCGTCGCGCCGCTCAGCGAGGTGGCCAGCAGGCTGAACACCACGAACAGCACGGCCGCGCAGGCCCAGCAGACCACTCGGATGCGGCGCGGACGCAGGTGGACGGACTCGATTTCGCTCACCCCACCAGTCTGCCACCCGGTCCCGGCCGTTCCCGCGCCGCCACACGTTCCGCCCCCGCCCGCGCCCGTCAGTCCTCCCCGGCCTCGAGCTCGCCCATCCGCCGCAGCCGGGCCAGATCGCGGACGGTGATCCGGCGGTAGTCCGTGTCGACCAGGCCCTCCGTGCGCAGGTCACGCAGGGCCTTCTGGATGGAGGTCTCGGCGGCGCCGCAGATGCTGGCAAGCTCGGGCTGGGTGAGCCGCACGTCGATGACCACCCCGTCGCGGACCTGGCGGCCGTGGGTGCGGCAGAGCTCGGCGACGACCCGGGCGACCCTGATCTTCACCGGGTAGGAGGTGAAGTCGATGCGCCGCCGGTTGGACCAGCGCAGCCGGTCCGACACCATCGCCGCCAGCTCCAGCGCGGCGTCCGGGTGCTCCTTGAGGAACAGCTTGAACCGGTCGGGCTGGATGACCCGGTACGTCGCCGGCCCGCAGGTGGTGACGCTCGCCGAGCGGGGCCGGTCGTTGAGCGCCGACATCTCGCCGACGAGGTCACCGCCGACGCGCAGGGCCAGCAGTGCGGCCCGCCCGTCCGGAAGGGTTGCGGTGACCTTCGTCAGCCCCTCCTCGAGCAGCACCAGGTGCGACTCCCGTACGCCCTCGTGGATGACGATCTGTCCGGGCGGGACCCGCCGGCGCACCCCCAACTCCAGCAGGGCGGCACGAACCGGAGGGCCGAGCCGTTGCAGGAACGTGCCGTACGGCCAGGTGACGTCGGACAGTTCGGCTGGTCGTCGCATCAGCGCTCTCATCCTCCTCGGCCAACGACAGCCGTCGAAGCGTAGCCGGCCCTGCGCGTAGCGCGACGCCCGCAGGCGCAGGGCGGCGGCGACGGCGAGCTGGACGATCACCCACGCCAACAGGACGCCCGGCGGCCAGCCGACCGCGAGCAGCAGCTCCATCAGCCCGATCCTCATGCGGCCAGGACACCGGTCCGCCGCGTGCCGGACCCCCGAACAGGACGGGATGACGCCCCACCGACAGTTCCGGGCGATGCCGTACTTCTACGGGGTTCCGCCGGGCCCGCCCCGGTTCGATGTCCCCTGCGGTGCCCGCCTGTGGGGCGGGTCGGGCGACGAAGGGCGGCACGACGATGCGACATCCCGAGCGACGACTGTTGATCTCCGTGGACATGGAGCGGTACAGCCGGCGCACCAACCTCCAGCAGTACGAGGCGCAGAAGCACTTCCGGGAACTGCTGCACGAGGCGGCCGGCGACGTCGGCCTGGACCGGGTCGCCTGGACGACGCAGCAGGCCGGCGACGGCGAGCTGGCGATCCTCCCCCGCGACGTGGCCGAGTCCCGCGTCATCGGCCGCTTCGTACCGGAACTGAACAGGCGGCTGCGCAGCTACAACAGCAGCCGGGTGCCGGCCGCCCGGATCCGCCTGCGGGTCGCCGTCCACCAGGGACTCGTCCACCTCGACGGCGCCAACGGCTTCCCCGGCAACGCCGTCGTCCTCGTCTGCCGGCTGTGCGAGGCGGCCCCCGTGAAGCGGGCCCTGGCGGCCTTTCCCGACGCCGGGGTGGCGCTGGTCGTGTCGGCGGAGATCTACCGCGACGTCGTCACCGAGTACCCGGAGGAGATGCGCCCCGAGCGGTTCCGGCGGGTCGAGGTGGCCCACCCGGACAAGGGGTTCCGGGAGGACGCCTGGTTCTGCGTCGTGGACGAGGACATGTCCGCACTGCCGGCGGCGGAGGACGCCGGTACGCCTTCCCCGGCACCCGACTCCGCGGCGACGCCGCCCGCTCCGGGAGGCCGGGCCCCGGGTGGGGAGCCACCGGAGTCCCCGGCGACCCGGACGCCGCCGGGCGCGGGCGACATCCGCACGGGTGACATCCGGGTCGACGGCCAGAACGCGATCGGGCACGGCGCCACGGCGATCGGTTCCGTCGGGCGCGACCTGACCTTCGGTGGCGGACGGGGGGGCCGGGCACGGTGACCGCACCCCACTTCCCGTACCCGCACGTCGTCGACGACGACGCCGGCGACCCGGACGGGCCCCGGGACGCCCCCGGCGACGACGGGTACGACCGTCCCACGGAAGGTCCGGCGGCGGGCCCGGACCAGGACCCGCCGGACGGGCGGACGGACCCGGCGGACCCGGCGGACCCGGCGGCGGGGACCGGGTCGTCGGAGGGCGGCGAGGCGGACGAGCCGGAGGAGCCGCTCGACTCGGCGGACGTCATCCGCGGACTGGCCGACCTGCTCGGCGGCGCCACGATCGGCCTCGGCGACGTACGGGTACGGGGCCAGAACGCCACCGGGCACGGCGCCGTCGCGATCGGCACCGTCAACGTGACCACCGCGGGAGCCGACGGCACGGGGCGGATCTGGTACGAGAGCCTGAGCGGGAACGAGGTCGGGGAACTGGCCCAGGGGTACGCGCCGACGTCCAGCGACCAGCAGCTCGACCGCCACCTCAAGCGCCGCCACCTGGTGTGCCTGTCCGGCCCGTCCGCCAGCGGCCGGTTCACCTCCGCCGTCCTCGCCACCGCCCGCCGGCACGGGCTCGACCGCGCCTGCGTCCTCGGCGCGGAACAGCCCGCCGACCTGCTCGGGTCGAGCGAACGGTTGCCCGCCGGACGCGGGTACGTGCTCCGGCTCGCGGACAGCGCGGCGAACGCCGTCGACGGGTTCACCCTCGTGGCGCTCGCGGCCCGGGCCGAGGCGACCGGCATGACGCTGATCCTGGTCGGGGACTTCTCGCGGCGCGGTCAGGACCTCGCCGGCCACGTCGTGGAGCACCGGGTGCCGCCGGCGGTCGAGGTGTTCCGGGCGCGACTGCGCCAGCAACTGGCCGGGCTCTGCGTCGGCTGGTGCCCGGACGGATGCGACGGCACCTGCGTGGAGCGGTACGTCGACGACGAGTGCGTCACCCATCCGCTGCTCTCGGCCTACCTCGCCGGCGAGCCCCGGCCGGGCGAGGTGGTGCCCGTCGTGGAGCTGATCGCCCGGACGGTGCCGCACGGCCCCGCCCTGACCGAGCGGTTGGAGCAGCTGCTCCCCCGCCAGCTGCGGGAGCGCGCGGCGCAGATCCTCGACGCCGGCCGACCCGACGGCCCGGACGGGGTCGAGGCATGGGCGGCCGACCGGGCCCGCGCCTTCCGGCTGACCTGCGCCGTACTGGCCGGGCAGCCGGTGGCGGAGATCGACCAGGCGGCCCGGCGGTTGGCCGGGACCGACCCCACCGGGACCGCCTCCGTGGGACCCCGGCTGCGCGGCCCCGAATTGGACACGCTCCTCGGGTCGACGCTGCGCCAGGCCGTCGTCGTGGTCGGCGACGAACGCGCCGCGGGGGGCCGGCGGATCGAGTTCGGCGCCGGCAGCGAGCAGCTCCGTTCGACGTTGCTCGAGGTCGCCTGGACGGACTGGTGGCTGCCCGGGCAGCTGCTCGGCTGGCTGGCGGACCTGGTCCGCTCCGACGTGCCGGGGATCCGGCAGGCCGCCGCGGGCGCCATCGGCTGGTCGGCCGGGCGGGACGTGCGGGCAGCCCTGGAGACGGTCGGCGACCTGGCCCGGGAACGGCGGGCGGGCGTCCGGCAGGCCGCCGCCATCGTGCTGGTCGCGATGGCAATGCAACCCGGCCTGCGCCAGCGCGTACGGACCGAACTCGACCAGTGGGCCGCCGGACCGGCGGCGCACCTGCGGGACACCGTCGCGCGGGCGTACGGCCTCGGACTGGCCCGCCTCTGGCCCGACGCCGCCCTCGTGCAGTTGCGCCTGGTGGCGCAGGCCCGCATGCAGCGGCGGAACAACTCCGTGGTCCGGGGCCTGGTCGAGGTCTACCGGGACGGCCACGCGGCCACGCTCGTGCCGGAGCTGGTCGACTGGACCGCCTCCGACGACCCGGAGGTGCGGCTGCACGCGGCGCGGACGCTGCGCGTCCTCGCCGACCGCTGGGCCGAGCCACCCAAGGAGCACTGGCCGGAGCTGCTGGACCTCGTCCGGCGGCGGATCGTCAGCCCGGGCGACGTGGCCGCGCTCTGGGCCGTGGCGCTGGGCATGCCGCAGACGGCCTACCGCTCGTGGCGGACGCTCGGCTTCTGGCTGAACCGGGCGGACGGCAATCCCGAGGTCGCCGCCCACTGCGTGGCCCTGCTCCGGCACGTGATCGCCGGTCGGCCGCCGCTGCGGCACCGCCTCGACCACCAGGTCCGCCACGTCTGGCGGCCCATCATGCCGCGCAACGAACTGCTCGACGCCGTACACGCACTCATCGACGAGGACCTGTCATGACGACTCACCCCACCGGGCCAACCCCCACGGCATCGTTCGTACCGCCCCAGCCGGAGCGCCGCCGCTGGTGGCACGCCCTCTTCCCGCCTGTCGAACCGGTCCCTCCCGCCGGGCCACCGGCACCCCCGGTCCCCGACACGGTGACGTTCCGCCACGACGTGCCGCAGCCGATCCTGGTCCCCGCCAGGGGCGACGCCTTCGACTTCCGGCTGCACGCCGTCTACAACTGGACCGCCCAGAACATGCCCTACGAGGCGCTGCGGCTGCGGGCCGAGCGGTACCTCGCCTGGGCGGGTGGCATCGTCCGCGAGCGGGCGGTGGATCTGGCCCGCCAGTACGAGCCGCACCGCTCGCACGACCTGGAGCGGGCGCTCAACGACCGGCTGGCCGGTCAGCGCTGGCCCCGGGAGGGTGCCCAGCCCTACTTCTGGGTGCAGGTGCGGGTCAGCCCGGACGAGCGGGTGCGGGAGCGGCTGCGGCCGTACTGGGAGCAGCGGATCAAGCTCGAGTGCGACCATGAGCTGGAGAAGATCAGGGCCCAGCAGGCCGACGAGCTGACCCGCCGGTGGTGCGCCGTGCTGCAGAGCCTGGAGGACGATCCGGTCACCGCGCACGCGGCCCGGCTGACCGGTGAACAGTTCGCGGAGGTCTTCCGCCGGTACGTCGAGGAGCGCCGGGGGACGGTACCGGACCTGGTGCAGCTGCTGCGGGAGGCCGTGCGGGGGCACGGCGACCTCGGCATGGGGCCGTCGGAGTACACCGAGGCGTGGGACGCGGCGATCCGGACGTACGAGCGACGGCACGGGCTCTCCGAGCGGACGAACTGACCGACGGGCCCCTCCCGCGTACCGCCGGATCGTCGGCGCCTACCCCGGCGTCGCTGATCCGGCGGTCGCGGCGGGGGCTCCCGGACCGGCGGCTGTCGGCGGCACGGCGTCGCGCGGACCCCGCCGGCCGGCCCCTCGGCCGGCGACCAGGGCGGCCGCCAGGGTGAGCACCGCCCCGGCCAGCACCGGCAGCCGCAGGCCGGGGCCGCCCGGCAGCAGCGCGTCCAGCAGCAGGGCGCCGCCCAGTTGGCCGGCGACCAGGGCGAGCCCGGTGCGCAGCACGCCGACCGCCGGGACCCCGACCAGCAGAGCGGCCACGATGACGACGCCGAGCAGGCCGCCGGTGTAGAGGTACCAGTCGTCCGGCCAGGTCGGGCCCGGCCCGGTGAGGGCGCCGGCCAGCGCCGCGACCAGCAGCACGACGGGCGTGGCCGTGGCGAAGTTGACCACCATTCCGGCGGCGGCCGAGCTGGCGGCGGAGACCCGCGCGTTCAGCGCGGACTGGAGCGCGACACCGAGCCCGCCGGCCACGGCGAGCAGGACGAGGCCGAGGGCGAGGTCGCCGACGGGCTGGCCGAGCTGGGCCAGCGTCACGGCGGTCACGCCGAGCAGCGCGCCGGCCACCCGGGGCGGGGTGAGCGCCAGCCGCCCCACCGGCGCCAGCCCGGCCCGGTCGACGGCCAGCCCGCCGAGGCTGCCGCCGGCGACCTGGGCGATGGTGAAGACCGCCACCCCGAGCACCGGCACGATGTACGCGCCGGCCAGCACGATGCCCGCGCCGCCGAGCCCGCCCAGGTACGTCCACCAGGGCAGCCGGGCCCGGCGCAGCGCGGCCAGGCCGGTGCGCGCCGAGGGCAGCGCCAGGACCCCGAGGCCGACCAGCAGCGCCCCGCCGAGGTTGTTGACCACCGCGCCCAGGGTCGCGTTGCCGGCCCGCTCGCCCAGCTCGGCGTTGGCCGCGCCCTGGGCCGCCGAGGCGACGCCGGCGAGGGTGACCAGGGTCAGCGCCACCCACGGCGGCAGGGCGCGCGACACCGGGGACGGCGCCGGGGCACCCGCCGCCGTGGGCGAACGGCTCACAGCCGGCAGGCGTGGATGTTGGTGACCAGGATCGCGCGGGCCCCGAGCTCGTACAGCTCGTCCATGATCCGGTGCACGTCGTCGCGGAGCACCATCGCCTGCACCGCCACCCAGCCCTCGCGGTGCAGCGGGGAGACGGTCGGCGACTCGATGCCCGGGGTCAGCGAGCTGGCCCGGTCGAGCAGGCCGGCCGGCACGTCGTAGGCGAGCATCACGTAGCGGCGGGCGACCAGCACCCCGTGCAGCCGGCGCAGCAGCTGGGCGGCCTGCGGGTGGGCCTCGGCGTCGGCGCGGCGGACCAGCACCGCCGACGAGCGCAGCAGCGGCTCACCGAAGACCACCAGGCCGGCCTGGCGCAGCGTGGTGCCGGTCTCGACCACGTCGGCGACCACGTCGGCGACGCCGAGCCGGATGGCGTTCTCCACCGCGCCGTCGAGGCGGGTCACCTCGGCCTTGACGCCCAGCTCCGCGAGGTGCCGCTCGACGAGCCCCGGGTACGCGGTGGCGATCCGGTGCCCGCCCAGCTCCCGCACGTCGTCGACGTCCTCCGGGCGGGCGGCGAAGCGGAAGGTGGCCCGGCCGAAGTCGAGATCCATGACCTCCTCGGCAGGCGCGCCGGAGTCGATCAGCAGGTCCCGGCCGGTGATCCCGACGTCGAGGTCGCCGGAGCCGACGTAGGTGGCGATGTCCTTCGGGCGCAGGTAGAAGAATTCGACGTCGTTGGGCTCGTCCCGGCAGACCAGGTCCTTCGGGTCGGTGCGCTGGCGGTAGCCCGCCTCGCGCAGCATCTGGGCGGCCTTCTCGGCCAGGGCGCCCTTGTTCGGGATGGCGACACGCAGCATGACGGAGTGCTCCTTCGATCGAAAACTGATCAACGACGGGGCGCACTCACAGATGTCGGTAGACGTCCTTCAGGTCGAGGCCGCTGGCCAGCATCAGCACCTGGACCTGGTAGAGCAGCTGGGAGATCTCCTCGGCGGTGCGTTCCGGCCCCTCGTGCTCGGCGGCCATCCACGACTCGGCCGCCTCCTCGACGACCTTCTTGCCGATGAAGTGCACGCCCTTCTCGAGCGCGGCGACCGTGCCCGAGCCGGGGGTGCCCGCGGCGGCCTTGGCCTGCAGCTCGGCGAACAACTCCTCGAACGTCTTCACGCCGCGATTCTTCCAGCCGCCCCGACGGCGCCGGTGCGCCGGGTCAGGCCCCGCTCACCGACCGGGAACGCGGCACGACGGCGGCGCGGTCCCGGTCGGTCGGGGGTCAGCCGCCGAAGCCGACCCGGTGGCCGTTGCTGGCGAGGGCGCGGATGGCCAGGGCGGCGTCGAGGGCGGCGACGGTGGCCGACCAGCCCTTGTCCTCCGCCGAGCCGGGCAGCCCGGCCCGGTCCCGGGCCTGCGCGAGGTTGTCGACGGTCAGGACGCCGTGCGCGACCGGCTTGCCCTCGTCCAGCGCCACCCGGGTCAGCCCGTCGGTGACCGAGCGGCAGACGTAGTCGAAGTGGGCGGTGGCGCCGCGGATCACCACGCCGAGCGCGACCACCACGTCGCAGCGCCGCGCGAGGGCCTGGGCCACCACGGGCAGCTCGACCGAGCCGGCCACCCGGGCGGTGACCGCCCGGGCCCCGCACGCCTCGGCGGCGGCGACCGCCCGGTCGAGCATGTGGTCGGTCAGCTCGCCGTGCCAGCGCGCCGCGACCACGCCGACGGTCATCCCGGCGGCGTCCACCGCCGTCACCCCCGGTTCACCGAAACCCGCCATGCCTACGCTCCGATCTCGTCGCCGAGGACCGGGCGGCCCATCGGGGCCTCGGTCACCTCGTCCAGCTCGTCCAGCAGGTGCCCCATCCGGTCCCGCTTGGTGCGCAGGTAGCGCACGTTCTCCGGGTGCGGGCGCACCGGCAGCCCCTCGCGGCCGGTGACGGTCAGCCCGTAGCCCTCCAGGCCGGCGCGCTTGGCCGGGTTGTTGGTGAGCAGCCGCATCGAGCGCACCCCGATGTCGTAGAGGATCTGCGCGCCGGTGCCGTAGTCGCGGGCGTCGGCCGGCAGGCCGAGGTCGAGGTTGGCGTCGACCGTGTCCCGGCCCTGGTCCTGGAGCTGGTACGCCTGGAGCTTGTGCAGCAGGCCGATGCCGCGCCCCTCGTGGCCGCGTACGTAGAGCACCACGCCCCGCCCCTCCCGGGCGACCCGGTCCAGGGCGGCGTCGAGCTGCGGGCCGCAGTCGCAGCGCACCGAGCCGAACACGTCCCCGGTGAGGCACTCGGAGTGCACCCGCACCAGCACGTCGCGCCCGTCGCCGATCTCGCCCGTGACCAGGGCCACGTGTTCGGCCGAGTCGTGCTCGCTGCGGTAGCCCAGGGCCCGGAACACGCCGTGCCGGGTGGGCATCCGGGCGTCGGCGACCCGCTCGACCTGCTTCTCGGTCCGCCGCCGGTACGCGACCAGGTCGGCGATGGTGACCAGGGTCAGGGAGTGCTCGGCGCAGAACTTCTCCAGGTCGGGCACCCGCATCATGGTGCCGTCGTCGTTGACCAGCTCGCAGAGCACGCCGGCGGGGCGCAGCCCGGCCAGCCGGGTCAGGTCGATCGCGGCCTCGGTGTGCCCCGGCCGGCGCAGCACGCCGCCCTCGCGGGCCCGCAGCGGCACCACGTGCCCGGGCCGGGCCAGGTCGGCCGGGCCGGTGCCGGGATCGGCGAGCAGCCGGATGGTGTGCGCCCGGTCGGCGGCCGAGATGCCGGTGCCGATCCCCTCCCGGGCGTCGACGGTCACCGTGTAGGCGGTGCCGCGCCGGTCCTGGTTGGTGTGGTGCTGCGGCGGCAGGTCCAGCCGGTCGCACTCGCTCTCCGTCAGCGGCGCGCAGATGTAGCCGGACGTGTGGCGCACCATGAAGGCGAGCAGCTCCGGCGTCGCCAGCTCGGCGGCGAAGATCAGGTCGCCCTCGTTCTCCCGGTCGGCGTCGTCGACCACGACGACGGGCCGGCCGGCGGCGATGTCCGCCACCGCCTGCTCGATGCTCGCAAAGGTGCTCATGCCGCCACTCCGCTTCGCTCCGTGCCGCCATGAGGCACCACCACACCGAGCCTGATGATTCGCTCGCTCCGCTCGCTCATGCCGGCACTCCGCTTCGCTCCGTGCCGCCATGAGGCACCACCACACCGAGCCTGATGATTCGCTCGCTCCGCTCGCTCATGCCACGGCCTCCGAGTAGGTCGACGGGATCGGGGCGGGCGCCGGGCGGGCGGCCCGCGAGGTGCGCCACCAGGCGACCAGGCCCCAGGCGCAGAAGGCGCCGTAGACGAGGTACATGGCGGCCGAGGGGTAGAACCCGCCGCGCAGCAGCAGCGGCACGCCGACCGCGTCGACGGCGATCCAGATGAGCCAGAAGTCCACCCAGCCGCGCGCCATGCCGTACGTGGCGAGCAGGCTGCCGGTGAGGATCCAGGCGTCCGGCAGCGGCCCCCAGGAGCCGAGCGCGGCGAGCAGCGGGTACGCCGCGGCGGTGCCGATCCCGGCCGCGGCCAGCAGGGCGAGCCGTTCCCGGCCGGTGGCCCAGCGGGGCGCCACCGCGCCCCCGTCGCCGCCGCCGTGTCGGCGGTTGCGCGACCAGCGCCACCAGCCGTAGACGCTGAGCGAGAAGAAGAAGACCTGCCGGCCCGCCTGCCCGTAGAGGTCGTGCGCCTGCGGGGTGGCGAAGACGCCGCCCAGGAAGACGGTGAACAGCAGCGCGTTGCCGATCATGCCGACGGGCCAGGCCCAGACCAGCCGGCGCAGGCCGAACACCGCCGACGCCAGCCCGAACCCGTTGCCGACGATCTCCCGGACCAGCACCGGCGACCCGGCGATGTCGACCTGCGCGTGGAGCAGCCAGCCGAGCGGGCCCATCAGGCCGCCCCGCCCGTCGTGGCGGCGCCCGGCAGACCCGCGACCGGCAGCCCAGGAGGGCCGGCGTCGGGAACGGCGGGATCGGCCAGCCGGGCGCCGAGCAGCCGCTCGACGTACTTGGCGAGCACGTCCACCTCGAGGTTGACCGGGTCGCCGACGCCCCGGACGCCGAGGGTGGTCAGCTTCAGCGTGGTCGGGATCAGGCCGACCGCGAACCAGTCCGGGCCGACGCCGGCGACGGTCAGCGAGACGCCGTCGACTGTGATCGAACCCTTCTCCACCACGTACCGGGCGAGGGCGGCGGGCAGCCGGAACCGGACCGTCTCCCACTGCGCGGCCGGCTCGCGGGCGATCACCTCGCCGACGCCGTCGACGTGCCCCTGCACGAGGTGCCCGCCGAGGCGGCTGCCCAGCGCGGCGGCCCGCTCCAGGTTGACCGGGTCGCCGGCCCGCAGCGCGCCCAGCGCGGAGCGGCGCAGCGTCTCCCCCATCACGTCCGCGGTGAAGGTCCCGTCGGAGACGTCGACCACGGTCAGGCAGACGCCGTTGACCGCGATCGAGTCGCCGTGCCGGGCGTCCGAGGTGACCAGCGGGCCGCGGACCGCGACCAGCGCCGAGTCACCCGCCGTCTCCGTGATCCGGACGACCTCACCCAACTCCTCGACGATGCCGGTGAACATGTCAGCCCTCCCTCTTCCGGGGCAGCGCGGTGATCCGCAGGTCGGGTCCGACCTGCGTGACGTCGACGAACTCCAGGTCGATGGCCTCGGCGATGGTGTTCACCCCGGCGTCGACCAGGGCGGTCGGGCCGGCGCCGAGCAGCCGGGGCGCGACGTAGCCGACGATCTTGTCGACCAGGCCGGCGGCCAGGAAGGCGCCGGCCAGCTTCGGGCCGCCCTCCAGCAGCGCGGCGCGGATCCCCCGCCCGTGCAGCGCGGCGAGCAGCGCCGGCAGGTCGACCCGGCCGTCGGGCCCGGTGCCGACCTCCGCCGCGGTGGCGATCCACGTGCGCGCCGCGCCGTCGCGGACGCGGGCGTCGGCAGGCGTACGGCCCTCGGTGTCCACCACGACCCGCAGCGGCTGCCGGATGGCGAGCGTGCCGTCGCGCAGGTTGCGGGCGGTGAGCCGGGGGTCGTCGGCGAGGACCGTGCCGACCCCGGCGAGCACCGCGTCGACGGTGCCGCGCAGCGCGTGCACGTCCATCCGGGCGGCCTCGGAGGTGATCCACATGCTGGTGCCGTCGGCCGCCGCCGACCGGCCGTCCACCGTCGCGGCGAACTTCCAGATCACGTACGGCCAGCCCCGGCGCATCGAGGTGAGCCAGGCGACGTTGCCGGCCTCCGCCTCGCACGCGCGTACCCCCGTGTCGACCTGGATCCCGGCGGCGCGCAACGTGGCGGCGCCCCCGGTGGCGAGCGGGTTGGGGTCGGGCACGGCGATGACGACCCGCGCGACGCCGGCGCGCACCAGCGCGGTGCTGCAGGGGCCCGTGCGACCGGTGTGGTCGCAGGGTTCCAGGGTGACCACGGCGGTGCCACCACGGGCCCGCTCCCCCGCCTGGGCGAGCGCGACGATCTCGGCGTGCGGCCCCCCGGCGTAGGCGTGGAACCCCTCGCCGACCACCTGCCCCCCGGCGTCGAGCAGCACGCAGCCGACCACCGGATTGGGGCTGGTCGTGCCGAGACCGCGCGCGGCGAGTTCCACCGCGCGACGCATCGCCTCGTCCACGGAGACGCCGGCCATGCCCTGCCCTCTCACTCGCCGATCGACGCGCGGGCGGGCACGGGAGGCAACGGCATGGGGCCGCGAGCGTGCGGCGGCGGAGATCCGGGTACGGCGGGGCCGCCCCGGGGGGCGCGCACGGCACGCTGAACTCAGCGGCCGGGCAGGGCCCGTCCGTCCCGCGCGCTGTCTCCCATCCGGACTGTCTGGGGGCGGGGTTTCCCGCTCCCAACCGTCGGCCCCGGATTCTCACCAGGTCCACCGGGCGGCACGAGGCCGACCGGGTCGCGGGCTTACCACGGTCACACCGTGGATCACCGCCGGTTCGGAATTACACCGAGTCCCGCCAGCGCGTGGTGGGTACACGGGAAGTGTTACACGCCGGACGGGGGGTCGCGCCACCCGGGCGTGGTACTTCACAGCAACAGCGCACGAATCAGGTAACCCCGCGCCGGCGGTCCACCGCCACGTACGAGCCGGGTTGACTCTTGGCCACCGTCTTCATCTCGGAGGCGACCGCGATCGCCTCCAGCGGGTCGGTGAACCGCTTGCCGGAGTCGGAGAGGGACACGCCGATCGACAGGGTCACCAGGGCGGCGCGCCGGATGTTGCCCCGGCGGTCCTTCAGCTCCACGTAGCCGCGCGCGGCGTCGACCGGGTCGTAGAGCGAGTCGGCGGCCTTCTCGAAGTCGGCGGAGACCCGGGAGGTGAGCGGCCGGACCTGCTCCGGGGCGCAGACGATGACGAAGTCGTCGCCGCCGACGTGCCCCAGGAAGGCCGGCGGCAGCCCGACCGAGACCACCGCCCGGTGCAGGCTGCGGGCCAGGGCCGAGATGAAGTCGTCGCCGCGGACGAAGCCGTACCGGTCGTTGACGCTCTTGAACCGGTCGATGTCGATGTAGCCGACGGCGTAGTCGACCCCGCTGCGGACGCGGTCGGAGATCTCCCGGCGGATCCGGCTGTTGCCGGGCAGCCCGGTCAGCGGCGAGACCTCGCGGAACTCCTTGTTGCGGCGCAGCGTGGAGCTGACCCGGGCGACCAGTTCGGCGGTGTCGAAGGGCTTGACCAGGTAGTCGTCGGCGCCGGCGCTGAGCCCGTGCACCTTGTCCACCGTCATGCCCTTGGCGGTCAGCATGATCACCGGCAGGGCCGAGGTCATCGGGTCGGCGCGCAGCCGCCGGGTCAGTTCCAACCCGTCGATGCGCGGCATCATCAGGTCGACCACCGCCAGGTCGGGTCGCTGGCGCTCGATCACCTCGAGCGCCTCCTGCCCGTCGCTGGCGTGGATCACCTCGAAGCCGTGCAGCCGGAGGTTGAACGCGACGAAACGCGCGATGTCCTCGTCGTCGTCCACGACGAGGATGACGTCCGGGCGGTCGCCGGCCGGTTCCACGTCAGGCCCCGGGGGCGGCGTGTTCCGCGAGTGCCCGCAGCTTCCGGATGGCCTCGGCGGGGTCGTCGGCGCCGTAGACGGCGGTGCCGGCGACGAACGCGTCGGCCCCCGCCTCGGCCGCCTGGGCGATGGTGTCGGCGGCGATGCCGCCGTCGACCTCGATGCGCAGTTCCAGGTGGCCGGCGTCGACGTGCCGGCGGGCCGCACGCACCTTGTCCAGCAGCTGCGGGATGAACCGCTGCCCGCCGAAGCCGGCCTTGATGGTCATGATCAGCAGCGTGTCGAAGCTCGGCAGCAGCTCCAGGTACGGCTCGATCGGGGTGTCCCGGTCGATCGCCAGCCCCGCCTTGGCCCCCGCCGAGCGCAGGTCCTTGGCCAGGGCCACCGGGTCGTCGCACGCCTCGGCGTGGAAGGTGACGTTGTACGCCCCGGCATCGGCGTAGCCGGGCGCCCAGCGGCGCGGGTCCTCGATCATCAGGTGCACGTCGAAGGGCAGCTCGGTGGCGGCCCGCAGGCTCTGCACCACGGGCAGCCCGATGGTCAGGTTGGGCACGAAGTGGTTGTCCATGACATCCACGTGCAGCCAGTCCGCGGCGTTCTCGACGGCGCGGACCTCCTCGGCGAGGCGGGCGAAATCGGCGGCGAGGATGCTGGGCGCGACGATCGGCGGCGGTACGGTCACCGGGCCAGTGTACGAACGTGGCCGACGGCCGCCCGCAGCGCGGCCACCAACGGGACACCCGGTGACCCGACGGTGACCAGTGGTGCAGAATTGGTCCTCCCGGCTCGGCGAAACCGGACGAAGGGCCATCCGTGACTGGCCGGACGACGGAAACGCGGCGAGACTCCATCAGGGACGGTGACGTGAGCCGCACGCCCGCGCGGTGCCCCGGCGGCGGTCGACGCGTCAGCTCCCGGAAAGGGCGGACGATGCGACGGTGGCTCGCGGCGCTGGCGCTGGCCGGCACGCTGACGGTCCTGCTCTCCGGCTGCGTACGACCGGGCGGCTCCGACGGCGACCTCACCGACGACTGGCCGGCGCTGCGGGCGCCGCAGCTGTTCGTGCCGGCCACCGACGCCTGCCTGCCCCGGATCACCGCCGTCGTGCAGGCCCGCACCTACGAGGCGGT
The DNA here is from genome assembly GCF_057197825.1 of Micromonospora sp. USAFONa4. Lineage (NCBI taxonomy): Bacteria > Bacillati > Actinomycetota > Actinomycetes > Micromonosporales > Micromonosporaceae > Micromonospora > Micromonospora sp. USAFONa4. Next base: position 5,816,942 of record NZ_CM170072.1, on the reverse strand, counting down.
GGACTGCTCCCGCAACCACCTGGCCGAGACCGTGCACGTGGGCAGGTTCGCCGGGCCGGCCGCCGACGGCGACCGGCCCGAACCGGGTTCCGCGACCCTGCGGCCCGCCCGCGCCGAGTGCGACCAGCGTGCCCGCGAGGTGCTCGGCGGCGACTGGCACGCCGCCCGCGTCACCCTCACCGTCGCCCTGCCCTCCGCCCCCGCGTGGCGCGCGGGCGCCCGCTGGTTCCGCTGCGACCTGAGCGAGACCGGCAGCATCGACAACACCCGGCCGGTGAACCGCACGGGCAGCCTGCGCGGCGCGATGATCGGCGACTCCCCGCTGCTGCACCGCTGCTTCGACCCCAAGCTGATCGGCGACAACCTGAACTACATGGCGCCGGTGCTGTGCACCGAGCCGCACCGCGCTGAGTTCGTCGGCGTCTACCTGGAGCGGGACATGACCTGGGCCGAGTTCGGCCGGTCCCACCGGCAGGCGCACACGCGCTGCATGGCGCTCATCGCCGCCTTCGCCGAGGTGCCCGTCAACAGCGACCTGCCGTACCGGGCGGGCTCGATCTTCTATCCCCCGTCGCAGCGGGAGTGGCAGGAGGGCGACCGGGGCGTGCGCTGTTTCCTGTGGAGCGACGACCGGAAGCTGACCCGCTCCATGCGGGGCGCCGGCCCGCAAGGGTTGCCCGCGAGCTGAGCGGGGGTGCCGTATGCTGCCGCACCGTGGCGTGTCCGGCCGCCTCCGCGCCGGCGGGACCGCCGCGCTGGCCGCCGCCGGGTGCGGCCCACGAACGGCGGGAGGTCGGGATGCGACGGTGGTGGACGGCGGCCACGGTGGGCGCGGTGGCGGCCCTGACGCTCGCCGGTTGCGGCACCCCGGCCGGCACCGACCGTGACCTGACCGACGACTGGCCGGCGCCCGCCGCGCCGCAGGCGTTCGTGCCCGCCGCCGGGGTCTGCCACGCCGGCGTGCAGGACGTCGGCTACCTCACCGCCTACCACCCCGTCGACTGCGCCGTGTCGCACCGCACGGAGACCGTGCACGTCGGCACGCTGACCGGGGCGGGAGCCGACCGGGTCACGCCCCCGCCGGCCGGCTCGGCCGGCATGCGCGCCGCCCGCGCCGAGTGCGACGCGAAGGTCAACGAGGTGGTCGGCGGCGACTGGCGCTCGGGCCGGCTCGGGCTGAGCGTGGTGCTGCCGTCGCCGCAGGCGTGGGGCGGCGGCGCCCGCTGGTTCCGCTGCGACCTGAGCGAGCAGACCAGCCTCGACGAGGCCGCCGCGAAGGCCCGCACGGGCAGCCTGAAGGGCGCGCTGACCGGCGCCGCCCCGCTCGCCCACCGCTGCTTCAACCCCAAGACGCGGGCCGACGAGGTGCGGGAGATGGTGCCGGTCGCCTGCACCAGCAAGCACCGCGCCGAGTTCGTCGGGGTGTGGCAGGCCCCCGACACCAGCTACGACGACTTCGGCCGGGACACCCGGAAGGTGCACCGGGCGTGCCGGACGCTCATCGCGAAGTACGCGAAGGTGCCGGACAACGGCGACCTGCAGTACCGGGCCGGCTCGATCTACTACCACCCGTTCGAGCGGGAGTGGCGCAACGGCAACCGGGGCGTGCAGTGCTTCCTGTGGGTCAGCGACCGCAACCTCACCCGGTCGGTGAAGGGCGCCGGCACGAAGGGCCTGCCGGTCACCTGAGCGGGGCGGTCGGCGTGGCCGACCGCCCCGACCCCGTGGTGTGTCAGCTGGCCTGCAGCGTCACGTCGTCGACGACGAAGCTGGTCTGCAACGAGGCGTCCTCCGTGCCGGTGAACTTCAGCGTCACCGTCTGGCCCGCGTACGCGGCCACGTTGAACGACCGCTGCGTGTAGCCCGCCGCCGCGTTCAGGTTCGAGTACGTCGCCAGCGTCGTCGAGCCCACCTGCACCACCAACCGGTCGTACGCGGTGCTCGCCGTCGTCTCCGCCGTGTCGACGTGCAGCCAGAACGACAGCGTGTAGCTCGCACAGCCCGCCGGGATCGTCACCGACTGCGACAGCGTCTCCGTCCGCGTCGAGCCGTAGCCCAGCAGCCACGCCTTGTACGAGCCCGTCCGCGCCGGCTGGCGGGTGTCGTTGGTGATCACGCCCGACGACGCCGTCCACGGCGACGAGCCGCTCTCGAACCCGCCGTTGCCGATGAGCTGCCCACCTGAGCACCCGCCGCTGCCGCCGACGGTCAGGGTGTAGCTGGCCGAACGCGAGACGCCCCCGGAGCCCGCGCCGGTGACCGTGACGGTGTAGGTGCCCAGCGTCGCCGAGGCCGACGCGCTGAGCGTCAGGGTGGCGGAGCCGCCGGAGGTGACCGACGACGGGCTGAACGAGGCGGTGACGCCGGCCGGCAGGCCGGTCGCCGACAGGCCGACCGTCTGGGCCGTGCCGGCGGTGGTGGCCGTGGAGACCGTCGCCGTGGTCGACGTGCCCCGCTGCACCGAGCCCGACGTCGGGCTCACCGCGACGGAGAAGTCGTTGGTCGCCGAGCCCACGGCGAGCTGCCAGATGGCGTACGCGATCCCGTCGGCGCTGCGGTTGAGCACCGTGGCGCTGACGTTCGAGGTGGTGTCGCAGGACCGGTGGTAGCAGGGGTCGTACGCCGAGCCGGACGTGCCGCCCCACTTGGTGGCCTGCGCCGAGGTCTTCCGGGCGCTGGCGCCCGCGGCGTACCCGGAGGTCTGGATGCCGGCCTGCGCGAACGGGTAGTCGTCGGAGCGTCCCTGGCCCTCGACGTTCTCCTCGGGCTGGATGTTCAGGGAGTCCCAGTACGCCTTCAGCGGGGCGGCGGTGGCGGAGGTGATCCGGTTGATGAAGTAGCCGCCGTTGACGGAGCCGATCATGTCGAAGTTGTAGTAGCCCTTGATGTAGCCCCGCTGGGTGGCGCTCAGCGAGCGGACGTAGAAGTCCGAGCCGTTGAGGCCCTGCTCCTCGTCGGTCCACCAGGCGAACCGGACCCGCTTGGTCATCGTCGGGTTCTGCTGGGCCAGCACCAGCGCGTTCTCCAGCAGCGCGGACGATCCGGTGGCGTTGTCGTTGATGCCCGGGCCGGCGGAGACGCCGTCGAGGTGCGAGCCGAACATGACGACCTGGTCGGCGGGGCCGCCCGGCCACTCGGCGATCAGGTTGTTCGACCGGTACGTGCAGTCGGTGCAGACCTGCTCGGTGACCGTGTAACCGGCGGCCTGGAGCTTCGCCTTGACGTACGCGACGGAGGCCGTGTAGCCGGCGGACCCGGCCCGCCGGTTGCCGCCGTTCTGGGTGGCGATGGTCTGGAACTGCGTGAGGTGGGCCTGGACGTTGGCCACCGCGATGTCCGGCGCCGCCAGGGCCTGCGCGGCGGGCGCGAGCACACCGACGGACGGGGCCGCCGACGCCGGCCCGACGGCCGGTGCGACCGCGGCGGCGGCGAAGACGGCGAGTGCGGCACCGACGGTCAGGACTCTTCGTTTCATGGACACTCCTCGATAGGTGACGACATGATGCCACCTTGGAGCGCGTTTTGGGGAGACAGTGGAGGGACGGCGATTCCCGCCGCCGGCGCGCGGTGCGCACGACGGCCCCGGGCGTCGCCGGCCCGCCCCGGGCGGGGCGGACCGGTCTGTCCCGTGCGCCCCGCTCAGGTGCGGCGGAGCATCGCGAGGAACATCGCGTCGGTGCCGTGCCGGTGCGGCCACAGCTGCACCGTCGGCCCGTCGCCGAGGCCGGGCATGCCCGCCGGCAGCAGCGGTCGGGCGTCGACGAAGTCGACCGGCACGCCGGAGCGGCGGGCCGCCTCGGTCACCGTCACGTGCGTCTCCACGGTGTGCGGGGAGCACGTCACGTAGGCGACCAGCCCGCCCGGCCGGACGGCGCGCAGCGCCGCGGCGAGCAGCTCACGCTGCAACCGGGTAAGCGGCGGCAGGTCCGAGGGCTGGCGCCGCCAGCGCGACTCCGGGCGGCGGCGCAGCGACCCCAGCCCCGTGCAGGGCGCGTCGACGAGCACCCGGTCGAAGTGCGCCTCCGGCAGCTTCGGGTCCGCGCCGACGGTGCGGCCGTCAATGTTCAGCACGCTCACGGGCAGGCCCCGGGTGGCCTGCTCGACCAGCCGGGCCCGGTGCTCCGAGACCTCGACCGCGGTCAGCCGCGCGTCCCGCTGGGCGGCGAGGGCGCCGAGCAGGCCCGCCTTACCACCCGGCCCGGCGCACAGGTCCAGCCAGCGCCCGTCCGGGCCGTCGAGCGGGGCCACCGCCAGGGCGTTGGCCACCAGCTGGGAGCCCTCGTCCTGCACGTGGGCGCGCCCCTGCGCGAGCGCCGGCAGGTCGCCGGGCGCCCCACCGGAGAGATAGACCGCGTACGGGGAGAAGGCCCCCGGCGCGCCGCCTGCCTCGTCGGCCAGCTCCGCCGGATCGGCCAGCCCGGGCCGGGCGCACAGGTGCACCGGCGGGCGCTCGTTGTCCTCGATGAGCAGCCGGGTGGTCTCGCCCAGGTCGCCGCCGAGCGCCTCGGCGAAGGCCCGCACGATCCACTGCGGATGGCTGTACGCCAGGGCCAGGTGCCCGATCGGGTCGCTCTCCGCCGACGGGGCCAGCTTGGCCACCCAGGCGTCGGCGTCGCGGCCGGCCACCTCGCGCAGCACCGCGTTGGCGAAGCCCGTCGCGCCAACACCCACCGACTTGACCAGGTCGACGGTCGAGGAGACGGCGGCGTGCGCCGGCACCCGCGTGTGCAGGAGCTGGTAGGCCCCGAGCCGCAGCGCGTCGCGCACCGGCGGGTCGATGCGCTGCACGTCCCGCCCGGCGGCGTCGCCGAGGATCGCGTCGAGGGTGCCGAGGTGGCGCAGCGTGCCGTAGGTCAGCTCGGTGGCGAAGGCGGCGTCCCGGCCGACCAGCCCCGCGTCGCGCAGGAGTGACGGGAGCACCAGGTTGGCGTACGCGTCGTCCCGGTGCACCGCCGCGACCGCCTCGTAGGCCACCTGGCGGGGCAGGTCCACCGCCGGGCGGGCCGGGGGACGTCGGCCGCCGTCGCGGCGGTCACCGCCAGACCGGGCACCCCACTGGCCGCCCCGCGCCGGCCGCTCACCGCGCCGTTCGCCGGAGGAGCGGTCGCCCGAGGGCCGTTCCGAAGTGCCCGTCACGCGACTTCCTCCCCCGCGGCGACCCGGACGCCCCGCGCCCAGTCGGTCGCCGGCATCGCCCGCTTGCCCGCCGCCCGGACCTCGCCGAGCCGCACCGGGATGGTGGCCGTGCCGGCCAGCACCCGGGACTTCTCCACCAGCAGCTCGCCCGGCTTCAACTCCGGGCCGTCGGGCACCGGGGTGACCGGGCCCAGCTTGACGCGCTCGCCCCGGAACGTCGTCCACGGGCCGGGCGCCGGAGTGCAGGCCCGGATCCGCCGGTCCACCGCGAAGGCGGGATCGGACCAGCGCACCCGGGCGTCCTCCACGGTCAGCTTCGGCGCCAGCGACACCCCGTCGGCGGGCTGCGGCTCGGCCCGGGCCGTGCCGTCGTCGATCGCGTCGAGGACGGCCACCAGCAGGCCGGCGCCGGAGTGGGCCAACCGCTCCAGCAGGTCGCCGGACGTGTCGGCCGGGCGGATCTCGTCGGTCAGCGTGCCGTAGACCGGACCGGTGTCCAGCCCCTCTTCCAGCTGGAACACGCTCGCCCCGGTCAGCTCGTCGCCGTGCAGCACGGCGTGCTGCACGGGCGCGGCCCCGCGCCAGGCGGGCAGCAGCGAGAAGTGCAGGTTGATCCAGCCGTGGCGGGGGATCTCCAAGGCGGCCGGCGGCACCAGCGCGCCGTAGGCGACCACGGGGACGCAGTCGGGGGCCAGCTCGCGCAGCCGGTCCTGGAACTCCGGCTCACGCGGCCGGGCGGGGGTGAGCACCTCGATCCCGTGCTCGTCGGCCCACGCCCCCACCGGGGAGCGAACCAGCCCGCGACCGCGCCCGGCGGGGGCGTCCGGCCGGGTGACCACGGCGACGAGCTCGTGCCGGGAGGCGGCCACGGCGGCCAGGGCGGGAACGGCGACGGCCGGCGTGCCGGCGAAGATCACGCGCACCGGCTCACCGCCCCAGGCCGAAGGGGCTGCCCGAGGCGTGGGGGTTGAGCTTGACCGTCGGTGGGGTGGTCGGGTCGTACCACTCCGCCTGGCGGATCGCCTTCATCGCCTCCTTGCGCCCGGCCGGGTCCAGCCGGTCCACGAAGAGCACCCCGTCGAGGTGGTCGGTCTCGTGCTGCACGCAGCGGGCCATCAGACCGGTGCCGACGATCTGCATCGGGTCGCCGTAGCCGTTGAAGCCCTTGGCGATCACGTTCTGCCGGCGCTTGGTGTCGAAGTAGAGGCCGGGGATGGACAGGCAGCCCTCGGGGCCGTCCTGCTCCTCGGCGTCGGGAAACTCCAGCACCGGGTTGACCAGGTGGCCGACCACGTCGTCAACGTCGAAGGTGAACACCCGCAGGCCCACACCGAGCTGCGGCGCGGCGAGGCCGGCGCCGTTCTGCTCACGCATCGTGTCGGTCAGGTCGGCGACGAGCTTGCGCAGCTCGACGTCGAAGTCGACCACCGGATCGGCCGGCGTGCGCAGCACCGGATCCCCGAACAGACGGATGGGCTGGACGGTCACTCGGCATGGCTCCTTCGGCGGGCGGACTGGTGCCGTACCAGTCTACGGAGTGCCGTCGGCCGCCCCGGCCGGCGTACCGCGAAGCGGCGCGGCCCGTCGCGTGTCGATGGTCACCGGGAGGCGCCCATCACCGCACGGGAAGCGGCTCAGACTGCGGTGCCCGGCTCCCCCGCCAGGACCGCGTCGCCGCCGAGCAGGGCGTGCTCGGGCAACGGCAGCTCGATGGAGTGGGCGGCCTCCCAGTCGTGGATCAGACCGGGCCGGGCCTGGGCGGCGAAGTAGTCCACCGCGCTCATCCCGCCGACCACCGGCTCGTCCACCTCGGCGACGAGCTGGGCCGGCACCAGGCGGAAGCCGTTCTGGAGGGCGGCGCTGAGGCGGCGGTGCCCGTCGACGACGAAGAAGTACTCGCCGGTGTAGCCGATCCGCAGGGGCTCCAGCGCCTCGTCGCCGGCGGCGGCCACCTCGCCGACGAACTCCGAGTCCCACAGGTCGCGCAGGTGGGCGATGTCCTCGGTCGGGTAGACGCGGGCCGGGTCGAGCAGCAGCAGCGGCGGAGCGTCGCGCAGCACGTCCGCGCACAGCCGACCCTCGTACGCGTCGATGATGTGCTCGATGACCTCGGAGGCCGAGGCGCGGGTGGTGTCGCAGATCAGGTCGTAGTTGCGCAGCCGGGCCTTGTCCACCCCGTAGCGGACGATGAACCGGCCCCGCTCGCTCTCGCTGCGCTCCAGCAGCTTGGCCTTGGCCTCCTCCATCGAGGCGTAGCTCTCGGCCGGGCCGGAGGGGCGGGCGAGCACCCGTCGGGCCGCCTCGCCCGGCTCGGTGATCATGTGCACCTTGAGCGCGTCGGTGAAGAAGTGCCAGGCCAGCCGGGAGTCCATGACGAGCCGCTCGCCCGAGGCCGCGATGTCCCGCTGGAGCTGGTCGACGTAGCCGTCGACGGCCTGGTCCAGCTCCGCGTGCAGGTTGAGCTGGAGCGCGGTCATCTGCCGCTCCTGCGCCATCTGGCGGTAGAGGTCACCGACGCTGACCCGGCGCAGGCCGAGCCGCTCGGCGATCACCACGGAGACGGTGCTCTTGCCGCTGCCGAGGTCACCATTGAAGACGATCGACTGACGAACGGTCACGACTGGTCCACCCCTGATCACCGGCTGTTTGGAATCATCGACACCGCGCCGAACCGACGCGCTCCCGCCATCGTCGCGCGATCCTGCGACGACCCCGGCTCGGCGCGGTGTGGCGCCGTGCCGCGACCTGGAGCCGTCGTACGCCCGGGCATGACGGGCGATGCTATCACCCGCGTGTCGACACACCGCCGGACACGGCGTGCGACGACGGGCCAGGTCGGGCGGTGGGTGCGGCGCCGGATCGGCCGGGCCGTCGGTCAGAAGAGGGCCAGCGGGTCGACCTGGAGGCGGACCGGCTCGGCGGCCTTGCGGGCGGTGCGCACCCCCGCCGCCGAGTGCAGCGCGCCGGCCAGCGCGCCGGCCCGGGCCCGGGGGACCCGGACCAGCATCCGCTCGCGCTCCCCGTCGGCCGGCACCGGCCCGAGCAGCTCGGCCTCCGCCGGCAGCCGGGCCTCGGCCAGCAGGTCGGCCACGGCGGCCGGCAGGCCGGTCACGCTGGCCATCCGCACCGCGGGTGGGAAGCCCAGCTCCCGCCGTTCGGCCAGCTCCCGGGCGGCGAACCAGCCGGCGTCCCAGCGCAGCAGCGCCTGTACGGGGGCGAGGGCCCCGTCGGCGACCACCACCACCCGGCCGCCGGCGGCGGCGGGACGGGCCAGCGCGGCGGCCGCCAGCCAGCGGCGCAGCGCCTCCTCCCCCGCCCGCAGGTCGGCCCGCGTGAGCAGGGCCCACGAGTCGAGCAGCAGCACCGCCCCGAAGCCACCGTCGGCGACCGGCTCGGCGCCGGGGGTGGCGATGACCAGGCCGGCGCCGCCCGGGACCGTGGCCAGCACCTCCTCCCGCCCGGAGGTACGCACCGGCACGCCGGGGAAGGCCCGGCCCAGTTCCTCGGCGGTGCGCCGGGCGCCGGTGACGGAGGCGCGCAGCCGCCGCCCGCCGCACTCCGGGCAGGCGTACGCGGCGGCGACCCGCCCGCACCAGCGGCAGGCCGGGGTGCCCTCGGCGGAGGGCAGCGCGAGCGGGCCGGCGCAGTGCGGGCACCGGGCCGGGGTGCGGCACTCGGCGCAGGCCACCGACGGCAGGTAGCCGCGGCGGGGCACCTGCACCAGCACCGGCAGGTCCGCCCGGAGCGAGTCCCGGGCGGTGGTCCAGGCCAGGCTGGGCAGCCGTGCGGTGGCCGCCCCGGGGTCCCGGGCCAGCTGCGGGTCGTCGCCCGTCGGCGCGATCGCCGGCATCCGGGCCCGGAGGGTGGCCCGGTCGGCCACCACCTCGCGGGCCCATCCGGTCTCCACCAGCAGCTGCGCCTCGGCGGTGCGGGTGTAGCCGCCCACCAGCGCCGCGGCGTCGCCGAGCTGGGCGCGGGTGAGCAGCACCTCCCGGGCGTGCGGATAGGGGGCCCGGGGTTCGGCGTGCAGGTCGTCGCCGTCGTCCCAGATCGCCACCAGCCCGAGCCGGGCGACCGGGGCGAACATCGCGGCCCTGGTGCCGACCACCACCGCCACGTCGCCGCGCCGGGCGGCGAGGAACGCCCGGTAGCGCCGGGCGGGACCGAGCGCGGCGGAGAGGCAGACGTGCCGCCCCGGGCCCAGGGCGTCGTGCAGGGCGGCGTCGAGACGGTCCAGGTCGCGGTTGTCGGCGACGACCACCACCGCGCCCCGGCCGCCGGCCACGGTGGCGGCGACGGCCTCGGCGTACCGGGCGGGCCAGTCCTCCCCCGGCAGCGCCGACCAGACGGCCCGGGCGGCCCGGCCGTCGGCGAGCGCCCGGAGCAGGGCCGGCCCGGCCGGGTAGTCCCGCCAGGCGTCGGGACCGGGCCCGGCCGGCGCGACGGGGTCCGCCGGGGCCGGGCCGGGTCGTGGCGGGTCCCCGCCGGTGGCCTCCGCCGGTGCGGCGGGGTCCACGTCGGGGGCGGCGGGGCCCTCGTCGGGGGCCGCGGGGTCCTCGTCGGGGGCCGCGGGGTTCTCGTCGGGGGCCGCGGGGTTCTCGTCGGGGGCCGCGGCGCGGGCGCGGACGTCCTTCTCCACGCGGGCGTGCCGGGGTGGGACGGCGAGGCGGAGCACGTCGGCGAGGTTGCCGGCGTAGCGGTCCGCGACCGCCCGGGCCAGCCGGGCGACCTCCGGCGCGAGCACCGGCTCGGGCGAGACGACCTTCTCCAGGTACGCCAGGCGGCCGGTGTGCCCCGAGTCGTCGGCCCGCTCCAGCAGCCAGCCGTCGACGAGCTGCCCCGCGAAGCGGACCTTCACGCGTACGCCGGGGACGGCGTCGGCGTCCAGCTCGGCCGGGACGAGGTAGTCGAACGGGCGGTCCAGGTGGGCCAGGGGGACGTCGACGCAGACACGAGCGACCGGCGACCCGTCCGCGGGTCGCCGGTCGCTGCGCCTGGTGCCGGTCAGGCTCCCGCGGCCGACTTGAGGTCGGCGGCCCGGTCGGTGCTCTCCCAGGTCAGGTCCGGCAGCTCCCGGCCGAAGTGGCCGTAGGCGGCGGTCTGCTGGTAGATCGGGCGGAGCAGGTTCAGGTCCCGGATGATGGCGGCCGGGCGCAGGTCGAAGACCTCGGAGACGGCCTTCTCGATCGAGGCGACCGGCACGGTCTCGGTGCCGAACGTCTCGACGAAGAGGCTGACCGGGTGGGCCTTGCCGATCGCGTACGCGACCTGGACCTCGCACCGCTCGGCCAGGCCGGCGGCGACCACGTTCTTGGCAACCCAGCGCGTCGCGTACGCCGCCGAGCGGTCCACCTTCGACGGGTCCTTGCCGGAGAACGCGCCGCCGCCGTGCCGGGCGTAGCCGCCGTAGGTGTCGACGATGATCTTGCGGCCGGTCAGGCCGGCGTCGCCCATCGGCCCGCCGATCTCGAACCGGCCGGTCGGGTTGACCAGCAGCCGGTAGCCCTCGGTGTCGAGCCCGAGGCTCTCCAGCTCCGGAGCGATGACGTGCTCGCGCACGTCGGGGGTGAGCAGCGAGTCCAGCGAGATGTCCGCCGCGTGCTGGCTGGAGACGACGACCGTGTTGAGCCGGACGGGGCGCAGCCCCTCGTACTCGATCGTGACCTGGGTCTTGCCGTCGGGGCGCAGGTACGGGATCGTGCCGTCCTTGCGGACCTGGGAGAGCCGCCGGGCCAGCCGGTGCGCCAGGGCGATCGGCAGCGGCATCAGCTCCGGCGTCTCGGAGCAGGCGAAGCCGAACATCATGCCCTGGTCGCCGGCGCCCTGGGCGTCCAGCGCGCTCTCCGACGCCCCGGTACGCAGCTCGAAGGCGTTGTCGACGCCCTGCGCGATGTCCTCGGACTGGGCCCCGATGGAGACGCTGACGCCGCACGAGGCGCCGTCGAAGCCCTTTTTCGACGAGTCGTAGCCGATGTCGAGGATGGTCCGACGGACGATGGTCGGGATGTCGGCGTACGCCTTGGTGGTCACCTCGCCCGCGATGTGCACCTGACCGGTGGTGATCAGGGTCTCCACGGCGACGCGGCTGCGGGGGTCCTCGGCGAGCAGGGCGTCGAGGATGCCGTCGCTGATCTGGTCGGCGATCTTGTCCGGGTGGCCTTCCGTGACCGATTCGGAAGTGAAGAGGCGGCGTGTCACGGCACTCCTAAATTGTGGAAGTCGTTCCGCGGCAGTGTAGTCATCCGCGTCAGAGCCTGGCCTCTTCGGTCGTGCCCGTTTCCAGCCGTCAGGAACGGCCGGGCAACCGGGCCACCACGAGATCCCAGACGCCGTCGGCGAGGTCCTCCTTGGACCGCTCGGGCATCCGGCTGACCGAACCGTCCGCGCCGATGACCGTCGCCGCGTTGGTCTCGGCGCCGAAGACCTTGTCGGACCCGACCTCGTTGATCACGACGAGGTCCGCCCGCTTGCGGGCGAGCTTGGCCCGGCCGTTGGCCTCGGCGTCGCCCGTCTCCGCGGCGAACACCACCAGCACCTGCTCCGGTCGACGGCGCCGGCCCAGCTCGGCCGCGATGTCCGGGTTGGTGACGAGCTCGATGGTGGGCGCGCTGCCGTCGTCCGACTTCTTGATTTTGCCAGGCGCGTAGGTCGCGGGGCGGAAATCGGCCGGAGCCGCCGCCATCACCACCGCGTCGGCGTCGGCCGCCGCCGCGAGCGTGGCGTCGCGCAGCTCGCCAGTGGTGCCGACGCGGACCAGGTCGACGCCGGCGGGGTCGGGCAGCGAGACGTTGGCCGAGATCAGGGTGACCCGGGCGCCCCGGGCCACGGCGCAGCGCGCGAAGGCGTAGCCCTGCTTGCCCGAGGAGCGGTTGCCCAGGAAGCGGACCGGGTCGAGGGGCTCGCGGGTGCCGCCGGCGGTCACCACCACGTGCCGCCCGGCGAGGTCGGCGGGGGCCCCGACGCCCCGCGCGAGGGCCCGGCGGGCGACCGCGAAGATCTCCGCCGGGTCGGGCAGCCGGCCCTTGCCGGTGTCGGCGCCGGTGAGCCGGCCGACGGCGGGCTCGACGACGCGCACGCCCCGGGAGCGCAGCGTCGCGACGTTGGCGACGGTGGCCGGGTGCTCCCACATCTCGGTGTGCATGGCCGGGGCCAGCACGACCGGGCAGCGGGCGGTCAGCAGCGTGTTGGTGAGCAGGTCGTCGGCGAGGCCGTGGGCGGCCTTGGCCAGCAGGTCGGCGGTGGCCGGCGCGACCACCACCAGGTCGGCCTGCTGACCGAGCCGGACGTGCGGCACCTCGTGCACGTCCGACCAGACGTCGTCGGCGACGGGCTGGCCGGAGAGCGCCGCCCAGGTCGGGGCCCCGACGAAGCGCAACGCCGACGCGGTCGGCACGACCCGGACCTGGTGGCCCGACTCGGTGAAGAGCCGCAGCAGCTCGCACGCCTTGTAGGCGGCGATGCCACCGCCGACCCCGAGGACGATCCGGGGGGACATCGACGCGGGGCGGATTACGGCTGGTCGGTCGGCTCGGCGGTGAGCAGGCCCGCGTTGATCTCGCGCATGGCGATGGAGAGGGGCTTCTCCTGCGGCGTGGTCTCGACCAACGGGCCGACGTATTCCAGCAGACCCTCACCGAGCTGGCTGTAGTAGGCGTTGACCTGGCGCGCGCGCTTGGCGGCGAAGATCACCAGCGCGTACTTCGAGGTCGTCTTCTCGAGGAGCTCGTCGATCGGCGGGTTGGTGATGCCTTCGGGGTTTGCGATGGATCCCACGAATTAACCTCTGCGTCTATCGCACCGCGCTTGGCGGTGCTGGCGGTCAACCGCGCATGTGCGGTGGCGCCGGAGCCAGGAAAGAAGAACCGGACAAGCCTACCAGCTCGTCGACGACCCGCCCGGTGAGGTCGTGCGCGAGGGTGTGTTCGAAGGCGGCCGGTGTGACCTGCGGGGGGAGGCGCCCCGGCGGGTGCAGCAGCACCAGCCGGGCATCGGGCAGCACCGCCCGGACCAGCAGCGCGCCCGCCAGGTCGAGGCCGATCAGCACCGGCTGCCCGGCGGCGAGCCGGGCGCGCACCGGTTCGAGGGGGGTGCCGCGCCGGTACGGCCCGGCCCGGCTCCACTCCAGCAGCTCCCCGGCGGCGACCATCCGGTCGAACCCGGCGGGGGTCAGGAAGAGCCGGTCGACGCCGTCCAGCTCGCTCTCCCGGCGGGAGCGCGTGGTGGCCGGCACCGGAACCCACACGGACGGAGAACGCGCCCGGACGCGCTCGACGACACTCTCCGTGCCGGAGCCCGAAGGCCCCGCCAGGACAGTGAGCCGAGCCGCCGGGCGCGCCTCGTCATCCGTGCTCACTGCTTGTTTCTACACGCAGCCAGGCTCAGTTGGCGGCGAACTCTCCAAGCAGTGCCTTGCGCTGCTGCTCGCCGAGGCCACGCAGGCGACGGCTGTCGGCGATCTTGAGCTTCTCCATGATCTGGGTGGCCCGGATCTTGCCGATACCCGGCATCGCCTGCAGCACGGCGGAGACCTTGAGCTTGCCGACGACGTCGTCGGACTCGGCACGCTCGAGGACGGCTCCGAGGGTGGTCTTGCCCTGCTTGAGCTGCTCCTTCAGCTCAGCACGGGCCTTGCGGATCTCCGCGGCCTTCTCCAGCGCGGCAGCGCGCTGTTCGGGGGTCAGTGACGGGAGCGGCACCAGTTCTCCTCAGGTCCCTATCGCGACGGGCGGGACGCACCGCCGCATCTGTGAAACGTGGTGTCGCTGTGAACCAAGGGGTCCGTGGTTCCCAGCGCGGGGAAAACTAGCGGTCGACGGCGCATTCGGCAACGTGGACGCGCGATGATCTTCACAAAGGTGACCGAGCCATCAGTCAGTCACCAGGGGCGAGGGCGGCCCGGCAGCCGGTCAGGGCGCGGTCGGCGGCGGCCCGCAGCGCGTCCGGATCCGGGCCCGCGCCCAGCACCTCGCGGGAGTACGAGGGCAGCACCGCGGGCAGGGCGGAGCCGAAGACGACGCGCAGATCGGCCGCCGTGGCGCCCTGCGCGCCGAGGCCCGGAGCGAGCAGCGGACCGTTCACGGCGGACAGGTCGTGACCGGTGTCACCGATGGTCGCGCCGACCACCAGCCCGACGCTGCCGAGTGGCTGCGCACCCGCGTTGAGCTGGGAAATCTCGTCGATCACGGTCTGCGCGACGGTGCGTCCGTCGGCGGTGCGCGCGCGCTGCACGGCGGCGCCCTCGGGGTTGGAGGTGAGCGCCAGCACGAAGACCCCGCCGCCGTGCTCGGCGGCCAGTTCGAACATCGGGGCGAGCGCGCCGACGCCGAGGTACGGGCTCGCCGTCACCGCGTCCACATGGACCGGGCTGGATGGGTCGAGGTACGCCGAGGCGTACGCGGCGACGGTCGAGCCGATGTCGCCGCGCTTGACGTCCAGCAGAACGAGCGAGCCGGCCTCGCGTAACTGTCGGATAGTTGACTCAAGAATCGCGATACCTTTCGAGCCGAACCGCTCGAAAAAGGCCGACTGGGGCTTGATCACCGCGACCCGGTCACCGAGGGCGTCCGTGACCGTCCGGGCGAACCGGTCAAGCCCCCGGATGTCGTCGTCAAGCCCCCAGCGGGCCAGCAGCCCCGGGTGCGGGTCGATGCCGACGCAGAGCGGACCCCGCTCGCTGACGGCCCGGTGCAGGCGGGCGCCGAAGCTCTCCATCCGGTTCTCTCCCTCTCCTCGGCACCCGGGGCGTCCGCCGCCGGGGCACGCTCCTGTCGCGGGCGGCGCGTGCGCCCGCGTACTCCCACCGGACCGTGACCGGCGGCTCAGCCGGCCCGCACCGCGGCGGCGACCCCGGCGGCGATCCGGGCCAGGTCGGCGTCGTCGGTGACGTACGGCGGCATGGTGTAGACCAGGTCACGGAACGGCCGCAGCCAGACCCCCTCCGCGACCGCCGCGGCGGTGGCGGCGGGCAGGTCCACCTCGTGGTCCAGCTGGACCACGCCGATCGCCCCGAGCACCCTTACGTCGGCCACCCCCGGGGCGCCGCGCAACGGCTCCAGGCCGGCCCGCAGGCCCGCCTGCACCCTCGCCACCCGCCCCGCCCAGTCGCCGGCCCGCAGCAGGCCGAGGGAGGCGTTGGCGACCGCACAGGCCAGCGGGTTGCCCATGAACGTCGGGCCGTGCGCCAGCACCCCGCCGGCGGAGATGCCCCGGGCGACCTCCGCCGTGCAGAGCGTGGCGGCAAGCGTCAGGTACCCGCCGGTGAGCGCCTTGCCCACGCACATCACGTCGGGCACCACCCCGGCGTGCTCGGCGGCGAACATCGTGCCCGTGCGGCCGAAGCCGGTGGCGATCTCGTCGAAGATCAGCAGCACGCCGTGCGCCCGGGTCGCCTCGCGCAGCACCCGCAGGTAGTGCGGATGGTGGAAGCGCATCCCGCCGGCGCCCTGGACCACCGGCTCCACGACGACGGCGGCCAGCTCGTGGGCGTGCCGCTCGACCGCCTCCACCAGGGCCGCCTCGTAGGCCGGCTCGGGCGGGGTGTCGAAGCCGCCGGGCGGCACGGGGGCGAAGACCTGCCGGGGAAGCACGTCGCCCCAGAGGTGGTGCATGCCGCCCTCGGGGTCGCAGACGCTCATCGGGTGGAACGTGTCGCCGTGGTAGCCGCCCCGCCAGGTGCCCAGCCGGCGGCGCTGCGGCCGGCCGGTGGCGCGCTGGTACTGCAGGCACATCTTGATCGCGACCTCGACGCCGACCGAGCCGGAGTCGGCCAGGAAGACGTGCTCCAGCCCGTCCGGGGCCAGCTCGACCAGGGTGGCCGCCAGGCGGACCGCGGGCTCGTGGGTGAGCCCGCCGAACATCACGTGGCTCATCCGGCCGAGCTGGTCGGTCACGGCCGCGTCGAGCACCGGGTGCCGGTAGCCGTGGATCGCCGCCCACCACGACGACATCCCGTCGACCAGCTCCCGGCCGTCGGCCAGCCGCAGCCGTACGCCCGCCGCGCCCTCCACCACGTAGGGCGCGCTCGCCGGCGGCAGGGCCGCGTACGGGTGCCACACGTGCGCCCGGTCGGCGGCCAGGACCTCCTCGGGGGTCACCCGCCCGTCCCCGTGGCGCGGGCGGCGGCGCGGACCAGGGCCGGGCCGCGATAGATGAAGCCGGTGTAGAGCTGCACCAGGGCGGCGCCGGCGTCGAACATCCGGGCCGCCGCGTCCGGGTCCACGATGCCCCCGACGCCGATCACCGGCAGCCGCCCGCCGGCCTCCCGGTGCACGAAGGCGACCACCTCGCGGGCGCGGTCGGCGAGCGGGCGACCCGACAGGCCGCCGGTCTCCGCGCCGCGCGCCCGGTCCGCCGGGGCGAGGCCGTCGCGGGCCAGCGTGGTGTTCGTGGCGATCACCCCGGCCGCGCCCCGGGCCAGGCAGACCTCCAGCAGCTCGGCGATCGCCGGCTCGGTGAGGTCCGGGGCGATCTTCACCAGCACCGGCTTCTCCCCCACCAGCGCCGCCAGGATGGCGTCCAGGTGCGCCCGGTCCTGCAGCGAGCGCAGCCCCGGGGTGTTCGGCGAGGAGACGTTGACCGCGAAGTAGTCGCCGTGCGCCCGCAACGCCCGGTAGGAGGCCTGGTAGTCCGCCACCGCCTCGTCCAGCGGGGTCACCTTGGACTTGCCGAGCGAGATGCCCAGCGGCACGCCGATCGGGCGCGGCAGCGCCGCGAGCCGGGCCGCGAGGGCCTCGGCGCCGGCGTTGTTGAAGCCCATCCGGTTCACCACGGCCTCGCTGCCGGGCAGCCGGAACAGCCGGGGCCGGGGATTACCCGGCTGTGGGTGCGCGGTGACCGTGCCGACCTCGACGAAGCCGAAGCCCAGCGCCGGCCAGGCCGGCAGGGCCGCGCCGTCCTTGTCCATCCCGGCGGCCAGCCCGACCGGGTTGGGGAACTCGACGCCGAACACCCTCCGCGGCGCCCGCACGGCATACCGGGCCCGCAACACCCCAAGCGCCGCCGGCCGGCGGGACAACCCCGCCAGCCGCCGCAACGTCCACTCGTGCGCCGCCTCGGCGTCCCCGCCGCCGATCCGGAACAACCCCGGCCGGACCACCCGCTCGAACATCACGACCGACCACCCCCGTCGATCATGAAGTTGTCGCCGCGACACGCCGTGCCGGCCGGCAACAACTTCATGATCAACGCGTACGGGCGGGGGCGGGGGTGGGGGGTCATTCGGCGGCTCGGAGGGCGGCGTGCAGCTCCTGGAGCGGGCGGACCTGCATGTCGCCCCGGATCCGCGCCTCGATGCCCATCACCGCCGCCGCCGCGCCCGGCACCGTGGTGATGCACGGGATGTCCGCCGTGACGGCGGCGCTGCGGATCTCGTAGCCGTCCGAGCGGGCGCTGGCGCCCGAGCCCTGCGGCGTGTTGATCACCAGCGCCACGTCGCCGCCGAGGATCAGCGACACCGCGTCCTCGCCCCCGCCGGACTCGTAGTGCTTGCGGATCTGCTCGCAGGCGATGCCGTGCCGGCGCAGCACCTCGGCCGTGCCGGTGGTGGCGACGATCTCGAACCCCAGGTCGGCCAGGCGCTTGATCGGGAAGATCATGCCGCGCTTGTCCCGGTTGGCGACCGAGACGAAGATCTTCCCGGCGGTCGGCAGCGAGCCGTACGCGGCCGACTGCGACTTGGCGAAGGCGTGCCCGAAGGCGGTGTCGATGCCCATCACCTCGCCCGTGGACTTCATCTCCGGGCCGAGCAGCGAGTCCACGCCCTTGCCGGTGGGGGTGCGGAACCGCTTGAACGGCAGCACCGCCTCCTTGACCGCGATCGGGGCGCCGGCCGGCAGCGAACCGCCGTCCCCGGTCGCCGGGAGCAGCCCCTCGGCGCGCAGCTCGGCGATGGTGGCGCCCAGCGCGATCCGGGCCGCCGCCTTCGCCAGCGGCACCGCCGTCGCCTTGGAGACGAAGGGCACCGTCCGGGACGCCCGCGGGTTCGCCTCCAGCACGTAGAGCACGTCGTCCTTCAGCGCGTACTGCACGTTGAGCAGGCCCCGCACGCCGACGCCCCGGGCGATCGCCTCGGTGTAGCGGCGCACCTGGGCCACGTGCGAGCCCGCCAGGGTGATCGGCGGCAGCGCGCAGGACGAGTCGCCGGAGTGGATGCCGGCCTCCTCGATGTGCTCCATCACCCCGCCGAGGTAGACCTCGCCGTCGGCGTCGCAGAGCGCGTCCACGTCGATCTCGATGGCGTCGTCGAGGAAGCGGTCGACAAGCACCGGGTGGTCCGGCGAGATCTCGGTGGCCCGCCCGATGTAGTCACGCAGCGTGGCGTCGTCGTAGACGATCTCCATGCCCCGCCCGCCCAGCACGTACGACGGCCGGACCAGCACCGGGTAGCCGATCTCGTCGGCGATCGCCTTCGCCTCGTCGTACGAGGTGGCCATGCCGTGCGCCGGCGCGCGCAGCCCGGCCCGGGCCAGCACCGCCCCGAACGCGCCCCGCTCCTCGGCCAGGTGGATCGACTCCGGCGAGGTGCCGACGACCGGCACGCCCGCGTCCTTCAGCCGCTGCGCCAGGCCCAGCGGGGTCTGCCCGCCGAGCTGGACGATCACCCCGACCACGCCCGGCCCGCCGGCCGCCCTGCCGGAGGAGTCCTCGGCGTGCCAGAC
Organism: Micromonospora sp. USAFONa4; assembly: GCF_057197825.1. Lineage (NCBI taxonomy): Bacteria > Bacillati > Actinomycetota > Actinomycetes > Micromonosporales > Micromonosporaceae > Micromonospora > Micromonospora sp. USAFONa4. The sequence goes on along the minus strand of NZ_CM170072.1, from coordinate 5,798,151 downwards.
CTCCAGCACGTCCTCGAAGGTGAGCGGCTCGAAGTAGAGCCGGTCGGCGGTGTCGTAGTCGGTGGAGACGGTCTCCGGGTTGCAGTTGACCATCACGGTTTCGAAACCGGCACCCGCAGCGCCGGAGGCGGAACCCGCGCCCGCGGCGGCCGGGACGGCGGCGCCGACCGGCGCGCTCCGCAACGCCTGCACCGCGTGCACGCACGAGTAGTCGAACTCGATGCCCTGGCCGATCCGGTTCGGCCCGGAACCCAGGATCATCACCTTCGGCCGGGCCGACGGCACGACCTCCGTCTCCTGGTCGTACGTCGAGTAGTGGTAGGGCGTGGTCGCCTCGAACTCGGCGGCGCAGGTGTCCACCGTCTTGTAGACCGGGCGGACGTCGAGGCGGTGCCGCAGCGTCCGTACGCCGTCCTCGGCGGCCAGCTCCGGACGCAGCGCGGCCAGCTGCCGGTCCGACAGGCCGGCCCGCTTGGCGCGGCGCAGCAGCTCGGCGTCGAGCACCGGGGCGTCCACGATCTCCGCGCGCAGCTCGACGAGGGCGGCGATCTGGTCCAGGAACCACGGGTCGATCCCGCCCGACGCGGCGGTGACCTCGGCGATCGAGGCGCCGAGACGCAGCGCCCGCTCGACGGTGTAGAGCCGGCCGTCGTGCGGCATCCCCAGCGCGGCGAGGGTGTTCTCCTTCGTCGCGCCGGCCGGGTCGGGCAGCGTCCAGAACCCGCCCGCCTTCGTCTCCAGCGACCGCATCGCCTTGTTCAGCGCCTCGCTGAAGTTGCGGCCCAGGCTCATCGCCTCGCCGACGGACTTCATGGTGGTGGTCAGCTCCGGGTCGGCGCCCGGGAACTTCTCGAACGCGAACCGGGGGATCTTCACCACCACGTAGTCCAGGGTCGGCTCGAACGCCGCCGGGGTCTTCAGGGTGATGTCGTTGGGGATCTCGTCGAGGGTGTAGCCGATGGCCAGCTTGGCGGCGATCTTCGCGATCGGGAAGCCGGTGGCCTTCGAGGCCAGCGCCGACGACCGGGACACCCGGGGGTTCATCTCGATCACCACGATCCGGCCGTCGGCCGGGTTCACGGCGAACTGGATGTTGCAGCCGCCGGTGTCCACCCCGACCTCGCGCAGCACCGCGATGCCCAGGTCGCGCAGCTGCTGGTACTCGCGGTCGGTGAGCGTCATGGCCGGGGCGACGGTGACGCTGTCGCCGGTGTGCACGCCCATCGGGTCGACGTTCTCGATCGAGCAGACCACCACGACGTTGTCGTGCCGGTCGCGCATCAGTTCGAGCTCGTACTCCTTCCAGCCGAGCACGCTCTCCTCGATGAGCACCTCGTGCACCGGGCTGGCGGCCAGCCCGTCGCCGGCGATGCGGGCCAGGTCCTCCGGGGTGTGCGCCATGCCGGAGCCGAGACCGCCCATGGTGAACGACGGCCGGATCACCACCGGCAGGCCCAGCTCGGCGACCGTCGCCTCGACCTCCGCCATCGAGTGGCAGACCCGGGAGCGGGGCACCAGGCCCGTCGGGTCGTCGAGCCCCAGGCGTACGCCGGCCTTGGCGACGATGTCCTTGAACAGCTGTCGGTCCTCGCCGCGGTTGATCGCCTCGATGTTGGCGCCGATCAGCTCCACGCCGTACTTGTCGAGCACGCCGGCCTCGTGCAGGGCGACCGCGGTGTTCAGCGCGGTCTGCCCGCCGAGGGTGGGCAGGATCGCGTCGGGGCGCTCCTTGGCGATCACCAGCTCGACGAACTCCGGGGTGATCGGCTCGACGTACGTGGCGTCGGCGAACTCGGGGTCCGTCATGATCGTCGCCGGGTTCGAGTTGACCAGGCTGACCCGGATCCCCTCGCTGCGCAGCACCCGGCAGGCCTGGGTGCCGGAGTAGTCGAACTCGCAGGCCTGCCCGATCACGATCGGCCCGGAGCCGATCACCAGGATGTGCTTGAGATCGGTCCGCTTAGGCATGTGTGCGCCCCTCGCTCTGGGTCCGGCCCTCGATGAGCTCGGCGAAGCGGTCGAAGAGGTAGTCCGCGTCGTGCGGGCCGGCCGCCGCCTCCGGGTGGTACTGGACGGTGAAGGCGGGCACGTCCTTCGCCCGCAGCCCCTCGACCACGTTGTCATTGAGGCAGACGTGTGACACCTGGACGCCACCGAACTCGGTCTCGATCACCTGGTCGGGTACGACCGCCCCGGCCACGGCGCCCGGCACCTGGACGGCGAAGCCGTGGTTGTGGCTGGTCACCTCGACCTTGCCGGTGACCCGGTCGAGCACCGGCTGGTTGATGCCCCGGTGGCCGTAGCCGAGCTTGTAGGTGCCGAAGCCGAGCGCCCGGCCGAGGATCTGGCTGCCGAAGCAGATGCCGAAGAGCGGGATCCTGCGGCTGAGCACCTCCCGCGCCAGGGCCACCGGCGCGTCGGCGGTGGCCGGGTCACCCGGGCCGGGCGAGAAGAAGACCGCGTCCGCGCCGGTGGCGAGCAGGTCGTCGATGGTGGAGGCGGCCGGCAGCACGTGCGTGGTGACCCCGCGGGCGGCGAGCCGGCGCGGGACGTTGCGCTTGATGCCCAGGTCCAGCGCGGCGACCGTGAACCGGTGCTCGCCCTCGGCCCGGACCACGTACGGCTTCTCGGTGGTGACCTCGGCGGAGAGGTCCGCGCCGACCATCTCCGGGGCCTGCCGCACCCGGGCCAGCAGCGCCCGCGGGTCGCTCTCGACGCTGGAGATGCCGACCCGCATGGCGCCGCGCTCGCGCAGGTGCCGGGTCAGCGCCCGGGTGTCCACGCCGCTGACGCCGACCACGCCCTCGGCGGCCAGCCGCTCCTCCAGCCCGCCGGTGGCCCGCCAGTTCGAGCCGATCCGGGCCGGGTCGCGAACCACGTAGCCGGCGACCCAGATGCGGCCCGACTCGTCGTCCTCGCCGTTGACGCCGGTGTTGCCGATGTGCGGGGCGGTCTGCACCACCACCTGACGGTGGTAGGACGGGTCGGTCAACGTCTCCTGGTAGCCGGTCATGCCGGTGTTGAAGACCGCCTCGCCGAAGGTCTCCCCGACGCTGCCGTACGCCTCACCGTGGAACGTGCGCCCGTCCTCCAACACGAGGATCGCGGGCCTCCGCTTCGTCATAGAACAGCCTTTCCGTCCAGGACCGTCGGCTCGCCGCGCAGGAAGGTCGCCACGATGCGACCCGGCAGCGTCATGCGGGCGTACGGGGTGTTGCGGCTACGGCTGGCCAGCTCCGCCGGCTCGATGGTGCGGCGGGCGGCCGGGTCGACCAGGGTCAGGTTCGCCGGCACGCCGGGCGCCGGGTCGAGGCCGTGCCCCTCCAGCCCGGCGATCCGGGCCGGGGTGCGCGACATCCGCTCGGCGATCAGGTCCCACTGCGGGCCGAGCACGTCGAGGGCGATCGACAGCGCCGTCTCCAGGCCGAGCATGCCCGGCCGGGCGTACGCCCACTCGCACTCCTTGTCCTCCACCGCGTGCGGGGCGTGGTCGGTGGCGACGATGTCGATCACGCCCTCGACCAGGGCCGCGCGCAGCGCGGCGACGTCGGCCGCGGTACGCAGCGGTGGGTTGACCTTGTAGACCGGGTCGTAGGTCTCGGCCCGGGAGTCGGTGAGCAGCAGGTGGTGCGGGGTGACCTCGGCGGTGACCCGGACGCCCCGGGCCTTGGCCTGGCGCAGCACCTCCACGCTGCCGGCGGTGGAGACGTGGCACACGTGCAGGCGGCTGCCGACGTGCTCGGCGAGCAGCACGTCCCGGGCGATGATCGCCTCCTCGGCGACCGCCGGCCAGCCGGTCAGGCCCAGCCGGGTCGAGACCTCGCCCTCGTGCATCTGTGCGCCCTCGGTGAGCCGGGGCTCCTCGGCGTGCTGGGCGATGATCCCGTCGAACGCCTTCACGTACTCCAGCGCCCGGCGCATCAGCCTCGGGTCGGCGACGCAGTGCCCGTCGTCGGAGAAGATCCGTACCCGGGCCGCAGAGTCGGCCATCGCGCCCAGCTCGGCGAGGTGCTCGCCGGCCAGGCCGACGGTGACCGCGCCGATCGGCTGCACGTCCACCAGCCCGGCCTCCCGGCCGAGGCGCCAGACCTGCTCGACCACGCCGGCGGTGTCGGCCACCGGCGAGGTGTTGGCCATCGCGCAGACCGCGGTGTAGCCACCGAGCGCCGCCGCCCGGGAACCGGACTCGACGGTCTCGGCGTCCTCCCGGCCGGGCTCGCGCAGGTGGGTGTGCAGGTCGACGAGGCCGGGCAGGGCGACCAGCCCGGTGCCGTCGACGACTGTCGCCTCCGGCGCGTCCAGCCCGGCGCCGACGGCCGCGACGACGCCGTCGCGGATGAGCACGTCGGTCGGCGCGGCGCCGACGACGCTGACGTTGGAGATCAGGTACGAGCTCACCGGTTGTTCCCCCCGAGCAGCAGATAGAGGACGGCCATCCGCACGGAGACCCCGTTGGCGACCTGTTCGACGATGGTGGAGCGGGGCGAGTCGGCCACCTCGGGCGTGATCTCCATCCCCCGGTTCATCGGTCCGGGGTGCATGACGATCGCGTGCTCGGGCAGCCGGCGCATCCGCGGGCCGTCCAGGCCGTAGCGGCGGGCGTACTCGCGGGCGGACGGGAAGTAGGAGGCGTTCATCCGCTCGCGCTGCACCCGCAGCATCATCACCACGTCCGACTGCGGCAGCACCGCGTCGAGGTCGTAGGAGACGTCGGTGCCGGGCGCGAGCGCCTGCGCGATGTGGACGGGGATCAGCGTCGGCGGCCCGACCAGGGTCACCTTGGCGCCGAGCGTGGACAGCAGCAGGACGTTCGAGCGGGCCACCCGGCTGTGCAGGACGTCCCCGACCACCGCGACCGACAGGCCGGCCAGCCGCCCCAGCCGGGAGCGCATCGTGTACGCGTCGAGCAGCGCCTGGGTCGGGTGTTCGTGGGTGCCGTCGCCGGCGTTGACCACCGAGCCGTCGACCCAGTCGGCGAGCCGGTGCGGGGCGCCGGAGGCGGGGTGCCGGACGACCACGGCGTCGGCCCCCATCGCCTGGAGCGTCAGCGCGGTGTCCTTCAGGCTCTCGCCCTTGGTCACGCTGGAGCCCTTGGCCGAAAAGTTGATCACGTCGGCGCTGAGCCGCTTCGCCGCCGCCTCGAACGAGATCCGGGTGCGGGTGGAGTCCTCGTAGAAGAGGTTCACCACGGTGCGCCCGCGCAGCGCGGGGAGCTTCTTGACCTCCCGGCCGGCGACCGTGGCCATCTCGGCGGCCGTGTCCAGGATCTCGGTGGCGGTGGCGGCGTCCAGGTCGGCGCCGGAGAGCAGGTGCCTGATCATGAGGGAGTCCCCCCGTACAGCCTGACCTCGTCGGTGCCGTCGGTCTCCGCGAGGGTGACCTTCACGCTCTCCGCCAGGGACGTCGGGATGTTCTTGCCGACGTAGTCGGCGCGGATCGGCAGCTCGCGGTGGCCGCGGTCGACCAGGACGGCGAGCTGGACGGACGCCGGCCGCCCGACGTCGTTGAGCGCGTCGAGCGCGGCCCGCACCGTGCGGCCGGAGAAGAGCACGTCGTCGACGAGGACGACCCGCTTGCCGTCGATGCCGCCGGGCGGCACCTGGGTCGGCCCGACCGCGCGGGTGGCGTGCCGGCGCAGGTCGTCGCGGTAGAGGGTGATGTCGAGCACGCCGACCGGGACGGTCACGTCCTCGAAGGTGCTGATCCGGGCGGCGAGCCGCTTCGCGAGCGGGGCGCCCCGGGTGGGGATGCCCAGCAGCACGGTGTCCGCGGCGCCCTGGGTCTTCTCCAGGATCTGGTGGGCGATGCGGTCGATCACGCGCTGGACGTCGGCGCTGGCGAGGATCACCTTCACCGAGGGTTGTCGCGGCGGCGACGACTGGGCAGCAGGTGGGTAGGCCACGGCGGACCTCCTTCCCCGCCTCACGGGACGGGTCGTTAAAGGACGTCGGATGCCGGCACCGGGACGCGAGCGGCCCGGACCGGGGCTTCCCGCCACGTTACCAGTGGTCACCGCACCGACCGCCGCCGGCCACTGACCCCCTGGTCAGCCCGGCGAAATGGGGACAACTCCCCCGGTGATCCCAACGGTAAGGTCACGACCACTTGACCAGTTGTGCCAATCCCCGTACCGTCACGCTCCGTAGCGATCGCTGGGAGAACCCCGAGCAGCACTGGGAGTGTTTAATGCCCTCTGAATACGCCAAGTCTCTGGGCGCCCGCCTGCGCTCCATCCGCCAGCAGCAGGGCCTGTCCCTGCAGGGCGTGGAGGAGAAGTCGAACGGGCGGTGGAAGGCGGTGGTGGTCGGCTCCTACGAGCGCGGCGACCGCGCCGTCACGGTGTCGCGCCTGGCCGAGCTTGCCGACTTCTACCGCGTTCCCGTCTCGGAGCTGCTGCCCGACGGCAGCGGGGTTCGCCACGAGCCCACCAGCAAGATCGTCCTCGACCTGGAGCGGCTCTACGACGAGGCCTCCGAGGACCTCGCCTACGTCGCCCGGTACGCGCGTGCCATCCAGCAGCAGCGCGGTGACTACAACGGCCGCGTGCTCTCCATCCGCGCCGACGACCTGCGCGCGCTCGCGATCGTGTACGACGCCTCGCCGTCCGGCCTGATCGAGCGGCTCACCGAGCACGGCGTGCTGGTCGCCGACCCGCGGGCGTTCTTCGCCAGCTGACCAGGAACGCGAGAGGGGCCCGTGCCGTCCGGCACGGGCCCCTCTCATCGTCGTCGTTCGTGTCGCGTCCCGCCTGTTGGGCACACCGGCTGTGACGCACGTCTGGGTGTGACGTGCGCCGCGTCAGCGGGTGGCGTACTCGGCGATGCGGCCGAGGATGCCGTTGAGGAAGCGCGGCGAGTCGTCGGTCGACATCTGCCGGGCCAGCTCGACGGCCTCGCTGATGGCCACCGCGTCGTCGATCTCGTCGACGTAGAGCAGCTCGTAGACCGCGATCCGGGCGAGGTTGCGGTCGACCGCCGGCATCCGGTCCAGCGTCCACCCCTCGGCGTAGCTGGCGATCACCTCGTCGATCCGGTCGAGGTGGGCGGCCACGCCCTCGACGAGGCTCACCGCGTATCCCAGGTGCTCGGGTCGGGGCTTCTCGATCCGCTCGATGTAGCCGGCGAGCACCTCGACCGGCGGGCGGTCCCGCAGGTCGGCCTCGAAGAGCACGTCCAGCGCCCGCTTACGCGCCTTGCGGCGCGCAGGCATCTGCTGCTTGGGGCCCTCGGCCATCAGGCGCGGCCGAGGTAACGGCCGTCGCGGGTGTCGACCTTGATCTTCTCGCCGGTGGTGATGAAGAGCGGCACCTGGACCGTCGCGTCGGTCTCGACGGTGGCCGGCTTGTTGCCGCCGGTCGACCGGTCGCCCTGCAGGCCCGGCTCGGTGTAGGTGACCTCCAGCACGACGCTGGTCGGAAGCTCGATGTAGAGCGGGACACCCTCGTGGGTGGCCACGGTCGCCTCAGCCTCGGGCAGCAGGTAGTTCGCCGCGTCGCCGACGGTGGCACCCGGCACGTTGATCTGGTCGAACGTCTCCAGGTCCATGAAGACGTAGTCCTCGCCGTCGGCGTAGAGGTACTGCATGGTGCGCTTGTCCACGGTCGCGGTCTCGACCTTGGTGCCCGCGTTGAAGGTCTTGTCGACCACCTTGCCGGACAGCACGTTCTTCAGCGTGGTACGCACGAACGCACCACCCTTACCGGGCTTGACGTGCTGGAACTCGACGACGGCCCAGAGTTCTCCGTCGAGGTTGAGTACCAGGCCGTTCTTCAGGTCGTTGGTGGTGGCCATTTCCTGCCTTGATCATCAATTGGCGGACAGACCTGGCAAGTCTACTAGTTGCGCCGAACGCCGCTGTCCGCCGCTTCCCACCGCCCTCCCGCCCGCCCTTTCCGCCGCCCTCCCACCTTTCCTTCCGCCGCCCTTCCCACCGCCCTCCCACCTCCCTTCCGCCGACTTTCCGCCGCGCTTCCGCCACTCTCCCGCCGCCCGCTCGCGACGCTTTCCGCCGTGCCATGCCGTTCTCCGCCGCCGCCGCAGTTGCCCCGCCGAACCCGCCACTGATTGCCCGCCGACCGGCCGAGCCGCAGCCGACACAGCCGCGTCACCGCGCCGCCCAGCCACCGCTGCCCCGCCGGCCGAGCCGCCAGCCCAGCCACCTTGCGGGGTTGCCGGCGACAACGCACGCCGGCGCTCACACTCCGTAAGCCGCCGCGCTCTCCGGCAGAACCCCTCCACCCTCCCTTTGCTCTGCGCCCACGGACGCACCAGTTACGCATGGTGACTTTGTCGCCTCCGGCCACGATTCGCCGCCGACAAGAAATACCAGCTCAGCCCCGTGGTGCGTATTCGGATGCAGAGCAAAGCGCCGGAAGGGCAGAGAGCACGAGCCGCAGAAGCGGTCACTGACAGCAACGAGGAGAGATGTCACTCACCGTCACGACAGCTGAAGCGCAGAGCGCGCCACTGGCACTCATATCGCCGCTCCCGCACGCGACGGGCAGGACGGGCAGGACGGACGGAGCGGGCGCGGGACGCTAGGGCAACCGGGGGTCAGCGGATCAGGGCGGCCAGGTGGTGCAGGGCCAGGCGGTAGCCGTCGACGCCGAGGCCGCAGATCACCCCGGTCGCCACCGCCGACACCACCGAGTGGTGCCGGAACTCCTCGCGGGCGTGGATGTTGGAGATGTGCACCTCGACCAGCGGCCCGCGCAGCATGGCGCAGGCGTCCCGGACCGCGTACGAGTAGTGCGACCAGGCGGCGGGGTTGAGCACCACGGCGGCGCCCTCGTCGGCGGCGGCGTGCAGCCAGGCCAGCAGCTCGTGCTCCGCGTCGGTCTGCCGGACCGTCACGTCCAGGCCGAGCTCCCGCCCGGTCGACTCGCAGAGCGCCACCAGGTCCGCGTAGCTGGTCGCCCCGTAGACGTCCGGCTGTCGGGTGCCGAGCCGGCCGAGGTTCGGCCCGTTCAGCACGTGGACCTTCACGCGGCCACCTCGCGGTAGGCCGCCTCCAGCAGCTCGTCGTCCGGGCCCTCCAGGATCGCCGGCCGGGCCAGCCCGTCCAGCACGACGAAACGCAGTTGGTTGCCCCGGGCCTTCTTGTCCACCCGCATCGTGGCGAGCAGTCCGGGCCAGGCCTGGGCGGGATAGCTGGTGGGCAGGCCGAGCGCCGCCATGGCCGTCCGGTGCCGCTCGGCGGTGGGAGCGTCCAGCCGCCCGGCCAGTCGGGCCAACTCACCGGCGTAGACGACGCCGACCGACACGGCGTGGCCGTGCCGCCAGCGGTAGTCCTCCGCCTTCTCGATGGCGTGGGCCAGGGTGTGACCGTAGTTGAGCACCTCCCGCACACCCGACTCGCGCAGGTCGCCCGAGACCACGTCGGACTTCACCCGGATCGCCCGCTCGATCAGCTCGCGGGTCACCGGGCCGGTCGGGTCGGTGGCCGCCGCCCGGTCCCGCTCCACCAGGTCGAGGATCACCGGGTCGGCGATGAAGCCGCACTTGACCACCTCGGCCAGGCCGGCGGCGAGGTCGGCCTGCGGGAGGCTGTCCAGCGTCGTCAGGTCGGCGAGGACGCCGACCGGCGGGTGGAACGCACCGACCAGGTTCTTGCCGGCGGCCGTGTTGATCCCGGTCTTGCCGCCCACCGCCGCGTCGACCATGCCCAGCAGCGAGGTCGCCACCGGAACCCAGCGCACCCCCCGCAGCCAGCAGGCCGCGACGAAGCCGGCCAGGTCGGTCACCGCGCCGCCACCGACGCCCACCACCGCGTCGGTACGGGTGAAACCCGCCTCGCCCAGCCGGTCCCAGCAGGTCGCCGCCACGTCGATGCGCTTGCCCGCCTCGGCGTCCGGCACCTCGATCAGCAGCGGTGCGACGCCGGCGGCGCGCAGCCGCCCGCCGATCGCGTCGGCCAGTTCCCGGAGCGGGTGCGCGTGCAGCACCGCCACCCGGGTCGCGTCCGGCAGCAGCCCGGGCAGCGCGTCGAGCAGGTCGCGTCCCACCAGCACGTCGTACGGGCGCTCGCCGCCGACCGGGATCCGGGTCACCTCGTCCATCGCCGGCAGCCTAGTCCAGCCGCCCGATCCGAGGTGGGAACTGTCCACTTCGTGGCCACCCGTTCGCGCCGTCCCGCCGTCCCGTAGCCGCCCGCCTCGTCCCCGTGGCCCCCGACGCGAGGCCACGCCCCCGGTGCGGCGCCTGCACGAGATCGCGGCGGCCCAGCCTTCGAGGAGCCGGGCGGCTCAGCGCTTGAGGAGCGCGGCGATCTCGGCGGCGATCTCTGCCGGTTCCCGCCCGTCGGTGACGATCGTGGCGGTGGCCACCTCGGCGTAGAGGGGACGGCGCTGGTCCAGCAGGTACTTCAGCGTCGCCCGGGGGTTTATCGCCAGCAGCGGGCGGCCCCCGCCGAGCCCGACCCGCTTCACCGCGTCGGACAGCTCGACGGAGAGGTGGACCACGGGGTGCCCGACCAGGGCCGCGCGGTTCTCCTCGGCGAGGATCGCGCCGCCGCCGAGGGCGAGCACGCCCTCGCACGAGGCCAGTCCCGCTGCCACGGCCGCCCGTTCGAGGGTACGGAAGTGGTCCTCACCCTCGTCGATGAAGATCTCGGAGATCGGCTTGCCGGCCAGGCGCACGATGTCCACGTCGGTGTCGCGGAACTCCACGCCGAGCAGCTCGGCAAGCGCCAGCCCGACGGTGGTCTTGCCCGAGCCGGGCGCCCCCACCAGCACGCAGACCGGCGCCATCAGCGGCACCGCCGAACCGCCGCGCGCCCCGCCCGCCGGCCCGCGCTCACCGGATCACCAGGGCGTCGAGGTAGCCGGCCAGGTTGCGGCGGATCTCGGCGACCGAGTCGCCGCCGAACTTCTCGGTGGCGGCCTCCGCCAGCACCAGCGCCACCATCGCCTCGGCGACGACGGCGGCGGCGGGCACGGCGCAGACGTCCGAGCGCTGGTTGATCGCGGTGGCGGGCTCGCCGGTGGTGACGTCCACCGTCGCCAGGGCCCGGTTGAGCGACGAGATCGGCTTCATCGCGGCCTTCACGCGCAGCGGCTCGCCGGTGGTGATGCCGCCCTCCAGCCCGCCGGCCCGGTCGGTGACCCGGCGTACGCCGGTGGCGGTGGGGATGATCTCGTCGTGCGCCTCGGAGCCACGGGAGCGCGCCTGCTGCCAGCCGTCGCCGATCTCCACGCCCTTGATGGCCTGGATCGACATCAGGGCGGTCGCGAGCCGGGCGTCGAGCTTGCGGTCCCACTGCACGTGGCTGCCCAGGCCCGGCGGCACCCCGTACGCCAGCACCTCGACCACGCCACCCAGGGTGTCGGCGGCCTTCTTCGCGGCGTCGACCTCGGCGACCATCCGGGCGCTGGCCTCCGGGTCGAGGCAGCGCAGCGGGTCCGCGTCGATGCGGTCGGCGTCGGCGGGCGTGGGGCGCAGCCCCGGCTTGGCGGCGACCGGGCCCAGCTCCACCACGTGCGAGACGATCTCGATGCCGAGGGCCTGCCGGAGCAGCGCCTTGGCGACCGTGCCGACGGCGACCCGGGCGGCGGTCTCCCGCGCGCTGGCCCGTTCCAGGATCGGCCGGGCGTCGGTGTGGCCGTACTTCTGCATGCCGGCCAGGTCGGCGTGGCCCGGACGGGGGCGGGTGAGTGGCGCGTTGCGGGCCTGGCTGGCCAGTTCCTCCGCGTCGACCGGGTCGGCGGCCATCACGGTGCGCCACTTGGGCCACTCGGAGTTGCCGACGCGGATCGCGACCGGGCTGCCGAGGGTCGCCCCGTGCCGCAGCCCGCCGATGACCTCCACCTCGTCCTGCTCGAACGACATCCGCGCGCCCCGGCCGTAGCCGAGCCGGCGCCGGGCCAGCTCACCGGCGATGTCCCCGGTGGTCACCTCGACGCCGGCGGGCACGCCCTCGAGCATCGCGACGAGGGCGGGACCGTGCGATTCCCCTGCAGTCAACCAGCGCAACACAGCGGTCAGTCTGTCACGCCCGGTGGCCGCCGCCGTGCGGTGCCCGCCGCGTCCCGCCCTGCGGACGCGGCACGGCCCGCCCGCGACCGCCGGGGTGGCCCGCCCGGCCCGGCCTCAGCCGCTTCCGTCTGCTCCGGGCCGGTCACCTCCGATAGCGCTGTGCCACTGCCGCGAAGGCGGCCTTGGGCTCCCATTCCATGTCGGGGTAGGTCTGCCCACGGCGTCCTTCGAGGAGCTTGACGATGCCCAGGCTGGCCCGGTCCAGGTCGTCCCTGGGGTCGCCGTCCGGGCGGTGCGGGTAGCCGGGCAGGGCGAACAGGAACACGAACGCGCTGTCCACGCCCTCGGTCTCGAAGATCTCCAGGAGCTCGCTCAGATAGCTGGCCTGGCCGGCCTCGTCCCGCTCGTACACGCCGTTGAGCCGGACCGGGGCCCTGGTCCCGGGGTCGTACTCGACCACTTCCAGCACCCGCCCGCCGCGGTCTCCCGCGCCACGGTAGGCCGCGGTGCCGAACCCGGTGATGGCGAGCGGCTTCGGGCCCCGGGCCAGGGTGCGCACCGCGTCCCGGAACCGGCCGGCGACCTCGGCGGAGCGGATCAGCTCGAACGCCACGATGTCGAAGGGGGTCCAGTCGACCTGCTCGAACTGGATGGATGCGTAGGTGAGCCTGCCATGGAAGCGCTCACGGACCGTGGCCGTGGCGTCGCGGAGGAACGCGTTGATGCGCACGCCGAGTTCGCGGATGGCGTCGGCCCGCCGTTCGGGTCGGCTCATCAGCCGCGCGACCCGATCCTCGGGGCTCTCGCCGGGCAGGAACCCGCGGTTCATCACGCTGAGCTCGACCCCTGCGACGAACACGACTGCGGCCCCCTGCTGCCGGAGCCGTTCCGCGTGCTCGGCGCAGTCGCGGAAGAGCGTGAGGATCTGCTCCGGATCCAGCTCCAGCGGATAGGGCGAGAACCAGACCTCCAGGCCCAGTTCGGCGGCGGCGCCGGCGGCCAGCTCCAGTCGATCCGGGTCGCCGCCGATGATCTGGACCGCGTTGCAGTGCAGGTCGTCGCGGATGGTGGCGAGCTCGCGCCGGACCACCGCAGGATCGAAGTGCTCGCGGGACACCTGGCCGTGCACGACGAATCCGGTGTCGTAGGTCATTCCTCTTGCGCGCATGGCGGCGTCCTCTCCGTCGTCCCGGTCGGGTTGAGACTGACAGGAAACGTGCGCGTACGCAAGTTTTCGTTCGCGCAACTTTGCGGGCGCGTAGCCCTGCGTGGGACGCTGACACCGTGACGACGCCACCACCACCAGGGCTGCGGGAGCGGAAGAAGCAGGCCACGCGCGAGGCGCTACGCGAGGCGGCCCTGCGCCTGGCCGTGCAGCACGGACCGGACCAGGTGCGGGTCGAGGACATCGCCGAGGCGGCCGGGGTCTCGCCGCGCACCTACAACAACTACTTCGCCAGCCGGGAGCAGGCGATCGTCTCCGCCGTCACCGCCGACCGGGAGGCGCGGATCGCGGCGGCGGTCACGGCCCGGCCCGCAGGAGCGCGCCTGGCCGACGTCGTCACCGAGGCGGTGGTCGAGCAGTACGCGAACACCGGCGAGCACGAACGCCAGGTGCTGCTGTTGATCACCACCCGGACCGCGCTGCGCGACGCGTTCCTCGACACCACCACCGGCATCGAGCCCCCGCTCACGGCAGCGATCGCCGGACGCCTGGGTGACGCCGGAGCGCACACGGCCCGCGTCCTCGCGGCAAGCGTGGCCGCGGCGGTGCGCATCGCGCTCGAGGGCTGGCTCCAGCCGGCCGGGAACGCGGGAGCCGCCGAGGGCTTCGGAGCCGGAGGACTGGTCGTGCCCTCCGGCTCGCTGCCCGACCAGCTCCGCGCGGCGCTGGCCCCGCTCGCGCCCGCGTTCGACGCGGCGGAGCGACGCACCCGGCCCTGAACGCGGCTCAGATGCCCCGGCCGCGCTTGTGCAGGGTACGCAGCACCGCGTCGGCGCGGACCATCCGCCCGGCCACGGCGAGGGCCAGGTACGCCCGCGGCTCGCGCGGGTTGCGCCGGATGGTGTGCCGGGCCCAGCGCATCGCGCCCCGCCGGTCGCCGGACGCGGCTCGGGCGAAGGCGATCTGCCCGGTGACCCGCGCCTCGCCGGCCGGCTGGGTGCCGAACTCGGGGTAGCGCTCCAGCAGCCACTGCAACGCCTCGGAGATGGTGTCCCAGCGCTGCGCGAAGTAGGAACGCTTGTGCCAGCGCACCAGCACGTACGGCGTGCGCAGGTTGACCAGCGGCGCGCTGCGGGCGGCCCGGAGCAGGAACTCGTAGTCCTCCGCGTAGCTGCCCGGGATCTCCTCGTCGACCAGCCCGAACCCGTCGCGCAGCGCGGCGGCGCGGATCAGGAAGGTCGACGGGTGCAGCTCCGTCATCCGGTCCCGCAGCAGGTCGGCCAGGGTGACCGAGTCCTTCGGCAGCGCCCGGTCGACGGTGTGCCCGTCGTAGCTGACCCGGATGCCGCAGCTGACGAACTCCGCGTCGGGGTGGGCGGCGAGCGCCTCGACCTGGGCCCGCAGCTTGCCGGGCAGCCACTCGTCGTCGTCGTCGCAGAAGGCGACGAGTTCGCCGGTGGCGGCCAGGACGCCCGAGTTGCGGGCGCCGGCCAGGCCGGGGGCGCGCTCGTTGCGGATCACCCGGACCAGCCGGTCCGGGCGGGACAGCTCGGCCAGCGAGGCGTCCGGCTCGGACTGGTCGTAGACCACCACCACCTCGATCGGGCCGGGGTGGTCCTGGTCGAGGATGGCGCGCACGGCGGCCCGGAGCAGCTCCGGGCGGTCCCGGGTGGGCACCACCGCGCTCACGCTCGGGTGTTCGGTCATCGCCGCTCTCCGTTCCGGGCCGGCCGTGCCCACGGCCGCCACCTCGTCCGCTGCCGTCGTCCGGTCGACGCGGCCACCAGGTCCTCCACGATCCGTCCCACCTGCTCGACCGCCTCGCGGCGCGCCCGGGACGCGTCCGGGTCGGCCGCGACGGCGAACCGCGACGGGTCGGCGAGGCCCGCGGTGAGCGCCTCGAACAGCGCCTCCCGGGTCTCGGCCAGCGCCACCATGCCGGCCGCGCCCAGGCGACGGGCGAACAACTGCTGGTGGTCGTCGACGTGTTCGCCCCGGGTCGGGTCCCGTGGGACGACGATCGGCAGGTGACCGTGCCGGCGGGCCTCCAGGATGGTGGCGGGGCCGCCGTGGCAGACCACGAGGTCGGCCTCGGCCATCGCCGTCTGCAGCTCGTCGTGGCCGAGGAAGGGCATCGCCCCGGGCACCCCGGGGGCCCGGGTGTGTCCATGCTGGACGGTCAGCCCGACGTCCTCGGCGACGGCGGGATGCCACTCCTCCAGCCAGCCGACCAGGCGGTCGAACGGATGCTTGTCGGTGCCGACGGCGACCAGCAGCCGGGCCTGTGCGAGGCCGCCGGAGTCGCGCGGCCGGGGCACCCGGGTGGCGGGCGCGGGCCGGGGACGACCGGGGGCGACGCGGTGGGCGGGGGCGGTTCCGGTGCTCTCGGCGCTCACAGCAGGGTCCCCACGACGGTGGCCTCCGGGTACTGGCGGCGCTGCTCGTCCCACTGCACGAGCATCGCGGAGAGGAACGGCCGGCAGAGCCGGGCGGTCAGGGTCGGGGTGTCGATGCGGTCGTACACCTCGATGTAGACGGTCGGCACGCGCCGGAGCCGGGCCAGCACCACGAACGGGACGGCCACCCCGGCGCCGGTGGTCACCACCGCGGCGACCCGGCGCGACCGCAGCACCCGCCAGGCGAGGACGGCGTTGCGCAGCAGGTTCGGCACGTTGCGGGTGGTCGGGTGGTGCGCCGGGACGAGCTCCTCGCCGGCCAGCAGCGAGAGCGCCTCGGGTGTGTCGAAGGTGACCCAGCACCGCCGCCAGCGTTCGTACCACGGGCGCAGGGCGAGCAGTTGGGCCAGGTGGCCGCCGCTGGAGCCCACCAGGAGCAGGACTCCGGGCTCGCCGGCTTCCTCGGTCGTCGTTTCCACGCGACTCCCCACAAGTTCGCTTGGATGTTCGGTGGTCGCCACGCGACAGCAGATCACACGTCCCCCGGCTGGTGAAATAGGGCGACCGGGCGACAAGTCGATCTCCGCGGGTGGCGGATCGGGTGCGCCGCGTCGACCATCGGTATCGACGATCGTCACGACCTGGAGTTTCTTCGTCACTATCCGGAGTCGACGGTGGCCCGCAGGCCCCGGCGATTTCGGTGGATCAGCCGCTATGTCGTTTCTCGACGACGTCCAGCAGGGCGGGATGCAGCGCCGCGTTCCAGCCCGCGCCCGCGTCGGCGAGGCGCCAGGTGCGCAGCCACATCTCCAGCAGGTAGGCGTCGGCCACCAGCCGGCGGGCCGCCGGCCCGAGCCCGAGGTCGGTCCCGTGCCGGTCGAGGTGGGCGTCGACGGCCCGCGCCGCCGCCGCGGCCGGCTCGCCCCGCAGCACCAGGGCCCGCTGGAACGCGTCGTGCGCCAGGTCGAAGCCGAGCGGCACGTCCGGCCCGCTGTGCTCCCAGTCCCAGGCGACGAGGCGGCCGGCGTGCACGCCGAGGTTCCAGGGCACCCAGTCGCCGTGCCAGTGCCCGAACTCGACGGCTGTGTCGCCGTGCCGGTCGGTCAGGGCGGCGACGGCGGCGACCGCCCGGGCCCCGTCCGGCGTGCCGGCGGCGGCGCGCCCGGCGTCGGCGGCGAGCCGGGACAGGAACGCCGACCCGGCCAGGGGGCGCGGTGGCGCCGGCGGGCGGCCCCGGCGGGCCACGGCCAGCAGGGCCGCGATCCGCGGCGCTTCGCCGGCCGACACGCCCCGCACGGCCGGCGGCAGCGGCTCGACCAGCGCGACGACCTGCCCGGCGGCCGTCGTCTCGGCCAGCAGCCGGGGCGCCGCCGGGTGGTCGGGCACCCCGGTCACCGCTGGCAACTCCCGCAGGGCCGCCGCCTCGGTGGTCACCAGCGCCCGGGTGGCCCCGTTCCAGCCGATCTTCGCGTAGCCGAGGGCCCGGCCGTCCGGGGCGAACAGTTGCAGGGTGGGCTTGTGGTTCGGGTCCGGCGGGCGGACCCCGCAGGCCGCGTACACGGCCTGTCTCCCGAGCGCGGCGCCCAGCCGCCCGGCCAGCAGCGCCTCGTCGGCCGCGACGCCCTCGGGCAGCGACACCGTCAGCCGGGGGAACGGGGCCAGGTCGACCGCGCCGACCCGCGCCAGCGTGCCGAGCCCGGCCCGCACGGCCCGCACCTTCGGCGGGCGCAGCGCGTTGTACGCCAGCAGCGAGGCGGCCGTGGCCCGGGGCGCGCCGAGCGGCAGCAGGAAGCGGGCCCGGGCGAGCGACGGGACGACGGCGTACCGGGCGACGGCGCGGTGCCCGGCCGGCGGCGGGGCGCCCACGGTCAGGGCGATCCGCTCGTCGTCGAACACCGCCCTGGTGACCCAGCCCAGCCCGTCGGTGCGCGTGCGGGGGTCGGCGGCGGTGGTCCGCGCCGTCACGGGGCCTGGTCCGGCCAGTCGAGCTCCAGCCCCAGCCGCTGCCGCAACGCGTCGTTGTACGGGCGGTAGTACTCGGTCAGCTCGGCGCGCACCGCCGGCTCCAGCGGCGACGAGCGGCGGTCGTTGTAGACCTTGAAGTCGGGCAGGTCGTGCGGGGGCAGGCCGAGGAAGTCCAGCGTCCGGCGGTAGGTGGACCGGGCGTCGCGGTAGAGGTCCTCGCTGGGCAGGAAGAGGATCTGCTCCCGGTCGAAGCGCTCCAGCCACGGCTCCAGGTGCTCCAGGTAGCGGCCCCGGGCCCGGTAGGTGTACCAGTCGTACGGCTCGCTGAAGTACTCCGGCTCGGCGATCAGCCGCTCCCGCTCCCCCGCCGTGCGCTCCTGCTCGGCGGCCAGCGCGGCGGCGAAGTCGAGCGGCTCGATGCCGTGCGTGCGCCGCTCCTTCCAGTGCGAGTACGCCCGCTCCACCGGGTCGCGCAGCAGCACGATCAGCCGCACCGACGGCATCAGCGCGGCGACCCGCTGCGCCGCGAGGGGGTGGAACATGTACAACGGCGCCGCCTCGCCGACGCGTACCGGCCCGCCGTGCCGCTTCTCCAGCGCCTCCCGGTGGCGCTCGGTGGGGAAGTGCGAGCGGTACCAGGCCTCGCCCCGGCGCCAGTGCTCCTCGAAGTAGTGCGAGGACTTCGTGTTCCAGGCCGGGAAGAGCCGGGGCACCAGCGGGTGCTGGATCAGGTAGTTCCACAGCGAGGTGGTGCCGCCCCGCTTGGTGCCGATGATGAGGAAGTCCGGCAGCGGTCGCCGGTCGCTGGTCCGTACCCCGTAGTCGACGAGCGACTCCCGCACCCGCTCCGTCACCTGGGTCGGTACGAGCTGCTTCACCCGGTCTCGGATGGACGGCACGACGAACCTCACCTGCCCTTCGATTCCTCCGGGGCGTGCCCGGTGGCGGCCGGGGCCGCCTCCTGCCGCCCACGAACCTGCACCATGGTCACCCGGATGCGGTGCCGCACCCGGGGCAACGTCAACAAGCCGACGCAGCCGGCGGCCAGCACGCCCAGGGCCACGGCCAGGCCGCCGATCCCCCGGCCGCCGGCCAGCACCCCGATCCCCGCCGCGGTCCCCACCCCGGCGACGGTGGCCGCCCCGGCCCGCAGCATCGCCGCGTCGACAAGCGGCTGGCCGACCACGGCCCGGGCGCAGCCGACCGCCGTGAGGTTCTCGGTGGCGATGCCGAGCGCCCAGGCCAGCGCCGCCCCCGTCGCGCCGTGCGCCGGGATCAGCCACAGGCCGAGGGAGACCGTGACCAGCAGCCCGGCCAGCGTGGCGGCCAGGTGCAGCCCGCTGCGCCCGCCCATCAGCAGCAGGCTCTGCACGTTGCCGACCCCGGTGTTCACAAGCATGGCCAGCGCGAGCACGGTCATCGCGGGGGCACCGGCGGTGAACTCGGGCCCGAAGAGCTGGAGGAAGGCCAGCCCGAAGACGGCGAGCAGCAGGTAGACCGGCCAGGACAGCACCAGCCCCCACGTGGTCAACTGCCGGTGCACGGCCGCCGCCGCGGCCCGGTCCCCGCGCCCGAGCAGCCGGGACAGCTGCGGTGACACCGCCACCCGCAGCCCCTGCATGGCCAGCTGCCCGGCGAGGATGTAGCGCCCGACGGCGCCGAACACGCCGGCGTCGGCCGGCCCGGCGAGCACCGACGTGAGCAGCACGCCCACCCACATGTTGCCGGCGTCGATGGCGGCCGACGCGGCCCTCGGCAGCGCGAAGCGCCAGAACGCCGACCAGTCGTCCCGCGCGGGCCGCAGCGGTGCGCCCCGGCCGACGCCGAGCGGGCCGGCCACCAGCGTCAGGCAGGCCAGCAGGGCGAGCGCCGCCGGCACCAGCCAGCCGGTCATGCCGGCCAGCAGGCCACCGCCGGCCAGGGCCGCCGCGCCGACCAGCACGGGCCGGGCCACCGGCAGCAGGAAGAACTGCACCCCGACGTACGCCCGGATCGGGCGCACGCAGCGCAGCGCCGCGAGCAGCAGCGTCATCGCCACCACCACCGGCACCGCGGCGAAGCTGGCCGTCAGCAGGGCCGCGCCGTCGACGCCGGATCCACCGAGCAGGCGCGGGGCCAGCGCGTCGGCGGCGAGCACCCCGCCCACGGCGACGGCGACCGCGACCAGCAGCGGCGGGACCAGCGCCACCGGGAGCACCCGGGCGGCGTCGCCCCGCGCGCCGAGGCGCCGGCGGGGCAGCGCCCACATCAGCCCGGTCTCCGCGCCGAGGGTGCACACGGCGGTGGCGACGGTGACCACACCGATCGCGGCGAAGAACGCCCCGGAACCGACCGTGCCGTAGCCGCGGGTGATGACCACCGCGAGCAGGAAGCCGAAGAGGCCGCTGGTGGCCGCGCCGACCAGCCCGGCCACGCCGCTGCGGACGCTGCGGCGGGTCTCCGTGTCGTCGCCGGTCGGCGCACCGCCCGGACCCGGCGCGGCGGGTGCGGCGGCCGGGTGGGGGCCGGACGGCGGGCGGGTGGCGGCGGTCATGCGGGCACCGCTTCCGGGCGCGGGATGCGGGGACGGTGCGGTCGGGCCGCCGTCTCCCGCTCGGTGAGCGCCATCGCGAAGCCGACCGCGAAGAAGGCGACCGCGAGGTTCTGGTTGGCCATGCCGTAGAAGGGGATCTGCACCAGGCAGACCACCGGCACCACGGCCAGCCACTGCCCGGCGGCGGACGTGGCCCGGGCGCAGATCAGCGCGGCGACCACGAACCAGGCGAGAAAGCACAGCAGCGCGGGGACGCCGTGGCTGAACAGCACCATCCACAACTGCCCCTGGGTGCCGATCGGCGCCTCGGCGCTGACGGTGTCGACGTTCACCGGCGCGCCGTAGCCGAGCCACGGCGACTCCCGTACCCGCCGGATCACCTCCACGTAGAGGGAGAGCCGGTCGGTGTTGGTGTCGCTGGACTCGACCCGGTTGCCGATCAGCTGGGTGACCGGGATGAACAGGGTGACGAGGCCACCGGTGACCACCACCCCGACGATCGACGCGGCCACCCGGACGTTGCCGCGCAGCGCCGCCCGGACGCCGAGCACCGCCAGCCCGGCGCCGAGGCTGAGGAACATCGCCCGGTTGAGCGTGAGGAAGGCCGGCGCCAGCGACAGCGGCAGCGACGCCAGCAGCGCCCAGCGCAGCACGCCGCGCCGGCGCAGCATGGTGAAGGCCACCACGCAGGGCAGCGTCATCGCGTACGCGCTGCCGTAGTTGTTGGTGTACGCGAACGGCGCGGCCGGCCGGTAGATCGGGTTCAACGACCGGGCGCTGTACTCCGCGGTGGTGAGGTGGACCATGTCCTGGATGAACGGGGTGTTGGCCACCCCACCCGGAAGCAGCACCTCCACCGGGGTGGTCAGCGCGAACCGGGGGGCCAGCACGCCCAGCCAGCCCAGCGCGACCAGCCCGAACCAGAAGGCGCAGAGCGGAAGGAGGACGGTGACCTGGTCGGGGCGTTCCCGGGCGACCGCGTAGACGTAGACGCCCACCACGAGCGCGGTGAGGTAGAAGGCGAGCCGCAGGGCGAACGTCAGCACCGAGGCCGGCGAATGCAACTGGGTGGCGCTGACCACCACGACGGCAAGGAACAGCAGCCAGATCCCGGCGGCCGGGGGCAGCGGCACCCGGCCCCGGATGAACAGCAGCGCGAACAGCAGGGCCCCGAGCAGGGGCCACCCGAGGTAGAACGCGCCGGCCAGCCACCACACCGGCACCAGGCCGAACATCAACGCCAGCGGCCAGAGCGGCAACCGTGGCGGGGGCGGCGGCTGCGGCAGCGACGCGGCGGCGCCCGGGCCGCCGCCCGGCTCGGTCGTGGCCGGCGCGCGGGTGACCGGCACGGATCAGCCCCGGCCGCAGCGCGTCAACACGAAGCCGAGCGGGGTGACCCCGGCGGCGCGCAGCCGCTCCACGAGGCGGCGCAGGTCGCCCTGGCGGGTCCGGTCCTGTTCGACCACGACGACCGCCGTGCCCTGCCGGGCGACGGCCACCCCGCGCTCGTCGGACTCCGCTGGCGGGGCGTTGAACAGCACCAGGCTGTGGTCGGCGCCCTGCCGCCAGATGCCGAACCGGACGCTGCCCGCGCCCACGGTCACCGGGTCGGTGCTCGCCGCCTTGCCGTTGCCGCCGGCCGCCGTCGAGGTGACCCGGGGCAGGGTCAGCGTGGCGTCCGGGTCGGTGGACGGGCGGGCGCCGATCGGGTGCGGCGACGGGCGACGGGCCGCGGCCGGCTCCGCGGTGCCGCCGCTCTTGCCGTCCGTCGTCGAGCCGGCCGGCCGGGGCTTCGGGACGAGCGGGCGGGACGGGTCCGCCGCGGCGGGCAGCCGCTCCCGGTCGGCGAGCACGGTGCTGCGCAGCCGGTCGGCGCGCCCGCTGTCGTCGGCGACGAAGACCTCCCGGCCGACGGCGGCCAGCGCCACCGCCAGCCCGGCGGTGATGGCCGTGGGGTCCTCCTCGCGGGCGGTCAGCAGCGACACCCGGGCGGGCTGGCGCACCCGCTCGGCGATGGCCATCGCCACGTACCGGATGTCGGCGTCGACCGCCTCCTTGCCGCCGCGCCACCGGCGGCTGCGGACCGTGCCGAGCAGCGGGAGCCCGGTGGCGTCCCGGCCGTCGTCGACCGACCGGATCCGCCGGTCCATCGACTCCCAGGCGTACGCCAGCACCACGCCGAGCAGCGTCCCGCCGAGCAGGCCGGCGAGCAGGTAGAGCGGGCGGTTGCCGGCGGTGGAGGCCAGGGCCCGCTCGGCGCTCTGGGTGACCCAGCCGGGGTTGACGTCGACGGCGGCGATCTCGGTGCGGGCGGAGTTGAGCTGGGTGAGCTGGTTGTTGATGCCGGTCAGCTCGGTCACCGCGGCGTCGACGGCGCCCTCCCGGGCGTTGTTGACCCGCTTCTGGAGGGCGGCCTGCTGGGCGGCGACCTTGGCGATGCTCTCGTCGTACGAGCGCAGCATCTCCTCACGCTGCTTCTCGTACATCGTGCGGCGCACGTCGAGGTATGCCTGGGCGGCGAGGTTGACGCCCTCGACCGCCTGCTCCGCCGTGGGGGCCTGGTAGACGAAGCGCAGGATCTGCCCGCCGGTGGGCACCTCGACCTCGAGGGCGTCGCGCACCTCGCGCGGGTCCATGTTGCCCGAGTCGGCCAGCCGCTGCACCACGTCGGTGCCCGTGGCGATGCCGCTCTCCACGTTCATGTTCACCGCCCGGTCGGCGGCGGCCCCGCTGGGCGTGAACGCGTCGGTAACGACGGGACGCACCGCCACGACCGCGCTGGCGGACACGGCGGCCGGTACGAGCACCACGTAGCCGAGCGCGGCGAGCAGGCCGATCGCGGCGACGGCCCCGACGAGCCGGATCCGGTGCAGCGGGACGCGCAGCAGGTCGGTCAGCGTGACGGTGCGGCCCGGTGTGCCGCCACCGCTGGCGGGTACGTCCGTGGCCCAGGTGCCTGAGGAAGCGTCAGTCATGGAACTTCTTCACCGTCTGTTGTGGATTTCCAGCGACGACGACCCGCGGCGGCACGTCCGTACGGACCACCGTGGCGGCGCCCACGACACTGTCCCGGCCGATCCGCACGCCCTTCATCACCAGGGCGTGCGCCCCGATCCACACGTTGTCCTCGATCGTGATCGGGGCACGGGTGGCCGGGACGGGCGGGTCGTGCCGCTGCTCGGGGGGCAGGTTGTGGAAGTCGTTGTCCAGCAGCTCGCAGTCCGAGAGCAGGCACCGGTCGCCGATGGTGACCGACGTCCAGGTGCCGATCCAGGTGGCGTTCAACAGGCAGTCGGCGCCGACCCGCACCTCGCCGGGACCGGCGAAGCGGACCAGCTTGTTGATCCGGGTGCGGTCACCGATGCTCACCCGTACGCCCCGGCGCAGCCGGATCCGGCCGCGGATCTCCACGCCCCGACCCAGCGTCAGCCCGGGATAGCGCAGCGTGTACCAGCGGCGCTTGACCGCGAAGACGACCCGCACCGCGAGCCCTCTGCGGTTGCCACCCGAGCCGACCAACGACCCTCCCCACGTCGTGCGGGCCGGCGACGGCTGATCCGTCGCCGGCCCAACGTGAACAATCTACCGATGTTCCGTTACGAACAGTCGACCGTCACTGCACGGAGAAGAAGGTCGACGGCGTTGACCACGTCACGCCGGCGGTCGCCGGGACCACCGTCGCCGTCGTTCCGTCGACCGCCGGGGCGGCCGTCGGGTCGAACGGCACGCTGCGCAGCGTTCCGTCGGTGGCACCGTACACGATCCGGCCGGCGACCCAGGCCATGCCCCGCACGGCCGACCAGGTGACTCCGGTGGTGGGCAGCGTGAACTCGGTGGCGCCGAGGTAGTTGCCGTCGATCTCGAAGTAGCGGTAGTAGAGGCCGCTGGCGCCCGAGCGGGTGTAGTAGAGGCGCCCGTCGAGGTAGAACGCGCCGGTCATCAGCGCCGGGTTGAACCAGTCGTTGTAGCCGGACGCCTCCCACGGGGCGCCGATCGCGCCGCCGTTGAACAGCGAGATGTCGATCCGGCTGCCCGTGGGGGTGCCGGCGACGGTGTGCGACCAGTAGATCCGGTCGTCCACCCGCCAGGTCGCGCCGGCCGCCGTGTAGTTGGGCTGGCTGACCGTGGTCGGGGTGCCCAGGCTGGTCCCGTCGAACGGCACCTTGGCCAGCTCGCCCGCGCCGGTGCCGACGTAGAGGTTGCCGGTGGTCGCGGTCGGCGCGTTCTTCGGGGTGATGGTGCGCCCGCCGGTCAGCGGGAACATCCCGAGCCGGCCGTGGTACTCGTTGCCCATGCCGTCGGAGTTGTGGCCGAAGTAGAGGCCGTCGCTGCCGCGCCAGAGCACCGGCACGGAGGAGCCCCAGTTGCTGGTGCCGGCCGGCATCGACGCGCTGCCGCTGCGGCGGGGGTTCCAGTTGACCGGCATGCCGGTGGCCGGGGTGACCGCGGCGATGCCGAGCCGGTCGATCGCGCCCTTGCCGGCGGTGTCGCTGGCGTTCGGGTTGTTCAGCCAGCGGAAGTGCCCGCCGAGGTAGATGACGTTGTCGGCGACCTCGACGGAGGTGATGGTGTCGTTGCCGGTGTAGTCGACCCAGGTGCCGAGCTGCCCGGTGCCCCGGGCGGCGGTCTCGAAGCGCACCAGCGCGTCGCAGTACGCGGCCGGCCAGCCCGAGCCGCCGTTGGTGCCGACGACGAACCAGCTGCCGTCGCCGCCGAACTTGACGTCCTGCACGTAGTGCACGAAGGTCGCCGGCGACGCGCACGGCGGCACGAACTTCTCCGTGCTCCAGTCCAGCACCGCCGGGGTGCCGGTGAGGTCGACAAGCGCCATCTGGTTGCGCGGCAGGTCGTTGACGAGCGTGAAGTTGCCGCCGACGGCCAGGGTGCCGCCGTCGGGGGCGACGTCGATCGTCCACACGTACGAGGTGGTCCCGTGGCGCCCGACGGTCGCGTCGACGTTGAAGGTCGGGTCGATCGCGCCGGTCGTGGCGTTGAGCCGGCCGAGCCCGGCGTGCGCGGTGCCGTTGAGCCAGTTGAACGCCCCGGCCACGTAGAGCCAGTTGCCGTGCAGCGCCAGGTCGCGCACGGTGCCGCCGTCGGAGCGGCCGACCCAGCTGTCGACGATCGCGCCCGTGGCGGGGTTGAGCGCCACCAGGTTCTTGCGGGAGACGCCGTTGACGTTCTTGAAGGTGCCGCCGACGATCAGCGTGCCGCCGGGCCCGGCGACCAGCGTGTTGACGGCGCCGTCCAGCACCGGCAGGAAGCTGGTCGAGATCGTGCCGGTGGCCCGGTCGTACGCGAAGAGGTAACGCTGGGTGGTCCACGCCGCGCTGGCGGTCTGGCGGATCTGGGTGAAGCTGCCGCCGACGAACACGGTGGAGCCGACCTGCGCGAAGGCGCGGGTCTCGCCGTCCCTGGCGTGCGGTGTGGCGTCGGCCGGATTGGCCGAGACCAGGGTCGCCGGTTCGGGCGCCGGCACCAGGGCGGCGGAGGTCCCGGTGGGGACGGCCAGCACGGCGGCGGCGGTCACGAGTGCGACCACCCCCGCCCGGGTGCGGAGTCCGGCGGTTCGCCGAGAGAGCGGGATGTCGGGCACGCTACGCCTCCATGTCGGGAGAGAACCCGCGTAGCGTGCCTGGTCGACCCAGGCCGGCGATATCCGCCGATTGGGCGGTCACTGCATCAGCAACATGACACCGCACACAGCAAGTCGGATGTCCGACTCGCCCGTATCACTCTGGGGCGAAGTGTGAACGCGCGGTGTCAGCGGGCGCCCCCGGTGGGCTGCCGCAGGTAGCTGTCGCGCCCGGCGCGGGCGAACCCCGCCACCGACGCGGCGTCGTGGTTCATGGTCATGTCACAGGTGTCCGTCCGGCGGGTCATCCCCGGGGAGTTGAAGTAGATCGCCGCCTTGATCTTCGGGTGCGCCTTCAGCGCCGCCGGGAACTCCTCGAACCAGCGCCGCTTCGCGTCCGGGTCGGCCGCGTCGAAGTTGGTGCCGAACTCGGCGAGCATCCGCGGCTTGCCGGCCCCGAGGCGGTTCTCGTCCAGCCAGCGGTAGAAGTTGCCGATGGTGGTGGCCGGGCTCTTCCAGACCTTGCTGCCGTTGCAGACGTGGAAGTTGTACGGGTCGTAGCCCACCCAGTCGACGTACCGGTCACCGGGATAGAGGCCGGCGTAGCGGTCGTAGTGGCCCGACCAGCCCATCATCGTCCACACCCACACCGCGTTGTCGGCGCCCGCCTTGGCGAACCGGTCGTGCACGTGCTGCCAGGCGCGGACAAAGTCGGCGTCGCTGCCCTTGGCCGGCTCGTCCTCCGGCTCGTGGTCGAAGCCCATGAACACGGGCACGCCGGTGTCGCGGATCCGGCCGGCGACCGCGTCGATGGTGGCGTCGTACCGGCCACTGTAGACGTCCTGCCAGGTCAGCACCGTGCCGGAGGAGAAGATCCGCGACTCCCAGGCGAAGAACATCAGCCGACCCTCGCGCATCTGCTGCCGCTGGTAGGCGTCGGGGAAGGCGCCGTTGCTGCCGGCGTTCGAGAAGTCGTGATAGCGGTGCACGATGTCGAACTTGCGCCCGACCTGCGCCTCGACGTCGGCGACCGCGGCGCCGTGGTCCCAGCCGTCACCGGCGCTCGACGGGGAGTACATCCCCCACCAGGCGCCGCAGGAGGGCACCAGCCTGCTCGACACCGCGCCGCACCGGTCCGTACCGGCCGACGGGCTCGCCGACGGGCTCGGGGTGGCGCGGGTGGGGCTGGCGCTGGGCGTCGGCCTCGGCGCGGGGCTCGGCGCGACCGTCCGGCTCGGCGACGGCGCGGCGCTGGTCACCACCGGCGTGGGCCGGGCGCCGACGTCGTAGCGGATCTCCAGGCGCGGGCGCAGGTCGGGGTTGCGGTTCTCCGTCGACGCCCAGTAGATCCGGGTCTCCAGTCCCGTCTGTGCGAGCGAGACCGTGAAGGAGCCGTTGCCCTTCACCAGGGCCGAGACGTCCCACTCGTTGAAGCCCTTCGCCACCTTCGAGACGGTGTCGAGGGCCGCCCCCGGCAGCGCCGGCGTCGGCCGGGCCGCGCGGGCGTCCACCGCGGAGGCGTGCGCGCTCACGGTCGCCGGGAACTCCTGCCACGCGTGCACCCGCAGGGTGGCCCGCACGTTGACCGCCGCCGCCGGCAGGGTGGTCACGGCGAACTGGACGACAGCCTCCCGGCCGCCCCGGGGGTTGCCGTCGCAGCGGGCCGCGCAGGTCGCCAGCGTCGTCTTCGCCCCGTTGTCGCCGTCCTGCGACACCATGGTCGCCGTGGTGTCGGCGGTCGCCGGGATCGACAGGTCGTCGGCGGCCAGCAGCGGCATCGTGGTGGCCACGATGCCGGCCACCACGGTGGCGCCGGCCACGCCGAGGACGACGGCCTTGCGCCGAGGGCCGGCTTGCCGGGTGAGGCGGTGCAGTCCGTGCCGAGCCAAGGTGAACTCCCTGTGTGTCGGGCGGTGACGGTCAGCAGCGTAACCACGGCCACGGCGTGACGTGGGGACGACAGCCGGACCTAAGCGCGTCTTAACCGTCGCCTAAGGATGCCCTGGATGACCACAGGGGACACTCCCGCCCCCGCGCCGGCGGTCAGGCGGCGCGGGCGGCGGCCATCGCGGCCCGGGGCGCCGCGACGCCCGTGAAGTGCGCGAACTGGCCCACCGCGTCGGCCAGGAGCAGGTCGAGGCCGCACGCTTGCGGCGACACACGTGCAGTCGGTCGGTTGCTCTTGTTCATCGGCGGGTATCTGTCGTACGCGGTCGCCGCCATGACCGGTGTCACCATCTGGTCAGGGCAGGAACTCCGACCGTGCGAATCGAAGAAGAGAATCGGGGGCCGCCGAGGTGAGAGAAGCTAGCCGGAACACGATGCAGGCCCGGGGGGCCACAATCCTGGTCATCTCAGCGCTGGTTGCCGTCGGCGCCGGTCTGCTCGTCGCCAGAGCCGACGGCAATGTCACAGCCTATGTCGTCGGTGGAGCACTGCTCGCAATCATGCTCTACATCATCGCCAGCACTGTGATCAACTGGACGAAGGCCACGGCCGGTAAGGACACGTCGCGGTGACGGGCAGCTCTTAGGCGGCGCGGGCGGCGGTCAGGGCGGCGGCCATCGCCGCCCGGGGCGCGGCAACGCCCGTGAAGTGCTCGAACTGGCCCACCGCCTGGGCCAGGAGCAGGTCGAGGCCGGAGACGATCCGGCAGCCGGCCGCCTCGGCCGACGCGGCCAGCGGCGTCGGCCACGGGTCGTAGAGCGCGTCGAAGAGCACCGTGCCGGGCCGCCAGTCCGCCGCGACGGCCAGCGGGTCGGCGACTCCCTTCGGCACGGTCGAGATCACCACGTCGGCGCCGAGGTGGGTCGCCGCGTCGTCGTCCCAGGCCGCCGCGCGCATCGGCACGTCGACGGCGCGGGCCACCGGGCGCAGCTCCTCGACGGCCGCCGGGCGGCGGGCCACCACGGTCACCGCGCGGGCGCCGAGCCGCCCCGCCGCGGCCACCGCCGCGCGGGCGGTGCCGCCCGCGCCCAGCACGGTCACCGTCGCGCCCGGGCGCACCCCGGCGTCGGTGAGCACCTCGACCATGCCGACCACGTCGGTGTTGTCGGCGTACCAGGAGCCGTCCGGTCGGCGTACCAGCGTGTTGGCGGCGCCGACGGCGGCGGCGACCGGCGAGACCTCGTCGGCCACCGCGAGCGCCGCCTCCTTGCCCGGCATGGTCACCGACAGCCCGGCCCACTCCGGGCCCAGGCCGGCGACCACGTCCGGCAGTTCCGCCGCCGCGCACTCGATCCGGGTGTACGACCACCCGGTCAACCCCGCCGCCGCGTAGCCGGCGTGGTGAATCACCGGGGAGAGGGAGTGCGCGATCGGCGTGCCGAGCACCCCCGCACGGCGTGCGGTCGCCATCAGATGATCCCGGCCTCCTTGGCCTTGGCCTCGTTCTTCAGGTGTTCCTCGTAGGTCTCGGCGAACTCGGAGTGCCCCTCCTTGTCGATCGCCACGAAGAAGAGCCACTTGCCGGGCGGCGGGTCCATCGCCCCCTCCATGGCCTGCTTGCCCGGATTGTTGATCGGGGTGGGCACCAGACCCTTGAGCTTGCGGTTGTACGGGTTCTTCGGGTTGTCCAGGTCGGCGGCCGTCATCTGCCCGGACGTCTTGGTCTTCTGCCCGGTCAGCTCCAGGTAGTAGTTGACCGTGACGTCCATCTCCAGGCAGTTGCAGTCGAACTCGCCGAACACCCGGTTGTAGGCCACCCGGGCGACCTTGCCCAGGTCGTCCTTGTTCCCCGCCTCGGCCTGCGCCAGCGACGCCACGATCAGCGCCTCGTACGGGCTGATGCCCCCGCGCTCCTTCTGCACCCGGTCGGCGAACTGCATCTCACCGGTCACGCTGAGGAAGTTCTGGACCATCAGCTCGATGATGGTCTCGGCGGTCGCCTTCGGCGGGATCTCGTAGGTGTCCGGGTAGAGGAAGCCCTCGATCGACGGCTTGACCTTCTTGTTGTCGCTGCGCTTGAACCACCAGTCCGGCACGCCCCGCGCGATGGGGTCCTTCGCCGCCGCCTCGAAGTCCTTCACCGGGATCTTGGTTTCCTTGGAGAGCAACTGGTAGACGTTCTTCGCCGTCCGGCCCTCCGGGATGGTGACCCCGTTGACGATCCGGTTCTTCAGGTCGAGCATCGCGGTGACCGCGCTCTCGCCGCTCATCTGCTTGCGCAGCTTGTACGTGCCCGGCTGGATGTTCTTGCTGCGGGCGTTGCCCTCGGCGGCCTCGATGAACGCCTTGGCGCTCTTCACCACGTCGGCGGCGACCAGCGCGTTGGCCATGTCGGCGATCAGCGCGCCCTGCTTGATCTCGACCGTCACCTCGCCGGTGCCCGCGCCGTCGTAGTCGGGGGTCATGAAGTAGCTCTGGACGCGGTCGAAGCCGTAGAAGGCGCCGCCGCCGATCGCGCCCAGCAGGACGACGGCGAGCAGCAGCGCGAGGACCGTCTTGCCCCGGCCGCCACCGCCGGAGGAGCCCTCCTTGCGCTTGCGCACCGCGCCGCGCCGGTGCTTGCCCTTCTCCCCCCGGTCCTGCTCGTCGAACCCGAGGTCAAGATCGTCCATCATCGCGTCCGCCTCCGCTGCGCGTCCAGCCAGCTCTGCAGAATCTCCACCGCGGCAGCCTGGTCGACCACCGCTCGTTGCCGTTTTCCTCGGACCCCACGCTCGGCAAGCCTACGAGACGCCACGACCGTGGACATCCTCTCGTCGGTGAGCGCCACCGGAACGGGCGCTATTACATCAGCCAGTCGGCCAGCGTACGCCTTCACGTGTACGGCGGCGGGACCGTGCTTACCGGCGAGATTGACCGGAAGGCCGACGACGACCTCCACCGCCTCGTGCTCGGCCACCAGCGCGGCGAGCGCGACGATGTCGGCCGGCACCGCGTCCGGGGCGGCGGTGAGGTCGCGGGCGAGGGTCACCAGCGGGGTGGCCAGCACGCCGTGCGGGTCCGAGCGGGAGACCCCCACCCGGACCTGCCCGACGTCCACCCCGAGCCGGACACCCCGGGACAACCCACTCACGGTCGGTGACTCCCCCTGAAACGACGAACCAGGGCGGACCACGCGGGTCCGCCCTGGCCGCTGCGAGCACGTATCACGCGTCGGCGATCGCCTTCTCGACCGTGCGGAGCAGGTTCGGCGCCTCGGCGGCCGGCAGGCCGCCACCCTGGGCCAGGTCGGGGCTGCCGCCGCCGCGACCGGAGAAGGCCGCCTTGACCAGGTCCGACGCGGCCAGGCCCCGGCTGCGGGCGGCCTGGTTCACCGCGACGACCAGCGAGGCCTTGCCGTTGGCCCGGGCCGCCACCGCGACGACCGCCGGCCGCGCCGGATCGATCTTGCCCCGGACCTCCTGGGCGAGGGTACGCACGTCGTTGCCGGCCGCGCCCTCCGGCGCCTCGGTGCCCACGTACGCGACCCCGCCCACGTCCTTGGCCTGCGCCGCGAGCGCCGCCGCGCCACCGAGCACCAGTTGGGCCCGCAGCTTCTCCAGCTCCTTCTCGGCGTCGCGCAGCTGCGTCACGGTCTGCTCGACCCGGTCGGCGACCTGGTCGTTGGGCACCCGGTACAGCTCGGCGAGGCGGGAGACCAGCAGGTGCTCCCGGGCCAGGAAGTTGAAGGCGTCCATGCCGACCAGGGCCTCGACGCGGCGCACCCCGGAGCCGATCGACGACTCGTTGAGGATCTTCACCAGGCCGAGCTGGCCGGAACGGGAGACGTGGGTGCCGCCGCACAGCTCGCGGGCGTAGTCGCCGACCTCGACGACCCGCACCTCCTCGCCGTACTTCTCGCCGAAGAGCGCCATCGCGCCGATGCGCCGCGCCTCCTCCAGCGAGGTGATGAAGGCGTGCACCTCCAGGTCGGCCAGGAGCACCTCGTTGACCTGCTGTTCGACGTCGCGCAGCACGCTCGGCGCCACCCCCGTCGGGGTGTTGAAGTCGAAGCGCAGCCGCCCCGGGGCGTTCAGCGAGCCGGCCTGGGTGGCGGACTCGCCGAGGAAGTTGCGCATCGTCTGGTGCACCAGGTGCGTCGCCGTGTGCGACCGGGAGATGGCCCGGCGGCGGGTGGTGTCGATCTCGGCGTAGCCGGTCTCCCCCGCCCGCACCTCGCCCCGCAGCACCCGGGCGCGGTGCACGATCAGACCGGGCACCGGCTGCTGCACGTCGAGCACCTCGACCTGGCCGCCGCCGACGGTGATCATGCCGAGGTCGGGCTGCTGCCCGCCGCCCTCGGCGTAGAACGGGGTGGCGTCGAGCACCAGCTCGATCGTGTCGCCCTCGACCGCCGCCTGGCGGGGGCCGTCGACGCCGAGCACCGCCCGCACCGTCGACTCCCGGGACACCTCGCCGTAGCCGGTGAACCGCACCGGGCCGCCCGAGTCGAGCACCGACCGGTACGCCGACAGGTCGGTGTGCCCGGTCTTGCGCGCCTGCGCGTCGGCCTTGGCGCGCGCCCGCTGGTCGGCCATCAGCCGGCGGAAGCCCTCCGCGTCGACCGCCAGGCCCTGCTCGGCCGCGATCTCCAGCGTCAGGTCGATCGGGAAGCCGTACGTGTCGTGCAGCTGGAACGCCTTCTCACCCGACAGCGCCGGCTTGCCGGCCGTGCGGGTCTCCGCGATGGCCGTGTCCAGGATCGTGGTGCCGGCCCGCAGGGTGGACAGGAAGGCGTCCTCCTCCGCGTACGCGTAGTCGGCGATCCGGTCGAAGTCGGCGGCCAGCTCCGGGTACGACGGGGCCATGCAGTCCCGGGCCACCGGCAGCAGCTCGGGCAGCGCCCGCTCCTGCCAGCCCAGCAGCCGCACCGACCGGATCGCCCGGCGCATGATGCGGCGCAGCACGTAGCCGCGCCCCTCGTTGCTCGGGGTGACCCCGTCGCCGATCAGCATCAGCGCCGTACGCACGTGGTCGGCGATCACCCGCAGCCGCACGTCGTCCGGGTGCGACTCGCTGGCGACGTGGCCGGACCGGGCGCCGTAGCGCTTGCCGGTCAGCTCGGCGGCCTTGTCGAGGATCGGCCGGACCTCGTCGATCTCGTAGAGGTTGTCGACGCCCTGGAGGATGGAGGCCATCCGCTCCAGGCCCATGCCGGTGTCGATGTTCTTCGCCGGCAGGTCACCGAGGATCGGGTAGTCCTCCTTGCCGGTGCCCGGGCCGCGCTCGAACTGCATGAAGACGAGGTTCCAGAACTCCATGTAGCGGTCTTCGTCGACCGCCGGGCCGCCCTCGCGGCCGTACTCCGGGCCACGGTCGTAGAACAGCTCGGAGCACGGGCCGCACGGGCCGGGGATGCCCATCGACCAGAAGTTGTCCGCCTTGCCCCGGCGCACGATCCGCTCGGTCGGCACCCCGACCGAGCGCCAGATCTCGAACGCCTCGTCGTCGTCGAGGTAGACCGTCGGCCAGATCCGCTCCGGGTCCAGGCCGAACCCGCCCTGCTCCTGGGACTTGGTGACCAGGTCCCAGGCGAGCGGGATCGCCCCGTCCTTGAAGTAGTCACCGAAGGAGAAGTTGCCGTTCATCTGGAAGAACGTGCCGTGCCGGCTGGTCTTGCCGACCTCGTCGATGTCGGGCGTACGGATGCACTTCTGCACGCTGACCGCCCGCCGGTACGGCGGGGTCTGCTGCCCCAGGAAGTAGGGCACGAACTGCACCATGCCGGCGTTGACGAACAGCAGGTTCGGGTCGCTGATGGCGGGCAGCGGAGCGGACGGCACCACGGTGTGGCCGTTCGCCTCGAAGTGGGCGAGGTACCGCCGCTTGATCTCCGCCGTCTTCATCGCTGGTGTTCCTCCGGAAAGATCTCTCGGTCGCCGATGCGCGGGTCCTCCCGCAGCTCGGCGAACTGGTCGTCGAACGCCTCGCCCTGGGCGAACGCCTCGTGGATCTCCTGCTCGCGCTCGGCCATCGCGATCCGGACGTCCTCCACGAAGCTACGCAGCGACTCCGCCAGCCCGCCAGCGGATTCGGTCACCGTGCTGGCGATGCCGGCCGGGGTGTACGCCTGTGCGGTGCGGGTGGCCTTGCGGACCACCACCACGCCGACGGCCAGCCCGATGCCGAGCCAGAACAACCGCCTCATCTCCGAAGCTCCTCCTGGTCGTGCCGGATCAGCGGTTGCCGCGCTTGGCGGCCCGCCGCTGCTGCTTGATGGTGTCGCGCACCTCGCGCTCGGTCTCGGCGTGCCGACGGGCGGAGGCGGCCTTGCGTACGCCGTAGCCGAAGGCGGCCACCTTGACCAACGGGTTGGCGGCGGCGGCGGAGACGACGGTCGCGAGGTTCGCGACGTTGGCGGTGACGTTCTGCGCGTGACTGGTCATGGTGTCGACCTTGGCGAGCTGGAGGTTGACCCCGTCCAGGGAGGTCTGCACCTGCTCCAGGGCGGTGTTGACGTTCTTCACCGTGGTGTTCACGTCGCCCAGCAGCGGCGCGGTCCGGTCGTTCAGGTCGTTGATCATCCGGGTGGTGGCGTCCACGGTGTGCCGCAGCCGCAGGATGGGCAGCGTCAGGATCAGCACCAGCATCGCGAACGCGATCGCCGCGATCAGCGCCGCGACCTCGAAAAAGCCCACGCCTGTCCTCCTCAAGCAGAGTTCCGGGAACCCGACGCCCCCGGAACGTGCGACCGTCCTGCCCACACCGCCGCCCGGCACCCGCGAGGGGCCGGCGGGGGCTGGCGGTCCGCCAGCCCCAGACCCTACCGTCCGTGATGGAAACCGGCTCAGGACGGTGAGGGTGTCGGCGTCGCGAGCGGATCCTCGCTGACCGTCGGGAAGGGATCCTCCCCGGTGAGTGACGGGTCGGTGGTGGGCTGGGGCCGGGTCCGCTCGTCGTCGATCGCGTTGCGGACCTTCACCGACACCAACGAGCCGGAGCACTGCTCCGCAGCGGTCGCCGGTTCGGGCGACGGCACGACCGCCGGTTCCCCGTCCACCGGCGGCGGCACGCAGGCGGGCTCGCGTACCCACAGGTCGAGGGTCAGCTCGTCCCGGCGCCAGCACGTGTAGCTGCCCTTCGCGGGTTGCTCGGGGCAGCGGGTCACCTTCCACGGCTGCCAGCCGTCGTCGGCCAGCGCCCGCTCGTAGACCTGTGCCGTCTCCGCCGGCGGCCGCTCGGAGGTGGCCGTGCGTTCGCGGAGCCGGCAGTCGAGCAGGCACCACCGGCTGCCGCTGACGTCGTCGACGGTCTGCACCGCCGCCCAGCCCGGCACGTCCAGCTCGTCGAGGGTGTCGAAGACCGGATCGCGGCTGAGCGTACGGATGCCGAAATAGAGCGGGACCGCGCCGAGCAGCACCACGCTGACCAGGGCGAGGATGCCCATCCGCAGCCGTCGCCGCTCACGCATCCGGCGGCGCAGCTCGGACCGCGCGCCGCGCAGCCCGCCGGGGCCGGCCGCGTCGTCGTCCGGCGAATCCGGCTCCGCGGGCCGGCGCAGCGCCGGTCCGTCCGCCGGCTCGACGGGTGGTACGACAGCCGCGGCGGCCCGCGCCACCACCGGCTCGCCCGCGGCCCCCGGCGGTGGCACCGGCGCGACGCCGGACGGCTCGGGCCGCCCCGGCTCGCGGTGCGGCGGGATCGCCCGCCCGGCGGCGCGGTCCTCGGGCCCGGGGCGGGGCACCGGGGCGCCTGCCCGGGCCACGCCGGACGGAGCGCCGGGGCCGGGTCGGGGGCCCGCGCCGGACGTCGGCTCGGGCCGGTCCCGCCCGACAGCCGGCGGCCGGGCGGCACCGGAACCCGCACCGGGCCGGGCCGGGCCCGGCGCGGTGGCGGCCGGGCCGGACGAGGTCTGTTCGGCTCCCCCCGGTACGGCTGGGTGCGTCCCCGGACCGGCGGGGCCCGACGGGCCGGGCCCGGGGCGGCGCGGGCCGGGCGGCGCGCTCAGGTTCGCGGCCGCCGGGGACGGCCCGGCGACGGACGCCGCGCCGGCGGCCCCGGGGGGCGGTGCGACGGGCCGCGCGGCACCCGCCGGGCCGGCGTCGGGACGGGCGGCGCCCCGGACGGGACCTGCCAGGCCAGGATCGGGACGCGCGGCACCCCGCGCCGGACCCGCCAGGCCAGGATCGGGACGCGCGGCGCCCAGGGCAGGACCTGCCAGGCCAGGATCGGGACGCGCGGCACCCCGCGCGGGACCCGCCGGGCCGGCGTCGGGACGCGCGGCACCCCGCGCGGGACCCGCCAGGCCAGGATCGGGGCGCGCGGCACCCAGGGCAGGACCCACCGGGCCGGCGTCGGGACGCGCGGTGCCCCGCGCGGGACCGGCCGGGGGCGGGTCGGGGTGGGGCCGGCCGGCCGGGGTCGGGGCGCCGGGCGGCGGCGGTGCACCGGCCGGCGTGGGGCGGACGGCGCCCCGGGCCGACGGCCCGGGGTGGGGGGTGTCGGCGGGCCGGGGCGGCTCGACGACGGGCCGGACCCGGCCCGCCGGCCGTCCGGGTTCGGTGGCGTCGGTGGGTCGCGGCGGCTGCGCGCCGGGCCGCGCCCGGCCTGCCGGGACGTTGCCGGTCTCGGCGCCGCGCGGCTCCGGCCCGGGCGGCACCGGCGACGGACCGCCCCCAGCGGGCGGCACCGACCGCTTGACCGTCGGCAGGGCGGGGTCGGTGTGATGTGCCCGGCCGGCCTGCCGCAGCCAGTCGGCGGGGCGCTCCGGTCGGCCGGCCCGGGAATCACCAGGCCGGCGGCGCCCCGCTTCCCCGTCGGCCGGGCGCGGCGGGTTCTCCGCCTCGTCCGGGGCCGCGGGGCCGCCGGGGGGTGGGACCACCCCGACGTCCGCACGGCGCGCGGGGGGCTGACCGCCGCCCGTGACGCGTCCGGCCCGGCCGGAGGTCTCGTCGTCGCCGGCCGCACGCCGGCCCCGACCCGTGACCTCGACATCGTCGGGTGCGGCGCGTCGGCCGCGCGGGGCGGAGCCGTGCGGCGGCTGCACCCCGACGCCGGGAGGCGCGGCGGGGGCACCGGGCACGGGCGGGGCGTTGCCGGAACGCGGCACCGGCGGGGCGTCGCCAGTGCCGGGCACCGGCGGGGCATTGCCGGAACGCGGTACCGGCGGGGCACTGCCCGTGCGCGATACCGGCGGGGCACTGCCCGGACGAGGTGCCGGCGTCGCGTCCTCCTCGGCGGCGCGGCGTCGGCCGGCCGGCGCGCCGGGGTGTCGGCTCCGGTCGGTGCCGTCGCCGTCGGGCATTGGCGGGGCGGCCGCCGGCACGGCTCCGGTGCCGTCCGGCGGGACGGGAACGCCGGCGTCGACCGGGCCCCGCCGCATCCGGCCGGAGCGGGGGTCACGTCCGTCGGCGGGGGCGCCGCGCAGCTCGCCGGTCGGCGGACCCGCGGGCGGCTGGGGGGCGCCGGGGGCCGGGACACCGACCCGGGCGGCGCCCACGGCACCGCCGGGCCGCCCGGCGGCGGCCGGTGGCGGCGTACCGCCCGGCACCGCCGCGCGGCCGTCGGGCCGCCGACCGGCCGGGTGCGGCGCGTCCGGGTGCGGGGGCACCGGCGCACCCGGCCGGGGTCCGGTCGGCGTGCCGGGGGGCGTGCCGGGCGGCGGCCCGACCTGGGGGCCTACGGCCGGACCGGGCTGCGGCCCGGTCCGCGGCTCGGCCTGCGGAGCCGCCGGGAAGCCGGCCTGCGGATGCGGTGCGGAAGCCCGCTGCGGGCCGGCCGGCGGAATCGCCTGCGGGCCCGTCGGGGTGCCCGGAACGGGGCGTGGCCGCCGGTCCGGGCCGTCCGGGCCCGGTTGCGGACGACCGGCCGCCGGGGGGCGGCGGACGGGCTGGTGCGATGGGACGGCCTCGGGGGCGGCGGGGCCGGCCGGCCGGGGTGGTTCCGGCGTACCGGGCCAGGGTCCGTCCACCGGACGGGAGCGCGGCGGCTCGGCGTCGCCGCGACGCACCGAGGGTGCGGCGGCGGGGCCGGGGCCACGGTGGGGCGGCGGCCCGGCAGGGCCGGGAGCCGTCGGGTCACCCGGACGGGGGCCGGCAGGCGAGGCGGGTTCCAGCCCGCCCGGCCCCAGCTCGGTGCGCTGCTGCTTGGCCGAGCGCAGGTCGTCGATCCAGCCGAACTCCTCGCCGCTGATCGGCTCCTCGGGCTCGGCCTCGGCCTTGCCCCGTCCCCAGCGGCGCCCCTTGGCGCGGGAGTCGCGCCGCTCTTCGGGGCCGTCCTCCGGTCGCTCCGAACCACGCGATTTCACTGCTGACCCTCCCCGGCGGTGTCACTGCCGCCCTCTCGCGCCGCGTCGGCGCCGCCCGTGTCCGTCTGCCGGCGGCCGTTGTCCGCCGAACCGCTCCCGCCCCCTGCAGCCGGGGGCGCGGCCGGCGCGGGCAGCCCCCGGACGATACGGCGCAGCAGCGGCAGCCGGGTGGCGACCGAGCGCTCGGCGCCGTGCTGACTGGGCCGGTAGTAGTCGGTGCCGGCGAGGTCGTCGGGGGCGTACTGCTGGGTGACCACGCCACGCTGGTCGTCGTGCGGGTAGCGGTAACCGGTCCCGTGCCCCAGCCCCTTGGCGCCCGAGTAGTGCGCGTCGCGCAGCCCGCGCGGCACCGCCCCGCCCCGGCCGGCCCGCACGTCGGCGATGGCCGCACCGATCGCGGTGGTCGCCGAGTTGGACTTCGGCGCGGTGGCCAGGTGGATCACCGCCTGGGCGAGGTTGAGCTGCGCCTCGGGCAGCCCGACGTACTCCACGGCGTGGGCGGTGGCGGTGGCCACGCTCAGCGCCGTCGGGTCGGCCATGCCGACGTCCTCGCTGGCGAAGATGACGAGGCGACGGGCGATGAACCGGGCGTCCTCGCCGGCGACCAGCATCCGGGCCAGCCAGTGCAGCGCGGCGTCCACGTCGGAGCCGCGCATGCTCTTGATGAAGGCGCTGGTCACGTCGTAATGGGCGTCGCCGGCCCGGTCGTAGCGCACGGCCGCCACGTCGACCGCCTGCTCGGCGGTGGCGAGGTCGATCCGCCCGGCGCCGAGGGCCGTGGCGGAGCCCGCCGCCGCCTCCAGCGCCGTCAGCGCCTTGCGTACGTCGCCGGACGCGAGGCGTACGAGATGGTCCTCGGCCTCGGTCTCGAGGGTGAGCGCGCCGCCGAGGCCGCGCTCGTCGGCGACCGCGCGGCGCAGCAGGTCGCGCACCGCCGCGTCGTCCAACGGCTGGAGGGTGAGCAGCACGCACCGCGACAGCAGGGGCGAGATGACCGAGAAGTACGGGTTCTCGGTGGTCGCCGCGAGCAGCGTGACCGTGCGGTCCTCGACGGCGGCGAGCAGCGAATCCTGCTGGGTCTTGCTGAACCGGTGCACCTCGTCGATGAAGAGCACCGTCTGCGGGCCGCCGGAGCGGCGCTGGCGGCGGGCGGTCTCGATCACCGCGCGCACGTCCTTGACCCCGGCGGTGAGGGCCGACATGGCGACGAACCGGCGGTCCGTGGCCCGCGCCACCAGGTGCGCGATGGTCGTCTTGCCGCTGCCGGGCGGGCCCCAGAGGATGACCGACATCGGCGCCGTGGCCGAGACGAGCTGGCGCAGCGGGGCGCCGGGCGCGAGCAGGTGATCCTGACCGACCAGCTCGTCGATGCTGCGCGGGCGCATCCGGACGGGCAGCGGCGAGTCCTCCCCCACCGCGGTGAACCCGTCCACACCGACGGAACCCGCGGGCGTCAGGGGCGCTCCGGCGGGTTCACCGAGGGAGAAGAGGGCGTCGGACTCCATCAGGGGAACAGTACAAGGCCCGGCCGACGGCGCCGGAAGCGCGCCGTCGGGCCGGGCCCGTGATGATCGGATACGGTCAGCCGCGGCCGGGACGACGGCCCCGGTACCAGCGGCCGCCACCGCCGCCGCCACCGCCGCGCGGGCCCCGGCCGACCCCGGCCAGGTACAGGGAGAGCAGCAGCAGGCCGATCAGTACGAGGGTGTTCCAGTTGAACAGGTCCGGGGCACCGAAGTTGGTGTCCAGCAGGTCGATGAGCAGGGCGAAGCCGAAAACGACCGCCGCGAGAATGGCGAGCATGACGTTCCTCCGGTGGGGGTTCCCAGTGGGTCGGCGCGGGATGTACCCAATCGGTCCGCTCGCCAATCTCCACCGTGGATCGGCCCCGTCTCCGGCCGGCTTCGGCGACGGCAGGAGACCGGGGTCCGCCGGCAGGAGGCCGGAGACCGTCCTAGGCTTGCTGACATGATCAGCGCCGACCAGGTCCTGGAGGGGCGGGATGCCATCCTGGCGGCCGCCGGTCACCACCCGTACGTCCGGCACGCGCTCGCCCGCGACGAGGTGCCGCGCGGCTGGCGGCGCGACGACGCGGTGGGCTGGCTGCTGCCGGCGGAGCACGGCCCGCGCGGCGGCGCGATCGGCGCCCCCGGGCCGGCGGTCGAGGTCTTCGCCGACCAGGTCGCGCGGGGCGCGCTGCGGCCTGGCCAGTGGCTGCACCTGCCGCGGCTCGACCCGGCGGCGCTGCCCGGCCGGCTGGCGGTGGCCCGGCACGACGAGTGGGACTTCCTGTGGAGCGCCGCCGCGCCGCCCCGCCAGCCCGACGAGGAGCGGGTGGTCCGGCTCACCGGGGCCGACCACCCCGCGCTGACGGCCCTGATCGACGAGGCGTTCCCGAGCACCACCTCGCGACCGGGCGACCCGAGGATCGTCGACTGGTACGGCATCCGCGACGGCGACCGGATCGTCGCCTGCGGCGCCGACCGCAGCCGGGGCGACATCGGCTTCCTCGCCGGACTGGCCGTCGCCCCCGACCGGCGGGGACGGGGGCTGGGCGCGGCGCTGACCGCCGCCATGACCCGGGCCCTGCTCGCCCGACACGACACGGTGGCGCTCGGCGTCTACAGCGTCAACGTCGGGGCGATCCGGCTCTACCGGCGGCTCGGCTTCACCGGCGCCCTGGCCCGCAGCTCGGTGCACCTGGCCTGAGACGCGCGGCACGGCCCGGGCCGGCGCGGGGACCGTCGCTCGCGCATCGTTGCGCCCCTGCATCGTCCCCGCCCGCAACGCGGGGACCGTTGCTCGTGCATCCTTGCGGCCCAGGCATGGTCTCGGCCCGCGCCGCCGGGGCGACCGTCCGCCGCCCCGGCGGAAGTCAGGCGGGCGTTTCCCGACCGCCATCGGCGTTGCCGCTCGTCAGGGCCATGTCAGCGGCGCGATCCGCGGGCCGCACGGGATCGGCGGTGTCGTGCCCGACCGGGCCCGACCGCCTCCGCCGCTCGGCCCGCCAGGCGGGCAGGTAGAGCGGGGCGGCGACGGCCAGCACCACGGCACCGACGAACATCGCGAGGCTGATGCTGGTGCGGTCGGCCAGGGCGGTCAGGACCACGGCGCCGAGCGCTCCGGCCGGCTGGGACATCATCGAGTTCAGCGAGATGACACTGGTCCGGTAGGGACCGTCGACCTGACGGTGCAGCAGCCCCATGTGCAGCGGGTTCGACGCGCCGTGGACGGCGTAGCAGGCCAGGAAGGCGATCAGCACCCCGACCGGGCCGGCGAAGAGGCCCATCCCGACGACCGTGACGCCCTGCAGGACGCGCAGCAGCGCGGCGCTGGGTGCGGCACCCAGCCGGCGCAGCATCAGCGGGGTCAGCGCGGCGCCGGCCGCGTTCGCCAGCCAGGCCACCGAGGTGGCCGGGCCGAGCAGCGCCGCCGCCCGGTCGGCGTCGCCGACGACCTCCGCGAGGCGGACCGGGAGTAGCGACTCGAAGGTGACCATGCCGAAGCCCCAGAACAGCTCCACGGCCACCAGGGCCAGCAGCACCCGGGAGCGGCGCAGCAGCCCGAACGCCTGCCCCACCATCCGGGGTGCCTCGATGATCGAGGCGCGCAGCGCGCCGGCGCCCTTGGCCGATCGGGTCTCCGCCAGCAGGATCAACAGCGCGACCAGCGCCACCGTCTGAAGGGCGATGGCGGCGAGCACCGGCAGGGTCAGCGCGCTCACCGGCCCGATCGGGCCGAGCGCGACCAGGCCGCCGCTGAGCAGCGCGCCGGCACCGATGGCGACGCCGATCACGGTGCCGGCGTGGCCGAGGCCAGGCTCGTACTCGGCCTCCGGGTCGGCGGCGAGGGTGGCGTCGACGTACCAGGACTCCAGCGGGCCACTGTCCAGCGCCCGGTAGACACCCTGCAGGGCCCAGGAGAGGAAGAAGAGCCAGAACGAGTCGGCCACCGCGAAGACGGCGAGCGAGATCACGCAGGTCACCCAGGCGGTGACCAGCACGGGCTTGCGGCCGAGTGCGTCGGCGAACCCGCCGGTGGGCAGTTCCAGCGCGAGGACGATCAGACCCTGCGCGGTGGCGACCAGGCCGATCTGGGAGAGCGAAAGGCCGCGTTCCTGCATCAACAGGATCATCACCGGGATGAGCAGGCCGGCGGGCAGCCAGCGCAGGCCGTAGAGCACGAGAAAGCGACGCCGGATCTGGCGTACGGACAGGGCGCTCATCGGTCCTCCTCGGACAACGGGTCCGCGAGCCGCATGTCCGCCAGCATCGGGAAGGCGGCGAGGTAGATCTGCACCTGCTCCGCACCCGGCTCGGCCGGGTCCGCCTCGCCGTGGAACCGCTCCAGGACCCGCCACAACTCGGCCGTGAGCGCCGCGAGCCGGTCCGGCGGGACGGTCATGAAGATGTCGCCCATGCCGAGGGCGTCACGCCAGGCCGGCGAGTATCCGTGGCGGACGGCGAACCAGTGCTCGGCGTGCTGGACGAAGTACCGGACCTGGTCGCCTTCGATCCACTCGATGGCCGCCCGGGCGTCCGGGTCGTCGTCGAAGTCGCTGGGCTCCCAGTTGGTGACGTCGTGCGCGGCACGCCAGAACCGCTGCCGCCCGGTGCCGAGGTCAGGATCCTCCACGACGAGGCCGACCTCGGCGAGCTGACGCAGGTGATAGCTGGTGGCCCCGGTGTTGGTGCCGAGCAACTCGGCGAGGCGGGTGGCCGTCGACGGGCCCTTGATCCGTAGTGCACCGAGCAGCCGCATCCGCAGCGGGTGCGCCAGCACCCGCACCTGCCGGTGGTCGATCCGGACCTCGCGAGCCGGCTCACGGGCGGCCGAAGGATTCTCCATTCCTGCACAATATCTGTGCACACTTCCTGTGCACAAGAGTTGTGCACAGGAAGTGTGCATCAACGACGGCATTCGCACGGGTCGTCTCGGGCACGGCTCCCGGGCGGGTCAGCGGGTGAGCAGTTCGCGCACCCCGCGCAGGCGGGTGGCGAGCAGCCTGGCGGCGCGGGTGGAGAGGCGCACCTCCACGGGGCGGAGCACGCCGGCAGCGGCGCCGGTGGTGGTCTTCCTGCCGGCCGGGTCGATGCCGGAGTGCGCGGCGACCAGCAGGCCCAGTTCCGCGCGGCTGACCGCGTCCGGACCGGCCACGTTGAGCGGGCCGGCGTGGTCGGTGCGGAGAAGCTCCAGCACGGCGGCGGCCAGGTCGGTGACGTCGATCGGACAAGGCAGTTCGTCGGTGAACAGGCTCGCCCGGCCGGCGAGCGCGTGGCGGCAGAGCCGGATCTGCTTGCTCCCCTCCCCGACGATCAGCGAGGTACGCACCAGCGCCGCGCCCGGGTCGAGGACGCGGACGGCGGTCTCGGCCGCTGCCTTGGCGGCCCCGTACGGGAAGATCGGGCTGGGCGGCTCGTCGTCGGCGTACAGCTCCGAGCGGCCGGCGTGCACCGCGTCGCTGGACACGTGCACGAGCCGCGCCCCCGCCTCGACGGCGGCGTACGCGACGTGGGCGGCCCCGTCGGCGGTCACCGCCCAGTCGCCGTACCGGTAGGGGGTGCCGACCACGGCTTCGGGGCGGACCCGGGCGACCAGCTCGCGCACGGCGGC
This sequence comes from Micromonospora sp. USAFONa4, assembly GCF_057197825.1. Lineage (NCBI taxonomy): Bacteria > Bacillati > Actinomycetota > Actinomycetes > Micromonosporales > Micromonosporaceae > Micromonospora > Micromonospora sp. USAFONa4. The sequence continues at coordinate 5,754,760 of NZ_CM170072.1, read as the reverse complement.
CCGGTCCGTCACGTCGAGCCGGCGCGTCTCGACGCCCGGCACTCGCCCCGGCCCGAGTGGTACGTCCCCTCCCCTCTTCCCTGCCACGGACGATCAAGAGGTTTGCGTCATGTCGTCGGGGCAGATCATGACGCAAACCTCTTGATCGACACACGAGGGCGAGCCGGGGCGGAGGCCCCGGCTCGATCTCGCAGGGAAGGCGGGTGGGGTCAGGTGGGGTCGGAGACCGGGGCGGCCGGGCCAGCCGTGCCGGTGTGCGGGGCGGCCGCCGGCTTCGGCTTGGCGTCGATGCCGGCCTCGGTGCGCTGCTGGCCGGTGATCGGCGTGGGCGCGCCGGTCAGCGGGTCGAAACCGCCCCGGGTCTTCGGGAAGGCGATGACCTCGCGGATCGAGTCCGCGCCGGCGAGCAGCATGCAGACCCGGTCCCAACCGAACGCGATGCCGCCGTGCGGCGGGGCGCCGTACTTGAACGCCTCCAGCAGGAAGCCGAACTTGTCCTGCGCCTCCTCGGGGGTGATGCCGAGCAGCTCGAAGACCCGCTTCTGCACGTCGCCCCGGTGGATACGGATCGAGCCGCCACCGATCTCGTTGCCGTTGCAGACGATGTCGTACGCGTACGCCAGCGCCCGGTCCGGCGCCTCCTCGAACCGGTCGACCCACTCGGCGTTCGGCGAGGTGAACGGGTGGTGCACGGCCGTCCAGCCGCCCTCGTCCGTACGCTCGAACATCGGCGCGTCGACCACCCAGCAGAACGCCCAGGCGCTCTCGTCGACCAGGCCGGCCCGCTTGGCGATCTCGATCCGGGCCGCGCCGAGCAGCTCCTGCGCCTCGCGGGTGTTCGTGCTGGCGGCGAAGAAGACGGCGTCGCCCGGCTTCGCGCCGACCGCGTCGGCGAGCCCGCCCAGGTGCTCGGCCGAGAGGTTCTTCGCCACCGGCCCCCGCGCCTCGCCGGTCTCGGCGTCGAGCACCACGTACGCGAGGCCGCGCGCGCCGCGTGCCTTGGCCCAGTCCTGCCAGCCGTCGAGCTCCTTGCGGCTCTGCGCCGCGCCACCGGGCATGACGACCGCGCCGACGTAGCCGCCCGCGTCGATCGCGCCCGCGAAGACCCGGAACTCGGTGCCGCGCAGGTAGTCGGTCAGCTCGGTCAGCTCGACGCCGTAGCGCAGGTCGGGCTTGTCGGAGCCGTAGCGGGCCATCGCGTCGTGCCAGGTGATGCGCGGGATCGGCCGGGAGATCTCGTGGCCGGCCAGGTCCTTCCAGAGCGCCGAGACGATCGCCTCGCCGAGGTCGATGACGTCGTCCTCGGTGACGAAGGACATCTCGATGTCGAGCTGGGTGAACTCCGGCTGCCGGTCGGCGCGGAAGTCCTCGTCGCGGTAGCAGCGGGCGATCTGGTAGTACCGCTCCATGCCGCCGACCATCAGCAGCTGCTTGAACAGCTGCGGCGACTGCGGCAGCGCGTACCAGCTGCCGGGCTGCAACCGCACCGGCACCAGGAAGTCGCGGGCGCCTTCCGGCGTGGACCGGGTCAGCGTCGGGGTCTCGATCTCCAGGAAGTCCCGCTCGTGCAGCACGGTGCGGGCGAGCTGGTTGGCGCGCGAGCGCAGCCGCATCGCCTTCGCCGGGCCGCTGCGGCGCAGGTCGAGGTAGCGGTAGCGCAGCCGGATGTCGTCACCGGCCTCGACCTGGTCGTCGACGGGCAGGGGCAGCGGCGCCGCCTCGGAGAGCACCTCCAGCTCGGCGGCGGTCACCTCGATCTCGCCGGTCGGCAGCTCCGGGTTCTCGTTGCCCTCGGGACGGCGGGTCACCTCGCCGGTCACGCGGACGCAGAACTCGTTGCGCAGCGCGTGCGCGTCCTCCTCGCGGAACACCACCTGGACCACGCCGGACCCGTCGCGCAGGTCGACGAAGATCACGCCGCCGTGGTCGCGCCGGCGGGCCACCCACCCGGCGAGCGTCACCGTGGTGCCGGCGTCCGTCGCGCGCAGGCTGCCGGCGTCATGGGTACGGATCACGACTCGCGTCTCCTCATCTGCGGTACACCGTTACCCCTGGCATTCTGTCAGCCCTCCCCTGCCCGCCGTTGCGGGGTGAGGGGAGGTGGGGTCCGGCCGGCGACGCAGATCCCTCCCCCCGCTACAGCCCGATGTCCCAGGCGCGCGCGGTCAGCACCACCGTCCCGTCGTCGTTGACGTCGGTGACCTGCACCAGCGCCATCTTCCAGGTGTCGCCGCGCTCCCGGGCGTCGCTCAGGGAGGTCCGGACGCACAACACCACGCCCTTGCGGGCGGGAACGTTGATGTCCGTGCCGATGGCACCCTTCGCGATCCGGTCGTCGCAGTCGGCGGCGCTGAGCGCCGCGGCGTCGACCTGGGCGCCCCTCGCCCTGCTGGCCAGGTTGAAGTACGACGAGTCGCCGCCGCAGCGGGAGGTGAACCGGAGCTCCTCGCCGTTGCTGACCCGCACCTCGGGCTTGTCCAGGTCGATGTCCAGGTCGCTGCCGCAACTGGCCCGCAGCGTGAGGCGCTCGTCGACGTACTTCTCCTTGACCGGGGCCCGCGGGTCGAGGGACGGTTCGGCGCTCCCGCTGACGCTCGGCTCCGGTGGCGGCGGTTCCGCCCCGGTCGTCGCCGGCGCCGGCGCGGTCGACGTTCCCGCCGGCTCGCCGGAGCCCGGCCGCTCGTCCACCCGGCCCGCACCGGCCGCCCGGGCGATGTCCCGGGCGTCGTTGGCCTGGTCGAGGGCCCGCAACGACAGCACGGTGGCCAGCAGGCCGAGGAGAACCGCCAGCGCGGCGGCCCCGACCACCACCAGGGACAGTCGGCCACCACCACGCGGTTTCGTGCTGCCGGGCCGCCCTGGACGGGCGGCGGCGGGGGGCCTTGCTGGTCCGAGGTCATCTCGTGGCTCCTCACGTCGGATGGCCGAACAGCCGCCGCCCATGCCTGTTGCCGGGCAACCGCCGGGCACGGGGCGCATTTATCCCAGAAACCACGCAAGATCGCTGTCAGCAACCCGTCACCGGCCGGGGACACCACGTAACCGCCGAGCCGGGATAATGAACCGCCCCCTCGATCTTGCGCAGGTGAACCCCCATGACCGAGCCGTCAACCGGCACGGATTCCTCCCGCCGCCGGCGCGGTCTGACGCCCGGCGAGAAGACCGGCGCGGCGATCGGTCTGGCCAGCCTTCTCGTCGCCGTGCTCGCCTGGCAGTGGCCCCGGCAGAACCAGGACCCCCGGCCCACCCCGCCGCCGAGCCCGTCGCTGGTGACCACGAGCGGCACCGCGCCGGTCAGCACCCCGGCCACCACCGCCAGCGTCGTCCCCAACCGGACGTACCTCGACGCGCTGACGCCCGAGACCGGCGCCGGTTACCTGCGACCGCTGCCGCGCGCGCTCGCCGGCCGGACCGACCTGCCGCACCCGGTGCTGCTCTCCTGCCCGACCAACGACGGCGCGGACCGCGCCCGCTCGGTCAGCTACCCGCTGAAGCGCCGCTACCTCGACTTCTCGGCCACCTTCCGGGCCTGGTACCCGCCCGACCAGGACCCGGAGTCCGCCGTGCGGATCAGCGCCGTGGTGACCATCCGGCAGCCCGACGACACCTTGACCCGGCAGCCCCGACCGGGCCGCACGACCACCATGTCCCGCCCCGCGGAGACGGTCTCCTTCTCCGTGGAGGGGGCCGACCTGCTGACGCTGACCGTCGAGTGCAACCTCGGCGAAGGCCTCGCCGTGCTCGGCGACGCCGCGCTCACCCGCTGATCGGCGGCGGTACGTCGGAGACGGGCGGTTTCTCCAGGATGCCCGGGCGGGCGATCCGGGCCGGGGCACGACGCGGTCAGTCCCGGGGATCGGCCGGCAGGAGATGGTTCACCACGATCTCCCCGACGGTGAGCGCCCGGGCCCGTTCCTCGACGCCCCGGTCGGCGCCGGTGAGCCGGCCGCCGTGCTGGCGCAGATGCTCCTCCCACGACGGCACCTGGTAGACCTCGACGAAGCCGTCCTCCCGTTCGCCCGGGCGGAACAGGCCCCAGCGCATCGCCCCCGTACGCCGTCGGGACCTGCCCACCAGGCGCATCGCCGCGACGAACTCCGCCTGCCGCTCCCGCGGTACCGTGTAGGAGACGGTCACCAGCACCGGCCCGCCGCGTGGGTCCGCGGGCAGCGTCAGGTGCGGCTCCGGCCACCAGACGGCCGGGTCCCGGTCGAGGCCCCGGGTCTCGCGCAGCGGCCAGAGCGGTACGGTCACCGCGCCGACCGCCATCGTCCCGGCCGCCGCGGCGAGCGCCACCACGAGGCTGGTCAGCTCGCCGAGGGCACCCCAGGCGACCGCACCGAGCGCCTGTCCGCCGGCGAAGACCATCTGGTAGACGGAGAGGCCGCGGGCGCGTACCCAGCCGGGCAGGAAGAGCTGCATGGCGGCGTTGACACTGGACAGCACTGTCATCCAGGCCATGCCGGCGGGCACCAGGGCCAGGGCGACCGGCACCGGGCCCGGCGCCAGGGCGAGCACCACCAGGACGGCGGCGTAGACCAGGCCGGCCAGCAGCAGGAGCCGGTTGGTGGTGAGCGCCAGCCGGATCCGGGGCAGTACGAGGGCACCGGCCACCGCACCGACGCCGAGCGCGGCGAGCAGCACGCCGTACCCGCCCGCGCCCAGGTGCAGGCGGCGGCTGGCGACCAGGGGCAGCAGGGCCCACAGTGCGCTGCCCGGCACCACGAACAGTGCGGCGCGCAGCAGGATCCGGCGGACCACCGGCGAGTGCCGCACGTACCGGCCGCCGGCGCGCAGCGCGGCGGTGAACCGCTCCGGCAGGTCGTCGCCGCTGGCCCGTTCCGGCCGCCAGCGCAGCAGCGCCAGCGCGAAGACGGCGAACGACACCGCGTTGACGGCGAAGACGGTGGCGACGCCGGCCCGGGCGACCAGCACCCCGGCCACCGCCGGGCCGACCGCGCGGGCCAGGTTCACGCTGATCGACCCGAGCGCCGAGGCCGAGACGAGCTGGGAGCGGGGCACCAGCTCGGGGATGACCGCCTGCCAGGCCGGCAGGGTCAGCGCCTGCCCGACGCCGAGGGCGAACGTCAGGGTGAGCAGCAGCGCCGGCGGCATCCGGTCGGCGGCGGTGAGGCCGGTCAGCAGTACGCCGACGGTGGCCAGGAAGAACTGCACCCCGATCAGCAGCCGGCGGCGGTCGAGGGTGTCCGCCAGCGCGCCGGCAGGCAGGGCGAGCAGCAGTACGGGCAGCATGCTGGCGGTCTGCACCAGCGACACCAGGGTCGAGGCGTTGGCCTCCTCGACGAGCAGCCACTGGGCGCCGACGGTCTGCATCCAGGTGCCCACGTTGCTGGCCAGGACCGCCAGCCAGAGGCTGCGGAACGCGGCGAGCCGCAGCGGGGCCCAGGCGGACGTGACGGCGTCGGCGGGCGGGGGCGGGGAGGCGCTCACCGACCGGAACGTACCCCGGCCCGCCCGCTTGAGTCCGGCGAACCGTTCCGGGCACGCGGACGGGCCGCCGGGATCACCCGGCGGCCCGTTGCGGTGCGATCGATCAGAAGATGCTGACGCCGTAGCGGCTCAGCGCCTCGCCGACCGGCTGGAAGTAGGTCGTGCCGCCGGTGCGGCAGTTGCCGCTACCACCGGAGGTCAGACCAAGGGCGATGGTGCCGCTGAACAGCGAGCCGCCGCTGTCGCCCGGCTCGGCGCAGACGTTGGTGCGGATCAGGCCGGAGACCGAGCCCTCGGCGTAGTTCACCGTGGCGTTGAGCGCGGTCACCGAGCCGCCGCGCAGGCCGGTGGTGCTGCCGGAGCGCTGCACCGACTGGCCGACGTAGGCGTTGCCGGCGGCGGTGATGTCCCGGAAGCTGCCGTTGTAGAGGGAGACGTTGCCGGCGGCGTTGGCGGAGTTGTTGTGCCGCACGATGCCGTAGTCGTTGCCGGGGAAGCTGGTGCCGGTGCGGCTGCCCAGCAGGCTGGTCTGGGCGGAGTTGCTGTACCAGCTGGCCGAGATGTTGGTGCAGTGCCCGGCGGTCAGGAAGTAGTAGGTGCTGCCGCTGCGGACGTTGAAGCCGAGCGAGCAGCGACCGCCGCCACCGGCGTAGATGGCCTGGCCGCCGGAGATGCGGGTGCCGAGCACGCCGGCCTCGGCCTCGATCCGGATCGCGCCGTTCATCCGCTCGGCGGCGGCCTTGACGCGCTCCAGCTTGGCGCCGGTGACGGTGCTGTCGACGGAGACGACGACCTGGTTGGTGGCCGGGTCGGTCCACCACGCGGTGCCGGGGATCTTGGCGGAGCGGTCCAGCTCCGAGGTGGCCCGGGCCAGCTCGCTGGCGCCGCGCTTGACGATCTTCGGGGTGGCGCCGGCGGCGCTGACCTGCCGGGCGGCGAGCGCGTCGGTCACGGTGACGACCATCTTGCCGTTGGCGTCGGCGTACGTGCCGGCGGACCGGTCGCCGAGGCGCTCGGCCAGGCCGGCGGCGGCGTCGGGCGAAGCGAACGAGGGTGCGGCCTGGGCGGGCGCGCCGATCAGCGAGCCGGCGACCATGGCGCCGGCCGCGGCGACGACGGCGGCACGACGGAGCGAGGACCTCGTGGGTCGCATGCAACAACCTCCAGAAGGGGGTGACAGACCCGCGCCGGGGCGACACGAGCCGGGAGCAGCCCTGCCGATCTGGGGGTACCGGCCGAGCACACTGAAGTATTCACATACTTGAGTTCGTATGCAAGACCCGGCTTTGTCCTTTTCGCCCCGGCTGCTGCGGTCACCAACCCGAAACATCGCGGACACAGGCGTACGTCTATATGCTTCGCCCACCGTCCCACCATCCGGTACGCGCGCCCCGGCGGCCCTCGTGACGTCACCAGGCGGACCGGCGCCGACGGCACGCGTCGCGGCCCTGGGCCGATCCACCCGCCGACGGACGGTCAGCCGGCGCGGCGGCGCGCTCCGGGCCCCGGCCGCGGCACCACGTCGCGCGGCCGGTCGACCTCGTGCCCGCGCTCGCAGCGCAGCTCGACGCGGACCTCCGCGCCGCAGTCGCGGTGCGCGACCGTCAGCGGCGAGCCCTCCGGGTCGGCCAGGTAGCGGTCCCCCCAGCCGAGGACGGCGACCAGCACCGGCCACAGGTCCAGCCCCATCCCGGTCAGCCGGTACTCGTGGCGCTCCCGGCTGCCGGGCTCCCGGTAGGGCTCGCGCCGCAGGACGCCGCGCTCCACCAGCATCGCCAGCCGGTTGGCCAGCACCTGCCGGGGCACGCCGGTGCGCACCCGCATGTCGTCGAAGCGGCGGACGCCGTTGAAGACCTCGCGCAGGACCACGAGGGTCCACCGCTCACCGAGGATCTCCATCGCGCGGGCGATGGTGCAGTTCTCCACCGACCAGTCCAGTGCCGCGGGTCTCATGCGCTCCAGGCTAGGTCTGATTGACAGACTCAGCAACGCGCTGCCAGGCTGGGTCCATGACACAGACGCAGGATCCGGCGCGCAGCCGCACCTTCTCGTGGTCCGACCCGGGCATCAACGCCGCGCACGTCGGCCGGCGCGGCGGCCTGGAACTGCTCCGCGCGATGATCGCCGGCGAACTGGCGGCGCCGCCCATCATGCATCTGGTCGACATGTCCCGGATGGAGGCCGACGAGGGGTGGGTGGCCGTCGAACTCGTCCCGCAGGAGTTCCACTACAACCCGCTGGGCACCGTGCACGGCGGGGTCATCTCCACCCTGCTGGACACCGCCGCGGCGTGCGCGGTGCACACCACCCTGCCGGCCGGGGTCGGCTACACCTCGCTGGACCTGAACGTGAAGTTCCTGCGCCCGGTCACCGTCGCGAGCGGCACGCTGCGCTGCGAGGGCACCGTCCTGCAGAGCGGTCGCCGCACGGCCCTGGCGGAGGCGAAGCTGCTCGACGCGAAGTCGCGCCTGGTCGCGCACGCCACCTCCACCTGCCTCCTCTTCCCCCTGGACCCTCCGCCCACCGAGTAGTCGATCATGCGGTTGTGGTGCCGGGACACTGGCGATTCGCGGCTTCCGTCCCCCGCCACAACTGCATGATCGACGAGGCGAGAGGCGAGGGCCGGGGGCGGGTCAGCGGGCGGCCAGGCGGGCCGCGCGGGCGTCGCGCTTCTCCTCGAAGCGGGCGGCGGCACGCTCCAGGTCGTCGAGGTGCGCGGCGATCTGGTCGCGGGCGGCCTCGCCGTCGGCGTCGAGCCCCGTCACGTTGAAGACGTCCCACTGGCGCAGCACCGGCGCCACCACCTCGTCGCGGTGCTGGCGCAGGTCGTAGATGCCCGCGAGGGCGATCGCCACGGACTTGCGGGCGAAGCCGTCGATGCCGTTGCCGGGCATCTGGAAGTCGGCCACCACGTCGGCGACCGCCCGCATCGCCTGGCTCGGCGCCAGCTCGAAGGCGGCGGCCAGCAGGTTGCGGTAGAAGACCATGTGCAGGTTCTCGTCGGCCGCGACCCGGGCCAGCAGCGCCTCACAGGCCGGGTCGCCGGTGACCCGACCGGTGTTGCGGTGCGAGATCCGGGTGGCCAGCTCCTGGAACGAGACGTACGCCAGGGAGTGCAGCACCTCGTCGTCGTGGACGTTGGCGTAGCCCGCGGTCATGTGCGTCATGCGGGCCCGCTCCAGCGCCACCGGGTCCACCGCCCGGGTGACGGTGAGGTAGTCGCGGATGGCGGTGCCGTGCCGACCCTCCTCGGCGGTCCACCGGTGCACCCACGTGCCCCAGGCGCCGTCTCGGCCGAACAGGGTGGCGATCTCGTGGTGGTACGAGGGCAGGTTGTCCTCGGTCAGCAGGTTGACGATCAGCGCGGTACGGGCCACGTCGGGGATCGTCGAGTCGCTCTCCGCCCACGCCTCGCCGCCCAGCGGCCCGTCGAAGGTACGCCCCTCGCTCCACGGCACGTACTCGTGCGGGAACCACTCCTTGGCGATGGCCAGGTGCCGGTCGAGGTTCTTCTCGACGACGGGTGCCAGTTCGAGGAGCAGGGCGGTCTGGCTGAGTGCGGTCACGACGATCTCCCTACGGTGGCGTAACTTACGCCACCGTAGGTCCGATCGCGCGTACGCGCCAGTAATGTCTCAGCTGACCAGCGGCCTGAGGTCCGCCCGGGGCGGCGTCCACTCCCCCGCCTCGGCGGCGGCCTGCTCGCCGGAACGGATGTCCTTCACCTCGTCGGCCGCGCCGTCCACCCCGGGGAACCAGACGTACGGGATGCCCCGCCGCTCGGCGTAGCGGATCTGCTTGCCGAACTTCGCCGCGCTCGGCGACACCTCGGTCGGCACGCCCCGCGAGCGCAGCGCCTCGGCCACCCGGTTGCTGGCGGCGCGCTGCTCCTCGCTGGTCACCGCGACCAGGACGCAGGTCGGCACGTCCCGCGACACCGACAGCGCGCCGGCGCCGAAGAGCAGCCCCAGCAGCCGGGTCACCCCGATCGAGATGCCCACCCCCGGGAAGCGGGTGGCGCCGGCGCTGGCCAGGTTGTCGTACCGGCCGCCGGAGCAGATCGAGCCGAACCGCTCGTAGCCGATCATCTGGGTCTCGTAGACCGTGCCCGTGTAGTAGTCCAGGCCACGGGCGATGCGCAGGTCGGCCACGCAGAGCCCCGGCGAGTGCGCGGCGGCCGTCTCCACGACCCGGACCAGCTCCTCGACCCCCTCGTCGAGCATCGGATCGCTGACGCCCAGCGCGCGGACGGCGTCGGCGAAGGAGGCGTCCGGGGCGGAGATCTCCGCCAGCGACAGGACCGCCTTGGCCTGCGCCTCGCTCGCCCCGGCCGTCTGCGCCAGCAACTCGGCCACCCTCGCCGGGCCGATCTTGTCGAGCTTGTCCACCGCGCGCAGGGCCGCCTCCGGGTCGGTCAGCCCGATGCCCCGGTAGAAGCCCTCGCAGATCTTGCGGTTGTTGACCTGGATCTTCACCGGCGGGATCGGCAGCGAGCGCAGCGCGTCGCCGATCACCAGCGGCATCTCCGCCTCGTGGTGCGGGGCGAGGGTGTCGCGGTCGACGATGTCGATGTCGGCCTGGAGGAACTCGCGGTAGCGCCCCTCCTGCGGCCGCTCGCCCCGCCACACCTTCTGGATCTGGTAGCGGCGGAACGGGAACTGGAGCTTGCCGGCGTTCTCCAGCACGTAGCGGGCGAACGGCACGGTCAGGTCGAAGTGCAGGCCGAGCGCGTCGTCGCCGGTCGGGCCGTCGGCGTCGGCCTGGAGCCGCCGGATCAGGTAGACCTCCTTCGAGGTCTCCCCCTTGCGCAACAGCTGGTCCAGCGGCTCCACCGCGCGGGTCTCCAGCGGGGCGAAACCGTACAGCTCGAAGGTGTCGCGGATCCTGTCGAGGACGTACTGCTCGATCATCCGCTGCGCGGGCGTCCACTCCGGGAAGCCGGAGATGGGCGTGGGCTTGCTCATGATGGCTCCGTTCACAGTCCCGCGTGCGAGCGCGGGCAAAGGCTCGGTGCGGCCGTCGCCGGCCGCGTGACAAGGCTCGTGCGGCCGGTCAGAGGCCGCGGGCGGGGGCCGCCGGTCGCGCGCCGCCACCCGCCACCTCGACGAGGTACGGGTTGGTCGCGCGCTCGCGGCCGATGGTGGTCGCGGGGCCGTGGCCGGGCAGCACGACGGTGTCGTCGGCCAGCGGGAGGATCTTGTCCCGGAGGCTGGTGACCATCCTCGTCATGCTGCCGCCCGGCAGGTCGGTGCGGCCGATGGAGCCGGCGAACAGGACGTCGCCCGAGAGGCAGAGCTGCTCCGCCTCCCACGACGAGCCGGCGGCCGGCAGTCGGAAGAGCACCGACCCGCCGGTATGGCCCGGGGCGTGGTCGACGGTGATCTCCAACCCGGCGAGGGCGAGCGTGGCGCCGTCGGTCAGCTCGGCGACGTCCTCCGGCTCGGTGTACGGCAGCCGCCCGCCGAAGAGCGAGCGGAGCTCCGTCGACAGCCCCTTGGCCGGGTCGGCGAGCATCTCCCGGTCGCCGGGGTGCACGTACGCGGTGATGCCGCGCGCGCCGCAGACCGGCGCCACCGAGAACGTGTGGTCGAGGTGGCCGTGGGTGAGCAGGACGGCGGCCGGGTGCAGCCGATGCTCGGCCAGCAGGGCGTCGAGCCGGTCGAGCACCCCGATGCCGGGATCGACCACCACGCACTGCTCCCCCGGCGCGGCGGCGACCACGTAGCAGTTGGTGCCGAAGGCGTCCGCGGGAAAGCCGGCCACGAGCACGTCCGCTCCCCTTCCGTCGAGTGGGTTGCCTGTCAGCAGCCTATCGGGCGGGGCGAGGAGGTTCTGCGCGTGCGTCCGGGGCGTCCCGCGTGGTCCCGATCGTGCCCGTCCCGGGCACCGCGTGCGGCGACGATCGCGTGCGTCGCGGGGGCTCCGCCGGGCGCAGTGACGCGTTCCGATAAACCCGGCCCGGACCTCGTACACCACTTTCCCAGCCGGTAGCCGTACACTCTGGCGGGCGTGTGGCGTGGCGCACCTGCCGCCGAACGGGCGCAGGACGCCCGACCACCGGTGACGACCAGGGTAGAGGAAGGGGAGCACGGGTGGCTTCCAGCAGGGACCGGCAGCGCAAACTGGCGCGCGCCAAGCTCGACCGGCAACTCGCCCGCCGGGCCGCCGCCGTCAAGCGTCGTCGGCAGATCCAGGCCGGAGTCGGCGTCGCCGTCGTCCTCGCGCTGATCGTGGGCGGCTCGGCGTGGGCGCTGGGCGCCTTCGACGACGAGCCGAAGGAGAACACGGCCGCCGAGGACGTCTGCCTGTGGACGCCGCAGGACGCCACCGCGAACACCAACCTCAAGGACGTCGGCACCCCGGCCACCGAGGGGCTGCCCACCGACGGCGTACGTGCGATGACGGTCACCACCAACCAGGGTGCGCCGATCACCGTCGAGCTGGACCTGGCCGGCGCCCCGTGCGCGGCGGCGAGCATCGCCCACCTGTCCAGCCGGTCGTTCTACGACAACACCAAGTGCCACGAGATCACCGCCGAGGGCGCGGTGCGCTGCGGCGACCCGAGCGGCACCGGGCTCGGCGGGCCCACCTACTCGTTCTACGACGAGAACGTGCCAACCGCGCCGTCACCGTCGGCCAGCCCCGCCGCCGGCCAACCCGCGACGTACCCGAAGGGCACGGTCGCGATGATCGCCAACCCGCCGGGCGCCAACGGCAGCCAGTTCCTGATGTTCTTCAAGGACTTCACCACGGCCGACCCGAAGTATCCGATCATCGGCCGGGTCACCGGTGGGATCGACGTGGTGGCGAAGATCGGTGCCAAGCCGACCGTGGACAATGGGACGGGGGCCAAGGTCAAGCCCAAGGACGACGACGTGGTCGTGCAGAGCCTGACCGTCGGCGAGCCCGTGGCGCAGGCGACCTCGGCACCGACGCCGCCCGCTTCGGGCGCTCCGGCGGCCAGCCCGAGCGCCGGCTGACCCGGCCGCCCCACCCATCTCAGCGGCACCGACCGCGCCACCCGACAGCCCAGGAGGATCCAGGCGTGACGTCCACCAGAGAGCGGCAGCGCGCGGCGGCGCGCGCCCGGCTCGAGAAGGAGATGGCCGAGCGCGCGGCCAGGGCCCGCAAGCGCCGGCAGACCCAGGCGATCGTGGGGGCCGCCTCGGTCCTGGTCCTCGTCGTCGCCGGCACGGTCTGGCTCGTCACCACCCTCGGCGGGGACGACGACAAGACCGACACCGCCGGCCCGGGTGCCGGCAACGTGCAGTGCGCCTGGACCGAGATCCCCGCCGACCAGCGGTCCCCGCAGATCAAGGACGTCGGGGTGCCGCCCGTGCAGCAGTCGGCCACGGGCACCCAGACGATGACGATCGACACCAACCTGGGCCCGATCACCGCCACGATCGACCGGTCGGCCGTGCCCTGCACCGCGGGCAGCTTCACCCACCTGGCGGAGAAGAACTTCTTCGACAACAGCAAGTGCCACCGGCTGGTGACCGAGGGCATCAAGGTGCTCCAGTGCGGTGACCCCGGCGCGACGGGCAAGGGCTGGCGCCAGACCGACGGCACCGGCGGCCCGAGCTACCGGCTCGCCGAGGAGAACCTGCCCACCGACAAGCGGCCCCCGTACCCGGAGGGCGTGATCGCGATGGCCAACTCGGGCCAGCCGGGCAGCACGGGCAGCCAGTTCTTCATCGTCTACGGTGACTCGCCGCTGGACCCGAACTACACCGTCCTGGGCACCGTCACCGGCGGCATGGACCTCGTGAAGCAGGTCGCGGCGGCGGGCGACGACAAGGCGTTCGCGAAGCAGGCCGGTGGCGGCCACCCGAAGAAGGAAGTCACCATCAACAAGCTCACCATGAGCGCCCCCCAGGGCTGACCCACAGCCAGCCGTACGACGAGCGCCCGCCGGCGATGCCGGCGGGCGCTTCCCTGTCCCACGTTCTCCCACCCGACCCACCCTCCCCGCCCACCACCCGGCCCGCTCTCGGTGATCATGGGGTTGGCGGCGATCTCGATCTCCCTGGCTGCCGCCAACCTCATGATCACCAAGGGGCAGGAAAGCCCGAGGTGCACGGGTGCCCGGAGGGCCAGGGGTGCGGGTGGGGACGGGTGGGAGGGCCGCAGGGGCGGCAGAGCGGGGCGCCCCGGCTCTGTCGGTGCCGGGCCGGGGCGCGCCGTCGTGCGAAGGGTCGGGCGGGGTCAGGCGCCCGAGGTGACGCGGTAGGCGTCGAAGACGCCGTCCACCTTGCGGACCGCCGCCAGCAGGTGGCCCAGGTGCTTCGGGTCCGCCATCTCGAAGCTGAACCGGCTCACCGCCACCCGGTCGCGGGTGGTGGTGACCGTGGCGGAGAGGATGTTCACCCGCTCCTCGGAGAGCACCCGGGTCACGTCGGCGAGCAGCTTGTGCCGGTCCAGCGCCTCGACCTGGATGGCGACCAGGAACGTCGACGCCGAGGTGAGCTTCCAACTCACCTCGACCACCCGCTCGGCCTGCGCCCGCAGGTCCTCGGCGTTGGCGCAGTCGTCGCGGTGCACGCTCACGCCGCCGGAGCGGGTGACGAAGCCGAAGACCGAGTCCGGCGGCACCGGCGTGCAGCAGCGCGCCAGCTTGATCCACACGTCGCTGACCCCGCGTACGACCACGCCCGGGTCGGCGCTGCTCTGCCGGCTGCGGGGCGGACGGGTGGCGACGGCGGTTTCGGCGATGTCCTCCGCCGCGCCCTCCTCGCCGCCGTACGCGGCCATCAGCTTCTGCACCACCGACTGGGCGGAGACCTGGCTGTCGCCGACCGCCGCGTAGAGGGAGGCCACGTCGGCCAGGTGCAGGTCCCGGGCGATCGCCATCAGCGCGTCGGAGGTGAGCATCCGCTGCAACGGCATGCCCTGCTTGCGCATCGCCTTGACGATCGCGTCCTTGCCGGCCTCGATCGCCTCCTCGCGCCGCTCCTTGTTGAAGTACTGCCGGATCTTCGTCCGCGCCCGCGGGCTCTTGACGAAGCCCAGCCAGTCCTGCGTCGGGCCGGCCGTGTCGGACTTCGACGTGAAGATCTCGATCACGTCGCCGTTGGACAGCGTCGACTCCAGCGGCACCAGCTTGCCGTTGACCCGCGCCCCGATGCACTTGTGCCCGACCTCGGTGTGCACCGCGTACGCGAAGTCCACAGGCGTCGAGCCGGTCGGCAGCGGGATGACGTCACCCTTCGGGGTGAAGACGTACACCTCCTGGCTGGACAGGTCGAAGCGCAGCGCGTCGAGGAACTCGCTCGGGTCGGCCGCCTCCCGCTGCCAGTCCAGCAGCTGGCGCAGCCACGTCATCTCGTCGATGTGCGCGGGCGGGCCGACGATCTGGGTGCCCTTGTGCTCCTTGTACTTCCAGTGCGCGGCGATGCCGAACTCCGCGGTGCGGTGCATCGCGTACGTGCGGATCTGCATCTCCACCGGCTTGCCGGTGGGCCCGATGACCGTCGTGTGCAGCGACTGGTACATGTTGAACTTGGGCATCGCGATGTAGTCCTTGAACCGGCCCGGCACCGGCTGCCAGTTGGCGTGGATCACGCCCAGCGCCGCGTAGCAGTCCCGCACCGTGTCGACCAGGATCCGCACCCCGACCAGGTCGTAGATGTCGTTGAAGTCGCGACCCCGCACGATCATCTTCTGGTAGATCGAGTAGAGGTGCTTCGGCCGCCCCGTGGTCTCCGCCTTGATCTTGGCGGCCTTCAGGTCGGTCTGCACCTTCTGCGTCACCTGGCGCAGCAGCGCCTCGCGCTGCGGCTGGTGCTCCCCGATGAGGCGGTTGATCTCCTCGTAGCGCTTCGGGAAGAGCGTGCCGAAGGCCAGGTCCTCCAGCTCCCACTTGATCGTGTTCATACCCAGCCGGTGGGCCAGCGGGGCCAGGATCTCCAGCGTCTCCTTCGCCTTCTGCTCCTGCTTCGGACGGGGCAGGAAGGTGAGGGTCCGCATGTTGTGCAGCCGGTCGGCCAGCTTGATCACCAGCACCCGCGGGTCCTTGGCCATCGCGACGACCATCTTGCGGATCGTCTCGGCCTTGGCCGCGTCGCCCAGCTTGACCTTGTCGAGCTTGGTCACCCCGTCGACCAGCAGCGCCACCTCGCCGCCGAAGTCGGCCCGCATCTGGTCGAGGGTGTATTCCGTGTCCTCGATCGTGTCGTGCAGGAGCGCGGCGACCAGGGTGGTGGTGTCCATGCCCAGGTTGGCCAGGATCGTGGCGACCGCGAGCGGGTGGGTGATGTAGGGGTCGCCGGACTTGCGGTACTGCCCGGAGTGCCAGCGGGCCGCCGTGTCGAAGGCGCGCTGGAGCAGCCGCGCGTCCGCCTTGGGGTGGGCGTCCCGGTGGGTCGAGATCAGCGGCTCCAGCACCTCGCTGACCTGCGAGGACTGCCACGGCGCGTTGAACCGCGCCAGCCGCGCCCGGACCCTGCGGCCGGTGGGCGCGGTGGAGAGCGCGAAACCGGCGCTCGGCATGTGGTCGCCGACGACGTCGGCGGGGAACGGGAGCAGGACCCCCTCGGCCGCCGCGCCCGCGCCGCCGGCCGTGGCCGCCGGCGTGTCGGGGCGTACGGGGTCGGCCGGGACGGTCACGCCGGGGCCCGCCTCCGGGGCCTGCGCGTCACCGTCGGGTGCGGTCGCCGAGCCGTCCGCGTCGCCTGTCGGGTACACCGTGCCCTCCACCGGAGGGGCGACATCGTGGGACACCGGCCTCCTCACCGCTCGCCGGGAAGTCACCGACCGTGCGCCGGCCGGCCTGGTCTCGCGCCGCCCGGACGGGTCCCGCCCGGTCAGCAAAGGGCAATGCTACCCGCACGCACGGTGCCCCGCCGCTCCGCCGGACGGTCCGCACCGGGTCCGCCCGACGGTCGGCGGGTCAAACGGTCAACAGGGCATGCACCGGGCGCGGGGCCAGCCGCTCCCGGCCGCCGAGGAAGGCGAGCTCCAGCAGGACGGTGAAGCCGGCCACGGTCCCGCCGGCCCGCTCCACCAGGTCCAGCGTCGCCTCGGCGGTGCCGCCGGTGGCGAGCACGTCGTCGACCACCAGCACCCGGTGCCCGGCCGTGAAGGCGTCCTCGTGCACCTCCAGCGTGGCCTCGCCGTACTCCAGGGCGTAGGAGGCCGAGTAGGCCGGCCGGGGCAGCTTGCCGGCCTTGCGCACCGGCACGACGCCGACCCCGGTCGCGTACGCGATGGCGGCAGCGACCACGAACCCGCGCGCCTCGATGCCGACGACGGCGTCGAACGACTCCCGCCCGTGGTACGCGACGATCCCGTCGATCACCTGACGGAACGTGTCGCCGTCGGCGAACAGCGGCATCAGGTCCTTGAACATGACGCCGGGCTTCGGGAAGTCGGGCACGTCGAGCACCCGGCTGGCGACCAGCGCGGCGGTGGCCGGGCCGCTGTCTCCCCGTACCCCGGTGCTGTGGGTCTCCGTCACGGCAGTTCCGCTCCCCTTCACGACGACGGCGTCCTGCATGCTGCTCGCACAGCATGAAGGACGCCGTCGGATCGGTTCCTACCGGGTCTGCCCGGCCCGGGTCAGCGCCGCTTGCCGCCACCCGGCCGGTTGCCACCGCCGCCGGCGGGTCGGCCGCTCCGGGCGCCGGTCGGGCGCTTCCCGGCCGGTCGGGCGCCCACCCGCGGCGCCGCGCCGGCCAGCGCGGCCGACTCCGGGTCGACCGGCTCGTCGTCGGACTCGTCGGTACGCGGGGCGGTGCCCTTGCCGGTGACTTCGCCCCGGGCGATCGCGCCCCGGCGGGCCATCACCCGCTTGTTGTGCGCCTGGATGCGCGGGTCGTAGTTCTTGAGCAGCACCAGCAGCGGCGTGGCCAGCAGGATCGAGGTCAGGAACGCCACCGCCATACCGACGAAGAGCACCAGGCCGAGGTCCTTCAGGGTGCCCGCGCCGAGCAGGCCGGCACCGATGAAGAGCAGACCGCCGACCGGCAGCAGCGCGACCACCGACGTGTTCAGCGACCGCATGAGGCTCTGGTTGATCGCCAGGTTGGCAGCCTCGCCGTACGTCTGGTTGTTGTTGGCGGTGATGCCGCGCGTGTTCTCCTGCACCTTGTCGAAGACCACCACCACGTCGTAGAGCGCGAAGCCCAGGATCGTGAGGAAGCCGATGACCGTCGACGGGGTGACCTCGAAGCCGACAAGCGAGTAGATACCGGCGGTGAGGACCAGGTTCATGATCAGCGAGGCGACGGCCGCGACCGCCATCCGCCACTCGAAGCGCAGGATCAGGTAGATCATCACGACCGCGATGAAGATGACCAGACCGAGCAGCGCCCGGGAGGTGACCTGGCTGCCCCACGCCTCGCTGACCTGGTTTCCGCTGATGGCGGCGGCGTCGATGCCGAACTCCCGGGCGATCTCGTCCTTGACGGCGTTGGACTGCTCGGTGTCCAGCTGCGTGGTGCGCACCTCGTAGAAGTCGCCGCCGGTGCCGCCGACCTTCTGCGTGGTGACCACGTGGGCGCCGTCGCCGGCCGTGCCCAGGGCCTCTTCCACCTTCAACTCGGTCTGCTCCAGCGTGCCGACGCTGGCCGGGATCTGGAACGAGTTGCCGCCGGCGAACTCGATGCCGAGGCTGAAGCCGCGCAGCCCGAAGCTGAGCAGCGACAGCAGGATCAGCGCGAGCGCGACGCCGAACCAGAGCTTGCGCCGGCCGATGATGTCGAGGCCGGCCTCGCCGCGGTAGAGGCGGCTCGCGAGACCACTCTTTGCCATCTCAGGCCTCCTTGACGCGCGGGTTGCGGGGCTTGGCCGGCTCGGCCGTCCGGGGCGGGAGCGCCCGGCCGAGGCCGCTGACCCGCGGGGACAGGAACGCGGAGGTGCGGGCGAACATCGTCATGATCGGGTGCCGGAAGAGGAACACCACGACGAGGTCCAGCACCGTGGCCAGGCCGAGGGCGAACGCGAAGCCCTTCACCGTGCCGACCGAGACCACGTAGAGCACCACCGCCGACATCAGCGTGATCGCGTTGGCCGAGATGATCGTGCGGCGGGCCCGGATCCAGGCGCGCGGCACCGCGCTGCGCGGACTGCGCCCCTCGCGGATCTCGTCCTTGAGCCGCTCGAAGTAGATGACGAACGAGTCCGCCGCCACACCCAGTGACACGATCATGCCGGCGATGCCGGCGAGGGTGAGGGTGAAGCCGATCTGCCGGCCCAGCACCACCAGCGCGCCGAAGACCAGCAGCGCCGAGAGGACCAGGCTCAGGAAGATGACCGAGCCGAGCAGGCGGTAGTAGAAGAACGAGTAGACGATGACCAGCAGCATGCCGATGCCCGCCGCGAGCAGACCCGCCCGCAGGTGGCTGGCACCCAGGGTGGCGGTGACGTTCTGCTGCTCCTGCGCCTCGAAGGTCACCGGCAGCGCGCCGTAGCGCAGCTGGCCGGCCAGGGCGCTGGCGTCCTTCTGGGTGAAGTTGCCGGTGATCTGCGAGTTGCCCGTCAGCACGCCCTGGATCTCGGGCGAGGAGACGATCTCGTTGTCCAGCACGACGGCGACGCGGCACTTGCCGTCCTGGCCGAGGGCGGTGGCGTCGCAGGCCTGTCCCTCGTTGTTGAACGCCTCGCGGGTCAGGTTGGTCCACTTGGTCTGGCCGTCGCCCGTGAAGTCGAGGCTCACCACCCACTGGCTGGTCTGGTCCAGCACCGCGCTGGCGCCCTTGACGTCGGTGCCCAGCACCTTCGCCTGGTCGAGCAGGTACTTCGCCACGCCGTCCTCGCATGCCACCGCCTGCTGGTCGGCGGCCGAGATCGACGCCGGCGGGCGCTTGTCGAGCTGGGCGCAGCTGATCTGCGGCACGTTGAACTGCACCGCCGCCGGCAGCACCGCGACCTCGCGCGGGTCGAGAGCCGCGAACGGCTTGAGCTTCTCCGCCAGCGACGGGTCGGCGGCCAGGTCGGCCGGGGCCTGGAGACCGCTCGCGGCCGCCCAGGCGGCGGCGCCGACCTTCTGCTCGACAGCCTTGCGCTGCTCCTCGATGCTCTGCGGCACCGGCTCGCCGCTGGCGCTCGGCGTCGGGGCGGCGGCCGAGGGGGTGGCGCTCGGTGCGGCCGACGCGCTGGCGCTCGGGGCCGGGGCCATACCGCCCTGGCCGCCACTCGGCGACGCGGTCGCCTTCGGGGCGGCGCTGCCCGACGGGGCGGCGCTGCCCGAGGGCTTCGCGCTGCCCGACGGGGCCGGGGCCGCGCTGCCGGACGGGGTCGGGGTGGCGGCGGGCGGCGGGGCGGTGGCCGCGCCGCTGCCGTCGGCGGCCTTGAGCACCTTGCGGAAGCGCAGCTCGGCGGCGTCGCCCACCTCGGTCAGGTCGCGGTTCTCGCCGGGCAGGGAGATCACGATGTTGCGGTTGCCCTCGGTGACCACCTCGGCCTCGGCGACGCCGAAGGCGTTGACGCGGCTCTCGATGATCTGGCGGGCCTCTTCGAGGTTCTCCGCCGTGGGGGGCCGGCCGTCGACGCTGTTGGTCGCCTCCAGCGTCAGCCGGGTGCCGCCGACGAGGTCCAGGCCGAGCTTGGGCTCGAGCCTGTCCTTCAGGCCGCCGCTGGCGCCGCCCGCGAAGAACACCAAAAGATAGAGGACGACGAAGATGAGCCCGAGCACGGCCAGTTGCCGTCCGGGCCGCATCTGTCCCTGAGGTGGTGCCACGGCTGTCCTGTCTCCCTGTACGGTCGCGCCGCTGGTGCGGCGGGTGTCGGCCGGTCCGGCCGGCGGGTCCGACGGGCCGGCGTCGGAGGCCGGCATCCGGCTCCGGGGCTCGACGCGGGGGCGCCGGGCGGAACGGGACGAGCCGGCTTCCGGCGTCGGGCCCAACTATCCAGTTTTCACGTCGACTCCGCTGCCCCGTCGGGGAAAGTCGTCACCGGAGTCCGGCGACCACCATCCCGCGCGGGGCGGGAGCGACAGTCACTCCTTGACGACGTCCGCGTCCTCGACGACCGACTCCTCGGCCGGGCGCTCCGCCTGGCTGACGACCCGGGCGATGGCCGGACGGGCGTAGCGGGTCTGCACACCGGGCGCGACCTCGAGCAGGACGGTGTCGTCGTCCACGCCGGTGACCGTGCCGTAGAGGCCACCGATGGTGACCACCTCGTCGCCGGGGGCGAGGGCGGACTGCATGGACTCCGCCTCACGGCGGCGCTTCTGCTGGGGGCGGATCATCATGAAGTACATGACGCCGAAGAGCAGAGCGATCATGAGGATCGGCGTCAGGCTGCCGGCACCCCCGCCGCCCTCTGCTGCGTAAAGCACGGTGAAAGACCTTCCCATTGGCCCCCGGCCCGGCGCGGGCGCGCCGGAGCGGAAGCGGATTCTCACGTCCTGTACAGACCGGCGCGAGTCTAATCCCTGCACCTGGGAACGCCGAATGCGGCACAGATCACGTTCACATCACGGCTGATCGGCATCCGTCGAGAACAGATCGGGCACCGCAGGAGCATTCGCGCCAAATGTACCATTCGGCGGCGTACGGCCCAGATGCCGCCAGGCGGCCTCCGTGGCGACCCGGCCGCGCGGCGTACGGGCCAGCAAACCGGCCCGGACCAGGAACGGCTCGCAGACCTCCTCCACCGTGTCCGGCTGCTCACCCACCGCCACGGCCAGCGTGGACAGGCCGACCGGGCCGCCCCGGAACGAGTCGACCAGCGCGGTCAGCACCGCCCGGTCGAGCCGGTCCAGGCCCAGCGCGTCGACGTCGTACACCTTCAGTGCGGCCCGGGCGGTCTCCAGGGTGACCACGCCGTCGGCCCGGACCTCGGCGAAGTCGCGGACCCGGCGCAGCAGGCGGTTGGCGATGCGGGGCGTGCCCCGGGAGCGGCCGGCGACCTCGGCGGCGCCGTCGTCGGTGATCGGCACGCCGAGGATCCGGGCCGAGCGGCGCAGCAGCACCTCAAGGTCGGCCGGCGAGTAGAAGTCGAGGTGCGCGACGAAGCCGAACCGGTCGCGCATCGGCCCGGTGAGCAGGCCGGAGCGGGTGGTCGCGCCGACCAGGGTGAACGGCTCGACATCCAGCGGGATCGCCGTCGCGCCCGGCCCCTTGCCGACGATCACGTCGACCCGGAAGTCCTCCATCGCGCTGTAGAGCAGCTCCTCGGCCGGCTTGGCGATCCGGTGGATCTCGTCGATGAAGAGCACGTCGCCCTCGGCGAGACTGGTCAGGATCGCGGCCAGGTCGCCCGAGCGCTCGATCGCCGGGCCGCTGGTCACCCGGATGCCCGAGCCCAGCTCCGCGGCGACGATGTTGGCCAGGGTGGTCTTACCCAGGCCGGGCGGCCCCGAGAGGAGGATGTGGTCGGGCGGGGAGCCGCGCCGCATCGCGCCCTGCAGCAGCAGGTCGAGCTGGTCGCGGACCCGGTGCTGGGCGATGAACTCCTCCAGCCGCTTCGGCCGGACCGTGGCCTCCGCGTCCAGGTCGGCGTCGTGCACGTAGGCGGAGACCAGCCCCCCGTCGGAGCCCGTCACCGGGTGCGGCCCAGCAGCCGGATGGCCTGCTTGAGCAGGACCGGCACCGGCGGCACGGCACCGTCGATGGTCTCCGCGACGGCGGCCACCGCCTGGTCGGCCTGCCCGGCCGTCCAGCCGAGCCCGACCAGCGCCTGGCGGACCTGCTCCGGCCAGGCCCCGCCGGTGACCCCGGCCGCGCCGTCGGCGCCGACCGGCACCGGGCCGACGCGGTCGCGCAGCTCCAGGACCAGGCGCTCCGCGCCCTTCTTGCCGATGCCGGGCACCCGGGTCAGCGCGGCGGTGTCGGCGTTGGCGATCGCCTTGCGCACCGCGTCGGGGGTGTGCACGGCGAGGACGGCCTGGGCCAGCCGGGGGCCGACGCCGCTGGCGGTCTGGAGCAGCTCGAACAGCTGCTTGGCGTCGTCGTCGGCGAAGCCGTAGAGGGTGAGCGAATCCTCCCGGACGACCAGGCTGGTGGCCAGCCGGGCGGGCTGGCCGATGCGCAGGTCGGCGAGGGTGCCCGGAGCGCACTGCACCGCCAGGCCCACCCCGCCGACCTCCACCACGGCGTGGTCCGGACCGGTCGCGGTCACCACCCCGCGCACGCTGGCGATCATCTGGCTCCTCCTCGTCGTACCCGGTCGGCCGCGGCGGCCAGCTTGGAACGCGTCCCGCCGCGCCACACGTGACAGATGGCCAGGGCCAGGGCGTCGGCGGCGTCCGCCGGCCTCGGCGGCTCGGCCAGCCGCAGCAGCCGGGTGACCATGGCGGTCATCTGCGCCTTGTCGGCCTGGCCGGAACCGGTCACGGCGGCCTTCACCTCGCTGGGCGTGTAGGTCTGCACGGGCAGCCCGGCGCGGGCGCCGGCGAGCACGGCGATCCCGCTGGCCTGGGCGGTGCCCATCACGGTGCGGACGTTGTGCTGGCTGAAGACCCGCTCGACGGCGACGCTGTCGGGCCGGTGCTCGGCGACCAGGTCGGTGAGCGAACGGTCCAGGTGCAGCAGGCGCAGCGCCAGGTCGTCGTCCGGATCGGTGTGGACGACGTAGTAGGCGATCAGCGTGCAGGGGCGCCCCGGCACACCCTCGACCACGCCGACCCCGCACCGGGTCAGCCCCGGGTCGACGCCCAGCACGCGCACGCCGCCTCCTCCCCCAGCCGCCAGCGAGACCCCAGCCGCCAGCAGTACGTGTGTTCGACACCCTACCGAGCCGGGCGACACCCCGCCGCCGGGGACACGCCGGGCGCGCCGACACGCCGCGCGGGGCGCTCGGCGGCCACACATGCCGGGCGGTGAGTATGTGTCGCCGGCCCATGTGCGCCCGGACACACAGCTCGTAACTTCATGCGCCATGACGGCAGAACCCGTGGCGGTCCCCCACGTCGTACACGTCGACCTCGCTGGTCGTACCGCCCTGGTGACCGGGGGCGGGAGCGGTATCGGCCGGGCCTGCGCACTGCGGCTGGGCGCCGCCGGCGCCAAGGTCCTGGTGGTGGACCGCAACATCGAGGCGGCCAAGGCGGTGGCGGCGGAGGCCGGCGGGCGGGCCGAGGGCGTGGACCTGGCCGACCCGGACGCGGTGGACCGCCTCGACGCCGACGTGGACATCGTGGTGAACAACGCGGGCCTGCAGCACGTGGCGCCGGTGCAGGAGTTCTCCGCGGAGCGCTTCGCCCACCTGCACCGGGTGATGGTCGAGGCGCCGTTCCTGATCATCCGTCGGGCGCTGCCGCACATGTACGCCAGGGGCTGGGGGCGGATCGTGAACATCTCCTCGGTGCACGGGCTGCGCGCCTCGCCGTACAAGTCGGCGTACGTCTCCGCCAAGCACGCGCTGGAGGGGCTGTCGAAGGTGGTCGCGCTGGAGGGCGCCGCGCACGGCGTGACCGCCAACTGCATCAACCCGGCGTACGTGCGCACGGCGCTGGTGGAGAGCCAGATCGCCGACCAGGCCGCCAGCCACGGCATCCCCGAGTCCGAGGTGGTCGAGAAGATCATGTTGGCGCGGGCGGCGATCAAGCGGCTGATCGAGCCGGAGGAGGTGTCCGAACTCGTGGCGTACCTCTGCTCGCCGCCGGCGGCGTTCATCACGGGCGCGTCCATCGCGCTCGACGGGGGCTGGACGGCGAACTAGTGGCAAGCCGCACAATGTCGGTCATGTCGTCACCGGTGGAGTTCCTGGAGCTGCTCGCCCGCGAGGCCGCCGCGGTGGAGTTCGAGGGGCCGCTCGTCGCCGCGCGCGCCGCCGGGCTGCCGCCCGCGCGGCTCGCCGAGCTGGAGCAGGCCAAGACGGTCGCGCTGCGGGTACGCGCGCTGCTGGAACGCCGCCGCCGCCGGGAGGTCGAGCTCTCCGGGCTGTACGACACGGTCAGCGACCTGGCCGGGCTGCGCGACCTGGACGACGTGCTGCGCGCGATCGTGCACCGGGCGCGCAACCTGCTCGGCGCGGACGTGGCCTACATGACCCTCGACGACGAGGAGCGCGGCGACACGTACATGCGGGTGACCGACGGCTCGGTCTCCGCCCGCTTCCAGCAGCTGCGGCTGCCGATGGGCGCCGGCCTCGGCGGCCTGGTGGCCCAGTCCGGCGCCCCGTACGTCACCGCGAACTACCCGGAGGACGACCGCTTCCACCACACCGGCGAGATCGACGCCGGCGTGGGCGAGGAGGGCCTGGTGGCGATCCTCGGGGTGCCGCTGCGGCTCGGCTCGACCTCGATCGGGGTGCTCTACGCGGCCAACCGCTCGGCCCGGCCGTTCGTCCGCGAGGAGGTGGCGCTGCTGGTCTCCCTCGCCGCGCACGCGGCGGTGGCGATCGACACCGCGCGGCTGCTCGCGGAGACGCAGGCGGCGCTGGAGGAGCTGTCGGCGGCCAACACCACCATCCGGGCGCACAGCAGCTCCGTGGAGCGGGCGGCGGCGGCGCACGACCGGATGACCGCGCTGGTGCTGCGCGGGGGCGGCGTGGAGGACGTCGCCGCGGCGGTCACCGACGTGCTCGGCGGGGCGCTGCTGGCGCTCGACGCGGAGGGCCGGCTGCTGGCCCGGGTCGGCGAGATCGGGGAGCCGGACCGGGCGGACATGGTGGAGGCGGTGGCCGCGTCGCGTACGGAGGGCCGCAGCGTGCGCCGGGGCCGGCTCTGGTACGCCGCCGTGGTGGCCGGGGCGGAGAACATGGGCGCGCTGGTGCTGCGCCCCGACGACGAGCTGGTCGACGCCGACCAGCGGATCCTGGAGCGGGCGTCGCTGGTGACGGCGCTGCTGCTGCTGTTCCGGCGTACCGTCGCCGAGGCGGAGGGGCGGGTCCGGGGCGAGCTGCTCGACGACCTGATCGCCCGGCCGCTGCGGGACACGGACGCGCTGCGCAGCCGGGCCCGCCGGCTCGGGGTGGACCTGGACGCCCCGCACGTGCTCGTGGCGGTCGGCGACGACGCCATCGCCGCCACCGGCTCGGCCCGGCAGCGGGTGCTCTCCTGGGCCACCACGTACGCCTCGACCCGGGGCGGGCTGGCCGCGGCCCGCGACGGGCGGGTGGTGCTGATGCTGCCCGGGCAGGACGCGGGCGGCAGCGCCCGGGCGGTGGCCCGGGACCTGTCCCGGGTGACCGGCCGGCCGGTGACCGCCGGGTCGAGCGGCCCGTCGGCGGGGCCGGCGTCGCTGGCCGCGACGTTCGCCGAGGCGGAGCGGTGCCTGACCGCCCTGGGTGCACTGGGCCGCTCGGGGCAGGGGGCGAGCACGGCCGAGCTGGGCTTCGTCGGGCTGCTGCTGGGCGCGGTCGGCGACGGGGGCGACAAGGACGTCAACCGGTTCCTGACCGCCACCGTCGGGCCCGTCGTCGACTACGACGCCCGGCGGGGCACCGCGCTGGTGCGGACCCTGGAGGCGTACTTCGGGGTGGGCGGCAGCCTCGCCCGGGCCGCCGAGCTGCTGCACGTGCACGTCAACACGGTTACGCAGCGGCTGGAGCGGGTCGGGCAGCTGCTCGGCGCGGACTGGCAGAAGCCGGAGCGGGCGCTGGAGGTGCAGCTGGCCCTGCGCCTGCACCGCCTGCGTACGCCCGCCGCCTGACGGCCCGCGCACCTGGGCGCCGACGGACCTGGCCGCAGCGTGACCGACAGGCGTCCGACCGCCAGGGGCCGCCGCCCGGCGGGGCGGGGCCGTCAGCGGGCGCGGATGCCGTCCAGGACGCCGTCGACGATGCGCTGCGGCAGGGTCGCCTCGTCGAGGTCGGGGTGCCAGCGCATGACGCGCTGCACCAGCATCGGGCCGGTCAGCATCGCCATGACCACCTCGACGTCGAGATCCGCGCGCAGCTCGCCGGAGCGCATCCCGCGCCGCAGCACCTCGCGCATCATCTCCCGCCGCGGCTCGATGATGTTCTGGTAGAGCTGGTACTGCTCGGGGCTGCGGTTGACCTCTGGCACGAGGCAGGGCATGATCCGCGCCGCCCGCGGGTCGATGTGGTTACCGACCGCGCCGACCAGCAGGATCAGGTCGTCGCGGACCGAGTGGCCGGCGGGCTCCGGCGGGGTGCCCTTGAGCGTACGCAGGGCGTCGCGCAGCAGCGCGTCCTTGCCCGGCCAGCGGCGGTAGATGGTGGCCTTGCCGACGCCGGCGCGGGCGGCGATCGCCTCGATCGAGATCGCCTCGATCGTGCTGCCGTCGGCGAGCAGGTCGAGGGCGGCCTCGACGATCGCCTCGTCCGCGCGGACGCTCCTCGGCCGCCCGGGCGGCCGGGGAGCGTCGGCGGTGGAAGTCATGTCGGACATTGTTCCCGAAGCTAGGCGGTCCCGGCCAACTCGGGTTCCCCCACCGGCACCGGTCTCCCTGCCGTGTCGGCGGAGCGGCCGGGCATCCAGCGCAGCACCACGAGGATGCCGAGCGCGGCGATCGCGGCGGCGAGGCCCGCCGCCCAGTGCATCGCGGCCAGGAAGGCGTCGTCGGCGACCGCGATCAGCTGCGGCGCCGCCGGCCCGAGCTGACCCGCCGCGGCGTACGCGCCGGAGATGGACTCGCCGGCCGCCTCGCGCGCCCCGGGGGGCAGGTCCCGCAGGGCGGGGTCGACGTCGGCACGGTAGACCGCGGAGAGCACCGACCCGAGCACCGCCACGCCGAGCGCGCCGGCCACCTGCCGGACCGTGTTGCTGACCGCCGAGCCGACGCCGGCCTTCTCCCGGGGCAGCGCGGACATGATGGACTCCGTGGCCGGCGGCATGATGTTGGCCATCCCCGTGCCCTGGAGGAAGAAGACGACAAGCACCACCCAGATCGGGGTGGTCGCGTCGACGAACGCGAACGCGCCCAGCGCGACCACGGTCAGCGCCAGCCCGACCGCCGCGACGGCCCTGCCGCCGTACCGGCGGACCATCGCCGCGCTGGCCGGGGCGAAGACGAGCTGGGCCGCCGCGAAGGGCAGGAAGAGCAGGCCGGTCTCCAGCGGGCTGTAGCCGCGCACCAGTTGCAGGTAGAACGAGGTGAAGAACATGACGCCCATCGCGGCGAAGAAGATCAGCCCGACGATGGCCACGGGCGCGGCGAAGCGCGGCACCCGGAACAGCCGCACGTCCAGCGACGGGTGGTCGCTGCGCCGCTCGTACGCGACGAACCAGGCCAGCACCGCCAGGCCGCCGAGGATCGCGACCCAGACCAGCGGGCGGCCGAAGCCGTGCTCGCCGCCGTCGATGATGCCGTAGGTCAACGCGACGAGCCCCACCACCGACAGCAGCACGCCGGCGACGTCGACGCGGCCCGGCTCCGGGTCCCGCGACTCCGGCACGAGCAGCGCCACCAGCACCACGCCGAGCACCACCACCGGCACGTTGATCAGGAAGACCGAGCCCCACCAGTAGTGCTCCAGCAGCGCGCCGCCGAGGATCGGGCCGATGGCCACGGCCAGGCCGACCGCGCCGGCCCAGACGCCGATCGCCCGGCCCCGCTCGCGGGGATCGAAGACGTTGGAGATGATCGAGAGCGTGACCGGCATGATGGCCGCGCCACCCACGCCCATCAGCGCGCGGGCCGCGACCAGTTGCGCGGGGCTCTGCGCGTACGCCGACAGCAGCGACGCCAGCCCGAAGAGCACCAGGCCGATCAGCAGGAAGCGCTTACGCCCGGCGCGGTCACCGAGCACGCCGAAGGTGAACAGCAGGCCGGCGAAGACCAGCGTGTAGGAGTTGATCGACCACTCCAGCTCGCCCTGGCTCGCCCCGAGGCCGTGCACCGGGTCGGCGAGGGTCCGCAGCGCGACGTTGAGGATCGTGTTGTCCAGGACGACCACGAGCAGGCTGATCACCAGCACCCCGAGGATCGCCCACCTCCTCGGGTGTCCCGTGTGCTCGTGCGGTGGCATCTTCGCGTTCTCCCCCCGGACCCCGTTTCGATACGGGCCAGACTCGTAATTCGGCGGTGTCAGCGTAGGCGGGTGGTTATCGATACGGAACCGGTTCGTATCTTATGTGGCGACGGTCACTCGTGTCCTCTTTCCGGGTGCTGCTTCGGGCTTCCGGGTGCTGCTGCGTTCGCCGGGCTCCTGCCGGAGATCTTGGCGAGAAACTGCCCCTCCAGGGGCCGTCTTCTACCAAGATCTCCAGCGGACCGGGTGAACCCGTGGACCCGTTTGTAAACCGGTGCCCGGTTTCGTGGTGGCTGTCCGGGGCGGCTTGGGCCGGTGGGTCGTCGGTGGGTGGCGTGATGGTGCCGGGTGGGCGGTTTGTGGGTGTGACCGGGGGCATCGTGGGGGCGGAATCGTGGCGGGGGCGGGGTCGTTACACCCTGCGTACGACCGAGCAAGACCGCCCTGCCGAGGTCACGCCACCCGAACAGATGGCGGGCCCGGGGCCCGGAATGATGGCGGGCCGGCGGTGGTTACACATGGTCCGGCCAACGCGAGGGCCCCCCGGCCCCGCCCCACAGCCCGGCCTCCTTCCAGCCCGCACGGGTTCGGACATGCGGCCGGCACGGCCGATCTGATCTTCCCTCTGATCTTTGCTTCCGGCTTGATCGTCGGAGATCCTCTCCAGTTCTGCTGGAGATCCCCCGTGAGTTCATGAGCGCCGACGGTGCTTGCACCCGCGTGAAGCCGATCCCCCTCGGTGCCGGGTGCCGACCCCCGAATGGAGCGTTTCTGATGAACACGATCATCCGTAAGAGCGTTCTCGGTATCGCTGGTCTCGCCTTCGCCGGTGGCGTGTTCGCCGGTCCCGCGACCGCGCACGCGGCCCCGTCGGTCGAGTCGACCCCGGTCGCGGTGGCCGTGCAGGCCGACAAGCCGGCCGTCGACAAGGCCAAGCTGATCCCGCACGGCGTGCAGGGCGCCCAGTCGCACGTCGACCTGTCCGACGAGCAGGTCGCCAACGTCAAGGCGATCATCGCGGCGACGAAGAAGGCCGGCATGGACGAGCGCGCCGCCGTGGTGTCGATCGCCACCGCGTTGCAGGAGTCGAAGCTGGAGAACCTGGGTCATCTGGGTGACCGCAACGACCACGACTCGCAGGGCCTGTTCCAGCAGCGTCCGTCCAGTGGTTGGGGCACGGTCGAGCAGATCACCGACCCGGAGTACTCCACCACCGCGTTCCTGAAGGGCCTCAAGCAGGTCGACGGGTGGCAGGACATGCCGCTGACCAAGGCCGCGCAGACGGTGCAGGTGTCGGCGTACCCCGACCACTACGCCCAGTGGGAGCAGCAGGCCGCCGACCTGGTGGCCGAGCACTGGAACAGCTGACACAGACTTTCCACCACAAGGGGGATCGCTGGCCGGCACCCGAACACGGGGTGCCGGCCAGCGGCACGTCCACCGCCGGCCATCCGGAGAGGGCTCGACGTCATGGTGCCTGGTCCGTCGGTTGGGACGTGGTGTCGCCCCCACGTCCCCGTCAGGGCAGGGGCCGCGCAGGCGGTGACGGCGGCGCGGCGCAGGCGGTGACGGCGGCGGGCAGCGTGGACAGTCGGGTCGCCGGCGCGGCGAGCGGCTCGATCCAGCCCGGGCCGGCGCCGTACACCCGGGTCGCCGGGAAGTCGCGGGCGAAGCGCACCAGGCGGTACGCGCGCCCGGTGACCGGCGTCTGCGCCCAGACCACGACGATGCGCGGGCGGACCCGACGGGCGGCGCTGGCGAGCGCCGTCCACGGCAGTGCCGGCCCGAGCAGCAGGCTGCCCCGGGACCGCTCGCGCAGCGCGGCGGCCAGCGCGTGCAGGCCGAGGCAGTGCGTCTCCTGCTCCGCGCCGGCCAGCAGCACGCCGCCGGTGGGCAGCGGGCGGCCCGGTACGCGCCGGAACACGTCCAGGCCGACGCGGACGCCCTCGGCGAGGGCGTGCTCGACGGCGACCTCGATGGCGGTGTGCCCGGGCAGTGCGGCCAGCATCGGCACGCAGACCTGTTCCCACAGCGCCGCCGTGCCCCACTCGTCGGCCACCTCGACGACGAGCGCCGCGACCCGGTTGGCGTCGAGGTCCTCGGCGGCCAGCGACAACTGCTTGCGCGCGGTCTCGACGGCCCCGACCGGCATGGGATCTGTCAGCACCAGACGTACCCCCCGGGTAGACGTTCACTACCCGGGGGTACGTCGGGAGGGCCGCGGATGGATGCGCCCGGGTGCGACTACCGGCGGCGGGATGCCGCCCAGCGCGTCGCCAGGGCGGCGGCGCTGCCCCAGATGCCGCGTCGGAACACCAGGACGACGAGGACGAAGATCCCGCCGGTGACCAGGCCGATCGCCTCGAACCCGGAGAACGACAGCCAGTCCTCCAGGCGGACCAGGATGCCCGCGCCGAGCACCCCACCCCAGAGCGTGCCGATGCCGCCGAGCACCACCACGATGACCGCCTTGCCGGAGGTGGTCCAGTGCAGCACGTCGAGGGAGACGAAGCGGTGGCCGACGGCGAACAGCCCGCCGCCGAGCCCGGCGATGAAGCCCGACAGCACGAACGCGGTCAGCTTGTAGCGGTGCACGGGGTAGCCGAGCGCGCGGGCGCGGGCCGGGTTGTCGCGGATGCCGACCAGCACCCGCCCGAAGGGCGAGTGCACGATCCGCCAGGCGGCGGCCAGCCCGAACAGCACGATCGGCAGGATCGCGTAGTAGAAGTAGTAGTCGTCGGTCAGGTCCAGCCCGAACAGCTCGCGTGGCACGCCCTGCAGGCCGTTCTCGCCGCGGGTGACCGAGCGCCACTCGTTGGCGACGTAGTAGACCATCTGCGCGAACGCCAGGGTGACCATGGCGAAGTAGATGCCCGTCCGCTTCACCGCCAGGTAGCCGATCGGCACCGCGAGCACGGCCGCCGCGAGCGCCCCGGCCAGCACGGCCGCCGGGAACGGCAGGCCGAGGTGGATGGCCGTCAACCCGGTGACGTACGCGGAGGCGCCCCAGAAGGCCGCGTGCCCGAAGGACATCAGCCCGGTGAAGCCGAGCAGCAGGTCCACGGCGACGGCGAACAACGCCCAGCAGAGGATGTCCACCGCCACCGCCGGGTAGAGCCCGTTGGGCAGCCAGAACGCCACCAGCAGCCCGACGCCGAGCAGCGCGTACCGGACCCAGCCGGGGGCCCGGGTCACGGCGACCAGCCCGGACCTCGGCGCCGGGCGACCGGCGTCGGTCTCGGTGTCGACGGTGCTCGTCATGCCGGTGCCTCCTCACGGCCGAACAGCCCGGCCGGGCGCCAGAGCAGCACGACGGCCATCACGATGAAGACGATCGTCTGCGACACGATCGGGAAGTCGGACAGGTACGCCTCGCCCCACGCCTGCACCAGGCCGATGCCGAAGCCGGCGGCGACGGACCCGAAGATCGAGCCCAGCCCGCCGATCACCACCACCGCGAAGACCACGATGATCAGGTCGGCGCCCATCAGCGGGTTCACGGCCCGCATCGGCGCGGCCAGCACCCCGGCCAGCCCGGCGAGGCCGATGCCGAAGCCGAAGACCGGGGTGACCCAGCGCCCCACGTCGATGCCGAACGCCCGGGTCAGCTCGGGCCGCTCGGTCGACGCCCGGACCACCATGCCGACCCGGGTGCGGGTGAGCACCCACCAGACGCCGGCGCAGACGGCGAGCGCGAAGCCGAGGATGAAGACGCGGTAGGTGGGGAAGTCGAAGAGCCCGAAGTCGACCGACCCGCTGAGCGCGGACGGGGTCTCGTACGGGCTGGACTGCACGCCGTAGCGGAGCTTCACCAGGTCCTGGAGGATGAGCGTCAGGCCGAAGGTGAGCAGGAAGTTGTAGAGCGGGTCGAGCCGGGTGAGCCGGTGGATGAAGGCCCGCTCCAGGGCCATGCCGACCAGGGCCAGCCCCACCGGCATGATCACCAACGCCGCCCAGAACGGCACGCCCGCCTCGGTGAGCAGGACGTACGCGCCGAAGGCGCCCAGCATGTAGAACGCCCCGTGGGCGAAGTTGACCACCCGCAACATGCCGAAGATGACGGCGAGCCCGAGGGCGAGCAGGGCGTAGAACGCCCCGCTCACCAACCCGTTGAACGTGTTCTGCAAGAAGCTGGTCATGCCCTGGTCACATCTTGCAGTCCGCCGACGGGGCGCGGAACGCCTCGGCGGCGGGGATGGTCTTGAGAACCTTGACGTAGTCCCACGGCTCACTGACCTCTGACTGCGGCTTCACCTGGGCGAGGTAGGCGTCGTGGATGACCCGGTGGTCCTCGGCGCGGAACTTGCCGTTGCGCAGGAAGACGTCGTTGACCTCCTTGCCCTCCAACTCCTTGACGATCGCGTCGGCGTCGTCGGTGCCGGCGGCCTGCACGGCCTCCAGGTACTGCATCGCGGCGGAGTAGTTGGCCGCGTGCGCGAAGGACGGCCGGGTAGCGGTCTCCTTCTGGAACCGGTCGGCGAACTCGCGGTTCTTCGCGTCGAAGTTCCAGTACCAGGCGTCGGTGTAGGTGGTGCCGGCGAGCGCGGCCGGGGTGAGCGAATGGATGTCGGTGATGAACATCAGGCCGACCGCCAGCCCGACGCCCTTGTCGCGCAGCTTGAACTCGTTGTACTGCTTGACCACGTTGACCAGCTCCGCGCCGGCCTGCATGGTGCCGAGCACCTGCGGTTTCGGGTTGAGCGTCGGCGCCTTGAGCAGGAAGGTGGAGAAGTCGCCGCTGGTGTTCGGGAACGGCGCTCCGTCCTTGCCGACGACCTGCCCGCCAGCGGCGGTGATGGCGGCGGTGAAGCTCTTCTCCATGTCCTGGCCGAAGGCGTAGTTCGGGTAGAGGATGTACCAGTTCTTGCCGACCTGCTCGGTGGTGACCTTGCCCGTTCCGTTGGCCAGCATGTAGGTGTCGTACGCGTAGTGGAACGTGTACTTGTTGCAGCTCTTGCCGGTCAGGTCGGTGGTCGCGGCGCCGATGTTGAAGTAGAGCTTCTTCTTCTCCTTCGCCACGTCGGCCACCCGCAGCGCCGCCGACGAGGTGGGCACGTCGAGGATCAGATCGACGCCCTGGCGGTCGTACATCTCCTGGGCCTTGGTGTTGGCGATGTCGGGCTTGTTCTGGTGGTCGGCGGTCTCCACGGTGATGTCCTTCGTCACCGCCCTGTCGCCGTGCCTGGCCTTGAAGTCGGCGATCGCCATCTCCACGGCCTTGACCGAGTTCTTGCCGGACAGTTCGGAGTACGCGCCGGACTGGTCGTTCAGCACGCCCAGCACGATCTTGCCGCCGGTCAGCTTCTGGTCCCCGCCCGCCTGGGGACCACCGCCGCCGCAGCCCGCGACCAGCACCATCGCCGCCGCCGAAGCGGCGGCCACACCCACCGTCCTACGCATGCCCATCCCTCCACCCCGCGCGCCGCGCGGGTCGTCGAATCGGAATTCAGATGCCGAGGTACGACAGCAGCTCCCGTTCCCGCGAGCGCACCTCGGAGTTGTCCATCGCCTCCACGACGCGTCCCTCGGCCAGCAGGTAGTGCCGGTCGGCGACGCCGGTGGCGAAGTGCAGGTTCTGTTCGACCAGCAGCACGGTCACCCCGTGCCGTTTGGCCTCGCGCAGGAGGTCGCCGACCTGCTGCACGAGCAGCGGCGAGAGCCCCTCGGTCGGTTCGTCGCAGAGCAGCAGCCGGGCGCCCATCCGCAGCACCCGGGCCAGCGCGAGCATCTGCTGCTCGCCGCCGGAGAGCATGGTGGCGGCCGAGTCCCGCCGCTGGTGCAGGGCGGGGAACGCCTCGTACACGCGCTCCAGCGACCACGGGTCGGGCCCGACCCTCGGCGGCAGGGTGAGGTTCTCCGTCACGCTCAGCGTGGCGTAGCTGCCCCGGTCGTCGGGAACCCAGCCGAGCCCCAACCGCGCCCGCCGGTACGCGGGCAGCCTCCCGACGTCCCGCCCGTCCAGCTCGATCCGGCCGCGCTGGCCGGCGTGCAGGCCCATCACGCAGCGCAGCAGGGTGGACTTGCCGGCGCCGTTGCGCCCGACGAGGGTGACCACCTCGCCGGCGGCAACGTCCAGGCTGACCTCCCGCAGCACCTGCGCCTCGCCGTACCAGGCGGACAGGTTCTCAATGCGCAGCATCGGCGGCTCCCAGATAGGCGGTGATCACGCGCTCGTCGGCGCGCACCTGCTCGTACGGGCCCTCGACGAGGACCTTGCCGGCCTGTAGGACGGTGACGGTGTCGGCGAGCCGCCCGACAACGCTCATGTTGTGCTCGACCAGCACCACCGTCCGGCCCCGCCGGACCCGCGCGACCAGCTCGACGGTGCGGTCGACGTCCTCCAGGCCCATCCCGGCGGTCGGCTCGTCGAGCAGCAGCACCTTCGGGTCCAGGGCGAGGGCGATGGCCAGCTCCAGCGCCCGCTTGCGCCCGTACGCCAGCGCCTCGGCGGGGGCTTCGGACAGCTCGGCCAGCCCGACCATGTCGAGCAGTTCGCCGGCCCGGTCGGTGTAGCGGCGCATCAGCTTCGCCGAGCGCCAGAACCGCCAGCCCAGCCCGCTCGGGCTCTGCAGCGCCAGCTCGACGTGCTCCCGCGCGCAGAGCTGCGGGAAGAGGCTGGTGATCTGGAACGACCGGGCCACGCCGAGCCGGGCGACCCGCTCGGGGGGCAGCCCGGTCACGTCGCGGCCGGCCAGCTCGATGCGCCCGCCGCTGGGCCGCAGGAAGCCGGTGAGCAGGTTGAACAGGGTGGTCTTCCCGGCGCCGTTCGGGCCGACGAGCGCGTGGACGCTGTCCGCCGCGATGTCGAGGTCGACCCCGTCGACCGCCCGGAAACCCCGGAAGTCACGGGTCAGCCCGCGGGCCGACAGGAGCGCTTGCCCGGCCATCGCCTACTCCTTCGTAGGTCCGGCGACGACCGGATCGGTGACCGGGGTCACATGGCCGTCGTGTGCTGGAAACCTACGGCGGCGTCGTGATGTCGAACTATGTCGATGGCAGCCACATTCTGGGACGCCCGGCCGTGCGGGAACTCCACCCCGCCGCCCGGCCACCCCGCCCGCCGGCATCGACGGCAGTGACTGTCGAGCCACGGCGTACCACGTCATGTGGGCACCCCACGGCCGCGCCCCACCTGCGTTTCACCTTGACCGGTGCCCCTAGGGTGATGGCCCCCTCCCGCGAAAGGTGCCGAGCGAAATGCCCTTCGGCTTCACTGTTGCGATCATCTTCGCCGTCGGCCTGGCGATCTCCGGCCTGCTGGCGCTCGCCGCTCCGAACAGGTCGACCAAGCGGACCGCCACCCTGGCGGCGCTCGGCTGCCTCGTCGGCGCGGTCGTGTTCGTCGTCGGCTCCAGCGCCCACTCCGTGCCGATCCGCTCGGTCGGCATCGTCACCAGCTTCAACAAGCCGACGGGCAAGGTCACCGGCTCCGGCCTGAAGTGGGTCGCCCCCTGGCACAAGGTCGGGGAGTGGGACGCGGGCCGGCAGAAGTACGACCACATCGGCGGCGACCACTGCGTGCGGGTCCGCACCGGCACCCTCGCCGACGCCTGCGTCGAGGTGCTCGTCGAGTGGCAGGTCAAGCCGGAGAACGCGCCCAAGCAGTTCATGGACTACAAGGGCGACTTCGACAGCTTCCGGGGCCAGCGGGTGGGCGTGCAGCTCGACAGCGCCGTCAACGACGCCTTCGCCACCTACAACCCGCTGGAGAAGATCGACTCGGACACCGGCAGCCTGAACGTGGACCTGAAGCCCTTCGCCGAGAGCATCAAGACCAGCGCCGAGTCGCGGCTCGCCGACGACGTCGACATCCTGTCGGTCACCATCACCCGGGTCAACCACGACGACAAGACCGAGGGCAACATCAAGGCCTTCCAGGACAAGCTCGCCCAGACCCGCAACCTGGAGCAGGACCGGAAGAACGCCGCCATCCAGAAGCAGATCACCGAGACCAACGCGAAGGTCGACAAGGTGTCGCGGTGCCTGGAGATCGCCGAACGCAACGGCAGCAACCCCGGCCTCTGCATCAACCCGGGGATCGTCACCGGCACCAAGTGACGGTCGGCCGGCGTCGACCCCGCCCCTGGCCGCACCCCGGCCTCAGCCGGTGAGCGCGTCCAGGGCGAGGTCGACGTCGGCCTCCGTGGAGTAGACGTGGAAGGACGCCCGCACCCGGCCGGCACGGACCGCCGCCCGGACGCCGGCCCGCTCCAGCCGCTCCGCCGCGCCCGGCACCTCCACCGCGACGATCGCGCTCTCCCCCGGCGGGCGGCCCAGCCCGGCGAGGAACCGGTTGGCCAGGGCGACGTCGTGGGCGTGCACGGCCGGCACGCCGATCTCGGCGAGCAGTTCCAGTGCGGGGGCCGTGCCGACCCAGCTGAACCACGCCGGCGAGATGTCGAACCGGCGCGCGTCGTCGGCCAGGCGCAGCGGCAGGCCGTAGTAGGAGGCGTGGGGGTCGTCCCCCGCGTACCAGCCGGCGGCGTCGGGGCGCAGCCGCTCCCGCAGCCCGGGCGCCAGGTAGGCGAACGCGGAGCCGCGCGGGGCCATCAGCCACTTGTACGCGCCGACCGCGACCACGTCGGCGAGGCTCGCGTCGAACGGCAGCCAGCCGCACGCCTGGGTGGCGTCGACCGCGACGAACGCGCCGTGCGCCCGGGCCGCCGCGACGATCTCGGCGTACGGGGCGACCGCGCCGTCGGCCGACTGCACCAGACTGAACGCGACCAGGTCGGTGTCGGCGTCGATCGCGTCGACGAGCCCGGCCAGCGGCACGGTACGCACCCGCACGCCCCGCTCGACCTGCACCAGCCACGGGAAGAGGTTGGAGGTGAACTCGACCTCCGGCACCACGACGGTCGCGCCGGCGGGCAGGGCGGCGGCGACCGGGGCCAGCAGCTGCGAGACCGTGCTGCCGACCGTGACGTCGGCGACCGGCACCCCGACCAGGCCGGCGAAGGCGGCGCGCGACCGCTCGGTGGCCTGGCCCCAGCCCTCCCACGACGTGCGCCCGGCCCGCCAGTCGGTCAACGCCTCCTGCACCGCGTCCCACACCGGATCGGGCGGGAGCCCGTAGCTGGCGGTGTTCAGCCAACCCGGCTGCGACTGCCACAACTTCTGTGCCTGTGCGATCTCCACCCCACCGACGCTAGCGACCGGTGCCGCGTACCTCCGATGGCCAATCCCGCGCTCGCGGCCCCGGGTGCTGGTTCAGGTCGCCGCGCGCAGGGCGTGCAGACCTCGTCGCACCTCGTCGAGCCCCCGGTCGAGGTCCCAGGCGGCGATCTCGTGCAGCGGATGACGCTCGCGCAGGAGCCGGACCAGTTCCAGGCCGACCAGGTAGCCGCAGCGGCGCGGCAGGTCGCCCCGGTGGGCGCTGCCGCGCATGAGGAACCAGGCGGCGTACCGGTCGGGGTCGGTGGCGTCCACGTCGGCGGCGATCCGGTGCAGGACCTCCGGCCAGCGGCGCCGGCAGTCGGCGAGCCACCGCCGATGGGTGGCGCCCATCCAGTGGTACTCGTCGTCCGGTCGTCGCGGGTCCAGCTCGGCCGTCACCTGGGTGGCCAGCCCCTCGGTGAGCAGCGCGGCAGCGACCCCGTGCTCCGGCCAGTCCCGGATGCGGGCCAGCCGGTCGTGCACCACGTGCGCCACCTCGTGCCGGACCAGCAGCTCGTCGTGCTCCGGCTCGCCGAGCCGCTCGACGGCGAGGAACAGGGCGAAGCGGCCCCGGAACTCGTCGGCCCAGCCGTTGGCCTGCTCCAGCCCGACCAGCAGGACGCAGTCGAGCGGATCCCCGTCGCCCGGCCAGCCCATCGCCCGGCCCACCCCGGCGACGGTGGCAGGCAGCAGCGCGGCCAGCCGCTCCGCGCGCGCGGCGAACACCGCCTCCCGCCCGTGCAGCCGCTCCAGGACGGCTTCGAGGTCGCCCACGCCGGACCAGTCGCCCTGGCGGTCCAGCGCCGCGTACAGGTCGCGGTGGGGTGCCAGGTAGTGCGTCCGCCACAGCTGCGCCCACCGTTGCCGGGGGACGTGCGCGGCGCGGCTCGCGTACGCCAGGAAGTCCGGCACCAGGTCGCGGACCCGCAGCGGACTCGCGACGGCCTCCCCGGCGGGCACGGTCATGCCCGCGATCATGCCGCATCCGCCGCAGGCGCGCTCGATCGTCAGTCGAGGCGGTCGGCGCGGTGAAGCAGGTACCGCCGCTCGACCTGGTTGGCCGTCAGGGTGGCCGCCTCGCGGTACCGCGTCGCCGCGCCTCGCGCGTCGCCGGTCATCTCGAGCAGGTGGGCGCGCACCGCGCGTTCCCGTTGCCGGGTCAGCGGTTCCCGGTCGAGCCCGAAGCGCCGGTTGAGGTCGTCGAGCAGGGCCAGCCCCCGGGCCGGCCCGTACGCCCGGGCCACGGCGACCACCCGGCTCAGCCGTACCGGCGCGGTGGGGTGCAGTCGTTCGAGCCACAGGTAGAGCGCCGCGATCTGCGGCCAGTCGGTGTTCTCCGGCGACCCGGCGTCGGCGTGCACGGCCGCGATCGCCGCCTGCAACTGGTAGGGGCCCACCTCGCGCCGGTGCCAGACGCTGTCGATCAGCGCGGTGCCCTCCCGGATGAGGTCGGGGTTCCACCGGGTCCGGTCCTGCTCGTCCAGCGGCACCAGCTCGTCGTCGCGGCCGGTGCGGGCGGCACGCCGCGACTCGGTGAGCAGCATCAGCGCGAGCAGGCCGGCGACCTCGGCGTCGTCAGGCAGGCTGGCGTGGAGCATCCGGGCCAGCCGGATCGCCTCGCGGGTCAGGTCCACGCGGGCGAGTTCGGCCCCGGCGGAGGCCGTGTAGCCCTCGTTGAAGATCAGGTAGAGGACCCGCGTCACCGCGGTCACCCGGTCGTGCCGGTCGGCGTCGGTCGGCGGGATGAAGCGGGCGCCGGCACGGGCCAGTTGCTGTTTGGCGCGGCTGATCCGGGTACCCATGGTGCCCTCGGTGGTCCCGTGGGCGTGCGCGATCTCGGCGGTCGTCAGACCCCCCACCGCGCGCAGCGTGAGCGCCACCCGGGAGCTGCTGCTCAGCGCCGGATGGCAGCAGAGCAGCAGCAGGGTGAGGCTGTCGTCGGTCTCCGGCGGAGGGGAGGCCAGCCGGGCGGGTTCCCGCATGGCCAGTTCGGCTGTTCCGGCCTCCCGCTCGCGTCGGCGCCGGGCCCCCTCGGAGCGGAGCAGGTCGACCATCCGCCGGTAGCCGATCCGGATCAGCCAGCTGCGCGGGTTCTCCGGCACGCCGTCGACCGGCCACGCCCGGCTCGCGGCGAGCAGTGCCTCCTGCACCGCGTCCTCGGCGACGTCGAAGTGCCCGAAGCGCCGCACCAGCGCGCCGAGCACCTGCGGCGCCTCGGAACGCAGCAGGTGCTCGACGTCCGTGGGCACGCCGGCGTCCCCCTTCGTACCCGCGCCCGGGCCTGCGCCCGCAATGGGTGCGGGCCGGCGCGGAGGGGTCATGCCGTGAAGTCCTCGCCCATGATCGGCCGGATCTCGATGGGCTCACCCAGCGCCTCGACGATCCGCGAGGCGATCTCGACGGCCCGTTCCCGACTTGCCACGTCGATGACGGCGAAGCTGGCCAGGACCTCCTTCAGCTCGGCGAACGGCCCGTCGGTGGCTATCACACCGGCCGGGGTCGGGCGGATGGTGGCGCTGACCACGGGGTGGCCGAGGCCCTCGCTGCCGACGAGCTCGCCGGTCTCGGTCAGCTCCCGCTCGAACCTCTGGTACGCGGCGAACGCGGCCATCGCCTCCTCGGACGGGACATCGGCGGTCGCGCCGTCCCAGGCGGCGGCCGGCGTGTAACTGAGCAGCAGGTATTTCACGGGTTCTCTTCCTGGTCGGGCCTGGATCGACGGTACGTGGGGTCAGGCGGGACGGCGAAGGGACAGGGCGAGGACTGTCGTCCAGGTGAAGGCGACGAGTCCGTTCACGGCGATCTCGATGCTCATCCGGTCCGGCGACATGGGCAGCAGCAGGACGAGCGCGGCGAGGCCGCTCAGCACGGCCGGCAGCACGGACCGGCGGCGCCCGCACCGCACGGCCAGCACGATGGCGGCGACGGCCAGCGCGGTGAAGGCGACGGTGGCCGAGGCCGAGTGCGCGACGCTGTGCCAGGACATCCGGTCGACCGGACCGTCGGGGGTGCCGGCCGGGAAGCCGTTCTCCGGATCCATGGTGAACAGGCCTGCGGCGACCAGGCCGACGCCGAAGGTCCCGACGAGGATCGGCAGCGCGCGCCGGCCGGCCCCCTCGGTGAGGGCGCGGCTGATCCCGGCGGCCAGCGCCAGCCCGCCGAGGCCGGCGAGGACGAACGTCGTGATCTGGATCCAGCCGAGGCTGCCGGTGGCGAGCTGGCTGATCGGGTGCCGGGTGATGTCGAAGCCCTCCCGGGTCAGCATCTGGACGACGGCCGAGGCGAAGAAGACCGGTCCGGCGAGGGCACCGGCCAGCAGCAGGTGGTCGGAAGAGCGGCGGACGGCGGGGACGGCGAGGGTGGCCACGGGTTCCTCCTTGGTGGGTTCCTGCCGCTACCTCGTGGCCGGCCCAGGGATCTCGACACGGCCATGCGGTGATCGGGGTCACATCAGGCGCGTGTCGAGACCTTCCGGCCGCCTCCGAGGTACCGGCAACGACCCAGCAAGGAGGACGACATGTCTGAAACCCCTGAGCCGAGCGCCGACCTGACGGCCCTGGACCGCCTGGTCGGCACCTGGACGGTCACCGGCGGGGCCGAGGGAACCGTGACGTACGAATGGATGGAGGGCCGGTTCTTTCTGCTCCAGCGCGTCGCGCTCACCCAGTTCGGCCAGCCCGTCACCGGCCTGGAGGTGATCGGCAACCTGCGCCCGTTCGGCGAGCCGGTGGGCGCGGACGTGGTGTCGCGGTTCTACGACTCGACCGGCAACACCCTCGACTACGTCTACGAGCTGACCGGCGACAAGCTGACGATCTGGGGCGGCGCGAAGGGCAGCCCGGCGTACTACGAGGGCACGTTCAGCGCCGACGGCACCACGGTCACCGGCGAGTGGGTCTACCCCGGTGGGGGCGGCTACCCCTCGACCATGACCCGGGTCTGACCTCGCCCACCCCGCCGGCCAGGCTGGCCGGCGGGGTGGTGGCGTCAGCTGACGTTGGCGGGGCCGAGGACGCTCTTCAGGTCGCCCATCAGCGCGGTGGTGGCCGCCACCCGGAACGGCCCCAGCCGCAGGGTGGTGGTCCGGCCGCCGTTGAGCAGCTTGACGTGCACCTCGGTGTCGCCCGGATGCAGCACCAGGGTCTCCTTGAGCCGCTCCACCAGCGGCGGGGTGCACCGGTGCACCGGGATGGTCAGGGTGACCGGCTTGCTCCCCGGGGTGCTGCTGACGTCCGGCATGGACATGTCCATCGCCATGATCCGGGGCGTGTCGTCGCGCCGGTCCACCCGCCCCTTGACGACCACGATGGCGTCCTCGGCGATGTACTGCCCGATCACCTCGTAGGTGTTGGGGAAGAAGAGGGCCTCCACGCCGCCGGCGAGGTCCTCCAGGGTGGCCGAGGCCCAGGCCCGGCCCTGCTTGGTGACCCGCCGCTGCACCCCGGAGAGGATGCCGGCGAGGGTCACCACGGCCCCGTCCGGGACGGTGCCCTCCTCCGACAGGGAGGCGATGGTGCAGTCCGCCGCTGCGCCGAGGACGTGCTCCAGGCCGAAGAGCGGGTGGTCGGAGACGTAGAGGCCGAGCATCTCGCGTTCGAAGGCGAGCTTGTCGCGCTTGTCCCACTCCCCGTCGCCGATGACCGGCATCACCGTGGTGCTGTTGGTCTCCGCGTCGCCGAAGCCGGCGCCGAAGAGGTCGTACTGGCCGACGGCCTCCTTGCGCTTGACGTCGGCGTACGCGTCGATCGCCTCCGCGTGCACGGTGAGCAGCGCCTTGCGGGAGTGCCCGAGCGAGTCGAACGCCCCGGCCTTGATCAGCGATTCGATGGTCTTCTTGTTGCAGACCACGGCGTCGACCTTCGACAGGAAGTCGTAGAAGTCGGCGTACTCGCCCTTCTCCTCCCGGCAGCGCATGATCGCGGC
This sequence comes from Micromonospora sp. USAFONa4, assembly GCF_057197825.1. NCBI lineage: Bacteria > Bacillati > Actinomycetota > Actinomycetes > Micromonosporales > Micromonosporaceae > Micromonospora > Micromonospora sp. USAFONa4. The sequence goes on along the minus strand of NZ_CM170072.1, from coordinate 5,712,403 downwards.
GACCACGTTCGCCCCGACGTTGCGCACCGCGCCGAGGCCGAACCGGATCTCCTTGCCGACCGGGGTGAACGGCCCCGCGGAGGTGTTCACGTCCGGCGGCAGCACCTGGATGCGCATCCGGCGGCACTCCGAGAGGTAGAGCGCCATCTTGTCCTTGTCGTCGCCGACGGACGTGAGCAGCGCCGCCATGTACTCGGCCGGGTAGTGCGCCTTCAGGTACGCGGTCCAGTACGACACCAGCCCGTACGCCGCCGAGTGCGCCTTGTTGAAGGCGTAGCCGGCGAACGGGACCAGCACGTCCCAGACCTTCTGGATCGCCTCGTCCGAGTAGCCCCGCTCCCGGCAGCCGTCCCGGAAGGGGATGAACTCCTTGTCGAGGATCTCCTTCTTCTTCTTGCCCATCGCGCGGCGCAGCAGGTCGGCCTGGCCGAGGGTGTAGCCGGCGAGGATCTGCGCGGCGCGCTGCACCTGCTCCTGGTAGACGATCAGGCCGTAGGTGGGCGCGAGGATCTCGCGCAGCGGTTCCTCCAGCTCCGGGTGGATCGGGGTGATCTCCTGGAGGTTGTTCTTGCGCAGCGCGTAGTTGGTGTGCGAATCGACGCCCATCGGGCCGGGCCGGTAGAGCGCGAGGACGGCGGAGATGTCCTCGAAGTTGTCCGGCTTCATCATCCGCAGCAGGGAGCGCATCGGCCCGCCGTCGAGCTGGAACACGCCCAGGGTGTCGCCCCGGGCCAGCAGCTCGTACGCGGCCCTGTCGTCCAGCGGCAACGCCAGCAGGTCCAGCTCCTTGCCGTGGTTGAGCTGGATGTTCTTCACCGCGTCGTCGATGATCGTCAGGTTGCGCAGGCCGAGGAAGTCCATCTTCAACAGCCCGAGCGACTCGCACGTCGGGTAGTCGAACTGGGTGATGATGACCCCGTCGGAGTCCCGGCGCATCAGCGGGATGTGGTCGATGATCGGCTCGGCGGACATGATGACGCCGGCGGCGTGCACGCCGGTCTGCCGGATCAGCCCCTCGATGCCCCGCGCGGTGTCGATGACCTTCTTGACGTCCTGTTCGGCCTCGTACATGCCCCGGATCTCGCCGGCCTCGGCGTAGCGGGGGTGCTTGGGGTCGAAGATGCCCTCCAGGGGGATGTCCTTGCCCATCACCGCCGGGGGCATCGCCTTGGTGATCCGGTCGCCCACCGCGTACGGGTAGCCGAGCACCCGGGCCGAGTCCTTGATCGCGGCCTTGGCCTTGATGGTGCCGAAGGTGGCGATCTGGGCGACCTTGTCCTCGCCCCACTTGTCGGTGACGTACTTGATGACCTCACCGCGCCGACGCTCGTCGAAGTCGATGTCGACATCCGGCATGGAGACGCGCTCGGGGTTGAGGAAGCGCTCGAAGATCAGGCCGTGCGGGATCGGGTCGAGGTCGGTGATGCCCAGCGCGTACGCCACGAGCGAGCCGGCGGCCGAGCCACGGCCGGGGCCCACGGCGATGCCCTGGTTCTTGGCCCACTGGATGAAGTCGGCGACCACGAGGAAGTACGACGGGAAGCCCATCTGGATGATGACGCCCAGCTCGTACTCGGCCTGCCTGACGTGCCCCTCGGGGATGCCGCCGGGGTAGCGCCGCTCCAGCCCGGCGAAGGTCTCCTTGCGGAACCAGGACTCCTCGGTCTCCCCCTCCGGGACGGGGAAGCGCGGCATCAGGTTGTGGAACTCGAACATCCCCGCGGGGTCGACCTTCTCGGCCACGAGCAGGGTGTTGCGGCAGCCCTCCAGCCAGAAATCGGAGTTGTCGACGGCGCGCATCTCGTCGGCGGACTTGATGTAGTAGCCGCTGCCGTCGAACCGGAACCGGTTCGGGTCGGCGACGTTCGCCGCCGTCTGCACGCAGAGCAGCACGTCGTGCGCCTCGGCCTGCGACTCGTGGGTGTAGTGCGAGTCGTTCGTGACCACCGGCGGGATGTCCAGCTTGCGGGAGATGTCGTGCAGCTCCTGGCGGACCCGGCTCTCGATGCTGATGCCGTGGTCCATGACCTCCAGGAAGTAGTTCTCCTTGCCGAAGATCTCCTGGTACCGCGCGGCGGCCTTGAGCGCCTCGTCGTACTGGCCCAGGCGCAGCCGGGTCTGCACCTCGCCGGAGGGGCAGCCGGTGGTGGCCATCAACCCGTCGGAGTTCGCGGCGAGCAGCTCCGCGTCCATCCGCGGCCACTTGACGAAGAACCCCTCCGTGTACGACCGGCTGGTGAGCTTGAAGAGGTTGTGCAGGCCGGTCTTGTTCTTCGCCCAGATGGTCATGTGGGTGTAGCCGCCGCTGCCGGAGACGTCGTCGCTCTTCTGCTCCGGCCGGCCCCACTTCACCCGCTGCTTGTGGAACCGCGACTCGGGCGCCACGTACGCCTCGATGCCGAGGATCGGGGTGACGCCGGCAGCCATCGCCTGCTTGTAGAAGTCGTTCGCGCCGTGCATGTTGCCGTGGTCGGTCATCGCCACCGCCGGCATGCCCTGCCGCTTGACCTCGGCGAAGAGGTCCTTCAACCGGGCCGCCCCGTCGAGCATCGAGTACTCCGTGTGCACGTGCAGATGCGCGAACGAATCGCCCATGCGTGGCGCCCCCCGGGTCGGATCTTGGGTTGGTCGAGCTCGGACGGCCTACCCTATCGCCGCCGGGAAACGCGGCTCCAGACGCCGCGCGGACAGGGCCGGGCCGGGTGGCGCGCGTCTCTCCGCCGCCCCGCCCCGCACGCTCGGCGGGGCCCGCGACGGCTGCCGGCAGTCGGTTCCCGGACTCGGGGCGCCCCGATCGGCGGCGGCGGCCGTAGCCTGGGCGGACGGTACCCGGCGAGCATTGGACGACCTGATGCCCCTCCCGGACGGTGTCGAGGAGCTGGTCGAGTCGGCGGCGCGCGGCGATCCCGCGGCGCTCGACGCGCTGCTGGTCGCGGTCCGCCCGGAGGTGCTGCGGCTCTGCGCCCGCCTGCTGCCGAACCGCCAGGACGCCGAGGAGGCGTGCCAGGACGCGCTGCTCGCGCTGGCCCGGGGCGTCGGCCGGTTCGAGGGCCGCTCGTCGTTCCACACCTGGCTGTACCGGCTGACGGCCAACCGGGCCCGCTCGACGTACCGGGTGCTGCGGCGGCGCTGGCTGGTGGAGGCCGGCGGCGTGCCGCTGCCGGAGCCGGTGGACCCGCGCCGCACGAGCGTGGTCGCCGGCACCCGGCTGGACCTGCTCGACGCGCTCGACGCGCTGCGCCCCGAACTCGCCGAGGCGGTGACCCTGCGCGACGTCCTGGGCCTGGGCTACCGGGAGATCGCCGGCCTGCTCGGCGTGCCGGAGGGCACCGTCAAGTCGCGGATCCACGAGGCCCGCCGGCAGCTGCGGCACCGGCTCTCCGCTGAGCCCGCCGCCGACGAGGGCCGGCGGTGACGGCGACGGGCCGCCGCCGGGGCTTCGGCGGCGCACGGTTCTCCGCGCCGCGGCTCGCCGGGATCGCGGTGGCCGCCGTGACCGTGGCCGTGCCGCTCGCGGGGTGCGGCGGCGGGGACGCTCCCGTCTCGCCGCTGCCCGTGCAGGCACCGGCCTCCCGCTCCCCCGGCCCGGCCCCGCCCTCCCCGTCGGCCCTCCCGCCGTCGGCCTCCCCGCCGCCGCCGAGCACGCCAGGCCGTCCGCCGGGCACGTCGGCCGCCGTCCCGCCGTCCCGCCGGCCCCCGCCGGCTGCGCCCCCGACGACCGCCGCCGGGCGTACGCCGACCGCGACGCGCTCGCCGGGCGGGCTGCCCGGCACCTGCTTCGGGGCGGTACGCCACGACCTGGTGCTGGCCGAGACCGAGCTGGCGCTGGTGCGCTCGCTCTGCTTCGCGACCGGCGGGGTGCTGCGGATCATCGGCATCGGGCCGGGTGAGGTCGACGTGGACCGGGAGGACCTGGTCTCCCGCAGCTACGAGGCGGGGGTGGTCGACATCCGGTTCGTCCGCCCCGGCACGGTGGACGTGCTGATCCCCCAGGGCGGTACGACGCACACGGTCACGGTGGTGGTGCGCTAGCTCCGCCGGAAGGCGCGGGCGTACGCCCCCGCCGATGGCGGCCCTCGCCGTCGGGCTGACCAGTCGTTTCCCTAGGCTGGACCGTCATGACGGAGCGGAAGACGATCCTCGTGACCGGCGCCACCGGCAATCAGGGCGGCGCCACGGCCCGCCGGTTGCTCCAGGACGGCTGGCAGGTGCGGGCACTCGTCCGCGATCGGGCCAGGCCGGCCGCGCGCCTCCTCGCGGAGCAGGGCGCCACCCTGGTCGAGGGGGACATGGACGATGCCGGGTCGCTACGCGCGGCGATGCGCGGCGTGCACGGTGTCTTCAGCGTCCAGGCCCTGGCGCACACCCCGGACGGCCTCGCGGCCGAGGTCAGGCAGGGCAGGACGATCGCCGACGTGGCCGGGGAGACAGGTGTCGCGCACCTGGTCTACAGCTCGGTGGGCGGCGCGGAGCGGCGGACCGGCATCGACCACTTCGAGACCAAGGCCGAGATCGAGCGGCACATCCAGGCGTCGGGCCTGCCCGCGACCATCCTGCGCCCGGCGTTCTTCATGAACAATCTCCTCCACCACGCCGACGCCGAGGGAGAACGGGTCCTGCGCCTCCAGGTCCTACCCGACCGACCGCTGCAGATGATCGCCTCCGACGACGTCGGCCGCATCGCCGCGTACGCCTTCGCGCACCCCGCGGACCACCTCGGCACGCAGATCGAGATCGCCGGGGACGAGCTGACCCTCACCCGGGTCGCCGAGATCTACGAGGCGCTCACCGGCACCCCCACCCGCCTGGAACCGCAGCCGGTCGAGCACCGCATGTACGCCTGGTTCGCCGAGAGCGGATACCAGGCCGACATCGCCGGCCTGCGCAACCGGTTCCCCGGGCTGCTGACGTTCGAGGAGTTCCTGCGCGACCGCCTCGGCCGGGCGGCGGCGTCCGCTGGGCACGGGGACCGGGCCGGGGAGCCCGCGGACCGGGGCGGGCCCCGGGAGAGCTAGTGCCTCGTTCCAGAGCGGTGTCCGTCGGTGGCGGATCCGCACGTACGACGCTGTCGAGCTGATGTCGCAGACGACTCACCGCCCCCTGGTGCCCCAGTAGTGGCCCGACGACGCCTGATGTCACAGACGACTCAGCTCGACAGCGTCATCCGATCCTCCCGCCCGCGGACCGGCTCGGCGGCCACCGCCGCCCCACGCACCGTGGAGTACCCGCGTAGGGCTACCTGACGAGGCACTAGTCCACCCGCACCCTGGCCAGCAGCGTGTCGACGAAGTCGGCCCGGCTGCCGGCCGGGGGCGTGATCTGCACGTAGACCAGGCCGGCGCGGCCGGGTGCGAGCCCGGCGACCTCGACCACCTCGGGCCGTCCCCGGTCGCAGGTGAACCGGGCCACCACCCAGTCCACGCCCGCCTGTCGGGTGCGGCGTACGGGCGCGGCGGCACACCCCGCGTGGGAACGCTCGGCGACGAAGCCCGCCGGGCTGGTGCGCGCGGCGATGCTGACGGAGAGCCCGACGAAGGCACCTGGCACGGTGGGGTCGGCCGCCCACCGGTGCGGGTCGGGCGACATCACCAGGGCGGGTTCGAGCCGGCCGTCGGGTCCGTACCGTCCGGCCCAGCCGGTGCCGGTGGCCCGCCACCCGGGCGGCAGCGCGACGGTGACCGGCCCGCTCGTCCAGCTTCCGGCGTCCCGCCGGCCCGTCGTGTCGTCGCCGGCGGTGGCCCCGGCCGCCAGGAGGGTCAGGACCCCCAGCGCCAGCGCGCCGAGCCGCCGCCGGGCGACCGGCCGCCCCGCCGTGCGCGCCCGCCGGGCCGGATGCCTGACCGTCCCGGCGACCGGCACAGGGGCGGCCGGCACGGAAGCGGCCGGCACGGAAGCGGCCGGCACGGAAGCGGCCGGGGCGGGGGCAGCCGACGCGGGAGCAGCCGGCGCAGGGCGGCGCAGGGCGGCGCGGAAGGCGGTGGCGTCCGGGTACCGGTCGGCGGCCCGGGGCGCGGTGGCCCGCCGCAGGACCTCGGCCACCTCCGGCGGGGCGCCCACACCCGCCGCCTGGGCGACGGCGACGGCACCGAGGGCGGCAGCGACGTCGGGGGCCGGGGCGAGGAGGCGGAGGCCGAGCCGGCCCAGCGCGTACACGTCGGCGCGGGTGTCGACGATGGCGAACGGGTCGTCCTGCTCCGGGGCCATGTAGCCGGGGGTGCCGGCCCGGGCGGTGAGACCGGAGGCGGCGGCGAGGGCCTTGGCCAGCCCGAGGTCGGCGATCAGCACCCGCTCGCCGTCCGGGCCGGAGCGGAACAGGACGTTGCCCGGGCTCAGGTCGCGGTGCACCACGCCGTGCCGGTGCAGGACGGCGACGCCGGCGGCGATCTCGGCCAGCAACTCCAGGGCGGCGGGCGCCGGCATCGCCCCGGCCGCCAGACGGTCGCGCAGGCTGCCGCCGTCGGCCCAGGTCAGCACCGAGTACGGCCGGCCGTCGGCCAGCTCGCCGACCGCGTGGACGCGGACCAGCCGCTCGTCGTCGAGCCGGCGCAGCAGGCGGGCCTCGTCCAGGAAGCGCTCCCGTACCCGCAGGTCGTGGTGCCAGTTCTCGGCCAGCACCTTGATCGCCACCCGGGAGTCGAGCACCGGGTCGTGGGCCAGCCACACCGTCGCGAACGACCCCGTGCCCAGCAGCCGCTCGACCCGGTAGGGCCCGATCCGCCCCGGACTGGTCACCGCACCACCCCCGACACCGGCACCGCCGGTCGCCGTTCCGCCTCGACAGTAGACGCCGCAACGGGCCGGGGGCAGCCCGCGACGCCACGCGGGGTCGGCGCGTCGGGCGGGTCGGGGCGCACCGGTCGGGAAACCGACGAACCGATCCGGCCGGACGGGTGACCAACAGGACAAGGACACCCGCACTCCGGAGGAGGAGATCCCCGTGCACCGTCTCTCGTACACCGTCGTCACCGCCCTACTGGCCACGGCCGGGCTCGTGCCGATCACCACGGCGGCACCCGCTGCCGCCGCGCCCAGGCCGGCCGCCGTCGCCGGGAACCTGTCCGAACGTGCCGACGGCCACCTCGGCGCGGGTACGGACGGCGCCGCCCGCCCGGCCGCCGCCGACCCCGACGAGGTCCGGCTCATCAGCGTCCGGGGCGCGGGACCGTTCCGGATCGGGGCTTCCCTGGACCGCCTCTCGGCGGCCGGCCTCATCGACTGGGTCGCGCCGGGCTGCGGCCGCACGGTCCACACCGGCGTCACCGGAGCCTGGGCAGGCAAGATCATCCTGACCTTCCGCGACGGGCGGCTGGTCGCGGTGGGCACCGCCACCGCGCCGCCGCGCACGCCCGCCGGGGCGGGGGTGGGCATGCCCTTCGCCGCACTGGAGGAGATCTACGGCCCGCGCGGCTCGATGATCCGCAACGACGCGGGCGACGAATCGGCGTACCTGGTGCGGGTCGGTTCCCGGGTGGAGCTGTTCACCGGACACCCGATCCGGCCGGGGGTGGGCTACCTCGAGGTCGGGCTGGCGTCCGTCGTCGAGCGCGGCTTCCGGGAGGGCCGGTCCTGCTGAGCGACAGGCACCCACGGCGGCGGACCCCTCCGAGGGCCCGCCGCCGTCCGTTTCGCCCGAACACACGATGTTGACGCGCACGATGATGTAACGCTGGACGACAGTGTGTGCCACACAATATGGTGTGACACATGGTTAGCGATGAGATCCTGCGAACGCACCTCCAGGAGTTGCGCCGGGGCACCGTGGTGGTGGCCAGCCTCGTCGCGCTGCGCCGTCCCGACTACGGTTACGCGTTGCTGCAACGCCTCTCCGACCACGGCTTTCCGGTCGACGCCAACACGCTCTACCCGCTGCTGCGGCGGCTGGAGGAGCAGGGGCTGCTGACCAGCGAGTGGAACACCGAGGAGAGCCGGCCGCGCAAGTTCTACCGGACCAGCGAGGAGGGCGAGTCGGTGCTGGGCCGGCTCCTCACCGACCTCGCCACAGTGCAGACCTCCCTGACCGGGCTGATCGAAGGAGCCGACCGATGACCACCCTGACCGACCGATACCTCACCGCGACCCTGCGCTCGGTGCCGGTCGCGCGCCGCGCGGAGATCGACACCGAGCTGCGCGCCTCGATCGCGGACATGGTCGAGGGCCGTACGGCCGGCGGGCAGGACCCCGCCGTCGCCGAGCGGGAGGTGCTCACGGAGCTGGGCGACCCGGACAAGCTCGCCGCCCGCTACGCCGACCGCCGGTTGCAGCTCATCGGCCCGGCCTACTACCTGGCCTGGTCGCGGCTGATGAAGCTGCTGCTCAGCTTCATCCCGGCCCTGGTCGGCGTGCTGGCCGGCCTGCTCAGGGTCGCCGACGGCGGCAACGCGGGCGAGGGGATCGGCGCGGGCATCACCACCGCCTTCCAGGTGGCCGTCCAGATCGCCTTCTGGGTGACCGTGGTCTTCGCGGTGCTGGAACGCACCAAGACCCCCCTGCACCTGCCCGCGTGGAGCGTCGACCAGCTTCCGGAGGACACGACCGACCGGCAGATCACCCTCACCGACATCGCCGCCTCGGTCACCTTCCTGGCGCTGGTCATCGCCTACCTGCCGATGCAGCACTTCCGCTCGTTCGTGCCCACCGACGACGGCGAGAACCTGCCGATCCTCGACCCGGCGCTGTGGAGCTTCTGGCTGCCGTTCCTGATCGTGGTGCTGGTGGCCACGATCGGCCTGGAGTTCGCCAAGTACCGGGTCGGGCGCTGGACCTGGTCGCTGGTCGCGGTCAACGCGGTGCTCGGCCTGGCGTTCGCGGCGCCGGTGGTCTGGCTGATGTCGACCGACCGGCTGCTCAACCCCGAGTTCGTGGCCCGTTTCGAGTGGCTCGGCGAGGGCGACAACCTGAACATGGTGGCGACGGCCGTGATCGCCGGCACGGTGCTGGTGACGCTCTGGGACATCCTCGACAGCGTCGTCAAGACGTGGCGCAACCGCACCTGATCCAACCGTCACGGCCCGGCACGCCACGCGTGCCGGGCCGTGACGCGTCCGGTCCCGCGACGGAGCCGGCCGCCCCAGCCGGGTGCCGGACCGGCGGCGCCCGGCGGGATGAGATCCTGACCTGGATGAACAGCGACACCGACGAGGACTGGCGGCGGCCGGGGCCCACCCCGGAGCAGCGCCGGCTGGACGTCTACATCGGGCTGGGCGCGACCGTCCTGGCGCTGTTCAGCCTGACCCTGGCCCGCAGCGCCGGAGCGTTCCTGCTCGGCCCGCCGCCGTCCGGCCCGGAACAGATCTTCTGGACCGTCGCGGTAACCCTGCCGCTGATCTGGCGACGCCGGTTCCCCGCCGCCGTCACGCTGGTGGTCTCGATCGCGTTCATCGCCGCGCAGGCCCGCTCCGCCCCGGAGACGCAGCTCGCCTCGTGGGCGCTGTTCGCCGCCCTCTACACGTTGGGCGCGTGGGGCCGGGAACGGCGGCTGTCCCGGCGGCTGCGGATCGGCGTCATCGCCACCATGTTCCTGTGGCTCGGGGTCTACTACGCGACCACCTACACCACCATCCCACCGGACGCGTTCGCCCGCGCCGTCGGGCCCGTGCCCCCGTTGCTCGCGGCCATGGTGAACGGGGTGCTGGTCAACGGCCTCTACTTCGGGTTCGCGTACTTCTTCGGGGAGACGGCGTGGCTGGCCGCCCGGCGCCAGCACGAGGTGCAGGCACGCGCCGAGGAGCTGCGCCGCTCGCAGGCCGAGATCCGCGAGCACGCGGTCGTGGGCGAGCGGGTCCGCATCGCCCGGGAACTGCACGACGTGGTCGCCCACCACGTGTCGGTGATGGGGGTGCAGGCGTCCGCCGCCCGCCGGGTGTTCGACAAGGACCCGGTCAAGGCCCGCGCGGCGCTGAGCGCGATCGAGGAGACCGCCCGCACGGCCGTCGACGAGCTGCGCCGGATGCTCGGCCTGCTCCGCGCCCGCGACGGCGGCCCGGACCGCCCGGAGCAGCCGGGACCGGCCGGAGTCGACCAGATCGCGGCCATGGTCGAGCGCGCCCGCGAGGCCGGGCTGCGGGCCACCATGGGCGTGTACGGGGACCCGGTGCCGCTGCCGGAGTCGGTCTCGCAGGCCGCGTACCGGGTGGCCCAGGAGGCCGTGACGAACACGCTCAAGCACGCCGAGGGCGCGACCGCGCTCGACGTGCGCATCCGCTACCTGGCACACGAGGTGGAGGTCGACGTGACCGATGACGGACGGGCGACCCGCCCGGCGAACGCCGACGGGCTCGGCCTGGTCGGGATGCGCGAGCGGGTCGCCACCCACGGCGGCGCGCTGGAGGTCGGCCCACGCGCCGGCGGCGGCTGGCGGGTACGGGCCCGGTTCCCGCTGCCGCTGCCGGTGGGGCGGCCCGCGTGAGCGCCGGACAGGAGCTGCCCGGAACCGACCGTCCCGTCCGGGTGCTGCTCGCCGACGACCAGCACCTGGTCCGGACCGGCTTCCGGGTCATCCTGGAGGTGGAGGACGACATCGAGGTCGTCGGGGAGGCCGCCGACGGGGAGCGCGCCGCCAGCATGGCCCGGGCGCTGCGTCCCGACGTCGTGCTGATGGACGTCGAGATGCCCGGGGTCGACGGGCTGGAGGCCACCCGCCGGATCACCGCCGGGGAGGACGGGCCGGGCGGGCCGGCCGTACTGATCCTCACCACGTTCGACCGGGACGACTACCTGTTCGCCGCGCTGCGCGCCGGGGCCAGCGGCTTCCTGCTCAAGAACGGCACCCCGGAGGCCCTGATCGAGGCGATCCGGGTGCTCGCCCGGGGCGACGGTCTGCTCGCTCCGGAACTCACCCGGCGGGTGATCGCCACCTTCGCCCGCCCCGGCGATCCCGGCCCGCCGGGCAGCCCGAGGACGGCTCCCGAGGCCGCGCTGCGGGACCTCACCCCCCGCGAGCGGGAGGTCCTGGTCCTGGTCGCCGGCGGCGCCAGCAACGCCGAGATCGCCGCCGAGCTGCACCTGGGCGAGGCGACGGTGAAGACCCACGTCAGCCGGGTGCTCGCCAAGCTGGGCCTGCGCGACCGGGTGCAGGCGGTGGTCTTCGCGTACGAGCACGGGGTGGTGCGCCCCGGCGGCTGACCCGGCTCCGCCATGAGGGGGACGTCGTGCTCGATCTCGGGGCGGACGGCGGGGCGCGGCCGGCGATCTAGCGTCGACGCCGTGACCAATGTGCTCCGCCTCGACGGCGTCGACCGCAGCTTCGGCGACCGGCGGGTGCTCCAGAACGTGTCCTTCGACGTGGCCGCCGGCCGGATGACCGGCTTCGTGGGCGGCAACGGCGCCGGCAAGACCACCACCATGCGAATCATCCTCGGGGTGCTCGCCCCGGACGCCGGCGAGATCACCTGGCAGGGCGCTCCGCTGAGCCGGCAGGCCCGCCAGCGCTTCGGCTACATGCCGGAGGAACGCGGCCTCTACCCGAAGATGAGCGCCCGGGACCAGGTGAGCTACCTGGGTCGGCTGCACGGGATGACCGCCGCCGCGGCGCGACGCAACACGGACGCGCTGCTGGAGCGGGTCGGGCTCGCCGAGCGCGGCGACGACCTGCTGGAGACGCTGTCGCTGGGCAACCAGCAGCGCGCGCAGATCGCCGCCGCCCTGGTGCACGACCCCGAGGTGCTGGTGCTCGACGAGCCGTTCTCCGGGCTCGACCCGTTGGCCGTGGACACGGTCGTGGCGGTCCTGCGGGAGCGGGCCGCCGCGGGCGCGCCGGTGCTGTTCTCCAGTCATCAGCTGGACGTCGTCGAGCGGCTCTGCGACGACCTGGTGATCATCGGGGGCGGCGTGATCCGGGCCGCCGGCAGCCGCGAGGAGCTGCGCGCGACGTACACCGTGCCCCGGTACGAGTTGGTGGTGCAGACCGACGCCGGCTGGCTGCGGGACCAGCCGGGGGTGACCCTCGTCGACCTGGACGGCGCGCGCGCCGTGTTCGACCTCGCGCCCGGCGCGGACGAGCAGCCGGTGCTGCACGCGGCGCTCGCGCGCGGCCCGGTCCGCGCGTTCCGCCCGGTCAGCCCCTCCCTCACCGAGATCTTCCGAGAGGTCGCCCAGTGAACACGATGCAGGCCACCCGGCTGGTCGCCGGCCGGGAGATCCGGGTCAAGCTGCGCGACCGCACCTTCCTGTTCAGCACCCTGTTCTTCCTGCTGATCGCCGCCGCCGCGACCATCCTGCCGCCGCTGCTCTCCGGCGGCCCGTCGAGCGTGGCGGCGACCGCGTCGGCGGCCGGCCCGCTGCGCGAGGCGGGGCTGGAGGTCCGTACGGTCCCCGACGACCGCGCCGCCGAGCAGGCCGTACGCGACGGCGACGTCGACGCCGCGGTGGTCTCCGGGCCGGCGGTGCTGGCCATGGACGAAGCCCCCGACGACGTGGTGGCGGCGCTGAGCACGCAGCCCACGGTCCGGCTGCTGGACCCCGACGCGGTGGACCCGGTGGTGGCCTTCCTGGTGCCGTTCGCCTTCGCGTTCATCTTCTTCGTCACCTCGCAGACCTTCGGCGTGCAGATCGCGCAGAGCATCGTCGAGGAGAAGCAGACGAGGATCGTGGAGATCCTGGTCGCCGCGGTGCCGGTACGGGCGTTGCTGGCCGGCAAGATGATCGCCGGCACGGTGCTGGCGCTCGGGCAGATCGCCCTGGTCGCCCTAGTGGCCCTGGTGGGCGTGCAGTTCGGCGACAGCGGCGGGCTGCTATCGCTGCTGGCCCCGGCGATCGGCTGGTTCCTGCCGTTCTTCCTGCTCGGCTTCGTGCTGGTCGCGGCCATGTGGGCGGCGGCCGGCGCACTGGTGAACCGCCAGGAGGACATCGCCGGCGTGTCGACGCCGGTGCAGCTCGCGGTCATGCTGCCGTTCTTCGCGGTGATCTTCCTGAACGACAACGCGACGGCCATGCGGGTGCTGTCCTACGTGCCGTTCTCCGCGCCGACGGCCATGCCGTTGCGGCTGTTCACGGGGGACGCGGCCGGCTGGGAGCCGCTGGTGTCCCTGGCCCTGCTGCTGGTCGCGGCCGCCGCGTTCGTGGCCGCCGGGGCCCGGGTGTACGAGGGCTCGCTGCTGCGCACCAACGGCCGCACCTCGGTGCGGACGGCGTGGCGGTCGCGCGAGAAGACGCTGGGCTGAGCGTCGGCGTCGGCGGGCCACCGGCCCGCCGACGCGGCACGTGCGGCCGGCGGCGATCAGCGGGGCGGTGGGACCGTGTCCCAGCCGGTCGGCAGGGCCGGCACGCGCCAGGCCGGGTCCGGACGCCAGGTCGACCAGGCCTCGTCCCACCAGCGCTCCCCCGCGTCGAGCAGGGCGGCGATCCGGTCGCCCTCGGCCCGGATCGCGTCGGCCATCCCCGGGTAGCGCCCCTCTTCCAGGCGCTGGGCAAACATCTCCACGTCCTTCCAGACGTAGCGGTCGGCGCCGGCACCCCACCAGAGGTCCAGCTCGTGGTCGAGGGTGTCCACCCCGATCGGGGTACGGCGTAACGGCTCCTGGAGGTTGAAGTACCACCCGGCGAAGGCGCGCTGCGGGCCGGTCCAGAAGACGTCCACGGAGTGCGCCTCACCCGGGCGGTGCAGCATCAGTTTGCCGTGCCCGCTCCACGCCCGGTGCCCGGCGACCTGCCACGGGTGCCGCCCGCACGGGAAGCCGCCGGCCTCGGGGAAGCCGAACTCCGCGCCCGGGGGCAGGTAGAGCACGAACAGGTCGGGCGTGTCCTCGACGCAGATCGTCGGGCAGCCGAACCACACCTCGCCGCGCAGGATCTCGCGCCGGACCACGACGTCGCCCGGCGCGAACCGGCCACCGTCGCCCGCCCGTCCACCGTCTCGCTCCGTTCGGCCCGAGTGGTCCACGCCCCGCAGCCTAGCCAGCGCGGGGCGGCGCACCCCCGACCGCGGACCCGGCGAGTCCGGCGAAATCCCGATCGACCGGGTCGTCGACCAGAAGCCCTACTACTCGGGTAAACACAGCTTCCGGCTCAGACTGTCACGCAGGCAGAGAGCCGTGAACCGCGCCCGCGGTGAGCGAGCGATTGCCACGCTCAAGACCTGGAAGTTGAAAATGGCTCTCTTATGGCATCGCTCAGAAGTGAGCGGAGTACACCGCTCAGATTGGATATAAGAGCAGGTCAGAGGCCATAAAATCAGCCGCACCCCTCAGATATGACATAACAGCAGGTTAGGCGGACATCTTCGCCTTGATACGGGCTGCCAGGTCCCCATGCCAGACAAGCCAGACGTAACACCCGCCAGTGTCAGAAGACTCAAAGTGCACCATGTGACCGTTACCCTCAGTCATCGTCAGCTTTTCCCAGTACTGGTTAACCGCCTGCGGATCTTCCTCTAACTGCTTCGCGGCAAAGATCCTTATCCCAGATTCGCGAAGCAGCTTACGACGATCGTTGGTGCCGGACTCATCCCAAAGCTGCCGGTAGGTTTTCCCGGTCGGAACATACTCCCAACCCTCCGCACGGGAAGGCTGAGCGGCTAACTCCTCTCGCTGTTGCTCAAGACTGGCATACATTTGCCGGAATTCAGCCGTACCCTTCTCGCCCCGGAAAAGCCCTGCCGCCCGATCCTCCCGCAGTTCACTCAAGCGCTCTTCAACCGCAGCGAGTTGCGTTGCAGTATCGTCGCCAGGCAGCCATATCCTCCGCATCACGTCCAGGTGACCTATAGTGGCGTAAATACCATCGGCTACGGCTTGCTCAACCTGTTCGGCTCTGGGAGCGCCCGCAGTGCAGCCGTTCTTTAGTTTCGTACGCCCCGCGCAGCGGTAATAGCGGTATTCACGGCCTGGCTTCACCATCCAATGGAAGTGCATGGGTTCGCCGCACTGAGGACAGGACGCCTCGCCGGACAGCAACGCATTAGGAGCGCTCCTGCGCTTGGGCCGCCTCGCTCCGTTGATCGATTCCTGTAGCGTCGACCAATCCTCTTCGGAAATCAGCGGCTTGCCGCGTAGGACAGGATTTCCGTCGTCATCCCTGACGATCTGCCGGTTATCCGTCAGGTAGCCCAGTAGCACGGGGTTGGTGAGAATGCGCCGTAGCGTCATGTCGGTCCACGCTTGAGGAGGAAGCGGCTGCCCTGTGTCCTTGTTTTTACGAGCCTCGCCCGTATCGCGCATAGCGGAGTGATCTCTAGGAGACAGGATCCTTCTCGCGTTGAGATCTCTCGACACGCCGTTGATGCTCTCTCCCGCAACGATCCGTTGCACAATCTCCCGCAGGATAGGAGCACTGACCGGATCGTGTTCCAGCTCCAACTGACCACGCAGTGCACGCCGGTAGCCGTATGGCGTCAGGCCACCCGTGGAGCGCTTTTCTTTGCGAAGTCGCTTCACTCTCGACTGTGCACGTGATCTCATCCGCGCTAGCTCAGCGCGTGCCATCTCCGCTTTGATCACGAAATTCAGGCGGAACCCATCCCCGTCCGCAGAGTCAAGCCGATCGTCATAGCCCAGGAGCCGAACTTCAGGGCGCACCTTCCTGCCCGTGTCAGGGTCCTTGCCCTCGATGATGTCCAGAATCGCTGCTGCGACGTTCAGCCCTTCACGGGATAGCCGGTCTACGTGCCATGTCACGAGCACGTCAGCGCGGCCCTCAACGGCGTCAGCGAGCCACGCACGGAACGCAGGACGGTCACGGACGCCACCAGACTGCCCGTCGTCCACGTGAAGCGCTACCTCTGTGAAGCCACGTGCAGCACAGAGCGCCCGAAGATCATCAATCATGCCCTGCTTGGACAGGTTGCGATCGTCGGACGCTCTGGACAGCCGTACGTACAGGCTTGCGCGCGGGGGGCTGCTCCTGCTCATGGCAGGAGACTAGACACCCTCAGGCGAGTTGTTCAACTATCTCGTCGGAGACGTCGAAGTTCGCGTAGACGTTCTGCACGTCGTCGCAGTCCTCCAGGACGTCGATCAGCTTGAAGATCTTGCGGGCGCCCTCCTCGTCGAGGGGGACGTTGACGCTCGGGATCAGCGACGACTCGGCCGACTCGTACTCGATGCCGGCGTCCTGGAGCGCGGTGCGCACGGCGATCAGGTCGGTCGGCTCGGAGACCACCTCGAACGCCTCGCCCAGGTCGTTGACCTCCTCGGCGCCGGCGTCGAGGACCGCCATCATCACGTCGTCCTCGGTCGTGCCGGCCTTGGGGACGAGCACGACGCCCTTGCGGGAGAACATGTACGACACCGAGCCCGCGTCGGCGAGCGAGCCGCCGTTGCGGGTCAGCGCGGTGCGCACCTCGGTGGCCGCGCGGTTGCGGTTGTCGGTGAGGCACTCGATCAGCATCGCCACGCCGTTGGGGCCGTAGCCCTCGTACATGATGGTCTGCCAGTCGGCGCCGCCGGCCTCCAGGCCCGAGCCGCGCTTGACGGCGCGGTCGATGTTGTCGTTGGGGACCGAGTTCTTCTTCGCCTTCTGGATGGCGTCGTAGAGCGTCGGGTTGCCGGCCGGGTCACCGCCGCCGGTGCGCGCGGCGACCTCGACGTTCTTGATCAGCTTGGCGAACATCTTGCCGCGCTTGGCGTCGATGACCGCCTTCTTGTGCTTGGTCGTCGCCCACTTTGAGTGGCCGGACATCTGCTACCTCCGTTGCTACCCGCCGTCTGCATCGACCGACCGCGCACGCCCCCGCTCCCGCCGGCGCACGCGGTGGTGCCGGGCAGCCCTGCGGGAAAGCCGTGGACGGGCAGCTGGCCCCGCCGAATCTCGGCAATCCTACCGACGCCCGGCGGGTCGCTGTCACCGCGCCGCGCGCCGCCGCCCCGCCCCGCCACTCAGCGGGACGCGCGGACCATCGCCACGAAGTACGCGTGCACCCGCGCGTCGCCGGTCAGCTCGGGATGGAACGAGGTGGCCAGCAGGTTGCCCTGCCGCACCGCCACGACCCGCCCGGCGGCCGGGCCCTCGGTCACCGTGCCGAGCACCTCGACGCCGTCGCCGACCCGCTCGACCCACGGCGCCCGGATGAACACCGCGTGGAACGGGCCGCCCTCGACCCCGGTGACCCCCACCGGCGCCTCGAACGAGTCGACCTGCCGGCCGAACGCGTTGCGTCGTACGGTCATCTCGATGCCGGCGAAGCCGCGCTGGTCGGGCCGGCCGTCGAGGACCTCGGTGGCCAGCATGATCATGCCGGCGCAGGAGCCGTAGACCGGCATGCCGCCGGCGATCCGCTTGTCGATCGGCTCGCGCAGCTCGAAGATGTCGGCGAGCTTGCTGATCGTGGTCGACTCACCGCCGGGGATGACCAGCCCGTCCACCGCGTCCAGCTCCTGCGGGCGGCGTACCGGGCGGGCGTCCGCACCGGCCGCGGCGAGCGCGGCGACGTGCTCGCGGACGTCCCCCTGGAGGGCGAGCACGCCGATCACGGGTGCGTCGCTCATCTGCCGTTCCTCTCGTAATGAACGTGCCGGCGTGGTTGCTGTGAAGGAAGGGCACCTTCCTATGCACCAGGCGACAGGATGGTGCCCTTCCTAACAGCTCACCAGCCGCGCTCGGCCAGGCGGTGCGGCTGCGGGATCTCGTCGACGTTGATGCCGACCATCGCCTCGCCCAGGCCCCGGGAGACCTTGGCCAGCACGTCCGGGTCGTCGTGGAAGGTGGTGGCCTTGACGATCGCGGCGGCGCGCTGCGCGGGGTTGCCGGACTTGAAGATGCCGGAGCCGACGAAGACGCCCTCGGCGCCCAGCTGCATCATCATCGCGGCGTCGGCCGGGGTGGCGATACCACCGGCGGTGAAGAGCACCACCGGCAGCTTGCCGCTCTCGGCGACCTCCTTGACCAGCTCGTACGGCGCCTGGAGCTCCTTGGCGGCCACGAACAGCTCGTCGGTCGGCAGCGAGCTCAGCCGGCGGATCTCCTGGCGGATCTTGCGCATGTGGGTGGTGGCGTTGGAGACGTCACCGGTGCCGGCCTCGCCCTTGGAGCGGATCATGGCCGCGCCCTCGGTGATCCGGCGCAGGGCCTCGCCGAGGTTGGTCGCCCCGCAGACGAAGGGGACGGTGAAGGCCCACTTGTCGATGTGGTTCGCGAAGTCGGCCGGGGTCAGCACCTCGGACTCGTCGACGTAGTCCACGCCGAGCGACTGGAGGATCTGGGCCTCCACGAAGTGACCGATCCGGGCCTTGGCCATGACCGGGATGGAGACGGCGTTGATGATGCCGTCGATCATGTCGGGGTCGCTCATCCGGGACACCCCGCCCTGGGCGCGGATGTCGGCGGGCACCCGCTCGAGCGCCATCACCGCGACGGCGCCGGCGTCCTCGGCGATCTTGGCCTGCTCGGCGTTGACCACGTCCATGATCACGCCGCCCTTGAGCATCTCGGCCATGCCGCGCTTGACGCGGGCGGTGCCGGTGACGGGGCTGGCGCTAGCGTTCTGGGCAGTGGTTTCGGGCACGGGTCATCGCTCCTCGAACGTGCTCGGGGGGTGGCTGCGGAAATGCTACGACGGCTCCAACGCCGATCCGACAGCCAATCAGACCCACGGTGGCCTGCACTGTGGCAGCCATCACCGGCCCCGCGTGGTTCCTCCCCACCTGCCGCGCCGCTCCCAAATGCGAAGTCCGTCCCCTCCCCGCCCGCGATGCTCCCGCGCGGGGACGCCCGCCGGGGTCAGGTGGCGGGGACGTCAGCCGGGACGGTCAGGGTGGGGTCGTCGATGTCGAAGTAGGTCGGCCAGGGGCGTCGGCGCCCCATCCGCAACAGGCGCACCAGCGGGCGCCCCCGCGCCGCGCGGGCGTCGCGGACCAGGTCGGTGTGCACCTGACGGGCCAGGGCGAGCCGCCGGCTGGCGCCGATCACCGCCTCGCAGCCCGGATCCGCCGGGTCCAGCTCCACCGCCCGCAACTGGCGGGTGAGGTCGTTCTCGGCGGCCTCCCGCTCGTCGGGCTCGGCGTCCAGCGCGATCCGCGCCGCCGCGTACAGCTCGACGCCGTAGCGGCGCTCGGCCAGGACCGCGGCGGCGGCCGCCCGGCGCAGCAGGTGGGCCTCCAGGGCGCGGGCCGCCAGCTCCGCCCGCGCGTGCAGCCGGGCGACCCGGCCGGCGGTCCAGACGAGGTACGCCGCCACCAGCCCGACGACCAGGGCCGCGAGCACCATCCACCACATGCCCGACATCGTCTAGTCCAGCCCCACCCATTCGGTGTCCATGACCCGCCCGTCGGTGGCCTCGATCGCCGCCGCGTACACCTCCAGCACCCGCCGGGCGACCACGGGCCAGTCGAAGGTGGCCACCACCTGGTCGCCGCAGGCGGTCAGCGCGGCCCGGGCACCGGGATCGTCGAGCAGGTCGGCGAGGGCGGTACGCAGCGCGGCCGGGTCGCCGGTCGGGAAGAGTCGGCCGGCCCGGCCGCCGTCGAGCACCCGGCGGAACGCGTCGAGGTCGCTGGCGACGACGGTCGTGCCCGCCGCGAGCGCCTCGGTGAGGATCATGCCGAACGACTCGCCGCCGGTGTTCGGCGCCACGTAGAGGTGCACGCTGCGCAGCATCCGCGCCTTGTCCTCCTCGGAGACCAGCCCGAGGAAGGTCACCCGGTCCCGCAGGTCGGCCGGGAACCGCCCGAACAGGTCGTCCGCGTCACCGGGCCCGGCGACCAGCAGCCGCAGGCCGGGACGCTGCCGGGCCAGCTCGACGAAGGCGTCGCGCAGGATCGGGAAGCCCTTGCGGGCCTCGGTGAACCGGCCGAGGAACCCGATCGCGCCGTCGCGGCCCGGCGGGCACTCCCCCGGCCAGCCCGGCAGGGGCTGCGCGTGGCTGAACTTCGCGACGGCCACCCCGTTGGGGATCTCCACCGCCCCGCCGTCCATGTGTTCGACCTGCACCTTGCGCGCCAGCGCGCTGACCGCGATGCGGGCGGTGATCCGTTCCAGCACGATCTGGAGCACGCCCTGCGCGGCGGCCAGCGCCCGCGACCGGGTCATCGCGGTGTGGAAGGTCGCCACCACCGGGCCGCGGGCGGAGAGCACGGCCAGCAGCGACAGGCTCAGGGTCAGCGGCTCGTGCACGTGCAGCACGTCGAACTCGCCCCGGATGATCCACCGCCGCACCCGCGCGGTGGAGACCGGGCCGAAGGCGATGCGGGCCACCGAGCCGTTGTACGGCAGGGGCAGGGCCCGTCCCGCCGGCACCACGTACGGCGGCAGCGGGGAGTCCTCGTCGGCCGGGGCGAGCACGCTCACCTCGTGCCCGAGCCCGATCAGCGCCTCGGCGAGGTCCATGACGTGGTTCTGCACCCCACCGGGCACGTCGAAGGAGTACGGGCACACGATGCCGATGCGCACGTGCAAACGCCTCCCTTACGCCTGTCCGGCGGCCGGGGAGGGCAGGGCCGCGTCGCCGCCCCTGCCGTGCTGGTCCAGCCACATCCGCTGCAACATGTGCCAGTCTTCCGGATGCCGGGCGATGCCCGCCGCCAGACCGTCGGCGATCCGCTGGGTCAGCGACCGGACCCGCTGGTCGAGCGGGCCCTCCTCGGGGCCGGGCAGCGGCAGCGGCCCCTCGATCGAGGCGCACGCCGCGTCCGCCTCGTACCACATCGAGGCGACGTAGAGGGGCGCTCCGGTGCGCAGCGCGAGCAGGGCCGGGCCCGGGGGCATCCGGGTGCGGTGGCCGAAGAACTCGACCTCCACGCCCCGCGCGGAGAGGTCCCGGTCGGCGAGCAGGGGCACCACCGTGCCGGCCCGGACCCGGTCGACCAGCACGTCGAAGGCGTTGCGCTCGCCGCCGTGGGTGGGCAGGATCTCCATGCCCAGGCTCCGGCGGAAGGCGAGGAAGCGCTGGTAGACGCCCTCGGGCTTGAGCCGCTCGGCGACCGTGGTGATCGGCCAGCCGGTCGCCGCGACCCAGGCGCCGGCCGCGTCCCAGTTGCCGGCGTGCGGCAGCGCCACCACCGCGCCCCGCCCGGCCGCCACGTCGGCGGCGAGCTTCTCCTCGCCGTCGAGCCGGAAACCGGCCAGGATCTCCGCCCGGCTGAGCGCGGGCAGCCGGAACGCCTCCAGCCAGTACCGGGCGTACGAGCGCAGGCCACGACGGACCAGCTCGTCGAGCTCGGCCTCCGGCAGGTCGGGGCCGACCACCCGGCGCAGGTTCGCGCGCAGTCGGGCCGTACCCCCGCCGCCGCGACGGTGGGCGCGGTCGGCGCCCGCCCGGAACGCCGCCGCCGCGACGGACCGGGGCAGCGCGCGGATCACGCGCCACCCGGCGACGTAGCCGAGCTCGGTGAGGTTCACCGGCGCCGGCCCCCCGGCCCCGGCCGACCGGCGGGTGTCGCGCTCACCCCTGCCCGCCCGGGGAGTGCACCCGCTGGGCCTGGCGGTGGACGTGCGCCATGCGCTGGCCCACGGTGAAGATCGACACGGCGGCGAGCAGCCAGAGCGCGATCTCCAGCGCGGGCTTGACGCCGACGCCGGTGAGCAGCCCGCCGACGCCGACGATGAGCAGCCGCTCGGTGCGCTCGGCGATGCCCACGTTGCAGGTCATGCCGAGCCCTTCGGCGCGGGCCTTGACGTAGGAGACCAGCCCGCCGGCGGCCAGGCAGAGCAGCGCGGCGGCGACGCCCGAGTACTGGTGCTGGGTGGCCAGCCAGTACGCCACCGCGCCGAAGACGGCGCTGTCGGCGACCCGGTCCATGCTCGAATCGAGGAACGCCCCGAACTTCGTCGAGCCCCCGCTCATCCGGGCCATCGTCCCGTCGAGCAGGTCGGTGAGCGCGAAGAAGGTGACTATCAGGGCCCCGGCGACCAGATGACCGCGGGCACCGAAGCCGAGCGCGCCGACGAGCACCCCGAGGGTGCCCGCCACGGTGACCGCGTTGGGAGTTACGCCCGCTCGGAGCAGGCGGCGTGCGACCGGCTCGACGACACGGGTCATCCCCGCGCGGGCCGACACTTGGAAGATCTTCGCCATGGCGGTCCCACGATAACCGTCCGCGTAGCAGCAGTGGTACGGCCGGTCAGGCGACCCGCGGGGACGGAGCCTTGTGCCGGCCCCGGATCGGGTGTGAGATCGAGGCAGGGAAGTGAGCCAGCTCACCCACCCGCCCGTTGATTACCCGCAAACCGGCACCACACCGGAGGATGTCGCCGCGGAACCCGACCGGGCCGCTTCCCCGTCGCGCGCGGCGGTCGCCACCAACCACGGCTGAGGGAGGTGCGCCCCATGGCGCAGAAGAGTCAGGAGAAGGGGGCCGCCGGCGGCGCGCCGGTGGTGACCGAGCCCGGCAGGATCCGCAACGTGGTGCTCGTCGGGCACTCCGGGGCGGGCAAGACGACCCTGGTCGAGGCGCTGCTCGCGGCGAGCGGCACGATCGGCCGGGCCGGCAACGTCGCCGACGGCACCACCGTCTGCGACCACGACCCGGCAGCCGTACGCCAGCAGCGCTCGGTGAGCCTGGCCTGTGCCCCGCTGCTGCACGACGGGATCAAGGTCAACCTGCTCGACACCCCCGGCTACGCCGACTTCGTGGGCGAGCTGCGGGCGGGCCTGCGGGCCGCCGACGCGGCGCTGTTCGTGGTCTCCGCCGTCGACGGGATGGACGCCGCCACCGCCGCCCTCTGGGAGGAGTGCGCGGCGGTCGACATGCCCCGGGCGGTGGCCGTGGCCCGGCTCGACCACCCGCGCGCCGACTTCGACGAGGCCGTGGCACTGTGCCAGCGGGTCTTCGGCGACAACGTGATGCCGCTCTACCTGCCGATGCTCGGCGACGACGGGATCTCCACAGTCGGCCTGCTCGGCCTGATCACCCGCCGGGTCTTCGACTACACCGCCGGCCTGCCGGCCGAGGTACGCGAGCCGGACCCGGAGCACCTGCCCGCCATCGTCGAGTCCCGCAACGAGCTGATCGAGGGGATCATCGCCGAGAGCGAGGACGAGTCCCTGATGGACCGCTACCTCGACGGGGAGGAGATCGGCACCGACGTGCTCGTCGACGACCTGGAGAAGGCGGTCGCCCGCGGCCACTTCTACCCGGTGGTGCCGGTCTGCGCCGAGACCGGTGTGGGACTGGACGCGCTGCTGGAGGTGCTCACCGCCGGCTTCCCCTCGCCGCTGGAGCACGAGCTGCCGGCGGTCGCCGGGGTGGACGGCTCCCCCCGGCCGCCGCTGACCTGCGACCCGGACGGCCCGCTGGTCGCCGAGGTGGTCAAGACGACCGTGGACCGGCACGTCGGCCGGGTCTCCCTGGTCCGGGTCTTCTCCGGCACCCTGCGCCCCGAGCAGACCGTGCACGTCTCCGGGCACGGCATGGCCGAGCGCGGCCACCCCGACCACGACGCCGACGAGCGGGTCGGCCACATCTACACGCCGCTGGGCGCGAGCCTGCGCGAGGTGGGCGCCTGCGTGGCCGGCGACATCTGCGCGATCACCAAGTCGGGCAGCGCGGAGACCGGCGACACCGTCTCCGCCAAGGACGAGCCGCTGCTGATCGCCCCCTGGGAGATGCCCGAGCCGCTGCTGCCGGTGGCCGTCGTGGCCCGCAGCCGCGCCGACGAGGACGCCCTCGCGCGCAACCTGGCCCGCCTGGTCGCCGGCGACCCCACCATGCGGCTGGAGCGCAACCCGGAGACCCACCAGCTGGTGCTCTGGTGCATGGGCGAGGCGCACGCCGACGTGGTGCTGGAGCGCCTGCGCGCCGGCGGGGTGGAGCTGGACACCGAGCCCGTCCGGGTCGCGCTGCGCGAGACGCTGACCGTCGCGGCGAAGGGGCACGGCCGGCACGTCAAGCAGTCCGGCGGCCACGGCCAGTACGCCGTCTGCGACATCGAGGTCGAGCCGCTGCCGCCCGGCGCCGGATTCGAGTTCGTCGACCGGGTGGTCGGCGGGGCGGTGCCGCACAACTACGTCCCCTCCGTCGAGAAGGGCGTCCGCGCCCAGATGGAGCGCGGCCTGGTCGCCGGCCACCCGGTGGTGGACCTGCGGGTGACCCTCGTCGACGGCAAGGCGCACAGCGTCGACTCCTCCGACGCGGCCTTCCAGACCGCCGGCGCCCTCGCCCTGCGCGACGCCGCCGGGAAGGGGCAGCCGGCGCTGCTGGAGCCGATCGACGAGGTGGCCGTCCGGGTGGCCGACTCCTCGGTGGGCGCGGTGCTGGGCGACCTGTCCGGCCGGCGCGGCCGGGTGCTCGGCACCGAGGCCGACCCCGAGGCCGAGGGGCGCACCGTGGTCCGCGCCGAGGTACCGGCCACCGAGCTGCTCCGCTACGCGGTCGAGCTGCGCTCCATGACGTCGGGCACCGGCACGTTCCGCCGCCACTTCGTCCGCTACGACCCGATGCCCGCCCACCTGGCCGACCAGCTCCGCAAGGAACACCCCACCCACCCCTAGCCCCGCCCCTCGCGGCCCCGCCCCTCGCGGTCGATCACGCAGTTGTGGTGCCGCGTGAAAGGTGTGATTCGGGGTACAACGGCCACCACAAGTGCATGATCGACTCTCGTGAGGGGGTCAGGGGCGGGCGGTGGGGGGCAGCGGGCTCGGGTGGTGGGGGCGGTCGGCGTCGCGGAGGGCGGCCGAGCGCAGCGCGGCCAACTGGCGCTCCACCTCGGCGAACTGGTCGGCCGGCAGCGGACCCCGGCGCAGGGCCCCGGCGTTCTCCTCCACCTGGGCCACTGTGCGGCAGCCGGGGATCGGGACGGTGCGGTCGCTGCGTGTCCAGAGCCACCCGAGCGCGCCCTGGGCGAGGGTACGCCCGTCAGCGGTCAACGCCGCCCGCACGGCGGTGACGCGGCGCAGCCACTCCGGCGCCGGCCGGCCGCCCCGGAACCACTCCAGCCAACCGGGGGCGACCCCGCGCACGTCGTCGCGGGGCAGCGTGGAGCCGGCCGTGTACTTGCCGGAGAGCAGGCCCATGCCCAGCGGTCCCCGGTTGACGCTGGCGAGGTCGTACTTGTCGCAGACGGCGAGCAGTTCGGGGGCGTCCCGGAGCACCGACAGCGTGTGCTGCACGGCGGTGGCGTGCCGGGCGTCCCGCCCGAACGCGGCGGCCCGGTCGGGGCGGTCGGTGCTCCAGCCGTACGCCCGGATCAGCCCTTCGGCGACCAGGTCCTCCAGGGTGCCGACGAGCGCCTCGGCCCGCGGCACCGGCAGGTCCGCCAGGTGCAGCTGGTAGAGGTCGATCCGGTCGGTGCCCAACCGGCGCAGCGAGTGTGCGACGGCCCGCCGCAGGTACGCCGGGGAGGGGTCCTCGCCGGTGGCCTGGCGGGTGGCCTCGTCGAAGGTGTAGCCCCACTTGGTGGCGATCACGGCCTCGTCACGCCGGCCGGCGAGGGCCCGGCCGAGCACCCGCTCGCCGTGCCCGGCCCCGTAGGTGTCGGCGGTGTCGAAGAGCGTCACGCCGAGGTCGAGCGCGTGCCGGATCGCGCGGACCGACTCGTCGTCGTCGACGGCGCCCCAGCCCAGCGGCTGGCCGCCCTCGGCCCACGGGCCGCCGATCGCCCAGCACCCCATGCCGAGGGCGCTCACCTCGATGCCGCTGCGGCCCAACGTCCGCGTCGTCACTGCCATCGCCAGATCGTGCCACCTCGCGCCCGACCCGGGACAGGAAGTCCACCGACGACACGACCGCAGCCGCCGACCGGCCCGGACCGACGCTTCGGGTCGGTCGTCCAGGAGTCGGACGCGGGGAGCGGCGGGCGGAGCCGCACACCGTCACGGACCGCCGGAAAGAGCGAGGGTCGGTCTAGGTCGGCCAGGCCCTGGTGAACAGGTCGCGGGTGTCGGTGAGCAGTTGCGGCAGGACCTTCGTCTGCCCGATCACGGGCATGAAGTTGGCGTCGCCGCCCCAGCGGGGCACCACGTGCTGGTGCAGGTGCGCGGCGATGC
This sequence comes from Micromonospora sp. USAFONa4, assembly GCF_057197825.1. Lineage (NCBI taxonomy): Bacteria > Bacillati > Actinomycetota > Actinomycetes > Micromonosporales > Micromonosporaceae > Micromonospora > Micromonospora sp. USAFONa4. Next base: position 5,686,554 of record NZ_CM170072.1, on the reverse strand, counting down.
CCGCACCGGCCACGCCGCCCTGGTTCATGCCCAGGTTGAACCCGTGCGCGTTGCTCACCTTGCGCACCACCCGCATGGCGGTCTGGGTGAACGCCGCCAGCTCGGTGGTCTCGGCCAGGTCCAGCTCGGTGTAGTCGGCCACGTGCCGGTAGGGGCAGACCAGCAGGTGCCCGGGGTTGTAGGGATAGAGGTTGAGCACCGCGAACACGTGCTCGCCCCGGGCCACCACCAGGCTCTCCGCGGGCGCCAGCCCAGGGGCCCGGCAGAACGGGCAGCCGGCGGGCCGCTCGTAGCCGCCCTCGGGCCGGTCCTCCCCGGAGATGTAGGTCATCCGGTGCGGAGTCCAGAGCCGCTCCAGGCCGTCGGCCATGCCGCTGTCCGTGTGCCGTTCCACCCCAGTCACGCCACCGATCCTACGTTCCCGGCGACGCCCGCTCCGGACGCCGTACGCCGGCCCGCGCCCGACCCCGACGCCCCCCCTGGGGCCCGGATCGCGTTCAGGGGGACGGATAGGGGGTGAAAGTTCTTGACGAACTGATGAACGTGAATGAAGAATCCATCCACAGACATCATCCCTTGTCGATGGGAGCCCATCGTGAGAACCGCATTCCGCCGCTTTGGCCGGGCGCTCGCCGCCTGCGCGCTCGCCGCCTCCACCGCCCTCGTGGGCGTGGTGGCGACCAGCAGCCCCGCGCAGGCGGACGGCTGCTACACATGGGGACGCGTCCTCGCCCAGGGCGCCACCGGCGAGGATGTCCGGCAGCTGCAGATCCGGCTCGCCGGCTACCCCGGGTACAACGCCCAGCTCGCCCTTGACGGCTCGTTCGGCCCGGCCACCCGGTCCGCCGTGATCCGCTTCCAGCAGGCGTACGGCCTGGCCGCGGACGGCGTTGCGGGGCCGGCGACCCAGAACCAGCTCTACGCGCTCCAGGACAACGACTGCACCCCGGTCAACTTCACCTACGCGGAACTCAACCGGTGCAACAGCACCTGGTCCGGTGGCGCGGTCTCCGCCAGCACGGCCAAGTTCAACGCGCTGGTGTCGATGTGGAAGCTCCAGGCCATGCGGAAGGCCCTCGGCAGCGTGTCGATCAACATCAGCAGCGGGTTCCGCAGCTACTCCTGCAACAGCGCGGTCGGTGGCGCCTCCAACAGCCGGCACCTCTACGGCGACGGCGTCGACCTGGTCGGGTCGCCCTCGTTCTGCCGGCTCGCCCAGCAGGCCCGCTACCACGGCTTCGGCAACATCCTCGGCCCCGGCTACCCGGGCCACAACGACCACACCCACGTCGGGGCGGTCGGCGGCTGGTCCGCGCCGAGCTGCGGGATCTGACACCTGACGACCCCGTGACGAAGGCCCCCCGCGCTGCGGGGGGCCTTCGGTGCGTCGCGGGTCAGGCGGCGGACGGGCCGACGTTGGTCCGGGAGCCGACCACGTCGAGCACGTGGGCCACGGCCTCGGCGACCGGCACCCCGTTGCGCTGCGAGCCGTCCCGGTAGCGGAACGAGACGGTGCCGGCGGCCACGTCGTCGTCGCCGGCGATCACCATGAACGGGACCTTCTGCTGCTGGGCGGTGCGGATCTTCTTCTGCATCCGGTCGTCGCCCGCGTCGACCTGGGCGCGGACGCCCTCGGCGCGCAGCGCGGCGACGAAGCCGTGCAGGTAGTCGGTGTGGTCCTCGCGGATCGGGATGCCGACCACCTGCACCGGGGCCAGCCACGCCGGGAACGCGCCCGCGTAGTGCTCGGTCAGCACGCCGAAGAAGCGCTCGATCGAGCCGAAGAGCGCCCGGTGGATCATCACCGGCCGCTGCCGGGTGCCGTCGGCGGCCTGGTACTCCAGCCCGAAGCGCTCCGGCAGGTTGAAGTCGACCTGGATGGTGGACATCTGCCAGGTCCGGCCGATGGCGTCCTTGGCCTGCACCGAGATCTTCGGGCCGTAGAAGGCCGCGCCACCCGGGTCGGGCACCAGGTCCAGTCCGGACTCCTCGGCGGCGGAGCGCAGGGCCTCGGTGGCCCGCTCCCAGTTCTCGTCGGTGCCGACCGACTTCTCCGGGTTGCGGGTGGACAGCTCCAGGTAGAAGTCGTCCAGGCCGTAGTCACGCAGCAGTTCGAGCACGAAGACGAGCAGGGACTTCAGCTCGCCCGCCATCTGCTCCTCGGTGCAGAAGATGTGTGCGTCGTCCTGGGTCATGCCGCGTACCCGGGTCAGGCCGTGCACCACGCCCGACTTCTCGTAGCGGTAGACCGTGCCGAACTCGAACATCCGCAGCGGCAGCTCGCGGTAGGACCGCCCCCGGGACCGGAAGATCAGGTCGTGCATCGGGCAGTTCATCGGCTTGAGGTAGTAGCTCGCGCCCTCGACCTCCATGGGCGGGAACATGCCGTCGGCATACCAGTCCAGGTGCCCGGAGACCTCGTACAGGTGGCCCTTGGTGATGTGCGGGGTGTTGACGAAGGCGTAGCCGGCCTGCTCGTGCTTGATGCGCGAGTAGTTCTCCATCTCCCGGCGGATGATGCCGCCCTTGGGGTGGAAGACCGCCAGGCCCGAACCCAGCTCGTCGGGGAAGCTGAACAGGTCCAGGTCCACGCCGAGCTTGCGGTGGTCGCGCCGCGCGGCCTCCTCCAGCAGCTTCAGGTACGCCTTCAGCTCGTCCCGGGTCGGCCACGCGGTGCCGTAGACCCGCTGGAGCTGCGGGTTCTTCTCCGACCCGCGCCAGTACGCGGCGGCCGAACGCATCAGCTTGAACGCGCCGATCAGCCGGGTGTTCGGCAGGTGCGGGCCCCGGCACAGGTCCGACCAGCAGACCTTGTCCTCCTTGGCGGCGAGGTTGTCGTAGATGGTCAGCTCGCCGCCGCCCACCTCCATCACCTCGGAGGTGTCCAGCCCTTCGCCCTTGACGTCGATGAGCTCCAGCTTGAACGGCTCGGCGGCCAGCTCGGCCTTCGCCTCGTCGAGGCTGCCGAAGCGCCGGCGGCGGAACCGCTGGCCGGACTTGACGATCTCCTGCATCCGCTTCTCGAGCTTGCCGAGGTCGTCCGGCTGGAACGGCTTGTCGACGGCGAAGTCGTAGTAGAAGCCGTTCTCGATGGGCGGGCCGATGCCGAGCTTGGCCTCCGGGAAGACGTCCTGCACGGCCTGGGCGAGCACGTGCGCGCAGGAGTGCCGCAGCACGTTGAGCCCGTCCGGCGAGTCGAGGCTGACCGGCTCGACCTCGGTGTCGGCCTGCGGGGCCCAGTCCAGGTCGCGCAGCTGGCCCTGCGGGTCGCGGACCACCACGATCGCCTTCGGGCCGGACGCGGGCAGACCGGCCGCGGCCACCGCGTCGGCCGCCGTGGTCCCGGCGGCGACGACGACGGGGTCGGCCACGGCGGGGGTACGGGGTGCGGACACGGTGACTCCTCCAGCAGACGGCACGGATGACGCCGAACGTTCGGCTCCTGCGATGCTATCGGTCGCCCCCGCCGGGGCGGTCGCCGACGCCACCGCCCCCGGGGTCCGTGGGACGGGCGCCGCCCCGCCCGGCACCCCGGGACGGGCCGGGCGCGCCGGATCCGGCCGGCGTCCTGAGCCCTGCGTTGAACCTTTGCGTCCCCGCATCCGAACTACCGGATGTGGCCGGAACCGTGCCGGCCCCGTGGAGACGGATGGGACCGAACGATGGCGACGATGCACGGTGTGCGGCCCGGGTCCCGGGGCCGGGCCGCGACGGTGGCCGTCCTGGCGGCAGCCGGGGTGCTGACCTGGCCCGCCCCGGCGTACGCGGCCGACGTGACGACCAGCCCGACGCAGGCGCGACAGGGCGGTGCGGTGAAGCTGGAGTTCGTGGTGCCCGACGAACTGCCGGGCGCCCGCGCGGAGCGGATCGAGATCCGGCTGCCGGCCGACGCCCCGATCGCCGAGGTCTATCCGATGTCGGTGCCCGGCTGGGCGCCCCGGATCACCTCCCGCAGGCTCGACCAGCCCGTCGCCGGCATCCACTCGCCCCGGGTCGACGAGGTGACCAGCGCGGTGACCTGGGTCCGGATGCCCGGCACGGCTCCCGGTCCGGCCCGGCTCACCCTGTCCATGGGGCCGTTGCCGCAGACCGACCGGCTCACCTTCGAGGTGCTGCGCACGGACGCCGACGGCACGGTGGTGCGCTGGGCCGGGCCGACCGGGGCTCGCCGGGCGCCGGCGCTCACCCTGCTGCCGGCGGCCCCCGGCGCGGCGGCCGGGCACGGCGGGCACGGCGCCGCCCCGGCGGCCGGGGCGCCGGCCGGCGGGGCGGACGACGTCCCGGCGGCGGGGGTCCGGACGGCGGGTGGGCCGGCGGGCGGCGACGCCCCGGGCGGCGGCGGGAACGCGGACGGGATGCTGGCCGCCGGGCTGCTCGCCGGCCTCGGCGGGGGCGCGGCGATCGGCTGGCTGGTCAGCCGCTGGCGTCGCCGCGAGCCGGCCGAGCCGGTCGACCTGTCGGTGCTGCGGGAGGACCCGACACCCAGGACCGACCCGGACGGGCCCGGACCGGCCGCCGCCGGGGCGCAGTCGCCGGGCAGGCCGGTCGCCGCCCGCTGAGCACGGCGCGGCGGGGCGGGGCGGGCGTCGGACCCTGGATCAGGCGGCGGTCAGCCGGCCCAGTCCGGCAGGGGCTCGCGGGCGGCCAGCCAGTCGGCCGGCACCCCGCCCGGCGTGCCGACGCCGGTGTGCGCGGCCACCACCGCCCCGACGATGGCGGCGGTGGTGTCGACGTCCCCGCCGGCCTCCACGCACGCGCGGACCGCCGCCGGGTAGTCGCCCAGGTGCACGGCGGCCACCCAGCAGGTGAAGGCGACGGTGTCCTGGGCGGTGACCCGGGAGCCGTTGCCGAGCACGTCGGCGGCCTCGGCGACCGGGCGGTCGAGCAGGCCGGCGGCCCGGCGTACGCCCCGGTGCACCTCCGTGGCCGGGTCCAGCGCGGCGGTGACGCCGGCCAGCAGCCGCTCCGGGGCGGGCCGGTGGCCGTCGAGGCGGGCGCGGGCGGCCAGCGACGCGGCCACCGCCACCGCGACCGCGCCGGCGACGCCCTCCGGGTGCGCGTGGGTCACCTCCGCCGACGCCCGGGCCTGCGCCGCCGCCCGGGCGGTGGAGTCGGCGTACCACGCGCCCAGCGGGCCGACCCGCATCGCCGCGCCGTTGCCGCAGGAGCCCTGACCATCGAAGGCCGAGGCGGCCGCCACCGGCCACGGCGTGCCGGTGCGGATCAGCCGCAGGATGGTCACCGCGCCCGGCCCGTACCCCCGGTAGGGCTCGCAGCGCTCGGCGAAGGCCGCGGCGAGGGCGTCGCGGTCGATCCGGCCGGTCTCGGCCAGGGCGGCGACCACCGAGCAGGCCATCTCGGTGTCGTCGGTCCACTGCCACGGCGGCGGGGGCAGCTTCCCGGCGGCCAGGTCGGCCGGGTGCCGGCCGGGAACGAAGAACTGCGAGCCGAGCGCGTCGCCCACCGACAGGCCGGCGAGCGAGTCCCGGGCCAGCGCGAGGCGGGTGTCGGGAAAGAGCGTGAAGGACATCGTTGTACCAGCTTGCCCTGCTGCCTCGTGCGCCGCAAACGCGATCAACTTGCCACCGCGAGTACGGTCTTGCTGTGGCCACCGTGCTCCTGGTCGAAGACGATCACGTCGTACGCGGCGCGATGCTGCGATCCCTCGCCGACCGGGGGCACGCCGTGCACGCCGTCGGCACGGCGCTGGACGCGCTGCGCCGGGTGGCGGCCGAGACCCCCGACCTCGTGGTGCTCGACCTCGGGCTGCCCGACCTCGACGGCTCGGACGCGCTGCGCATGCTGCGCGGCATCACCGACGTGCCGATCATCATCGCCACCGCCCGCGACGACGAGCAGTCCGTGGTGCGGCTGCTGCGCGCCGGGGCCGACGACTACATGGTCAAGCCGTTCACCGGCGCGCACCTCGACGCGCGGATCACCACCGTGCTGCGCCGGGCCGGGCGGGCCAGCCGGACGGTGCAGCCGGCGGTGCACAGCGTCGGCGGGCTGCGGGTGGACGTCGGCGAGCGCAGCGCCCACCTCGACGGCGAGCCGCTGGCGCTGACCCGCAAGGAATTCGACCTGCTGGCCTATCTCGCCGCGCGGCCGGGCCGGGTAGTGTCCCGCCGGGAGCTTCTGGAGGAGGTATGGCGGCAGCCATCGGTCGGCGAGGACCAGACCATCGACGTTCACCTGTACTGGCTGCGCCGCAAAATGGGCGAGTCCGCGGCGAAGCCGCGCTACCTGCGCACCGTGCGGGGGGTCGGCTTCCGGCTGGTGGCGCCGGACTGAGGCCGTCGCTGGCCCTGCTCACGGCCGGCATGTGCGCCCTGGTGGCGCTCGCGTTCCTCGTCCCGCTCGCCCTCGGTCTCGCCGACCGGGCGCGCGAGGAGGCCATCGCGGACGCCGCCCGACGCAGCGCGCTGGTGACCGGCGCGCTCGCCGTCAGCACCGACCCCGCCGTGGTGCAGCGCGTCGTGGCGGCCAGCGGCGACGACCCGGCCACCCGGCCGGTCGTGCACGGCCTCGGGGTGGACGACTCGGCGGGCCGGGCCGACGCCGGGAGCCTCGAGCGCGCGCGGGCCGAGCGGCGTTCCGTGGTCGTCGACGTCGAGGGCGGCGTGCTGCGGCTGGACCCGGTGGTGCTCGGCGACACCACGGCCGTGGTCGAGGTCTTCGTGCCCGAGTCGGAGCTGGCCGGCAACAGCCGGTGGCTGCTGCTGCTCGGGGTGGCCGCCGCCCTGGTGGGCGCGGCGGTGCTGGTGGTGGACCGGGTCGCCGCCCGCGCGGTCGACTCGGCCCGGGGCCTGGTCCGCGCGGCGCTCGCGATCGGCGACGGCGACCAGGGCGTACGCGTCGACCCGAGCGGCCCACGTGAGCTGGCCGAGGCCGGGCACGCCTTCAACCGGATGGCCGACCGGCTGGACGCCGCCCGCACCGACGAACGGGAGCTGGTCGCCGACCTGTCGCACCGGCTGCGCACCCCGCTGACGGTGCTGCGGCTCGACGCGGAGGCGCTGGAGTCCGACGACACCAGCGTGGGCTCGTTCAGCGAGGCGGAACTGGACCGGCGGCGCGGCATCCGCCGGATCCGGCAGGCGATCGTCACTCTCGAGGGCGAGATCGACGTGCTGATCAAGACCACCCGCAAGGCGGTCGCGCACGAGGCCGGGCCGGCGATGTGCGACGTCAGCGAGGTGGTACGCGACCGGATGGTGTTCTGGGCCGCCCTGGCCGGCGACCAGAACCGGCCGCACCGGGTCAGCGGCGCCCAGCTGCGCATCCCGGCCCCGGTTCCCCGGGCCGAGCTGGCCGCCGCGCTGGACGCGGTGATCGGCAACGTCTTCCGGTACACCCCGCAGGGCACCGCGTTCGAGGTGGCGGTCTCGCGCCGCGACGGGTACGTGGCCATCCGGATCGACGACGCCGGGCCGGGGATCGCCAACCCGGACCGGGCGCTGCGCCGGGGCGCCAGCGACCAGGGCTCGACCGGGCTGGGGCTGGACATCGCCAAGCGGGTGGCGTTGCAGGCGAACGGCTCGGTCAGCATCGACCGGGCCCGGCTGGGCGGGGCGAGCGTGGTGATGCTGCTCGCCGACCCGGAGGCGACGCCCCGGCAGGTCAGCCGGTTCGGCCTGGTCGGCCGGATGGCCCGGGAGCAGAAGACCGGCAGCCGTCGCTGGCCCCGCCAGCGGCCCACCGACGACTGAGCCGCGGCCCGGCCGGGCGCCCCGGTCCGGCGGCCGGTTGTGGGGCGGCGCAAGTCTTCCTTAGATCGCGGTTAACCGTGGTGCCGGAGCGGGCCGGCGCTGACAGGATCGAATCCGAACCCATCAGTTCCACCGGTCAATGCCTCGGGGCACCCCACCGGCCGGTGGAGCCGGGCGCGCGGCGGGAGACTCGGTCCCCCCACACCTCCTCCCGCCGCGCGCCGTCCCCTCCGCGAGCAGTCCCGCGCCGACGCTGTGGGCGCCCGTCCGGCCGCCGCCGAGGCCTCAGCCGGTGGCGGTCGCCAGGTGGGCGTCGATCTCGGCGGTGATCCGCCGCTTGCCGGCCGGGTCCAGGAACGAGGCGGTCACCGCGTCGCGGGCCAGCGCCGCCAGCCCCTCCGGGCCCACGTCGAGCAGCCGGGCCGCGACGGCGTACTCCTCGTCGAGGGTGGTGCCGAACATCGGCGGGTCGTCGGAGTTGATGGTGACCAGCAGGCCGGCCTCGACCAACTGCCGCAGCGGGTGCTCCTCGATGCTGGCGACCGCGCGGGTACGCACGTTGGACGTCGGGCAGACCTCCATGCCGATGCGGTGCTCGGCGAGGTAGGCCAGCAGCTCCGGGTCCCGCGCGGCGGAGATGCCGTGCCCGATGCGCTCCGCGCCGAGGTCGCGCAGCGCGTCCCAGACCGTCTGCGGGCCGGTGGTCTCGCCGGCGTGCGGCACCGAGCGCAGCCCGGCCGCCCGGGCCCGGTCGAAGTACGGCTTGAACTGCGGCCGGGGCACCCCGATCTCGGGGCCGCCGAGGCCGAAGCTGATCAGCCCGTCCGGGCGCTCCTCCAGCGAGATGCGCAGCGTCTCCTCGGCCGCCGGTAGGCCGGCCTCGCCCGGGATGTCGAAGCACCAGCGCAGCTCGATGCCGAAGTCCGCCTCGGCCCGCTTGCGGGCGTCCTCGATCGCCTCGCAGAAGGCGGGCGCGGGGATCCCCCGGTGCACGTGCGAGTAGGGCGTGACGGTCAGCTCGGCGTAGCGGACCTGCTGGCGGGCCAGCTCGCGGGCGACCTCGTGGGTGAGCAGCCAGACGTCCTCGGGGTCGCGGATGAGGTCCACGACGCTCAGGTAGACCTCGATGAAGTGTGCGAAGTCGCGGAAGGCGAAGTAGTCGGCGAGCGCGGCCGGGTCGGCGGGCACGGGGCTGCGGCCCTCGTGGCGGGCGGCCAGCTCGGCGACGATCCGGGGTGAGGCGGAGCCGACGTGGTGCACGTGCAGCTCCACCTTGGGCAGTCCGGCGATGAAGGTTTGCAGGTCGGTCACTGGTTCTCCTCTGCGCGGGCGCCGGTGCGGGCGACGAAGAAGACGCGGCGGAACGGGAAGTGCACCTGAGCGTGCCGGACCGGGTACGCCTCGGCGAGTCGTACGCCCAGCTCGGCCCGGAAGTCGGCCCAGCCGGCGGGGTCCAGGGCCGCGCGGACCGGCCGGAGCGCGGTCCCCTCCAGCCAGCTCAGCACGGGATGGTCCGCGTCGACGCGGGCCGGCAGCAGGTGCACGTAGGTAGTCTCCCAGGCGTCCACCGCGCAGCCGGCACCGGTCAGCAGCTCGGCGTAGCCGACGGCGGTGTCGTCGGCCGGGGGCCGGCGCAGCAGCGGGGCGACGTCGGCACGCCATGCCGGACGGTCGGCGACCTCGCGCAGCGCCCGGTGCGAGGGGGCGTCGAAGTTGCCCGGCACCTGCACGGCCAGCCAGGCGCCGGCGGGCAGTTCCCTGGCCCAGCGGGTGAGCAGCTCCCGGTGGCCGGGCACCCACTGGAGCACGGCGTTGCTGACCACGACGTCCACGTCGGGCTCCGGGTGCCAGTGCCGGACGTCGCCGACGGCGAAGGAGACCCCGGCGGCGGTGGCGGCGGCCTCCGCGATCATCTCCGGCGAGGAGTCGAGGCCCGCGACCCGGCTGTCCGGCCACCGCGCGGCGAGGGTGGCAGTGAGGTTGCCCGGGCCGCACCCGAGCTCGACCACCGCGCGCGGGCGCTCGGCCGGGACCCGGGCGAGCAGGTCGTGGAAGGGCCGCGAGCGCTCGTCGCCATAGCGCAGGTACGCCGTCGGATCCCACATCGCCGCCTCCCAAACCGTACGTCCGTCTTGTTTCACCGTACGGCCCGTCGCGCGACCGGACAAGCCGATCACTAGGCTCAGTCCCATGGAGCAGCGCACCTTTCCCCGGCTGGGGCGGCGCGTCGGGGTGGTCGGGCTGGGCGCCTGGCAGCTCGGCGCGGACTGGGGCACGGTCAGCGAGGCCGACGCCACCGCCGTGCTGACCGCCGCCGTCGAGTCGGGGGTCACCTTCCTCGACACGGCGGACGTCTACGGCGACGGGCGCAGCGAGCAGCTCATCGGGCGGTTCCTGCGCAGCCGGCCCGACGCCGGGCTGACCGTGGCCACCAAGATGGGCCGCCGCGTCGCGCAGACACCCGAGGCGTACACCCTGGCGCACTTCCGCGAGTGGACCGACCGGTCCCGGCGCAACCTCGGCACGGACACCCTCGACCTGGTGCAGCTGCACTGCCCGCCCACCGCCGTCTTCGCCGACGACGCCGTCTTCGACGCGCTGGACACCCTGGTCGCCGAGGAACGCGTCGCCGGCTACGGGGTGAGCGTGGAGACCTGCGCGCAGGCGCTCACCGCCATCGCCCGGCCGGGGGTGGCCAGCGTCCAGATCATCCTCAACGCGCTGCGGCACAAGCCCCTCGACCGGGTGCTCCCGGCCGCTGCCGCCGCCGGGGTCGGCGTCATCGCCCGCGTCCCGCTGGCCAGCGGGCTCCTCTCCGGCCGGTACGACGAACACACCACCTTCGCCGCCGACGACCACCGCACCTACAACCGGCACGGCGAGGCGTTCGACGTCGGCGAGACCTTCTCCGGTGTCGACTTCGCGCTGGGCCTGGCCGCCGTGCGCCGGCTGGCGCCGCTGGTCGGCGACGGACGCACGATGGCCCAGTTCGCGCTGCGCTGGGTCGTCGACCAGCCCGGCGTCACCGTGGTCATCCCCGGCGCCCGCGACGCCACCCAGGCCCGGGGCAACGCCGCCGTGGCCGGCCAGGCCCCGCTCTCCGGACGGGAGCTGGCGGCGGTGGCGGAGGTCTACGACGAACTGGTCCGTCCGCAGGTGCACGACCGGTGGTGAGTCGGGCGGCCCGGGCGGAGATCGACGGAGGGAAGACGCGATGAAGGGCTGGCTGCCGCTCACCCTCGGCCTGCTCGCCGTGGTCGGCGGTGCGGTGTGGACGGTGCAGGGCCTCGGCTACGTCGAGGGCAGCGTGATGACCGACGAGCGGATCTGGGCCGTGCTGGGGCCCGTCGTCGTCCTGGCCGGGCTGGTCGCGCTCTGGTTCGGGTTGCACGCCCGCAAGCGACGCTGAGCGCCGCCCGCCGCCGTCTCGGCTGCCCCCTTCCGGTGGGCGGCCAGGGTGGCGAGCGACGGGCCGGGCGCCGGCAGCTCGCGTACCGGCCGCGGCGGCGAGCCCTGTGGACGCGGAAAGCCCCGCATCCCGGGCGGGATACGGGGCTTCGCTGTGATCCGGGCGTCGGATCACCCACTGGCCGGCGGCTGCCGACCGGCACTGCTCAGATGGGGCGGACCTGCTCGGCCTGCGGACCCTTCTGACCCTGGGCGATCTCGAACTCCACCCGCTGGTTCTCCTCCAGCGTGCGGTAGCCGCTGGTCTGGATGGCCGAGAAGTGGACGAACACGTCAGCACCCCCGCCGTCGACGGTGATGAAGCCGAAGCCCTTGTCTGCGTTGAACCACTTCACGGTTCCCTGCGCCATGTGTATCTCCTTCTAAAACTGGCGGCCGAGCACGCCGTGCGGCCGATTGGCCGTTTTCGAGCAGCGGTGCCTGAGGCAGCCCCCACGAAGGAGACTTCGCTCAACCCACGCCATCTCTCAACAGCGTGGAACAGCAAACCACGTAGCGAAAACTCTGCACAGAGTACCGGACGAAATTCTTCGACATGTGACCTGACGGGTGCCGAAGATCCGCTGGGTGGGCCCTTGCACCCGTGCGAAAAGACCCCCGCACCAGCGCACCGGCACGGGGATCCTTTTCGTCGTCGTCGGGTCAGTCCGGCCAGCTTCCGGTGAACCGGCGTACGCCCACCGCGCCACCCCGGTCCACGGCGGCCCGGACGACCGCGAAGATGGCGCCCTGCAACGCCGCCGCCGCCAGGATCTCGCCCCAGCCGCGGTCCTCGTCGGTGGCGCTGGGCGCCTCGCCGTCGCCCGCCGTCATCTTCCACACCTGCCGGAAGATCGCGCCTGCGACCGTACCGGCGGCGATGCCCATCAACACGCCGACCGGCTTGTACGCGGCCTTCCCGATGCCCCTGCTCACCGCTGCCTCCCCCGCACGATCACCAACACGATCACGGCCGCCACCGCGCCCGCCGCGAGGGCGACGAACGGCGTCGGGTTACGCCGTACGACGGCGCCCTTCTCCTGCGCCTGCTCCCGGGCGAGCTGCGCCTTCTGCGCCGCCTGCCCGCGCACCCGGGCCACGGTCTGCGCCGTCTGGTCCCGCATCCGCTCCTTCGCCTGGTCGGCGGAGGACCTTAGCCGCGCCTTGACGTCGGCCTTGGCCGCCAACGCCTCCATCGTCTCCCCCAGCTCGACCCGGGTCCGCCGGATCTCCTCCCGCAGCGCCTCGGTGTCGCCGGTGCCCCGGCCGTTGCCCGTCGTCATGCCCGTCCCCTGTCCTTCACGGCGGCGGCGACCGTGTCCACGTCCGCCCGGACGCTACGGACCGCGGCCTGCGGCACCGGCGGGACCGCCTGGCTGACCTGCTTCTTGCCCACCAGGGCCAGGACCCCGGCCATCGCGAAGAGCACCACCGCGACGATCAGGGCCGCCGCCCAGGCCGGAAGCACCAGGTCGAGCAGCAGGATCGCGGTGGCGACCAGGGCACCCAGGCCGTAGAGCGCCAGCGCCCCGCCGCCGCCGAAGAGACCGATGCCGATGCCGGCGTGCTTGCCCTTCTGGGTCAGCTCCGCCCGGGCCAGGGCCAGTTCGTCCCGGACCAGGCGGGAGACCTGCTCCGTGGCCCGCTGCACCAGCTCGGCGGTGGACGGCTCGCTCCCGGTACGGGATGTGCGGGCGTTCGCCACGTCAGCCATGCTGTCCTCCTTTCATCATCACCGCGCTGTATGCCCGGAGTCGCCGCCCGTCAATCCTTCGCCCGGCAGCCGTTGAGCCCCGACCGCCGCGTCCCCGAGCCGCCGCACGGCGCGGAAGAAGGTGCAGAAGCGTCGCGCAGCAGGTCCCCGCCAAACGCCCGGTCAAACTTCCCGAGCCAGCGCACTCCGCCCGGCCGCCCCACGAGGCACAACCCCGCCCACACCTCCAACGCCCCCGCCCCCCACAGGTCACGACCCATCCCACCCCACCCCGCGCCCCACCCCGCGCTGCGGCCCTCGCCCCGCCCACCACTGGGTCGATCATGCAGTTGTGGTCGGCCTTGTCCGAGCAATGCCCCTTTTGCCGGGGGCCACAACTGCATGATCGACGCCGCGCCTTGAGGCGGGCGGGGTGGGGGTGGGACCGGGCGCGGGGCGGCCCGCCCTTGCGGCGGGCGCCGTGGGAAGGGGCGGGGCGCGCCCGCCCCTTCGGGTGGACCGGGTGGGTGGTGGGAGGGAGAGAGGGAGGGTGGGTCAGCGGCGGGCTTCGGCGGGCTCGTCGGGGCCGACGAAGGCCTCGCTTCGGGCGTCGCCGTCGTCGCTGCCGCCGAAGACCCGCGCGTCGTCGGGCACCTCGGCGTCGTTGAGCCGGCGTACCGGCCGGCGGGGGCGTACCCACTGCCACGCCAGGTTGCTCTCCGCGTCCCCGATCTCGGTACGCATCCGGGGCATGGCGGTCGGCCGGTGGTCGCGGATCCAGGCGACCAGGTGCTCGCGGACCAGGCAGCGCAGGTCCCAGAGGCTGCCGGCGTCGGCGGCGCTGACCAGGGCACGCACCTTGATCGTCCCGCCGGTCGCGTCGGTCACCTGGAGCACGCAGACCCGGCCGTCCCACAGCTCGGTGCCCTCGACGAGGCGGCGCAGCTCCTCCCGCATGGCCTGCACCGGCACCGCCCAGTCGACGTCGAACTCGGCGGTGCCCAGCACCGCCGCCTCGGTGCGGGTCCAGTTCTGGAAGGGCTTGCTGGTGAAGTACGAGGTGGGCAGGATCAACCGCCGGTCGTCCCAGATCTGCACGACCACGTAGCTGAGCGTCAACTCCTCGATGCGGCCCCACTCCCCCTCGACCACCACGACGTCGTCGAGGCGGACCGCGTCGCTGAAGGCGAGCTGGAGCCCGGCGAAGACGTTGCCCAGCAGGCTCTGCGCGGCCAGCGCGGCGACCACACCGACCACACCGGCGCTGGTCAGCACACCGGCGCCGATGCCGCGTACGGCCGGGAAGGTCATCAGCATCACGCCCACCGCCAGTACGACGATCACCGCGATCGTCAACCGGCGCAGCATGACCACCTGGGTCCGCACCCGCCGCGCGTGCCGGTTGTCCGGCACGTCCACCCGGAACCGGGCCAGTGCGGTGTCCTCCGCCACGACGAGCAGCGAGGCGACCAGCCAGGCGACGCTGGCGATCACGCCGAGCACCAGCAGGTGCAGCAGCGCCTGCCGCCACTGGTCGCCGACCGCGTAGCCGGTGCTGAACCGTACGGCGAACTGGACGGCGACGACGGTGGCGGCGACCTGGATCGACCGGTGCGCGTGGTCGGTGAGCTCGGTCAGCAGCAGCGAGCGCCTACCGACCCGCCGGATCACGCGGTGCGCGACCTCGACCGCGAACAAGGCGATCGCCGCCGCGGCGAGCGCGGCGACGATCGTCCCGAGGTAGCTCTGCACAGGTTCTTTCCTCCTCCTGTCGCCGGGCACGTGCTTCGGGCAAAGGCCCAATAGTGCCCGGCGACGCCGGAATCGACCAGGTTCAGACCTTGCGATACCGGGACTGCAGGAAGCAGAAGACGCCGAAGGCGGCGATACCGAGCGCCACCAGGGTGAGCAGGATCTGGCCGTACGCCTGGTCGCGCAGCGTGCGCAGTGCCGCGTCCAGACCGCGGGCCTTCTCGGGGTCGTAGTTGACGGCGGCCAGGATGATCAGCAGGCCGGAGATGCCGTACGCGACGCCCTTGGCGATGTAGCCGGCCATGCCCAGCCGGCGGGTGAGCTGGCGCGTCCTGGCGTCCATCTCGCCGGTCTTGAGGTGCTTCTCGAAGCGCTTGATCACCCCGTAGATCACCAGGCCGACGCCGATCGCGGCGAGGCCGAGCCCGGCCAGGCCGACCAGCCAGCGGCCACCTGAGGACTCCATCAGCTTGCCGGTCAGCGCCTCCTGCTGGTCGGCGCTGTTGGAACCGGCGTCCTTGAAGACCTTGAAGGCCGTCCAGGCGAAGTAGAGGTAGACGACGGTGCGTCCCGCCGAGGCGATCCGCTCCCAGACACGCTCCTTGCCGCGCTCGGCGCGGTGCCCGACGGCCGCCTCCAGCGCCTGCCAGATCGCCATGGCGAGCAGGCCGACCGCGATGGCGATGACGAGGAACTTGCCCAGCGGCTGGGCGGCGAGGGTGCGCAGCGCGCCGGACTGGTCGCCGTCGTCGCCGGCCTTGCCGAAGGCGATCTGCAACGCCAGCCAGGCGAACAGGAGGTGCACGATGCCGTAGCCGATGAAACCGACTCTGGCCAACAACTCGAGCCACCTGCTGTTCGCCGTACGGGAGGCGGTGGCTTCGGCATTCCGGGTGAGTGACATGGCGCCTCAATCACCGAATACGAAGATTTCCAAACGTCGGCCACCGCCGCCCCGACGGGTCAGTTGCCGGGATTCCTCGACACCCGGATCTTGACCTCCTGGTCGGTGACGCTGTCGAGCGTCACCGCGAAGCCGCCGACCTCGGTGGCCTGCTGGCCCGTCGTCAGCGACAGCTGCTCGCCGGCGACCTCGACGGTGACCTGGTCGCCCTGCGCGCCGATCAGCTTGGCCTCCACCCCGAAGATGGTGGTGCGGGCGTCCACGCCCCGGTCGAAGGTGACGGTGCAGGCGTCCAGGCCGCAGTCGGTGCTGGCGCCCTCGGAGCTGCAGCCGGCGAGCACGGCGACGCCGAGCGCGAGGCCGGCCAGCAGGCCGGCGGCCCGGCGGGTGGGGGTCAGCGGGAAGGCAACACGTCGGTTCGTCACCCCGCCAAGGGTACGAGACGCGGGCCACTCCGGCAGGGCGTGATCATCCGCCCAGGTGGGGCGCCGGAGGCGGGGCGTTAGGGTCCCGGGCATGCCGTTCGACATCGCCTGCACCCGGGCCGCCTACCCCGCCCTCGCCGAGGGCTTCGTCCACCTCGACGGCGCCGGGGGCACCCAGACCGCCGCCGGAGTCGTCGACGCGGTCACCGCCGCCATGCGCGCGGCGGTGGGCAACCGCAGCGCCGCCTTCGCGCCCGGCCGGCGCTCGCTGGAGATGGTGGCCGCCGCCCGCTCGGCCGTGGCCGACCTGCTCGGCGCCGAACCCGACGGAGTGGTGCTGGGACCGAGCGCCACGGCGCTGACCTACACCCTGGCCCGGACCCTGGGGGCCGGCTGGCGGCCCGGCGACGAGGTCGTGGTCTCCCGGCTCGACCACGACGCGAACGTGCGCCCCTGGGTGCAGGCCGCCGAAGCCGCCGGCGCGACGGTGCGCTGGGCCGAGTTCGACCGGGACACCGCGGAGCTGCCGGCGGCCCGCTACGCGGAACTGGTCGCCGAGCGGACCCGGCTGGTCGCGGTGACCGCGGGCAGCAACGCGACCGGCACCGTCCCGGACGTGGCGGCGATCGCCGCGACCGCGCACGCCGCCGGGGCGCTGGTCTGCGTCGACGGCGTGCACTCGGTGCCGCACGGGCCCACCGACGTCGCCGCGCTGGGCGCCGACTTCCTGGTCACCAGCGCCTACAAGTGGTCGGGGCCGCACCTGGCCGCGATGGTGGCCGCCCCGGCGACGTGGGAGCGGCTGCGTCCGGCGAAGCTGCTGCCGTCGTCCGACGCGGTGCCGGAGCGCTTCGAGTACGGCACGCCGAGCTTCCCCCTGCTGGCCGGCGTGGCCGCCGCCGTGGACCATCTGGCCGGGCTGGACCCGACGGCCACCGGGAGCCGCCGCGAGCGGCTGGTCGCCGGGCTGAGCGCCGCGCGGGCGTACGAGGAGTCGCTGCTGGACCGGCTGCTCGCCGGGTTGGCCGCGTTGCCCGGCGTAACGGTGCTCGGCTCCCCCGCCCGGCGCTGCCCGACGGTGTCCTTCCGGCTGGCCGGGCTCTCCCCGCAGCGGACCCAGGAGGAGCTGGGCGCGGCCGGCTTCTGCCTCTCCGCCGGCGACTACTACGCGTACGAGTACTTCCAGGCGATGGGGCTGCGTGACAGCGGCGGGGCGGTGCGGGCCAGCCTCTACCACTACAACACCGTCGACGAGGTGGACCGGTTGCTCGGCGAACTGGACCGGCTCGCCGGTCGCGGGGGCAGAATGGCCGGGTGAGCACCCTGGTCGAGGACAATTCCGCCAAGCACCGGTTCGAGATCCTGGTCGACGACGCGCTGGCCGGGTTCACCGCGTACCTGCCCCGCGGCGAGGTGCTGGTCTTCACCCACACCGAGGTCGACCCGAGGTTCCAGAACATGGGCGTCGGCGCGGCCCTGGTCCGGGGCACCCTCGACCAGCTCCGCGAGCGCGGCACGACGGTGGTGCCGCGCTGCCCGTTCATGGCGGCCTTCATCGGCCGCCACCCCGAGTACGCCGATCTGGTCACCCCCGAGCCGTAGCCCGGGGGTACCGGTCGGGGGTGCGGGGGCGGTCAGCGACCCGTCAGCAGCCCGACGGCGGCGTGGGCGGCGGCCCGGGTGGCGCCGTGGGTGGCGACGTGGACCGCGCCGGTGACCAGCTCGGGCACGCCCAGCTCGACCACGACCGCGTCCGGGCGGGCCGCCAGCGCGCGGCTCACCGACGCCCGCATCCAGTCGTGCCGGTGCAGGTCGCGCACCACCAGCACCACGCACCGGCCGGCCGCCCCGGCGGTCGGGTCGGCGGGCACGTCGGCCTCGGCGTAGCGGACGGTGGTGGTGCCGGCGAGCAGGTCGGCCAGCGGGGCGGCGAGCCCCCACGGGGTCTCCGGACCGATCGCGATGTTGCGCGGCGGCTCGAACTCGACCACGTGGGCGGGGCCGGTCAGCGGCAGCGCGCCGACGCCGGCGGGCGCGGTGGTGACCCGCAGCGCCCGGCGGGCGGCGGCCAGCCCGACGGCCGAGCCGGCGGCGCTCGGGCGGGACCGGGACGGCCGCTCGGCCCGGGCGGCCACCGTCCAGGCGGCGAGCTGTCCCACCCGCTTGGCCGCCTCGGCGAGGCGCTCCTCGGGCAGGTCGCCGGCCACGACCGCGGCGACGATGGCGTCCCGCAGCAGCCGGGCAGTCCCCTCGTCGGCGCGTTCCCCGCCGATGCAGATCGCGTCGGCGCCGGCGGCGAGGGCGCGCACGGCCGTGGCCGCGAAGCCGTACCGGTCGGCGACCGCCCGCATCTCCACCGCGTCGGTGACCACGACGCCGGAGAAGCCCAGCTCGTCGCGGAGCAGCCCGCCCAGGATCCGGTTGCTGAGGGTGGCGGGCAGCTCCGGGTCCAGCGCCGGCACCAGCAGGTGGCCGGTCATCACGGACTGCACCCCGGCGGCCACGGCGGCCCGGAACGGGGCCAGCTCCACGGCGTCGAGGCGGGCCCGGTCGGCGCCGATCCGGGGCAGGTCGTGGTGCGAGTCGACCTGGGTGTCGCCGTGCCCCGGGAAGTGCTTGGCGCAGGCGGCGACCCCGCCCGACTGGAGGCCGCGTACCCAGGCGGCGGTGTGCCGGGCGACGAGCGCCGGCTCGGCGCCGAAGGCGCGTACGCCGATGACGGGGTTGGCCGGGTTGGAGTTGACGTCGGCGTCGGGGGCGTAGTCGAGGGTGATGCCCAGCGCGGCGAGGTCGGCGCCCAGGTCGCGGGCCACCTCCTCGGTCAGCGCCGGGTCGTCCACCGCGCCGAGGGCGAAGTTGCCGGGCCGGGAGCTGCCCCGGGCGGACTCGATCCGGGTGACGTCGCCGGCCTCCTCGTCGATGGCGACGACGACGTCGGGGCGCTCGGCGCGCAGGGTGGCGGTGAGGGCGGCCACCTGCTCGGGGTCGACCACGTTGCGGGCGAAGAGCACCACGGAGCCGAGGCCCTCGCCGAGCCAGCGGCAGATCCAGGGTGGCGGCGTGGTGCCGACGAAGCCCGGCTGGAGGACGGCGGCGGCCAGGGCCGTCAGGCTGCCGTCGCGCCCGCTCACGCCGGCCCGCCGGTGTGGTGGCTGATGTGTCGCTCGCTCATGCGGTCGTCGTACCCCCGTCTTCTCCGCGCCCGGCGGCCCGCCACCGGCGGCGGTGCTGACATGGTCACACCGTGCGAGTAAATAGTCAATAAACCTTACAGTTGCCGTCGGGCGCGGAGCTGGGGACAGTTCGGGGATGGATCCCCTGCTGCTGGCCGACGCGACGAGCCCGGCCGACATCCCCGGCGTACGCCTGCTCGGCCTGGTCGTCGGCGGCCTGTTGCTGCTCGCCGCGATCCGCGCAATGTTCCGGCGCTGAGGCGCCGCCCGGCGCCGGCACCGCGGTTCGACGGCGGCCGGCGGGGTACCGCCTGCCTCGTTGGACCGGTACGACACGGCAAGGGGGAACGATGAGGATCGGCTACTTTCTGTCCACCGAGGAGTACACGCCGGCCGAGCTGCTGGAGCAGGCGCGCGGCGCGGAGCGGGCCGGCTTCGAGGCGCTCTGGATCTCCGACCACTACCACCCGTGGACGGACGCGCAGGGGCAGAGCCCCTTCGTCTGGTCGATGATCGGCGCGCTCAGCCAGGTCTGCCAGCTCCCGGTCACCACCGCCGTGACCTGCCCGACCGTGCGCCTCCACCCGGCCGTCCTGGCGCAGGCGGCGGCCACCAGCGCGGTCCTGCACTCCGGGCGGTTCGTGCTCGGGGTGGGCAGCGGCGAGGCGCTCAACGAGCACATCCTCGGCGACGCCTGGCCGCAGGCCGACGTCCGGCTGGAGATGCTGGAGGAGGCCGTCGAGGTGATGCGCGAGCTGTGGCGGGGCGGCTTCGTCAACCACCACGGCAAGCACTACACCGTCGAGCACGCCCGGATCTACACGCTGCCGGACGCTCCCCCGCCGGTCTACGTCTCGGGCTTCGGCCCCAAGGCCGTCGACCTCGCCGCCCGCATCGGCGACGGCTTCGTCAACACCTCGCCCGACGCCGAACTCGTCCGGCGGTTCCGGGAGAACGGCGGCGGCGACAAGCCGTGCCAGGCCGGCTTCAAGGCGGCGTACGCGCCCAGCGAGGAGGAGGGCGTGCGGATCGCGTACGAGCGGTGGCCGAACGCCGGGGTGCCCGGCGAGCTGTCCCAGGTGCTGCCGTCGCCGCGGCACTTCGAGCAGGCCGGCGAGCTGGTCCGGCCGGAGGCGATGAAGGACGCCTTCGTCTGCGGGCGGGACACCGACGCGCACCTGGCGAAGATCGACCAGTACGCCAAGGCCGGCTTCGACGAGGTCTACGTGGCCAACACCGGCCCGAACTGGCCGGGCCTGCTCGACCTCTACCAGCGCGAGGTGTTCCCCCGCGTACGCTGACCGCCGCCTCTGGTGTAAGGAAGGGCCCCTTCCTTACACCAGAGGCGCGGTTTCGGCGCTGGTCGCGTCGGGTACCTCCGGCCCTCGATGAAACTGTCCACGCACTCCACGACACTGCGCCGCGCGGCCAAGAGCCTCTTCGGCTGGACCGCACTGCGGCCCCACCAGTTGGCCGCCATGCGGGCGGTCATGAAGCGCCGTGACGCCCTGGTGGTGCTGCCCACCGGCGCCGGCAAGTCGGCGATCTACCAGATCCCGGCCAGCCTGATCCCCGGCCCGACCGTGGTGATCTCCCCGCTGCTCGCCCTCCAGCAGGACCAGATCGCGGCGCTCAACGAGCGGCAGCGGCCGGAGCTGCGTGCGGTGCGGATCAGCTCGAACGAGTCGGCCGCCCAGCAGGCGCAGGCGATCACCGAGATCCGCGAGGGGCGGGCCGAGTTCCTCTTCATCACCCCGGAGCAGCTCGCCAACCCGGACCGGATGGCCGAGGTGAAGTCGCTGAAGCCGGCGCTGGTG
Organism: Micromonospora sp. USAFONa4; assembly: GCF_057197825.1. NCBI lineage: Bacteria > Bacillati > Actinomycetota > Actinomycetes > Micromonosporales > Micromonosporaceae > Micromonospora > Micromonospora sp. USAFONa4. The sequence goes on along the minus strand of NZ_CM170072.1, from coordinate 5,665,631 downwards.
GCGATCGACGAGGCGCACTGCATCTCCGCCTGGGGGCACGACTTCCGCCCGGACTACCTGGCGCTGGGTCACCTCATCGACGGCATCGGCCGGCCGCCGGTGGTGGCGCTGACCGCCACGGCCTCCCCGCCCGTACGCGACGACATCATCGCCCGGCTGCGGCTGACCGAGCCCGAGGTGGTGGTCTCCGGGCTGGACCGGCCGAACCTGTTCCTCGAGGTGGCGCACTGCCCCACCGAGGACTACCGGTGGCGGCGGCTGCTCGCCCTGCTGAGCGACGACACCCGGCCCGGCATCATCTACGTACCCACCCGGCGCTCCGCCGAGGAGCTGGCGGCCCGGCTCACCGACGCCGGTTACCCGGCCCAGTACTACCACGGCGGGATGGCGGCCGGGCCGCGCGCCGAACTGCACGAGGCGTTCCTCGCCGACCAGGTGCCGATCATGGTCGCCACCTCGGCGTTCGGCATGGGCATCGACAAGCCGAACATCGCCTGGGTGGTCCACATGGCGCTGCCGGACTCGCCGGACAGCTACTTCCAGGAGATCGGGCGGGCCGGCCGTGACGGCGCCCCGGCCCGGGTGCTGCTGCTGTGGCAGGGCGAGGACGTCGGGCTGCAACGCTTCTTCAGCGGCGGCCTGCCGAACGCCGACGAGCTGCGCGACCTGTCCGCGCTGCTGCGCAAGAAGGCACGCAACAAGAAGGAGCTGCGCGAGCTCACCGGGCTCGGCCCGCGCAAGCTCGGCCAGTACCTCGCCCTGCTGGAGCAGGTCGGTGCGGCCGAGCCGAGGGCCAAGCAGCGCCTCGGTGCCCCCCGCTACTCCCCCCCGCCCGTGGACGCCGCCGCGGCGGCCCTGGCGGAGGCCGAGCGGCAGCAGACCGTGACCCGCTCGCGTACCGACATGATGCGGGCCTTCGCCGAGACCACCGCCTGCCGGGGGCAGACGCTGCTGGCCTACTTCGGTGAGCAGATGACCGAGGTCTGCGGGCACTGCGACAACTGCCACGCCGGCACCAGCACCCCCGACGACGGCGCGGTCGGGCCCTTCCCCGTGCACAGCCAGGTGCGGCACCCGGAGTGGGGGCACGGCCTGGTGCTGAGCTACGAGGAGGACCGGATGACGGTTCTCTTCGACGAGGTGGGGTACAAGACGCTGTCCGTCAGCGTGGTGTCCGAACAGGGCCTGCTGACCCTCGACTAGCCTGAGCCGGGCGCCGCTGGCCGGGGCCGTGGACGACGAGCGACATCAGTGCGGAAAGGGGCTTTGCCGTGATCGAGCAGCCGGCGTACACCGGATTCGGTTTCTCCGACGAGGAGTGGGGGCTGTTGGTCGGCCTGCCGCAGTCGGTGCTGACCGCGGCGAGCGCCGCCGAGTCCGACGGCACCCGGCGCACCATGGCCGAGAACGCGGCCGGGCTGGAGACCATCGCCACCGGCCGGGAGTCGGCCAGCCCGCTGGTCGCGGCCGTGGCCGGCGAGATCGTCACCCGGGTGGGCGACCCGGAGGCCGGCGAGGAGATGCCGGTCATCGCGCCGTCCGACCCGCGCGCCTACCTGGAGGACGTGCTGGGCCGGGCCAGGGAGGCGGCGGTGCTGCTGGCCGCCCGGACGGACGAGGGCGAGGCCGGCGCCTACAAGCACTGGCTGGTGGAGATCGCCGAGCAGGTGGTGGGCGCGGCCTCCAGCGGCGGCATCCTGGGCCTCGGCGGGGACGTGGTCAGCGACTCGGAGCGGCGCTTCCGCGACCGGCTCTCCCAGGTGCTCAACGACTGACGCGACGACGGCGGCACCGGACGAGGTCCGGTGCCGCCGTCGCGTACCCCCCAGGGTGGTGGCGGTCAGGCCACGCGGCGGCGGAACAGCACGGCGGTCAGGGGCACCGAGACGGCCAGGACGCCGAGGCACCAGGCCACCGCCAGGGCCGGGGCGGTGCCCGTCGGGGTGCCCAGCAGCAGGGCGCGCAGCGTCTCGATGACGGGCGTGACGGGCTGGTGGTCGGCGAAGCCGCGGATCCAGCCCGGCATCGTCTCCACCGGCACGAAGGCGCTGCTCGGGTACGGCAGGAACATCGCCAGGAAGGTGAAGCCGCTGGCGGCCTCCGGGGTGCGGGCCAGCAGGCCGAACGCGGCCGACAGCCAGGACACGGCGAGCAGGAAGAGCAGCAGCACCCCGAACGCGGCCAGCCAGCGCAGCGGGTCCACGGCCGGGCGGAAGCCGATGGCGACGGCGAGGGCCAGCACCAGCACGGTGGAGACGGTGTTGCGGGCGATGCTGGCGGCGACGTGCCCACCGAGGATCGCGGTGGCGCTGACGTCCATCGTGCGGAACCGCTCGATGATCCCGTTGGTCAGGTCGGTGGTCACGCTGACGGCGGTGGTCGCCGCGCCGAAGCTGGCGCAGAGCAGCAGGACGCCGGGCACGACGTAGGTGACGTAGCGGGTGCCGGTGTCGATCGCGCCTCCGAACAGGTAGACGAAGAGCAGCATCAGCAGCACCGGCAGCAGCAGCGAGGTCAGCAGCGCGTCGACGTTGCGCCGGGACAGCCGTACGCAGCGCGCCATCATGACGAGGGCCTCGCCGGCACGGGTCGGCCGCAGGGTCAGCTCAGACACCGGCCGCCTCCCGTCGGGCGGGCACCGGGTCGCCGGTGAGGGTGAGGAAGACGTCGTCCAGGGTCGCCTCGCGGACGGTGAACCGGGAGAGCCCCTGCCGGTCGGGGTCGACCTCGTCGAGCAGGTGACGGATCTCCGGCGCGCCGCCGTCGGTGGCGACCGCCAGCTCCAGCCGGGCCGGGTCGCGGTGCGTGACGCGCCCGCCGAGGCGGTGCGCCGCCTCGGCGAAGCTCCGCGCGTCACGCAGCGTCAGCTCCAGCCGGTGGGCGCCGAACCGGCGCTTGAGGTCGCCCGCGCTGCCCTCGGCGGCCAGCCGGCCCCCGTGCAGCACCGCGATCCGGTCGGCGAGCCGGTCGGCCTCCTCCAGGTACTGCGTGGTGAGCAGCACGGTCACCCCGGCACCGGCCAGCTCGGCGACCACCTCCCACAGCCCCTGCCGGCTGCGCGGGTCGAGGCCGGTGGTCGGCTCGTCGAGGAAGATCACGGACGGCTGGCCGACCAGGCTGGCCGCGAGGTCGAGCCGGCGGCGCATCCCGCCGGAGTAGGTCACCACCCGACGGCCGCCGGCGGCGACCAGGTCGAAGCGCTCCAGCAGGTCCGTGGCGCGCCGCCGGGCGGCGGCCGGGGCCAGCCCGGCCAGCCGGGCCATCATGTGCAGGTTCTCCGCGCCCGTCTGCTGGTCGTCGAGCGCCGCGTGCTGGCCGGCGAGGCTGATCGCCCGCCGGACCCGGCTCCGGTCGCGGACCACGTCGTGGCCGTCCACGCGGGCCACGCCCCCGTCGGGCGTCGTGAGCGTGGCCAGGATCCGGACGGTCGTGGTCTTGCCCGCCCCGTTCGGGCCGAGCAGGGCGTGCACGCTGCCCCGGGCGACCCGCATGTTCAGGCCGTCGAGCACCGCCACCCCGCCGTAGGACCTGCGTAGGTCGACGGTCTCCACCGCCGCGTCCGTCACTCCCATCGCCCCTCACCCTCCGTTTTCTGCGTACGTCATACGCTGTTCTGCGTGCACCATACGCAGAAGCTAGGATGGCGGTCAACGCCGCGTACCGGGAGGTGAGAGTGAGCGACGCCGACGTCGAGCTGCCGGAGAGCATCGAGCTCGCCTGGGGCCTGCGGGAACGCCCCGGCAGGGGACCCCGGCGCAGCCTCACGATGCGGCAGGTGGTGGCCGCCGGCATCCGGGTGGCCGAGGCCGACGGGCTGCCGGCGGTGTCGATGAGCCGCGTCGCCAGCGAGCTGGGCGTGGCGACCATGTCGCTCTACCGCTACGTCTCCGCCAAGAACGACCTGCTGGAGCTCATGGCCGACACCGCGTACGGGGACCCGCCCGCGCCACGCGCCCCGGACGAGGGCTGGCGGCCGGCGCTCGCCCGCTGGGCGCTGGCCAACGTGACGGCGATCCACCGCCACCCGTGGATCCGGCAGGTCCCGATCAGCGGCCCGCCGTTGGGCCCCAACCAGGTGCGCTGGATGGAGCAGGGGCTGGCCGCCCTGCACGGCACCGGCCTGCACGGCGTCGAGCGGCTCTCGACGATCATGCTGGTCAGCGGGTACGCCCGGAACTGGGCCACCCTCACCGCCGACCTCGACGAAGCCGCGGCGCGCGAACAACTCGACCCCGACGACGCCGGGATGCGGTACTGGCACCAGCTCGCCCTGCTGACCCGGCACGGCGCCTACCCGGCGATCCGGGAGCTGCTGGCGGAGGGCGCCGAAGGACAGCAGGACGGGGTGTTCGACACGGAGTGGCAGTTCGGCCTCGACCGGATCCTCGACGGCGTCGAGGTGCTGATCCGGGGCCGGACGGCCACGGCCTGACCCGGGGCCGGGAAACCCGCTGGGCGGGACGGGCACCCACGATGGACAATCGGCACCGGACCGGCGCGAGGACGGGGGCGCGGATGCTTCGGCCGACCGTCGTCGACACCGAGCAGGTGCCGGCGGCCGAACGCTTCGACATGTGGCTCGACCTCGTGGCGCGTACGGCCTCGCCGCTGCGGATCCGCACCGAGCACGCGCACGACTTCACCGCCCGGGCGGAGATCATCGAGCTCGGCCCGATCCAGGTGGTCAACTACCGGTACCCGTCGCTGGAGGGCGTCCGGACGCCGAGGCTGGGGCGCGAGTCGGCCCCGGAGATCTACACACTGGCGCTCACCGTCGACGGGGACGGCGCGGCCAGCCAGGCCGGCCGGAGCAGCGTGCTGGGGCCGGACGAGTTCATCTTCTACGACGGGTCGCGGCCGCACGGGGTGCGGCACATCGGCGACGACGGCGGCCGCGATCCGGCCCGTTCCGTCGTGGCGCTCATCCCGCACGCCGCGCTGCCGCTGTCACCGGACCGGCTGGCGCCGCTGCTCGGCGGCCGGATGTCGGGCACCGAGGGGATGGGCGCGCTGCTGGCCCAGTTCCTCCTGCAGATCGCCCACCATCCCGAGCAGTACCACGCCGCCGACGCCGCCCGCCTCGGCGCCGTCGGGCTCGACCTGGCGTCCACCATGCTCGGTCGGCACCTGGTGGCCGAGGACGTGGTGCCGACCGATGTCCGCAGGCGCGCCCTCGTCACCCAGATGCGGGCGTACATCCAGCGGCATCTCGGGGACGCGACGCTGAGCCCGCAGGTGGTGGCGGACGCGCACCACGTCTCGCTGCGTACCCTGCACCGGCTCTTCGCGGCCGAGGAGTCGACGGTCGCGTCGTACATCCGCGAGCTGCGGCTGGCGCGGTGCCGGCACGACCTCGCCGACCCGGGCCTGCGCGGCCAGCCGATCCAGGCGATCGGTGCCCGCTGGGGCTTCCCCGACAAGGCCCACTTCAGCCGGATCTTCCGCAAGGCGCACGGCGTCGGGCCGCAGGCCTGGCGGGCCGGCCAGGCGGAGTGAGCGCGGCACGGAGAGTCAACCCGGCGGCGTCCACGGTCAACCCGGTCGGGGCAGACTGACGTCGAGGTGTCCGATCCCTGCCTGCCCCGGCGCCGGCCGGGATCGGACCGCCGACGGGGGCCGTGGCGAGCCGCCCGCCGCCACGGGGGAGGCGGGCGGTCGCCCGGTGACCCGGACCGGCCCCGGCGCCCCCACCCAGGACGGCGCCGGGGCCGCCTCAGGCGTCCTCCAGCAGTTCGAGCACGATCCGCTCGGCCTTCTCGCGGGGCGTCGCGGGGTCGACCGGGGCCACCACGCCGTCGTGGAAGAGGTCGACCACGCGCGGGTCGACGTAGGACGTGCGGGCCACGGTGGCGGTGTTGCCGAGCAGCTCGGCGACGTCGCGCATCACCGCCGCGACCGCCCGCCTGCCGGCCGTCGCCGAACGCGGCGGGCCCACCGTCGCCAGTTCGGTCGCCGCGCGCACCGTGGCGTGCCAGGTGCGGAAGTCCTTCGCCGTCATCTCGCCGCCGCTGGCGTCGCGCAGGTACTCGTTGACCTCGTCGCTGCGCACGTCGCGCCAGTCCCCGCCGTCCCGGTAGCCGAACAGGCGGTCGGCCGCCCGGCGCTGGCGGCGCAGGTTGACCAGCACCCGGCACAGCTCCGGGTCCTCGATGCGACGCACCTGCTCGACGCCGCCCTTGGCGGGGAACTCGAACACCACGCAGCCACCCCGGGACCGGGCGTGCTCGGGGCGCAGGGTCGACACCCCGAACGTCGGTTCGTCGCCGGCCGCGTACTGGTCGCTGCCGACCCGGAACGTGCCCATGTCCAGCAGCCGGGTCACCGTCGCCAGCACCCGGTCGCGGTGCAGTCCCCGGCTGGACAGGTCCCGCCCGACCCGCTCGCGCAGCACCGGCAGCCGGCGGGCCACCTCCAGCACGTGGTCGAACTTCGCCTCGTCGCGCTTCACCCGCCACATCGGGTGGTAGAGGTACTGCTTGCGCCCGGCCGCGTCGATGCCGGTGGCCTGGATGTGCCCGTTCGGGTACGGACAGATCCACACGTCGCGCCAGGCGGGCGGGATCACCAGCTCACGCAGCCGGCCCAACCGGTCGGGGTCGCGGACCGGCTGCCCGGACGGGTCCAGGAAGAGCCAGCCCCGGCCGCGCCGGCGTCGCCCGTACCCCGGCCTGCCCGGATCACTACGCCGCAACCGCACGGGAGACCCGCACCGCCCGTTCCACCTCGTCCACGGCGGCCACCACCTCGTCGACCCCGATGGCCGCCAACGTCGGATGGCTTCCTGTCCCCTCCCACCTGGGCCGTCCCTGTCCACCCGCCCACAGCACCCGGTGCCGGCGCCGGCCCGGCGGCGGCCCCCAGCGGGCCGGGGAGACCGGGCCGAAGAGCACCACCGACGGCGTGCGGTAGCCGGTCGCCAGGTGCGCCACGCCCGTGTCCCCGCTGACCACCAGCCGGGCGTACGCCACCAGCGCGGCCAGCCGGCCCAGGTCCGTCCGGCCGGCGAGCACCGCGTCGGCGGGCAGCCCCGCGGCGTCCGCGATCCGCTGCGCGGTGGCCCGCTCGTCGGGGCTGCCGGTGAGCACCACCCGGTGCCCCCGGGCGGCCAGTTCCCGGGCCAGCGCGGCGAAGCGTCCGGGCGGCCAGCGCTTCGCCGGGATCTTGGAGCCCGGGTGCAGCACGGTCACGCCGGTCGGGGCGCCGCCGGAGGCCGGGCGCCGCAGGTCCAGGTCGGTGCGGTCGGCGGGGATGCCGTACCAGTCGAGGAGCCGGCACCAGCGGTCGACCTCGTGTTCGTCGTCGCGCCATCCGGGGCCGTCGTGGTGGCCGGCCTCCGGGCTGGCGTAGGCGAGCAGCCGACCGGGACGGGTGCCGGCGAGCATCCGGTGCGACTCGGGGCCCCGGCCGTGCAGGTTCACGGCGACGCGCGGCGTCCCCAGGGCCGGGTCGGGGCGACCGAGCCCGTCCGTGGCCACCAGCCGGTCGACGCCGCCGACCAGGTCGACAAGCGGCGCCAGCCAGCCGGGTGCCGCGAGGACGAGGTCCCGGCCGGGGTGGGCGGCACGCAGGGCGCGCAGGGCCGGGACGGCGGTGGCGAGGTCGCCGACGCCGAGGGCGCGCAGGGCGAGGATCACGGGTAGGAGGTTTCCTGGTCGGCGCAGACGACCATCTCGCGGACGGCGCAGCCGGCGGGTTGGGACAGCGCGAACATGACGGCGGCGGCGGTGTCTGCGGGGTCGTTCAGGACGGCGTCGGGACCGGGCTTGTACGCGGCGTCGCGCTCGTCGAAGAAGGCCGTGCGCATGCCGCCGGGGATGAGCAGCGTGACGCCGACCCTGCCGGCGAGTTCGGCGGCGAGGGCCCGGGTGAAGCCGACGACCCCGAACTTCGCGGCGCAGTACGCGGTCGCGTCGGCCACGGCCTTCACCCCGAGCGTGGAGGCGACGGTGACGACGCTCCCCCGGGAGGTCTCCAGGAAGGGCAGGGCGGCCCGTACGACGGCCGCCGTGGCGAGCAGGTCCACGGCCACGATCCGCTCCCAGGTCTCGCCGGGGGTGTCCGCCAGCTTCCCGGGCACGTCCATCCCCGCCGCGGTGACCACCGCGTCCAGCCCGCCCGAGCGCTCGGCGAGCTGCCGGGTGGCGGCCTCCGCGGCGCGGGTGTCGGCCAGGTCGCACTCCACCCACGGCACCCCGTCGGCGGGCGCCTGCCGGTCCAGCACCAGGGGACGTCCGCCGGCCCGGGCCACGGCCGCGACCACGGCGGCGCCCAGGCCGCTCGATCCGCCCGTGACGAGCACGGTGCGCCCCGCGCCGGGCGCCCCGGCGCTCATCGGGTGCCCTCCGTCGTCGTCGGTCCCGCGAGGCCGGCCCGCGCCCGTCCGGGCTCGCCGCCGGGTCTCGCCGACGCGCCACCGGGAGCGGGACCGGCCGGCGGCACGGTGTCGGTGAGCGGCGGTCCGTCGAGCGGCCCGGCGGTGCCGGTGGAGCGGGCGGCGGCGATCAGCCCGGTCGTGGAGCGGCCGTCCAGGTACGGCACCACCACGGCGTTGCCGCCCCAGCGACGCAGCACCTCCGCCTCGGGCAGGGCGGGCTCGCCGCCGTCACCGGCGTAGTCGCCACCCTTCACCCAGACGTCCGGCCGCAGCCACGACAGCGCCGCGTGCGGGGTGGCCTCGTCGAAGATCATGACCGCGTCGACGCAGCTCAGCGCCGCGAGCAGCCGGGCCCGGTCGCCCTGCGGGATCACCGGCCGGTCCGGGCCCTTCAGCCCCGACACGCTCGCGTCGGAGTTGAGGCAGACCACCAGGCAGTCGCCGAGCTGCCGGGCGGCCTGCAACGTCGCCACGTGCCCGGCGTGCAGCAGGTCGAAGCAGCCGCCGGTGGCCACCACCGTCCCGCCGGACGCGCGTACCGCCGACACCACGCCGGCGGCCGCGGCCACGCCGACGCGCTCGCCGCCGGGGCCGGAGACCGCCGGCGGCAGCGGACGCACCGCCCGCGGCAGCGCCGTCGCCACTCCCCCGCCGGCCACGTACGCCGACGCCTCCGCGACCGCCTCCTGCACCGCCTCGGAGACCAGCGCCCCCCGCGCCAGGGCGAGGCTGGCGGTGGCCGCGAACCGGTCACCGGCCCCGCAGGTGTCCCCCTCGGCGACGGCCGGGGCGGGCACCACCATCGGCGTCGCGCCGGCGTGGCAGAGCAGCGCCCCGTCCCCGCCCAGGGTCACCGCGACCGCGCCGGCGCGCCAGCGCTGGCGCAGCCCCTGGGCGCCCCGCGCCGCCGTCGCCAGCCGGGTCGCCCCCGGCGTGACCGTGACCAGCTCACGCACCTCGGACTCGTTGGGGGTCACCAGGTGCACCCCCGCGACCGCCTCCGGTCCCCGTGGGTGCGGGTCCCAGACCACGGGGGCCCGGGTGGCGGCGAGGGCGGCACGCAGCGCGGGCTGCCGGGCGACGCCCCGGCCGTAGTCGCTGACCAGCACGGCGGAGGCCCGGGCGATCACCCGCAGCACCGCCTCGGACGGCTCGCCGGGCGTACCGGCCGCGCCGCCCCGGTCGTGGCGCAGCAGCACCCGGCCCCGGGCGCGCAGCCGGACCTTCTCCGGCGTCCCGCCGCGCAGCCCGAGGGGATACACCTGCACGCCGGCGTCGGTGAGCAACGAGGCGAGGCGGGCACCCCCCGCGTCGTCCGCCAACGCGGTCACCAGCACCACGTCGGCGCCCTGCGCGGCGGCGAAGACGGCGGCCAGCCCGGCGCCGCCGGGCCGGTCGACGTGCGCGGTCTCGTCCAGCACCGGCACGGGCGAGTCCGGGCAGAGCCGGTTCACCACCCCCTCGACGTCCCGGTCCAGCAGGGTGTCACCGACCACCACGACGGGTCCCCTCACGCTGCTTCCCTCCTCGTCACGCCTGGACCTGCTGACCTGCACCGCCGTCGAGCACCACCTCGACCCCCGTCCGTACGGGCGCCCCGGGCGCGGCGGGCGCCACCGGCAGCGCCCGCTCGACGTACTCGCAGAGGAGGTGGCTGGTCACGAGGTGAAGTTCCTGCACGACCTGGCTGTCGCCCGAGCCGACGGCGAGCACCTCGTGGCACAGCTCCGCCAGGGGGTTGGGGGCGGGACCGGTCAGGGCCCAGCAGGTGAGCCCGCTGTCGCGGCCGGCCCGGGCGGCGGCGAGCAGGTTGGCGCTGGTGCCGCTGGTCGACAGCAGCAGCAGGACGTCGCCGGCGCGGCCGTGGGCGCGTACCTGGCGGGCGAAGACCTCGTCGTAGCCGTAGTCGTTGCCGATGGCGGTCATCGCGGAGGTCTCCGCGTGCAACGCGATGGCGGACAGGGGCTGGCGGTCGTCGCGGAGCTTCCCGACGAGTTCGGCGGTGAGGTGCTGGGCCTCGGCGGCGCTGCCGCCGTTGCCGGCCACCAGCAGCCGGCCGCCGTCGACCAGCCGACGCGCGAGGGCCTGCCCCCACCGGGCCAGCAGCGTCTCGTGCCGCCGGAAGGGCACCAGCGCCGCCGCCAGGTTCGTCAGGTGCGCGTCCAGCGGTGTGGGTGCCGCCATCAGGCCACCACCCGGGCCGGCCGGTGGACCGCCACGTCGCCGTAGACCTCCACCAGCCGCTCCGCCGTGGCCGCCCAGGAGTACCGCCGCCGGGCCCGTTCCCGCGCCGCCGTCGCGTACGCGAAGCGGCGGATCCGGTCGTCGAGCAGCCCCTGGATCGCGGCGCCCAGCGCACGCGGGTCCCGGGCCGGCACCAGGTCGCCGGTGACGCCCTCGACCACGGTGTCCTTGATGCCGCCGACGGCGGTGCCCACCACGGGCACGCCGCACGCCATCGCCTCCAGCGGGGTGAGCCCGAACGGCTCGTACCAGGGGGCGGCCACCAGGACGTCCGCGGAGCGGTACCAGCGGCCCATCTCCTCGCGGGGCACCGCGCCGACCAGTCGCACCCGGTCGGCGACCCCGCAGCTGACCGCGAGGGCGCGCAGCCGGCGGGCGTACGGGTCGGTCTCCAGCAGACCGGCGGGCGGGCCGCCGACGACCACGCACTCGGCCTCGGGCACGTGCGCCATCGCCCGCACCACGGTCTGGAAGCCCTTGCGCTCGACCAGCCGGCCGACGGTCAGGATCCGCGGCCGGCCGTCCTCCCGCTCGGCGATCGGCCCCAGCGGGGCGAACGTGCCCAGGTTGACGCCGGACGGCACGACCGTCATCCGGGAGCGGGGCACGCCCATCCGGACCAGCTCGCCGACCTCGTCGCGGCACTGGGCGATGACCCGGTCGACGGCCCGGCCCAGCTCCCGCTCGTAGCCGATCCGGCGGGCCGGGCTGGTGTCCTGCACGCCCTGGTGACGCCGCTTGACCACCCCCAGGGCGTGGTACGTCTGCACGACCGGAACGCCGGTCTGCCGGCTGGCGGCCAGCGCGGCGAGGCCGCTCATCCAGAAGTGCGCGTGGATCACCTCGGGCATCCAGTCGCCGCCCCGCCACCGGTCGACCAGCCAGCGGCTGAACTCCCGCATGTGCGGCAGCAGGGCGTCCTTGGCGACCGGCTCGGCCGGCCCCGCCGGGACGTGCACCACGTCGTAGCCGTCGGCACTGCGTACGGTCACCGGCAGGTCCACGGCGTCGCGGCGGGTGTATACCCGCACGTCGTGTCCGGCGGCCGCGAGGGCGGCGGAGAGCTCGGCGACATGCGTGTTCTGACCGCCGGCGTCCTCGCCGCCCAGGATGGCGAGCGGGCTGGCGTGCTCCGAGATCATCGCGATGCGCATACTTCCTCCTCCAGCAGCCGGTCCCAGTCGGCGAGGAAACGGTCGAGGCCGTAGCGGTCCCGGGCGGCGACGCGGGCCCGCTCCCCCGCCCGGCGTGCCTCCGCCGGCTCGTCGACGAGCCGGCGGGCGGCGTCGAGCAGGGTGTCGAGCCGGGTGGACAGCGCGCCCGCCCCCGGTGGCACCGCCATCGCCGCCTCCGTGGCGGCCAGCGCGACCACCGGCATCCCGATGGACATCGCCTCGATCAGGCTCAGCCCCAGCGAGGTCCACCGGCACAGGTGCAGGTACGCCCGCCGCCGCCCCAACTCGGCGTGCATCCGGTGCTGGGGCAGGTCGTCGTGGCTGGTGAGCCGGTCGGCGGGCAGGCCCAGGTGCTCGGCCAGCCCCGCCACCTTCATGCCGAAGACGTCCAGCGGGGCGATCTCGGCGAAGCGGGGCAGCAGGTCGGTGCCGGTGACCCGCCCCCGGCGTACCGGTTCGTTGATCACCACCGCGAGCCGGTCGAGCTCGCCCGTGTACCGCACGGCGGGAGGGACGATGCCGTGGTCGACCACGGTGGTGCGGGTGGTCCCGGTGTCCCAGAACAGCTCGTTGAACCCGGTGACGTGGGCGACGAGCAGGTCGTCGCGGTCGGCCATGGGGTGCCGGCTGTTGGGCACGTCGCCGTCCTTGGGCGTGTTGTGCTCGACGTAGACGGCGGGTACGTCGCGGCCGGGCCGCCGGCCGAGCCACCGCTCCGCGAGGTCGATCTCCTCGGGGCGTTGCAGGACGACCAGGTCGACGTCGGCGGTGCGCAGCTGCTCGGGGGTCACCTCGACGGCCGTGTCGGGCCACGGGTAGGTGCGGGCGCGGCCGAGGCCGTAGGGGCCCCGGTCCGGGGTGACGGGCACCAGGTACCGGTGCTTGCCGTGCACGAACGACGTGGTCCAGGAGCCGTGCACGTGCCACAGGAGCAGGTTCATCGGCCGCTCCCGCCGATGGTGGCCAGCGTCGGCCCGCCGGCGGACGGGCTGCCGGTGGTCGGTGCCGGCCGGGCCGACGGGGTCACCCCGAGCAGCCGCAGCGCGTCGACGACCTCCTCGGGGTCGACGTTGCTCAGGCAGGGGTGTCCGGGCACCGGGCAGCGCGCCGCCCGGGTGTCGCGGCAGGCGGCCTCCGCGTCGCCGAGTCGCACGGTGGGCACCCGCCACGGCCCCCACTGCCCGAACGGCACCGTGGGGGCGAACAGGCTGACCACCGGCACCCCGTGGGCGGCGGCGAGGTGGGCGGGGCCGGTGTTGCCGACCACGACCGCGTCGGCGCCGGCGACCGTCGCGGCCAGCCCGGCGAGGCCGGTCCGCCCGCCCAGGTCGATGGCGACGTCGCCGGCCACCCGCGCGGTCAGTTCCTGCTCGTCGGCGCCGCCGGTGACCACCACCCGGTGGCCGGCGGCCGTCAGGGCGCGGGCGATCCGCGCGGCCAGCTCCGGCGGGCAGCCCCGGGCCTGCGCCGCCGAGCCGGGGTGCAGCACCACGTAGCCGGGCGCGCCGACCTCCGGCGGCGGCGCCTGCGCCGGACGCAGGCGCAGGGCGGGTCCGTCGTGGTCGGCGAGGGCGAAGCCGGCGGCGGCGGCGAGGGAGAGCGCGCGTTCCGGTTCGGGTACGCCGACCGGCACGCGGTGCCGTACGTCGAGCAGGCTGCCCGGGTAGTCGTCGCTGATGGCGCTCACGCGCCCGACCCCGGCCAGGCGCAGAAGCAGGGCCAGGGGCAGGGGCGACTGGTGGAAGCTGGTGAAGACGACCGCCTCGTCGGCGTGCACGGCGGTGAGCCGGTCGGCGAGCCGACGCATGTCGGCGGGGTCGACGGGGTCGGGCGCGGGGTCGATCCAGGGCAGCCGGTGTTCGACGATCTCGTCGACGCCGGGCAGGAGGTCCGCCGCGGCGCGTCCCCGGGGCCCGCACAGCAACACCACCCGCTCGGCGTGGGCGGCGACGGCGCGGATGGCGGGCCCGGTCACCAGCACGTCCCCGGCCGAGTCGGCGCGTACCACCAGCACCGTCCCCGCCCGTCGCCCGCCGGCGCCCCGCGCGGCGTCGGTGCCGCTGTCGGCCTGCCGGTGGGTGGCCGGGTCGAGCGCCGCCTGGCGGCGCAGGACCTCCGCCACCGCCGCCGGGAGATCGGGGGCCACCTGCGGGGCGGCGGCCACCTCCTGCGGGCGGGTCACCGGCGTGGGCACCAGGATCCCCGACGCGCCCGCGGCCGACGCCGCGATCATGTCCCGGCCGATGTCCCCCACCAGCACGCACCGCGCCGGCACGGTGCCCAGCTCCCGCGCTGCGGCGTGCACCAGCCCCGGCGCCGGCTTGCGGCACCCGCATCCGTCGCCGTCGTCGTGCGGACACACCAGCCAGGCGTCGAACGGCCCCAGCAACCGCTCGACCCGGGCGTGCACCGCCCGCATCTGCGCCTCGGTGAACAATCCACGGGCCAGGCCGGACTGGTTCGTCACCACCGCCAGCCGCAGGCCCGCCGCCCGCAACCGGTCCAGGGCGGCCCGCGCTCCCGGCAGCGGCCGTACCTTCTCGGGGTCGCCGTTGTACGGCACGTCCTCGATCAGCGTGCCGTCGCGGTCGAGCAGCACCGCGTCGAACAGGACGGGCCCGGACCCCGCCGCGCCAGCACCGGCAAAAACCCGGGCTGACCTGCACTGATCCGGCTCCACCTGGTCCTGTCGCACAGCCGGCGGGTTCCCGGCGCCCCGGGGAGTAAACGTCGTCCCGGACGCGCCCGCCGCGTCGTACGCCGGCGGCGCCGACACGCCGGCTCGCAGGTGCCGTTACCCGTCGCCCGGGAGAAGCTAACCCGTCGGCACCGTTAGCCCCGGCCGCACCCGGGGTATGGGAGCGCAGTGGCGATTGTGGAAAAAGTGATCAAAGCTTCCCCGCAGCAGGTCTGGGCGGTGCTGGCGGACGGGTGGACGTACAGCGACTGGGTCGTGGGCACGGTGCACGTGCGCGACGTGGACGACGCCTGGCCCCGGGTGGGCAGCCAGCTGCACCACAAGGCCGGGCCGTGGCCGTTCTCCCTGCACGACGTCTCCACGGTGCTGACCTGTGACCCGACGCGCCGGTTGGTGATCCGCGCCGGCCTCTGGCCGGCCGGGGAGGCCATCGTCGTGTTCACCCTCGAAGCGGTCGGCTCGGACGCCACCCGGGTACGCATCGGCGAGGACTTCGCCGCCGGTCCGCTGCACTGGATTCGCAACAAGATCAACGACCTGGTGCTGCACCAGCGCAACAAGGAGACCCTGACCCGGCTGGCCGACATCGCCATGCGGCAGAAGGCGGACGCATGACGCAGACCGTGGTGGTCACCGGGGCGAGCGCCGGCGTGGGACGGGCGGTCGCCCGCCGGTACGCCGAGCGCGGCGCCCGGCTCGCGCTGCTCGCCCGCGGCGAGGCCGGGCTGGCGGCCGCCGAGCGCGACTGCCGGGAGCTGGGCGCCTCGGAGGTGCGCACCTACCGGGTGGACGTGGCCGACGCCGAAGCGGTGCAGCAGGCCGCCGACGACGTGGTGCACCGGTTCGGCGGCATCGACGTGTGGGTGAACAACGCGATGGTCTCGGTCTTCGCCCCGGCCTGGGAGATCCCGGCCACCGAGTTCCGGCGGGTCACCGAGGTCAACTACCTCGGCACCGTACACGGCACCCTCGCGGCGCTGCGGCACATGCGGGCACGTGGGCGGGGCGCGGTCGTGCAGGTCGGCTCCGCGCTGGCCTACCGCGGGATCCCGTTGCAGTCGGCGTACTGCGCGAGCAAGCACGCCGTCCAGGGCTTCAACGACTCGCTGCGGGCGGAACTGCTGCACGACTGCCCGGGCGTGAAGCTGTCGATGGTGCAACTGCCGGCGATCAACACCCCGCAGTTCTCCTGGGTACGCACCCGGCTGCCCCGGCACCCCCAGCCCGTACCGCCGATCTTCGCACCCGAGGTGGCCGCGAAGGCGATCGTCTGGGCGGCCGACCACGGGCCGCGCGAGCTGAACGTGGGTGGCCCGACCTGGCGCGCCCGGCTCGGCGACGTCCTCGCCCCCGGCCTGCTCGACCGGAAGCTGGCCCGCGACGGCTACGACAGCCAGCAGACCGAGACCCCGATCGACCCGGCCGCCTGGCGGGACAACCTGGACCGTCCCGGGGACGACGAACGGGACCGGGGCGCGGCGGGCGTGTTCACCGATCGGGCCCGGGGCCGCTCGGCCGCCCTGTGGATCGGTACGCACAAGCCGGCCGTCTCCGGCGCTGCCCTGGCGGGCCTGGCGGTGGCCCTCACCGCGCTGGCCCGCCGCCTCCGCTGACCCCGCTACGGGCCCCCGTCGGGGCGGAAGACGGGGCGGTAGGGGTGGCCTTTTCGACCCGGATGTGGCAACTGGCTACGCTCTGAGGGAGCCCTGTCCGCCGACCGAGGATGTCCGACATGATCGAACCCGTGCAGTTGCCCGTGCCGTGGCGGGACGCACGCCTGACCGTCGTGGTTCCCACCTACAACGAGGCGGGCAACCTCCCGGTGCTGGTCGAGCGGCTGCTGGCCCTGCCGCTGCCGGGCCTGAAGATCCTGGTCGCCGACGACAACTCGCCGGACGGAACGGGTGAGGTGGCGGACAAGCTGGCCATCGAGCACCCCGACCGGGTCGAGGTCGTGCACCGGGCCGGCAAGGAGGGCCTCGGCCGGGCCTACGTGGACGGCATCGGGCGCGCCCTCGAGGGCGGCGCGGAGTACGTGGCGCAGATGGACGCCGACCTGTCGCACCCGCCGGAGGCGCTGCCGGGCATGCTCGGCGCGCTGCTCTCCACCCAGGCCGGCGTCGTGATCGGCTCCCGGTACGTGCCGGGCGGCGAGCTGGACGAGAACTGGCCGCTCTACCGGCGGGCGCTCAGCGGTTGGGCCAACCTCTACGTGCACACGCTGCTGCGGGTCCGGATCCGCGACCTCACCGCCGGCTTCAAGATCTGGCGGGCGGACGCGCTGCGCGACATCGGCCTGGAGCGGGTGCAGTCCAACGGCTACAGCTTCCAGGTGGAGATGCACTACCTGGCCACGAAGCTGGGGCACACCATCCTGGAGGTGCCGATCCGCTTCGAGGAGCGGCGCGACGGCGCGTCCAAGATGACCACCGCGACCAAGATCGAGAGCGCGCTGATGCCGTTCAAGCTGCGCAGCAAGCACCGCAACATCGAGCGCTGACCCGACCGATCCCCGCCACGCACCCGCCCTGCCACCCTGCCACGCCACGCCACGTCCTGCCCTGGTCCCGGGTCCCGTTCAGCGGGCCGGGCCGGGCCCGGGGCGGCAGGCGAACCGGCTCGGCGGTGGCGGCGCCTTCCTCGGCCCGAACGGCTCGGCGAGCTGCTGGTCAGGCACTTCGTCGACCGGTGGGCGACCGACGGGACGGCGGAGGACGAGGACGGGTGGAGCAAGGGCGAAGGCGAGCGGTAGCGGCGGCGAGCGGCGGACGGGCGGAGCGGCGGACAGGCGACCTTGAGTCCGGCCGTCCGCCGCACGGAACGTCCGGCACCGGCACCGCGACTGCGGAGCGTAACCCTCACCATCCGTGACCATCGACGCCGCCTTGGGATCACCGCTCTCCGCCCTTTGCTCTGCAGCCACGGACGCACCACGTCGCTGACCTGGGGCTGGCTCGCCGCCGGTGCGGCGGACTCGCCCGCACATCGTTACCCTCAGCAACCGTTGCATATATGGATGCAGAGCAAAGGGTGCGGCGAGCGACCCGCGCGGCCAGCGCTCCCCTTACTGTCGGTCAACAACTTCGCCCACAATCCGCCGGCGGGCACGCGCCCGTCCGGGCGCCCTGCTGGCCCGGCTCCGCGAAGAGTCGGCCTGTTCATGCGGGCCGCAGTGCACATCGTCCCGCGCACGGCGCACAACGCCCCCGCGCACGGCGCACGGCGCACGGCGCGAGCTTGTGGCCTTCGCCGTGCTGGCGGTCAGCGGTAGATCGCGCGGTGCGCGGCGTCGATCCCGGCCGCGTACAGCGGGCCGGTGAGGGCGCGGTCGCGGGCCAGGGCGGCGCGGGCCGCGTTCGCGCCGGGTGCGCCGTGCACGCCGCCGCCCGGGTGCGCCGACGCGCTGGCCAGGAAGAGCCGGTCCACCGGGGTGTCCGCGCGGCCCAGGCCGGGGATCGGGCGCAGGAACAGCTGCTGGTACGCGGCGGCGGTGCCACCGCCGAGCGCGCCGCCGACCAGGCTCGGGTCGCCCGCCTCCAGGTCGGCAGGGCCGGCCACGTGCCGCCCCACGATCAGGCTGCGGAAGCCCGGCGCGGCCTCCTCCAGCACCTGCTCCATCCGCTCGACGTGTGCGGCGATCTCCTCGGCCCGCCACCTCTGGCGGAACGGCAGGTGGGTGTACGACCAGAGCGACTCCGTGCCCGGCGGCGAGTGGCTCGGGTCGGCCACCGACATCTGTCCCAGCAGCAGAAACGGGTCGCGCGGGATCTCCTTGCGGGCCAACGCGGCGGCGTAGCTGGTGAGGCCGTCCAGGTCCGCCCCCAGGTGCACGGTGCCGGCGGTGGCGACCGCCCGGTTGGTCCACGGCACGGGGGCGGAGAGCGCCCAGTCCACCTTGAGCGTCGAGCCGTCCCAGCGGAAGTGCGCCAGGTCCTCGACCAGCCGGGGCGGCAGCGCCGCCGCGCCGACCAGGTCCAGGTAGAGGGCGGGCGCGGGGACGTCGGCGAGCACCGCGCGGCGGGCCCGCCAGAGGGCGCCGCCGGTGGTACGCACGCCCATCGCCCGGCCACGGGCGGTCAGCACCCGGTCGACGTGTGCGCCGTAGAGGATCCGGCCACCGCGCTCGGTCAGTCGGGCCACCAGCGCGTCGGTGATCTTCTGGGCGCCGCCGTCGGGCACCGGCCAGCCGACCTGCTGGCCGAGCATGGCGAGCAGCCAGCCGTACACGCCGGAACCGGCCTCCTCGGGCGACAGGTCGGTGTGCAGGGCGCAGCCGGCCAGCAGCACCGGGCCGCCCTCGCCCTCGAAGAGCTCGTCGCCGAGCTTGCGCACCGGCACCACGAGCCGCCGGGCCAGCCGCAGCGCCCCCGACACGCGCAGGCGGCGCAGCAGGGTCAGGCCCCCGCGCACCGGCGGGAACGGCCTGGTGATGCTCTCCAGCATCGGCTCGGCCACCTGGCGCCAGTCGTCGTACGCGTGCAGCCAGCGCTTGCCGTCGCCCGGGGCGAACGCCTCCAGCGAGGCCGCGGTGGCCTCCGGGTCGCGGTTGAGCACCGCCGCCCGGCCGTCGGGCAGCAGGTGGGCCAGCACGTCCGGGGAGTGCCGCCAGCGCAGCCCGTACCGGTCGAGCCCCAGCCCGCGCAGCACGGGCGAGGCGTAGCCGAGGGGGTAGAAGGAGCTGTAGAGGTCGCTCAGGTAGCCGGGGGCCGTCACCTCGGCGGAACGCACCGCCCCGCCCGGGGTCTCCGTGGCCTCCAGCACCAGCACGTCCCAGCCGGCGTCGGCGAGCAGATTGGCGGCGACCAGGCCGTTGTGGCCTGCTCCCACGATGACGGCGTCCGCGCTCTCCGCGCCGGGCGAACTCATCCGATCCGCCTACCCGGCCAGCAACCGGGCGAAACGCGTTTGCCGCGCCGGGGCCGGGGCATGCACTGCCATGTACACGGTTGCGCAGCTCATAGGCGGAGTGTGGGGCGCGGGCGGCGAGGGCGGCGAGTTGGTCGTACACGATCCGGCCGACGGCTCCCCGGTCAGCTCGGCGCCGGTGGCGACGGCCGACGAGGTCGGCAAGGCGGTGGAGGCGACGCGCGGCGTCGCGGCGGAGTGGGCGGCGACCGCCCCGGCGGAACGGGCGGCGGCCCTGCACCGGGCGGCGGACGCCGTGGCGGCGGCGGCCGACGACCTGGCCCGGGCCACGACGGCCGAGATGGGCAAACCCCTGTCGGACGCCCGGGGCGGCGTGGAGGCGGGGATCGGCACGCTGCGACAGTACGCGGAACTCGCCCCCGTGCGCGGCGGGCGGACCCTGCACGGCGCCACCCACGCCCTCGACTTCATGACGCCGCAGCCGCGCGGGGTGGTCGCCGCGATCACCCCGTGGAACGACCCGGTGGCGGTCTCCTGCGGGCTGCTCGGCGCGGCCCTGGTCACCGGCAACGTGGTGCTGCACAAGCCGAGCGAGCGCGCCCCGGCGACCGGCTGGCTGCTGGCGAAGGCGCTCGACTCCGCGCTGCCACCCGGGGTGCTGTCGCTGCTGACCGGGGGCCCGGAGGTCGGGGCGGCGCTGGCCGCCCAGGAGGTCGACGTCGTCGCCCACGTCGGCTCCACCGCCACCGGGCGGGCCATCGCGGCCGCGGCGGCACGGACCGGGGCGAAGGTGCTGCTGGAGAACGGCGGCAGCGATCCGCTCGTCGTGGACGGCGACGTCGACCCGGTGTGGGCGGCCGGGCAGGCGGCGATCGGCGCGTTCGCCAACGCGGGGCAGATCTGCGTCGCGGTGGAGCGGATCTACGTGCACCGGGACGTCGCGGAGGACTTCGCGCTGGCGCTGGTGGAGCGGGCCACGAAGCTGCGGACGGGCCCGGGCGGCGACCCGCGTACCGAACTGGGGCCGCTGGTGGACCGGCGGCACCGCGACCACGTGCACGGGCAGGTGACAGCGGCGGTGGCCCAGGGCGCGCGGATCCGCTGCGGGGGCGTACTGCCCGACGGGCCGGGGGCGTTCTACCCGGCGACCGTGCTCACCGACTGTCGGCACGACATGACTGTGGTACGCGAGGAGACGTTCGGGCCGGTCGCCGCGATCGTCGCCGTCGACTCGTTCTCCGAGGCGCTGCGGTGCGCCGCCGACTCCCCGTACGGGCTGGCCGCGACCGTGCTGACCGGATCGATGAGTCACGCCCAGCGCGCCTGGCGGGAACTGCCGGTGGGCACCGTGAAGGTCAACGCGGTGTTCGGCGGCGCGCCCGGCGGTGCCGCGCACCCGCGCCGGGGCAGCGGGCACGGCTTCGGCTACGGGCCGGAACTGCTGGACGAGTTCACCGCGACGAAGGCGGTGCACATCGAGGCGCCCGGCGGCGGGCACTGGTGAGACACGCGCGGGGGCTGTCCGCGCCCGGACGGCCCCCGCGTCGCGTACCGAAAGGGGCCTCAGCGGCCGCGGGCCTTGGCGGTCTGGCGGTTGTTCGCCTTCTCGATGGCCTTGACCAGTTCGGGCTTCGTCATGCTCGAACGGCCGGGCACGTCCAGCTTGCGGGCCACCTTCATCAGGTGGTCCTTGGTGGCGTTGGCGTCCACCCCGCCGGCCGTGGGCGCCCGGCGCTCCGGTCCGCCGCCGGCCGCCTGGCGGTCGCTCGGCCCCTTGCGGCCCTTGGGCTCCCAGTGGTCGCCCACCTTCTCGAACTCGTGCTTGACGGCGGCGAAGGCGGTGCGGTGCGCCCGCTCCCCCTCGCCATACGTCTCCACGGCCGAGTCGTGCGTCTTCTCCCAGGTGCGCTGCGCCTTCTTGGGGGAGCGTCGCAGCGTGCTGGGCAGTACCTCGCGCCCGGGCATCTCGTCCTCCTCCGCGTCGATGGGTTCCCCAGATCGTTCCCCCGCGTCCGGTCGGCAAACCGGAGGGCGGGTTTGTCGATTTCCGGCCAGGGGTACCGGCGGGCCAGGCGAAGCCGGATGCACCGGGCCATCCGGCGGCCGGGGCACAGGGAGCGGGCATGACGACGACGGAACCCGGCGCGGTGCTCGCCGGGGAGCGGCGACCGCGGATCCCCCGCCGGGTACGGCAGCTGAGCTGGCGCACCTGGCGCGGAGTGCTGGTGCGCAGCGTGCGCAACTTCGTCAAGGACAACTGCGCGGACTGGGCCGCCGCCCTGACCTACTACGGGGTGCTCGCGCTCTTCCCGTCCACGATCGTGGTGGTCGCCCTGGTCGGGCTGGTCTCCAACGGCGAACAGACCGTCGACACCGTGCTGGACCTGGCCCGGGACATGGGCGCCGGCTCGGTGGTGGCCAACGAGGGCTTCGTCGGCGTGGTGCGGGGCGTGGTCGACCAGAACGACTCGGCCAGCGCGCTGCTGAGCTTCGGTCTGCTCGGTGCCCTCTGGTCGGCCTCCGGCTTCATCGGGGCGTTCACCCGGGCCTCCAACGCCGTCTACGGGGTCGAGGAGGGGCGGCCGATCTGGAAGCTGCGGCCGGTGCAGATCGGCCTGGCGGCGATCTCGCTGGTGCTGTTGGCGATCGTCGCCACCGGGCTGATCGTCAGCGGGCCCGTCACCGACGCGGTGGGCGACCTGATCAACGCCGGCGGGCTGGCGCGTACGGCGTGGAGCGTCGCCAAGTGGCCCGTGCTCGCGCTGATCATGATGGTGCTGCTGAGCCTGCTGTTCTGGATCGCGCCGAACGTCCGGCAGCCGCGGTTCCGCTGGCTCACCCCGGGCGGCGCGGTGGCCCTGGTGGCCTGGGCCCTCGCCTCCTTCGGCTTCGGCCTCTACGTGGCCAACTTCGGCTCGTACGACGCCACCTACGGCAGCCTCGGCGCGGTGATCGCCTTCCTGGTCTGGCTCTACCTGTCCAACTCGGCGCTGATGCTCGGCGTGCAGATCAACGCGGAACTCCAGCGCGGCCGGGTGCTCCAGGCCGGCGAGCCGGATCCCGACGAGCCGGTCCTGCCCCCGAAGACGCAGGCCACCACCTGACCCGCGCGGGTTTACCGGCCGCGACGCCGGAGCGCCCGTTTACCGCCGGTGCCACCGGGTAGCGCAGAAGGCATGGAACGTGGCAGCAGCAAGCACGGACCGAGGGTCGACGAGCAGATGAGCCGGGAGGTCAGCGGCCTCGTGCAGGGGCCGGGGACCGGCGGCTCGCGGGTCGACGAGTCCCGTGTGCCGGAGCCGGCGGGTGAGGACCAGCCGGAGCCGACCACGGCCCCGGCCGGCGAACTGCGTACGGGCGCGCCCAAGGGGATGAGCTCCGAGGACGTCGAGCGACGCAGCCGGCTCGGCCGGTTCATCACGATGGCCGCCCTGCCCGGTGACCGGGAGACGCTGATCGCCAACGCGCGGGAGAACGAGGCGCCGGCGGACATCGTCGCCGAACTGGAGCGGCTGCCCGAGGGCACCCGCTACCAGACGATCTCCGAGGTGTGGGCGGCGCTCGGCCACAAGAACGAGACGACCCGTTGGTGACCGGATCCCCGCACGATCCGGCCCGTCACCGGCGGACGAAGGAGGATGCCTTATGAGTGGCGTTACCGAACACGTGGACGTCTCCGTCCCGGTCCGCACCGCGTACGACCAGTGGACCCAGTTCGAGGACTTCCCCCACTTCATGGAGGGGGTCCAGGAGGTCCGGCAGCTGACGGACACGATGACCCACTGGACGGTGGAGATCGCCGGGGTGAAGCGGGAGTTCGACGCCGAGATCACCGAGCAGCTCCCGGACGAGCGGGTCGCGTGGCGCTCCACGGGCGGCACCCAGCAGGCCGGCGTGGTGACCTTCCACCGGCTGGACCCGGACACCACCCGGGTCACGCTCCAGCTCGAGTTCGAACCGCACGGCGTGGTCGAGCAGGCCGGCGACAAGCTCGGCGTCGTCGACCGGCGCGCGAAGGGCGACCTGGAGCGGTTCAAGCAGTTCATCGAGCGACGCGGTCAGGAGACCGGCGCCTGGCGCGGCAAGGTCGACCGGCCGCAGCCCTGATTTCCCGCCCCCTGGTGTGAACACCTCCGATGGCCGCCGGCTCCCCCGGCGGCCATCGTCGTTTGCGGGGACCCGGCAGGGGTACCGCGACTGGCATGACGGACGACGACAAGGTGTGGCGGGACGAGGAGCGGACTTCGCTCCAGGAACTGGACCGGGCCGTCGCGCGGTCGACCCTGGACGGCCAGGCCGACGACGTGACGGCGAACGACGCCGGCGAGGAGGCGGCCTTCGGGCACGGCCCTCAGGCGGCGGACCGGGGCGGGCAGGCCGCCGGTGCGGGCCGCGAGCCGACCGACCCGGAACGCGCGTACCGGCCCTCGACGACCGGCCGGACCGGACCGGACACGATGTGAACCGCACGGCGCGGCGGGCGGGCCCGCCCGGGTCCGCCCACCGCGCCGCTCGACGCGAAGGGTCCGGGCCGTCCGAGGCGACGGGTCCGGGCCGCTCGACGCGAAGGGCCCGCGCCGCTCAGGGGGGCGTGGGGGCCGGCCGGCGGGTGCCGGCCGCGTGCAGGGCGATCAGGCCCAGCGCGAGGACGACGAGCGCCGGCCCCAGCAGCTCGACCGAGGTGTTGCCGAGCAGCACCCCGATGCCGGCGGGCACCAGCGCGCCGCCCAGCCCGGCCGCGGCGATCTGGAGCCCGATGGTCCGGTCGGCGTGCGCCGCACCGACCCGCTCGGCGGTGGTGAGGGTGAGCAGTGGGAAGACCGGGGCGGCGGCGAAGCCGACGACGAACAGCCCGGCCACGGCGACCCAGGCTGGTGCCGGCAGCGCGATCAGGACCGCGCCGACCGCCATCCCGGCGAGGCTGCCCCGCAGCACCACCGCCGCGCCCAGCCGTTCGGCCACCACGCCCTGCACCACGCGCCCGACGAACAGGCTGCCCCAGTAGCCCGAGACGCAGACGCCGGCGACGGCCGCGCCGAGGCCGCGTCCCTCGGTCAGCAGCAGGAACGCCCAGAGCCCGGCCGCCACCTCGATGGCCACGTAGACGGCGAAGGCCGACGCGCCGAGCCAGACCGCCGGCAGGCGCAGCGTCTCGCGTACCCGGATGACGGTCGGTGGGGCGACGGCCGTCTCCCCGGCGGCGGACCCGGCGGGCTCGCGGGCCGGGGCGCGGTCCCGCCAGGCCCGCACGGTCAGCGCGAACGCGGCGGCCAGCGCGAGCTGGGCCCCCGCCACCAGGCCGTAGCCCCAGCGCCAGGAGAGCCCGGCGCTGAGCGCACCGGTCATGATCAACGGTCCGAGCGCCACGCCGAGGCCGAAGAACGCGTGCATCCAGTTCATGTGCCGGGGGCCGAAGGCGCCTGCCGCGTACGCGTTCAGGCCGGAGTCGATCGCGCCGGAGCCGAGGCCGAGCACCAGCGCGCAGCCCACCATCAGGGTGAGCCCGGGGGTCGACGCGTAGCCGGTGAGCGCGAGGCTGGCCAGCAGCGTGCTGCCGGCAAGCAGCCAGCCGACGCCGAGCCGGGCCAGCGTGAAGCCGGCCAGCACGCTGGAGGTCAGGTAGCCGGCGGTGCCGGCGGTGAGCACGAGGCCGACGGCCTCGGTGGGCACGCCGAAGTCGGCCCGGATCGAGGGCCAGCCCACGCCGATGAGGCCGTCGGGCAGGCCGAGGCTGACGAAGGCGAGGTAGGCCAGCAGGAGCAGCGAGGCGCGGGGCGGGGCGGTGGACACGGAGGACCATCCTGCCCGGAGACGGCGACGGCGCCAGTCCGCCTCCCCCGGTGGGACGAAGATTACGGTCCGGACGGGCGGTAAAACGGACAGCTCATCCAGAATCGGCCGTTCGGCTGACGGCAAGCGCCGGGCCGCGAGCAAGACTTTCGGGATGCATCAGGGCTCCGGCATCCTCTCCACGCGTCAGCGCCGCCTGGCATGGCTCGGCTTCCTCCTCGCCGCGCTCCAGGCTCCCGTCTCCGCCAAGCTGGCATCGGACGACTCCTGGTTGTTCAGCCTCTGCGTCGCGCTGATGGTGGCGACCGTGATCATCGCCGACGATGCGGCCCGCCGCCGCCCGGCGGACGCCCGCTCCATGGAGTGACGCGGCAGCCGGCGCTGCGCGTATCGCGGCCGGGCGGCATGCGGTGGCCGCTCCGTGGGGGCGGCGCCTCGTTGCCGGGGCGCCGGCGGGCGCTAGCCGGCCCCGTCCGGGCGCGCCTCGTGACCGGGGCGGCCCCGGCTGCGCCGTCGCTCCTTCATCTCCGCCTCGTAGAGGTGCCGGCGACCGCCGACCAACTCCTCCCGGGCGGCCCGGTCCAGGTCGCGGAAGAGGGCGTAGTAGTTGTCGTCGAAGTCCTCGACGATCTGGAACGTCCACCGTCCGGCGATCACGTTGCGGCCCAGCAGGTCGGTGTCGATCCGGTCGGCGATCCGGTCGTGCCCGGCGGCGCGGAACATCTCCACGGCGTCGTCGAGCATCAGGTCGGCGTGCCCCACCAGCTGGTGCAGCGAGTAGAGGTGACCGCGGACCCGCTCGACGCACTCCAGCGCCTCGCTGAGCTTGCCGAGCGCCGCCACCGTCTCGTCGCTGACCCCGGCGGGCCTGCGGTGCCGTTCGTCCGGCCCGTCCTCGTGTCGTCCCATCCGTTCCTCCAGGTTTCGGCTGTGCCCGTCCGGGCGGTTCTCCTCCTGCCCCACCCGCGTCGGATCAACCCCCGCGCCGCCCGCTGACCGTTCGGGGGAGGGTGAAAAACCCGCCGACCGGCCGAGGTCGACCCTGGTCACGGCCGGATAGCCTCGGTCACCATGCGTGTGCCGTTCACCCGGGTCGAGACCCGTTCCGCCGCCAGTTCGGCGCGAGCCACCCTCGCTCTCCTGTCCACCTCGGTCGGCGCCGAGGGACTGGCCGCCGCCGCCGCGCGGCCGGGCCTGCTCGCCCTGGTCGACCAGCACGCCGCGGCGGTGCGGGAGAGCCTGGACGGCGACCGCCGGCCGCTGAGCGCCGCCGCGCTCGCCGGCTACGCGGAGGGCGTCCGCGCCGCCGCGCTGGAGCACGGCTGGCAGCCGCCGGCGGCGCCGGTGGACTGGTCCGCACCGGACTGGCTGCTCACCCGGCTGCTCGCGGTCTGTGCGCTGACCCGCTCGCTCGGGGCCCCGGCGACCGCCCCGCTCCCGCTGGTCTGAACCGCGGCCCGGCAGGCCGCACCGACCGCCACGGGCGGGGGCGGCCCGCTGGTCTGAAGCCCGGGCAGCCGCGCCGTCCGGCCCGACCGGGGCGGGCCCCGAGCCCCGGTCGGACACGCCGGAGGGGTGCCCGCACGTCCGCGGACACCCCTCCCCGTCCCGCTCACCGCCAGGTCAACGGCGGAACTGCTGGGTCTCGTCGCTGACGTTCCCCGACTGGTACGTGCCGCGCCCGCCGGCCGTGGCGGACTCCTGCCCGCGGGGCATGACCTCGGTGCGCTCGGCCGCCGTCCGGTCCGCCATCTGCCGGCCGACGTCGGTCTGACCGGCCTCCCGGGCCCGGCGGTGCTCCTGCACCGCCCGCGACTCCTCGGCCATCCGGTTCAGCCAGCCTTCCCAGCGGTTCTGCATCGGCCGCACCAGGCCACCGCCGACGCCGATGATCAGGATGCCGGCCACGGTGGCGAGCACCGCGATCAGCACCGGTGTGGTCACCGTGGTGGCGATGCCTACCTGGTTCAGCGCGGCGATCACACCCAGCGCGAGGATGAAGACCGCCACCAGGTCCGCCAGGACCTTGCCGTACGCGAGCCCGCCCAGCGCCCCGGTGACCAGATCCCGGACGGCGTTGGCGATCGCGGCGGCCACGACGATGATGACGATCGCCACGAAGGCGCGTGGCAGCCAGGCGACCACGCCGCTGATCAGGTCACTGATCGCGTTGGGTCCCCACACCCCGAAGGCGAACTGCAGGGTGAACAGCAGTACGGCGTAGTACGCGAGTCTCGCCAGGATGTCACTGGCGTCGTACTTGGTGCGTTCCAGCGCGCGCTTGATGCCGCCCCGTTCCACCGCCCTGTCGAACCCGACCCGTTCCAGCGCCGTGTCCACGATCTTGAGCACGGCTCTGGCGATGAGCCATCCGACCACGAGGATCGCGATGAACGCGATGGCCCGCGGTATGAAGAGCAGCACCGACCTCCACATGTCGGCCACGGCGTTGCCGATGTCGACCTGCCTGACCGCGAGGCTTTCCGGCATGATGTCCCTCCTGTCGCATGGACTGCGCCGCGCGCTTACCCGGTCGCCGACGCCGCACGCCGTCGGAGTCCCCGAGTTTTTCCCGACATGTCACCGCAGAACGGCCTTGACCTGCCCGAACGTTCAGCCCCGGCGTGGTGCGGGGCATGATCGGAAACAGCCGACGGACCCTCCGGCTAGGCTGCGCTCATGCCAGGAACGGTCGGACGGGTCCCGAACCCACCAGCCCCGGTCTCGGGAACGCCCTCCGCGTCGGGCATGGCGGCCGCCGTCCCGCGCCACGACTGGGGTGGCACCCCGCTCGGTGCGTGGCGGACGTGGGACCCGGCGGTCCGGGCCGCCGCGGAACTGCTCCTCGCCTCGCCCGTACCGATGGCTCTCACCCTGGGTGACGAGCACCTGCTCGTCTACAACGACGCGTACGCGGAGCTGATCGGCGACCGGCACCCCGACGCGGTGGGTCGGCCGGCGGCCCAGGTGTTCGCGGAGTCCTGGCCGCTGCCCGGCGTCGGGGACGCCATCGCGCACACCTACCGCTCCGGGGAGCCGTTCCTGGAGAAGGAGACCACGCTTCCGCTGCACCGCCGTCCCGGCCTGGTCGAGCAGTCGGTCTTCACCCGGGGCTACTCCCCCGTGCGCGACAGCTCCGGGCGGATCGTCGGCGTGCTGACCGTGATCGCGGAGACCGCCCAGGTCACGCAGCAGTTGCAGAGCCTCAGCGACTTCGCCGCGGCGCTCGCCGGCACCCTCACCCTGGACGACGTGGCCCGGGTCGCGCTGCGCTACACGATCACGGCGTTCGACGCCGACCGGGTCTCGTTCGCCGTCGACGAGGGCGGCGGCGGCTGGCGGATGGTCCGGCGTATCCGCGGCGAGCTGATGGACGAGGCCGACGAGCGCCTCCCCCCGCTGTGGCGGCGCGTCCCGCCGGACGGGCTGGGGCCGGTGGTGACCGTCGCCCGCAGCGGCGTGCCGTACTTCGTCGACGACGGCCAGCCGCTGCGGGACATCGCGGTGGACCGGCACGACCAGAAGGTCCGCTCGCTCGCGGCGGTGCCACTGCGGGCGTCGGTGGTGCGCGGCGGGCTGACGGTCGGCTACCAGGTCCCGCACGTCTGGTCGGCCGCCCGGCGCGCGCTGCTGGCCGCCTCGGCCGAGCTGGTCGGCCAGGCCGCCGAGCGGGCCCGCCGGTTCGAGACCCAGCACGGCACGGCCCAGCTGCTGCAACGCAGCATGCTGCCGGAGCACCTGCCCGATCTGCCACGGATGCGGATCGCCGCCCGCTACGACCCGGGCGTCGACGGCAACGCCGCCGGCGGGGACTTCTACGACGCCTTCCTGCTGCCCGACGGCGGCCTGGGGATCGTGCTCGGCGACGTCGCCGGCCACGACGTGCAGGCCGCGGCCCGGATGGGTCAGGTCCGCGCGGCGCTGCGGGCGCTGGCGCTGACCGACCCCCGCCCCGACGCCGTGCTGGCCGGGCTCGACCGGTTGGTGACCAGCCTGGGCGCCGAGGGCGACACGCACGAGCTGTTCGTGACGGTGGTCTTCGGGGTCGTCGACGCCGACCGGCAGCGGCTCACCCTGGCCAGCGCCGGTCACCCCGCCCCGCTGATCCGCCGATGCGCCCCGGACGGCGACCCGGTCGCCGAATACCTCGACGTGCCCGCGGGCGCCCCGCTGGGCCTGGGCTGCCGGCCGCGCACCGTCACGGTGCCCTTCGCCCCCGGCGACACGTTGCTGCTGTTCAGCGACGGTGTGGTGGAGCGGCGCTGGCAGGACCTGACCACCGGCCTGGACGCCCTGGCCGTCGCCGTGGCCGGCGCGGGCAGCGGCGACCCCCGCGCGTTGTGCGCGGTGGCCACCGCGGCGGTGCCCGGCGCCACCGAGGACGACGTCGCGGTGCTGGCGGTGGAACACGCGCTGCGGCCGTCCCGGTCGACGAGCATGGAGGTGCCGGCCGAGCCGACCGCGCCGAGCCGGGTACGGCACTGGATGACCGCGCAGCTCACGGAGTGGCAGGTGCCCGAGTCGATCATCGGCGCGGCGGTGCTCTGCACCAGCGAGCTGACCACCAACGCCCTGCTGCACGCGGGCACGGCCGCCCGGGTGGAGATCGACCTCAGCCCGGAGCGGCTGCTGGTGTCGGTCGCCGACTCGGGCACCCGGGGCACGGTGACCCGCGCGCAGACCGACACGCTCAGCAGCCGCGGGCGGGGACTGGGGCTGATCGAGGAGCTGAGCGACGCGTGGGGGACGGACCCGACCGTACGCGGCTCGACTGTCTGGTTCGAGATCCTGATCCCGCCCGCGTGAGCGGTGGCGTCAGCCCGGCCCGACGGGGTAGGAGGACCGTATGCCCACCGACAAGCCCACCGGTGTCCTCTTCGACGTGGACGGCACCCTGGTCGACACCACCTACCTGCACACCGTGAGCTGGTGGGAGGCGCTGCGCCAGACCGACCGGCCCGTACCCATGGCGACGATCCACCGCGCCATCGGGATGGGCTCGGACAAGCTGCTCGACCACCTGCTCGGCCCCGAGCGCGACCGGAGCGCGGACCAGAAGCTGCGCGCCGCCCACGACACCCTCTTCGCCGAGTACTGGGAGCGGCTGGTCCCGCTGCCCCGCGCCGCCGACCTGCTGCGCGCCTGCGCGGAGCGGGGACTGCGGGTGGTGCTGGCGACCTCCGCCGCCGAGCACGAGGTGACCGCGCTGCGCCGGGCGCTGGCCGCCGACGACGTGATCCACACGATCACCAGCTCGGCGGACGCGCGGGAGAGCAAGCCGGCGCCGGACATCCTGGTCGCCGCGCTGGAGCAGTCCGGGCTCGCCGCCGAACGCGTGGTCTTCGTCGGTGACTCGGTGTGGGACGTCGCCGCCGCCGGCGAGCTGGACATCCCCTGCGTCGGTCTGACCTGCGGCGGCACCGGCCGGGGCGAGCTGGCCGGGGCCGGTGCGGTGGCCGTCTACGAGGACCCCGCCGCGCTGCTCGCCACCCTCGACGACTCGCCGGTCACCCGGGCGGGGTGATCGCCGCCGGCTCCGTCGCTCCGATGAGGAATACGAGAAGTCTTCCGGGGGCAAGGACTTGCACCACCTGCCCGCACGCCGTGGGCGAGGCGGAGAGGTGGGGTCGTGGAGCCGGTAGACGTGGCGTTCGCGGTGGTCGGTCTGGGCGCGCTGCTGGCGGGGATCCTGCCCCGCGTGCTCGAACGTCGGCCACTGTCCATGCCGATCGCCTTTCTCGGGCTGGGCATGCTGGTCTTCCTCCTGCCCGTCGGGCTGCCGGACCCTGACCCGCTCGCGCATCCACAGATCGCCACCCACCTCACCGAGATCGGCGTCATCGTCGCGCTGATGGGCGCCGGGCTGAAGATCGACCGGCCGTTGAGCTGGGCCCGCTGGTCGTCGACCTGGCGGCTGCTGGCGATCGCCATGCCGCTGTGCATCGTGGCGGTGGCGGTGCTCGGGTGGTGGTGGGCCGGGCTGGTGCCGGCCGCCGCGCTGCTGCTGGGGGCGGCGCTCGCCCCGACCGATCCGGTGCTCGCCGCCGACGTGCAGGTCGGCGAGCCCACCGACGTCGAGGACTCCGAGGACGAGGTCCGCTTCGCCCTGACCTCCGAGGCCGGGCTGAACGACGGGCTGGCCTTTCCCTTCGTGTACGCGGCCATCGCCATCGCCACCACCAGCCTCGCCCCCGGCGACTGGCTGGGCCACTGGCTCGGCGTGGACGTGCTGTGGAAGGTGGCGGCCGGGGTGGCGGGCGGGTGGCTGGTCGGGTGGCTGCTCGGCAAGCTCTTCTTCCGCGCCCCGAGCAAGCTGCGGCTGGCCCGGCACTCGGAGGGCTTCCTCGCGCTGGCCGCGACCTTCCTGGCGTACGGGCTGGTGGAGGTCGTCAGCGGGTACGGCTTCCTGGCGGTCTTCGTGGCCGCGCGGGCGATCCGGGCCGCGGAGCGCACCCACGAGTTCCACTCCGTGCTGCACGACTTCGCCGAGCAGGTGGAGCGGCTGCTCACCGTGCTGTTGCTGCTGCTCTTCGGCGGTGCCGTGGTGGGTGGCCTGCTGGGCCCGCTGACCTGGCCGGCCGCCGCGGTCGGGCTGGCGCTGGTCTTCGTGGTCCGCCCGCTGCTCGGCTGGTTGTCGTTGCGGGGGGCGCCCGGCCGGCCGGCCGAGCACTGGGTGATCGCCCTGTTCGGCATCCGGGGCGTCGGCTCGTTCTTCTACATCGCGTACGCGACCGCGAAGACCGACTTTCCCCAGGCGGACCTGATCTGGGCGACAGTCGGCCTCGTGGTGATCGTCTCGGTGGTGGTGCACGGCATCGCGGCGACCCCGGTGATGCAGTTGCTGGACCGGGCGGGGGAACGCACGTCCGACCCGTCCGAACGCCGCCACGCCGGCGAGCCCGTCACCACCGGGGGTTGACCGCCCGGCCCGCCGGTGTGCGCAGGGGCCGCTTCCTCACCCTGCGCCCAGGCGGGTGACGAGGGCGCGCCCGAGGTCGCGACCGGAGAGCCAGGCGCTCTGCACCCGGGGTGCGCCGAAGGCGTCGCCGGCCAGCCCGACGCCGTCGGCGTCGAGGTGGTACGTCCCGTCGGGGCCGGCGGTGGGCTTCGCGTACGTCCAGCGGTGCACGTGCACGTGCTCCGCCGCTTCGGGCAGCCCCAGCAGGTCCCGGACGGCCTCCTCGATCGCCGGGCCGGCGCCGGAGGGCTGGGCGAGGTGGCCGGCGGCGAACTCGGGCGTGGTGTGGGCGACCAGCACCGGCGCGTCGTCGCCGCGGCGGTCGCCGTCGTCGCAGACGAGGCTCAGCAGCGGGTGGTCGTTGACGAAGGCGCCCCGGAAGGTGGCCCACCGGCGGGCCGGGAAACGCAGCACCCCGGCCAGGGAGGGCGACCAGCGTTGGACCTGCGTGGCCCGGGTGGCGGCGGCCAGGGCCGGGTCGAGCAGCAGGGCCGCCTGCGGCCCCGGCATGGCGAGCGCCACCGCCTCGCAGGGCCGCCCGTCGACCACCGGGCCGGGCGCGACGCCGAGCACGAGCCGGTCCACGGTCACCGGCAGGTCCCGGGCCAGGTGCTCCACCAGCGTCCGCAGCCCCCGGGTCGCCGCCCAGCGCATCGGGCCGGGCACCTGATGCCGGCCGTCGGCGCCGTAGGCGACGAAGGTGTCGGTCCACTCGCGGGCCAGGCCGGCCGCGCGCCAACCCTCGGCCACCTCGGCGAAGTCCGGATCGCTGACCGTGAAGTAGGCGGCGCCGGTGTCGGCCGGCCGGCCGTCGAAGCGGCGGCTGGCCATCCGGCCGCCAACTACCCGGGCGCGCTCGCGGATCTCCACCGGGATGCCGGCGCGGACCAGTTCCGTCGCGCACGCCACTCCGGCGATGCCCGCGCCGACCACCACCACACCCGCCCGCTGCGCCGCCGTCATCCGGTGATCGTATGCGCGCCCGCGTCGCCCGGACGGCCGCAGACACGCCCGGCGCTTCCGGGCGTACGACGCGCCGGAGGGCGGCATGGATCGGCGCCGCGCGGGGTATTGGCACGTCTGTTCGAAGGAAGGTGGAGACCATGACGGACCGCAGCAGCAGCCAGGCCAACCCGCAGGGCGCCATCAAGGATCCGGACGAGTGGGTCACCGGCGAGGAGCCGCCGACCGCCGCCCAGGAGTCCTACCTGGCGACCCTGGCCCGGGAGGCCGGCGAGGAGTTGCCCGAGGGCCTGACGAAGGCAGAGGCCTCCAAGCGGATCGACCAGCTCCAGGAGGAGACCGGCCGCGGTCAGTGACCGGGCGGGCGGCGCGGTGGCAGGCGGTGCAGTTCGACCTCGTCGAGCCGCCCCGCCGCCACCCGCGCCGTCACGTACGTGGCGTACGGCTGGGCCCGCCGGTCGGTGGGCGAGCCGGGGTTGAGCAGCCGCAGGCCACCCGGGGCGAGCGTGTCCCAGGGGATGTGCGAGTGGCCGAAGACCAGCACGTCGGTGTCGGGGAAGCGGGCCGCGCAGCGGCCCTCCCGCCCGGCCTTCGGGCCGGTCTCGTGCACGACGGCGATCCGCAGCCCGTCGAGTTCCACCCGGGCGACCTCCGGCAGCCGGGCGCGCAGCGCCGGCCCGTCGTTGTTGCCGTACACCCCGACGAGGCGGCGGGCCCGGGCGGCGAGGGCGTCCAGCAGTGCCTCGTCGACCCAGTCGCCCGCGTGCAACACCACGTCGGCGGCGTCGACCGCCGCCCAGAGGGGCTCCGGCAGGTCCCGGGCCCGCTTCGGCACGTGGGTGTCGGCGGTGATCACCAGGCGCATCCCGCCATTCTCCCCGCGGGCCGCGCGCCGGCGGCCGGCACGCCGGCCCGCCGCCCCGGAATGTCGCGGCCTCTTCACATCGCGGCAATCAGCACGTATTTTGACGGCGATGCATGGGAGCGCTTCCAGCGGTGCTCCTCGATGGAATGGAGATCCCGTGAGAAGCAGACCCGCACTCGCCGCGCTGAGCGCCGCGGCGGCGCTCACCGTCGCCGCCACCGTCACCGTCGGCATCGTCCGCGCACCCGCCGCGGTCGCCGCCGACTCGGCGTTCTACGTCGACCCCGCGACGGCCGCGGCGGCCTGGGTCGCCGCCAACCCCGGCGACCCCCGGGCCGCCGTGATCTCCGGCCGGATCGCGAACGTCCCCCAGGGCCGGTGGTTCACCCGGACCAACACCTCGACCGTACGGTCCGAGGTCGACGCCCTGGTCGGCGCGGCGGCGGCCGCCGGCAAGGTGCCGATCCTGGTCGTCTACAACATCCCGAACCGGGACTGCAGCGGCGCGAGCGGCGGCGGCGCGCCCGACCACGCCACGTACCGGCAGTGGGTCGACCAGGTCGCGGCCGGCCTGGCCGGGCGGCCGGCGACCATCGTCCTGGAACCCGACGTGCTGCCGCTGATGACCAGCTGCCAGAACGCGGCCCAGCAGGCCGAGACGAGGGCCTCCATGGCGTACGCCGGCAAGAAGCTCAAGGCGGGCTCGGCCGCCGCGAGGGTCTACTTCGACATCGGGCACTCCGCGTGGCTCGCCCCCGGCGAGGCCGCCTCCCGGCTGCTCGGCGCCGACGTCGCCAACAGCGCGGACGGCATCTCGCTCAACGTCTCCAACTACCGGCGCACCGCCGACGAGGTCGCCTACGCCAAGGCCGTGATCGCGGCGACCGGGGTGTCCCGGCTCAAGGCGGTCGTCGACACCAGCCGCAACGGCAACGGGCCGGCCGGCTCCGAGTGGTGCGACCCGGCCGGGCGGGCCATCGGCACCCCGAGCACCACCGCCACCGGCGACTCCGCCATCGACGCGTACCTGTGGGTGAAGCTGCCCGGCGAGGCCGACGGCTGCATCGCGCCGGCCGGCCAGTTCGTGCCGCAGCGGGCGTACGACCTGGCCCTGGCCGCCGGCCCGGCCCCCACCACCGCCCCGCCGACCACCGCCCCGCCCACGACGGCGCCCCCGACCACCGCCCCGCCCACGACGCCCCCGCCGAGCACTCCCCCGCCGACCGGCGGCTGCACGGTGTCGTACACCCCGAACTCGTGGTCCGGCGGCTTCACCGCCGAGCTGCGGGTGACCAACCACGGCGCCGCGCTCACCGGCTGGACGCTCACGTTCGCCCCCGGCGCCGGGGTGCGGCTGACCAACGGCTGGAACGGCGACTGGACCCAGTCGGGCGACCGGATCACCGTGCGCAACGCCGCCTGGAACGCCGGCCTGCCCACGGGTGGCACGGTCTCGCTCGGGTTCCAGGGCACCTGGCCGGGCGGCGCCCTGCCCACCCCGACCGGGTTCACCCTCAACGGCATCGCCTGCTCCTGACCGCCGCGCCTCGCCCGTCCCACACGGGGCGGGCGAGGCCCGGGGCCGTCCCGTGCGCCGCGGCCTAGAATCGGCGCGTGGGCGCGGCCGGGGCGGTGCAGGAGCGGCGGGCGCCGGTCGGGGCGCTGCTGCGGCAGTGGCGCCGGCGCCGCGGGCTCAGCCAGCTCGCCCTCGCGGTCGGGGCGGAGATCTCCACCCGGCACCTCAGCTTCGTGGAGACCGGGCGCTCCGCGCCCAGCCGGGAGATGGTCCTGCGGTTGGCCGAGCACCTCGACGTGCCGCTGCGCGACCGCAACCGGCTGCTGCTGGCCGCCGGGTACGCCCCCGTCTACTCCCACGCCCCGCTGGACTCCCCCGAGCTGCGACGGGTCCTCGACGCGGTACGCCGGGTCCTGCGGGCGCACGAGCCGTACCCGGCCGTCGCGGTGGACCGGCACTGGAACCTGGTGGCCGGCAACGCCACCCTGCCGCTGCTCACGGAAGGTGCCGCCGCGCACCTGCTCCGGCCGCCGGCCAACGCGCTGCGGCTGACGCTGCACCCCGAGGGCATGGCGCCCCGGATCGCCAACCTCGGCGAGTGGCGGGCCCACCTGCTCGGGCGGCTGCGCCGGCACCTGGCGCTGACCGACGATCCCGAACTGGGCGCGCTGCACGACGAGCTGCGCGGCTACCCGGCCGGGCCGGCCGCCCCGGAGGCGGGCCTGCCCCGCGCCGGGGACGTGGTCGTGCCCCTGCGACTGCGCCACCCGGGCGGCGAGCTGGCCTTCCTCAGCACCGTCTCGACCTTCGGCACCCCGCTGGACGTGACGGTCGAGGAGCTCTCCATCGAGTCCTTCTTCCCCGCCGACGAGGCCACCGCCGCGTACCTGCGCGCCGCCGCCCGCTGAGCGTTACCTCGCGACGGCGGCGGGAACGCGGGCGGTGACGAAGGAGGAACTCATGACCACACCGTCGAGTCCCACCTCGGCATGGCGGCCCGGCATGCCGGGCGGCGACACCCTCCCGTCCGGTCCGGCCGGCCGCCCGAGCGGCCCCGGCCACGACGGGCACGGCCCGCAGACCGGTCCGCCCACCGTGACGATCGGGTCGTACCCGGACTATCCGTCCGCCCAGCGGGTCGTCGACTACCTGGCGGACAACCGGTTCCCGGTCGAACACAGCGCCATCGTCGGCACGAACCTCACCCTGGTCGAGACCGTGCTCGGCCGGATGACAACGGGGCGGGCGGCCCTGGCGGGTGCTGGCACGGGCGCCTGGTTCGGGCTCTTCATCGGGCTGCTGTTCGGCATCTTCACCGCCGGCAACTGGGTCGCGGCGATCCTGGTCGGGCTCGTCGTCGGCGCTATCTGGGGGGCGGTGTTCGGCGCGGTCGCGCACGCGATGACCGGCGGGCGGCGCGACTTCACCTCGGCCAGCTCGCTGCGCGCCGGCCAGTACGCGGTGATCGTCGACGCGCAGTTCGCCGAGCAGGCGCGTCAGCTGCTCGGCCGGATGCACCTGGCCGCCGCACCGCCCGCCCGCTGAGGCCCTCGCCGGGGTCGCCCGCCGGCCGTGACCGGCCCGGGCCTCTCGTCCGGCAGCCGGCGTCCGCCCCGGCGGGCGCCGGCACCGGCCGGCCCGGGGCCGGCGGCGACCCCACCCCGATCCGGGAGCACCCTTCAAAGCTGAACGGCACCGCCGCATCGTGGGTGACCGCACTCACGGGACACTAGTTAAATTTTGAAATAGTGCTACTGTCATGGCGTGACCGAGAGCCTGGACAGTGCCCGACTCGCCGCCTGGCGCGCCTACATCGAGGCCAGCCAGCGGCTCTACACGCGGCTGGAGGACGATCTGCGCGCCGACAGCGCGCTCAGCTTCGCCGACTACCACGTGCTCGTCCTGCTCTCCGAGGCGCCGGGCCAGCGGCTGCGGATGGGCGAGCTGGCGAGCCGACTGGTCTTCTCGCCCAGCCGGCTGACGTACCAGATCACCACCATGCAGCGGCGCGGCCTGGTCGCCCGGGAGTCCTGTCCCGACGACCGCCGCGGCAGCGAGGCCGTGCTCACCGCCGCCGGGCTGCTGGCCCTGCGCGAGGCCGCCCCGCACCACCTGCGGTCGGTGCGCGCCCACCTGATGGACGACCTCGACGACGCCGAGGTCGCCTGCCTCACCCGGATCTTCGAGCGACTCGGCCGGCGCCTGCGCGCGGACCGCGACGCGTCGACCGCCCACCCGCACAGCTGAGGAGCCCCCGATGCCCGCCATCACCGTCGACAACGTGCTCGTCCTGCCCCGCCTGCCCAGGCTCGACGAGTCCACCGCGTTCCGCCCGGTCCGCCGGCTGACGACCGCGCCCAGCGGCTACGAGGGCGAGGGTTTCCCGGTCCGCCGGGCGTTCGCCGGCGTGCCGGTCGGCGAGCTGGACCCGTTCATCCACCTGGACCAGATGGGCGAGGTGGACTACGCCCCGGGCGAGCCGAAGGGCACGGCCTGGCATCCGCACCGCGGCTTCGAGACGGTGACCTACATGATCGACGGGATCATGGACCACCAGGACTCGCAGGGCGGCGGCGGCACGATCACCAACGGCGACACCCAGTGGATGACGGCCGCGAGCGGCCTGCTGCACATCGAGGCGCCGCCGGAGCACCTCGTCATGAGCGGCGGGCTGTTCCACGGCACCCAGCTCTGGGTCAACCTGCCCCGGGCCGCGAAGATGAACCCGCCCCGCTACCAGGACATCCGCGGTCGTGAGGCGGCCCTGCTGACCACGCCCGACGGCGGCGCGCTGATCCGGGTGATCGCCGGCGAGATCGCCGGGCACCGGGGGCCGGGATCCACCCACACCCCGATCACCATCACGCACGTCACCGTGCAGCCGGGCGCCCGCGTCGACCTGCCGTGGCGGCCGGACTTCAACGCCCTGGTCTACGTGCTGGGCGGGCGGGGCACGGTGGGCACCGACGGGCGGCCGGTGCACACGGGGCAGCTCGCCGTGCACGGCCCCGGCGACGCGCTGACCTTCGCCGCGGACGCCAGCCAGGACAGCCACACCCCGACGCTGGACCTCTACATCATGGGCGGCGAGCCGATCCGGGAGCCGGTGGCGCACTACGGCCCGTTCGTCATGAACACCCGCGACGAACTGCTCCAGGCGTTCGAGGACTTCAAGGCCGGCCGGCTCGGTGTCGTCCCCGCCGAGCGGCTCCCGCACACCGACGGCGAGGCCCCGAGGCCCTGATCCCAGGCGCGGGACGGTGGGCGCCCCCGGCACGGCCGGGTGGCGCCCAGCGGCGCGTCGGGACATGGCGCCCACCCGGGCGCGGCAGGGCGTCGCGCCCACCGGCGCGGCGGGACGTGGCGTCAGGAGACGGCGAAGATGCCCGCGACTCCCAGGATCACCATGAGCAACACCGTCACCAGCGCGCCCCGCTCGCTTTCGACCGCCTGCTCGCGGTACTCGGTCACGGGGTTCGTCGTCTCGCCGGGCATGGTGTTGCCTCCTCGGTGTTCGCGTCGTGATCGGGCGGGCTGTCGGGGGCCGTCCGACCGGTCACCGGAGTGCCGGCCGGGATGCGGACCCG
The DNA here is from genome assembly GCF_057197825.1 of Micromonospora sp. USAFONa4. Lineage (NCBI taxonomy): Bacteria > Bacillati > Actinomycetota > Actinomycetes > Micromonosporales > Micromonosporaceae > Micromonospora > Micromonospora sp. USAFONa4. The sequence goes on along the minus strand of NZ_CM170072.1, from coordinate 5,626,595 downwards.
CGACACGGGTCCTACCGTGAGGACGTTGTCGACCTCGGGGGGCTGGAACGGTGGCACTACGCAACTGGTTCCTGAGCGCAGCCGAACGCGCCAACCCGGTCTCAGAGTTACCCGTCTGGAGCAGCGGAAACCTTGCCGAGCCGTTAATTCACGGTGTCGCGTACTTCGACCGGCTGGTCGACGAGGTGCAGGCGCTGGAGGCCGGCGACCACCTCTTCTTCACCGACTGGCGGGGTGACCCGGACCAACGGTTGCGCCCGGACGGGCCGACCGTGGCGCAGCTCTTCGCGCGCGCCGCGCAGCGGGGCGTGGTGGTCAAGGGCCTGATCTGGCGCTCCCACCTCGACCTGCTGGCTTACAGCGAGGCGGAGAACCGCAACCTGAGCGAGACGGTCTCCGCCGCCGGCGGAGAGGTGCTGCTCGACCAGCGGGTCCGCCGGGGCGGCTCGCACCACCAGAAGCTGGTCGTGCTGCGGCACCTGCGCGCGCCGGAGCGGGACGTCGCCTTCGCCGGCGGGATCGACCTGTGCCACAGCCGCCGCGACGACGACGCGCACCGGGGCGACCCGCAGGCGGTGCAGATGTCCGCCCGCTACGGCGGCCACCCGCCCTGGCACGACGTGCAGCTCGCGGTGCGGGGGCCGGTGGTGGGCGCGCTGGACACCACCTTCCGGGAGCGCTGGTCCGACCCGATGCCGCTGGACTCGGAGAATCCCCTCGCCTACCTGCGCGACCGGCTGCGCGACGCGGACCTGCGACCCGACCCGCTGCCGCCGCAGCCGGCCGACCCGCCACCCTGCGGCCCGCACGACGTCCAGGTGCTGCGCACCTACCCGGCGGTCCGGCCCCGCTACTCCTTCGCCCCCGACGGCGAGCGCACGGTGGCCCGCGGCTACACCAAGGCGGTCCGGCGGGCCCGGCGGCTGATCTACCTGGAGGACCAGTACCTGTGGTCCAGCGAGGTGGCCGACCTGTTCGCCCGGGCGCTGCGGGAGAATCCCGACCTGCACCTGGTCGCCGTGGTCCCCCGGTTCCCGGACGTGGACGGCCGGCTGGCGCTGCCGCCCAACACGGTGGGCCGCGAGCAGGCGCTGTCGCTCTGCGAGCGGGCGGCCCCCGACCGGGTGCACGTGTTCGACGTGGAGAACCACGCCGGCACCCCGGTCTACGTGCACGCCAAGGTCTGCGTGGTCGACGACGTGTGGGCCAGCGTGGGCAGCGACAACTTCAACCGCCGGTCCTGGACGCACGACAGCGAGCTGTCCTGCGCGGTGCTGGACGGCACCCGGGACGACCGGGCGCCGACCGACCCGGCCGGCCTCGGCGACGGTGCCCGGGTCTTCGCCCGGGACCTGCGGCTGCGGCTGTGGCGCGAGCACCTGGACCGCGACCCCGACGGCGGCGAGGACGCCGACCTGATCGACCCGGCCGACGCCGTGGCGGCGATCAGCGCCGCCGCCGACGCGCTGCAACGGTGGTACGACGCCGGGCAGGCCGGCCCCCGGCCGCCGGGCCGGCTGCTGCCGCACCGCGCGGAACGGCTGCCCTGGTACACCCGGGCCTGGGCGCTGCCGGCGTACCGGCTGGTCTACGACCCGGACGGCCGGCCGCTGCGGGCCCGCCGGGCGGGCACGTGGTGAGCGCTCCGGTCTGACCGTCAGGCGGGTACGAAGAGGGCGTCGGCCCGGCTGCGGGCGGGCACGGCCTCGACGGGACCGGCGTCGGCGGTGTGCGCCGTCAGCCCGCCTGGGTAGGCGAACGAGGCGCGCGGGGAGTAGAAGCCGAACCCGATCGTCAGCGGGTTCTCCGGGCGCAGCGCGTAGATCGGGTGGGCCGGCTCCAGGAACTCCACCGACTCGATCACGAACGGATCGACCGGTTCCGCGACGTACGGGTAGACGGCGTTGAGCAGCTGCCCGTCGCGCGCGGTGAAGTAGCGGTGGTGGCCGCTGCTGATCGCCCGGCCCGTCTCGCCCACCTGGCAGCGGGCCCGGATCACCGGTACGCCGTCGATCTCCGTCTCGGCGACGATCTCCCCGTCGTGGTGCTCGATGCGGGTCCGGCCCACGACGGCGGGCGCCCCCCGCGCGGCGGCGTAGGCGCGGACCCGTGCGCTACAGGTCACGTAGTGCGTCCACCAGCCGCCGGGGTTCATCCCGCCCGGCGCGTCCACCCCGGCCAGCGCCACCCCGAGATAGGTCAGCGAGTACGCGCCGAAGCCGGAGGTCTGGCTCTCGTCGTCGACCACGTACTGGTTGATGAAGACCAGGCGGTCGGCCGACGGGCGCAGCCCGGCCGGCACCAGCGCCGCGACCGCGTCCGGGTCCGCCGGCAGCCAGCCGAAGTGGAGCGCGCGGCTGTTGACGACGAGATGGGGGGTGGCGGGGTCGAGCACGGCACCTCCGGAGCGGGGCGGGTACCCGCACGCTACGGCCCGTCCCGTGGACGGGACAACGACGGAAAGCCGACATTCGACGCCGGTCATCCGGGGGGCCGTGACCGCTCGGCCGGCCGGTCCGGGCCGCCCGGATGCAGCATCATCGATGTCCGTCGGGGTCGGCTGACCGTACGACCGACGTAAGCCGGCTCACAATCCGAGACCGATTCGCCCGATTAGCGCCGTCCATGGCGGAAAATTACTTAAGTACATCGTACTTTCGGCTAGATTTCGACAGACCGATCGGGCTAAGGTGACTCCCGAACGGACATCTGAATCTAAACCTAAGCGTCACGTCTTTCATCCGCGGACGAGGTGCAGGGAGGACCACCCATGACCGCGCCAACGATCAGCGAGCCGGCGACCACGACAGCGCCGAGCACCGCTCAGAAGCTCGACCCGCGTGCGCTCACCGACAGCGCCGCGGACCTGCTCAACGCGATGGCCGCGCTGCCGGCCGGCCACCCGTCCCGCGCCGCCCTGCGCGACAGGGCGATCGAGGCCTGGCTGCCGCTCGCCAACCACCTCGCCCACCGCTACAGCGGCCGGGGCGAGCCCACCGACGACCTGGCCCAGACCGCCGCGGTCGGCCTGATCAAGGCGATCGACAAGTTCGACCCGTCCCGCGGCGTCGACTTCGCCGGCTACGCGATCCCCACCATCATCGGTGAGCTCAAGCGGCACTTCCGCGACCGCACCTGGGACATCCGGGTCCCCCGCCGGCTCCAGGAGCTGCGGCTGGCCATCTCCGACGCCAACAGCTCGCTGTTGCAGACCCTGGGCCGTTCGCCCACGGTGGCCGACATCGCCGCCCACCTCAAGCTCACCGAGGAAGAGGTCCTGGAGGGCCTGGAGGGCGCCCGCGCCTACAACGCGGTCTCGCTCTCCACGCCGACCGGCGACGGCGACCGCGCGACCGAGCTGGGCGACATGCTCGGCGGCGTGGACGGCGAGTTCGAGCTGGCCGAGCTGCGGGTCGCCCTCGGCCCGGCGCTGGCCACGCTCGACGAGCGGGAGCAGAAGATCCTCACGCTGCGGTTCTACGGCAACCTGACGCAGTCGCAGATCGCCGAGCAGATCGGCGTCTCGCAGATGCACGTGTCCCGGCTGCTGGCCCGCGCGCTGACCAAGCTGCGGGGGCAGCTCGACGGCACGTACTAGGGGTGGTGGGCGATGGCCGGGCCGGCGGGCCCGGCCATCGCCGTGTCCGGGGCGGGCGCCCGCCACGCGGCACGACGCCCGGGTCACCCTCCGGGAGAGGGTGACCCGGGCGTCGCCGCTCGGACGGATGGAACCGGGCGCCGTCGTTCAGGCGGGCTGCCCGGCCGCCGTCGCCGCGCGGGCGGGCTCCCGCCACATCGGCCAGAACGGCGTGCCGTCGGGCAGGTGGAAGGGCTCAGCGACCTGGTAGCCGTGCCGCGCGTACAGGTCGCGGCCGGTCTCGCTGGCCGCCTCCAGGTAACCGGGCACCCCCTCGGCGTCGAGGACGGCGTGGTGGTGCCGCAGCAGCGCGCTGCCCAGCCCCTGCCCCTGCCGGCCCGGTGCGACGGCGAGGAACGCCAGGTGGTGGTGGTCGGGGTGCGGGTGGTGGGCCTCGAAGAGCTTGTCCAGGTGCGCGAACCGGTCGGTCCACTCCCCGCAGGCCGCGGCCAGCCGGGCGTCGTAGTCCGTTGGCGGCGGGGCCGGGTCGCCCACCGAGGGGAACCAGACCGCGACCCCCGCCCGGTCCGCGGTCGCGTGGACGAGGCCGTACCGCATCGCGTGGTCCACCAGGATCGCGAAGTTGCCGGCCAGCACGGACTGCCGCCGCCCGGCGTCGGGCACCAGCCACCGGGGCGCGTCGAGGGCCATGAACGCCTCGGCGATCCGGCCGGCCACCAGCGACGTCTCCCGCGGCCCGAGCCGCTCGACACGCACCTCGCTCACCGCCGCGCCGCCGTCCCGCTCGGGACGGGCCCGCCGAGGTGGGCGGCCGGCGGCGCCGTCACCGCCACGCTCTCCGCGCCCAGACCGATCCGGGCGTACGTGTCGGGGCGGTTGCCGCGCAGCACCAGCGCCCACAGCAGGCCGAGCAGCGCAGCGACCGGGTAGACCGCCGGGACCGCCCAGCGCAGGGGCGAGTCCGGGGCCACCCCGAGCAGATCGGCGAAGTTGACCACCGCGAGCAGGACGATCACGGCCAGGGCCACGGCGGCGAGGCCGGGGGCGACCGCGCGCCGCCACAGCGTCTCGTTGACTCCGTCGCGGGCGAAGAAGGCGATCACCGCGACCGAGGTGGTGGCGATCAGCAGCAGCACCCCGAAGCCGCCTGCGGTGCCGACCCAGTAGAACAGCTGCACCACCGGGTCCCAGCCGTTGAGCGCGTAGAGCAGGATCACCACGAGGCCGAGCGCGCTCTGCGCGAGGGAGGCGGCCCGGGGCGAGCCGGTGCGCGGCGAGGTCTGCCCGAACACGGCAGGCAGCACCCGCTCCCGGCCGAGCGCGAACGTGTACCGGGCGGTGGTGTTGTGGAAGGAGATCATCGCGGCGAGCACCGAGGTCAGGAAGAGCGCCTGGCCGATGGTGACGGCGGTGCCCCCGAGGTGCGCCTCGGCCAGGTTGAAGATGAGTCCGATGCTCTGCTCGCCCGCCTCGGCGGCGATCCGGTCCGGCCCGACGGCGACGGTCATGCTCCACGACGACAGCGCGTAGATCCCCGCGATGATGGCGATGGAGAGATAGGTGGCCAACCGCACCGTCCGCCGCGGGTCCTTGCTCTCCTCGCTGAACACCACGGCGGACTCGAAGCCCACGAAGCCCAGGATGGCCAGCACCAACACCGCGCCGGCGCCGGGCACGACGAGGTTCTCCGGTGACAGCGCGGCGAAGCTGACGTCCCCGCCGGCCGGGTGGGTCAGCTGCCCGAGGTCGAAGACCACGATCACCACCATCTCGGCGACCAGCAGCGCTGCGAGCACCAGGCCGTTCAGGTCGATGCGGAGCAGCCCGAGCACGCCGACCGTCGCCCAGGCGACCAGCGCCACCACCCACCACGCCGGGGCCACCCCGAACAGTCGGCCCAGCACCGGTTCCGCCGCGGCGCCGATGGTGCCGTAGAGCCCCACCTGGAGGGCGTTGTACGCGATCAGCGCCACCCAGGCGGCGCCGACGCCGGCCGGGCGGCCCAGCCCACGGGCGACGTAGGCGTAGAACGCGCCGGCGTTGGCCATCCGCCGGGCCATCGCCACGTACCCGATGGAGAAGAGGGCGAGCACCGCGGCCACCGTCAGGAAGGCCAGCGGGATGCCGAGCACCCCGACGACCCCGTAGCCGGTGGTGACGACGCCGGCCACGACGGTCAGCGGGGCGGCGGCGGAGAGGACGAAGAAGATCACCGACGGCACGCCGAGCCGGCCACGGGCCAGGGCCTCGGAGACGTTGCTCGGTCGGTCGAGCGTGGGGGTCGACATACGCGGACTCCGGTTCGAGGGGAGGGAGGGGTGGAGGGCGTCAGCCGACGCCGCGCAGCACGGCGGCGCCGACGGCGGCCTCGGTGTGCGCCACGAGTTCCCGCAGCGGCGGGGGCAGCGCCGGGATGAGCACGCCCAGCCGGTGGTGCGCCCGGGGGCCGGCGCTCCACAGCACCTCGCGGCTCAGCCCGGCGGCGACGACCAGACCCAGCAGTGTCCCGTCGGGCACGCTCGGCGGTTCCGGCCGGTCGAGCAGGGCGCGCAGCCGGGTGGCCGGCCAGGCCACCGCGTTGAGGTCGATCGGCAGGTAGCTGACGGTGGTGCGCAGCAGCCGCCGGGTCTCCTGCCGGCGCAGCACCCCCGCTCTGACCAGTCGCTCGCCCACCGAGGTGGTGGCGGTCTGCGCCAGGAAGCTCAGCCAGGTACGCACCGGGTGCTGCTGCGTCTCGCCGACCAGCTGGTCCAGCACGGTGTGCGCCAGCGCGTCGGCCGGCGGGCGACGGTCGAGCACCGTGACGACCCCGGCGGAGACGGTGGCGTGTCCACGCAGGACCAGTTCGCCGAGCAGCCCTGCGGCGAGGCCGAGGCCGGTCGCCGTCGGGTGCAGCTTCGCCTTGCCCCGGCTGTCGTTGTGGGTGATCAGGAAGAACTCGTCGGCGATGTGCAACCGGTCCTCCCGCACGGGTTGTCCACAGTGTTCGCAACCGGGCAAGGATGCACCGGCCGTGACTGCAACGCAACTCCCGTTTATGGAAGTTGCACTCCGTGCTGGCCCCACCTGCGGATCTTGCCGTGACAGACTCGGAGGGTGACCGCGAGCCCCACCGTCCGCCGCCGCCGTATCGCCCGGGAACTCCGCCAGTTGCGCGAGCGCGCTGGCATGACCCTGGACGTCGCCGCCCGGCAACTGGACATGTCCAAGAGCAACCTGTCCCGCATCGAGAACGCCCAGATCGGCATCAAGCCGCGCGACGTCCGGGCCGCGCTGGCGCTGTACGAGGTGACCGGGGCCGATGCCGAGGCGCTCATCGAGATCGCCCGCGGGGCGCAGCAGCGCGGCTGGTGGCAGAAGTACAGCGACGTCCTGCCGGAGTGGTTCGAGTTCTACGTCGGGCTGGAGGCGGAGGCGGCGAGCCTGCGCACGTACGAGGTCGAGGCGGTGCCCGGGCTGCTGCAGACCGAGGCGTACGCGCGGGAGGTCTTCCGGCGCACCGCGGGCGAGGACGGGATCGAGCGCAAGGTCGCCGCGCGGCTGCATCGGCAGAACGTGCTGCACCGCGACAATCCGGTCGAGTTGTCGGTGGTGCTCAACGAGGCGGTGCTCTGCCGCCCGGTCGGCGGCAACGCCGTGATGGCCGACCAGATGGCCCACCTCGCGAAGGTCTCTCAACTACCGAACGTGACCCTCCAGGTACTTCCGTTCTCCGCCGGTGGGCACCCGGCGATGAACGCGCCGTACGTCGTGCTGACGTTTGCCGACACCGCCGACGCGGCCGTGGTTTACCTGGAAAACCTCACGATGGGGCTGGCTCTGGAGGAGGCCGGGCAGGTGCGCGGGTATAGCCTTGTGCACGAGGAGATGTGCCGGATGGCACTCGGTCCGGAGGCGTCCCTGACCCGCCTGACGGAAGCTTCTCGTCACTTTGCGTGACCGTTGACGCGGCGCGCCGGCAACAGACGGGGGTACCGCGATGAGCGCGCTCGACCTGACCCGCGCCCAGTGGCGCACCAGCAGCCGCAGCGTGGGCAACGGCAACTGCGTGGAGGTCGCCGCCGCCGGTGACCGGATCGCCGTCCGGGACAGCAAGGACCGGCCCGGCCCCGTGCTGGCCTTCCCGGCGTCGGCCTGGCGCGCCTTCGTCACCGGCGTCGACGGGGTACGCCCCGGCTGAGCCGCTTCCCGGGCGGTGCGAGACTGGGCCGTGCTCTCGGACGTGCCCCTCGACCTGCCCGTACGCCCGGTGCTGCCGGAGCTGGTCGCGGCGCTGCGCGGCGCCGGCGCCGGGGTGCTGGTCGCCCCGCCCGGCACCGGCAAGACGACCCTCGCCCCGCTGGCCGTGGCCGACGAGGTCCCCGGTCGCGTGCTGGTCGCCCAGCCGCGCCGGGTGGCGGCCCGCGCGGCGGCGCGCCGGATGGCCGCGCTGCTCGGCGAGCCGCTCGGCGAGCGGATCGGGTACGCCGTGCGCGGCGAGCGCCGCAGCGGACCGCGCACCCGCGTCGAGGTGGTCACCACCGGGCTGCTGGTGCGGCGGCTGCACCGCGATCCCGAGCTGGCCGGCACCGGCGCCGTGCTGCTCGACGAGTGCCACGAGCGGCAGCTCGACGCCGACCTGGCGCTCGCGTTCGCGGTGGAGGCCCGGGCCGCGCTGCGCCCCGACCTCTGGCTGCTGGCGATGTCGGCCACCCCAGAGGCGGACCGCTTCGCCGCGCTGCTCGGCGGCGGCGGCGCTCCCGCGCCGATCGTCCGGGCGTCCTCGGCCCTGCACCCGGTGACCCGGATCTGGGCGCCGCCACCCCGGCCGGTGGCCGCGCCGGGGGCCGGCCCGGTCGACCGGGGCCTGCTCGACCACGTCGCGGCGACGGTGCGCCGTGCGCTGCGCGAGTGCGACGGTGACGTGCTGGTCTTCCTGCCCGGGGCCGGCGAGATCGGTGCCGTCGCGGGCCGGCTGGCCGACCTGCGCGACGCGGTCGCCGTCCTGCCGCTGCACGGCCGGCAGCGCGGCGCCGACCAGGACGCGGCGCTGCGACCGGCCGGCCGGCGGCGGGTGGTGCTGGCGACGGCGGTGGCGGAGAGCAGCCTGACCGTGCCGGGCGTCCGGGTGGTGGTGGACGCCGGGCTGTCCCGGGTCGCCCGGATGGACCTGGCCCGGGGCCTGGGCGCCCTGGTCACCGTCGGCGTGTCCCGGGCGGCGGCCACCCAGCGGGCCGGCCGCGCGGGCCGGGAGGCGCCCGGGCACGTCTACCGCTGCTGGTCGGCGGCGACCCACGAGCGGCTGGCCGCGCAGCCGGAGCCGGAGATCGCGACCGCCGACCTGACCGGCTTCGCCCTGGAGCTGGCCGCCTGGGGTTCGCCGGACGGCGCCGGGCTGGCCCTGCCCGACCCGCCCCCGGCGGCGTCGATGACGGTGGCCCGCGACACCCTCGCCACCCTCGGCGCGCTCGACGCCGACGGGCGGATCACCGACCGGGGCCGGGCGATCGCCGCGGTCGGGGCGCACCCCCGGCTGGCCCGGGCGCTGCTCGACGGGGCCGCCCGGGTGGGGGCGGACCGGGCGGCGGAGATCGTGGCGCTGCTCGCCGAGGACACCGCCGCCGGGCCGGGCGACGACCTGACCGCCGCGTGGCGCCGGCTGCGCGCGGGCGCGGACCCGGGTGCCACGGCCCGCTGGCGTTCGGAGGTACGCCGACTGCGCGCCGCCCTGCCCGACGCGCGGTCGGGACGGCCTGACCGGGGCCGCCCGCCCCTCGGTTCCGACGCGGCGGCGGGAGGCACCGGCCGGGCGAGGTCGGCCGGCGACCCCGCGCGGGCCGGCGACGCGGGCCGGTTGACCGACGACCTGGCCGCCGGGCTGCTGGTCGGGCTGGCCCACCCGGAGCGGCTGGCCCGGGTGCGGCGGCCGGGCGGCTCGGCGTACCTGATGAGCGGCGGGACCGCGGCGGAGCTGGCGCCCGGGTCGGGGCTGGCCGGCGCCGACTGGCTGGCGGTCGCGGTGGCGGACCGCTCCCCCGGCGCGCCGACCGCCCGGGTGCGGCTGGCCACCCCGCTCGACGAGACGACCGCCCGGGAGGCGGGCGGGCCGCTGCTGCGCACCGAGCGGGAGGTCGGCTGGGCCGGCGAGGACGTGGTGGCCCGGGAGGTGCTGCGGCTGGGCGCGATCGAGCTGGTCGAGCGGCCGCTCGCCCGGCCCGACCCGGCGGAGGTGACGCAAGCCCTGCTGACCGGCCTGCGTCGTACCAGCCTCGGCCTGCTGACCTGGACCCCGGCGGCGCGGGCGCTGCGCGAGCGGCTGGCGTTCTGCCGGCAGTCGCTCGGCGGCGACTGGCCCGACGTGGGCGACGAGGCGCTGCTCGCCGACGCGCCCGCCTGGCTGGGCCCGGAGCTGGCCCGCGCCCGCCGCCGCGCGGACCTGGCCCGCCTCGACGTGGCCGGGGCGCTGCGCCGGCTGCTGCCGTGGGCGCTGGCGGCGCGGCTGGACGAGGTCGCGCCGGAGCGGATCGCGGTGCCGAGCGGGTCGCGGATCCGGCTCGACTACGCCGACCCGGCGGCGCCGGTGCTCGCGGTGAAGCTCCAGGAGACCTTCGGCTGGCGGGACGCGCCGCGCATCGCCGACGGCCGGGTGCCGGTGCTGCTGCACCTGCTCTCGCCGGCCGGGCGGCCGGTGGCGGTCACCGCCGACCTGGCCTCCTTCTGGCGCACCGGCTATCCGCAGGTACGCGGGGAGCTGCGCGGGCGCTACCCACGCCACCCGTGGCCGGAGGACCCGACCACGGCCCCGCCCACCCGGCACGCCACCCCGCGCCGGCGCTGAGCGGGCCTACTCCTGCACGACGTCGGCGACGACCACCGTGACGTTGTCCGGCCCGCCGGCGCGCAGCGCCAGGTCGATCAGCCGGCGGGCGCAGTCCGCGCGGTCGGGGTGCTCGGCGAGCACCTCGGCGAGGGTGTCCGGGCGGACGACGTTGGACAGCCCGTCGCTGCACAGCAGCCAGCGGTCCCCGGCCCACGGCACCATCGTCGCGTACGCCGGGGAGACCTCCTCGCCCTGCAACGCCTGGGTGACCACGGCCCGGCGGGGGTGGCTGCTGGCCTGGTCGGCGGTGATCACCCCCTGGTCGACGAGCATCTGCACGAACGTGTCGTCGCGGGTGATCTGTTTGAGGACGCCTTCGCGGAACAGGTAGGCGCGGGAGTCGCCGACGTGGGCGAGGGCCAGGCAGCTGCCCGTCCGGGCGAAGAGCAGGGCGGTCAGCGTGGTGCCCATGCCCTGCCGCTCCGGATCCTCGGCGACCGCCTGGTGGATCCGCTCGGTGGCGAGCTGGATGCCGCTCTGCAGTGCGGCCACCAGCGCGTGCTCCGGGGTCTCCACGTCCAGCGGAGCGACCGCGTCGATGGCGATCGCGCTGGCCAGGTCGCCGGCCGCCATCCCGCCCATGCCGTCGGCGACGGCGACGAGCCAGGTGCCGGCGTGCAGGGCGTCCTGGTTTCCGCTGCGGATCAGCCCACGGTCGCTCGTTCCCACGGAACGCAGCTTCAGGGTCATGGGTGGCAGCCTGCCAGGCGGAGGGCTCAGTTGTCTCTAGGAGATCAGGACCTCGGCGCGTCGCGCGGCGAATCTCACTGTCCCGGGGGCCCGTCGGGCGGGTCCACGCCATCCAGCCGGGTCGATTGACAGGGTGCCGGGGGCACTGGAACCATCGACAGGACCTGGGAGCGCTCCCAGATCGCCATCGCCATCCCCCGTCCCCGCAGTCGTCCGGAAGGAACACCCGTGACGCCATCCCGACGTCGCCTCGCGCTGCTCGCGACCGCGACCGCCCTCGCCCTGACCGGAGCCACCGCCGGCACGGCCCACGCCGAACCGCCCCCCGACGCCCCCGAGCAGATCGACAACGGCGACTTCAGCGCCGGTGTGTCCCCCTGGTTCTCCTACGGCACCGGCCCGCTCGCGGTCACCGACGGCCGGCTCTGCGCCACCGTGCCCGGCGGGCTGGCCAACCCGTGGGACGCCGGCATCGGCCAGGACGGCGTGCCGCTGGTCGCCGGGGCCGAGTACACGCTCGGCTTCGACGTCTCCGCCACCCCCGGCGCCGCCGTCAAGGCCGTCCTGCAACTGGGCACCGCCCCCTACACCACGTACGCCAGCGTCGACGCCACCGCCAGCGGCACCGCCCAGCGCTTCGAGAAGACGTTCACGGTGCCCGAGGCGAACCCGGCCGCCCAACTGATCTTCCAGGTCGGCGGTGCCGCGGCCGAGCAGACCGTCTGCCTGGACGACGTCTCGCTGCGCGGCGGCGACCCGCCCGCGCCGTACGTGCCCGACACCGGGCCACGGGTGCGGGTCAACCAGGTCGGCTACCTGCCCGGCGGGCCGAAGAACGCCACCGTGGTGACGACGGCGACCGAGGCCCTGCCCTGGCAGCTGAAGTCGGCCGCCGGCGCGGTCCTGGCCAGCGGCAGCACCACCCCGCGCGGCGTGGACGCCGCCTCCGGGCAGAACGTGCAGACGCTCGACTTCTCGTCGTACCGGACCCCGGGGGCGGGGCTGACCCTGACCGTCGACGGCGAGACCAGCCACCCCTTCGACATCTCGGGCACCCTCTACGACCGGCTGCGCGCCGACTCCCTCCAGTTCTTCTACGCCCAGCGCAGCGGCATCACCATCGACGGCGACCTGATCGGCGCGGAGTACGCCCGCCCGGCCGGGCACCTCGACGTGGCGCCCAACAAGGGCGACACCAACGTGCCCTGCCAGCCGGGCGTCTGCGACTACTCCCTGGACGTGCGCGGCGGCTGGTACGACGCCGGCGACCACGGCAAGTACGTGGTCAACGGCGGCATCGCCACCTACCAGCTACTGAACACCTTCGAGCGGACGCGCACGGCCGCCACCGCCGGGCACGGTGCGGCCCTCGGCGACAGCACCCTGCGGGTGCCCGAGCGCGGCAACGGCGTGCCGGACGTGCTTGACGAGGCCCGCTGGGAGCTGGAGTTCCTGCTGCGCATGCAGGTGCCGGCTGGCAAGCCGCTCGCCGGGATGGCCCACCACAAGATCCACGACCGGAACTGGACCGGGCTGCCGCTCGCCCCGCACGACGACCCCGAGCAGCGCGAGCTGCACCCGCCGTCGACCGCCGCCACCCTCAACCTGGCCGCCGTCGCCGCCCAGTGCGCGCGGCTCTTCGCCCCCTACGACGCGACCTTCGCCAAGCGCTGCGGCACGGCGGCGAAGACGGCCTACGCCGCCGCCAAGGCCAACCCGACGCGGTACGCCAGCCCCGCCGACAGCACCGGCGGCGGCGCGTACGACGACACGAACGTCACCGACGAGTTCTACTGGGCCGCCGCCGAGCTCTTCCTGACCACCGGGGAGCAGCCGTACCTGGCGGATCTGACCGCGTCGCCGCACCACACCGGCAACGTGTTCGACCCGCGCGGCTTCGGCTGGCAGGGCGTCGCCGCCCTGGGCCGGCTGGACCTGGCCACCGTGCCGAACGGGCTGCCGGCCGCCGACCTGGCCCGCGTCCGCGCCTCCGTCACCGCCGCCGCCGACGCCCACCTCGCCGAGGCGGGCCGGCAGGCGTACGGGCTGCCGATGCCCGGCGACCCGGACAGCTACTTCTGGGGCGGCAACAGCAACATCATCAACAACGCGGTCGTGCTGGCCACCGCCTTCGACCTGACCCGCGACGCGAAGTACCGCGACGGCGCGGTGCAGGCGATGGACTACGTCCTCGGCCGCAACGCCCTGAACATCTCGTACGTGACCGGGTGGGGCGAGCACGCGGCCGAGAACCAGCACAGCCGGATCTTCGGCCACCAGCTCGACCCCGACCTGCCGAAGCCGCCCGCCGGCTCGCTGGCCGGCGGCCCGAACGCCGCCCTCCAGGACCCGTTCGCCGCCAAGCTGCTCGCCGGCTGCAAGCCGATGTTCTGCTACGTCGACGACATCAACTCGTACGCGACCAACGAGGTGGCGATCAACTGGAACTCGGCGCTGGCCTGGATCGCCTCGTTCCTGGCCGACCAGGGTGACTCGAAGGCGGTGCCGGCGCCCACCTGCGCCGCCACGTACACCAACTACGGCACCTGGGAGGGCGGCACCGGGTTCACCGCCCAGGTGACCATCCGCAACACCGGCACCAGCGCGATCGACGGCTGGGCGGCCCGCTTCGCCTTCACCGGCGACCAGAAGGTACGCGAGGCGTGGCTGGCCAAGGCGACCCAGGCGGGGGCCACGGTCACCGCGAAGAACGAGTCGTACAACGCCAGGATCGCCCCGGGCGGCACCGTCACCTTCGGCTTCAACGCGGTGACCGGCGGCGGCGCCAACCCGGCACCCGGCCTGATCACCGTCAACGGCGCGGCCTGCACGCTCTCCTGACCGACCCGTGCTCCGGTGCGCCCCGGCGGTCCGTCGCCTCGGCCGCACCGGCTGAGAATCGTCCCAGGTGACGAGCGCGCCGCCCGCGTAACGGCCTCCCCCGGTTCCCCGGGGGAGGCCACCACCGGGTCCGGCCGTCGATTCTCGGTGGACGGCCTCCCGGGGCGTACGACAGGGTGGCCGGCATGGACGACGCGCAGCGGCGGGTCTGGTCGCGACTGCCGGACGGCACCCGGAGCGCCCTGGCCGGCCTGAGCCCGGCGGACCTGCGCACGCTGCTGCTGGCGGTGGCCCGGGACCGGGCGGCGGCGGTACGCCCCGCGGACCTGGTCCGCCGCTGGCGCACGGACCGCTTCACCCGGCCGGCGGCGGCCGACCCCCGCGCCCTGGCCGCCGTCGAGGCCCGCCTGTGGGAACTGCTCCCGGCGGAGTTCGCCGGTGTCGACCTCTCCCCCGTCGCGCCGCTCGGCACCTGCTCGGTCGTCACGCCGATGAGCCAGAACCGCATCGTCACCACCTTCCGCGCCACCGAGGTGCTCAGCGACCCCACCAACGCGCTCGCGATCGAGGCCGCGGTACGCCGCCGCGAACAGCCGCCCGGCGGCACCGTGCACCTGGCCGCCTGCCACCGCGTGCTGCGGGCGCAGGACTTCGGGCCGACCCGGTCGGCGCACTTCCGGCTCTTCACGCTGGTCTCCAGCGCCCGCGACACCGGCTCGGGGCGCACCGAGGCACGGCTGCTCACCCTGCACCTGGCGTACTGGCGCGCGGTGCTCGCCACCCTGCTGCCGCCGTCGGCGGCGGCCCGGATCCACCTGACCGTGCTCGACAGCCCCGTCGTCGGGGAACGGATCGCCGACACCGTCCGGCCGGCGCTGGGCCCGTCGGGCGTACCGCTTGTGGACGAGCCGGAGCGCCGACGCGGCCGGGGCTACTACGTCGACGCGGCGCTACGGATCACCGCCGGCGACGGCGCCGACGAGGTCGCACTGGGCGACGGCGGCTTCACGGACTGGACCGCCAGGATGACCAGCGACGCCAAGGAACGCTGCCTGACCTCCTGCCTGGCCACGGAACCCCTGACCACCCTCACGCCCTGACCACCCTCACGCCCTCCCGCCCCCAGCGTGGTCGATCATGCAGTTGCGGTGGGCGGCATGCCCTGGATCGCACCTTTCGCGAGGCACCACAACTGCATGATCGACGCGGTAGGGCGGCCGGGGCAGGGGCGGGTGTAGGAGCATGTCCGTCATGACCGACCAGCGAAGCCCCAGTCTGCGTCCCGGCGGCCCCGACGACGCGCCCGCCGTGCTGCGGCTGCTCGACGGCGCCACCGCCTGGCTGGCGGAGCGGGGCCGCACCGGTCAGTGGGGCACCGAAGCGGCCTCGACCGACCCGCGGCGGATCGCGCAGGCCGAGGCCTGGGCGAGCGGCGGCGGGCTGTGGCTGGCGACGCTCGCCGACCGGCCGGTCGGCGCCCTGGTGGTCGGGACGGCGACCGAGTACGTGCCACCCGCCACCGAACCCGAGCTGTACGTGAACCTGCTGGTCACCGACCGCGCGCACGCCGGGTCCGGTATCGGCGGCCGGCTCCTGGCGCACGCCGCGGAGCTGGCCCGGGAGCGCGGGCTCGGCCTGCTGCGGGTGGACTGCTACGCGGGCGACGACGGCGCGCTGGTCCGCTGGTACGAGCGGCAGGGCTTCACCGCCACCGACCCGTTCACGGTCGAGCGCCCGGGCCGCGACCCGTGGCCCGGGCAGGTCCTCGCCCGCCGCCTGCCCTGAGCCGCTCGCCCGTCGAAACGGCACGTCCCGACAGCAGCGCGGGACGGGACCGCTCAGCCGGCACCGCGCAGGCCCGGGACGGGACCGCTCAGCCGGCGCTGCGCAGCTTCGGCAGCACCTCGGCGCCGAACGCGTCGATGAAGTTCCGCTGCTCCTGCCCGACGTGGTGCAGGGCGATCTGGTCGAAGCCCAGCTCCAGGTACTCCTCCAGCCAGCCGACGTGCCGGCCGAGGTCGGCGGAGACGTTCACGACGTCGTGGACCTTCTCCATCGGCACGTCCCGCGAGACCACGTCGAAGTGCTCCGGGGTCTCCAGGTCCCAGCAGACCGGCGGGGCGAAGACGTTGCTGCGCCACTGGTCGTACGCCAGCCGCTCGGCCTCGGCCTGCTCCGGCGCCCAGCTCACGTGCACCTGGAGGTGCAGCGGCCCGCGCCCGCCGGCGTCCCGGTACGCGTCGATCATCTGCCGCAGGTGCGCGGTCGGGGCGTTCACGGTGATCAACCCGTCCGCCCACTCGGCGCACCAGCGGGCGGTGGCCAGGCTGACCGCCGCCCCGATCAGCGCCGGCGGTTCCTCCGGCCGGGTCCACAGCTTCGCCCGGTCCACCCGGACCAGGCCGTCGTGGCTGACCTCCTCGCCGGCCAGCAGCGCGCGGATCACGTCCACGCACTCACGCAGCCGGGCGGTGCGGACGTCCTTGCGCGGCCAGGCGTCGCCGGTGATGTGCTCGTTGCTCGCCTCGCCGGTGCCGAGGGCGGCCCAGAACCGGCCCGGGTACATCGCGCCCAGGGTGCCGATCGCCTGGGCGATGATCGCCGGGTGGTAGCGCTGCCCGGGGGCATTGACCACCCCGAACGGCAGGTTGGTGGCCTGGAGCGCAGCGCCGAGCCAGGACCAGGCGAAGCCGGACTCGCCCTGCCGCTCGCTCCAGGGCGCGAAGTGGTCCGAGGACATGGCGGCGTCGAAGCCGGCCCGCTCGGCGTGGATCACCGCCTCCAGCAGGGCGCGGGGAGGGATTTGCTCGTGGGACGCGTGGAAGCCGAACACCGTCATGGCGTCACTCCGTACCCACGACGGCGTCCGGCTACGCCGACGGAGCCGGGCGGGACTACTCCGCGTGCGCCCCGGCGCCGGCCGAGGCGGCCCCCTCGCCCACCCAGACGGTCTTGGTGTTGCAGAACTCCCGCATGCCGAGCGCGGAGAGCTCGCGGCCGTAGCCGGAGTTCTTCACCCCGCCGAAGGGCAGTTCCGGGTACGACGTGGTCATCCCGTTGACGAAGACGTTCCCGGCGTCCAGGTCGGTGGCGAAGCGCTCCTGCTCCTCCGGGTCCCGGGTCCAGGCGTTGGATCCCAGGCCGAAGGAGGTGCCGTTCGCCACCTCGATCGCCTCGTCGTACGACGACACCCGGTAGAGGCCCGCGACTGGCCCGAAGACCTCCTCGGACCACATCCGCATCTCCGGCCGCAGGTCGGTGACCACCGTCGGCGGGTAGAACCAGCCGGGGCCGGCGGGCGGCTCGCCGCCGCAGAGCACGGTGGCGCCCTTGTCGACGGCGTCGCGTACCTGGGCGTGGATCTCGTCTCGCCCGCCCTCGCTGGCCAGCGGGCCGACGTCGGTGCCGGCGTCCATCGGGTCGCCGACCCGCAGGGCCGACATGTTCGCGGCGAACTTCTCGGCGAAGGCGTCGAACACGTCGGCGTGCACGATGAACCGCTTCGCGGCGATGCAGGACTGGCCGTTGTTCTGGCAGCGGGCGGTGGTGGCGACCTCGGCGGCCCGGTCCAGGTCGGCCGAGGGCATCACCACGAACGGGTCGCTGCCGCCGAGCTCCAGCACTGTCTTCTTCAGCTCCCGGCCGGCGATCTGGGCGATCGAGCGGCCGGCGCCCTCGCTGCCCGTCAGCGTCGCCGCGCGCACCCGCGGGTCGCTGAGCACCCGGTCGACCTCGGCCGAGCCGACGAGCAGGGTGGTGAACGCCCCCTCGGGGAAGCCGGCGCGGCGGAACAGGTCCTCCAGCAGCAGCGCGGTCTGCGGCACGTTGGAGGCGTGTTTGAGCAGGCCGGTGTTGCCGGCCATCAGGGCGGGCGCGGCGAACCGCATCACCTGCCACAGCGGGAAGTTCCACGGCATCACCGCGAGCACCGGCCCGATCGGCTGGTAGCGGACGAAGGCCCGGGTGGCCTTGACCGCTCCCGCGTCGGCGGGCTCGTCGGCGAGGAACTCGGCCGCCTTCGCCGCGTAGAAGCGGCAGGCGGCGGCGCACTTGGTGACCTCCGCCTGGGCCGAGGCGTACGTCTTGCCCATCTCGGTGGTCATCAGCCGGGCGATCTCGTCGCGCTCGGCCTCCAGCAGGTCGGCCGCCGCGTTCAGCCAGCGCCCGCGCTGGTCGACGGTGGTGCCGCGCAGCTGGCGGTACGCCAGGTCGGCCCGCTCGATCGCGGCGTCGATCTGCTCCGGCGACATCGGGTCGTAGGTCTTGAGCGTCTGTCCCGTGGCGGGATTGGTGGTCGCGATGGGCATCTCGTACTCCTGTCACTCGAAGAGTGAGTGGCGGGTTCCCGGTTCCTCCCGGCGGCGGGCGGCGCGGCGCCGCTGGATGATGATCAGGTCGACCACGGCGACCACCGCGAAGACCACGCAGAGCACCCCGAGCCACACCAGGTCGGCGTTGAACGCCAGCACCGCGAAGACGGTCATGGTCACCAGACCGAACCCGGCGAGCAGGAGCCGCATGTTGAGCGCGCTGTAGGCGTGGCCGACCGTGCCACGGGCGCGCCGGGGCTGCGATCTCGTCATCTCACCGACCTACCCCCGATCGGCCCGCTTAACCCGCCCCGGCCGGTCGGCTCCCCCGGGCGTCCTCGTCGGTGCGCCAGGCGCCCCGGGCCGCCGCGTCGGCGGCGTACGCCGTGAAGTCCTTCGGCGCCCGCCCCGTGACCTGCCGGACGGTGTCGGTCGGTTCGGCGTCGCCGAGCTCCCGCAGGGCGGCGAAGGCGCGGATCTCCGCCTCGATCTGCGCAGGCGGGAGGCCCAGCGGGGTCATCGCGGCCCGGTAGTCCCCGGCGGCGCCGAGGTGGCGGACCGGACGCCCGGCGGCCCGGGCGACGATGTCGACCGCCTCGCCGAAGGACAGGGCGCGGGGCCCGGTGATCTCGTGGACCCGGCCGTGGTGGCCCTCTCCGGTGAGCGCCGCCACGGCCACCGCCGCGATGTCGTCGGCGTCGACGAAGCCCTGGCGGGCGTCCCCCACCGGCACGGCCACGGTGCCGGCGAGCACGGCGTCGCGGAAGACGCCCTCGTCGAAGTTCTGGTCGAACCAGTCCGGCCGGAGGATCGTCCACTCGACGCCGCAGTCGCGCACCAGCGCCTCGGCGGCCAGCAGCCGCTCGTCACCCATCGCCTCGATCGCCCGGCTGGACAGCAGGACGACGCGTCGCACGCCACCCTGCACGGCGAGTCGGACGAACGCCGGGTCGACCGGCACGTCGTGCGGGACCATCAGGTAGAGGCGGGAGGCGCCGGCCACGGCCGGCTCCCAGGTCGCCGGCAGGGCCCAGTCGAAACGGACGGCGCCCCGGCGCGACGCGGCCCGGACCGGCAGGCCGGCGTCCGACAGCCGGCGCGCCACCCGCCGGCCGGTCGAGCCGGTGGCGCCGAGCACGAGGATGTCGTCTGCACTCATGGGCCCAGTCGACCACCGACCTCCGACAGTTCTCCGCCGCGTGGACCGGTCGACCGGCACGCTGCCGGTCGACCCCGCAGGTCGCCCGCCTCGGCCCCCGCCGGTGCACCGCCGCCAGCCCTGCCGGTGGGCCGCGTCACCCTCCTGGTGGGGTGCGTTACACCGGTGGCCCGTGAGCCTGTCGAACCGGCTCCGAACGGAGAGGATGGCCGGTATGACGATGACCCACGCGCTGCCGGTGACCGTCGCCGTCGCCCGGCGCACCGACCCCGCCCGGACCAGCGAGATGGTGGCCTGGATGCGGGCCGGCACGGCGCTGGCCGAGGCGTTCCCGGGGTTCCTCGGGTCCGGCTGGGTACGCAGCGCGCCCGGCTCCGGGGAGTGGCACATCATCTACCGCTTCGCCGACCACGACACGCTGCGCCGCTGGGAGGACTCCCCGCAGCGGCACTGGTGGCTCTCCTCGGCGCAGGGCATCGTCGAGCACACGCGGGTCGAGCGGCGTACCGGCGTCGAGGGCTGGTTCGACCCGCCGCCGGAGCACGTGGCGCAGACCGTCCCGGTCAGCGCCGAGCCGACGGTCCCGCCGCCCTCCCCACCGCGCTGGAAGCAGGCGGTGACGATCTGGCTGGCGTTCTTCCCGCTCAGCCTGACCGCGACGCTGCTCACCAGCCGTTTCCTCCCGGACGTGCCGCTGGCCGCCCGGGTGCTGATGATGACCCTCACGCTGACCCCGCTGATGACATACCTGGTGCTGCCCCGGATCACCCGGACCCTGCACTGGTGGCTGCACGGCCAGCCCGCGCCCTGGCGCGCCGACCCCCGCCTGGCCCGCTGACCCCGCCCGACGTATCGATCCGCTAGCATGCGAAGCCGCGCCGGAACAGCCCTCTGCCGCATTGTCGACAGCGGCGGGTTGACCCACCGGGGCCGCGCTTAGAGTTACCGCGCTGTCGCTCTCCGCTGCGGGACTGGGGATGGTATGCCTCGACGCTGGGTCACCGTGGCCGCCTGTCTGCTGGCGCTGGTCGCGCTCGCCTGCGAGGGCGGCGGGGAACCCGGCTCCCGACCGCCACGGGAGACGCCGTCGCCCGGCTCGCCCGGCGGCATCGCGGCCCTCGGCGACTCGATCAGCACCGGCTTCGGCTCCTGCCTGGTGCTCGTCTCGTGCGAGCGCAACTCCTGGTCCACCGGCGACGGGCTGCGCGTCGACAGCCTCTACCGGCGGCTGCTCGACCGGAACCCGGCGATCCGGGGCAGGGCCTACAACCACGCCAGCCCCGGGGCCCGCGCGGCGTCGCTGGAGGGGCAGGCCCAGCGGGCGGTACGCGACCGCGTCGACCACGTCACCGTGCTGATCGGCGCCAACGACGTGTGCCGGGGCGGCATCGAGGCGATGACCCCGGTGAAGCAGTTCCGCGCCGAGGTGGACCGCGGCCTGCGGGTGCTGCGGCAGGGGCGGCCGAAGGCCCGGGTGCTGGTGGTGAGCGTGCCCAACCTGCACCGGCTCTGGGAGGTCGGGCACACCGACGCGCGGGCGGTACGGGCCTGGAAGCGGGGCGTCTGCCCGGCGCTGCTGGCGAACCCCACCTCGACGGACCCGCTCGACCGGGCCCGCCGGGCGGCCGTGCGGGAGCGGATCGCCGACTACAACGCCCAGCTCGCCGCCGCGTGCAAGGCGTACGGCTCGCGCTGCCGGCACGACGGCGGGGCGGTGCACCGGGTGCGGTTCGACCTGGAGCTGGTCAACCCGCTGGACTGGTTCCACCCCAACGCCGCCGGGCAGGACCGGCTGGCCGACGTGGCGTGGCGCGCCTCGGGCCTCGGCTCCTGACCCTGCCGGCCGACCGCGCGCCCACAGGGGCGGGCGGACGGGCGGCGGGTGACGGCCGGCGTCAGGGCCGGCGGGGCTCGGGGACGGTCGGTCCGCCGTACTGGCGGTAGAGGGCGTGGGAGCGCACGGCGAGGTCCTTGGTGGCCGACGAGTTGGCCCAGGTGCCGAGCACGATCGCCGCGCCGGGCACCACCTTGGCGAAGACCCGCTTCGCCGCGCGCACCCCGGCCATCTGGGCCAGTCGCACGCCGAGGCGCAGCATGACCTTGCCGAGCGGGTTCTGCCCCCCGCTGCCGAAGAGTGCCCCGGCGCGCTCCCGGCCGGCGGCCACCCCGAGCGCGAGCCGGGCGCTCTCGGCGACCTTGTGCACCTTCTGCAGCACCAGCAGGTCGGTCGCCCGGTCGCCGTGCAGCGGGTCGGCCCCGTACGCGGCGGCGACGTGCAGCACCATCCGGGCCTGCGTCCAGGCCAGGATCCCCACGTCGATCACGGCGCCGGGCAGCCCGGCGGCGCCCGAGACCGCCCCGGAGAGCCGGGCGTGGTTGACGAACTTGCGTACCGCCTGCTCCGCCAGGGCCTCGGCGGGGACGCCGGGCTGCTCGGCCCGGGCCCGCGCGGCCCACTGCGCCGCCTCCGGCCCCAGCCGGCGTACGGCCTCCAGGGCGAGGTGCTCCGGAGCGTACTGCGGGTCCTCCCGCATCCGGTCCCAGAGCTTCAGCGGCGGCGCCTCGGTGGCCTCCTGCGTCGGTACCGGAACCACGGCCGGCGGCTGAGGTCCTCCGGCGACGTGCTGGTCGTCGGCGGGCGCGGGATCGGTCACAGGGTCTCCCGGGGGTCGGAGAGGTCGGCGGTGACGGGTCAGCGGCGGTTCTGGAGCTTGGCCGCGAGACCCCGGAGCTTCTGCTGGGTGGCGGGCTTGGCCAGCTCGCGACGGCCACGGTCGACCATCTGCTGACCCTTGGGCGAACGCAGGAAGGTGCTGATCCGCTGCATCAGTGACATGTCGTCCTCCAGTCGGTGGTGCCTGTTCCATGTGTACCTCGGAGCGACAACACATGTACCCCGGATGCGCGAACCGCAACCGTCCACTGTGGTTGGTGAAAGCCTACTGCCCGGCCTCCAGGCACGCCGCGACGACCTTGGTGGCGCGCCACTCGTGCTTGGCGTAGTGCTCCGGGTAGGCGGAGATCTGCACCGCCTGGGCGGCGTCGGTGAGCCGCATCTGCTGCCAGCCCGGCACCCGCGCCAGCGCCGAGAGGAACTGTCGGGTGGCGAACTCCGGGTCCATCAGCTCACCGACCTCGCCCCAGCCGCTGCTGGAGCGCTGCTGGAACAGCCCGACCGAGTCGTGGTCCCACCCGATGCCCTGGTGCGGGTACTCGCGGGACTCCGGGAGCACCCCGCTGGCGACGTTGTAGAGGTTGCTCTCCTGCATCGCGGTGGCGACCGCGATCACCAGCGCGCGCCGGGGCATCCCCATCTCGCGCCCGGTCCGCACGATCTCCTCGGCGTTCTCCATCTGGGCGTCGTCGAGCCCGACGACCGGGGCGGGGTCGACCGGCTTGCGGGTGGTCTTCTCCGGTGCCGGGGTGGTGGTGTCCGGGTCGGCGGCGCGGGTCGGGCTGGCGGAGGTGGCGACGCGTTCCACCTTGCGGGAGGCCGGGTCCGGCCCGGCGCGCTCGGCGAGCGCGGAGGGGGCGGCGGCGGGGGCCGGGTCGGCGGAGTCGTCCCCCGCGCCCTGCGCGACGGCGGTCAGGCCGAGGCAGCACAGCACGCCGGTGGCGAGGGCGATCCGGGCCCGGGCGGGCCCGCGATTCAGCAGGTGGGCGTACGCCCCGGCGGCGCGGAGGGCGGTTGACCGAACGTACGAGGGGGTATCGTTCGAACGGCCAACCGGGTCACCGGGGGCGATCTGGTCGTCGAGGGTGCGGTCGTCACGCATCAGCCGAGGCTAGGCAGGCCCACACGGCGATCACCCCGGGTGATCTCGTGGCTTTCCTCACGATATGGGCTGGGCCGGGTGGACGCCCCTGCCGCCCCGGGCAGCCCGGGGGACGGACCTCGCGGACCGGTCAGACCTCCGGGTCACCCCGGCCCGCCCCTGCGCGCCCGGAACACGGACAAACCCCCGCCGCCCGGCCCATGATCCCCAAACTCGCCCGTTCGACCGATAGCCTGGTCGTCCTGACGGTCAGCGTTCCTCGTCCGCCGGTGGGCTTGCGGGCATACGCCCGATTACCGGACAGGTGACGACCCGCGGCGGGGCGCGGCGAGGAATGCACGAGGATGGCGGGTACGTTCCCCGAACCGGGTGCCCTCGCGCGGCGACCCGTACGCACGACCAGGGAGGTCCGCACCGGTGCTCGACCCACACGAGCTCTACGAGCTCACCGACGATCTGCCCGACCTAGGTCAGCCGGTCCTGATCCAGACCCTCACCGGCTTCGTCGACGCCGGCAGCGCCACCCGACTGGCCAGGGAGCAGCTGCTCACCTCCCTGGACGCCCGCCCGATCGCCCGGTTCGACGTCGACCAGCTCTTCGACTACCGCTCGCGCCGCCCGGTGATGACCTTCGTCGAGGACCACTGGGAGGCGTACGACGCCCCGGAGCTGGAGCTGCACCTGCTCCGCGACGACGACGAGACCCCCTTCCTGCTGCTCACCGGCCCGGAGCCGGACCTGCAGTGGGAGCGCTTCGTGGCCGCGGTGGCCGGCATCTCCGCACGGCTGGACGTCCGGCTCACCGTCGGGCTCAACTCGATCCCGATGGCCGTGCCGCACACCCGGCCCGCCGGGGTGACCGCACACGCCACCCGCCGCGAGCTGATCGCCGGCTACGAGCCGTGGTTGCAGCGGGTGCAGGTGCCGGGCAGCGTCGGGCACCTGCTGGAGTACCGCCTCGGCGAGCTGGGCCGTGACGCCCTCGGCTTCGCCGCCCACGTGCCGCACTACGTGGCGCAGACGGAGTACCCGGCCGCCGCCGAGGTGCTGCTCGCCTCCGTGTCCCGCAGCACCGGGCTGCTGCTGCCCCGCGACGGGCTGCGCTCGGCGGCCGAGGTGGTCCGGGTGGAGATCGACCGGCAGGTCGCCCAGACCGACGACGCCGCCCAGCTGGTCCAGGCCCTCGAGGAGCAGTACGACGCGTTCGCGCGCGGCCGGGGCGAGCGGAACCTGCTGGCCGCCGAGGCCGGGCCGCTGCCCACCGCCGACGAGCTGGGCGCCGAACTGGAGCGGTTCCTGGCCGAGCAGACCCGCCCGGGCGACACCCCGGGCAGCTGAACCGGCGACACGCGCGGGGATGGGGCAGGCTGGTCACATGCGCCTGGCGACCTGGAACGTGAACTCGGTGAAGGCCCGCCTGCCCCGGCTGCTGGACTGGTTGGCGGGCACCGGGCCCGACGTCGTCTGCCTCCAGGAGACGAAGTGCCCGGACGGCGCCTTCCCGGTGGCCGAGGTGGGCGAGCTGGGCTACACGGTGGCCAGCCACAGCGACGGCCGGTGGAACGGGGTGGCGGTCCTGTCCCGGGTCGGCCTGGCCGACGTCACGGTGGGGTTCCCCGGCGAGCCGGGCTTCCCCGATCCCGAGGCCCGGGCCATCTCGGCGACCTGCGACGGGGTCCGGGTCTGGTCGGTGTACGTGCCGAACGGCCGGGCCCCGGACGACCCGCACTACGCGTACAAGCTCGCCTGGTTCGCGGCGCTGCGGGACGCGGTCGAGGCGGAGCTGACCGGCGGCCTGCCGCTGGCGGTCTGCGGCGACTTCAACGTGGCGCCCACCGACGCCGACGTCTGGGACCCGGCGCTGTTCACCCACTCCACGCACGTCACCCCCGCCGAGCGGGCGGCCCTCGCGGCGCTGCGCGACCTCGGGCTCTCCGACGTGGTGCCCACGCCGATGAAAGGCCCGCACCCGTTCACCTACTGGGACTACCGGGCCGGCATGTTCCACCAGAACAAGGGCATGCGGATCGACCTCGTCTACGCCTCGGCGCCGTTCGCCCGGGCGGTCCGCTCCGCGTACGTGGACCGGGAGGCGCGCAAGGGCAAGGGGCCCTCCGACCACGCGCCGATCGTGGTCGACGCCGACCTGGTTCCGGCCGTCGAGTCGTTCTGAGCCCCGACCTCGTCGCTAGGGTGGAGCCATGGCAGTCGTGAAGATCAACGCGATCGACGTCCCTCCCGGCGCGGGCGAGGAGCTGGAGAAGCGGTTCGCCGCCCGGGCCGGGGCCGTGGAGAACTCCCCCGGCTTCCTCGGCTTCGAACTGCTGCGCCCGGTGGCCGGGGAGAACCGCTACTTCGTCTACACCCGCTGGGAGACCGAGGAGGCCTATCAGGCGTGGGCCGCCGGCCCTTCCCGCGCCGCCCACGCCGGGACGGGCGAGAAGCGTCCCCCGGTCGCCTCCGGCGCAACCCTCCTGGAGTTCGAGGTCGTCCAGCAGGTCCCACCCCGCCCCTGACCCCCCTCCCTCCCCCTCCCCCTCCCCGCCCCTCCCCAACGCGTTGATCATGAGGTTGGCGGCGAAGTCGATCTCCGTGGATGCCGCCAACCTCATGATCGACGGGATCGGGGGGCCGGAACGCGGGAGGGTCAGGCAGGGCGGGAGGAGAGCAGGGTGGCGAAGGCGATGATGTTGTCGGCGTAGCCCGTCCGGCCGCCGAGCCAGTCGCCGCCGCAGGTGATCAGGCGCAGGCCCGCGGGGCCCTCGTCGCCGTAGACCCGCTCCGCCGGCAGCCGCTCCTTGGGGAAGTGCTCCACGGAGTCGACCCGGAACACCACGACCGATTCGTCCGCCCGGGCCACCTCGACGGTGTCGCCTGGGCGCAGCTTGTGCAGGTCGTAGAAGACCGACGGGCCGCGCTTGGTGTCCACGTGCCCGACGATGACCGACGGGCCCGGCTCGCCCGGGGTGGGGCCCCGGTCGTACCAGCCGGTCTCGTCGGCCCGCTCCAGCGGCGGGACGGCGATGGAACCGTCCCGGGCCTGGCCGACGGGGGCCACCGGGGCGGACACCTTGATCGCGGGGATCGACAGGCGCACCGGCCGGCTGGCCGCCAGCGCACCGTTCTCGCTGCGGGCCGGCCGGTCCTGTCCCCCGCCGGCTGCCCAGTCGAACGGCCCGGCGGTGCGCCCCAGGCCCGCGCCGGTGGCGAAGACCCCGGCCAGCACCAGCACCACGGCCAGCGGCACCGACCAGGGACGGCGTCCGGGCGGCCGCGGGCTGCGGGCCGCTGCGGCGGCCGGCTGCGGGGCGGGCGTGGGGACCATGACCGGGCTCACCGACGGGCGGTACGCGGGCGGCGCGCCGACCGGACGGCGAGCACGATGCCGGTCACGATCAGCGCGAGGCCACCCGGAAGCAGCAGCCCGCCCGTGACGCCACCGGCGCCTCCGCCGAACCCGGTCGCCGGGCCGCGACTGGGCTTCACGGCCTTGACGACCTGGAGCATGGTCGAGGCGGTCTCGCCGTCGCGGCACTCCAGCTTGATCCGGTAGTTGCCGGGCCGGGTGCGCTCCCGCACCATCGGCGCGGCGGTCAGCGTGCTGCCCTGCGGCTGCACCTGCACCCGGCCGAAGGCGTCCGAGACCACGGTGGCGGGGACCGAGTTGTCCTGGCAACTGGCCCGGATCCCCACCAGGAAGCCGGGCTCGACGGTGCTCGGGCTGACCTCGACGAAGACGCGCGGCCCCGGCGGCCCCGGCTGGGGCGCGCCGGCCCGGGCCAGCAGAGCGCCGCCGGACCTGGACGCGACGCCGGACGGCGGGGACGACGAGGCGGCGAGGACGGTGGTGGACGACAGGGCGCCGCCGGGCGGCAGAGCGGTCGACGGCAGGGCGACGTTGGGCGGCTGGGCGACACCGGGCACGGCGGTGGCCGGCTGGGCGGCCGGGGCCGGCGAGGCCGCGAGCAGGGGACCGGCGACCACGGTCACGATCGCCAGCGCCACACCGCCGCGGTGCACCGACACGACGCCCCCTCCCGGCGCGTTGGGGCAGTGCCGGGCAATACCAGACGCCCGGTCTGCCGTACGGGATGGATCCTCTCATCCCCGGGCGAACATCACATCCGATTCGGCGCGGTCGTCGCGTACCCTCGGGTCGTTGTGACCTCCACCGACTCCCCCGCCGCCGTCCCCGCGCCCGCCGCCGCCCGGACGATCCGGACCTTCCATCCGCGCCGAGGTCGGATGAGCAGCCGCCAGACGGACGCCCTCGACCGGTTCTGGCCGGTCTACGGCCTGGACGTGCCCGAGCGGCCCGGCACGCCGGTGGACCTGGCCGGCCTGTTCGACCGACGGGCCCCGCTGGTGCTGGAGATCGGTTCCGGGATGGGCGACACCACGGCCGAGATGGCCGCCGCCGACCCCGACCGGGACTATCTGGCGGTCGAGGTGCACACGCCCGGAATCGCCAACCTGCTGGACCTGGTGGACCGGTACGGCCTGCGCAACGTACGGGTGGCGCAGGGCGACGCCCTGGACCTGGTCGCGGGCCTGCCGGAGGCGTCGCTGGACGCGGTGCACGTCTTCTTCCCCGACCCCTGGCCCAAGTCCCGGCACCACAAGCGGCGGATCATCCAGCCGGGCCACGTGGCGCTGCTGCGCTCCCGGCTGGCGCCCGGCGGCACCCTGCACTGCGCGACCGACTGGGCCGAGTACGCCGAGGCGATGCGCCAGACCCTGGACGCCGACCCGGGGCTGGCGAACGCGCACGACGGCTTCGCGCCCCGCCCCGCCCACCGCCCGGTCACCAAGTTCGAGCGCCGGGCCCTGCGGGCGGGTCGCCCGATCTTCGACCTGATCCACCGCCGGCCGTGAAAGGAAGGGCCCCCTGTTAACGGATTCCGTTGTACAGGGGGCCCTTCCTCGCACCTCGGGCGCGCGGAGCCGGTTGGCGTTCGGGGGCATGGTCCAGGCACCATGGACGGGCTATGACGCTCACCGCCGCGCTGCCGACAAGCGCCGACCCCGACACCCTCTTCGACGCGTTCGCCGGCTGGGCGAAGGAGCGCGGCCTCGACCTCTACCCCCACCAGGAGGAGGCGGTCATCGAGATCGTCTCCGGCGCCAACGTGATCATGAATACGCCGACCGGCTCCGGCAAGAGCCTGGTCGCGATCGCGGCGCACTTCGCGGCCCTCGCCGACGACCGGACGACCTTCTACACCGCCCCGATCAAGGCGCTGGTGTCGGAGAAGTTCTTCGCCCTCTGCGAGGTCTTCGGCGCGGACAACGTGGGCATGCTGACCGGCGACGCCAGCGTCAACGCCGACGCGCCGATCATCTGCTGCACCGCCGAGATCCTGGCCAACCTGGCGCTGCGCGAGGGCGACCGGGCCGACGTCGGCCAGGTGGTCATGGACGAGTTCCACTTCTACGCCGAGCCCGACCGGGGCTGGGCGTGGCAGGTGCCGCTGATCGAGCTGCCGCAGGCGCAGTTCGTCCTGATGTCCGCCACGCTGGGCGACACCACCCGCTTCGTCGACGACCTGACCCGGCGTACCGGCCGGCCCACCGCCGTCGTCCGCTCGGCCGAGCGGCCGGTCCCGCTGATCTTCTCGTACGCGATGACGCCGCTGCACGAGACGCTCGAAGAGCTGCTGGAGACGAAGCAGGCACCCGTCTACGTCGTGCACTTCACCCAGGCCGCCGCCCTGGAACGCGCCCAGGCGCTGATGAGCGTCAACGTCTGCACCCGCGCCGAGAAGGACATGATCGCCACCGCGATCGGGAACTTCCGGTTCACCTCCGGGTTCGGCAAGACCCTGTCCCGGCTGGTCCGGCACGGCATCGGCGTGCACCACGCCGGGATGCTGCCCAAGTACCGCCGGCTCGTCGAGACCCTCGCCCAGGCCGGCCTGCTCAAGGTCATCTGCGGCACCGACACCCTCGGCGTCGGGATCAACGTGCCGATCCGCACCGTGCTCTTCACTGGCCTGTCCAAGTACGACGGGGTGCGTACCCGGCTGCTCAAGGCCCGCGAGTTCCACCAGATCGCCGGCCGGGCCGGGCGGGCCGGGTTCGACACCGTCGGCCGGGTCGTCGTGCAGGCCCCCGAGCACGTCATCGACAACGAGAAGGCGCTCGCCAAGGCCGGCGACGACCCGAAGAAGCGGCGCAAGGTGGTGCGCAAGAAGCCGCCGGAGGGGTCGATCGGCTGGGGCAGGCCCACCTTCGACCGCCTGGTCGAGGCCGAGCCGGAGCCGCTCACCTCCAGCTTCCAGGTCAGCCACTCGATGCTGCTCAACGTCATCGGCCGTCCCGGCGACGCGTTCGCCGCGATGCGGCACCTGCTCACCGACAACCACGAGGACCGCGCCGCCCAGCGCCGGCACATCCGGCGGGCCATCGCCATCTACCGGGCGCTGCGCGCGGGCGGGGTCGTCGAGCAGCTCGACGAGCCCGACGAGACCGGCCGGCGGGTCCGCCTCACCGTCGACCTCCAGCTCGACTTCGCCCTCAACCAGCCGCTCTCGCCGCTGGCGCTGGCCACGATCGAGCTGCTCGACGTCGAGTCCCCCGCGTACGCCCTCGACGTGCTCTCGGTGGTCGAGTCGATCCTGGACGACCCGCGCCAGGTGCTCTCCGCGCAGCAGTTCAAGGCGCGCGGCGAGGCGGTCGCCGCGATGAAGGCCGAGGGCATCGAGTACGAGGCCCGCCTCGAACTCCTCGACGGGGTGACCCACCCGAAGCCCCTCGCGGAGCTGCTGGACTCGGCGTACGAGATGTACCGGCAGGGGCACCCGTGGGTGGCCGACCACCAGCTCTCCCCCAAGTCCGTCGTCCGGGACATGTACGAGCGGGCGATGACCTTCACCGAGTACGTGCAGTTCTACGGGCTGACCCGGTCGGAGGGCCTGGTCCTGCGCTACCTCGCCGACGCGTACAAGACGCTGCGCCAGACGGTGCCCGAGGACGCCAAGACCGAGGAGCTGGTCGACCTCATCGAGTGGCTCGGCGAGCTGGTCCGGCAGGTCGACTCCAGCCTCATCGACGAGTGGGAGCGGCTGCGCAACCCCACCGACGCCGCCGAGGCCGCCGAGGCGCTGGACGACCGCGTGCCGGCGGTCACCCGCAACGCCCGGGCCTTCCGGGTGCTGGTGCGCAACGCCCTGTTCCGCCGGGTCGAGCTGGCCGCCCTGCGCCGCTGGTACGACCTCGGCGAGCTGGACGCCGCGTCGGGCTGGGACGCGGACGCCTGGGCCGACGCGCTGGAGCCGTACTTCGAGGCGTACGACTCGATCGGGGTGGGTCCGGACGCGCGCGGCCCGGCGCTGCTGATGATCGATCAGGGCCGGGAGCGGTGGACGGTCCGGCAGATCCTCGACGATCCCGAGGACGACCATGACTGGGGGATCAGCGCCGAGATCGACCTCGCGGCCTCCGACGAGGCGGGCGCGGCGGTCGTCCGGATCACCTCGGTCGGCCAGCTCTAGCCACCGCCACGACCGTGGGGGCCGGCTCCGGCCGGCCCCGCCGGGGTGCTCCGGGTGCCCGCGGGCAGGTATCGCGTTGCCGGGGTGAACCGCCCTGGTTTAGGTTGACCCCGTGCCCGCCTCGGACAGGGTGCGCCGCCCCTAGCGGCGGCGCGAAACCCCAGACTGCCGAACGCTCTGCGTTTCCGCTCCGCCGCATCAGCGACCCTTCGCCGGTGTGGCCGTCCGAGCTGCCCGGCTCCGCATGCGATGTCCGGAGCCTTTCGTGCACAGTTCTGCATCCACCTGTCCCGTCCCCTGTGACGCCCCCCGCTTCCGTCTCCTCCTGATCGTCGTCGTCCCGGGTCGGTGGTCGCGGTGAACGCGCGCGCCCTCACCCTGACCGCGGTGCTGTTGTCGTCGCTGTCGTTCCCGCTGACCATCACCGGGGCGTCCGTCGCGCTTCCGGGCATCCAGCACGATCTCGACACGTCGCTCACGACGGCACAGTGGGTCGTCAACGGCTACAACCTCTGCTTCGCGGCGTTCCTGGCCTTCGGCGGCTCGCTCGCGGACCTGCTCGGCAAGCGCCGCCTCTTCACGGCCGGGGTCGCGGTCTTCTTCGCCGGCAGCGTGCTGTGCGTGCTGGCCCGGGACGCCACGGTCCTCAACCTCGCACGCGTCCTCGCCGGGACGGGGGCGGCAGCGGCGACGGCGACCGGTCAGTCGATCCTGGCGGCGACCTTCGGCGGACCGGCCCGGACCCGGGTGTTCGGCGCGCTCGGCGCGGTCCTCGGCGTCGGCCTCGCGTTCGGGCCCACGATCTCCGGCCTGCTGGTGGACGCGCTCGGGTGGCGGGCCGTCTTCGCGGTCCCCGCCGCGCTGGCGGGAGTCGTGCTGCTGGTGTGCCCCTTCCTGCCCGCCCTGCCCGGCGCGAGAAGGAGGATCGACTGGGCCGGCGGCACGCTGTTCACCGCCGCGCTCGCGCTCCTCATCTGGGCCTTCGTCGAGGCACCCGCCCTGGGTGCCGCGCATCCGTCGGTGGTCGCCGCGCTTGTCGCCCTCGTGATCTGCGGGATCGCGTTCGTACGGGTCGAGAAGCGCCGCATCGACCCGATGTTCGACCTCGGCCTCCTGCGCGACCAGCGCTTCGTCGGGTACTCGCTGGTCGCCGCGACCATGATGGGACTGCTCGTTCCACTTCTGGTCTACCTGCCCTCCTACCTCATCGACGTCGCCGGCCTCGACGCCGGGCGAGCCGGGCTGTGGATGCTCATGCTCACCCTGCCCTCGGTCGTCCTGCCCCCGGTCGGAGCGGCGGTCGCGCGTCGCTCGCCCCGCCTGCTGTCAGTCGGGGCGGTCGCCCTCGGCACGGCGGGCATGTTCACCCTGACCACCGTCGGGCCCGACAGCACACCGGGTTCCCTCCTGCTCCCGCTGCTGCTGATCGGGGCCGGTGTCGGCATCACCACGGGCGTGATCGACGGACTCGCCATCTCCAGCGCGCCCGTCCGACAGGCCGGCACGGTGGCCGGGCTGTTCAACACCGGCCGGCTCGTCACCGAGACGGTCGCGCTCGCGCTCGTCGGCTCCACCCTCGCCATCGTCAGCGGCGGGCACCTCGCCGGCGACGGCTTCACCGCCGCGCTGCGCGTCGTCGCGACGGCGCTCGGCTGCTTCGGCGCGGTCTCCGCCGTCGGCGTCGGTCTGCTCCTGCGACGACGGGATGCCGGGTCCCCGGCGGCGTGAGCCTCTGACGCCGCGCGTCCCGGCGCCCGCCGCCTGCCGGGACGCGCGGCGGGCGCGTCGTCAGGAGGTGGTGAGGACGACGAGCTGGCGGGTCGCCCGGGTCATCGCGACGTAGCGGTCCACCGCGCCGGCGACGCCGGTGCCGAACGCCTCCGGGTCGACGAGGACGACCAGGTCGAACTCCAGCCCCTTCGCCAGCTCCGGGGTCAGCGACCGGACGCGCGACGTCGCCCGGAACGTGGGGTCGCCGATGACGCAGGCGGTCCCCTCGGCGTGGGCGGCGAGCCAGGCGTCAAGGACCGCGTCCCGATCGGCGGCGGATCCGCGTACGACGGGGGCGCCGCCGCCGCGGATGGAGGTCGGCACGTTGGCGTCGGGGAGCACGGCCCGGATGACGGGCTCGGCCTCCGCCATGACCTCCTCCGGCGTCCGGTAGTTGACGGTCAGGGAGGTCACGGTGATCCGGTCGAGCCCGACACGCTCCAGCCGTTCCCGCCACGACTCGGTGAACCCGCGGCGGGCCTGGGCGCGGTCCCCGACGATGGTGAAGCTCCCCGACGGGCAGCGCAGCAGCAGCATCTGCCACTCGGCGTCGGTCAGCTCCTGAGCCTCGTCCACCACGATGTGGGCGAACGGTCCGGCGAGCAGGTCCGGCTCCGCGTGGGGCAGGGCGGTCTCGTCGACCAGGGCGTCCTGGAGGTCCAGCTGGCGCAGGCTCGACAGCACGCCCTCGCCGTCGTCGTAGGCGTCGGCCTCGATCAGGTCGTCGACGACGGCGGCCATGCGCGCGCGTTCGACGGCGACGACGGCCTCCTGCCGGCGCCTGCGCCCGGACGCCTCCGCGTCGCCGAGCCGCTGCCGTGCCGCGTCCAGCAGCGGCAGGTCGGACACCGTCCACGCCCCGGCGTCGTGGCGTTGGAGGGCGCGGACCTCGTCCGGGCTCAGCCAGGGAGCGCACCGGCGCAGGTAGGCGGGCACCGACCACAGGTCGCCGACGAGGTCGGTCGCCCCGATCAGCGGCCAGGCGCGGTTGAACGCCGTACGCAGCTCCCGGTTGCGCAGCAGCGAGGCGCGGACCACGTCGTCGGGCTCGTCGCCGTCGTACTTCTCCACCAGGATCGTGAGCAGCTCCTCCCAGACCTCGTCGCGCGCCTCGTTGTGGGGCGTGCCGGGCCCCGGTGCCTCGAACGCCTCGGCCCAGTCGGCGGCGCGCAGCCGGATGTCGGCCTCGTCCGTGCTGACCGTCATCGGTGCGCTCGGCGGCTCCTCGTAGAACCTGACGGCCGACTCGATCGCCTTCACCATCTCCGCCGACGACTTCAGGCGGGCCACCTCCGGGTCGGTCTCGACGCCCGCCGAGGCCCCCTCGGGCACGAGGTCGCGCAGGGTACAGGTCTGCACCTCCTCCTCCCCCAGGCTGGGCAGCACGTCGGAGACGTACGCCAGGTAGGGCTGGTGCGGCCCGACGAACAGCACCCCGCCCCGGCGGTGACCGAGGCGCGGGTCGGCGTAGAGCAGGTACGCGGTGCGGTGCA
Source organism: Micromonospora sp. USAFONa4 (assembly GCF_057197825.1). Classification (NCBI taxonomy): domain Bacteria; kingdom Bacillati; phylum Actinomycetota; class Actinomycetes; order Micromonosporales; family Micromonosporaceae; genus Micromonospora; species Micromonospora sp. USAFONa4. The sequence continues at coordinate 5,592,606 of NZ_CM170072.1, read as the reverse complement.
GCGCGACGACGGTCTTGCCGGTGCCGGGCCCCCCGTCCACGACGAGCGCCCCGCCCGACCCCGCGCGGATGATGGCGTCCTGGTCGGCCTGGATCGTGCCGAGCACGTCGCGCATCCGCGGCGACCGGCTGGCGCCCAGGCTGGCGATGAAGGCGGACTGGTCGTCGAGCGCGGCGGCGTGGCCCTCGAGGGCGTCCGGGGTGAACACCTCGTCCCAGTAGTCGGTGATCCGGCCGCGCGTCCAGCGGTACCTGCGGCGGCTCGCCAGGCCCATCGGGTTGGCGTGGGTCGCCGCGAAGAACGGCTCGGCCGCGGGAGACCGCCAGTCGAGCAGCAGCCGCCCGCCCGCGCCGTCGGTGAGGCCGCGCCGACCGACGTACACGGGCGCGGGATCGTCGGCGCCGACCATGCGGCCGAGGCAGAGGTCCACGCCGAAGCGGCGCAGTGTGCGCAGGCGGGCGGCCAGGCGGCGGACCTCCATGTCCCGGTCCACCGCCTGCCGGCCCTTGCCGCCGGGAGCCCGGCGCTCGGCGTCGAGGCGGTCGGACAACTCGGTGCCCGTCCGCTCGATGCTCCCGGCGACGGCCGCGAAGTGCTGCTCGTCGGCGGCGATCAGCGTCGGGTCGGCCTTGGCGGCGAGGTGGTCGGGAAGGTCGAACACGCTGGTCGTCAGGCGATCCACGTCGGCAACTCCACTCTCGTTCCGGCTCCTGGCCCGCGATGCCGTGCGCCGCACGCGCGCACCGGGCGTCCGGCCATCGGCTCGACGTTTCCATTTGGCCGTACATAGACGGCGGCCCACGCTTACGCTGGCCCCGTTTCCGCAGCTCGCGGCCTCGGCCGGGTGATTCTGCGGCACGGACCGGGTCTTGCCGCAAGCCCCCGGGTGCGATATACCTTGAGAAGGGAAAGGGGTGAACACACTCCCTTTCCCTTTGTTTCTTTCCGGGGCGCGGAAAACCTTTCGGAATCGGCGCCGCACAAGGCGGGCGCCGCACAAGGCGGCAGCGGGGCGCGCCTCGGCGCGGGCCGTCGGCGCGGATCTCCCGCCTGCGCGTCGGGCCCGCCCTCGCGCGGCTGCTACGCGCTGGGTACGCGGACCACGTCGTCGAGGAGTTCCCGCAGCCGGTCCCGGCAGCGCAGCAGAAGGCCGGTGATCTCGTCGAACGTCACCGCGTCCACCCGGCCGTGCTCCGACCACAGCGCCCGAACGGCTCGCTGGCCCTGCGTCAGGTACAGCTCCGCGGAGTCGAGCAACCTGCTGAACTCGTCAGCACCGGCCCACGGCACCCCACCTTCCCGCGTGTCCCGCGCTCCCCCGCGCCTCGGTGACCGGTGCCGGTCGGCCGCCGGCGGACCGCGCGAGAGAGTCCCCGCGAACCCTGGGAGATGTCACACCCGTCGATTAGAATGTGTGTACTAATCGAGGTCCTGACCTGGGAGGACGCCCGTGACCACGCCCGCCTCCGCCCCACCCACCCCCTACGCCACCCTGCTCGGCTTCACCCGCTACGTCGACCGCACCGGCCCGACCAAGGCCACCTTCGTCGGGGGCCTGCGCAAGCAGCGGGCCAGCCGCTCCGGCTTCAACCCGCACGGCCAGTTCGTCAAGGCGCTCAAGGCCGACATCGCCTTCCACACCGGCGGCACCCACCTCGACCAGGTGGTCGACGTGGTCAAGCCCCGCTGGCGACCGCTCTACCAGGCCCTCGTCCCCGGCGCGACGACCTGGCTGCGCTCCCTCGGCGAGCCGAGGGCCGTCGACCTCGCCCAGACCCGCGACGCGCTCGCGATGCTGGGCGACCTGCCCGTCAAGGTCAACCCCCAGTTCGGCGTACGGCACGCCGACGGTCGCGTCGAGGCCGTCCGACTGCACTTCGACGAGGCGCCGCCCAGCGAGGAGGCGACGCTCGCCACCCTGCACCTGATGGCCCGGCACATGGACGCGGTGCTCCCGCACGCCGAGCCGGTCCTGGTCGACGTCCGCCGTGGCGAGGCCCACCGCATGCCCGCCGACGCCCGCCCGGAGCAGATCGAGCGCTGGCTGGCCGGCGAGGCGGCGGCCTTCCGGGCCATCTGGGCCACCGCCGCCTGACCCCTGCCCACCACCCACCCGATCCCGCTCGCCCGGTCCGGCCGACGTGGCCGGGCCGGGCGGGTCGGCCAACCCGCCCGGAAGCCCATATCCCGGGCGGCGGATCGACACGGCGGCCACCATCGTGAATCATCTATCTTCATGACCACCGGGTCCACGGACGCCCGACCGTCCGCCGAAAACGCCGACCACGACCAGGTCCCCGACCCCGGGGACCCCGGCCGACGGGACCGGTGGGGCTGGCTGCGCCACGAATGGACGCTGGCGGTGCTCGGCGGGCTGCTGCTGGCGGTGGTGCTGACCTGGCCGACGATGCGACATCCGGCGAGCACCATCCCCGGCGACATCGGCGACCCCACGTTGCAGGCGTGGCAGATGGCCTGGGCCGGGCACGCCGTGCTCAACAACCCGGCCGGTCTCTGGCACTCGAACACGTTCTTCCCCGAGAGCTACACGTACGCCTACAGCGACACCCTGCTCGGCTACGCCCCGTTCGGGATGCTCGGCTCGGGCTTCGAGGCCGCCCTGGTCCGCTACAACGTGATGTACGTGCTGGTGCACGCGTTGGCCTTCATCGGGGCGTACGCGCTGGCCCGGCAGCTCGGGGCGGGCCGGCTGGGCGGGGCGGTCGCCGGGATCGCGTGGGCGTACGCGCCCTGGCGGCTGGCGCACTCCGGCCACCTGAACATCCTGTCCAGCGGCGGGATCGCGCTGTGCCTGGCGATGCTGGCGCGCGGCCACGGCTGGTCGCTGCGGCACGGCTACCGGCCGGAGCGGCGGCGACCGGGCTGGGCCTTCGCGGGGTGGCTCGTCGCCGCCTGGCAGATCAGCCTGGGCTTCGGCATCGGGCTGCCACTGGTCTACTTCCTGCTGGCCGCGGTGCTGGTCGGGGCGGGCGGCTACGGCTGGTCATGGTGGCGGCGCGGGCGACGACCCGCGTTCGGCCGGCGGCTGCTGGTCGCCGACGTGGCCGGTGGCGCCGTCTTCGGCGCGGTGACGCTCCTGCTGGGCCTGGTCTACCTGAAGGTCGTCGACCTCAACCCGCAGGCCGAACGGTCGTTGGCCTGGACGGAGATGTTCTCGCCGCCGCTGATCGGCTTCGTCACCGCCCCGGCGGACTCGTGGTGGTGGGGCGAGCGGCACGCGGCGGCGCGGGAACAGCTGTCCTGGCCGCCGGAGATGGCGCTGCTGCCCGGGATGGTCCTGCTCGCGTTGGCCGCGGCGGGGCTGTTCGTCTCGGTCTATCCGGCCCGGCGCCGGGTCGCGTTGGCGCTCGGCGTGCTCGGCACGGTGCTGCTGGGGCTGGGCGTCACCCTCGGCGGCGACGGCGATCCGGGCTACCTGACGCTGTCGAAGCACCTGCCGGGCTGGGACGCGCTGCGGACGCCGGGCCGGATGATGCACTGGACGAGCCTGCTGCTGGCGGTGCTGGCGGCGGGCACGGTGACGGTGTTCGCCACGGCGGTGCGGCGCTGGTCGTCCCGGGGTTGGGCCAGGCTCCTGGCACCGGTGCTCCTGCTGGTGCCGCTGGCCCTGGTCGGGCTGGAGGGGGTCAACCGGACGCCACATCCGGTGGTGCCGACGCCGCCGGCCGCGATGCGTACGGCGGCGGAGCCGATGCTGGTGCTGCCCGCCGGCGGCGCGGTCGACCTGATCTTCATGTTGTGGACGACGGACGGGTTCCCCCGGGTCACGAACGGGCTGGGCGGGTTCGAGCCGGTCACCCAGGCGCAGACCCGGGTCGCGACGGCCACCTTCCCCGATGCGGGCAGCGTGACGTACCTGCGGGGAATCGGGGTGCGGTCCGTGGTGGCCCTGCCGGGCTGGACCGCCGGGACGCCCTGGGAGGGCATCGCGGACCGGCCGATCGACGGGCTCGGCATCACCCGGGAGGAGATCGATGGTGTGCTGGTCTACCGCCTCTGAGCGGGGCGACGCGGGGCGGGCGTCCTCGGGCGCCGGCCGGGCGGGGTGACGCAGGTGCGCCTGTCGCTGGTGGTGCCCTGCTTCAACGAGGAGGCCTCGGTGGAGCGCCTGCACACGGCGGTGACCGCCGCGGTCGCGGAGCTGACCGACGTCGAGATCGAGGTGGTCTACGTCGACGACGGCAGCTCCGACGGCACCCTCGTGGCGCTGCGTCGGCTCGCCGCCGCCGATCCCGCCGTCCGCTACACGTCGCTGAGCCGCAACTTCGGCAAGGAGGCGGCGATGCTGGCCGGGCTGGAGCGGGCCACCGGGGACGCGGTGGTCATCATGGACGCCGACCTCCAGCACCCGCCACGGCTGCTGCCCGACATGGTGGCGTTGTACCGGCAGGGTTTCGACCAGGTCATCGCGCGCCGGGACCGGCGCGGTGACCGCCTCGTCCGGATGCTGGCCTCGCGGTCCTTCTACCGGGTGGTCAACTGGTGGATCGACGTGCGGCTGCTGGACGGGGCGGGCGACTTCCGGCTGCTGTCCCGGCTGGCGGTGGACGCGGTGCTGGCGATGCCGGAGTACAACCGCTTCTCCAAGGGGCTCTTCTCCTGGATCGGCTTCCGGACGGTGGTGGTCGCGCACCGCAACGAGACCCGGCAGGCGGGCCGGAGCAGGTGGACGTTCGGCAAGCTGTTCAACTACGCGTTCGACGGGCTGCTGTCGTTCAACAACCGGCCGCTGCGGCTGGCGATCTACGGCGGCCTGTTCCTCACCCTGATCGCGGTGGTCTACATGGCCTGGGTGGTCGCCGACGCCGTCAGCAAGGGAATCGACGTTCCCGGCTACACCACCATCATCGTCAGCGTGATCGGTCTCGGCGGCATCCAGATGACGATCCTGGGCGTGATCGGGGAGTACATCGGCCGGATCTACTACGAGACCAAGCGCCGGCCGCACTACCTGGTCCAGGAGACCGAGGACCTGGTCACGCAGCACGGGGAGACGCCCCGGGTGCCGGACCAGCCGGCGGTGCACCCGGCCGAGCGGGTCCGGCAGGGCGGGCCGGCCCGCGAGGACCTCTCCCGGTACCGCTCGCTGCGGCGCGCCGCCGGCGAGTCCGTGACGGGTGACGCGCGGCAGCCGTAGCGGCTGCCGCGCGCGACACGGGTCAGGCGGTGAGGTACTTCGCCAGATCGTCGAGGATCTTGTTGGCGGCGCCGATGCCGATGCCCGTCATCCAGATCTCGTCGGAGACGACGTGCGACTTGCCGGCCTTGACCGCCGACAGCCCCTTCCAGAGCGTCCCGCCGGTGACCTTGGCCTGCTCGGCGGCGGCCTTCTCGCCGTACGCGGTGACGAAGATGACGTCGCCGTCGACCTCGCCGATCCGCTCCGGGCTGACCCGGTCCATCCGCCGGTCCTCCTTGCCGGTGAGCTGCTGGCGCTCGGGGCGGCCCAGGCCGGTGTCGCCGATGACGATGCCGGAGAACGAGTCCGGCCCGTACACCCGGATCTCTGTCGGCATGAAGCGGACGATGGAGACCTTGCGCTCGGCGGCGTCGCCGAGCTTGCCGCCGAACTCCCTGGCCCGCGTCTCGTACGCGGCCAGCAGGTCCTTGGCCTGCTGCTCCTTGCCGAGCGCCGCACCGTCGAAGAGGAAGTTCTCCTTCCAGGTGATGCCGACCTTCTCGGTGAAGACGGTCGGCGCGATGGCGGCCAGCTCGTCGTAGAACTTCTCCTGGCGGAACTTGCTGCCCAGGATCAGGTCCGGCTTGAGGGCGTTGATGGCCTCCAGGTCGGGTTCGGTGAGCACCCCGACCTCCTTGATGCCGGCGAGCTTCTCCTCGCCGAAGTAGGTCGGCCAGCTCTTCGCCTCGCCGGCGGTGGCGGCGCCGACCGGTGTGACGCCGAGTGTCAGGGCTGTGTCGATCTTGTCTGTGTCGAGCACGACGACACGCTTCGGTTCCACCGGCACCTTGGTGGTGCCCATGGCGTGGACGATCTCCCGGGTCTGTCCGGTGGTGGTGTCGGCAACCGGGTCGCTCTCACCGCAGGCGGTGAGACCGACGCCGAGGGCCAGCGCCGCGGTGAGGGCGGCGGCGAGACGACGCATCAGATTCCTTTCGAAGGGTGCGAGCCGGTCAGCGGCGTCGCCGCGTTCCCGGCGGGCAGGCGGGTCAGGGAGGGACTGGTGAGCGCGGGCACCACCAGGGGCGCCCCGGTCACCGGGCAGGGCACGACCACGCAGTCGAGGCCGAACACGTCCCGGACCAGGTCGGCGGTGAGGATCTCCCGGGGCGGCCCGGCGGCCACCACGGCACCGGAGCGCATGGCGATCAGGTGGTCGGCGTACCGGGCGGCCTGGTTGAGGTCGTGCAGTACGGCGACGACCGTCCGGCCCCGCTCGACGCGCAGCCGGTGCAGCAGGTCCAGCACCTCCACCTGGTGGGCGAGGTCGAGGAAGGTGGTGGGCTCGTCCAGCAGCAGCGCCTCGGTGTCCTGGGCGAGGGTCATGGCGATCCAGACCCGCTGCCGCTGGCCCCCGGAGAGGGTGTCGACCGGCCGGTCCGCGAGCGCCGTCACGTCGGCGAGCGCCATGGCCCGGTCGACGGCGGCCCCGTCGGACTCCGACCACTGCCGCCACCACCGCTGGTACGGCTGCCGGCCCCGGCCGACCAGGTCGGCGACGGTCACCCCCTCGGGCACCAGCGGGCTCTGCGGCAGCACGCCGAGGCGGCGGGCGACCTCGCGGGTCGGCAGGTCCCGGATGGCGGTGCCGTCCAGCAGCACGGCGCCGCGCCGGGGCGTGAGCAGGCGGGCGATGGTGCGCAGCAGGGTGGACTTGCCGCAGGCGTTCGGCCCGACGATCACCGTGAACGCGTCGCCGGGCAGCTCCAGGTCGAGCCCGTCCAGCACGGTCCGCTCGTCGTAGCCGGCGACCAGGTCGCGGGTGGAGAGCATCACGCCTCCTTGCCAGGGTGGGACATCACGAGGACCGCCGCCGGCCACGGAGCAGCAGGAAGATCAGGTACGGGCCACCGATGGCGGCGGTCAGCACCCCGGCGGGCAGCTGGGTGGGGGCGAACAGCCGCCGGCCACCCAGGTCGGCGAGCACCAGCAGCAGGGCCCCGAGCAACGCGGCGCAGAGCAGCGGCGGGCGCTCGGCGCGGACCAGCCGCCGGGCCAGCTGCGGGGCGACGAGGGCCACGAAGTCCACCGCGCCCACCTGCGCGGTGACCATCGCGGCGGCCAGCACCCCGGTGCCGGCGAGGCCGACCCGGCGGGCCACCGGGCGCAGGCCGATCCCCCGGGCGGTGTCGTCGTCCAGGGCGGTGCTGTTCAGCGCCCAGCCGGCCCAGGCCAGTACCGGCAGGAGCGCGGCCAGGGTGAGGGCGATCCACAGGCTCTCGTTCCAGCCCTTGCCGGCGAGCGTGCCGATCAGCCAGATCTGCGCGCGCAGCCCGTCGATCGGGTCGGCGGTGAGCAGGACCACCTCGGTCAGGGCCCGCAGCGCGAAGGCGACCGCCACGCCGGCGAGCACGAACCGCTGGGCGGCCAGCCCGTGCCGGGCGCCGAGGAGGAACAGCAGCGCGGCGGCGACCAGCCCGCCGAGCAGCGCCGCCGGGGCCACGAGCACCGCCGCGGCGCCGGTCGTCAGGGCCACCGTCGCGGCGAGACCGGCGCCCTGGGTGATGCCGACGACGTCGGGGCTGGCGAGCGGGTTGCGGGCCACGCTCTGGATCAGCGTGCCGGCCACCCCGAAGGCCGCGCCGGCCACCGCGGCCAGCACCAGCCGGGGCAGTCGCAGGTCGAGGACCACCAGGTCGTACGGGGTGCCGGCGCCGGAGAGGGCGCGCAGCACGTCGGCCGGGGCGACGTACGGGGTGCCCAGGGAGAGGCTGAGCACCCCTGCGGCGAGCAGCAGCACGACCAGCGCGGCGGCGACCAGCACGGAGCGGCGGCGGACCTGCACGCTGACTGGGCCGACCCGCACGAGCGACCGCCCCGGCAGCGCGGTGACGCCCACCCGGGGACGGCCCGCCGGCCGCCCGGCGGCGGGGGCGGCGGGGGCGCTCACGCCGTCACGACCTTCGCGCGGCGGACCAGGAAGGCCAGCAGCGGGGCGCCGATCAGCGCGGTGACGATGCCCGCGGGCACCTCCCCGGGCGGCGCGACGAGCCGCCCGACGACGTCGGCGCCGAGCAGCAGCGCGGGCCCGAGCAGCGCCGAGACCGCGAGGGTCCAGCGGTGGTCGGCGCCGACCAGGGCGCGGGCCAGGTGCGGCACCGCGAGCCCCACGAACGCGATCGGCCCGGCGGCGGCCACGGCCGCCCCGGTGAGCAGCACCGCGGCGACGCCGCCGCCGATTCGGACCAGCCCGATCCGGTGCCCGAGGCCCCGGGCCACGTCGTCGCCGAGGGCGAGCGCGTCCAGGCCCCGCGCGACGAGGGCGGCCAGGACCAGCCCGGCGAGCACGAACGGCACCACCTGGGCGGCCACCGTGAGGTCCCGGCCGGTCAGCCCGCCGACCACCCAGAAGCGGTACTCCTCGAAGGTGCGGGCGTCCATGCTGAGCAGCGCGTACACCACGGAGGCGAGACTGGCATCGAGGGCCGCGCCGACCAGCGCGAGGGTGACCGGGCTGGCGCCCTCGCGGGCCTTGGCCGCGACGGCGAAGACAAGCACGCCGGCCCCGAGCGCACCGGCGATGCCGAACCAGACGTACCCGGCGAGGGTGCCCACGCCGAAGACGGAGATGGCCAGCACCACGCCGAACGAGGCGCCGGCGCTGATGCCGAGGATCCGCGGTTCGGCCAGCGGGTTGCGGGTGAGGGCCTGGAAGAGGACACCGGCGACGGCGAGCGCCAGCCCGACGGCGAGGCCCAGCGCGGTGCGTGGCATCCGCAGTTCCCGCACGATCGTGGCGGCCTCGCCGCCGTCCGGGGCGACCAGCGCGCGCCACACCTCGTCGACGGCCAGCGCCCGGCTGCCGAGCGCGAAGCTCGCCAGCACGGCCAGCAGCAGCACCAGCGCGGCGGCGACAGTGACCGCGAGCCGACGACCCCCACGCGCCCGGGGCCGGGTGCCGGCAGGCGCCGGTCGGGTGGCGAGGGTGGTCACGAGGCTCCTGCACGTTCGGGCTTAGGGTCGCCTTACCGTAGCGGAACGCCCTGGCCGGGCCTAACTCGCCGTCGTCGATCCGGGCGGCGCTGAGCAGGGCGGACAGCGCCGGATCCGGTCGGGCGGCGGCCCCGGCCGCCCTAGGGTTGTCAGCATGCGATTCGACCAGCACACCGTGGTGCTCCTGAGCCGGCCGACGGACGCGCCGCAGCTACCGCTGGACGCGGCCGACCGGTTGCAGGACGCCCACCTGGCCCACCACGCGGGGCTGGTGGAACAGGGGCTCGTCCTGGCCGCGGGGCCCTTCGTCGACGCCGACGACGAGCGGCTGCGTGGGTTCGTCGTGCTCTCCGTCTCCCCGCAGGAGGCCCGAGAGCTTTACCACAACGACCCGGCCGTGCGGGCCGGGCGGCTGGGCGTGCAGGTGATGAGCTGGATGGTGCCGGAGGGCATCGTGCGGTTCGAGAGCGTGCCGCTGCCCCGGTCGATCCTGGCGGCCGCCGCCGGCGACTGACGGCCCGGGAGGTCAGTCGGCCGGTCGCGGCGCGGGGAGCGGGCCGGCGGGCCCGTCGAGCTGCTGGTCGGCCCAGACGTACGTCTCCGGCAGCAGCTCGGCGACGTGCAACACGCGCAGCGCGTCCATCGGCCCGACGATGACCCGGACGGTGGGGAAGTAGTCGCGCAGCACCTGCCGGCAGCGCCCGCAGGGCGGGATCACCCCGCGCCCCCGGTCGCCCACCGCGACGATCGTCTCCAGCTCGGTGACGCCCTGGGTGGCGGCGGCGCCGACCGCGACCACCTCGGCGCAGGGCCCACCGGTGAAGTGGTAGACGTTGACCCCGGTGAAGACCCGGCCGTCGGTGGTCCGCGCGGCGGCGGCGACCGTGTGGTTGTCGCTGCGGCAGCGCAGCTTGGCGACCGCCGTGGCGGCCTGCACCAGGGCCCGGTCGGTGTCCCGCATCGTCATCCAGTCCCCCGTGGCCAAGGTCGCTCGACGCCCCACTCTAGTCCGAGGCGGCACCGCCGCGCTTGCCCTGACGGGCGCCGCCGACGGGCGTGCGCGCGGGCGGCCCGGGGCGGGGCGGCGGTAACCCGGGGGCGGTCCGGCCGTCGGCTGCCTATCCTTGGCGACGACATGCAGAATCCAGCCGCACCCGCCGCGACCGACCCCGTCCGCGAGCTGCACCGCCGCCTCCGTCCCCTGATGTTCCGCGACCAGCGCCGCCTGCAACGGCGCCTGGACGGGGTGCGCCGGCTGCGCGACCCGCAGCGCCGGGAGTCGGCGCTCGACGAGATCGCCGCCGACGTGGCGCGGGCCGAGGCGGTGCTGGCGGGGCGGCGGGCCGCCGTGCCGGTGGTCACCTATCCGGCCCAGCTGCCGGTCAGCGAGCGCAAGGACGACATCGCCGCCGCGATCCGCGACCACCAGGTGGTGATCGTGGCCGGCGAGACCGGCTCCGGCAAGACCACCCAGCTGCCGAAGATCTGCCTGGAGCTGGGGCGCGGGATCACCGGGCTGATCGGGCACACCCAGCCGCGCCGGCTGGCCGCGCGTACGGTGGCGGACCGGATCGCCGAGGAGCTCGGCACCGAGCTGGGCGACGTGGTCGGCTACAAGGTGCGCTTCAGCGACCAGGTGAGCGACCGCAGCCTGGTCAAGCTGATGACCGACGGCATCCTGCTCGCCGAGTTGCAGACCGACCGGATGCTGCGCCAGTACGACACGCTGATCATCGACGAGGCGCACGAGCGCAGCCTCAACATCGACTTCATCCTCGGCTACCTCCGGCAGCTCCTCCCCCGCCGCCCCGACCTCAAGGTGATCATCACCTCGGCGACCATCGAGACCGAGCGGTTCGCCCGGCACTTCGCGGGCCCGCCCACCGCCGACGAGCCCGATGGCGTACCGGCGCCGGTGGTCGAGGTCTCCGGGCGCACGTACCCGGTCGAGGTGCGCTACCGGCCGCTGGTCGAGGTGGCCGAGGGCGAGGACGACGGGGAGGACGAGGAGAACGTCCGCGACCAGGTCCAGGCCATCGGCGACGCCGTCGAGGAACTGGCCGCCGAGGGCCCCGGCGACGTCCTGGTCTTCCTCAGCGGCGAGCGGGAGATCCGCGACACCGCCGACGCGCTGGGCAAGCTGGTGGAGAAGAAGCCGGCGCTGCGCGGCACCGAGATCCTGCCGCTCTACGCCCGGCTCTCCACCGCCGAGCAGCACCGGGTCTTCGCCCCGCACGGCGGGCGCCGGGTGGTGCTCGCGACCAACGTGGCGGAGACCTCGCTCACCGTGCCCGGCATCAAGTACGTGGTGGACCCGGGCACGGCCCGCATCTCCCGCTACAGCAGCCGGCTCAAGGTGCAGCGGCTGCCGATCGAGCCGGTCTCGCAGGCGTCGGCCAACCAGCGCAAGGGGCGCTGCGGGCGCACCTCGGACGGCATCTGCATCCGCCTCTACGACGAGCAGGACTTCCTGTCCCGCCCGGAGTTCACCGACCCGGAGATCCTGCGCACCAACCTCGCCTCGGTCATCCTCCAGATGACCTCGATCGGGCTCGGCGACGTGGCCGCGTTCCCGTTCATCGACCCGCCGGACCGGCGCAACGTCGCCGACGGCGTCAACCTGCTGCACGAGCTCGGCGCGCTGGACCCGGCCGAGGCCGACCCGGCGAAGCGGCTCACCCCGCTGGGCCGGCGGCTGGCCCAGCTTCCCGTCGATCCGCGGCTGGCCCGGATGGTCGTCGAGGGCGAGCGCAACGGCTGCGCCACCGAGGTGATGGTGATCGCCGCCGCGCTGTCCATCCAGGACCCGCGCGAGCGGCCCGCCGACAGGCAGGCCCAGGCCGACCAGGCGCACGCCCGGTTCACCGACCGCGAGTCGGACTTCGTGTCGCTGCTCAACCTGTGGCGGCACCTGCGCGAGCAGCAGCGCGAACTGTCGTCCAGCGCGTTCCGCCGGATGTGCAAGGCCGAATACCTCAACTACCTGCGGGTACGCGAGTGGCAGGACATCGTCAGCCAGCTCAGGCGTACCACCGAACAGGCTGGTGGGCGACCGGCCGACGGCGGCGGCGGGCGCCGGGGCGGCGCGGACCTGCCGGAGGAGATCGACACCCCGAGGGTGCACCAGTCCCTGCTGGCCGGGCTGCTGTCCCATGTCGGGCTCAAGGACCCGCAGAAGCACGAGTACCTGGGCGCCCGGGGCGCCAAGTTCGCGCTCTTCCCCGGCTCGGCGCTGTTCAAGAAGCCGCCGCGCTGGGTGATGGCGGCCGAGCTGGTGGAGACCTCCCGGCTCTGGGGCCGCGTCGCCGGCCGGGTGGAGCCCGAGTGGGTCGAGCCCCTGGCTCAGCACCTGGTCAAGCGCAGCTACAGCGAGCCGCACTGGGAGAAGAAGCAGGCGGCCGTGATGGCCTACGAGAAGGTGACCCTCTACGGCGTCCCGCTGGTCACCTCGCGCAAGGTCAACTTCGGCCGGATCGACCCGGCGCTGTCGCGCGAGCTGTTCATCCGGCACGCCCTCGTCGAGGGCGACTGGCAGACCCACCATCACTTCTGGCGGGACAACCAGCGACTGCTGGCGGAGATCGAGGAGCTGGAGCACCGGGCCCGGCGCCGCGACATCCTCGTCGACGACCAGACCGTCTTCGACTTCTACGACGCCCGCATCCCGGCCGACGTGGTCTCCGGGCGGCACTTCGACGCCTGGTGGAAGAAGACCCGCCGGGAGCAGCCCGAGCTGCTCACCTTCACCCGGGAGCTGCTGGTCAACGCCAGCCGCACCGGCGTGGACGAGGCCGACTACCCCGACGAGTGGTCCGCCGACGGGGTGACCCTGCCGCTGACCTACCGGTTCGAGCCGGGCACGCCCACCGACGGCGTGACCGTCGACATCCCGCTGCCCCTGCTCAACCAGGTGCCGGCGGAGAGCTTCGACTGGCAGGTGCCCGGGCTGCGCGAGGAACTCGTGATCGCGCTCATCCGCTCGCTGCCCAAGGCGGTGCGCCGCAACTTCGTCCCGGTGCCGGACTACGCCCGCGCGGCGCTGGCCGCGATGCCGGCCGGCGAGGAGCCGCTGCTGGACGCGCTGACCCGGCAGCTGCGCCGGATGACGGGCGTCACCGTGCCCCGCGACGCGTGGGAGCCGGAGAAGCTGCCGCCGCACCTGCGGGTCCGCTTCCGGGTGCTCGACGAGGAGAACAAACCGGTCGCCGAGGGCAAGGACCTGCCGGCCCTGCAACGCCAGCTCAAGGCGGAGGTACGCCAGGTCGTGGCCGCCGCCGCGCCCGACGTGGCCCGTACCGGGCTGCGCGAGTGGAGCATCGGCACGCTGCCTCGCACCATCGAGCAGGTCCGCTCCGGCTACGCGGTGACCGCGTACCCGGCCCTGGTGGACGAGGGCGACACCGTCGGGGTGAAGGTCTTCGACTCGCCCGCCGAGCAGGAGGCCGCGCACTGGGCGGGCACACGGCGGCTGCTGCGGCTGACCGTGCCGTCGCCGGCGAAGTTCCTCCAGGGGCGGCTGAGCAACGAGGCGAAGCTGGCGCTGAGCCGCAACCCGCACGGCGGCGTGCAGGAGCTGATCTCCGACGCGGCCGGGGCGGCCATCGACAAGCTGATCGGCGACGCGGGCGGCCCGGCCTGGGACGCCGAGGGCTTCGCCGCCCTGCGGGACAAGGTCCGGGCCGACCTGGTGGACACCGTGGTCGAGATCATGGACCGGGTGCGCCGGGTGCTCGCCGCCGCGTACGCGGTCGAACAGCGCCTCGGCGCCACGCGGAACCTGGCGGTGGTGGCCGCGCTGGCCGACATCCGGGCCCAGCTGAACGGCCTGGTGCACAAGGGCTTCGTCACCGAGACCGGGTACGCGCGCCTGCCCGACCTGCTGCGCTACCTCACCGCGATCGAGCGGCGGCTGGACCGGCTGCCGGGCAACCCGCAGCGCGACAAGCAGCAGCAGGACCGGGTCGCGGTGGTGCAGAAGGAGTACCAGGAGATGCTCGCCGCGCTGCCGCCGGGGCGCCGGCAGTCGACGGCCGTCCGGCAGATCCGCTGGATGGTCGAGGAGCTGCGGGTGAACGTCTTCGCCCAGGCGCTGGGCACTCCGTACCCGGTGTCGGAGCAGCGGATCTACCGGGCGATGGACGAGGCCGAGGGCAGGTAGGGCGACCCGCGCAGCACCCGCAACAGCACCGGCGGGGAGAGCAGCCGCGTCGGCGGGTCGACGAGGTTCACCACCCGCAGGAACGCCGCGCCCAGCGCCGGGTCCCGGGTCGCCGCCTCGTGCAGCCGGCCCACGTACGCGTTGACCAGGCGTACCCGCGGCGAACGGCGGCCGGGCACCTCGGGGAAGCGCAGGTCGGTGCCGACCGCGATGGACCACGGCCCGTCGATCAGCCGGGCCGCGCCCCGGAAGAACCGCCGGGCGAGCCGGTCGGACGGCCGCCGCAGCAGTCGGCGCAGCAGCAGGGCCTCCAGCGCGGCCACCGTCATGCCCTGCCCGTAGACCGGGTTGAAGCTGCACACAGCGTCGGCCACCACCAGGTAGCCGGCCGGGAAGCGGCGCAGCCGCTCGTAGCGCCGCCGCACGCTGGCCGGGAACTTCATCGTCGCCGGTGGGCTCTCCGGCCGCGCCGTACGCAGCAGGTCGGCGATCTGCGGGGCGGCGAGGGTCTCGGCGAAGGCGGTCATCCCCTCGTCGTCGGCCGGCGGCTCCTCGCCGAGCATGCCGCTGAGCGCCACCGCGAACCGGCCCTGCTCCTGCACGGCGACGATGCCGCCCCGGGGCTGGCCGGGCACGGCGTTGGTGAGCGCGCCGAGCAGCCCCTCCAGGTGGTGCGGCTCCCGCCGGTAGGTGCGGGTGAGGTAGGTGACGCCGACCTTGACCCGCTCCTCCGGCGCCGGCCGGTAGCCCAGCTCGGCCAGCCACACGGGGCTGCGGGTGCCCCGGCCGCCGGCGTCGACGACGAGGTCGGCGGCGACGGTGGTCGGATCCCCGTCGCGGGGGCGCAGCCGTACGCCGGTGACCCGTCCCCGGTCGAGGGTGGTGGTCAGCCCCGCCACCTCGCAGCCCGCCACGATCCGCACCCCGGGCAGGGCGGCCACCCGCTCCCGGACGACCTGCTCCAGCAGCGGCCGGCTGACCCCGAGGGCGAACAGCGGGGACGGCGCGCGCCGCATCCGGTGGCCGTTGTTGTACCAGTGGACCTGCTCGTGCAGGTCGACCGTGGGCACGCCCCGCGCGCTCAGCTCCGCCGAGATCCCGGGCAGCAGCTCCTCGAACGCCTGCCGGCCCCGGGTCAGCAGGACGTGCAACTGCCGCCCCTGCGGTACGCCCCGACGGCTCTCCGCCTGCTCGGGCAGCAGGTCACGGTCCACGAGGGTGACCCGCTCGTACGCCTCGGTGAGTGCGCAGGCGGTCAGCAGCCCGCCCATGCTCGCGCCGATCACCACGGCGCTGCCCGTTGCCATGCGGGCAGCGTAGGCAGGCAGGCGGGGCCCGGTCGTCTTCCGTCGTGCGCACCTGGCGGCGTCGGCAGGCGCGGCCGGGCGGCCTGGGACCGGCGGCGTGCGACCGGCGCGGCCCGCGTGCGTGCCGGCGGGGTCAGAGGGGCTCGACGCCCGGCGGCAGGTCCCCGCCGGTGGTGGCGTCGCGGACGTAGTCCAGCAGTATCCGGCGCAGCTCCCGGCCGGCGTGAGTGGGCACCACGTCGCGGCGCCGGGCGACCGCGATGGTCCGCCGGACGCCGGGCGGAGCCAGCCGGGTGACGCGCACGCCGGGGCGCCGGGCCACCACGATGCCGGGCACCAGCGCGACGCCCAGCCCGGCCTCGACGAAGCTCAGCACCGCGTCCATCTCGCCGCCGTCCACGGCGATGGTCGGCTCGAAGCCGGCCTCCCGGCAGGCCTGGAGGGTGGCGTCGCGCAGGTCGTAGCCCTCCCGGAACATCACCATCGGCTGGTCGCGCAGGTCCGCGACGCGCAGCTGCCGGGTCTCCGGGGCCACGGACAGCTCCTCGACGGAGGCGACCACCAGGCTCTCCCGCAGGATGGGGTCGGCGCGCAGCCCGGGGTCGGTGCCCTGGGCCGGCATGATGATCAGTGCCAGGTCGAGGTCGCCGCGGAGCAGGCCGCGGACCAGGTCCTGCGAGCCGCTCTCCTCCACCCGCAGGTCGATGGTGGGGTGGGCGTCGCGGAAGCGGCGCAGCACGGGCGGGGCGAGCGAGGTGGCGAGGCTGGGGGTGGCGCCGAGCCGGACCCGGCCACGGCGCAGGCCGACCAGCTCCTGCACCTCGCGGGTCGCGGTGTCGACGTCGGCGAGGATCCGCTTGGCCAGCGGCAGCAGCACCTCACCGGCCGCGGTGAGCGTGATGTTGCCTCTTACCCGCTCGAACAGCGGGGCGCCGAGGCCGTCCTCCAGGGCGTGAACTTGCTTACTCAACGAAGGCTGGGTGATGCCCACGACGTCGGCGGCTTGGGTGAAATGTCGTACTTCTGCCACCGCAACGAAGTACTTCAGCTGATGGAGCTGCATCTACATAGCCTATAGCTATCAAGACTGCGAGTTCGATGCATTGGACGACTGAATCAAGTGCTCCTAGCGTCGATCGCGTGGTAGTCACGAGAACTCGGTCGCCCATCCGCTCCAGCGTCGGCCTGAAGGCCGTCATGGCGGTGACGGGCATCATCCTGGTGCTGTTCCTCATCGCGCACATGCTCGGCAACCTGAAGATCTTCACGGGGGCGACCTCGTTCGACCACTACGCGCACTGGCTGCGCGAGATCGGCGCCCCGATCCTGCCCGGCGTGTGGTTCCTGTGGATCCTGCGGATCGGTCTGCTGGTGTCGGTGCTCGGCCACATCTGGGCCGCGACCGCCCTCGCCGTGCGCGCCCGCGCCGCCCGCCCGGTGCAGTACGCGCACCGCAAGAAGGTCCAGGGCAGCTACGCGGCCCGCACCATGCGCTGGGGCGGCGTGATCATCCTGCTCTTCGTGATCTACCACATCCTGGACCTCACCACCGGCACGCTGAACCCGGTCGGCGACCCGAGCCGGCCGTACGCCAACGTGGTGGCCGACTTCGCCCCGGAGCGCTGGTACGTCACGCTCTTCTACACCCTGGCGGTCGTCACCCTCGGCTTCCACCTGCGGCACGGCCTGTTCAGCGCGCTGCGCAGCCTCGGCCAGCAGAGCCCGCGCGGCGAGCGGCGGGCCCGGGCCGTGGCGCTGGGCTTCGCCGTCGTGCTCTGCGCCGGCTACCTGGCGGTCCCGTTCGCCGTACTCACCGGATTGGTGTCCTGACATGGATCTCTACACCGAGGGCGACCCGATCGCCGACACCAAGGCTCCCGACGGCCCCATCGAGACCCGCTGGGAACGCCGCCGCTTCGAGGCCAAGCTGGTCAACCCGGCCAACCGCCGCAAGATGACCGTGATCGTGGTCGGCACCGGCCTGGCCGGCGGCTCGGCCGCCGCCACGCTGGGCGAGCAGGGCTACCGGGTCAAGACCTACTGCTACCAGGACAGCCCGCGCCGGGCGCACTCCATCGCCGCGCAGGGCGGCATCAACGCCGCCAAGAACTACCGCAACGACGGCGACTCGGTGCACCGCCTCTTCTACGACACCGTCAAGGGCGGCGACTTCCGCTCCCGGGAGTCCAACGTGCACCGGCTGGCCGAGGTCTCGGTCAACATCATCGACCAGTGCGTCGCCCAGGGCGTCCCGTTCGCCCGCGAGTACGGCGGCCTGCTGGACACCCGCTCCTTCGGCGGCGCGCAGGTGCAGCGCACCTTCTACGCCCGGGGCCAGACGGGCCAGCAGCTGCTGCTCGGCGCGTACCA
Organism: Micromonospora sp. USAFONa4; assembly: GCF_057197825.1. NCBI lineage: Bacteria > Bacillati > Actinomycetota > Actinomycetes > Micromonosporales > Micromonosporaceae > Micromonospora > Micromonospora sp. USAFONa4. Next base: position 5,574,638 of record NZ_CM170072.1, on the reverse strand, counting down.
GGCGCTGGAGCGGCAGATCGGCCTCGGCAACGTGGAGATGAACACCCGGCACGAGATGCTGGAGCTGATCGTCGTCGACGGCAAGGCCCGCGGCATCGTCGTCCGGGACATGGTCACCGGCGAGATCACCACCGAGTTCGCGGACGCCGTCGTGCTCGCCTCCGGGGGCTACGGCAACGTCTTCTACCTCTCCACCAACGCCAAGGGCTGCAACGTCACCGCCACCTGGCGGGCCCACCGCAAGGGCGCGTACTTCGCCAACCCCTGCTACACGCAGATCCACCCGACCTGCATCCCGGTCTCCGGCGACCACCAGTCGAAGCTGACCCTGATGAGCGAGTCGCTGCGCAACGACGGCCGGGTCTGGGTGCCCAGGACCAAGGGCGACACCCGCAGCCCGCGGGAGATCCCCGAGGACGAGCGGGACTACTACCTGGAGCGGATCTACCCCTCCTTCGGCAACCTGGTCCCCCGCGACATCGCGTCGCGCGCCGCCAAGAACGTCTGCGACGAGGGGCGCGGCGTCGGCCAGACGGGGCTCGGCGTCTACCTCGACTTCTCCGACGCGATCGACCGGCTCGGCCGCAAGGCCATCGAGGCCAAGTACGGCAACCTCTTCGAGATGTACGAGCGGATCACCGGCGAGGACCCGTACGAGGTGCCGATGCGCATCTACCCCGCCGTGCACTACACGATGGGCGGCCTCTGGGTCGACTACGACCTCCAGTCGTCCATCCCGGGCCTGTTCGTGATCGGCGAGGCCAACTTCTCCGACCACGGCGCGAACCGGCTCGGCGCCTCGGCGCTGATGCAGGGCCTGGCCGACGGCTACTTCGTGCTCCCGAACACCGTCGCCCACTACCTGGCGTCCGGCCCGTTCGAGAAGGTCGACGCCACGCACCCGGCGGCCGTGCAGGCCCGCGCCGACGTCGAGGACCGGATCCAGCGGCTGCTGGCCGTCGACGGCGACCGGACCGTCGACTCGTTCCACCGCGAGCTGGGCCAGATCATGTGGGAGCACTGCGGCATGGAGCGCAGCGAGGCCGGGCTGCGCAAGGCGATCGACGAGATCCGTGCCCTGCGCGAGCAGTTCTGGCAGCGGGTCCGGGTGCCGGGCACCGGCGAGGGGCTCAACCAGTCGCTGGAGAAGGCCGGCCGGGTGGCCGACTTCTTCGAGCTGGCCGAGCTGATGTGCATCGACGCCCTGCACCGCGAGGAGTCCTGCGGCGGTCACTTCCGGGCCGAGCACCAGACTCCCGACGGTGAGGCCGAGCGCGACGACGACCGCTTCGCGTACGTGGCGGCCTGGGAGTTCACCGCCACCGGCGAGCCCTCGGTGCTGCACAAGGAAGACCTGAACTTCGAATACGTCCACCCCACGCAGCGGAGCTACAAGTGAACCTGACCCTGCGCATCTGGCGCCAGTCCGGCCCCGAGGACAAGGGTCGGATGGTGACCTACAAGGTCGACGACGTCTCCCCGGACATGTCGTTCCTGGAGATGCTCGACGTCCTCAACGAGCGGCTGATCCTCGCCGGCGAGGAGCCGGTGGCGTTCGACCACGACTGCCGCGAGGGGATCTGCGGCATGTGCGGCCTGATGATCAACGGGGACGCGCACGGGCCGCAGCGCGGCACCACCGCCTGCCAGCTGCACATGCGGCAGTTCTCCGACGGCGAGACGATCGACATCGAGCCGTGGCGGGCCCGGGCCTTCCCGGTCATCAAGGACCTGGTGGTCAACCGGGGCGCCTTCGACAAGATCATCGCGGCCGGCGGCTACATCACCGCGCCGACCGGCAGCGCCCCCGAGGCGCACTCGACCCCGGTCGCCAAGGCCAACGCGGACGCCGCCTTCGAGGCGGCGGAGTGCATCGGCTGCGGCGCCTGCGTGGCGGCCTGCCCGAACGGCTCCGCCATGCTCTTCACCGCCGCGAAGGTCACCCAGCTCTCGCTGCTGCCGCAGGGCCAGCCGGAGCGCTACACCCGGGTCATCGGCATGGTCGACGCGCACGACGAGGCCGGCTTCGGCGGCTGCACCAACGCCGGTGAGTGCACCGTGGTCTGCCCGAAGGGCATCCCGCTGAACACCATCGGCCGGCTCAACCGCGACTTCCTGATGGCCACCTCGAAGCGGGGCGACAACACCCCCGGCTCCTGACGACACCCGGCCTGACGACACCCGGTCCGACCGGACCGGACCGGACGGGCGGGCCGCCGCACCCCCGCGGGTGTGGCGGCCCGTCCGCTTTCCGGTAGCGGCCCCGCGGGTGGCCCGCCGCGCGCGTTCCGGTAGCGACCCCGTCAGCCGGTGAACGCCCTGTCGGCCCCCCGCCACGCCCCGGGTGGCGTCCCTCGACGGCCCCTGTCGAGCTGCCCCGTCCGTGAGACCGGGCGTCAGCGGCGGCGAGCGCGACGTGGTGAGCGGACGTCCCCCGTTCCGACGGCACCCGCACTCTCCCCGCATCCCACGTCCGCCTGCCCTCGCCGGTCCCCGCGACGCCATCCGCCAGCGGCCGGCCAACCTCTCCGCGGGTCGCGGTCCACGCCCGCCATGTTCCGGTTCCCGCCCGCCCAACCCGCCGGGCAGTTCCCCGACCGACGCACCGCCTGCGCCACCGGACGCGCTGCCCCACGCCACGGGGCAGCTCGACAGCGCCCACGCGACACGCCCTGGCTCGGAGGGCCGTGCGGACCGTGCGGACCGGCCGGAAGGCGCAGCCGCGGTCCCAGCGCGCGGTGCGACCAGGTGACCGCCGCCGGGTGGGCCGCCGGTTCAAGTCGTCGGGGGCGGGTAGCAACCTCGGGGACGGCACGAGGAGGGACGACGGGACATGAAGGCACTGACCTGGCAGGGCAAGCGGGACGTACGGGTGGAGGAGGTGCCCGATCCGCGGATCGAGGAGCCGACCGACGCCGTCGTCCGGATCACCTCGACCGCGATCTGCGGCTCCGACCTGCACCTGTACGAGGTGCTCGGGCCGTACCTGAAGCCCGGCGACGTCCTCGGCCACGAGCCGATGGGCATCGTCGAGGAGGTGGGCGCGGGGGTGACCAGGCTCAGGCCGGGCGACCGGGTGGTGGTGCCGTTCAACATCTCCTGCGGCTCCTGCTGGATGTGCGACCGGCAGCTGTACGCGCAGTGCGAGACCACCCAGGTCACCGCCGAGGGCAAGGGCGCCGCGCTGTTCGGCTACACGTCGCTCTACGGCTCGGTGCCCGGTGGGCAGGCGGAGTACCTGCGGGTGCCGCACGCCCAGTTCGGCCCGATCAAGGTGCCCGACACCGGGCCCGACGAGCGCTGGCTCTACCTGTCCGACATCCTGCCGACCGCCTGGCAGGCGGTGAAGTACGCCGACACCCCGCCCGGCGGCACCCTCGCCGTCTTCGGGCTCGGGCCGGTCGGCCAGCTCTGCGCCCGCATCGGCCGGCACCTCGGCGCGGGGAGGGTCATCGGGCTGGACCTGGTGCCGGAGCGGTTGGCGATGGCCCGCCGGCACGGCATCGAGGTGCTCGACGTCAGCCAACTGGACGACGTGCCCAGCGCGCTGATCGACCTCGTCGACGGGCGCGGCCCCGACGCCGTCATCGACGCGGTGGGCATGGAGGCCCACGGCGCGCCCCTCGGCAAGCTCGCCCAGACCGCCGCCGGGCTGCTGCCGGACAAGCTCGCCCAGACCATGACCGACAAGGCGGGCGTCGACCGGCTGGTCGTGCTCAAGGCCGCGCTCAAGGCCGTCCGGCGTGGCGGCACGGTCTCCATCTCCGGCGTCTACGGCGGCGAGGTCGACCCGATGCCCCTGATGGAGATGTTCGACCGGGGCGTCCAGCTGCGGATGGGGCAGTGCCACGTGCGCCGGTGGACCGACGAGATCATCCCGCTGCTCTCCGGCGACGACGACCCGCTGGGCGTGCTGGACCTGCGGACCCACCGGGTGCCGCTGGCGGAGGCGCCGCAGGCGTACGAGATGTTCCAGAAGAAGGAGGACGGCTGCGTCAAGGTCGTGCTCGCACCGTGACCCGGACGGTGGTCGTGACCGGCGCGACCAGCGGGATCGGCCGGGCGGCGGCCCGGGCCTTCGCGGCACGCGGGGACCGCCTCGTGCTCGCCGCCCGCTCCCCCGTCGCCCTCGCCGCGGTGCGCGACGAGTGCCGGGCCGCGGGGGCGCAGGTGCTCCAGGTGCCCACCGACATCACCGCCGACGGCGCGCTGACGGCGCTCGCCGACGCGGCCCTCGACCGCTTCGGCGGCATCGACGTCTGGGTGCACACGGCGGCCGTGATGGCGTACGGCCGGTTCGAGGAGACCCCGGAGCGGGTCTTCGAGCAGGTGGTGCGCACCGACCTGCTCGCCGCCGCCGCGGTCGCCCGGGTGGCGCTGCGCCGCTTCTCGGCGGACGGCGGGGGAACGCTGATCCTCACCGGGTCGGTGCTCGGCCACATCACCGCGCCCTACATGAGCGGCTACGTGGCGAGCAAGTGGGGACTGCAGGGGCTGACCCGCACCCTCCAGCAGGAGGCCCGGGAGACCCCGGGGGTGCACGTCTGCATCGTCAACCCGGGCAGTGTGGACACCCCGGTCTACCAGCGGGCCGCGAACTACCTCGGCCGGGCCGGCCGGCCCCCGCCGCCCGTCACCACCCCGGAGCGGGTGGCGCGGGCCATCGTGGACTGCGCCGACCGGCCCCGCCGGGAGGTGTCGGTGGGCCGGGTCAACCTGGTCATGCGGGTCGGCTTCACCATGCTGCCGGGCGTCTACGACGCCCTCGTCGGGCCGTTGATGCGACTGCTCGGGCTGACCGGCCGGCCGGTCGCACCGCACGACGGCACGGTGTTCGCGCCGGACCCGGCCGCCGCGTCGGTGCGCGGCGGCTGGCTGCCCGACCTCCAGCGGGTGGCGCGGGCCGTCGGGGAACTGCCCGGCCCGGTCGTGGCGGCCGTCCGGCGCCGGCTGCCGTGAGCGCCGCGCGGGATCACCGGCGTCGATCGTTTCGCCTAGGGTGGTGGGCCGGCCCACCACGACGGGAGAGACGATTGACTATCCGGGTGAACCGCAGGACCGCGCTGGGACTGGGCACGGTGGCCACGGCGGGAACGGTGCTCGGCGCCGCCACGCCGGCGTCCGCCGCCCCCGAGGTCGCCGAACCGGCTCCGGCGACGCCCGGGCAGGCCGCCCGCCGGGTGGCCGCGATATACGAGCGGCAGACGGTGGCAGCGGGCGGCAACTGGCAGGCGTACGTCAGCGTCGCCGACCCGGCCGGCCCCCCGGTGGTGGCCGTGTCCGACGAGCCGGACCGGCGCATCGAGGCGTACAGCGTCAACAAGATCGCGGTCGCCGTGGCGGTGCTCGACAAGGTCGACCGGGGACTGCTGACGCTCGACCAGCGGGTCGAGGTGACCGAGGCGATCGTGGTGCCCGGCGGGGACGGCATGTTCAGCCTCGACGGGGCGTACCCGAGCTTCGTGACGCTCGGGCACGTGCTGGCCAACCTGCTGACCGTCTCCGACGACACGGCCGTACGACTGTGCGGCCTGGTCTGCCCGGCCGCCGAGCTCAACGCGATCCTGCGCGGCAAGGGCTTCCCGAACACGCAGGTGCAGCCCGTCGCCAACCCCAACCGGTTCTTCCTCGGCACCAGCACCCCCCGGGAGACCCACGACCTGCTGCGCGCGCTGGTGGCCGGCACGCTGCTCTCGCCGGCCGGCACGGCGTTCGTGCTGCGGCTGCTGCGCGCCCCCGTCGCGTACACCGACGGGATCCGGCGGGTCATGTCCTCGACCGAGCGGGCCCGCGTCGCCACGAAGGCCGGCTGGTTCGCCGACGCCCGGCACGAGGCCGGGGTGATCTTCGACACGGCGGGCGCGCCCGTGCTGACGTACGCCCTCTTCGCCGACGGGCAGGCCGAGCCGGCCGACTACGGCGCGACGCACCCCGCCGTCGAGGCCCGCGCCCGGATGGGCCGGCGCTTCCTGGCCTCGGTGGACCGCCTCACCGGCACCGGCGTCACCCACCGGCCGACCGCCCAGCGGCCCAGCAACGGCGGCTGAGCCGCCCCGCGACGTGCGGGGCCCGCCGACCCGGCAGGCCCCGCCGACCTTCCGCCGGTCCCCTGGTGGCCGGGCTACCGTGTACGACGGGACACCGGCGGAGGGACGACGATGGGCGCAGCACCGCAACGCGCGGGACTCGACCGGGCACTCGGGCGGCGGCTACGCGGGGCGGCCGGGCTGGCCGCACTCGCCGGGCTCGCGTGGGTGGCCCGGGACGTGCCGGCGGCGCTCGGCGGCCGGCTCACCGGCGCCCGCGCGGAGCGGGCCGCCCGCTCGCCCCGGTTCCACGACGGCGTCTTCCGCAACCCGGGCGGCTCCCGCTCGATGGCCGGCACCCCCGACCGCAACCTCGTCCGTGAGCTGATCTTCGGCAAGCAGAAGCGCCGGCCGAGCGTCGCCGTGCCGCTGTCGCGCCCGGGCGCCGCCCCGGCCACCGACGCCGGGCGTGAGCTGAACGTCGTCTGGTACGGCCACGCCTCCGCGCTGATCGAGATCGAGGGCCGCCGGGTGCTGCTCGACCCGGTGTGGAGCGACCGGTGCTCCCCGTCGACCCTGGTCGGCCCGCGCCGCCTGCACCAGCCGCCGGTACGCCTCGACGAACTGCCCCCGGTCGACGCGATCCTGATCTCGCACGACCACTACGACCACCTCGACATGGCGACCGTCCACGCGCTGACCGCCCTGCAGTCGGCGCCGTTCCTGGTGCCTTTGGGCGTGGGCGCGCACCTGGACCGCTGGGGCGTACCGGCCGGGCGGATCGTCGAGCTGGACTGGGAGGAGAGCCACCGGCTGGCGGGGCTGGAGATCACGGCCACCGCCGCACAGCACTTCTCCGGCCGGGGGCTGCGCCGCGACGGGACGCTCTGGAGTTCCTGGGTGGTCGCCGGCGCGCACCGCAAGGTCTTCTACACCGGCGACTCCGGCTACTTCGACGGCTACGCCGAGATCGGCGAGCGGCACGGGCCGTTCGACGTCACGCTGGTGCAGATCGGGGCGTACGACCGGGCCTGGCCGAGCATCCACATGTTCCCCGAGGAGGCCGTCGCCGCCCACCTCGACCTGCGCGGCGGGCTGCTCCTACCGGTGCACTGGGCGACGTTCAACCTCGCCCTGCACGACTGGTCCGAGCCGGTGGACCGGATCTGGGCCGAGGCGAAGGCCCGGGACGTGCGCCTCGCCGTGCCCCGCCCCGGCGAACGGGTGGTGGTGGACGACCCGCCGGCCGTCGACGGCTGGTGGCAGGCCGTCGCCTGAGCGCCCTCAGAGGACGAAGGCGTCGGTCCAGAGCGCCCCGGAGCGGCCCGACAGGGCGTCCAGCATGGCGACCGCCTGGCCGTCGGTGAGCTGGGCGACGAAGTCGACGATCGCCCGCCCGCGGGCCTTGCCGATCCGGTCCGGCGTACGCGGGTGCAGCTCCGCCTCGGCCAGCTCCACGAGGTCGTGCAGGCGGCGCGGCAGCCGGGACTCCTCCTCGGGGTCGAGCAGCCACTCCAGCAACGCCTCCACCAGGGTGCCCAGCAGCCGGGCCTGCCCGCGCTGGTGCAGGGCCAGGTCCGGCCGGGCCAGCACGAACCGGTGGTGGACGAACTTGAGCACCTGCACCTCGTGCCACTGCGCGGGGGCGAGCAGCACGTGGCCGGAGCGGACCGCCGGCTGCTCGACGACGGTGATCGCGTCGACGAAGCGGGTCGTCCACCGGGCGGAGAACCGGGCCACGTACTGCTCGGCCTCGATGGAGCCGTCGAAGGGCATGGCGAGCAGCCCCTCCACCAACTCCTCGCGGACGTGCTCGACGGCGGCGGCGAACGCCTCGTCGTCGGCGATCCAGGCGTCCTTGCGGTGCAGTTGCCGGCGCAGCCGCTCGATCGCCGAGCCGGGCCGGCGGGCGGCGGCGGCCAGGGCCGCGTCGGTGATGGCCCGGAAGTGCCCGCTCTCGCGCTGCCAGGCCATCAGCTCGGCGGCCACCGCGCCCTGCTGGAGCACCCCGACCCGGTAGAAGTCCTCCACGTCGTGGATCGCGTACGCGACGTCGTCGGCGGTGTCCATGATCGACGCCTCGGGGGTCTGCTGCCAGTCCGGGATGCGCCCCACGAACGGCTCCCGGGCCTGCCGCAGGTCGCCGAGCTCGGTCCGGTACGCCCCGAACTTCGACGAGCCGCTGTCCGGGTCGTCCGGCGGCGGGGTGGCGCCGCGCGGCGGCGGGTCCAGCAGCCGGGGGTGCGGGTCGGGATGGTCCAGCCGCGTCCACGGGTACTTCAGCAGCGCCGCCCGCACCGCCGCCGTGAGGTCCAGGCCGGTGGTCGCCGCGCCGCGGATCTCGGTGCTGGTGACGATCCGGTACGACTGGGCGTTGCCCTCGAACCCGTCGGTCAGGCCGAGCCGCTGCCGGGCCAGCCGGTCCAGCACCCGCTCGCCCAGGTGCCCGAACGGCGGGTGGCCGAGGTCGTGCGCGAGCGCGGCGGCCTCCACCACGTCCGGGTCGCAGCCGCCCAGCTTCTCCAGCAGGTCGCGGTGCGCCTCGTCGGCGGTGAGCCGCTCGGCGATGGCGCGCGCCACCTGCGCCACCTTGAGGCTGTGGGTCAGCCGGTTGTGCACGAGCAGGCCGGAGCCGCCGGGGCTCACCACCTGGGTCACGCCGTTGAGCCGGGCGAAGAACGGTGAGGCGACGATGCGGTCGCGGTCGGCCCGGAACGGGCTGGTGGCGAGGTCGCCGAGCGCCCGGGCGCTGCCGCCGAAGAGCCGCCGGGCGCGCGGGTCCACGGGATTTTCCATGATCGCCACGCTAGCGCAGCGGGCGGCGTCGCGGGCGGGGCGGTGCAAGGAAGGGCCCCTTCCTCTACCGCAGGCGACAGGAGGGGGCCCTTCCTTACACCGCCGGCAGCGGTGGGAGGGGTGGGCGGCACGCCGGGGCGGGGGCGGCGACGGGCGTCGGTGCGGGCCGGCACAATGCAGGGCGGAACCCACACCGAAGGCGGATCGAGATCGTGACCCTCTCTGTTCATCAGCGGATCGCCGACGAGCTCGGCGTCGCCGAGCGCCAGGTACGGGCGGCCGTGGAGCTGCTCGACGGCGGCGCCACCGTGCCGTTCATCGCCCGCTACCGCAAGGAGGCCACCGGCCTGCTCGACGACACCCAGCTGCGCACCCTGGAGGAGCGGCTGCGCTACCTGCGCGAGCTGGACGAGCGGCGCGCGGCGGTGCTGGAGTCGATCCGCGGTCAGGGCAAGCTCGACGAGGCCCTGGAAGCGCAGATCATGGCGGCCGACTCGAAGTCCCGCCTGGAGGACATCTACCTGCCGTACAAGCCCAAGCGCCGCACGCGGGCGCAGATCGCCCGCGAGGCCGGGCTGGAGCCGCTCGCCGAGTCGCTGCTGACCGACCCGGGCCAGGACCCGCGCCAGGCCGCCGCCGGCTTCGTGGACGCGGAGAAGGGCGTGGCCGATGCCGCCGCCGCCCTGGAGGGCGCCCGCGCCATCCTCATCGAGCGCTTCGCCGAGGACGCCGACCTGATCGGCACGCTGCGCGAGCAGATGTGGTCGCGGGGCCGGCTGGCCTCCCGGGTACGCGACGGGCAGGAGTCGGCCGGCGCGAAGTTCGCCGACTACTTCGACTTCGCCGAGCCGTACCCGAAGCTGCCCTCGCACCGGATCCTCGCCATGTTCCGGGGCGAGAAGGAGGGCGTGCTCGACCTGACCATGGAGCCCGAGGAGGCTGGCGAGGCCGACGCGGTGGTCACCGGGCCGAGCCGCTACGAGGCGGCGATCGCCGGGCGGTTCGGCATCACCGACCAGGGCCGGCCGGCGGACCGGTGGCTGACCGACACGGTGCGCTGGGCCTGGCGTACGCGGATCCTCATCCACCTCGGGGCGGACCTGCGGATGCGCCTGTGGCAGGCGGCCGAGGAGGAGGCGGTGCGGGTCTTCGCGACCAACCTGCGTGACCTGCTGCTCGCCGCGCCGGCCGGCACCCGGCCCACCATGGGGCTGGACCCGGGCCTGCGTACCGGCGTGAAGGTCGCCGTCGTGGACGCCACCGGCAAGGTGGTCGCCACCGACACGATCTACCCGCACGAGCCGCGCCGGCAGTGGGACGCCTCGATCGAGACCCTCGCCCGGCTGGCCGGGGCGCACGGCGTCGAGCTGGTCGCCATCGGCAACGGCACCGCCAGCCGGGAGACCGACAAGCTCGCCGGCGAGCTGATCAAGCGGTACCCGCAGCTCAACCTGACCAAGGTGGTGGTCTCCGAGGCCGGCGCGTCGGTCTACTCCGCCTCCGCGTACGCCTCCCAGGAGCTGCCCGGGCTGGACGTCTCGCTGCGCGGCGCGGTCTCCATCGCGCGCCGCCTGCAGGACCCGCTCGCCGAGCTGGTGAAGATCGACCCGCGCTCGATCGGGGTCGGCCAGTATCAGCACGACCTGTCGGAGGTGAAGCTGTCCCGGTCGCTGGACGCGGTGGTGGAGGACTGCGTCAACGCGGTCGGCGTCGACGTCAACACCGCCTCCGCGCCGCTGCTGACCCGGGTCTCGGGCATCGGCGCCGGGCTGGCGGAGAACATCGTGCTGCACCGCGACGCGAACGGTCCGTTCCGCACCCGGTCGGAGCTGAAGAAGGTCGCCCGGCTCGGACCGAAGGCCTTCGAGCAGTGTGCCGGCTTCCTGCGCATCCCCGGCGGTGACGACCCGCTGGACTCCTCCAGCGTGCACCCCGAGGCGTACCCGGTGGTCCGCCGGATCCTGTCCACCACGGGGCAGGACCTGCGGTCGCTGATCGGCAGGAGCGCCATCCTCCGGGGGCTGCGGGCCACCGACTTCGTCGACGACACCTTCGGCCTGCCCACCGTCACCGACATCCTCGCCGAGCTGGAGAAGCCGGGCCGCGACCCGCGGCCGGAGTTCCGCACCGCCACCTTCGTCGAGGGGGTGGAGAAGATCGGCGACCTGGTGCCCGGCATGGTGCTGGAGGGCGTGGTGACCAACGTGGCCGCGTTCGGCGCGTTCGTGGACGTCGGTGTGCACCAGGACGGTCTGGTGCACGTCTCGGCCATGTCTCGGACCTTCGTGAAGGACCCGCGCGAGGTGGTCAAGTCCGGCGACGTGGTCCGGGTCAAGGTGCTCGACGTCGACGTGCCCCGCAAGCGGATCTCGCTGACCCTCCGGCTGGAGGACGACGCGGAGGCGGGCACCGGGCGCGGCGGCCCGGACGGCGGGCGCCGCGAACGCGGCGGGCAGGGCGGACCGCGCGGCGACCGGGGCGTCGCGCGGGGCGAACGTGGCGGGCAGGGCGGCCAGCCCGGCCCGGGCGGTGGACGCGGTGACCGGGGCGCGCAAGGCGCCCAGGGCGGCGGGCGCGGCGGTCAGTCCGGGCAGGGCGGCGGGCGCGGCGGGGCGCAACGGCAGGGCCGTGGCGGAGCGGGATCCGCGCCGGCCAACGACGCCATGGCGGACGCGCTGCGCCGGGCCGGACTGGCCTGACGCGCCCCGGGCCGGACTGGCCTGACGCGCCCCGGGCCGGACTGGCCTGACACGGCCCACGCCCGGAGCGACGCGGCACGCAGGGTCTGGAATCCGGCCAGGGTCCAGGCCACCTGGCCGGACTCCGGGGCGGCGCGGGACGCACGCACGACGCTGTCGAGCTGATGTCGTAGACGATTCGACGACGGTTCAGGCAACCGCCTGATGCCGCAGACGACTCAGCTCGACAACGTCGTGCCGACCTGTCGCCTGCGCACCTGCTGACGACCATCAGCCCCCGGCGGTGCGCGCATGTCGACCGACCGGGCCGGCGGCAGGGCGCGGTGGTGCTCCCGGAACTCGCCACCCGACGGGCCGGACCGGGGCGAGGCGTGCGCCGGTGCGTCCCCGAGACGCGCCACCGCCAGACCGGGCCGGCGGGGGCACGCCTGAGCTTCCCGGAACTCGCCCACCGACAGACCGGGCCGGCGGCGTGGGTCTCGCGGTGGTGCTTTCCGGTGGCGGGCGGTGGGGCGTACCGTCGCGGTCGTGGATCGGGGCGACGGCCTGGAGTGGCGGGAACGGCAGCGGCAGGCGGTGCGGGCGCACGCGGCGGCCGACGAGCGCCGGCGGGCGGCCGAGCACGCCGAGGCGGCGGAGCTGGTCGGTTGGTTCGTCGCCGAGGCGACCCGGCGCGGTCTGCCCACGGAACGGCTCACGGCCCGAGGGCTCGACGGGCGCGGCAGCTACCGGACGGGGCTGCGCGGCTGGTACGTCGACCGGGCCCGCACCAGGGCCGTCGACGTCGACGGGCGGTTCCACCTGCTGACCGTGGCCGGCGGCCCGCGCGCCCTGCTGTTCGGAGTCGAGCCCCAGCCGAGTCCGCCGCCGCTCGTGGTCGGCGCGGGTGGACGCGACGGCGAGTCGATCCCCCTGCGCACGCTACTGGTCCGCCGGCTCGAAGGCGGCGACGCGACGCCCTGAGCGTAGGCAGGCTGGACGCGACGCCCTGAGCGTAGGCAGGCGGGAGCGCCGGACATCGGCAGGCGGGAGCGCCGAGCATCGGCAGGCGGGAGCGCCGAGCATCGGCAGGCGGGTGCGGGTGGCAGCGGCCAGGCGGGTGGGCAGCGGCCCGCCGGGGGCGGAGGGCTGGCCGGCCCTGCGCGTTCGCGGGCGGCTGCGACCGGCCGGCTGCGGCCCACATGCCGCCCCACCAGGACCGCGACGCGGGCAGGTCGAGGGGCACGTCTTCGGCGTCGGGCCGCGTCCTGACGGGCCGTTGCGCGGTTGACCTGTCGGGATCGACGGCGAGTGTCGCGTTTTCACGCCGCTGGCGTGTTCGCCCCTGTTAGAACGTGTTTGTCAACTGGTGCCCGACTCTGCCCTGGAGGTCGAAGCCTTGCCTGGTTCCGTGGACACGCCGGGAAGAAGCCTCGCGGAGCGGCCCCGACCGGAGGCCCTGAAGCGGGCGATCGACGTGCTGGCGACCGTGGTGCTGCTGGTGCTGACCGCGCCACTGGTCCTCGTCGTGGCGGTGCTGGTGGCGGCGGGACTCGGTCGGCCGGTGCTGTTCCGGCAGCCCCGCGTGGGGCGGCACGGCCGGGTGTTCGAGCTGGTCAAGTTCCGCACCATGCTCCCGCCGGATCCGCTGCGGGGACGGGTGCGCGACGGGGACCGGCTGACGCCGCTGGGGCGCTTCCTGCGCTCCACCAGCCTGGACGAGCTGCCGACGTTGTGGAACGTGCTGCGCGGCGACATGAGCCTGGTCGGCCCCCGGCCCCTGCTCACCGAGTACCTGCCGCGCTACTCCCCCACCCAGGCCCGCCGGCACGAGGTCAGGCCGGGCGTCACCGGGCTGGCCCAGGTGCGTGGCCGCAACAGCCTGGGCTGGGAGGAGAAGCTGGACCTGGACGTCTGGTACGTCGACCACCGCAGCCTGCGGCTGGACCTGTCGATCCTCGCCGCGACCGTCCGCACCGTGCTGCGCCGGGAGGGTATCTCCGCGGCGGGCTCGGCCACGGCGCCCGAGTTCCTCGGCACGCCCCCGCCCGCCCCCGCAGCGCCGGGACCGGACGCCACCCTCACCGTCCCCGCCGGAGGTGGCCGATGAGCGGGACCATCCACCTGTCCCCGCCCGACGTCGGGCCGCTGGAGGAGTCGTACGTCGTCGCGGCCCTGCGGTCCGGCTGGGTCGCGCCCGTCGGCCCGGACCTCGACGCGTTCGAGCGCGAGGTCGCCACGCGGGTGGGCACGCGAGGGGCCGTCGCCGTGAGTTCCGGCACGGCGGCGCTGCACCTGGCGCTGCTCGGAGTGGGAGTCGGGCCCGGGGACGCCGTCATCGTGCCGACGCTGACGTTCGTGGCGAGCGCGAACGCGGTCCGCTACGCCGGTGCCCGGCCGGTCTTCGTCGACTGCGACCCGCACTCCGGGAACGTCGACGTGGCCCTCGTGGACGAGCTGATCCGGGCACTCGTCCTGCGGGGACAGCGCGTCGGCGCGGTCGTCCCCGTCGACCTCTTCGGCAGCTGCGCCGACCACACCGCGCTGGCCCCGGTCTGCGCGGCGGCGGGCGTACCGGTGGTCGAGGACGCCGCGGAGGCCCTCGGCGCGACCCATCACGGCCGGCCCGCCGGCTCCTTCGGACAGGTGGGCATCCTCTCCTTCAACGGCAACAAGATCATGACCACCTCGGGCGGCGGGATGCTCGTCTCCGACGACACGGCCCTGCTGGCCCGGGCCCGGTTCCTGTCGACCCAGGCCCGCGAGCCGACGCCGCACTACGAGCACCGCGAGACGGGCTACAACTACCGGCTGAGCAACCTGCTCGCCGCGTTGGGCCGCGCCCAGCTCGTCCGGCTGGACGGGATGATCGCCCGCCGCCGGCACCTGCGCGACCAGTACGCCAAGCTCTTCGCCCCGATCCCGGGCGTGCGGCTGCTCGGCGTGGAGGACCCCGGCTCCAACTGCTGGCTGACCACCATCGCGGTCGACCCGCAGCGGGCCGGCTGGCGGGCCGCCGACCTGGCCGCCCACCTGGCGGGGCGGGACATCGAGACCCGCCCGGTCTGGAAGCCGATGCACCTGCAACCGGCGTACGCCGACGCCGAGTGCCTCCTCACCGGGGTGGCCGAGCGGCTGTTCGCCGACGGGCTGGCCCTGCCCAGCGGCAGCGCGATGAACGAGCGCCAGGTCGGCCTCGTCCTCGCCGCCGTCGACGAGTTCCTGGCGGCCCGCACGGGAGGGTCGACGGCGTGACGGTCCCGCTGGTGGTCGTCGGCTGCGGCGGGCACGGCCGGGAGGTCCTCACGATCGCGCGGGCGATGGACGTCGCCGCCGGTCGGCCACGCTGGCGCCTCCTCGGGTTCGTCGACGACCGGCCCTCCGAGGAGAACCTGAAGCGGGTGCAACGGCTCGACGTGCCCTATCTCGGCGGGGTCGCCTGGCTGCGCGACGCGCCCCCGGACGCGCACCACGTCATCGGGATCGGCGACCCGCGCGTGCGGCGGGCGGTCGCCGCCCGGGTCGAGGCGTACGGCACGCCGGCGGCGAGCCTCGTGCATCCGGCGGCGACGATCGGGCCGGACACGGTGCACGGCCCGGGCCTCGTCGCCTTCGCCGGGGCCCGGGTCACCACCAACGTCACGCTCGGCCGGCACGTGCACCTCAACCAGAACGCCACGGTCGGGCACGACTGCACCCTCGCCGACTTCGTCTCGGTCAATCCGCTGGCCGCCGTCTCGGGCGACTGCCACCTGGCGGAGGGGGTGCTGGTCGGCACGACGGCGGCCGTGCTGCAGGGCCTGCGGGTGGGCCGGGACAGCACCGTGGGGGCGGGCGCCTGCGTCGTCCGGGACGTGCCGGACGGTGTCGTGGTCAAGGGCGTGCCCGCCCGTTGACCCGACGAGCCCTCCGCCCCACGGACGAAAATTCGGTCATCAAACCCGAAAGTCCCCAAAAATCATGTTCGGGCATGTATCAACCTAAAGAGCCTAAAAGCTCCTTTCGCCTGTAGCGGAAGCCCTCGGAGACGGACAGGGAGCACAGATGCCGCCCGAAGCAGAGGCCACCCGACTCGGTGAACAGAGTTCACACCGGGCCAGGGCGCGTCGCCGCACCATCGGATTCCTCGCCACCGACAGCACCGCCTGGATCGGTGGGTTCACCGCAGCGGTCTGGTTCCGTTACGAACTCGACCTGGCCTCCGGCCAGCTCGCGCGTGCCGCCACCTGCGGCGCCCTCGCCGCCGTCGTGCACGTCGCCGTCGCGGCGGTCCGCCGGATCTACTCCGGACGCCACCCGCTGGGCAGCCTCCAGGAGGTGCAGGGGGTCGCGGGCACGGCGGCCACCACGGCCGCGATCATGCTGATCGGGCTGCTGCCGGCCGGCGTACGACCGGTGCCGGCGAGCACGCCGCTGGTCGGTGGCGCCCTGGCGCTGCTGTTCATGCTGACCGCCCGGTTCACCTACCGGCACCGCCGCGACCTCGCCATGCGGCCCGACGCCCGGTCCTCCAACCCCGTGCTGCTCTTCGGGCTCGGCGACGCCGGGCAGGGGCTGCTGCGGGCCATGCTCGGCGATCCGCGTGGACGCTACCGGCCCGTGGGCGCCCTCGACGACGACCCCGACAAGCGGGACCTGCGCATCGGCGGCGTACGCGTGCTCGGCGGCCGTCAGGACGTGGCGGCGGCCGTACGGCGCACCGGCGCGACGACGGTGATCTTCTCCGTCGCCAACGCCGACGCCGCGCTGATCCGGCAGATCCGCGAGGCCACCCTCCGGACCGGGGCGACGTTCAAGGTGCTGCCTCCGGTCCGGGACCTCGTCGACCACCGGATCACCGTCACCGACGTCCGCGACGTGCAGATCGACGACCTGCTCGGCCGCCGGCAGGTGGTCGCCGACATGGCGTTGAGCGGCAATGGGCTCAGCGGCCGACGGGTTCTCGTCACCGGCGCCGGCGGCTCCATCGGCTCGGAGCTGTGCCGGCAGCTGATGAAGGCGGACCCGGGCGAGCTGATGATGCTCGACCGCGACGAGTCGGCCCTGCACGGCCTCCAGATGTCGCTGACCGGCCGGGCCATGCTGGACGGTCCCGAGCTGATCCTCGCCGACCTGCGCGACGACGAGGGCATCCGGCGGATCATCCGCGAGCGCCGGCCGGACGTCATCTTCCACGCCGCCGCCCTCAAGCACCTCACACTGCTGGAGCGGCACCCCGGCGAGGCGGTGAAGACGAACGTCTGGGGCACCCTCTCGGTGCTCGACGCGTGCCGCGACGTGGCCCGCTTCGTCAACATCTCCACCGACAAGGCGGCCGACCCGATAAGCGTCCTCGGCTACTCGAAGCGGATCACCGAGCGGCTGACCGCGCACGCCGCCTCCCGGTTCCCCGGCACCTTCCTCAGCGTCCGCTTCGGCAACGTGCTGAGCAGCCGCGGCTCGGTGGTGACCGCGTTCCAGCGGCAGATCGAGCTGGGCCACCCGCTCACCGTCACCCACCCGGAGGTGACCCGCTACCTGATGACGGTGCAGGAGGCGGTGCACCTGGTGTTGCAGGCCGCCGAGATCGGCCGCGACGGGGAGGCGCTGGTGCTGGACATGGGCGAGCCCGTCCGCATCGCCGACCTGGCCCGGCAGCTGGCCGAGCAGGCGGAGAGCGGCGTGCCGATCGTCTACACCGGGCTGCGCCCCGGCGAGAAGCTGCACGAGGACCTGTTCGGCACCGGCGAGACCGACACCCGGCCGCTGCACCCGCTGGTGTCGCACGTGGCGGTGCCCGCCCTGGACCCGATCGAGGTCAGCGGGCTCGACCCGTACGACGATCCGGAGAAGGTGGCCGCGCAGCTCGCCGCGCTCTGCGACCACCCGGTCGTGCCGATCCCCCGCGCCTCGGTGCAGGTGCCGTTGTCCCGCTGAAGCGCCACACGGTGAGGGCCGGCGACCGGGATGCTCCGGTCGCCGGCCCTCGCGGTACGGCTCAGCGGCGGATGCCCGCCCAGTCGTGGTGCCGGCGGACGGTGGAGAGGATGAAGTCGACCACCCGGCGGGAGGTGTCCGGGACCCGGTAGTCGACGGGGCACGGCACCCCCTGGGCGGCCACCTGGGCCACGGTGACCTCGACCGCCTCCACGACGCCCTGCGGGTCGAGCCCGGTCATGATGATCCCGCCGGCGTCCAGCGCCTCGGGGCGCTCGATCGACTCGCGCAGCGTCACGGCGGGGAAGCCGAGGATCGCGGCCTCCTCGCTGATCGTGCCGCTGTCGGAGAGCGTGCAGAACGCCCTCGTCTGCAGGTGCACGTAGTCGAAGAGGCCGAACGGCTCGTGGAACGCGATCCCGTCGAGGGCGGCGGCGTCGGGCGCCAGCGCCTCCAGCCGCTTGCGGGTACGCGGGTGCGTGGAGACCAGCACCGGGTGCCCCCACCGGTCGCGGACGGCCCGGAGGCAGTCGAGCAGGCGCTGGAGGCGGTCCGGCTGGTCCACGTTCTCCTCGCGGTGCGCGCTGACCACGAAGTACCGGCCGGGCGCGAGGTCGAGCTGGCGCAGGACGCCCGACGCGGCGACGTCGGCGCGGTAGTGCTCCAGCACCTCCCGCATGGGCGAGCCGGTGTGCAGGATCCGGCGCGGGTGCAGCCCCTCGGCCAGCAGGTTGCGCCGCGCGTGCTCGGTGTAGACGAGGTTGAAGTCGGCGACGTGGTCGACGAGCCGCCGGTTGGTCTCCTCGGGGACGTTGAGGTCGAAGCAGCGGTTGCCGGCCTCCATGTGGTAGACGGGCACCCGCATCCGCCGGGCCATCAGCGCGGCGATGCAGCTGTTGGTGTCGCCGAGCACGAGCAGCGCGTCCGGCCGCGTCTCGGCGATCGCCGCCTCCATGCCGACCAGCACGCCGCCCAGCACCCGGCCGAGCGACGAGGTGTCCACCCGCAGGAAGCGGTCCGGCTCGCGCAGCCGCAGCTCCTTGAAGAAGACGTCGGAGAGGGTGCTGTCCCAGTTCTGCCCGGTGTGCACCAGCAGGTGGTCCACGGTGTCGTCGAGCCGGGCGATCACCCGGGACAGTCGGATGATCTCCGGTCGGGTGCCGACCACCGTCATGATCCGGGTCATGCCCGTCCTCTCTCTGCTGCCAGCTTGGTCATGATGTCCTCGAACTGGTCCACGCCCACCCGCAGCGACATGCGCTCCTGGTAGACCCGTCGGGCCCGCCGACCCAGTTCCGCCCGGGCGTCCGCGGACTCGGCCGCCGCGACGGAGAAGCGCGCGGCGAGCGCACGCCAGTCCCCCGGCGGGGAGACGAGGCCGACCCCGGCCGAGCGGACCAGGGCCGCGGCGTCGCCGCCCACCGACGCGATCACGGGACTGCCGCAGGCCAGCGCGGCCTGCAACTTCGACGGGATGCTGCCGCGCAGCGCGGGCAGGTCGCGCAGGCAGACCAGCTGCCAGTCGGCGGCGGCGTACAGCGCGGCCATCCGTTCGGCGGGCCGCCGGCCGACGAACCGCACGTTGTCGGCGCCGAGATCCGCGGCGAGCCGGCGCGCGGCCTCCTCGCCGGCGCCGGAGCCCACCAGCACCAGGTCGATCCGGTCGCGCACGACGGCCGCCGCCCGGATCGCGGTCTCGATCCCCTGCAGCAGGCCGATGTTGCCGGCGAACATCACCGTGCAGCGCCCGCGGTGGCCGAGCGCCGCGCGGGCCTCGTCGGTGGCCGGCACCGGCCGGAACAGCGCGTCGTCGGTCCAGTTCCACACCACCCGCACCCGGTCCGGGTCCGCGCCCCGGGCCACTACCAGGTCGGCCATCGCCGGCGAGATCACCACCACGGCGCCGGCCAGGCGGTACGTCGCGCGCATCAGGGCGGCGACGCCGCGCTCCAGGACCCGGCCCGCCCGGCCGGCGGGCGCCATGCCCGAGCCGAGCACCGACTCCGGCCACAGGTCCTGGACGTGCAGCACGATCGGCGTACGCCGGGCCAGGCGGACCAGCGCCGCCGCAGCCGCGGAGGTGGGTGGCGGGTGGTAGACGTAGGTAACGTCGACGCCTCCCAACCAGCGAACGCCGCCCAGCGCGCTGCTGGCCCCGAAGGACAGGTGGCTCAGCGCGCGCCGGGCGGCGGACGTGTCGTGGCTGGGATAGGCGGGCACCCGCCGCACGGCGACCGGCCCGTCGGCCTCGACGTGTCGCCAGCGCTGCCGCCAGCCGGGGAAGATCCGGCCGTGCGGGTAGCTCGGGAAGGTGGTGAGCACCCGCACGTCGTGGTCGCGCTCGGCCAGTTGCCGCGCCAGGTTGCCGGGGATGAACACCCCTTCGGGCGGGTACCACTGGCTGACCAGGCCGATCCTCACGTGGCGGCCACGGCGCGCTCCGGCCGGCCCGTTTCCACCGGCTCGGGCCAGGTGTCCGGCCGGTCCGGGTCGAACAGCTCGTTCGTCCAGAACATGGTGACCAGGTCGTCGCCGCCGGTGTTGACCAGCTTGTGCGCCCACATGGTGGGCATGTCCACGAGCGCCGGCTCGTCGCCGGAGACCGCGAACCGCACCACCCCGGTGTCCCCGACCCGGCGCAGGCTGATCTCCGCCGTGCCACGCAGCACGACGAAGCGTTCCACCTTGGCCAGGTGGAAGTGCTCGCCCCGGGTGATGCCGGGGCGGGTGGTGGAGCAGAAGGTCTGGCCGCCTCCCCCGTGCGTCCGGACCGTCTCGACCAGCTCGCCCCGGGCGTCCGCCCGGCGCGGCAGCGCCAGCGGGTAGTGCGCCGGGAAGCAGTGCGATCGGTAGGTGTTGAACAGCCGCACGTCGTGCCGGTCCACCAGGGCCGGCAGCTCGCCCGTGCGGTAGGTGGCGGCGACGTCGGCGAGCCGGTCGGCGAGGGCCCGTACGCCGGTCCGCAGCGCCGGCATGGCGGGGTCCCACGAGCCGCCGGCCGGGACGCCGACGAGCCGGGCCGCCGCGTCGGTGACGTGCACCAGGCTCAGCTCGCGGTCGCCGTGCACCTCCGGCAGCCCGCCCTCGGCGAGCAGCCGGCAGAACGTCGCGACCGCCGAGTTGTAGTACGGCCGGCCGTGCTCGCCGTACAGGTTGGGCAGCAGGACGTCGTCGAACGGCAGGCCCGTGTCGGCCAGGATGCCGGCGGCGGCGGCCTTGGCGTCGCCGTAGGGGGTGCCGTTGCCGGCCTGCACCGAGTTGGCGAAGACCATCGCGCCGGGTGGCGTCGGGCAGTGCTTGAGGCCCTGCGCGAGCTGGGCGGCGAGCTGCACGTTGCCGGCGGCCACGTCGGCCGGCTCGCCCCGGTTGACCCCGGCCAGGTGCAGCACGCGGTCGACGCCGTCGAGCTTCGCCGCGACCCGCTCCGGGTCGGTCAGGTCGGCCCGGGTGACGACGACCGGCTCCGGCCGCCCGAGGACGCGCAGCAGCACCCGCACGTGCCAGCCGAGGAAGCCGCCGGCGCCGGTGACGGCCAGCCTCAGCACGCCAGCACCGGGTCCCGCAGGGCCAGCTCCGCGCGTACCTCCGGCAGCGTCCTCAGCAGCTCGACGATCTCCGGTACGCCCAGCCGCGGCGCGTTGGCGGAGTTGAAGTCCTCCCGCGGCCCCCGGCCCAGCTCGCCCTCGGAGACGTAGAGCGCGTAGTTGAGGTCGCGGGCGTCCAGCGGCACCCGGAGGAAGTCGCCGAAGTCGTCCGCCTGGGCGAGTTCCTCCCGGCTGGCCAGCGTCTCGTCCTGCTTCTCGCCGTGCCGTACGCCGATCACGTCGAGCTTGGCGGGCACGTCGAAGAGTTCGCAGACCGCCTCGGCCAGGTCGCCGACGGTGCAGGCGACGGCCTTGCGGATGAAGATGTCGCCGGGCCGGGCGTGCTGGAAGGCGTGCTCGACCAGCTCCACCGAGTCGTCCAGCGACATCAGGAAGCGGGTCATCCCCGGGTCCGTGACGGTGGGCGCCCGGCCCGCCTTGATCTGCTCGATGAACAGCGGGATCACCGAGCCGCGCGAGTACATGACGTTGCCGTACCGGACGCAGGAGACCGTGGTCGCGCTGTTCGGGTTGTTCCGCGCGTGCGCCTGGGCGACCTTCTCCATCATGGCCTTGCTCATCCCCATCGCGTTGACGGGGTGGACGGCCTTGTCGGTGCTCAGCACGACCACGGAGCCGACGCCGTTGCGCTCCGCCGCCTCGACGACGTTGGCGCTGCCCAGGACGTTGGTCCGCACCGCCTCCAGCGGGAAGAACTCGCACGAGGGCACCTGCTTGAGCGCCGCCGCGTGGAAGACGTGGTCGATCCCCCGGCTGGCCCGCAGCACCGAGTCGTAGTCGCGCACGTCCCCGACGTGGTAGCGGACCCGGTCGTCGCCGAGCTGCCGGCGCATGTCGTCCTGCTTGGCCTCGTCGCGGCTGAGCACCCGGACCTCGCCGACGCCGCGGTCGAGGAGGCGGCGGACCATCGTCCTGCCGAAGGAACCCGTGCCGCCGGTGATGAGGACCCGGCGGCCGTTGGTCGAATACGTCACTGGTTGCTCCCCGTCTCGGTTCTGGGATCGCGACGGCCGCGCCGCAGGTCACGAGGCGGCGGTCACACCTCCCGCAACGAGCCGGGCCAGGTCTGGAAACGGCAAAACAGGACGAACGGACAGTGTCCGCTTCACTGCCCGGCACTCGCACCACCGCAGGTCGCCACTGCGCCGCATCGGCAGCTCCATTCGGCGAAAAGGGCAAATTGCCCTATTGCGGGCTGCTATAACACCAGTCAGCAGGCCGGTGGCAGCACCACGCCGAGTGTCTCGACAGGCAGCGGCTGTGGTGAACGGACAGCACCGGGGTCAGTGGAACCACCACGTCGGGAGGCACCCGACGGACCAGTACCGATACGGGGGCACCAGCCGTGACCATGACGACAGCGGTCCGGGAGGGGCAGCTCCGGTCGATGACGGAAGCGACGGCGCCGTCCTCGGGAACTCAGGCCGCCCCCGGGCGCCAGAAGCCGATCCACCTCTGGCTGCCACTGCTGATCGCCGCTGCCTGGATGCTCGGAACGTTCGGACTGTTTTGGACCGGTGCCCTGGCGGAGCAGGTGCCGAATCCCGCTCGGCTGTGCCTCTTCGTGTTCGCCGCGACCGCCGCCTTCGCCACTGGCTACGTCGTGCGCGTCCGGCGCCGGGCGGGGAGCACGGCCGGGACTGTGAATCCGCTGGCAGACGAGCGACGGGCCCGGCAACTGGTCGTGGCGAGCGCCGTCTACCACCTTGCCCTCGGCGCGGCCCTCCTCCTCGAGTACGGCGCCAACGGGCCGGGCGACATCGTCGCCAGCCTCCAGGATCCGGCGCAGGCCTACGCCAACAAGTTCGCGGTATACCAGGACCAGCAGGACAGCGGTCGGGTCAATCCGGCGGTCCAGGTGCTGACCCTGCTCGGGGTCCTAGGTGCCGCGCTGGTCCCGCTGCTCGTCATCCACTGGCGGCGGCTGTCGGGTGGCATCCGGCTGCTCGGGCTCACCGGTACGGGCGTCTACGCGCTCTTCTTCCTCTACATCGGCACTCTGAAGGGCCTCGGGGACTTCGTCGTCATGATCGCCGCCGGCCTGCTCGTGTCCGCCGCTCGCGACGGTGACCGAGCGCGATCGAGGATCCGACGGGCAGCACGACGGCGGTCACTGACGATCATCGTCGTCGTCACGGCCCTGTTCTGCGCGTACATGGTCAGCAGCCAGGCGGACCGGGTGAGCCAGTTCGGCACCCAGGACCGGGTCCGCCCGAACCCCACGGTCGAACGGGTGGTCGGGTCGCATCTCGCCACCGGTGTAGCCGCGCTGGTCATCTACCCAACACACGGCTACCTGGGATTGGCCTACAACCTGGAGACGCCGTTCGTCTGGTCGCGCGGGCTCGGTAGCACCCCGGCGGTCGCCTCGTACGCGGAGCAGTACCTCGGCGCCGACACCGCCCGCCATCCCTCGTACCCGGTCCGAACGGAGAGCCGAACCGGATGGCCGGCGGGCATGTACTGGTCGACCATCTATCCCTGGCTGGCCTCGGACCTGACCTATCCGGGAACCGTGCTGTTCATGGCGCTTCTGGGCTGGCTCTTCGCCGCCATGTGGCTCGGCGCCACCCGGTCCCGTCGGATCCTGCCGACGCTGCTCTTCGTCCAACTCTGCCTGCTCGTTGCCTACATCCCGGCCAACAACCAGTTGGGTCTGTCCCGTCCCACGGTGATCGGCCTGGCCACCCTGCTGGTCGTCATGGTCTGGCTCACGGTTCGACGACACGTACGCCTGGCGCGGTGAGCACCACCTCGAATCCTCTGCATCGTTGACCCTCCCGAGACGGACAGGGCCGGCGGCGACCCGTCGTTCGACGCGTGGGTGTGCCTGCGGCCCCGCACACCCCGACCCGAACCGGGCGGGCCCGGCCGGCCGCCGCCTGCGGGAGGAGATTCGCCGTGAGTCGACGGTACGACGCGCACGGGTCCGTGCTGGGCCGCTCGGGGACGAGGACGGCCGGCGTCGCGGCGACGACCCGGGCCTCTCTCCACCTGACCCGCGCAGCCGGGCCCGCACACGCCGCGCCGGAGGAGACGCGGTGGAGGTTGGCCTGGCTCGGCGTACCGCCGCTCGCCGTCGCCGCCGCCCTCGCGCCCGTCGACCCCGGTCTGGTGTTCGGATTCGGGCTGTGGTTGGCCGGGTTCGCGCTGATCGGCAATGGTCGGCTTCCCCGGCTCGGCCCCCTGGACCACCTGGCGCTGCTGCTCTGCGGATGGGCCACCGCGTCGTTGATGTGGACCCGCGACGTGGCCGCCAGTCAGGTCGCCGTGCATGCCTGGTGGACCGTCGCGCTGCTCATGATCGCCGCCCGACACGTGCTGACCACTCGGCGGCGGCTGCTGGTGGTGGCCGGCGCCCTGCTCGCTGGCACGGTCTGGACAGCGGTCCGGCTCATCCTCGCCGGCAACATCGACGAACCCGCACTACGTGTCGGTCTGGATGGCGTGGGGATCAACTACACCGCCTACGCGCTGACCACCGGCACCCTCGTGTGCGTGATGCTCCTGGTCGCCCGGGTCGGAAACCGACTCGTCCGAGTCGGGCTCTGGACGCTCTTCCCGCTGTTCGTCCACGCGACCGTGCTGACCGGAACCAGGGCGACCCTCATCGCCCTCGCGGCCGTTGCCGGCTACCTGCTCGTCACCCTGCTGTATCGGCACGCCTGGGCCTGGTCGGTGGCGTTGTCGGCTCTCCTGCTTGTGGTCGTGCCCTTCGGACATCTCAGCCGGCATCGTCCGGATTGGCTGGACAGCGTCTTCAACAGACCGCTGGACGACCTCTCCGGGCGGCTGCTCGTCTGGCCGATCGCAGAGGCGTCCTTCTGGGAATCACCGCTGGTGGGCATCGGTGTGGGGGCGTTCCCGAGCACCAATCCGTACCTGGGGATCGGCGCGCACTCGCTGCTGCTCACTCTCGGCAACGACGTTGGCCTGGTGGGAATCGTCGTCTTCATCGCGATGATCAGTCAGGTGATCCGGAGTGCCAGACCGACATCCGCACGCAGCAACGGCCTCCTGGTCGGAGTCCTGGTCGTCGGGTGGACGCCAATCTGGCTGAGCGGACACTGGGAGATCTCACCGTTCGCGTGGATGGTGCTCGCGCTCTGGTCCCGACTGCCCGTGGCGCTGGCCCTGCCGCGCGGCGGTCGACGTCGACGCCGGCGCTCCGACCCGC
This sequence comes from Micromonospora sp. USAFONa4, assembly GCF_057197825.1. Classification (NCBI taxonomy): domain Bacteria; kingdom Bacillati; phylum Actinomycetota; class Actinomycetes; order Micromonosporales; family Micromonosporaceae; genus Micromonospora; species Micromonospora sp. USAFONa4. Next base: position 5,549,440 of record NZ_CM170072.1, on the reverse strand, counting down.
CCCTGCCGAGGCGACCGGTGCCCCGCCGGGCGATCAGCGTGCGTGCCGGGTATCCCTGACGGTCTGAGCCCGGTACGGGACTGCGCCGCCAGGAAGTCGCGCATCCGTCGCCCCTGCGCCGCCGGACCACGAGTCTCCTGGACGAAGTCGGCGCCACCGAGCCCGATCCGGGCGCGCTCCTCGATGGGCAGCCGCAGCGCCCGGTCGACGGCTTCCCGCAGCCCTTCGGCCGTGTCGACGTCGGCGAAGACCAGCCACGGCGCGTAGTCCTCCGGAATGCCCGGAAGCCGGGTCGTCACAACCGGGACGCCGGTGGAGAGGTACTCGATGAGCTTCGACGGGAAGGACCAGCGCACGAAGTCCTGTCCGACCGGCCGGGGGTTCACCAGCACGGCGGCCCGGGCCAGCCGCGGCAGCAGCGCGTGCCGCGGCAGCAGTTCAGGCGGTGCGATACGGGAATCGAGAACCGCCTGGTCGCGGAGCCACTCGTCGAGTTCGCCCCGGCCGTACACCCGCAGCCGTAGATCACTACCCGGCAGCCCTCGGAACGCCTCGATCAGGCGGTCGACGCCGTACGCCCGGGTGAGTCCGCCGGCGTACACGATCTCGCGGGTCCCGGGTGCGGCCGGTGCCCGGTCGGTGGCGCCGGACCCGGCGCCAACCGGGTTGAATATGCCCTCCATGACGAGCCGGGGCAGGTCCGGGGCGAAGTCCTCGGCGAGCGCGTCGGTCAGCGTGACCACTCCGGAGCAGCGGGCCAGCGCGGCGCGGACCAGGGCCCGATCCAGTCGACGCAACGACCGGACCAGCCGGCCGTCCGTGGGCAGGACGACGCTCGGCGGGTCGGTCAGCACCGGGACCACCCGTACGCCGAGGCGACGTCCACGCAGTGCGCCGAACCAGAGGAAGGGCGAGTGCACCCCGTGCACCAACAGCACGTCCGCCTCCTGCTGCCGCAGCACCCGGGTGCCGCTCCGCCACACGTTCACGAACCGGGTGAGGTGTTTCAGTCCGAGCGCGTTGACGAAGCCGAGCAACTGCCCGTCCACCCCGTCCTGCCGGAACGTCCCAGAGCGGAACAGGAACTGGCGGTTGCCGGGCCAGTTGGACACGGGAGCCGTCGAGAGCAGATGCACGGGGCAACCCGCCGCACGCAGGCTGCGGGCCAGGCCCCAGGCAAAGGTGTGCGTCTGGACGGGCATGATCGTGTCCCGGCCCATGATCTGATCGAAGAGGTCGTCCGGCACGGTGAAGCCGAGCAGGACGACCCGGACCTGGCCGCCGTCGGGGGCGCTCACCGGCGCAGCATCCGACCGTAGACGCCGTCGAGCGCCCGGAGCATCCCGTCGAGGCTGTAACCTTCGCTGACGACCTTCCGACCCAGTTGCCCCAGGTGGTGCCGCTCCGCCGGGTCGGCGAGCAGCCCCGCCAACGCCGCCGCCAGAGGCTCCGGATCCCCCGCCGGCACGAGGCGGCCACCGCCGGAACGCAGCACCTCCACGTTGCCGCCCACCGCTGACGCGATCACCGGCAGTCCGTACGCCATCGCCTCCAGCAGCGCGTTGGACAGGTTCTCGTGCAGTGTGGGGAAGACGAAGATGTCCGCTGCGGAGAGCAGCTCCGGCACGTCCAGCCGGTTACCCAGCATCCTCACCTCGGTCCCGGCCGCACCGGCCAGTGCCGCCACGATTCCGGCCCGGTCCGGTCCGTCACCGGCGACCAGCAGGACCCGCCGGCCGCCGGCGACCGGCAGCCGGTGCAGCGCGTCGGCGAGGACCCTGTACCCCTTCTCCCAGGTCAGCCGGGCCACCGCGATCATGGCCACGTCGTCGGGATGGAGACTCAGTTCGGCGCGGACCCGGTCGCGGGCCGCCGTAGGGTCGGGCGGCACCGGGACCCCGTTGGGGATGACACCGACGAACTTCCCGGCGTACGGACGCAGGAAGTCCCGTCCGGCGGCGTACTCGCAGACGGTGGCATAGTGGCTGGCCATGCGCAGGGTCGCTGGCTCGGCGCCGTGCGTCAGCAGGCGACGCCGCCAGCCTCGGCCGCCCTGTCGCAGGTCACGGACCGTGCCGTGCACCGTGACGAGGATCCTGGTGCAGCCGGCCAGCCGGGCGGCGAGGACGCCGTGGAAGCCCTCGTTCTGCAACCCCCGCACGTGCACCACGTCCGGTCGCGCCCGGCGGAGCAGGCGCACCCACTCGCGCAACAGCGTGGCGTCGACGCCCCCGTTGCCCGCGCTCTGGTGCATGCGCACGAACTCGTAACGCTCGGCCAGCGGCGAGGCGAGCACCCGCTGCACGGCGGTCAGCGGGCCGTTGGCGCCGGGACGGCCGGCCGAGTGCTGCACGACGACCGGTCGGGACCGGCCGCGCGGCGGGGACGGCCGGTCCCTACCGACCGGCGGGGCGGATGGCTCCACGGACACTCCACTTCGACCTCGGCGGCACCGACCGGCTGCGCGGTCGTTGGTGACAGTGAGAGTGCGTAGAGTAACACCGACAATCGCCCTGATAGGTGTTTATGTGGGCAAGGCGGAAGGATGGCATGGAAGAGCAGGAGTCGCCCACCATTTCGGCGCAGATCCGAGGAGATCGGAGTGAGGTCCTGCCGAGACTGATGGTCCTCGGGGCTTACCGGTTCCCACACGGAGACGCCATGTCGAACCGGCTGCTCCACCTGGCGCGTTCCGCCACCCCCGAGGGCACCGTCACACTGGTCGTCAACGACTGGCCTGCCGGCGACAGCCCGCCCGGTCCAGGCCCGGACCTGCCATCCGACGTACGACTCATCACGCTGCCCGGCGGCGGTGGTGGCCGGTTCGGTCGCTGGCTGCATCAGCGCACCCGTCCCCTGCGAGTACTCGCGGCGTTGCGGCGGGCAGGGATACGAACCGACCAGTTGACCGGGGTCTACCTGCCACTCGGGTTGTGGACCCTCACCACCTGGGCTGTCCTGCGGGTGGTGCTGCGCTGTCCACTGACCGTCGACGTGGTGGAACGGCACGACCCGGAGCAGTTTCCGCACGGACGCCTGACCCCATACTTCATCCGGCACCGATGGTCCACCTTTCTTGCCGGCCGCACGGCGGACCGCGTCATCGCCATCTCCGAAACCCTGGAACGGCACTTTCTCCGACGCGGTCGGCGGACCATGGTGGTGCCGCCCCAGGTCGACTGCGCCGACTATGACGACCCCGCACCTGCCTCGTTGTGCGACGGCCTGCGACTGCTCTACGCCGGCTCCGCCGGCCCTAAGGATCTACTGGCTGTCGTACTCGAAGGAATTCGCCTGCTACCGCCTGGTGAGCGCGCCAGGGTGCGGCTGGTGATCGCCGGTATGAGCCGGGACCAGGCCGCCAACGTCTCCGACCTGGACGAATCCGCCCTGGCCGAGTTCGGTGATCAGGTCACCTTCCTGGGCCGGCTGTCACGCCGGCAGGTGCTCGAAGAACTGGCCCGCGCGCACTTCTCGGTGCTGGTACGCCCGACCGTCGGCTACGCCCAGGCCGGGTTCCCCTCGAAGGTGCCGGAGAGCCTGGCGGCCGGCTGTCCCGTCCTGCTCAACCACACCAGCGACCTGGCCCGACACATCGTCGACGGCCGTGAGGGAATCGTCCTGGCCGGCCCCTCCGCCGAGCACGTCAGAGCCGGGCTGGCCCGGGCGCTCACCCTCGACGACCCACAGTGGTGGCGGATGAGCCGGTACGCCCAGGACCGGGCCCGTTCCTTCGACTACCGGTCCTGGAGGCCGGCGGTGAGTGGATTCGTGGCCGGCGACGATCGCGGAGCCGGTGGCGCGAACTCCGCCAGTGCGGCCAGTTCGCCAGCGTCGAGACGCTGATCCGGCGGATACAGCTCCCGCTCGTGCCTGATGATCGTCTCGACCGGCCAGCGGAGCCGGATGACCCGTGCCGGGTTGCCGGCGACGATCGCGTACGGCGGAACCGAACGGGTGACCACGGCTCCCGCGCCGATCACCGCGCCACGGCCTACGGTGACGCCCTGCAGGATGATCGCCCGGGTCCCCACCCAGACGTCGTCGCAAATCGTGACGCCCCGGTCGTGGTCCTCGTCCCCCGGCTGCTTACACACCGCGATCATCGGCACGCCCACCCGGTCGATGCGGTGGTTGCCGCCTCGGATGGTGACCTCCGGCCCGAACATGACGTTGCTGCCGATCCGGATGCGGCTGCGGGCGGCCATCAGCACGGGCCGGTAGCCCAGGTCCACGTCGGAGCCGAGCTCGATGGTCTCGTAGGTGTAGACACCGTCCGGGTCGAACGTCACCCGATCCCCGCGCACGGCGAACCGAGGCACTGTCGCCCAGCCGCGTACCGCCCGGCGGATGCGGGAGCCTGCCGTCCACGCGCCATCAAGTAGGCGGGCAAGACGACAGGTCAGAGGCATTGGACGGCACGAGTTGACACGCATCAAAACCGCCCGTACCCACGCCAGTCGCCCGCTGCCATCACGGCATCACAGCATCGCATTCACGACTCCCGAATTCCTGTTACCACGCTCCGCGACGACGGACAGTGTCCTGCGGTAGCCGAACAGGGCCGCCGGTAGCACGGTGAGCGCGTATGAAACTGTCCCGGCGAACGCGATACCCGCCAGACCAAGCCGACTGACCAAAGTGATCTTCAGAACAAGGGAGACGACGAGGAAGGCAGTCCAGCCAATGAACTGTGGGCGCAGCAGACCGATGCTGTTCTGGACCATGAACATCGGGGACGCCGAAGCCACCAGTACCGACCAGATGGCGAGTGCTACGAAGACTGCGACCGGCGTCGTGGGCAGTTCCGGCGACCGCACCCATGACTGGAGGATGTCGTTACCCAGCAGCACGAATCCCCCGGCCGGCAGGGCCACGGCCACGACCGAGAGGAACGTCATCAGCCGGGTGCTACGGCGCACCCAGGTCACGTCTCCCCTGGCCAGCGCTTCGCCGTTGGCTGGCCAGAGCGGCGTATTCACCAGTGTCACGAACAGTGCGAGAAGGCTGAACATTCGCAGCACCACGGAGTAGCTCCCCGCGACGTCCAGGCCCAACAGCCGGCCGACGAGGAACGGATCCACGTTGAGCGCGGTGGAGGTCAGCACGGAGAGCGCGAAGAACCTGACCCCTAGGCGCAGCAGCCCACGTGTCACCGCCGGCCTTACGTCCCGTGGGCGGGGTCGGAGGGGGCGGTTCTGCCACCCGAAGTAGCAGATCGAGTTGCCCAGGTTCACCAGCGGGACGGCGAGAACGGCGGCAGCGACCACCAGCACCGGACCGGCGTCGGCGGCCACCGCCGCGAAGACCAGGCCGACCGAGACGAGGCTGCCCCCCGCCTGCCAGAGATTGCTCTGCGCCACCTGCTGGTGCGCGTACTGGACCCGTTGGATCAGGCCCAGCGGGATGTTGACCAGGAACGCCCCGAAGCAGAACAGCACCACCGCGCGGGTGTCCCGGGCGACAGCCGGGTCGGTGACGTTCAGCAGCGTGGGCCACGGGACCACCCGCGCGGTGGCCACCAGCACCGTGAGCAGGCCGACGGCCAGCGCGCCGAGCATCGCGTACGCGCTGGCGATCTCGCGGGCCGCCGCCTGTCGGTCGCCGATGGCGTGCAGGCGGGCGAGCCGGGTGAGCAGCCCGTTGCCCAGCCCGAAATCGGCGAAGAGCGCCATGCCGGTCAGCGAGGTGACCGCCATCCACAGGCCGTACCGCTCCGCGCCCAGGTGGGTGAAGGCGACCGGCGTGATCAGCAGCGGCGCCACGAGGCCCACCGCCTTGCCTCCGAGGGCGGAGACGATTCCCGTTATCAGGGCCTGGTTGCGGGTGCGGCCGGCCTGCTGCGACGAGTCATCGACGTGGCGCGGTCCGGCCGCTCCGGCGCCGGCTCCCGGCACCGGCCGCACGGCGGCGTCGACCAGGGCCGCGGGGGCCCGGCCGGCAGCCGGTGGCCGGTCGGTCATCGGGCGAGCTGCTCCGCGTGCGCCTCGTACCACTCCACGGTCGCCCGCAGGGCCTGGGCGCGCGGCACCGGCGTCACGTCGGGGAAGAGCGCGCGCAGCACCCCGTCGTCCGCGTCGGAGTGGCGCACGTCGCCCGCCCGCGACGGACCGTGCTCCACCTCGAGGCGGCGGCCGAACACCTCCTCCAGCTCCGCGATCAGCTCCAGCAGCGAGATCCGCACGCCGAAGGCGAGGTTCACCACGTCCGGGGAGCAGACACGGCGCAGGACCGCGTCGACGATCACGTCCGTGACGCTGCCGACGTAGGTGAAGTCGCGGGACTGGGTGCCGTCGCCGTGCACCTGGAGCGGCCGGCCCTCCAGCGCCGCCGAGACGAACCTCGGCACCACGGCGGCGTACGCGTGGTTGGCTGCCTGACGCGGCCCGTAGACGTTGAAGAAGCGGAACGGCAGCACGCCGACGCCGTAACAGGCGGCGTACGCGAGCGCGTAGGCCTCCGTGGCCAGCTTCGAGACCGCGTACGGGCTGACCGGCATCGGCCGCAGCGACTCCTGGCGGGGCAGGACGGGGTTGGCGCCGTAGACGGAGGACGAGGAGGCGACCACGACGTGGGGGACCCCGTGGCGCCGGACGGCCTCCAGCACGCTGAGGGTGCCGGTGGCGTTGGCGTGGTGGCTGCGCAGCGGGTCGTCGATGGAGCGGGGCACCGAGCCGAGGGCGCCGAGGTGGACGACGGCCGCCGCCCCGCTGACCGCCTCGTCGAGCAGGTCGGGGTCGAGGATCGTCCCCGTGAACAGCCGAACCGGCAGGTCGAGCAGGTTGTCCAGCGACCCGGTGGAGAGGTCGTCGACGGCCACCACCTCGGTGACCTGCGGCGCGTCGGCGAGGACGCGTACCAGGTTGGAGCCGATGAAACCGGCGCCACCGGTAACGACGATCTTCAAGGATCCTCCTCGTGGGTTCCCGCCCGGCGCGCCACCTGCACGCGGGCCCGGGACGTCGAGCCCCTGCGGCCCCGCTCCCGTCTGCACCAACGAGCCGTGCACCGGCGCGTCACGCGGAAAGCCCCGGACGTGACGAAGTGGCACGCCGCGCGGTCACCCGCCCGCCTCGCGGTACGCCCGTCCCGGGACCCCCGGATGTGATGAGCTGTAGGCATGGACCGGAGCTGCCTCGGGCTGGTGCTGCACCCCACCCGGGACGTCTCCGAGGTGGTCGACACGATCGTGACCTGGGCCGCCCGGCACCACATCTCCCTGGCCGTACGCGCCGAGGACCGGCACCGCGTACCGGCCACGGTCGAGCCGCTGCCGGTGGGCGAGGTGGCCCTCCGGTCGGACGCGCTGATCGCCATCGGCGGCGACGGGACGATGCTCGGCGCGCTGCGGTCGGCCGTCCACGATCCGAAGCCGGTGCTCGGCGTACACGTCGGCAAGCTCGGCTTCCTCGTCGAGGTCGAGCCGCCGGAGCTGCCGAGGGCCCTGGACCGGCTGGTGGCACACGACTTCACGGTGGAGAACCACAGCTGCCTGGCCTGCGACGTCTGCGGTGACGACCTCGTCGCGTTCAACGACATTGCGCTGATCCGCCAGCCCGGTGCCGGCTTCGTCAGCGCCTCCCTCGCCGTCGACGGGCAGCAGTACGGGTACTACCGCTGCGACGCGCTGGTGGTCAGCACGCCGACCGGCTCGACCGCCTACAGCTACGCCGCCGGCGGCCCGCTCGTCTCGCCAGCCACCGAGGCGGTGGTGGTGACCCCGTCCGCCCCGATGGCCGGCATCTCCCGTGCGCTGGTGCTCTCCCCCCACGAGACGGTCCGCCTGCAACTGCGCGAGGGCTCCGGCCCGGTCGCGGTGGAGGTGGACGGCCTCGTCATCCGGGACGCCGCGACGGAGGGCGTCGTGCAGATCCGCTACCGGCATGACGCCGGCTTGGTCGTCCGCCTGGACCCGCGCCGCTACCAGGAACGCAACCAGCTCAAGCTGAGTCTGCTGGACCTGCCGCTGCTGCCCGAACAGCTCCGCGAGCTGCTGCCGGAGGGCCTGCGGGAGAGGTTCAACCGCCGCGAACTGCCCCCGCCCCGCTGACCAGGCCCCACGCCCCGCCCCGGCCCTCGGCACCCCCAAGCGGCCCGGCCCCTGGCGTCGGGCGGCGGGCGGCGGGCGGCGGGCGGCGGGCGGCGGGGCGGGCTGCTGGCGGCTCGCGGCGGGCTACTGGTCGTGCGGCGGTTGCGGGACCGGCGCCATCGACCTGATGCGACGCTGTCGAGCTGCCCCATATATGGGACCACTCTCGCGCAGCCTCCCTGCCCCAGCTATAGGGGCAGCTCGACAGCGCGCACACTGCGCCCAGGACCCTGGCACCACACCACACCGATCCGGCATCACAGGGCCCGACACCGCACGGCCCGACACCGCACGGCCCGACACCGCACGGCCCGACACCGCGACCCGCGGCGCGTCAGCGCACAGCACGACGATGCTGGACCAGGCGGCCGGGTAGCCGGCGAGATGGCGACGGCGCCGAAGGTGCCCAGCACCCGGCCGAGCCGGAAGGCCGCCCGGGACAGTGTGCCCGGGCGGACTCGGCTCCGGGGCCACGAGGTGGCCGATGAGTAGCCGGCGATGAGGTGGTCGACGAGGGTGGCCCGGGCGTTCAGGCTTGTTCGAGGACCTCGGAGACCAGGTCCTTCGCCTCCTGCTGGATCCGGGCGAGGTGCTCCGGGCCCTGGAAGGACTCGGCGTAGATCTTGTAGACGTCCTCGGTGCCCGACGGCCGGGCGGCGAACCAGCCGGACTCCGTGGTCACCTTGAGCCCGCCGATCGACGCGCCGTTGCCGGGCGCGGTGGTGAGGGTCGCGGTGATCGGTTCGCCGGCCAGTTCGGTGGCGGTCACCTGCTCCGGCGAGAGCTTGCCGAGCACGGCCTTCTGCTCGCGGGTCGCCGGCGCGTCGATGCGGGCGTACGCGGGCGCGCCGAAGCGCTCGGCCAGCTCCGCCCAGTGCTCGCTGGGGGTGCGGCCGGTGGTCGCGATGATCTCGGCGGCGAGCAGGCAGAGCAGGAGGCCGTCCTTGTCGGTGGTCCAGGTGCTCCCGTCGCGGCGCAGGAAGGACGCGCCGGCGCTCTCCTCGCCGCCGAAGCCCACCGCGCCGTCGAGCAGCCCGGGCACGAACCACTTGAAGCCGACCGGCACCTCCAGCAGCGGGCGGCCCAGGTCGGCGGCGACCCGGTCGATCATCGAGGAGGAGACCAGGGTCTTGCCCACGGCGGCGGCCGGGCCCCACTGCGTCCGGGTGCGGAACAGGTGCCCGATCGCCACCGCCAGGTAGTGGTTGGGGTTCATCAGGCCGCCGTCGGGGGTGACGATGCCGTGCCGGTCGGCGTCGGCGTCGTTGCCGGTGGAGACCTGGTAGTCGGCGCGGGCGGCGATCAGGGAGGCCATCGCGTTCGGCGAGGAGCAGTCCATCCGGATCTTGCCGTCGCCGTCCAGGGTCATGAACCGCCAGGTCGGGTCGACCGTCGGGTTGACCACGGTCAGGTCCAGCCGGTGCCGCTCGGCGATCTCGCCCCAGTAGGCCACGCTCGCGCCGCCGAGCGGGTCGGCGCCGATGCGCACCCCGGCGTCGCGGATCACGTCGACGTCGATCGCCGCCGGCAGGTCGTCGACGTAGCGGGCGAGGAAGTCGTACGACCCGGTGGTGTCGGCGACGCGGGCCCGGGCGTACGGGATCCGGCGGACCTCCTTCAGGCCGTCGGCGAGGATGGCGTTGGCGCGGTCCTGGATCCACCTCGTGACGTCGGTGTCCGCCGGGCCGCCGTGGGTGGGGTTGTACTTGAAGCCGCCGTCGTCGGGCGGGTTGTGCGACGGGGTGATGACGATGCCGTCGGCGAGCCCGCTGGTGCGCCCCCGATTGTGGGTGAGGATGGCGTGCGACACCGCCGGGGTGGGCGTGTAGCCGTCGCGGCTGTCGAGCAGCACGGTGACCTCGTTGGCGGCGAGGACCTCGAGCGCGTCCACGGCCGCCGGGGCGGAGAGCGCGTGCGTGTCGCGGCCGAGGAAGAGCGGCCCGTCCAGGCCCTGCTCGCGGCGGTAGTCACAGAGCGCCTGGGTGACCGCCAGGATGTGGTCGGAGTTGAACGCGTGGCGCAGGCTCGACCCGCGGTGCCCGGACGTGCCGAAGGAGACCTGCTGCGCCGGGTCCTGCGGATCGGGGTGCTCGGCGTAGTAGGCGGTCACCAGCCGCGGCACGTCGACCAGGTCGGCGGGCTGGGCGGGCTTGCCGGCCCGGGGATGACTGCTCACGGTTCCACCTTCTGTCCCTTGCCGATCACCACGATGCCGTTGTCGGAGACCGTGTAGCGCTGCCGGTCCTTCTCCAGGTCGACGCCGATCTCGGCCCCCTCGGGCACGATCACGTTCTTGTCGAGGATCGCCCGGCGCACGACCGCGTGCCGGCCGATGTCGACCCCCTCCATCAGCACCGCGCCGTCCACGTGCGCCCAGGAGTGCACCTTCACCTTGGGCGAGACGACCGAGTTCTCCACCAGCGAGCCGGAGATCACCGCGCCGGGCGACACCATCGAGGCGACCGCCCGGCCGACCCGCTCGCCCCACTGGTGCACGAACTTGGCCGGCGGGTACGTCAGCTGCCCCGTGTAGATGGGCCAGTCGAAGTTGTAGAGGTTGAACACCGGGTGCACGTTGATCAGGTCCATGTGGGCGTCGTAGAAGGAGTCGAGCGTCCCCACGTCACGCCAGTAGCCGCGGTCCCGGTCGGTGCTGCCGGGCACCTCGTTGTCGCGGAAGTCGTAGACGTTGGCCTCGCCGCGCTCGACAAGCATCGGGATGATGCTGCCGCCCATGTCGTGCTTGCTGGTCTTGTCCTCCGCGTCGCGCTCGACCGCCTCGCACAGCGCCTTGGTGCTGAACACGTAGTTGCCCATTGAGGCATAGATCTGGTCGGGCGCGTCGGGCAGGCCGACCGCGTCGGTGGGCTTCTCGCGGAACGCCCGGATCCGCCGGCCGTCCTCGCCGACCTCGATCACTCCGAACTGGTCGGCCATCGACAGCGGCTGCCGGATGCCGGCCACGGTGACGCCGGCGCCGGAGGCGATGTGGTCCTCCACCATCTGCCGGGGGTCCATCCGGTAGATGTGGTCGGCACCGAAGACGATCACGTGGTCGGGCTGCTCGTCGTGGATGAGGTTGAAGCTCTGGTAGATCGCGTCGGCGGAGCCGGCGAACCACCACGGGCCGCGGCGCTGCTGCGCCGGCACCGGGGTGACGTAGTTGCCGAGCAGGGTCGACATTCGCCACGTCTTGGTGATGTGCCGGTCCAGCGAGTGGGACTTGTACTGGGTCAGCACGACGATCTTGAGATAACCGGCGTTCGCCAGGTTGGACAGGACGAAGTCGACCATGCGGTACATCCCGCCGAACGGGACGGCCGGCTTGGCCCGGTCCGTGGTGAGCGGCATCAGGCGCTTGCCTTCTCCGCCGGCCAGGACGATCGCGAGCACCTTGGCAGCCATGTCCAGACGCTATCTACCCCGCCGTCACTTCACCACTCGTACGGCACAGTTCCACAGCCGGGTGCGGCGGCGCGTTCTGCACTAGGGTGCCGTTCATGAACGACTCCGCCGGGCTGCGCGTCGACCTGCTGACCCGTGAGTATCCGCCCGAGGTGTACGGCGGCGCCGGTGTGCACGTCGAGTACCTGGCCCGGGAGCTGCGCCGGCTCGCCGACGTACGGGTGCACTGCTTCGGCGCGCCCCGCACGGAGGCGGGCGTCACCGCGTACGCCGAACCGGCGGGCCTGACCGGCGCGAACGCCGCGCTGCGGACGATGGGCGTGGACCTGGAGATGGCCGCGGCCTGCGCCGGCACCGACATGGTGCACAGCCACACGTGGTACGCCAACTTCGCGGGGCACACGGCGAAGCTGCTGCACGGCGTGCCGCACGTGGTCACCGCGCACAGCCTGGAGCCGCTGCGGCCGTGGAAGGCCGAGCAGCTCGGCGGCGGCTACGCGCTCTCCTCCTGGTGCGAGCGCACGGCGTTCGAGGCGGCCGACGCGGTCGTCGCGGTCAGCGAGGGGATGCGGCGCGACGTGCTGACCGCCTACCCGGCGGTGAACCCGGACCGGGTCCGGGTGGTGCACAACGGCATCGACACGGCACAGTACGCCCCGGACCACGGCACGGACGTGGTGGACCGGCTCGGCATCGACCCGGCCCTGCCCAGCGTGGTGTACGTGGGGCGGATCACCCGGCAGAAGGGCCTGCCCTACCTGCTGCGCGCGGCGCGGGACCTGCCGGCGGACACCCAGCTCGTGCTGCTCGCCGGCGCACCGGACACCCCGGACATCGCCGCCGAGGTGGAGGGCCTGGTGGCGGAGCTGCGGGCAAAGCGCTCCGGGGTGGTGTGGGTCGCCGAGATGCTGCCGAAGCACGAGGTGATCCAGGTGCTCACCCACGCCACGGTCTTCGTCTGCCCCTCCGTCTACGAGCCGATGGGCATCGTGAACCTGGAGGCGATGGCCTGCGAGACGGCGGTGGTGGCCACCGCCACCGGTGGTATCCCCGAGGTGGTCGCCGACGGCGAGACGGGGCTGCTGGTCCCCATCGAGCAGGCCACCGACGGCTCCGGCCGGCCGCTGGACCCGGACCGTTTCGTGACCGACCTGGCGGCGGCGATGAACGAGCTGCTCGCCGACCCGGCTCGCACCGCCGACCTCGGCCGGGCCGGGCGGCGGCGCGCCGTGGAGCACTTCTCCTGGGACACCATCGCCGCCCGCACCCTCGACCTCTACCGCTCGCTGCTGGTGTAAGGAAAGGCACCGAAGACACGTCTTGCCGGCGGCGGGCAGGATGGCGGCATGGGCTGGCGGAGAAGACGCGCGCCGGTACGGCTGCGCAGCCGTTGGCTGCCCGGGTACTGGCTGCGGCACCCGCTGCCGAGCCTCATGGTCCTGCTGCTCGGCGCCGTGGTGTTCCTGTGGCTCGGAGTCGACTCGGCGCACCGCGCGCACCGGTTGGCCGCGTACGGCGTGCGTGCCGAGGCGACGGTGCTGGAGGTGCACCATCTTCAACGGGACTCGTACGTGGTGGCCGCCTTCACCACCGCCGACGGCCTCCGCGTCGTCGCTCAGGTCAGCGACTACTACTGGAATCCACCGCCGGTGGTGGGCGACGCGGCCACCGTGCTCTACGACCCGGCCGACCCCGCCGGGATCGTGCGCGACGTACGCCTCGGCGACGACTCCGTCATGACCTGGCTCGGCGTCGTTCTGGCCGTGGCGTGGGGAGTGGGCGGCGGCGTCCTCCTGTGGCGCACGTGGTCGATGTGGCGCGAGAACGCCGAAGACTGGCGCTCCGGACGCCACTTCGCCTGACGGCGAATCGGGGCTCAGGTGACGTGCAGGGCGGCGGCGAGGCGGGCCCACCTGCTGGGCATAACGTTCCGGATCTCGGGACAGCAATAGATCTTGGCAGGAAACGGCCCTCCAGGGGGCCATTTCGTACCAAGATCTACAACGCCACTATCCACACCCCGCCATCGTGCCCACGCCCGCCATCGTGCCCACGTTAGCCGCCGCGCCTTGGGCGACGATGGCGGACTCGGGCGGATGGCGCGGGCACCAGGTTGTCCGCCGGGCCCTGACCGGACCTCTCTGGACACGTCGGGAGGGAGGGCGATGGGTGCTTGGCCGCGCGCGAAAGGATCTCGCGCAGTAGGTTGAACCGGTGACTGGACGGTTCCCGATCGAAGACGTCTCCCCCGTCGTCTCCTGCGGTCGCTACCCGGCCAAGGCGGTGGTCGACGAGCCGGTGCCGGTGTCGGCCCGCGCCTACCGGGAGGGGCACGACGCGCTCGGCTGCAACGTGGTCTGGCGCGGTCCCGACGGGCGGGCCCGGCCGTTCACCCGGATGCGCCCCGGCGAGCCCGGACAGGACCGCTGGCACGCGGTGATCCGCCCCGACGCGGTCGGCGAGTGGACCTTCACCGTCGAGGCGTTCCAGGACCCGTACCTGACCTGGCAGAACGCGGTCACCAAGAAGATCGCCGCCGGTCAGGGGCCGGCGGACCTGGCCAACGACCTCGCCGAGGGCGCCCGGGTGCTGACCGCGGCCGTGGAGCTGGTGCCGGCCGGCGACGCGGGGCGGGTCCGCGCGGCGGTGGCGGCGCTGGGCGACGCCGACAGGGAGCTGCCCCGGCGGGTCGCCCCCGCGCTGGAGCTGGCCGACCTGCTCTGGGAGCACCCGGTCCGCGAGCTGGTCACCACCGGCGCGGAGCACCGGCTGTGGGTGGACCGCCGGCGGGCGCTCTTCTCCGCCTGGTACGAGTTCTTCCCCCGCTCGGAGGGCGCCGTCCCGGCGACGGTCGACGCGCCGGCCCGCTCCGGCACGTTCGCCACCGCCGCCGAGCGCCTGCCCGGCGTCGCGGCGATGGGCTTCGACGTGCTCTACCTGCCGCCGATCCACCCGATCGGCCGGGTCAACCGTAAGGGCCCCAACAACTCGCTGACCGCCGGGCCGGACGACGTCGGCTCGCCGTGGGCCATCGGCGCCGCCGAGGGCGGCCACGACACCATCCACCCCGACCTGGGTACGCCGGAGGACTTCCGCGACTTCGTCACCGCCGCCGCCGAGCAGGGCCTGGAGGTGGCGATGGACCTGGCGTTGCAGTGCGCGCCGGACCACCCGTGGGTGACCGAGCACCCGGAGTGGTTCACCACCCGGGCCGACGGCAGCATCGCGTACGCGGAGAATCCGCCGAAGAAGTACCAGGACATCTACCCCGTCAACTTCGACAACGACCCGGAGGGCATCCGGGCCGAGGTCCTGCGGGTGGTGCTGCACTGGGTCGGCGAGGGCATCCGGATCTTCCGGGTGGACAACCCGCACACCAAGCCGTTCGACTTCTGGCACTGGCTGATCGCCGAGGTGAAGAAGGTCGACCCGGACGTGCTCTTCCTCGCCGAGGCGTTCACCCGGCCGGCGATCATGCACGGGCTGGGCAAGGTCGGCTTCACCCAGTCGTACACGTACTTCACCTGGCGCACGTCGGCGGCGGAGATGCGGGCGTACTGCGAGGAGCTGGTCGAGGCGGCCGACTACATGCGGCCCAACTTCTGGCCGAACACGCCGGACATCCTGCACGAGTCGTTGCAGCACGGCGGCCCGCCGATGTTCAAGATCCGGGCGGTGCTGGCCGCGCTGCTCTCCCCCTCCTGGGGCATGTACGCCGGCTACGAGCTGTTCGAGCACGTCGCCCGCCCCGGCGCCGAGGAGTACCTCGACAACGAGAAGTACGAGCTGCGCCCCCGGGACTGGGCCGGCGCGCAGGCGCAGGGCCGCTCCCTCGCGCCGTTCATCGCGGTGCTCAACCGCGTACGCCGGGAGAACCCGGCCCTGCACCAGCTGCGCAACCTGGTCTTCCACGACATCGACAACCCGGCGCTGCTCTGCTGGTCCAAGCACGACCCGGACACGGGCAACACCGTGCTCGTGGTCTGCTCGTTCGACTCGCGTGAGGTGCAGTGGGGCAACACCACGCTGGACATGCCCGCGCTCGGCCTCGACTGGCACGACCGGTTCACGGTGCGCGACGAGCTGACCGGCGCCAGCTACGACTGGGGGCAGCGCAACGCCGTGCGCCTCGACCCGTACCTGCAACCGGCGCACGTGCTGACGGTGCGGCGACCCGCGCCCGGTGCCGGCCCCGTGCCGGCGCAGGCGGCGCCGGACCTGACCGTCGAAGACGTCCCCGACGACCTCTCGGGCGGCACCGCCCCCACCACTT
Organism: Micromonospora sp. USAFONa4; assembly: GCF_057197825.1. Lineage (NCBI taxonomy): Bacteria > Bacillati > Actinomycetota > Actinomycetes > Micromonosporales > Micromonosporaceae > Micromonospora > Micromonospora sp. USAFONa4. The sequence goes on along the minus strand of NZ_CM170072.1, from coordinate 5,533,673 downwards.
CCGCCCAGAAGGACGACGCCCGATGGACCAGTTGATCGCCGGCGCCACGCACGACCCGCACGCCGTCCTCGGCGCGCATCCGGCCGACGGGCGGACGGTCGTCCGGACGCTGCGCCGGGGCGCCGCCGACGTCGCCCTCGTCGTCGACGGCGAGCGGCACCGGATGCGGCGGGTGCACGACGTCGGCGTCTTCGAGGCGGAGGTCGCGGGCGAGGTGCTCGACTACCGCGTCGAGGTCGACGGCCGGACCCACGACGACCCGTACCGCTACCCGCCCACCCTGGGCGAGCTGGACCTGCACCTGATCGGCGAGGGCCGGCACGAGCGGCTCTGGGAGGCGCTCGGCGCGCGGGTCTTCGACGAGGGCGTGGCGTTCACCGTCTGGGCGCCGAACGCGCGCGGGGTGCGGGTGGTCGGGGACTTCGCGGGCTGGGCGCCGGATGACGGCTGGCCGATGCGCTCGCTCGGCGGCAGCGGGGTGTGGGAGCTGTTCGTCCCGGGCGTCGGGGCCGGGGCCCGCTACAAGTACCGGATCCTGGGCGCCGACGGGCAGTGGCGGGACAAGGCCGACCCCCTGGCGGCGTACGCGGAGGTGCCGCCGGCCACCGCGTCGGTGGTGCACCACTCGACGTACGAGTGGGGCGACGCCGACTGGCTGGCGCGGCGGGCCCGACGGCAGCCGCACCAGGAGCCGATGAGCGTCTACGAGGTGCACCTCGGCTCGTGGCGCCCCGGGCTGAGCTACCGGGAGCTGGCCGAGCAGCTGACCGCGTACGTCACGGAGCTGGGCTTCACCCACGTGGAGTTGCTGCCCGTGATGGAGCATCCGTTCGGCGGCTCCTGGGGCTACCAGGTCACCGGCTACTACGCGCCGACGTCCCGCTTCGGCGACCCCGACGAGTTCCGGCACCTCGTGGACGCGCTGCACACCGCCGGCATCGGCGTCATCCTGGACTGGGTGCCGGCGCACTTCCCCAAGGACGAGTGGGCCCTCGGTCGCTTCGACGGCACCGCCCTCTACGAGCACCCCGACCCGCGCCGGGGCGAGCACCCCGACTGGGGCACGTACGTCTTCGACTTCGGCCGCCCGGAGGTGCGCAACTTCCTGGTCGCCAACGCGCTCTACTGGTGCGACCAGTTCCACGTCGACGGCCTGCGGGTGGACGCGGTCGCCTCGATGCTCTACCTGGACTACTCCCGCCAGGAGGGGCAGTGGCTGCCCAACCGGCACGGCGGCCGGGAGAACCTGGAGGCCATCGCGTTCATGCAGGAGGTCAACGCGACGGTCTACAAGCACCACGCCGGGGTGACGATGATCGCCGAGGAGTCCACCGCCTGGCCGGGGGTCACCCGCGCCACGGCCGACGGCGGGCTGGGCTTCGGCTTCAAGTGGAACATGGGCTGGATGCACGACACCCTGCTCTACACGTCGAAGGACCCCGTCCACCGGCAGCACCACCACCATCAGCTCACGTTCTCCCTGGCGTACGCCTGGAGCGAGAACTACGTGCTGCCGATCAGCCACGACGAGGTGGTGCACGGCAAGGGCTCCCTGGCCGGCAAGATGCCCGGCGACACCTGGCAGCGCCTGGCCAACGTACGCGCCCTGCTGGCGTACATGTGGGCGCACCCCGGCAAGCAGCTGCTCTTCATGGGCTGCGAGCTGGCCGACGACCGGGAGTGGAGCGAGGAGCGGGGCCTCGACTGGTACCTGCTGCACGACCCGGCCCGCGCCGGGGTGCAGCGGCTGGTCGGCGACCTGAACCGCGTCTACCGGGACACCCCCGCGCTGTGGGCGCAGGACACCGAGCCGGCCGGCTTCCGCTGGATCGCCGGCGACGACGTCGCCAACAACACCGTCTCGTTCGTCCGGATCGCCCCCGACGGCGCGACCCTGGTCTGCGTGGCGAACTTCTCCGCCCTGCCGCTGGAGGACTACCGGATCGGGCTGCCGGCCGGCGGCACGTGGGCGGAGGTGCTCAACACCGACGCCCACCACTACGGCGGCTCGGGGGTCGGCAACCTGGGCGCCGTGCACGCCGAGGACGTGCCGTGGCACGGGATGCCCGCCTCGGCGGCGCTGCGGGTGCCCCCGCTCGGCGTGCTCTGGCTGCGCCGCGACTGACCGGGTCGTTCCCCGGGACGTCAGGTCGCCCCGGGGAACGAGCGGGCTCAGAGGCGGGTGATCCGGACGGCGTCGGCGACGACGTACCCCTGGGTGCTGGTCCAGCGGCTGACCCCGACGACCTGACGCGTGCCGGCGGCGAGGTCGTAGGTGCCGAGCACCCGCCACTGCCCGCCGCCGCTGCGCTGGTCGACGGTGGCGGTGACGTTCCCGTTCGCCGTCGCCACCAGGTGCGGGGTGGCGCTGTTGTAGCCGGGGTCGGCCGGGTACCAGACCTCGACCCGGTACGAGCCGGCTGCGGGCAGCGTCGCGGTGAACCAGGCCGGGTCGCTGACCGCCTGCGGGCTGGCGAACCGGTAGTTGGCCCCGTAGCGCGCCGGGAGGTACGACGACGTCCCCCAGGTGGTGGCGGCCGTGAAGCCTCCGGCCGTGGCGTTGTCCACGATCACGCTGAACGTGCCGCCGGTGCCGGTGACCACCCGCGCGTTGCTGGCGGCGCTCTCGTGGTGCAGCCGGTCCAGCGCCGTCACCAGGTAGCGGTACGTCGAGCCGGCCGCGGCCGTGGCGTCGGTGAACGTCCCGGTGCCGCCCGAGGCGCGGACCGTGCCGAGCAGGTTGCGGGCGTCGGCCAGGTCGCAGGCGTCGACCGCGCCGTCGCCGGGCAGCCGGTACACCGCGTACGCGGCGGTGCTGCCGGTGGCGCCGCGCTGCCAGGTGAGGGTCACGCCGCCGGTGCCGCGTACCGCCGAGGTGAGGTTCGGGGCGGCGGGCGCGGCGCCGCCCACTCCGGCCGGCGCCAGCGCGGGCCGGCGGTAGTGGTCGGTGGCCGTCCGGGAGACGGCGCCGATGCGGTCCGCGCGGACGTCCTTGGCGCTGAAGTGGATGTCGCCGACGATCCTCGGGTAGCTGCGGTTCAGCGTGAGGTGGTCGGTCAGCTCGGCCGGGTCCTGCCAGGCGGCGTCCTGCCCGGACGCGCCAGCGCGGTAGGTGGCCTGCCCGACGAGCAGCTGCACGTCGGTGCCGGCCACGGTCTCGGACCACCAGCGGACCAGCTCCGCGTAGTCGGCCGCCGGGTGGCCGATGTGCCAGTAGATCTGCGGGGCGATGTAGTCGACCCACCCCTGCCGCACCCAGCGCCGGGTGTCGGCATAGATCGCGTCGTACGACTGGAGGCCCGTGGTGCGCGAGCCGAGCGGGTCGGTGCCGGCGTTGCGCCAGATGCCGAACGGGCTGACGCCGAGCTTCACCCACGGCTTGGCCGTCCGGATCTTGTCACGCATCTCCCGGACCAGCAGGTTGACGTTGTTGCGCCGCCAGTCGCCAATGGTGCTGAACCCGGCGCCGTACTGGGCGTAGGTGGCCTGGTCGGGGAAGGCCACCCCGCTGACCGGGTACGGGTAGAAGTAGTCGTCCCAGTGCACCGCGTCGATGTCGTAGCGCTTGACGGCGTCCATCATCGCGTCCTGCACGAACGCGCGGACGGCGGGAATTCCGGGGTTGTAGTAGATGTGACCGCCGTAGGTGACGGTCCAGCCCGGGTTCTTGCGGGCCGGGTGGCTGGCCGCCAGCTTGGTCAGGTCGGTGTGGTTCGCCACCCGGTACGGGTTGAACCAGGCGTGGAACTCCAGGTTGCGGGCGTGCGCCTCGGCCACCATGAAGGCCAGCGGGTCGTAGCCGGGGTTGCCGCCCTGGGTGCCGGTGAGCCACTGCGACCACGGCTCGTACGTCGACGGCCAGAACGCGTCGGCGGCGGGGCGGATCTGCACGACGACGGCGTTCATCCGCCGCTGCTTGGCCAGGTCGAGCCAGCCCCGGTACTCCGCCTGCTGGGCGGCGGGGGTGAGCCCGGTGCGGCTGGGCCAGTCGATGTTGGCCACGCTGGCGATCCACATGCCGCGCAGCTGCCGCTTCGGGGTGGCCGGGTCGGTCACGCAGGCCGCCTGGACGGCGACGGGGACGGTGTCCGGCGCGGTACCCGGCTCGGCGGGCGGGGCGGCGGGGGCGGCCGTGGGGAGGGCCGCGCCGAGCGCCAGCGCCGCCACCAGCGCAAGCCCGGACAAGTATCGACCATAATCTCTACGCACGAAAAGATGTTCAATGTTGCCGGCTTGTTGCGCAAGTATCCTTCACAATTTTTCGACCCGCGAACCTCGCCCCGGGGCCGGACGAGAGAGCCCGATGACGTGCCCGATCACGGTGCGTGACCCTCCAGGCAAAGACCCCCAATTCTCACCCCGCGTAATCGGTACTTGCCCTACGGAAAGCTCAGGACTCCCAACCCGACACCAAAAACGGGCGCTACAGGGCACTTCGCTCATTCCGCCGGGGGAACCTCAATGCCTCCGCGCTCGCTTTGCTCTGCAGCCATATACGCGCCACTAACGCAGCGTGCCTGGTGCCGATATGGCTGCAGAGCAAAGCGAGCGGAGCGGAAGTAGCCGGAAGGAGGCTTCGGACACTCTGCGTAACGCGCGTCGCTGTGACGGCCGCCAAGGAACGCTCCCCCGAGGGCGCGCCGCTCCGGGCGAAGTAGGGCGCTCCGAGCGGAGCAGGCTCCCCGCCACCCGCTTGCCCGCAGCCGTAGCCGCCGGCAGCCGTAGCCGCCCGCAGCCGCAGGCACCCGCAGCCACCGCCTGCCGGCAGCGGCGGCGTCAGACGAGGCCGGCGTCGCGCAGCAGCTTCCACAGGCCGGCGCCGTCGGGCGCGGAGAGCCACTTCTGCCCCACGGGCCCCGCCGACGACTCGCCGGCCGGGGTGGGCAGGCTACCGGCCAGCACCGCCTGCGTGGGCGAGAGCCGGCGGATGCCCACGCCGGCCACGTTCTCCGGGTGGGCGGCGGCGAACTCGCGGTAGATCTCCGGGTCGTGCTGCCCGTCGTCGCCGACCAGCAGCCACTTCACGTCAGGGAACTCCTTGGCCAGCCGGGCCAGGGTGACCCGCTTGTGTTCCCGCCCGCTGCGGAACCAGCGGTCGGCGGTCGGTCCCCAGTCGGTCAGCAGCAGCGGCCCGGCCGGGTAGAGGTGCCGGGACAGGAACCGGGTCAGCGTCGGCGCCACGTTCCAGGCGCCCGTGGAGAGGTAGAAGACCGGGGCGCCCGGGTGCGCGGTGACCAGCCGCTCGTAGAGCACCGCCATGCCGGGCACGGCGTTGCGGGCGTGCTCGTCGAGGACGAACGTGTTCCAGGCGGCGAGCAGCGGCCGGGGCAGCGCGGTGACCATGACCGTGTCGTCGATGTCGGAGAGGATGCCGAAGCGCACCTCCGGGTCGAGGATGCGTACCGGCGCCTCGACCGGCTCGGCGTCCGGCAGGCTGATCCGCACCGAGCCCCAGCCGGGCGGCAGGTCCGCCTCGACCACGGCGTCGACGAACCCGCTGCGGTCGGCCCGCGCCTCGTGCCGTTCCCCGCCGGCCTCGATGGTGACCGTGACGTGCTTGGCCGGCAGCGTGGTGAAGCTGCGCCACCCGCGCACCTTCTCCAGCCGGCCACGCTGGCGGGTGTCCGGCCGACCCAACAGCACCCGGCACATCACCCGCACCCAGCCGGGCGCGCCGTAGCCGGTGTACGCGATGACGTTCGTCCGCCAGCCGGTGCGCCGCAGCCGGCGCTCGACCAACGAGTGCACGGCGTCCTCGATCCGCGCGGCCCGGTGCAGGTTCGGTACGGCCAACTGGCCGGCGGCAGTGGGTGGCACGCCAGCAACCCTGCCACAACCCGGCCACCTCGGCCACGCGAGGCGATCTTCCCCCGGCCGCCGGGAGGGCCCGACGCCTTCCCCGGCCGCCGGGAGGCCCGACGCCAGGCCCGCCGTGGTCCGGCGGATCGTCCGCGCTGCGCCGATCCGCCCCGGCCGGGCCCGACGGCGTGAAACACTCCGGTCGGGACGACGACGGGGGCGTTGGTCGTGTCGCAACCAGTGCGCAAGCGTGGGCGGTGGCGCCCGCAGCTCGACCGGCCGGCGCTCGTGGCGCTGCTGTTCGGGCTCGCCGGGGTCGGCTACCGGCTGGTCCTGACCCTGCACACGGTGCCCGTCTCCAACAGCGACGAGGCGACCTTCGGGCTGGCCGCGCTGCACATCGCGCAGGGCCGCGAGCTGCCGGTCTTCCTCTACGGGCAGCGTTACATGGGGGTGCTGGAGTCGTACCTGGCCGCGCCGCTGATCGCGGTGGCCGGGCCGGGCTGGCCGCTGCTGCGCCTGCCGCTGCTGCTGCTCTACGCCCTCTTCCTCTGGCTGATCCACCGGCTGACCCGGCGGATCGGCTCGCCCTGGTTCGCCACCGGGATCGTCGGCCTGCTGGCGCTGGGCGGGGAACGGGTCGTCCGGGACCAGCTGACCGCGGTCGGCGGCCGCCCGGAGGTCAAGGTCGCGGTGCTGCTGATGCTGCTGATCGCGGTGGGGCTCGCCCGGGGAACGGTACGGCACCGCCGGCTGGCCGTCGGGCTCTTCGGTCTGCTCGCCGGGGTGTCCGTCTGGTCGGACTGGCTGATCCTGCCGTACCTGGCGGTGGCCGCGCTGGTGCTGGCGTGGGTGGCCCGCAGGGAGCTGCTCGGTTGGGCCGGGGCGCTGCTGCTGGCCGGGTTCGCCGTCGGGATCGCGCCGATGATCCGGGACAACCTCGTCGCCCCGCCCGGCGAGGACTCGCTGTCGGTGTTCCGCGAGATCAGCACCAAGGCGGGGCCGACACCGCCGTGGTCGCGGCGCCTCGACGGCGGACTGCTGGAGGGGGTGCCGCTGGCCGCCGGCCTCTGCCCGGTGGACGGCTGCGCCCGCTGGCAGGGCTGGTTCGGGCTGCTCTACCCCGTGCTGCTGGCGGTCGCCGCCGCGCTCGCCGTCCTCGCGTACCGCCGGGCCGCGGGCGCCCCGCGCGGCGAGCGGGTCGGCCCGGTGGTGCACCTCGCGCTGGTCGTCGGCGCGGCGCTGACCCTGCTGTCGTACGTGCGCAGCCCCCTCGCGGCCACCAGCCCTCTGGACAACGCCCGCTACCTGTCGGTGCTCCAGCTCTCCCTGCCGGCGGTGCTCTGGCCGCTCTGGGTGGCGGCGGTCGCCTGCTGGCGGGGCACGGTCGGCGCGTTCGGCCGCCTGGCCGGCGCGCTGGCCACCGCCGTGCTCGCCGCGCTGGCCGCGACCACGCTGGTGGTGACCGTGCTGTTCGCGGCCACCGGCACCGGGGCGTCCCGGATCGAGGAGCGGCAGGCCCGCGAGCTGGCCGACACGCTCCGCGCGGGCGGCCCTCGCGAGGTGTACGGGGACTACTGGACCTGCAACCGGCTGATCTTCAATACGGCCGAGGCGGTGGTGTGCGCGGTGCTCGACGGCGACCTGACCCCCGGGCAGAACCGCTATCCCGCGTACTGGCGGCAGGTGGGGCGGGCCGACCGGCCCGGGTACGTGCTGGAGGCCGGCTCGGCGGCGGAGCGGCGGCTGCGCCGGCTGCTGGGCGACCGGGCCGACGCCGCGCTGGTCGCCGACGTGGGCGGGTATCGCGTGTACCACCCCCGGACGCCGGTGCGGCCGTGGCGGTAGGGCCGGCCCGTACGCTGGCCGGACCGGCGCGCGGACGCCGCGCCGAGCCGAGGAGTCACCGATGCTCATCCTGCTGCCGCCCTCCGAGGGGAAGGCCGACGCCGGCACCGGTCGGCGGCTCGACCTCGCCGGGCTCTCCCTGCCGGAGCTGACCGGCGCCCGGGAGGAGGTGCTGACGGCGCTGATCGCGCTCAGCGCCGACGGCGACGAGGGGGCGGCCCTGGCGGCGCTGGGGATCAGCGAGGGCCAGCGCGGCGAGTTGCGCCGCAACGCCCGGCTGCGGGTGGCGGCCACCGCGCCCGCCGGCCGCGTCTACACCGGGGTGCTCTACGAGGCGCTCGATCTCGCCTCGCTGCCGGCGCCCGCGCAGCGGGCCGCCCGCCGGTCGGTACTGATCAGCTCGGGGCTCTGGGGCGCGGTACGCCTCACCGACCGGATCCCGCCCTACCGGTGCCCGATCGGGGCGCGGCTGCCGGGGCTCGGCGCGCTGTCGGCGTACTGGCGGCGGGCGCTCGCGCCGGCGATGGCCGCGGCGGCCGGCGACGGGCCGGTGCTCGACCTGCGCTCCGGCGCGTACGCGGCCACCTGGGCGCCGCGCGGCGAGGTGGCCGACCGCACGGTGACCGTCCGGGTGCTGCACGAGCGGGAGGTCGACGGCGTGCCCGTCCGGTCGGTGGTGAGCCACTTCAACAAGGCGACCAAGGGCCGGCTGGTCCGGGACCTGCTGACCGCGGGCGCCCGGCCGCGTACCGTCGGCGGGCTGCTGACCGCGCTGCGCGACCTGAAGTATCCGGTGCTGGAGCAGCCCGCCCCGCCCGGTCGGCCACGCCAGGTCGACGTGATCGTCACGGAGCTGTAGGACAGCCGCAAGATTTCCTCAAGGCTGGGGCCGATCGGTTTCCCCGGCGGCGTCGAGCGACCACGGTAGAGGGACCCCGACGCCGACAAGGAGTGCCCACGTTGGCTCCCGAACAGATCCTGCTCGATCGGCCGCGCCTGCCCTCGACGCCGCCGCCGTTGGACTGGTCCACCCTGGCCGACGCGTTCGAGGCCGCCTGCCTGCTGCGCTGCACGCCCCCGCCGGCCGTCGTCGGCACCCGCCGGCCGGCGGCGGAGCACCGGCCCCCGTCGGTGGAGTTCAACCGGGAGGAGGCGGCGCACCGCATGCGTCAGCTCCTCCACCGGTTGGACGTCCCCATCGAGCACGAGGTGACAGTGGGCGGCCTGCGCCGCCGCTTCGAGCTGCACCGGCTCTCCGTGCCGCACCAGCACCGGCCGGCGTACGCGAGGACGCTGGAGGCCGGTTGGCGACAGGGCCGGCGCGAGCTGCTGGGCGGGCCGGTCCCGGGCGCGTCGACCGTACGGCGGGCGTGGCGGCCCCGGCTGGCCGCCGCCGCCTGGCGGGCCGCCCTGCTCGCCGGTGGGCGGCACGTCCGCCGGCACATCCTCGGCGTCCGGATCACCGACCGGGAACTGGCCGCCATCCTGGTACGCGGGGCCGCCCTGCTGGACGTTCCGGCGCTGCTGCGCCCCGGCACCGGCTGTTACCTGGTCTGTGTCGCCGACGGCCCGGACCGCCAGCGGATCCTGCACAGCACCGCGCTGGATCCCGCCCACCTGCGCGAGCGGTCCTGATTGCCGGATGAGCACGTTCGGCGGCGCTGCGGACCGGTCGCGTACCGCAGCGAGCTGACCATCGTCACCGACCCGCCGCCGGGTTCCTAGCCCGGTCGGTGGGCGGCGGGTTGCGGCGACGGCTCGCACGGCGCAGAGTGCAGCGCGTGAGTCGCACCGGGTTCCGCCGTGTCCGCCCGCGCCGTGTCCGCCCGCCGGCGCTGCTGGCGCTGCTGCTGGTGGTGGCGTTGCCCGGCGTCGCCGGCTGCCAGGACGCTCCCGAGCCACCGGTACGGATCCGGATCGCGACCGGCAGCCCGACGGCGGTCTACCACGCCTTCGGGCAGTCCCTGGCCGCCGTGCTCAACCGGGAGCTGCCGGACGTCCGGGCCAGCGTGGTGGTGACCGCCGCCTCGGCGGAGAACGTCCGGCTGGTCGGCTCCGGCGAGGCGGAGCTGGGTTTCACCCAGGCCGACGTGCTGCCGGCGGCGCCGGCGACGCACCCGTCCGTGGTCGCGGTCGCCCGGGTCTACGACGACCTGCTGCACCTGGTCACCACCGCCGGCGGTCCCGTCCGCACCCTGAGCGACCTGCGCGGGCGGCGGGTGTCCGTGGGCGCGCCCGGCTCCGGCACCGAGATCACCGCCGTCCGGCTGCTGGAGGTGGCCCGCCTCGGTGGCGACCGGGTACGCCAGGAGCACCTCGGCCTCGACGACTCGGTCGCGGCGTTGCGGGCCGGCAAGATCGACGCGTTCTTCTTCTCCGGCGGGCTGCCGGTCAGGGCGGTGGAGCAGCTCACGGACGACAGCGCGACCCGGATCGTCGACCTCGGCGAGTGGACCGGGCCGCTGCGCGAGAGCAACCCGGAGGTCTACGTCTCCCGGGACATCCCCCGCTCCGTGTACGGCACCGACCCGGTGACCACGGTGGCCAACCCGAACTTCCTGATCGTCCGGGCAGACCTGCCGACGCCGCTGATCCGGGAGGTGACCCGGCTGCTGATGGAACGCCGCCAGGAGTTGGCCGCCGCTCATCCGGCCGCCGGGCGGATGAGCCCCCGCTCGGCCATCGCCACGGCTCCCCTGCCGCTGCACCCCGGTGCCGCGGACTGGTACCGCGCCGCCAAGCCCTGACCCCGCGGCACCCCCGCGCCCGCCGCCAGGCCCGCCCTACGGCACGTCAACGGGGCCAGCGGCGGCGTCGGCGAGGGTGGGGGCGGCGTCGGCGCGGGCGAGGGCGGCGGGGCCAGCGTCGGCGGGGGCGGCGGGGGCGGGGAACCAGAGGCCGGCGACCAGGCCGCGCGGCTCGCCCCCGCGCATGGTGAGCCGCCCGTCCGAGGCGTCGACCAGCACGGCGACGATGGTGAGGCCCAGCCCGGCCCCGTCGATGTTCTGCACCTCCGGGGCCCGCCAGAACCGCTCGGTCGCCTGCCCGAGCTGGCTCGCCGTCATACCCGGCCCGGTGTCGCGGACCTCCAGCGCGGTGCCGTCGCCGTCGTGCCGGACGGTCACCGTCACCTCGCCACCGGCGTCGCTGAACTTGACCGCGTTGTCGATCAGCGCGTCCAGGGCCTGGTCGATGGCGGTCGGCACGGTCCGCGCGTACGCCGGGGCGTCCCCGGCCACCAGCCGGAGGGTGATGCGGTGGTGCCGGGCGAGCGGCTCCCAGGCGGCCACCCGGGACGCGGCGACGGCCGCCGCGTCGACGGTGACCCGCTGGTTCTCCCGCCGCTCGGCGCGGGCCAGGGTCAGCAGCGCGTCCAGCACGAGGGCCAGCCGGTCGGTCTCCTCCAGGGCCAGTTGGTGCTCGGCACGCCCGTCCGCGTCGGTGAGGCTCGGGCCCAGCTCCTCCACCCGCAGCCGCAGCGCGGTCAGCGGATTGCGCAGCTGGTGGCTGGCGTGGGCGACGAAGGCCCGCTGCCGGTCCATCACGTCGGAGACGACGTCGGCCATGTGGTTGAAGCTGGTCGCCAGGCGACGCAGTTCCGGCGGGCCGAGCCGGTGCTGCACCCGCGCGCCACGGTCCCCCTCGGCGATCTCATGGGTGACCGCGTCCAGTTCGGTGACCGGGCGCAACACCCAGCCGGCCAGCCCGAACGCGGTCAGCACGCAGGCCAGCACGGCGAGCAGGCCCGTTCCGGCCAGCGCCAGCCACCAGACGGTCACGGCCCGCCGGACCGGGTCGGCGGGGGTGGTGATGACCACCGCTCCGAGCACCTCGCCACCGTCGTTGATCGGCACCGCCACGACGATCGGCCCGTCGACCCACGGCCAGACCGAGTCCGGCCCGCTGGCCTGCTGGCCGGAGAGCGCCATGTCCAACGCCTCGCGGGAACCCGGGGCCATCCGCCAGCTCCCGGAGGCCGCCACCGTCCGACGCTCCCGGTCGACCACCGCCACGCCGATGTCGTACAGGGCGTCGTAGCTGCGCAGTTCGTTGGCGAGCGGGCCGGGGGTGCCGCCGCGCAGCGCCGGGCCGGCCAACGAGGCGAACCGGGTGGCGTCGGCGAGCCGGTCGGCGCGTACCCGGTCGGTCTCCCGGTTGGCCAGGGTGACCGCCAGCGGGGTCTCCAGGGCGATCAGCACCAGCACCATCAACAGCAGATAGCTGATCACCAGCCGACGTCGCACGGCGTCCCCTCACTCGCCGCGCAGGCGGTAGCCGACCCCGCGTACGGTCTCCACCAGGCCGGGGTCGCCCAGCTTGCCACGCAGCGAGCCGACGTGCACCTCGACCGTGTGCCCGTCGCCCCAGGTCGAGCCCCAGGCGTCGAGCAGGATCCGTTCCCGGGCCACCGCCACGCCGGGCTGCCGGGCCAGGGAGAGCAGGACGTCGAACTCCTTGCGGGTCAACGCCACCGGCCGGCCCCCGACGGTGACCGTCCGGGCGGCCACGTCGACGCGTACGGGCCCCACCTCGATCAGGTTGCGCTCCGGCACGGCGTGCGCCGCGCGGCGCAGCACCGCCTCGATGCGCGCCTGGAGTTCGGTCATGGAGAAGGGCTTGACCACGTAGTCGTCCGCGCCGAGCCGCAGGCCGAGCACCCGGTCCCGTTCCTCGCCCCGGGCGGTCACCGCGATGATGCCGAGCTGGCTGCTGCGCCGCCGCAGCTCCCGGCACAGGTCGGTGCCGTCGCCGTCGGGCAGGGTCAGGTCCAGCAGCACCAGGTCGCAGGGGGCGGCGCAGAGGGCCGCGGCGACGGTCGCGGCGTGCTCCACCTCGTACCCCCGGCGGGTGAGGGCGGAGGAGAGCGCGGCGGCCACCCGGCGGTCGTCCTCGACCAGCAGGATGCGCACCCGGGGCCCCCATTCGTCGGTCCGTCGACCCCGAATGGTGGCAGAAGCACGCCCGCAGCGGGAGGGCCGGTCCCGCACCGACCCGTCGACAGCCGCGTCGGTGCGCCGGCGCCGGGGCGTCGGTGACGGTCGACCGGCAGGTCAGAGGCCGAAGACCTCGTCGGCCGTGGCGTCGCGGACCCCGTCGACGAAGCCCCGGAAGCCGGGGTCGTCGTGGCTGGCGGGCACGCTGGTGACGATCTCGCCGGTGGCCTGGGTGACCGCGTCGACCAGGGGCGGATAGTCGATCTCGGCGTCCGCGAGGGTGCCGTCGTCCGCCTGGCCGAGGTTGATCACGTGCTGCACGTCCTCGGTCGGGGTGTCCGGGTCGCCGGCCCACTCGCCGCCCGCCCGGTGACACTCGTCGTACAGCGCCCGCTGGCTGTCGGTCCAGTCCTCGTCGTAGCTCTCCATCGCCATCCCTCCGCGACCCGCTGCCCCGAGCATGCCGGGCGGCGGCGGGCACCGCGGCGGTACCGGGAAACCGGGACGGCCGCCGGCGGGACCGGCCGCGCGTAGGCTGCCGGGGTGATCTACAAGCTCCTCACCACCACCGAGTGGGACGACGCGCTGGCCGCCGGCCACCTCGACGGTACGGCGCTGGACCGGCAGTCCGGGTTCATCCACCTCTCCGGCGCCGACCAGGTGGTCGGCACGGCCCGGCGGTACTTCGCGGGCGCCACCGGGCTGACCCTGCTGACGGTGGACCCGGACCGGCTGGGCGACGCGCTGCGCTGGGAGCCGTCGCGCGACGGGGCGCTCTTCCCGCACCTGTACGGCCCGCTGCCGGTGCCCGCCGTGGTGGCCGCCGACGCGCTGCCGGCGGACCTGCCGGTCGCCGACGCGGTGGCGGCGCTGCTCGCCTGACGGGTCGCTATGCTACGCCGAGTCCGCTCCCCCGGCCTCGCCCGCGCGCCCCGGGGCGGGTGTGGCAGAACCGGTCCGCGCGATCGACGCCCGCCCGGCGTACGCCGACGCGGATCACCGACGGCGCGACGCCGCGCCCCGAGCCATGCGAGTTGAAGGATGACTGACAGCAGTTCCCCCTCCCCCTCCGTCTTCGTCCACCCGACGGCCGACGTCGAGGAGGGTGCCCGCGTCGGCGACGGCACGAAGGTCTGGCACCTTGCCCACATCCGGTCCTCGGCGCAGGTCGGCGCCGGCTGCGTCATCGGCCGCAACGTGTACGTCGACGCCGGCGTGACGGTCGGCGACCTGGTCAAGATCCAGAACAACGTCTCGGTGTACCAGGGCGTCACCATCGAGGACGAGGTCTTCGTCGGCCCGTGCGCGGTCTTCACCAACGACTTCCGGCCCCGGGCGCAGAATCCGGACTGGACGATCACGCCGACCCTGGTCCGCCGGGGCGCCTCGATCGGCGCCAACGCCACCCTCGTCTGCGGCATCGAGGTCGGCGAGTACGCGATGATCGCGGCCGGGTCCGTGGTGACCCGGGACGTGGCGCCGTACCAACTGGTCGCCGGCAACCCGGCGCGCCCGAAGGGCTGGGTCGACGAGCGTGGCGAGGTCGTCTCGCGGGACGTGGAGAACCCGCCGCAGCGGGGCTGAACGGACGGCGCGGGGGCGGTGACCGGCACCACCGGACACCGCCCCCGCGTCGACGCGTCAGCCGCAGAGCCGGTCGACCTCCGCCCGGAACCGGTCCATCGCGTTCGGCTCGTCCGGGCCCAGCAGGTACGTCTTCAGCTCCCGACGCGCCTCGGTCATCGGGTCGTCACCGGCCCGGGTCACCGCGACGATCTTCGGCAGCTCCCCGCAGTCCGCACCGAGCAGGTACGCGGCCCGCGCCGTCGGATACCGGCGGCGGAACTCGTCCTCGGGCAGCCCGGCCGGATTCGCCACGACGTACGGCCGCTGGCTCTGCATGAAGTCCGAGACCACGCTGGAGATGTCGCTGACCAGCAGGTCGGTCTGGTTGAAGCAGTCGAACAGCCCCGGCGCCCGGCCGGTGACCACGAGGTGCGCGTCGCCGGCCAGTGAGGTCGCGTCGCTCTGCCCGCCGGCGGCCCGGATCCGACGGACGATCCTGTCGTTGGCCGATCGGGCCTTCGCCGACCGGCTGCCGGTGAGCGGGTGCGGCTTGTAGATCACCCGCACCCCGGGGGTCGCCAGCAGGCCGGCGACGATCCGCTCGCCCATCAGCACCACGGAGGTGTGGTAGACCTCCTCCTCCAGCCAGCCCTCCCAGGTCGGGGCGTAGAGCACGGTGAACGGCCGCTCCGTGGCCGTCGAGCCGAAGGTGTGCACGCCGGCCAGCTGCGGCCGGCCGATCTCGACGATGTCGCGGTCGAGCACGCCGACGCCGCTGAGGGCGTAGCGTTCCCGCCCCGCCGGACCGGCCACCCAGACCTCGTCGTACACCTTGCTGTAGGGGTTGACGCTGGCCTGCTTGTCGCTGTCGCCGTGGCCGACGAAGACGTGCTTCACGCCCGGCTCGCGCAGCAGGTGGATGTTGGCGCCCACGTTCGCCACGTAGAGGGCGGCCCGGAGGCTGCCCAGTTCGAGGTTCATGAAGTCGGTGCCGGCGGGTACGCAGATCACCGGCAGGCGGGTGTCGGCGAGCGCCCGGAACGCCTCCTCCTGGCGCATCAGCACCACGGCCCGCCGGCCCGTCGCCTCGACCGGGGCGAGCCACATGTTGGCCTGGTAGACGTCCTTGACCGGGCCGGCGAAGTAGAGCGCCAGATCCGGCTGCTCGCGGGCCAGCCAGCGCTGCACCGCCGGCAGCGCCGACGTGGCCCGGCCGCGCCCGCGCAGCCAGGTCAGCGCGAGCACTGCGGCGACCAGCGCCCCCGCCACCAGGGTGACCGCCGCGGTGAGCACCACCGGCGCCACGTCGTCGGCCAGCACCGCGACCACGGCCGCCGGCAACAGCGCCAGGTTGAGCAGGGGCAGCCGGTCGCCCTCGACGGCGACGGCCCAGGCCGGCGGCCGGGGCGCCCCGGAGGACCGCCCGACCTCGATGTTGCGGACGAAGGCGACGGCGGCGGCGCCCCGCTCGCCGAGGCGCGCCAGCACCCCCGTGCCGAGGGCGAGCGCCAGCAGCGCCGCGGGCAGCAGCAGCACCAGGACCAGCGCCGTCGGGCCGGGGCGGACCGTCGTGACGATCAGCAGGACGACCGCCAGGTCCCGGGCCAGGTGCCGGTACAGGCTGCCGATCCCGGCCTTGTCCAGCAGTTCCCCGCCGGCCGGCCGGCGCAGCAGGGTGAGTTCACCGGCGGCCACGGCCAGTCCGGCGACCGCGAGGGGGATCATCCAGCCGAGGGCCCCGGCCAGCACCATGACGGCGTACGACAGCAGTAGCGCGCCGATGAGGCCGGCGTCCGGCTGCCTGCGCAGTTTGCTGAACAAAGACACACTCCCCTATCGATCACCGGCGAATCCGGGCAGGTGCGACCTTAACGTGGCATGTCCTTCGAGTATTGCCGGGGTGTCGCGCAGCCCACCAGCGGGCCACGGCGGCACCCCGCTCGACGCGACGGGGCCCCGGCCGTTGTCGACCGGGGCCCCGTGACGCGACGGCGGATCAGCCGCCGATGACCACCCGCCGCACGCCGGCCCAGCGGGCCGGGTCGGTGACCCGGCGGCCGTCGACCAGGACGGTCACGCCGGGCAGGTCGGCCGGGCTGAGGGTGCGGTACTCCGCGTGGTCCGCCTGCACGACGGCGGCGCCGAGCGGCTCACCGTCGTACGGCGGCAGGCCGTGCGCGGTGAGTTCCTCGGCGGTGTACATCGGGTCCGAGACGTACGGCCGGGCGCCCCGCCGCCGCAGCGCGTCCACGGTCGGGAAGACACCGGAGAAGGCGGTCTCCTTGACCCCGCCCCGGTAGGCGGCGCCCAGCACCAGCACCCCGACGTCGGTCAGGTCGCCGTAGGCGGCGGCGAGCAGGTCCACCGCGTACTCCGGCATGGCCGCGTTGGCCTCGCGGGCCGAGCGGACGACGGTGGCCGCCGGGTCGTTCCACAGGTACATCCGGGGGTAGATCGGGATGCAGTGCCCGCCGACCGCGATGCCCGGCTGGTGGATGTGGCTGTACGGCTGGGTGTTGCACGCCGCGATGACCTTGGTGACGTCCACGCCGACGGTGTCGGCGAAGCGGGCGAACTGGTTGGCCAGCCCGATGTTGACGTCCCGGTAGGTGGTCTCGGCCAGCTTGGCCAGCTCGGACGCCTCGGCGGAGCCGAGGTCCCAGACGCCGTTGGGCTGCTCCAGGTCGGGCCGCTCGTCGAAGTCCAGCACCGCCTCGTAGAAGCGCATGCCGTGCTCCGCCGACGCCTCGTCGACGCCGCCGACCAGCTTCGGGTAGCGGCGCAGGTCGGCGAAGACCCGCCCGGTGAGCACCCGCTCGGGGCTGAAGACCAGGTGGAAGTCCTTGCCTGCGGTCAGCCCCGAGCCCTCCTCGAGCATCGGCGCCCAGCGGTTACGGGTGGTGCCGACCGGCAGGGTGGTCTCGTAGCTGACGAGGGTGCCCGGCTTGAGGCCGGCGGCGATGGCGCGGGTCGCGTCGTCCATCCAGCCGAAGTCCGGCACGCCCTCGGCGTCCACGAAGAGCGGCACGACCACCACGACCGCCTCGGACTCGGCGACCGCGGCGGCGGTGTCGGTGGTGGCGCTCAGCAGCCCGGCGGCGACGGTCTCCTTGAGCTTGACGTCCAGGTCGGTCTCGCCCGGGAAGGGCACCGCCCCGTCGTTTACCAGCCCGACGACCCGCTCGGAGACGTCGGCACCGATCACCCGGTGGCCCTTCGTGGCGAACTGCACGGCGAGCGGCAGACCGATCTTCCCCAGCGCGACGACGCAGATGTTCATGGAACTACTTTCCTCCTAGTGGAAGCCTGCGTCGCAGGCGGGCCACCACCCGGCGCAGTGTCACCGGCGAGACGGCGATCACCAGGTGGCCCTTGTGGTTCGTGGTCGTGGTGAACACGTACAGCTGTCCGCCGTGCCGGTGGAGCACCCGCTGCCGGACCGGCGGACGTGGCCCGCGCAGCGGGGTGGAACCGCTCTCCCCGGCCGCCACGGCGGTGACCCGGACGGTCCGGGTCCGGCCTCCCTGAGGGAGGCCGGCGAGCAGGTCGACGGCCCGGAACGTGACCCGGACGGTGGTCCCCAGCGGGTCCTCCGTCAGGCCGGTGACCGTGCCGGCGGCCGAACCCACCTTGAAGGTGAGCCCGCCGTCGGCGAGCTCGGCGAGCTCCGGCCAGGGGCTGCGCGCGACGACCGTCAGCGTCCTCTCCCCGCCCCGGTCGGGGGACCAGGTCGCGGAGACCGCCTCCAGCCGGGCGAGCCACTTGGGGTCGGACCGGCTGACCTCGAACCACTCCTCGGACAGGGCGGAACGGGGGTCGCCGAAGCCAGGGTACAGGGCGTACCAGCGCTCGTCCTGCACCACCGTGGGCGGCAGCCCTTCCTCGACGTCCTGCCTGATCACCGCCCGCAGGTCGGCGAGCGACCCGAGCCAGGCGGCGCCGATGCGCACCCGGGCGGTGACGCCCAGCCGGTCCCGGATGGGGTCCGTGAGGTGCTTGCGGGCCAGGTTGGCCACGCCCGCGCGGACCTGCTCCTGGACGTCGGGCTCCAGCGTCAGGAAGTCGTCCTGGAGCAGCTTGGCGATCTCCCAGGTGAAGTGCCGGTACAGCACCGCGTCGCGCCGCTCACCGGGCTCGATGAGCTCCGCCACCACCTCGACGACGCGCTCGACGCCGCGCAGCCGGGCGAGGTGGTTGCTGCGGTAGGTGATGTTGCCGGCGTTGAGCCGCTTGACCGCGTAGTAGTAGTCGTAGTCGGCGAGCACCGAGATGCGCCCGGCCCGCAGGCACGCCTCCAGGGTGAACGGCTGGTCGCTGCCGACCGGCATGTCCTCCGGGTAGCGCAGCGCGTACTTCTCGATCAGGTCGCGCCGGAACAGCTTGGTGTTCGACAGGGCGAACGGCAGCGCGGAGGAGAAGAGGTCCACCTCGGCCCGGGTGCTCTCGAAGATCGCCTGGTGCACGTAGCGTTCGTTGACCCCGACCATCCGGCCGAGCAGCACGTCGGAGCCCCACTCGTCGGCCGCGGCGACCATCCGGGCCAGCGCCTCCGGCCCGAGGTGGTCGTCGGCGCCGATGAACAGGACGTAGCGGCCGGTGGCGTGCTCCAGCGCGCGGTTACTGGGGGCGGCGGGGCCGCCCGAGTTCGCCTGGTGCAGCACCTTCACGGTGCCCGGGTACGCCGCCGCGAAGCGGTCCAGCTCGGCGCCGCTGCCGTCGGTGGAGCCGTCGTCGACCGCGACGACCTCCAGCCGGTCCAGCCCGATGGTCTGCTCCACCAGGGAGGTCAGGCACCGGGTCAGGTCCGGCATCGTGTTGTAGACGGCCGTCACCACCGTCACGTCGGGCGTGGTCACGCGCCGACCCGCAGGGCTGGCGGCTCGGCGCCCGGGGTGGTGTCGTCACCGCCGGCACCGCGACCGGCGGGCAGCAGCCGGGAGTAGACGCCGTCGAGCACCCGCGCCTGCGCCTCCCACGTCCACGACTCCAACAACCCCGGACGCTCGTACGCCTCCCGATAACGCCCCGGATCCCCCAACACCGCACGCACCACCCGCACGAAGTCCCCCACATCCTCCGCCCGGAACACCTCACCCTGCCCCGTCGACCGCACCGTCTCCGCCATCGTCCGCACATCACTGACCACCAACGGCAACCGCGCATGCGAATACTCGAAGAACTTCGTGATCAACGCAATCTCATGATTCGGCCAATGATGAATCGGAATGACCCCCACCGAAGCCCCCGACAAGAACGGCACCACCTGATGATGCGGCACGTACGACAACACGTGCACCCGCTCAGCCACCCCCAACTCACCCGCCCGCACCACCAACCCCTTCACGTACGCGGAGTCGGGCTTGTTGACCACGAAGGCGGCGTGCGCCCCGGGCAGTTGCGGCAGCGCCTCGACCATGACGTCGAGGCCCCGCCGCGCGGCGGCGACACCGCTGTAGACCAGCAGCGGCACGTCGGGCCCGATCCCGCAGAGCTGGCGGATGTCCGGCGCGGGTTCGTCACCGGGGCCGGGCAGCTCGGCCAGCGAGGGGGCGTTGAGCACGACCTCCGGCCGTTCGGCCAGGCCGTGCTCCTGCTGCAACAGGTCGGCCAGCCCGCCGGAGACGGTCGTCGCCGCGTCCGCGTACGGCACGAACTCCCGCTCGTGCGCCATGTTGCCCGGCAGCCACCGGACGTTGTCGCGCCACGCCTGCACGCCGGGCAGGTACTCGTGGGCGTCCCAGACGACCGCGACCCGCCGGCCCTTGGCGGCGGCCCGCAGCTTGGCCCGCGCGGCCACCCCCAGCATGCGGAAGTCGTTGGCGTGGATCAGGTCCGGCCGCAGTTCGTCGACCGTCGGGCCGTAGGCCAGCTCGTAGTCCCACAGCCCCGGCTCCAGCCGCCGCCAGGCGCCGTCGCCCTGCACGGCCTGCCAGAACCTGGTGTACGCCCGGTCCAGCGGCCCGTCCAGCTTCTTCCGGCCGTGCCGGGACCGGGTGAGCTGCCAGTGGCGGAACGAGACCCAGCGGCGGGTCGCCCCGGCGACCAGCTCCTCCGCGCGCAGCGCGTGCCACCGCAGCGGTGACGGGCGGCCGGCGCCACCGGCGCGCGCGGCCACCGTCAGGGCGGCCCGCCGGAAGGTCAGGTCCGCCCGCCAGGCCTTCATCGCCTGGCTGCGGTGCGCGGCGATCCCGGTGGGCGGGTACGCCAGCGGCCAGCGCAGCCAGCCGCGGCGGAACTCGTGCCGGCGCTTGGCCAGCGGCTCGGGCATCGGCAGCAGGCGCACCTCGGCGTCGCCGAGGTGCCAGCTCTGTTCGCGCCCGGCGGCTGTGCGGCCGAGCAGGACGACCTCCCAGCCGGCGTCGGCGGCCGAACGGGCGGCCTTCTGTACCCGGGAGTCACCGTTGACCCCGTTGTCGACAAGCATGACAACACGCCCCCGGGCGCCGGCGCCGCCGTTCAGCCCCATCGTCTGCTACTCCGCCTCTGCCCGGTGCTGTCCGGCCGGGTCACCCGGCCCGGATCCCGAGCGATTGTACGAGACCGCCGGCCGGCACCCTCGCACCATGGATGTGGGAAAGCGCGGGTCGACTTCGCCTCCGCGCGCCCCGGAGCGTACCCTCCCCGCTGTCCGTCCCGGCGCCGACCGCGTCGTTGCGCGCTCCGCGCGAGGAAACTGTCAGCCGGATACCTTCCGCCGGAAGTAGGGCGAGATGTCGAGTAGCCAAAACCTCGGTGGCGCGCCGGTGGCCGCGCCGGACGCCCGCCGGGCCCGCGTCCGGCTGGTGCTCGGCCTGCTCGCCGCCGCCGCGCTCGGCAGCCTGCTGTGGGTGGCCCGCTGGGAGACCGCGCCGCAGCACGCCTACCCGGACACCTACTGGTACGCCCGGCAGGCGGTCACCATGACCGGCACGCCGTCCGCCGAGGCGGACCGGTTCGCCGCCCGGCTGGTCTGCCGCCAGGGCATGCCGAGCCCGCGCCCGGGTGTCTCCTGCGTCGCCGCCACCCGGCAGTGGGCCGCCAGCATGCCCCCGCGCTACCAACGGATCTTCACCACCCGGCCCGGCTACTCGCTGACCGTGGCACCGTTCGTGCTGGCCTTCGGGGAGCGGGGAATGGTGCTGGCCACCGCCGCGCTCGCCGTGCTGGCCGGCGTGTTGGCGGCCCTGGCGGTCCGGCTGCTCGGCGGTGGCCTGGTCAGCTCGCTGGCGGCCACCGCGCTGCTCTTCCTCCTGCCCACCGGGTTCTGGCTGAGCCGGCTGCTGGCCGAGGCCGGCGCGACGGCGTTCGCGTTGGCCGCGCTCTGCGCCGCCGTACCCCTGCTGCGGCCGGGCGGCCCGACGCGCGGCCGGCTCCTGCTCGGCGGCGCGGTGCTGGCCGGGCTGCTCGCCTCGACCGTCACCCGGCCGGCGACCGGCCTGCTGCTGTCGGGCGCGCTGACGGCGGTGCTCGGCGCGCTGACCCTGGCCCGCCGCCGGGCCGGCTGGGAGCCGGGGCTGGTCGTGCTCACCGCCGCCTGCGGCGTGGCCACGGCGGTCTGGCTCGGCCTCAGCGCCGCGCTGGACATCCCCGGCGCGGCGGAGACGCTCCAGGACAAGTTCACCGTGCACTTCACCCGGCCGGACGTGCCCGACCCGTGGCCCCGGCTGGTGGAGCTGAACCGGGACTTCTGGCCGGCCCAGCTCAACGCCTGGTGGAACGGGGGCGCGCCGCTGGCCGCCTCGCCGTTCCTGGCCCTGCTCCTGGTCGGCTTCGCCGCCCTGTTCCGGGCGCTGCCCGGTCGGGCCGCGCTGCTCTTCGCCACGGCCGGGGCGACCGGACTGCTCACGCTGGTGGCCCACCCCAAGGAGTCCGAGGCGGACCGGCTGGTCCTGGTCATCTGGCTGCCGGTGGTGGTCGGCCTCGCCATGCTGCTGGGCAGACCCGCCCGGCCCGCCCCGGCGGTCGGGCCGGACACGGCGGGCGGGCCGGACACGGCGGGCGGGCCGGACACGGCGGGCGGGCCGGACACGGCGGGCGGGCCGGGGCGGCAGCCCTCGGAGTAGGGACCGCCCGGGCGCTCAGCGGGTCAGCGGTCGGACGTCCCAGAGCCAGACGTCGTCGACGCGGCGGCCCGGACCGAAGCACGCGTCCAGCACCGCGCGGAGCGCCTCGGCGCGGGGATGCCGGGGCAGCGCCACGGCGTCCGCCCGCCAGTGCCGCACGTCCAGCTCCGCCTGCGCGCGTTCCGCGGGGGTGATGGTGACCGGGGCCGGGCGTTCCCCGGTGGCCACCTGGGTCAGCAGGACCGCGGTGGGCCGGGGATCCACGCCCCACCGGCCGGTGTCGTCGGTGGGCGAGGTCGGTCCGAGGAAGTAGCCCTGCGGCACGGCGAAGCCGACTCCCGCGGCGGCGCCCCAGCGCACCGAGGTCATGTTCTCCACGGGTACCGGCACGAGCGTCCGCCCGGGCGCGACGTGTTCCCGCCACCCGCCGGCGGTGACGAAGTCGGGCACCTCCGGGCGGCCCACGGCCGGCAGTGGGGTCGGCAGCAGCGGCACCAGCGCGACGGCCAGCGCCACCGCGACCAGCGGCCGGACCGGCACGACGCCCACCCGGGCCGGGACCCGGCCGGAGAGCAGCCGGTCCACCACGATCGCCACGAGCACCCCGAGGGCGGCCGTGGTGATCAGGGCGAAGCGGGCCACCACCATCGCGTCGACCACCGGCAGGCCGTTCAACAGCCGGAACGGCCCGGGGACCCCGGGCCCGCGGACCGCCCAGTTGATCGTGTTGCCCAGCGACAAGAGCGCCGCCAGCACCGCGGTGAACCCCAGCACCCGGACCAGGTGCTCCCGGCGCAGCCAGGCCACCGCGGCGACCGCCACCAGCACCAGCGGCCAGCCGTAGAAGCTGGCCTCCTCGGTCACGTTGGCGGCCAGCCGGCGGTCACCCTGCGGGCCGCCGCCGAGCGACTCGGTCGCGTAGCTGAAGTAGGAGGCGAGCCGCAGGGCGTACTTGTCGGGGTCGGTGGGGTGTCCGCTGCGGTGCTGCGGGCCGAGGAACTGCATCCAGAGCGGGTACGCCGTCACAAGCAGGGTCAGCGCGCCGGCGACACCCAGCACGGCCAGCGCCCGGGGAGCCGCGGCCAGCGCCGCCCGGGGCCGGAACAGCACGTGGCCCAGCAGCGCCATCACGCAGGCCAGGGCGAGGATGAAGAGGATCTCGACGCTGACGAAGAACTGCGCGGAGACCAGCGCGCCGAGGATGAGCCCGTCGCGCAGCGGGCGCCCGCCGCGGGTGAGCCGGGCCACCCGCCACACGATGAGCGGGACCAGCCACTGCGCGGTGATGTGCGGGTGACCGTTGCTGTGCGAGATCAGGGCCGGCGCGAAGGCGCAGCAGGCGGCGCCGACCAGCGCCGCCGCGCGGTTGCCGACCACGTGCCGGGAGAGCACCCAGTACCAGGCGAAGCCGGTGCCCGCGAGGTTGAGGGTCATCAGCACCAGGTAGGACAGCGAGGCGCCGCCGAGCAGGGTGACCGGCGCCAGCAGGATGCCGGGCAGCTGGATGCCCACGTTGGTCATCAGGTTCACGCCGTCCGGCGCGTTCTGCAACGTCGTGAAGAACGGGTTCTCCAGGTTGGCCACCGCGTGCGCCGCGTGGGCCAGCATCCACTCGTTGAAGTCCTGGTCCGCCGGCTGCGCGCCGAGCACCCGGCCGTGCACGTCGCGCCAGCCCCGGGCGGTCACCCAGAGCGCGCCGGCGAGAAGGACGAGCACGGCGAGGAGGTCCGGCCGGCGCCGGCGGGACTCCCGGGGCGGATCAGCCGGCGCGCGCTCCTCGGCGGCGTCGGTGGAGAGGTCTGTCGCCGGGGGATGCGCTGCGGTCACGGTGCCCGATCCTACTCATGGCGACACGCTTCACGGTGCCTCCGCTCCGGGCGCCGGGGGGTGCGTCGGAGCGGGCGGGTGGTCGGGCAGCAGCCGGGAGTAGACGCCGTCGAGCACCCGCGCCTGCGCCTCCCACGTCCACGACTCCAACAACCCCGGACGCTCGTACGCCTCCCGATAACGCCCCGGATCCCCCAACACCGCACGCACCACCCGCACGAAGTCCCCCACATCCTCCGCCCGGAACACCTCACCCTGCCCCGTCGACCGCACCGTCTCCGCCATCGTCCGCACATCACTGACCACCAGCGGCAACCGCGCATGCGAATACTCGAAGAACTTCGTGATCAACGCAATCTCATGATTCGGCCAATGATGAATCGGAATGACCCCCACCGAAGCCCCCGACAAGAACGGCACCACCTGATGATGCGGCACGTACGACAACACGTGCACCCGCTCAGCCACCCCCAACTCACCCGCCCGCACCACCAACCCCTTCACGTACGGGGCGGCGGGGCGGGGCACCACCAGCGCCACGTGCGCGCCGGGCAGCTCGGTGAGCGCCTCGACCATGATGCCGAGGCCCCGCTGTTCCGCGGCGGCACCGCTGTAGACCAGCAGCGGCACGTCCGGCCCGATCCCGCAGAGCTGGCGGATGTCGGGCACCCCGTCGCCGCCGCCCGCCGCGTCCGCGCTGCTCGGGGTGTTCAGCACGACGGTGGGCTGCTCGGGCAGGTGGTGCCGCTCGCGCAGCAGGTCGGCCAGCCCGTCGGAGACGGTGAGCACCGCGTCGGCGTACGGGGCGTACTCCCGCTCGTGGGCCGTGTTGGCCGGCAGCCACCGGGGGCTGTCGTTCCAGCGCCGGATGCCGGGCAGGAACTCGTGGGCGTCCCAGACCAGCGCGACGCGCCGGCCCTTGGCGGCGGCCCGCAGCTTGGCCCGCGCGCCGACCCCGAGCATGCGGAAGTCGTTGGCGTGGATCAGGTCCGGCCGCAGCTTGTCGACCACCGGCCCGTACGCCAGCTCGAAGTCCCACAGCTCCGGGTCGAGCCGGCGCCAGGCGCGGTCGCCGGCCACCGTCTGCCAGAACTTGGTGTAGAGCTGGTCGACCGGCGTGGCCAGGCCCTTGCGTGCCTCCTGCGCCCGGTTGAGCTGACGGCGCCGCAGCGACACCCAGCGGCGCGACACCTTCGTCGCCAGCAGCTCACCGCGCAGCAACTGCCGGCTCAGGGTCAGCCCGGCGGAGGAGCGCCCCTCCCCCCGGGCCTGGCTCAGCGCGCCGAGCCGCGCCTCCAGGTCGGCGCGGCGGGCGCGCACCTCCTGCTCGCGCCGGGCGGCGATGCCGGTGGGCGGGTACGCCAGCGGGCCGCGCACCCAGTGGCGGCGGAACTCGTGCGGCGCCCGGGCGAGCGAGGTGGTCATCGGCAGCAGCCGGACCTCGGCCCCGCCGAGCTGCCAGGTCTTGACCTTGCCGGTGGCCGAGCGGCCCAGCAGGACCACGTCCCAGCCGGCCTCGGCGGCCGAGGCGGCGGTCTTCTGCACCCGGGAGTCGCCCTCGACGGCGTTGTCCACGAGCATGACCACCCGACCCCGGGTGGCGGGGGTGGCCGGTCCGGCGGCGCCGTCGGTCATGGGTGTCTCCTCCGTCCGTACGGCCCCGTCGGGCCCCGGCGAGTGTACGGCAGCGGCGGCCGCCCGGACGCCACGCTCCCGGTGCGCCGGGGCGGTCGACGGCCGTCGCGCGGCGGTCGACCCACCGGCTGCGGCGGCGTCGGCGGACACCCCCGCCCGGGGCACTAGCATGGCCCGGTGACCGCCTCCCACCCTGTCAACGTCGCGCCGGCCGTCGGGGCCGGCCCCGCACCGTCGCCGGCCCCGCCCCGGTCGGACGGCGCCGTCGCCACCGCGCACCCGGAGGGCCGGACCGGCGGACCACCGCCGCGCGAGTACGGGCTGGACGCGCTGCGGGTCGTGGCGATCTGCGGCGTGGTGGCGATCCACGTCTTCGGCGTCATCGTCGGCCAGGACGACCTGCGCGGCAACCTCGGCTGGTGGGTCGCGACCGCGATCGACATCGGGGCGATCTGGACCGTGCCCGCGTTCATCATGATCAGCGGGGCGTTCGTGCTCGATCCGCGGGCGCACCGGGCTGGCCCGGCCGCGTTCTACCGCAAGCGGTTCGCCCGGATCCTCCCCGCCATGATCGTCTGGCACGTGGTGTACGTGGTCGTGGTGCGGATGGCGATGCGGGGCGAGGAGGTGACCCTCACCCTGCTCACCCGGCTGCTGATCGACGGCAAGGTCTTCACCGCGCTGTACTTCCTCTGGCTGATCGCCGGGCTCTACGTGCTCGCGCCCGTCATCGCGCCGTTCCTGCACGCCGGCGGGCGGCACCGCGCGCTGGTCACCGCAGGGGTGGCGCTGGGCTGGACCATGGTGGCGTACATGATCCCCGGCATCGCCCTGATGCTTGGCGACTCCCGGCCGAACATCCTGACCAGCTGGAACCGGTGGTGGCCGTACGTCGGCTTCTTCATCGCCGGCTGGGCCCTGCGCCGGGTGGTGCTCAACCGGCTCTGGACGGCGCTCGCCCTGCTCGGCGCCGGTCTGCTGCTGGCCGAGGCGATCTGGCAGTTCGGGGTGGCGCCCGAGCACCGCCTGCTCCAGGCCACCTTCCCGGTGATGGCGACCGGCACCCTGGTCGCCGCCGCCACCCTGCTGATCTTCATGGCCTCGGTGAGTATCGGGTCCCGGGTCACCTGGCGCCCCGCCGTGGGCCGCCTGGTGACGCGCCTCTCCGACGCCTCGTTCGGGGTGTTCCTGATCCACCTGCTGGTCTTCGAGGTCTTCCGGCAGCTCATCCCCGACGTGGAGGCCGGCCGGTCGCTGGTGGTCATCGGGCTGACCTACCCGGCCGTGCTGGTGATCTCCTTCGCCGTCTCCATGCTGGCGTCGAAGATCCCGTACGTCCGCGCGGTCTTCTGACCGCCCCCACCGCGAGCACCGACGGCGGCCCGGACGACTGTGATCGTCCGGGCCGCCGCCTGTCGGACGTGGCCATCACGCCGACGGCCGCCCGCCTCCCGCGGTGGGCGGGGGACGGGCGGCCGTGGGCGCGTCGTGTCAGCGGAGGAACGAGGTGAGCTGCCGGGCCGTCCAGGTGCCGTCGTGGTAGGTGCGGGCGTACTCGGCGGAGGCCAGGCCGATCTTCGCGGTCGCGTCCCGGTCGTCGAGCAGGGACTCCACGACCGAGGTGAGGTTGGTCGGGGTGGCGTTGACGATCGGCAGGTCGCCGCCGACGGTCTTGGTGACCTGCTCGCTGAGGTAGGCCACCACCGGCTTGCCGGCGGCCATCGCTTCCACGGCGAAGGTGCCGAAGCTGCCGGTGGTGAACTGGTCGAGCACCAGGTCGCAGTCGCGGACCAGCTCGCGCATCTCCGCCCAGGCGACCCCCTCGGCCAGCCGCAGCTCGATGACGCCCCGGTCGTGCAGGGCCTGCATCGCCGGCAGGATCCGGTCGGTGCCCTTGGTCCACCGCTTGGACGGCGCGTGCAGCACCAGCGGGCGGGACCGCTGCATCACCGGCCGGTCGCAGGCCCACGCGTCGACGTCCACCACCAGCGGGGCCCACGTCGCCCAGGGCAGGTCCTCCAGCAAATCGGGCGTGGTCACGAAGGCCGGCAGCCCGGACTCCTCGGCCACCCGCCGGTTGCGCTCGGCCTTCTTCCGCAGCTTCGCCGCGATCCCGTTGGGAGCGTCGGTGAACAGGGAGAACTCGTGGCGCTGCTGGTGGCGGTCCGGGTGCCGGATCTCGCTGCCGTGCGCCAGCAGCGCGACCTTGATCCCGGCCTTGTGCAACGCCGGCAGGTCACCCTCGATGTTGTCGCCGTTGAGCTGGCCGAACAGCGGCATGAACGCGTCCACCAGCACGTGGGTGTACTGGCTGAGCACCCGGTTGACCTGCTCCAGCTGGAAGTCGAGCTCCGGCTGGCGCAACGAGTCGAGGTAGACGTCGGCCGGGTAGTCGAACGAGCCGGGCAGCTTGTTCATCACCACCTGCACCGACACGTCGGCGTTGTCCCGGCAGATGGCCCTGGCGAAGGCCGCGGCCTGACCGGCGTAGTTGGCCGGGCCGAGGCCGAGGCGGATCGGCGTGTCACCGATCTCGCGCCAGCCGCCCAGGGGCCGCGGCTCGGCCGTGCCCGTCGACGGCGCGGTGACCGGACGCTCCTGCACCGTCCAGGGCACCTCGCGCGGGCCGGCCGGCGCGACGCCGGAGAGGTCCCGGTAGAGCTGGAGCAGCTTGCTGCTCTGCCGCTCCCAGGACAGCTCGTCGAGGATCGACTCGCTGATGTGCGCGGCCAGCTCGGCCCGGCGGGCGGTGGCCCGCCGCGTCGCCGCCACGAAGCCCGCCACGTCGCCGGAGGTGAAGGTCTCCCCGATGTCGTGCCCCTCGACGAACGCCCGGACCACCTGCACGTCGCTCGTGACCAGGGGAAGGCCGGCGTGCAGGTACTCGGAGACCTTCGTCGGCAGGGACAGCTCGCAGTTCGGGGTCCGCTGGAACGGGATCAGGCCGAGGTCGGCGGAGCTGAGGTAGTCGGCGACCTCGTACGGCGCGACGTAGGGAACCACGTGCACCCGGTCCCGCGTGCCGGTCGCCTCGGCGCGGGCGAGCAGGTCCTCCAGCAGCGGGGTCATCCGGCCGCTGACCAGGGCCAGGTGGTGCTCCGGCAGCTGCGGCAGCGCCGCGATGACGGTGTCCAGCCCGCGTTCCTTGCCGATCCAGCCCGCGTACACCATCAGCGGCACGCCCTCGGCGACGCCGGCGCGCTCCCGCACGGAGGCGGTCACGGCGCCGCTGCGGATGCCCTCGCGCACCGGCGAGTTTCCCACCACCAACGGGGTCTTCGGCAGCCCGTACTCGGCCTGGAGCTTCTCCGCGATCTGCTCGGAGACGGTGACCACCGCGTCGGCCCGGCCGATGAACTCCCGCTCGGCGGCCCGCACGCCACTGGCCTGCTGCGGCTTGGGCCAGGCGACGCCCTGCACGTACTCGTGGGCGTCGTAGAGCCAGACGCAGCCGCGCCCGCGCGCCCGCAGCCGCGCGGCGCTCATCGCCGCCGTCGGGATGGTGTTGATGTCGTTGGCGTGGATGACGTCCGGCTCCAGCTCCTCCAGCACCGGCCCGAACGCCAGGTCGATGTCGACAAGCGTCGGCCAGTCGGTCCGCCAGTCGCCGGTCGGCGGCAGCGGCTGGGTGCTGTGGAACTGTTCCCAGCCCCAGGCCCGTAGCCGGAACTGGTGCACCGCCTCGTGCGCCCGCAGCCAGGCGCGCGGCGGAGGGTTGCGCTTCGCCGTCTGCGTCCGGAGCCAGGCCTGGTGCGAGGCACGGTAGCGGGCCAGGGCGGACTTGTCCGGGATGCCGAACTGCGTCAGCGTGCGGCGGATCCGGTGCTCGCGGGCGGGCCGGCGGGACAGGGTCTGCGGCACCGGCACCCGGATGACCTGGATCGGTCCCATGGCGGACCGCTCCGGCTCACCCTTCTTGCGGCTGCTCCGGCCCACCAGGACCACGTCCCAGCCGTCCCGGGCGGCGGCGAGGGCGGTCTTCTGCACGCGGGAGTCGCCGGTGATGCCGTTGGCGACCAGTACGACGAGCCGCGGCGCTCGGCGGGGCGTTGACATGCGCTGTCCTTAGGTGGAAGGAGGGCTGGCGGTGCGAGGTGCCGGACCGCGGCCCGCCGGACGCGGACCGCGGTCGCCCATCGTCAGCGGGTGGGAACGGTGTCCCCCGCCGGGGACGCGGTGCCCGTCCCCACGGTGATCGTGCTGCCGTCGGTCGCGGAGCGCAGGACGGCGCCGGCCACCTCGACCGTACGCAGGCCCTGGCGCAGGGTCACGATGTCGCTCTCCTTGCCCTCGACCGCGTCGCGGAAGCGCTCGTGCTCGACGAGCAGCGGCTCCCGCTTCGGGATCGCGTAGCGCACCATGTCGCCCTCGGCGACGCCGCGGAACGCGCGCAGCGCCTCCCACTCGGTGTCGATGGCGCCGTTGGCGTAGAAGGTGAGGTCGGCGGTGAGGGTGTCGGCGACGAAGCAGCCCCGGTCACCGGTGATCACCGTGGACCGCTCCTTGAGCGGGCTCAGCCAGTTGACCAGGTGGTTGACCATGGTGCCGTCGGCGAGCTGCCCCACCACGGCGACCATGTCCTCGTGCAGCCGGCCGCTGCGCGACACCGTCCGGGCCGACACCGAGGTGTATTCCTGACCGGTCACCCAGCTGGTCAGGTCGATGTCGTGGGTGGCCAGGTCCATCACCACGCCGACGTCGGCGATGCGGTGCGGGAAGGGGCCCTGCCGACGGGTGACGACCTGGTAGACCTCGCCCAGCTCGCCCGCCTCCAGCCGGGTACGCAGGTTCTGCAGGGCGGGGTTGTAACGCTCGATGTGCCCGACCCCGGCCACCAGGCCGGCGGCCTCGAAGGCCTCCACGAGCCGCACCGCCGCGTCCACGCTCTGCGCGAGGGGCTTCTCGATCAGGGCGCTGACGCCGTTGGCGGCCAGCTCCAGGCCGACCTGCTCGTGCAGCGCCGTCGGGCAGGCCACCACCGCGTAGTCGACGCCGAGGGCGAGCAGGTCGCCGAGCTCGGGCACGACCGGCGCCCGCAGGGTGCCGGTGGTGTCGCCGGCCGGGTCGACGATGCCGACCAGCTCGACGCCGTCCAGGCCGGCGAGGACGCGGGCGTGGTTGCGGCCCATCGCGCCGAGGCCGATCAGGCCGGCGCGCAGCTTGCGGCCGGCGCTCACCGGGCACCCCCGGCCAGGTTCGCACCCTCGGCGATGCGCTCCAGCTCGGCCTCGGTCAGCGAGGGGTGCACCGGCAGGGAGACGACCTCGGCGGCGGCGCGCTCGGTCTCCGGCAGGTCCCAGGGGCCGGGCTTGCCGTCCTCGGTCAGGTAGGGCTTGAGCCGGTGGATCGGGGTCGGGTAGTAGACGGCGTTGCCGATGCCCAGCTCGGTCAGGCGCTGCTGGGCGGCGTCCCGGTCGCCCTGCACCCGCACCGTGTACTGGTGGTAGACGTGCCGGGCGGCGTCGGCGACCGGCGGGGTGACCATGCCGGTGATCTTCGAGTCGAGGAACTTGGCGTTCGCCCGGCGCTGCTCGGTCCACTCGCCGAGCTGGCCCAGCTGGACCCGGCCGATGGCCGCGGCGACGTCGGTCATCCGCATGTTCGCGCCGACGATCTCGTTGGCGTAGCGCTGCTCCATGCCCTGGTTGCGCAGCAGCCGCAGGGTGCGGGCCAGCTCGGCGTCGCCGGTGCTGACCATGCCGCCCTCCAGGGCGTGCATGTTCTTGGTGGGGTAGAAGCTGAAGCAGCCGGCGGTGCCGAACGCCCCCACCGGGGTGCCGTGCAGCGCGGCGCCGTGCGCCTGGGCGGCGTCCTCGACGACGGCCAGGCCGTGCCGCTCCGCGATCGCCATGATCCGGTCCATGGCGGCGGGGTGACCGTAGAGGTGGACCGGCATGATCGCCACGGTGCGCGGGGTGACCGCGGCGGCGACGGCCTCCGGGTCGAGGCAGAAGCTGCCCGCCTCGATGTCCACGAAGACCGGCTCGGCGCCGACCAGCCGGACGGCGTTCGCGCTGGCCGCGAAGGAGAACGACGGCACGATGACCTCGTCACCCGGGCCGAAGCCCAGGGCCATGAGGGTGAGCTGCAGGGCGGAGGTGCCCGAGTTCACCGCGACGCAGTGCCGCCCGGCGACCAGCTCGCCGAACTCCTCCTCGAAGGCCGCGACCTCGGGACCCTGCACCACCCGGCCGCTGCGGAGCACCCGGACAGCCGCTTCGATCTCGGCGTCGCCGATGATCGGCCGCGCTGGGGGAATGAACTCTGGGTGCGGCCCAGCCATGGGGCATCCTCCTGTGTCAGATGGTGCTCGGGTGGGGGTTCGGGGTGCGATACTAGCCCGTTGCGAATCAGGCCGAGACCTACGAGGTCAACGTTCACGCACCGGCCCGATGGGGTTCAGAAGTGGTCAGGGACCGGGTGTCCCACACCGCCGGCTCGTCGAGGGACGGACCGGTACATGCTACCCGCAGGGCCGCGACGATCGCGGCGGCCATGCGCGTGATCTCCGGCGTGTCAAGGGGTGTCCGCGAAATCGCCAGCCGCCAGTAGACCGGCCCGACGATCAGATCCGCCGCGGCGCGCCGGTCGGCGCCCGCCGGCAGCTCACCCCGCTCGACCGCCCGGCCGATGACGAGCTCGCCGACCCGGTCCTGGTAGCCGGTCAGCGCCCGCTGGAGGGTCTCGGCGATCTGCGGGTTGCGCGCCGCCTCGGCGAGCAGGTCCGGGATGATCTGCGAGGCCAGCGGGTGACGTAGCGCACCGGCGGCCACGAGCAGCAGCAGCTCCACGTCCCCGTGCAGGCTGCCGGCGTCCACCATCGGCAGCT
Source organism: Micromonospora sp. USAFONa4 (assembly GCF_057197825.1). NCBI lineage: Bacteria > Bacillati > Actinomycetota > Actinomycetes > Micromonosporales > Micromonosporaceae > Micromonospora > Micromonospora sp. USAFONa4. Next base: position 5,501,193 of record NZ_CM170072.1, on the reverse strand, counting down.
TGCGCCCGGCGACCGCGGAGACCATGTCGAGCACCAGCTCGAGCTTGGAGCGCCACCGCCGGTAGATCGCCGTCTTGCTGACCCCGGCCCGCCGCGCCACCGCCTCTATCGACAAGCGTCCGTAGCCGACCTCCGCCAGCTCCTGCGTGACCGCGCGGCGGATGGCCGTGGTGATGTCGTCACGGAGCACCGCCGCACCGGCCGGCACCCGCCTCTTATCGGTCTTCACGTGCAACAATGTAGCGCAGCGACGGTACGGTTGCGTCCCGACGTGTTTTCCACTACGGTTCGCCCGGCGACGAGGCGGCGCTCCGCACCGGCCACGCTCTCCCGTCGTCGCGCGCAACCCGTTGGCACGAAAGAGATCGGAGCGCCCAACCATGGCCAACACCACGGTGGCAGACCCGGATTCCGGGCTCACCGGGGCCCAGCTCGCCCAGCGCTACGGTCTCCGGTTCGCCGGCGAACGGCCGTCCCTGGGCGAATACGCGGGGCAGCTCTGGCGCTACCGGCACTTCATCGCCGCGTACGCCAACGCCAAGCTGGTGGCGTCGTTCAGCAACGCCCGGCTGGGGCAGCTCTGGCAGGTGCTCACCCCGCTGACCAACGCGGCGGTCTACTACCTGATCTTCGGTGTGGTGCTGGAGCAGAACAGGACCCCGAACTTCATCGCCTACCTCTGCACCGGCCTGTTCATCTTCAACTTCACCCAGACCGCGGTGCAGAACGGCACGCAGTCGATCACCAGCAACCTGGGCCTGATCCGGGCCCTGCACTTCCCCCGGGCCTGCCTGCCGCTGGCCGTGACGATCACCCAGTTCCAGCAGCTGCTCGGCTCGATGGTGGTGCTCGTCCTCATCGTGCTGGTGACCGGTGAGCCGATCACCCTGGCCTGGCTGATGCTGCCGCTGGCGATCCTGCTCCAGACGATCTTCAACGCCGGGCTGACCATGGCGATGGCCCGGATGGGCTCGAAGCTGGCGGACCTCAAGCAGGTCATGCCCTTCGTCATGCGCGCCTGGATGTACGGCTCCGGGGTGCTCTACAGCGTGGCGCTCTTCGAGGAGCAGCTGCCCTCCTGGGCCTCCAGGCTGGTCGAGCTCAACCCCGCGCTCGTCTACATCGAGCTGGCCCGGGTCTCGCTGCTGGAGAACACGCCGACGCTCAGCTCCTCCCTGCCCCAGCTCTGGGTGACGGCGCTGGGCTGGGCGATCGTGATGGGCGTCGGAGGTTTCATCTACTTCTGGCGAGGCGAACAGGAGTACGGCCGTGGTTGATCACTTCGAGTCGTCCAACGACGTGACGGTGACGCTGCCCAAGGTGCAGGAGCGCATCCCCACCGTGGTGGTGGACGATGCCCACGTCATCTACCGGATCCACAAGGGCGCCGGTGGGGGCGGCGGCCCGGTCGGCGCGCTCAAGCGGATCATGAGCCGCACCTCGGCGCCGAACATCCAGGAGGTGCACGCGGTCAAGGGGGTCAGCTTCACCGCGTACCGGGGCGAGGCGGTCGGGCTGATCGGCAGCAACGGCTCCGGCAAGTCGACCATGCTGCGCGCCATCGCCGGCCTGCTGCCGGTCAACCGCGGCGCGGTCTACACGCAGGGGCAGCCCTCGCTGCTCGGGGTCAACGCGGCCCTGCTCAACGACCTCTCCGGCGAGCGCAACGTCGTGCTGGGCTGCCTGGCCATGGGCATGTCGCCCGAGGAGGTGCAGCGGCGGACCCCGGAGATCATCGACTTCTCCGGCATCAACCAGCGGGGCGACTTCGCCTCGCTGCCGATGCGCACCTACTCCTCCGGCATGGGCGCCCGGCTGCGCTTCTCCATCGCCGCCGCCAAGAAGCACGACGTGCTGCTCATCGACGAGGCCCTCGCCACCGGCGACAAGATCTTCCGCAAGCGCAGCGAGCGGCGGGTGCGGGAGCTGCGGGAGGGCGCCGGCACGGTGTTCCTCGTCAGCCACCAACTCTCCTCGATCCGGGACACCTGCGAGCGGACGATCTGGCTGGAATCGGGCGTCCTGCGCATGGACGGCCCGACCGACGAGGTCGTCCGGGAGTACGAGGCGTTCAGCGGCAAGTAGCGCAACGGCGCACGTACGGCATCCGCCCGGTGCCGGCCGACCGCGTCGCCCCGTGGGGGCGGCGCGGTCCGCGCGTTAAGGTTCATCCGGTCGCCGCGCGGGCGGAACCTTCTGTTCACGCACCCTGAGAGTGAGGCTTCGGCAATGACGCAGGACCACACCACTGGCCCGCACGCCGCACCGGAGGACCCGGCGCCGTGGCGGCCCTCGCGGACGGTGGCGGTGGTGCTGGCCGGCGGCACCGGGACCCGGCTGGGCCTCGGCATCCCGAAGCAGCTGCTGAAAATCGCCGGTAAGCCGATCATCGAGCACACCCTGGCGGTCTTCGAGGCGGCGCCCGAGATCGACGAGATCATCGTGCTGATGGCCACCGGCCACGTCGCCGACGCCCAGCAGATCGTCGACAAGGCCGGCTTCCGCAAGGTCACGAAGGTGATCGAGGGCGGCGACACCCGCAACGCCACCACCCGGATCGCGCTCGACGCCGTCGGCGAGGGCGACTGCAACATCCTCTTCCACGACGCGGTGCGGCCCCTGGTCAGCGGCCGGATCGTGCGGGAGTGCGTGAACGCGCTCTGGACGTACTCGGCGGTCGACGTGGCCATCCCGTCGGCCGACACGATCGTCCAGGTCGACGAGGACGACTGCATCACCGACATCCCGGTGCGCTCCTCGCTGCGCCGGGGCCAGACGCCGCAGGCGTTCCGCTCGGGCACCATCCGCGAGGCCTACCGGCTCGCCGAGGACGACCCGCACTTCGCCGCCACCGACGACTGCGGGGTGGTGTTGCGCTACCTGCCCGGCACCCCGATCAAGGTCATCGACGGCTCCGACGAGAACATCAAGGTCACCCACCCGGTCGACGTGCACCTGGCGGACAAGCTGTTCCAGCTCGCCGCCGCGCAGGCGCCCCGGGTGACCGACGAGCGCAGCTACACCGAGGAGCTGACCGGCCGGACCATCGTGATCTTCGGCGGCAGCTACGGCATCGGCCACGACCTCGCCGAGCTGGCCCGCCGCTACGGCGCGCAGGTCTTCCCGTTCAGCCGCTCCAGCACCGGCACCCACGTCGAGCGCGCCGAGGACGTCGGGGCGGCACTGAAGACCGCCTTCGAGGCCACCGGCCGGATCGACCACGTGGTGGTCACCGCCGGCATCCTGGAGAAGGGTCCCCTGTCCGGGATGGACCAGGAGACCATGGACCGGGTGCTCCAGGTCAACTTCGTGGGGCCGGTCATCGTGGCCCGCCAGTCGCTGCCCTACCTCCAGCAGACCAAGGGCCAGCTGCTGCTCTACACCTCCAGCTCCTACACCCGGGGCCGCGCCGACTACGCGCTCTACTCCTCCACCAAGGCGGCCCTGGTCAACCTCACCCAGGCGCTCTCCGACGAGTGGGCGGAGTTCGGCGTACGGGTCAACTGCGTCAACCCCGAGCGGACCGCGACGCCGATGCGCACCAAGGCGTTCGGCGAGGAGCCGGAGCACACCCTGCTCGCCGCCGAGACCGTCGCCCAGGCGTCGCTGGACGTGCTGATCTCGGACCTGACCGGCCAGGTCATCGACGTGCGTCGCGCGCCCGGCGAGGTGCCGGCCCAGCCGGGGCCGGCACGGGTCGAGCGGGACGCCAGCCCGGCCGACGCCGGCTGACGCGGATTTCGGGCCACGGCGGGAGAGGGAGCCGACATGCGTGGTGACCTGGTACGGAAGCTGCTCGCCCGCGCGCTGGCCACCGGCCTGGCGGTGCTGGCGTTCCTCGTCGTCGCGCTGACCGGCGCGACCGGCTGGGGGCTGGGGCTGGCCGTGGCCGCCCTCGCGGCGGCCACCTGGGAGCGACGGGTGCGCCCGGGCGCCGACAACGCCGCCGAGACCACGCTTGTCGCGGCGGCGATCCTGGTCGGCTACGCCCGCCGCCTCGACGCCGGGTTCGATCCCGCGCTGGCCGTGACCGCGCTGGCCCTGCTGGGGCTGGTGCTGCTGGTCAACCCGCTCCGCGACGCCGGCGGCCTGGAGGTGCGCGCCGCGAACCTGCAGGTGCGCTCATGGACGCCGCTGGTCGCCGCCCGCCTCGGCGACGCGCTGGCGGGGCTGCTCGCCCTGCTGGCGCTGGCGGCCGTCGCGGGCCTGCCGGCCGGTGCCGCGCTGGCGGCCGTCGCCCTGGTCGCCGCCGGTGCCGCGGCGGTCGGGCTGGACCTGGCCCGGCGCAAGTTCCGGCCCGGGGCCGGCGGCTCGGCGGTGTCCCGCGCGCTGCGCCGGCACCAGCCCGAGTTCCTGCTCCACTTCTCCGCGCCGCCCGGCTCGGAGTACCAGGTCACCATGTGGCTGCCGTACCTGGAGCGGATCGGCCGGCCGTTCCTGGTGATGGTGCGCGAGCCGGAGTTCCTGCCCCTGGTCGCCGCGGCCACCAGCGCGCCCGTGGTCTACTGCCCCACCACCAGGGCCATGGACGAGGCGCTGGTGCCGAGCCTGCGGGTGGCGTTCTACGTCAACCACGGCGCGAAGAACAGCCACTGCATCCGCTACACCCAGCTGACCCACGTCCAGCTGCACCACGGCGACAGCGACAAGGCCCCCAGCGCCAACCCGGTCTCGGCGATCTTCGACCGGATCTTCGTCGCCGGCCAGGCCGCCGTCGACCGGTACGCCCGCGCCGGGGTGGACATCCCGGCGGAGAAGTTCGTCGTCGTCGGCCGCCCGCAGGTCGAGTCGATCGAGGTACGCCCGGAGCCGGCGCACGGGCGGGCCAACCCGACCGTGCTCTACACGCCGACCTGGACCGGGCACAACGCGGACGCGAACTACTGCTCCCTGCCGGTGGCCGAGACGCTGCTGCGCCGGCTGCTCGACCGGGGCGCGACGGTGATCCTGCGGGCCCACCCGTACACCTCGCAGAACCCGGCCTCCGCCCGGCAGCTGGGCCGGCTCACCGAGCTGCTGGCCGCGGACCGGGCCCGCAGCGGCCGGCAGCACGTCTTCGGGGCCGCCGCCAGCCGGGAGCTGACCCTGACCGAGTGCGTGAACCGCTCGGACGCGCTGGTCTCCGACGTGTCCGGGGTGATCTCCGACTACCTCTACTCCGGCAAGCCGTACGCGGTGACCGACATGGTGGACTCTGGCGACCGGTTCCCCGAGCAGTTCCCGCTCGCCGGGTCGGGCTACGTGCTGCGGCGCGACATGGCGAACGTGGACGAGGTGCTGACCGCGCTGCTGGACACCGATCCGCTGGCCTCGGCGCGGTGGGCCACCCGGAGCCGCTACCTGGGCGACTTCCCGGCCGAGTCGTACGCCGAGGCGTTCCTGGAGGCCGCCCGGCGCCAGCTCGACGAGGGCTGGCGGACGCCCGCCCCGCGTACGGGGGGCGCGACCGGCCTGCCGCTCGACCCGGACGAGGCGACCCTCTCCCCCGCCACCTGACGCCCCGGTCGGGAGGCACACCGGCCGCGACGGCGGATCTCCGGGCCGGCCGGGGACCGTCAGCGGTACGGCTCGACGAGGTCCAGGACCGCATCGGGGGCCTCGACGTGGGCGTTGTGCCCGAGGCCGGGCAGGACGGCGACCGGCACCCCCAGCTCGGTGAGCTGGGCGTCGGTGACCATGGGGTCGTGCTCGCCGCGGGCCAGCAGCACGGGCACGTCGGTCGCCGCCAGCAGGGCGGGCAGCTCCGGCGCGCCCACGCCGAAAGCGGCCGGGTCCATCGCCAGCCGCCAGCGGCCGTCGACCTGCCGCAGCCCCGCCTCCACGACGGGGTGTTCCGGGGCGAAGAGCCCGGTCAGGCCGGCCACCCGCAGGTAGCGGCGGGCCGCCTCGTCCCGGCTGGCGAACCAGGTCACCGGCCGGGCCGCCAGCTCACCCGCCTTGGCCAGCTCCGCCGGCGACCAGACGGCCTTGATGCCGAGCCCGACGACGGCGTCGACGGGCAGCCCGGCGCCCCGGGCGGCCAGCGCCAGCCCGACCACCCCGCCGAGGGAGTGCCCCAGCACGACGAGCCGGTCCCCCGCCGCGAGCCCTGCGGCGATCCGCGCGGCCAGCCCCGGGAAGGAGTACTCCGGCAGCGGCGGCGACCAGCCGTGGCCGGCGAGGTCCGGCGCCAGCCACCGCCCCGCCCACCGATGCTCCAGCAGCGGCGCCCAGGGCAGCCACACGTCGCCGGTCGCGCCCATGCCGTGCAGGAGCAGGAGCACCCGCCGGCCGTCCCGGTCACCCGACTCATCGACCATGGGCGCAGTGTGCCACCCGTCGGGCGCCGCGGGCGAGGGCCGTGACCCGGACACGACATCGGGCGCCGACCCCCCGGGTGGGGAGCCGACGCCCGACGGCGTCGCTCAGGCGGAGTAGCCGCGGGTGGCGGCCCAGTTCGCCAGGGCGATGGTGCTCATCCAGTACGACGCGGCCGCCGGGTTCGCCGAGTCGGCGATCTTCACCAGCCGCCCCTCGTCCTGGTAGCCGACCACCGCGACGTAGTGGCCGCCGGGGAAGGAGTGCCAGCCGCCGTCGGTGTCCGTGGCGCTGCCGGCGACGTTGACCACGACGCCCCGCCCGTCGGCGATGGCCGCGACGACGTCGGCCTGGAGCCGGTCCATCTGGGCCGGGGTGGCGGCGCCACCGGGGATCATCCGGGTCCGGTACGGGTCGCCCTTCACCGTCGCGTTCAGCACGCGGGTGGTGTCCTCGGCCGAGTCGGTTCCCATCTGGTCGGTGCCCAGCTGGGCGCCGAGGGCGTCCTGGCTGCGCGCGATGCCGGCGGCGCTGAGGGCGTGCCGGACGGCCGCCGGACCACAGTTGTAGAAGGTGGTCTGGGCCTGGTAGTCGTAGTCCAGGCTCCTGGCGGCCGGAGGCTTCGGCGGCGCCGGCTTGCGGGTCAGGTCCGGGTCCGGGGCGGCGCTGGACGCGCTGGCCGACGGGGCGGCGCTGGACGCGACCGGGGCGGCACTGGACGGGGCGGGCGCGACCCGGGCCTGGCTGCGCGAGGCCGCCGCGTCGTCCCGCAGTTCGGTGGCGGCCACCGGGGCCTGCGCGGCGGCGGGGGCCTCGTCGCCTCCGGCCAGCAGCGCGCCCGTGCCCGACGCCAGCACGAGCGCCGCGGCGGACGCGGCGGCCAGCTGGTACGGACGCTCGGACGTGAGACGGCGCAGCTGTCGCTTGAGGTGGTGCTTCACGGTTTCCTCCACGGGCTCGGGGGTGAGCGGCCGTCGGTCCACGCCGAGGGCAGGGCGGACCGCCGCGCGGACGGGTGTCCGGGCGGGTGGTGGGCCACTCAGGGGATGCGCCCGGGACGCCGGGCGACGGACGGTGACCGGTGGGTCAGCTCATGACCTGCGGGCGGACGAGCGCGGTCACCGCGGCGCCGTGGAGACGGCGGCACAACCGAGGGGTGTACGGGTGTGGCATGAAGATGGAACTCCTTCCGACACCGCCGACCGGGTTAGCTGACGGATTCGGGCGGGAAGAACGCCCTACCACGGGCCCACGGCCCACGGATTCACCCCAACGAGCACTGGGTCCCCGGTTCGTCGTTCACGATTAGGCGGGTCGGCGCGGCGTCGCCTCTGGCGATCGGGTACCGCACCGGACGCGCCGACATTACTGGCCGGTCCGCGCCGTGCCAACCCCGTCCCACCTGCCTAAACCTTGATCGGGAGACAATTTTTGCGGGCACTTCGCCACTGACGCGACTCAATGGGACGACCGTTTCTGCACGCACCTTCAGGCGACAACGGGACAAGTGGCGGACATCGGCGCCGAAACCCCGGCAGGAATCGACCGGGCCGCGCCCGATGACCGGTTCGCCGGCGTGGTGACCGGCGTCACCGAAACGGTCGGGATTTCGTCGCCCGGACTCTCCGGCCGCCGGGGGCGCTCAGCGCGAGTCGGCGTACGTCGGTCGGTGGTCGCCCTGCGGGTCGGCGGCCCGGGGGCGCGGCACGGCGCTGCCCCGGTCCCCCCGCGCCGCCCCGGGGCCGCCGGGGTCCTGCCCGGCGCCGTCGGCGTCCTGCGGCGCCCGGGCCGGCCTGCGCGGGGTGAGCAGCCGCATCATCGGCGTCTCGACGAGACGGTGCAACAGGCCGGCCAGGGCCAGGTTGGCCAGCAGGAAGCCGAGCACCACCGCCAGCCCCCACCAGCCGGTGAAGCCGACGCCCCAGTCTCCGGTGAGCCGCAGGACGGTGATCATCACGAGGACGTGCACCAGATAGAAGGCGAAGGAGACCTCACCCAGCCAGATCATCGGCCGGGACCGCCACGGCGAGCGCCGCCCGCGCACGTCCGCGTCCGCCGCCGCGGCGATGACCAGGATGTACGCGACCGAGAGCAGCGCCGCCCACAGTTCGGCGCGGACCCACTGCGCGGCGACCACCCAGGTCGCCACGAAGAGCAGGCTGGCCAGCGGCAGGCCCGGCCCGCGCCACCGGCCACGCCGCATCAGCTCGGCGGCGGCCACGCCCATCCAGAACTCCAGCGACCGCACCGGCGGGAAGATCTGGGTGAACCACCAGCGGCTCTCCTCGGGCACCAGCGCCTGGGCCGGCCAGAGCGCCAGGATGAGCAGCGGCACCGCGACCACGACGGCCCACAGGGCCCACGGCCGGGCCCGGCGGATCAGCGGCAGCGCCAACGGCAGGCAGAGGTAGAAGAAGAACTCGCAGGACAGCGACCAGCTGACCGTGTTGATGCTGTAGAAGTGGCCCGGCCGCGGGTCCCACGCCTGGAGGAGGAACAGGTTCTCCACCGCGACGAACCGGTCCACGGGGTCCGCGAACCAGGCCGCGACCGCCAGGGCCGCCACCCACAGCACCACGTGGCTCGGCCAGATCTTGGCCACCCGGCGCCGCCAGAACGCCCGACGGGTGTCGGTGGGGCGGGCCGACCAGACCAGCACGAAGCCGCTGAGGATGAAGAAGAACTGCACGCCCGACAGCCCGAGGGCGAAGGCCCAGTCCACGACGGCCTTCTGGCCGGGCTCGGCGATGATGCCCATCGTCGCGACGTGGAACCCGAAGACGAGCAGGGCGGCGACCCAGCGCAGCCCGGTCAGCGACGGCAGGCGGCTGGCCGGGGACGCGGGCCGGGCGGCCGGCGCGACGTCGTTCATGCCGGCATCCCGACGATCCGCAGGGTCACCAGCACGTACGTCTCCTCCTCGACCCCGTCCTCAGGCGCCCCCGAAAGGGCCCCGTGGCGGTCCACCGGTCGGCGCCGCCCCGCCGGGCACCCTACCCGCCGGGCCTGAGGCTCTGTTCCGTCCCGTCCGCGAGTGCCCGTTCTGTCCCGTGGGGGAATCCCGTTCCTCCCGTCCCTCCGTGACCGTTGCGTCCCCATCCGTGACGGCGGTGGCGGGCCTCCGGGTTGCGGCCGAACGGGTGGCTAGTATTCCCAGACCCGGAGGTGACGAGAGGCGGGCGGATGCACAAGCGAATCCTGATGCGGGCGAAGAAGGGCCCGTTCGACGTCTACTCGCCGGAGGAGACGCACGAGCGGAACTGGATCGGCGACAACAACGGCAACCTCGTCTTCAGCCACGCCGCCCACAAGCTCCTGCGCACCGCCACCGCCGAGATCACCTCGACCGAGTTCAGGATCAATCCGCGCGACGCCGACATGATCAACGAGCGGTACGACGTCTACGTGGTGCCGCTCGCCAACGCCTTCCGCCGCAGCTACGCCCACCGCGTCGAGGCCATGACGAAGCTCATCGAGCAGCTCAAGATCCCGGTGGTGGTGCTCGGGGTGGGCGTGCAGACCGACGTCAACGGCGACCGGGAGTACCTCCGCCCCATCGACGACGTCGTGACCCGGTTCGTACGGGCGGTCCTCGACCGCTCGCACAGCATCGGCGTACGCGGCGAGATCACCCGTGATTACCTGCGCACCCTGGGCTTCTCGGCCGTCGACGTGATCGGCTGCCCGTCGATGTTCCTGCACGGCGACAGCCTGCGGGTGGAGAAGGGGAAGGCGTCCCTGTCGCCCGACGACAGGCTCGCGCTCACCGTCTCCCCGTACGTCACGTCGATGGCGGAGATCATCGCCCGGCACCACGAGCGGTACCCGAACCTGCGCTACCTGCCGCAGGACCTCAAGACGCTCGGCACGCTGCTCTACGGCGACGCCCCCGGCGACCGGGGCAGGACCAGCAGGATCCCGATCCACACCTCGCACCCGCTGTTCACCGAGGACAAGGTGCGGATGTTCGTCGACCCCTGGACCTGGATGGACTACCTCGCCGGGTTCGACTTCGCGTTCGGCACCCGGATCCACGGCACCATCACCGCGCTCATCGCCGGCACGCCCGGCTACCTCTTCGCGCACGACTCGCGCACCCTGGAACTCGCCCGGTACTTCGAGATCCCGCACCGGGTGATGAAGGACGTGCCGGCCGACGTCGACGCCGCCCAGCTCTACGCGGAGGCGGACTACACGGCGCTCAACGCCGGCCACAAGTCGCGCTACGAGACGATGCTCGCCTTCCTCGCCAAGCACGACCTGGGCCACGCCTTCGCCGACGGCGACAGCGCGGCCCGGTTCGACGCGCAGGTGCGCTCCACCGCCTTCCCGCCCGCCGTACGCCCGGCCGCCGCGACCGCCCCCGACGCGCTGCTGGAGCGGATCCAGTGGCTGCGCGACCGCAACGTCGAGCTGCGCAAGGAGACGGAGACGCTGCGCGGGCAGCGCCTGCAGACCCGGGTCAAGCAGGTGATCGGCGGCCGGGTGCGCCGGATGCTGAACCGCTGAGGCGGGGTTCGCACCGCCCGACCGGCCTCCCCCGCCGGCGGTCGGCGGGCGGGCGACGCGTCCGTACACCTGTACCAACACGGCGGGTACGCTGGGCGGATGACCGGGGCCGCCTACCAGCCGTCGATGTTCGACCTCACCGCCACCGGACCGTCGCTGAGCCCGCTGGCCGACCGGCTGCGCCGGCACCCGCTCACCCACGGCGCGTGGGTCGACCATCTCCCCGGCTGGGTCACCGGCTCCGACCAGGTCTTCGACGTCCTGCTGCGGGACGTCCCCTGGCGGGCCGAGCGCCGCACGATGTACGACGCCGAGGTCGACGTGCCCCGGCTGCTCTGCTGGTACGCCGGGCACCGCCCGCTGCCGCACCCGCTGCTCACCGAGGCGCGCGCCGCCCTCACCCGGCACTACGCCCCCGAGCTCGGCGAGCCCTTCGTCACCGCCGGCATGTGCCTCTACCGCTCCGGCCGGGACAGCGTCGCCTGGCACGGCGACACCAAGGGCCGCTCCGCGCACACCGACACCATGGTCGCCATCGTCTCGTTCGGCTCGCCGCGCACACTGCTGCTGCGGCCCCGCGGTGGCGGCGACAGCCTGCGCTTCCCACTCGGCCACGGCGACCTCGTGGTGATGGGCGGCTCCTGCCAGCGCACCTGGGAGCACGCCGTGCCCAAGACCACCCGCCCCGTCGGGCCCCGCGTCAGCGTCCAGTTCCGCCCCGCCGGCGTCGCCTGACCCGCCCCGACGCAGGCAACGGTCGCGGGCCGAACGGCCCCGCCCAGGCCACCAGCCGAACCACTGCCGGGCCACCGGCCGGGCCGAGCCGGGCCTCTGCTAGAAACGACTCCTGGGTTTCACCTGCGCCCCCGTCACCTCTCCACGACGCGAAGGGCGTTCCATGACCCAGCCATCCACCGAGCCGCGCTCCCGTTGGTCCGCCTGGGCGGTCCACGGCGACGGCCGGTCCATCCGCCCCGGCGACGTGGTCCACCCCGACGAACGCCTCTCCTGGCCGCGCACCCTCGGCGTCGGCGTGCAGCACGTCGTCGCGATGTTCGGCGCCACCTTCACGGTGCCGCTCATCACCGGCTTCCCGCCGGCCACCACGCTCTTCTTCTCCGGGCTCGGCACGCTGCTGTTCCTGCTGATCACCGGCAACCGGCTGCCCTCGTACCTCGGCTCGTCCTTCGCCTTCATCGCGCCGGTGCTGGCGGCCAAGGCCGGCGGCGACATCGGCCCGGCGCTCGGCGGCATCGTCGTCGCCGGCGCGGCGCTGGCCGCCGTCGGGCTGATCGTCCAGCTCGCCGGGTCGCGCTGGATCGACGCGCTGATGCCGCCCGTGGTCACCGGGGCGATCGTCGCGCTGATCGGCCTGAACCTCGCCCCGGTCGCCTGGGACGGCGACGGGAGCGGCACCGGCGTGAAGGCGCAGCCGCTGATCGCGGTGGTGACCCTGGCCGCCATCCTGCTCGCCACGGTGGCCTTCCGGGGCTTCCTGGCCCGGCTCTCCATCCTGCTGGGTGTGGTGGTCGGCTGGGCCCTCGCCGCCGCGCTCGGCGACCTGGACCCGAAGGCGGTCGACGGCCTGCGCGACGCCGCCTGGGTCGGCCTGCCCGAGTTCCACGCGCCGAGCTTCAGCCTGCGGGCGGTAGTGCTGGTGATCCCGGTGATCCTGGTCCTGATCGCCGAGAACGCCGGGCACGTCAAGGCGGTCGCCGCGATGACCGGCCGGAACCTGGACCGCGACATGGGCCGGGCGTTCATGGGCGACGGGCTGGCCACGATGCTCGCCGGCTCCGGCGGCGGCTCCGGCACCACCACCTACGCGGAGAACATCGGCGTGATGGCGGCGACCCGGGTCTACTCCACCGCCGCGTACTGGGTGGCCGGCCTGACGGCGGTGCTGCTCGGGCTCAGCCCGAAGTTCGGCGCGCTGATCCTCACCGTGCCCGCCGGCGTGCTCGGCGGCGCCACCACCGCCCTGTACGGCCTGATCGCCATCCTCGGCGCGCGGATCTGGATCGAGAGCCGGGTGGACTTCCACGACCCGGTCAACCTGATGACCGCCGCCGTCGCGGTGATCGTCGGCGCGGCCAACTACACCCTCACCGCCGGCGACCTCTCGTTCAACGGCATCGCCCTGGGCACCGCCGCCGCCCTGGCCGTCTACCACGGCATGCGCCTGGTGACCCACCTACGCGGCACCGCCCCCGCCCCGCCCCGCCCCTCGCAGCGTTGATCATCAAGTTAGCGGGGCAATATGCCCGATTCCGACCAGCCAACCTCATGATCGACGGGGGCAGGTGAACCGGCGGGGCGGGAGTGCCAGCGACCCGTCGAGCGGGGCTGGGTGGGGCGCAGGGAGCAGGAAGGGCCGGCTGCGGTGCAGCCGACCCTTCCTGCTGACAGGTCAGTCGCGTTCGATCTGGTGGCCGACGACGGTGGGGCCCAGCATCACGGCGAAGCCGGAGCCGTCGCGGCGCGGGTCCGCCGCCGGCAGCTCCACCGGCTCGCCGGTGGCGGTGGCGGCCACCGGACGCGACCCGACCCAGGCGACGGCCACGTCGGTCTCACCCTTGAGGAAGCGATGGGCGCGCACCCCGCCGGTCGCCCGCCCCTTCGCCGGGTACGCCTGGAACGGCGTCACCTTCACCGTGGCGCCCGTGGAGGTGACCACCATCGGCTCGCCGTGACCCGGATCGTCGGTGCGGACCGCCCCGAAGAACACCACCCGGGCGCCGGCGGGCAGGTTGATGCCCGACATGCCGCCGCCCTTGGTCCCCTGCGGCCGGACCAGCCCGGCGGCGAACCGCAGCAGCGACGCCTCCGACGTGACGAAGGTGAGCGTCTCCGCGCCGTCGGTGAGCCAGGTCGCCCCGACCACCTCGTCGCCCTCCCGCAGGCCGATCACCTCGAACTCGTCCGAGCGCACGGGCCACTCCGGTGCGCAGACCTTGACCACGCCCTGCCGGGTGCCCAGGGCGAGGCCCGGGGAGCCCTCGGCCGTCGGCCCGAGCGGGGCCAGCCCGACCACGGTCTCCCCCGATTCCAGCGGCACCAGCTCGGCGGCGGCCATCCCGCCGCGCAGCGACACCGTCCCCGCCTGCTCGGGCAGGACCGGCAACGGCAGCACGTCGACCTTGAACGCCCGGCCGGCGCTGGTCACCAGCAGCACCTTCCCCCGGGCGGTGGAGTGCACGACGGCGCGTACGGCATCGTGCTTCGTCCGGCCGTGCCGCCGGCGGCCCTCGGACGCCTCCTCCGACTCCGCCGCCGTCCGGGCGACCAGCCCGGTCGCGGAGAGGATCACCTGGCAGGGGTCGTCGGCGACCTCCAGCGGGCCGGCCGGCGCGGACGCGGCCAGCACCTCCTTGAGGTCCCCGTCGACGAGCGTGGTGCGGCGCGGCGCGCCGAACTGCTTCACCACCGCCGCCAGCTCGTCGGAGACGACCTTCTTCAGCACCTTCGGGTCGTCGAGGATCGTGGAGAGCTCGGCGATCTCCTTGCGGAGCTTCTCCTGCTCGGCCTCCAGCTCGATCCGGTCGTACTTGGTCAGCCGGCGCAGCGGGGTGTCCAGGATGTAGGTGGCCTGGATCTCGGAGAGCCTGAACTTCTGCATCAGGCCGTCCTTGGCGGCCTGGGCGTCCTCGCTGGCCCGGATCAGCTTTACCACCTTGTCGATGTCGAGCAGGGCGATCAGCAGGCCGTCGACCAGGTGCAGCCGCTCCTCGCGCTTGCGGCGGCGGTACGAGCTGCGCCGGGTCACCACCTCGTAGCGGTGGGCCAGGAAGACCTCCAGCAGCGCCTTCAGCCCGAGGGTCTGCGGCTGCCCGTCGACCAGCACCAGGTTGTTGACGCCGAACGACTGCTCCAGCGGGGTGAGCCGGTAGAGGTCGGCGAGCAGCGCCTGCGGGTTGACGCCGACCTTGCACTCGACGACCAGGCGGGTGCCGCTCTCCCGGTCGGTGAGGTCCTTGACGTCGGCGATGCCGGTGAGCCGCTTGGTCTTGTTGACCTCGTTGGTGATGGCCGCGATGACCTTCTCGGCGCCGACGCCGTACGGCAGCTCCACGACGGTGATCGCCTGCCGGCCCCGGCTGCCCTCCAGCGGGCCGATCTCGACCTTGCCCCGCATCCGCACGACGCCGCGCCCGGTCTCGTAGGCCCGCCGCACCTCGTCGAGCCCGAGCAGCAGGCCGCCGGTGGGCAGGTCGGGGCCGGGGACGAACTCCATGAGCTTGTCGAGCGTGGCGTCCGGGTGGTTGATCAGCCAGCGGGCGGCGGAGACCACCTCGCCGAGGTTGTGCGGAATCATGTTGGTCGCCATGCCGACCGCGATCCCCGACGCGCCGTTGACCAGCAGGTTGGGGAACGCGGCGGGCAGCACGGTGGGCTGGGTCAGCGAACCGTCGTAGTTGGGCTCGACGTCGACCGTGTCCTCGCCCAGCTCGCCGACGAGCAGCATCGCCTCCCGCGACATCCGGGCCTCGGTGTATCTCGAGGCCGCCGGCCCATCGTCCGGGCTTCCGAAATTTCCATGCCCGTCGATGAGGGGAACGTTCAACGAGAAGCTCTGCGCCAGCCGCACCATCGCGTCGTAGATCGCGGTGTCGCCGTGCGGGTGGTACTTGCCCATGCAGTTGTGGACCACGTAGCCCTCAGCGACGAAGGCGTGCTCGTCGGAGTCGACCTGGATGTCGTAGGTGGTAGCGGACGCCACGGCTTCGACGGAGACAACCCGCAGGAACGACTGCCCAGCCAACGACTCGAGTCGGCCGGCGAGGGGCGAACCGATGCGCCGGAGTTTGCGAACCCAACCGTCCCGCTCCGCGCGCCAAAGCGGAAACGACCGCTCCGACAAGGGCAGACCGTTGCGGTCCTTGCCGTACCGCACCTTGCTCCCAGGGCCTGACAGGGACGCCCGGAAGGCGTTGCCGTCCTCGTCGCGGAACCATCCACCGCCCTGATGGGCGTTGGTGAACTCCTGCATCACCGGCCGGCACGGCAGGCGGTCGTTGCCCTGTTTGCCCCCGTATCGATAGCCCAGCTCGACCACCCGCCGGAGGCCGTCGCTCTTGTAACCGATGCGTACCCAGGGCAGGAGCAACTCGGCGACCACAGCAGCATCCCGGCCGGTAACGGAGAGGCCGAGAAGCGGGCGGTGTCCGTCGCGTCCGCTGCTCCAGTGGTGACCGTGCACCCCCAGGTCGGCGAGCATGGAGTAGATCTGACGCACCAACACCTCGCTGGTGCTCACGAAGACGAGTTCGCGGTAACGCTTGCGGATGTAGCCGTCACCGTCGAAGAAGCCGGCGAGGAACGGCGACCACGCGGAACGATTTGCGAGCACGTCGTCGGGCACGCGCTTCGCGTGACTGAGTGGCGTGCCGGCCTCGAGCAGCCCCTCGTGCCTGGCGAACGTGAGGATGTGCTGGTCACGATGGCACGGATCGCTTGCTTCGCGCTTGCCTCGGGAGGCGTTCAATCCGTTCGCGATGGCCCACCCGTGGGCAACGTCGAGCGGTTCTACGTCGCACATGTGCAGCCGTACGCGGCCGTCAGCGTCGCGAGACCGATCGACGGCGAATCCTTCGGCCACCACGAGCCCACGGACATAGTCGTACGGGTCGCCGCCGGATGCGGGTGCCGGTGCCGCCCCGCGGCGCGTCCCGTACGCGACAGTGAGATGCCCAGTCAGGTCTCGGGCTTCCACCCACCGGACAGCCAGGTCCTCATCCACCACACGGAAACGCTGTCCGGGCGTCACGACCATGGTGTGGCCGTTGCTCCACGTGACCCGGACCAGCTCCGAATCCGGATTCCGATAAGCAGCGGCCACCGGGATGGCAGCCCCGTCGCCGTCCAACACGAGGTCACCGACGTCGACATCCTCGATCGGCCGCAGGCCCTCGGGCGTCGAGACCAGGGTCCCGGCGACGAAGCAGTCCCCGACGATGCGGGCGGACTTCACGTGCCCCCGGTCGGGGCGGTGGCCCTGCTCGTACATGGACCAGAGGATGCGCCGGTGCACCGGCTTGAGGCCGTCGCGGGCGTCGGGCAGGGCCCGGGAGTGGATCACCGAGAAGGCGTACTCCAGGTAGGAGTCGGACACCTCGGTGACCAGCGGGTTGTCGAAGACCCGCGCGCCGGCCTGGTCGAAGGCGGACAGGTCCACCTTGGCGCGGTCGTCCTTACGGCGTGCCATCGTTCAGCTTCCCTCTCGGCGGGCGGTGCTCATGCGTCGATCGCCTCGCGGTCGACCCGGTCGGCGGAGTCGATGAGCCAGTTGCGGCGCGGCTCGACCTTCTCCCCCATCAGCAGTTCGAGGATCCGCTCGGCGGCGTCGACGTCGTCGATGGTGATCCGGCGCACGGCCCGGGTGGCCGGGTTCATCGTGGTCTCCCACAGCTCGTCGGCGTCCATCTCGCCGAGGCCCTTGAACCGCGGGATCGGGGTGACGATCTGCTTGCCGGCCTTCTCCAACTTGCGGACCGTCGCCTCCATCTCGGCCTGGGTGTAGGTGTAGATCGTCTGCGGGTTGCGCCCCCTGGTGGTGATCTTGTGCAGGGGCGGCATCGCCGCGTAGAGCCGGCCGGCCTCGATCAGCGGACGCATGTAGCGGGCGAAGAGCGTGATCAGCAGGGTGCGGATGTGCGCGCCGTCCACGTCGGCGTCCGCCATGATCAGCACCCGGCCGTAGCGCATGGCGGCCAGGTCGAACGTGCGGCCGGAGCCGGCTCCGAGCACCTGCACGATCGCGGCGCACTCGGCGTTGTCCAGCACCTGCTGGAGGTTGGCCTTCTGCACGTTGAGGATCTTGCCCCGGATCGGAAGAAGCGCCTGATATTCGGCAGATCGGGCAAGTCGCCCTGTCCCGAGTGCGCTGTCCCCCTCCACGATGAACAGCTCGCTGCGCTCGATGCCCGCCGCCCGGCAGTCGACCAGCTTCGGCGGCATCGACGCGCCCTCCAGGGCGGTCTTGCGCCGGGCGGCGTCCTTCTGCTGCTTCTGGGTCAGCCGTACGCGCGCCGCGTCGACGATCTTCTGCAGGACCGTACGCGCCTCGGCCTTGGTCCGGCGGTCCTCCAGCCACGCCTTCAGGTGCTGCTCGACCAGCCCCTGGATCACCTTCGTGATGCCGGCGGTGGAGAGCTCGTCCTTGGTCTGCGAGGTGAACTGCGGCTCCGGGATCCGGACGTGCACCACCGCGGTCATGCCCTCCAGGACGTCGTCCAGGGTGGGCGGGTCCTCCTTGGCCTTGAGCAGGCCACGGGTGTTGCGGACGGCGTCGGCGAGGGTACGCGCCAGGCCCCGCTCGAAGCCCTTGCGGTGGGTGCCGCCGTGCGCGTTGCGGATGGTGTTGGTGAAGCACTCGACGGTGCGCTCGTAGCCCGTGCCCCAGCGGAAGGCCACCTCGACCTCGGCCCGGCGCTGCACGTTGGACTGCATGACGCCGTTGGCGTCGGCGGCGTTCTCCCGGTAGGTGCCCTCGCCGGTGACCATCAGCATGCCGGAGACGGGCCGGTCGCCGGCCGGGGCGAGGAACTCCACCATGTCCGTCAGGCCGTCGGGGTAGTGGAAGCTCTCCTCGGTCGACTCCTCGCCGGTGTGGTCGCGCAGCGTGTAGTTCACGCCCGGCACCAGGAACGCCGTGTTGCGCAGCTTCATCCGCACGGCCTCGGCGTCCAGGCGGGCGCCGGTCTCGAAGTAGCGCGCGTCGTGCCACCAGCGGATCGAGGTGCCGGTGCGCTGGCCGCGCTTCATCGCGCCGACGATCTGGAGCCCGGGGCCCGGGGTGAACGCCGCGTCGGGGCCGTCGCCGTCGAAGATCCCCGGCACGCCGTGCCGGAACGACATCGCGTGGACCTTGCCGCCCCGGCGTACGGTCACGTCGAACCGGCGGGACAGCGCGTTGACCGCCGAGGCGCCCACGCCGTGCAGACCGCCGGAGGTCTTGTAGCCGGAGCCGCCGAACTTGCCGCCCGCGTGCAGCCGGGTGAGCACCAGCTCGACGCCGGAGATGCCGGACTTCGCGTGCACGTCGGTGGGGATGCCCCGGCCGTCGTCGTCGACCTGGACCGAGCCGTCGGCGTGCAGCGTCACCTCCACCTTCGTGGCGTGGCCGGCGACGCCCTCGTCCGTCGAGTTGTCGAGGATCTCGTTGACGAGGTGACCCACGCCACGGCTGTCGGTGGAGCCGATGTACATGCCGGGCCGCTTGCGGACGGCGTCCAGCCCCTCAAGGTGCGTGAGGTCGTCGGCCCCATACAGGGTCTCAGGCTCTGCGGTCAACTGGTCGTACTCCCAGGTCTCGGCGATGTGGTGCCGCGTCCGACGTCGTCGGCCGGCCGGCGCGCCGCAGCGAGCCTAACCGGGAGATGCGACAGGACGACGGCGCCCCGCAGCGAGGCACGCGCCTCGCCGTGGGTCGGGCCCGGGCGGCAGGGTAGCGCGTTCCGTCCGGTTCCGGCGTATCGGAGCCGCCCTGACCGGTTTGCGCGCCGGGCCGGTCGCGGGCGGTTCCACCCGGACAACAACAAGGTCGTGGCCTGCCTTCCCTTGCGCGGCGGGCGCCCCGGACCGGCGCTCCGACCGCCGGCGCCGCCGGGCGCCGCGGCCAGGTCGAGTGTGTCCCTCTCGGAAAGATCTTGTTACGGGCCATTGACGCCCGTCGTGCCGGAGTGATCTGATCGCGCCCTCGGAGGATCTTTCACGTTTCGATGGACAGTTAGGGGACGTCATGTCCAGGTTCCGTCGTACCGCACTCGCGGCGGCGCTCGCCGTCGCCACCGCCACCCTGTCGACCGCCGTCGGGCTGAGCGCCCCGGCCTCGGCGGCCCCGCCCACCGCCGCGGTGGCGCTCGGCGACAGCTTCATCAGCGGCGAGGGCGCCGGGGCGTACACCCCGGTGACCGACGCCAACGGGGTCGCCCAGGGCTTCCCGGGCTGGACCGCCGCGAACAACAACGCGTTCTTCTGCCACCGCTCGGCGAACGCCTCACTGCACCGGGCCAACCTGCCGGGCATCCAGGACCGGTTCAACCTCGCCTGCTCCGGCGGGCAGCCGCACGACATCGCCGCCGCCTCCTCGGCCCGGGCCAACGGCCGTCAGGTGGCTGCCCAGCTCGACCAGCTCCGCGCGGTCGGCCGGACCCACGACATCGACCTGGTGCTGCTCGGGCTCGGCTCGAACAACAGCTCGTTCACCTTCGGCAACGTCGCGGAGAAGTGCGCCAACCGGTTCATCGCCGACGCCTGGACCGGCTGGTGGGAGTTCTGGGCCTACCTGAACGGCCCCGTCGAGCAGAAGCCCTGCTCCGACGCCGACCTGGCCACCGCCGCCCAGTGGAGCGCCGCGACCGCGGAGACCACCTCGGCCGTCCGCCAGCTCCTCGCCACGCTGCGCGAGATCGACGCCGACGGCCAGCACCGGATCGTCTTCCAGGACTACACGAACCCACTGCCGTTCGACCTCGCCCCCGGGTTCCACGAGGAGGACAGCCGGGACGACACCCGGGACAAGTTCCGCGCGCTGGGTGCCGAGCGGTACGCGGCCGGCTGCCCGATCCACCGGGCCAGCCTGCTGCCGGGGCACCGCTTCTCGCAGGGGTTGGGCACCCTGGTGAAGTCCACCCGGGACACCCTGGCCGCCGAGTTCCCCGGCGCGGATCTGGTCTACCTCAACGTGCAGCGGGCCTTCGACGGCGCCCGGCTCTGCGAGTCGGGAACCAGCCCGGCCGGCACGCTGGCCACCCCGATCCGGTTGCAGGACAGCCCGCCCAACGGCGTCTTCGTCACCAGCCTCGCCGGCAAGGACAAGATCGCCATCCAGCGGATCGCGAACACCTGCGTGAGCTACTTCCAGACCTGCCAGGAGTCGTGGCACCCGAATGCCGCCGGCCACCAGGTGCTCGGGCAGTGCCTGACGGGCGCGGCCACCACGGGTGCGCGTTCCGTGGCCTGCGTCCGCGCCGGGGACGGCTCGATCACGGTCTCCTGACCGCGACCGCGTCCCGGAACCCCGTGCCGCCTGGCGCGGGGTTCCGCCACGTCCGGGCCCGGAACGGACCAACGCGGCAACGGTGAGTCGCACCGGTCCGACGGCCACAGCCAGCCGGCGCGGTCATGGACGACCGGCGCGGCCACGGACCACCGGTGCGGCCACGGACGACCCGCGCGTCACGGGCGAGGGTGGATCAGTCGCGGGTGGCCACGCCGAGCACGTGCGGGGCAGCGGGGGCCGGGAGTCGGCTGTCGGGAAAGCGGAACGCGTCCAGCTCGGTGACGGTGAAGCCCGCCGCCCGGATCGCGGCCACCGTGTCACGGCCCGTGTGGCAGCCGCCGCAGAGCAGCGGCCAGACGGTCGCGTCGGCCAACCGCTGCACGCGGCGCAGGCCGGGACTCTGCGCGCGTACGTGCTCGAAGAAGCGCACCTGACCACCGGGCCGCAGCACCCGGCGGGCCTCGCGCAGCGCGGCGGCCTGGTCGGGCACCGAGCAGAGGACCAGGGAGAGCACCACCGCGTCGGCGTCGCCGTCGGGCGCCGGCAGCGCCTCGGCGAGGCCGTCGACCACCTCGACGGGTACGGGAGCCGTGGCCGCCGCCTCCCGGGCCGCCGCCCGGAGCCGGGGCTCCGGTTCCACCGCCAGCACCCGCTCGACGGTGCCCGGGTAGTGCGCGAAGGTGCGGCCGTTGCCGGCGCCGACCTCGACCACCCGGCCCGCGAGGCCGGCGACGAGGCGCCGCCGGTGAGCGGCCGCGCCGGCGCGGTCCATCGCCACGCTCGCCCGCTGGAACACCCGGGCGAAGACCGGGTGGGAGACCGCGTTGCCGGGCATCGTCACTCCTCAGACCGGACCGGGTACGGCCGGCCGGGCTCCGGCGGGCCCGACAGGCGACGGCGTTGCGTGGGGCTCCGGCGGGCCCGGCACGGTCGCGGCGGGCGTCGCGTCGCGCCCCGGCAACCCTCCGGACGGCGACGCCTCGCGCCCCGGCGACCCTCCGAACGGCGGCGCGTCGGTCGCCGGCCGGGGGCGGGGCAGGCCGAGGGCGAGCAGCGCCGGGCCGGTCGGCCCGGCGACGAGCTCGCCGAGGGTGACGTCGTCCAGCACGGCGAGGAAGGCGTCGCGGGCGCGGCGCAGTTCGCCGCGCAGCCGGCAGGCCGCGCGCAGCGAGCAGGCCGGCTCGTCGCAGGACACCACCTCGTCGTCGCCCTCGAAGGCCCGGACCACGTGCCCGACCGTGGCGTTCCCGCCGTCCTCGGCGAAGGCCACCCCGCCGGAACGGCCCCGGATGGTGACCAGCACCCCGAGCCGCTGCAACCGCTGCACCACCTTGGCGACGTGGTTGCGGGGCAGGTCGAGCTGGTCGGAGAGCTCGTCCACGGTCATCCGTCGCGGGTTCGCGGCGGCGAGCATGGCGATGCGCAGCGCCATGTCGGTGGACCGGTTGAGCTTCACGCCTCGACCCTAGCCAGCGCGGTCGACCGCCCACCACGGCCGGCCGGGCCCCGGGTGTGATCCGGACGACCCTCGACCCGGGACCTTCGGCCCTGAAGAGGTATTTCGAATACCTGTTTTGCTGTCGGGGCCCGAGCGGTTCAGCCCAGAAGGAGACAGTCGTGCTCTCGGAGTCCTCAGCAGCAGTGGTGACGGCGACCCTGCCCGCCGTGCAGGCGCACGGCGAGGCGATCACCGGCCGGTTCTACGAGCGGATGTTCGACGCGCACCCCGAACTGCTGAACATCTTCAACCGCAGCAACCAGGCCACCGGCACCCAGAAGGCCGCCCTCGCCGCCGCCGTGGTCGCGTACGCGGAGCACCTGACCGGCGGCAGCCACGCACCGTGGGGGCCGATCCTGGACCGCATCGCGCACAAGCACGCCTCGCTCGGCATCACCGCCACCCAGTACACGATCGTCGGCCGGCACCTGCTCGCCGCCGTCGGCGAGGTGCTCGGCGACGCCGTCACCGACGAGGTCGCGGCGGCCTGGGACGAGGTCTACTGGCTGCTGGCCTGCGAGCTGATCGCCCGGGAGGCGCGCCTCTACACCGTGGCCGGGCTGGCCGAGGGCGAGCCGGTCTGGCGGGACTGGCGGGTCGTCGCCCGGGCCACCGAGGCGCTGGACGTCGTGTCGTTCACCCTGGTCCCGGCCGACGGCGGCCCGGTGCCCACCTTCGTCCCGGGCCAGTACACCTCGGTCGCCGTCGACCTCGACGGCGGGCGCGGTCAGCAGATCCGCCAGTACAGCCTCTCCGGCCGTCCCGGCGCCGACCACTGGCGGATCACCGTCAAGCGCGTACGCGGTGTCGGCGACGCCCCCGACGGCATGGTCTCCACCTTCCTGCACGAGCGCGTGGGTGTCGACGACGTACTCCGGCTCAGCCCGGCGTTCGGCGAGGTCAGCGCGGTGGCCGGGGAGGGTCCGCTGCTGCTGGTCAGCGCGGGCATCGGCCTGACCCCGGCGATGGCCGCCCTGGAGCACCTGGCCGCCACCGAGCCGCAGCGCCCGGTGGTGCTGGTGCACGCCGACCGGGCCGGCGCGGCGCACGCGTTCCGCGGCGAACTGCCGCGCCTGCACGCCGCGCTGCCCAACCTGCGCACCGCCCTCTGGTACGAGGACCTCACCGACGGCGAACTGGCCGGGGTGACCGCCGAGGTCATCGCCGGCCGGGTCGACCCGGCGTTGATCCCGCTCTTCCCCGACGCCCACGTGCACCTCTGCGGGCCGCTGCCGTTCATGAACACCGTCCGGGGCGGCCTGCTGCGCCGGGGGGTGCCGGTGGAGCGGATCGCCTACGAGGTCTTCGGGCCGGGCATGCTCCACGACGACCGGTCCTGACCGGCCGCGACCGGTCGGTCACGGGCGGTGGGGCGGTTCGCCCCGCCGCCCGCCGGCCGCTCCACACCCGACGGACGGCCCGTCAGGACGAGCCGGGCAGGCGGCGGTTAGGAGGGAAGGTCGGGGGTAGGGACTTCTGCGGCGGGGTCCGCCAGGCGGCGAGGAGACGCCCCGGGGCTCGACCGGGTCCCCGCCGACGGGCCGGCCGATGGAGGAAGCACATGCGTATCGCGATGATCTCGGAGCACGCCAGTCCGCTCGCCGTCGGAGGGGTGGAGGAATCCGGCGGTCAGCACACGCACGTGGCGGAGCTCGCCGCCGCGCTGGTCGGCGAGGGGCACGACGTCCGCGTCTACACCCGCCGGGACTCCACCGTCCCGCCCGACTCCGTCCTCACCCCCGACGGCTACCGGGTGTGCCACGTGCCGGCCGGTCCGGCGCTGCGGGTGCCGAGAGACGAGCTGCTGCCGCACCTGGGCGAGTTCGGACGCTGGCTGGCCGGTCAGTGGCGCGACGGCGACTGGGCGCCGGACGTGGCGCACGCCCACTTCTGGACGAGCGGGCTGGCCACCCTGCACGCCGGCCGGCGCACCGGGGTGCCGGTGGTGCTGACGTACCACAGCCTCGGCTCGGTGAAGCGGCGGTTGCAGGGCGCCCGGGACACCAGCCCACCGGGCCGGGTGGGCTACGAGCGGGCCCTGGGCCGGGCCGCCGACCGGATCATCGTGCAGTGCCAGGACGAGGTCGGCGAGCTGGTCCGCCTCGGCGTGCCCCGGTCCCGGATGACGCTGGTCCCCGCCGGGGTCGACCAGGAGCTGTTCCGTCCCGACGGGCCCGTCGCCCCGCGCGACCCGGCCCGCCCCCGGATCATCACCGTCGGCCGGATGGTGGAGCGCAAGGGCATCCAGGACGTCATCCGGGCGCTGCCGGCCGTGCCGGACGCCGAGTGCGTGGTGGTCGGCGGCCCGCCGGCGGAGTTGCTCCCCGCGGACGGCTTCGCCCGTCGGCTCCGCGCGCTCGCCGAGTCCTGCGGGGTCGCCGACCGGGTGAAGCTGCTGGGTGGGCTGCCCCGGGAGGAGCTGGCCCCGTGGTACCGCTCGGCGGACCTGCTGGTGGCCGCCCCCTGGTACGAGCCGTTCGGGTTCACCCCGCTGGAGGGCATGGCGTGCGGCGTACCGGTCGTCGGCACGAACGTCGGCGGGATCGCCGACACCGTGGTCGACGGCCTGACCGGCGACCTCGTGCCACCCCG
The DNA here is from genome assembly GCF_057197825.1 of Micromonospora sp. USAFONa4. NCBI lineage: Bacteria > Bacillati > Actinomycetota > Actinomycetes > Micromonosporales > Micromonosporaceae > Micromonospora > Micromonospora sp. USAFONa4. Next base: position 5,476,294 of record NZ_CM170072.1, on the reverse strand, counting down.
GGACCCCCGGGCCCTCGGCACCGCGGTCCGCCGGCTGCTCGCCGACAAGGTCCGTCGCTTCGCGTACGCGACGGCGGCGCTGGACCGGATCCGCAACCGGTACTCGTGGAAGCGCTGCGCCGAGCAGCTGAGCACCGTCTACGCCACGGTCACCACGGTCGGCCGGCCCGCTCCGGCGGTGGCGTAGCGCGGGGTGGTGGTGGGCGGCCCCGGTCGTCGCCCGGGACGTGACGCCCACCACCCCACGGTTACCCGTCGGTAGCCTCGGGCCGTAGCCTGGGCCGGTGAACGCGACGGGGGAATACCGGCAGGAGTTCGTCGAGGTCGACGGGGCCCGCCTCGGGCTACAGGTGTATCCGGATCCGGAGGGCGTCGCCGACGCCCCGCTGGTGCTGATCACGCCCGCGATGGGCGTCCGGGCGCGCTACTACCGGCCGTTCGCCGCCGCGCTGCGCGCCGCCGGTCTGGCCGTGGCGGTGGCCGACCTGCGCGGCACCGGGGAGAGCACCCCGAAGCCGAGCCGCGCCTGCCGGTACGGCTACCCGGAACTGGCCGCCGACGTGGGCGCCGCGCTGGCGGCGCTCAAGTCCCGGCGGGACGGGCGCAGGACACTGCTGCTCGGGCACTCCCTCGGCGGGCAGGCGGCGCTGCTGCACCTCGCCCTGCACGGCGAGCACGACGTCGACGGGCTGGCGCTGGTCGCCGTCGGCGTACCGTGGTGGCGCAGCTACCCGGGCCTGCGCGGGTACGGCGTCCTGCCGTACACCCAGGGGATCGCGGCGACCGCCCGGCTGCTCGGCGTCTGGCCGGGCTGGGGCTTCGGCGGCCGGCAGGCGCGCGGGGTCATCCGGGACTGGGCGTACACCGCGCGGACCGGGCGTTTCCCGCGGCTGGACGGGGTGGACGCCGAGGCGGCCGTGCGGGCGCTGCGGACCCCCGTCCTCGCGGTCAGCGTCGACGACGACCAGTACACCCCGCACGAGACCGTCGACCACCTGTGCGCGAAGCTGGTCGCGGCGCCCGTCGCGCGCGAGCGCTACACGCCGGCGCAGGCCGGCGCCCGGATGGACCACTTCACCTGGGTACGCGCGAGCGCCCCGCTGGCGGCCCGGGTGGCCCGCTTCGCCGCCGACCTGCCGCCCCGCTGACCCCGATGGGGCGCGTCCCGGGCGGCGCGACCACCGCCCGGGACGCAGACGCTCACTCGTCGGTGTCGACGGGCATCATCTCGCCGTCGCGCTCGACGCGGGTCTCGCCGCGCTCGGCGGGCGGCGGCACCTGCGCCGTGGTCCTGCGCGGATCGTTGTCCGGGTGCATCAGCACCGCGTCGGTCGACGCGGTCTTCTCCCGGCTCTCCTCGGGCTGCGACATCCGCTTCCCCTCTCGCTCGGGTCGTCCGACGAACTACCCGCGCCGGCCCCGACGACTCCTCCCGGCCCGTCCCCGGCGACGACGCCCCGGGCCCGGTATCTGTGCCGTCGCGGCGTATCGGCAGGTCACGGGCGGGATTAGCCGGCCGGGCGGCGGGTATGCCGCACCGCCCGACACGGTGGAAGGGGATCAGATGTCCGAACGGCACACCGCACTGCGCTCGATGCACGACCTGGGCCTGGCGGCCTGGTTCGGGGGCTCCCTGATGGGAGCGTTCGGCGTCAACGGCGCGGCGGCACAGATGAACGACTCGACCCAGCGGTTGCCGATGGCCTCGGCCGGCTGGGCCCGGTGGACCCCGGTGAACGCCGCGGCGATCGGCGCCCACCTGGCGGGGGCCGTCGGGGAACTGGTGACGGAGAGCCCCCGGGTGGCCGCCCAGTCGGGGGTGGCCCGGGCCAGCACGCTGAAGACGGCGTTGACGGTCGGCGCGCTCGCGGTGACCGGCTACAGCCGACTGCTCGGCATGAAGCTGGAGAAGGCCGGCGGGCCGGCGGTCGAGGGGGTCACCGAGCCGAACTCGCACACGCCGTCGAACGTGGCGTCGTGCCAGCGGCAGATGCGGATGCTCCAGTGGGCGATCCCGGCGATGACCGGGGCGCTCATCGTGATGACCGCGTACATGGGCGAGCAGCAGAAGCCCGGCGAGGTGTTCCGGGGGATGTTCGGGCGCATGGGCGGCATGCGGAACGCCCCGAAGGGGATGGGCGCGCTCATGGCGATGGGCGGGGCCAGGCAGAAGCGGATGGCGAAGTCCGGCCGCTGCTGACCGACGTGCCGTCGGACGGCGTCCCGCCGACTCCTCGGCGGCGGGGCGCCGCTGCGCGCGTCCCCACCCGCCGGCAGCGCGGCTCCGGGCGCCGGCGAGGCATGACCGCCCCGGTGACGGGCATTCGGGGCCGGTACCGGCGGACCGAGCAGCGAGGTGGCCATGACGGCAGGAGAGGGACGCGGCGGAGGCCGACGCGCACCGGAGGCGACCACGCCCTGGGTGACCAGGGACGGCATGGACGTGGAGGCGCCGTGGGGCGTCGGTGAGCACGACCCCATGGACGAGGGCAGCGAGGAGACCGCCGTGCCGGAGGGGCGGCGCGGGGAGCGGCGGGCGGACGAGCCGGCGGGACCGTCCGGTCCCGCCGGGCGGCACGGCTTCGGCCCGGTCGAACCGACACCCACGCGGCCGGCGGGCCCCGGCGCGCCGCCCGACCCGGCGCCGGCCCGACGGTCCTTCCCCGACGCCGCCGACGTCGAGGAGCGGACGGAGGACGCGCTGCGGACCAGGGGCCGACGTTCCTGACGGGCGCCCCGGCACGGGGCCGCACGAGGCGTGGTCGCCCGACCTGGGCGCCGGGCCGCGCGGACGGGACCGTCCCCGGCGAAAGGCCCGGCGGTCAGGCGCGCCCCGCCGCCCGCAGCAGCCGGAGCTGACCGATCTCGGCCGCGTTCTTCATCAGCTCGGCGTTGACCCAGGCGAGCATGTGCGCCACCGTGTGGCCCGGGTCGTCCTGCCACGGGAACGGCGCGGTGCCGTCGAGGTCGGCGTCGGTGAGCCGGTCGAGGTGCCCCAGCCACTCGGCGCGCAGGCCCCGCAGCCAGGCGACTGTCGGCTCGCCCGCGCCCGGCCATCGCACGTCGGTGCGCTGCCGTGCCGGCCGTCCCCCGAGATGGTCCATGGTCACCGTCCACCACCAGCCGACGTGCCAGGACAGCCAGCCGATCGTCGGGACCGGCACGGGGTCGGGTTCGGTGTCGGCCCAGTCGGGCGTCCAGCCGCCGGCGGGGTCGCGACGCACCGTCCAGCAGAGCGCGGCCGGTTCCCAGAGGAAGTCCGCCGCGTCGAGGCGCTCGAGGTGGTACTCGAACAGCGACCACGTCAGGTCGAACTGCCAGCGCAGCAGCGCACGGGAGGTTGTCGCCATCCGGCGATCATGCCGGAGGGCACCGGCCCGGTCCACGGAATTGGACCCCGCGCGACGGGGTCAGCCGCCGGCGGTGTCCTCTCCGGCGACCTCGGCCGGGTCCGCCGCCACCGGGTGACCGGTGTCGTCCACCAGAGCGGGCGCCATGCTGCCGCCGTGCGCCTCCTGCGCCTCCCGGGTCTCGCGCGCCGCCGCGTCCCCCGGCACGCCGGGCGTCGCCTCCCCGGGATGCTCCTGCCGCTGCTCACCCATCACCGCGTCCCCTTCCGTCGCTCACGCCCCCGCCGGTACCCGGGCGGCCGGCGGGGAAACCTGGCCGCCGCGCCGACGATCCCGTGTTCAGGAGGGCGAACCGGCTCCCGCCCGGTCGCGTCCCGCCGGGCGGACCCCGAGCAGCTCCGCGAGTCGGGCGGCGTCACGCTGGGCCTGGTCGCCGCAGCAGTTGTTGAACAGCGCGTGCAGCTCCCCCGCCTGCCCGGCCAGCTCGGCCAGGAGTTCCGACCAGCGGCGCAGTTCCTCGTCGCCGTACGCGTAGCGGAACTTCTCCTGCTTGTCCCCCGTCTCCCAGGCGGTGCTGTGGCCGTGGAACCGGACGACCGCCAGCTCCGCCGTGGCGAACAGGATGGGCGGCACCGACGAGGTGTGCCCCTGCGGCATGTCGACGCAGACGAACGACAGCCCGCGCTCCCGCAGGAACCCGAGCGTGTCCGGCGCGGCGGTGCCGTCGAACCAGGACGCGTGGCGCAGCTCGACGGCGACCCGCCACGGCTGGCACCGCTCCGCCAGCTCGGCGATGCGCCGCTCGGCGGCGGCCCCGCGGGCCAGCCACGGCGGAAACTGGAGCAGGACCGCGCCGAGCCGGTCGGCCGCCGCGATCGGGTCCAGCGCCGCGCGGAACCGGTCCCACAGCTCGTCGTACGCGGCTGCGGGGAGGTCCCGGCGGCGGATCCGGCTCGGGCCGCCGGCCGGGCGCAGGTCGCGGGGCAGCGCCGCCACCGGTGTCGGGTGACCGGTGAAGAGGCTGAACGCCTTGACGTCGAAGGTGAAGCCCTCGGGCGTGGCGTCCACCCAGCCTCGCGTCGTCTCCGGCACCGGCACCGCGTAGTAGGAGGTGTCCACCTCGACCAGCGGGAAGCGCCCGGCGTAGAAGTCGAGCCGACCGGCCGGGGTGTTGGCCGCGCGGGGATACCAGCCCGAGCGCAGCAGCATCTGGTCCGCCCAGGACGACGTGCCCACCTTGATCACACCCATGTGATTCAGTGCACCGCGCACCGGACGAATCGGCAACCGCTGGCGGAAACCCGGCGTCCGGGCATCCCGCGCGAGGCGATCGACCGACGCCAGTGATCATGGGCGGACCCGCGAACCCGGTCGGTTCCGGCCCGCCCCCGGCCCGGCACTTGTCGGACGTCACACCCCGGCCCGTGTGACGGCCCGACGGCCCGTGGCGCTGAGGGACACGAGATGAACGCACACCGGATGGACCAGGAAACCGTCGAGCGGCTGCTCGACGGCCCTGTCCTCGACCCGCAGGACGGCCCGCAGCCCCTCACGTCGCTGTTGGCGGCGGTCCGCGCCACGCCCCACGCCGACGAACTGGCCGGCGAGGAGACGGCCGTCCGGGCCTACCGGCTGGCCCGGGCCGGCAACCCGCTCGGCCGGCCGGAGCCGCGCCGCCGTCGCGCCCTCACAGGGTTCGGCGTACGCGCCGCGCTGGCCGGTGCCGCCCTCGCCCTCACGGGCGGGGTGGCCCTCGCCGCCACCGGGGGCGCGCTGCCCCATCCGCTGCGGGGACCGGCACCCACCACCGCCGCTCCCGGGCCCGCCCCCACCACGGGCGCCGCCCCCACGAGGGCCCACCATCCGCCGTCCGCCCCCACGGGCGGGGTGGACGGTCGGCCGGAGCCGGACGCGGCGGTGCGGGAGTCGTGCCGGGCGTACCGGGCGGACGCCGGCGACGGCGGTCTCCCGGACGAGGCCGCCTTCGGTGACCTGATCCGCGCCGCCGGTGGCCGCGTGGAGGTGGCCGGCTACTGCGAGCGGGTGCTGGCCGGCGAGCCGAAGAGCCCCGCCCCGCACGGCAGCCCGTCCGGCGGGCCGGCAGTCACGCCGACCGGCCGTCCCGGAGCCGACCCGACCGGCCGACCCGGTACCGACCCGACCGGCCGACCCGGGGCGGACCCGACCGGCCATCCGGGAGCGGAGCCGACCGGCCGACCCGGAGTCGACCCGACCGGCCGGCCCGGAGCCGACCCGAGCCGGCGGACCGGGTCGCCGCCCACGGCGTCGCCGTCGGCCACGGCCGCGCGACCGGCCGGGCCCGGCCCTGTCCAGGTCTCGCCGGCGCAGGGGCGCCACACCGCCGCGCCGAGCGGCGGCGAGGCGGGCTGACCGAACCGCCGAACCGCCGGATTGAGCGGCGGCGAGGCTGGCTGACCGGGCGGCCGACTGGTGGGCTCGTCCCTGCCGGCACGCCCACCTCCGGCGGCGTGGCCCGCGTGGCGTCGGCCGGTGACCTCGGCTCCAGGCGGCTGGTAGCTTGCCCCGATGAGTTTGCGGCGTCGACGCGTGGCGGTGGTCTTCCGCCTGGCGATCGTGATCAGCGTGCTGGCCGGGATCGTGCTCACCGCGCTCGGTTCCGCCACGCTCACCGGCCTGCTGCCCTACTTCACGATCCAGAGCAACCTCGCCGTCGGGATCTTCGCCGGATTCGCCGCCTGGCTGGCCCGGCAGGACCGGCCCGAGCCGCCCTCGGCGCTCAAGGGCGCGGTCACGCTCTACATCACGATCACCGGCGTGGTCTACCACCTGGTGTTGGACAACCCGGCCAGCCCGTTCGCGATGCCGCAGGCCGACCGTACGCTCGGCGAGGCGCTGGGCAACCAGTTCCTGCACACCGTCGTGCCCCTGCTGGCCGTGGCGGACTGGGCGCTGTTCGACCGCCGGGGCCGGCTCCACCCACGCTACGCGGCCTGGTGGCTGGCGTTCCCCCTCGGATACCTCGGCTTCGCGCTGCTGCGAGGGCTGGTGGTGGACAGGTACCCGTACCCGTTCATCGACGCGGGCGAGTTGGGCTACGCCGGGGTGGCCGTCAGCGCGGTCTTCTTCGCCGCCGCGTTCTGGCTGCTGGGCCTGCTCTTCGTCGCCGTCGACCGGGGCCTGGGCCGGCGTGCCGGAGCGCCGGCCGCCCCCTCGACCAGCCCGGACGCCCCCTCCATGACCCCGGACGCCCCCTCGACGGCCCCCGAAACCCGCTCGATGACCCCCGACGCCCCCTCGATGTCCCCCGGCGCCCCCTCCACCGCCCCGGACGCCGCCCGGCCCGACGCGACGGCCCTGCCCTGAGGTTCACGCCTGCGGCGGCTCACCGCCACGGGGCGGACCGGAGCGTCGCGGCGGGCCGTTTGGGCTCCCGCGGAACGGGCAGCCGGCAGGCGGACCGGAAGCGGGAGAACAGGAGGCGTCATGCGCGCGCTGCGATTGCCCAACTGGAAGTCGGAGCCCGAACTGGTCGAGGTCGACGAGCCGACCCCGGGCCCGGGTCAGGTGGTAGTGAAGATCGGCGGTGCCGGTGCCTGCCACTCCGACCTGCACCTGATGCACGACTTCGAGGCCGGCGCGGTGCCCTGGAACCCGCCGTTCATCCTCGGCCATGAGAACGCCGGCTGGGTGCACGCGCTCGGCGACGGGGTGAGCGGGCTGACGGTGGGGCAGCCGGTGGCCGTCTACGGGCCGTGGGGCTGCGGCACCTGCGCCCGCTGCCGGGTGGGCGTCGACCCGTACTGCGAGAACACCGCCGAGGCGCCGGTGCCCGGCGGGGGCGGCGGCCTCGGCCTGGACGGCGGCATGGCCGAGTACATGCTGGTGCCGCAGGCCCGGCAGGTGGTGCCGTTGCCCGACGGGCTCGACCCGGTGCTGGCGGCGCCGCTGACCGACGCCGGGCTCACCCCGTACCACGCGATCCGCCGGTCCTGGCCGAAGCTGGGCCCGACCAGCACCGCCGTGGTGATCGGCGTGGGCGGGCTCGGGCACGTCGGCGTGCAGATCCTCAAGGCGACCACCGCGGCCCGGGTGATCGCGGTGGACACCCGCGAGGAGGCGCTGAAGCTCGGCGAGGAGTGCGGCGCCGACCTCACCATGCTCTCCGGCGCGGACACCGCCCAGGAGATCCGCCAGGCCACCGGCGGCCGGGGCGCCGACGTGGTCCTGGACTTCGTCGGCGCCGACCCGACCCTCGCGCTCGGCGCCGCCGCCGCCCGCACCGTCGGCGACCTCACCATCGTCGGCATCGGCGGCGGCACCCTGCCGGTGGGCTTCTTCTCGGTGGCGTACGAGGTGAGCATCCAGACCACGTACTGGGGCAGCCGGCCGGAACTCATCGAGGTGCTCGAACTGGGCGCCCGGGGTCTGGTGAAGCCGAAGGCCAGCACCTTCCCGCTGGACGAGGCGGTCGTCGCGTACCGGAAGATGCGCGACGGCACGCTGGAGGGCCGGGCGGTCGTCGTGCCGTGACCACCGCGACCCTAGGATGATCATGTGGTCGCGGCGCTGGAGCTCTACCTGGACACCGACGCCACCCGGCGGATCCGGGTGCTCTGGGACGCGCTGGAGTCGGAGGGCGTGCAGAGCATGCGGTCGCTGCTGGAGCAGCGTCACCGGCCACACGTCTCACTCGCCGTCGCGACCCGCTTCGATCCGGAGCGGGTCGCGGCGGCGTTGCGCGGGACGGTGGTGGCCGCGCCGCTGCGGCTGAGCTTCGAGCACGCCGGGCAGTTCGTCGGCCGGGTGCTGTGGCTGGGCCCGACCCCCACCGCCGAACTGCTCGCGCACCACGCACGGGTGCACGACCGGCTGGCCGAGGCGGGGATCGAGCTGGTCGAGCACTACCGGCCGGGGCGTTGGGTGCCGCACTGCACGCTGTCGATGCGAGTGCCGAACGCCCTGATGGCCGCCGCCGTGCGCCGCTGCCTGGAGATGCTGCCGCTGGAGGCGACCGTCGTCGGCGCGGCCCTCACCGACCACGCCCGGGGCATCTCCCAGCCGTTGCCGTAGCCGGACCGCGGACGGGTCGCCGGCACGACGAGCCGCTTGTCCGTGTCACGCCGGGGGTGGATCCTGTAGGGAATCGACAGAAACGAATCTATGGAGGTTCGATGCGTCGTCTCCCGCCCGCCCTGCTCCTGCTCGCCGCGCTGCTGCTCGGCCTGCCGACGCCCGCCCACGCCGCCCCCGGCCACGGCGGGGCCGCCCCCGACCACGACCCCGGCCGCGCCGCGGCCGCGCTCGCGCAGGTCCGCACCGCCGGCACCGCCTGGGGGCTCGACCCCGCCACCGGCCGGATGACCCTGACCGTCGACGACACCGTCTCCGCCCGGGACGTCGCCGCGCTGCGGGCGACCGCCGCCCGGGCCGGTGCGGTGCTCCGGCACGAGCCGGGCGAGCTGCGCGTCCTCATCGCCGGCGGGCAGGCGATCTACAGCGGCGGCCGGTGCTCCCTCGGCGCCAACGTCCGCAGCGGCACCACCTACTACTTCGTCACCGCCGGCCACTGCACCGCCGTCGGCACGACCTGGTACGCCAACAGCGCGCAGACCACAGTCCTCGGCAGCCGGGCGGGCAGCAGCTTCCCCGGCAACGACTACGGGCTGGTCCGCTACACGAGCGTGGTCGCCCACCCCAGCGCCGTCTACACGTACCCCGGCCTGCTCACCATCAACGGCGCCGGCAACGCCTACGTCGGCCAGGCGGTCTGTCGCAGCGGCTCCACGACGGGGGTGCGCTGCGGCACGGTCACCGCGCTCAACGCGACCGTCAACTACGCCGAGGGCAGCGTCTCCGGCCTGATCCGCACCAACATCTGCGCCGAGCCGGGCGACAGCGGCGGGCCGCTCTACGCCGCCGGCACCGGCACCATCCTCGGCATCCTCTCCGGTGGCAGCGGCAACTGCACCAGCGGTGGCACCACCTACTACCAGCCGATCATGGAGATCCTGGCCGCGTACGGCGTGACCGTCCCCTGACCCGTCGAGGCCCGGCCCGGCCCGCGCGACGGGCCGGGCCGGGCCGGGCGCGGCGGGTCAGCCCTTGCGGCCGGTGGTGGCGATGCCCTCGACGAAGTGCCGTTGGGCGAGGAAGAACAGCACGAGCATCGGCACGGTCGCGATGACGCTGCCCGCGAGCACCACCTCCCACTGCTGCTCGCCGCCGTAGCCGAAGCGGTCCAGCACCACCTTGAGCCCGCGCGGGAGGGTGTACAGCTCCTCGTCGCGCAGGTAGATCAGCGGCTTCATCAGGTCCGTCCAGCTCGCCTTGAACTCGAAGACGAAGGCCACCAGCAGGGCGGGCCGGATCAGCGGGAAGGCCAGCTTCCAGAACAGCTGCGGATAGCTCGCCCCGTCGACCCGGGCCGCCTCGAAGTACTCGCGGGGCAGCGAGAGCAGGAACTGCCGCAGCAGGAAGATGTAGAACGCCGAGCCGAAGAGGTTGCCCGCCCACAGCGGCACCTGGGTGCCGGTCAGCCGCAGTTCCGTCCAGATCAGGTACGTCGGGATCATGGTCACCGCGAACGGCAGCATCATCGTCGCGAGCACCAGACCGAACAGCAGGTCGCGCCCCGGGAACCGGAAGTACGCGAAGCCGAACGCCACCCACGCGCTGGACAGCGTCACCGCGACCGCCGCCGCCGTGCCGACCACCACGCTGTTGGCCAGCCAGGTCACCATCGGCACCGCCTGCCACGCGTCGGCGTAGTTCCCCGGCGCGAACGGGGTGGGCAGGAACCCGCCGGAGAAGACGTACTCGCGGGGTCGCAGCGAGGCGCCGATCAGCCAGACGAACGGCAGCATGAACACCACGGCGGCGCCGACGAGCGCGACCACGAACAGCACCCGCTGCCACAGCGGGCGCCCGCTCTCCTCGGTCGCCGCGCGGCGGCCGGCGTCCCCCGGCGCGGTCACGGGTCCGGGCGCGGCGACCGCCCGCTCGACAGTGGCGGTCACGACCGGTCCCCCTCGTAGTAGACGAACCGGTTGCCGAGCTTCACCTGCACCAGCGTGATGATCAGGATGATCACGAAGAGCAGCCAGGCCATCGCGGAGGCGAAGCCCATGTGCAGGAACTGGAACGCCTCCTGGAACAGGTGGATCACGTAGAACGACGCCGCGTCGCTGTTGAACGACCCCTGCGTCTGCCGGTTGCCGAAGTACATGGTGTAGACCTCGGTGAACATCTGCAGCGACGAGATGGTGTTGACGATCAGCGTGAAGAACAGCGCGCCCGAGATCATCGGCAGCGTCACGTGCCGGAACCGCGCCCAGCCCCCGGCGCCGTCGATGCTCGCCGCCTCATACAGGTCGCGCGGCACGTTCTGCAGGGCGGCCAGGTAGATGATCACGGTGGAGCCGAGGCTCCACAGGCTCATCAGGACGATGCCGGGCATCACCCAGTCCGGGTCGGTGGTCCAGCTCGGACCCTCGACCCCGACCAGGGCGAGGCCGCGGTTGATCAGGCCGTCCTGGGTGTTGAGCAGGAGCAGGAACAGGATGCCCACGGCCACCGCCGGGGTCATCACCGGCAGGTAGAAGACGGTACGGAAGAAGCCCTGCAACCGTCCCACCCGCTTGAGCAGCACCGCCAGCCCCAGCGAGATCGCCATCACCAGCGGCACGTGCAGGACGGTGTAGTACACGGTGTTGCCGAGGCTGCGCGCCACCATCGGGTCGGACATCAGCTCCCGGTAGTTGTCCAGCCCCGTGTACCGGGGGGCGCTGATCGCGTCGTACTCCGTGAGGCTGAGCCAGGCGCTGGCGATCATCGGCCCGGCGTTGAAGACCAGGAAACCGACGATCCACGGCGCCAGGAAGAGGTACGCCCAGCGCGCCTCCCGCCGGGCCAGCGGCGTACGGCGCCGCCGGCCCGTGGGAGCGGGGACGGTGGTGACGGCCATCCCCCCGGGCCTACTTCGATGCCTTGTCGAGGGCGGCGGTCGCCTCCTGCTGGGCGCGGGCGAGGGCCTGCGCCGGTTGCGCCTGACCCGAGAGGACCCGGTTGACGGCGTCCGTCCAGGCTTTGTCGAACTCGGCGCCGGCTGGCGAGGCCGGCATCGCGAACGCGGCGTCCTGCACCGAGCGGATGGTGGCCACCGCGTCGTCGAAGCGCTTGTTGCCGGTCGGCTGGTAGATCTCGTCGAAGATCTTCTGGTCGGCGGCGACGTTGCCCGTGTAGACGCCGGTGAACGGCTGGCCGGCGGCCTTGCGCGCGTCGGCGCGGGCCTTTGCGGCGGCGACCCAGGTGTCGGTGGCGGTGACCTTCCTGGCGAAGGCGCACGCGGCGTCCGGGTTCTTCGCACCCTTGGGGATCACCCAGGCCTGCCCGGAGGAGAGGGTCAGCGGCTTGCCCTGCCGGTCGACGAACGGCTTGACCACCAGTTCGGCCTTCGGGCTGTTCTTGGCGGCCTGGTTGAGGAACCACTCCTCCATGGGCCAGGCGACGATCTGGTTCTTCGCGAGCGGGTTCTGCGCCCCGAAGAAGTCGAAGGTGTCGCGGAAGGACTTGAACTTGCCCCAGCCGCCCTGGTCCTGGATCAGCCGCACGCCGGTGGTGAGCGCCTCGGCCACCTTCGGGTCGTCCAGGTGTGCCTTCGTGCCGTCGGCGGAGAGGATGTCGACCCCGTTGGCCCTGGCCCACAGGGGCAGGAACTCGGGGATCTTCGGGTCGATGCCGATGCGGGAGAGCCGGCCGCCCGAGACGGTGGCCAGCTTGGCGTTGAGCGCGGGCAGCCCGGCCCAGTCCGCGAGGTCGACGTCGGCGGCGGTCAGGCCCGCCTGCCGCAGCAGCGCCTCGTTCAGGTAGAGCACCCGGACGCTGGAGAACTCGGGGATGCCGTAGACGGTGCCGTCGAGGGTGACCTGGTCCTTCGCGGCCGGCCGGTACTGCCCCATGTCGACGTCCTGCTTGTCGACGCAGTCGGTCAGCGGCTGGACGGAGCCGCGCTTGGCGTACGTGCCGACCAGCTTGCGGTCCATGTAGACCAGGTCGGGCGGGTTGCCGGAGGCGACCGCGGAGAGGAACTGCTGCTCGTCGAAGGCTCCCTCGACGATCTTCAGCTCGACGCCCGGGTTGTCGCGCTTGAACGCGTCGACGCGCGTGGTCGCGATCTCGTCGGACAGACCGAAGCCCATCGTGGACAGCGTGCCCGTGGTGGCGGTACCGCCGCCCTCGTCGCCGTCACCGCCGACGCCCCCGCATCCGCTGACCGCCAGGGCGAGCACCCCGGCGATCGCGGCAGCACGCACCATCCGTGTCATTGGCTCTCCTCCTGCCGATCGGCGGGCACCGATGCCCGCCTCGACCGGCACTTCTCCGGTCCGCGACCGCGCTAAACGTCTTCAGGAGGAATTGGCGTTTGTGGGAAACACGGGTCGAAAGGGAGCGCCGCCACGACGCCGCCGGGCGGCAGCGGCTCAGGCGGCCCGGGGGGTGAGCAGATAGTCGTCGGCCTCGGGACTCCACCGCAGGTCGACGACGCCGCTGGTGGCAGCCGCCTTGCAGAACTGGAGGAAGCTGCGGTAACCCAGCTTCTTTTCGCTGAAGTCGGGCCGCGCCCGGCGCAGCTGGTTCTTCAGCCCGGAGAGGGCCACCGCGCCCTCGTCTCCGGCGAGGTCCGACACCACCGAGCCGAGCAGCCCGAACGCCACCTCCCGGTCGCCGTGCTCGGGCAGGGAGACCTCGGGGTCGCCCTTGGCGGGTCCCTCCGCCAGCTCGACCACGTTGTGCTGGGCGAGGTGCCGCATGAGCTCGCCGAAGGTGCGGAACCCGTAGTCGGACTCGCTGAACGTCGGGTCCTTGCGCAGCAGGGTGCGCTTCAACGTCGAGGCCGTCACCTCGCCGCTCGAACTGCCCTGGAGGCCGGCGACGGTCTGTGCCACGAACACGGCGAGCGTGTCGACGTCCCGGCCGGCCTCCTCGGCCGCCGGCTGCGGCTCGGGCTCGGGCTCCTGCTCCACCCGCGGCACGTCGGGGCTGGGCAGGCGGGCCGGGCGGCCCCGCCGGACCCGGGCGGGAGGGATGTCGACGCCCTCCAACCGGTCGTAGTAGAGGAACTCGTCGCACGCGGGCGGCAGCAGCGCCGAGGTCGAGTTCTCCACGCCCACCCCGATGACGCGCTTGTTCAGCTCCCGGAGCTTGTGGACCAACGGGGTGAAGTCACTGTCGCCGGTGCAGATCACGAAGGTCGAGATGTACCCACGCTCGAAGGCCAGCTCCACCGCGTCCACGGCCATCTTGATGTCGGCGGCGTTCTTGCGCGACGCCCCCATCCGCTGGGGGATCTCGATCAGCTCGACGTGCGACCGCGTGAGCATCCGCCGGTCCTCGTCGAAGTACGACCAGTCCGCGTACGCCCGGCGCACCACCACCCGGCCGCGCTCGGCGAGGGCGTCGGCGATGGGACGGAAGTCGAAGGCCACGCCGCCGAGATGGTCGCGGGCCCCCAGCGCGAGGTTCTCGTAGTCGAGGAAGAGGGCGATGCGGTCTTCGTGATCCACGCAGGTCAGCCTACCCCCGGCGGGGCGCTGCACGTCGCGTCCGCCGCTGGCCCGCCGGGGCGTCCGGCCACCGGGTAGTGCTGGCCCTACCCGGGAACTACCTCCAGACGGCTGGGTCGGCGCGTCACCCGCCGTTAGCGTCAGCGGCATGACGACAGCCCGTCCCCTGTGCCTGGCCGAGGCGCTGCGCCGGCCCGGATACCTGCTCTCCCCGTGGCCGTGGCGCGCACTGGCCTACCTGCTCACCACCGTCCCGGTCGCCGGGGTGCTCGCCGTCGGGCTGCTCGTCGTCGGGGCGCCCCTGCTGGCGGCGGTCAACGCCGCCCGACAGGGCCGCCCGGTCGAGCTGCCCCTCGTGCTGTTCCTGGCCGTCGGCGCGCTGACGGTGCTGGCGTCGGCCCCGGTCGTGAGCATCGCGGTGACCGCCGTGGAACGGCAGCGGCTCGGCCTCGTGGACGGGCGGCCGTTGCCGGCGTACCGGTGGCGGGGCCTGGCCGCGCGCTACACCGGCGCCGACGCATGGCGGGAGGTGGCTCACACCTTCTGGCTGGGCGGCGTCGTGCCGCTCGGCTACGCCGTGTCCACCCTGCTCGTGCTGCTCGACCTCACGCTTGTCGCCAGCCCCTGGCTGGTGGGCGACGCCGACGAGGTCATCGTGGTCTGGACCACCGTCGACACGGCCGGCGAGGCCGTCCCGTACGCCGTCCTCGGGGTCCTGCTCCTCCCGGTGCTCTGGTACGGGCTCGGCGTGCTCGCCGCGGCCCAGGGCGCGGTGGCGCGGTGGCTGCTCGGCCGGCCCGCCGACGGGGCGGCCCTGCGGGAGGTCAGCCGCTCGCGGGCCCGGCTGGTCGACGCGTACGAGACCGAACGCCGCCGCATCGAGCGCGACATGCACGACGGCGCGCAGCCCCGGCTGACCAGCCTCACCCTCCACCTGGGCCTGGCCCGGCTGGACGTGCCCGAGGACTCCCCCGCCGCCGCCCCGCTCGCCGTGGCGCACGACCAGGCCAAGAACCTGATGGTCGAGCTACGGCAGATCGTGCAGGGCATCCGCCCGCAGAGCCTCACCGACCTCGGCCTGGCCGGCGCGGTACGGGAACTGGCCGGCGAGGCCACCGTCCCGGTCACCGTCCACGCCGACCTCGGGCAGCCGCTGCCCGAACTCGTCGAGAGCACCGCGCACTTCGTGGTGTCGGAGGCGCTGGGCAACGTCGTCCGGCACGCCGGGGCGACCCGGGCCGAGGTCCGGCTCGTCCAGGCCGAGGGCGAACTCGTCGTGGAGGTCTCCGACGACGGCCACGGCGGGGCCGACCCGGCGCGGGGCACCGGCCTGACCGGCCTCGCCGACCGGGTCGCCGCCGTCGACGGGCGGCTGCTGCTCGCCAGCCCGCCCGGGGGCCCCACGCTCGTCCGGGTGGAGTTGCCGTGCCGCCGGTGACGCGCGTCGTGCTCGCCGAGGACGAGGTCCTCCTGCGCGAGGGCCTCGCCGGCCTGCTGGCCCGGTTCGACTTCGAGGTGGTCGCCGCCGTCGGCACGGCGCCGCAGTTGCGGGACGCGGTCCGGGCGCACGAGCCGGACCTGGTGGTTACCGACATCCGGATGCCGCCCGGCCCGCACGACGACGGGCTGCGGGCCGCCGTCGACCTGCGCGCCGAACGGCCGCGGCTCGCCGTCATGGTGCTGAGCCAGCACGTGCAGGCCGAGTACGCCTCCGCCCTGCTCGCCAGCGGCGACGGCCGGGGCGTCGGCTACCTGCTCAAGGACCGGATCGCCGAGGTCGCCGAGTTCGCCGGGCAGCTGCGTACGGTCGCCGGCGGCGGCACGGTCGTCGACCCCGACGTGGTGCGGCGGCTGCTGCACCGGCCGCGCGACCCGCTCGCGGCCCTCTCCGCCCGGGCGGCTGGTGGCCGGCGCCGGGCAGGCGAAGCAGTGCGCCGGGCAGGTGCAACCGCCGCGCCGAAAGTTGCGGTCCCGATCTCCCGCCGTTCACCCGCGCCCCGATAGCATCGCTGCTCATGAATACGAGGAGCAGTACCCGTTCGGGCCCCAGAAGGCTGGCGATGGCATTCGCGCTGGCCGTCGCCCTGGTGGCGCCCGTGGCGGTCACGGCGGCGGCGTCGGCCGCCGGCCCCCTTACCGTGGCCCAGGCGCTCGCCGCACAGGACGGCCGGACGGCCGCCGTGACCGGCTACGTCATCGGCCAGCCGACCAGCGCCACGACGGTGCTCAGGTCCGGCTTCACCGCGGACACCGCGATCGCGATCGCCGACACGGCCGCCGAGACCGGCGCGAGCCGGATGCTCTACGTCCAGGTCACCGCCGCCTACCGGAGCACGTTCGGCCTGCTCACCAACCCGGGCCTGCGGGGCCAGCGGATCACCGCCACCGGCACGCTCACCGCCTACTTCAGCCACGGCGGCCTGAAGAACCCGACGGCGATGACCCTCGGCGGCACCACGCCATCGCCGAGCCAGTCCCCGACGCCGGCCCCCACGGGCAGCCCGGTACCCGGCGGCGACTACGACTCCACCTACTACGCAAACGCGATCGGCAAGTCCGGCACGGCGCTGCGCAGCTCGCTGCACTCGATCATCAAGGTGCAGACCAAGCTCTCCTACGACCAGGTGTGGGAGGCGCTGAAGGACACCGACCAGGACCCGGCCAACACCAACAACGTCATCCTGCTCAACACCGGCCGGTCCCAGAGCAAGAGCAGCAACGGCGGCGGCGTCAACGACTGGAACCGCGAGCACGTCTGGGCCAAGTCGCACGGCGACTTCGGCACCGCGACCGGCCCGGGCACGGACGTCCACCACCTCCGGCCGGAGGACGTCTCGGTCAACTCGACGCGCGGCAACAAGGACTTCGACACCGGCGGCAGCCCCGTCGCCGAGGCGCCGGGCTGCTACACCGACGCCGACTCGTGGGAGCCGCGCAACGCGGTCAAGGGCGACGTGGCACGCATGCTGATGTACATGGCGATCCGGTACGAGGGCACCGACGGCTGGCCCAACCTGGAGCTGAACCAGTCGGTCAACAACGGCAGCGCGCCGTACCACGGCAAGATGTCGGTGCTGCTCCAGTGGAACCTGGCCGACCCGCCGGACGCCTTCGAGAAGCGCCGCAACCAGCGGATCTACGAGCGCTGGCAGGGCAACCGGAACCCGTTCGTCGACCACCCGGAGTGGGCGACCGCCATCTGGGGCTGACCTCGCCACCGCGGCGTGTCCCGGCCGGTCCTCCGTCAGGGGACCGGCCGACCGGCGGGCGGCGGTCGGCACCCGCCCGTGGGACCGGCGTGCCACGCGCCGCGCCAGCGCCTGATCCGCCCGCCCGCGCCCGGACGGACCGGGCAGGCCGGCGGGCCCGGGCGGATCCACCGGCCCGGCCCGCCGGAGCGAGGATCGTCACCGCGCGCCGGCGGGTTCCGGGACGAACGGCAGGCTCCTCGGCCCCACCGGCTGGGCCTCGCCGGCCGGGTGCCGCCACAGCCCCCGCGCGCGCAGGATCGGCAGCACGCCCTCGCCGAACCAGTACGCCTCCTCCAGGTGCGGGTGGCCGGAGAGGATGAACTCGTCCAGGCCGAGCGCGTGGTACTCGGCGATCCGGTCGGCCACCTCCGTGTGGCTGCCCACCAGGGCCGTGCCGGCGCCGCCCCGGACCAGGCCGAAGCCGGCCCAGAGGTTGGGGGCGACCTCCAGCCCGTCGCGGGAGCCCCCGTGCAGGTCGAGCATCCGGCGCTGCCCCTCGGACTCGCTGCCGCGCAGCCCCGCCTGGGCCGCCCGCAGGTCGTCCTCGGCGATGCCGTCGAGCAGGCGGCGGGCCTGCGCCCAGGCCTCCTCGGCGGTGTCCCGGGTGATGACGTGCAGCCGGATGCCGAAGCGCAGTTCGCGGCCGGCCTCGGCGGCCAGCGCACGGACCCGTTCAAGCTTGCCGGCCACCTGGGCCGGCGGCTCGCCCCAGGTCAGGTAGACGTCGCTGTGCCGCACCGCCACCGGCAGCGCGGCGGCGGAGGATCCACCGAAGTAGATCGGCGGGACCGGGTCGGGCAGCCGGTTCAGCCGGCCCCGCGCGACCCGCAGGTGCTCGCCGGCGTGGTCCACGGTCTCGCCGCGCCACAGCGCCCGCACGACGTGCAGGAACTCGTCGGTGCGCGCGTACCGGGCGTCCTTGTCCAGGAAGTCGCCGTAGGCGCGCTGCTCGTGCGACTCGCCGCCGGTGACGACGTTGACCATCAGCCGGCCGCCGGAGAGCCGCTGGAACGTCGAGGCCATCTGCGCCGCCAGCGCGGGCGTGAGCAGTCCGGGGCGGAAGGCGACCAGGAACTTCAGCCGCTCGGTCACCTCGGTGAGCATCGCGGTGCTCAGCCAGGCGTCCTCGCACCAGGCGCCGGTCGGGGTGAGCGCGCCGACGAAGCCGAGCTGCTCGGCGGTCCGCGCGATCTGGCCCAGGTAGGCGACGGTCGCCGGGCGGGCGCCGCCGGCCGTGCCGACCGGCACGCCGTGGCCCCCGCCGACGATGTCCCGGCTGTCGCCGTAGGTGGGCAGGAACCAGTGGAAGGTGAGGGCCATCCGGATCTTTCCTCCAGTGCGGTGGCGAGAAGAGGTGCGGCGGGGCAGGCGGCCGGCGGCCGGGTGCTCCTGAGGGGTGGGACGATCCCGGCGACAGTCTACCCATAAAACCTATTGGGTTAGTAGGCTTAGTCGGGTCGGCGGCTGTCGGAGCCGCCGCGCCCCCCGGGTCCATTTCCGTAGGAGCTGTCATGCGAACCCCCAGAACGGCCCTCCCCCGTCGGCACCGCCTGGTGACGGCACTGCTCACCGCCGTGGCACTGGTCGCGGTCGGCGGCGCCAGCGCCTGCGGCGACGGGTCCGCGGCGGCCGGCGGCGACAAGGGCCCACTTCGGATCGGCTACCAGCGCTTCGGCGGACTGAGCCTGGTCAAGGCCCGCAACGCCGCCCCCGATGTGGAGTGGTCGTTGTTCGAGAGCGGCCCGGCGCTCACCGAGGCACTCAAGGCCGGCTCGATCGACATCGGGCAGGTCGGCGAGGCGCCGCCCGTCTTCGCCGCGGCGGCCAAGATCCCGTTCTCCGTCATCGGCACCTCCGCGCCCGTCCCGCAGGGCGAGGCGGTGCTGGTCAAGGACGACAGCGGCTACCGCAGCTTCGCCGACCTGCGGGGCAGGACGGTGGCCCTGAACAAGGGCTCCAACGTGCACTGGCTGCTCGTGCGCCTGCTGGAGGCGCACAAGATGACGTTGGACGACATCAACGTCAAGTACCTCAAGCCCGCCGAGGGGCGGCCCGCGTTCGACAACGGGCAGGTCGACGCCTGGATCATCTGGGATCCGTACTTCGCCCTGGCCAAGCGGCCCGGGGTCCGGGTGCTCGCCGACGCCACCGGCCTCGCCAGCAACCGGGAGTACGTCCTGGCCGCCCCGGACGCCGTGCAGCACCGGTCGGACGAAATCCGGGCGTTCCTGCGGACGTACCGGACGGTGACGGACTGGGGCATCGCCAACCCCGACGAGCGCGCCCGCACCCTCGCGCCCGAGTTGAAGATCGC
Source organism: Micromonospora sp. USAFONa4 (assembly GCF_057197825.1). Taxonomy (NCBI): domain Bacteria; kingdom Bacillati; phylum Actinomycetota; class Actinomycetes; order Micromonosporales; family Micromonosporaceae; genus Micromonospora; species Micromonospora sp. USAFONa4. Next base: position 5,456,835 of record NZ_CM170072.1, on the reverse strand, counting down.
GCAGGACGTCACCGAACGCGCCCTGCTCCGCAGCGCCAAGCCCCTGTCCCCGGTCACCCCGGCCATCGGCGACGAACTCCAGGCGATCGCGGACGGCTTCGTCGCGCTGAAGCTCGTCCCGGGGCCGGTCGACATCCGGGGCCGCGTCGACGGCCGGTTCAACGAGGTCTTCCAGTGAGTCGTACGACGCTGGCCGACGCCCCGGCGACGGCTCCGGCGACCGCACCGACGCGGCCTGAGCGGCCCGCGCGGCCGGCCCCGCGGTGGCGCCGGCTCGCCAGCCCGGTGCTGCTGGTGCTCTGCTGGGAGCTGGCCGCCCGGATCGGGCTGCTGGCGCCCGAGAAGCTGCCGGCGCCGAGCGACGTGCTGGCCACCGGATGGCGGCTGTCCCGCGACGGCACGCTGGCCGTCCACCTGGTCGACTCGCTCACCCGGGCCGGCGTCGGCCTGCTGATCGGCGGGGGTCTCGCCCTGCTGCTCGGCACCGTGGCGGGGCTGCTCCGGCTCGGCGACGACCTTGTCGACCCCCCGGTGCAGATGGCCCGGATGCTCCCCCACCTGGGACTGGTGCCGCTGCTGATCATCTGGGTCGGCATCGGCGAGTCGCTCAAGATCAGCCTGGTGGCCCTGGGTGCGTTCTTCCCGATCTACTTCAACACCTACGCCGGCATCCGGGACATCGACGAACGCCTCGTCGAGGCGGCCCGGACGTGCGGGCTGGGGCAGGCCGCCCGGCTGCGCCACGTGGTGCTGCCCGGCGCGCTGCCCGCCCTCTTCCTCGGCCTACGCCTGGCGATCGGGGCGGCCTGGCTCAGCCTGGTCGTCGGCGAGCAGGTCAATGCCCAGACCGGGATCGGCTTCCTGATGATGGAGGCCCGCGAGTTCAGCCAGACCGACGTGGTCGTGCTCGGCCTGCTGATCTACGCGCTGCTCGGCCTGGCGTCCGACCTGGCGCTGCGTGTCGCGGAGAGGAGGACGCTGACGTGGCGTCGCGGACTGCGGGCGACCTGACGGGCGCGGGGCCGGTGCTGACCGCCCACGCCGTACGCCGGGCGTTCGGCCTCACGGTCGTGCTGGCCGGCGTCGACCTGGCGATCTCCCGGGGGGAGGTGGTGGCCCTGCTGGGCGGCAGCGGCTCCGGCAAGAGCACCCTGCTGCGCATCCTCGCCGGTCTCGACGGCGAGGCCACCGGCGGGACCACCGTGCACGGCACGGCCGCCGTGGTGTTCCAGGAGCACCGGCTGCTGCCCTGGAAACGGGTGGCCGAGAACGTCAGGCTCGGCCTGTCCGGCGCCGACACCGACCGGCGGATCGACCGGGCCCTGACCGAGGTCGGGCTCGCCGACCGGCGCCGCGCCTGGCCCGCCGAGCTCTCCGGCGGCCAGGCCCAGCGGGTGGCCGTCGCCCGGGCGCTGGTCCGCGAGCCAGACCTGCTGCTGCTCGACGAGCCGTTCGGCGCCCTCGACGCGCTCACCCGGCTGCGGATGCAGGGGCTGCTACGCCGGCTGCGCGCCGAGCACGGCTTCGCCGCCCTGCTGGTCACCCACGACGTGGACGAGGCCCTGCTGCTCGCCGACCGGATCCTGCTGCTGGAAGGGGGCGTCATCGCCGAGGAACTCCCGGTCGACCTGGGCAACGGCCGTACGCCGGACGATCCGGCCTTCGGCGCGCTGCGCCGCCACCTGCTCGACCGCCTCGGCGTGCCGGCCGCCTGACCGCGCCGCCGGCCCCGCACCGGCCGGTCCTCGCCGCCGAGATCCGTCCCCGGCCCCACCCGGCAGATCCGGGTGGGGCCGGGGCCGCTCACGCCGATCCGGGCCGACCGGCGGGAAGCCGGTCACGCGGCCTCTCGGCCCGCCCCGTCGACCCCGGTGTAGCGGCCCTGGTGGTGCAGCAGCGGCGAGCCGCCGTCGGCGTGCCGGATCAGTTCCGGCTCGGCCAGCACGACGGCGTGGTCGCCGACGGGCACCCGGTCGACGACCCGGCAGAGCAGCCAGGCCAGCACGCCCCCGAGGATCGGCGCCCCCTGGGGTCCGGTACGCCACCGGGTGGGGGTGGCGAACCGGTCGATGCCGCTGGTGGCGAAGGTGCGGGCCAGTTCCCGCTGGTCTTCGGCGAGCAGGTGCACCGCCACGTGGCGGGCGCCCGCCAGGGTCGGCCAGCTGGACGATCCGAGGTTCACGCAGAACGACACGACCGGCGGCACCAGCGACACCGAGGTGAACGACGTGGCGGTGAAGCCGACCGGCGGCGCGCCGGGCGCGGTGACCACGGTGACGGTGCTGGCCTGGTGGCGCAGCACCGTACGCAGCGCGCGGGCGTCGGCGTCGACCGTCCACCCGCCCTCCGGGCCGTCCCGCCACTGTCGGACGAGGGGGTCGGTGTCGTGCCGCGCGATGACCATCGGAACCTTCCGGAGGGGAGTCAGGCAAAAAAGTCGTGGCGGGGCGGCGGCGCCAGCCCTGCCGCCCGCAGCGACGCCACGCGGAGCTCGGTCCACGGCGGCATCCTGGAGCCGGAGAGCGCCGGGACCAGGAACCACACCCGCGGGTCGTCGACGACCGCGACGGGTGGCCGCGCCCGCCGCGTCGAGGTGGCAGGTGGCGACCACCGAGGCGGCGACGATGCCGGGGAACCGACCGGTGCGCCCGTCGGGCGCGACGCGATCGGCGGTCAGGCCGCCGGGCGCGGACCGGGACAGAGCTGCGAGGCGACCCGCATCAGGTCGACGACCCGGCGGGAGGTGAACAGCGGTACGCGCGGCATGGCCCCATTTTCCTACCGGATCAGTAGGAATACAAGCCCCTTCGCCGTCGGTGGGCCGAAGGAGGTCGGCGCCGGCGGTGCGTCCCGTCAGCGTTGGCGGGCGTACGCCAGCGGCAGGGGGCTCGGCTGGCCGCTCCACGTGCCGGTCAGCACGGCGCCCTCCGACGCGGTGCCGCCGTCGGGGCGGCGCACGACGGCCAACTCCACGGAGTCGGTGACGATGACGGTGAGGTCGTCCTCCACCACGCGGCGCACGGCGCCGACGGGCGGGACCTCGGCGCCCCGGGTGCCGCTGCCGGCGATGGTCATCGACAGCTCGCGGTACTCCCGCCGGCCGTCGGCCTCGAAGTACTCCTGCGCCTGCCCGGCGTCGGCGAGGACGGCCGCCGCCAGCGTCGCGGCGTAGACGGGGTCGGCGCACGCGTCGTACACCCAGCGACGGCCGAGCACGGAGTGCTCGGTGGTGCCGACGAGCCAGTCGTCGCCGCCGTCGAGGGGCGCGTCGCGGTAGGTCAGCGGGACCTGGTGGATCGGCCCGTCGCCGGCCCTGACGAGCAGCGTCTCGACGCCGACGGCGCCGGCCGGATCGTCGAACCGGTAGGCCGCCACGCGCTCGACGTCGGCGCCGGCCGGCCCCTGGAACCAGGGTCGGCCGGGCAGCCACGCCGCCAGGAGTCCGAACTTCGTAGGGCGCATCTCCGCCCGGTACAACAGCGCCATACGCCGCATCGTAGGGGCACTCCCGTGTCCCGCGCTGACCCGGCCGCACGCGACGCGCCCGGCGTGAGCGGGGGCCCCGGCGGGGTCAGGCGGTGGCGTAGCGGTGCAGCCCGTCGACGTCGGACCGGGTCAGGCGGCCCTGGGCGAGCAGGAGTTCCAGGTGCGCCGCGGTCTCGGTGACGGCGAGCATGGCGTTGAACACGTCGAGGTCGGCCAGCCGGCGCTCCCGCCGGGTCCAGCGCAGCCGCGCGGCGACCTCGTACGCCGAAGTCGCCCCCCGGGCCACGGCGGCCTCCGTCTCGTCGAGCCGCGCGCCGTGGTGCGTGACGAGTTCGTCGACCCGCGCGTGCACGCTCGGGGTCACCGGCCCGTGCGCCGGGAGCAGCCGCGCGTCCGGTCGCCCGCGCACCAGCGCGAGCGATGCCAGGAAGTCGCCGAGCGGGTTCGCCGACAGTGCGGCCTCGAAGCCGATCGAGGGCGTGATGGTGGGCAGTACGTGGTCACCGGCGAACAGCAGGTGCGAGCCGGTGTCGTGGAAGACGACGTGCCCGCGCGTGTGGCCCGGCGTCTCGACGACGTGCAGGGTGCGCTCGCCGTGCCTGATCTGCTGACCGTCGTGGAACCAGTCGTCCGGCAGGTCCCAGTCCTCGGTGCTCAGCCGCGACCCGGTCAGCCCCGCCAGGGTGTCGGCCAGCTCGCCGGCGCCCAGCAGCCGCAGGCGGGCGAGCTGCTCGGCGAGCGGGTTCCGCTGCGGCGTCATGGACGCCGCCAGGCTCTCGCGTTCGCCGGCGCCGAGGCTCACCCGCATGCCGTACTCGCGGCGCAGGTGCACGGCCTGCGTGTAGTGGTCCCGGTGGACGTGCGTGACGAGGAACCGGCGCACGTCCCCCAGCGAACAGTCCAGCTCCTTGAGCGCCGCGCCGAGCGCGGAGCGCGCCTCGGCGATCGCCCACCCGGAGTCGACGAGCACGAGACCGTCGTCGTCGCGCAGGACGTACACGTTCACCGCGCGCAGGCCGTCGTTCGGCAGCGGCAGCGGCACGCGGTGGACGCCGGGGGCGACCTCGAACGTCCCGGGAGTGGTCCAGTCGTCGGAGTTGCCGGTGCCCGAGGTCATGATCCGACCATAGTGCGCGCCGCGACCTGCCCGGGCCCCTCGTCGGCGGCCGCGACGAGAATGGCGACGAAGCGGTCGCACCAGGCCGCCACCGTCGCCCGGTCGAACAGGTCCGTGGAGTACTCCACGACGCCCCGCAGGCCGCCCCCGTGCGGGGTGACGACCGTGGCGTGGTCCCGGCGGGCGCAGCCGAGCCCCTGGTCGGTGGCGTGCGCCACGAGCCCCGGCAGCCGCACCTCCGGCATCCCCGGATTCCAGCCGAACAGCGTCGTGGCGACCGGTGGCGGCATGCCGACGCGCCAGTGCGGATCGAGGGCCGCGTACACCTCGGCCAGGGGCGCCGGCTGGTGCCGGATCGCGTCGAGGAACACCCGGTCGGTGCCGGCCGTCAGCTCCGCGAAGGACGCCGCGCGCGCCAGCGGGGGCCGCAGCAGCAGCGGGCTGGTGAACAGGCCCACGACCGACTCGTAATCGCGGTTGTCGCGGTGGGCGTACGGGCAGGCGAGCACCACGTCACGGGCGCCGGTGAGTTCGCGCACGAGCAGCGCGTACCCGCTGGCCAGGACCGGGAACAGGGTCGTGCCGCAGCGCTCGGCGAGCCTGGTCAGGCGGTCGGTCAGTTCGGCCGGGACGTCGAAGGCGAACTCGCTGCCCCGGCCGGACGGCCGCGCCGGCCGTGGGCGGTCGGCCGGGAACGACACCGCGCGGGGTGCTCCGGCGAGCTGGTCCCGCCAGTACCGCAGGACGTCCGGCGGGACGGCGGTGGCGCGTTGCCGGCGCGCGTGGTCGACGTAGCGTGCCGTCGGCGCGACGGGGGCCGCGCCCTGGCCGATCTCCGCGGCGTAGCCCCTGCCCAGCTCGTCGAGCAGTTGGAGCATCGACCAGCCGTCACCGCAGAGATGGTGCACGACCAGCATCAGCACCCACGCGTCGTCGTCCAGCCGCGCCAGCCGGGCCCGCAGCCATGGTCCCGTGTCCTCCGGGAAGGGCTCGCGGCCGGTCCGCACGCACCACTGCTCGACCTCCTTGGCGGCGAGGTCGCGCACCGGCAGCGTCCCCGGCCGGGCCGGGAGCACCTCCTGGACCAGCTCACCGGCGCGTTCCACCAGGCGGGTGCGCAGCGCCTCGTGCCGGGCGACCAGGCCGTCGACCGCCCGTTGCAGGGCCGGCACGTCGAGCCGACCGGCGAGGGTCACCCGTACCGCCATGTGCACGGCCGGCGGGTCGGGGGCCTGCCGCTGGCGGTGCCACATCAGTTCCTGCGGGTAGGTCGCCGGCGCCCGGTCCACGACCTCGGACCCGACCTCCGCGGTCGTCAGGTCCCGCGCCATCGCCCGGATGCCCGGGCTGCGCAGCACCCGGTGCGCGCCGACCTTCAGGTCCAGCAGGTGTGTCAGCCGGTTCGCCAACCGTACGGCCGCCAGGGAGTGACCGCCCGCGGCGAAGAAGGGGACGTCCACCGGCAGCCGGGCCACCCCGAGCTCGGCGCACCAGGCGTCGTGGACGAGCTGTTCCATGGCGGTGCGAGGACGGTCGGCGGCGCCGGTCACGGCGGGTGCCGGCAGCCGCGACCGGTCCACCTTGCCGTTGTCCGTGGTGGGCAGGGTGTCCAGCAGCACCCAGGCCCGGGGTACGAGGTGTGCGGGCAGGCGCTCGGCCAGCACGGCGGCGAGTCGCTCCGCGCGGGTCGCGGCCGGTTCCCCGTCGTCGTCCGCCACGACGTACGCGGCGAGGTACGGCTCGTCGCCCCGGTCGTGCCGCGCGATGACGGTGGCCTGGCGTACCCCGGGCAGCGTGGCCAGCTCCGCAGCGGCCTCGCCGGGCTCCGTCCGCTGTCCGGCGATCTTGACCTGGTCGTCCACCCGGCCGACGAACTCGAGGGTCCCGTCGCCCCGTTCCCGGACCAGGTCCCCGGTCCGGTAGACCCGCGCCCCGGGCAGGCCGGGATCGGGCAGGAAGGCGGCGGCGGTCGCCGCGGGTCGGCCGAGGTAGCCCCGGGCCACGCCGGTTCCGCCGACGTACAGCTCCCCCATCGCCCCCCGTGGCACCGGCACGCCACGCTCGTCCAGCAGGAACAGCCGATGGTTGTCGACCGGGATGCCGATGTCGACCGGCCCCGGGACGTCCGCCCGCACGGGACCCGCCGTGGCGACGATGCTGCACTCGGTCGGACCGTAGGCGTTGATCACCTCGGCCGGGAAGCCGGCGGGCGGTCGGCGCCGGAGCTGGCTGCCGCCCACGACGAGGGTGCGCGGGGCGCGCGCGGGCATCGGAAGGGCGAAGACCAGCTCGGCGAGCGGCGCCGGCAGGAAGGCCACCGTGACGCCGCCGCGGGACCACTCCTCGACGAGGGCCGCGGGGTCGGTCCGCGCCTCCTCCGGTACGAGATGCACGGTGGCGCCGGCGGCGAGCGCCGGATGGATCTCGGCGAGGTTCGCGTCGAAGCCGAGTCCGAGCGCGTGGCCGACGGTGTCCGCTCCGGTGAGGGCGAGGGCCCGCACGTGCCAGTCGATGGCGTCCACGGCGGCCCGGTGCGGCACCAGGACGCCCTTCGGCCGGCCGGTCGAGCCGGACGTGTGGACGCACCAGGCCACCTGCTCCGCCGTCGGCACCCGGTTCGGGGCCGGCAGGTCCGGGTCACCGGGATCCTCGACCCGCAGGCAGACCACGTCCGTCGGCGCGTCCACGTCCCCCGTGGTGACCAGCAGCCGGGCGCCGCTGTCGGCGAACAGGGTGGCCACCCGGGCGGCGGGCAGCCCCGGATCGAGGGGGATGAAGCCCGCGCCGGCGATCAGCACGGCGAGCTGGGCGGCGATCAGCTCCGGCCGGCGCGGCAGGAGCACCGCGACGAGGTCGTCGGGCCCGACGCCGGCGGCGGCGATCCGGCGGGCGAGCAGGTCGGCCCGCTCGCGCAGTTCGCGGTACGTCCAGCGGGTCGGCCCGCACACGACCGCCACGGCGTCCGGGGTGTGGGCCGCCTGCCGCAGGAACAACTCGTGCAGCCGGGCGTCGCCGACGGGTGTCCGCGGCCCGTGCAGGCGGTCGGCGGAGTCGTCCAGGTGCGCCGCCAGGCCCGACAGCGGCTCGTCGGGCTCCCGGGTCGCCCGGTCGAGCAGCCGCTCGACGTAGTCCAGCAGGCGACGCACCGTCGCCCGGTCGAGCACGTCGGTCCGGTACTCGACATGGCAGCGCACGGTGTCGCCGTGTGACAGGTGGACGACCAGGTCGACCGGGGCCTTGTCCAGGCCCACCGGGATCGGCTCGGCGGTGACCCCCGGCAGGTCGAACTGGAACGCCGGGGCGCCCCGCTCGTACTCCACGACCACGTCGAAGAGCGGGTGGCGGCCGGCCTCCCGGTTCGGCGCGAGCGCGCTGACGAGGTCGTCGAAGGGCACGCCCGCGTGTTCGTACCCGTCCGCCGAGCGGTACTGGACCCGGGCGAGCAACTCCCGGAAGGTGGGGTCACCGGCGAGGTCCAGCCGCAGGGGCACGGTGTCGACGAAGAACCCGATCAGGTCCTCGGAATCCTCGTCGCGGCCGCTCATGCCGGTGCCGATCACCAGGTCCGGTTGGCCGCTGAACCGGGACAGCGCCACCCCGATCGCGCTGAGCAGCGTGGTGAACGGGGTGACCCGCTCGACGCGGCTGAGCTGCCGGACCCGTTCGGTCAGCTCCACCGGGATCTCCGCGAGGAGGCTCCCACCGGCGGCCGAGACGGTGGCCGGTCGCTGCCGGTCCGAGGGCAGCACGAGGGTGGGCGGCAGTGGATCGAGCAGGTCGAGCCAGTACGCCAGGCTCTTGTCCATGCCGTCCCCGGCCGACCGGGCACGCGCCCGGGCCAGCTCCGGGTAGGTGACCGGCAGCGGGGGCAGCGCAGCCGTCGTACCGGTCGACCGGGCCCGGTAGCACGCGCCGACCTCGCGGGTCAGGACCGCGTACGAGCCGCCGTCGGTGGCCAGGTGGTGGAACGACATCACCAGCACGTGGTGTGTCGGGGAGAAGCGCAGCAGCTCGAACGCGAAGACCGGCCCCTCGACGAGGTCGAACACCCGCGCGCTCTCCCGGGCCATCGCCGCCCGCACCAGGGCGTCCTCGTCGGCACCGGAATGCTCCCGCACCGGCAGGTCGACCGTCGCCGTCGGCCGGACGACCTGGCAGGGTTGCCCGTCGACCTCGCGGTAGGTCGTCCGCAGTGGCGCGTGCCGGTCCACGACGTCCTGCAACGCCCCGCGCAGCGCCCCGGTGTCGAGCGCGCCGCACAGCCGCACGGCCACGCCCTCCGTGTAGGCCGGGGTGCCCGGGTATGCCTGCTCGACCAGCCACAGCCGTCGCTGGCCGGGCGTCAACGGCGCGGTCTCGACGGTCGGTGGCGCGGTCTCGACGGTCGGTGGCGCGGCGATCCCGACGGCCTCCGGCGCCGCCGGCCCGGCGACCACCGCGGCCGGTGCCGGGGCCACAGCCGCGGCCGGGGTTGGGGTTGGGATTGGGGCTGAGGCCCGGGCCGGGGTTGGTCGACGGGGGGTGGCCCGCCGCAGCGCGTCGATGGCCGGCAGTCCGTCCCGCACGGCCGGCGCCGGCAGGCCGAAGTCGACGAAGCAGGCGATCTCGTCGGCGCCGGCGTCGAGGACCGCGTCGAGCACCGGCCGGCAACTCTCCGGCGAGCCGATCAGGGCCCGCTGCTCGCAGTACCGCTGGTAGGCACGGGACAACACGAACCGGACGTCCTCGTCGGGGGTGTCGGCGAGGTCGACGTTCATGCCCAGGCTGTTGACCACCTGGCCGAGCAGGCTGAACGAGGAGCGCAGGTAGGCGCAGAACGGCTCGAACGCCATGGCCCGCGCCTGCTCGGCGTCGTCGCCGAGGAAGGTGTGCAGCAGCACCACCACCCGCCCCGCAGCGGGATCGAGACCGTGTTCGGACCGGGTACGCCGGTACAGCGCGACGTTCTCGGCCAGCCGCGCGACGTCCTGGGTCATCAGGTTGGTGACCACGCCGAGGCCGCGGCGGGCCGCCTCCCGGTAGCTGTCCGGGTTGCCGACGATCGCCGTGAAGGTCGGCGGTTCCGCCTGCACCGGGCGGGGGAACAGCCGGATGTCGACGTCTTCGCCGCTGCCCGACCGCGCGGTGATCGCCTCGCCGCGCCAGAGCCGCCGTACGGTGTCGAGATTGTCGTACATCACCTGCTTGTGGCGACGGTAGTTGTCCGGGTAGAAGACGAAGTCGTTGGCGTGCCAGCCGGGCGCGCACCCCAGCCCGACCCGTCCCCCGGAGAGGTTGTCCACCATGGACCATTCCTCGGCGACCCGGACTGGATGGTGCAGGGGCAGCACCACCGAGCCGGCGTTGAGGCGCAGCCGGCGGGTCCGGGTCGCGAGGGCCGCAGCGAGCACCGACGGGTTGGGAAAGAGCCCGCCGAAGGAGTGGAAGTGCCGCTCCGGCAACCACACCGCGTGGAAGTCGTGGGTGTCGGCGAACTCGGCGGCCTCGATGATGGTTCCGTAGGCGTCGTCCCGGGCCGAGTCGGGGTAGTCGCCGAAGAAGTACAGGCTGAAGTCGACGGTGTCCGGCGCGCCGGCGACCGACGCGGCCGGCGCGGGCCGCGTCGACGGCTCGGGGGCGACGGCCGCACCGCCACCACTGGTGCCGCCGCTGGCGCTGCCGTTGCCGCCGGCACCCGTGGCGGCGCCGAGAAGAGCGAGCTGGTCGCGCATCAGGTCCAGCTGGCGGTGCACGATCGTGACGAGGTCGGCCGGCACGTCCCGGGGAGCGTCGCCCGGGTCGGCCGGTGCCGCCGAAGCGACGGGCACGGGCACCGGTCCGGCAGTAACCGGCGCAGCAGGCGCGGGACCCGGCGTGACAGGCACGGGCACCGGCCCAGCGGGAACCAGCGTTACCGGCGCGACAGGCAAGGGTGCCGACGGGTCGTGCGCGGGAACTGACGCGGCGGGCATGGAAACCGACGCGGCAGGGACGGAGGGCGACGCGGTCGGCGGACCGGCCGGCGGGGCCGCCGCAGGGGGCACGCCGGCCGAGGCGCCGCGCGTCACCGCCTCGGCGAGCCGGCGGGGGGTGTCCACGGCGGCGAACAGGTCCCGGACGGGAACCCGCACCCCGAACGCGTGGTCGATCTCCCGGGACATGGTGATCAGGAGCAGCGAGTCGGCACCGAGGTCGAGGAAGGTCTCGTCCGCATCGACCTCTCCCACGTCCAGTCCGAGCCGCTCGGCCGTCAGGGTCCGGATGCGCGTGAGCACCTGCTCGGCCCCGACGTCGTGTCCGGCCAGCGGCCGGGGCGCCCCCGGCTCGGCGATCGCCGACGATCCGGCCGCGCCGCTCGCGTCGGACCCGCCGGCCGCGACCCGGACGTCCGCCGCGGCAGAGGTGCCGGTCGCGATCCGCACGTCGGTCGCGGCAGCGACGTCCGGCGCGGCGGACCCGCCAGCCGCAACCCGCACGTCGGTCGCGGCGGAGATGTCGGCGGCCCCGGGCGCGGAGGCCCAGAACCGCCGGCGCTGGAACGGATAGGCCGGCAGTGGCACGGCCCGGCCACCGCAGTCAGCGGTCAGCGCGGCCCAGTCGACCGGGAACCCCGCCACGTGCAACTCCGCGACGGCGCGCCACAGCCCGTCGACCGGTGGGGTGCCGCGACGTTGCGACGGCACCCACCGCAGGTCGGATCCCGCGCCGCGGGCGATGCCCGTCAGCGCCCCGTCCGCGCCCGCCTCGACGACCGATCGCACGCCCTGCTCGGCGAGGGTGGCCACGGCGGCGCTCCAGGCGACCGGCTCGCGCGCCTGCCGGCACAGGTGGTCGGCGTCCGGCAGCCAGCCGGGCGGGCGTACCCGGCCGTCCAGGCTGCTGACCAGGGGCAGGCGGGTCGGTGCGAACTCCACCTTCCCGACCATCCGGCGGAGCCGGTCGAGGACCGCGTCCACGCCGGTCGAGTGGAACGCCCGGTCTACCGGGAGCGGGCGGGTCGCCACGCCGCGCCGTTCGGCTTCCCGGACGACCGCCGCCAGGGCCTCGGGGGGACCCGCGAGCACGTGGTGCTCCGCGCCGTTGCGGGCGGCGATCTCCGCCGTCGACCCACGCAGCAGATCACCGACCGCCGCTTCGTCGGCCAGCACCGCGCACATCGCCCCGGGTGGCAGCGCGTCGCGCATCAGGGCGCCCCGGTGCGCGGCCAGCCCGACCGCGTCGCGCAGGGACAGCGCACCGGCCACGACCAGTGCGGCGTACTCGCCGACGCTGTGCCCGAGGACGACGTCCGGCGTGAGCCCCCACGACCGCCACAGCTCGGCGAACGCCACCGCGGTGACCACCAGCGCCGGCTGCGCCACGTCCGTCGGGCGGCCCGTTCCGTCGGGGTGCGCCCGCAGCCGGGCGACGAGGTCGCCACCAATCGCCCGGCGGTACGCGTCGGCCCCCTCGGCCAACACGTCCCGCGCGACCGGAAACCGCTCGGCGAGATCGAGGACGACGCAGCGACGGTCGCCCTGCCCGGGAAAGGCCAGCGCGACCGGGGTGACACCCTCCGGTTCCGCCCGGCCGGTCAGCACGTTCCCCGCCACGCCCGCCTCGACGTACCGGTCGAGGCCGTCGGCCAGCTCGGCGGCGGAGGTGCCGAGCGCGACCAGGCGGTGCCGGAGGTGGCGTCTGCGCCGCCCGGCGCTGGTGACCACGTCGGCCAACGCCGGCCCGGGGTCCTCGCGGAGCAGGTCGCGGTGGCGGGCGGCCAGCTCCACCAGCGCCGACGGGTCGGCCGCCGACAGGGGCAGCAGTCCCGGCGCGGGCCGGGCCGGCGGCTCGTCCGACCGGCGTCGGTCCGCCGGGGGCGGCTCCTCGACGATCACGTGGGCGTTGGTGCCGCCCACCCCCAACGCGCTGACGGCCGCCCGGCGCGGCCGCAGGTCCGCCGGCCACCGGGTGCCACGGGTGGTCACCGTGAAGGGGCCGGCGGCGAGGTCGATCGCCGGATTCGGCCGGCGGAAGTTGATCTGTGGGGCGACCCGGCCGGACCGCACGGTCAGGATCGTCTTGATCAGGCCGGCCATGCCCGCGCAACTGTCCAGGTGACCGACGTTCGCCTTGACCGAGCCGAGGAACGGTCGACCGCCCGCGTACGCCTCGGCGAGGGCGTGGTGCTCCACCGGGTCGCCCAGGGCCGTGCCCGTACCGTGCGCCTCGACGTACCCGATCGACTCCGCCGGGACCCGCGCGGCGGCCAGCGCCCGCCGGGCGACGTCGACCTGCCCGGCCACCCCCGGTGCCGTGAAGCCCACCTTGCCGGCGCCGTCGTTGTTCACGGCCGAGCCGATGATCACGGCGTGCACGTGGTCGCCGTCGGCGAGGGCCCGGTCGAGCGGCTTCAGCACCACGGCGGCGACGCCGTTGCCGCCGACCGTTCCGTCCGCGTCGGCGTCGAAGGGCCGGCACCGGCCGCTCGCCGACAGGATCGATCCCGGGGTGTGCCGGTAGCCCGTCACCTGCGGCACGTGCACGGCCACGGCGCCCGCGACCGCCTGGTCGACCTCGCCGTCGAGCAGCGCCCGCACCGCCAGGTGCACCGCCACGAGCGAGGTCGAGCAGGCGTTCTGCACGTTGATCGCCGGCCCGGTCAGCCCCAGCCGGTACGCCACCCGGGTGGCCAGGAAGTCCGGCTGGTTGCCGAGGGCGACGCCGATCGGGTCGGCCGGATCGGCGGAGACCGTCCGGTGGCCGAGCTGGCGGAGGTAGGTGTGGTGCGGGTAGAGGTTCATCCCGCTGCCGGCGTAGAGGCCGGTCCGCAGCCCCCGCGCGTCGCCCGGGTGCCCGGCGTCCTCCAACGCGTGGTGACAGGTCTCCAGGAACAGCCGGTGCTGCGGGTCGAGCAGCTCCGCCTCCCGGGCGCTGATCGAGAAGAAGCCCGCGTCGAAGCCGGCGACGTCGTCGTCGAGGACCCCGCTGGCCGCCACGAAGCCGGCCGCGTCGACGGTGTCGCGTGGGATTCCCGCCGCGACGAGTTCGTCCGGTGTGAAGGCACGCACGCTCTCCACCCCGGCGGTCAGGTTCGCCCAGTACTCGTCGACCGTGCGCGCTCCGGGGAACCGGACCGCCATGCCGATCACCGCGATCCGCCGGTCCCGTACCGGCCCGCCCACGGGCTCCGCCGTGGGCGTGACCGCCGGGGCGGCGAGGTGCGCGCTGAGCGCGTCGACCGTCGGGTGGGCGAAGAGCACCGGCTGCGGGACCGGGCGCTCCAGTGCCCGCTCCAGGCGGGCCCGGAGACGGACGATCTCGACCGAGCCGATGCCGAGCTCGTAGAACGGACGCGCCGGGTCGACCTGACCCCCCGTCAGGTCGCCGAGGATGCCGGTCAGCAGGGCGCGCACCTCCGCCCTGCCCGGTCCGGCCGCGCGCGCCGCCGGAACCCCGGCGGAGTCGGTGGTCGCCCGCCGCCCGTCGTGCGGCCGCTGCGGCGACCGGTCGGCCAGGCAGCGCCGGACCAGCTCCGCGCGCCGGATCTTCCCTCCGGTGGTACGCGGGAACTGCTCCGCGGGGAGCGACAGCACCCGCTCGGGTACGACCTGCCAGCGTCGGGCCACCGCCGCCCGCACCGCCTCGGCCACCCCCGTCGCGGGCGTGTCGTCGTCGGGCACGTAGAAGATCACCAGCGACTCGGTGCCGGTGCGGGGCTCCGGTACGCCGACGGCGGCCACCAGGCCGCGCCGTACCCCGGCCACCTCCCCCGTCACCTGCTCGACCTCGTGGCAGGGCAGGTTGTGCCCGTTGAGGATGATCATGTCCTTCGCCCGGCCGGTGATGGTGATCCGACCGTCCCGCATGAAGGCGAGGTCGCCGGTCTCCAGCCAGCCGTCGCCGTCGGGGAAGGCCAGGCGGTTCGCCTCCGGGTCGGCGAGGTACCCGGGCGTGACCCGCGCCGACGAGACCTGGAGGCGGCCGATGCGGCCCTCGGGAAGCACCGCGCCGGCGGCGTCGACGATCCGCAGGGTGGCACCGGGCGCGGGCGGCCCGACGGAGAGGAACTCGGTGACGTCGGCCGGGTCGTCGTCCTCGGCGTACTCCAGGTCGCCGCCCAGGCTCGCCGTGCGGACCCGGAGGCGGGTGCCGGGCTCGGTGAAGGAGGCGAAGGTGATTCCCGTGCTGGTCTCCGACATGCCCCAGGCCGGCGTCATCGCCTCCGCCGGCACCCCGGTCGCGGCGACGAACGCCTCGAAGGTCTCCGGCAGGCACTGCTCCCCGCCGCTGACCATGCGGCGTACGCCGCCGAGGTCCCACGGTCCACCGGGTGCCCGGGCGACCGCGTCGGCCACCAGCCGCAGGCCGAAGTTCGGCGCCCAGCTGTGCGTGACCCGGTGCCGCCGCATCAGCTCCAACCACCGCAGCGGGTCGTCGAGCACCCACTCGGTGGCGACGTGGACGGACGTGGCGCCGAGGAAGACGCCGCCGAGGTGGTAGAGCAGCAGGCCGGCGACGTGGTCCAGGGGGAGCCAGTTGAGCAGGACGTCCCGCGGGCCGATGTCGAGCATCGTCCGGGCGCCGACGGCGTATTCCGAGAGCCCCCGGTGCGTCAACGGGATCACCTTCGGCCGGCCGGTGCTGCCCGAGGAGAGCTGCAGCAGCGCCACCGACCCGGGGTCGGTGGCCGCCGCCTCCGGCTCCGGCCCGGCAGGGGCGGGGCCGTCGGGAGCGGTCGTCGCGGCCAGCTCCGCCACCGCGACCACCCGGTCCCGCAGCGGCAGCCGGTCCAGCACGTCCAGGTCCTCCGGCCCGGCCAGCACGACGGGCTCCCCCAGCACCCGCCAAGCGTGTAAGAGGGCGGCGGCGGTGGGGTTGTCCGCGTCGTACCCGGTGGGCGCGCCGACGGTGAGCGGCACGATCCCGCCGAGGACGCAGCCGAAGAAGGTCGGCCAGTACTGCGCACCCGAGGTGATCCGCAGGACGACGTGGGACCCCCGACCGAGGCCGTGGGCCCGCAGAGCGGGCAGCGCCGCGCGCGCCCCGGCGAGCAGCCGCCCGTGGTCGAGGAACTCCTCGCGCCCGTCGGGACCGACGATCCGGATGCCCGCGTCCGGGTGGTTCCGGGCCGCCCGCAGCAGCGCCTCGTCCAAGGTCGGGGGATGGTCGACGGGGCCGGGGAGGCCCCCGCCGTGGCTGACGGCGGCGGGGCGGTCGGCGGACGTCGACTTCACGGTGCTACCTCGACTTCTTGCGTTCGCTGCGGACGGTGCGCCGGCGTACGGGCGTGGGAGATGAGGAAGGCACCGGCGGCGGCGAGCGCCAGGCCGTGCGCCAGCGCGACCACCGGCAGGGGCGTCAGGCGGTCGAGCGCGAAGGCGCTGACGATCATGCCGATGCCGAACCCCGCGTTCTGCGCCGTGCTGGCCAGGCCCATGAGTTGCGGCAGACGGGAGGGCTCGACGGTCTGCAACCGGGTGGTGTAGCTGATCTCGGCGTAGCCGTCCGCCATGCCGGCGGCCAGCGCCAGGACGGCCACCAGCCAGATCGGGGGCCCCGCGAAGGCGAGCACGAACAGCAGCGACATCGCGCAGGTGGCGACGCCGAAGGCCCTCGGCGATCCCGGGCGGGAGGTGCCGGCGGCCCGCCGGGCGTACCACCGGCCGGCGACGAGACTGCCGACCGCCCAGGGCGTGGTGAACAGGGCGGCGAACGCGGCGGGGGCGTCGGGCCAGGCCAGGTTCGCGTATACCGGCAGGCCCACGTTGTGGGAGGCGGACCCGAACGCGTCGACGGACCGCACCGCGATCATGGCCAGGATCACGGGGGCGACCGCGGGCAGGAGGCGCCGGAGCCCCGCCCCGCGGCGGGAGCCCTTGGCGGGCGGCCTGGCGGGGCGGCCCACCACGCGCCAGGCGCGGACCGCGGAGAGCAGCAGGGCGGAGAGCGCGAACGAGGTGGCGTCGAGCAGGAACGCGGCGTGGTAGCCGAACAGGGTCACGAGGATCCCCGCGCTGCCGAAGCCCAGCAGCATGGCCACCGAGCGGGCCGCCACCAGGTTCGCGTTGGCCCGGGCCAGGTCGTCCGGACCGACCAGCGCGGGCAACCCGCTGCGCAGCGCGACCACCCACAGCGTCTGGCTCCCGCCGAGGAGCACGGCCAGCGCGTGCAGCATGGTCGGTTGCGCGGCGGACGGCATCGCGACCAGCAGCACCAGCGCACCGGCCGACAGCAGGTCGCCGCCGATCATGAGCCTGGCCCGCGCGTACCGGCTGACCAGCGTGCCGGCGACCAGCCCCATCAGGACGCCGGCGCACAGGCGGACCGCCATGAAGATCCCGGTGGACACGGCGGAGCCCGTGATCTCCAGGGTGAACAGCCCCAGCGCCACCATGTTCAGGAAGCTGCCGTACGTGGACACGGCGTGCGCGGCGATGACGAGGCGAAGCGGACGTGCGGAAGGTTCCTCCGTTGCTGGCACCTGTCGAGATCCGCCCCGCTCATGATCGTGTATGGAGCGAGGATCATGCCATCGCGGGTACAGGTATCTCAATACGTCGAAGGATCGGCGCCCGCATCGCCGACGGCGGCTGTCCGCCCGCGGTGGCGCAGAGCCGTCGGGGGCACCCCCGCCTTGCCGGCCGGGCTGGCGTGTGGTTGGTTTCGGGGCAGACCAGATCAGCGGCACACCGAGGAGACACGCGTGGACGACCCGGTTCTCGTCGAGCGGGACGGTCCCGTGGAGACGTGGACGATCAACCTGCCGGAGGCCCGCAACCCCATCTCCGGCGACGACGTGATCGACGCGTTGGTCGCCCGGGTCGACGCGGTCAACGCCGACCGGGCGGTCCGGGCGGTCATCCTCACCGGCGCCGGCAGCGCCTTCTCCGCGGGCGGCAACGTCAAGGACATGGCGGACCGGGTCGGCCTCTTCGGCGGTGCCCCGCACGAGTTGCGCGACGGCTACCGCCGCGGCATCCAGCGGATCCCCCGGGCGATGTACGCGTGCGACGTGCCGCTGATCGCGGCGGTGAACGGAGCGGCCGTCGGCGCCGGCTGCGACCTGGCCCTCATGTGCGACCTGCGGATCGCCTCGGAGCGGGCGTTCTTCGCGGAGAGCTTCGTCAAGCTCGGCATCATCCCCGGCGACGGCGGCGCCTGGCTGCTGCCCCGGGCCGTCGGCGCCGCCCGGGCCGCCGAGATGACGCTGACCGGGGACCGGGTCGACGCCGCCACCGCCCTGGAGTGGGGGCTGGTCTCCCGGGTCGTGCCGCACGAGGAACTGCTCACCGAGGCGCGCCGGCTCGCCGACCGGGTGGCCGCGAACCCTCCGCACGCCGTACGGATGGCCAAGAAGCTGCTGCGCGAGGCCCAGCACCAGAGCCTCGACAGCGTGCTGGAGCTCTCCGCCGCGATGCAGGCGCTGGCGCACCAGACCCGGGACCACGACGAGGCGGTCCGGGCCTTCCTCGACCGGCGCGAACCGCACTTCACCGGGGAGTGAGCGGGACGGCGGCCGGCGGCGTCGGGCACGGCGGCCTCCGGCCCCTGCTCAGCCGCGCCACGATGTAAGGAAGGGACCTTCCTGTCGCGTACGCGATGGGGGGGGTTCCTTCCTTACATCCGAGGGCGTCAGCGCTGCACGCGCGCGCCGGCGCCCCGGACGAGCGCCTCGACCTCCCGGAGGCTGGCCATCGAGGTGTCGCCGGGCGTGGTCATCGCCAGCGCGCCGTGCGCCGCGCCGTACTCGACGGCCGTGGCCAGGTCGCCCTTCTCCAGCAGCCCGTAGATCAGGCCGGAGGCGAAGCTGTCGCCCCCGCCGACCCGGTCCATGATCTCCAGGCCGGGCCGGTGGGTCGCCTCGACGAACCGCCCGTCGGCCCAGGCGATCGCGCCCCAGTCGTTGACGGTGGCCGTCCGGACCGTACGCAGGGTGGTGGCGACGACCTTGAAGTTGTCGTACTCCCTGGTGGCCGCCTCGATCATCCGCTGGAAGTTGGCCACCTCCAGCTCCGACAGCGAGGCGTCGGTGCCGGGCACCTCGAAGCCCAGCGAGGCGGTGAAGTCCTCCTCGTTGCCGATCATCACGTCGACGTACCGGGCCAGCCGGCGGTTCACCTCCTGCGCGCGGGCCTGCCCGCCGACCGCCTTCCAGAGGCTGGGCCGGTAGTTGAGGTCGTACGAGACGACGGTGCCGTGCCGGGCGGCGGCGGCCATCGCCGCCTCCATCGTCTCCGGGGTGGTCTCGGACAGGGCGGCGTAGATGCCGCCGGTGTGCAGCCACCGCACCCCCAGGGTGCCGAACAGGTGGTCCCAGTCCACCTGGTCGGGCCGGAGCTGGCTGGCGGCGCTGTGGCCGCGGTCGGAGGTGCCGACGGCGCCCCGGACGCCGAAGCCGCGCTCGGTGAAGTTGAGCCCGTTGCGCACGGCGCGGCCGACCCCGTCGTAGGGCAGCCAGGTCACCAGCGACGTGTCCACCCCGCCCTGGAGCACGAGATCCTCCAGCAGCCGGCCCACCTCGTTGTCGGCGAACGCGGTGACCACGGCGGTCCGCAGCCCGAAGCAGCGGCGCAGGCCGCGCGCCACGTTGTACTCGCCGCCGCCCTCCCAGGCGCGGAAGGTGCGGGCCGTGCGGACCCGGCCCTCGCCCGGGTCTAGCCGCAGCATGATCTCGCCGAGGGAGACCAGGTCGTACCGGCACTCGCCGGACGGACGGATGGACAGCACGGCTCAGCCCTCCACGGCGGGTCGGGCGGCCTCGACGGCCGCGGCGGTGCGGGCGGCGACCTCGTCCCAACGCCCGGCGGCGATCAGGTCGGGGGCGACCATCCAGGTGCCACCGACGGCCAGGACGGCGGGCAGGGCGAGGTAGTCGGAGAGGTTGCCGGTGTTGACCCCACCGGTCGGGATGAACCGCACCGAGCGGTACGGCGCGGCGAGCGCCTTGATCATGGCGACGCCGCCGAGCTGCTCGGCGGGGAAGAACTTGACCGTGTCGAGCCCGGCGTCGAGGGCCATCTGGATCTCGGTGCCGGTGGCGACGCCGGGGAAGACGGGCACGCCCGACTCCTGGCAGCGCCGGACGACGGCCGGGGAGAACCCGGGGGTGACGACGAACCGGGCGCCCGCCTCGACGGCCCGGTCGACCTGGGCCGGGGTCAGCACGGTGCCGGCGCCGACGAGCAGGTCGCCCCGCTCGGACATGACGCGGATCGACTCGGCCGCGGCGTCGGTGCGGAAGGTCACCTCGGCGCAGCGCAGCTCGCCGCGCACCAGCGCCTCGGCCAACGGGGCGGCGTCGCGGGCGTCGTCGAGCACGACGACCGGCAGGATCCGGGCCGCGCCGACGGCCGCCACGACCGCAGGTCTCTGTTCATCATTCTGTACGCCAGTCACATATGTGACCCTAGCGCTGCCGCCGGGCCTGTCAACCCCGCTAGAGTGGCGCCCATGACGCTGCCCGGCGGGTTCCAGCCTGTGAAGTCCTCCACCCGGACGCTGGAGGTGTTGGAGGCGCTGGCCGCCTCGCCGCAGCGGCGCTCGCTGGTCGACCTGGCCCGCGCGCTGGACATCCCGAAGAGCAGCCTGCACGGCATCCTGCGCACCATGGCCCAGCGCGGCTGGGTCGAGAGCGACCCGACCGGCACCCGCTTCGGGCTCGGGGTGCGCGCGCTCCAGGTCGGCGCCGCGTACCTCACCAGCGACGACACCGTGGGCCTGCTCGGCGGGGTGCTCGACGACCTGTCCCGGCAGTTCGGCGAGACCGTCCACCTCGGGCGCCTGGACGGCGCGCACATCGTCTACCTCGCCAAGCGCGAGTCGGTGCACCCGCTGCGGCTCTACAGCGCGATCGGCCGGCAACTGCCGGCGCACGCCACCGCCCTGGGCAAGGCGCTGCTCGCCGAGCGCCCCGACGAGACGCTCGACGGGCTGCTGACCTGGCCGCTGCCCGCCCTCACCCCGCACACCGTCACCGACGCCGACGCGCTGCGCGCCGAGCTGGCCGCCGTCCGGGAGCGGGGGTACGCGGTGGACCGCGAGGAGAACACCGAGGGCATCGTCTGCTTCGCGACGGCCGTACCCCTGGCGGCGCCGGCGACCGACGCGATCAGCCTGTCGGTGCCGGTGGCCCGGCTGGACGCCGCCGGCGAGGACCGGATCGTCGCCGCGCTCCGCCGGGCCGTCGACCAGGTCCGGGCGGCGCGCGGCCTGCTCTCCACCGCCTGACCCGGCGCCGCTTCGACGCCCCCGCCGCCGGACCCGGCGCGGGCGCACACCGGCCGTCGCCGAGGGCGACGCGCGGGCCACAACTGGCAACCTTCTTGACAGATGTGTCGAGATATCGACAGACTTCTTTCAGAGAGCGCTCTCTCGTTTTGTCTGTCGCCCTCGCCGCACCGGGAGGAACCCCCTTGTCTCGAAGACTGCGCATGCTCGTCCCCGCCGCCGCCGGCCTCCTGCTCCTCGGCCTGACCCCGGCGGCGGGCCACGCCAGCGACACGTCCCCCGCCGCCCCGGACCGCGCTGCGGCGGCCCCGGCCGGCCCCAGCCCCGCCCTCGTCGAGGCGATGCGCCGCGACCTCAACCTCACCCCCACCCAGGTCGGCGAACGCCTGCGTACCGAAGCGGCGGCGCCGGTCGTCGAACGACGCCTGCGCGCGACCCTCGGCGCCGCGTTCGCCGGCGCGTGGATCCCGCCCGGCGGGCACCGGCTCACCGTCGCCGTCACGGACCGCGCGCTCGCCACGGCCGTCCGCGCCGAGGGCGCCGACGTCGCGGTCGTGGCCCGCAACGAGCGCACCCTCGACTCGGTCAAGCGCTCCCTCGACCGGCGGGCCGCCGACGCCGACCCCCGCGACCTCCACGGCTGGCGCGTCGACGTCGCCCGCAACAGCGTGGTCGTGACGGCCCGCCCGGGCGCCACCGCCCAGGCGCTCGCGTACGCCAAGGCCGCCGGCGTGCCCACGGACGCGATCCAGGTCGTCACCTCCGCCGACGCGCCCCGCCCGCTCTACGACATCCGCGGCGGCGACCAGTACGTCATCAACGGCAACACCCTCTGCTCGGTCGGCTTCGCGGTCGTCGGCGGCTTCGTCACCGCGGGCCACTGCGGGGGCGTCGGCAGCCCGACCCTCGGCTACAACAACGTCTCCCAGGGCACGTTCGCGGGATCGTCGTTCCCCGGCAACGACTACGGCTGGGTACGCACCAACGGCTCCTGGACCCCGCAGCCCTGGGTGAACAACTACGCCGGGGGCAACGTGACGGTCGCCGGCTCGCAGGACGCGGCGATCGGCAGCTCGGTCTGCCGCTCCGGGCGTACGACCGGCTGGCGCTGCGGGACCATCCTGGGTCGCAACGAGACCGTCAACTACCCGCAGGGTGCGGTGTCGGGCCTGACCCGCAGCAACGCCTGCGCCGAGGGCGGCGACTCCGGCGGGGCCTGGGTCTCCGGCAACCAGGCCCAGGGCGTCACCTCCGGCGGCTCCGGCAACTGCTCCACCGGCGGCACGACGTTCTTCCAGCCGGTCAACGAGATCCTCGGCGTCTACGGGCTGACCCTGGTGACCACCGGCGGCGGTGGCGGGAGCCGGCTGATCAGCAACTGGAACAACCGCTGCATCGACGTGCCGAACTCGAACTTCTCCGACGGCGTTCCCCTGCAGACCTGGACCTGCAACGGCACCGCCGCGCAGTCCTGGACCTTCACCGGCGGCACGCTGCGTACCCAGAACAACAAGTGCATGGACGTGGCGTGGGGTTCCACCGCCAACGGCGCGGTCATCCAGATCGCCAACTGCAGCGGCAACCCGGCCCAGCAGTTCGTCCTCTCGGCGGCCGGCGACCTGGTCAACCCGCAGGCCAACAAGTGCGTCGACATCAAGGAGTGGAACAACTCCGACGGCGCCCGCCTGCACCTGTGGGACTGCCTCGGCGCCGCCAACCAGAAGTGGCGTCGCGGCTGACCCGGTGCCCGCCCGTCGTCGCGCCCGCACCGACCGGCCGAGCGACCGCCGCGAGAGACGTCGCGCCGGCGCAGTTTCGCCAAGGAGGTCCTACATGTTCAGAGTCCGTACCCGCCGTCGGCCGTGGGCGCTCGCCCTCGCCGCGACCGCGATCATCGCCGCCACGGCGGCAATCTCCGTGCCGATCCACCCCGAACCGGCGCAGGCCGCCATCGGGGGGATCACCTGGCAGGACGAGTTCAACGCCTCCGCCGGCACGCCCGTCAACCAGAGCAAGTGGCGCTTCGACATCGGTGGCGGCGGCTGGGGAAACAACGAACGGCAGTACTACACCAACAGCACGAGCAACGCCGTGCACGACGGCCAGGGCAACCTGGTGATCACCGCCCGCCGGGAGAACCCCGCCAACTACCAGTGCCACTACGGCCGGTGCGAGTACACCTCGGCCCGGCTGCTCACGGCGGCCACGTTCACCCAGACGTACGGCCGCTTCGAGGCCCGCATCAAGATCCCGCGCGGTCAGGGCATCTGGCCGGCGTTCTGGATGCTCGGCAACGACATGGGCAGCGTGGGCTGGCCCAACGCGGGCGAGATCGACATCATGGAGAACATCGGCCGGGAGCCGAACACCGTCTACGGCACCATCCACGGCCCGGGCTACTCGGGCGGCGGCGGCATCACCGGCAGCCGCACCATCGGCCAGCCGCTCGCCGACACCTTCCACACCTACCGGGTGGACTGGGAACCGAACTCCATCATCTGGTACCTCGACGGCGTCGAGTTCCACCGGGTCGACCCGGGTCGGCTGGGCGGCAACCGCTGGGTGTTCGACCACCCCTTCTTCATGATCCTGAACGTGGCGGTGGGCGGAAACTGGCCGGGCTACCCCGACGCCTCCACGCAGTTCCCGCAGCAGATGCTCGTGGACTACGTACGCGTCTCGGGCTACACCTCGGGCGGCAACCCGCCGACGGGCACCAACGCGATCCGGGGCGCGCTCAGCGGTCGCTGCATCGACATCCCGAGCGCCAACCCGGTCGACGGGGCCAAGCTCCAGATCTGGGACTGCAACGGCACCGCCGCGCAGGCCTGGACGTTCGCCTCCGACGGCACGATCCGGGCGATGGGCAAGTGCATGGACCCGGCCTGGGCCGGCACGGCGAACGGCACCGAGGTCAACCTCGTCACCTGCAACGGCAACCCGGCGCAACGCTTCACGCTCAACGCCGCCGGTGACCTGGTCAACCTCAGCGCGAACCGCTGCGTCGACGTGCGGGACCGCAACCCCAACAACGGGGGCAAGCTCCAACTGTGGGACTGCACGGGCGACGCGAACCAGAAGTGGTCCCGCGTCTGATCCCTCGGGCAGCACGCGGGCGCCGGCAGGGTCGGCCGGGGCACACCGCCTCGACCGGCCCTGCCGGCTCGCGCCCCTCAGCGGCCGTCCTGCCGGTCCCGCACCACGACCGCCTCGTCGGCACACGTCACACCCTGTCCGGCACGCCACGCCCTACCCAACGCCGGACCTGCTCGGCCGCCTGGTCGGCGACGGCGTGCCCCAGGGGGCGAGTCACCAGGTCACTCAACGCGAACATGTCCAGGACCCGCCCCACGTAGGCCCAGTCCTCGACCAGGGCCAGGTCAGCGGGCTGCTGCTCAGCGAATCCCGATCGGAAGCCGTCCAGGAAGCCGGCGGGATAGTCGGCGCCGAACCGGGCCATGTTCGCGGCGTCGCCATACGGGCAACCGGAATAGCTGAACTCCCAGTCGAGCAGCGCATCCACCCGCCAACCGCCGCCCACGCGAGACACCAGGATGTTCTTCGGGTTGATGTCGGCATGCACCAGCCGGGTGTGACCGTCGACGCCTTCCAGCGCCGACGAGTGAGCCGCGCACAACTCCACCCAGGCGCGACGCGTCCCGCCGTCGAGCCGGCCCTCGGGAACCGCGGCCATACACGCCTCGGCGACCTCAGCCAGTTGCTGCGACCACGGGTCTTCCTCCTTGATGGTGAGGTCCCCGTCGACAAAGAAGCCTCGTCGGTCGAACGTCACGACAGCGACCTCCGCGACGACCCTTCCGACCTCAGCCCCCAGCTCACCCGCTTCCACCCGGCCGAGATCGCCCTTGGCGAGCACCCCGCTCAGCACATCGCCGTCCACATACTCGATGACCATCGCCGGCCGCACGCTCTCGCCCTCACCGGGCGTGACCAACAGGACGTCCGGAACTGGCACGTGCCGACGGGCAACGGCCATCACCCCGGCCTCGATCGCCGGGTCCGTTCCTCCGAACCGGGCAACGACCTGGCCGTCAGCAAGCGTGAGCAGACACGTCTCGTGGGAGAAGCCGCCCGCCAACACGGATGTCGTCACCACCCTGCTGCCCAGTGCCGCCGCGATGCCCTCGAGTTCTTCGATCCGCATCGGCCCAGTCAAGCAGGACGGTAAGACATCCAGCCGGCCGAAGTTACTTGCCCACTTCCGCACGGGTCGCCTACCGTCGGCGGGCACCTCCCGGTGCGCAGGCAACGGCTACTTCCGCTTCCAACGGGGAGACGCGGGTGCGAATCCCGCCGCCGCCGAAAGGCGGTGTCGACCAGCAGCCCAGGTCACCTTGGCCCGCGAGGGCCAGTCTCCGTTGCCGCTTCGGTCTCGGGAAGTGCCCGCGCCGCGTACCCGGTGCGACAGACACAGCTACTTCCTGGCTAGGAGCCTGGGCCCCGCGGTGACGATCCGCGGCGCTGTGTCGGACCTCGATCTCGGGTGCGCGGCGTCGCCCGTTTCCGGCCTCCGCGACCACGGGCCGGCAAACTCCGTTGTCCGCTCGGCGGCGCCGCCGCTACGGTCGTGCCCGCACCTCCCGGTGCGAAGGCGACGGTTACATCTTGGAGGGGTGCCCGCACCCCGTTGAAGAGGCCGTCCGTCGCCGGCTCCGATCTCGGGAGGCGCGACCACGCCGCACGCCCGGTGCGCAGGTGACGGTTACTTCAGGGATCCGCGGGTTGGAGGTTCGAGTCCTCCGCCGCCTTCGGGCGGCTAGCTCAAGCGGCAGAGCAGCGGACAGGTCCGTCGCCGACCTCTGGTCTCGGGTGTGCGGTGCGGTCGCGCCTTCCGCTCCACCCACACGGGGTACGCGATGGCCAAGTTCAACCTCAAGCTGCGGCGCGACAAGCTGCCCGTCACCGCCGAGGGCGCGCCCGGCTTCGCCCGCGATCCACGGGCCGAGCTGTTCCTGCTGGGCGTGTCGAACATGGTCGGCGAGGACACCTTCTACGAGGGCGCCGCCGACCGGGACTCCCGGTTCCGCGAGCTGGTGGCCGCCGTGGCCGTCACCGACCCCGACTGGTTCGCGCGTTTCGTGCGGTGGCTGCGTACCGGCGCGATGCTGCGTTCCGCATCCGTCGTGGCCGCCATGGAAGGTGCCCGCGCGCAGGTCGCCGCCGGCATCCCCGGTTCCCGGGCGGTGGTGGACTCCGCGTTGCAGCGGGCCGACGAGCCGGGCGAGGCCCTCGCGTACTGGCTGGGTCGCCACGGTCGGACGATGCCCAAGCCGGTCAAGCGGGGCGTCGCCGACGCGGTGACGCGGCTGTACCACGAGCGGAGCCTGCTCAAGTACGACGCCGACGGCAGCGCGGTGCGGTTCGGCGACGTCATCGACCTGACCCACCCGACGGCGCGGGACGAGCGGCAGGGCGACCTGTTCCGGCACGCGCTGGACCGCCGGCACAAGCGCGACAACCCGCTGCCCGGGTCCCTCACGGTGCTGGCGGCGCGGGCCGAGCTCATGGCGTTGCCGGTCGAGCGGCGCGTGGAGATCATCGACCCGGCGGCGCTGGGCGCGGCCGGCATGACCTGGGAGGCCCTCGCGGGCTGGCGGCAGACCGCGATGGACGCCGCGGCCTGGGAGGCGATCATCCCGGCCATGGGCTACCTGGCCCTGCTGCGCAACCTGCGCAACTTCGACCGGGCCGGCGTCAGCGACGCCGTCGCCGAGGCGGTGGCGGCGAGGCTGGTCGACCCGGGCGAGGTCGCCCGGTCGCGCGTGCTGCCGATGCGGTACCTGTCGGCGTACAACGCCGCACCGAGCCTGCGGTGGGCGTACCCGTTGGAGCGGGCGTTGCAGCAAGCGCTGGCGCACGTGCCCGCCCTGGACGGGCGGACCCTGGTGCTGATCGACACGTCGGGGTCGATGAACAGCGCGTTCAGCAAGGACGGCACGCTGCGCTGCTGGGACGCGGCCACCGTGTTCGGCCTCGCGCTGGCCGCCCGCGCGCGGGACGCCACGGTGGTGTCGTTCTCCAACGCCAGCACGGTGTTCCCGGCCGTCGCCGGCGAGTCGGTGCTCGCGGCGGTGCGCCGGTTCAAGGAGGGTGGCTACTTCCACGGCGCCGGGACCCAGACCGAGAAGGCGGTACGCGACCACTACGAACGGCACGACCGGGTGGTCATCCTCACCGATGAGCAGGCGCACTGGCACGGCGCGGCGGACGTCACGGCCGCCGTGCCCGCGCGGATACCGGTGTACACCTGGAACCTGGCCGGATACCGGGTCGGGCACACGCCGGCGGCCGGCAACCGGCACACGTTCGGCGGCCTCTCCGACGCCGCGTTCGCGATGATTCCGCTCATCGAGGCGGGGTCACGCGACCAGTGGCCCTTCTGACCCGCGTCGCGGCGTCGGCCCCGTCGCCCGGGGCCGGCGCCGGGGCACGGCCCGTGGACGACGCCCATTGACGGTCGTCTCCGCACGTTGCAAGATGCGGGCGCACCCGTCGTGGTGTGAAGCTCCGGTGATCCCTGGCGTACCGCGATCAGGAGGCCCAGCACTGTGAATACCGGTCTGTCGCTCGTGCTCTTCCCCATCGCGCTGGGCATCGTCATGCTCGGCCTCGGGCTGACCCTGACCATCGCCGACTTCCGTCGCGTCGTCGCCTATCCCCGGGCCGTGATCATCTCCCTGGTCTGCCAGATGCTGGTCCTGCCGGCCGTCTGCCTGGGCCTGGTGCTCGCCGCCGACCTGCGCCCGGAGTTGGCCGTCGGAATGATGCTGCTCGCCGCCTCCCCCGGCGGCAGCACGGCCAGCCTCTTCAGCCACCTGTTCCAGGGCAACGTCGCGCTGAACGTCACCCTGACCGCCATCAACTCGGTGCTCGCCCTGTTCACGCTGCCGGTGATCGTCAACCTCTCCGTCGCCGCGTTCATGGGCTCCGACAGCTCGCTCGGCCTCCAGTTCGACAAGGTCCTCCAGGTATTCGCCCTGGTGCTCATCCCGATCGCGATCGGCATGGTCGTCCGGCAGCGGCGTCCCGCGTTCGCCGAGCGTATGCAGCGACCGGTGAAGATCCTCTCCATCGTGGTCCTCATGGTCGTGATCGTCGGCGCGGTCCTCGGCGTCAAGGACGAACTCGCCGCCACCATCGGCGCGGTCGGCCTCATCGCCCTGCTGTTCAACCTGCTCAGCCTGGCCATCGGGTACGCGGCGCCGCGCCTGCTGCGGGTCGGGCACCGGGATTCCGTCGCGTCGTCGTTCGAGATCGGCGTCCACAACGCCACCCTGGCCATCACGATCGCGCTCAGCCCGGCCCTGCTCAACAACACCGACATCGGTATGCCGCCGGCGATCTACGGCATCCTGATGTTCTTCACCGCCACCGCCTTCGGCTTCGTCGCCGCGCGGCGTGGCAGGACCGCCGCCGATCCCACGAGGCAGCCGACCGCGGCGGCGTGAGCGGCCCGGCGCCGGAGGGCGGAGGACGCCCTCCGGCCGGGCGCCACCGGCAAGTACGCGCCATCTTCCCTGCCCAGGGGGATGGACCGGCGCGTCGCTGGCAGTGACCATTGGTAGTTGGTCGAATGCCCTGAGTGGAGACGGCGGTGGGGGGCGACCCCCGCCGCCCGTCGTGCCACCACCCGGGCGCGACCGACGACCACGTCACCGCGCAGCGAGGAGACATGCCCGTGACCGGAGCCGCCGCCCGCACCGAACGGGACACCACGTCGGAGTCGGCTCCGGCAGGGGCGCAGTCGGTCCTGCCGGAGCTGCGGACGATGTACTGGGAGACCGGGATGCAGGCGCGGTCGGAAGCCGGCCTGTTCACCGTGTTCGCCGAACTGCCCCGGCTGGTCTGGACGGCGGTCCGGACCAGCTGGCGGGCCGACCGCCTCCGGACCTCGGTGGTGGCCGCCGCGACACTCGGCGGCGGGGCGATGGCCGCCTTCGGGCTGCTGGCCACCCAGCGGGTGCTCGTCGAGCTGTTCGCCGGGGGCCCGACCACGGAGAAGGTGGTCGCCGCGACGCCCGCGCTCGCCGTGCTGGCGGGGGCGACCGCGCTGCGCGCCGGCATGGGCATCGCCACCGGGTACGCGCAGAACGGGCTCACCCCGCGGGTGAGCCGGGAGGTGGAACGCGGCCTGTTCGAGATGTCCACGGCGGTACGGCTGGAGGCGTTCGACGCCGACGCGTTCGCCGACGACATGGAGCGCGCCTCCCGGGGCACCGAGTCGACGGTCGACCTGGTGGAGTCGTCGATGAATCTGCTCGCCGGGCTGGCCGGCCTGCTCGCCGTGGCGGTCGCCGTCGTCGTCATCCACCCGCTACTGCTGCTGGCGCTGCTGGTCGCGACGCTGCCCAAGGCCTGGGCGTCGCTGCGGGCCGGGCACCTGCGCTACCGGACCTACACGGCCGGCTCGGTGCGGCGACGGCGGCTGTGGCTGCTGCACCGGCTGATGGCCGAGCGGGACTCGGCGCCGGAGCTGCGCTCCTACGGGCTGCGCCGCTTCCTGCTGGACCAGTACGACCGGGTGATGGAGGTCGAGACCGACATCGAGCTGGCCCTCGCCCGCCGGGTCACCACGACCACCACGGTCGGGGCGGTGATCGGCGGAATCGCCACCGCCGTGGTCTACCTCCTGCTCGGGCTGCTGCTCGTCGACGGTCAGATCCCGCTCGCGGCGGCGGCGACCTGCGTGGTCGCGGTGCAGGCCGCGCAGCGTTCGCTGGCCGTCACCACCTTCCAGGTCGACCGCGTCTACACCGAGGGTCAGCACTTCGGCGACTAC
This sequence comes from Micromonospora sp. USAFONa4, assembly GCF_057197825.1. Taxonomy (NCBI): domain Bacteria; kingdom Bacillati; phylum Actinomycetota; class Actinomycetes; order Micromonosporales; family Micromonosporaceae; genus Micromonospora; species Micromonospora sp. USAFONa4. Next base: position 5,427,247 of record NZ_CM170072.1, on the reverse strand, counting down.
ACCGGATTCATGACCCGTGCCGCCGACTACCTGCCCGATCCGGCGGCGGGCGCCGACCCCGGCCCGCTGCGCGAACTGGCCGTGCGGGAGGTCAGCCTGCGCTACCCCGACCGGGACGTCCCCGCCGTGGACCGCGTGACGCTGACGATCACGGCGGGGCAGACGGTGGCGTTCGTGGGCGAGAACGGCTCGGGCAAGACCACCCTCGCCGCGATGATCGCCACCCTGCGCGCGCCCACCGAGGGCGTCATCTGCTGGAACGGGCGACCCCTGCCCGAGTGGAACCTCGACCGGCTGCGGGCCCGCATCGCGGTGGTCACGCAGGAATACCACAAGTGGCCGTTCACAGCCGCGACGAACATCGCCGTCGGCGACGTCGAGAGCGAGGCACGGCAGGACCGGATCGAGGCCGCCGCCGCCCGTGCCGTCGCGCACGACATGATCCAGGAACTCCCCGACGGGTACGAGACGCTGCTCGACCGGACGTTCGCCAGGGGTCAGGACCTCTCCGGCGGCCAGTGGCAGCGCATCACCGCCGCCCGCGGCTTCCTCCGCGACGCCGAGCTGCTGGTCATGGACGAGCCGTCCTCCGCCCTCGACCCGCGCGCCGAGGACGCCCTGTTCCAGGCCATCCGGGACCGGCAGGGTCGGGCGACCACCATCCTCATCACCCACCGGCTGGCCAACGTCCGGCACGCCGACCGGATCTTCGTCCTGCACGACGGCGCGCTGGTCGAGTCCGGCAGTCACGCCGAGCTCGTCGCCGCCGGCGGCCGGTACGCCGAACTGTTCGCCCTCCAGGCCGCCGGCTACCACGGCGCCCAGGACGAGCACGCCCCCGCGCCACGGCAGCGTTGACCGACGGGCGCTCCGGCCCACGGGGGCGTCCCGAGGGCCGGAGCGTCGCGTCAGTGGATGATGACGGGAGCCTTCGGCTGCCCCTCCTGCTGGCCGTCGAGCAGGTGTGACGGCTCGCGCCGGCGCGGCAGGAACGCCACCGGGACGAACGTGACCAGCACCAGCGCGAACGCGACCCAGAACGTGGTGGCGAAGGAGCTGGCGGCGAAGTCGAGGCCACGCTGGATGAGCGAGGGGTCGACCGGGAACTGCTCGGCCAGCTCCGGCTGCTGCTGGAGGGCGATGGCGAGACCGGCCTCCGTCACCGGCTCCCCGCTCGGGTCGGTCGCCCCCGGGATCGGCCGGGAGCCGTTCAGCTCGCTGGTCAGGATCACCGACATCATGGCGGCGCCCACGGACCCGCCGATCTGCTGGAGGATGTTGACCAGGGTGGAGCCACGGGCCACGTCGTGCGCCTTGAGCGTCTTCAGCGCCGAGGTCATGATCGGCATCATGGTGCCGCCCATGCCCAGGCCCATGACGAACAGCGACCCGCAGAGCAGGACGTACGAGGTCTGCGGGTCGACCTGGGTGAAGGTGAAGAACCCGACGGCGATGAGCGCCAGCGCGAACGGCACGGTGCGGCCGACGGGGACCCGGTCGGCCAGCATCCCGGCCACCGGCATGGTCACCATCGCGCCGATGCCCTGCGGCGCCATCAGCAGGCCGGCGGCCAGCGTCGTCTCGCCGCGGATCTGCAGGAAGTAGCTCGGGAACAGCAGGCCGGCGCCCATGAACGCGATGATGAACACGAACATGGTCACCGCCGCGACGGTGAGGTTGCGGTTGCCGAACAGCCGCAGGTCGAGCAGCGGGTGCCGGATCCTGAAGGAGTAGAGGACGAAGGCGACGAGGAGCACGCCGCCGACCAGCATGGGCACCCACACCTCGGTGTCGGCGAACGTGCCGGTCTCGGGCAGCGTGGAGACGCCGTAGAGGAAGAGGGCGAGCCCCGGCGAGAGCATCAGCATGCCGAGGAAGTCGAACGACTCGGACGGCTCGGGGTTGTCCTTCGGCAGCGCCAGTGCGGCGTAGACGAGGGCCAGGGCTCCGATCGGCAGGTTGATCAGGAAGATCCAGTGCCAGCTCGCGACGTCGATCAGCCAGCCGCCGAGGATCGGGCCTCCGATGGGACCGAGCAGCATCGGGATGCCCAGGACGGCCATCAGCCGGCCGATCCGGTGCGGCCCGGCCGCCCTGGTCATGATCGTCATGCCCAGCGGCAGGAGCATGCCGCCGCCGAGGCCCTGGAGCACGCGGTAGCCGATGAGCTGCCCGATGGTGTCGGCGTTGGCGCACAGCCCCGACCCGATCGTGAACAGCGCGATGGCGATCATGTAGAGCCGCTTGGTGCCGAACCGGTCGGCGGCCCAGCCGCTGAGCGGGATCACCGTGGCCAGCGCGAGCGTGTAGGCCGTCATGGTCCAGGCGACCTCGGCGTACGACGCGTTGAACTCGCGCTGGAAGGTCGGCAGGGCGACGGTGACGACCGTCACGTCGAGGATCGACATGATCGCGCCGAGGACGACGACCCCGGCGACCTTGAGCACCGAGGCGTCGAGTTTGTCCGAGGTCGCGATGGATTGCTGTGTCACTAATTCTCCTGGGTCCCCGTGGTGGCCGGCGCGAGCCGTGCCTCGACCTGTCACGTACTGACACTGTCCGCAGGCAGACTAACGAGCAGCACCGACGATCGACGTACGATTTCCGACCGCCGGAGAGTGGGCGACGCCACGTCGGCGAGCGGGTCGACCGCCGCAAGGGGCGCTCCTTCGCGCGAAGGCGGTCAGCCCACCTTGGGTACGGCGCGGGAGATGATCGCGGCGAAGTCGACGCCGCGGGGCAGCGTGCCGTACGCCTGGCCGTGGTCGCCGCCGAGCCGGGAGGCGCAGAAGGCGTCGGCGACGGCGGGGTGGCCGTGCCGCACCAGCAGCGAGCCCTGCAGGACCAGGGCGAGCCGCTCGACGACCCGGCGGGCCCGCAGCTCGACGTCGTCGCGGTCGGACAGCTCGGCCTGCACCTCGCGTACGGCGGCGTCGAGCCGGGCGTCGGCGCCGGCCGCGGCGGTGACCTCGGCCTGGAACGCCGCCATGACCTCGGGTTCCCTGGTGAGGGCGCGCAGCACGTCCAGCGCGGCGACGTTGCCCGAGCCCTCCCAGATCGAGTTCAGCGGGGACTCGCGGAAGAGCCTCGGCATGCCCGACTCCTCGACGTAGCCGTTGCCGCCCAGGCATTCGAGGGCCTCGGCGGCGTGCGCCGGCCAGCGCTTGCAGACCCAGTACTTGCCGACGGCGAGGGCGAGCCGCTTGAACGCGGTCTCGCCGGCGTCGCCGCGCGCGGACCGGTCGGTGGCCCCGGCGAGGCGCATCATCAGGACGGTGGCGGCCTCGGACTCGACCGCGAGGTCGGCGAGCACGTTGCGCATCAGGGGCGCCTCGACGAGGTACCGGCCGAAGGCCTGCCGGTGGGTGGCGTGGTGGGCGGCGGTGGTCACGCCCTGGCGCATGCCGGCCGCCGCGCCGATGACGCAGTCGAGGCGGGTCAGATTGACCATGTCGATGATGGTGCGCACGCCACGGCCCTCGTCGCCGACCCGCCAGGCGACCGCGTGCTCGTACTCGACCTCGGCGGAGGCGTTGGAGCGGTTGCCGAGCTTGTCCTTGAGGCGCATCAGCCGCATCGGGTTGCGCGTGCCGTCCGGCAGGACGCGCGGGACGAGGAAGCAGGTGAGCCCGCCCGGCGCCTGGGCGAGGGTGAGGAAGACGTCGCACATCGGCGCCGACGTGAACCACTTGTGCCCGAGCAGCCGGTAGGTGCCGTCCGGCTGGGGGCGGGCGGTGGTGGTGTTGGCGCGTACGTCCGAGCCGCCCTGCTTCTCCGTCATCGACATGCCGGCCAGCAGCCCCCGCTTGGCCAGCGGCGGACGCAGCCCGAAGTCGTACGACGTGGCGGTGAGCAGCGGCTCGTAGCGCGCGGCCAGCTCCGGGGCGTGCCGCAGCGCCGGCACGGCGGCGTAGGTCATCGAGATCGGGCAGCCGTGGCCGGCGTCGGGACGCCAGGTGTAGAACTTGGCCGCGCGGGCCACGTGCGCGCCCGGCCGGTCGTCCGCCCACGGCGCGGCGTGCAGGCCGTGCGTGACCGCGGTACGCATCAACTCGTGCCAGGCCGGGTGGAACTCCACCTCGTCGACGCGGTGGCCGTGCCGGTCGTGGGTGCGCAGGACCGGCGGGTGCTCGTTCGCCAGCCGCCCGTGCTCGATCGCCTGCTCGCCGCCGCCGAGGCGGCCCAGCTCGTGCAGCTCGGCGGCGGCCCAACCGGCGCCCTCGCGTTCGAGCCCGTCGAGCAGCGCCGCGTCGTCGGCCGTGTCGTGACCGACCAGCGGTGGAACCTGGTTGAGGACCTCGTGCGTCGTCACGGCGACACTCCCAGCGCGCGGTGGAGGAACGTGATCAGGTTTTCGATGGTGCGCGGCCCGGCGACCCCGGCCGCCAGGGGGCCGACCATCGCCTCGGCCAGGGCGCCGACCAGCGCGGTGGCGGTCAGCTCGGGATCCTGCGGGGGAAGTTCGCCGCTCGCCACCCCCTGGGCGACGTGACCGGCGATCAGCTCGGCGTACGCGCGGCGGAAGACGAGCCGCTCGGCGTCGACCGCCGGGTCGGCCGGCTCGGCGAGCAGCGCGTACGCCAACCGGGGCGAGCGCAGCGCCCGGCCGGAGAACGTCTCGATGACGGCGGTGACCCGCTCGGCGACGGTGCCCTCCAGCGCCGCCGCGCGCGCCACCGCGTCGACCTCGCGCTGCGAGGCGGTGCGGAACACCTCGGCGACCAGGTCGGCCTTGGTGGGGAAGTGCCGGTAGACGCTGCCGGTCGCCATCCCGGCCCGCTCGGCGACGGCGGCGACCGAGCAGCCGGCGTACCCGTGCTCGGCCATGATCTCCAGCGCGGCGGCGATGATCCGCTCCCGGGACGCGCTGAGCCGGGCCTTCACGCGTTCGGTGCTCCGGTAGACCACGCAAGGATTGAACCACCATTCAATCCTTGCCGGCAAGGCGCCTGCCAGACTGGCGTACGACCCGCCCACGGCGCGGTCTAGGCTCCCTCTCTTCGGCAGGCGTACGCCCCGGAGTCCTCGAAGGCGGTCCCGCCGTGACCCCTGACCTGACCGACGTGAACCGCCGCCTGGACGCGGCGCTGGCGGGCGTGGCCGCCGCGTTCCGAGGCATGACCGCCCACCGGCGGGAGTCCAACTGCGAGTGCCACTGGGGCAGCGCCGAGGAACTGGCGCTGCTCAAGACCCCGGACGCGCCGCTCGACGAGGACCTGCTCCGCCGCACGTACTGGACCACGGACTGGCACTACCCGGGGCCGCTGCTGCGCCGGATCCTGCCCCCGGTGACCCGACGCCTCGCGACGGGTGAGGTGGAGATCGCCTCCGGGATGGACCCCCTGGCCTGCCTGTTCGTCAGGGGCCGCTGGCAGGACTGGCCCGCCTCGCAACGCGACGCGGTACGGGAGTTCCTGGCAGCCTGGTGGCAGCACACGCTGGTGGATCCCGGGGCGAGGGTCCCCGCCCACGAGGCCCTGGCCTTCGTCGCCGAGGTCACCGGGCAGCTCGCCCCGTGGCTGGACACCTGGACGCGACTGCTGCCCGACCCGACGGCTCGGCGACGACTGGTTGCGGCGGCGGACGAGTGGTCGTACGACCTGGTCGTCGACCGTCTGCCCTGGTCGAGCTGGCGGGACGAGGAGGACACGGCGTGCCTGGCGCTGTCGATGTGGGTGCTGCGGCACGCGCCGGCCGCGCTGCGGGAACACGACGCGTCCGCCGAGGTGCGCGACCTCGTACAACTGCTGGCCCTCCCCGACGACGACCGGTGGGACAAGCGCGACTAGCCACGCGAGGCTGCCGGGAACGGCGAAAGGGGGCACCCCCGTCTCGGGAGTGCCCCCTGGGCCGCAGCCGGCACATGTCCGCGGGCCTGCCGGGCCGGGACGATGCGTCAGCAGCCCTGCCGGCGGCTGTAGATCTGGTGGCGCGCGCCCGCCCAGCCGATGTAGCCGACCGCCTCGACGCAGTAGGACGCCGTGCCGGTGACGCCGACCGGGCCGGCGTGGTAGCTGAAGTCACCGGAGTCGGTGTCCGCGCTGCCCGAGCGGGTGCAGTGCGCGCCCTCACCGGAACGCTCGGCGCAGCGGTAGATCTGCACGAAGGTGGGTGCCGACTTCCCGTAGGCCGCGCCCCGGTGGTAGAAGCACGCGCTGTTGGTGCCCCCGTTGCTGCTGTTGTAGTAGATCACCAGTTCGCCGTAGCCCGACGACTGCACCTGGCTGTAGATGATCGTGCCCGAGCAGGAGCCGGCCGCCTGGGCGGCGGGTGCGCCGATCGTCATGACCGACGCGACGGTCACCAGTGCCATCAGGGTCGAGAACACTCTCTTCATGGTCACCAAGGCCCAATCCACAGTCGACTGTTTGCGTTGTGGATCATGATCGCACGACGCGCGCCCCGGCATCGCCCCGTGGGCGACACGCCGCCGGGCGTCAGAGCTGCCGCAGGATGGCAACCTTGTCGTACGCGACGGCGACCACGTCCGGCTTCCCGTCCCCGGTGACGTCGCCGACGGCCAGGGCGTCCTCCTGGAATCCGACCCCGTCGACGCTGTTCGTCGCGTACCCGCCGAGCGTTCCGGTCGGCCCCTGCAGATGGACGCTCACCGCCAACCAGTTGGCGTGCGCGACGACCAGGTCGTTCCGGTTGTCGCCGGTCAGGTCGCCGATGACGAGCCCGGCGGCGCAGTCGTAGGCGGGATACCTGGTCGGCGTCGCGGCGAGCCCACCGGCACCCTGCGCGAACACCTGGACGGCGGAGTCCGGGGTGTTGCCCTGGACGCTGGTCACCAGGTCGGCCCGACCGTCGCCGGTCACGTCGCCGACCGCCGCGCCGAGGCCGACCCGGCGGTAGCCGTTGTCGTTCGCCGGCGTCCGGTAGGTCGTCGCCGGCCCGTAGGAACCGTCCGCGCGGCGCAGCCGCACCCACGTGCCGTGGCCGTAGAACTGCGCGAGGTCGACCCGGGCGTCCCCGTCGAGGTCGGCCACGAAGACCTGGTTCGCCGGCGCACCGGCCGTGAACGGCCCGGTGACCGTCGTGTGCGTCGGGAACGTGTGCGTCGCGCTCTGCGCGTGGATCCTCACCTCGCCCTGCTTCGCGCCGACGACCAGGTCCGGGCGCCCGTCACCGGTCACGTCCGCGATCGCGACGTCCTCGGCGCCACCGGCCACCAGCACCGGCGCGGCGAGCCGCCCGCCCCGCTGGAACAACACGTCGACGCCGGCGGACGAGGACATCGCCACGTCCGTACGCCCGTCGCCGTCGATGTCGGCGACCGCCAGCCGTACGTCGCTGTTGTAGCCGCCGTGCGCGGGGATCCTCGTGGGAGCGCCGTACCCGTGGTCGGCCTGCTGGGCGAAGACCAGCACCGAACTCGTCTGCGTGCCGTCGGCGGCGTCCATGCCGACGACGATGTCACGCCGCCCGTCGCCGGTGACGTCGGCGACCGCGACGGCGTTGGTCGCGGTCGCCCCCGTCGCGAGGTACCGGGCGGGCGCGAAGGCCCCTGCGCCCGCCGCCCCGGCGCGCGCCGGCGCCGCCACCCCGGCCGCCACGGCGAGCGTCGCCGCCATACCGACCCTGACCAGTCTGTCCATTCCGTCCCCCGTTCGCATCCCGGCCATCGATCGACGGCCGCGCATGCGCCACGTGCCCCGGGCGCCGACGCCGCAAACCTCGCGCGACGCCGGCCCCCGGGGCGGTCGGCACGGGGACGCGGCCCGCCCGGCGGCGCGGAACGCGCACGCGCCGTCTGCCGCAGGGCCGCGCACACCCGCCCACGCCGCAGCCGCCGTCACGGGGCGTGGCGCCACCAGGGGCTCGCGAGAACGAGTTCCTCGAGGTCACGGACGTTCTCGGCAACCGTCTGCGCGGGGATGTCCGGGCGTTCGAGCGAGACGCGGAGATCCGCGGCGAGGTAGCTCGCCTCGCGCACCTCGCACTCCCGGCGCAGGGTGGCCGGGGACGTCCCCGTCTCGTCCGCGACGACGTCGAGGACGGCCTCCATGTGCGGGCCGCTGAACCGGACCAGGAAGAACCAGTCATCCATCGGTTCACCGAAGCGCGCCCACTCGAAGTCCAGCAGCGCCGTCACACTGCGGTCGCGAGCGAGCCAGTTTCCCCAGTGGCAGTCCGCGTGGACCGGGACGGCCACGCTCGCCTGCGCCGGCGCGCCCTCCGCTATCGCCGCCAGACCGTCGAGCACCCGGCCAGGGATGATCCCGTCCCGGTTCAGGGCGCCGAGGTCCTCCACCTCGGCGAAAAGCGCGGCCCGGCTGACGAACCCGCCGTGGTCGAGCGTCTCTGCCAGCGTCTGCCGGGCGGGGGCCGCAGGCGTCCAGCGGTGCAGTGCGCGCAGCCGCTGCACCGCCTCCGCCGCCAGCAGACACGCGGTCTCCTCGTCCACGCCGGGCATGTCCATGCCGGGCGTCGCCCCGGGCGCGCGGGCGTAGCAGGCGTAGCGGACCTCGCGGGTCTCCAGCTCGTAGCGCCCGCTGTCGAGCAGCGGCGCCGTGATGCCGGCGGGCAGGTGGGGCGCGAGAGCGATCTCCCGGTCCAGTCGCGAGTGGCGGTCGGCCTCGATGACCTTCACGACGACGTCCGTCCCCAGGTAGACGTGGTGCGAGAGGCTGTCGGCGACGGTCATCGGGCCCGGGTCCCGGCCCAGGGCCGCCGTGGCGATCGCGTGGGCCACGTCGTGAGCCTGTCGCGGGTCGATCATCGGCGGTCGCACTGCGGCGTGGCGGTCGTCCTGGAGAGCGTCATCCGAGTGTCCGATCGTGAGGGCCGGTCGCGAGCACACTATCCCCGTACGGCGATCGTCGCTGTCCACCTTCGACGTGCCTGCGTCCCTCACCCGGCCGCGGTAGTTCCCGGGGCGCCGAACCACCTGGCGAGCGCGACGTCGAGCGTCCGCTGGTCCTCGCCGACCCACGCGACGTGCCCGTCCGGCCGGAGCAGGACCGCCGGCACGCCCCACTCCTCGCTGGTGTCGGCGGCGTGGTCGACCCGGTCGGCCCAGCCGTCCACCGAAAGCCGCCCCGTCCGGTCGAGCAGCAGCCCGTTGCCGGTGCGCAACAGCTCGAACAGGCGCCCGTGCCTCAGCCCGACGTCGCGCAGCCGCCGCCCGAGCAGGTCGTGGCCCGCACCGAAGTCGTACCGGACGTCGATCGCCGTGATCTTCTCGATGAGGAACCGGTTGACGTCGTTGAAGTCCATGAGCTGCGCCAGCAACCGCCGTACCGCCTGCGGTCCGGGTTCGTTGGTGGTCAGCTGCATCTGTGCGCGGGTGTTGTCCAGCACGTCGGCGGCCACCGGATGCCGCTCGGACTCGTAGCTGTCCAGCAGGTCGTCCGGCGCCCAGCCGTTGACGGCCGCCGCCAGCTTCCAGCCCAGGTTGAACGAGTCCTGGATGCCGAGGTTGAGTCCCTGCCCACCCATGGGCGGGTGGACGTGCGCGGCGTCCCCGGCCAGGAACACCCGGCCGACCCGGTAGCGCTCGGCCTGGCGGGTCGCGTCGCCGAAGCGCGACAGCCAGCGCGGGGAGTGCGCGCCGAAGTCGGTGCCGGCGTACCTGCGTAGCTGTCGCGTGAACTCCTCGAACGTCGGCGGCACCGAACGGTCCTCGGCCACCCCCTCCGCCGGTACGACCGCCCGGAACACCCCCGGCTTGCCCGACGGCCCGATCCCGAACCGCTTCTCGGTCCTGCGCACCTCGGTCATCACCTCGGTGAGGTGTTCCGGGGACGCCGTCACCTCCATCTCGCCCAGCAGGGTGTCGATCTTCGACGGCTCGCCGGGGAATCCGACCCCGAGCAGTTTCCGAACCGTGCTGCGCCCACCGTCGCAGCCGACGACGAACCGCGCCCGCAACGCGGTCGCGGTGCCGCTTTCAAGGTGTACGGTCACGCCGTCGTCGTCCTGCGCCAACCCGACCACCGCACCACCACGCCGGATCTCGGCCCCGACTTCGGCCGCGTGCTCCGCGAGCAGCCGGTCGGTGAGCGTCTGCGGAATGCCGAGTACGTATCCGTGTGCGGTGTCCAGCCCGGTCGGGGCGGGCTTTTCGATGCCCGCGAAGAATCCCCTGAGCGGATACTGCCTGCCGTTTTCGAGGAACCGCTCCAACAGCCCCCGCTGATCCATCACCTCGATGCTGCGCACGTGCAGCCCGAGCGACCGCACGAACGGCGGCGGCTCGGCGTCCTTCTCCAGCACGAGCACGTGGACGCCCCGAAGACGCAATTCACTCGCCAGCATCATGCCGGTCGGGCCGCCGCCAACAATGATCACATCGAACATGAATTCCCCCATGGGTGCCGATTTCTGCGCTCGGCCGACGATTCTGCGCCACGACCGGGGTCTTGCCGCAAGCCCTGGGGTGCGGTATATGTTAATGGTGGCAAGGAGATCCCCTCCTTGCCTTCGTTGTTTTTCGGCTCCGCACGCGCGGCCTCTGTCGTTCCCGGGCGGGCACGCACGGCCGTGCCCGCAGGTCGGCGGGGCACCGACCCCGGCAGACCTTCCGGCCGGTGTTGATGCCCCGCTGTCGCCCCGCTATCGAAGTGTCGGGACCCTTACGGACCCGTGATGAGCGCTCAGAACCACTTCTGGTAGTCGCCGGCGTTGTTCGGACTCAGGTAGACCGAACCGGCCCAGTTGCTGTCGAGGCTGTGATACTGCCAGCCCGAGGAGAGCGGGTGCTCGATACGACCGGTGGACGTCAGCCGCCACTTCTGGAAGGTGCCGCTATTGCAGCTGAGCGTGTAGACGCTGCCGGTGGCTTCGGTGCCGTCCAGGCAGTCCTGGCTCCACAGGTTGACGAGCATCTTCCACGTCGTGTCACAGCAGATGGGGTCATCGACCCACGACCAGGTCTGCGAGGATCCGTAGTGGCAGGGGGCCGTGAAGACGTGCCCCACGGAGCCGCCGACCCCGTTCTCCAGGCACCGGTTCGTGGCCCTGTTCCTGATGTAGCCAGCCTGGGCTCCGATAGTCGACGGTTCCAGGGTGAAGCCGGAGTCTGCCAATGGCGCCTGGGCGGTGGAGGTCGTGGTGATCGGCGCGACGGCCGCCGCACTTGCTGGCGTGGACGCCAGCCCGATACCGACGGCTGCGGTGGCCAGGAAAGCCATGCTCATCAGCGGGGTGCGGATTCGATTTCGCATGCTCACGTGAGCCTCTCTTCGGTGGGCCGGTTGAGGTCGATCCCAAGCTGACCGGATCGCGCTGTCATCTCGCTGCCACCGCCCTGACGCGGTGCGCATCCGGGCACCAGGCCGGCGGACGCTGACGTGCGCGAGGCGCCACCCGACCGGCCCACCCCCGGTCACGCGGGCGTCACCGGCTCCTCACGGGCTGCCCTGCTGCCGGCGCACCATCTCGGTGATCCAGACGGGCGCGAACGGAGACGTACAGCCCGGGGAGGTCGGGTAGTCCTTGAGCACCCCCAGGCGCTCGCCGATCTCAATCGCGCGGGCGCGGTGCCCGGCGTGCTCGATCCCGATACGAGCCAGGCACTCGTTCATCGCCCACTGGAGGCGATCCGGCGCGTCCCCGATCTCCGCCTCGATGACGTCGAGCAGTCCTTCGAGGTCGAGGCCTTCGGGCCTCTTCGTCACGCGTTCGGCGGTCAGGGCCCAGCCGGCACCCGCCACCACCGGGTCGGGATCGGCGGACCACGCCAGGCGCAGCTCTTCGGAGTGCGGGCTCTTCTTCACCACGTAGTTCACGAGCCAGTCGTGCACCTTGGGTGTGCGCGTCCCGCGCAACATGACATCCAACTCGTCACGCCCGAACGCCTTCGGGCGGCAGATCAGGATCGCCAGCAGCCTCGCCGCAGTGTCGTCCGTCGCCCAGAGCCGGCACGCGAGCTCCTGCTGCGTCCTGAGCCGCTTCGCGAGCGCGCGCAGCTGGCCGAGGTGCACACCGTGGTCCTCACCGTGTCTCCTGTTCACCTCGCGCGCCTTCGGATCCTCGAGCGCGGCCAGTTCGGCCATCACCTCGGCCACGGTCGTCTCCGTCACCTCAGCCTCCTCCCCCAGGTATGCGGCTCAGCCTACGAGGGAAGCGGCGCTGTCCCACGCCAGAAGGATGCGCGCGCCCTCGCCGGCGCAGCGGGTTCGATCCGTACACGCGGTGCAGCCCCGGCGGGAGCGTCAGGACGCGGTCGGAGCGACTCGCGGCTCCGGCAGCGGAACGGCCAGCGAAAGCAGCTGCCGTTGCCAGTCGACGGCGTGCCGGCCCTCCCCGGGCACCAGGGCGGCGCCCTGCCAGCCCGAGACCGACCGGATGCCGTGCAGGGCGCTGATCGACCAGACCTCCAGCCCGTCGAGGTCGGCCAGGCGGCAGGACTCGAACCGGACCGCCTGGCCACGCTGTGCCGCCAGGCGGAGTATCAGCCTCCGGGTGACGCTCGGCAGCACGTACGGCCCGTCGGGCGGAGCGCACAGGCCGTCGCCGCGCCACCACATCAGGCCGCTGAGCGCCCCCTCCCGTACCTCGCCCTGCGGGGAGAGCAGCAACGCCTCGCCCGCTCCGACCCTGCCCGCCTCGTCCCGCAACACCTCCAGTGCCGCCAGGTCCGGCCCCTTGACTGAAGGTTCGGTCCGCGGATCCCCCACGCCCGGCACCCAGAGCACGACGCTGGCGGAGAGCCTGGGCGCCGGGCGTAACCAGAACCGGAACTCCCCGGCGTGGTACTCGACCCTGGGGAACCATCGCCCGGCGCGGGGCAGGACGTCGATGACGTCCTCGAGGAACGCGTCGACGACGCCCGGTGCCACGTCGTGGCGCCGACACGAGCCGGCGAAGCGTTGACGGTGCAGCTCGAGCCCTCGGCACCGGCCGCCGTCCACCAACCAGGAATCGGCGACATCGATGCCGCACGCCTTGGACGGCAACGGCACGAAGGTCCGTGCGCCGGTCCACACCAGTCGACCGGCCCCGGCGGGGGAGAGATCCTCGCCACCGGTCATGACTGTCCGCCGGCCGGGTGACCGTAGCCGGCTTCCTGACCGGTCATGAGGCGCTCGACAAACTGTCGTAGTAGGCCGCGATCCCTTGCGGCGTGGGCTGCCGGTACAACTGACGGACCGGCACCGGAGGTAGTCCCGCCTCCTGCAACCGCGCCGACATCCTGAGGGCCAGCAGGGAGTTCCCGCCCAGTTCGAAGAAGTCGTCCTCCGGGCTGACGGGCGCCCCGAAGAGCCGCTCCCAGACCCTGCAGATCCCGACGGGTGTGTCCGGGGGGAGTTCCGCGGCGTCGGTCCTCGCGGTCCGTGCCAGGTCCGGTTCGGGCAACGCCTCGACGTCGAGCTTGCCGTTGACGGTCAACGGCAGGCTGTCCAGGAAGGTGACCGTCGCCGGGACCATGTAGTCGGGCAGCAGGCGGGCCGCCCGGCGCCGCACGCCGAGCGGTGACGCGCCGGAAGCCGCGACCACGTACGCCCGCAGCCGCAGGTCCGCCTGGTCGCCCTTATGGGCGCGGACCACCACGACGGCGGCCCGCACGCAGGGATCCTCCAGCAGGACCTCACGAATCTCGTCGAGCTCGATGCGGTGCCCGCGAATCTTCACCTGTCGGTCGATCCTTCCCAGGTGCTCCAGCCGCCCGTCGGGCAGTAGCCGCCCGAGGTCACCGCTGCGGTACGCGCGCTCGCCGGTGACCGGGTCGGTGACGAAACGCTCCGCGGTCAGCTCGGGGCGGTTGAGGTAGCCCATTGCCAGCCCGGCCCCACCGACCCAGATCTCCCCGGGTACGCCGGGAGGCAGCACCGCTCCCCGCGGGTCACGGACGGAGGCCGACCAACCGGGCAGCGCCCGGCCGACCACCCGGGAGCCCTTCAGCGCGTGGCGACGACGCATCGTCTCGGCGGTCACGTGGACGGTCGTCTCGGTGATCCCGTACATGTTCACCATCCGGCACGAGCCTTCCGGACGTCGGTCGAACCAGCGGGCGAGCGTCCCCGCGTCCAACGGCTCGCCGCCGAAGACGACCAGCCGCAGCGCCAGCCGGGCCGGACCGGCCGGCACGGCAGCCAGCTGCGCGAACGCCGACGGGGTCTGGTTGAGCACGGTCACCGACTCGGCCCTGAGCAGTTCGTGGAAGTCCTCCGGCGACCGGGCGAGCGGGTAGGAGACCACCACCAGGCGTCCCCCGGTCATCAGCGCGCCCCAGATCTCCCAGACCGAGAAGTCGAAGGCGACCGAGTGGAAGAACGTCCAGGTGTCCGCCGGGCCGAACCCGTATTCGTCGTGAGTGGCGGCGAGCAGGCTCACCACGTTGCGGTGCGGGACCACCACGCCCTTGGGCCGCCCGGTCGAACCGGAGGTGTAGATGACGTACGCCGGGTCGTCGGGCCCCGGTGCCACGCTGGCGGGTGCCGCCGACACGGCGGACGCGGTCAGGTCCGCCGGGGAGCGGACCGGCGGCGAGGAGTCCGCCGGGAACGACTCGTCCCCGATCACCAGGGTGAGGCCCGCGTCGGCGGCCGTGAACCGCAGCCGCTCCTGCGGATAGGCCGGATCCATCGGCACGTAGGCGGCACCGGTGCGCAGCACGGCGAGCAACGCCACCACCAGCTCCGCGGAACGGGGCAGGCAGACGCCCACCCGGGTGCCCGGTCCCACGCCCATCGCGGCCAGTGCCCGACCGAGGGTGGCACTGCGCCGATCGAGTTCGCCGTAGGTCACGGTCGTCGTCCCCGGCTCGACGAGTGCCGGCGCGTCCGGCCTGCGGGCGGCCTGCGCCGCCACGGCCGCGACGATGGTGGGCCAGGGCGCCGGCGGACACGGTCCGCCCGCGCCGAGGGACAGCACCGCGCGCTGCTCGTCCGGTGGGAGCAGGGCCACCCCGGCGACCACCGTGCTGTCCGGCCCGTGGCGCAGCTGCCGGTACACGTGCTCGAGGCGACGGCAGAACTCCGCCAGCCCGGTGCCGTGGACACGGCCGTCGGCCGAGCGGACCGTGAGCCACAGGTCTCCGCCGTCCCCCAGGGTGACCAGGAAGGTCAGGGGGAAGGCCGCCAGCTCGCCGGCCTCGTACCGGACCGACGGGGCGTGGGGCGACAGGTCGAAGACCAGTGCGGCGGTGTCCAACCGGTCGGCTGGGGACACTAGCTGCCGGTGCAGCTCCGGCCGGTGCAGGCAGGGACGGAAGCGGGTCAGGGCCGAGGCGACGGCGGCGGTCAGCTCCGTGACCGTGGCGGTGCCGTCGATCCGCAACGGGACCAGTGACATCCCCGCCACGGCGCCGGCCGGATCCCGCTGCGCCGGCGTGGCCACGCCGAGCACGAACGACTCGGCGCCGCCGTGCCGGGACAGGGTCAACGCCACGGCCGCGACGACGGCGAGCCGCGTCCGGGCCGCGTCGTCCGGCGGGGCGGTGTCCAGCACGAAGCGGTACGTCGCGGCCGCCCGCTCCGGCCCGGAGCCGAGGCCCAACGGCTGGTAGGAGCGGCGCACCTCGGCCTCGAGCGCGGCGTCGGGCTCCTCGTGGACCGCACCGGCCGGCTCGGCGGGGATGCCGCCCGCGCAGATCGACAGCGCGGCGGCGCGCAGCGCGGGACCGTCCAGCAACGAACGGTGTACGGCCAGGACGAGGTCCCGCCCGTCGGCGTACTCGACGAGCACCGCCCGCAGCAGCGCGCCTCGTCGCCAATCGACGGGGCGGGCCAGTTCCCGGCTCCGCCAGGCCCGCGCCGCTGCTCCGTCCCGCAGCGAGCGCAGGTGCTCCAGCCAGAGGCGGTACGAGTCCGGCCCGGGCCCTCGACCGGAACCGGCCGGCTGCCCCTGCCCCAGCAGGAGTGCGGCGGGCAGGGCGCGGATCCGCTCCTCGACGTCGGCCACCGTCACCTCGGCCGGCAACGGCACCGCGACAGCGTGCGTGTCCGTCGGCGACCAGCCACGCGCCGACAGGTCGGCGCCGGTGCGGCGCGTCGGCGTCGGGTCCACGGCCGGATCGACCGGCCGGGTCGGCCCGTTCGGCAGTTCGTTGCTCATCCGTACCTCCAACTCCACCGCTCCGGCCCCGCGACAAGCGACGTGGCGGCGCGGTCATCGGCTGGTGAACCCACCGTCCACCGTGACGACGCTCCCGGTGACCCGCCGGGACTCGTCGGACGCCAACCAGAGCGCCGCGGAGGCGACGTCCTCCGGTTCGACCAGCGAGTTCATCGGCTGCCCCTGCCGGAAGGTCTCTTCGTGGTCGGCCACCGCGACGTCCAGGGATCGGGCGATCTCCGAGAGCATCCGTCCCTCGAAGGGCTCGCTGTCCCGCACCGAACCCGGGCACAACGCGTTGACGCGTACCTTCAGCGGCGCGAAGTCCAGGGCGGCCGCCCGCGTCAGGCCGATCAGGCCGTGCTTGGCCGCGACGTAGGCCGCGAAGTTGCGGTAGCCGACCAGGCCGGCGGTGGAGGAGACGTTGATGATGCTGCCCGCGCGTCGCGTGAGCATCACCGGGGCCGTCGCCCTGATCATGCGCCACGCGCCGTTGAGGTCGACATCGATCATGAGCAGCCACTGGGCCTCGGTGATCTCCTGGGTCGACTGCCCCGACGGCGCGGCGATACCCGCGCAGTTGACCAGCACGTCGGCCCGACCGAACCGGTCCACGGTGTCGCCCACCACCTGCTGCACCTGCGCCGTGGACCGCAGGTCCGCCGTGCGTACCAGCACCGGGGCACCTCGGTCCCGGCAGAGTTCCGCGGTGTGTTCCAGCTGGCTGAGTGACCCCAGCGGGTACGGCACGCCGTCGATGTCCGCTCCGACGTCCGTCAGGACCAGGGCGGCACCCTCGTCGGCGTACGCGACGGCGCAGGCCCGGCCGAGACCCCGGGCGGCACCGGTGACGACGGCGACCTTCCCGTCGAGCCTCATCGCGCTCCGCCGCGTACCGGGGCCGCCTCGGCGAGCGTCTCCGCCGCCAGCCCCAGGATCGCGTCGACCTGGTCGGTCAGGTACATGTGCCCGCCGGGGAGGTTCACCAGCCGGAAGCCGCCGAGGGTGGCCGCCCGCCACTGCGCGGCCTCGTCCTCGGCGACCAGCGTGTCCTCGGCCCCCCGCAGCACCGTCACCGGCGCCGCCACCCGCGCGTCCGGGGCCGCCCGGTAGCTCTCGTGCATCTGCACGTCGGCACGCATCGCGGGCAGGATCAGGTCGCGCAGTTCCTCGTCGGCCAGCGCCGGGTGCTCGTACCCGGCGAACTCCCGGACGCGGCGCAGGAACGCCTCGTCGGTGAGGCCGCTGGCCCCGTTCTCCCGCACCGACCACGGTCCGGGGGAACCGGAGACGAACAGGTGCCGGACCACGACACCGGTCGACGTCTCCAAGCGGCGGACCAGTTCGAAGGCGAGTACCGCGCCCAGGCTGTGCCCGAACACCGCCACCGCCGTTCCACCGGTCACCGCTGGCGGGAGGTTGCGCACCAGGTCGTCGACCGCGGCCCGTACCTCGGTGCACGGCTCCTCCTCGAGCCGGTTCTCCCGGCCTGGGAGCTGCAACGGACGCACCTGGACCCGCTCGTCGCGGTCGCGCCACGGCGAGTAGTAGCTCGCACCCGCTCCGGCGAACGGCAGGCAGAGCAGGGGGATGCCGGTCATGTCTCAGTTCTCCTTCGTTGCTGGTGGCGTCGCGGTCGGTACCCGCGGGCCGGTGCCGGTGCAGAGGCGTACGAGTTCGTTGAGGCTGCCGAACTCCACCGGAGCCGGCAGGCCCGCCGGCGTCCGGTCGACGCTCGGGGCCGTCGGGTCGGTGCTGCGCAGCAGGACAGCCGCGGCCACGTCGTGGCGGGGTGCCGTCAGATGGGGCAACTGGGCGCTGCGGTACGCCGGCGCGGTGCGGGGCGTCGCCGCCAGTTCGACGCCGATGACCAGAACCTGGCGCATGTCGCCGTCGTGGAGGATCAGCTCCGCCGCGGCCAGTGCCGGCGCGCAGACGTCGCGGTCCACCGAGAGGCAGGAGATCTCGCCGGTGATGCCGTACTCGCGGGCGAGATGCCCCAGCACGGAGGTGGGCACCGACTGGTAGAAGAGCAGCGGGTTGTGCACCAGCCCGGCCAGCAGGCGGGTGCTCGCCGTGTCGGCGGTGACGGCGTCCCCGAACGTGCCGACCAGAAGCATCGCCGTGCTCTCCCGCCAGTCGTCGGCGTGGCTGACCCCGGGCTTCCCGAGGCACAGCTGCGCCGCCTCGTGCACGAGCGGACTGAACCGGGACTCCACGAAACCGGGCAGGTCGTAGTCCCGGGAGCGGACCGGCCCGCGGGGGTCGTCGGCCGGTCCCCGCGTGACCGCGGCGGTGGCCACGATCTCGGTGCCGGGTCCCGGTCCGCCCCGCTCGGTGGCACAGCCCGCACGGGTCGCGTCGTCGAAGACCTTCGTCACAGTCGCTCCATCACGAGGGCCGCGTTCACTCCTCCGAACGAGGCGTTGAGGCTCACCGCCAGGCGTGGCGAGGTGTGCCGCGCCTGGTTGGCCACCGGGTCGAGGTCGCAGTTCGGGTCGGCTCCGGTGAAGCCGGCGGTGGGCGGCACCAGGCCGGTCCGCAGCGCCAGCATGGTGATGACGGCCTCCACCGCTCCCGCCGCCTCCAGCAGGTGCCCGGTCGTGCTCTTCGTCGAGCTGACCGGGACACCGCCAGCGCCCGGCCCGAAGACCCGGGACAGCGCGGTGGCCTCGGCGCTGTCGTTGGCCGCGGTACCGGTACCGTGGGCGTTGACGTAGCCGATCCGTTCCGGCCGGACGCCGGCCCGGCGCAGGGCCCGGTTCATGGCAAGGGCCATCCCCGACCCGGCCGGATCGGGGCGCACGACGTGGTAGGCGTCCGCCGCCATGCCCCAACCCGCCAGCCGGACCAACGGCTCGGCGCCCCGGGCCACCGCGCTCTGCTCCGACTCGATCAGCAGAGCCGCCACCCCGTCGCCGAGCAGGAGCCCGGACCGGTCCCGGCTGAACGGGCGGATCCGTCCGTCCGCCGCGAACGCCGCCCCGGAGTCGAACTTGGCGAACAGTTCCCGCTCCACCAGGTAGGCGCCGCCGCAGAGCACGGCGTCGGCCCGTCCCGCGGCGACGAGCCGGGCGCCGTGGATGATCGCGTTGGTGGACGCGACGCAGGCGTTGACGAAGGCCGTGCGCGGCTCCCCCAGCCCGAGTTCCGTGCCCACGCGCTGTGGCAGCCAGGCGGCCAGTCCGGCGGCCCCGGCATCCGGGTCGGTCCCCCGTGCGGCCTCCGGCGTCGACCAGAAGTCGGTGACCGCGGTGTAGTCGCCCTGAGTGCCGATCAGGACCGGGATCGCGGCCGGGTCGGGCGGACCGGCCATCGCCAGTGCCGCCCGCGCGCACTCCAGGAAGACCGAGATCTGCCTCGGGGTCGCGTCCGGATCGCCCGACGTCCACCGGTGGGTGGCGGCGTGCCGCGCCCGGAAGCACGCGGTGTCGAACCGGGTGACGGGCGCGAAGGCCGGGTTGCCGCCGAAGACCCCCGTACGCAGCGGCTCGGCGCCGAATCCGAAGGCGGTGAGGATCCCGAACCCGGTGATCACCACGTTCCTGGTCATGACCGGCTGCCGGGCAGAGGGTCCGGGGCCGGCCCGGCCAGCCTGCTGACGTGGGCGTGGATGCGCCGGATCGAGGTGAACTCCGTCGTCAGCGGCTCCAGCGCCCGCTCGTCGATGCCGTAGCGCCGGCTGAGGAGGTGCACCAGCCAGACCGTCGCCAGCGAGTCCAGCGCCAGTTCCGTGTCGACGTCCAGGTCAGCGCCGCCGAAGATCGTCGGCTGTTCGGCGAGCAGCGTACGGAGTTCGTCGAGGTCCGTCACGGCCGGCTCTCCGATCCGGGCCGCCCCTCGGCCACGCCGGACACCCGGCGGACGAGGTCGCCGATCGTGTAACCGGGCAGCTCGGCGGGGTCCAGGCCGAGGTTCACGCCGTACTCCCGTTCCACCTGGACCGTGAGTTCCATCAGGTACAGCGATTCGAGTTCCAGGCCGCCGTAGCCGAGCGGCGTGTCGTCGTCGCACTCCTCCGGAACCCGGTTCCCCGTCATCTTCTCGATCGACTCCCTGACGTACGACCGGACCGCTGCTTGCATCATTACTCCAGTTCGGACGGTGGCGTCCCGCCACCGGGGACGTTGGCTGGTGAGAACGGGCTCCGTCACGCCGGCCCCGACCCGTCGTACGCGGCGTGCAGCAGGTCCCGGTTGCGGAGCAACTTGCCGGTCGCGTTACGCGGGATGGCCGGCACGAGGTAGATCCGGCGGGGAAGCTTGTAGTCGCTGAGCCGCTCCCGGCACCACGCCATCAGTGCCGTCGCGTCCACGCCGGGCTCCGCCTCGACGTGGGCCTCGATGCCGTCGCCGAAGACCACCACCAGGTCGCGGACGCCGGCGTGCTCCCGCAGCGCCGCCTCCACCTCGCCGAGGTCGACCTTGAGACCGCCGACCGCGACGAGGCTGTCCGTCCGGCCGGCGAGCCGCAGGGCTCCGGTGACCGGGTCCAGTTCACCCCGGTCGCAGGTACGCAACCAGCCGTCCGCGTGGCGGTCGCTGCCCTCGGCGTACAGGTAGGGCGAGCGCTTCAGCCGGACCCGCAGTTCACCGCCGACGCTGTGGGCCTCGATCCCGGGCGCCAACGTGCCGACCGAGGGCACGGGATGCTCCCCGCGAAGGTCGGCGGCGATGACGCCGACCTCGGTCATGCCGTACTCCTGGCCGAGCCGGACCCCGTACCGGTCAAGGAAGCGCTGCCGGACCGCGGCGGTGAGGGCCTCCCCGGCCGACGCGGCCACCCGCAGCCGCGGCATCCGTTCCTCGCCGGAGGCGCGGGCGAGGAGGTCGAAGTGGGCCGGCACCCCGAGGATCACCGCCACCCCGGCGGTACGGGCGCGGTGCAGCAGGTCGTCCGGCTGGAGACGGTCGGCGAACACGACCTGGGCGCCGACGCGCAGCGCGTGGAGCACACCGGCCATCAGTCCGAACGCGTGGATGATCGAGCTGAGCACCAGTACCCGCTCCCCCGGTCCGGGCATGCCCGCGATGTCGGCGTGCCGGCGCAGCTCCGCCAGGAGCGATCCGGCGCTGCGGCCGATCACCTTCGGCAGCCCGGTCGACCCCGAGCTGAGCTGCACCAGCACCACGTCCGCGACGGCCGCGGAACCCTCCGGCCGCCGCTCGACGAGGACCTCGCACCGGTCGCGGAACGGGGTGAACGGCTGGTGGGCGTCGGTGGAGTGGACCTGGTGGGTCGGGCGGAGCAGATCCAGGGTGCGGGCCACCTCCGGGGGCTTCAGCCGGACGTCCACCAGGATGACCTGGCTTCCGAGCGACCAGAGGGCGAGCATCGACTGGATCAGGGTCAGGGACGGCGGCAGCCGCAGCACGACGCTGGCTCCCGGCACGACGCCCGCCGCCTCGAACCGGGCAACCAGGCGCGCCACGGCCTCGCGGAGTCCGGCGTACGTCACCGCGCGGCTGCCCCACGCCCACACCTCGTCGTCGCCGCCGCGCTGGAGCAGGGCGGAACCCCACCAGTCACGCGTTCGGGTCATCCCGTCCTCCGCTCTCGATGTGTCGCCCGGTCGCCGTGCCGGCGTCCGCCTTGTCGTGGTGGACCAGCTCCGCCCCGGCGCCCTCGACCAGTGCCTGTAGGACGGCGATCGCGTAACGCTCGAGCGTGGAGGAGACGAAGATGGTCCGCACCGGCAAGACGACGCCGAACCTGTCCTTGACCTCGGCGGAGACCCGGGTGGCGAGCAGCGAGTGCCCGCCGCTGTGGAAGAAGTCGTCGTGCCGGCCGACCTTCTCGACGCCGAGCAGGTCGCCCCACATCAGCGCCAGCTCTCGTTCCAGCGGGGTGGCCGGCGGCGTGTACTCGGGGTCCGGGTCCGCGGTCGGGGCGGTCAGCGCCGCCGGATCGACCCGGCCGTGCCGGTCCCGGGGCACCTGGGCGATCCGGTGGAACTCCGCCGGCACGAGGTAGCGCGCCCGCTGCCGGGACAGCGTCTCGCGCAGTTCCCGCAGCCCGGCCCCGTCGGCGCGGTGGGGCACCAGGAAGGCGGCCATCCGGGCCCGCCCCTGGTCCTCGCTGGTCGCCACGACCGCCTCCCGCACCGCCGGCTGCGCCTCGAGCTGCCGCTCCACCTCGTCGAGGTCAACCCGGTAGCCGCCGACCCGCACCCGGCGCGAGGCCCTGCCGTGCAGGCGGATCCGCCCGTCGGCCTCCCGCCGCGCGAGACGACCGGTGCAGGTCAGGATGCTCGGCCCGCACGCCTGCGCCGGGCAGGCAGCGGGCGCCGGGGCGGACAGCGTCAGCACTCCGACGGCGTGCGGCGGCACCGGATGTCCGTCGGCGTCCAGCAGCCGCGGCCGTACGCCGGGCGGAAGGCGGTCCAGGAGCGGGAAGCCGTCGGCGGTGTCGACCTCCGACAGTGCGCCGACCGGTGTCCCGTCGACGAGATAGAGGTGGTCGGGTTCGACACCCGTCCAACGGCGCAGTTGCCGCACCTGGGCCAGGCTCGGCACGTCTCCCCGGCACAACGCCCGCCGTAGGCCGGGCAGCGGCGGCAGCGGCTTGACCACCGCCGCCGGCAACGTCTCGGTGCGCAACTGGATCACGGTCGGCCGTTCCCGGGCCAGCAGGTCCGCCAGGCCCGCCGGTTTCCCGTCCGCGTCCGGCGGGGCCAGGACCAGTTGGGCGCCGGCCGCCAGCGGCCAGCGGAACTCCGCCAGGGCGGTTTGCGACGTGACCGGTCCATGCTGGAGCACCCGGTCGCTCCCGTCGAGCGGATACCGCGCCAGCAGGAGTTCCAGGTGGCCGCCGTCGCCGTCCGCCCGCGTCGTCGGGCTCGCGTCGGCGGC
The DNA here is from genome assembly GCF_057197825.1 of Micromonospora sp. USAFONa4. Taxonomy (NCBI): domain Bacteria; kingdom Bacillati; phylum Actinomycetota; class Actinomycetes; order Micromonosporales; family Micromonosporaceae; genus Micromonospora; species Micromonospora sp. USAFONa4. The sequence goes on along the minus strand of NZ_CM170072.1, from coordinate 5,404,391 downwards.
GCCAGCGTGCCGGGTGATCCCGGCCTCCGTCACCACCAGGTGCGCCGAGCCCGGCGGCGGGTCGAGGTGCGGGTCCACGAGCCGGCAGCTGCCGCCCACCCGGTCGACGGCGAGCAGCGCGACCACGAGTCCGACCGACCGGGGCAACCGGATCGCGACCTCGCTCCCCGGGCCGGCGCCGGCGGCACGGAGCTGGTCGGCCAGCCGCTCCACCGAGCTGTGCAGCTCGCCGTAGCTGAGCACCCGGCCGGCACAGTGCAGCGCCGGCCGGTCGGGTGCCGCGGCGGCGTGGGCCGCCACGAGGCCGGCCGTGCTGAGCCCGGGCCCCGGCGCGGCCACGGATTCGGCCGGCTCGTCGACGACCAGTTCCCCCACCGGTGTGTCGGGCGCGGCCAGGAGTGCGCCGAGCAGCGCGTCGAAGTACCGCCCCAGTCCCGCGACGGCCTCGTCGGTGAGGACGTCGGTGTTGTACTCCCACCGCACGGCGACCGCGCTGCTGCTGTCGAAGACGTAGGTGGTCAGGTCGTAGAACGTCTCGGCGCAGTCCAGTGGCCGGCTGCGCAGCAGCAGGTCGCCCCAGCGCGTCTCGCCCCGGCCCGCCACGAACCGGGCCAGGAGGTCCTGGTCGCGGTTGTGCGGCTTGTCGTAGGCGAACAGGACGTCGAACACCGGCGCCCTGCTGGTGTCGTAGTCGGGCCGTTGCCGCTGCACGAGCAGCGGAAAGGGCACGATCCGGTGGCGCAGGGCCGCGAAGACCGTCCGGCTGCCCGCGGTGACCAGCTCGCGGAAGGTCCGCTCCGGCCGTACGTCGCTGCGCAGCACCATCGGGTTGACGAAGTTGCCGAGCGTCCACCGGTGCTCCGGCAGGGTCCGTTGGCTGCCGGCCAGCCCGACGGTGACCTCGTGCTGGTCGGCGAAGCGACCGAGCAGCACGGTGAAGGCGGTCAGCAGCACCGCGTAGCGGGTGACCCCGGCGTCCCGGGCGAGCTGGCTGAGCGAGGTGACGTGGGTCGGTTCCAGCTCGGTCCAGTGCATGGCGCCCGTGTAGCTGCGCGCCGCCTGGCGGGGGCGCCGCGACGGCAGGTCCAGTGCCTCGGGCAAACCCGCCCACTGCTGCGCCCAGTACGCCTGCGACTCCTCGCCTTCCGGCCCGGCGACCCAGGTGCGTTCCCACTCGGCGAAGGCGGCGTAGCCCGTCGCCTCCTCCCGGTGAGCCTCGCCCGGATCCCGGCCGGCCCGGGTGAGCCCGTCCTGGTACAGCTCCCCGAGTTCGCGCAACGCCAGCACGATCGACTCGAAGTCCCAGGACATGTGGTGGAAGACGAAGAGCAGGACCTGCCGGCCGGGCGCCCCGTCGAGCAGCACGATCCGCAGCGGTCCCTCCTCGGTCAGCCGGAACGGGATCCGGGCCTCGTGCCGGACCCGGTCCTCGAAGCCGTCCGGGTCGCGATCCGCGACGTGCACCTCGGCGACCGGCACCGGCAGGTCGTCGTGGACCCGGGCGAACAACTCGTCGCCCGTCGACCAGAAGGTGGTCCGGAGGACGTCGTGCCGTTGCGCCAGCCGCCCGGCCGCGGCCCGGAGGGCCGCCATGTCGAGGTGGCCGGAGACGTCGGCCCGTACGGTCACGTGGTACACCGAGCTCTCCGGCGCGAGCTCGAAGGCGTGCCACATGCCGCGCTGCGCGTACGACGCGGGATACTCCCGAACCGCTGACCCCATCTGATCCCGTCCTTCCGCGCCGTACCCGGCGCCACAGGGCTACTTTCTGGTTGGGCTGGCCGACGGCTACGCGGCGGCGTCCTGGTCGAGCAGCAACTGGAAGAGGCACTGCGCCAGCCCCGCCACGGTCGGATCCGCGAAGAAGTCCCGCAGCGACAGCTCGACCCCGAGCTCCTCCCGGATCCGATAGGCCACCTGCACCGCGAGCAGCGAGTGGCCGCCGAGCTGGAAGAAGCTCTCGAACACCCCCACCTCGGGCAGTCCCAGCACGTCGCGCCAGATGCCCGCGACGGCCTCCTCCACCGGGGACCTCGGCAACACCCGGTCGGCGTCGTCGCGCGCCGGTCTGGGATCCGGAAGCCGGCCGACGTCCAGCTTCCCGCTCGGACCGATGGGCAGCTCGGGCACCACGAGCAGGTGCGCCGGGACCATGTGCTGGGGCAGCCGCTGTTCGAGGAAGGCACGCAGCTGGCCGGCCAGCTCGCGGCCCAGCCCGGGCAGGAAGGGCAGGTTGTGGTCGGGGCCCGGCCCGGTCGCCTCAGGCGGCGTCCAGGACGCCGGGCAGCCGGGTCGCCGCACCCGGACGTCGTAGCAGCCCACCCGGCCGGACCGGGCCGGCTGCACGGAGACGGCCAGGCCCTTCTCCCGCCCGAGGTCGTACCACCGCTGCGGGTCGACGGCGGTCCGCTCCACCGGCGCGGCCGTCACCTCGCCGACGGTGCTGTCCTCCGGCACCCGACACATCGCCGCCCAGCGGGCGAGAGCTTCGCAGGTCCGCGCGTCCGGGACGTCCCGCAGCAGCAGTCCGGCGTCGGTCCCGGCCCTCAGCGCGAGCAGGTCTGCCGGCTCGCCTGCGGTGTCGGACCACACGATCTCCGCCGGCCGGCCCTGTTCCGCGCGCGGCGCACCGACCCGCAGCAGGACGTCGTAGCGGAAGCCGGTCAGCTCGTTGTGGATGCGGCCGCGCTTGAGGTTGACGTCGAGTGCCGCCACCCCCGGCGTCGCCGCGACGGACGAGGCGAAGAAGTGGGGCGCGACGAGGAGTTCGCCCTCGTCCTCGACGGCGAAGCGCACCTCCCGGCGCAGCTCCGCGATCCCGGCCTGCGGGTCGGCCCGGTGCAGCCGCACCGAGGCGTGGAACGCCTCGACGAGCCGCAGGTCACGGACGTCCCCGACCAGCACGTGGCCGCCCGGCCGGGTGACCCGTACCGCCTCGGCCAGCACCCGACGCAGATAGGCCGCGGAGGGAAAGTACTGCACCACCGAGTTGAGCAGCACCAGATCGAAGCTGTCGTCCGCCAGGCCGGAGAAGTCGTCGGCGGAGCGCCGCATCAGTTCCACCGACGGGTACCGCAGCGGCTCCCGCGCCACCCACGCGCCCACGGTGCGGAGCACCGCCGCCGAGATGTCGGTGGCGACGTATCGGCGTGCCCGGGGCGCGATCCGGGACAGGAGCAGACCCGTGCCGCAGCCCACCTCCAGCACCGCCTCGTGCGGCAGGTCCAGGGCCTGGTCGACGATCCCGTCGACGGCCTCCCGCATCTCCTCGGCGGTCAACGTCTCCCCGGTGTAGCTGCTCTGCCAACCGGTCAGGTCGAACGCCGCGTCCACCGTGGCGGCGTCGACGTCGTACACCTCCTCGAAGACGTTCTCCCAGCCGTCGACCTGCGCCTGGCTGAGTTCCTCCGCCCGCCGCCGCAGGTACGCCTCGCCGGGCACGACGTACGCCACGATCTGGGTGTCGCCGCCGGCGTCCGGGACGGTCCGGACGACCGCGTGCCCCACGGCCGGATGCTCCTCGAGCTGCCGCTGGACCGTGCCCGGCTCCACCCGGTGGCCGCGGACCTTGACCTGCTCGTCCGTCCGGCCCTCGAACCGCAGGCTGCCGTCGGGCAACCAGGAGACGAGGTCACCGGTCCGGTAGAGCCGGGCGTCCGGGTCGGTGCCGAACGGGTCCGGGACGAAGCGCTCCGCCGTCAGGTCCGGCCGGGCGAGGTAGCCCTTGGCCAGGCCGGCGCCGCCGATGTGGAGTTCGCCCGGCAGGCCGACGGGCACCGGGCGCGAGCGGTCGTCCAGCACGCGCACCGTCGCGCCGGCCAACGGCCTGCCCAGCGGCACCCGCTCGTCGTCGGAGTCGGCGGGCCGGCGCAGCGCGTCGCGCTGGACCAGCACCCCGACGCACGTCTCGGTGGGGCCGTAGTGGTTGACGACCTCGCAACCGGCGGGCGGGACGTGCGGGCCGGTCAGCCAGCCGCGTTCCAGGGACTCGCCGCCGAGGACCAGCCGCCGGCGGGGGTAGACGTCCGTCGCACCCCCTCGCAGCAGCGCCCGGAAGTGCGACGGCGTGGTCTTGAGGCAGTCGATCGGGTGGCTGCGCTGGTAGGTCCCGAACTCGCTCGGGTCCAGCAGCGTGTCGCGGGGAATGACGTGGAAGGCGCCCCCGGTCAACAGGGCACCGAAGAGGGCGGTGTAGCCGAGGTCGACGGCTGGGCTGGCGACCGTGGCGTGACTCCAGCCGGCTTCCAGGCCGAGCCGCTCGGCCACCGCGGCGACGTAGTGGGTCAGGGCGCCGTGGCCGACCGCCACGCCCTTCGGCCATCCGGTCGAACCCGAGGTGAAGACCACGTAGGCAAGGTCTGTGGGGCCGCTCGGGCCGGGCACCGTCGGGCCGGCACCTGCCGACCCGGCCGGCTCGGGACCGCAGCGCCGCACGCCCAGCCGTTCCAGGCGGGCATGCGCCGTGCGCGGCGCCACCACCAGCCGGACGCCGGCCTCCGCGACCATGTGGGCCAGCAGCTCGTCCGGGTAGTCCGGGTCCAGTGGTACGAAGGCGCCACCGGCCTTGAGGATGGCCAGCATCGCCACGACCGTGTCGGTGGAGCGCTCGCCCCACACCCCGATGCGGTCACGCGCTCCCACCCCGCCCACGCGGAGCGCACCGGCGAGCCGGTCGGTGGCCCCGTCGAGTTCGGCGAAGGTCAGCCGGCGCGATCCGCACCGCAGCGCGACGGCCTGCGGTGTCTCGCGGGCCTGCTTCCCGAACGCCTCGTGCACGGTGCCGCCACCGGTCGCGGCGCCACCGGCGCCCCACTGGTGCAGCAGCCGGTCCCGCTCGGGCGGGCCGATCGTCTCGACGTCGTCCACCCGCTGTTCGAGGTCCACCAGCCCGGCCAGGAGCACGCCCAGCCCGGCGGCCAGGTCGGCGGCCGCCCCGGTCGGCGAGGCCGTCTCGACGTGCAGGCTGAGGCGGGCGCCGTCGTTGACGCCGACCAGCCGGGCCGCGACCCGCCGGTCGGGCACGTTCCGCTCGACGACGGTGAACTCGACCTCGCCGCCGGGGAACGACGGCTGGACGGTGAGCCACTCGAACTGGTACGGCAGTCGGTACGCACCGGCCCTGCCGTCGGACCAGGCGCCGTCCGGCCATGCCCAGTCCTGTTGCCAGGCCCGCGCGCGATCCACCCGGGCCGCGAGTTCCGTGGCGACCCGCCTGATCGGGTCCTCCGGGCGCAGCGGTATCCGGATCGGCACGGTCACCGCGACGGGACCGACCGTCTCGCGCAGCTCGTCGAAGCACCGCCCGTCGACGATCCGGCCGACGAGCGGGGCCGGTTGCCCGCTCCGGCGCGCCAGCAGCACCGACCAGGTGGCCTCCACCAGATGTTCCACGGGCAGCCCGACCGCCGCCGCCAGCGTCCGCAGCCTGTCCGGGTCCGCCAGCGGCACCCGCACCACCGCACCGGTCGCCGGCTGGTCGGCCGCCTGCCGGGCGGCGTCCGCCGCCACCTCCGGGAGCGTCGGCCCGCCGGCCGCGAGGCGGTCCAGCAGGCGGTCGAGTTCCTCCTCGTCGGCGTCGCCCGTCGCGACCTGCTGCCACGAGTCGAACTGGACGTACTGCACGGGCGGCGTCAGGGGGTCGCCCCGGTAGGCCGCGGCCAGGTCACTGGAGATCACCTCGAGGCTGAGCCGGTCGGCGAGGCCGGCGGGCAGCCGCACCGTGAGCAGCCACGTCCCGGGCCGGGTGTCGACCAGGCCGACCACCATCCGGTCGTCTCCCGACCCGACCGCGTCCGCCGACCGTCCGGGCCACTGCTCGACTGCCATCGCGGCCTGTTCCTGCACGACCTGCACCGGGAACCGCTGGTGCGCCGAGCTGACGAACCGGGTCCGCAGCGCGTCGTGGCGGGCGACGACCGCCTGCAACGCCAGCCACAACCGGTCCGGGGCGAGCGCCCCGTCGACGCGGAGCACGAGCCGGGCCGGTCGTCCGTGCGGGGTGCCGTCAGCTCGCCAGTTCTGCCGTTGCTGCGCCGACAGCGGATATCCTCTGATGGCGTCCGTTTCCATTGACTGGCACTCCTTCTACGGATCGGACCGCGATCGACGCGGGACGGACTGGCGGACCGGCGGGGGCGCGACGCGCTGGCGGCAGGGGCGGACGGTTCAACCGGGCGAGCTGCCGGAGAGGCCCGCCGCGTCGCCGAAGGCGACCAGGACCTTGCGGCGGCCGGTGTACGGCTCCCGGCCGTGGCAGCTCAGCATGTTGTCCAGGAGCATGACGTCGCCCCGGCGCCACTGGAACCGGACCGTCGCGGCGCGGTAGGTGGCCCTGATCGCCTCGATGGTGTCGTCGGCGATCGGGGAACCGTCGCCGTAGTAGGCGTGCCGCGGCCACTGCTCCTCGTCCAGCAGCCCGGTCAGGGACCGGCGCACCTGCGGGTCGAGACCGGCGACGTGGAACATGTGGGCGGAGTTGAACCAGGTCGTCTCCCCGGAGACCGGGTGCCGGTGGACGGCCGGACGGACCTGTCGGGTCTGCAAGCCGTCGGCGCCCCGCCAGCGCAGGTCTATCCCCGACTCGGCGCAGTACCGCTCGACCTGCTCCCGGTCGTCCGTCTGGAAGGCCTCCTGCCAGGGCAGGTCGACGCCGGCGCCGTAGTTGCGCACGTACGTCACGCCGAGTTCCTCGAACGGCTTCCGCAAATCGGGGTCGAGCATCCGGTAGACCCGGCGGGAGTCCGCCACCGGAGTCGCCCCGCCGGTCGCCGCCGGGTGCTCGCAGTAGAAGGCGATCTTCATCGGCCACTCGTGCGAGTACGACATCTCGTTGTGCAGCTCGATGTACTGGTCCGCGGGGTACTCGGTCGAGGTGTAGACGTTCTTCTGGCCGGCCTCCCGCCGTGGCGTCGACCGCTCCTGGTAGTCGAGCAGCTGCGCGATCTGCGTCGCGGCGAACTGGCGGAAGTCGATCGCGGAGGCGACCTCGAAGTCCCTAAACAGCACCCCGCCCTGCGCCACGAGGCCGCGGCCGATCAGGTCCGGGTGGGCCGCCGCCCAGGAGGTCAGGTCGAGGCTCGCGCCGCTCGCCTGCATCACCAGCGGCAGTGCGTCCGGGTGGTCGGTCAGCGCGCCGACCCGCACCTGCTCCTGTTCCGTGGCCGCGACGGTCGCCGGCGCGCGGGAGATCACCTGCTCGAATGCGCGCCGGCCGGGCGCCGCACGTCGTTTTCCGTCAGTCATTGCCTCTCGCTTCCTGCGTCCACTGGTGGCGAGTGCCCGACTCAGCGGTGCCGAGGGGTCGGCGACCAGCCGGGTGAGAAGGGACACGAAGGTCTCCGCGAATCCGCGCATGTCCTCGGGGCGGAAGAGTTCCCGATCGAACTCCAGCACCGCCCGGTACGCGTCGTCGCTGTCCTCGATGCGGATGGTGAAGTCCCGCTTGGCCGCCCACTCGCTGATCGGAAGCAGTTCGACGTCCAGGCCGGGCAGCCGCAGCCCGCCTCCCCGCGGCACGTTCTGATAGGTGAGCATGATGTCCACGTACGGATCGCGGTTGCCCTCCCTGGCGGGACGTAGCTCCTCCACGATCCGGTCCAGGGGCACGTCCTGGTTGGCGTAGGCCCCGAGCGCGGTGCGCCGGACCCGGGCCAGCAGCTCCGTGAAGGTGGGATCCCCCGACACGTCGGCCCGCAGCACCAGGGTGTTGACGAAGAATCCGATCAACGGCTCGAACTCGACCCGGGTGCGGTTGGCGATCGGCACACCCATCAGGAACTCGTCCTGGCCGCTGGCGGACGCCACCAGTGCCTGGAACGCCGCCGCCAGCACCATGAACGGGGTGGTGCCGTCCGAGCCGGCCAGCGCCGTCACCCCGGCCCGGACCGAGCCCGGCAGGTCGAAGGTGACGAAGCCACCGGGGCGCGTACGGCGGGCCGGGCGCGGCTGCTGCATCCGCAGGGTCAGCGGCGCGGGTGGTTCCCGCAGCTCCTGCCTCCAGTATTGGAGCTGTCGGGCCGTCTCGGGGCCCCGCAGCCACGTCTGCTGCCACAGCGCCACGTCGGCGAACTGGGCCGACAGCTCCGGCAGCCGGGCCTCGGTGCCGGTGGTGTGCGCCCGGTACAGCTCGGCGAGCTCGGTGAAGAGGTTCTCCCCCGACCACCGGTCGAAGACGATGTGATGCAAGTTGATCAACAGCAGGCTCTCGGTCGGCGAGATCAGGGCCTGTCGTACCCGCAGCAGCGGGCCTTCGGCGAGGTCGAAGGGGCTGGCCAGTTCGGCGTCCAGCCACTGTCGACCCGACTGCTCGGGATCCGGCCGGGACGTGAGGTCGAGCACGTCGATCCGGACCGGGCCGGGTGGCCGGATCCGCTGTACGGGCTCTCCCTTGACCTGCGGATAGACGCTGCGCAGCACGCTGTGGCGGGCGACGACCCGGGTGAAGGACGATTCGAGGGCAGCCACGTCGAGGACGCCGGTGAGCCGCAGCGTGATGGGAACGCTGTAACGGGCGGAGTCCGGTTCCAGTCGGCTGACGAACCACATCCGCCGTTGGGCGAGGGAGAGCGGCTGGTCGGCCCGGTGGTCCGCCTCCTCGACGAGGGCCGGTGTGACCGCCGCGTCCTGGCGGACGTTGCGGTGCAGGTAACGGGCGAAGGCGGCCGGGGTGGGGTGGCTGAAGACCGAGCGCAGGGGCAGCGACGCGTCGAAGCGGGCCCGCAGGCGCAGCATCAGTTGGGTCGCGGCCAGCGAGTTCCCGCCCGCGACGAAGAAGTCGCAGTCGTCGTCGACGTCCTCCGCGCCGAGGACCTCCGCCCAGATCGCGCGGAGCTGGGCGACGCGGTCGTCGTCGACCGGCCCGTCCGTACCGTCGCCGGCTTTCGGCTGGTCGCCCGCCGTGCCGACGCGTCCCCCCGCGGTCGCGGGCGGCTGGCCCGGTACGACGCTGCCCGCCGCGCCGGGCGGCAGCGGTGGCAGGTCGCGGATCGGCGCGTCCGGCGCGGCGACGACGGCGGCGAGGACGGCGTCCCAGTGCCGGCCGAGCGCCGCCATCGTGTCGGCACGGAACAGGTCACTGCGGTACTCCAGGTAGCCGGAGAGTTCGTCGCCCTCACCGACCAGGCAGAACGTCATGTCGAACTGGGTGGCCCGCACCCCGAGGTCGACCAGGCGCACCTGGACGGTCTCCGCGCTCCGGCTCAGGGCCGCGGTCTCCTGGTAGGTGAAGGCGACCTGGAACAGCGACGACCTGCTGGCGCTACGCCCGTCGAGCACGGCGTCGACCACCTTCTCGAAGGGCGCGTCGCGGTGCGCGAGGCCGGCGAGCACCACCTCGCGGACCTCGGCGAGCAGTTCCGTGAAGGTCCACGTCCCGGCGAGCCGTACCCGCAGCGGCAGCATGTCGACCAGCAGACCCACCAGGTCCCGGGTCTCCGGCCGGTCCCGGTGGTCGGCCGCCACGCCGACCACCAGGTCCGGTTCCCCGCTGAGCTGGTGCAGCACGACGTACACGGTCGCGAGGGCGGCCATGAACACGGTGGCCTCGCGCCGGGCGACCAGCTCCCGCAACTCCACCAGCCGGCCGGCCCCCACCCGCAACGGGAGGCGGGCGCCCTCGAACGACCGCTGCTCGGGAACCGGCCAGTCGGTGGGGAGTGCGAGCTGGCCGCGGTGCCCGGCCAGGTGCCGGCGCCAGTGTTCCACGGCGCCGGTGAAGGTCGACTCGGGCCGGTCGCGTTGCCAGGCCGCGTAGTCCAGGTAGCGCACGCCCGCCCGCTGGCCGGCGAGCGGCTGTTGCCGTCGTACCGCCTGGTACGCCGTGAGGAGGTCGTCGAGGACGATCCACGCGGAGGCCCCGTCGGCCAGCAGGTGGTGCACGGTGAGCAGGAGCAGTGCCTCCCGGTCGGCCAGGCGCACGAGATGGGCGCGGAGCAGCGGCGCGCGCGTCAGTTCCAGCGGCTCGTCGGTCACCCCGCACACCAACTGGTGCACGAGGGCGTCCCGCTCGCCGTGCGGGACGCCGCTCAGATCGGTCACCGGCAGCGGGACCTCGACCCGGGGCACGATCTCCTGCACCGGCAGCCCGGCGTCGCTGAGGATCCGGGTCCGCAGCGTCTCGTGCCGTTCGACGACGACGCCCAGCGCCTCGCGCAACGCCGGGCCGTCGACGTCCCCCGTCCACCTGGTGTGCAGCGCGAGGTGGTAGGCCGGGCTGCCCGGCTCGAGCTGCTGGGTCAGCCAGACGCCCTGCTGCGCCCAGGACAGTGGCCCCGTGTCCGCGTCGCCACGCGTGATGGCGGATGTCGCTGGGCGGGTCGACGAGCCGAGCAGGAGGCGCTCCAGACGGTCCCGTTCCCCCAGGGAGAGTCGCGAGAGACGGTCGGACAGTTCCATGTGACGAGCTCCCTGTCGGTCATGGTGGCCTGGGATTTCTCGGGACACACCCGGCGCGGCATCGGGCTGGCAGCCGCGGGCGGCTAGGCGGAGACCTGCTTCTCGCCGTCGGGACCCGATGCCCCGGATCCGCCCGTCGCGCTGCTCGGCTGCTCCTCTGTGTTGGCCGACCGCGCCCGCAGCCGGCGTACCTCCGGCACCGCGAGCGTCGCCGCCGTGCCGACCGCGACGGCGCCGGCCCCGGCGACCAGCGTCGCGCTGGCTCCGATCAGGGCGCTCGCCGGGCCGGCCAGGGCGTAACCGATGGGTTCGAAGGTGTAGGCGCCCAGCCAGTCGTACGAGCTGATCCGCGACAGGGTCTCCGGCGGGACGTTCTCGTGCATGGCCGTCTGCCAGTACGTCCAGAAGACGGACTGGGCGATCCCGCCGAGGAACGCGACCGCGGCGATGGCGACCGGGGAAGCCGCGACGGAGAGCAGCAGGAGCATGGGTACGAAGAGGAACGCGCCGGCCACCGCCGGGATCAACGGCCGCCGGGGGTGGGCCGACATGGCGACGAATCCACCGACGAACGCCCCGAGGCTGATCGCGCCCAGGATGAGGCCCCAGCTGGCCGGCCCACCGAGCTCGTCCTTTGCGATCAGCGGGCCGAGCACCATGAACGGCGCCAGGCCGAGCATCCGCACGAGCGCGCTCTGGAGGGTCACCGGCCAGAGCCACCTGCGCGACCGGAAGTCCTGCCAGCCGTCCCGAACGTCACGCAGCACGCTCTTGCCCGAGTTGGCGACGGGCGCGGAGCCGCCCCGGATCGCGCTGATGAGCACGGCGCTGAGCAGGAAGGAAAGCGAGTCCAGCGCCAGCGCGTAACCGGCGCCGACCGCCACCACCAGCAGCCCGCCCAGAGCCGGCCCCACCACCCCCGCAGCCGCGATCATCAGCCCCCGCAGCGCGTTGGCCTCGCGGTGGTGCTCCGCCGGCACCGTCTCCGGTTGCAGCGCGCTGACGGCCGGGATGAAGAACGCCGAGGCGATTCCGGACACCACCTGCAACAGCAGGAGGTGCCAGATCCTGGCGTGGCCGGAGATCAGCAGCGCCGCCATCACGCCCTGCGACGCGAACCGCACCAGGTCGGCGGTGATCATGAGCCGGCGCCGGGACATCCGGTCCGCGACCGCGCCGCCGATCACGAGGAACAGCGCCAGGGAGAACGCCTCCACGGCGAGCACGAGTCCCAGGTCGGAGGCGGAACCGGTCAGGTCGAGCACCCCGAAGGCCAGGGCCACGACGGTGATCTGGTTGCCGAGCTGCGAGGTGATGCGCCCGCCGAGCAGCAGCCGGAAGTCGCGCTCCCGCAACACGCGCATCGATGGAAGTTTGAACAAGAGGGGGCCTCCTCAGACCGAACGGACTGCGCCGTGCCGCGCCACGGCGGCGGGCACAAGCCCTCCATCTTGGCCCAACAGTTGGGCAAGGACGCCGCGAATTTCCGCAATCCCGTCAGGACTCACCACCGAGTAGTGGTCACCGGTGATGGTGCGGACGGTCAATCCGCCGCCCGCCACCGAGCTCCAGTCGGCGACGACCTGCTCGTGATCGGTGCGCTCCTCGGCCAGCAGCAGCAGCACGTGCCCGGGATAGCGTCGGGGCCGGTGCTCGGCCACGGCGCGGACGTTGGCCGCGAAGACGTCGAACCGCCGTCGTATCCACTCCGTGCTGGTCTCCGCGTCGACGAGGCCGGCGGTGACCAACTCCCGCTCCAGGCCGTCCAGCGTGTCGGGCTGAGCGGTGTCTGCCGGCGCGCCGGGCAGGAGCGCGCCGAGGGTCCGCCGAACGTCCCGGACGAACGCGGAGAGGATGAACGCCTCGACCTCGCCGTCGGAGAGCACGCCCTCGCGGAGACCCCACACCCCGTCGATGACCAGCACGGTCGGCGCGAAACCCGTCTCGTCCGCGAGCTGCTGCGCCATCGCCAGTCCCGTCACACCCCCCAGGGACCAGCCGCCCAGCAACGTCGGCTGCGACACGCCGGCCGCCCGCATCTCCGCCACGAAGTCGGCCGCCAGCGAATCCAGGTCACGGTGCAGGACGCCGTCCGGCTCGAGGCCCGGCGAGCGCAGGGCCAGCACGTTGAGCGGCGGCAGGGCCGAGGCGAGCGCGGTGTACGCCACCACGTCGCCACCCACGGGGGGTGCCAGCACGACGGTGCCGGCCTCCGCGGCGACCCGCAGGGGTACGACCACCGAGCTGGCCGTCGCAGGCTCCTCCTCCTCCAGCTTCCGCGCCACCCGGGCGACCGTCGCCTGGGGGAAGAGGGCGCTCACCGGCATGCTGCGACCGAAGTCCCGCTCGATGCGGGCCACCAGTTGCACCGCCAGCAACGAATGCCCGCCGTGTTGGAAAAAGTCGTCCTGTACGCCCACGTCCGGCTTGTTGAGCAGTTGCCGCCAGAGCGCCAGCAGGCGAAGTTCCGTGGTGCTCCGGACGGCCGCCCGTTGCCGCCCGCCGGCCGCGCGCCGTGGTGCGGGCAGCCGGCTCGGGTCGAGCTTGCCGGAGGGGGTACGGGGCAGCCGGTCCAGGACGACGAACACCGACGGGACGAGGTAGCCGGGCAACTGGTCGAGCAGCCCGTCGCGCAGGACCGCCGACATCGACTCCAACTCCGCCACCGACGTGCCGGCGTCCGGTACCACGTAGGCCACCAGCCGGCGGTCGCCGGGGTTGTCCTCGCGGACGCGTACCAGGGCGTCCCGCACCAGCGGGTGGTGCCGCAGAGTGGCCTCGATGTCGCCGGGCTCGATCCGGTAGCCGCGCAACTTGATCTGGTCGTCGAGCCGGCCGAGCACGGTCAGGCTGCCGTCGGGCAGGTAGCGGGCGCGGTCACCGGTCCGGTACAACCGGGCGTCGGGCTGGTCGCTGAACGGGTGGGGCAGGAAGGCCGCGGTGGTCAGGTCCGGCCGCCCAACGTATCCGCGGCTGACTCCTCCGCCGCCCACGTACAGCTCGCCGACCACCCCGGCGCCGACCGGCTGGCCCGCCTCGTCCAGGACGTACATCTGGCAGTTGGTGACCGGCCGCCCGATCGGGACGTGCCCGCCGATCCGGTCCGGGGTCAGTTCGGACCACGAGGAGGAGATCGTGCACTCGCTGGGCGCGTAGCCGTTGAGCAGGCGGACGCGGCCCCCTCCCTCGTCGTGCCAGCGGCGGATGCGGTCCGCCGCGGCGGCCTCGCCGCCGATGGTGATCACCCGCAGCTCCGGGCAGGCGACGAGTGCCGCCGTGGCGCCGGAATCGACGAGTTCGTGCCAGTAGGATGTCGGCAGCGACAGCACGCTGATCCGCCGGTCGAGGCACCACTGCGCGAACCGCGAGGGGCTGAGGTCGAAGTCGGGGCCGCGGAGCACGAGGGTGGCTCCGGTGGTCACCGCGAAGAGGATCTCCTCCAACGACGCGTCGAAGCTGAGGGACGCGAACTGCAGGCACCGGTCCGCGGCGCTGATCCCCATGGGCGTGAAGCCGAAGGCCGCGTGGTGCGCCAGGTTCCGGTGCTCGATGAGCACGCCCTTCGGCCGGCCGGTCGAGCCGCCGGTGTAGAGCACGCAGGCGAGGTCGCCGCCGGCGACCCGTCCGCCGGCCGGCGCGCTCCCGGTGCCGCCGGTCGGCGCGTCGAGCGCGCGGAACAGGACCGTGGGCGCCAGCCCCCGGACCGCCTCGGCGTGCGCGTCGTCGGTGACGACCATCGCCGCGCCCGAGTCGCTGAGCACGTACTCGATCCACGGCGCCGGGTACCTCGGATCGATCGCCAGGTAGCCGGCCCCCGACTTGAGGATCGCGATGATGGTCGTGATCGCCTCGATCGAGGGCGCCAACATGACCGCCACCACGCCGTCACGAACCGCGCCGCGGTCCCGCAGCGCCGCGGCCAAGCGGTCGGTGCGGTCGGCCAACTCGGCGTACGTGACGCGTTGGTCGCCGCACTCCAGCGCGGTCGCCTCCGGTGTCCTGTGGGCGTGCAGGGCCAGGTATTCGTGGCAGAACCGGTCGGGCGTCTCGGCCCGGCCGGTCTCCCCCCACTCCCGCACGATGCGGCGTCGTTCCTCCTCGGAGAGGAAGGCGACCTGGGTGACCGGACGGTCGGGCCGTGCGAGGAGCGCGCCCACCAGGGCCACGTAGTGGGCGACCATCTGCTCGATCGTGGAGTGGTCGAACAGGTCGGTGCCGTACTCGAACCAGCCGGTGAGGCCGCCGTCCCCGGCACCGGCGAGGTAGACGCTCACGTCGAAGTCGCTCATGGCCGCGCCGGGCCACACCCGCTCGGCGGTCAGCCCTTCCAGTTCCACGCCCGCGACCGGGTCGACGTTGGCCTGGAACATGGTCTGGAAGACCGGGTTGTGCGAGAGGTCCCGTTCGCCCCCGAGAGCCTCGACGACCATGTCGAAGGGCACGTCCTGGTGGTCCATCGCGGCGACGATCGTGTCGCGGGCCTGGTCGAGCAAGTCCAGGAAGGAGTCGTCGGCGGAGAAGTCCAGCCGGATGGCGAGCGAGTTGACGAAGAACCCGACCAGGTTCTCCACCTTGCGCTGGTTGCGGCCGGCGACCGGCATGCCCACCACGACGGTGTCGTCCCCGCTGTAGCGGTGCAGCAGGACGTGGAACGCGGTGAGCAGGGTCATGTAGAGCGTGCAACCGGACTGGCCGCTGAGCAGCCGCGCCCGCTCGACCAGGTCGGCCGGAATACTCATCGGCACCACCCGGCCGCGGTAGCTCTGGCGCTGGCCGCGGGGGCGGTCCAGCGGCAGGGCCAGGACACGGGGGGCGTCGGCCAGTCGGGTCCGCCAGTACTCCACCTGCTTGCGCCACGCCGGGGAATCCTGCTGGCGCTGCTGCCACCGGGCGAAGTCGCCGTACTGCACGGGCAGCACGGGCAGTTCCGGGTCGGTGCCCAGGACGCCGGCCCGGTAGTAGGCGGCGAGGTCCCGGCACAGGACCTCCAGCGAACGCCCGTCGGAGACCATGTGGTGCAGCGCGATCACCAACAGGTGCTCGTCCTCGTCCACCCGGACGACGCGTGCCCGTACCGGAAGGTCCCGGTGCAGGTCGAACGGTTCCTGGACGGTGGCGGTCATCTCCTCCCGGAGGGCCTGCGGGCGGTCCTCGGGCAGCCGGTCACGCAGGTCGGTGACGATCACGGGAACCGGTCGGTCGGTGGGGAACTGCTGGACCGGCTCGCCCGCCGGATCGGTGTCGATCCTGGTGCGCAGTGCCTCGTGGCGGCGGACCACCGCCTCGATGGCCGCCCGGAGGCTGCCGAGGTCCAGGCGGCCGCGTAGACGGAAGCAGACCGACGACTGGTAGAGGGACTGGCCGCGGGTCAGTTCATGGAAGAACCACAGGCGACGTTGCGGCAGCGCCAGCGGCACGGGCTCGTCGGCCCCGCGGGCGACGAGCTGATCCCCCCGCTGCCTGCGAGCTGCCCTGAACAGGAGTTCCGCCTCCAGTGCACGGCGGTCGGCCGCCGCGGGCGCGGCAAGTCGTTTCTCCTGTGGCGACATGTGCTGGGGGTCCCTTCTGGCAGGCGGACGTCGACTGGAAGATCGTTTCCAGGCGGAGATCGCGCACGGTCCGGTCCGCCACGGGCAAACGGTGCCCGATGACGGGGGCGCTGATTCAGCGGGAGATACGAAAGCCGACGGATGCCGGACGGCGGGCCCCGAAAACGGGCACCCCGAAGGAACCGACGATCACAGACATCCGCAGCGGCTCAAAAAGACCACTCGACGATAATTGAACCGGGAACGACCCTGGTTCGACGAAGCCCGACCGATCAGAGCGAAGGGCCATTCGCATGACGACGACGCGTCAGGGAAACAGGCGGGCATCCGACACGGGATTCCGACACCGGCTGACGCAAGACAAAAACACCCACAACACTTCCTCCCCGTTGAAGCACTCGGGACGAGAGAAGGAAGTCGCCGGCACCGCAGCGCAGGACTGCCATGAAATGGTTCGTCCGGCGGCGCAGCAGCGCATCGTCAACCTTCAACGCCCTCTGTGCGGCGCTGACGATACCGCCGCCCCATAGCCTCCGCAAGCCTCCGTTGCAGGGCACCCAAGCCGCTCGGTCGCCGGCCGGCAGCCGCCGGATCGGCCCTGCGTACGGGGCTTGAGCAGGGGCCCGATCCCGGCCGGCACCGCCACGCCGCGCGAGCGCGATCCTCGCGTATCGGGCCGATCCCTCCCGATGCCGAAGTGGCGCACCGCACCCGCGGAAACGCCCTTGTGCCCGTTTCTTCATATTGACAGCACTGCACGGCTTGGACATGATGGGATCTCGACAGCGGCGCGAGGAGTAGCGCGGCGACATACGGTCAGCACGCCTCGGCAGGCAGATTGGTCAGCCCATCCACCGCTTGCCGGGACAATTTCGTGCCACCATCGGTCCGCCCAGCTGATTCCATCGAACGGTGCGGCGATTCGAACGTTCGCGGCAGGCGGTCACGCCTTGACCCTTCCGGGAACAATCGGTAATTCCGTTCGACGTGACCGGTCTGCCCACGGGGAGGAACGGGGAATGGACGACAACACCATCAATCTCGCTGATGCCGGCGTACATGTGGACGATTTGCGGCCCGCCTTCCGCAAGCTGCGCGACCACGCGCCGGTGATGTGGACTGCGCCGCAACTGGAGCCCGGTTTCTGGTCCGTGACCAGGTACGACGACTGCGTACGGGTGCAGAAGGACACCGTCTCCTTCACGTCCGTGCAGGCCAACGTCCTGGGACCGCAGCGCGTGCATGGTGACCCGGCCGCGGGGAAGGTCATGAACGTCAGCGACCCGCCCCGGCACACCCAGTTGCGCCGCCTGGTCAGCCGTAGCTTCACCCCGCGTCGGATCAACCAGCTGGAGCCGTACCTGCGGGCGGTGGCCGCCGACGCCATCGAGACCGCGTTGGAGACGACCAGCTGCGACCTCGTCAAGGTCATCTCGGTGCTGCCGGTCGCGGCCATCTCCGCCCTGCTGGACGTGCCGCCCGACGACTGGAACCGGATGCTGGAGATGACCAGCGCCGCCTGCGCCACGGTGGAGGCCACCGACGAGGTGGGACGCGCCGCCGTGACCCAGGCGCACAGCGCGCTGCTGCTCTACTGCCGCGAGCTGATGACGCAGGCTCCGGCGGAACCCGGGGACAACGTCATCAGCCAGCTCATCCAGGCGGAGGAGAAGGGCGAGCTCACCGAGGAGGAGGTGCTGCTCTTCTTCGATCTGCTGATGCTCGGCGGCAACGAGACCACCCGGCACGCCGCCGCCGGCGCCCTGCTGGCCCTAATCGAGTTTCCGGACCAGTGGGACCGGCTGCGCCAGGACCCTCGGCTGGTACGGCCGGCGGTCGACGAGATCCTGCGGTGGACCACGCCGAGCAAGCACGTCATCCGGCGGGCACGCCACGACCTCGAACTCCAGGGGCGCACCATCCGCGCGAACGACGACGTGGTGATCTGGTACGCCTCGGCGAACTTCGACGAGCGGGCGTTCGCCGACCCCGACCGGCTCGACCTCGGGCGCACGCCCAACGAACACCTCGCCCTCGGCAGTGGCTCGCACTTCTGCCTGGGCTCGGCCCTGGCCAGGCTGGAACTCTCGGTCTTCCTCGAGGAACTTGTCGCACGCGTCGCGAGCGCGGAGATCCTCACTCCGCCACGGCGGATGGCGTCGACCACGATCAACGGGCTACGCGACCTGCACGTCCGGCTCGACCCGCGCTGATCCCTCCGTACCCCCCGTCGGCGGACGCGAGCTGCGAGGTGGCCCGTCGGGCACCCCACCAGTGACGCGTCCCGCGCCCCGCCACGTCCGTGAAACCTCTCGCAACAGGAGACCCTCGTGCGCATCGCCGAGTTGAAAATCGAGACCTTCTTCGCCGAGTACGAATTCGTGACCAGGTACGTGATGTGCGGTTCCGACGCCGAGGCACTGCCGATGCGGGACCTGGTCGAGATGGCCGACCCGGAGAGCCGGAAGCTCTGGGACAACCTCGTCCTCGGCTACACCGAGACGTGGGGCCACCCGCTGCTGCGCGAGGCCATCGCCGCCCAGTACGACGGGGTGGCGGCAGAGAACGTCCTGGTCTTCTCCGGTGCCCAGGACGCGATCTTCTGCATGATGAACGCCGAGTTGAGCCCCGGGGACCACGTGGTGGTGGCGACGCCGTGCTGGCAGCCCCTGTACGAGGTGGCGGAGGCGGCCGGCGCCGACGTCACCCGGGTACGGATGGACGTCGGCGACGGCTTCGGCTTCGGCTTCGACGTCTCGCGGATCGTCGACGCCGTGCGGGAGGACACCCGCATGATCGTGGTGAACGCCCCGAACAACCCCACCGGGGCGCTGCCCACCCAGGCCGAGTTCGCCAGGCTGAGGCAGCTCGCCGACGACATCGGTGCGACGCTCGTGAGCGACGAGATCTACCGGCTGCTCGAACACGACGTGGCCGACCGGCTCCCGGCCGCGGTCGAGGTGTCCGACACCGGCGTCTCGATCGGTGTGGTCTCCAAGGTCTACGGGCTGCCCGGGGCCAGGATCGGCTGGCTGGCCAGCAAGAACTCGGACCTGCTGCGGCGGGCCGCGGGAATGAAGCACTACACCACGATCTGCGCCGCCGCGCCGAGCGAGTTGTTGGCCCTGATGGCGTTGCGCAACGCCGAACAGGTGCTGGCCCGTCCGAGGGGCATCGTCCGCGCGAACCTGCCGCTGCTGGACGAGTTCTTCGCCCGCCACCGGGACCTGGTGAGCTGGAACCGACCGGGCGCGGGCACGGTGGCATTCCCCCGTTTCAGGATCGGCATGTCGAGTCGCGAGTTCGTGGACCTCGTGCGGCGCCGGGCCGGCGTGCTGCTGCTGCCGGGTGACGTGTTCGACGAACCGGACGGGTACGTCCGGATCGGTTACGGCCGCAGCAACATGCCGGAGGCGCTGGAGCGCCTCGATCAGTTCCTGACCGAGGCTGCCCCGGAGCTCAAGGTGAGCGGTGGTTAGAGGATGACCGTGACAGACGAGCCGATCCGGACCCTCCTGATCGACAACTACGACTCGTACACGTACAACCTCTTCCACCAGCTCGCCTCGGTGAACGGCCGCGACCCGATCGTGGTGCGCAACGACGAGTACACCTGGGCGGAACTGGTCGCACTCGACCCGGACAACATCGTGATCTCCCCCGGTCCGGGCCGCCCGGAGAACGCCGGCGACTTCGGCGTGTGTCACGAGGCCATCGCCGAGGCGACGGTGCCCTTGCTCGGGATCTGCCTGGGGCACCAGGGCATCGCCGTCAGCTACGGCGCTCGCACCGCACCGGCGGGCGAGGTCATGCACGGCCGGCTGAGCACCGTCCGCCACGAGGGCGAGCTCTTCGCGGGCATACCGCAGGACTTCGCGGTGGTCCGCTACCACTCCCTGGCCATCGGGGAGCCACTGCCACCGGGGCTGCGCGCCACCGCCTGGGCGGACGACGGAACGCTGATGGGGCTCGCCGCGACCGACCGTCCCCGCTACGGCGTGCAGTTCCATCCGGAGTCGATCCTGACCGAGCACGGCGACCGGATCATCCGCAACTTCCACGACCTGACCCGGTCCTGGGCACGGGAACAGCGCCGGGCGCGGCGCCGGACGAGACGGCCCTGGGCGCTGCCGGACCGGGTCCGCGCCGACGCCCGGCCCACGGCGGGCGGGGCGGAACGGTTACGGGTCGCCCGCCGCACGCTGCGCGGACCGATCGACGCCGAGCTGGCCTTCCTGCGGCTGCACGTCGGCTCGGCGGCGGCGTGGCTGGACAGCGCCCGCGCCGGTCACGACACCGGACGCTTCTCCTACCTGGTCTGCTTCCCGGGCGGGCCGCTGAGCGAGGTGGTGCGCTACAGGACGACGACGCGCACGACCCGGGTGGAGGCCGGCGGCCGGCACCGCGTGCTGCCCGACACCCACGTGCTCGACTACGTTGCCGGGCGCCTCGCCGGACTTCGGCTCGACGCCGAGGAGACCGCCGGCCTTCCGTTCGACTTCGTCGGCGGCTACGTCGGCTGGCTGGGCTACGAGTGCACCACCGACGAGGCGACGGGCTGCCTGCACAGCACGGCCACGGACGACGCCGCCCTGATCATGGCCGACCGGCTGGTCGTCCTGGACCACGAACGCGACGAGGTCCATCTGCTGGCGTTGGCCATCGCCGGTCAGGAGGAGGACGCCGCCGACTGGCTGGACCGCACCACCGCGCTGCTGGAACCGCTGCGGGGCGTGCGGCCGCCGGAGCTGACGGACCTTGCCACGTCGGCGGCGACGCCCGCGTATCCGCTGCGCGGGCGCGCCCAGTACCTGAAGGACATCCACACGTCCCGGGAACTGCTGCGCGAGGGCGAGACCTACGAGGTCTGCCTGACCACACAGTTCCAGGTCGAACTCGCCCTCGAACCGTTCACGGCGTACCGGCGACTACGACGGATCAATCCGGCACCGTACGCCTCCTACCTCGACTTCGGCGACACGAAGGTCTCGTCGTCGTCCCCCGAACGCTTCCTGAAGGTCTGCGCGGACGGCACGGTCACCGCGAAGCCCATCAAGGGCACCTGCCCCCGCAGCCCGGAGCCCGCCGAGGACCGGCGGCTGGCCGGCGCGCTCGCCGCCGACCCCAAGGAACGCGCCGAGAACCTCATGATCGTGGACCTGATCCGCAACGACCTCGGGCGGGTCTGCCAGCCGGGTTCGATCCGGGTGCCCGCCCTGATGTCGATCGAGTCGTTCGAGACGGTGCACCAGATGGTGTCGAAGATCGAAGGAAGACTGGCACCGGGCCGGACCGCCGTGGACTGCATGAGGGCGTCCTTCCCCGGCGGATCCATGACCGGCGCGCCGAAGGTGCGCACCATGCAGATCATCGACGAACTCGAAGGACAGGCGCGGGGGATCTACTCCGGGACGATCGGATACTTCGGCCTCGACGGCTCGGCCGACTTCAACATCGTGATCCGCACCCTGGTGCACCACGACGGGACGACCACGGTCGGGGCCGGCGGCGCCCTCACCATCCTCTCCGACCCGGAACGGGAATGGGCGGAGGTCACGCTCAAGGCGCAGTCGGTGCTCAACGCGGTCAACGCCACGGCCATGGACGAGAGGCCGCACCCGTGACCGGCACCGACCAGCCCGGCGAGCCGCACCGGCAGGAGACGGTCGTACGACGGGCGGCCCCCTCGGACGTCGACCTGGTGGTGGAGGTGGTCACCCGGTTGCTCCGGGAACTCTCGGGCGTCCCCGACCGTACCCTCGCCGACGCGAGCCGGAGCGCCGCCGAAGAGCTGCTCGGCGACCCGTCCCGCGGGCTCGTCCTCCTCGCCGACGTGGACCACGCCCCGGCGCGGGCGTCCCGTGGCGACGTGCCGGTGGGCATCCTCACGGCGAGCTTCCCGTTCGCGGTGCGGACGGCGGGCCGCTACGCGCTCATCGAGGAGTTGTTCGTGAGCCCGCGGGCCCGCGGTGCCGGCGTGGGCGCGGCGCTGGTCTCCGGTCTCCTCGGGGAGCTCGCCACCGCGGGCATCCGGACGGTCGAGGTGGGTCTTCCCTCGCACCGGTTCGCGCAGGAGCCGCGGACCCGCTCCTTCTACTCCCGGCAGGGCTTCCGCTCGCTCGGCCTGCGAATGCGTCTACAGAGCGGTGACACGGCATGAGGCACGAGGATCGCTACTCGAGAGAAGGATCCCCATTGGACGAGTTGGACCGGCTGCGTCACGAGCTGGACGTGGTCGACCTCCGCATTCTCGAGGCCATCAAGAGCCGGTTCGAAGTGATCCGCAGGATCGCGCGGCACAAGCAGGCCAGCGGCGTACCGATGATGCAGAGTGACCGCGTCTCGTTCGTACGCAGCCGGTACGCCGCCTACGGCCTCGCCCACGGCATCCCCGACGACCTGCTGGATCGGATCGCGGCGGAGCTGATCGAGACGGCCTGCCGCCTCGAGGACGAGCTGATGGCCAACGATCCGGCAGGAACACAGCAGTGACCGCGCCGGCGGCGTCGCCCACCCTGCCCGCCACCTGGTCGCTCGGCACGCTCGGCCCCGCCGGGACGGACCACGAACGGGCCGCCCGCGAGTACGCCCGCACCCGCCTGGACGGCCGGCACTCCATCCACCTGCTCGCCGAGTTCGCGGCGGCGGGCGATTTCCTCGCCGGCGACGGCCTCCGGCTGCTGGTGGTCAACAGTGCCCACCAGGACGTGGACCTGCTGGTGACCCGCGACTGGCGGAGGGTCTCGATGGTGGACTTCTTCGCGCTGCCCACGATGCCGTTGGCGCTGGTCAAGCGGGCCGACGTGGCCCGCCCGACCAGCATCGCCCTCATGCCGGCCACCCGCGGCTACCTGGATCTCGCCGACTTCTCGCGGGTGGACTACGTCTCGGCCAAGCCGATCGCCCTGCGCCACACGCTCGCCGGCCGGTCGGATGCGGCCATCGTCTCCATGCCGGGCTACCACGAGCACCGCGACGAGTTGGACCTGGTGGCCACGATCGGCCCGGTCCTCTGCTGCTGGCTGGTCTTCGGCCGTCCGCAGCGGGTAGCCCACCGGCTGCCGCCGCTGCCCGTGATCGGCGAGGACCCGGACCCCGGGGACCGGGCGGAGGGACCGCGGTGACGGACCGGCAGCGCCATGATCCCGCCCTGCGTTCCTTCGCCGAGCCCGACGAACCGCTGCCGCCCCTGGCGCTCGCCGGCCCCACCACGCACCGGATGGGCCTCAACGAGAACCCGTACGGACCCACCGAGGCGGTGCAGCAGGCGATCCTGCGTAGTTGCCGGGACGGCCACCGCTACCCCTCGATGGACAACGTGGAGCTGACCGCCCTGCTGGCCAGCCGTCGCGAGGTGCCGGCGGAGATGGTCGTCGCCGGCCCCGGGCTGGTCGCCCTGTGCCGCGGGTTGGTCCACGCGACCGCCGGCCCCGGTGACGAGGTGGTCCTGCCCTGGCCCTCGTTCGACGACTATCTCGTGGACGCCCTGCTGCACGAGGCGGTGCCCGTGCGGTCCCCGCTCCGCGAGCACCGGTTGGACCTCGACGACATCGCCGACCGGGTCGGCCCAGGGACCCGCCTGGTGTTCCTGTGCAATCCGAACAACCCCACCGGTACGGCCTTCACACAGGAGGCGCTGGAACGGTTCCTGGACGCGGTCCCCCCGCAGGTCACCGTCGTCCTCGACGAGGCGTACCACGAGTTCGGTACGGCGCCGGACCTCGCGGACGGGCTGCGGGCCCTGCCCGAGCGGGGCAACCTGTGCGTGCTGCGCACCTTCTCCAAGGCGTACGGTCTGGCCGGCCTCCGGGTGGCGTACGCCGTCGCCCATCCCGTGGTCAGTGCGGCGCTACGTAATGTGATGCTGCCGTTCGGCCTGAGCCGGGTCGCCGAGGCCGCGGCGGTGGCCGCGCTGCACGACGAACCCGAGATCACCCGCCGCGTACGCCGCATCGTCTCCGAGCGGGAGAGCATGACCGCCCGGCTCCACACGGCGGGCTGGCCGGTCGTGCCCTCCCAGGGGAACTTCGTCTGGCTGGCACTCGAGCGACACGCCGCCGCGGTCGCGCTACGGCTGGCCGCCGCCGGCATAGCGGTACGCGCCTACCCCGGGCACGGCATCCGAATCACCGCCACCACCAGCCCGGACACGGAACGGCTCCTGCACGTGCTCGAGGAGATTTCCCTGTACCAACACGAGGAGGGGGTGCCGTGTCGAACATGACGACGGTGCTGGGGCGGGAGCACCGCAAGCACGATCCCTCGCACCAGGTGGACGACGGGCAGATCGTCGACGTGCTGGACCGGCCGGAACGGGTCGACGCGCTGCTGCGGGGCGTCCGTTCCGTGGGCACCCGCGTCGTCGCACCGACCGCGCACGGCGAGGAGGCGCTGCTGACCGTGCACGACCCCGGAATGCTGCGCTTCCTCGCCACCGCCTACGCCCGATGGAGCGAAGAGGGTCGGCCCGGTCCGGTCATACCGGACAGCTTCGGCCCGCGCGGAGGCCCGGCCCGGATCGGGGCGGACGCCTCGGCCCGGGTGCTGGCCGGATACTACTGCCGGGACACCTGTTCGCCGATCATGGCGGCGACGTGGTCGGCCGCCCGGGAGGCGGCAGACCTCGCGCTGACCGGCGCCGACCTGATCCGCGGCGGCACCGGGCTGGTCTACGGGCTCTGCCGGCCGCCGGGGCATCACGCGGCAGGGGCGGACTTCAGCGGGTTCTGCTACCTCAACAACGCCGCACTGGCTGCGGCGAGCCTGCGGGAGCTGGGCCGGGTTGCCGTCGTCGACCTGGACTTCCACCACGGCAACGGCACCCAGGACGTCTTCTGGGCCGACCCCCAGGTGTTCTACGGGTCCGTGCACGGCCACCCCGACCGGCACTTCCCGTTCTTCTCCGGATTCCCCGACGAGGTGGGCATCGGCGACGCCCGCGACACCACCCTCAACCTGCCGCTGCCCGACGGCACCGACGGCCTCCGCTACCGCGCCACCGTCGACCGGCTGCTGGAGCGGGTGCTCAGGTTCGATCCGGCGACGGTCGTGGTGTCGCTCGGGCTGGACATCGCCGCCGACGATCCGGTCGGGACGTTCGACGTCGGTGACGAGGATCTGTGGCACCTGGGCAGGAGCCTCGTCGCCCTCGGTCGGCCGCTCCTGGTGGTACAGGAGGGCGGCTACGCGCTCGCCCGGCTCGAGGAACAGATCGGGGCGTTCTTCCGCGGCGCACTGCACCTGCCCGCAGCGGTGTCCTGAACCCGTCCGCCCACTCTTCCGCCCATCCAGCGCACCGGCACGGAGGCACAGTGCTCGTCATCATGAAAAGTGGCACGCATCCCGACGCATCCTCCCTACGGGCCGCCGCCGCGCTCCCCCACTCGCCCGTGACCTGTGTGCTCGGCGGTCGGCCCGTGGCGTTCCTCCCCGACGGGGACGTGCTGCTGACCCACCGGCTGTCCGCGCTGGACTGCGTCGAGCAGGTGCTCATGTCGCACGCGAACCCACCGCTGGCCAGCCGGGACGTCGTGCCGGACGGCTCGGTCGTGTTCCTCGGCCCGCAGTTGGGCATCGGTGGTGAGGGGTTCGTCGTGATCGCCGGGCCCTGCGCGGTCGAGGGCCGCGAACAGGTGTCCGACTGCGCCGACCTGGTGCGCCGGGGCGGCGCCGGGGCGCTGCGCGGCGGCGGCTTCAAGCCGCGTACGTCACCGTACGACTTCCAGGGCCTGGGCCTGGATGGCGTACGGATGCTCGCCGAGGCCGGCCGCGAGGTGGGGCTGCCGGTGGTCACCGAGGTGGTGGAGCCCGGGCATGCCCGGCTGGTCGCCGAGCACGCCGACATGCTGCAGATCGGCACCCGCAACGCGCAGAACTTCTCGCTCCTGGCGGCGGTCGCCGAGACCGGCCTGCCGGTCCTGCTGAAGCGGGGCTTCGGGTGCACGCTCAAGGAATGGCTCTACGCGGCCGAGTACGTGCTGGCTCGGGGCAATCCCCACGTCGTGCTCTGTGAGCGGGGGATCCGCACCTTCGAAGGGGCGACCCGCTTCACCCTGGACCTGAGCGCGGTCCCCATGGTGAAGCAGCTCAGTCACCTCCCCGTCCTCGTCGACCCGAGCCACGGCACCGGTAACCGGGGGCTCGTCGAGCCCATGGCACTGGCTGCCGCAGCCGCCGGCGCCGACGGCCTGCTCATCGACGTCCACAGCGACGCAGCGACTGCGCGGTGCGACGCCGATCAGGCGCTGCGCCCGGCCGAATGGCTGCACTTCGCCGATCGGCTCGCGAAGCTCCTCACCGGGTTGGGTCGACCGCTCCTGGCCCCGCTTCCCGCTTTCCCGGCCGACCCGGAACCGGCGCGCAGGGCGGACCGGCACCGGGGTGACCCGCGTTCCTCGGCCCTGTCGTAGGGACGCCGGTCCCGCCGCCCGCCACGCGCCGGCAGCGAAGCGCTTGCTCCTCACGCGACGTCATGCCACATAGTCGGGGGCGTGGAGGAGCACCTGACGGTGGGGCGTGTGGCGGAGTTGGCCGGGGTCAGCGTCCGCACCCTGCATCACTACGACGAGATCGGCCTCCTGGAGCCGTCCACGCGGACCGCGGCCGGGCACCGGGCCTACTCCGCGGGCGATGTGGAGCGGCTGCGGGAGGTGCTCGCCTACCGGCGGCTCGGCTTCGGGTTGCGGGAGATCGCGGATCTGGTCGACGACCCGGCCACCGACGCGGTCGCGCACCTGTGCCGGCTGCGCGGCCTGCTGGTGGACCAGCGCGACCGCGCTGCCGCCATGGTGACGGCCATAGACAGGGAACTGGAGGCACGGGCGATGGGGATCAGGACGACGCCGGAGGAGCAGCTGAAAATGTTCGGCGCACAGTTGTACGACGCCATCGGCTCTGCCTACCCGGCGACGCGGCGCACGGAGCCGCGGATCGCCGCCCGCATCTGGGACGCGCTCGGGGACGCGCGGACGGTGCTGAACGTCGGGGCTGGCACCGGCTCCTACGAACCACCCGACCGGGACGTCACGGCGGTGGAACCGTCGGCGGTCATGCGGGCGCAGCGTCCCGCAGGCGCGGCACCGTGCGTGGCCGCCCATGCGGAGAATCTGCCGTTCGAGGACCAGTCCTTCGACGCCGCGATGGCCGTCAGCACCCTCCACCACTGGCCGGACCCGGTCGCCGGGCTGCGTGAGATGCGGCGGGTGGCCCGCCGCGTGGTGGTCTTCACGTACGACGCGGATGACACCGGCTGGCGTGAACGGTTCTGGCTCACCCGCGACTACCTGCCCGAGTTCGCGAACCTTCTCGTCGGCTGGCCCTCACTGGCCGACCTGACCAGCGCGATCGGAGGACGCGCGGAGCCGTTGCTCGTCCCGTGGGACTGCGCCGACGGCTTCTTCGAGGCACACTGGCGCCGGCCCGAGGCGTACCTCGACGAACATGTCCGCCGCGCGGTCTCGGTGTGGACCAGAGTCGGACCACAGGCTGAGCAACGGGCGGTCCGCAACCTCCGCAAAGACCTCGCCTCAGGCCGGTGGGCCGAACGCAACCGCGACCTCCTCGCCCTCGACACGGCAGAGCTCGGCCTCCGCCTGCTCGTGGCCTGAACCGCCGTGCGGCATGCGGGTGCTCCGGGTGACCGGCAGTGCTACGACCCGTTCCCGACGGGGGAACGGGCCGTAGCTGTGGTGCAAGGGTGGACAGGGCGGCGGCGAGCCGGTGATCAGATGGTGAAGCCGCCGTCCACGTTGATCGTCGCCCCGGTGACGTAGCGCCCGTCGGCACTGGCGAGGAACGCCACCGCAGCGGCCACGTCGGCCGGGTCCGCGTAGTGGCCGAGGGCGGTGAACCCGTTGATCGTGTCGGCGTTGGGGCCGTCGGCCGGGTTCAGCTCCGTATCCGTGGCCCCTGGATTCACCAGATTCACGGTGATCGCTCTGCCGCCGAGTTCGCGTCCGAGTGCTTTGGTCAGGCCGATCAGGGCGGTCTTGCTCATCGCGTACAGCGCGAAGCCCGGGAAGACGGCCCGCTCTGCCACGTTGCTGCCGATGTTGATGATCCGCCCACCGGCCGACATGTGTCGCACCGCGGCCTGGGAGGCGACGAACGGTGCCCGGACGTTGACCGCGACGGTCTGTTCGAACTCTTCCAGCTTCAGTTGCTCCAACGGTCCGAGCAGGAACGCGCCGGCGTTGTTGACCACGATGTCCAACCGAACCAGCTCGCCGGCGACCCGGTCGACCGCGCCGACCACAGCCGCCGGGTCGGCGCTGTCCGCCTGCACGGCGATGGCACGCCGTCCCGCGGCCTTGATCCGGTCCACCACGTCATCGGCGCGCTGCTGATCCTGCTGGAACGTCAACGCCACGTCGGCGCCGTCCTCCGCCAGGCGCAACGCCACCGCGGCGCCGATGCCACGACCACCACCAGTAACCAGAGCTACCTTGCCGTCAAGTGCGTTGTTCATGACAGCAGCCTGGTCGGCGGGAGACCGACCGTCTGGCGGCGATCGGACGGCGCGTTCTGTGAGTCACCGTCACGTGCCGTCGCCCCTGTGCTCGGGCTGCCGGGAGGCCGGTCTCGGTTTCCACGTGCCGGATGATCGTGGCGTGGAATACCTCGACCTGTCGCCGTACGACTACCTCGGCTTTCCCCTGCCGATGCGGACCGTCGGGTGGCTGGGGCGCCGTCACGGAGTGCAGGGCGCCAGCGCGACGCCGATGACAGGTGCCCAGTTGGTGCGGCTCAGGGCCGCCTCCCAGCGGCTCGGCAGCGTCACGCTCGGCTGGCACGACTGCGACTTCTGCGGGGCCTTCGAGGGCAACGGCGAGTACCGCTACTACCTGCCCGACGGGAAGATCTACGCCGCGCCGATGATGATCCTGCATTACGTGGAGGAGCACGGATACCGGCCACCCAGGGAGTTGCGCGATGGCTTACACGCAGCCGAGCAACCGCCGTGGGACTGGCGCGCCGAGCGCCTGCACGCGGTGCTGCTGGACCAGTCGGGGGACCCGGGTTTCCGGTGCCAGGCCGCGGTCGACCTCGCGAACTGGAACGACCCGCGCGCGCTGGACGCCCTGCGACGCGCCGCACACGACGAGGAACTGGCCGACGTGGCAGGAGACGAGATCGGCCGCTCGTTGGCAACGTTCATGGATCGTGGCCTCGCGAGGGACCTACTGACCGAGGACCTGCACGTCATGGTGCGGTACGGCATCGACGAAGCGTCGGGCCGGTGAAGTCGCCGGGCATAGCGACCGCGCGATGCAGGTACTACATACTGAAAGGCAGTTCTCGTGGACGGCGCACCGGTTACCCTCAGCCCGTACGACCCGCAATGGGCTGTGCTGTTCGAGCAGGAGCGGGTCATTCTCGAAACCGCTGTGGCGCAATGGCTGGTCGGGCCAGTCGAGCACATCGGCTCCACATCGGTTCCCGGCCTGGCAGCAAAGCCGATCATCGACATGATGGCGCCGGTGCGCAGTCTGTCAGAGGCAGTAGCCGCCATCGAGGTGGTGACGGCTCTCGGCTACCGCAACGGTGTGCACCGTCCGGAGGAAGCGCACTACTTCTTCAAGCCGGAGACCGACAACTGGTGGGAGCGCACCTACCAGCTTCATCTCACCGAGCCGACCTCCCTGTTGTGGCGGCGACGAGTCGCGTTCCGCGATGCGCTGCGGTGCCGGGCGGACTACCGGTCCCGGTACGAGCGCCTCAAGCGCGATCTCGCGCACGCTCACGGCGCTGACCTCATGGCCTACGCACGCAACAAGGACGATTTCGTCAACGAGGTCCTCGGCGCGCGCGACAAGACGCAAGCCCCGACCGTCAGCCACACCCGGAGACCCTGACGGTCTCTCACCCGCTGTGAATTGCCCATGCGTCTCTGTGTTCCTCCGGGTAGGGTCGCCAGCGCCGTACTGGTCGGCCAGCGGCATGACGACGGCGATCTGCCCACTGCCCTTCCGGCCCTACCAGCCCGCCGAGCGATGTCGTGATGTTCAGCCGAAACCGGAGGCCCTCAGCAATGGCCCGCAAGACATATCAGGTCATCGTGCGTGGCAAGTTCGCGCCACTCGATGACGAACAGCGGGCCGCACTGCTCGCCAAGGCTGACGAACACGACGTGTTTCGGGCGAAGTTCACCGAGGAAGGCACCGTGACCTACGAGCGGTCCCTGCTCGCCTTCACCTTCCGTTGCCTGGTCCCGGCCACCGAGGAGGACGAGGAAGCGATCGTGATTGGCAAGGCGGAAGCGCTCGCGGCAGCCGCCGTCTCGGGAATCGGTGCCGACTACCGCGACCTCAAGTCGGTGTCGACCGACCTCGACGACATCAAGATCCGCCGCCGACGGGAACACTGACACTCGTAGCCGTCGAGGGCGGGGGACCCGCTTCGTACTGTAGTTGATGTACGTCGATTTCTCTGGCAGGCTCGGCATTCGGATCGAACAGAGTGGAGCTCGCATGTCCGCACTTCGTCGGGTCGTCGCAGCCACAGCGCTGGTCGGGGCGGTGTCCGCGTCCGTCCTGCTCTCCGGGCCTGCAGTCGCCGCCGAAACCAAGAGCTTTTACGGCAACGGAATGAGTAACAACTACTTCACGGCGCTGACCAACGCCAACAACGCTGCGCGCTCCCTTGCCAGCGCCGACGGCTTCGACCCGGACACGCAGTGCAGCCACGGCGGAAGCTTCACGACGCAGCCGTGGCCGGGCCTCTACTCGGTGCTGGCGCAGATCAACTGCACCCGCTGAGCATCCGACTCAGGGCCTTCGGGGTAGTCTCGCCCGGCTCCGGGGAACGCTTCGTGTGGTAGCTGGATCGGGAGCGGCCAACGCCGGCCGCGGCCTGCCGGCTAGAGCAACCGCTACCTCCAGCGGCGAGGCTCGCGTGCGTCCCTCATGCGGACGGTTGGGACGGCTTTCATCCTGTCAGCCCGCCTACCCAGTGGCCCTGCTCACCTTCGGGTGGGCAGGGCCACTTCCTGCCGCCTGAACAATCTCGCTGCCCCGCGCGGCGTCACATGCTCGCCCTGCGGCGCGTACTCGACGAACACCCGGCCGCGTCCGGACGGTCCAATCAGCAAGAGCCACCCTCATCCGACTTCGGTGCTGTACTGCTGGCGTCAGATGAGGCGCTGGATGCGGACCTTGGGCTGCTCGTTTCTGAGGTGGCCTACCTTGTGCTGGCGGACCTGCTCGTCCCAGACCTCCTGGTCGTAGTCCGGGTCCGGCGGGATCCACTTGTGCGAGCCGTCGCTGTAGTGGAACTTCTCGTCGCCGGGCCGAAGGATGCTCACCGCACCCAGCCGAGGAAGCGTTGGTGCAGCGTCCCCACCGGCACCCAGGTCAGGTCTTCGGAGGCGCGCACCAGTTGGGCACCCAGGTAGAGGGCCAGGGAAATCGAAGCGCCGTCGAACTCCACCCGTAGTTCTCGCTGCCGCGTGCGGCAGGGCCAGGGCGCGTCGCAGCCGCCGCAGCTCCAGATCGGCAGCACCGGGCCGTGCGTGGTCACGCGCGGCCTCCGAGCAGCGCCGCCGTCAGGGACCGCGCCTGCCGATTGGTCGCCCAATCCGCCTGCCAGCACCGGTACGGTGTCAGCCGCGACCACCACGCCCGGCTGCCGTTGCACAGGCCGTCCTTGCCCCGGCAGAGGCACGACCAGGAACCGCTGCTCCGCCTCGTTGCTCATGACTCCTCCTTGGCGGGCCAGTGGCCCCGGTTGATCGGGATACGGTGCCGGCTACGACAGGGCAACTCGACCCCACAGCGGCAGACCCAGCTCCACTTCCGCCACGACCAAGCCGGGCGGTGTCGCCGTGCCATGGTCATCGCGACGGCGATCAGGTACTGGTCGTAGGACACTCGTCGCCACGATGGCGTCCTGTCCCGCATAACTCGCTCCCTCCGCCGGGCAGCACTCCCTGGCCGGCCCCGAACCACGGGACCGGATTTGGAACGTTCGGTAACTGCGACGCTACGATCAGGACGACGGCGGTTGGACTCACCCGTGGTACGAGTGAGCAGGTCAGATGCCTGTCGCAGCATTGGTTTCATGGCGGGAACATCGACCACCGGTCAACGTAGGGATGACGGATGACAGGTCGCGGACGATCAGCACCACATCGCGGCGAGGTGACCGGCTACCTGTTCAAGCTGATCCGGGAGTCCATCCCGCTCACGCAGGAGCAGCTTGCCGCCGACCTGGATGTTGACCGCGTGACCGTGCAGAGCTGGGAATCCGGGCGCCGCCCATTCACCGCGGTGCCGCTCGGACACGCGATCGCCGTCCGGCACAGGCTCGGACGGCTCGGCGCGGACACAGTCCTACTCGCCGCACTCGACGACGCCGCCGAGGCGGATCTCATCCTCGCAACGGTCCTCGACGGACAGGTCGACCGCTGCGACATCGCCGAACAGCCGCTGGGCTGGTCCGTACTCACCCACCGTCTGACCGACTTGATCCTCTGGGCCGTCCTCGGGCAGACGCCGACCTTCGCCAAAGGGCTACCCATCATCCGTCCCCGGCGAGGTCCGGTTGCCTCCGGGCCGACCCTGCCCGCCGACGAGCAACGCGCGTTCTTCGCTCACCTTCATGTGCTGGCCGATCGCGCCGCAGCCGGACGGCATCGGAACGTGCTGCTGCACCGGCAAGCCTGCTTCCTCGCCGGCATGGACCCCACCAAGGCAGCGGCCGGATGGCTCACCCAGACCACCGTCCGAGCCCGCCGAGCGACTACCTTCCGCACCTGGTCACCGCTATGGCCCGACGCACGCTCCGTCGTCACGTCCCTGGCCAACCAGGGCGACCCGGAACCGTTGCGGGACTTCATCGCTCGCGCGCACCCGGACGACGCCTGCGAGAGAGCAGGCCTCAACTACTCGGCCTACTGGGTGGGCGAGATCCCGTACCGCCACCGCGACGACTCCTTCATGCCCGGGACGCTCGCTGACTGGCATGGCTCGATCCTGCTTCGGCACCTGGTCCAGCGTCTGGACCCAGGACACCCCTTCGTCGGCCTCAACATCCACAACGTCTGGGCCCTGCTGGCCGCACGACGCGGTCTCGCTCTCGACAACCCCGCCGCGACTCGGGCACTCCTCGACCGCAGTGTCCCGCTCCTGGACAGTGACCGGATCTCCGCGCAGTCGCGGCAGGAACTAGCCTCAATCGTCTACAGCCTGCGGGCTGACGGAATCACCGGCACAGGGACGGGCAAATGACCGACGACCACGACGCCGCCGGAGCGATGAGCTTCATCTTCGAAGCCGGCGTACTCAAACGCGCCGCCCGCACCGGCTGGTGGTTCGCCGGCGTCAAGCACCCCGAGTCCGTCGCCGAACACTCCTTCCGGACCGCCCTCCTCGGAATGGTGCTCGCCGCCATGGAAGGCGCCGACCCGGCCAGGGTTTCGATGCTGTGCGTGCTGCACGACACACAGGAAACCCGGATCACCGACATCCCGCACATCGCCAAGCGTTACCTCACCGCCGTACCCAACACCGCCGTCACCGCCGACCAAGTCGCCGCCTGTCCCCCAGCCGTCGTCGACGTCATCACCGCCGCCGTCGCCGAGTACGAAGCCGGCGAGACGCTGGAAGCCGTCGTCGCCCGCGACGCCGACAAGCTGGAATGCCTGGTCCAGGCCGTCGAGTACCGCCATCAGGGCGTCGACAACGTCCAGCGCTGGATCGACAGCTCACGTGCCGCACTCAGGACCACCAGCGCCCATCGCCTCGCCGACGCCGCCCTCAGCGGACAACCCCTCGCCTGGCTCACTCCTCCCCTGTTGCAGGAGTAAGCCCAAGAACATCGGTAGGTCTACCGTCGAGGGCTCATGGCCCTCACCGCCCTCGACCCCTCGCTCGTAAGATCTGAACGCTTCGTCCGGCGGGGTCCGTCCCCATCCGCGACCTTGGACGACTGTCCGTGCTAGCCCCCTGACCGCTGTAGCTCATCCCGGCTCGTTGCTGTCACCGTTGCTGTCGGCAGCCGCCACATAATGGCGACGTGCTCAACTACGTCCGTTGGTACTACCTCGAAGAGGATCGCTGGAACTACGACGAGCTGGACGCCGACGGCTGGGCGGCACGACACGTCGAGGTGCGCGGCGCGGACGGGGCCATCCTGGCAGCGGCGTCACTCGCGGAGGTCCTTGCAGCGCGAGACTCCGGCGGGATAGAGGCAGTGGGGCGTTACGAGAGGCAGTACGGAATCGTGCCAGAGGCACCACTCCCCCAGGCCGGTACTGGCGCCGAGCCGCTGGTGGAGGCGATCGCGGCCGAGGAGTTCGAGAAGATATGGCGGATCGCGCGCCGGCATCTCGACTAACTGTGCGTTAAGGGAGCTCTTCGGTGTGAATCAGGACGCCGCACCGGATCTGACCTGCAGAACCATAAAGCCGCAGGTAGGCGTGAGTGCGGTTCAGTGTCGTTGGATGCAGTTCACTGCTGTTCAGTTCACGCGCCTGCTCCCACCCCGCTCCCCCGTCGCGGCCCCTTGTGGACCCATACGGGCAGCCGGGACAGCCGGCCCATCGCAGGGTCCTCCGTTCTCGCGGAGCGACCCAACCGGCAGCGGTGTGTGCAACAGCCCGACTGTCGCGTAGGAAGGCAGTCCCTCTTGGGACATGGTCAGCATTGGCCCAGAGCGGGTGGCCTTCGGCCGTCCCCGAAGGCCACCTCACCGTCCACGTAAGGACCTGTTCGGCTCGGTAACCTCTGCTGCCCGGCCTGCCCTGCGGACCCAGATTGAGGTCAGTTCCTCACGCGCAGCCGCTCAGGCCCCCGCCCCGGCAGCCTCCCATAGGAGCTCGAACATGAGCCGAGCGTGTGGCTTCAGTACCCCCCGGCTCTTGTAGTCCGCCTCGCGGAACAGCAATTGCCGCTGGCCGTTGCCGACCTCCCGGTCGAGCATCCGCCGCAGCGAACGCTCGACCCGGGCGCGGAGGTCGTCCGCCGGCTGGTCGGCTAGCAGCGACAGGGCACGGTGCAGGGCGGCCTCGGCGTCCGGCAGGTACAGGTAGTCCGAAGCGGCCGGCAGACGCTGCCGGGACAGGTCGACGCCGTACCGGAAGGCCACGCCGATCAGGTCGGCCTCGGAGAAGTCATTTCCGTGGAACTCGTTGGACTCCCGCAAGGCGAGCGCCCGGTACCCGGGTGGTTCTGTCCGCCCCTGCTTCGCCAGGAACGCCAGGTCACTCGCGAACCCCTCGGCGGAACCGGGCGGTGGAGCGCCCCAGAACGTCGTCGACCTGATCCGTCCGGTAAAGACGCAGTCCACGATCTCCAGGTAGTTCGCCGTCAGATCGCGGATCTCCGCCTCCCGAAAAGTGCAGCCGACGAACCGCGAGTAGCCGGCAGTGCCGGTAAGCACCGCGCCGTCGAAGGAGCACTCGACGTACTGCGACAACTCCATGCCGGAGCCGAGCGCTACATCCTGAAACCGGAGTCCGTCGAAGCGGCACCGCTCAAAACACGCACCGATACCGACGAGCCCGGTCAACCCCTGCGCGGAGTAGTCAACCCCGACAACCTCCTCGCGCTCGACGACCAACCGGTTACCCTGCTCACCTGCCACGATCCACCCTTGCCGCTCGCATCCGCTACTTCCTCCAGTTGTACAAGGCGTAGCCCCTCGTCATGCCTCCTAACGCTCGGACAGCGACAGATCCGGAGCTTCAGTCGCGAGGCCAGCCGGGCTTGTGCTGCTGTTGGCTTCGGAAATTACGACGGCAGCTCGTACTCCTCCGCGAGCTGCTCGGCGTAACGGCGTACCAGGTCTTTACCGGTGGCGCGTACCCGCCGGACCAGCTCAGCTGCTTCACCGGTCGCACCTCGGTCCAACAGCAGCGCAGCGAGCAGGCATCGGCAACGGTTCTCCAACAGCGCGGCACCCTGACGCAGTACGGCCTCCGCTTCGACCTGTCGATGCGGCACCTTCAGCAACAGCGCGCCGAGGATCGGCAGAGAATCGGTGTCACCGGCCGTCACCTGGCGACGGCGATGATCGATCGCCTCACCGAGCTCGCCGGGCTCTCCGTGGTTGTGCAGGAAGGTCGCGTACATCGTCAACGCGTCGACGCTGCCGGACTCGGCGGCGGCCGTGAACAACACGCGAGCTTCGGCCGTGTCGCCCTGCCGGGCGCGCAGCGCCGCCAATGACGGCAACGATTGAACGTCACCGGCTGTGATCGCCGCCCGATACACGGCCTCCATCGCAGCCTGGTCCTCCCGGATAGCCGGCCAGTTGACCAGCTTGACCACGGCCCGGTGGTCTCCGGCTCCTGCCGCCTTGCGGTACAGGGCCTCTGCCACTGCGTGTTCGCCCTTGGCCGACATCTCATCCGCAGCCTGAACCAGCGCAGCGGTTGCCCGTGACCGACTCGAACTGCGGAACGCTGCACGCGCGTACCCTGCGGCAAACGCTTCGGCGTAGGAGGACGACAAGCGGTCCACGATGGTTGTCCATCGCGCCCGTGAACCCATACCGCCGATTCTGGCAACATCGCGCACGTCGCAGTATCCGCAGTCTTGCGTTGCAGATGGATGTGGACTATCCCCGATGCGTCCAGCGGCTCGGGTCCTCGACACACTCATCTCGGCATGACGGCGCCCCGTGGCAGATCCGCTTGACGCGACTAATCCGTGAAGAGCGCGGCGAGCCTCGGCAGACGCCGATGGATCTCGCCGTCGTCCTCGAAGTCCCAGCCCTGGCCGAGCTCCGGGTATCTGCCAGTGACCGCACTGGGCAGCTCCATGCTCCCTGATACGACCGCGTATGCGTCCCATACGACGCCATACATGGATTCGCATTCAAGATCGAACCCGCCGTCGACGGCAACGCGTTGGACCACCGGCAGGTCGGCGAGCGTATCCGGGTCTGCCACAGCGCGTTCGAACGTCTCACGCCCCTGTGTGAGCAGCCAGCCGCGGAAGTACTCGAAGCCGTCGTCGGAGCAACCGCCGTTGATCAGATAGGCCGCCTGCCACAGGTCCCACCCGTACGACTGCGCACGCAGATCCCACAGCGGCTGCGCCAGTTCCGCGATCCTGTCGGCCGGCAGGGCAGCCAGCAGCCGCAGTGTCTGCTCGGCGACGTCCTCGGCGTCCGAGGGGTCGGCCGCAGACTCCCGTGCCTTCGCCACCACGTTCCAGAACTCGTCAACACTCATGACGCGGAAGTGTGGCAGCGGTCTCCGACTTCGCCGCCCACCACTCGCCGTCGTGCCCGTTCCTGACCCCCCGTCTAGCGCACGGGGCCCTGGAAGATGAGCTGATCGCGGCAGAAGCGGCTGCCTCGGCGTCTGGTGGTGATGCCGGTGACGGATCACAATGAGCCGGTCGGCGAGGAAAGTCGGGCAGGGAGCAAGCGGTGGAGCAATTTGCAGTCGTGGTCAGCGCCGGCTCGTTCAGTTCAGATGACGGTGGTGCGATCCGGTTCCCACACCGGTGGACCCCTGAGGGCGTCACGGTCGAGGCGGACTTCACCGGGGCCCACCTGTTGCACCTCGCTACGGCTGGATGCGTCCTGAACGACATATACCGGGAGGCAGGCGAACTTGGCATCCGCATCGACGGGGTACGTGTATCGGCTGAGGGTGGTTTCGACACGCAGACGTGGATATCGAGCGGCATCACCTATCAGGTCGAGCTGAGCTCACCCGCGTCCGTCGAGGAACTTGCCGTGCTGCTGGATCGTGTCGACGATATCGCCGAGATCCCGCGGGCGATTCGAGCCGGGACCACGGTACGGAGAAGCTGACCTGCCCCTTTGTCCGCGAAGCTCACACCGATCGCCACCACGGTGAGCAAACCGATGGCGCTGGCTTCACCATCCGCGAAGCGTCGACACACCCGATCAGCGGCATGAGCGAGCACCTGACCGAGCGCGCGTTCACTCGGTCCCTCGGTGCGAGCCTGGCGTGCCTGAGCAGTTGTTCGACCACCCAGGCCTGTCGGTGCCCGGGAAGGCAACCACAGCGTGAGCCGGGATGTACTCAATGGCGCCACCGGCCAACTGGCGGAAACTGCTGACCGCCGGCCCGGCGCCCCACCGCCGTACGCGCTCCGGGCGACTGACCACCGGCCACGGCGCCCGTCTGTGACCGTGCGGACAGCCGGAAGCGCGTTCCTCTGAGTGGCGTTGGCTGCGTAGGATCTCCGGCGACCAAGGGGGATGAGACGGTGGGCGATTTCCAGCAGTTCGTGACGGATGTGACGGCGCGTCTGTCCACGATGTCCAGGGGTGAGCTGTACGCCGTCGGCGACGGTCTCGACCGGGACTCACTCTGGCTCACCTTTCTCGATTCCTTCCCCGCCGGCACCAACCTGCGGTTCCGTGAGCGATCCGAGTACGACTGCTCGACCTGCCGCGGTTTCATCAAGCACTTCGGCAACGTCGTCGAGATCCACGACGGGCGGGTCCGTACCGTCTGGTCCGGGGTGTCGGCATCCGACCCGGTCTTCTCCGTCGTCGCCGCCGCTCTGGACGAGTTCGTTCTTTCGCTGCCGTTGTCCACCATCTTCCGGTCCACTCAGGCGCAGTACGGGACGAAGACCACCCGAACGCTGCGCGACGGCCAGGTCGAGGTGTGGCACCACCTGCACGGCCGGGTCGAGAAGCGGCATCGCATCGAGGACGTCGGCGCGGCACAGGGCAACTTCGACGCCGCGGTGCAGATCTTCCAGCGTGGCCTGGCCGAGCTGACCCGGCACGCTCTGGACACCGTCGTCGACCTCGTCGACGGCAACGCCCTCTACCGCGGCGCGGAGCATCGCCGGGCGGTGACCGAGTTCCGCTCGCTGCAGAACCGGTGGACGCAGGCGACCGACCGACGTGCCTTCGTCTTCGCCAACGCCGTAAACCCGGCGGCCCGGTTCCGCAACACGGTGATCGGCTCCCTCGTCCAGGATCTCTCCGCGGGCGTCGACCTGGAGCAGGCGGTCCGGTCGTTCGAGGCGAAGGTGGCGCCGCAGAATTACCAGCGCCCCACGGCGTTGATCACCCCGGCCATGGTCAAGGCCGCCATGAGGACCATTGCCGAGCTGGGCATCGAGGAGTCGTTGCAGCGACGGTTCGCCCGGCTGTCCGACGTGTCGGTCACCAACGTGCTGTGGGTCGACAACGACGCCCAGGCACGGATGAAGGACGGCATCGAAGGGCTGCTCATGCAGGCGGCCACCACCCGGTCGTCAGGTGCGCTCCTACGCGACGCCAAGCCGGAGGAGATTCCCGTGGTCTCCTTCATGAAGGACATCCTGCCCGGCGCCGCCACCATCGACCTGTGGGTCGCCAACACCCACGAGCCGCACCTTGTCAGCCTCACCACCGGCCGGCACCCGACTGCTCCGCGGTTGTTCAAGTGGGACAACGATTTCGGCTGGTCGTACGGCGGCAACCTCACCGACTCGATCAGGGAGAAGGTCAAGCGGGCCGGCGGCAACGTCACCGGCAAGCTGCGGGTGAGCCTGTCCTGGTTCAACCACGACGACCTGGACCTGCACGTGTACGAACCCAACGGCGACCACATCTGGTACCAGGAGAAGCGCGACAAGCTGGACGTCGACATGAACGCCAGCGGGCCGCTCTCCCGCGAGCCGGTGGAGAACGTCACCTGGACCGACCGTGTCCCCGACGGTGAGTACCGGATCGAGGTGAACCAGTACCGCAAGCGGGACAGCGCCCAGGTCGGCTTCGTGATCGAGACCGAGAGCAACGGGAAGATCGAGCATTACCGCCACGAGCGCGCGGTCAGCCACAAGGAGACCGTCGAGGTGGGCCGGATGACGGTTGCCGGCGGGGTGATCACCGCTTTCCGGCCGGGTAGGGACGTGCAGCCGGGCAGTGCGGGCAGAGAGTTGTGGGGCATTACCACCGAACAGTTCGTACCGGTGTCCACCATCATGTACTCGCCGAACTACTTCGACGACAACGAGGTCGGCAACCGGCACTACTTCTTCATCCTGAAGGGGTGCGTGAACGACAAGCCTGCGCGGGGGATCTACAACGAGTTCCTCCGCAGCGACCTGCAACCGCACCGCAAGGTGTTCGAGGTCCTCGGCGATCGCACCAAGTGCGAGCCGTCTCCGGATCAGCTTTCCGGCCTCGGCTTCAGCTCCACGGTCCGCAACTCCGTGGTCGCCAAGGTGACAATGACCGGCGGCCGGCGCCGCCTCATCAGCATCCAGTTCTGATCCCCTACCCGGCTATTCCAGAGAGGCTGCCGTGACCATTTTCGAGAAGGCCACCCGGGAGAAGTTCCGCTATCCGTCGGCCAAGGGTCTGCTGACCACGGAACAACTGTGGGAGCTTCCGCTGACCGCCAGGTCCGGCTTCAGCCTCGATGATGTGGCCAAGGCGGTCAACGCCGAGCTCAAGGCCGTCGACACCGAGTCGTTCGTGGCCACCGAGGCCAATCCGGCCAAGGCGACCTTGGAGACCAAACTGGAGGTCGTCAAGCACGTCATCGCCGTCCGCCTCACGGAGGACCAGGCGGCGAAGGCGGCGGCGGCCAAGAAGCTGGAGAAGGAGAAGCTGCTGGCGGTCCTGGCCCGCAAGCAGGACGCGGTCCTGGAAGACCTGACCGAGGCAGAGCTCCTGGCCCGAATCAACAACCTGTAGCCCGCCGACAATCAGCGTCTGCCAGCGGACCCGCACATCGCCGAGAAGTACGGTCGCCATGCAAGATCTGTGCGGCCAGGCCGGCGCTCACCGCCACTTCTCGGCGACCTCACATCGGTACGACAGCGACCGCGACGCCCTCTCATCGGCTACTTGTTTCATTGACCTGCGACCGTGGCCCGGCCAGGCTTCGGTCGAGGCGCCCGGGCTGTCGCTCACTTTTCGGCTGCCCACGCTGGTCGTGTGGCTCTCATTTGGCCTGCGCGGCCCGGGCGCCGCCCCAGGGCGGGGAGAGGCTCAAGAGGGGTTTGCTCGGCTCGAAGTAGCGTTGCCCTCCCGGCTCGACAACCAGGTGGATCGAGCATCGGAGGACGCGGTGAGCGGCACGTCAGATCGTGTGGTCATCGGGATGGACCCGCACAAGCGCTCTGCCACGATCGAGGTCATGGCCCGCGACGAGACCATCGTCGGCGGCGGCCGGTTCGACACCGACCGCGACGGCTACACAGCGATGAGGACCTACGCCAGCCGATGGCCGAACCGGGTCTGGGCGATCGAGGGCTGCCAAGGCATCGGCCGGCACATCGCCAACCGGCTACTGGCCGACGGCGAGCAGGTCGTCGACGTCCCGCCGAAGCTGTCCGCCAGGGCGCGGGTGTTCGCCACCGGGCAGGGCCGCAAGACCGATGCCACCGACGCCCACTCCATCGCGCTGGTCGGTACCCGCATGGCCGGGCTGCGCCCGGTGGTCAACGATGAGCAGCTCGCCCTGCTGCGGATCCTGGTCGACCGGCGCCGGTCTTTGGGTGAGGACCACACCCGGATGGTGTCCCAGCTGCACCAACTGCTCCTCGAACTCATCCCGGGTGGCGCGAAGAAGAGCCTGTCCGCCGCCCAAGCCAAGGCACTGCTGGCCACGGTCCGGCCCCGAGACGCAGTCGGCAAGACCCGACGCCGGGTTGCCGCGGAGCTGATCGGGGACCTCGATCGCGTCTACCGGCGTTCCCAGGACGCCGACAAGGAACTGAAAGAGCTCGTGGCTTCCACCGGCACCACGCTGATGGACCTGCACGGTGTTGGACCGTCCGGCGCCGCCCGGCTGCTGGTCGAGGTCGGCGACATCACCCGCTTCCCGAACCGGGCCCACTTCGCCTCCTGGAACGGCACCGCGCCCATCGACGCTTCCTCCGGCGAGCAGGTACGACACCGGCTCTCCCGTGCCGGCAACCGGCAGATCAACCGGGTACTGCACATCATGGCCACCGTCCAGCTACGCAACCCCACCGAAGGCCGCGCCTACTTCGACCGCAAGAAGGCTGCCGGCAAGACATCGATGGAAGCGATGCGCGCCCTGAAACGACGCCTGTCCGACATCGTCTACCGGTGCATGACCGACGACGCCACAGCCGCTACGGCGGCGGGCCCGGGAGGACAACGGGGAACGGCAACTGGCTCCAACGTGACCGGCTCTCATCCCCCAGCCGGCTCTTCGGAGAAGTCACTTCCCGGACCCGCCGAGACCCAGGATAGAACTCCCCTCCCGGCGGTGTCTTGACACAGAGGGGAGCCATGACCGTGCATCGCGTCCGGCACGACCAACGCCCGATCAGCGGCTCTACGATGTCGTGAGGGGCGGGTCTCGCCACCAGGGTGGCTGAGCCGGCGGCAGTTCGCCAGCTGATCCAGGCCTTGGCCGTCAAGCAGACGACCGACGGGCACTGCATGTGTCACGGCGAACTCGCCTTCGAGTTCTTCGACCGAAGCGGGCGGCTGACTGCAGCCGTGGGATCTCACCACGCCACCTACCTGCTGCAGATGCCCGTCGGTGCGGGCGCGGGCGGCGTGTTGGTGGGCGCGGCTGGTCATCGAGTCCACGCTCACCGTCCAACCGATCCGGCCCTGCACGCATCGCCCGCGGCCTGCAACGCCGACAGGATCTTGTCCCAGGTCCCGTCCCGCTGCCACCGGCGGAACAGGCCGTACACGGTGGGCCAGGGCGCGTACTCAGCCGGGACGTCCCGCCATGGGGTGCCGATGCGGATCCGCCACCGGATCCCATCAATGAGCTGTCGATTCTCCACTTCGGCGGACGACCTGTCCTCGGCGCGGCAGGCAGCAACGGAGCCAAAACAGCCCACTGCCCGTCGGTCAGGTCATGCCGCCTTGTCAGCCGACCTGGCGGCCTGCTCGATCTTCGCGCAGTAGGCTGCCCGGGCTTCATCGTCGATCTGGTTCTCGTGTTCGGCGCGCAACCCGGTCCGGCCGTCGAGGCCCTCGCGCAGGATATCGGCGTGCCCGGCATGCCGGATGGACTCGCCGAGGACATGGACCATGATGGCGAACAGGTTCGTGTCGGCATAAGGCTCCGGCCACCACGGCACGTGGCCGGGGGCGTCGAGGGGAAGCGCGTTGATCGTCGCGTCCGAGTGTTCCCACACGCGCCGGTAGAACGCGATGATCTGATCGCGGGTCTCGTCCTCGGTCGCCCACAGATCGCTGCCGTTGGAGTCCTGCCACCGTGGCAGCAGTTCCGGGGAAGGGCGGTCGAAGACCTCGCCGAAGTACCTGGCCTCGACGGTGGCCACGTGTTTGACGAGGCCGAGGAGGTTG
The DNA here is from genome assembly GCF_057197825.1 of Micromonospora sp. USAFONa4. NCBI lineage: Bacteria > Bacillati > Actinomycetota > Actinomycetes > Micromonosporales > Micromonosporaceae > Micromonospora > Micromonospora sp. USAFONa4. The sequence continues at coordinate 5,361,216 of NZ_CM170072.1, read as the reverse complement.
GTCCCGGTCGCTGTCAAAGGTCGGCGGGCGTCGTATTCGGACAAGCCGTCGAGTTTCCAGAGCAGCGCCTTGCGGTCCCGCCGCAGTCTCCCGTACAGGTTGGCTTTCGCGAAATCATCGATCATGCGGCATGAGCCTGCCATGGGCTACTCGTGGTCTCAAGATCCCGTACGTGCTCCGCAACGACCGGCAGAGCCGAGGCCTGGTCATGGCACCGCCCTGACCTGCTACAAGAAGCTCGCGAAACTTGCCACGTGAGACAACCTCTTACGAAACACGCCTTAGTCCTCGGGAGGCGTTCACCCTCGAAGAGGGAGTGCAGGCGGGCCCCCACGGATCCGTGCTCAGCTACCCAGGTGAGGAGCGCGGGCAGTTGGGCTGCTCCCAATCTGCTCCCGATCTAAGGGGCGACAGCGCGAAAGCCCGTCACCTATGGTTCCGGTGACGGGCTCGCTACCTGCAAATATTAACGGTGGGCGATACTGGGATCGAACCAGTGACCTCTTCGGTGTGAACGAAGCGCTCTCCCGCTGAGCTAATCGCCCTCAGCGCCGCTGACTCTACCTGATCGAGGGACCGGACCGGAAATCCGGGGTCCGCGCGCCGCGCCGCGGTCGGTCGACCCGACAGAACGCCGGGTCGGCCCGGGTCAGTGCGTCGCCAGGTAGTGCAGCGCCTCGGCGACCACGTCGATGCCGAAGCTGTACTTCAGTGACAGCCAGACCACCGAGCCGACGAAGACCAGGCCGACGGAGCCGAGCACGAAGCGTACGGCCAGTGAGCGGTCCTTCACCCACTGGGTCCAGTTGTGCACGTGGCGCCGGGTGAAGCCGAGCAGCCGGCGGGCCCAGTGGAACTCGACGGCCCAGATGCCGAGGCCGGCGATCACCAGCAGCCAGCCCGGCCCGGGCAGCGGGATGAGGGCGATGCCGATGGTGACGACGAGGGCGCCGGCGATGGCGATGAAGATCTTGAGGGTGACCCGTCCGGTCGGGTTGGCCCGGATCAGGTCGAGGGTGGTGCTCAGCCGCTGCCGCCAGCGGGGTCGCTGCCGCCGCTCGGTCAGCGTCGTGCCGCCTGCGCCATCCCGCCCGGTCGTCGGCCGACCGGGCCGGTCGTGCTGCTCCGTCGGCACCCCGTACCCCCGCCTTTCGGCTGCCCGGGCCGCGACGTTCGGCGGGCCCGGCACTGCCATCGGATCCACTGAGGATCGTTTCGTAACCATTTCCTCCCCCAGTGTGGCTCGCGCCCGTCACTGCAACGGCCGACTGGACGTTACCGGAGTAAGTCGACGACTGAACCACCCGATGCCGGGCGGGATCACGCACTGGGCAGAACCGGAAATCCTACATGAATATTCACATTCACGCGGCCTTTCCGACCCCCTTCCCACCACTGGGTGAAGTCAGCGTATGGCGGAGCGTAGCCAGGAGTAGCACCTGAGTATGGGAAAAGCGGGACACGCGCGTTCCGCAGCGGTGCCGGGGGGAGATCGTCCATGAGTGTCATCCGACCGACGACCGTAGAGGTCGAGACGTCGCTAAGGCTCGTCGCACCTGACGCCACCGCCTTGCCGGTGCGTGCCAGTCTGCGTTACGACCCTGCTGATCCGTATGCGGTCCATGTCCTGTTCCACGCCGAATCCGCCGGCGGCGAGGCGGTCAGCTGGTCGTTCGCCCGGGAGCTGCTGGTCACGGGCCTCGACGAGCCGGCCGGCATCGGCGACGTGCGGGTCTGGCCCTGGGCCACCCCGCGTGGGGACTTCGTCGCCCTGGCGCTGTCGTCGCCCGACGGCAACGCCCTGTTCGAGGTGCCGCGCAGCGTCCTGGTGCGCTTCCTGCGGCGGACCTACGTCGTCGTCCCGCGCGGTCGCGAGGCCGAGCACCTGGACGTCGACACCGCGGTGACCCGGCTGCTCGCCGGCCGCTGAACCACCGGCCACACCGGCCGTCCGGGGCCGCGCGGATCTGCCGAGTCCGCGCGGCTCCGGCCCACCAGGGGGTACGCGCACCGTCTCCCGCCCTTCGTCAGGCTCAGCCGTGGGTGGTGATGCCGCCGTCGACCGGGATCACCGCACCGGTGAGGTACGCCCCGGCGCGGGACGACAGGTAGATCGCGGTGCCGGCCATGTCCTCCGGCCGGCCGATGCGACCCAGCGGCACCTGCCCCTCGATGGCGGCCCGGGACGCGGGGTCGTCCAGCGCGAACGCCATCATCTTGCTCTCGAACGGCCCCGGCGCGATCGCGTTGACGGTGATCTGCTCGCCGGCGAGCTGGTGGGCCAGGCTGCGGGTGAGCATGTGCACGGCGGCCTTGGTCGCCGAGTACGCGTACACCTCCATCATCGGCACCCGGATGCCGTCGATGGAGCCGATGTTGATCACGCGGGCCGGGTCGTCGGCGCTGGCCGACGCGCGCAGCGCGGGCAGCAGCGCGGTGGTGAGCCGGAAGACGGCCTTGACGTTGACGGCCCAGAGCTTGTCGAACGCGCTCTCCGGGTACGACTCCAGCGGCGCGCCCCACGTCGCGCCCGCGTTGTTGACCAGCACGTCGAGCCGGTCGAACCGCTCCCGGACGGTGGCGGCCAGGCCCTCGGCGCCGGCGTCGTCGCCGAGGTCGGCGGGGATGGCCTCGCAGCGCCCCTCGGCGGAGAGTTCCTTGGCCACGGCCTCGCAGACGTCCGCCTTGCGGGACGAGATGATCACGTGTGCGCCGGCCCGGACGAAGCCCTGGGCGATCATCAGGCCGATCCCCCGCGAGCCGCCGGTGACCAGGACCGTCTTGCCTTCGACCGAGAACAGATCCGTCATGCCCATCCCATCAGCGAGTCGGCCGGGGCCGCCGGGGGCGGGGCGGCCCGATCCGGCGCGGACCGGCTCCGGCCGTGCCTCCACCGGACGGCGCTACCGTTCGGTAACGTAGCCCGCCCCCGACGACCTCGACAACCCCCGCCGGGCGCCCGCGCGGCCCGGCGCACCGCTCGGCCGGCGGGCCGGAGCCGCGGTGCGACCGGCCGGCCGCTGGCCTGGGCGGCCTTTCCGGGATGCGTCGACCGTCGCCCCGGGCTACCGTCGCAGGCGATGGTCTCTTCCGGTCAGCTCTCCCCCGCTCCGCCCGGCAACCCGGCGACCGCCCCCGCCGAGATCGACACGGTCGCCCTCGGTGACCTCGCCCCCGAGCCGCGCTGGCGTCGTCCGGTGCTGCTGGAGAAGGACCTGCTCGTGCTGACCACGGGCGGACACGGCACGGCCGAGCTGGACTTCCGCGCCCTGCCCTGCCGCCCCGGCACGCTGCTGCGGGTGCGCGCCGGCCAGGTGCTGCGCTGCGCCGGCCCGCAGCTCGACGCGACGGTGGTGCGCTGGGATCCGGCGGCGCTGCGCGGGCTCGACGTCGACCCGGACGCCGTCCCGGCATGGCTCCAGCTCGCCGGCGAGGACGAGGACGCGGTGATCAACGAGGTGAGCCAGCTGGCGGTGGACTGCCAGCGGCACCGGGGGTTGGCCGTCGCGCGCGGACTGCTCCGCCACCAGCTCGCCGTGCTGCTGCTGCGGCTGTCGATGCTGCCCGAACGCGCCCACCCGGCGACCCGGGCCGAGGCCGCCACCTTCCATCGGCTGTGCCGCGAGGTCGAACGCGGCTACCAGCACACCCGCCGGGTCGAGGACTACGCCGCCCGGCTGGGCTGCTCGGTGCGCACGCTCACCCGGGCCTGCCTGGCGGTGACCGGCCGCAGCGCCAAGCAGGTGGTCGACGAGCGCGTGGCCCTCCAGGCGAGCCGGCTGCTGGCCGCCACCGACGAGCCGATCGCCCGCATCGGCCGGCGGCTGGGCTTCTCCGAGCCGACGAACTTCGGCCGGTTCTTCACCCGGGAGGTCGGGGTGAGCCCGGGCGCGTTCCGCGCGGCCCGTGAGCAGCCGGTACCCGGGCCGGTGGTCCGTCCCCGCCCGCCCGCCGACGCGACCGGCCGACCGCGCGGGGCATGATGTCGGGGTGCAGATCTCCGCGCGCGGCGACTACGCGGTACGGGCGGCCCTGAGCCTCGCCACCGCGTACCCTCGGCTGCTGTCCACCCAGGCCATCGCCACGGAGCAGGACATGCCGCGCAAGTTCCTGGAGGCCGTCCTGGCCGACCTGCGGCGGGCCGGCATCGTCCGGGCGCAGCGCGGCGCCGAGGGCGGCTACACGCTGGCCCGGCCGCCGCGCGAGGTGACCGTCGGCGCGGTGCTGCGCGCCGTGGAGGGTCCGCTGGCCGGGGTGCGCGGGCTGCGCCCGGAGGAGACCAGCTACGAGGGCGCGGCGGAGAACCTGCCCGGGCTCTGGGTCGCGGTGCGGGCCGCCGTGCGACGGGTGGTCGACGAGGTGAGCCTCGCGGAGATAATCAGTGGCCGGTTGCCCGCCCACGTCCGTAGGTTGACGGCTTTGCCCGACGCCTGGGAGCCGCGCTGATGCCCACGCCCGTCCTGCACACCGACCGACTGCTGCTGGAGCCCTACCGGCCGGACGACGCCGAGGACGCCGTGTCGCTGCTCGCCGACCCGGAGGTGGGCCGGTTCATGGGCGACGGCCCGCTGAGCGCCGAGGCGGCCGGCGCCCTCTTCGGGCGGATCTTCACGAAGGTCTACGCGGAGGACCTCTTCGACGTCTGGGCGGTGCGCCGGGACGGTCGCTACGTCGGGCACGCCGAGATCAAGCGGACGGACCAGGTCGACGGTCACGAGATCATCTACGCCCTGGCGGAGCCGGCCTGGGGCGCCGGTCTCGGCACGGAGCTGGCCCGGGCCCTGGTCCGCTACGGGTTCGACACCCTCGGCCTGCCCCGCGTGTACGCGACGGTCGCCGACGCCAACCACGCCTCGCTGTCGCTGCTGGCCAGGATCGGCTTCGTCCACGAACGCGACATCGCCGAGGACGACGGCAGCGTGACCCGCGTGCTCGTCATCGACCGCGCCCCCGCCTGACCAGGGCCGGCCGGCCGCGCCGTGGGGCGGGGTCCGGCCCGGTCAGGGCCCCGGCGGCGGGCCCGTCGTGGTGTAGCCGCCCCGGTGGTAGACCAGTGGGTCCCCGTCCTCGCCGCCGCCGAGCGCGAGCGGCTCGACCACGAAGAGGGTGTGGTCGCCGAGCGGCACCCGGTGCGCGACCCGGCACAGCAGCCGGGCCAGCGCTCCGGTCAGCAACGGCACGTCGAACGGCCCCGGCGTCCAGTGCGGATAGGCGGCAAACCGGTCGATCCCGCCGGTGGCGAAGACCCGGGCGGCCTCCCGCTGGTGGGCGCCGAGCAGGTGCACGGCGACGTGCTCGGCGCGGGCGAAGACGGGCCAGCTCGACGAGGCGGTCCCGAGGCAGAACGAGACCAGCGGCGGGTCCAGCGAGACCGACGTGAACGACGTGGCGGTGAAGCCGGCCCGGACGGGCCCGCCGGAGGCGTCCGGGTGGGCCGGCGCGCTGCCAGGGGCGACGGCGGTGACGACGGTGACGGTGGCGGCCTGCCGGCGCAGCAGCGTCCGGAACAGGTCCCGGTCCACCGGCAGCAGGTCGGCGTCGCCCTGCCTGGGCCACTCCACGGTGGTCACGCCGGCTGCGGGGTCGGGTGGGCGCCGGAGGCGCCGGGCAGCCCTGCGTCGACGGGCAGGCGAGCCGCGTGGAGAAGATCGTCCCGCTGCGTCATCGCCCCATGCTGCCGGGGGCCGGGGCCCCGGTCAATGCCCCTAGCGGAGACGGGATCGACGTCGGCCGGCACCGCCCCGAACCCCTATGCCGGCGGGTGGGGTTCGACGCCCTCGGACGCACAGGCGCCCCACCACCGTCCAGAGCGGACGGGCGGGGTTTCACGATTCGGCGATCCGGGCATGTTCGGGTTCGACAGGGCAGGGAAGGGAATCGAAGGGAGTCCGACGATGGGTCTGATGTTCCGCAAGCGCAAGAAGTACGGTCCGATCATCCTGAACTTCACCGAGAACGGCTTCTCCTCCTGGAGCATCAAGATCGGTCGCTGGTCCTGGAACTCGCGGGCCAAGGCGCACCGGGTCGACCTGCCGGGTCCGCTGTCCTGGAAGCAGGACAAGTCCCGGGCGTGAGGTCCCGAGGTCGAGCGGGGTGCCGGTGATCCACCGGCACCCCGCTCGGCGTTCGCGTCAGGACGCCGGCCCGTCCCCGCGCGCCGAGACGACCACGTCGCCGCCGAGCCGACCGTGCTCCGGGTCACGGGTCGCCTCCCCCGCGTCGAGCAGGCCGGTCAGCGCCCGGACGGCATCGGACGACCGGTAGGCGGTCGCCGTGAGGGCGTGCCGGCGCAGCTCGGTGACCGTACGCGGGCCGGAGCGCGCCAGCTCCGCCAGCAGTTCGCGGCGCAGCGGGCCGGGCTCCGGGGCGGCGACGACGTCGAGCAGCCGCCCCGCCGGGTCGCGGTAGCGCACGCCGGCGGCACCGTCGACCGCCCAGAGCGCCTCCTTGAACGCCTCCAGGCTCTTGTCCGACCCCGTCGCGAAGGCGAGCAGCCGCGCCGGGGTCCCGTCGGCGGGCACCAGCTCCACCTCGGTCGTCAGCGGGAACCCGGCGTCGGCGAGGGCGGCGCGCGCGGGGGTGCCGGCGGCGGTGGCGAGCAGCACGTCCGCCGGCTTGCCGATCGCCGCGGCGGTCAGCACGGCGGGATCGGCGGCGGCATCGTCCACGACGGACAGCAGGGGCGCGCCGGCCGCGCCGGCCGCCTTGACCGCCACCGGCAGCCGGGCCGGTCCGCCGGGTACGAGGTGCACGGCGACGCCCGCCGGCAGCTCCGCCTCGACGGCGCCGAGCCGGGCCGGCAGTTCCTCGGTGCCGTCGGCGAGCACCAGCACGGTGAGCTGGCGACCCCGCAGCCGGTCGGCGTGCCGGGCGACCACCCGCAGCGCGGCCTCCGCGGAGCCGGCGTCGCCGCCGGCGTACGCCAGGGCCAGGGTGGCCCGCCGGGCGCGGTGCAGCGCCCCCGGCAGCCAGGTCTCCAGGTGTCGGACGAGCAGCTCGCGCAGGACGGCGTCGGTCGGCATGCTGCCGTTCTACCGCACGCCCGTCCCGGGCCGGGCACAGCTCCCCCATCCGGGCCGGACGGCGCGGCGCGCGGTCGGGGCGGGGTCCCGTCCCCGGCGGTCAGGACGGGACGCCGTCGGATCCCGCTCGGGTCAGGCCGGGACGGAGACGCCCACGCCGCCACGGGTCTGGCCGCCGTAGCGCCGCCGCTCGGCGTCCAGGTCGAGCCGGCCGATCCGCTTGCGGGCGGCCAGGGCGGCGTCGTCGAGCCGGTCGGCGGGCACCAGCCAGACGATCTCGAACTCCAGCCCGTCCGGGTCCTGGCCGTAGAGGCTCTTGGTGGTGCCGTGGTCGGACGCGCCGACCAGGGCGCCGGCGGCGGCGAGCCGCTGGGCGGTCACCTCCAGCTCGTCGAGGGTGTCGACCTCCCAGGCCAGGTGGTAGAGCCCGACGGTGCCGCGGCCGGCGGTGGAGGGGCCGGTGCCCGCGCCGACCTCGAAGAGGCCGAGGTCATGGTCGTTGGTGGAGCCGGGCGCCTGGAGGAAGGCGGCGCCCCGGAAGCCGTCCGGCGTCATCGGGATCGGCCGGAAGCCCAGCACGTCGCGGTAGAAGGCGACGCTGCGGGCGAGGTCACTGACGTAGAGCACGGCGTGGTTGAGGCGGTGGATTCCCATGTCACCGACGCTAGCGCGGTTTTGTTGAACGTTCAACTATCTGGCGTATGATGGGCGTCATGACCCGCTGGCTGGACCCCGACGAGCAGCGCACCTGGCGCGCGTACCTGACCGCCTCCCGGGCGCTGATGGAGGCGCTGGACCGGGAGCTGCAACGCGACGCCGGGATGCCGCACGCCTACTACGAGATCCTGGTCCGGCTCTCCGAGGCGCCGCAGCGGCGGCTGCGGATGAGCGACCTCGCCGAGGCCAGCGGCTCCTCGCGCAGCCGACTCTCGCACGCCGTGGCCCGGCTGGAGGCGGCCGGCTGGGTCCGCCGCGAGGAGTGCCCCACCGACCGGCGCGGGCAGATCGCCGTCCTCACCGACGAGGGATTCGCCACCCTCGCCGCCGCCGCGCCCGGCCACGTCGAGGGGGTACGCCGGCACCTGTTCGACGCGTTGAGCCCGGCCCAGGTGGACCAGTTGCGCCGGATCAGCGAGACGCTCGCCACACACCTGACCGGTTCTTGACCAATACACTCCCGCTCGGGTCTTGTACTTACCGTCGTCGGATGAGCACGATGGGGCGTGCCTTCCGGCTTCGGTGAACTGACTGACCAGGCGCATTACCTGGTGTCCTCCGGCGACCTCGCCGGTGCCCAACGGCTGCTCGCCGACGCGCTGACCGACGCCGACCCGCGTCCGGCCAACGCCACACCCGAGCTGGCCGAGGCCGCCAGCCTCCAGGCCCGCGTGCTGGTCGCCCTCGGCGAGCCGCACTCGGCCCGGGGCTGGGCCGCCTTCGCGTACGCGGCCGCGACCCGGCTGCACGGGCGCTCCGACCAGCGCACGGTGGCCGCCGCGGCCACCCTCGCGGCGGTGCTGCACCGGGTCGGCAGCTGGTCGCGCGCCGCCCGGCTCTACCAGGAAGTGATCATCGAGCTGACCGCGCTCGACGGTCCCGAGTCGCTGCGGGTGCTCGCCGCCCACGCCGACCTGGCCACCGTGGAGTACGCGCGCGGCCAGTGCCAGGTGGCCCGCGACCGGCTGCTGGACGCCTGGGAGCTGCACCGCGAGGTCTACGGCGACGGGCACCCCAGCGGCATCAAGATGCTGGCCCGGCTCGGGGCGATGCGGCGCGACTGCGGGCAGTTCGCCGAGGCGCACGACAACCTGGCGCTGGCCAGGGAGCTGTGCCGGCAGCACCTGCCGGCGGACGACCCGCTGGCCACGCAGGTGGCGGGGCTGGCCAGGGCGGCGGCCAACCCGGACCACGTCTGCGCCGACACCGCGCCCGTCGACCGGGACGGTCCGTTCGTGCCGTCCGCGCGCACCCCGCCTCCGGGCGACGGGCCGGCGACGGCACAGCACCCCTCGCAGGCGGGCTACCGCCCGGCGGAGCCGGACCCGTACGCCGGGCCGCCGCACGTGGTGCCGACGCCCCGGCAGCCGACGGAGGACCCGCCGTCCGGCTGGTGGCCCCCGGAGGCCGACGCCGGGGACGGGCCGGCCGACAGCGCCGTGCCGCCGGCGGTCGTCCCCCTGGCCGGCGGCGCCACCGAGGAGGCCGAAGGGGTGCACCGGGTCCGTCAGCCCGGCGCGCCCGAGGAGCCCTACCAGCCGTCGCGGCTGCTGCCGGTGCCGGTGCACCGCGCCCCGTCCCGGCGCGCCAACCGGCTGCTGCCGCTCGCCGTCGGCGGCGTCCTGGTGGTGCTGCTGGGCACGGCCGCGGTGATCGCCGGGGTGGCCGGGGTCGACGGTGACCCCGATCCGGCGCCGCCGGCGGCGACCGGCGCACCGGCCTCCACGCGGGCCGGGGACCCGGCCGGCACGGGCGCCCCGCCCGCCGCCAGCCCCACGGCCGGGGCCGTGGCCTCCCCCGGCAGCCCGCCGGGCTCGGTGACGCTGCGGGACAACCGCGACAACGTGGCGCTGCGCTGGACGTACCCGGCCGGCGGGGAGGGCCCGGTGGTCATCTCGGGCGGCCGGGAGGGCCAGGCGCAAACGGCCTTCGCCAACCTGCCCGCCGGCACCACCGCCTTCGTCGTCTACGGACTGAACCGCAGCACCGACTACTGCTTCACCGTCGCGGTCGTGTGGTCGACCGACACGATCGCCCGCGCCCAGCAGGTCTGCACCCGCCGCGGCTGACGGCCCTCTTGACTGACGGCTAGGGCCGCTCCGGGTCGGGCAGGGCCGGTAGCAGCAGCCGTACCCGCAGCCCCGGACCGCCGTCCCGGCCGGGGTGGGCGTCGGTCAGGACGATGCCGCCGCCGGCCCGGCGGACCAGCTCGCGCACGATGGCCAGCCCGAGGCCCGCGCCGCCGTCGTCGCGGGCGCGGGCGTCGTCGAGCCGGGTGAACCGCCCGAAGACCCGCTCCCGGTCCGCGGCCGGGATCCCCGGCCCGTCGTCGGTCACCGTCACCAGGTGGTACGCGCCCGCGCCGCTGCCGCCCGCTCTCCCGCCCGCGGTCCCGCCGTCCGGCACTCCCCGACCGGCCGTCCCGCCGGCGCCGCCCGCCTCGTCGGCGCCCGGACCGGCGGTCAGCACCACCTCGCCGTGGGCGTGCCGGACCGCGTTGTCGACCAGGTTGGTGAGGATCCGGCGCAGCTCGTCGGGGTCGCCCTCGGTCCACAGCGGCGTCACCGGCGCGTCGAGGCGCACCGGCGGCGACGGGTACCGGGCGGCCACCGCCGCCAGCAGGGCCCCCAACTCGACCGGCCCGGTGGCCCGCGCCGTCGGCCGCTCGTCGAGCCGGGCCAGCAGGAGCAGGTCGTCGACGAGCCGGCCGAGCCGCTCGGTGTCGGCGAGCAGGTTCGCCGACACCGCCGTCCAGTCCGTCCGGTCGGCGAGCCGCCGGGCGACCTCCAGCTCGGTGCGGATGTTCGTCAGCGGGCTGCGCAGCTCGTGGGCGGCGTCGGCGACGAACGCCCGCTGCCGGTCCCGGGCGGACTCCAGCCGGCCCAGCATCCCGTTGAGCGTGACCGCCAGCCGGTGGATCTCGTCCTGCGACGCCGGTACGGGCAGCCGCCCGCCCCCGTCCCGCCCGGTGATCTCCTCGGCGCCCCGGCGCAGCGCCTCCACCGGGCGCAGGGTCGCGCCGACCACCCGCCATGCCACGGCGGCCAGCACCGCCACCAGCAGCGGGAAGCTCACCAGCAGGATGGTCCGTACGACGTGCGCGCTGTGCCGTACGTCCGCCAGCGACCGGGCCACCAGGACGGTGCGCGGGTCGGTGGCGGTGCCCGCCGGTACGGTCACCACCCGCACCGGCCCGGCCAGGCCGACCCGCTCCCCCGACACCGTCAGCCGCTGCCGCGCGCCGTAGTCGATCCGTCCCGGCGACACCATCGGCACCAGCCGGTCGGCGTCGATCGAGGCGGCCCGGACCCGGCCCTCGGCGTCGATCACCTGCACCCGGACCTGTCCACCGGCCACCGGCAGCGGATCGGGCAGGACCTCCTCGGCGGCGAGCAGCGCGACCGCGTCGGCGGTCTGGAACGCCTCGGTGTCCACGGCGCGTTGCAGGGCCCAGCCGAGCACGGCGAGCAGGACGAGCCCGCCGACGGCCAGTCCCCCCGACACCCCGAGCACCCCGACCGCCATCAGCCGCCCGCGCAGCCCGAGCGCGCCGCGCATCCCGGCAAGGAAGGGCACCTTCCTGTCGCGTACGCGATAGGAAGGTGCCCTTCCTTCGCTGTTCACGGGGCGAGCCGGTAGCCGGCGCCCCGGACCGTCTCCAGACGCTCCCGGCCGATCTTGCGCCGCAGGTACCCGACGTAGACCTCGACGGCGTTGGGCGCCGTCTCGACGCTGGCGTCCCAGACGTGGTCGAGCAGCTCCGTCTTGGAGACCACCTCGCCGGGGCGGCGCATCAGGTAGTCGAGCAGCGCGAACTCGCGGCTGGTCAGCGCGACCTCGGCGTCGGCCCGGGTCACCCGCCGCCGGGCCGGGTCGAGGCGCAGGTCGCCGACCGCGAGGACCGTGGGGCGTTCGGGGGCGCCGCGACGCAACAGGGCCCGCAGCCGGGCCAGCAGCACGACGTACGAGAAGGGCTTGGTGAGGTAGTCGTCGGCCCCGCAGTCCAGCCCGTCGGCCTGGTCGTACTCGCCGTCCTTCGCCGAGAGCATGAGCACCGGGAGCCAGTGCTCCTCGGCGCGCAGCCGGCGCACCAGCTCGTAGCCGGAGAGGCCGGGCAGCATCACGTCGAGGATCATCGCGTCGTACCCGCCGTGCCGGGCCGCGTCGAGCCCTGCCGGGCCGGTCGCCGCCACGTCCACCGCGAACCCCTCGGCCTGCAGACCCCGTTGCAGGGCGGACGCCAGCCGCGACTCGTCCTCCACCACCAGCAACCGCACGGGGTCAAGGGTGCCACCCGCGCGGGCGGTCGTACGGTCGTCCTCAGCGCCCTCACAGCGTCGTTCGGGCAGGATGTCGGCAGGAGGTGTCACATGTCCGTCCTGAAGAGCCGTCCCGTCCTACGCTGGCTGGTCCCGGTGACCGCCGTCGTGACCGTCATCGGCGGCGGCGCCGCGCTCGGCACGTTCGCTGCCCAGGCCGAGCCGAGCCTGCCGCCGCGTACCGCCGCCCAACTCCTGGTCGACCTGCAGACCTCCCGGCTGGAGGGGCTCTCCGGCACGGTCGTGCAGCGCGCCGACCTGGGCCTGCCGCCGCTGGCCGGCCTGGTCGCCGGCGACGGGCCGGCCGGCCTGCTGACCGGCACGCACACGCTGCGGGTCTGGCACTCCGGGCCCGACCGGCAGCGCATCGCCCTCGTGGACACGCTCGGCGAGCGGGACGTCATCCGCAACGGCCGCGACGTGTGGGCCTGGAACAGCCGGTCCAACACCGCCACCCACCGCACGCTGCCCGAGGGCGCCGCCGGGGCCGAGAGCCGGGAGTTGCCGGTCACCCCCGGGGAGGCGGCCGACCGGGCCCTGGCGGCGATCAGCCCGAGCACCGAGGTGAGCGTCGGCCGGTCCGCCACGGTCGCCGGCCGGGACGCGTACGAGCTGGTGCTCGCCCCGCGCGACGCCGCCTCGCTGGTGCACCAGGTGCGCATCGCCATCGACGCGCGCCAGCACGTGCCGCTGCGCTTCGAGGTCTTCGCCGACGGCAGCGACAAGCCGGCCTTCGAGATGGCCTTCACCCAGGTGTCGTACGCCCGGCCGGACGCCGAGCAGTTCACCTTCAACCCGCCGCCCGGGGTGAAGGTGACCGAGGAGACCGCCGGGAGGCAGCCCGCCGACGCGCCCGGGAAGCGCCCGGCGCACGGCGAGCGGCCGGACGTGCGTACCGTCGGCGAGAGCTGGGCCACGGTGGTGGTCGCGCGGCTCGACGGCGCCGGCGCGCCCGCCGACCGGGCCGGGGACGGGTCGACCGGCGACCCGGCGGCGCTGCTCGGCAGGCTGCCGAAGGTCAGCGGCGACTGGGGCAGCGGCCGGCTGCTGACCGGGAAGCTGTTCAGCGCGCTGCTCACCGACGACGGCCGGCTCATCGCCGGAGCGGTGACGCCGGAGCGGCTCTACGAGGTCGCCAGGAGCTGAGGACCGGCAGTCCGGGGGCCCGCCACGCGGCGGGCCCCCGCTGTCTGTGCGGCGCGGCCTGTGGCGTGGCCCGGCACGCTTGGTCGCGACGCCTGGCGCACGGTATCTTTCTCAGTTCAGGCAACAAAAAAGAACGGCCATCGAAAGCCGTTCCGAGAGAGATACTAACCAAATGGGAGACGGCTTGTCAAGGCATTCCGCCGATTCCGCCGAATTGCAGTCCGATGACGAAATCGGCCGCGAACAGGAATACGTCTCGATGCTCTACCGCCGGCTGGACGAGCTGCGCGAGCAGGCGTCCCAACGGTTGACCGAGGAGCTGCGGGCGACCGGTGGCACCCTCCAGGCCCGTTCCCAGCGCGACAGCGCGGTGCGGATGTACGCCGACCAGGTCGAGCAGCTCTCCGCCGTGGAGAGCGGCCTCTGCTTCGGCCGGCTCGACACCGACGACGGCGGCCCGCACTACATCGGCCGGATCGGCATCTTCGACACCGGCGGCGACTACGACCCGCTGCTGATGGACTGGCGCGCCCCGGCGGCCCGCGCCTTCTACCTCGCCACCGCGGCCAACTCCCAGGGAGTGCGTCGCCGCCGGCACCTGCGCACCCGGGAACGCAAGGTGATCGCCCTCAACGACGAGGTGCTGGACCTGGACACCGCCTCCCCCACCGCCCACGAGGAGCTGACCGGCGAGGCGTCGTTGCTCGCCGCGCTCAACGCCGGGCGCACCGGCCGGATGCGCGACATCGTCGAGACCATCCAGGCCGAGCAGGACCGGATCATCCGCGCCGACCTGCCGGGCGTACTGGTCGTGCAGGGTGGCCCCGGCACCGGCAAGACCGCCGTCGCGCTGCACCGCGCGGCGTACCTGCTCTACACCCACCGTGAGCAGCTCTCCACCCGGGGCGTGCTCATGGTCGGCCCGAACGCCACGTTCCTGCGCTACATCTCCCAGGTGCTCCCGGCGCTGGCCGAGACGGGCGTGCTCCTGCGGACGCAGGGCGACCTCTTCCCGGGGGTCAGCGCCCGCCGCGCCGAGCCCGCCGGTACCGCCGCGCTCAAGGGCCGCGCGGTGCTGGTCGAGGTGCTGGCCGCCGCCGTACGGGACCGGCAGTGGGTGCCCGACGAGCCGCTGGAGATCGAGCTGCCGCAGCAGGAGGTGCTGCTGCTCGACCCCGAGACCGTCCGCGCCGCCCGGGAGCGGGCCCGCCGGTCCGAGCGGCCGCACAACCTGGCCCGGGCGCTCTTCGACGTCGAGATCGTCCATGCCCTCGCGGCCCAGGTCGCCGAGCGCATCGGCGCGGACCCGCTGGGCGGGGAGAACCTGCTCGACGAGGCCGATGTGGCGGAGATCCGCCGCGAGCTGCGCGAGGAGCCCGAGGTGCGGGCCGTGCTGGACCAGCTCTGGCCGGTGCTGACCCCGCAGCGCCTGCTCGCCGACCTGTACGCCTCCCCCGACCGGATCGCCGTCGCCGCGCCCATGCTCACCGAGGCCGAGCGGGCCATGCTGCACCGCGAGCCGGGCGGCTGGACGCCGGCCGACGTCCCGCTGCTCGACGAGGCGGCCGAGCTGCTCGGCGAGGACGAGCGCGCCGCCGCCGCCCGCCGGGAGCGGATCCGGGCCCTGCAACGGGAGTACGCCGAGGGCGTGCTGGAGATCGCCCGGGGCTCCCGCTCCATCGACGTGGAGGACGAGGCCGACGGCGGTGAGATCCTCGGCGTCACCGACCTGATCGACGCCGACCGGCTGCTGGAGCGGCAGGAGGAGGCGGACCGGCTCACCACCGCCCAGCGGGCCGCGGCCGACCGGGGCTGGGCGTTCGGGCACGTGATCGTCGACGAGGCACAGGAGCTCTCGCCGATGGCCTGGCGGCTGCTGATGCGCCGCTGCCCGAGCCGCTCCATGACCATCGTCGGCGACGTGGCGCAGACCGGCGCGCTGTCCGGCACCCCGTCCTGGGCCGACGCGCTGGAGCCGTACGTGGCGCAGCGCTGGCGGCTGGAGGAGCTGACCGTCAGCTACCGCACCCCGGCCGAGATCATGGCGGTCGCCGCCGACGTGCTCACCGAGATCGACCCGGCGCTGCGCCCACCCCGCTCCGTACGCTCCAGCGGTGTCCCGCCGTGGGACCGCGCGGTGGCACCGGAGCGCCTGGCGGCGGAGCTGGTCGCCGCCACCACCCGGGAGGCCGCTGGCCTGGACGACGGCCGGCTCGGCGTGATCGTGCCGACCGGCCGGGTCGACGAGCTGGGCGCCGCGCTCACCGCCGCCCTGCCCGAGGCGGCCATCGGCGAGGACCCGGAGCTGGAGAGCCGCGTGGTGGTGCTCACCGTCGGCCAGGCCAAGGGCCTCGAATTCGACTCGGTCGTCCTGGTCGACCCCGACCGCATCGTGGCGGAGTCGCCCCGGGGCCGCAGCGACCTCTACGTCGCCCTCACCCGCGCCACCCAACGCCTGGGCATCCTCCGCCCCACCTGACCTGCCGGCCCGGTTCCACCCGCCGGCCCCGTTGCGCCCGCTGGCCCCGTTGCGCCCGCTGGCCCCGTTGCGCCCGCTGGCCCCGTTGCGCCCGCTGGCCCCGTTGCGCCCGCTGGCCCCGTTGCGCCTGCCGGCCCGGTTGCGCCCGCCGGCCCCCTGCGACCGGGTCGGCGGGTCACTCCGGGGTGAAGTCGCCGACCTGGCTGGCGGTGCCGGACTGGTCGCTGGTGGAGCCGCTCGCCGGGGTGCTCAGGCCGCCGGTGGTGGCGTCGCCCGTGGTGGTCGGGGCCACCTTGCCCGGGTGCCGCTCCGGCTGGCGTGCCACCCGGCGCACGCTGGCCGGGCCGGCGGTGCCGCCGGTCGTGGTGACGGCGCCCTGCCCCCGGGTCGGCCCGCCGTCGCGCAGCACCTCCGGGTCGACCGGAACGTGCGCCGGGTCGTCCGGGTCCTCGTCCTGGATGACCCGCTGCACGTCGGTAGGGGGCACGGTCACCTCGTCGAGCACGCCCTCGCCGTACACGCCACCGGCGATCCGCTCCTCGGCCCGCCGGGCGGCGTCCTGTCGCACGTCGTCCTCACGCATGTCCATCACCTCACAGGAGTGGTCGGTCCGACATGCGTGCCCGCCACCCTCACCAACAAACCCGCCCCACCTGCCGCCCCGCTGTCCCACCGCCTCGCCGCGCCTCGCCCACACCCGGCGTCGATCACGCAGTCGTGGTGCCCGTCGGATACCGATTCAGGCGTTTTGCACCCCACCACAACTGCATGATCGACGCCCGGGCTTCGGGGCGAGGCCGGGACCGGGTGGGGTGCAGGGAGGGGCAGGTTTCCGGGGTGCCGGGGGTGTTACTGCCCCCGTCGGGTCGGGTAGACGGCGGGTGCCCCCGCCATGCACGCGAACCGTGCCGTGGCCGACACGCGGTAGCGGGGCGAGGGAACGCAGGTACGACTCATCGCATCCTGAGGAGGACAAGATGAGCACGCAGGCTGCTTCCACCAGGCCGATGAACCGGCCGACGCAGGACGCGCCCAACCGGGCGATGCAGGACCGGGCCATGCAGGACCGGGCGATGCAGGAGACGCCCACCCGCCCGATGCCGATGATGCACGACGGGCACCGGGAGGCCATGCAGGCACCCGGCACGGAGACCAAGCCGTCGCTGCGTACGACCGAGTTCTGGGTCTACATCGCGGCCGTGATCGGCGTGCTGGCCGCCTCGCAGCTGGTCGGCCGGAACTCGGCCGGCGTGGACATCTTCCGGGCCGACAACGCCTGGTTCATGATCACGCTGCTGACCATCGGGTACCTGGGTAGCCGTGGTCTGGCCAAGGCCGGCAGCAACTGGCGCAGTGGTGAGGAGCGCAAGGCCCGGCACTGACCGGGCTACGCACCACGGCAACGGTGGCCCCCGGGACTACGGTCCCGGGGGCCACCGTCGTGAGTGGTCCTACTCCTCGAAGCCGCCGAAGTCCTCGCCGTCGCCCTCGAAGGCGTCGCCGATCATGTCGCCGACGATCATTCCCCCGACAGCTCCCATCGCGGCACCGGCGACGACGCCGCCCATGCCGACGCCACGGCCGTGACCGTGCCCGTGACCGTGGCCGCCGAAGCCGTGGGCGCCGCGCAGGCTGCCGTAGCGGGACGTCGTCTCCCGCAGCCAGCCGTCGACGACCTGGACCCAGTCCGTCGTGTCGGCGTCGGCGTGCGAGAGCCGGTAGTGGCCGAAGGCGTCGTGCCCGGGGGTCAGGAACCCGCCGCGCTTGTCGCACTCCAGGATGACCTCGACGCCGTGCGGGCTGGTCACGAAGGTCAGCTCGACCTCGTTGATGGTGCTCGCGTACTGGGGCGAGGCGAAGAACTCGATCTCCTGGTAGAACGGCAGCGTCTGCTGCGTGCCACGGATGTGGCCGCGCTCCAGGTCGGCGTGCTTGAACCGGAAGCCGAGCCGCTGGAACGCCTCCAGGATCCGCTCGTGCACCGGCAGCGGGTGCACGTTGACCTGGTCCAGGTCGCCCTTGTCGACCGCTCGGGCGATGGCCAGCTCGGTGCGCAGCCCCATCGTCATGCCGCGCAGTCGCTGGCCGTAGACGTCGGTGATCGGCGTCTCCCACGGGACCGGGAGCTGGAACGGCAGGGAGAGCTGCTGCTTCGGGGCGAGCTGGAACGCGCCACTGACCGGCAGCCGGTGGAACTCCATCACGCCGGCGTACTCGGTGTCACCGCCCTCGATCTCGACCCGGGTGACCAGGCTGACGACGACCTGCTCGACGTTGGCCGGGGCGTCCCCGCCCTGCAGGTTGACCTGGCCCTCGAGGGTCAGGCCGGGGCGGGTGTTCGGGTTGGTCAGGACGGTGTCGACGCTCGGCCCGCCCACTCCGAACGCGCTCAACATCTTCTTGAAGACCATCGGAACTCCCGTGCAAAGACACCCTGCTCCACCTTGGAGCCGGTCGCTGACTTGCCCGGACCCTACCGAGAACCGCTGTGAAGTGCCTGTGAAGGCACGCCAGTTGGATGTACGCCCGAGGATGGGAGGCAGGGGGCAGGGGGCACTCGTGCCACGTTCGCTCCCTCGAACTCACCCGGTCCGGGGACGGTACGTCCGGCCGATCGTTCCGTCGACGGGAGACGGCTCGGTGTCTCCAACACCCACCGGACCACTATCGAATTCTTCGATGAAGGCGTCAGCAGCGCAAGCCCCCAGCGCAACATACCATTGATGACCCACATCGCCCACGTTGCTATATGAGGTATAAATGATCGCCTGAGCCAGCATCGACAAGAGATATTGCGCGTGGAAAATCTTGCGATGCTCGACCTCCAGGGCGTCAACAGCGGCAGCACGCACACCGCGCACGGCCCGCACCGTGGCCGACTGCTTCGACGAAGCGGAGGGTGCCTCGTTCCCGAGCAACGCCTTGACGAGTTCACGGTTCTCAGAACAAGAGATTCCAGTGCGTACATCCGGGAGCACCAAGGACATGAGGAGAGTTGCCACATCTCGCGAGAGAGGAGCCGCCGAACTGTATCCGGAGAGATCTATGAGCCGAATCTTCTGGCATTCGAGGGAACCGTCTTCCGACAGTGGCACGACGATGTTGTCGAGATGCAGGTCGCCATGACTGTTTCCCACCAGATATTCGATCATCCTGTCGCCGAAGATGGAGTCGGCGAAGGGAAGTCGCACCGGGTTCGGGAGGAGCTTCCGACCACTGTTGGCCACTCCAATCCAGTCCAGTTCCGGGGCGAGAAGACCGGCGCCCTCAGCCCACCGGTACGCAGAACGCCCCTGGTGCAGCGCGCCGCGTAGTTCCAGGCTGATGAAGGCGCTGGCGGAGGAGCATTCCCGCCGGATGCTTCCCGACTGATTCCACTCACCGAGGACCAGCCGGGTGACTGTTACCGCAGCATACTCCTGCTTGGCCGCAGGCAACTCGCCGACGGTTCGACAACTGGTCAACGTCGCCGGCAACTCGAGGAACATCAGCACCCGACCATCCTCGATGGATTTTGGCGGCAGCACCTGCCGATACAGTCGCCGGGCAGCGAAGTCCGGGGAAAGCGCCCAAGCCACTTCGTGGTTGGAAGGCTCAAGCGCGGGACTCCCTTCGGCACAGACCTTCACAAGAACTTCCGAGGGCTCCTGACCTTTCCCGCTAGGTATGATTCGGAGCCGTACCAGCAGAGCGCCACTGCCACCACGGCGGCGCCACCGCGCATCTGGGACCTCCACGCCGACCGACTGATCCATCGCCCACGCCTCAAGTGCACGGACGGCCGCAGAGTCGTCGACGTATCGAGCGAGGTCAGCGCTGCTGAGCAAGTGTTCCTTGTTCATCGACGTCGACACTACCCGGGCCTCGAACACCCTTACTCTCGGTGCCGCTCGGTAGAGTGCCCGCATGCCCTCGGCCGAGCCGCTGTTCGTCAAGGCTCCGATCACGCCTTCAGAGCTGACAGCGCTCAAGGCGATGTCGGTGTCACATGCGCGCGTCCGCATTCTCTCCGGCATCCGCCTCGCGGTGTCGGCGCTCATTGCCGCAGCTGGCGCTGTCGTAACAGTGGCCGCCCTCCCATCGGCCTGGGTCACCATAATTGGGGCTGTCTGGGCCGGCGCCTACTCCGTCGGTCTCGCATCATGGGTGGAAGGCGAACTACGCCGGGCAGCGAAACTTCAGGAAATGTTCGAAGTGGAACTCTTCCAATTACCCTGGAATACGGCACTCGCTGGCCCCGAGGTCAGATCTGAGGATGCGAGCCGGCTGAGCAGCAAATTCAAGCCTCGCCAGATCGCTGACGAGTGGGACGACATGCCGAACCTACCTCGGCCGTTTGACGTACTCGCCCGTCAGATACAGAACCTTGCGTGGGGATCCCGCATACGTCGGCGATATGCCGACGTCATTCGAGCCGTCCTGCTGATGTGGATAACATCCGGCGCGCTCATCGGAATCACTGGGGGATTCACCCTCGGCGAGATCGTACTTCGCTGGTACATCCCGTCCCTGGGAGGCTTGCTGCTCGGAGTCGACGTCTTTCGCCAACAAAGAGCCATATCGAAAGATCGCGAGCGAGTCTGCGCCTTCGCGGAAGCAGAGGTACTGAAGGCCGCCGAGCGGACGGCAGGAGCGGCAACCACGGACCAACTCCTAGCACTGTCGCGTCAAGTGCAGGATGTGCTCTTCAAGACACGCTGCCAGGCGCCGAGGGCCCCGAGCAAATTATTCTACCTCCGCTATTATCGGAATGATAACGTTGATTTCAGCGCTCCGGTGCAGCGATTGGCAGCGGCGCTGAACGCTTCGAAGCAACAAAGGCGGGAAACCGAGATGTCATGACCAAGAGCCCCGCGAGCGGGAGCGCCGACTGGGCTCGCTCCACGACAAACAGGCCAGAGGGTCGGTAATCCTGCTTCCGGCGCCACCTGTCTCCGCTGCCGAAGAGAATCGTCCGTTGCGGAAGCAGCCCCACGGGTGTCAGCCGGCCTCGACGACGATCAGCTCGCCCACCTGGCCGGCGAGCTGGTCGCGCGCCTCCTCGGTCAGCCCCGCGTCGGTGACGAGCACGTCGGCCGCGGAGAGCGGGGCGATCGTGGCCATTCCGATCGTCTCCCACTTGGTGTGGTCGGCGAGCACCACCAGGCGCCGGGCCGCGCCGACCAGGCACCGGTCGGTGCCCGCCTCCAGCAGGTTCGGCGTGGTGAATCCGGTGCGCGGGCTCATCCCGTGCACGCCGAGGAAGAGCACGTCGACGTTGAGGGCGCTGATCGCCGCCTCGGCCACCGGCCCGGTCAGGGCGTCCGACGGGGTACGGATCCCGCCGGTCAGCACGACCGTCTGCTCGGCGCCCGGGTGCTGGTGCAGGGCCTCGGAGACGGGGATGGAGTTGGTCACCACGGTCAGGCCGCGTACGTCGGCCAGCAGGGTGGCCAGCGCGGCGGTCGTGGTGCCGGCGGAGAGCGCGACGGCCATGCCGGGCTCGACCAGGGCGGCGGCCCGTTCGGCGATGGCCCGCTTCTCGGCCCGCTGCCGCAGCGACTTCGCGGCGAAGCCGGGCTCGTCGCCGGGTCCGGGGCCGACCAGGGTCGCGCCGCCGTGGACCTTGTCGACCAGCCCCCGCTCGGCCAGCACCTCCAGGTCGCGCCGGATCGTCATGTCGGAGACGCCGAACCGGCTCACCAGCTGGCTGACCCGCACGCCGCCGCGCTGCCGGATCATCTCGAGGATCGCGGCCTGTCGCTGTCGGGCCAGCATCCGGAGGACCTCCTTCGCGCCGTCACGCCGCAGACGAGCGGGCCGCCGCACCGCCCGACGCGCGGGCCGGGTCGTCCGACGTACCGGCCGGGTCGTCGAAACTGCGGGCCGCGGCGGCCGCCGCGTCCTCGCGGATGACGGCCACCTCGCCGGCCGGCACGACCAGGTCGCCGGCGCAGCGCGCGCCGGTCAGCAGCTCCACGCCGGTGGCGTCGAGCCGGGCGTCGGCGTCGGTGTGGTTGATGACGAAGAGCCAGGTGCGGTCGCCGTCGCGGCGCCGGACCACCTCCACCTCGGCGGGGACCCGCGCCGCCGGGCGTACCCCCGACTCGGCCACCAGCCGGGCCACCAGCCGGTCCGTCGCCGCCGCGTCCAGGCGGGTGCCGACGTACCAGGCCGCGCCCGCGCCGACCGGGTGCCGGGTCAGCGCCGGCACGCCCGGCAGGGGCCCGTCGGCGTACGCGGCGAGCACCTGCGTGCCCTCGGGATGCAGACACTCCGTCCACACGTCGGCGACCGAGCCGTCGTCCAGGGTCACCCGCTCGCCCGCCCGCAGCGGGAAGAACTCCTCGACGCGGACGCCCAGCAGTTCGCGGAACGCCCCCGGGTAGCCGCCGAGGCGGATGTGGTCGTGCTCGTCGACGATGCCGCTGAAGTACGTGACCAGGGCGGTCCCGCCGGCCTCGACGTACGCGCGCAGCGCCGCGGCGTGCGCGTCGCGCACCAGGTAGAGGGTGGGTGCCAGCACCAGCCGGTAGCGGGACAGGTCGGTGGCCGGGTGCACGACGTCGGCGGTGATCCCGGCCCGCCACAGCGCGTCGTGCAGCGCGCCGAGGCGGTCGGCGTACGTGACGTCGACGGTGGGGTGCGAGTCGAGTTCGGCGCCCCACCACGCCTCGTAGTCGAACAGGATCGCCACCTCGGCGTCGACCCGGCTGCCGCGCACCTCGGCGAGGGCCCGCAGGTCCGCGCCGAGCCGGCACACCTCGCGGAACACCTTGGTCTCCGGGCCGGCGTGCGGCAGCAGCGCGGAGTGGAACTTCTCCGCCCCGGCGCGGGAGGCCCGCCACTGGAAGAAGAGCACCCCGTCCGCGCCGCGCGCCACGTGCGCCAGGCTGTTGCGACGCAACTGGCCGGGTGCCTTGGCGACGTTGCGCGGCTGCCAGTTGACCGCGCTGGTGGAGTGCTCCATCAGCAGCCACGGTTCGCCGCCGGCGACGCCTCGGGTGTGGTCGGCCGCGAGGGCGAGCCCGACGTGGGCGCGCGGGTCGGCGGCGGTGAGGTAGTGGTCGTTGGCGACGACGTCCACGTCGGACGCCCAGGAGTGGTAGTCGAGGTACTTGATGCCGGTGCCGATCATGAAGTTCGTGGTGACCGGCTGGCGGACCAGGCGCGTGAGCACCTCGCGCTCGGCGCGCAGTTGGGCGCGCTGCTCGTCGGAGGAGAAGCGCAGGAAGTCCAGTTGCTGGGTGGGATTGGCGAAGGTCGGCGCCGTGCGCGGCGGGTTGATCTCGGCCCAGTCGCCGTAGCGCTGGCTCCAGAAGGCGGTGCCCCAGGCGTGGTTGAGCCCGTCCAGGTCGCCGTAGCGCTCGCGCAGCCAGCGGCGGAACGCCTCGGCGCTGACGTCGCAGTAGCAGTGCACGTTGTGGCAGCCCAGCTCGTTGGAGACGTGCCACATGACCACGGCGGGATGGTCGGCGTAGCGGGTGGCGAGGGCCTCGACCAGGGCCAGCGACCGCTCCCGGAACACGGGCGAGCTGGGGCAGTACGCCTGCCGCCCGCCCGGCCAGAGGATCGCGCCGTCGGCGCGCCGGGGCAGCGTCTCCGGGTGCCGGTGGGCCAGCCACGGGGGCGGGCTGGCGGTGGCGGTAGCCAGGTCGACCGAGATCCCGCCGCCGTGCAGCACGTCGATCGCCCGGTCCAGCCAGCCGAACTCGTACGCGCCGGGGGCGGGCTCCAGCAGCGCCCAGGAGAAGATCCCCACCGACACCAGGTTCACCCCTGCCCGGCGCATCAGCGCGACGTCCTCGGCCCAGGTCTTCTCGGGCCACTGCTCGGGGTTGTAGTCGGCACCGAACCAGATGTCGTCACCCTGCCATCGCCGCATGGATGCAGAGCGTGCCCGGCCGAGGCAGCCAAGTCAACACGTTCCAACATCGATCATCTTTACAACGTTTACCTACCAACGGCCTTGTCGCGACCGGGTTGTCGGGAGATTGCCGCCCCCTTGACACCGCCCGGAGGACGAGTAGCTTGAGGCGCCACTGGCAATTCGTGTTCGCCAATGTGGATTCGCGATGGATCCTGGTGTGTGTTCACGGTTGCCGGGACACCGCCACCGACGACCCTCGGGCACCTCTTCATCCGCAGGAGGCACCATGTCCCGTCCCCGCACCCGAGCCGAGTACCTCGCCCGGCTCGTACCCCCCTCAGTGGCCGGCCTCGACCGTCGTTCGCTGCTGGCCGGCACGGCCGGCACCACCGCGCTGCTCGGCACGGGCCTGCTCGCCGGCTGCGGTTCCGACTCCGGCGGTTCCGGCGCCAAGACGGTGTCGCTGGGTTCCAACCAGTCCGACCCGAAGCCCAAGGAGGTGATCGCGAAGGTCATGGACGGCTTCCGGACCTCGTCCGGCCTCGAGGTCGCCGTCAACACGGTCGACCACAACACGTTCCAGGAGAACATCAACAACTATCTCCAGGGCAAGCCGGACGACGTGTTCATGTGGTTCGCCGGCTACCGGATGCGCTTCTTCGCCGCCCGGGGCCTCGCCGGCGACCTCAGCGACGTCTGGGGCAAGCTCTCCGGGATGTCCGACGCGTTCCGCAAGGCGTCGACCGGCGACGACGGCAAGCAGTACTTCGTGCCGTCGTCGTACTACCCGTGGGCCGTCTTCTACCGCAGGTCCGTCTGGCAGCAGAACGGCTACCAGGTGCCGAAGACCCTCGACGACCTGACCGCGCTCGCCGGTCAGATGAAGAAGGACGGGCTCACCCCGATCGCCTTCGCCGACAAGGACGGCTGGCCGGCGATGGGCACCTTCGACATCCTCAACCTGCGGATCAACGGCTACCAGTTCCACATCGACCTGATGGCCGGCAAGGAGTCCTGGACCTCCGAGAAGGTGAAAAAGGTCTTCGACACCTGGCGCGGCTTGCTCCCCCTGCACCAGCCCGACAGCCTCGGCCGGACCTGGCAGGAGGCCGCCCAGTCGTTGCAGCAGAAGAAGAGCGGCATGTACCTGCTCGGCCTCTTCGTCGGCCAGCAGTTCGACGGCGCCGACCTGGCCGACCTCGACTTCTTCACCTTCCCCGAGATCGACCCGGCGATCGGCGCCAAGGCCCTGGACGCGCCCATCGACGGCTACATGATGGCCCGCAAGCCGAAGCAGGAAGCCAACGCCAGGAAGCTGCTGGAGTACGTCGGCTCGAAGGCGGCCGCGGACATCACCGTCAAGAGCGACCCGAGCACGCTGGTCGCCAACAGCGAGGCCGACACCAGCGGCTACAGCGCCCTGCAGAAGAAGGCCGCCGAGCTGGTCGGCTCGGCCACCGAGATCGCCCAGTTCCTGGACCGCGACACCCGCCCGGACTTCGCCTCCACGGTGATCATCCCGGCGCTCCAGCAGTTCATCAAGGATCCGAAGGACATCGACGGGCTGACGTCGAGCATCGAGAACCAGAAGAAGTCGATCTTCACCGACTGACGGCGAGAGGGTGAGGACACCGTGTCCGACCTGCCCCTGATCCAAGCGGATCGCGCCGCGCCGCCGCCGGCGGCGACCACCTCCACGGGTGGTCGCCGCCGGCGCGTACGGCTGCTGTCCCGCACCGACCGCGTGGTCGTCGCGCTCATGGTGGCCGTACCGCTGTTGCTCGTCGTCGGCCTGGTCTGGCTGCCGGCGGGCGCCACCGTGCTGCTCTCCGGCACCGACTGGGACGGCATCGGCCCGGTCTCCGAGATCGAGTGGGTCGGCGGCCGCAACTACGCCGACGTGGTCCAGAACTACCCGCCGTTCGTGCCGGCCGTGCAGAACAACCTGCTCTGGCTGGCGGCGCTGTTCGTGGTGGCCACCCCGTTCGGCATGTTCCTGGCCGTCCTGCTCGACAAGGAGCTGCGCGGCACCCGGTTCTACCAGACCGCGCTCTACCTGCCGGTGGTGCTCTCCCTGGCGCTGATCGGCTTCGTCTGGCAGCTGCTCTACTCCCGCGACCAGGGCCTGGTCAACGCCGTCCTCGGCACCGACGTCGACTGGTACGGCGACCCGGACGTCAACATCTGGGCCGTGCTGGTGGCGGCCGGCTGGCGGCACGTCGGCTACATCATGCTGCTCTACCTGGCCGGGCTGAAGGGCGTCGACCCGTCGCTGCGGGAGGCCGCCGCCGTGGACGGCGCGTCGGAGGGCCGGACGTTCTTCAAGGTGATCTTCCCGGTCCTGCGGCCCATCAACATCATCGTGCTGGTGGTGACGGTGATCGAGTCGCTGCGCGCGTTCGACCTGGTCTGGGTCATCAACAAGGGCCGCAACGGCCTGGAGTTGATCTCGGCGCTGGTCACGCAGAACGTGGTCGGCGAGGCGAGCCGCATCGGCTTCGGCTCGGCGCTGGCCACCATCATGCTCGTCGTCTCGCTGCTCTTCATCACCGTCTACCTGGCGACCGTGCTGCGGGAGGGACGCCGATGAGCACCGCGACCGTGCCCCGGGAGGACCGGACCGCCCCCGCGACCGAACGCCGCCCGCCGTCGCGCCCGGCCCGGGTGGTGCTGCACGTGTTCCTCGCGGCGGTGGCGATCGGCTGGCTCTTCCCGATCCTCTGGGCCGTGCTGACCTCGCTGCGCTCCTACGAGTACACGGCCACCAACGGCTACGTCTCGCTCGGCGGGTGGACCCTCGACAACTACGTCACCGCCTGGCGGACCGCCGAGTTCGGCAAGCACTTCCTCAACTCCGTCTACATCACCGTGCCGGCGGTGCTGCTGACCCTCTTCCTCGCCTCGTGCGTGGCGTTCGTCATCGCCCGGTTCAGCTGGAGGACCAACATCGTCCTGCTCGGCCTGTTCACCGCGGCGAACCTGCTGCCCCAGCAGGCCCTGCTCATCCCCCTGTTCCGGCTCTTCACGCAGGTGCCGCTACCGGCGTTCATGAGCGACTCGGAGCTGCTCTACGACAGCTACTGGGGGCTGATCCTGGTCAACGTCGCCTTCCAGTGCGGCTTCTGCGTCTTCGTGCTCAGCAACTACATGAAGGCGCTGCCGCGCGACCTCTACGAGGCGGCGATGGTCGACGGGGCGAGCGTCTGGCGGCAGTACTGGCAGGTGACCATGCCGCTGTGCCGGCCGGCCCTGGCCGCGCTGGCCACCCTGGAGGTGACCTGGATCTACAACGAGTTCTTCTGGGCCACCGTGCTCATGCGCACGGGGGACAAGTTCCCGGTGACGAGTTCGCTCAACAACCTGCGCGGTGAGTTCTTCACCGACAACAACCTGGTCTCGGCCGGCTCGGTGCTGGTCGCGATCCCGACCCTGGTGATCTTCTTCCTGTTGCAGAGGCAGTTCGTCCGGGGCCTGACCCTGGGGGCTTCCAAAGGATGACCATCGTCCACCTGCGCCGTGCCCGGACCAGCCTGGTGCTCGACGCGCGCGACCCGGGGCTGCCCCGGGTCGCGCACTGGGGGGCCGACCTCGGCCCCGTCGGACCCGACGACCTGCCCGCCCTGGTCGACGCCACCGTCGCGCCGGTCGTACGCAGCAGCTTCGACGCGCCGACGGTGCTGTCCCTGCTGCCTGAAGCATCCGCCGGCTGGGGCGGCCGGCCGGCGCTCGCCGGGCACCGCGAGCGCCGGGACTGGTCCACCGCCTTCCGGCTGACCCGTCTCGACGTCGCCGACGACGGCACCGGCCCCGCCCGGGTCACCGTCCGGGCGGCCGACGGCGGGGCCGGGCTGTCGCTGACCGTCGAGATCGCGCTCGATCCGACCGGCCTGGTGCTGCTGCGGCACCGGCTGCGCAACGACGGCGACACGGCGTACGAGCTGCGGGAGCTGACGCCGGTCCTGCCGGTGCCGGCGGTCGCCACCGAGCTGCTCGACCTGACCGGTCGGTGGTGCCGGGAGCGGTCCCCGCAGCGGCACCCGTGGCCGATGGGCGCCTGGGTACGCGAGGGCCGGCACGGCCGCACCGGGCACGACGCCACCCTGCTGCTGGTCGCCGGCACGGCCGGTTTCGGCTTCGGCCACGGCGAGGTGTGGGCGGTGCACACCGCGTGGAGCGGCGACCACGTGACCGTCGCCGAACGGCGGCCGACGGGCGAGTCCACCCTCGGCGGCGGCGAGCTGCTCACCCCCGGCGAGGTGGTGCTCGCCCCCGGCGGGGAGTACGCCACCCCGCTGCTGCACGCGGTCTTCTCCGCCGCCGGGCTGGACGGGCTCAGCGACGTCCTGCACACCCACCTGCGCGCCCGCCCGCAGCACCCGGCCACGCCCCGCCCGGTCACCCTCAACGTCTGGGAGGCCGTCTACTTCGACCACGACCTGGACCGGCTCCGCACGCTGGCCGACCAGGCGGCCGAGGTCGGGGTGGAACGCTTCGTGCTCGACGACGGCTGGTTCCGGGGCCGCCGCCACGACCGCGCCGGCCTCGGCGACTGGTACGCCGACGACATCGTCTGGCCGGACGGCCTGCACCCGCTCATCGACCACGTACGCGGGCACGGGATGCAGTTCGGGCTCTGGGTGGAACCGGAGATGGTCAACCCCGACTCCGAGGTGTTCCGGGCCCACCCGGAGTGGGTGCTGTCGGCGCCCGGCCGGCTGCCGCCCGCCTGGCGCCACCAGCAGGTGCTCGACCTGGCCGAGCCGCCGGCGTACGCGTACCTGCTGGAGCGGCTGGACGCGCTGCTCACCGCGTACCCCGGCATCGACTACCTCAAGTGGGACCACAACCGGGACCTGACCGAGGCGGGGCACCAGGGCCGCCCCGGCGTGCGCGGGCAGACGCTGGCGGTATACCGGCTCCTCGACGAGCTGCGCCGCCGCCACCCGGGCGTGGAGATCGAGAGCTGCGCGTCCGGCGGCGCCCGGGTGGACCTGGAGATCCTGCGGCGCACCGACCGGGTGTGGGCCAGCGACTGCAACGACGCCCTGGAGCGGCTGGCCATCCAGCGCTGGACGGGGCTGCTGCTCCCGCCCGAGCTGGTCGGCAGCCACATCGGCCCGGAGCGCTCGCACACCACCCACCGCGTGCACGACCTGGGTTTCCGGGCGGCGACCGCGCTCTTCGGCCACCACGGCATCGAGTGGGACATCGGCGCGATCGACGCGGCGCAGCGCGGCGAACTGGCCGCCTGGGTCGCGCTGCACAAGCGGCTCCGCCCGCTGCTGCACGCCGGCCGGGTGGTCCGGGTCGACCACCCGGACCCGGCCGTCTGGGCGCACGGCGTCATCGCCCACGACGGTTCCCAGGCGGTGTACGCCGTGGCCCAGCTGGCCACCTCGGTGACCCAGGCGCCCGGGCCGGTCCGGCTCCCCGGCCTCGACCCCCGCCGCCGGTACGCGGTGCGGCCCGCCGCCGGAGTGCCGGAGCCCGCGACGCTCCAGCGGGCCGCACCGGGTTGGCTGGCCGCCGGCGGCGTGACCCTCGGCGGCGCGGTGCTGGCGACCGTCGGGCTCCAGATGCCCGCGCTGCATCCCGAGCAGACCGTGCTGCTGGAGGTCACCGCCGTAGACTGAGGGGCGGGCAGATTTTCCGGAGAATTTCCGGCGGGGTGTCGAGGACCGGGGTGCCGGCTTCTACCGACGGGTGAGAGCACCGATGATGGTGCGCAGTCGTGAGGAGCCAGACGTGAAGTACATGTTGCTCATGCAGTTCAGCGCCGCCGGCACGGACTTCCCCCCGATCGAGACGTGGACGCCCGAGGAGATCCGGGCGCACGTGGCGTTCATGGGCGAGGTCAACGGGAAGCTGATCGCCGACGGTGAACTCGTCGGCGGCGAGGGGCTCGCCGCGCCGGCCCAGGCGAAGATCGTCCAAGCGGGCGCCGGGGGGATCCCCGTGATCACCGAGGGGCCGTTCGCCGAGACCAAGGAGTTCCTCGCCGGCTTCTGGATCGTCGACTGCGACAGCCCCGAGCGGGCCGTCGCGCTCGCCGCGCACATCTCCACCGCGCCCGGCCCGGGCGGTCGGCCGCTGAACATGCCGATCGAGGTGCGCCCCGTGATGTCGGCGCCGCCGCAGGAGATGTGACAACTGGCCCCCACCGACCCGCCCGTCGAGGACCTGCTGCGCGAGCTGGCGCCGCAGGTCCTCGGCGTGCTCACCCGCCGCTTCGGCGACTTCGCCACCGCCGAGGACGCCGTGCAGGAGGCGCTGCTGGCGGCGGCCACCCAGTGGCCGGTCGAGGGGACGCCCGGCAACCCGCGCGGCTGGCTGATCCAGGTCGCGTACCGGCGGATGATCGAACTGGTCCGTGGCGAGACGGCCCGGCGGCGGCGTGAGGACCTCGTCGCCCGCCGCGAGCCGGACGACCGGCGCGCCGCGCCGCCGCCGGACGAGGAGCTGACCGCCGACCGGGACGACACCCTGACACTGTTCTTCCTCTGCTGCCACCCGACGCTCACGCCGGCGTCGGCGATCGCGCTGACCCTGCGCGCCGTCGGCGGCCTGACCACGGCCGAGATCGGCCGTGCCTTCCTCGTGCCCGAGGCCACCATGGCCCAGCGGATCAGCCGCGCCAAGCAGCGCATCCGCGCCTCGGGCGTCCCGTTCCGGATGCCCGAGCCCGCCGACCGGGAGGCCCGGCTGGCCGCCGTGCGGCACGTGCTCTACCTGGTCTTCACCGAGGGACACACCGCCAGCGTGGGCGACGACCTGCGCCGGGTGGACCTGTCGGAGGAGGCGATCCGGCTGACCCGGGCCCTGCGCGCGCTCCTGCCCGACGACACCGAGGTCGCCGGGCTGCTCGCGTTGATGCTGCTCACCGACGCCCGCGCCGCCGCGCGCACCGGCCCCTCGGGTGAGCTGATCTCCCTGGCCGACCAGGACCGCGGCCGGTGGGACGCCGCGGCCATCGACGAGGGGGTGGCCCTGGTCACCTGGGCGCTGCCCCGCGGGCCGGTCGGGCCGTACCAGCTCCAGGCGGCCATCGCCGCGCTGCACGACGAGGCACCCAGCACCGCCGAGACCGACTGGCCGCAGATCCTCGCCCTGTACGAGGTGCTGGAACGCGCCTCCGGCAGTCCCGTCGTCTCCCTCAACCGAGCCGTGGCGACCGCCATGGTGCACGGTCCGGCCGCCGGCCTGGCGGCGCTGGACGCGCTGGACGCCGACCCCCGGCTCAACGGGCACCACCGGCTGCCCGCCGCCCGGGCACACCTGCACGAGATGGCCGGCGACCGGGAGCGGGCGGTGGCCGACTACCGGGCCGCCGCCGCCCTGAGCACGAGCCTGCCCGAGCAGCGGTACCTGATGATGCGCGCCGCCCGGTTGGCCTCCGTGACCGACCGGGGCCTGACGGGCCTCGACGCGACGTGACCGACCGGGGCCTGACGGGCCTCGACGCGACGTGACCGACCGGGGCCTGACGGGCCCCCACGCGACGTGGGCATGCTCGCGCGGACGCTGTCGAGCTGCCCGCACAGGTGGGGCAGCAAGTTCCGGGCCCGTGGCGGCTGGCGGTCCCACGGACGGGGCAGCTCGACAGCGCCCCGTGGGCATACCCCGCCGTGCCTCCCACCCCGCCCAGCCCTTGCCCTGCCCATTGATCGGGGCGAGGGCGCGGGCGCGGCGGAGTTGCGACGTTTCGACAGGTGACATGGGGGTGGCCGGGCCTGTGCGGGCCCGGCCACCGGTGGGGCGTGAGTTGTCAGCTCGCCGTGCAGGTCACCGCGGGCGTGGCGTTGGTGCCGTTCCAGCTGGCGATGAAGCCGAAGCTGGTGCTGGCGCCAGCGCCCAGCCGGCCGTTGTAGTCGACGTTGCGGGCCGTGACAGCCGACCCGCTGCTGCTCAGGGCGGCGTTCCAGGACTGGCTGACGGTCTGGCCGTTGGCGAACGTCCACTTCGTCGTCCAGCCGGTGATCGCCGACGAGCCGGCGGTCACCTTCACCTCACCCTGGAAGCCACCCTGCCACTGGTTGGTCACCGCGTACGTCGCCGTGCAGCCGCCCGGCGGCGGGGTGCTCGGCGGCGGGGTCGTGGGCGGGGGCGTGGTGGGCGGCGGGGTGGTGGGCGGAGGCGTCGTCGGCGGCGGGGTGGTCGGGGGCGGGGTACCGCCGAAGACCGTCGCCTCCTTCGCGGTGGCCTTGATCCCGTTCGCCCCGTTGAAGATGCGCTGGCCCCAGGTGCTCAGCGCGGCGGGGTTGAAGTTGGTGACCATGTCGAGGTACTCGACGCCACCGCCGTTGCCGCTCCACGACCAGCCCAGGTAACCGATCCCGTTGGCCTGGCTGTAGGAGAGGATGGTGTCCTCGTCGGGGTTGCCGTCGGAGTGGTCGAAGCCGAACTCGCCGACCACGATCGGCAGCTTCGCGGCGCGGAACCGGCCGAGGTAGTCGCTGATCTCGGCGGCGGTGTCGAAGACGCCGTACATGTGGATGGAGAAGACCGTGTTCTTCTGCGGGTCGGCGGCGAACACCGACGCGGCGTTGTCGCGCATGGTGAACGACCAGTCCTGACCCCAGTTCGGGGCGTCGACCATGATGGTGTGCGTCAGGCCGCCCGTACGCAGCCGCTTGATGGCGTTGGCGGTGTCGGTCGCCCAGGTGCCGTAGCCCTGGTTGCCGTACGGCTCGTTGCCGATGTTGACGATGACGTACTTCTCCTGGCCGGCGAGGGCGCTGGAGACGCTGAGCCAGTAGTCGACCGCCTGGTCCAGGGTGGCCGCCCCGCTCTGCTCGCCGTAGCCGGTGGTGTCGTGCACCTCCAGCACGCAGATCAGCCGGTTGGCCTTGCACAGCGAGATGACGTTGGCGACGTCGGCGGTGTCGTTCTTCGCCCACCGCTGGCCGCTGGCCAGCACCACCCGCACCGTGTTCGCCCCGAGCGCCTTGATGTTGGCGAAGGAGCTGGTCTGCTGCTGGTACCAGGTGTGCGCGTGGTTCACGCCACGCATGACGAACTCGCTGCCGTTGGCGTCGTAGAGCTTGCCGTCGGCGACGGAGAAGCCGGTCGCGGCCCGCGCGGGCTGCCCGAACGCCAACACGGCGACCAGCAACGCGAGCAGGGCCGCACCGGCGGCGGAGAGTCTCTTCTTCATGGCCTTCCTCAAAGGGAGGACCCCCGCTGCCCAGGTGGGGGTGGGACGTCACAGGGGATGGCGGCTGCAGCCCGACAGCCGCCGCCCGGCTCCCGGCGGCGCAGGGATCAGCGTAGGCCGGTCGGGCCGGTCACGCAATGAACCGGTTAAGCAGCGGACCGCCGACACCGGACGCGAGGGTTGACCCGACCTGGCAGGGGTATCCGGGGATGATCCGCCCGGGTCGGAAGGAGACACCCATGGTCAAGGTCGGCTACACCCTGATGTGCGAGCAGGCCGGTCCGAAGCAACTGGTCGACTGCGCGGTGCGGGCGGAGGCGGCCGGCTTCGACCAGCTCGTCATCTCCGACCACTACTACCCCTGGCTGGACTCCCAGGGCCACTCCCCGTACGCCTGGTCGGTGCTCGGCGCGGTTGCGCACGCCACCAACCGGGCGGAGCTGATGTCCTTCGTCACCTGCCCGATCCGCCGCTACCACCCGGCGGTCGTGGCGCAGAAGGCCAGCACGGTCGGGGTCCTCTCGGACGGCCGGTTCACCCTCGGCCTGGGCGCGGGCGAGAACCTCAACGAGCACGTGGTCGGCGGCTGGCCGCACGTGCAGCAGCGGCACGAGATGTTCGAGGAGGCCCTCCAGATCATCCGGCCCCTGCTCAAGGGGGAGACGCTGACCTTCTCGGGCAACCACTACGACGTGCCCGACGCCTACGTGTGGGACCGGCCGGCCCGCCCGGTGCCGATGGCCGTCGCCGCCTCCGGCCGCCAGTCGGTCACCCTCGCCGCCGAGTACGGCAACGGCCTCGTCGCGACCGAGCCGGACCCGCACATCATCGAGATGTACGACGAGGCCGGCGGCGCCGGGCAGCCCCGCTACGGGCAGGTGGCCATCTGCTACGGCCCGGACGAGGCGGAGTGCCGCAAGATCGTGCACGACCAGTTCCGCTGGTTCGGGATGGGCTGGAAGGTCAACGCCGACCTGCCCGGGCCGGAGTCGTTCGCCGCCGCCACCCAGTTCGTCCGCGAGGAGGACGTGGCCGAGGGGATCTCCTGCGGGCCCGACGTGGACCGGCACGTCGAGGCGTTCCGCAAGTTCGTCGACGCCGGCTTCACCCACGTGGCGATCGTGCAGGTGGGCGGCGGGACGCAGCCGATGTTCCTGGACTGGGCGCAGGAGCAGCTCCTGCCGAGGCTGCGCGAGCTGTGAGGGCGGCACCCGTCCGGCGTCCCCGGGTCACCCCGCCGGGCCGCTTCGGTCCGGCGGAGCTGCGCCTCGCGCTGGCCGCCCCGAAGCCGGCCGCCGGGCTGACCAGCGAGTGGCGGCTGGTCGACGGCATCCGTACGCACACCCGCCGCGCCGGCGACCCCGGCACCGCCGCCACCCCGGTCGTGCTGGTGCACGGGCTGGCGGTGTCCCACCGCTACCTGACCCCGCTCGCCCTCGCGCTGGCCGACACCCACCCGGTGTACGTGCCCGACCTGCCCGGCTTCGGGCTGACCGAGCGCCCCGGCCGCGCGTACGACGTGCGCGAGCACGCCGCGCACCTGGCCGCCTGGCTTGCCGCGTACCGGATGCCGCCCGTCTGCCTGCTCGGGCACTCGTTCGGCGCGGAGGTCGTCGCGGCGCTGGCCGCCCGGCACCCTGACGCGGTCGCGGCGGTGGTGCTCGCCGGCCCGACCAGCGACCCGGCCGCCCGGTCCCGACGGGGACAGTTCGGGCGCTGGCTGGTGGACACCCTGCGGGAGGCGCCGTTGCAGGCGCCGATCCTGCTCCGGGACGTCCTCGACGCCCGCCCCTGGCGGGTCCACGCGACGCTGTCGCACTCGGTGCGCAACGGCATCGAGGCGGACCTGGTCCGCATCGCCGCGCCCACCCTGGTGGTGGCCGGCTCCCGGGACCCGGTCGTGCCGCCGTCCTGGCGCGCGCAGGTGGGCCGGCTGGTGCCGCACGCCCGTACGGTCACCGTGCCGGGTGCCGCACACAACGTCGTGACCACCGCACCGGCGCAGGTCGCCGACGCGGTCCGCGCCCTGCTGTCCCCCACACTCACGAACAGGTGACGACATGCGTATCGGCAACACGGAGATCCGTCCGGCCGGCGGCGGCCTGGGCTGCCTGCTGATGATCCTCTTCTCGATCGTCGCCTCGGTCGTCCTGACCGTGGTGCTCAACCTGCTCCTGTAACCCGGCTCGGGCTCGGGCTCGGGCTCCCGCTCGGGCGACGGCGATGGCTCCGGCTTGGCTCCCGCTCCGGCTCGGGCGACGGCGACGGCGATGGCGATGGCGACGGCTCCGAGATCTTGGTACGGGAGTGCCCCTGGAGGGGCCGTTTCTTGCCAAGATCTCGCTCGGGCACCGCTCGTCGGGGCACCGCTCGTCGGGGCACCGCTCGCCGGAGCAGCGCGCATCGGGTGCCCTCCGCCGTCGTCGCGGCGTCCGCGGGTCAGCTCCGCAGGCCGAGGGCGGTCAGCGCCTCACGGGACGCCTGGCGGACCGGGTCCACCACAGCGCGGCGCACCCAGCGGACGGCCGGCGACACGGTCGCCCGCCACGCGGCGGCCACCGCCCGACCTGCCGGGCGGACGGCGTGCCGCCACAGCCAGCCCGCCCCGAGCACGAACGGCCGCAGCGTGAGCGCGTAACACCACCAGAGCAGCCGGCCGGCGGCCCACCACGCCCAGCCGAGCGCGCCGAGCAGCACCCGCCCCACCGCCGCCAGCCACCGCCCGACGGCCACGAGCCCCGCCGCCAGCCACCGGCCGACCACCACGAGCCCCGCCACCAGCAGGCGTCCGAGCGGCGCGAGGAGCTGGGCCAGCCAGCGCAGCGGCACCCGGATCAGGTGGTACGCCAGCCAGGCCAGCGGTATCCACACCACCGTCCGGGCCAGCCAGGCCAGCCCGCGTGCGAGCCACACCAACGGCACCCAGACCAGCGTGCGCAGCAGCCAGGACAGGCCAAGGCCGAACCAGCGCAGCAGCCAGGCCAGGCCGCGGCCGAGCCAGCTCAGCGGCACCCACACCAGGATCCGCAGCAGCCAGCCCAGCGGGCGCAACAGCCAGCCCAGCGGGCGCAACAGCCAGCGGTCCAGGAACCGGCCGAGCGGCGCGAGCAGCCAGCGGTGCAGCCACCGGCCGACGGCGGCGACCAACTCCCAGGCCAGCCGGAAGGGCAGCACCACGATCAGCGCGATTCCCCGGACGACGGCGACCAGCAGCGGGGTGGGTGGGGACCCGGCGTTCCCCGGGTCGGCGCTCGGCGAGTCGATCACCGGCTCACGGTAGTCAGCACCGACAACGCGCCGCCTCCCCCGGCCCTCCGGGGAGGACTGGGTTCGCCCGGGACGCCGACCAGGCGAGCGGGGCGGCCGGGCAGGGCGGGCGGGGCACGCGAGGGCCGGGCGGGCAGGGCGGGCGGGGGCACGCAAGGGCCGGGCGGGCGGGCAAGGGCCGGGCGGGCAGGCCGGGCGGGCGGGCACGCGGGGGCAGGGCGGTCAGGCGGGGTCGAGGTCCAGGTCCGTCACGACCGGATAGTGGTCGGAGGCGTACTCGGTCTCGCCGCCGCGCAGCACCCGGCAGTCGCGCACCCGGCCGGCGAGCGCCGCCGTGCCGAGCAGGTAGTCCAGCCGCATCCCGGAGAACTCCGCCCCGCCGCCGTGCCGGGTGGGCGCGGTCAGCCCGCCGTCGGGCGCCCCCGCCGTCGTGTACAGGTCGACCAGGCCGGCGGCGAGCAGCCGGGCCACCGCGCGGGTCTCCACCGTCCGCCCGTCCCGGCGCAGGTGACGGCGGCGGTACGCGGCCGGCAGCCGGGCGATGCGGTCGGTGTGGTCGGCGACCGGGTCGAGGGTGTTCAGGTCCCCGGCCAGCAGTCCCAGCTCCCCCGGCGCGCGGCGCAGCGCGGCGGCGACCCAGCCTGCCTCGACGCGCCGCCGCAGCCCCCAGTACGGGTCGAGGTGGACGCTCAGCACCGTCAGCGGGCCGGCGGTGGTCGCCACGGTGACCCGCTGCGCGGCATGGTGGAACGGCCGGCGTACCCGGGTCGCGGCGAGGGCGCGCAGCGGCGGGCGCAGCAGCACCGCCACCGGCTGGCCGAAGCAGGAACGGGCCAGGTGAGGATGCATCCCCACCCGGCCCGCGAACTCGGCGAGCACGTCGCCGGAGTCGAAGTGCCGCAGTTCCTGCAACGCCAGCACGTCCGGCCGCTGGTCGGCGACGACGCGGACCAGCAGGTCCCGGCGGTCGGCGCCGCCGGAGTCCCGTCCGCCGGTGCGGATGTTCCAGGTCATCGCCCGCAGCATCGGCGCGTCAGTCCGCCCGACCGGCCTTGGCCAGCTCGTCGTCGAGGGTGTGCACGTCCTCGGACTCGATGCTCGGCCGGTTGCCCTCGTGGACGTCCTCGTTGGGGCGGAGCACCCAGTAGAGCAGCCCGATCCATGCGGTGGTGAGGATGATCGCGCCCATGAAGTCGGTGGGGTGGTGCATCCCCCGGTACATCCGGCTGATGGCCACGCCGGCCGGCATCACGACCGCCAGCGCCACGAAGATCCACCGCCACCACCGGTCGGTGCGCGGAAAGACGATCACCGCGATCGCCACCCAGACGCAGAGCGTGGCGGCGATGTGGCCGGACGGGAAGGAGGAGGTCGGCATCGGCCCGTCGAGGTTGCCGACGGGCGGGCGGGGCCGGTCGACCGCGGCGGCGGAGGCGAGGAAGAGGCTCAGCTCGCCGAACATGGTCAGTGCCACGAAGAGCACCGGCCGCCAACGCCGCCAGACGGCCAGCACGAGCGGGCAGAAGACCAGCGAGATGAGCAGGATGGCGTGGGTGTCGCCGACCTTGCTCCACCAGTAGCTGAAGTCGTCCCGGCCGGGGGTGCGGTGCTCGGCGAACCACCTCGGCACGTCCGTGTCCAGGGTGGCGAAGAAGGTGCCGCCGGCGTGGTAGCTGACGAACATGCCGAAGCCGTAGAGCGCGCCGAGGATCAGCACCCAGCCGACGATCAGCTCGAACACGGCGGCCCGGGGGTGCGGCAGCAGGTGCGCCTCGTCGGGGGCGGGCGCCACGTCGTGCGCGGCCTCCGGCTCCAGCCCCTCGGTCAACGCCGGGACCGGCCGGCCGCGCTCCAACCGCCAGAGCCGGAAGGCGTACGCGGTGACGCCGAGCCAGGCGGCGCCGAGCAGCCAGGCCCCCAGCACGTCCGAGACGAAGTGCACGCCCAGCGCGATCCGGGTCAGTCCGATGAGGAAGACGACGAGGGCGACCAGGGCGATCGCGGGCTTGCGCCAGCGGCGCGACATGGCGGGCAGGAAGACCAGCAGCAGCGCCCCGTACGCGACCATCGAGCCGAGCGCGTGGCCGCTGGGGAAGCTGTCCCCGGCGTACGTGCCGATGGGCACGTCCACCTCGGGGCGCAGCCGGTCGACAAGCGTCTTGAGCGCCGGGTCGAGGACGAGCGCGCCGACGCCGGTGACGATCAGGAACACCGCGAGCCGGCCCTGCTTGCGGATCAGCAGCCCGACCACGGCGACCGACACCAGCCAGATGATGACGGCCCGCCCGCCGAGGTCGGTGAGCGCGTTGAGCACTGTCACCAGCGGCCCGTGCGGGGCGACCAGGTCGTTGAGCCAGGCGGCCACGCCGTGGTCGACGTCGTAGAGCGGGGACCACCGGGTCCGGACCAGGACGAGGAGCACCCCGAAACCGACCCCGGCGCCGAGCACGATCGCCAGGCCGGCGAGCGTACGCTCAGTGAAGTGACCCAAGGGTCGTCGCAAAGCCTCTTTGACCGCGCCCACGGCAGCCTCCCTCTCGCTTCTGGCGTGCCGCATTACCCGATCGGCGCTCCGCGTACACCGAGGGGTGTCCGATGCGGAGCTAGAGGGAGCTCATCTCGCCGGTGTCGTGGATCTCCTGGCGCTCGGCCTCGGGCTCCCAGAGGTCGGGCTGGGCGGGCTCGCGCACCCCGATGCGCAGCGCCTCAAGCTGGGCGGCGAAGGAGAGTCCACCGAAGAGCGCCATGCCGGTCAGGTTGGCCCAGAGCAGCAACGCCATCATCCCGGTCAGCGCCCCGTACGTCTGGCCGAACCCGCCGCTGAACCGCACGTACGCGGCGAGCAGGAGGCTGGCCAGCCACCACAGCGCGGTGGCGATGCCGGCGCCGAAGAAGAGCCAGGACAGGCCGGGCTGCTTGCGGCGGGGAGCGTGCCGGAAGATCACCGCGACGGCGAGGACGGTCAGGCCCAGGCTGAGCGGCCAGCGCACCACGTTCCAGAGGCCGTTGGCGAACTCGCCCCAGGCGTAGTGTCGCTGCACCGAGTCGCCCATCGGGCCGCCGCCGACGAGGATCAGGAACCCGGTGAGCGCCGGTACGCCGGCGGTGAGGGCGAGGACGCTGGCGCGGACGTACTTCCACAGCGCCGGCCGGTCCCGTTCCACGCCGTAGATCCGGTTGGCGCCGCGCTCGATCTGGGCCATGGTGGTGGTCAGCGCGACCAGGCCGGTGAGCATGCCGAGGCCGAGCGCCAGCTCCCCGGCGCGTTCGGTGCGGTCCCCCTCGCCGAGCAGCTCGGCCACCATCGGTTCGCTCGCCCCGGGGGTGAGGGCCAGGACCGTGTCGGCGACCACCCGGCCGCCCTCCTCCACACCGAGTTCGCTGATCAGGCCGGTCAGCGCGATCAGGAACGGCACGACGGCGAGGCAGAGTTGCAGCGCGAAGGCGCGCGAGTGGCTGAACCCGTCGCCGTAGCGGAACCGGATGAACGCGTCGCGCAGCAGGCGCCAGCCGCTCTGCCGGCGCAGTGTGTGCCAGGCGTCGTCGGCGTTGAGTTCCTCGTCCGACATCAGCCGGGTCTCCGGCACGATGCGGGTGCTACTCACGGCGGGCTTCCTCGATCAGCTGCTCACCACGCTCGGCGGCCGCCTGCGCGTCCTCGGCCAGGTCGGGATCCTGCGCCGGCTGCGGCACGCAGAGCCACAGCGCCCGCCGCCGGATCTCGGCCTTCAGGGTGCGACCCGGCTCGATGAGATCGCCGTCGAGCTCCCGGGGCTGGGCCCGGTTGCTGGTGATCTCCACCCGCCTGGCCTTGAAGACCTCCATGCGGGGGACGCGGTCCTGCCGGCGTACGACCGCCCAGCCGAGCGCCAGCCATTGCCGCAGCGTACGCGGGGTGAGCACCGCGACGTCGAGGTAGCCGTCGTCCGGTTCGGCGTCGGTGAGCAGCCGCACCCCGCCCTGGAGGCGGCCGACGTTGGCGACGAGGACGGAGCGGGCCCGGCGGCGGATGGGCTGCTGGTCGTCGATGCGGATGGAGACCCGCATCGGCCGGTCGCGCAGGTGCCGGGCGGCCCCCACGACGTACGCCGGCCAGCCGATCCGCTTCTTGGTGGTCTCCGAGGTGTCGGCGAGCATCTGGGCGTCGAAGCCCATGCCGGCCATCACCGTGAAGTAGTGGTCCTCGACCGCGCCGACGTCGAGCAGCCGGCGGCCCCGCTCGACGGCGACCTCCAGCCCGGCGGCCAGGTCACCCGAGAGGCCCAGGTTGGCCGCGAGGAGGTTGCCGGTGCCCTGGGGCAGCACGGCGAGCGCCACCTCGGTACCGACCAGGCCGCTGACACAGGCCATCACGGTGCCGTCGCCGCCGCAGGCGAAGACGACGTCGACGCCGGCCTCGACCGCCTCCTGCGTCTGGCCGCGGCCCGGGTCCTCGACCGTGGTCTCGAACCACAGCGGCTCAGGCCAGCCGGCCGCGGCGAGGGCGTCGTGG
Source organism: Micromonospora sp. USAFONa4 (assembly GCF_057197825.1). NCBI lineage: Bacteria > Bacillati > Actinomycetota > Actinomycetes > Micromonosporales > Micromonosporaceae > Micromonospora > Micromonospora sp. USAFONa4. Next base: position 5,320,771 of record NZ_CM170072.1, on the reverse strand, counting down.
ACCGTCTGACGCAGTTCGTCGAGGTCGGCCACCTTCACTGGGTTGACCACCACGGCGGAGCGCAGGCCACCGCCGTCGGGTGCCGCGCGTCGCTTGTCCTGTCGAGGGTCCACGGCGCCAGTGTGCAGCAGATCCGGCACGGCAGCGACCCGGCGGACGGTGACCTTACGCGCAGCGAAAACGCGTTTACCCCCACCCCACGCCGTCCCCCACGCCGTCCCCCACCCCACCCCACCCCGCCCGCGCCCCGCCCCCACCCCGCCCGCGCCCCGCCCGCGCCCCGCCGATCATGAGGTTGACGGTGGTCCTGGAGATCGACATCACCGCCAACCTCATGATCGACGGGCGGGTGTTGGGGGGCCGGGGTGGGGTGGGGCGGGGCGGGGGTCAGGCGGGGGTGCGGAGGGCGGTCTCGACGCGGCGGCGCAGGTCGTCGAGGTCGGCGCCGGCCTCGGTGAGCACCCGTGCGCCCAGCCCATGGCCCTCGCGGAGCACGCCGAGCAGGATGTGCTCCGTGCCGATGTGACGGTGGCGCAGTCGCAACGCCTCCCGCAGCGCCAGCTCCAGCACCTTCTTGGCGCGCGGGGAGAAGGGGCCGCCCGCGTACCGTCGGCGACCCCAGCGGCGGCGCGGTGCCGGCGCGGCCTCGCGCAGCGCGTCCGGGCCGAAGGACTCCTCGATCCGGGCCACGATGGCGGCCAGGTCGATGCCGATCTCGTGCAGGGCCGCGGCGTCGGCGTCGGCGAGGCCGGTGGCTCCCCGCACGGTGTGCCGGCGCACGCGGGCCCGCAGGTCGTCGGCGCGGAGGCCGGCCTCGGCGAGCACCCGGGCGGCGAGGTTGTCGCCGTCGGAGAGCAGGGCGAGCAGCAGGTGCTCGGTACCGACGGGCCGCTCGCCCTCGGTCCGGGCCTCGTCCCGGGCGTACCGCACGACCGTGCGGGCCCGATCGGTGAACCGTTCGAACATCACGCCTCCCAGGAGGATCCGACCGCCGGACGACCGGCGTGCTTCTTGTGGACCGCCTGCCGGCTGACCTCAAGCTCGTCGGCGATCTCCTGCCAGGACCAGCCCTGTCGACGGGCGTTGTCCACCTGGACCACCTCGAGCCGTTCGAGCAACCGGCGCAGCGCGCGGACGGCGCGCAGCCCGACCCGGGGGTCGGTGCTGCCGGCTGCCGCCGCGAGTTCCGTTGCCTGACTCATGTCGTCAACTTACGTTGACATCACCGCCGCGTCAACCCATGTTGACAAAACTCGTCCGAGCCACCGGGAGCCAGGCGTGGGTGCGCAGCGAAACCGGGGAGACGACGGAAGATCCCGCCTCTATGGTGGTCCGATGGCATCGGTCAAGCAGGTCCAGGTCACCTTCGACTGCGCAGAGCCTGAGCGCGTGGCTCGTTTCTGGTGCGAGGCGTTGGGATACGTCGTACCGCCGCCACCGGAGGGGTTCGCCACCTGGGAAGACTTCGATCGCGCGCTGCCGCCCGAGCGGCAGGGTTCCGCGTTCGCCTGCGCCGATCCCACAGGTGTGGGCCCGCGACTGTTCTTCCAGCGCGTTCCCGAAGGCAAGGTCGTCAAGAACCGGCTGCATCTCGACGTACGGGTCGGCACCGGGCTCGTGGGTGAGGAGCGCGTGGCCGCGCTCGAGGCCGAATGCGCACGACTGGTCGCGCTCGGCGCGGTGCGCGTGCGACTGCTGACTGCCGACGGCTACGACGAGTCGTGCCTCGTGATGCAGGACGTCGAGGGCAACGAGTTCTGCCTCGACTGAGTGGTCGCGAACGGGGCAACCCGGACCACCTGCGCCGGCACCCCACAGTACGATCCGCCGGTGCCCCTCCTCCGCCGGCCGCCGCGCCGAGGTCACCGTGCCCGGTGACGCGCACCATCTCCCACTCGGCGAGATGACGCTGGAGTTCGCCGGCGGCAGCGTGGCCGGCAACCGATACCCGGCCAACTTCGACGTGCTGCACGTCGACCCCGCCCTGCCCTTCGTCGCGGTGGTCGACGGCATGGGCGCCGGCGAGGGCAGCCGCCGGGCCGGCACGACGGCCATGGGCACTCTCGTCGCGCAGGTCCGGGCCGCCTGGCCCACGGTCGACGCGCGCCAGTTGCGCGCCGCCGTGGCCCACGTCCAGTCAGCCGTACGCGCCGCCGGCGCGCCGTTGGCGGAGCTGACCGGCTGCACCCTGACCGCCCTGCTCGTGGAGCCCGACGGCGGGCAGGGCTGGCTCGTCCAGCTCGGCGACTCCCGCGCCTACCGCCTGCGCGACGGCCTGCTGGAACTCCTCACCATCGACCACACTGCGGCCTGGCTGGGCGTACTGCACGGCTGGTACCCGGTCGGCTCCCCCGCCGCCGACCGCGCCCGCTACCAGCTCACCCGCTACGCCGGCCATCCGGACGAGCCGGAGGCGGACCTGCTCGCGGTGTCGCTGCGCCCCGGCGACGTCTGGCTGCTCTGCACCGACGGCGTCAGCGACCAGGTCGACTACCACCTGATGCGGGAACTCCTGGCGGCACCGCGACCGGAGGAGGCGGTGCGGGATCTGCTCCACGGCACCCTGGAGGCCGGCGGCAACGACAACGCCACCGCCGTGATCGTCCGGGTCCACGCCACGGCTCCCCGCTGAAGGGGCCCACCCGCCGCAGACGCCGCTGGCCGGCACCCCGGGTGGGGTGCCGGCCAGCGGCGATTCGGCTACTGCTGTCAGCTGTTCCAGTGCGCGGTGACGAGGTCGGCGGCCTGCTGCTCCCACTGGGCGTAGTGGTCGGGGTACGCCGACACCTGCACCGTCTGCGCGGCCTTGGTCAGGGGCATGTCCTGCCACCCGTCGACCTGCTTGAGGCCCTTCAGGAACGCGGTGGTGGAGTACTCGGGGTCGGTGATCTGCTCGATCGTGCCCCACCCGCTGGAGGGGCGCTGCTGGAACAGGCCCTGCGAGTCGTGGTCGTTGCGGTCACCCAGGTGGCCCAGGTTCTCCAGCTTCGACTCCTGCAACGCGGTGGCGATCGACACGACGGCGGCACGCTCGTCCATGCCGGCCTTCTTCGTCGCCGCGATGATCGCCTTGACGTTGGCGACCTGCTCGTCGGACAGGTCGACGTGCGACTGGGCGCCCTGCACGCCGTGCGGGATCAGCTTGCCCGTGTCGGGCTTGTCGGCCTGCACTGCCACCGCGACCGCCGTGGCGTCCACGGACGGGGCACCGGTGTGGGTGGTGTCGGTCAGGGGACCGGCGGCCACGCCACCGGCGAACGCGAGACCAGCAACACCGAGAACGCTCTTACGGATGATCGTGTTCATCAGAAACGCTCCATTCGGGGGTTGGCACCCACACCGAGGGGGATCGGCTTCACGCGGGTGCAAGCACCGTCAGGCGCTCAAGCGAACTCACGGGAACTCATGCGAACTCAAGCGGGATCTCCAGCGAAAAACCGGAGAGAATCTCCAGCGAAACCTGGAGAGAATCTCCGACGAGATCAGCCGGAGGAAAGATCAGAGGAACATCAGATCGGCTGTGCCGGCCGGATGCCTGACCGGTGCGGGCCGGCAAGAGGGCCGGGCTGTCGTGCGGGGCGGAGACGCCCTCGCGCCGGCCGGACCATGTGTAACCACCGCCGGCCCGCCATCATTCCGGGGGCCCCGGACCCGCCAACCCATCGGGGCGACGTGACCTCGGCAGCGTGACCTCGGCAGCGTGACCTCGGCAGCGTGGCCTCGGCAGCGTGGCCTTGCTCGGTCGTACGCAGGGTGTAACGACCCCGCCCCCGCCACGATTCCGCCCCCACGATGCCCCCGGTCACACCCCAAACCGCACACCCGGCACCGACACGCCAACCAACGACGACTCACCGGCTCAAGCCGCCCGGACAACCCACCACGAAACCGGACACCCGGTGACACCCGGGTCCACGGGTTACCAACTCCCGGCTCCCCCGGCTCGCCAAGGGCTCACCCGGCTCATCCGAGTGAACGCGGGTGAGCCGGCGAGCCCGGCATTCGGGTCACTTGAGTCACTCACGTCACCGGAGTTACCGGAGTTACCGGAGTCACCGCAGTCAACGGAGTCAACGCGGTCACCGGGTCACCGGGGTCGCCCCGGCCACCGGGCCACCGGGCCACTGGGCCACCGAGGCACCGAGGCACCGAGGCACCGAGGCACCGGTGGAGATCTTGGTACGAGAGGGCCCCTGGAGGGGCCGTTTCTCGCCAAGATCTCCGGTAGGGAGCCCGATGGGCGGACGCGAGAGTAGGCACCGACGGGGTGTGGCCCGCCGTGCCCGGCGCAGGGATCAAGCCTGACCGCCCGGAGCCGGGCACGGCGGGCCACACCCCCACCACGACGCACCGCAACCACCCGACGCACACACCCACGCCACGCACCACAACCACCCGACGCACCCTTGATCACGACGCACCCAAAGACCGGACGCACCCACCCCACGCCAAGCGCACCGCCCGACCCCGCGGACACCCAGCCCGAACCCCCGCCCCACCGTCGCCCGCGATCCCGCCCCACCGTGCTACCCGCGCGACTAGCCTCGACAGGAGGGCCGGGCGCGACGCCTGCGGAGGTGATTCGGATGGCCGCACCCACCGACGCGGCGGTGCTGGTCGGGCTCGGCACGGAGCGCAACCTGCCCGTGGTCAGGCTGGCCGCGCAGGAGGCCGCCGCGCACAACCGCACGCTGTGCCTGCTGCACGCGTTCAACTGGACGGCCGCGCTGCAAGCGCCGTCGGTCGCGGGGCCACGCGCGGACGCCGAGGAGCTGATGTCCCGGGCCACGGAGATCGTCGCCGAGGTCGAGCCGGGGCTGCCGGTGGGCGGCGAGATCGTCGAAGGTGCCCTCGTCGACACCCTGGTCCGCCGGTCGGAGACGGCGTTCCTGCTCGCCGTCGGGGACGGCGGCATGGCGACCAGCGGCGAGTGCGTGTCGGTCGAAGCGCCCACGGTGCAGCTCGCCGCTCGCGCCGGCTGCCCGGTACTGGTGGTCCGCCGGGAGCCGCCCCCGCAGGGGCCGGTGCTGGTCGGGGTGGACGGCTCCGACAGCTCGCAGGCCGCGTTGGAGTGGGCGTTCGAGTGCGCGGCCCGGCGGAAGGCACGGCTGTCGGCGGTCCGCGTCGTCGAGTCGGAGCAGGGCGCGGAGGATGCCGAGCTGCTCGTCGGGCTGGTGGCGCGATCGGCGCGCCGGTTTCCGTCGGTGGCCGTGGAGTGCCACACGATCCGCGGCGATCCCGGCGGTGTCCTGGTGGAGCAGTCCCGTTCGGCGCAGGTGGTGCTGGTCGCCGCCCGGGGCGACGAGCCGTGGCGGGGCATGCTCGGCGCGGTGAGTCAGGCGCTGCTCTACCACTCCCCCGCCCCGGTGATCGTGGTGCGCGGGCTGACGGAGATTCCGGGGCACGGGCGCGATGCCCGGCGCCCACGGGACCAACGGCCCTGATCCACACCGGCGTCGACCGGCGATGCTGGGGCCGGCCCGGACGAATCCGCGCTCCGAGGATGCAGGATTCCCCTACCCGCGAGAGGCTCATGCAGTATGGACACCGCTCTCGACCTGCACAGCCCCCTGACCGATGACGAGCTGCGCCGGCTGGACGCCTACTGGCGGGCGGCGAACTACCTGACCGTCGGGCAGATCTACCTGCTGGACAATCCGCTGCTGCGCGAGCCGCTGGCCCCCGAGCACGTCAAGCCGCGCCTGCTCGGCCACTGGGGCACCAGTCCCGGCCTGAACCTGCTCTACGCCCACCTCAACCGGGTCATCGTCGCCCGTGACCTGTCCGCCCTGTTCGTCACCGGCCCCGGTCACGGCGGCCCGGCGATCGTCGCGAACACCTGGCTGGAGGGCACCTACAGCGAGCTGTACCACCACATCGGCCGCGACGAGGCCGGCATGGCCGGTCTGTTCCGCCAGTTCTCGTTCCCCGGCGGCATCCCCAGCCATGTGGCGGCGGAGGTGCCGGGTTCGATCCACGAGGGCGGCGAGCTGGGGTACGCGCTCAGCCACGCCTACGGCGCGGCGTTCGACAACCCGGACCTGCTGGTGGCCTGCGTCATCGGCGACGGGGAGGCGGAGACCGGCCCGCTGGCGGGAAGCTGGCTCTCCAACGTCTTCCTCAACCCGGCCCGCGACGGCGCGGTGCTGCCGATCCTGCACCTCAACGGCTACAAGATCGCCAATCCGACGGTGCTGGACCGGATCGACGAGGACGACCTCCTCGCCATGATGCGCGGCTTCGGCTACCAGCCGTACGTGGTCGCCGGCGACGATCCGGCGACGGTGCACCAGGCGCTCGCCGGCACGCTGGACCGGGCGCTGGACGAGATCGGCGCCATCCAGCGGCGGGCCCGCTCGGGCGGTGCCGTCGAGCGCCCCCGCTGGCCGATGATCGTCCTGCGTACGCCGAAGGGCTGGACCGGTCCGCGAGACGTCGACGGCAAGCAGGTCGAGGGCACCTACCGCGCGCACCAGGTGCCGCTGTCCGAGGTGCGCAAGAACCCGGAGCACCTGGCCGAGCTGGAGCGCTGGCTGCGCAGCTACCGGCCGGAGGAGCTCTTCGACGCCACCGGCGCACCGGTCGCCGAGCTGGCCGCACTGCCGCCTCGGGGCGAGCGGCGGATGAGCGCCAACCCGGTCACCAACGGCGGGATGGTGCTGCGTGACCTGACGTTGCCGGACTTCCGCGAGTACGCCGTCGACGTGCAGCGGCCCGGCGAGACCGTGGCCGGCGCGACCGGGGCCCTCGGCCCGTGGGTACGCGACGTGATCACCGCCAACCCGCAGACGTTCCGCCTCTTCGGCCCGGACGAGGTGGCCTCGAACCGGCTCGGCGCGGCGTTCGAGGTCACCGGCCGGGCCTGGATGGCCGGCACCGTGCCCGGCGACGACCACCTCTCCGCCGACGGGCGGGTGATGGAGGTCCTCTCCGAGCACCTCTGCCAGGGCTGGCTGGAGGGCTACCTGCTGACCGGCCGGCACGGCATCTTCACCAGCTACGAGGCGTTCATCCACATCGTCGACTCCATGGTCAACCAGCACGCCAAGTGGTTGAAGGTGACCCGGGGCATCCCGTGGCGCAGTCCGGTGGCCTCGCTGAACTACCTGCTCTCCAGCCACGTGTGGCGTCAGGACCACAACGGCTTCTCCCACCAGGACCCGGGCTTCATCGACCACGTGGTGAACAAGAAGGCCGAGGTGGTACGCGTCTACCTGCCGCCGGACGCCAACACCCTGCTCTCCACGATGGACCACTGCCTGCGCAGCCGGCACTACATCAACGTGGTGGTGGCCGGCAAGCAGCCCGCCCCGAACTGGCTGTCGATGGACGAGGCCGTGCAGCACTGCCGGCGCGGCATCGGGATCTGGGACTGGGCCAGCACGGACGCCGGCAGCGAACCGGACGTGGTGCTCGCCTGCGCCGGGGACGTGCCGACGCTGGAGACGCTGGCCGCCGCGGACCTGCTGCACCGGCACCTGCCGGAGCTGAAGGTACGGGTCGTCAACGTGGTCGACCTGATGCGCCTGCAACCGCCGACGGAGCACCCGCACGGGCTGTCGGACAAGGAGTTCGACACGATCTTCACGCGGGACAGGCAGGTCATCTTCGCGTACCACGGCTATCCGTGGCTCATCCACCGGCTGACCTACCGGCGGACCAACCACGAGAACCTGCACGTACGCGGCTACAAGGAGGAGGGCACCACCACCACGCCGTTCGACATGGTGATGCTCAACGACCTGGACCGTTTCCACCTGGTCATCGACGTCATCGACCGGGTGCCGGGGCTGGCCGACCGGGCCGCCCACCTGCGGCAGGAGATGGTCGACGCGCGCCAGTCCTGCCGGGACTACACCCGCGAACACGGCGAGGACGACCCCCGGGTCGCGGAGTGGCGCTGGGTCCGCGAGACGGACCCGGGACTCCGGGGGGACCAGTGAACGCGAGGAGTGAGCTTGCGAGCCCCGCAGTCGCGAACGAAAGGCCAGCACAGTGAGCGCGAGGAGTGAGCTTGCGAGCCCCACAGTCGCGAACGAAAGGCCGGCACCAGCGGCCGCTAGGAGTCACCTGGTGACCCCAGCAGCCGCGAACGAGAGGTGGACCCGATGAGCGGCAACGAGATCCTGGTCGGCTACGACGGCTCCGCCGACGCCTCCGCCGCGCTGGAGTGGGCGCTGGAGGAGGCCGGCCGCAGCGGACGGCCGGTGCGGTTGGCGTACGTCTTCGAGTGGCTCACCGTGGCCGGCTGGATCGGTCCCGGCGTCGCTCCCGGCGTCTGGCCGGACGAGACGGCCCGCCGGCAGGTCGAGGAGCTGGTCCGCAAGGCGGCGGCGGACGCGTCCGCCGCGCACCCGGAACTGACCGTCACGGGTGAGGTGTTCGACGGGCCGCCCGCGCTGGTGCTTCAGGAACGTTCGGCGCAGGCGGACCTGCTGGTGCTGGGCACCCGAGGACACGGCGGCTTCGGCGGGCTGCTCGTCGGCTCGACCGCGGTGGCGGTCACCGCCCACGCGCACTGCCCGGTCGTGGTGATCCGCGGCGAGTCGGCCGCTGGTGGGCGCACCGGGCACGTGGCGGTCGGCGTCGACGGGTCCGAGTCTTCGCTGCTGGCGCTGGGCTTCGCGTTCGAGCAGGCCGAGGCCCGGCAGGCGCCCCTGCACGTGGTGCGGGCCTGGCAACCGCCCACCGGCCAACGTCCGCCGTCGGGCCCCGATGCGCGGGAGGCCACGGCGGCCGACCGGGCCGAGCTGGACGAGTCGGTCGCGCGGTGGAGCACGACGTTTCCCGACGTACCGGTGACCGTCGAGGTGGCGGAGGACCGGCCGGCGTCCCTGATGGTGGACGCGAGCCGCAACGCGTGCCTGGTGGTGGTGGGCACCCGGGGCCGGGGCGGCCTGAAGGGGATGCTGCTCGGCTCGGTCAGCCAGCAGCTCATCCAGCACGCGCACTGCCCGGTGGCGGTGGTCCGGGAACGCTGAGCGGTCAGGAAGGGCCCCCTGCCATCGCATTCTGATGTGCAGGGGGCCCTTCCTTGCACGCAGCACCAGCCGCCGGCTACGCACGACGTCCCGGCGGGGCGCTCAGCGGCTCTCGGCGGGCTCGGCCGGGTTGAGCGAGAAGTAGTCCTCCTCCTCCTGGGCGAGGTGCAGCCGCAGGACGGCCGCCAGGCCGTAGAGGGCGGCTAGCAGGTCGGTGAGCTGGTCCCGGCGCAGCGGGCCGTCGCCGGCCTGCGCGAGGTGGGCGCCGATCCGGTCCACCAGCCGTCGGATCTCCACGTGGGCGCGGCTCATCGTCGAGGTGGCCTCGGCGCTGCCCAGCGGGTCGGCCAGCGCCGGATAGAGCTGGCGCTCCTCGGCCGCCTCGTGCGGCAGCACCTGACCGACCAGCCGGCGGTGCGTCTCGCGCAGCGTCGGCAGGCACTGCGGCGCGTCCGGCGCGGTGGCGACCAGGTCGGCAGTGTCTGTCAGCGCGGCGAGCACGTCGCGGATCCCGCCGTGTTCGGCCGCGTACCGGTCGAGCAGCTCTCTCGTGTCCGGCGGCACGTCGCGGCGGCGTAGCCCGCCCCCGAGGGCGCGCAGCGCGTTGAGGATCACCAGCACGTCGATGCCCTCCTGGAGGAACGCCCCGGCGACCGGCGGGAGCCAGCCCAGGGCAGCGGCCAGCATCGCCAGCACCGCGAGGCCCATCCCCACGCTGGCGCTCTGCACCGCGATCCTGCGGGCGTACCGGGCGATCTCCACCGCGTCGGCGAGCCGGTCCAGCCGGTCGACGGTGAGCACCGCGTCGGCGACGTCGGCCGAGGCGGTCGCCCCGGTGGCGCCCATGGCCACGCCGACGTGCGCCTCGGCGAGGGCGGGGGCGTCGTTCACCCCGTCGCCGACCATCACGGTGACGGCCCGGCGCGCCTCCTCACGTACGCGGGTCGCCTTCTCCGCGGGGTCGCACCGGGCCACCACGTCGTCCACGCCCACCACCCCCGCCACCTGGGCGGCGACGTCGGACCGGTCCCCGGTGACCATCACGATGCGCCGCAGCCCCGCCTCGCGCAGCCGGCGCACGGTGCGGCGCGCGTCGGGGCGTACCGGGTCCTCCAGCAGGATCGCCCCGAGCGGGTCCCGCTCGCCGCTGACCCAGACCACCGAGCGGCCGGCCAGCTCGGCTCGGGACCGGGCGCTCCCCGCCCAGTCGGGCAGGTCACCGTCGAGCTGGCCGACCCGCACCTGCCGCCCGTCGACCGACCCGCGTACGCCCCGGCCCGGCTCCTCGGTCACGCCCGCCGGCTCGGTCAGCGACAGGCCCCGCTCGCGCGCCTGCGCCACCAGCGCGCGGGCCAGCACGTGCGGGGAGAGCTGCTCGACCGAGGCGGCGAGACGCAGCACGTCGTCGCGGTCGCCGCCGGGGGCGGCGACGACCTCGGCGGCGCGGGGGCGGCCGGCCGTCAGCGTGCCGGTCTTGTCGACCAGCAGGGTACGGGCCCGGCCGAGCAGCTCCAGCGAACCGCCGTCGCGGACCAGCACCCCGCGCCGGGCGGTACGCGACAGCCCGGACACGATCGCGATGGGGGTGGCCAGCAGCAGCGGGCACGGGGTGGCGACCACCAGCACGGCCACCGCCCGCACGAAGTCGCCGGAGAGCAGCCAGCCCAGCCCCGCCAGGACCAGGGTGAACGGCACGAACGCGGCGGCGTACCGGTCGGCGAGGCGCACCATCGGCGCCTTGTGGGCGGTCGCCTCCTCGGCGAGCCGGACGATCCCCGCGTACGTGCTTCCCGCCGCGTCCCTCGTCGCGCGCATGCCGAAGCCGGCGCCGGCGTTGACCACGCCGCTGGCGACCTGCTCGCCGGCCGCGCGCCGCACCAGCCGCGACTCGCCCGTCACCACCGACTCGTCGAGGGTCACCGGCTCGTCGACCTGCCCGTCGACCGGCACCACGTCGCCCGGCCCGACGAGCAGCCGGTCCCCCGCCAGCACCCGGTCCAGCGGCACCTCCTCGACGCTCCCGCCCGGGCCGCGCCGGCGGGCGGTGCGGGGGGCGCGGGCGAGCAGCGACCGCAGGTCCCGGGTCGCCCTGCCCTGGGCGTACGCCTCCAGCGCCCGCCCCGTGGCCAGCATCACCGCGATCACCGCCCCGGCCAGGTACTCCCGCACCACGAGCGCGCCGACCAGAGCCAGCACGGCGATCACGTCCACCCCGAACTGCCGGCGCCACAGCTGCCGCAGCACCGACCAGGCGGCGGGCAGCAGGGCGGCCACGGTGGCGGACGCCCACACCACCTCGGCCGCGCCCCGGCGGCCGGCGAGCCACAGCACCGCCCCGGCCAGCACCAGCACCGTCACCCCGGCCAGGGGCGCCCAGAGCAGCAGGCGCGAGCGGTCCCGCCGTACCGGCTGCTCCGGCACGCACTCGCGCGGTTCCGTTCCCACCTGCGGATCGTCTCAGCGCCCACCGCGCCCGGGAGGGCATCCGCGCGAACCGGCAGGGGCTAGCTGCCCTGCCACGCGGGGACCTGCGTACCGTGCGTCGGCAGAGGGGATGGCGCAGGATGGAGCGGCAACCCCGCCCGGGGCACCGTCGGGCTGGGGCACGATGGGGAGAAAACGGAAAGGTCGTGACCATGAGCCACGAGACACCGGCGGCGGAGCGTCCGCTGACCACCGCACTCGCGGAGGCCGCCGCGACGGCCGGGCACGCCCCGTCGGTGCACAACAGCCAACCGTGGCGGTGGCGGGTGCTGCCGGACGCGCTGGAGCTGCGGGTGGTCCGCGATCCGAAGCTGACGGCGACCGACCCGGAGGGCCGACTGCTGGCGTACAGCTGCGGGGCGGCGCTGCACCACGCGCGGGTCGCGCTGACCGCGGAGGGCTGGACCGCCGTGGTGGAGCGGATGCCCGACCCGACCGACCAGGACCTGCTGGCCCGGCTGACCGGAATGGCCCGCGCGGAAGCCGACCCGGAGGCCATGCGCCTGGTGCAGTGCATGCAGGTGCGGCACACCGACCGGCGCCCGGTCAGCGAGGAGCCGGTGCCGACCACCGCTCTCGGGGAGATCGCCTCGGCGGTCGCCGCCGAGGGCTGCCAGCTCCAGTTCCTCGACCGCGACAACGTCCTGGAGCTGGCCGCGGTCGCCAGCCGCGCCGCCTCGGTCGAGGCGGAGGACTCGCAGCTGCGCGAGGAGTTGGAGTACTGGACCAGCCGGGCCGGCACCGGCACCGGCCTGCCGCCGGAGGTGCTGCCCGCCGAGGCGCCGCGGACCACCGTGCCGGCGCGCGACTTCGGCCGCCCCGGCACCCTGCCGGTCGGTCCCGGGCACGACCGGGCCGCCGTGTACGGGCTGCTCTACGGCGACGAGGACGAGCCGGACAGCTGGCTGCGCGCCGGCGAGGCGCTCTCGGCCGCCTGGCTGACCGCGACCCGGCTCGGGATCTCCGTGGTGCCGCTGAGCGGGGTCGTGGAGGTCGCGGGCACCCGGCAGACGCTGCGCGGGCTGCTGGCGGGCCTCGGCTACCCGTACCTCGTGATCCGGCTGGGGCTCGCGGACCCGGCGCACGCGGGCCCGCCGCACACCCCGCGCCTGGAGGCCGCGCAGGTGGTCGACACCTCGGCGGTCCGCTCCCCCGACGCGTAACGCGGGCAGGACCACGGCCACCGGGCGGCTACCATCGCCCGGTGGCCGCCAGCGAACCGAGTCCCCGCCCCGAACCGCACGTGACCCCTTCCCTGGGGCTCAGCCCGCTGTCCCGGGTACGGCTCGACGAGCTGCTCCAGGAGATGCTGGACCGGGTCGGCGAGGTGGTGACCAGCCGGGAGCGGCTGCGTGCCCTGCTCGACGCGGTGGTCGGCATCGGCACCGACCTGGACCTGCGCAGCACCCTGCAACGGATCGTGGAGTCGGCCTGCGAGCTGGTCGGCGCCCGCTACGGCGCGCTGGGCGTGATCGGCCACGACCGCCTGCTGCACGACTTCATCACCTACGGCATCGACGCGGAGCTGCACGCCAGGATCGGTGACCTGCCCCACGGGCGGGGCGTGCTCGGCCTGCTCATCGACGACCCCCGCCCGCTGCGGATGCCCGACATCACCCGGCACCCGCAGTCCTACGGGTTCCCGCCGCACCACCCGCCGATGCACAGCTTCCTCGGCGTTCCCGTGCGCATCCGCGACCATGTCTTCGGCAACCTCTACCTGGCCGAGAAGCAGGGCGGCGCGGAGTTCACCGAGGACGACGAGGAGATCGTCGTCGCGCTCGCCGCCGCCGCCGGCGTGGCGATCGAGAACGCCCGCCTCTACGCGCTGGCCCACCGCCGGGAACGCTGGCTCGCGGCGACCGCCGAGATCACCACCGTGCTGCTGGGCGAGGTGCGTCGCACCGACGCCCTGACGCTGGTGGCGCGGCGCGCCCGCGAGGTCGCCGAGGCCGAGGTCGCCCTCGTGCTGCTCTACGACCCCGACGGCGAGAAGTTCACCGTCGAGGTGGTCGACGGGGCCGACGAGCAGGCCGACGCCCTGGTCGGCACCGCGCTGCCGGCGGCCGAGACGAGCTTCGCCGCCGCCGTCATCGAGGGCCGGCACGACCAGGTGGCGGACCTGGCCCACGCCGCTCCCTGGCCGGCGCTGCTGCGTACCGGCCCGGCGATGGTCGCGCCGCTGGCCACCGCCGACACCCTGCACGGGGTGCTGGTGATCGCGCACCGGGCCGACCGGGCGCCCGTCGCCAACGACGACGACATGGCCCTGCTGGGCAGCTTCGCCGGGCAGGCTGCCCTGGCCCTGGAGCGGGCCCGCGGGCAGGAGGAGCGGGAGCTGCTGGTGGTCCTGGAGGACCGCGAGCGCATCGCCCGGGACCTGCACGACGTGGTCATCCAGCGGCTCTTCGCCACCGGCCTGCAGTTGCAGAGCGCCGCCCCGATGACGACGAAGCCGGAGGTCGCCCGGCGGATCAACGCGGCGGTCGACGACCTGGACGCCACGATCAAGGACATCCGCCGCACCATCTTCGAGCTGCGCACCCCGATGAGCGCGGCGCTGCGCACCGAGATCCGGGAGGCGATCGAGGTGGCCGCCGAGTCGCTGGGCCACCGGCCCCGCCTGGAGCTGACCGGGCCGATCGACAGCGCCGTCCCCGACGCGGTCCGCCCGGACCTCACCGCCGTGCTGCGGGAGGCGCTCTCCAACGCCGTACGGCACGCGCAGGCCGACCGGGTGGCGGTGGCGGTGCGGGTCGAGGCGGGCCGGGTGACCGTGACCGTCACCGACGACGGGGTGGGCTGCGACCCGGCCGCCGCGCGGGGCGGCCTGGTCAACCTGCGCGAGCGCGCCGAGCGCCACGGCGGCGAGTTCGTGGTACGCCGGGCGGTGCCCCGGGGCACCGAGGTGTGCTGGTCGGTGCCGCTGCGCGACTGAGCCCGTGGACGGTGCCGTTACGCGGCCGGGCCGCAGGCGGCGCCGTTACGCAACTGGGGCCCGCAGGCGTCAGTGGGACTTGCCGAGGAGGCGGGTGGCGAGGACGGCCGCCTGGGTGCGGCGCTCCAGGCCCAGCTTGGCCAGGACGCTGGAGACGTAGTTCTTCACGGTCTTCTCGGCCAGGAACATCTTCCCGGCGATCTCCCGGTTGGTCAGGCCCTCGGCCACGTACTCCAGGATCCGCCGCTCCTGCTCGGTGAGGGACTTCAGCTCGCGGGGCTGCTCGACGCCGCTGCGGATGCGCTCCAGCACCCGGGTGGTGATCGCCGGGTCGAGCAGCGACTGCCCGGCCGCCACCCGCCGCACCGCGTCGACCAGGTCGGTGCCGCGGATCTGCTTCAGCACGTAGCCGGACGCGCCGGCCATGATCGCCGCGAAGAGCGCCTCGTCGTCCTCGTACGAGGTGAGGATCAGGCCCTTGATCGAGGAGTCCACGGCCCGGACGTCCCGGCACACGTCGATGCCGTTGCCGTCGGGCAGCCGCGCGTCGAGGATCGCCACGTCCGGCCGCAGCGCCGGGATGCGCCGGGCCGCCTCCTGGGCGAGGCCGGACTCGCCGACCACCTCGATGTCCCCGCTGCTTTCCAGCAGGTCGGCCAGGCCACGGCGGACGACCTCGTGGTCGTCGAGCAGGAACACGCGGATCATCCCTCGTTTCTACCCGCTGTCGACCCCTTCCCGCACGGGTCGAAGGTCCCGAACCGGCAACGCCCGCGCCACCGGCGGCCCGAACGGGCCCGCCGACCAGTGGCAGGGCGGTCGAGCCGGGGTCACCGGCCCGCGACACGGCCGCAGTCCCGCACGTGCGACGGGGCCGGTCGGGCCCGGCGGGACGGGACGTCCGGCCCTGCCCGGGCGACGCCCCGGTGACGCACCGTGGAGACGTACCACCCGCCGGCGCACGATCTGCCACGGAAGGAGCACGACCATGGACACCGGCTTCACCGTCGAGCAGCTACGGGCCGCCGCCACCGACGCCGTACGCGCGCCGTCGCTGCACAACACCCAGCCGTGGCGGTTCCGGCTGCGCGACGGCGGCATCGAGGTGCTGGTCGACCCGGACCGGCGGCTGCCGGCCACCGACCCCACCGGCTGGGGCGTGCGGATCGCCTGCGGGGCGGCGCTGTTCAACCTGCGGCTCGCCCTGGCCGTTGCCGGCACCCCGGCGACGGTGCGGCTGCGCCCCTACCCGGCCGAGCCGGACGTGGTGGCCCGGCTGGTGCCGGACGTGCCGCGCCGCCCCACCCCCGCCGAGCAGGCCCTGCACGCCGCCATCCCCCGCCGGTTCAGCAACCGCGCGCCGTTCTGGCCCGACCCGGTGCCCGCCGACGCCCGCTGGCGCCTCACGGAGGCGGCCCGCGCCGAGCAGTGCTGGCTGGAACTGGTGGTCGGCGTCAGCGCGGTGAACGCGTTCGGCGAACTCGCCCGCAGCTCCCACCGGGTGCTGGAGCGGAGCCCGCAGTACCGGGCCGAACGCCAGGAGTGGGTACGCTCCACGCCCGCCCCGGACGGCATTCCGGCCGCGTCCGGCGGCCCGCAGGGCGAGCCGCAGGACCTGCTGCCGTCCCGTGGGTTCGGCGGCCTCGACCGGGCGCCCGGGCGGGACTTCGAACCCGAGCCGCTGGTGGCGGTGCTCGGCTCGCCCGGCAACACGGCCGTCGACCAGGTCGTCGCCGGGCAGGCGTTGCAGCGGGTACTGCTGACCGCGACGGACTCGGGGCTGGCGGCGTCGATGCTGTCCCAGCCGATCGAGGTGCCGTCGGCGCGCGAGCAGCTGCGGCTGTCGCTGGGGCGGTTCGGCACCCCGCAGATGGTGCTGCGCGTCGGCTACGGCCAGCCGGGCTGGCCGACCCTCCGCCGCGACGTGGACGAGGTGCTCGACCTGCCGGTCACGCGGCCCTGACCGGCAGGTCGTGCCGGCACACTCCGTCCGACCGGCTCAGGCGTTACCCGCGCCCGTCGCGGCGAGCAGCGCCGCCTCCCGGTCGAGGTCGAGCCCGACGGGGGCGCGCTGCGGTCGGCCCGCCCGGGGCGGGACGGTGCCCACCTCTCGCAGCCACGCCCAGGTGTCGGCGACCGTCTCGGCCGCCGGGCGGCAGGTCAGCCCGGCCGCGTACGCGCGCTCGACGCCGCGCTCCTGCACCCAGCGGTACTCGTGCCCGGCCGGAACCCAGATCGGCAGGTCGTTCCAGGGCTCCACGCCGGCGGCCAGGATCGGCTCCGGGTCGGTCCAGCGCAGCCGGGCGTCGGCGCCGGTGGCCGCGACGCAGGCGTCGAGCAGCTCCCCCATCGTCGCGTGCCCGGGGCGGCTAACCGCGTTGAACGTCCCGCCCGGGCCCGCCGCGCCCAGGTCCAGCATCCAGCCCGCCAGGTCCCGCACGTCGATGTACTGCACCGGCAGGTCGACCGGGCCGGGCGCCAGCACGTCCCCGCCCCGCGCGATGCGCGTCAGCCACCAGGGCAGCCGGCCGATGTCCTCCCCCGGCCCGAGGATCAGCCCGGCCCGGGCAATCAGCGCCCGCTCGCCGAACGCCTCCCGCACGGCCCGCTCGGCGCCGGCCTTGTTGGTGGGGTACCCGCCCTCGTCGGCGTCCGGCTCCGCGTCCACCACCGGAGCGTCCTCGTCCACCCCGGCAGCGACGGGCCGTGCGTAGACGGATCCGCTGGAGACGTAGACGTACCGGCCGACCCGGTCGACCAGCGCGCGGGCGGCGTCGCGCGCCGCGCGGGGCGCGCCGTCCCAGGTGTCGACCACCAGGTCCCACTCGCCGTCCGCGAGTGCCGCCAGGCCGCCGGGCGCGGTCCGGTCACCCCGCAACCGGCGTACGCCCTCCGGCGTCGCGCCGTGCAGCCCCCGGTTGAACACGGTCACCGCCCAACCCCGCCGTACGCCCTCGGCGACCGTCGCGCCGCCCACGAATCCCGTTCCGCCCAGCACCAGCAGCCTCATGCGCTCCACTGTGCCCGCTCCGGGCGACGCTCCGGTCCCGTGTTCACGGTCGGCGGATCTGCCCACGGCAGAACCCGGCCGGACAACATCGGTCCGAAGTGGACCGCGGACGCCGCTGGCCGGGTGCGGGAAGAGGGTGTCTGACAGCGCGCATCCGGCTCGCCCGACAGGGCAGGATCGCCCACGGCCGTCGGGAACCCGACACGTCCGCCCTCGGCGCGCCGTCATTCCGTAGCGTTCCGGGTGCTTTCGGTTGGGTCTGGGGGAGGCACGGGTGTCCGAGGTCGTCGTTGAGGTCAGTTTCACGCCGCTGCCGGAGGACGACGACTTCGTCCTCGACCAGCTGACTGACGAGCTCGTGGAGGACCTCGGCGACATCGGCGAGGTGCGGCGGCTCGAGGCGCCCACCGGCCCTGACAGCAAGGGCGTCGGCGAGCTGGTGCTGGCCACCGTGGCCGCGGTCGCCGGAGCCGACCCGGGCTACGCGCAGGCACTCGTGGACCTGGTGGTGGGCTTCCTCAACCGCAACCAGGGTCGCCGGGCACACCTGAAGATCGGTGCCGTCGAACTGACCATCGACCAGGCGACCAAGGCGGAGACCGCCCAGCTGATCGACCTCGTCCGTGATGCGATCGAGCATTCCCGCTGATGGGTCGGCACGCCCTGGTGCTCGGCACGGCGACCTACCACGCCGCCCCGAAGCTCACCGCGCTGCCCGGCGTCCGGCAGGACGTCGAACAGGTGCGGACCGTGCTGGACAGCGACGGCGACTTCGACAGCGTCGACGCCCACGTCGACCTGCCCGCGACGCGGATGAAGCAGGTCGTCGAGGAGTTCTACGGCGCCCGGCGCACCGGTGATCTCGCGCTCTTCTACTATTCCGGCCACGGCATCCAGCACGACGACCGGCAGTCCCTCTTCTTCGGCACCATCGACACCGACACGACTCTCCTGCACACCACGGCGTTCGATGTCGAGGGCGTCCTCCGGCACATGCTCAACCACACCAAGGCCAGCCAGAAGGTGGTCCTGCTGGACTGCTGCTTCTCGGGCTCGTTCACCGCCCGTCACCGGCTCAGCGGCGGCGTACGGCAGGAGCCCCGGCGTCTCAAGCGCGAGCGTGGCACGTTCATGCTCCAGTCGAGCAGCCATCTGAAGGCGTCGAAGGCGCAGGGCCCGGACCGGCCCTCGGTCTTCACCGAGGTCCTGCTCACCGGCCTCCGCGGTGCGGCTCGAGCGACCGCGGAGGACGGCTGGCTCACCGCGAGCGACCTCTCCCGGTACGCGATGACTGAGATGTCACGTCGCCGGGAGGACAAGCCGGTCGAGTCGAGCGAGGGTGTCACCGACCCGATCCCGCTGGTCGCGGGGTCGGACGAACGGCCACCGCGGAGCCCGGGCGTACGGAGCGACGAGCCGGAGGACGCACCCTTCGACACCGAGCGGTGGCGTCGTCTGCTCAACTACCACGTCGCCTGCCTGCAACGCTCCGCCGTCCTGCAGTTCTTCGTCAACCCGGCGAACAAGGACTCGTACCTCGCTGCGCCAGCGGGCCGGGAGATCATGCTCTCGGCCACCGAGCCGGTCCCGCTGAAGGAGCGCGGCCAGCGGCTGGCCGGGCTGGCCGAGGCTGGTGGCCGCTGTCTGCAGTACGGCTACCCGATCGTGGCGCTGCCGCAGAAGGGCACCCAGCAGGTACGACTGGCGCCCCTGCTCGTGTCGGACCTGACCGTGGGGGACGACGGGTTGGCGCACCCGGCACCGCCGCAGCCCAGTCCAGCTCTGATCGACCATTTCCAGCTGGCTGCGGTCGAGGCGGACGAACTGCGGCAGGCAGTGGCCGAACGACTCGTCCCCGGCGAGCACAAGTCCCTCGCCGAGGTGGCCGATCTGGTGGCGAACACGTTCGGGCTGAAGCCGGTGTCCGCCCTCGACCCGGAGAATCTGGTCGGGATGGTCAACCGCGGGCCCGTCAACCGGGTGCAGAACGCCGGGATGCTGTTCGCCGCGGGCAGCGCGGAGTCCCCTGAGCGGCAGCTCATCGAGGACCTGCAGGACATCGTCAAGAACGCGGGGAAGATCGCATCGACCGCACTCGGCACGTTGTCGAGCGGTGTCGAGGCCGGGGCGGATGAGCAGGATGCCGAAGTCCTGACGGTGGCGTTGAGCTCGGTCAACGAGACTCAGGAGGACGTCATCCGGGCGGCGATGAGCCGACCCCTGACTGTCGCGCAGGGGCCGCCCGGCACCGGCAAGAGCCAACTGGTGACCGCATTGCTGGCGACCGCCACGGCCGCCGGGCAGAGCGTGCTGATCGGCTCGACCAACAACCGGGCTGTCGACGAGGTCGTCGAGCGGGTCACCGGCATGGTCGGCCCGGGCCTGGTGCTGCGTACCGGGAACAGGGAGTACCGGCAGCAGGAGCCGCAGTACCTCGCCGAGGTGATGCAGGCATGGCCACCGCCGGTGCCGGAGGCCGGCGGGCCGGCCAACGAGTTACGACTCGTGGCGCAGGAGATCACGCGGTTACGCGAGGATCTCGACGAGCGTCGCCGCCTTGAACGGGATCTCGCCGACCTCGCCTTCGAACGGGACCGCTCACTCGCCGACACCGACGACGCCGTCCTGGCCAAGCTGGTCGACCTCACCGACCGGGCACTGACAAGCCGATGGTTCGGGTGGTGGTATCGCAGGCGACTGCGGTCGCGAGGCGTGTTCGACCGGGATGCGATCACCGCCCTCGGCGAACAGGCGGTCATCGAGCAGTGCTGGCGCGAGCGACGCCAGCGACTCCGGTCCCGGCCGGGCACCGCCGAAGAAGTCTGGAAGCGGCTACGGACGCTGCAACACGACACCAGACCCGAGCACAGCGACCAACTGGTGCGGGCGCAGATCGCCGCCCGGGTGGCCGGCAACACGACCCTGCTCCGCAACCGCGCCGACGAGATGGCCAAGCCGGAAGCACGAAGCTGGGCCTACATGAGCGAGCTTCTCGCCGCGCTACCAGGCTGGGCCGTCACCGCGATGTCGGCCCGCCGGCTGCTGCCCAGGGCGGGGCTGTTCGACCTGGTGATCATCGACGAAGCCGCGCAGTGCACCGTCGCTGCCATCCTGCCGATGCTCTACCGGGCGAAACGTGCCCTGATCATCGGCGACCCGCGGCAGCTCACACCGGTCGTCGAGCTCTCCGACACCGACGACCGGGGCGAGCAGGCCCGCGCCGGGCTCGGACACGAGTGGCTGACCAGCCGGCGGCTCACCCACCGGAACCACTCGGCGTACGAGGCGTTCGCGACCGCGGCAGGCAGCACCATCCTGCTCGACGAGCACTACCGCTGCCACCCGGAGATCATCGACGCACCGAACCGGGTCGTCTACCAGAACCGGCTGACGGTTCTCACCGACCCGGCCCGGCTGGCCGCACCGGCAGAGTCCGCCACCCGCTGGGTGGACGTGTCCGGCCGCTTCACCCGAGGCGCCACAGGCTCCGGCCGCAACGCTGACGAGGTTCACGCCGTGGTGGGCGAGGTCCAGCGGCTGCGCAAGGAGTACCCGGGCGTCACGATCGGCGTGGTGACGCCCCTGGCCGAGCAGCAGCGGATCCTGGACCGCGCGCTCCAGGACGCCGGCCTCGCCGACGACCTGCGGTGCGCGACCATCCACAAGTTTCAGGGCAGCGAGAAGGACATCATGGTCGTCTCGCCCGTCGGCGCTCACGGCATCAGCGAGCGCACCCGTGGCTGGCTCGTCGAGCAGACGAACCTGTGGAACGTGGCGATCACCCGCGCCAGGTCCCAGCTGATCGTCGTGGGTGACCGATCGTGGTGGTCCGGGCAGCGCGGACTGCTGGCCGATCTCGCCAGCCCGCCCGCGCCGACGGCCACGGACGCCGGCGTCGACGCGCGCCCCGTCGACCAACTGATCGCCGGCCTACGCGACGCCGGGCTGACGGTGCGTTGGGGCACGCCACTGCCGGGCTATCCGGTCGACCTCACGCTCAGCCTTCGCGACAGGAGCCTGGCGGTGCTTGTCGACGATCCCGAGGGTGATCCGGGCGGGAGGCCGCTACGGCGGGTCCTGGGCAGGCTCGACATCGTCGCCGCGGCCACGGAGGTCAGGCGGGTACCTGCCTGGCGCTGTCTCGCCGAACCGGAGCAGGTGGTGAAGGAACTGCGCGACGCGGTCGAGGGAGGCATTCGCAAGGGCGACGCCTGATCACCGTTCGGCAGGGATGACAGCTGGTGGGCGATACTGGGTTTGAACCAGTGACCTCTTCCGTGTCAAGGAAGCGCGCTCCCACTGCGCCAATCGCCCGGGGTGACCGCCCGACCCGGCAGGCCGGATCACGAGGGGCGGATCGCGAGCGGACGACGGGATTCGAACCCGCGACCCTCACCTTGGCAAGGTGATGCGCTACCAGCTGCGCTACGTCCGCGTGCCGCCGGTGTTCGTCGGCGACGGGGGAAACTCTACCCGACGGCAAGATCGCCTGGCACGCCGCCCCGCCGGAGGCCGGGCGGGGCGATGATTGCGCTGGTAGACCACGGGGTACTGGGGCCATCGACAGCACACCACATCCCCTGACCAAGGAGGCTGTCGTGGGTATCGGCACCAGCATCTTCCTGATCGCGCTCGGCGCGATCCTCACCTTCGCGCTCGACGCGAGCCTCGGCGGCATCAACCTCGACGTCGTCGGGTGGATCCTGATGGCTGCCGGCGTGCTCGGCCTCATCATGACCACGCTCATCTGGGGACGTCGCCGCCAGGTGGTCAGCACGACCGAGCCGGTCGAGTACCGGCGGGTCGAGGAGCGCCGGGACGTCGCACCGCCGCTCTGACGCTCATCCACGCGGCCGCCGGAGCTGAACGGTCGCGCAACGCACCGTCGACGTGCCGGTCACCCGGAGCAGGGTGGCCGGCACGTCGCGTCCGCCAGCCGTACGACCAGCCCCGGCGCCCCGCTGCCCGGCGGTGCCGGGGTCGCCGCTGGACCGGCTCGCTGGCGAGCGTCGCCAGCGGGTAATAGCGTCTGCTGCCATGCGGACGGAGCCGGACAGGTCGCGGACGCGCGTACGGCCATCGTCGCGTTCCCGCCCCGAGCGCGCCGAGGCCGTCGTCGCGATGACCCGGCTCGCCGCCGGCCCCGATCCCGTTCCGGCCGTCCTCGGCGAACTGGCCCGCCGGTCCGCCGCCACGGTCGCCCTGGTCGGCGTCGATGGCACCGTCCTGAGCGTCCGGGCGGGTCGACACCCGCTCGCCCCGGCCGTGCTGGCCGCGGCGGCCCGCGCCGTACCCGACCTGCACGCGCGCGGCACCCCGGCGGCCGTGCGGGGCGGCGACGGAGCGCCCACCGTCCACCTCGTCGCCCTCGCCGCCGCCGAACCCGGTGACGGCGCGGACTGCGATCCCGACGGCGGGACGGACCCGCCGCCGTGGCTCGCGGCCGTCGACCCGGCGGACCCGGTCCCGGGCGATCTGCTCGCCGACGCCGCGCGCCTCCTCGGGCTCTGCTGGCGGCTGGACCGCTCCGAGCGGGCTCGGCGTCGGGTGGCCGCCGGCGACGGCCGGGGCCGGGAGGCGGTGCTGCACCTGCTCATGGTCGGCGACGTGGCGCCGGCCCGGCGCGTCGCGGCGGCGCTGCTCCCCCACCTGCCGGACGTGGCCCGGGTGTGCGTCGTCGAGTGTGCTCCCGGCCGACGTGGCGAGGCGGCCGGGCAGGTGACCCGTGCGCTGGGTGGGCGGGCGTGGGTGGTGCCCTGCCCGGTGCGCTCCCGGCACCTCATCGCGCTGGTTCCGCAGCACGGCGGAGCGCCGGACGCCTGCGGCCACGACGCCGACGTGGCGGGCCGGCTGATCAGTCAGCGGGTGCCGGGCACCCGGGTAGGGGTCAGCGAGCCGGTCCCGTTGCACCGCACCGCCGTCGGCTACGAGCAGGCGTTCCACGCGCTCGCGGTGGCCCGGAGCCGGCCCGAGGGGCACTGCCGCTTCGACCGCCCGGCAGACCTGCGGTCCGCGGCGGGCCCGGCGGGGAGTGACTGGGCCTCGACGCTGCTGGCGCCGGTCCTTTCGTACCGACCGGGCCGACGCACCGACCCCGACGGGCAGGAGCTGCTGGCGACGCTCGGCTCGTGGCTCGCCTTCGACGGTGCGGCCCACCGCCACCTGCGAATCCACCGCAACACCCTCGCGGCCCGGCTGGCGCTGCTGCGCGACCGCCTCGCCCTGGACCTGTCCCGGGTCTCCGACCAGTCGGTCGCGTGGCTGGCCCTGCGCCTACTCGGCCCGACCGCGCCCGACGGCGGTGGTGGTGACAGCGGCGGCGGCGGTGACAGCGGCGAGGGCGGCGGTGGTGACGGCAGCGAGGGCGGCGACGAGGACGTCCGGTGGAGCGGCCTGGACCGGCTGCTGGCCGCCCCGGCCCTGCGCCTCTGGGCGCACGGCCAGGTCGCGCCCCTGGCCGCTGACGGGACGGCCGTGGGCCTGGCGACGGTACGCGCCTGGCTCCGCGCCGACGGCCGGCTTCCCGGCACCGCCGCCACGCTCGGGATCTCGGTGTCCGCCGTACGCAAGCGGCTGGGCCGGGCCGAGCAGGCCCTGGGACGCTCGCTGCTACGCGGGCCGAGCGCCCGGCACGAGTTGTGGCTCGCGCTGCGGATCCTCGACTTCCGGCCGGACTGAGCGGACTCGCTCCCGGCCGGATCGAGCACGGCGGTGGGCCGGGGTCGCTGTGCAGGCCGGCACTCGCGACGCTCCCGCTGTGCGGATCGGTCCTCGCCTTCGTCGGCAGAGATTTCCTACCGTGGAATTACAGCCGGTACGGGACGCCGGCCGTCCACCGACCCGCGTCCGGACGCGCGGCACGGGGAAGCACGTCCGACCGGTCACTCCGGGGGGAGGCGCGGCCGCCCCGTCCACGCCGACGGCCGTGGGCGGGGCGGTCGCCGTCGGTGCGCCCGGCGGACCTCCGCTGCTGATGGCCGCGGGTCCACCCCCGCCGTGGGCCGTAGGCGTTCGTCGGTGGTCACGGGCGCTCGGCGTGGAGGGCGGGGAACGACGAAGGCCCGCCACCATCCGGTGACGGGCCTTCGTGTTGGTGGGCGATACTGGGTTTGAACCAGTGACCTCTTCCGTGTCAAGGAAGCGCGCTCCCACTGCGCCAATCGCCCTCGCTTGTTACCGAGGTGGGGACGGGATTTGAACCCGCGTACACGGCTTTGCAGGCCGTTGCCTCGCCTCTCGGCCACCCCACCGAGGTTGCCCCCGTCATGCGTGGCGGCAGCTCCGAGCGGACGACGGGATTCGAACCCGCGACCCTCACCTTGGCAAGGTGATGCGCTACCAGCTGCGCTACGTCCGCACGTCTCCGGCGTTAACCGGTGACGGGTGAGAACTTTAGCCGAGCGGGCGAGCGGTTGCCAAATCGGGGTGGCTCGCGGCGAGTCGGGTGGGACCGTCCCGCCACACACCTGCGGCGGAAGGGTGACGTCCCACCCATCACCTAGGCTTCCTAGGAGGATGGGCCGGACTCGTCCGCCGCCCGCAGCCGCCACGGCCTGCGGCCAGGATCCGCTCCGGGAACTGTCCGGATTCCGACTCTGGCGGGCAGAACGGACCGTGATCCGTAACTGCCCGTGTTCGATTGGATGGGCTACGGTAACGGCGTGACGAGACGTGCGGCGGAGATCCGCCTGGATGCCCTGCTGCGCACGGCCTGTGACGTGATCGTGGAACGCGGCCTGGCCAACACCCGCACGGCCGACGTGGCCCAGGCCGCCGGAGTGAGCCAGGCGTTGGTCTTCTACCACTTCGCCACGAAGGACCGACTGCTCGCGCAGGCGTTCGCGTACGCGGTGGAGCAGGATCTGGCCCGCCTGGACGCGGTGATGCGCTCCAGCGCCCCGCCCCTGACCAAGCTCCGCCGGATCGTCCGGCTCTACACGCCGGCGGGCCGGGCGACCTCCTGGGCGATGTGGATCGACGGCTGGGCGGAGTCGCTGCGTACCCCGGAATTGGAGAAGCTCTCCCGCCGGCTCGACCTGCGCTGGCGCGAGGACCTGGCCACGGTCATCTCGGACGGGGTCCGCGACGGCACCTTCGAGTGCGCCGACCCGTCCGGGGCGGCGTGGCGGATCAGCGCGGTGATGGACGGGCTGGCGGTGCAGCTCGCGGTGCACGACCGGGTGATCTCCCGCCGGCAGTTCGCCGAGTGGGTGCGCCTGCTCACCGCCCGGGAGCTGGGGCTCGACCCGACGCAGCTGGACTGAGCCGGACCGGCCGGGCGCGACCGGCGCTCCGGCCGCCCGCGAAGCCGGCAAAACGGCTCGGCTCCCCGAGGCAGCCGGAACAATCGTCGGCATGGACCCGCTGGAGACGTACCGCCGCAGCCTGGCCGAGTTCACCGACCGGGTGGCGCAGGTCGGCCCCGACCAGTGGTCGGACCCGACCCCGTGCCCCGACTGGGACGTCCGGACGCTGGTCAACCACGTGGTGGGCGAGGACCGGTGGAGCGTCGCGCTGCTCGCGGGGCGGACGATCGAGCAGGTCGGCGACCGCTACGACGGCGACGTGCTCGGCCCGGACCCGGCCGGCGCGGCCCGGGAGGCGGCGGGGCAGGCCGAGCTGGCCTTCACCCACCCGGGGGCGCTGGAGCGCACCGTCGGGCTCTCCTCCGGCGAGACCCCCGCCGACGAGTACCTGCACCAACTGACCGCGGAGCACCTGATCCACGGCTGGGACCTCGCCGTGGCGATCGGCGCGGACCCCCGGCTGGACGCCGACGCGGTCGCCGCGTGCGCGCAGTGGTTCGCTCAGCGGATCGGCGACTACCAGCGGGGCCGGCTGGTCCGGCCCGAGGTCGACGTGCCGGCGCGGGCGGACGAGCAGGACCGCCTCGTCGCCGCCTTCGGCCGCGACCCCGACTGGGCGCCGTGAGGGACCCGACCGGACGCCCCGGGCGTGCTCCCGACCGCACGCCGTGACGCGACGCGGCGGGGGTTGCGCGGCGGGCCGGGACGCGGACCCGGTCGTCAGGCGGCCGCCGGGCCACGCCGACGGCGCTCCCGCAGCCGGCGCAGGGCCGGCGGGTGGACGTTGGCCAGCGTCAGGTCCCCGCCGTAGTGGGCGAGCACCCGGTGGTCCATCAGCCGGCGCCACACCGGCGGCACCAGCGCGGCCAGCACCATCGTGGCGTAGCCGGCGGGCAGCTGCGGGGAGGACTCGAAGGTGCGCAGCGTCTGGTAGCGGCGCAGCGGGTTGGCGTGGTGGTCGCTGTGCCGCTGGAGCTGGAAGAGGAAGATGTTGGTCACGCTGCGGTCGCTGTTCCAGCTGTGCCGGGGGTCGACCTTCTCGTAGCGCCCGGCGGGGGTGCGCTGCCGGGCCAACCCGTAGTGCTCCAGGTAGTTGACCACCTCGAGCAGGGAGAACCCGGCCACCGCCTGGAGCGCCAGGAACGGCAGTACGCCCGGGCCGAGGGCGACGGCCAGCGCCGCGTAGAGCGCGAGGGTCATCGCGAACGCGTTGAGCACGTCGTTGCGCCACGTCCACGGGCTGCGCCCCCGCAGGCGGAGCCGGGCGGCCTCCAGCCGCCACGCCGAGCGCAGGCTGCCTGAGACGGTACGCGGCCAGAACGCCCAGAAGCTCTCCCCCAGCCGGGCGCTGGCCGGGTCCTCCGGTGTGGCGACGCGGGTGTGGTGGCCCCGGTTGTGCTCGACGTGGAAATGCCCGTACGCGGCCGGCGCGAGGGCCACCTTGGACAGCCAGCGCTCCACCGTCTCGCGCTTGTGGCCCAGCTCGTGGGCGGTGTTGATGGCGATGCCGTCGACCACACCCATCGTGGCGACCAGGCCGGCCGCCCCGACCACCGTCAGGTCGCCCCGGGCCCAGACCGCGCAGCAGAGCACCAGCCCGGCGTACTGGGCGGGCAGGTAGAGGTAGGTCAGCCAGCGGTAGTAGCCGTCGGCTGCCAGCCGGGGCACCGCCTCGTCGGGCGGGTTGCGCCGGTCCTCGCCGACCAGCAGGTCGACCACCGGGATCAGGACGAACACGGCGGCGGGGGTGAGCCACCAGGCCCAGGCGTCGCCGGTGGCCCGCCAGGTCGCCCAGCCGACGAACGGCAGCGTCGGGACGAGCAGCGCCAGGGGCCACCAGGGCCGGCGGGTGTCCCGCCAGCCGGCGGCGGTGGCGGGCGCTGAGGGGTCGAGGGCCATGGCCGGCCTCCGCTCTGTCGCGGTCCTCCCTCGACTGTGACAGCCGTCACGTCCGTGTACAAGGGACTGTTTTTGTCGAAACCAGCGCGGGGAGGGGCGCCGCCCCGGCGTCCGCGAGGGCTCCCGCGACGCGCCGGGCCGCCTTGAGTAGGCGCGACCCTTGTCCCCACCCAGGCAGGCTGATATCCACAGATGCGCATGCGTAACCGCGCTGCGCGGGCCGGCGGAGGGCCGGCCACCCCGCTCCCACGAGGAGGTCCCGTGGCACAACCGGAGTGGACACCCTGGATGAGTCGGCGTCGACGCCGGCTCATCCCCGTCCTGGCGGCGACCGCGGTGGCGGCCGCGCTGCTGCCCACCGGACCCACCGCAGCCGCCCCCACCGGCGGCGCCTCCGCCGAGCGGCGCTCCGGCCCGTTCGCCGAGGGGCAGCACCAGCACGCCGACGTCGACAACCGCCCGGGTACCGCCGCCCCCGACGCGCGGCAGCGGGGCCTGGCGCGCAGCGCCGACCCGGACGCCCGCTGGAACCGGCTCGGCACCCCGCACGCGCTCGGCCCCGGCAGCGCGCCCCTCGCCACCGGCCTGCCCGCCGAGCCGGAGGCGGCCGCCCGCGCGTACCTCACCGGGCACCAGGACCTCTTCGGGCTGGACGCCGCGGCGGTCGACGCGATGGACCGGGTGCTGGTCCGCCCGGTCGGCGCCGGCGCCGTCGTCACCCTCCGGCAGCGCTTCGGCGACCTGCCGGCCGGGCACGACGGCCTGGTGACCGTCGCGGTCGCCGGCGGCAAGGTCCTCGCGGTCAGCTCCTCGCTGTCCCGGGACACCGACGCGCCGGCGCCGGCCACCCTCACCGACGAGCAGGCGTACGCGGCGGCGCGCGCCGACGCCGGCCTGACCGCCGAGGCGGTACGCAGCCACAGCGTCCGCGCCGTCGCCGTGCCCACCCCGCTCGACGGGCCCCGGGCCGCGTACGAGGTGACCCTGATCGGCGCCGACACCGACCACCCGGCGGCGTTCACCACCTACGTCGACGGGATCACCGGGCAGGTGCTGGTCCGCGAGGACCTCGTCGACTTCGACTCGGACAACCCGAGCTGGGCGGTCTTCCCGGCCACCCCGCCGCGCGACCTCGGCCCCGGGCAGGACCCCCGGGTGCGCTGGTGCGGCGACCCCGCGCCGGGCTGCCAGGCGGCCTTCCGCGACCCGGCCACCGGGCAGCCGTGGGACGTCGACGCGGCCACCGGCACGCCGACGGGCACCGCCCGGGGCAACTCCGCCAACACCGTGCTGTCGTGGGGCGGCGGCACGCCGGCCGTACCGGCCACGCCCAGCCTCCAGCGCCGCTACGAGTACCCGTTCACCGACCAGTGGCACCAGGCCCGCTGCAACCCGGAGGTGTTCACCTCGGCGCAGCGCAACGACGGCGACGCCGCGATCGCCAACCTGTTCGCCATGCACAACCGGATGCACGACTGGGCCTGGCACCTGGGCTTCACCGAGGCGACCTGGAACCTCCAGGCGGTGAATTTGACCCCGCAGGGCCTGGGCGGCGACGCCGAGCAGGGCCGCGCCCAGCAGGGTGCGCTCAGCGGCAACCGGAACAACGCCAACCAGGGCACGCCGCGCGACGGCCTGCCGCCGACCACCAACATGTACCTGTGGCAGCCGCAGGCCGGCGGGCCGTACCCGCCCTGCGTGGACGGCGACTACGACATGACGGTGATCGGGCACGAGTACACCCACGCCATCACCAACCGGATGATCGCCGGCCCGGACAGCGGCATCAGCGGGCACCAGGGCGGCTCGATGGGCGAGTCGTGGAGCGACCTGCTCGCCGCCGAGTACCTGTTCCAGCACGGGCTGCGCGCCCCCGGCGAGACGCCCTACGTCACCGGCGGCTACGTCACCGGCAACCTGGTCAGCGGCATCCGCAACCACGACTTCAGCCGCAGCCCGCTGAACTACTCCGACGTCGGCTACAACACCGGCGGGCCCGCCGTGCACGCCGACGGTGAGATCTGGAGCGCCACCAACTTCCGGGTGCGCGCCGCGATGATGAAGCGCTACGGGGTCGGCACCCCGCAGCGGCAGCTCGACTGCGCGCGCGGCACGGTGGCGGTGGAGCAGTGCCCGGGCAACCGGCGCTGGTCGCAGCTGGTCTTCGACTCGTTCCTGCTGCAGGCCGCCAGCCAGGTGAGCATGCTCGACATGCGCGACAACATGCTCACCGCCGACCTGCTGCGCTTCGGCGGCGCCAACCAGGACCTGCTCTGGGCGGAGTTCGCCCGCTCCGGGATGGGCCGCGACGCCGCCACCAACGGCGCCGCCGACACGGACCCGACGCCGAGCTTCGCCGCTCCGGGCGCCGACAACGCCGTGCTCACCCTGCGCCCGAAGGGCGACAGCGCCGACGCCCCCATCCGGGTGTACGTCGGGGCGTACGAGGCGCGGGCGGTGCCCGTGGCCGACACCGACCCGGCCACCGCCCTGCCGGACACCGTCGAGCTGGTGCCCGGCACGTACCAGCTGCTCGCCGTCGCGCCCGGCTTCGGCCACCAGCGGCTGACCGTGGTCGCCAAGGCCGGCAAGGAGGGGTACGTCGACCTGCGGATGAGCCGGAACCTGGCGTCCACGGCGTCCGGCGCGACGGTCACCGGCGACGGGGTCAACCTGGACCGCATCGCCGACGACACCGAGGCCACCAACTGGGCCTCCCTGGACGGGGTGGCCGGGCGGCAGGTGACCGTGGCGCTGCCCGGGGACGCGCCGCAGGTCGTGAAGCGGGTGAACGTCAGCGCCATGCTGCGCCCGGCGATCGCCGGCGACGCGGACGCGGGCGGCCAGAACGCGCTCAGCGCGCTGCGCTCGTTCGCGGTGTCGGCGTGCAACGCGAAGACGACCGACTGCGCGGATCCGGCGAACTGGCGGCGGATCCACACCAGCGCGCCCGACGCGTTCCCGGGCGGGGCGTACCGGGCGTACGTGCCGGACATCAACCTGCGCGAGTTCGCGGTGCCGACCACGCTGGCCACGCACCTGCGGTTGGAGGTGCTGGCCAGCCAGTGCACCGGCGGCCCCGCCTACGCCGGTGAGCAGGACGACGACCCGGCGACCACCACCGACTGCGCGACGGCCAGCCCGGCGCGTACGCAGGTGCGCATCGCCGAGTTCCAGGCGTTCTCGAAGTGACCGCCCGTCGGGGCCGGTCGGCGTGCCGGCCGGCCCCGACGGACCACCTCCGGCCGTCGACCCGGGCGGACCGCCGCCGGGCACGCGTCCCCGCGACTCCGCCGGACCACCGCCGGACAGTCGTACCTGTGGCCCTCGGTCAGCGGCGTGCCGCCCGCCACCGCCCGGGCACGGCGGCCCGTTCCCGGCGTCGGTCCGGCTCGATGTCATCGCCGCGCCGCTGCTGCCGATCGTGTCGAACGTGACTGGACGGCTCGTCCGCGCCGGCCGCCCGGGTCAGGTGACGCAGCCGCAGCAGCAGGCCGAGGCCGAGTGAGAGCAGCAGCCCACCGAGCAGGAACGCGGCCTGCACGACCCCGAACCCGCCCGTCCCCGCCACCGGCCGCCCCGCGCCGGCCGCCGGCGGCGCACCGGCGGCCACCGGCTCGTCGGTCGCCAAGTCGTCGGCCGCCGGCTCGTCGGTGGTGGGCGCCGCCCCCGGCTCCGCCGCTCCCCCGGTCTCCCCTGCCGGTCCGGTCGTGTCCGCCGGGGCGGGGCGAGGCTCCGGCTCCTCGGGCGCGGCCGTCCGGGCGGTCGACCCGACCACCGACCGCGTCGCCGTCTGTCGGGACAGCAGCCGCAGGTTCGCGTCGTACGCCTCCGCCGCCAGCGTGATCCGCCCCCGGGTGACGTCCCCGGCGAAGGCCAACCGGTAGCGGGCGGTGACCGTCCGCCCGGGGCAGAGCGTGCCCGGGTCGAGCCGGCGGTCGGTCAGCCGGGCCACCTCCCCGTCGGCGCGGATGTCCAGCGGGAACGAGCCGGTCTCCTCGACCCGGTCCACCCTGACCTGGTCGAGCCGCATCCCGCGCACCCGCAGCACCATCGACCAGCGGACCTTGACGCAGCCGCCGTCGTCGCGGGAGACCACGGCGGAGACGGTCTCCACCCGGCCCCCGGCGGTGAACTCGTCCGGCAGGCCGCTCAACTCGGTGGCGAAGGTCGCCTGCGCGGGCGCGGGCAGACCCGCCCCGGTCAGGCAGCCGAGCACCACCCCGGCCCGTAGCGCGTACCGCCACACGGTCGCCACCGTTCCCACCTCCCGTCGGTCGCCGCCAACCCGCAACGCTGCCAGCGCCACCGGCCGGCCGGTAGACGGGCGTGTTCGCACCGGTCGCCAAGCGCGGGGGCCGATTTCACCGACGGTGGTGAACCGGTCACCCCCTCCCCGCGACACGCCCCGGCCCCGACGACCGCGCGACGGCGACCGGCTCGCGACGGCCGGGGCGAGCGCGCGAACAGCCGCCGGTCGGGGGACGATCCGGGGTGGCGCCGGTCGGCGGGTTCGGGTGGCGGGGGACAATCGCCGGCGTGTCCGACCTTTCCGCCGCCTTCGTCCGCCTGCACGCCAGTCTCTCCCCGGTCGCCTTCGTTCCCGAGGTGCGGCTGCACCAGGCGGACGACGCCATCGGCCTGTGGGAGCTGACGGAGGGCGAGTTCCGCAGCGCGCAGCCGCCGCCGTTCTGGGCCTTCGCCTGGGCCGGCGGGCAGGCGCTGGCCCGGTACGTCACCGACCACCCGGAGCTGGTCGCCGGCCGCCGGGTGCTGGACCTCGCCGCGGGCTCCGGCCTGGTCGCCATCGCCGCCGCGCGGGCCGGCGCCGCCGCCGTGCGCGCCGTGGAGATCGACGAGCTGGCCGTCGCCGCCGTCGCGGTCAACGCCGAGGCCAACGGGGTACGCGTCGACGCCGAACTCGGCGACGTCCTCGACGGCGACGCCGGTGGGGCCGAGGTGGTGCTCGCCGGGGACGTGTTCTACAGCCAGGCGATGGCCAACCGGGTGCTGCGCTTCCTGCTCCGGGCCGCCCGCGCCGGGGCCCAGGTGCTGGTCGGCGACCCCGGCCGGGCCTTCCTGCCCCACGACCGCTTCGACGAGCTGGCCGTCTACGACGTGCCGGTGCCCGAGACGCTGGAGAGCGTACGGGTGAAGCGCACCACGGTGTGGCAGTTGCGGGCGGGGCTGCCGGGGGCGGGCCGCTAGCGTGTCGGCGTGCTGTTCCGGAGCTGGGCGCAGACCGCCGACGCGCACTGGCCGGACGTGGCCCGGGTACGCGACCACGTGGGGGTCGCGCACCTGGTCGTGACCCGGCACGCCCTGGTCCGCGAGGTGCTCACCGATCCGGCGACGTACCGGCCGGACAACGCGCTGGACGCGGTGACCCCGATCCCGGTGGCCGCGCTGCGGGTGCTGGCCAAGCACCGGTTCCGGCTGCCGCCGACCCTGGCGAACAACGGTGGCGCCAGCCACCCGGCGATCCGGGCGATCGTCGCCGACGTCCTGCACCCGACGCGGGTCGCCGCGCAGCGGCCCTGGCTGACCGATCTGGTCCGGGAGCGCGTCGGCGGCATCGCCACCACCCTGGGCGCCGGCGGGTCGGTGGACCTGTACGCCCGGCTCGCCGCCGACCTGCCGCTGCTGGTGCTGGCCCGGCTGGTCGAGCTGCCGGACGCGCCGGTCGGCGCGGTGAAGGAGTTCGCCCGCGCCGCGCTGGAACTGTTCTGGGCGCCCCTGGACGCCGACCGGCAGCAGGCCCTCGCCGCCGAGGTGGGCCGCTTCCACCGGGTGCTGCGGGAGTTCGCCGCGACCGGGGGCGGGCTGGCCGGGTCGCTGCGTGCCGCCGGGCACCCGCCCGACGTGGTGGTGGGTGCGCTGTTCTTTCTGCTGGTAGCCGGCCAGGAGACCACCTCGCAGTTCCTCACCCTGCTGCTGCACCGGCTGACCGGCGAGCCGGCCGTGCTCGCCGGCCTGCGCGACGGCACCGTCGCGGTCGCCGACGTCGTCGAGGAGGGGCTGCGGCTGGAGCCGCCGATCGTCACCTGGCGGCGGGTGGCGGCGGTGGACACCGCGCTGGGCGGGACGGCGGTGCCGGCGGGCACCAGCATCGTGCTCTGGCTGGCCCGCGCCGGCCGCGACCCGGCCACCGTCGACGCGCCGGACGAGTTCCGACCCGGGCAGCGCGGCTCCCGCCGGCACCTGGCCTTCGGGGCGGGCGCGCACCGCTGCGTCGGCGACCAGTTGGCCCGGATGGAGGCGGCCGTGGTGGTCGCGGAGACCGCCCCGCTGCTGGACGGGGTCAGCGTGCTCCGCGAGCCGTGGTGCCCGGACAACCTGACCTTCCGGATGCCCGACGCGTTCGTCGTCCGCCAGCGCTGACCGCCTCCCGACCACGTCGCGTCCCCCGAGCGGCCGGCCGGGCGCAGTCCGGGCGACCGGCACCGTCCCGCGGGACGACGGGCTACGGGCACGCCGACTCTCGCCGGACGTGGCTACCGGCCCGCCCAGCCGACGGCGACGGGCGACGGACACGCTGTCGAGCTGCCCCATCTGTGAGACCAGACCGATGACCCTGGAGCGACCCCACGCCGAGGCGTCCCCCGCGTCGGCGCTTCCGTTCGCTGGTAAGGGGAACCGGTGTGAGCCCACCGCCCCGTCAGCAGGGTCGCCAAGACCGCAGGCGGCTCTGATCCGGGCAGCGGAGCGCCTGCCCCGTCGATGCGGGCAGCTCGACAGCGTCGGGCGACCGCCATCGCCGCCCGCAGACCCGCCGCCCGCCGCCCGCGGGGCGCGGGGCGCGGGGCGCCTGACGAAAGTCAGTGACGGAGGGTGTCGTTCGGGCGCGGTGCCGCAACCTGCGCCGGACCTAGCGTCGGTGCATGATCACATTACGTGGGTTGACCAAGCGTTTCGGGGGCACGACCGCCGTCGACGCCCTGACCGTCGACATCGGGCCGGGGCAGGTCACCGGGTTCCTCGGCCCGAACGGCGCGGGCAAGTCCACCACCATGCGGATGATCCTCGGGTTGGACCGGCCCACCGCCGGGCAGGCGCTCGTGCGCGGGCGGGCGTACCGGGAGCTGCGGCGCCCGCTGCGCGAGGTCGGCGCGCTGCTCGACGCCCGGGCCCTCCATCCGGCCCGCTCGGGTCGGGCGCACCTGCTCGCGATGGCCCGCAGCAACGGGATACCGGACCGCCGGGTGGACGAGGTGCTCGCCACGGTGGGGCTGGACGCCCGTGCCGCCGCCAAGCCCGGCCGCACCCTCTCCCTCGGCATGGGGCAGCGGCTCGGCATCGCCGGGGCGCTGCTCGGCGACCCGCCGGTGCTGATGTTCGACGAGCCGGTCAACGGCCTCGACCCGGACGGGGTGCGCTGGGTCCGGCAGCTGATGCGCGCCCTGGCCGACGAGGGCCGGACGGTCTTCGTCTCCAGCCACCTGATGACCGAGATGCAGCTCACCGCCGACCGGCTGGTGGTGATCGGCCGGGGTCGCCTGCTCGCTGACGCCCCGATCGACGAGGTCATCGCCGGCAGCGCGGTGGCCGTGCGCGTACGCAGCCCGCAGCCGGCTTGCCTCGCCGCGCTCGCCGGGCGGCTCACCGCCGCCGGGGCCAACGTCGAGCCGGCCGGCCCGGGCGAGCTGACCGTCACCGGCGCCACCGTCGAGCGGATCGGCGACCTGGCGTACGAGCTGGGTGTGCCACTGCACGAGCTGAGCCCGCACGGGGCGTCCCTGGAACAGGCCTTCATGGAACTGACCGCCGACAGCGTCGAGTACGCCGGAACCCCGACCCCGAGCGAGGCACGATGAACACGATCTCCGCCGAGTGGACCAAGGTGTGGTCCGTGCGTTCCACCTGGTGGTCCTTGCTGGCCGGGGTACTGCTGATGGCCGCCACCGCCGGTCAGCTGGCCATCTACGCCGCCAACGCGAACACCAACGACGACCCGGCCGACGACGCCGGGATCGTCACCGTCGGCAGCGTCGTGATCGGCTCGGTCGAGCTGACCCAGTACGCCGTGCTGGCGCTGGGCCTGCTCGTGATCACCAGCGAGTTCACCAGTGGCACGATCCGTACCACCTTGCAGTGCACGCCGTCGCGCGGCCGGGTGCTGCTGGCGAAGGCCGTGGTGACCGGGGCGGTGACGTTCGCGCTCGGGCTGCTGCTCGGCGCGGTCGGCGCGCTGGTGGCGCGGCCGGTGCTCGGCCGCTGGGGCGCCGCGCCGGCCGGCGGCACCGTCGGTGACGTCCTGGCGGTGGCGACCTACCTGGCGCTGGTCGGCGTGCTGGCCCTCGGGCTCGGCGCGGCCCTGCGCAGCGCGGTGCTCACCCTGACGGTGCTCGTCGCCACGCTGATGATCGTTCCGCTGTCGTTGCAGGAGCCGGACATCGCCGTGCTCGACCGGATCGCGGACGCCTTCCCGGGGGTGGCCGGGGCGCACTTCCTGGCCGGGGACACCGACCCGTACCCGGCGCCGGTCGGGTTGCTCCTGCTCGCCGGCTGGGCCGGCGCGGCGCTGCTGCTGGGCCGCGCCGCGCTGCGCCGCCGCGACGCGTAGGGCCTGACCCGGGGGCGGGGCGGGTCAGCCGGTCGGCTCGACCAGCCCCGCCTCGTAGGCGAGGATCGCCGCCTGCACCCGGTTGCGCACCTCGAGGCGGGTGAAGACGCTCGTCAGGTAGCTCTTCACGGTCCCCTCGACCAGGTGCAGCCGGCGGGCGATCTCGGCGTTGGACAGGCCCGCCCCGACCAGCGCGAGCACCTCCCGCTCCCGCTCGGTCAGCCCCGCCAGCCGGTCCCGGGCCACCGGCCGGCGGGCCAGCCGGTCACCGCCCAGCTCGATGACCCGACGCGCCACCTGCGGTGACAGGTACGCGCCGCCGTCGGCGACGGCGTGCACCCCGGCGATCAGCTCGCGTGGGTCGCCGGCCTTGAGCAGGAACCCGCTCGCCCCGTGCCCGAGCGCCCGGGCGACGTGCTCGTCCTCGCCGAACGTGGTCAGCATGAGCGTCGCCGTCTCCGGCACGAGCCGGCGGATCTCGGCGGCGGCGGAGAGCCCGTCCAGCCTCGGCATCCGGATGTCCAGCAGCGCCACCCGGGGCCGGTGCGCCCGGACGAGTTCCACCGCGGCCCGGCCGTCCCCCGCCTCGGCCACCACCTCGATGCCCGGATCGGTGGCCAGGATGGCCCGGACACCGGCCCGGATCATCGCCTCGTCGTCGGCGAGCACGACCCGCACCGGGCCGGCCGTGTCGGCGTTCATCCGTCGATCCGCTCCTTGCTGACCAGCCGGCCCTCGACGAAGCAGAGCCGCCACGTCGGCTGGGCCAGGGGAAAGTTGCCGTCGGTGTAGTGCTCGCAGCCGGGACGCGCCGTCCCGGCGGGCGGGGCCGACTGCCGCCGGGGCAGCCCGGTCAGCTCGGCGCGCTGCGCGCCCACGGGCATCCGCGCGAAGGCCCCGTCGTCGAGGACCGTACCGGCGGTGGCGACCGGGTAGTAGACGAGGGAGAGGACCAGCGCGAGGCCCGCCGGGGCGCCGAGCGCCGTCAGCAGGCTGAGCCGGACCCGCCGGCGGGCGTCGCGCAGCCGCCGCTCGGCCTCGCCCGGCCATTCCCCCGGCGACCCGCCGTCCGACGCGTCGGCGCCCGCACCCGGGGCGACCGGAAACCCCGCCTCGTCCGCCTCGTCCGCCGACCAGCCGCCCGCGGGCCAGCCGCCCGCCGACCGCCGGCCGCTGCCGGGGCCGGAGTCGCCGCCACCCGACGGGAGGGCGTCGGCGCCCGCCCGGGCCGCCGCCGGCAGGCGGGCACGGACGGCGAAGCCGCCACCGTCCTGGTGGCCGGTCGTCAGGACGCCGCCGGCGAGCCGGACCCGCTCGGCGAGGGCGAGCAGGCCGGAACCGGTGGACGGCGGGCCCGGCAGCGGCCCGGCCGGTGGCGGCGCGTTGACGACGGCGACGTCGATCCGGTCGCCGTCGGCGGCCAGCACGACGCTGACCGGCGCGCCGGGGGCGTACCGGGCGGCGTTGGTCAGCGCCTCGCGGACCACCCGGTGTGCGGCGTGCGCGGCCATCGGGGGCAGCCGCGTCAGGGCGTCCGCGCCGTCCAGGCGCACCGCCATGCCCGCCTCCCGGGCCCCGTCGACCAGCTCGGTGACGCTCTCGTCGACCGGCCGGGTGGTCGCCGCCCCGTCCGGCTCCCGGAGCACCCCGATGATCCCGTGCAGCCGCTCGGTGGCGGCGGCGACGCTGGCCCGCAACTCCCCGGCGGCGGCCCGGTGCCGGGGCGTGAGGTCGCCCGCGACCTCCAGCGCGGCGGCGCGCAGGGCGATCAGACTCAGGTCGTGCCCGAGCGAGTCGTGCATCTCCTGGGCGATGCGGGCCCGTTCCCGCAGTCGGACCCGCTCCGCGGTGCCCCGCCGCTCGCGCTCCCGCGCCTCGGCGTGCCGGCGGCCGGCCTCGGTCAGGGCGGCCTGCTGCCGCCGGTACCGCCCGACGAGCCACGGGAACACCCCGGCGAAGAGCAGCACGGAGGCGAGCAGGAACCAGGTGGCCGCGCCGGTGCCGAGCAGCCCCAGGTTGAGCGCGGTGCCGCCGGCCGCGAGCACGGCGAAGGCGACGGCGGCCGTACGGGCGGTGGCGCTGCGGCGACCGGTCAGGTAACTGAACACCGGGATCGCGAAGAGGAAGTTGCCGTCCAGCAGCGACCCGAGCACCACGACGACCAGGGCGGCCACCGGCCAGCGCCGGCTCACCGCGACCGCCACCGTGAGCAGCAGCAGCGCGCCGGTCAGCCGGGCGGTGGCCGGCCCCGCGTGCGGCGGGGTGACAAGCGCGTACGCGATCGGGGCAGCGGTCGTCGCCCACAGGAGCAGGTCGCCGAGCCGCCGCCGGACGACCTCCCGGGACCGCACCGCACCGCCCACCCGGACGGGCCACCAGTTCCCCACGGCGGTCAGGCTACCCACGCCCGACCTGCGCCGGCACCGACGAAAGTCAGGTGCTCAGCTGATCTCCTCGGCCCACGCGCGCCAGTCGTCGAGCACCCCGTACAGGGCGGGGGTGAGCCAGCCGGACGCGGACCGGCGGAAGACCCCCGGATCCATCGCCCCGGTCCCGGCCGGCAGGGCGCCCAGCAGGTTCGGCACCAGGTCGGTCAGGTTGGCCCAGTGCACCAGCTCCGGCGCGGCCGGCCACGCGCCGACCACCACGCCGGCCGGCACCGCCCGGCGCTCCAGCGCCTCCAGCGTCAGCGCCGTGTGGTTCAGGGTGCCCAGACCGGCCCGGGTCACCACCACGGCCGGGCAGCCCAGCGCCACCGCCAGGTCCGCCACCGTCCAGGACCGGCCCTCCGGGCGCAGCCCCATCGGTACGAGCAGGCCGCCCGCGCCCTCGACGAGCACCAGGTCGTGCTTGTCGGCCTCCTCGCGGACCGCGTCGACGGCGGTGTCCAGCGCCAGCGGCTCCAGCTGGGCGACCCGGGCCGCCGCCAGCGGGGCGAGCGGGTCGGGGAAGCTGGCCAGGGTCCGGCCGGTCAGCGGGGCGGCCAGCCGGTTGACCGCGTCGACGTCGCCCGGCTCGCCACCGGCCGTACCCGTCTGGGCGGGCTTGACCACCGCGACCCGCAGGCCGGCCGCCTGCGCGGCGGCCGCGATGGCCGCGGTGACCACCGTCTTGCCGACGTCCGTGTCGGTGCCGGTCACCAGCACCGGCCCGCGCCACGGCCCGGTCATGTCCCCACCCCGGCTCACGGCGTCACCCTTGTTCGCGACTGCGGGGCTCGCAAACCCGGCTCACTCCTCGCGCTCACGGCGTCACCCTTGTTCGCGACTGCGGGGCTCGCAAACCCCGCTCACTCCTCGCGCTCACGGCGTCACCCTTGTTCGCGACTGCGGGGCTCGCAAACCCCGCTCACTCCTCGCGCTCACGGGGCACACTCCACGATGGTCTCCAGGGCCCGCTCGAAGTCCGCCCGGGGGATGCCGGCGCCGATGGTCAGCCGCAGCCGGGACCGGCCGTCCGGCGTGGACGGGGGCCGGAAACAGCCGACGGCGACTCCCCGGTCGCGGCAGTCGGCCGCCCAGGCGCTCGCCGCCTCGGGGCCGGGGGCGGTGACCGAGACGACTGCGCCGTCGGGGGCGGAGACCGCCAGCCCGGCGGCGCCCAGCCGGCGGACGAGCAGGGCGGCCCGCCCGGCCAGCTCCGCGCGCAGGTCGTCGCCGGCGCGGGCCAGCCCGACGGCGGCGTGCACGCCCGCGGCCACGGCCGGGGGCAGCGCGGTGTCGAAGATGAAGGTCCGGCCGGTCTCGATCACGTGCCGGACGAACTCCGCCGGCCCGGCGACCACCCCGCCCGCGCCGCCGAGGGCCTTGGAGAGGGTGGCGGTGACGACCACGTCGGGCTGGCCGGCGAGGCCGGCGGCGGCGACTCCCCCGGCGCCGGCCGGGCCGGTCACCCCGAGGGCGTGCGCGTCGTCGACCAGCAGCAGCGCGCCGTGCTCCCGGGCGACGGCGTGCAGCCGGGCCAGCGGGGCGAGGTCGCCGTCGACGGAGAAGACCGACTCGGTGACGACCACCGCCGGCCGGCCGGGCGCGGCGGCGAGGGCGGCGGCCACCGCCGCGACGTCGGCGTGCGGGGTCACCACGGTCTCCGCGCCCGAGATCCGGCAGCCGTCGATCAGGGAGGCGTGGTTGTGGGCGTCGGAGACGAGCAGCGTACGGGGCCGCACCAGCGCCCGGACCGCCCCGAGGTTGGCCAGGTAGCCGGAGGAGAAGACGAGTGCCCGTTCGGCGCCGAGCCAGTCGGCGAGGGCGTCCTCGAGCGCGTGGTGGGCGTCGGTGGAGCCGCGCACCAGCCGCGACCCGGTGGCCCCCAGCCCGTACGCCGACAGCGCCCGCGCCGCCGCGGCGGTGACCTCGGGGTGGATGGCCAGGCCGAGGTAGTCGTTGCCGGCCAGGTCGACCACGACGTCGCCGGCGGCCCGCGGTCGCAGCTGGCGGGTCAGCCCCGCCTTCGCGCGCAGTTCGGCGCGGCGGTCGAGCGCCGCCAGCCAGTCCGCCACCGTCACCCCCACGCCGCCCGGCCGGCCGCCGTCGGCCGCTTCCGCCGGGCGAAATTACCACCCGCCGGCCAGCGCCCGGCGTGTCCACCCCTGCGTCCGGGTGCCGACACGCGGGCCGTTCATCCCGGCCAGGTGGCCTTGTAGGGTACGAGCCATGCCAGAGATCCTCGACCAGGCCCGAACCCAGGTGCTGGAGAACGGCGTCGGTCTCGACGAGGCCGGCGTCCTCGCCGTGCTGAACCTGCCCGACGAGCAGCTGCCCGCCGCCCTCCAGCTCGCCCACGAGGTGCGGATGCGCTGGTGCGGGCCCGAGGTGGAGGTCGAGGGGATCGTCTCGCTGAAGACCGGCGGGTGCCCGGAGGACTGCCACTTCTGTTCGCAGTCCGGCCTGTTCACCTCCCCGGTCCGGTCGGTCTGGCTGGACATCCCGTCGCTGGTCGAGGCGGCGAAGCAGACCGCGGCGACCGGGGCGACGGAGTTCTGCATCGTGGCGGCCGTGCGCGGCCCGGACGCCCGGCTGATGAAGCAGATGCGCGAGGGCGTCGCCGCGATCAGGGCCGAGGTCGACATCCAGGTCGCCGCGTCGCTGGGCATGCTCAGCCAGGAGCAGGTCGACGAGCTTGTCGACATGGGCGTGCACCGCTACAACCACAACCTGGAGACCTGCCGCTCCTACTTCCCCAACGTGGTCACCACGCACTCCTGGGAGGAGCGCTGGGAGACCCTGCGGATGGTCCGCGAATCCGGCATGGAGGTCTGCTGCGGCGGCATCCTCGGCCTCGGCGAGACGGTGGAGCAGCGGGCCGAGTTCGCCGCGCAGCTCGCCGAGTTGGACCCGCACGAGGTGCCGCTGAACTTCCTCAACCCCCGCCCCGGCACCCCGCTGGGCGACCGGCCGGTGGTGGAGGGCAAG
Organism: Micromonospora sp. USAFONa4; assembly: GCF_057197825.1. NCBI lineage: Bacteria > Bacillati > Actinomycetota > Actinomycetes > Micromonosporales > Micromonosporaceae > Micromonospora > Micromonospora sp. USAFONa4. Next base: position 5,279,179 of record NZ_CM170072.1, on the reverse strand, counting down.
GACGCGCTGCGCGCCATCGCCGCCTTCCGGCTGGCCATGCCGCGCACCATCCTGCGGTACGCGGGCGGCCGGGAGATCACCCTCGGTGACCTGGGCACCCGCGACGGCCTCCTCGGCGGCATCAACGCGGTGATCGTCGGCAACTACCTGACCACGCTGGGCCGGCCGGCGACGGCCGACCTGGAGCTGCTCGACGACCTGAAGATGCCGGTCAAGGCGCTCTCCGCGACGCTGTGAGCGCCCCGGTGACGACGAGTGACGCGGCGACGGCGGCCGGCGGGACGTCGGCCGTCTGGTGCGACCGCTGCGGCGAGGCCGTGGCGGCCGGGTCGCACGACGGGTGCGCGGCGGCCCGGACACTGGAGCCGCCGCGCTTCTGCGCGCACTGCCGCCGCCGGATGAAGGTGCAGGTGCTGCCGGTCGGCTGGGCGGCGGTCTGCGTCGAGCACGGCGAGATCCGGGGCTGAGGCGGATGCTGCGCGGCCGGGCGGTCACCCTGCGGCCGGCGGGCGCCGGGGACGTGCCGGCGCTCGCCGCGATCCGGGCCACCCCGGAGGTCCGACGCTGGTGGCGCGGCGGCGACGACCTCGCCGCCGCCGTCCGGGCCGACCTCGCCGACGAGGCCCTGACGGTGTACGCGATCGAGCACGACGGCCGGGTGGTCGGCGCGATCCAGTGGTACGCCGAGGAAGACCCCGACTACCGGCACGCCAGCATGGACGTATTCCTCGACCCGGCGGTACGCGGCGCCGGGCTCGGCGGGGACGCGATCCGCACCCTGGTCCGGCACCTGATCGACGAGCACGGTCACCACCGGTTCACCATCGACCCGGCGGCGGCGAACACGGCGGCCGTCCGGGCGTACGCGAAGGTCGGCTTCCGCCCCGTCGGCGTGCTGCGCCGCTACGAGCGCGGCGAGGACGGGCGGTGGCACGACGGGCTGCTGATGGACCTGCTCGCCGACGAACTGGCCGACTGACCCGGCGGGCCACCGGGCCGTCTCACTGCAACACCGAGCGTTAGCGGCACCTCCCTGACCATCACAGCCACTGCATTGCTGGTCACCGCCGGCCGAACCGTCCGCGTCTGTTTGCCCTGATCAAGCATTGATACCGCAGGCGCATTTGCTCCAACTGCCCTGGCTGACGACTGACGTCCGTTGACATACTGCCGAAATCTGACACCCGGCGGGCTTCCTGTCAGTATGACAGGAAGCCTATGGTCGACTCATGTCCGACGATCGCTGGGTTGCCCCGGCCGTTCTGCTCGCGGTTGACCTCGTCATCCTCACGCTGCGCGAATCCTGTCTGCAGGTGCTGCTGATCGAGCGTGGCGTCGAGCCCTATCAGGGGGCTCTCGCCCTGCCTGGCGGCTTCCTCAGCCATGAAGAGGAAGACCTCTTGGCTGCTGCCCATCGGGAGCTTTCCGAGGAGGCCGGCGTGGGGGCAGATCAGGTGCACCTCGAACAACTGGGCATCTACGGCAGACCCGGGCGGGACCCTAGGGGCCGGGTGGTCTCTGTGGCCTACCTGGCCGTCGCCCCTCGGCTGCCTGAACCGATCGCCGGCACCGACGCGTCTGCCGCCTGCTGGACGCCGGTGACCCAGGCGCTGGCCGGCGAAGCGCGGCTCGCCTTCGACCACGGACAGATCCTCACGGACGGTGTCGACCGAGCCCGGGAAAAGTTGGAGCGCTCCGCCCTCGCCACCGCGTTCTGCGGCCCGACCTTCACCATCTCCGAACTGCAGAACGTCTACGAGGCGGTATGGGGCGTACAGCTCGATCCGCGGAATTTCTACCGGAAGGTGCAGGGCGTGGACGGCTTCATCGTTCCCGCCGGAGGCACCCGGAAGACGGAGGGTGGCCGTCCCGCGCGGCTGTTCCGACCTGGCCCTCGCACAGCGCTGCATCCCCCGATGACCAGACCTACCAGTCCAATTGGCAAGGAGACAACGTGAGCACGAACAGCGGTCTCGTCGTGATCCTCACGGCCCTGAACCTCGAGTACGAAGCGGTCCGCGACCGACTGACCGAACTGCGGGTACATCGGCACGCCGCCGGTACCCGTTTCGAGGTGGGCCGAGTAAGCCAGAGTCGTTGCCGGGTCGCGCTTGCCCTGGTTGGCAAAGGCAATCATCCGGCCGCAGTCCTCGCCGAGCGCGCAATGGCGGAATTCGCTCCGGCGGCGGTGCTGTTCGTGGGAGTGGCCGGGGGCCTGTGGCCCAACATCCAGCTCGGGGATGTCGTGGTCGCGAGCAAGATCTATGCCTACCACGGCGGCACCAGCGAGGACGACGGCCTCAAGGCCCGACCAAAGGCGTGGGAGATCCCGCACGAGGCTGACCAGGTCGCGCATCACGTTGCCAGAGGCAGCAGCTGGCGCCACGGCCTACCCAACGACTCTTCCCCGATAGTCCACTTCGGACCTATCGCCGCTGGTGAGGTCGTGCAGGACTCGGCAATCTCCGCGCAGGCCAACTGGATCCGGCAGCACTACAACGACGCCGTGGCGATCGAGATGGAGGCGGCGGGCGTAGCACAGGCCGGTCACCTCAACCGGGCCCTTCCCGTGGTGGTCGTACGCGGTATCAGTGATCGCGCCGACGGCAGCAAGACAGCTACCGACGGAAGGAACTGGCAGCCGAGGGCGGCACGCCACGCCGCCGCCTTCGCCACCGCACTGGCACAGGAACTGATCAACGATGGCCCGATTAGCCGATCAGGCGCCGCGGGCCGGGACGGGAGCCAGCCAATGCGTATGACCAACCGAAACATCGCTACCGGCAACGCCCGGGTCGGGGTGCAGGCCGGGCAGATCCACGGCAACGTCGTTATCGGCGTAGAGCCGGACGGGCCAGTCGATTTGGCGTCGAGCATCGCCGATCTCCGGAACCACCTCAAGCAGGCCCACCTCGATGGTCAACTCGACGAAGAAACCTATGTGGCGGCCGAGTCGGAGTTAACCGCGGCAACCGGCTGCCTCTCAGCAGACACCTCCGAGAAGCGGGGCGGCCTGCTCGTCGCGCTCAAGCGGTTGCGGGGTCTGGTAGCCGACGTGACTGAGCTAGCAACGCGCCTAGCAGTCATCATCGCCACGGTGCGGGGGATGTCGTGACAAGCCCCACGGCGACCAACGTCGCCCAAGGCAAGGCTCGCGTCGATCTGCAGGCGGGGATCGTTCACGGCGACGTCAACTTCTATCGTCTGCCTCCAGATCCGAGTCCCGAAGAACAATTCGACGCCGCCTTGAAGTACCTCCACGCGCGGGTTCGCGATGAGGCACGGAGATTCATCGAGAAGGCGGTGGCCGGCGGATACGCCACCACAGAGGTCCAGTTCTACCGGCTGATCGCGCTGTTGAGCGGACGCACCCTACGACAGCTCGGTACAGAGGAATTGGACCGCCTCGACGCCATCTGCACCAGCCTGCCTGAACTTCATGACCATGACGAATGGGCAGCGGGTTTGAAGGCCATCATCCGGATCCTGGGTCCGGTCAACGCCGCCGAGGCAGAGCTCGTCATCAAGGAGATTGACGCGCTGAACCAGCGTCAACGCGACTGGATCTACGGTCACCTCGATGCACTACTCGAAGGTGCCATGCAGGATGAGATGTGGCAAAGATCTGTCACTCTCGCGAGGACGCAACGCACGGCGGATGACCGGCTGAACCGGGTCTGGAAGTTCTTCCACCCCACGCCAGCACAGCCGAGGACCTTACCGGTCGAGCCCGCCGCTGTCGCCTTGAGTGACTGGTTACGCGCCGGTGTGGGGACGGCTCTCTTCATATTCGCCGCCGTTCAATTGACCGTACTCGTGGCGGCTCACGGCCACCTCGATTCGATCCTCGGTCTGCTCGTCAGCCTGGCCGGCCTGGCCGCCTTCTGTATCGGCGGGGCAGACCGCTACTACCGAAGGACGCGCCTGCGGACAAAGGACGCCGAGATGCGTCCGCCCCGTCAGCGTCGCCCTGAAGCGCCCCCGGAGGGCTTCGCCCGCAAGGTAGACCGGCTCTTCAACCGCTACTTCGGACGATACGTCCCGCGAGGGACCGACCGCGCCTACTGGCTCGCCCAAACGGCAGGAATTCGACGACAACTGCGGGACGAGTTGGTCGAGATCTACCGTGAGCGGCGCATCGAGGCCGAGCGAATCGCCTGGCTCGTCCGATACCTGGTGGGCGACGTCCGCGACCAGTGGGAACGGGACACGCTGACGGCATACCGCCATCAGCTCCAGGCCCCTGGCACAACTGTGGCACTTCACATCGGTGGGCTGGTCGCCCTGACTGCCGGCAGCTTGTGGGCTGTGCCTGCCGCCGTGCTGTCCGCTCCCTTGCAAGGCATCGCCTGGTGCCTACTCGCGGTGGCGTCTGCGGTGCCGGCGGTGCGCTCGTCGTTCCGGATTGTCGCCGAACGCCGCAGGGTGACCGCCGACGAGGCGGAGCGAGCTGACAAGGAGGCAGCCAGGTGGGCGGCGTACCACCGGTGGCAGCGCAAACTCTCCGACAAACCGTCGGACACCGAGATGGCCGCCTGGCTGGAGGGTGACCGTAAGGTCTTGGTCGACCAGGCCATGCAGCAGTACCGGCTTCGCCCGAGTCAGGTGATCGCGCACGCCTTCATCGAGGCGCCCGCCAACTCCTGCAAGAAGGCGCGGTACCCACGCGGTCCGTGGCGGTACTCGCGCTACCGCCTGCTGCTCTTCCTACTCACCGACGACGGAGTCAGGCAGGTCAACATCGATCTGGACTTCGAGGCCGCCGTGGACCGCACAACGCAGCGGCTCAACTATCGGTTCGACGCTGTCGCCGCCGTCCGGATCGACGGAATAGCGGCCCGACAGCAGACCTTCGAGTTGACACTGTTCAGCGGGGAACCGGTCTCGGTCCTGGTGAGCGAGTCCGACAACGAGGCGCTCCAGCACAACGAGGACCCGACGAGAATCGCCGAATTGTCGCTGGATGCCTCCGGGCTCAGCCACACCCTGCACGTGCTTGAAGGGATCGCCGCAGAGGGCAAGGAATGGGTGAGACACCGACGCAGCCGCGCCGATGCCAGACTCGCCAACCTGGCGAGCACCGTACGCGGTCTGCTCGACTGAGCAGCCGTCGCGGCAGGCAATCGCGGAGCGCTCCGGGTTGGGATCTGGCGGCCCCAAATCGGCCTGCCACTCAAAACACGCCCTGTGATGGTTGCGTTTCCCCGCACCTCGCCGCACGGGTGACTCGGCAGGAAGTTTTTCAGCCGTCCCAGACGAGGTCGCCGTCTGGCAGCCGGCGGGCGCCCTCGGCGGGGCGGTGCGGGGTGAGCCGGCCGTCGGGCATCAGGTGCGACACCGGCACACCGCGCCCCAGCACGGCGACGTCGGCGATCAGCCGCCGGTGGCAGCGCCACCAGACGCTCTCGCTGCACATCACCGCCGTGGTCCGGCCCGCCGCGTCGGCCAGCACCGCGTCCAGCGCCGCCTGGAAGTCGGCGGTACGGGTGTACGCCGCGTACGCCCGGAAGGCGGCCACGGTCCACCAGGTGTCCGGCTCGTCGGTGCCGGCCGGGGTGTGCCGCCGGCCGCCGAGGCGCTGTTCCCAGCGGTAGTCCACGCCGGCCGCCGGCAGCCAGCGGGCCAGTTCCTCCCGGCGTACGTCGGGGTTGGTCCGGCTCGCCGGGAACCGCCGCACGTCCACGACGAGCGCGACCCCGGCGCCTGTCAGCAGCTCGCCCAGCCGCTCCCGATCGGCCGCCCCGTGCCCCACCGTCAGCAACTCCACGAGGAGGGAATGCCCCGAATCGCGGGCGGCTACCGCCCGGGATCCCCGCGCGGGGCGGCGGGCGGCGCGGCCGGCGGCGAGGCTGCGACGGGTGCACCCCGACCTTCCGGCCGACGAGGCCGACGCGCTCGACTGGCTGGCGTTCGAGCAGGCCGGCGTCGTCACCACCGCCCGGGCGATCCGTTCGCTGACCGAGGGCACCGTACGCGGACGCGTGCGCTCCGGGCGGTGGCGCGCGATCTGCCGGGGCGTCGTGCTGATGGGCAACGGCCGGCTGACCCGGGACCAGCAGCTGTGGGTGGCGGTGCTCGCCGCCGGCTCCGGTGCTGTCCTGGCCGGCCCGACGGCTGCCGCCGAGGCGGGCGTACGCGGACTGCGGCGCGAGCCGCTGCACGTGCTCGTGCCGGCGCACCGGCGGGCGGGTCGTGGCGTGCTGGGGCGGCTGCCGATCGACATGCCGGCGGTCGTCGTGCACCGCGCGTCGGTGCTGCCGGCGGCGCATCTCCAGCTCGCCCGCCCGCCGCGGACCACCACCGCCCGGGCGCTGGTGGACACCGCCGGCTGGGCCCGCACCGTCGACGAGGCGCAGGCGGTGCTGGCGGCCGGCTGTCAGCAGCGACGGGTCACGCCGGCGGAGCTGTCGGCGGTGCTGGACGCGTTGCCCCGGGCCCATCGGCGGGCGTTGATCCGGCAGACAGTGGCCGACATCGCGGGTGGCGCGGAAGCGCTCTCGGAGATCGACTTCGTCCGGCTCTGCCGCCGCCACGGCCTGCCCGCGCCTCACCTCCAGCAGCGGCGCGCCGACGCCGCCGGGCGGACGCGGTGGCTCGACGCGTACTGGCGGGAGTGGGGGTTGCACGTCGAGATCGACGGCGCGCACCACATGGACGTCCGGCACTGGGCGGCCGACATGCGTCGCCAGAACGACGTCTGGACCTCGGGGGACCGCATCCTCCGCTTCCCGGCGTGGCTGGTCCGCGCCCGCCCCGACGAGGTGGCCGACTCCCTCCGCCGCGCCCTGACGGCGGCGGGCTGGCGCCCCGAGGGATGAATCTTGGACAGTTGCCGTTCTCGCGGAACGGCAACTGTCCAAGATCGCGCCGGCAGCGCGGACGGTGACGTCCGCGCCAGGCCGCCGGTGGCACGGGCGGTGACGTGCGCGCCAGGCCGCCGGTGGCGCGAACGGCGATGCGTCCGCGCCACCGGAGGGGGTGGTGCGTCAGGAGACGGTGCAGGGGGTGCCGTTGAGAGTGAACGCGGTGGGCTTCGGGTTCGATCCGGTGTGGGTGCCGTTGAAGCCGAAGCCGGTCGACGCGCCCGGCGCGAGCCGGCCGTTGTAGGAGAGGCTGGTGGCGGTGACCGCGGCGCCGGTCTGGGTCCACGTCGCCGACCAGCCCTGGCCGACCTTCTGCCCGGCGTGGGGGAAGGTGAAGGCGAGCGTCCAGCCGTCGATCGCGGTGGTGCCCGTGTTGGTGAGGGTGACGTTCGCGGTGAAGCCGCTGTCCCAGCCGCTGGTCGTCCAGGTCACGGCGCAGCCGCCGGACGCGGGCGGGTCGGCGGTGGTGACGGCGACCGGCGCGGACGCCGCCGAGGCGTTGCCGGCCGCGTCCACCGCCACCACGTAGAACTGGTACGCGGTCGCGGCGGTCAGCCCGGTCACCGCCACGGTGGTGCCGGTGGGCGAGCCGACCAGCGCGTCGGTCGCGCCGGCCTCGCGGTAGACCCGGTAACCGGTGACGCCGACGTTGTCGGTCGACGCGGCCCAGTTCAGGGTGAGCCCGGTGGCGGTGACCGCCGAGGCGGTCGGGGTGCCGGGGCGGGTCGGCGCGACGGTGTCGGGTGCGGGGGCGGCGGGCGTGGTCACCTCGGCCACGGGCGAGGCGGCCGAGCGGTTGCCGGCGCCGTCGCGGGCCCGCACCGTGAAGCGGTACGTCCGCTCGGGCAGCAGCCGGGTCACGGCCAGGGTGTTGGTGGTCGAGTTGAGCAGGACGAGCGCGTCGCTGCCGACCTGCGCCTGGGTGACCTCGTAGCCGGCCAGCCCGCTGCCGCCGGCGTCGGTCGACGCGGGCCAGGTCAGGGTCAGCCCGGTCGCGGTGACGGCCGAGGCGACGGGGGTGCCGGGGGTGGTCGGCGCGGTGGTGTCCGGGGTGGCCGGGCCGGGCTCCTCGCCCCAGATCCGGGTGCCGCCGGAGTAGAGGGTGACCTTCCGGTTCGGCCCGGCCGTCGCCTGGTACGACGGGTCGTTCGTCGGGTCCCAGGTGCCGCCCTCGGGCACGCCGATCTTGAACTGCACCTCCATCCGGTGCTGCGACTGCCCGGCGGGCGCGATGGTGTGCCCGGTGCAGTCCACCTCGACGTACCAGATGTCGCCGGAGAACTGCCTGGCCGTGGCCGGCGACGGGCAGCCCTGGGTGTAGCCGGGGGTGACCGTGACGGGGCCGGTGCCGTCGGGGCGGAAGTAGTAGCGGAACCTGCCGTCGGTCAGGGCCCGGGCCGGGAAGGCCGACTTGTTGTAGATCATGGTCTTGAGGCCGGTGGCGCGCGGCTCGGCCTGCATCACCGTGGTCTCCACGGTCAGTTCGTCGATGTCGGGCGTCTCGGCGCGGGGGAAGCCGGCGAGCGGGGTGCCGCCGTACTCCTGGGCGAGCCGGGCCAGCGCGGAGCTGAAGCCGGCGTTGTAGTCGGTGGCGACCTCGTTCATCACGTAGTCCGACCGGTTGTCGGTGTACGCGTCGTTGGCCGCCGACGGGCCGCCGACCAGCGCGCCGTAGAGGGTGTGCCGGGTCTCGGCGGGCACGGTCTGGCTGTCCCACCAGGAGCCGTGCGCGGTGCGGTGGTGCGGGTTCTTCGGGGAGTTGGCGCCGAAGCCGATCACGTAGCTGGAGGCGCGCGGGTTGTCGCCGAGCGCGTAGTTGATCTGCCGGACGGCGAAGTCCTTGTAGCGGGCCTTGCGGGTGGCGTCGGTGGTCTTGTCGCTGTAGACGAGGGCGGCGAAGGACGTGTTCGCCGCGTAGCGCAGGGCGCCCCACGAGTCGAGCACGGCCATCCCGCCGGGCGAGTACGGCACCCGCTGCCCGTTGACGCCGACGGTCCAGTAGTCGAGCCAGCGGTTGGCGTCGTCGACGTACTTCTGCTTGCCGGTCAGGTTGGCCAGCAGCACGTACGCCCCGAACTGCTTGTTGTCCCAGGCGATTGTCCACTTGTAGGAGCGGGTGGTGCTCTGGTTCTCGGTGCCGAGCTTGTCGTACTCGCTCTCGGCCTTGGCGAGGTAGGCGGCCTCGCCGGTGGCCCGGTGCAGCCAGATCGCCGACCAGACCAGCTCGTCCTGCCAGCCGCTCCAGGAGCGGTAGAAGCTGGTCGCGTCGGTGATGCACTCGTGGTAGCTCTTGCGCACCGTGTCGGCGAACGTGTACAGCTGCCTGGCGTGCCCGAGCAGCTTGTCGGCGTAGGCGGCGTCGGTGGGCCGGAAGACCATCGACGACGCGGCCATCGCCGCCGCCGTCTCCCCCGCCAGGTCCGCGCCGCCGCAGCTCGCGTCGATCTTGTACGCGGGCCGCGCCATCGGCATCACCTCGGCCGGGCCCCACCACTTGTGGTCGTCGTCGCCCTTGCCGACCTGCCCGTAGAGGACGTTGGGGGCCGGGTGCGCCTTGATGAAGTAGTCGTTGACGAAGCGCAGGTTGTTGAGCAGGTGCGGCAGCTGGCCGGAGGCGACGTAGCCGGCGCGGTACTCGACGGCGCCCCAGGCGAGCATGGTGGCGCTGAACGCCATCGGGAAGCCGAACTTGACGTGGTCGCCGGCGTCGTACCAGCCGCCGGTGAGGTCGAGCCCGACGTCGGCGCCGTCGGTGAGCGCGGAGTCGCCGCGCCAGGAGACCCGGTTCCAGTCGGGCAGCGGGCCGGACTGCTGCGCCTCGTAGAAGTAGAGCGACTTCTGCAACGCCTCGGCGTAGTTGAAGGCGGCGGCGGAGGGCGCGGTCCGCGTGGCGCCCCCGGCGGCGGGCGTCGCGGCGGAGGCGGGCGCCGGGGCGGTGACGGCGAGGGCGAGGCCGGCGGCGAGGGCGCTGCCGGCGGCCAGCAGGCGGGGCAGCCAGGGCTGCTCGCCCGGCCGGCGCGGACGTCTCGGGTGACGCATGACGGGGCTCCTGTCGGTGGCGTCGCCGGCGGCACCGGGGACGGCGCGCGGGGGTGGTGGTCGGGGCGTGCCGGCGAGGGTGGTGGGGGGTGCGGCCACGGGCCCGGGAGCGCTCCCATGGATGACCGACAATGTAATGCGGCGGTCGTCGGTTTGTGAAGACGCCCGTGGGGCGCGCCCGCGCGGGACGGCTGACAGGAAAGCCCTTACCTGCGCACCTGACGTACGTCACACCATCGATATTCATGGATCGATTTACGGCGTACGGGCAGGTCATCGCCGGGACGGGCGGGCGAAGACGCGCGTCGCGGCCGGGCGGGAGACGGGCCGGGCGTTCCGGCATACGAACGTACTGTTGCCCGCCCCTTTCCGGCGCGCGACAGTACGCCCACACCAGCGGTGCCATCGACGTTGCCGCTCCCCCGGCCAACCTGAGGAGATCGCGATGGCTCTACGACTCGCCGACGGCACCGCCTGGTCCGACACCCTCGCCCGCGCGGTGGCCGCCGCGCCCGAGGCGTTCGGCTCCCCGGTCGACGGTGTCACCACCCTGCACAACCTCGTCCGCGGCGACTGGCACGCGGTGGGCACCCCCAGCCCCGTCCGTACGCCGGTGGACAACACCGTGCTGGTCAACCTGGCGCGCCTCGACGCGGAGTCCGCCCGCGCCGCGGTCGCGCACGCCGCCGCCGCGCACCGGGCCTGGGCCGACACCCCGCTCGCCGACCGCAAGGCCCGGGTCGCCGACGCCCTGGACGCGCTCACCGACCACCGCGACCTGCTCGCCCTGCTGCTGGTCTGGGAGATCGGCAAGCCGTGGCGGCTGGCCTGCGCCGACGTGGACCGGGCGCTCGACGGCGTCCGCTGGTACGTCGACGAGATCGACCGGATGCTCGCCGACGGCCGGGAGCCGCTGCCGGGACCGGTCAGCAACATCGCGTCGTGGAACTACCCGATGAGCGTGCTCGTGCACGCCGAGCTGGTGCAGCTGCTCGCCGGCAACGCGGTCATCGCCAAGACCCCGTCACAGGGCGGGGCGGTCTGCCTCACCGTCGCGCACGCGCTGATGCGCCGCGCCGGGCTGCCCGCCACCCTGGTCTCCGGCGGCGGCGAGGAGCTGTCCGAGGTGCTCGTCCGGGCGCCGGAGATCGGCGCGGTGGCGTTCGTCGGCGGGCGCTCCAACGGCGGCAAGGTCGCCGCCGCGCTGCTCGACTCCGACAAGCGGCACTTCATCGAGCAGGAGGGCCTCAACGCCTGGGGCATCTGGAACTTCTCCCAGTGGGACCTGCTCGCCGGGCACCTCAAGAAGGGCTTCGAGTACGGCAAGCAGCGCTGCACCGCGTACCCGCGCTTCGTGGTCCAGCGGGACCTCGTCGACGAGTTCCTCGACATGTACCTGCCGGTCGTCCGCTCCGTCCGGTTCGGGCACCCACTCGCCGTCGGCGACGACTGGACCGCCGGCGACCCGCTGCCCGAGCTGGACTTCGGCCCGCTGATCAGCGCCGCCAAGGCCGAGGAGCTGCGCCGCAAGGTCGACGAGGCGGTACGCGGCGGCGCGGTGCCGCTGCACCGGGGCAAGCTCACCGGCGCGCCGTTCCTCGACGGGCAGGACACCTCCGCGTACGTGGCGCCGTCCGTGCTGCTGGCCCCGCCCGGCCGGTCCCGGCTCATGCACGCCGAGCCGTTCGGCCCGGTCGACACCATCGTGGTGGTGGACACCACCGACGAGCTGCTGGCCGCGATGAACGCCTCGAACGGCGCGCTGGTAGCCTCGCTGGCCTGCGACGACGAGGAGCTGGCCGGCAAGCTCGCGGTCGACCTCCAGGCGTTCAAGGTGGGCATCAACAAGCCGCGCTCCCGGGGCGACCGGGACGAGCCGTTCGGCGGCCGGGGCGCGTCCTGGAAGGGCGCCTTCGTCGGCGGAGACCTGCTGGTGCACGCGGTGACCCAGGGCGGCGACGGCCGCCTCTACGGCAATTTCCCCGACTACAACAGCTACCCGACGACCTGAGGTGCAAGGAAGGGCACCCTGCTGACGCGTGGCGATTGCAGGGTGCCCTTCCTGACACCCGACGGCCGCCACGGCGGCTCACCTGGTCGCTAGCATCGACAAGTGTCCACACTCGCGCAGATCTCCCTCGGGGTGACCGACTGCGAGCGGGCCGGCGCGTTCTGGGCCGCCGCGCTCGGCTACCGCCGCCGCCCGCCCCGCTATCCGGGCGACGACTGGATCGTGCTGGAACCGCCGCCCGGCCAGCCCGGCGCCGCCCTCGCCATGGACCTCAGCGAGAGCCCGGCCGAGCAGTTTCCCCGGATCCACTTCGACCTCGACGCCGGCGGGACGGCCCTCGACGACGAGGTCGCCCGACTGGTCGCGCTCGGCGCCCACCGGGTCGACTGGCCGCACCACCCCGCCGACCCGCACCCGACCGAGCCGCCGTACGTGGTGCTCGCCGACCCGGAGGGCAACCGGTTCTGCGTGCAGGGCCGCCACGCGGGCGACGGCTGACACCCCACCCGTGCCGTCCGGACGGCGGCGGACCTCACACCCCGTGCCGCGCGGACGCGCCCTCGACGAGCGGAACGGTGAGGGTCACCAGGCCGCCGTCCCGCTCGGCCGGCGTGGGCCGGCCGAGCCGCCGCACGGTACGCAGCATCGGGGTGTTCTCCGCCTGGACGTGCAGCACCAGGGCCACGTAGCCGGCCTGTTCCGCGTGCCGGACCAGTCGGCGCAGCAGGGCCGAGCCGAGGCCCCGTCGCTGCCAGTCGTCGCGGACCAGCAGCGCCACCTCGGCCTCGTCGCCCTCGGCGAGCAGGTTCGCCATTGCCACCACCGACTCCGCCTCCCCGGCGTCGCCGCCCGCCGTGGCGAGCAGGGTCACGCCCCGGGCCGGCTCCAGCAGCCGACGCAGCCGGGCCGTGGCCGGCGTCCCCGCGCCGCCGAGGTAACGCCGGTGCCGGCTCCCCGGCGAGCACTCCTCGTGCAACTCGACCACGCCGGGCAGGTCGTCGGCGACGGCCGGCCGTACGGACACTTCAGCGCCGTCGGGCAGCACCAGGGTGACCTGTTCCGCGGCCCGGCGCGCGACGGCGGCCGACAGCTCGACCAGGGCCTGCGCGCGGGCGTACTCGGCCGGGGTGAAGCCCGGCGCGGCGCGGCGCAGCGCGAACGACCCGCCGGCCGGATCCTCCAGCAGCATGGTCGTGTCGGCGATCCCGCAGCCGGCGCCGGCGGGCGCCGGTCGCCAAGCGACCGTGTCCGCGCCGAGCAGGGCGCGCAGCGCCTCCCCGGCCGCGTCGGGGTCCCGCACCAGGCGGGTGGCCAGGCCGAGCGCCCGGGTGGGCTGGTCGGCGAGCCCGCGCGCCTCGCTGCGCGCCACCCAGCAGTCCCGGCCCCGCCCCCGCTCGACGGCGGCGACGAGGCCGGCCTCGTCGAGCGTGTCCGGCGCGTCGACCAGGAAGTCGTCGACCGCGCCCCGCTCGGTGGTGTGCACCTGCACGGCGAGGATGTTGACCCCCCGCAGCGCCAGGCTGGCCGTGAGCACCGACAGGTAGCCCGGCCGGTCGTCCACCGTCGCCCGGATCCGCCACAGCGTCATGGTTCGCTCCCTTCCGCCCACGACCCTCGTCGGTGGCTGTTGCGCGCCGGTTGCCCGGGGGTGACGGCTCCGCTTCCGTCGCGCGACCTGCGCCACAGTGACCGCCACCGCCGGGCCGGCTCAGAGGTCCACACCGGGCCGGCTCAGAGGTCCACGCCGGGCCGGCTCAGAGGTCCACGCCGGGCCGGCTCAGCAACGTGAGGGTCGACTCAGGGCTTCGCGGCCACCGGCGGCGCCCCGACCAGGTCGAGCCGGTCGCCGAGGATCACCGCGGCGGCCCGGACGAGCTGCGCCAGCCGGTCCACCTCCGTGGCGTGGAACGCCGCCGCGGCCGGCGTCCCGGCGCACTCCCGGGCCACCACCAGCACCAGGCCGGCCCGGCCGAACGGCGCGACCGCGACGTGCGCGCCGCCGGGTGTGCTGATCGCCCGGGCCCGCAGCGGAGTCACCTCCGGCAGCGGCGGCGGTACGGGCGCGCGCCAGCTCGCGTACCCCACGGTCGCCTCCCCGGCGGCGCCGGTCCGGGCGGCCCAGTCCACCGGCACCACGGCGGCGACCGCCCAGTCGGCGGCGAGCAGCCCGGGAACGGCGTCGACAAGCGTGGCGACGCCGTCGACCGGGTTGGCCGCGACCTGGGCCAGCAGCTCGGCGTCCTGCCCGGAGGTGGTGGGCGCGCCGATCGCCCGCCACACCCCGTCCACCCGGACGCCGGGGATCGCCGCCAGCCCGGCGAGCAGCCGCTCGACCCGCGCCGCGCCCGGCCAGACCACGGTGAAGTCGTCCACCGCCCGCCCGCCGAGCCGCTCCAGGACGACCACCTGGACGATGTCGGCGCCGGACACGCCCATGGTGCGCGCCACCTGGCCGAGCGTGCCCGGACGGTCCGGCAGGGTGACCCGAACTCGCAGCAACATGTCTGAACCCCTCCGCTCGGCGGGCCGGCACCGCTGGCCGGCAGGCTGGGCCCCAGCCTGGCCGGTGGCCGTTTCGCCCCTGTTGCCGCGGCATGTCCCGAGGGTCAACTCCCGACCTTGACAACATGGCGGAGCTGCCATCAACTAATCGGATGACCGAGCCGGCCGTCGACGCGCACGGGCCGGGCAGCAGCCCCGCCGCCGCCTCCCCCCGCGGGCTGGATCTCGACCGGCTCGCCGCCCACCTGGCCCGGCACCGGCCCGAGCTGGCCGACGGCCCGCTGCGGGCCCGGCTGATCGCCGGCGGCAAGTCCAACCTGACCTACCTGCTGCACGCCGGCGGGCACGAGGTCGTGCTGCGCCGCCCGCCGCTCGGGCACGTGCTGGCCACCGCGCACGACATGGCCCGGGAGTACCGGGTGATCTCCGCGCTGGCGCCGACCGACGTGCCGGTGCCCGCCGCGCTGCTGCTCTGCGAGGACGCCGAGGTGATCGGCGCGCCCTTCTACCTCATGGAGCGGGTGCACGGCGAGGTGTTGCGCACCCGCGCCCAGACCGACCCGCTCACGGACGACCAGCGGCGGGAGCTGGCGCTGGCGATGATGGACACCCTCGCCGCGCTGCACGCGGTCGAGCCCGCCTCGGTCGGGCTGGGCGACTTCGGCCGCCCGGAGGGCTACCTCGCGCGGCAGGTCCGCCGGTGGGCCGGCCAGCTCGACCGGTCCCGCAGCCGGCCGCTGCCCGGCATCGAGGAGCTGCGGGACCTGCTGGCCGACACCGTGCCGGAGGGCGCCAACGCCGGCCGGATCGTGCACGGCGACTACCGGCTGGACAACCTGCTCGCCACCGTCGACCCGGTGGCCGTACGGGCCGTGCTCGACTGGGAGATGGCCACCCTCGGCGACCCGCTGGCCGACCTCGGGCTGCTGCTGACCTACTGGGACGTGCTCGGCGGCAGCGAATCGGCCGCCGGCAACCCGGTCGCCGACGGGCTCGGGCCGCGCGCCGGGTTCCCCACCGGGACGGAGCTGATCGAGCGGTACGCCGGGCGCGGCGACGTCGACGTCGGGCCGCTGCACTGGCACGTCGCGCTCGGCTGCTTCAAGCTCGCGGTGATCTGCGAGGGCATCCACTACCGGCACACGCTCGGGCAGACGCTCGGCGAGGGCTTCGACCGGATCGGCGACATGGTGGCACCGCTGGTCGAACACGGGCTGACCGCCGCCAGGGAGCGTTGATGGACTTCGCCTACGACACCCGCACCGAGCAGCTGCGGGCCGAGCTGACCGCGTTCCTGGACGAGCACGTGTACCCGGCCGAGCCGGTGCACGCCGCGCAGGTGGCCGCCGCCGGCGACCCGTGGGCCCGGCCCCCGGTGATGGCCGAGCTGAAGGCCGAGGCGCGCAAGCGCGGCCTGTGGAACCTCTTCCTCCCCGACCCGCGCCACGGCGCCGGCCTGACCAACCTCCAGTACGCCCCGCTGGCCGAGCTGACCGGGCGCAGCCCGCACCTGGCCCCGGAGGCGCTCAACTGCGCCGCGCCCGACACCGGCAACATGGAGCTGCTCGCCGAGTTCGGCTCGCCGGAGCAGCAGGAGCGCTGGCTGCGCCCGCTGCTGGAGGGCGAGATCCGCTCCGCGTTCTGCATGACCGAGCCGGAGGTGGCGTCCTCGGACGCGACGAACATCGCCACCCGGATCACCCGCGACGGCGACCACTACGTCATCGACGGGCGCAAATGGTGGTCGTCGGGGGCGATGGACCCGCGCTGCGAGATCTTCATCGTGATGGGCAAGACCGACCCAGAGGCCGACCGGCACCGCCAGCAGAGCATGATCCTGGTGCCCCGGGACACCCCGGGCGTCGCCGTGCGGCGGGGCATGACGGTGTTCGGCTACAGCGACGCCTCACACGGCGGCCACGCCGAGGTCGACTTCACCGACGTCCGCGTACCGGTGGAGAACCTGGTCGGGGCGGAGGGCACCGGCTTCGCGATCGCCCAGGCCCGGCTCGGTCCCGGCCGGATCCACCACTGCATGCGGCTGATCGGCATGGCGGAGCGGGCCCTGGAGCTGCTCTGCCGGCGGGCGCTCGAGCGGGTCGCGTTCGGCCGGCCGCTCGCCGAGCAGGGCGTGGTGCGCGAGTGGATCGCCGAGTCCCGGGTGCGCATCGAGCAGGCCCGGCTGCTGGTGCTCAAGACCGCCTGGCTGATGGACACGGTCGGCAACAAGGGCGCGCACACCGAGATCCAGGCCATCAAGATCGCCACTCCCGCCATGGCCGAGTGGGTGATCGACAAGGCCATCCAGGCGTACGGCGGGGCCGGCGTCAGCCAGGACACCCCGCTTGCCGCCCTCTGGGCCCAGTCGCGGACGCTGCGCCTGGCGGACGGCCCCGACGAGGTCCACCGTTCGTCGCTGGCGAAGCGCGAACTGCGCCGCTGGTCGAACTGACCCAAGGACACCCCACCCCGCGCTCCCCGCCCCGCCCGCTCCCCGCCCGGCCCGGCCCGGCCCGTTGATCATGAAGTTATTGTCGCGGAACGCCGACGCCGAGGGCGACAACTTCATGATCAACCCGGAGGTGGGTTGGGTGGGGTGGGTGGGTCAGGCGGAGGCGCGTTCGATCAGTTGGGTGTCCAGGAGGATGTGGGGGGACGGGAGCTCGTCGCCGCGGATGCGGCTGACCAGCAGGCGGGCCATCTGCCGGCCCATCTCCTCCACCGGCTGGAAGACCGTGGTCAGCGGCGGCTCGGCCTGCCGGGCGATCGGGGCGTCGTCGAAGCCGATCACCGCGACGTCCTCCGGCACCCGCCGGCCCGCCTCGCGCAGCGCGCGCAGCGCCCCGAACGCCATCAGGTCGGAGGCGACGAAGACGGCGTCGAGGTCGGGGCAGTCCTCCAGCAGCCGACGCATCCCGGCCGCCCCGCTGCCCTCGCTGAAGTCGCCGTACGCGATCATGGCTGGGTCGACCCCGCCCCCGGCGGCCCTGACGGCCTCCTTGTAGCCGGTCAACCGGCCCAGGCCGGCGCCCATGTCCTGCGGGCCGGCGATGGTGGCGATGCGCCGCCGCCCCCGGCCAGCCAGGTGTTCGACCGCCCGCCGGGCGCCGCCCACGTTGTCCACGTCGACGTAGTACGCGGGCTGCGCGCCGGGCTGCAGCATCCGGGCCGGGCGGCCGCCGAGCACGGTGGGCAGGCCGCGCTCCTCCAGCAGGGTGGGCAGCGGGTCGGAGTCGTGCAGCGACAGCAGCAGGACCCCGTCGACGTGCTGGTTCGTCAGGTGGTGCTCGACCCGCTCCCGCTCGATCGGCGACTGCACCATGGCCAGCCAGAGCTGCAACGGGGTCTCCAGCAGCCCCGAGCTGACGCCCCGGACGATGCCGGCGAAGAACGGCTCGGTGAAGACCCGGTCGCCGGATTCCGACACCACCAGGGCGATCGAGTCGGTGCGTTGGGTCACCAGGGCACGGGCGGCCCGGTTCGGCACGTACCCCAGCTCGGCGATGGCCTGCTGCACCGCGGCGCGCGCCTCGGGGCTCACCTGGGGTGAGCCGTTGACCACCCGGGAGACCGTCCCGCGACCGACGCCGGCGCGGGCGGCGACGGCGTCGAGGGTCGGGCGCCCGAGCGACCGGGTGCGCTGCGTTGTCATTGTCTGCTCCTCCGACGGCGGACCGGCCCCGGCGCCACCCCGTGCGGGGTGGCGCCGGGGCCGCCCGTTGATGGCTGGCCCTGGCCTATTGTGCGGCCAGACCGTTGCGTCGGATCACCTCGGCGTACCACCTGGCGCTGGACTTGGGGATGCGGACCTGGGTGTCGTAGTCGACGTGGACCATCCCGAACCGCTTGGTGTAGCCCCAGGCCCACTCGAAATTATCCATCAGCGACCAGGCGAAGTACCCGCGCAGGGGCACCCCTGCCTCGATCGCCTCGTGCGCGGCGCGCAGGTGGGCGTCGAAGTACGCCAGCCGGTCGGCGTCGTCGACCCGCCCGTCGACCACCTCGTCCACGAAGGCCGAGCCGTTCTCGGTGACGTAGAGCGGCAGGTCGGTGTACTCCTCGTGCACCCGGCGCAGCGTCTCCACCAGGCCGGGGGCGTCGATCTCCCAGTTCATGTCGGTCACCGGGACGCCCCGGGTGACGAACCGGACGTCCTCGCTGCCCGGCCAGCACGACGGCGCCCGCCAGTACGGCTCCGGCTCGGCGTCGGGGTCCGGCGCGGCGACGACGTGGCGGCTGTAGTAGTTGACGCCGACCACGTCCAGCGGGGTGGAGATGGTCGCCAGGTCCCCGTCGCGCACGTGCCCGAAGTCGGTGACCTTGGCGAGGTCGGCCATCAGGTCCGCCGGGTAGGACCCGCGCAGCAGCGGGTCCAGGAAGAAGCGGTTGGCCAGCCCGTCGATGCGCCGCGCGGCGTCGACGTCGGCGGGCGCCTCGCTGGCCGGGGTGACCGGGTAGAGGTTGACCGTCACCCCGACCTCGGCGGTCGGCCGGGCCGCGCGCAGCGCCTGCACCGCGAGGCCGTGGCCGAGCATCAGGTGGTGTCCGGCCCGTACGGCGTCCGCGCCGTCCGAGCGGCCCGGCGCGTGCACCCCGGAGCCGTAGCCGAGGAACGCCGAGCACCACGGCTCGTTCAGCGTGGTCCAGTAGCGCACCCGGTCGCCGAGCGCGTCGGCGACCAGCGTGGCGTAGTCGGCGAACCGCGCGGCGGTGTCCCGGGCCGGCCAGCCGCCGACGTCCTCCAGCGGCTGCGGCAGGTCCCAGTGGTAGAGGGTCAGCCACGGCTCGATCCCGTGCCCCAGCAGTTCGTCGACGAGCCGCCGGTAGAAGTCGAGCCCCTCGGCGTTGGCCGGGCCGGTGCCACCCGGCTGCACCCGCGGCCAGGAGACCGAGAACCGGTACGACTTCAGCCCCAGCTCGGCCATCAGCGCGACGTCGGAGCCCAGCCGGTGGTAGTGGTCGCAGGCCACGTCACCGGTGTGCCCCTCGACGACCCGTCCCGGGGTGTGGCTGAAGGTGTCCCAGATCGACGGGGTCCGGCCGCCCTCGGCCGCCGCGCCCTCGATCTGGTACGCGGCGGTGGCCGCGCCCCAGAGGAAGCCGGGCGGGAAGGTCAGCGGCGGACGGTCGTCGACGACGCCGACGGGTGGGCTGGCGGGGTTGCTCACGACTTGACGGCACCTTCCATGATCCCGCCCACGATCTGGCGGCCGAACACGATGAACACGATCACCAACGGTAGAGTGCCGACCGCCGTGGCGGCGAACACCTGCGAGTAGTCGGTGTAGTAGGCGTACGACAGGAAGGCCAGCGAGACCTGGAGCGTCGGGTTCTCGGAGGTGAGCACCGCGTACGGCCACAGGAACGAGTTCCAGGTCTCCATGAACGTCAGCAGGCCGAGCACGGCGGCGGCCGGCCGCAGCGCGGGCAGCACGATGCTCCAGTAGATGCGGAAGGTGCTCGCCCCGTCCACCCGGCCCGCCTCGATCAGCTCGTCGGAGATGGCCTGGGTGGCGTACTGCCGCATCATGAACACGCCGAACGCGCTGACCAGGAACGGCACGGTCACCGCGTAGAGGGTGTCGAACCAGTTGAGGTCCTGGATCATGCCCCAGAGCGGAATCAGGCCGAGCTGTGTCGGGATCATCATGGTGACGATGATCGTCAGCAGCAGGGCGTTGCGGCCCCGGAAGCGCAGCTTGGCGAAGGCGAAGCCGGCCAGCGAGCCGGTGATCACCACGGAGACCGTCACGATGCCGGAGACGATCACCGAGTTGAGCAGGCCGGTGAGGAAGTTCGCCGCCTCGTTGTCGAGTACGCGGCCGAAGTTGTCGCCGAACGACCCGGACGGCGTGACCGGCGGCGGGACGTCGTTGATCGAGTCCAGGCTTCGGGTGGCGATGACCACCATGTAGTAGAACGGGTAGATCGAGAACAGCGTCGCCAGGACGAGCGCGACGTAGGTCAGCGGGCTGGTGCGCCACAGGCGCCGGGATGCCGAGTTCATCTGGGCGTTCCTCACTTCACCGTGCGGCGGACGAGCAGGAAGTTGATCCCCGATACGAGGGCGATCATCAGGAACATCGCCCAGGCGACCGCGGCGCCGTAGCCGGCGGTGTTGAGGTTCTCGATGCCCAGCTCGTACATGTACATGGCCAGGGTCTGGAACTCGCGCTGGTCGCCGCCGATGATGTTGCCGTTGGCGAAGACGAGCGGCTCGGTGAAGAGCTGGAGCCCGCCGATCGTGGAGAGGATCACCACGAAGACGAAGGTCGGCGTGAGCATCGGCAGGGTGATCCGCCAGAACTGCTTCCACTGGCTGGCGCCGTCGAGCGCCGCCGCCTCGTACAGGTCGCGCGGGATGGCCTGCATGCCCGCGAGCAGGATCAGGGTGTTGTAGCCGGTCCACCGCCAGTTGACCATGGAGGCGATGGCGCTCCACGAACTCCAGCGCTCGGCGTCCCAGTCGACCGCGTCGATGCCGACGAAGCTCAGCAGCCAGTTGATCACGCCGAAGTCGCGTTGGAAGAGCATGCCGAAGACGATCGCGACGGCGGCCACCGAGACCACGTTCGGCATGAAGATCGCCAGCCGGAAGAACGTGCGCGCGCGCAGGAACGTGCGGTTGAGCAGGTTCGCCAGAAACAGGGCGAGCAGCAACTGCGGGATGGTCGACAGCAGGAAGATGCCGAAGGTGTTGAGGGTGGCGTTCCAGAAGTACTCGTCCTTGACCAGGGCGACGTAGTTGTCGAACCCGATGAAGGTGTGGTCCCCGATCAGGTTCCAGTCGTGCAGGGACATCCAGGCGGTCCGCAGCATCGGGTAGAGCCCGAAGATGCCGAAGACCACGAAGAACGGCGCGATGTACAGGTACGGCGAGTACTTCAGGTCCAGCCGGGTCAGCGAGTGCGACCGGGACCGGTGCCGCGACGACGGGCGGGGTGGCGGTGCTGCGGGCGACGGCGGCGCCGTCGTGGCCGAAAGGCTCATGCGGGGTCCTTTCCCGGCGTCGGCGCGGGCGCGCGCCGACGCTCAGGCGCTGTTACGCGGAACGGGACGGCGCCGGTGGCGTCCGGGAGGGAAGCGGGACGGCGCCGGTGGCGCCCGGGTGTCGACCCGGACGCCACCTGGCGACGAGGTGGGTCAGAAGGCGCCCTGCGTCTTGGCGTCCTTCGCGAACTGCTCCCAGGCCTTGTCCTTCGTGGCCTGCCCCTGCTCGTACGAGCGCAGCGCCGGCTCGAACGCGTTCTCCTTCACCGCCTGGTGCTTCGGGCCGAGGTGCAGCGGCTGGATCTTGGCGACGCTGTCACCGAAGATCTTGCCGGTCGGCGCGTTGTTGAAGTACTCGTTGGTGTAGCCGAGGAACTCCTGGTTCTTCAGCGCCTCGAGGTTGGTCGGCAGCGGGCCCTTGAGCTTGAACGCCGCCACCTGGCTCTGCGCGTTGGTCAGGTACTCGGCGAGCTTCGCCGCCTCCTTCGGGTACTTGCTCTGGGTCGGCACGCCGAGCCAGGAGCCACCCCAGTTGCCGGCGCCGCCGGGCACCGGGGCGACGTCCCACTTGCCCTTGTTCTCGGGGCCGGAGTTGTCCGCCACGATGCCGAGCATCCACGACGGGCAGAAGGTCGCCGCGAAGGTGCCCTGCTTGAAGCCGGCCGACCACTCCGGCGACCAGGTGGCCGTCTCGGCGGTGATGTTGGCGTCGGCCATCGCGACCGCGGTGTCCCAGGAGGTCTTCACCGCCGCGCTCTTGTCCGCGATGACGTTGTCGTCCTTGTCGTAGAACAGGTCGCCACCCTGCTGGAACATCACCGCGCTGGCGGCGGTGGTGACCGAGTCGAGCAGGCCCTTGCCGGTGGCGGTGCGGTACTTCTTGCCGGTCTCGATGAAGGCGTTCCAGTCCGGCCAGAGGGCCGCGACCTGGTCCCGCTCGGTCGGCAGCTTGGCCGCCTGGAAGAGGTCGCGGCGGTAGCAGACGGCGAGGCTGCCGACGTCGGTCGGCAGGCCGATCAGCCGGCCGTCCGGCGCCTTGCCCAGCTCCCACTTCCAGGGCAGGTAGTCCTTGCTGTGGTCGGCGACCAGCGGAGCGAGGTCGGCCCAGTTGGCCGGGTTGGCCTTGAACTCGTTGAGGATGCCCTCTTCCAGGGCGACCACGTCGGCCGCGCCCTTGCCGGTGGCCAGCGCCCGGACGATCTTCGGCCGGTACTCGCCGAGCTGGGCGGTCTTGCGCAGCTCGACCTTGATGCCGGTGTCCTTCTCGTACTGCTTGATGATCTCGTCGTAACCGAACTCGCCGAACGTGTCGACGACCAGCTTGGCGGGCTTCTCGCCGGCCGCTGGTGCGTCGTCGTCCTTGCCGCAGGCCGCGAGACCGCCGATGGCGGTTATCGCGGCCAGGGCGGCAGCCGCCATGCGGGTGCGCCGCGTGGTGAGGCTCATCGGAGACCCCTCTTTCGGTGGTGAGGCTGACTGGGTGTGGTGGGGGGTGCCGTGCGCGCAGTCGACACCGGTCGGGGCCGGCGGTCGACGTCCGGAGCGGGGCGCGGGTGAGTCGTGCCACGTTCGCGGGAGCGCTCCCATGAGATTGCCGGCGGGTGTCGGAGGTGTCAATAGGCCTATGGGAGCGTTCCCAGATCGTTACCGCGTGTGCGTACGCCCCGACTGCCGCACGTCGCGGGCCGACTCGCCGGGCGGCGCCACCTGCGCACCCGCCCCGTTGAAGCGGTTCAGCACGCCCGCGCGCGGGGGCGGACACGCTGAGCGGCCCGTCGCGCACCCTGCGTGCGGCCGGAACGCGCCGCGGCCGAGGCGGCCGGCACGCGCCGCAGCCGAAGCGGTTCAGCGGCGACGGGACGCGCGGCAAAGGCGGCGCGGCGGTAGCGGGGCCGCGCGGCGAAGACGGCGCAGCGGTTCAGCGGCAGCGGCGTTTCAGCGGCAGCGGCAGGGCAGCGGGAGCGGCGGGGTTGCGCGGCGAGGGCGGCGCAGGGGCTCAGCAGAAGCGGCGCAGCAGGGTGCCGGCCCGGCCCGCGTCGAAGGCGACCGGGTCGAACCGGTCGCCCACCCGGTCCCGCGCCTCCCGGTGCCCGGGGTGAGCCGGATCCGCCAGCGCGGCCAGCAGCGCGTGGTAGCCGGCCGGGCCGCCGACGTCCTCGGGCGGGCACGCCCGCTCGCCGTCCAGGCAGGACGGGTACCGCCCGTCCGGATCGGCCGCGAAGGCGTCCTCCACCACCAGGTCGTGCTCCCACCAGTCGCCGAAGTCGTACGTGTAGTGGAAGCGGCTGCCCTTGCCGAGCACCGCGTCGAGGCGGACGTCCAACTCGTCGCGCAGGGCCAGCTCGCCGTCCGGATCGGGCTCGCCGTACTGGCGGCCCTCGATCTCGAACGAGTGCAGGTGGCAGTCCCGCCAGCCCATGGCGTGCTGCACCACCCGGTGCAGCCGGTCGAGGGTGTAGCCGCCCGGGACGAGCACCCTGCGCCAGACGGGCGGCCGGACCCCGGCCAGGGAAATCTTCAGCTGGAAGATCTGACGCGGCATGCTGTCCCATCCTTCCTCGGCATAGGCTGCGGGCATGATCTGCCGAGCGTGCCGGGCCAGGCGGCACGACGACTGTCCGGGGCGGAACTGGTGCGACTGC
Source organism: Micromonospora sp. USAFONa4 (assembly GCF_057197825.1). Lineage (NCBI taxonomy): Bacteria > Bacillati > Actinomycetota > Actinomycetes > Micromonosporales > Micromonosporaceae > Micromonospora > Micromonospora sp. USAFONa4. The sequence goes on along the minus strand of NZ_CM170072.1, from coordinate 5,255,132 downwards.
CAGCACCGTACCCCCCGACCTACCCCTCCGGTCACCGGTCCGGCCGGCGAATGAACGTCGGAATCCCGATTTCGGCGCTCTGGCCGCAGGCGTCGGCGCGATCGCTGGACGACGCCGCGCTCACCGCGCTCTACGGGCGTTCAGAGCACCCCCACCTGCGGATGAACTTCGTGACCAGCGTGGACGGCGGCGTCTCCGTCGACGGCTACTCCGCCGGGCTCTCGAGCGAGGCGGACAAGCGCGTCTTCGGGCTGCTGCGCATGCTCTGCGACGCCCTGCTCGTGGCCGCCGGCACGCTGCGGCACGAGGGCTACCGGGCGGTACGCCTCAACGAGCGGCGCCGGGCGTGGCGCCGTGAGCACGGGCTCGCCGAGTATCCGACGCTGGTCGTCGTCTCCGGCTCGCTCGACCTCGACCCGGCGCAGGCCGCGTTCGCCGACGCGCCGGTGCGGCCCGTGGTGCTCACCCGGGCCGACGCCGTGGCGCCGCCCGGCCTGACCGGGGTCGCCGACGTGGTGCGCTGCGGCGACGACCGGGTCGACCTCGCGGCGGGCCTGGCCGAGCTGCGCCGCCGCGGCCTCGACCAGGTGCTCTGCGAGGGCGGCCCGCAGCTGTTCGGCGCGCTCACCGCCGCCGACCTCGTGGACGAGGTCTGCCTCACCGTCGCCCCGCTGCTGGCCGGGGCGGGCCCGGGGCGGATCACCGCCGGCGACCCCAGCGACGTACGCCACCTGCCGCTGCGGCACGTGCTCGCCGCCGCCGACGGGGTGCTCATGCTCCGCTACGCCCGCGACCGACCGTGACCGGGCGGGCACCCTGCGGTTGACGGGCGCCGATGGCGGGGTGGCGTCCGCCGCGTCGCGTGGCAACCTGTCGTACTCCTCGGGCAGGATGCAGGGCGTGTGCCCCGACCGCGACGACCAGCCGACCGGAGTTGCCCGATGACTGACGACGGGTTCGACGGCCCGGGCGAGGTGGTCGGCCGGGTGCTGGGCACTGCCGACGCCACCCCCCTGCAGTTCTGGACCGCGGTCTCCCCCGACAGCTACCTCCAGCTCGACGACGTCGTGGTGACCCGGCGGGAGCTGCCGGACCGCGAGCCGGTGACGATCGCCGGGGTGGTCACCCAGGTCCGCGCCCGGCACGAGGGCGCCCAGTTCGACTCCGACGTCTTCGCCATCGCCGACGGCACGCTGCCCGCGCAGGTGCAGGAGGCCGCCGAGATCACCACGACCCGCGTCGACCCGGAGCTCTACGTGCCGCCGTCGCCCGGTGCGGTGGTGCACCGCGCCGAGGGTGACGCCCGGGCCCGTGCGCTGCACTTCGACCGGATGGAGCGGCGCATCCCGATGGGCATGGGCCGCGACGGGGTGCCGGTCTACCTCAACGCCGACTTCCTCGACGGCAGCCGGGGCGCGCACGTGTCGATCTCCGGCATCTCCGGGGTCGCCACGAAGACGAGCTTCGCCACCTTCCTGCTCTACTCGGTCTTCCGCTCGGGGGTGCTGGGCGGCGACGCCGTCAACGCCAAGGCGCTCATCTTCAACGTCAAGGGCGAGGACCTGCTCTTCCTCGACCATCCCAACACCCGGCTGGACGACCCCACCCGCGCCGCGTACGCGAAGCTCGGCCTGGCCGCCGGGGCGTTCCCGGACGTGCGGGTCTACGCCCCGCCCCGGGTGGGCGACTCCTCCGGCACGCCCGACGTGAGCAGCCGCCTCACCGGGGTGGACAGCTTCTACTGGACCCTGAGCGAGTTCTGCGCCGACCGCCTGCTGCCCTACGTGTTCGCCGACGCCGACGACGAACGCCAGCAGTACACGATGGTGGTGCACTCGGTCACCGCCCACCTGGCCCGGCACGCGCAGCCCGCCGACGGCGGCATCAGCATCGACGGGGTGCGGCTCGGCTCGTACGCCGACCTGGTCGACCACGTCGTCGAGCAGCTCAACGACGACGAGACCCGCTCCGACTGGGCCGGCAGCGCCGTCGGCCTGGGCACGGTCAACGCGTTCGCCCGGCGGTTGATCGGCAGCAAGAAGGACCTGTCCCGGCTGATCCGGGGCGACCTGGCCACCCGCCGCCCGCACTCGATCAACACCGCGGAGAGCGCCCAGGTCACCGTGGTGGACCTGCACAACCTCCCGGACCGCGCGCAGCGATTCGTGGTCGGCGTGACGCTCAAGAGCGAGTTCGAGCGCAAGGAGAAGGCCGGCACCGCCAAGCCGCTGCTCTTCGTGGTGCTCGACGAGCTCAACAAGTACGCCCCCCGCGAGGGCTCCTCCCCCATCAAGGAGGTGCTGCTCGACATCGCCGAGCGGGGCCGCTCGCTCGGGGTGATCCTGGTCGGCGCCCAGCAGACGGCGAGCGAGGTGGAGCGGCGGATCGTCACCAACTCGGCGATCCGGGTGGTGGGCCGGCTCGACCCGGCCGAGGCGTCCCGCCCGGAGTACGGCTTCCTGCCGCCCGCCCAGCGCCAGCGCGCGCTGCTGGCCAAGCCGGGCACGATGTTCGTCAACCAGCCCGACATCCCGGTGCCGCTCTGCCTGGAGTTCCCGTTCCCGGCCTGGGCCACCCGGGTCTCCGAGGCCGGCCGCGCCCCGTCCGAGACGCTCCGGTCGATCACCCAGTCCGTCGACCCGTTCGCCGTCGTCGGCTCCGGTGGCGGCACCAGCGACGACGACATCCCCTTCTAGGGAGTGACCGGTGAGCGCGAGGAGTGAGCTTGCGAGCCCCGCAGTCGCGAACGAAAGGCTGGCACCGGTGAGCGCGAGGAGTGAGCGAGCGCAGCGAGTGAGCCCCGCAGTCGCGAACGAAAGGTCGGCACCGTGAAGATCCTGCACACCTCCGACTGGCACGTCGGCAAGGTCCTCAAGGGGCAGTCGCGGGCCGAGGAGCACAAGCGGGTCCTGGCCGGCGTGATCGACGTCGCCCGCGCCGAGTCGCCCGACCTGGTCATCGTCGCCGGTGACCTCTACGACACCGCCGCCCCGACGCCAGAGGCCACCCGGCTGGTCACCCGGGCCCTGACCGCGCTGCGCCGCACCGGCGCCGACGTGGTCGCCATCGGCGGCAACCACGACAACGGCCAGGCCCTCGACGCGCTGCGGCCCTGGGCCGAGGCCGCCGGGATCACCCTGCGCGGCGGCGTCCGGGACAACCCCGACGAGCACGTCATCGACGGCACGACCGCCGGCGGGGAGCGCTGGCGCCTGGCCGCGCTGCCGTTCCTCTCCCAGCGCTACGCCATCCGCGCCGTGGAGATGTACGAGCTGACCGCCGCCGAGACCACCCAGACGTACGCCGACCACCTGGGCCGGGTGCTGGGCCGGCTGACCGAGAGCTTCACCGAGCCGGACCGGGTGCACCTGGTCACCGCCCACCTGACCGTGGTGGGCGCGACCACGGGCGGCGGGGAGCGCGACGCGCACACCGTGCTGGGCTACGCGGTGCCGGCGACCGTGTTCCCGGGGACGGCGCACTACGTGGCGCTGGGCCACCTGCACCGCTCGCAGCGGGTGCAGGGCCCCTGCCCGATCCGCTACAGCGGCAGCCCGCTGGCGGTCGACTTCGGCGAGCAGGAGAACGTGCCGTCGGTGACCGTCGTCGAGGTCACGGCGACCACGGCGGCGCAGGTCCGCGAGGTGCCGGTGACCGCCGCCACCACGCTGCGGACGGTCCGGGGCACCCTGGCCCAGCTCGCCGAGATGGACGTGCCGGACGCCTGGCTGCGCGTGTACGTCCGGGAGCAGCCGCGCGCCGGGCTGCGCGAGGAGGTGCAGGAGCTGCTCCCGCAGGCCCTGGAGATCCGGATCGATCCGGAGCTGGTGCCCGCCCCGGGCAGCGGCACGCGGGTGGCGCAGCGGGCGGGCCGCTCGCCCCGGCAGCTCTTCGCCGACTACCTCGACAGCAGGGGGCACACCGACGACGGGGTGCGGGAGCTCTTCGACGAGCTCTTCGAGGAGGTCGAGCACTGATGCGGCCGATGCGGCTGGACATGGCGGGCTTCACCGTCTTCCGCGACGAGACCACGATCGACTTCACCGACGCCGACTTCTTCGCGCTGGTGGGGCCGACCGGCTCCGGCAAGTCGACGGTGTTGGACGCCATCTGCTTCGCCCTCTACGGCACGGTGCCCCGCTGGGGCGGGACCCGGGGCCTGGGCAACGCCCTGGCGCCGTCGGCCACCGAGGCGCGGGTGCGGCTGGTCTTCGAGTCCGCCGGTTCCCGCTACGTGGCGACCCGGGTGGTCCGCCGGGACGGCCGGGGCAACGTCAAGACGGCCAACGCCGGGTTGCAGCTGATGCCGGCCGGTTTCGACGTGACCAAGCTCGACACCGGGCTGAGCCCCGACGACCTCGGCGAGGTGGTGGCCGGCACCCCCGCCGAGATGGAGCAGGCGGTGCTGGAGGCGGTCGGGCTGCCGTACGAGCAGTTCACCAGCTGCGTGGTGCTGCCGCAGGGGCAGTTCGCGGACTTCCTGCACGCCAAGCCGGCCACCCGGCAGCAGATCCTGGTCAACCTGCTCGGCCTCGGGGTCTACGAGGACGTGCAGAAGCGGGCGACCGCGCGGGCCGCGCAGGCCGAGGCGAAGCTGGAGGCGGTCGACCAGGCTCTCGCCGGGCTCACCGGCGTCGACGACGCCGCGCTGGAGGCGGCGACCGGGCAGGTCGACCGGATGCGGGAGCTGGCCGGGGCGGTGGCGGGCGCCGTACCGGAGCTGGAGGCCGCCCGGGCGACGGCGCGGGAGGCGGGCGCGGCCCTGGCGGCCCTCGACGCCGACCTGGCGGTGCTGGCCGCCGTGCGCGCGCCGGCCGGGGTGGCGGAGGTGGCCCGGGCGGTCGCGGCGGCGCGGGCCGGCGCGGACGAGGCGGCGACGGCCGTGTCGCTGGCCGAGGAGCGGGAGGAGAAGCTGCGCGGCGAGCTGGCCGCCGCCGGCGACGAGAGCGCGCTGCGGCTGTTGCTGCGGGCGTACACCGATCGGGAGAAGCTGGCCGGCGAGGCGGAGGCGGTCCGCGCGGCGGTGACCGGGGCGCAGGCCGAGCACGGCGCGGCGGTGGCGGCGCTGGCCGAGGCGCGGGCGGCGGCCGAGCGGGCCGAGGCGGAGCTGGAGGCGGCCTTCCGCGCCCACGAGGAGGCGAAGGCGACCGACCAGGCGGTGGCGCTGCGCGCGCACCTGCGCGCCGGGGCCGCCTGCCCGGTCTGCGAGCAGACCGTCGCGTCGGTACCGGCGGTGCCGGCCGACTCGGCGGTGGCCGCCGCGACGGCGGCGGGACGGGCGGCGCGGGCCGCCAGCAAGGCCGCCCAGTCCGTGGTGCAGGAGCGCGATGGCGCGGCCCGGGAGCTGGAGCGGGTGCTGCTGCGCGCGCGGGCCCGCCAGGACCAGGTGCAGGCCCGGCTGGCCGAGCTGGACGACCAACTGGCCGGGGCGGCCGAGCCGGCGGTGCTGCGCCGCGAGCTGGACGACCACGCGCGGCTGCGCCGGGCGCTGGAGGAGTCGGCGGCGGCGGTGCGGGGCGGCCGGGACGCCGCCCGGCGGGCCCGGGCGGCGGTGGACGCCGCCGAGGAGCGGCTGCGGGCGACCTGGCGGGCGTTCGACGCGACCCGCGACGGGCTGGCCCGGTTCGGGCCGCCGACGGCGGACCGGGAGGACCTGGGCGCCACGTGGGCCGCCCTGACCGGATGGGCCGGCGAGGAGTCGGCGCGCCGCCGCGCGGAGCGGGCCGGGCGGGCCGCGGCGGTGACGCAGGCCGAGGCGGTGGCCACCGGCGTCGGCGAGCGCATCGCGGGTTTCCTCGCCGCCGCCGGGCTGCCGCCCACCGACGATCCGCTACGCGCCACCGACCGCGCCCTGGAACGGGCCGAGGCCGACCTGCGCGAGCTGGAGCGGCGCCGGGAGCAGGCGGGTGACCTGCGCGAGCAGCGGGCCGGCTACGAGCGCGAGGCGCAGGTGGCGCGGGCCCTCGCGGGGCACCTGCGGGCCAACAACTTCGAGCGGTGGCTGCTTGCCGAGGCGTTGGACCTGCTTGTCGACGGCGCCTCGGGCATCCTGCGGGAGCTTTCCGGCGGGCAGTACGACCTGGTGCACGACAAGGGCGAGTTCTTCGTGGTCGACCACCACGACGCGGGGCTGCGCCGGGGCGTGCGCACCCTGTCGGGCGGCGAGACCTTCCAGGCGTCGCTGGCGCTGGCGCTGGCGTTGTCGGAGCAGCTCGCCGGACTGTCCACGACGGCGGCGAGCCTGGAGTCGATCGTGCTGGACGAGGGCTTCGGCACGCTCGACGTGGCCACCCTCGACACGGTGGCCGCCACACTGGAGAACCTGGCCGCCCGGGGCGACCGGATGGTCGGGGTGGTCACCCACGTGCCGGCCCTGGCCGAACGCATCCCGGTCCGCTTCGAGGTCAGCAAGGACGCCCGGTCGGCGCGCGTCGAGCGGACCGGCCGGTGAGCGGGGCCCCGGCACGCGCGACGGGAGGTCCGTTGCGGTGACCGATCCCCGGTTCTTCGTCGACGCGTGGGATCCGGCGTACGGCGCCTCGTTCGAGGCGGCGGGCGGCGGCGGTCCCGCGGCGCCGAGCAGCGCCCAGGTCGACGCGGACGCCGAGCTGCCGGCGGTGGACTGGCGGGCGATCGGGCCGCGTCCCGGCGTGCGGGCCCCCGACGTGGTGCTGCTCGTCGACGGGGTGCGCCGGATCGACGCGAGCGTGTGGACTGCGGAGGACGACGGGGCGTCCTTCCCGGGCCTGGCCGCGTCGTACGCCGCCGGGGTGGTCCGCTGCGACCTGGAGCGCGGCGCGGCGCAGCTGGCCGGCGCGCGGGTGGGCCGAGGGCTGTTCACGGCCAGTCCCTCGGCGGTGGACGTGGTGGCCGGCAGCGTCCGCTACCCGGTGCACCGGGTCAGCGGCACGGGCGAGCTGAACAAGCTCCCGGCCGCCGTACAGGGGCCGCTGACCGCGCTCGAGGTGGAGGTCTCGGGGGCGGCCCGCACCGACGGCGACCTGCTCGTGGTCGACGGCCCGCTGCGCAACCGGCGGCAGCTGCCGCGCACGGTCGGCTACATCAAGACCCAGCACAGCCAGTACCTGGACGCCCGGCTGACCGCCGTGGTCACCGGCCTGGCGGCCGGCGAGCGCTCCCCGGTGTTCAAGCTCGGCACCGCCTGGGGCGGCTGGTCGTGGTATCTGCGGCTGCCGGTGGCCGTCGGCGCGCCGTGGGCGGGCATCGTCCGGATGGAGTGCTCCGCCGAGCTGGACATCGACGAGGCGGTGGGGCTGGCCGACCTGTCGCTGGTCACGCTGCCCCGCTTCGCCTCCACTCCCTACAAGGACCCGCGGGCGCCGCAGAACCTGATCCCGATCGCCGGCCTGGAGCGCCGGCTGCGGGCGCTGCTCGGCGACGCCCGGCTGCTGCACCGGGTGCTCACCGCCGCCGCCCGGGGACGGCGCTGATGGGACGCAAGCGGGCGGCCGACACCGTGGCCGCGCGGGTGGACACCGGCCAGGCCGAGCTGGTGCCCGATCCGGACCGGCCGGGATCGTGGACCCTGCTGCTGGACGGTGCCCCGCAGTCCCACGTGGACCTGGCCGACCCCACGCACCTGGAGTTCGAGTACGTCCGGCGGCTCGCCGCCGCGATCGACCTGGTGGCGCCGGCCGGCGCGCCGCTGCGGGTGCTGCACCTCGGCGGCGGCGCGCTGACCCTGCCCCGCTACGTGTCGGCCACCCGGCCCGGCTCCACCCAGCGGGTGGTCGAGGTGGACGGCGCGCTGGTGGAGCTGGTCCGCCAGGCCCTGCCGTGGCAGCCGGATCCCCGGCTCAAGGTGCGGGTGGCCGACGCCCGCGCGGTGCTCGCCGCCAGCCGGGACGCCAGCTACGACGTCGTGGTGGCCGACGTCTTCGCCGGCGCCCGCACCCCGGCCCATCTGACCTCGGTGGAGTACGCCGCCGAGGTGGCCCGGGTGCTGCGGCCCACCGGCTTCCACCTGGCGAACGTCGCCGACGGCCCGCCGCTGCGCCACGCCCGGGCGCAGGTCGCCACCCTCCGGTCGGTGCTGCCCCGGGCCTGCCTCGTCGGCGACGCGGCGGTGCTGCGCGGGCGGCGCTACGGCAATCTGGTGCTGGTGGCCGGCCGGGTCGAGCCGCCGGTGCCGGAGCTGACCCGGCGCGCCGCCGGGGACTGGTTCCCCGGCCGGGTGCTGGCCGGCGGGGAACTCGACCGCTTCGCGGGCGGGGCGCCGGTCGTCCACGATGCCGACGCCACCGACTCGACCCCGCCGCCGCCCGGGATCTTCTCCGTGCGCCGCTGAGCGGAATCTTTTCCGGGTGCCGTTGATCCGTTCGCGTGGGCTCTGCGTACCAACGGGCGGCCGTGCCCGTGGGAGGCGGCCGATGTCATCGGACACCCGGAGGTCTGCATGCACGCGGTGGCGGCCGGTTGGCACGGCGACAGGGCGCGACCGGACTGGATGTCCGCGCGGTCGCAGTCCCGGCCGGACGCGGCGGCACGCGGGGTCGACGCCCGCCAGGCGCCTCGCCAGAATGGGCCGGTGACGCCGAAATCCGCCCCGGGGCGCCACCAGGCGGCACCGTCCACCGAGGCGGGTCACTCGGATCGCCTGATCCGGCTGCTCTACGCCGAGCACGCCGGGCCGCTGCTGGCGTTCGTCATGCGGCTCACCAGCGGCGACCGGCAGCGGGCGGAGGACATCGTCCAGGAGACGCTGCTGCGGGCGTGGCGCAACGCGCACCGGCTGGGCGTGCAGGGGCAGGGCTCGCTGCGGCCGTGGCTGGTCACGGTGGCCCGGCGGATCGCCATCGACGAGCACCGCAGCGAGCAGGCCCGGCCCGCCGAGACGTACGACCGGGACCTGACGGCGTTCGCCGAGGCGGACAGCACCGACCGCGTGCTGCGCACGATGACGGTGGCGGACGCGCTGCGTACGCTGAGCCAGTCGCACCGGGAGATCCTGGTGGCCACGTACTTCCGGGGTCGGACGGTGCCGGAGGCGGCCGAGGAGCTGGGCCTTCCGCTCGGCACCGCCAAGTCGCGGGTCTACTACGCGCTGCGCGCGCTGCGCACGGCTCTGCAGGAACGGGGGGTGACGGAATGAGCCGGGCGGACCACATGGACGTCGCGGCGTACGCGCTCGGCGTGCTGGACGAGCGCGACACGGAACGGTTCGAGGAGCACCTCGCCACCTGCTGGGCGTGCGCCGCCGAGCTGGAGACGATGGTGCCGGTCGTGGGCCTGCTCTCCGACATCGACGGCGAGACGATGGCCGCGCTGGAGCAGACCCGCACCGACCCGGCCCTGCTGGACCGTACGTTGGTCGCGGTCCGCGCCCACCGGCGGCGCAACCGGTTCCGGCAGCTGCTCGCCACGGCGGCGGCGGTGCTGGTCCTCGGTGGGGCGACCGGGCTCGGCTTCGCCCGCATCGCCGGTGACAGTGCCCCCGAGGTGGTGGCCGAGCCGACCGCCACCGCGCAGGTCGCCCCGCCGACGGTCAGCCGTTCCAGCGATCCGAACGATCCGGACATCGGCGGGACGCTGCCGGAGGGCGACCCGGTCAACGTCGTCGACCCGACCACCGGCGTCGAGGCGACCTTCTTCGTCGTGTCGAAGGACTTCGGCACGGGCGTGGACTTCATCCTCGCCAAGCTGCCCGGGCCCCGGACGTGCCGACTCGTCGTGGTGCGGAGGAACAACAGCACCGAGGTGGTCTCCACCTGGTCGGTGCCGGGCACCGGGTACGGCACCAACGCGCGCCCCGAAAAGCTGAGCCTGTCGGCGTCGACGTCGACGCGGCTCGACGACATCAAGCAGTTCCAGGTGCAGTCGGTGGACGCCGGCGGGGTGGCGAGCCCGCTGGTCACGGTGCAGATGTAGCACCCGTCGCGGAATCGGCGCCGGTCGGCTCTCACGACCGGCGTCGATTCCGCGTGCCGTTTCACGAATGCTGTTGGCGGAAACCGCCCTCGTCGCGGGAAACGGATTTCCGGCCCGTTCGGTTCAACGAATTCCCGTGACATCGGCCACGCTTTCGCATTCAACCTTGACAAGGCTCGATCCGTATTGACCGGTGAACCGCATCAACGAGGAGGGCACGTGGCACAGATGAAGCGAACCGTCATCGTGGCGAGCGCGATGGTCGCGTTGACGGCCTGCGCTCCCGCCGGTTACGAGGGGGCGAACCCGGGCGCGGCCAACCCGGTCGCCGTGACCGCCGCCGAACCCACCGCGGCGGCCGAGCCCTCGGTCCCGCCGTCCCCGGCCGCCGACGCGTCGCCCGCCGACGCGGACCTGACCGAGGAGCTCAACGGCCGGAAGGTCGCCCGGATGGGCAGCGTGGTCACCGACCAGGACGGGTGGATCCTCTACCGCTTCGACAAGGACACCAACGACCCGCTCTCGTCGAACTGCGTCGACAAGTGCGCCCGGTTGTGGCCACCGGCGCTGACCGACGGCGACCCGGAACTCAACGGCGTCTCCGACGACAAGGTCGGCACCGTCACCCGCCAGGACGGCACCCGGCAGATCACCCTCGGCGGCTGGCCGCTCTACCGCTACGTCGGGGACAAGAAGCCCGGCCAGTGGAAGGGCCAGGGCGTCGGGGGCACCTGGTTCGTGGTCGCGCCGGACGGCAGGAAGAACCTCAGCTGCCTGCCGCCGGGCACCCCGAAGCCGGTCGCCCCGCCGTCCGACGACAAGGCCGGGCAGGGCGACTCGAACTACTCGTACTGACGTCGCGTACCCGGTGGGCGGTCCCGGCGCGGCCGGTCGCCGCCCCGGGACCGGCGACGGCATGGGGCCGGCGTGCGCCCGGCGGTGTCGCCGGTCACGGGGCGGGGACGTGACAGCATGTGCGGGTGACCGGGACCGAACCCACCGCGCGTCGGGAGCTGCGCCCGCCCGCCGGGTACCGGCTGGCCGCGTCGGTCCGGGCGCTGACCTTCAGCCCGTACGACCCCTGTGCGCGCGTCGCGGCCGGCACCTTCTGGTGGGCCGCCCGCACCCCGGACGGTCCGGCCACCCTCGCCCTGCGGCCGGCCGGCGGCGCCCTGCTCGCCGAGGGCTACGGCCCGGGGGCCGACCGGGTGGTGCAGTGGGCCGACGCGATCGCCGGGCTCCGCGACGACGTGAGCGGGTTCGGGGCGCTCGCCGCCGCCCACCCCGTGGTGGCGCGGCTCGCGGCCCAGCACCGGGGGCTGCGCATGCCCGCCACCGGGCAGGTCTTCCGCCAACTGCTGCGGGCGGTCTTCGAGCAGAAGGTGACCGGCAAGGAGGCCTACCGGGCGTACGCGGCGACGGTGCGGCACTTCGCCGAGGCGGCACCCGGGCCGATGCAGCCGCTGCTGCTGCCGCCCGAGCCGGCGGCGGTGGCCGCCACCCCGTACTGGGTGTTCCACCCGTTCGGCGTGGAGCAGCGCCGGGCCGAGACGCTGCGCCGCGTGGCGGCCGTCGCCGACCGGCTGGAGCGCTGCGCGGACTCCGCCGAGGCCACCCGCCGGCTCACCGCCGTCGCCGGCATCGGCCCGTGGACCGCCGCCGAGGTGGTGCGCATCGCGTACGGGGACCCGGACGCCGTCAGCGTCGGCGACTTCCACGTGCCGAACACGGTGGCCTGGGCCCTCGCGGGCGAGCCGCGCGGCGACGACGCCCGGATGCTGGCCCTGCTGGAGCCGTTCCGGGGGCATCGGGGGCGGGTCTGCGTGCTGCTGGCGGCCGGTGGCGTCCAGGCGCCGAAGTACGGTCCGCGGATGCCGATCCGCTCCTTCGTCCGGTTCTGACCGGGTCGCGGCGGCGGATGCCGCACGCCGACGGGTGACGACGGTGCGGGTCAGGGTCGGGCGCAGAGGCGGCGCAGGGTGCGGCCGAGCCACCAGGCGTACGCCCGCTGGAAGGCCCGACCGGCCGGCCCCGCCGCGCGCATGACCCAGCGGTCCGGGCGGCTGAACGCGACCACCTCGAACCAGACGCGGCCGGCGGCGTCGCGGCTGACCACGAACGCCTCCTCGCCGCGCACCGGGTGCCCGGGCAGCGTGCCGTACCCGAAGCCGGCCCGCCGCCCGTCGTCGACGGCCCAGACCACCTCGCAGGGCGCCGCCAGCCGCAGCGGACCGACGCCCAGCCCGGAGACCACCCGGACCCCGGGCGCGGCGCGCTCGGCGGCGGCGTCGATCCGGATGCCAGCCGCCCGGTGCAGGCGCCAGCCGAGCACGGCGTCCCCGGCCGCCGGGAAGCAGGAGTCGGGCAGCCGGACCCGGTGCCGCACGTGCCGCCAGCCGGCCGGCAGCTCGCCGGTCTCGGTGGCGCCGACGTGCGGATAGGTCAGTGCCGGCACGGCGCACCCCCACGGCTCGACGGGACACCGCCAGCGTACGGGCGGCGCGGGCGGCCCGCCCGACGGCCTGTGGTTGGCTGTCGGAGTGATCATCGAGCCGCGCATCGCCCCCGCCGACCTCACGGACGCCGGCGAGATCCTCACCGTGCAGCGCGCCGCGTACGTCACCGAGGCGCAGCGCTACGCCGACCCGTTCCTGCCCCCGCTGACCGAGACCCTCGAGGAGGTGCGGGCCGCGCTGGCGGGCCCGGCGACGGTGCTCACCGCCCGGCTCGGCGACCGGCTGGTCGGCTCCGTGCGGGCGCACGTCGACGGCGACACCGCGCACATCGGCCGGCTCTCCGTGGCCCCGGACCAGCACGGCCGGGGCGTCGGTGGGCGGCTGTTGCGCGCGGTGGAGACGGCCTGCGCCGTCCGGGTGCGCCGCTTCGCGCTCTTCACGGGCGCGGACACCGAGCAGAACCTGCGGTTCTACCACCGGCACGGCTACCGGGTGGTGGGGCACTCCACGGACGCGAACGGCATCCGGCTCGCCCAGCTGGAGAAGGCGGTCAGTCCCGCTCGCAGCGGCGCCTGAGCCCGTCGGCCTCCATCCACAGGTAGCGGCGCATCAGGTCGCCGTAGAGCCAGCCGACGGGCCCGGCGAGCGGCCCGGACTGCGTGAGGGTCAGCTCGACGCGGCTGCGCCCGTCGGGCAGCGGCAGCACCCGGTGCCCGCCGAGCGTGCGCACCCCCGGGCTGCCCGAGACCCAGGAGAACGACCGGCCCTCGGTCAGCTCGGTGACCCGCCACACCGCCGGTCGCAGCTTCGGCTGGGCGAGCCGGGCGGTGGCGCCCACCGCGAGCGGTCCCGACTCCCCCCGCAGCGCCCGACGCACCGAGGGCGTCCATTCCGGCCACCGCTCGACGTCGACCAGCACCGCCCAGACCCGTCCCGCCCCGGCGGCCACCTCCGTACCGGCCTCGAACCGCATCGCGTCCCCTCCCCGTGTCGACGCCCGGCGGCGCCGCTGCCAGTCTCGACGACGCCGGGTGCGGGATCGTGACGAGGCGCCCGCCGGCCGGTCCGTGTCCGCTGGCGCGCGGAGGTGCCGGGTCGGCGGCGTCCGCCGGGCTCGGCCGGCGCCGGCTCAGGCGGCCTCGCGCAGGTCGGCCAGCCCCAGGGGGGTACGCCGGCGCAGCAGTTCCTCCAGCTCCGCCACCGAGCCGGCCTCGCCGAGCACGTCCTTGCCCCCGCCGAACTGGCGGGGATAGCGGCGCACCAGCCGGTACCGGTAGCGGCCCCGGATCAGCTCGACGCTCACCCGCCACCGCCCGCAGCACCCGCAAACCCACTCCGACACCCCGCGAAGGTAGCTCTGACCTGCGCTTTTGTGATTCGCCCGGTGCGGTACGAGCGGCGCGCGGCCGGACACGCCACCCGCCGCCCGGACGTGATCTGCCTCACGACTGTCGGTGCGGTCTGGTTGACTGGTCGCCGTGAAGCTGCCGATCAGTCCGCCGGTCGAGCCGATGCTGGCCAAGAGCGTCCCGCGGGTCCCCACCGCGCCGGGGATGACCTACGAGCCGAAGTGGGACGGCTTCCGGTGCATCGTGTTCCGCGACGGCGACGAGGTGGAGCTGTCCAGCCGGGGCGGCAAGTCGATGACGCGCTACTTCCCCGAGGTGGTCGAGCAGGCCCGCCGCCAACTGCCCGAGCGGTGCGCGGTCGACGGCGAGCTGATCGTGATCCGGCGCGACGGGCCGGGCGGGCAGCCCCGGCTGGACTTCGAGCTGCTGGCCCAGCGCGTCCACCCGGCCGCGTCCCGGGTGAGGATGCTGGCCGAGACGACGCCGGCCGACTTCGTCGCCTTCGACCTGCTCGCCCTCGACGACGAGACGCTGCTCGACGAGCCCTATCCGCGGCGCCGGGCCCGGCTGGAGTCGGCGCTGGCCGGGGTCCGGCCGCCGGTGCACGTCACGCAGGTCACCACCGACGTCGACACCGCCCACCGCTGGTTCGACGTCTTCGAGGGCGCCGGCCTGGACGGCCTGATCGCCAAGCCGGCCGACCTGCCCTACGAGCCGGGCAAGCGGCTCATGTTCAAGGTCAAGCACGCCCGCACGGCCGACGTGGTGGTGGCCGGCTTCCGCTGGCACAAGTCCGGCCCGGTGGTCGGCTCGCTCCTGCTCGGCCTCCACGACGACGACGGGGTCCTGCACCACGTCGGGGTGAGCGCGTCGTTCACGATGGCCCGCCGCGCGGAGCTGCTGGAGGAGCTGGAGCCCTACCGTGACGTCGGCGCCGACCACCCGTGGGTGCACGGCGACCACGAACGCGGCCAGCGCCTCCCCGGCGGGGTGAGCCGCTGGACGGGCGCCCGCAACCTCGAGTGGGAGCCGCTGCGCCCCGAGCTGGTGGTCGAGGTCGGCTACGACGCCATGGAGGGCGACCGGTTCCGGCACACCGCCCGGTTCGTCCGCTGGCGGCCCGACCGGGAACCGCAATCCTGCCGCTACGACCAGCTCGACCGGCCCGTACGGTTCGATGTGGACCAGGTGCTGCGCGGCGATCCCACGGTGACCGTGGGGTCCGCCGCCGGTCCGGCGTAGCCTGGCCGTCGACCCGATCACGGAGGCTCGCTCGTGACCCGCACCCCCGACCGGATCCGCCGGTTCCGGCTCACCCTCGCCGGGCTGGCCGCCGCCGCGCTGGTCGCCGCCGGCTGCACCCTTCCGGCGATCGCGCCCCGGACGGAGGCCGGCGGCGAGGCCGCCGCCCTCGGCACGGCGCCCACCTGGCGGGCCTGCCCGGAGGTGGCCGAGGAGCTGGTCGGGCGCGGCGCGCCGGGCATGCGCTACGAGTGCGCGCGGATCAAGGTGCCGCGCGACTGGGGCACGGGCGCGGGTGGCGGGGCGACCGCCGGGCCGGGCGCCGGGCAGACCTTCGAGATCGCGCTGCTGCGGGCCCGGTCGACGAAGCAGCGCGACCGGATCGGCTCGCTGGTGATCAACCCGGGCGGGCCCGGCGGCTCCGGCGTGGACACCGCCGTCTATCTCTCCTTCGGCCCGGGCTTCGGCGGCCTGCCCGCCTCGATCACCGACCGGTTCGACATCGTCGGCTTCGACCCGCGCGGGGTGTCCCGTTCCAGCCCGGTCAAGTGCATCCCCGACGCCGAGCTGGACGCCAGCTTCGGCTATGACCCCGACCCGGAGAGCCAGGAGTCGTTCGACGGCTTCGTCGCGCTCAGTCGGAAGATCGGGCGCGGCTGCGGCGACCGCTACGGCGACCAGCTGCCGCTCTACGGCACCGAGCAGGCCGCCCGGGACATGGACGCGGTCCGCGCCGCCGTCGGCGACGACAAGCTGACCTACCTCGGCTACTCCTACGGCACCCTGCTCGGGGCCACCTACGCCCAGCTCTACCCGCAGCGGGTGCGGGCGCTGGTCCTCGACGGCGCGGTCGACCCGCGACAGGGCCTCATCGCCGGCTCCGAGGGCCAGGCCAAGGGCTTCGAGCGGGCCTTCGGCAACTTCACCACGTGGTGCGCGGCCAACGCCGGGCGCTGCCCGATCGCCCCGGACGCCCGGGCCGCGGTCACCTCGGCGATCGACAAGGCGCGGGTGTCCCCGGTACGCGGTGACGACGGCCGGGAGGCCACCGCGGGCTGGGTCTTCTACGCGATCATCTCGTCGCTCTACACCGAGTCGGGGTGGCAGGAGCTGGCCGTCGCCATCGACAAGCTGGAGGGCGGCGACCCGGGCGACGTGTTCCGCCTCGCCGACGCGTACGCCGACCGGGACGCCGACGGGCACTACTCGAACATGTTCGACGCCAACCTGGCGGTCAACTGCGCCGACGAGGAGGAGAAGCCGAGCCGGGAGCGGATCCGGCAGCTCCAGTCGCAGTGGCGGGCGAAGTACCCGCTGTTCGGGCCGGCCCTGGCCGTCGGCCTGCTCTCCTGCGCCGAGTGGCCCGGCGGTCGCGACCCGTACCCGACGGGCCGGGCCGACGGGGCGCCGCCGATCCTGGTGGTGGGCACCACCGGCGACCCCGCCACGCCCTACGAGCAGACCCCGGCGCTGGCCGCGATGCTGGGCGTGGGCCGGGTGCTCACCTGGGAGGGCGAGGGGCACACCGCGTACCCGCAGACCTCCTGCGTCACCGAGGCGGTCGACGCCTACCTGATCGACCTGACCGTGCCCAGGGAGGGGCTGCGCTGCCCGGCCCGCTGACCGGCCGCTCCGGCGGCAGGTCGGGCAGGTCGATCCCCTGCCGGGCGGCCATCTCCTCCAGCAGCGCCCGCATCCGGCGCACGTCGGCCTTGAGCTGCTCCTGCTCCTCGTGCTCGAAGGCGTCGTCGTCGACGATGAGCTGGCTGGCGAAGTGCGCCGTGATCAACGGGATGACCAGCAGCACCATGGTGGAGATGAGCAGCGCGGCGAGGGTGCGGCCCTGCCAGCTCACCGGCGAGATGTCGCCGTAGCCGACGGTGGACGCGGTCACCACCGCCCACCAGACGGCGTCCGCCGGGCTGCGGTTCTCCACGTGGCCGTAGATCACGCCGGCCACCACGATCATCAACAGGTACGAGATGATCAACGTACGGGGCGAGTTGGCGAACCAGACCAGCCCCCGGTAGATCAGCCGGAACGGCAGCAGCAGGGCGTCCATGGACAGTCATGTTGCCCGGCCCGGGCAAGCGCCGCCCGCCCATCCGTCCCGCTCGCTGTGCCACGCTGGGCGGCATGAGTGACGTGATCTTCCGCGAGGCCGTCCACGCCGACCTGCCAGCCGTGGTCGCCCTGCTCGCCGACGACGTGCTCGGCAGGACCCGCGACTTCACGGAGGTCGACGCCGCGTACGAGAAGGCGTTCGCCGACATCGACGCCGACCCGCGCAACCAGCTCATCGTGGCCGACGCGGACGGGGAGCTGCTCGGCTGCATGCAGCTCACGTACATCCCCGGCCTGGGCCGGCACGGCGCGGAGCGTCAGCTGATCGAGGCGGTCCGGGTCCGCTCCGACCTACGCGGGCGGGGCCTCGGCCGGCAGATGATCACCTGGGCGGTCGACCAGGCGAAGCAGCGTGGCTGCGCCCTGGTCCAGCTCACCACCGACAAGACCCGCCAGGACGCCCACCGCTTCTACGTCAACCTGGGCTTCCTCCCCACCCACGAGGGCATGAAACTCCCCCTCTGACGCCCCGACGCCCCGACGCCCCGACGCCCCGACGATCATGCAGTTGTGGCTCCCCGCAAAAAGTGCAAAGTGGTGAATAACTCCCACCACGACTGCATGATCCACGCGAGCGGGCGCGACGCGAGCGGGGCGGCGGGCGGGAGGGGGCGGGGGTCAGGTGGGGAGGAGGTGGCCGTCGCGAAGGGTGAGGACGCGGTCGGCGAGGTCGATCAGGGCCGGATCGTGGGTGGCGACCAGCGCGGTCATGCCCCGGGCGTGCACGACCGCCCGGAGCAGGTCCATGATCGACCGACCGGTCTCGGAGTCGAGTTGGCCGGTGGGCTCGTCGGCGATCAGCAGGTCCGGCTCGTTGGCCAGGGCACGTGCCACCGCCACCCGCTGCTGCTGCCCGCCCGAGAGCTCGTACGGGCGCTGGCCCGCGTGCCCGCCGAGGCCCACCAGCTCCAGCAGCACCGCCACCCGCTCCTCCCGCTCGGCCGCCGGGACCCGCGCCAACCGCAGCGGTACGCCGACGTTCTCGGCCGCGGACAGGATCGGCACCAGCCCGAAGGTCTGGAACACGAAGCCGACCGTGCCGCGACGCAGCTCCAGCAGCTCCTTCTCACCGGCGCCGGTGACGTCGTGCCCGGCGACCACCACCCGGCCCGAGTCGGGCCGGTCCAGCCCGCCCACCAGGTTCAGCAGGGTCGTCTTGCCCGCCCCGGAGCGACCGCGCACGGCCACCAGCTCGCCCCGCCCGGCCGAGAACGACACGTCCCGTACGGCGTGCACCGCGTGCTCGCCGCGGCCGAACGTGCGGCTGACCCCCTCCACCCGGACCACCTCGTCGGTGACCGTGGCGCCCGCCACCGCCCCGGCCGACCGTCCGTCCGACGTCACGTCGTGCTCGCTCATGATCCCGCCCCGCTGTGCTCGGCGCGGTCGACCGGATCGACCACGCGGTACCGACTGATGCCCCGTCCGCCCACGCCGACGGCCTTCCGCCCGCCCACCGCGACGGCCTCCCGACCGGGGTCCGCGGCAATGCCTCGACCGCCCACCGCGCCGGCTTCCCGCCCGCTCACCGTGGCGATGCCACGCCCGCTGGCCGCGCAGGCTCCCCGACCGCTGTCCGCGACCATGCCCCGCCCGCTCACCGTGGCGTCTCCCGCTCGTCCTGTGGCCGGTCGCCCGGGCGCACCTCCACGTGGTCCGGCTCCAGGTTGAGCCGCACCCGGTCGCGCAGCGACAACGCGTCCACGAACTGCGCCGGCAGCTGCATCCGGCCGCTGCGGTCGAGCACGGCGTACTCCTCGCTGACCAGTTCGGTGCTGCCGTCGGCGCCGATCCGCGCGGTCCGGCGTACCTCGGAGGCGGTCCGGCCGTCGCGGATCGCGACGGTCCGGCGGACCTGGGTGGCCACGGCGTGGTCGTGGGTGACCACCACGATGGTGACGCCCAGCTCGGCGTTGATGGTGCGCAGCGCCCCGAAGACGTCGGCCCCGGTCGCCTCGTCCAGCTCACCGGTCGGCTCGTCGGCGAAGAGCACCTCGGGGTCGTTGGCCACCGCCACCGCCACCGCGCAGCGCTGCTGTTCGCCGCCGCTGAGCTGCCCGGGCCGCCGGTCGGCGCAGTGACCGACGCCGACCAGGTCGAGCAGCTCCCGGGCCCGCTCGCGGTGGGCGCGCCGGCCGCCGCGCCGCCCGGCGAGCCGCATCGGCAGCTCGACGTTCTCCAGCGCGGTCAGGTACGGCAGCAGGTTGCGGCCGGTCTGCTGCCAGACGAAGCCGACCATGCTCCGCCGGTAGCTCAGTCGCCGCCGGGTGGAGAGGTTGAGCAGGTCGTAGTCGCCCACCCGGGCGATGCCGGCGGTGGGCGTGTCCAGCCCGGAGAGGATGTTCAGCAGCGTCGACTTGCCGGACCCGGAGGCGCCCACGATCGCCACCAGCTCGCCCCGGTCGATGACCAGGTCGAGCCCCTGCAACGCGACGACCTCCACCCCCTCGGTCTTGAAGATCCGGACCAGCCCGTCGCAGACGATGTGCCCGCGCAACCGGTCCCGGCCGCCGGCCCGTTCGGCCGCACGCTGGGCGGCGCGCTGTTGCAGGGCGGCCAGGTCCGGCACGGCGGTGGTCTCCGCGGTAGCGGTCATTGTCAGTTCTCCTCTCCGAGCCGGAGCACCTCACCGAGGCGCATCCGGCGGTTGTTCAGGGCCTCGACGGCGACCGCGAAGCCGAGGGCGAGCGCACCGAGCGCGACGACCGCGGCCGCCAGGCCGGGCTCGAACGCCACCCGGACCTCGACCCCGTCGGTGAAGGCGGACAGGCCGAGCACCGGGGTGAGCAACAGCGGCAGGAGCGTGCCGACCAGCGCACCGGTCACCACCGAGACGCCCACCAGCGGGACCAGCTCCACCAGCAGCAGCCCGCGCCACTGGCGTCGGGACAGGCCGAGGGTGCGCAGCCGGGAGAGCACCTGGCCGCGCTCGCGGGCACCGGCGAGCACCGTGAAGGCGATCGCGAGCAGGCCGAGTGCCGTCCCACCGGCGGCGCCGGCCGTGAAGCCGAAGGCGAGCACCCCGTTGGCGCCGCCCTCACCCACCTGCCGGCGGGTGTCCGCGAAGGTCAGCAACTCCACGCCGCGCGGGCGCTCCCGGCCGGTGACGGCCCCGCCGGTCTGGAAGCGGGACTGCCCCGCGTCGCCGGCCCGGCGCAGCGCCTCGCCGTCCAGGTCGTCGCCGGCCACCAGGAAGCCGGTCGGCACGGCGGCGTAGTCCCGCCGGGGCAGGGACTGCCAGGGCAGGACGACGAACCGGCTGCTCTCCGCGCGCAGCAGCGGGAAGCTCTCCGCCTGCCCGGCGACCCGGAACTCGTACCGCTGGCCCTGGGCGTTGACGAAGGCGGAGCCGTCGAGGCCAGCGTCGGCCAGCTCGGCGGCGACCGCCGGGGAGACCACCGCGGGCAGCGGGCCGCCTCCCCCGGCGGGGGCGAGCAGGGCCGCCGGCACGGTCACGTCGACGCCGGACTCGCGGACGATCCGGGCCAGGGCCGGCCCGTCGACCATGAGTACGGTCACCCCGCCGAGCCGGGTCTCGGTGCCGGCGGCGTCCTTCGCCAGGCGTTGGCCCGTCTCGTACAGCACCGGACTCGCGGCGCGGACCCCCGGCAGCCGCTCCAGCTCGGCGCCCGTGTCCGGGGCGATCCGGTCCCCCAGGATCAGGGCGTCGGCGGGGACCACCCGGCTGGCGGCCCGGTCCCGGCTCGCCTCGATCCCGGCGGCCGTCACCGCGCAGAACGCCGCGGTGGCGATGGCCAGCACGACGACCACCAGTGGTACGGCGACGACGGACCGGCCGGCCCGGGCGGTGCCCAGGAAGGCGACGCTGCCCCGGGCCCGGGCCGCGAGCCGGCTGACCAGCCGCAGCGGCCACGGGTACAACCGCATCGCGACCACCGCCGCGGCGACGGCCAGCAGCACCGGCACGGAGACCAGCAGCGGGTCGACCTCGCCGGGGGTGAGGCCGCGGCGGCGCAGCAGTACGACGGCGAGACCCGCGAGGACCAGCAGCCCCGCCTCCACCGTGAGGCGACGCGCGGAGGGGCGCGACCGGATCAGATCGCGCCGACCGGCACCGCCCCTGGACGCGGCGAGGGTGGCCACCGGCAGCGCGAGGGCCACCAGGACGGTCGCGGCGACGGCGAACCACAGGGTCCCACCCGGCGCCCCCGGGGCGAGGCCACCGACCAGCCAGCCGAGCGCGCCGGCGGGCGGCACCACCAGCAGCGCCTCGGTCAGGCTGCGGCCCGCGCTCGTGGTGGCCGCCCCGCCCCGGGCCCGCAACAGGGTGAACTCCGACCGGCGGCGGCGCACCAGCAGCCCGGCGGCCAGCACGACGAGGCCGGCCAGGGTGGCCAGTACGCCCGCGGCGATGATCCCGAGCACCGTCCGGGCGCTGTCCACCTCGGCCGCGAACTCCCCCAGCGGGATGTCCAGCCCCTGCACGACGTTGCGGCCTTCCGCCTCCCGGGTCAGCTGCTGGAGTCCGTCGATCACCTGGTCCAGCTCGCGTGCGTCGATCCCGTCGGCGCCCATCCGGTAGCGCCAACTGAACGCCAGCGGCCAGCCGGCGACGGCCTGACGGTTCAACGCGGCGGCGTCGACGACCCCCACGGCGATGAAGGGATCACCGTCGCCGGGCGGCTCGCCGACCCGCAGCAACGGCGGCAGTCCGTCCCAGAACCCGTCGGTGTCGTCGCGGGGCGCGAAGAGACCGACCACGTCGACCGTGGCGCGGGGCGGGGCAGCGGGCGAGACGGGTCCCGGCGCGGCGAGGGTGAGCCGGCTGCCGACCCGCAGGTTCAGCTGGCGGGCCACGTCGGCGGCCAGCGCCACCTGCACCGGCCCGCCCTCCGGCGCGTCGGCCGGCCAGCGCCCGTCGACCAGCGTGCCGGCCTCCGCCGTCCCGGACACGGCCCGCAGGCCGAGGTCGACCAGGAGGTTCTTCGCCGCCAGGTCCGGACCGACCACCCGGCTGGGCCTGGTCTCCGCGGTGAACCACCGCCGCTCGACCATCCGGCGTACGACCGGCGGCATCCCGGCCTCCAGCGTCGCCAGGTCGCCCTGGCGGGTGCCCACCGGGGAGCCGCCCTCGTTCGTCGGGACGAGCGGACCGGTCGAGTACGTCACGTCGCGCTGCTGCGCCGGCACGGTGCCCAGGTGCGCCCGCAGGCCCTGCTCGGCGTGCGCGTTGACGATCCTGGGCACGCCGCTGATGACCAGCGTGGCGACCAGCGTCAACGCCGCGAGGAGCAGGAACTGCCCGCCGTACGCCCGAATCCGGCGGGCCACCGCCCCGATGCTCACCACGCCCCGTCTCCGCTCCTTCTCGTCCCTACGCTCCACCCGGTCACCGGTCTCCCCCGATCCGCAGCTGCGCCACGGCCACCCGCTGCCGGATGCCGAGGGCGATGAACGCGCTGAAGGCGAGTGCCGCCAGCAGCAGGCCGAGCGCGGTCAGGCCGATGGGCAGCCAGGGCAGCACGAAGGCGGCCTCCGGCACCGGCCGGCCGGCGGACGGCGTGAGGATGACCAGCGGGGCCATGGTCGCGCCGACCGCGGCGCCCAGCAGCAGGCCGACGCCGACGCCGATCCCGGCCAGGAAGGTCTGCTCGGCCAGCAGCGCCCGGGCCAGCAGCCGGGGGCTCGCGCCGAGCGTGTGCAGCACGGCGAACTCCCCGAGCCGGTGCCGGGCGGTGGCCCAGACGTCGACGATCAGGCCGACCAGGGCCAGCAGCACCGAGCCGAGCGCCGCGGCGAGCAGTCCCGTGCGGGCCCCCTGCCAGTACGGGTCGCCGGCGGCCCGCTCGGCCACCTCCCGCCGGTCGAGCAGCGTCGTGCCGGTGAGGTCGGCCGCCGCGCGGGCCGCCTCGGCGTGGCCGGCGCCCTCGGTGCCCAGCCACCACTCCGGCACCGGCCGGACCCCGCCCCGGTCCCGGATCAGCCAGTCCGCCGCCGCCGGCAGGTCCAGCAGCACGCCCTCGCCGGTCGCGGACGGCACCGCGTCCAGCTCGCCGACCAGCGTGACCGGCAGCGTCGCGCCGGAGAGCACGAGGTCGACCGTGTCGCCGACGCGCAGGCTCAACGCGTCGCGTACGGCCGGGGTCATCAGTGCGGGTACCGGCCGGTTCTCGCCGGCCGGCACCACGGCGAAGCGGCTCGGCGGCTGGAACGCGAACCGGCCACCCTCGCGGTAGTCGACCTCCCAGTCGGCCTTCAGCCCGGCGGCCGTGGCCGACGCACCGACCGGTTTGCCCTGGCCGTCGACGGCCACCCAGCCGCCGTCCAGCGACGCCGGCCGGGCCGCGCCGTCGGCGCCGACCAGCCGCAGGTCCGACACCTCCAGGCGGTACGCCCGCCCGCGCGCGCTCCCACCGTCGGCCTCGAAACCGGACAGTCGTAGGGCGCCCTCCCCGGCGGGGACGGCGACGGTGAACGGCGCCGGCCGGCCGTCGCTGCCGCTGCTGCCCGCCGGAAGCCGGAAGGCCAGCCCGTCCGCCCGGGTCAGCAGCACCCAGAGGCCGATCTGGTGCGGCGTGACGGCGTCGCGCACGGGGGTGCGTACCGTGCCGGTGAGCGACCGGGTGCCGGCGGGCAGTTCCAGCCCGCTCGGCGCGCCGCGCGCCCGGGTCAGCCGGTCGAGCAGTGCCGGCGCGGGCTCGTCGGTCAGCCTCTCGTTGAGTCGCAGCACGCCGGCCGCGGCCGCGGCGTCGAGGCTCACCACCGTCGTCGGCAGGTCGGCGCGGCCGAGGCGGATCTCGTCCCGCCAGGCCGGCAGCGCCTCGCGGACGCCGGGCAGCGCGGCGAGCTGACCGGCCCGGCCGTCGGGAGCCGAGCCGGTGCGCTCGACGACCCGCAGGTCGGCGCCGACGGTGTGGTCGGCCTGGTCGGCCTGCGACAGCTCGCCCGTGGTCACCAGCGACCACGCCAGGGTGCTGCCGCCGACGGCGAGGGCGAGCAGCAGCACCGGGCCGGCGTGCGGGCGCCGCCCCGCCTGCCACATGCCGAACATGGTCGCGGTCCAGGGTCTGCGGTCGACGAACCGCTCGGCGAACCGGGTCGCGGGCGGCAGCAGCCGCAACGCCACGACCGCGCCGGCCAGCACGCCCAGCGTCGGTGCCGCGACCAGCAGCGGGTCCACCCCGAGCCGGCCGGCCGCCCCGGCGACCGGCGACGAGTACTGGCGCAGCTGGGTCCAGGCCAGCACCGCGAAGCCGACCAGCACCAGGTCGAGGCTGGCCCGCTGGACGCTCGCGGCGCGGGTGGGGCGGGACCGGGCCGCCATGTCGGCGACGTAGGTGCCGGCCCCCCGCAACGTCGGGACGACCATCGCGACCAGGCAGCCGGCGGCGGTGGCGGCCGCGGCGGCCCAGATCAGCGTGGTGTTGCCGGCGGCGAGCGTCAGCGGGGTGGCGCCGCCGGTGCCCACGTGCCGCAGCGCCTCGCCGGCGATCAGGGGCCCCAGCACGCCGGCGGGCAGGACGACCAGGGCCGCCTCCCGGGCCGCCAGGCCGGCCAGTTGCCGCCGCGCGGCGCCCCGGGCCCGGAGCAGGGCCGTCTGGCCGCGCCGGTCCTCGTGCAGCAGGGCGGCGACGAGCACAAGCGCGTACCCGCCGAGGACGACGATCAGCAGCAGCGGGGTGGCCAGCGAGGAACGGCCCACCAGGTCGGCCCGGGTGACGCGGTCGAGGAGCCGGTCGATCGCCGTGACGGTCTGGCCGGAGGAGCCCAGCCCGGCCGCCTCGGGCACGTCGGCGAGGGCCGCGGTGAGCGCCTGTCGCACGTCGGACAGCCGCCCCGCGCCGGCCGCCGCCGCGAGGTCCGGCTCGACGACCCAGGACGCCGACACCGAGCCCGGGTACGTGGCGACGAAGTCCGCCGGGTCCAGCACGAACGGCCCGTACGAGGTGCCGGCGTCCGCAGCGCTGCCCGCCCCGACCCCGGGTGCCAGCCGCCAGTACGGGTCGGCCGCGTCGCGGGGCCGCCAGGTCCCGACGAGCACCACGGTGCTGGCCTCGTCGGACCGGCGGTCCAGCATCGGCACCCGGTCACCGACGCTCATCCCGAGCACGCCGGCGACCCTCTCCGGCAGGGTGACCTGTAGCGGCGAGGCTCCCGGGGCGGGCCAGGCGCCGCCGGTCAGCTCGGCGTGGCGGGGCAGGTCGTCGAGAGCCGCCAGGGTGGCGAAGACGGGGTCGTCGTCGCGGGCCACGGGGCCGAGGTCGCCGGTCAGCTCGCGGCCACCGCCGTAGCGGGCGGCGTCGACGGTGACCGGCACCCCGCCGAGGCCGGCGGCGAACCCGTCCCGGACGGCCCGGTCCCGGGCCGCGAACTCGGCCGCGTCCCGGCCGGCCGTGCCGCTGACCAGGAGGCTGCGCTCCTCGAACGACGCCCCGCTGAGCAGGGCACGCTGGCCCGCCTCGACGGCCCGCCGGTTGTAGTCGGAAAGCCCGGTGACCAACGCGACCGCCACCAGGGCCGCGACCACCGCGGCGAGCAGCAGCCCACGCGCCTCGCGGGCCCGCCTCCACACCAGCTTCATCCGATGCCCTCCCCTGGCCCGCTGTCGGGCCGACGACCAGGGAGAGCGGTGACGTGCCGGGAAAGGTTCGCGCCCGTTACTTGATCGTTATCCGGAGGCGCCCGACCGGTGGGCGGGGCCGGCGACCCGGCGAGGGCGGCGCGGTGCGCGGGATGTGCTTCGATCACCGGATGGAGATCGCCCTCACCGCCCTCATGGTGGCCGTCGTCGCGCTGCTCGCCGCCCAGTTGCCGGGCAGGACCGAGCAGGCGCGGACCGCGTACCGGCTCGCCGAGATCGAGCGCCGGCTCCGGCTGGTGATGGACCACCTGGGCGTGGTGGACGCCTCGCCCGTGCCGCCGGAGGTGGGACAGCACCTGGCCCGGGGCGACAAGATCAAGGCGATCGCCGCGTACCGGAAGGCGACCGGCGCGGACCTGCGCTCGGCCAAGGAGGCGGTGGAGGCGTACGGCGACCGCCGGTGACGGCGGGCACGCGTCGCGCCGGCGCCGGCGGGACGGCGGCGTCGGGCGGGCCGGTCAGCGGGGGCGGTCGCGGTCCTTGGAGGGCTGCACGCGCTTCGGCTCGCCGGGCATCTTCGGGTGGTCCGGCGGGTAGGGCATGTCGCCCTGGCCGGCGGTGTCGTCCCGGTCGGCCCACTCCAGCAGCGGGCTGATGTCCCACGCGGTGTCGTCGATGCCGGCGTGCGGATCGCCGCGCTCGGCCAGCCGGGCCGGGACGGTGCGCAGGTCGAAGTCGTCGGGGTCGACGTCGGGCAGCTCGTCCCAGGTAACCGGGGTGGACACGGTGGCCCGGGCGTTGGCCCGCAGCGAGTATGCGCAGGCGATCGTGCGGTCGCGGGCCATCTGGTTGTAGTCGACGAAGACGCGCTCGCCCCGCTGCTCCTTCCACCAGGCGGTGGTCACCAGCTCCGGCCGGCGCCGCTCCAGCTCGCGGGCCAGCGCGATGGTGGCCCGGCGCACCTCGGTGAACGTCCAGCGTGGCGCGATCCGCAGGTAGACGTGCACGCCACGGCCGCCGGAGGTCTTCGGCCAGCCGGTGGCGCCCAGCTCGTCGAGGAGCCCGCGCAGCTCCCCGGCGGCGGAGACCGCGTCGGCGAAGTCGGTGCCGGGCTGCGGGTCGAAGTCGATGCGCAACTCGTCGGGGCGGTCGACGTCGGCGGCACGCACCGGCCACGGGTGGAACACGATGGTGCCCATCTGGGCGGCCCAGGCCACGTGGGCCAGGTCGGCGGGGCAGAGCTCGGCCGCGCTGCGACCGCTCGGGAAGCTGATCGTGGTCGTGCGCACCCAGGGCGGCACGCCCCGCGCGGGCACCCGCTTCTGGAAGAACGCCTCCCCCTCGACGCCCTCCGGGAAGCGCTGCAACGTGGTGGGACGCTCGCGCAGGGCGCGCATGATGCCGTCGCCCACCGCGAGGTAGTAGTGGAAGACGTCGGCCTTGGTGAAGCCGCGCTGCGGGAAGATCACCCGGTCGGGGCTGGTCAGCCGGACGTCGTGCCCGGCCACCTCGATCAGTTCGGCCGCAGCCTTCGTGCCACCCATTGCGCGACCATATGCCACACCTCCGACGTCCGACGTACCGTTGGCGGGTGAGTCTTGACGAGAGTGAACTGCCCCGTACCGAGGAAGAGTGGCGGGTCCGGCTCAGCCCGGAGGAGTTCCGGGTGCTGCGGGAGGCCGGCACCGAGCGCCCGTGGACCGGCGAGTACGTCGACACGAAGACGCCCGGGACCTACCACTGCCGGGCCTGCGGCGCGCAGCTCTACCCCAGCGACACGAAGTTCGACTCGCACTGCGGGTGGCCCAGCTTCGACGACGCCATCCCCGGCGCGGTCAAGGAGATCGAGGACCGCAGCCTGGGGATGAGCCGCACCGAGATCCGCTGCGCCCGGTGCGACAGCCACCTGGGTCACGTCTTCCGGGGCGAGGGTTTCACCCCGAAGGACACCCGGCACTGCGTCAACTCCGTCTCCATCCGGCTGGAGCCGCGCGCCGAGGCCTGACCCGGCACCCGGGGTTCAGGCCTCCCGGGCCGGGGTCAGCCCGGCCATCAGCGAGACCTGCGCCGTACGCGACCGCTCGACGCGGCCGGCGAAGTCGCGTACGCGCGGGTCGGCGCCGACCTTCTGGTGCGCCCGGGCCAGGTCGGCCGCCGCCTCCTGGTGCGGGCCGAGCAGGCCGAGCAGGACACGGTCGACCTCGCCGTCCGGGGCGCCCCGCAGGCGTGCGATGTCCTCGGCGGCAATCCCGTGCTGTCCGTGGTCGTGCCGGCGGGCGGCCTCGGCGGCGGCCGGTCCGGCGTCGCGCAGCCAGCCGCGCATCGTGGCGAGTTCGTCGGTCTCGGTGACCTCGATGGCGGCGACGAGAGTGTGCAGCTTCCGGTCGGTCACCCGGTCGCGGCTGAGCCGCACCATCTCCAGTGTCTGCTCGGTGTGTGCCGCCAACATGGCCAGGAAGACCACGTCCAGGCCGTTCATCTCGGGCCGGCTGGCCGCGGCCGGCCCCGGCGGCGCGGGGCCGGACGACGCCGGGGCGGTCCGCGCGGCGCAGCCGGGGACGGTCAGCAGGACGGCGAGCAGGGCGACCGTGGGCAGCCGTCGCATGGCGTACTCCGATCTGGGAAGGGGTGACGGGTGCGGGCGCCGGAGGGACGGGCCGCACCCGTCCGGTCAGACCTGCGTCCAGAGCGCCGGCACGTGCGGCGGTTCCCAACCGGGGATCGCGGTGTGCGCCTGCCGGCAGCGGTACGTCAGCCCGCCGTAGGTGACCTGGTCGCCGGCCTGGTAGGCCCGGCCCGCCGTCCAGCTGCCGCCCGGCGCGGGCGGGGTGGTCGGGGCGGCGGTGGGGGTCGGGGTGGGCGACGGGGCCGGCGGGGTCGGGCTCGGGGTGGGCGACGGGTTGCCGCCCCCGCCGACCTGGAGGTCGACGCAGGAGTAGAACGCGTTGGCGGTGTCCGCGATGTTCCACACGGCGAGGACCTTCTGCCGTCCCGGGTAGCCGCCCAGGTTGACGGTGTGCGAGACGGTGGCGCCGGGCTGCTGCCCGCCGCCGTTGAAGACGGCCACCCGGGTGCCGCCGATGAAGTACTCCCAGTTGCTGGTGGCGTGCCGGGCGGTGTTGGTCCAGGTGAAGGTGACGGAGCTGCCGACCGAGGTGGCGGGCCAGCCCCGGCTGTCATCGTTGAGGACGGCGAACTGGGCGATCCCCGCGTGGCAGCTGCGCAGCCCCTTCGGGCCCTCGACGCTCTGCGGCTCGTACTTGATCTGCCCGCAGTCGGGGACCCGCCCCTGGGCGCAGAGCGCCTGGCGGCTCGGCGGGCCGGACACGTAGCCGTGGGCCTGGGCGGGCGCCGCGACGGCGAGTGCGGAGACGACGGCACCCGTCGCCACGAGCGGGATGGTGATTCTTCGACGCATGGTGGCAGCTCCTTCGGACTTAAGCCTGGTGAGGTGCCACTCAACATAAATTAAAGCTTGTTAACAGTAAAGACTCCTGTCGATAGAAACATCGCGCCTTCTGCACACGCAGGGTGACCGTCAGAGCAGCAACAGGCTGCCCCGCTCGTCCACCCGGTCAGCGGACTCGTCGTCCAGCCAGACGCCACCGGTGGCGAGGTAGCGGAAGCGGTACTCCCCCGGGCCGAGTCGTACGGTGACCGTCCGGGTGCCGTCCCGACGCGGAAGGAGTTCGTGCCGTCCCGGCTCCCAGCCGTTGAAGGAGCCGACCACGCTGACCGGGCCGGGCGGGGTGTCGCGGGGCAGGCTGAAGGTCACCCGCACCTGGTTGCCGAAGAGCTTGTTCCGCTTGATCATGTCGTGTTCCTCCGGGGTCGCGCGCGGTCACCCGGTACAACGCCCGACACGCCGGGGGCGACACGCCGCCACCCCGGAGTGACCTGGGCCGATCCGCCCGCCCGGCTCCGTCCGGTCGCGGCACGCTCGGAAAAACGTGTCGGTCTTCGGGGGGTTCTGTCGTGGCGACGTGCGAGGTCTGCGGTAACGACTACTGGATGGCGTTCGAGGTGCGGACCGTCAGCGGCGACGTGCACACCTTCGACTGCTTCGAGTGCGCCGCGCACAAGCTGGCGCCGATCTGCGAGCACTGCCAGGTCAAGATCGTCGGGCACGGGGTGGAGGTGTCCGGCCGGTTCTTCTGCTGCGCGCACTGCGCTCGCGAGGAGGAGGGCGCCCGGGGCGCCGAGATCCGCGACGCGGTCGGCGCCCGCCCCGCCTGAGGCCGGCGGTCGGCCGGCCGCCGCCCTGGCCGCCCTGGCCGCCCGGTCGGCCGGGCGCACCGGCGGCACGCGGGGCAGCGGGGCGGCTGACCCACGGGCCCGGCCTACCATCGGGGAGTGCCACAGCCCCCCGTGCCGAGGACCGCCTCGTTCGCCGACCTCGACGCCCGCACCTTCCACGACCTGCTCCGGCTCCGGATCGACGTGTTCGTGGTGGAGCAGGCGTGCCCGTACCCGGAACTCGACGGGCGCGACGTCGAGCCGGGCACCCGCCACCTCTGGCTCGACGACGGCGGCGCGCCCCTGGCGTACCTGCGGATCCTCGCCGACCCGGGCGGCGTGGCGCGGATCGGGCGCGTGGTGGTGGCGCCGGAGGCGCGCGGCGGCGGGCACGCGGGCCGGCTGATGGCCGCGGCGCTGGAGCTGGTCGGCGACCGCCCCTGCGTACTGGAGGCCCAGTCCCACCTGGTCGGCCTCTACGCCCGCCACGGCTTCGCCGTCGCCGGCCCCGAGTACGTCGAGGACGGCATCCCGCACACCCCGATGCGCCGGGAAGGCATTGACCGAAGCCGATAAGTGTGACAGCCTCCGGGCAGAGCCGTCGCGGAAGCCACGCAGCGCGCACGGGAGGGGCAACTCCCGGGCCGTCCGGGCGTCGTCGTCCGACCTCTCCTCCCGGGGGCTCCCCATGTCCACTCAACTCCGCACCTCCCGCCTGGCGTGGCTGCTCGCCGTCGCGGCGACCGCCGTGCTGCTGCTGACCACGGCCCTGGCCAACCCCGTGTCGGCGCACGGCTCCGTGGTGGACCCGGCGTCACGCAACTACGGCTGCTGGCAGCGCTGGGGCAGCGACTTCCAGAATCCCCGGATGGCCACCGAGGACCCGATGTGCTGGCAGGCCTGGCAGGCCAACCCGAACGCCATGTGGAACTGGAACGGCCTGTTCCGCGAGGGCGTCGCCGGCAACCACCAGGCCGCCATCCCCGACGGCCAGCTCTGCTCCGGCGGCCGGACCGAGGGCGGTCGCTACAACGCCCTCGACACGGTCGGCGCCTGGAAGACCGCCCCGGTCTCCAGCAACTTCCGGGTCCGCCTCTACGACCAGGCCAGTCACGGCGCGGACTACATCCGGGTGTACGTGACCAGGCAGGGCTTCAACGCGCTCACCGAGCCGCTGGGCTGGGACGACCTGGAACTGGTCGGCCAGATCGGCAACACCCCGGCGTCGGGGTGGAAGCCGGAGCCCACAGGCGTGTCCATCGAGATCCCGGCGAACGCGCCGGGGCGGACCGGGCGGCACGTCGTCTACACCATCTGGCAGGCCAGCCACCTCGACCAGTCGTACTACCTGTGCAGCGACGTCGACTTCTCCGGCGGGCCGACCACCCCGCCGCCGACGACGCCGCCGCCCACCACGCCGCCGCCGACCACTCCCCCGCCCACCACTCCCCCGCCCACCACTCCCCCGCCCACCACGCCGCCGCCCACGACCCCGCCGCCGGCCGGGGCCTGCACGGCGACGTACCGGGTGACCGGGCAGTGGACCGGCGGGTTCCAGGGCGAGGTGACGGTGACCGCCGGTGGTGGGGCCGTCAGAGGCTGGTCCGTGACCTGGACCTACGCCAACGGCCAGCAGGTCACGTCGGCGTGGAACGCGACCGTGACCACCAGCGGCACGCGGGTCGTCGCCCGCAACGCGGAGCACAACGGGTCGCTGGCCCCCGGGGCGAGCACCACGTTCGGCTTCCTCGGCTCGTGGTCCGGCACCAACAGCGTGCCGACACCCACCTGCACGACCGTGGCCTGATCCGCACCGGAACCCCGGCCGGGGTCGCAGCCCACTCCCTCCGGGCGCGACCCCGGCCGGCCCGGCGGTGCGGCGGGCAGGCGGGCGTCAGACCAGGCCGTTGACGATGTCGGCGACCGAGCGGCGACGACCGGTGTAGAACGGGATCTCCTCCCGGACGTGCCGGCGGGCGCCGGAGGCCCGCAGGTCACGCATCAGGTCGACGATCCGGTGCAACTCGTCGGCCTCGAACGCGAGCATCCACTCGTAGTCGCCGAGCGCGAACGAGGCGACCGTGTTGGCCCGTACGTCCGGGTAGCCGCGGGCCATCTTGCCGTGCTCGGCGAGCAGCTCGCGCCGCTCGGCGTCCGGCAGCAGGTACCACTCGTAGGAGCGGACGAACGGGTAGACGCAGACGTAGGAGCGCGCCTCCTCGCCGGCCAGGAACGCCGGGATGTGGCTCTTGTTGAACTCCGCCGGCCGGTGCAGGGCCATCTGCGACCAGACCGGCGTGAGCGCCCGACCCAGCGTGGTACGGCGGAACCGCAGGTACGCGTCCTGGAGGTCGTCGCTGGAGGCGGAGTGCCACCAGATCATCAGGTCGGCGTCGGCGCGCAGCCCCGAGACGTCGTACGTGCCGCGGACGACCACGTCCTTGCCGGCCAGCTCCGCGAAGAGCGCCTCGACCTCGCCGGTGACGTTGTCGCGCAGCGACGGCAGCGGGCTGCTGGCCCGGTACACCGACCACATCGTGTAACGGATGCTGTCGTTGAGCTCCCGCAGCCGGGCCGCGTTGGTCTGCTCGGTCATGTCCCCGGTCCTCCCAGTGCTGTGATGATCTCCTCGGCCGCCGTCTCGCCGGAGCGGACGCAGATCGGAATGCCCACCCCGTCGTACCCGGCGCCGGCCAGAGCCAGGGTCGGGTGGCTCGCCCGCAGGGCCGCCCGCGCGGCGGCCACCCGGTCGGCGTGCCCCGGGGTGTACTGCGGCAGCGACCCGCCCCAGCGCTGCACGTGGCCGGCGACCGGTGCGGGCAGCGGCACGCCGAGCACCGCCGACAACTCCCGGTGCACGGTGGCGGCCAGGTCCTCGTCGGTGCGCTGCACCTGCCGCTCCTCGCCGTAGCGGCCTACGGAGGCGCGGACGAGCGCCAGCCCGTCGGTGCGGCGCAGGTGGCCCCACTTGGTGGTGAAGAAGGTCGACGCCTTGATCAGCAGACCCTCGGTGCTCGGCACCAGGAAGCCGGACAGCTCGGGCAGCTCCGGCTCGGGCAGCGCCAGGGTGACCAGCGCGACGCTGGCGTAGTCCAGCCCGCCGACGCCCTCGGCCACCTGCGGGGCCGGGCCGCCGAGCAGCCGAGCCGCCGGGCGGGCCGGCACGGCCAGCACCACGGCGTCGACGTCGACCGACTCCACCTCGCGGGTGGGGCCTACGGTCAGCCGCCACCCGGCCCCGGCCGGGGTCAGCTCGCGTACCGCCGCGCCCCGCCGGATCGTCGCCCCGCTGGCCGCCGCGGCGGCCTCGACCAGCGTGCTGAGGCCGCCGGCCAGGGTGCCGAAGACCGGCGCGCCCGGCGCGCGGGGGGCCGCCGCCTGCGCGGCGCGCACCGCGCCCACCAGGGTGTGCTCCACCCGGGCCGCCCGGGCCAGCGCCGGCATCGTGGTCGCCAGGGAGAGGCCGTCGGCCCGGCCGGCGTAGACGCCGCCGAGCATCGGGTCGACCAGCCGGTCGACCACCTCGTCGCCGAACCGGGCCCGGACCAGCGCGCCGACGGAGACGTCCTCGTCCGCGCCGAGCAGCGGACGGCCGGCGTCGACGTCGGCGTCCGCCGCCGGCCGCGCGACCGTGGCCACCCGCTCCAGGTCCCCGGGTACGCCGACCAGCGTGCCGCCCGGGATCGGGCGCAGCCCCCCGTCGACGACGAGCGCGGCCTGCCCGACGGTGGGGTGCACGATCCGCTCCCCCAGGCCGAGCCGGCGGACCAGGGCCACGGCGGCGGACTCGCCCCCGGCCGGGTCGCGCATCAGGAACGACTCGGCGCCGAACTCCACAGGTGAGCCGGCCAGCTCCCCGGTGCGCAGCTTGCCGCCGAGCGCGCCGGACTGCTCGTACACCGTGATCTCGGTGCCGGCGGGAGCGCGGTCGCGCAACTTGACCGCGGCGGCCAGCCCGGCGATCCCGCCGCCGACCACCGCCACCCGCCACGGCGCCCGCATGCCGCTCAGCCCCGGTCGCCCGACTCGGCGGACAGCTCGTGCACCAGGGCGACCACCCGGGTCAGCACGTCGGGGTCGGTCTCCGGCAGCACCCCGTGCCCCAGGTTGAACACGTGCCCGGGGGCGGCCCGGCCCTGCTCCAGGATCCGCCGCACCTCGGCCTCGACCACCGGCCAGGGCGCGAACAGCACGCACGGGTCGAGGTTGCCCTGCACCGCCCGCTCCGGCCCGATCCGCCGGGTCGCCGCGTCCAGCGGCGTACGCCAGTCGACGCCCACCACGTCGGCGCCGGCCTCACCCATCGCGCCGAGCAGCTCGCCGGTGCCCACCCCGAAGTGGATCCGGGGCACGCCCGCGTCGGCCAGCCCGGCCAGCACGCCCGCCGAGTGCGGCAGCACGAAGCGGCGGTAGTCGGCCTCCGACAGCGCGCCGGCCCACGAGTCGAAGAGCTGCACCGCGGACACCCCGGCGGCCACCTGCACCCGCAGGAACTCCAGCGTCACCTCGGCCAGCCGGCCGCAGAGGGCGTGCCACAGCTCCGGCTGGCCGTACATCATCGCCTTGGTCTTCGCGTGGGTCCGCGACGGGCCGCCCTCGACCAGGTAGCTGGCCAGGGTGAACGGCGCGCCGGCGAAGCCGATCAGCGGGGTGTCGCCCAGCTCGGCGACGAGCATCCGGACCGCCTCGTCCACGTACGACACGTCGTCGCGGGTGATCGGCCGGATCCGCTCCACGTCGGTCAGGGTGCGCACGGGCTCGGCGACCACCGGGCCGGTGCCGGGCACGATGTCCAGGTCCACCCCGGCGGCGGCGACCGGCACCACGATGTCGCTGAACAGGATCGCGGCGTCCACGCCGTGCCGGCGTACCGGCTGGAGGGTGATCTCGGTGACCAGGTCGGGGCGGCGGCAGGACTCCAGCATCGCCACGTTGGCCCTGATCGCGCGGTACTCCGGCAGCGACCGGCCGGCCTGGCGCATGAACCAGACGGGGGTGTGCGGGCCGGGCTGGCGCCGGCAGGCCCGGACGAAGGGCGAGTCGGCCGGTCCGCCGGGGCGGGGGTCTTCGTCTCGGGCGTCGGCGCCCGTCGTCGTGGTGCTCATCGCGGCCATCGTGCCACGGGGGACGCGACCGGCAGCGGGCAGCGCCGCCTTTTGTGACCCCGGTCAGCCCGCTGGCGGCGGGCACCCACGACATGCCCGCTCCGGGCGGTGGCGGCGGGGCCCGGCCGGCGGTGGCGGCGGCCCCGGCGTCGGACGGCTCCGGCGCGCCTCTCGGGCGGGCGGGCGGCCGGCGGCATAGGCTGCCGGCATGGCCCCCCCGATCGCGCTCCCGGAGACCTTCGCCCGCGCGGTCACCGGGCTGCGGTCCGCGGCGCCCCGGTCGGAGATCGTGCTGGAGGAGGTCGGCGCGCCACAGCGCCTCGCCCCGTACGCCTTCGCGCTCTCCGCCACCGTCCTGCGCGACGGCGAGGAGGTGGCCTCCGGGCGGCTGATCCTGCTGCACGACCCGGCCGGTCACGAGGCGTGGCAGGGCACCCTGCGGCTGGTCACCTACGTGACGGCGGAGCTGGAGGTCGACCTGGCCGCCGACCCGCTGCTGCCGGGGGTGGGCTGGACGTGGCTGACCGACGCGCTCGAGGCGCAGGACGCGGAGCACCGGGCGATCGGCGGCACCATCACCCAGACCATGTCGACGCGCTTCGGTGACCTGGCCGGGCCGCCCGCCGCCGGCGACATCGAGATCCGCGCCTCCTGGACGCCTGTCGACGACGACCTCGCCCCGCACCTGCTGGCCTGGTGCGCGCTGCTGGCCTCGACCGCCGGGCTTCCCCCGCCCGGGGTGACCGCGCTGCCGGAGCGTCGCCCCGCCGGCGCGGCCTGACCCCGCGACGGGTCACCTCACAGATACTTCTCGGCCTCGTTGCAGACCTTGTCCATGCCCTGGATGGCCCTGTCGTAGGCCGCCTTGTTGCCGTTCGCCGCCGCCGCGAGCGCGGTGGTGAGCTTGTCGAGGCAGTTGGCGATGACCTTCTTCTGCCGGGCCTGCTCGTCCCGGTCGTTGCGGGTGCCGGTGAGGTCCTGCTCGGTGTCGCCGAGCTTGTCCCGGACCGCCTGGAGGTCGGTCTTGAGCTTCTCGATCTCCTTGCCGTTCGCCGTGATGGTGCCGTCGCGCTGGCTGACCTCGCTGGCCATCTTCTTCTCGGTCCGGTCCAGCTCGTTGGTGGTCGACACGAACAGGCCGGTCATCACCCCGCCGAGGACGAAGAGCAGCCCGGCCACGACCGCCAGGACGAGCACCTTGTGGCTCTTGCGGGGGCCGCCGGGCGCGGGAGCGCCGAAGGGCGGGGCGGAGCCGGGCGGGGCGGACAACGGCTGCCCGAAGGCCGGGCCGGAGGCCGGGGGGACCGACATCGGCTGCCCGAAGGCCGGCCCGCCGGAGGCCTGACCGGCGTGGGGCGACGCGCTGCCGGGGCCGTAGCCGGGCGACGCCGGCGGAGCCGACTGGGGGTAGCCGGAGGGCCCGGCCGGCGGAGCCGACTGGGGGTAGCCGGCGGACGGGGCCGGGTTGTACTGCTGCGGCGCCGGGGCGTACTGCTGGCCGGCGTCCTGCTGGTCGGGCGTGTACGGGCGCGCGCTGCCGTAGGTGGTGCCGTGCGGGGCACCGCCCGACGGCGGCTGACCGGGCGCGGGCGGGTACGGCGGGTAGCCCTCCGGCCCGGTCGGTGGCTGGGACATGTCGTTCTTCCTCCACGGGTGCTGGTCCGGGCGCGTGAGCCGCCGGGCCGAGGGGTGGGTTGGGCGCTGACGGGGTCAGCAGATCTTGAAACCGTCGCAGGCGACCTTGATCGGTACGGCGAGACCGATCCCCTCGGCGTTGCGGGCCTTGGCGGTGGCGATGCCGACGACCTGCTTGCTGCCGTTGATGACCGGGCCGCCCGAGTTGCCGGGGTTGATCGGGGCGTCGAACTGGATGACCGGGCCCTCGCCGCCGCCGGCCTCGCGGAAGGCGCTCACCACGCCGGTGGTGACGCTGTCCTCCAGGCCGAGCGGCGCGCCGACGACCACGATCTGCTGGCCGGACTTCACCGCGGCCGGCGCCGCGACCAGGCCGGTGAACTTGCCGTTGGTCCGCAGGTGGGCGACGTCGTTGGCCTCGTCGACGCGCACGATGGTCGCCGGGAAGCGCTGGTCGGTGCGCTCCAGGAAGACCTCCCGCTCGCCGGTCTGCCAGAGCGCGTCCACCACGTGGTAGTTGGTGAACAGGTTGGTGCCCCCGCCCGCGGCCGGCTTGCCGATCGCGAACGCGGTGCCGGTGGAGTTGCCGGCCCGGACCCGGAACACGCTGGGCAGCACGGCGCTGGCCACGGCCTCCGGGTTGAACGCGGCGCCGGCCTGCTTCTCCAGCGCCCCCGCCCGGGACTCCAGGCCGTCGAGCCGGGTGCCGTCGGCCGCCTGCGCCGCCGCCATCCTGCTGTCGGTGTCGCCCAGCCGGTTCGAGAGCCGGTTGATCTGGTACGCCTGCACGCCCGTCACCACGGCCAGCAGGCCGGCGAGCACGAGCGCGGTGACGGTGAGCCCGCGCCCCTTCGTCGCCGGCGCCGGCGCGGCGGGGTACGGCTGGCCCGGCCCGGGGCCCTGGGGGTGGCCGTGGGCGGGCGGCTGGTTGGGGGCACCCGGCGGCGTGGCCCCGGACGCGGGGGGCCAGCCGGGCCCCGGGGTGGTCCCGGGCGGCGTCGACGGGCCCGGGGCGGTGGACGGCGCGCCGCCGTGTCCCCAGCCGCTGGCGGCGGGCGCGGCGGCGGGGGCGGGCGCGTTGGCGGGGGCCGCGCCCCACTGGCCCGGCTGCGCCGGCGGCGACCAGGCGGGGCGGGGGGCCGGGGGCTGCCCGGGGGCGCCCGGCGGCAGGTACGCGGAGCCGACCGGCTCGATCCGGGGTGGCAGCGGCCCGGGGCGGGCCGTCCCCGGCGGGAACCCGCCGTCACCCGGTCCCGCCGGGCCCTTGTCCGCCGACCCGTAGCCAGTCATGATCGCCTTGCCCTCCCCGTAGACGCCCCGCTCCGCACGCGGGACCCTGATGATGCCGTACCCGCGCAACGGCCCGATGGACCGTACCTGCGTCAACGGGCTTTGTCTTCCCCTATGTCCGGCCCCGGAAGGACATCCGGCGGTCGCCCGGCGACACACACCGGACCGGCTTCACCCACCGCGTCGTGTCGCGCACTAGGGTTGTCAGGTGACCGACGAACCACCCCTGCGCCGTCGGCCCGCCGAAAGCCGTACGGGAAACGATGCGCACCACCCGCCGTCGGCCCGACCGGAGCCGGAGGCCGCGGGGACCGAAGCGACCACCGACGGGCCCGTTCCGCTGACCGCCCCGCGCGAGGGCACACCCCAGCCGGCGGCCACGCCCGGCGAGCTGGACGACGTCGTGGCCCGCTTCGCCGCAGGCACCGGCCCCGTCGCCCTCGACGCCGAACGCGCCTCCGGCTACCGCTACAGCCAGCGGGCCTACCTGGTGCAGCTGCGCAGGGCCGGTTCCGGCACGGCGCTGATCGACCCGCTGCCGCTGCCCGACCTGAGCGCCCTCGACACGGTGATCGGCGAGGCGGAGTGGGTGCTGCACGCCGCCAGCCAGGACCTGCCCTGCCTGGCCGAGCTGGGGCTGCGGCCCCGCCGGCTGTTCGACACCGAACTGGCCGCCCGGCTGGCCGGATTCGAGCGGGTCGGCCTGGCCGCGCTGACCGAGCAGCTGCTCGGCTACAGCCTGGAGAAGCACCATTCGGCGGCCGACTGGTCGAGCCGCCCGCTGCCGGAGTCCTGGCTGACCTACGCCGCGCTCGACGTGGAGATGCTTGTCGACCTGCGCGACGCGCTCGACGAGGAGCTGGCCCGGCAGGGCAAGTCCGCGTGGGCAGCGGAGGAGTTCGCCGCGCTGGTGCGCACCGGCGCCCGGCCGCCGAGGGTGCGGGCCGAGCCGTGGCGCCGCACGTCCGGCATCCACCGGGTGCGCGGGGCGCGGGCCCAGGCCCGGGTCCGTTCCCTCTGGTACGCGCGGGACCAGATCGCCGCGCGGCGCGACGCCGCTCCGGGGCGGGTGCTGCCGGACTCGGCCATCGTCGCGGCGGCGGAGCTGGATCCGAGGGACGAGAAGACCCTGCTGACCCTGCCCGGCTTCGGTGGCCGCTCGGTGCGGCGGCTGGCCCGCACCTGGCTCGCCGCGCTCGACGACGCGCGGCAGCTGCCCGAGGACGCGCTGCCGGTCGCCCCGACGGTCGAGGGTCCCCCGCCGCCGCACCGCTGGGCGGAACGGGATCCGGTGGCGGCGGCCCGGCTGGCCCGCTGCCGGGAGGTGGTGGTCCGGATCGCCGGCGCGTACCAGCTGCCGCCGGAGAACCTGATCGCCCCCGACTCGATCCGCCGGCTGGCGTGGGTGCCTCCGGAGGAGGTCACGGAGGCGGCCGTCGCGGAGACCCTCCGGGGCTTCAACGCCCGCGAGTGGCAGATCACCCTGATCCTTCCCGCCCTCACGGAGGCCCTCACCGATCCACCCCCCGCCCCTTGACCCGGCGGTGTGGGGTGGGCCACACGGGGGCGGGTGCCAGTGTTGGTTACTGGCGAGTAGCATCCGGAGGAACACGCCCGTGCCGGCGACCTTCGTCCGGTCCGTAGTGCCGCCTGCCGGCACGCAGGCCGGATCAGGTCGAAGAGGAGGCTCAAGTGCCCCGTGAAGTCCGGGATGTCGTCTTCGTCGACGGCGTCCGTACCCCGTTCGGCAAGGCGGGTGGCATGTACGCCAACACCCGCGCCGACGACCTGGTGATCCGCTGCATCCGCGAGCTGCTGCGCCGTAACCCGCAGCTGCCGCCGGAGCGGGTCGAGGAGGTCGCGATCGCCGCCACCACCCAGATCGGCGACCAGGGCCTCACCATCGGCCGGACCGCCGCCCTGCTGGCGGGCCTGCCCAAGACCGTCCCCGGCTTCGCGATCGACCGGATGTGCGCCGGCGCCATGACCGCGGTGACCACCGTCGCCAGCGGCATCGCCATGGGCGCGTACGACGTCGCCATCGCCGGCGGCGTCGAGCACATGGGCCGCCACCCGATGGGCGAGGGCGTCGACCCCAACCCGCGGATCGTCGCCGAGAAGCTGGTCGACCCGTCCGCGCTGGTCATGGGCGCGACCGCGGAGAACCTGCACGACCGGGTCCCGCACATCACCAAGGCGCGCACCGACGCGTTCGCGCTCGCCTCGCAGCAGAAGACCGCCAAGGCGTACGCCAACGGCAAGCTCCAGGACGACCTGGTGTCCGTGGCGGTCCGCGACGAGGAGAACGCCTGGGGCATGGCCACGGTCGACGAGGCCCCCCGCGACACCTCGCTGGAGAAGCTCGCCACCCTGAAGACCCCGTTCCGCCCGCACGGCAAGGTCACGGCGGGCAACGCGGCCGGCCTGAACGACGGTGCCACGGCCAGCCTGCTCGCCTCCGAGGACGTCGCCCGCGAGCTGGGCCTGCCGGTCGCCATGCGGCTGGTGTCGTTCGGCTTCGTCGGCGTCGAGCCCGAGGTGATGGGCGTCGGCCCGATCCCGTCGACGGAGAAGGCGCTGCGCCTCGCCGGCCTGACCATCGACGACATCGGCCTGTTCGAGCTGAA
Source organism: Micromonospora sp. USAFONa4 (assembly GCF_057197825.1). NCBI lineage: Bacteria > Bacillati > Actinomycetota > Actinomycetes > Micromonosporales > Micromonosporaceae > Micromonospora > Micromonospora sp. USAFONa4. The sequence goes on along the minus strand of NZ_CM170072.1, from coordinate 5,214,638 downwards.
CGAGGCGTTCGCCGTGCAGGTGCTCGCCTTCCTCGACCACTTCGGCATCGCCGACGACGACCCGCGGGTCAACCCGTGGGGCGGCGCGATCGCCATCGGCCACCCGCTCGCCTCCTCGGGCGTGCGGCTGATGACCCAGCTCGCCCGGCAGTTCGCCGAGCACCCCGAGGTCCGCTACGGCGTCACCGCCATGTGCATCGGCATCGGCATGGGCGGCACGGTCATCTGGGAGAACCCGCACTGGGAGGGTGGAGACAAGTGAGCGCGCTCGCCGCACCGAACGAGGTCGTCACCCGGGCGCTGCTGCGCCAGGTGAACGTACCGGGGCTGGACCGGCCGGCCGCCCTGATCACCCTGGACAACGGCTTCGACCACACCAAGCCCAACAGCTTCGGCCCTGGCGGCCTGACCAGCCTGGACGAGGCGATCACCGCCGCCCTGGCCGCGAACCCGGCGTTCGTCGCGGTCACCGGCAAGCCGTACGTCTTCTGCGTGGGCGCGGACATCACCAGCCTCCCGCAGCTCGCCGACCGCGAGCAGGCGCTGGAGATCGGGCGGCTCGGCCACCGGGTCTTCGCCCGGCTCAAGGACAGCGAGGTCCCGACCTTCGCCTTCGTCAACGGCGCGGCGATGGGCGGCGGCCTGGAGCTGGCCCTGCACTGCCACTACCGGACGCTCTCCGGCGGTGTGGCGGCGCTGGCGCTGCCCGAGGTCTTCCTCGGCCTGGTCCCCGGTTGGGGCGGCACGCAGCTGCTGCCGAACCTGATCGGCATCCCGGCCGCGACCCAGGTGATCATCCAGAACCCGCTCATGCAGAACAAGATGCTCAAGCCGAAGCAGGCCGCCGAGATGGGCATCGCGGACGTGCTGCTGGAGCCGGCGGACTTCCTGGAGCGGTCCCTGGAGTGGGCCGCCGGCGTCGTCCGGGGCGAGGTCACCGTGACCCGGCCCGAGGTCGACAAGGACATGTGGGCGGGCGTGCTCTACTTCGCCCGGCAGACCCTCGATGCGCGGCTGCACGGCGCGGTCCCGGCCGCGTACAAGGCGCTGGACCTGCTGGAGACGGCGAAGGACGCCGACTTCGCCACCGGCACCGCCGCCGAGGACGAGGCCCTCGCGGACCTGGTCTTCTCCGAGGAGCTGCGCAGCGGCCTCTACGCGTTCGACCTGGCGCAGCGGCGGGCCAAGCGGCCGGCCGGCGCGCCGGACAAGGGGCTGGCCCGCCCGGTCACCAAGGTGGGCATCGTCGGCGCCGGCCTGATGGCCAGCCAGCTCGCCCTGCTCTTCGCCCGCCGCCTCCAGGTGCCGGTCGTCATGACCGACCTGGACCAGGCCCGGGTGGACAAGGGCGTCGGCTACGTGCACACCCAGATCGAGAAGGCCGTCAGCAAGGGCCGGATGGACAAGGGCACGGCCGCCAAGCTGTACGGCCTGGTCAGTGGCTCTGTCGACAAGGGCGTCTTCGCCGATGCCGACTTCGTCATCGAGGCGGTCTTCGAGGACCTCGCCGTCAAGAAGCAGGTCTGGGCCGAGCTGGAGAAGCTTGTCAAGCCGGAGGCGGTGCTGGCCACCAACACCTCCAGCCTGTCGATCACCGCGATGGCCGAGGAGCTGGAGCACCCCGAGCGGGTCGTCGGCTTCCACTTCTTCAACCCGGTCGCGGTGCTGCCGCTGCTGGAGATCGTCCGGGGCGAGCGCACCGACGACGCCACGCTCGCCACCGCGTTCGCGGTCGGCAAGCAGCTGAAGAAGTCCTCCGTGCTGGTCTCCGACGCCCCGGCGTTCGTGGTCAACCGGCTGCTCACCCGCTTCCTCGGCACCGTCTTCGCCGCCGTGGACGCGGGCACCCCGCTGGACGTGGCCAACAGCGCGCTGGACCCCCTGGGCCTGCCGATGCGCCCGCTCGCCCTGCTCCAGCTCGTCGGGCCGGCCGTCGCCTACCACGTGGGCGGCACCCTGCACGCCGCGTTCCCGGACCGCTTCGGCGTCAGCGAGAACCTCAAGCGGATCGCCGACTCCGGTCAGCCGATCGTCGTCGACGACCAGATCAACGACGAGGTGGCCAAGCTGCTCGTGGTGGGCGACCAGCCGCTCACCGCCGAGCAGGTGCGCCAGAACGCGCTCGACGCGCTGGCGCAGGAGATCCGGCTCATGCTCGACGAGGGCGTCGTCGCCGAGGCGCAGGACATCGACCTGTGCATGATCCTCGGCGCGGGTTGGCCGTTCCACCTGGGCGGCATCACGCCGTACCTGGACCGGACCGGCACCTCGGAGCGGGTCACCGGCCAGCGGTTCCTGCCCCCCGGTGCGGCCAGCCTGCCCGCCTGAAAGGTGTAGGGAAGGGCCCCTTCCTGACGCAATGCGTCAGGAAGGGGCCCTTCCCTACACCAACGCCCCCCGCGTTCGCGGTGGTTGCCCCGTCCAGCTTGGATGGAGGTGGCCACCGCGTTCGTCGTTGCGGCCGATACGGTCGGGGTCGGGACAGCGGTAGCGTGCCGTGGCTGGCTACGATCACCCGTTCGCACCCTCGCCTGGAGCTGATCATGTCCTCACCGCCGGTCGATCCCTGGTCCGGGCAGCCGGAGCACGACACCCACTACGACTTCCATCCGCCGCGACCGGACGGCTACCCGGCACCGCCCGCCGATGGTTGGGCCTCCCCGCCGGGCGGGCAGCCGCCGGCGGGTGGCGGCTGGCCCGCCACGCCGCACCCCCACCCCCCGCAGGCCCAGCCGCACCCCGGCCCCACCTCCGCCCAGCCGTACCCGGGACCCACGTCCGCCCAGCCGTACCCGGGACCCACGTCCGCCCAGCCGTACCCGGGACCCACGTCCGCCCAGCCGTACCCGGGGCCCACCTCGGGCCAGCCGCACCCCGGGCCCACGTCCGCCCAGCCGTACCCGGGGCCCACGTCGGGCCAGCCGCACCCCACCCAGCCGTACGGTGGCTATCCCGCGACGCCACAGGGCGGGTTCCCGGCCAGCCCGTACGCCGGCTACCCGCCGCCCCCGCCCGGCGCGGGCCGGCCGGCGAGGCCCCACCAGCTGGTGCTGACCCTCGGCATCGTCGGGCTGCTGGTGCTCTGCCTCGGCGGTGGCGGCGTCGCCTACCTCGCCTACGAGGGCGACCAGGGCACCGACCCCAGGCCCACGCCGACCGCGTCCCCGACCGCGGCGGCGCCGAGCGCCACGCCGAGCGCCGACACCTCGTCCGAAGCCACCCCGTCGCCGGAGTCCAGCGAAGCCCCGCAGATCAGGGTCGTCACGCCGGAGACCCTCGGGGGCCGCCCGAAGAGCACCGAGCCGACCCTGCGGAAGGCCGCCGACGACATGGTCCGCGAGCTGCGGACCTCGGTACGCGGCGAGACCGGCGTCGCGGGTGCCTTCTACGGCAGCGCCGACGAGCGAAACATGGTCATGGTGATCGCCGCCAGCACCTTCGTGCTCAACCCGGAACGGGAGCTCGACGACGCGGTCAAGGGCATCTCGAAGGACCTGGCCGTCAAGCGGTTGACCACCATCGCCCCCGGGCCGCTCGGCGGCCTGGCCAAGTGCGGCGACGGCGAGTCCGCCGGCGTGCCGCTGGGCGTCTGCGCGTGGGCCGACCACGGCAGCGTCGGGCTCATCGTGATGTTCTTCTCCTCGTCGGCAGCCACGGCGGCGGAGTTCGTCGCCTTCCGCAGCCAGATCGAGCAGAAGTACTGACCGGCACCCGCCCGGTGCGCGCCGCCGCCCACGACCGACGCGGGGCGTCGGGCGTGGCCGGGGCCGCACGAATCACCATCTTCCTCGCGCAGACCCGGAGCTGACCGATGTCCTACCCACCCGCCAACTCCTACCCGCCGCCGGACGGCGGGGGCGGCCCGTACGGCTCCTACCCGCCGCCACAGCCCGGCGGATACGGACCGCCACCGTCGCAGGTTGGCGGGTACGGACCGCCACCGGCACAACCCGGCGGGTACGGACCACCGCCCCAGGCCGGCGGATACGGACCGCAGGCCGGCGGGTACGGCCCACCGCCCTCGCAGCCCGGCGGGTACGGGCCGCCGCCGTACGGGGGTGGGGCGGGGGCGTACGGCGGCCCGCCGGCGCCGCGGAAGTCGAACGCCGGCAAGATCGTGCTGATCTCGCTCGCCGTGGTGCTGGTGCTCTGCCTGGGCGGCGCGGCGATCGTCGCCTTCGCCGTCAAGGACGACGTCAAGGAGACCGTCGACGCCACCCGGACCCGGGTCGTCGCGCCGGCCACCCTCGCCGGGCGGCCCAGGGCGACGGACCCGACCCTCCAGGCCGGCGCCCGGGAGCTCGAGGCGGAACTCAACAAGACGATCCCCGGCGCCAGCAGCACCGTCGGCGAGTTCTACGGCACCCTCACCGGCAAGGACCTCGTGATGATCGCCGCCGCGTCCGGCTTGAACCCGGACCCGGTCAAGACGCTCGAGGACACCATCAGGGGCGCGCGCACCAGCGACGTACGGCTGGGCGAGATGAAGACCGTGGATCCGGGACCGCTCGGCGGCGAGGCCAGGTGCGGCGACGCCAAGGCGCAGGACGTGCCGCTCGGCGTCTGCGTGTGGAGCGACAAGGGCAGCGTCGGCATGGTCATCATCTACTTCAAGACGGGCCAGCAGGCCCACGCCGAGTTCGCCACCATCCGGGGACAGGTCGAGCAGAAGTCCTGACCCGTACGGCAGCGCGGGGGCCCGCCCACGACGGTGGACGGGCCCCTTTCGCGTCAGCCCGCCGTGGCGGCCCGCTCGGCGGCGCTGCGCAGCACGCAGAACTCGTTGCCCTCCGGGTCGGCGAGCACCACCCAGCCCGAACCGTCGGGGCGGCGCTGGTCGGCGACCTGGGTGGCACCGATGCCCACCAGGCGCGCGACCTCCTCGTCCCGGGTCCGGTCCGTGGGCTCCAGGTCGAGGTGGAGGCGGTTCTTCACCTCCTTGCCGTCCGGCACCGCGACGAAGAGCACCTCCGGTCCTCCCGGGGGCAGCAGCATGGCCTCCGGGTCGCCGGGGAAGTCGTCCGGCTGGCGGGGGCAGTCGAAGACCTGCGCCCAGAAGCCGGACAGCGCGTACGTGTCGCGGCAGTCGATGCAGACGTTGTGGATCCGTGCGCTCACGGGTGTTCCTCCTCGATGGTCGTACCCGCCCGCTCCGTCGCGCTGACGCCGAGCGCCCGCTCGGCCTCCCGCGCCCGGGTCCGGCCGGCCGGTTCGAGACGGACGCGCGCCCGGTTCTTCACCGACCCGGCCCCGGGGACCTGTGGGAAGAAGACGTGCGGGGTGGTGCCGTCCGGCGCTGGCAGCGCCGCCTCCGGACCGCCGGGGGCGGCGTCGGCGTGCCGGGCGTACCCGGGCACGGCCGGCCAGGAGCCGGAGAGGGCGTAGGTGTCGTGACAGTCGAAACTGCTGTTGTGGATCCGTGGATACACGGAGTTCCTCCGCTGGGGATGAGGCGCCCCGCGTGCGTGAGGGTCAGCCGGCGAGACGGGGCGCGGAGATCATGACGGTGAACATCGACGCACCCCCCTCCGGTTCTCGAGCTGACGCCGTGATCCTTCCATCGGGCCCGTACTCCCCGCAACCCCGGGGTGGCCCGTCACCGCCGGGCGGCCGGCTCCTGGGCGGTGACCGCCGGGGCCGCCTCCGCCGCCGGCAGGGTCACCGTGACCTCCAGCCCGCCACCGGTCTGGGCGACCACCTTCACGGTGCCGCCGTGCGCGTCGCAGACCGCCCGGACGATCGAGAGCCCGAGGCCCGAGCCGCGCGCGCCGGTACGCTCCCGGCCGCCGCGCCGGAACGGCTCGAACAGGCCGGGCACGTCGGCCTGGTCCACCTCGAAACCGGTGTTGCCCACCACCAGCCACGACCGGCACCCGTCCGACCCGGTACGCACCCAGACCCGGCCGTGCAGGTGGTTGTAGCGGATCGCGTTCTCGATCAGGTTGCCGGCCAGCCGGTCCAGCAGCCCGGGGTCGCCGACGACCGGCGCGGACTCCAGCGAGGTCTGCACCCGCAGCTTGATCCGCTCGACCTCCCGGCGTACCGCGGACAGGGCGTTGGCGGTGCCGGCGGCGAGGTCGCACTCGGTGCGGCGGCCCAGCCGGCGGCCCGCCTGGGCCTCGCTGCGGGCGAGCACCAGCAGGGCGTCGACCAGCCCGTTGGCCCGCTCGGAGGCGTCCCGGACCACGGTGGCCATCCGGCGGTACTCGGCGGCGTCCGCCTCGTCGTCGCTCAGCGTCACGTCGATCTCGGTACGCATCACCGCGAGGGGGGTCCGCAGCTCGTGCGAGGCGTTGGCCACGAAGCGCTTCTGGGCCTCGAAGGCGGCGGCGATGCGGTCCAGCATCTCGTCGAAGGTCTCCGCCAGCTCGGCCACCTCGTCGTCGGCGCCCGAGTAGCCGATCCGCTGGTCCAGGGTGGTCTCGCCCAACCGGCGGGCGGTGGCGGTGACCTGGTGCAGCGGGCGCAGCGCCCGGCCGGCGACCGCGTACGCGCCGGCCACCCCGACGACGCTGATCGCCAGCAGCGCCACCAGGCCCTTGACCAGCAGCTCCGCGCTGGCCGCGTCGACCAGTTGACGCTGCCACTGCGCGGCGTCAAGCGACCGGCCGTCCGCCAGCACCACCACGGTGCCGGGCAGCAGCTCGTCGGTCGGGCGCAGCGCGTCGCGGACCAGCAGCCAGGCCAGCAGCACCAGGATCGCGCCCGCGCCGACCAGCAGCACCCCGTTGAGCAGGGTCAGCCGCAGCCGCAGCGTCGGCCGCAGCCGGGCCCGCCGGGTCGCGCCACCAGCCTTCGTCCGCGACTGCGGGGCTCGCAAACCCGGCTCACTCCTCGCGCTCACAGGGCCACCTTCGTTCGCGACTGCGAGGCTCGCAAAACCGGCTCACTCCTCGCGCTCACAGGGCCACCTTCGTTCGCGACTGCGGGGCTCGCAAAACCGGCTCACTCCTCGCGCTCACAGGGCCCCCGCCCCCGCCGTGCGGTAGCCCGCACCGACCACCGTCTCGATCAGCGGCGGGTCGCCGAGCTTCTTGCGCAGCGTCATCACGGTGACCCGGACGATCGTGGTGAACGGATCGGTGTTGGCGTCCCAGACCCGTTCCAGCAGCTCCTCGCTGGAGACCACCGCGCCGCGCGCCTTGAGCAGCTCGCAGAGCACGCCGAACTCCTTGTTGGTCAGGTCGACCGGCTGGCCGCCACGGGTGGCCACCCGGCGGGCCGGGTCGAGGACCAGATCGGCGAGTTCGAGCACCGGCGGCGCGGCCGGGGTGGCCCGCCGGCCGAGCGCCTGCACCCGGGCGACCAGCTCGTCGAAGGCGAACGGCTTCGGCAGGTAGTCGTCCGCGCCGAGCTGCAGCCCCTCCACCCGGTCGGCGACGGTGCCGCTGGCGGTCAGCATCAGCACCCGGGTGAGCGTGCCGGAGGCGGCCAGCTCGGCGCAGATCTGGTCACCGTGCATGCCGGGCAGGTCCCGGTCGAGCACCACCACGTCGTACCGCGTGACGAACGCCATCTCGTGGCCGCTGTCGCCGTCGTAGGCGACGTCCACCGCCATCCCCCGCTTGCGCAGCCCCCGCGCGATCGCGTCGGCGAGGTTGCGCTCGTCCTCGACCACCAGTACCCGCATCCCGGCCTCCTCGCGCCCCTGACCACCCACAACCTAGTGCCGGCAGCCAAACCGCCCCGCACCCGCCGTCCCGGCCCGGCCCCGTTGCAGAAAACCTTCGTCGTACGCAATGCTGCTGGCGGCAACCTTCACGACGGACGGGAAGACGCATGACCGACGCGGCGACGACGATCCGACGGGACGTCACCTACCGGGGCTTCCGCCTTCCCGGCGACGCCGGGCTGGGCAGCCTGTCCGGGCTGCGCGCGGGTGGACGGGGCCTCGAACTGGCCGACCCGGCCGACGGGCTCGACCACACCGACGCCGACGGCCGCACCCGCCGGTACGCGGCCGGCAGCTGGACGTCCCCGCCCGTGCCGGTCGGCTTCGCCGTGCGCGACGTGGTGCCCTCGTGGACCGGGGACACCCCCGGCGACTGCTGGCTGCGGGTGGAGCTGCGGGGCTGGCACGACGACGCGCCGGCCACCGGGTGGTACGTCCTCGCCGACTGGGCGGCCGACGACCACGCGATCCGCCGGACGTCCGTGCCCGGGCAGCGCGACGCCGACGCCCGGGTGGACACGGACACGCTGGTGGTGACGGGCGCGACCGTCACCGGCTGGCAGATCCGGGTGACCCTGCTCCGGCCCGAGGACGCCGACGCGACCCCGGTGCTGCGCGCGGTCGGGGCGGTCGCCGCGGGCCCGCGCCCGACGGCAGCGGCCGGGGCGTCCCGGCCCACCGCAGCGGGCTCCCCGCCGGTGGCGGCCGGGCCCGCCCCGGTCACCGGGTCCGGGTCCCGCGCCCCGGTTCCCACCCCTGTGGGTGGGTCCGCCGCGACGGCGCCGGCCGCCTGGGGCACGGTGCTGGACGTGCCGCGCTACTCGCAGCGGCTGCACGCCGGCACCCACCCGCAGTGGGGTGGCGGCGGGGACGCCTGGTGCAGCCCCACCTGCACCTCGATGGTGCTGGCCTTCTGGGACGCCGCCCCGGCCCCGACCCGGTACGCCTGGGTGGCTCCGGCCGGCCCTCGCCCGGTGGTGGTGCACGCCGCGCGACACTGCTATGACCACGCCTTCGCCGGGGCCGGCAACTGGCCGTTCAACACCGCGTACGCGGGCCTGCACGGGGTGGACGCCTTCGTCACCCGGCTGCGGTCGCTGGCCGAGGCGGAGGCGTTCGTGGCCACCGGCATCCCGCTGATCGTCTCCGCCGCGTTCAAGTCGGGCGAGGTGCCCGGGTTGGACTACGACACCGCCGGGCACCTGATGGTGCTGGTGGGCTTCACCGCCACGGGCGCGCCGGTGCTCAACGACCCGTACGCCCCGGACGACGACGCGGTGCGCCGGATCGTCGACCGGGACCGGTTCGAGGCCGCCTGGCAGGGTGGCAGCGGCGGGGTGGCGTACGTGCTCCGGCCGCCCGGCGTGCCGCTCCCCCCGGCGCCGGAGCAGCCCAACTGGTGACCCCTGTCGTCCGGGGCCTCGAATTGGGTCCACGCTATGCGCTCGACCATCGCGATCTGGTCAACGAGATCAAGGCGGACACGCTCGCGCTGAAGCCGCTAGAGCTCACGCTGGTGCAACCGTCCAGCATGGCCGCCGGTTCGCCATCCCGCATGCGCCGCACTCTTCGCCGGCCGTACACGGCGTAGGAGTGCGGCGAGCTCAGCCGGGCAGCCGCCACACACCGTAGTCGCCGCTGCGCCCCCGGCACAGCACCATCGTGTCGCTCCCCTGGCAGTCCCCGGTGGCGTCCCGCAGCACGTCGAGCACCCGGGCCCGGCCGGCGACGACGTCCAGCTCGCCGATCACCAGACCGCCCCCGGAGGCGGCCGGCCGGACGGCGAGCAGCCGGTCGTCGACATGCCGCGCGATCAGCTGCCACGTGCCGAGGTCGGCCAGTTCCCGACCGGTCGCCGCGTCGAGCACGGCGAAGCGCTCCCCGACCGGCCCGGGCTCCATCGCGAGCAGCCGCCCACTTTGGTGGTGGGACAACCCCGCCCACGGGCCCCCGCTCCACCGCGGGTCGCCGGTGGCCGGGTCGAGGACGCTGAACCCGCCGGTCCGCCCGTTGGCGCAGAGGACCTCGCCGCAGTCCTCGACGTGCTCCACCTGCGGCAGGTGCCTCTCCCAACTCGGCCGCAGACCATCCAGCCCGTACGCCGCCACCATGCCGTCTTTCGGCCGCAGGGCCAGCAGCAGGCCGTTGGCCACCGTCGCGTACCCAAAGCCGGGCAGCTCGCCCAGGCGAAGGTCCGCGGCGTGCAGCACGTCGCCGGAACGGACGTCGCGCACCTCAACCCGCCCCTGCGGCGAGGTGAGCACGATGCGGTCGACCCGCCCGCCACGGATGCTGTACATCGCGCCGTCGCGCGACGTGGGCAGCGTCCAGACGGCTCGGCCGGAGGCCGGTTCCACCGACCGCACCGCGCCGCCGTCCTCTCCGCCGCTCTGCAGCAGCAGCGTCCCGGCCGAGTCCCACCACGGATAGCCCGGCTGACGCCAGCGCTCGCGGCCAGTCCCGGTGTCGAGCGCGATCGTCTGGCCTTGGTCCTGTTCACCGGTGACCGCGAAAAGCACCACGCCCCGCCCGCTCCGGGCCTGCCAGAACCGCCCTGCCGCCGGCACCAGGGCGCGCCACACCGGGGCCGCGGGACGGCTCTCTGCCGGCCTCCGCCCGGGCAGGGCGTAGGCGCGTACCTCGGCGGTGCCGACGGCGTGCCCCTCCGCCGGTTCGACGACGTAGAGTCGGTCGGCGTGGAGGAACGCCTGCGACCCCACGGCCGCCGGCACCACGACCGAGCCGCGTTGCGGCGTCGGTGCCGCACCGCCCACCGTCGCCACGACCAGCGCGAGCGCCAACGCGACCCGCACCGGGCGACCGACGGCGCGCGGCGGGCGGGGCGGCGGCGCCTCGCGGCCCGGCTCGTCGCGCACCTCGCCGAGGTCGATGAGCGTCACGCCCGCCCCTTCCGGTCGCGGTCACCGGGCAGTTCCCACACGCCCAACCCACCGTCCTCGCGCCGGCACGCGACGAACGACCCGCGAGCGCCGCACTCCCCCACCACGCCGCGCAGCGCCGCCAGCACCCGCACGCCCTCCCCACGCTCGTCGATCCGGCCGACCAGGTACCGCCCGTCGCGCTGCCGGCGGTGCACGGTCGTCGCATCGGCCGAGAGCCATGGGGCGCCGGCCCGCCAGCGGCCCAGTTGCCGCACCGGCCGGCCGGTCGCCGCGTCGAGAAGCACGTGCTCCGTGGCACCACCGGAGGAGCGCCGGACGGCCAGCAGCCGGCCCTCGACGGCGACCGGCCCCAGCGCCGCGTTCTCGCTCCGCCATCGCAGGGCGCCGGTGGCGGGATCGAGCAGCCGGATGGCGGGCGACCCGTCGTCGACACAGATCAGGACGCCGCAGTCGTAGACCTCCGGCCGGTCGGCCGGGCCGCGGGGCACGCTCCACCGCCGGCGCAGGCCGGGGATCTCGTGGCCGCTGAGGGCGCCGCTGGCGTCGGTGAGCAGCACCAGCTCCTCCGTCACCGTCAGTACGCGGGAGCGGTCGGGCACGGCGGTCGCGGCGCGCGCCGCGCCCGTGTCGGGGTCGCGCAGCTCCAGCCGCCCGCCGGCGAGCACCGTCACCAGGCTTATCCACTGGTCCCGCCGCGACAGGTGGGCGTCCTCGAAGGCCAGCGGCTGCGACCACCGGACGGCACCGGTGGCGGGGTCCACCGAGCGCAGCACCGACGCGCCCGATCCGGCGAAGCCCGACAGCAGCAGGTGCCCGGCCGACGTGGCGCCGCGCAACTGCCCCTCGCCCCGCCAGCGCACCCCGCCGTCGGCGAGGGAGAGCCCGACCACCTCGGAAGCCGTCCGGTCCCCGGCCAGGCCGACCGCCAGCAGGTCGCCGGCCCGGACGGCGTGGAACACCCGCCCCGGCGCGGGCAACGGCACCCGCCACAGGGGACGGCCGGAGGGCAGCCGGTGGGCGGCCAGCCGCGACACCGGGTCCCCGTCGGCCACCGTGCCGGGGCCCGACGGCTCCGCCACCAGCAGGACCCCGTCGACGAACAGGAGACTCGCGTCCGGGCCGGCCGGGACCGTGACGCCCGGCGGTTGCGCGGGCCACGGCGCGGCGGCCGCCGACGTCACCAGGCAGAGCAGGGCGACCAGGGCCGGGGCCCAGCGGCGGAGGAACCGGCCCGGACCGGGCCCGACGGCCCCGTCGACGTCCCGTCGCTCGCCCAGGTCGATGACCGTCACGTGGCGTCCTCCCCGTCACACCGTGGCCTCCGGCGGACCGGCAAATCGGCCGTGGGGACACCGGCCCGGCAAAAGCGACGCCGGAGCGCCTGTACGATGGCGCGTCGTGGCTGTGCCGGTGGTAGACCCCTCGCTGAACTCCGTCTCCGAGCCCGTCGCGGCCGAGCCGACGCGCCGGCCCCGGCGCAGGCCCTCCCGCGCCGACGTACTGGCCATCGGAGCCTATGTCCTGCTCGGCGTTTTCGTGTGCCTGAACTACTGGGTCGACGTGCAGAACCGGGTGTCGTCGCACCTGCCCACCGACCACAGCTGGTTCGAGTGGCTCTTCTCGCACGGCGCGTACTCGGTGCGGCACCTGGAGAACCCGCTGTTCACGGAGCGGCAGAACGCCCCGGACGGGGTGAACATGATGGCGAACACCTCGCTGCTCGGGGTGACGCTGCCGCTGGCGCCGCTGACCATGCTCCTCGGCCCGCAGGTCATGTACGCCCTCTACCTGGGCGGCGCGCTGGCCGCGACGGCCGGCACGTCGTACTGGATGCTGTCGCGGCACCTGGTGCGCTCGCGCGCGGCGGCCTTCGTCGGCGGCGCGTTCCTCGGCTTCGCGCCGGGCATCGTGCACCACGCCAACGGCCAGCCCAACTTCGTCTCGAACTTCCTGCTGCCGCTGATCGTGGTGCGGGTGCTCCGGCTCGGCGAGCCCGGCCGGTGGCGCCGCAACGGGATCGTGCTCGGCCTGCTGGTGGCGTACCAGATCTTCATCAACGAGGAGATGCTGCTGCTCACCGCGCTGGCCTGCCTGGTCGTCGTGGTCGCGTACGCGATCATGCGGCCGGCGCGGACGCGGGCGGTGGCCGGCACCTTCGCCGCCGCACTCGGCGTGGGCGGCGCTCTGGCGCTGCTGCTGACGGCCTACCCGATCTGGTTCCAGTTCAACGGCCCGCAGTCCTACCGGGGGTTGCAGGGCGGGGTGTTCCACAGCTGGGGCGAGGACCTGGCCGCCTTCGTCACCTTCGCCCGCGACACCGTGGCCGGCGACGAGGCGGTGGAGAAGACCATCGGGCTGACCGAGCAGAACACGTGGTTCGGCTGGCCGCTGGTGCTGCTGTCGCTGGTGGCGCTGGTGCTGCTGGTCCGCCGCTCGCTCGCCGCCCGCATCCTCGCGGTGCTGGTGGTGGTCTTCACGGTGGCCTCGATCGGCCCGAAGGTGCGGATCAACGGGGTGGAGACGGAGACGGACGGCCCGTGGGCCTACATCTCCGACGACCTGCCGCTGGTCGAGATGATGATGCCGACCCGGCTGGCCCTGGTGGTGGCGGCGGCGCTCGGCGTGCTGCTCGCCCTGGCCTGGGACACCGTCGCCGGCGGCGGCCGCCCGCCGGTGCCGGCCCCCCGCGCCGGCTCCGACGGCGACGACCGCGCGGCCGGTGCCGACGCCGCCGGGCCGCGCCGCCGCTGGCTCCGGCCGGTCGGGTACGCGGCCGTCGCGCTCGCCGTGCTGCCGCTGTTCCCGCGTCCGCTGCCCGCGGAGCCCGTCGACCCGCCGCCGCACTTCATCACCGCCGGCGGCTGGCGCCCGTACGTGCCGGAGGGCCGGACCCTGGTGCCGGTGCCGATCCCCAGCAACGTGCATGGCCTGCCCACGCTGCGCTGGAGCGCGCTGACGCAGCACGCGTTCCCGATCCCGGGCGGCTACTTCATCGGGCCGAACGAGCTTGGCGAGGGCGTCTTCGGCGCGCCCAACCGTCCGACCAGCACCCTGATCTACTCCACGATGGACAAGAACGCGGTCCCCGCGCTGACGGAGGAGAACCGCCGCCAGGCCGTCGAGGACCTGCGCTTCTGGCGCGCGTCCGTGGTGGTCCTCGGCGCGCATCCCCGCGAGGCGGTCCTGCGCGAGCTGATGACCGCGCTGATCGGCCCGCCCCAGCGCGTCAACGACGTGTGGCTCTGGGACGTCCGGCCGCTCGTCGGCTGAGCCGGCGACCGTCGAGGCTCAGCCCGTCGCCGGGCGACCGGCGGGCGGGGCTGAGCCGTCAGCCCACCAGCGGGCGGACGTCCCAGACGTGGGCGCCGGCCACCTCCCGGCCGGGCCCGAGCAGCGCGTCGAGCGTACGGCGCACCGGCTCGCCGTGGTGCAGTCCACCCTGCACCACCAGGGCGGCACGCCAGTGCCGCAGGTCCTCGACCGCCTGCTGGCGGTGCTCGTCGGTGACCACCGGCACCTCGCCGGTCTCGGCCACCCGGCGCAGCAGTTCGGCGGTGGGGCGGTCCGGGGCGCCCCACCGGGCGGCCGGGTCGTCGGCGCTCCGGGGGCCGATGAAGTAGCCGCCCGGGGCCGGGAAGGCCAGCCCGGTGCGGGCCGACCAGAGCATCGCCGGGCTGAGTCCCGCGCCGGTCACCGGCGGTACCGGAACCAGGGTCCGGCCCGGCGGGACGTGGGGCCGCCAGCCGCCCTCGGCCACGAACGCCGGCACGGGCCAGGCCGGCACGGTCCGGATCGGGGTGGGGATCAGCGGCAGCAGCGCGGCGGCCACCGCCCCGCCCCAGAGCAGCCGCACCGGCACGGCACCCACCCGGGCCTCGGCCCCGGCCTCGGGGCGCAGCCGGTCCAGGGAGAGGGCGAGCAGGATGCCCAGCACCGGGACGCAGACCAGCGGGAAACGCGCCGGCACCGCGTGGTCGAGCAGCGGCAGCTCGGCGACCAGCCGGTACGGCCCGGGGATGCCGGTGGACGTGCCGTCCAGGCGGACCTGCTCGCCCAGCGAGAGCAGCGCGAAGAGCAGCCCGCAGGCGGCCAGCGCGCGCACCAGCGGCCGGCGCCACAGCCAGATCACGATCACCACGGCGAGCACCAGCAGCCCCGGGCCGAAGAAGGAGTTCTCCTCGGTGGGGTTCGGCGCGAGCAGGCCGGGCAGGTGGTCGTCGCCGAGCACCGTCTGCCGCGCCGAGGCGGTGAACGACGCGGCGTCGAGCTGGTAGCCGTACGCGTGGAAGGGCATCCCCCGGTAGTGGCCCGGGCCGAAGAACTGGAACCACAGCGGGTACGCCAGCAGCGGCAGCGCCACCGCCACCCCGACCGCGAGGCGGCCGAGCAGCGCCGGTGCCCGCCGACGCGCGCTCTCCCGGTCGGCCGCCGCGTACGCCAGCGCGAACGTCCCGGCGGCGAGGACCAGGAAGACCAGCACCTCCTCCCCGAGGAAGATCTGGTACGCCACCAGCAGCCCGAGCAGCGTCCCGTGCCGCCACACCCGGCGCGGGTCCGGGTGGAACACCAGCGCCAGGATCACCGGCACCAGGAACTGCGCCGCCATGTGCAGGTGCGCCCCGGCCTGCGCGACCATGCCGGGGGCGAAGCCGCAGAAGAGCCCGCCGACGGCCGCCGCCGCCCGGGAGCCGACGAGCCGGCGGCGCAGCACCGCGTACCAGGCGGTCGCCGTGCCGGCGAGGCAGCAGACCACGGCCACCAGGAACGCGACCTGCGAGCCGAAGAGCAGGGTGACCGGCGTCAGCGGCACGCCCAGGCCCAGCACCGAGGTGTTGGCCATCAGGTTCACCCCGTCCGGGGCGTTCAGCTCCCCGCTGTACAGCGGGTTCTCCAGGCCCGTCACCGCCCGGGCCGCGCGGGCCAGCATCCACTCGAAGAGGACCTGGTCCCCGGCCTGGTGGAACAGCCGCCCCGGGCGACCCCACTGGCCGAGGGTCAGCAGCACCGCCAGGGCGAGGTAGCCGGCGACGACCAGCGCGTCCGGCGCGCGCACCGGCAGCCTGCGGGACCGCCGGGCGGGTGCCGCCCCGGCGGTGCCGGTCGCCGCCGGGGCGGTCATCAGGTCGGCTGGTCGGTCAGCGCCCGGACGTCCCAGACCCAGACGTCCAGCTCCCGGCGGCCGGGACCGACCAACTGCTCGACGGTGCGCCGCAGCTGCTCGGAGTGGTGCTGGCCGACCGGGAGCACCAGGATGGCCGCCCGCCAGTGCCGCAGCTCGTCGAGCGAGCGGCGGCGCTGCCGGTCGTCCAGCTTCGGGATGCGGCCGGTCGAGGCGACCTCCTCCAGCAGCCGCCCGACGCCGCTGGGCCGGCCGCCGAAGCGGCCGGGGTCGCCGGTGTTGCCGTTGCGCGGCGCCAGGAAGTAGCCACCGGGGATCTTGAAGTCGAGGTTGGTGGAGGCGGCCCAGCGCATGCCGTGGGTGTGTCCCATGTTCGGCACCGGGATCGGCACCAGCGTCTGGTCCGGACCGACGTAGCCGCGCCACCGGTCGGCGGTGATGAAGTCCGGTACGGGCGGGCGGGAGGTCACCTTCAGCGGCATCGGCGCGATCGGCAGCAGCGCGAGGACGAGCCCGGCCACGGTGAGCGTACGCAGCGTGCGCCGCTCGACCGGCAGCGTCCGGGAGCGCTCGACGGCGAGCGCCAGCAGGATGCCCACCACCACGCTGGTGATCAGGCCGAAGCGGGTGGGCACCACCGCGTCGAGCAGGGGCAGCCGGACCAGCCACTCCCAGGGCCCGGTGAACAGCTCCCGGTGCCACCAGGACACCCGCTCGCCGAGGGAGAGCACCGCGAAGAACGCCCCGGTCGCGGCGAGCGCCCGGACCAGCATCTCCCGGCGCAGCCAGGCCACGATGCCGACGGCCATCAGGGCGAGGCTCCAACCGAAGAAGGCGTTCTCCTCCGAGTAGTTCGGCGCGAGGTTGACGTTGGCGCGCTCGTCGCCGCCGATCGTCGGCGAGCCGGGCGCGAAGAAGGCCGCGATGTCGTTGCCGTAGTCGCGGACCGCGTCGCTCAGGCCGTGGTACGCCATCGGCCCGGCGAACTGGACGTAGAGCGGGTACGCCAGCAGCGACCCGGCGAGCACGGTGCAGATCGCGAGGGCCTTGGCCAGCGGTCGCCACGCCGCCGACCAGAGCCCGGGCCGCTGGGCGAGCACGGCGAGCAGGAACACCCCGCAGGCGAGGGCCGTGAAGAGCAGGATCTCCTCGTTGATGAACGCCTGGGCGGTGACCATCAGGGCGAGCAGCACGCCATCGCGCCACGGCCGCCGGGACCGGGTGATGACCAGCACCCGCCAGACGATGAACGGCAGCAGGAACTGCGAGATGATGTTGGGGTGCCAGTTGGCGTGCGACAGCATCGCCGGCGAGAACCCGCAGAACCAGCCGCCGACGGCCGCCGCCAGCGGGCTGCGCACGACGTGCCGGGAGAGCACGAAGTACCAGGCCGAGGCCGTGCCGGCGAGCGCGAGCGTGACCAGCACCACGAAGGTCACGGCCGGCCCGAAGAGCAGCGTCACCGGCACCATCGGGATGCCCAGCGCGAGGATGGCCGTGTTGGCCATCAGGTTGACGCCGTCGGGGTAGTTGAACTGCTCGGTGAAGAACGGGAACTCGCCGTGCAGCACCACGCGTACCGAGTGGGCGAGGAAGAACTGCACCTGGGCCGGGTCGCTGCTGTAGAGCGAGGCCACCCGGCCGGCCGGGTCCACCCAGATCTGGCTGGTGACCCACACCGCGGCGAGCAGGAACAGGCCGAAGACCGTGAGGTCCTGCCGTCGCCGGGTCCACCGTCGGGGCCGGGCCGCGCCGTCCGCCCCGCCGGCGGGGGCGGTGGCGTCGGTCGCTTCGGTGGTGGCCACGGCCGCGCCGGGGGCGTCGGCCTCGTCGGCGCGGGCGGCCCCGCCCGGCGTACGGTCACCGGCGCCGCCGCCCACGGGCGGCGCCACGGGTTCGGACGCGGGGGCCGCGGCGGCGTCGGATTCCGACCAGGATTCGGCGCGGGTCTCGGCAGGCGTCACAGTCGGCGGAGTCTACCCGAGCGGGACATTCACCCTGAAACCACGGCAGTGTCCTCTGTGGTCGGCGTCGCCCACCGCCCGCGACCTGCGCACGGAAGGTGGGCGAGGTGGCGCGTCCCGGTGATCCGACATCTCGTACTATGGCGCTTTCCGTTGAACGACGGCTGAGGCGATCGAGGGGGCGTACAGGTGGCTCCAGTCCGCCGGCGCGGCATCACGGCCACCGCACTGCTGACCCTGCTGCTCACCGCGACCGCCTGCGGGCCGGTGGCCGACCGGCAGCCGGGCGACCTGCGGGTCGGCTACGACAGCCTGGACGGCGACCTGACGGTCTGGCCGCCACGCGGCACCCTGGCGGGCGACGCCGCCGTCAGGTCGGCGGTGACCGAGGCGGTACGCGACTGGCGGTCACCGGCCGACGACCGGGTGCACCTGCCCACGTCCGGGATCCTCTGGTCCGGCGAGGTCGGCGGCGCGCCGCTGGCCCTGGTCGCCGCTGACGTGCCCGGCGAGAGCGCCTCCTGGCTGCTCCAGGTCACCACCGAGGACGGCCGGTACGCGGTCACCCGCGCCGCCGAGTACACCGACCCCGGCTACCTCGTCTACTCCGACGTGCTCCCCGTGCACACCTCCGACGGGCGGCGCTACCTCACGTCGGGCCGGGTGCAGCGGCTGCTCGGGCCGGACGGCCGCGCCCTGCGGCACACCGACGGCCTCACCGAGCCGGTGACCGTGCCTGCCTGCCGGGCGGTGCCGGTGACCGTCACGCTCAGGGCCACCGAGGCGCTGCCCCGGGGCCGCGCCGCCGACCGGCTGCTGGACCTCGGCACCGGCACCACCGACCCGCGCTACCCCCTCGTACGCGACGAGAGCGGCTCCGGCAAGCGGGCCCTCACGGGCCTGGACACCTGCGCGCTCGCCGGCGAGGAGGGCCCGTTCGGCAGCGTCCCCCGGCGCATCGGCGACCGGGACGCGCCGCGCTCGGTGCCGTCGTCGTGGCCGATGACCAAGCTGACCGTACGCACCCTCGGCGAGGTGGCCCTCGGCGGCGGCGAGCCGGCGGAGCTGGAGCAGCTGAGCTGGGAGACGGCCGACGGCACGATGACCGCCGTGGTCTACCGCCCCGCCGACGGGGGCACGCCGGTGGTCTCCCCCGCCGACCGCTCCAACCCGTTGCAGACGTACACCCTGCCGGTGCCGGGGCAGCCGCTGGCCGTGCTGAGCTGGCGGCCGACCGCCGACAGTTCGCTGTCCACGCCGCCGGACACGCCCCGGCTGGTGGACCGGCCGGGGCTGGTCGTGGTGCCGGCGCCGACCCGGTCGGAAACGTTCAGCCTCGCCGAGGCGGAGAAGACGCACTACCGCTCCCTCGGCGGTCGCTGACCCGGCGTCGGCGTCCGCTGACCCGGTGTTCCCTCGGCGGTCGCTGACCGGCGCCTGAGACGTCGACGGCGGGTGACCCGGTCTCCCGGGGCACCCGCCGTCGGCGGTCTGGAACTCAGTTCTGCGCGGTCGCGTCGTCGGCGGCGATCACCGGCTCGACCTGCTCCACGTCCAGCCGGGAGATCCAGCCGGTGACGTCGCGGGCCACGTCCTGCGCGGTCAGGCCGAGGTCGGCGAGGATCTGCGCGCGGCTGCCGTGCGGGTGCCAGTCGGCCGGCACGCCCAGGTCCTTCAGCGGCACCCGGACGTCGGCGTCCCGCATCGCCTGGGCGAGGGCGTCGCCGACGCCGCCGACCCGGACGCCGTCCTCGACGGTGACCACGAGGCGGTGCCCGGCGGCCAGCTCGACGAGTTCGGCCGGGACCGGCCGGACCCAGCGCGGGTCGACCACGGTGACCCCGTAGCCCTGCTCGGCGACCCGGGTGGCCACCTCCATGCCCAGGTGGCCGAAGGAGCCGACCGCCACCAGCAGCACGTCCTTGCGCTCCGCCTCGGCCAGCACGTCGACGGTGCCGACCCGGCGCACGGCCGGCAGGTCGGCGGCCACGGTGCCGGTCGGGAAGCGGACGATGGTGGGGCCGTCGTCGACGCCCACCGCCTCGCGCAGTTCCTCACGCAGGGTGGCGGCGTCGCGGGGCGCGGCGATCCGCAGGCCCGGCACGACACCGAAGATCGACATGTCCCACATGCCGTAGTGGCTGGGCCCGTCGGGGCCGGTGATGCCGGCCCGGTCCAGCACGAAGGTCACCGGCAGCTTGTGCATCGCCACGTCCAGCAGGACCTGGTCGAAGGCGCGGTTGAGGAAGGTCGCGTAGACCGCCACGACGGGGTGCAGCCCGCCGAGGGCCAGGCCGGCGGCCGAGGTGGCCGCGTGCTGCTCGGCGATGCCCACGTCGTAGACCCGGTTCGGGTGCTTGCGGGCCAGCTTGGCGAGGCCGGTGGGCTCGGCCATCGCGGCGGTGATGCCCACCACGTCGGGCCGCTCGTCGGCGATCGCGACCAGCTCGTCGGCGAAGACGCCGGTCCACTTCACCGACGGGGCGGCGACCGACTTGCCGGTCGCGACGTCGAAGGCGCCGGGGCCGTGGAAGCAGTCGGCCTCGTCCTCCTCGGCCGGGCGGTAGCCGTAGCCCTTGCGGGTGACGGCGTGCACGATGACCGGGCCGCCGAAGTTCTTCGCCGCCCGCAGTGCCGACTCGACCGCCGTCACGTCGTGCCCGTCGACCGGGCCGACGTACTTGATGCCGAGGTCCTCGAACATCGCCTGCGGGGCGACCGCGTCCTTGATGCCCCGCTTGACGGCGTGCAGCACCTCGTACATCGGCCGGCCGACCAGCGGCGTCGAGCCGAGCGCCTCCTTGACGGTGTCGAGCACCTTCTCGTAGCCGGGGTTGAGCCGCAGCGAGGAGAGGTGGTCGGCGAGGCCGCCGATGGTCGGCGCGTAGGAGCGGCCGTTGTCGTTGACCACGATCACCAGCGGGTTGCCGGCGGTGGCGATGTTGTTCAGCGCCTCCCAACACATGCCGCCGGTGAGCGCGCCGTCGCCCACCACGGCGACCACGCTGCGCTGCTCGCCCCGCAGCTTGTACGCCTTGGCCAGGCCGTCGGCGTAGGACAGGGCGGTGGAGGCGTGCGAGTTCTCGATGAGGTCGTGCTCGCTCTCGGCCTGGCTGGGGTAACCCGAGAGGCCACCGCGCTGCTTCAACTTGTCGAAGCCGACCTGCCGGCCCGTGACGATCTTGTGCACGTACGCCTGGTGGCCGGTGTCGAACAGCAGCCGGTCGCGCGGGGAGTCGAAGACCCGGTGCATGGCCAGCGTCAGCTCGACCACGCCCAGGTTGGGGCCGATGTGCCCGCCGGTACGCGAGACCTTGGCGACCAGGAAATCACGGATCTCGGCGGCGAGGACGTCCAACTCCTCGGCGGACATCCGCTTGACGTCCTGCGGACCCCGGACGGTGGCCAGCAGCCCGGTGTGGTGGACCGTGCCCTCTTCAACGCTCATGACGCAAGAGTCTATCGGCCGCCCGACACTCCGCAGGCCGGCCCGGACGCCCGCCCACCGACCGGGGGCGCTGAGCGCCTGGTCAGCCCCCGGATGGATCGCGCACGCCCGGGTCCCGCCTCCGGTGCTCAGGCCGCGATCCGCAGCCGCCGGGGCGCCGGGACGGCCGGGGCGCCCCGGTACGCCGGCCCGGACGGGGTCCAGGAGCCCAGCACGGCGGCCCGGTCGGCGCCGGTCACCGAGGGCAGCGCGCCGGGCAGCCCGTGCCAGGAGAGCCAGCCCAGCAGGGCGAACGCGTACGCCTCCTTGGCCTGCGCGGGCACCCCCAGCTCGTCGGTGGTGCGCAGCCGCCAGCGCCCCGCCCCGAGGGCGGCCAGCCGGGCGGTCAGGGTGGGGTTGCGCACCCCGCCGCCGGCCGCCACCACCTCCGTCACGCCGTGCCGGTCGCACTCGCCGGCCACCACCCGGGCGGTCAGCTCGGTCAGGGTGGCGAGCACGTCGTCGGCCGGCACCGCCTCGCCGAGGGCGGCCAGCCGGGCGTCCAGGTAGCCGGCGTGGAACAGCTCCTTGCCTGTCGACTTGGGCGGCGGCGCCGCGTAGTACGGCTCGGCGAGCAGCGCGTCGAGCAGGCCGGGGTGCACCCGACCGGCCGCCGCGCGGGCGCCGTCGAGATCGCAGGGCCGCCCGAGGAGGCGGCGGGCCGCCGCGTCGAGCAGCGCGTTGGCGGGCCCGACGTCGTACCCGAGCACCGGCGCGCCCGGCGCGAGCACCGTGAGGTTGGCGATGCCGCCCAGGTTGAGCGCGGCGCGCGGGGCGGTGCCGTCGGCCGGGTCGAGCAGCAGCGCGTCGAACGCCGGGACCAGGGGCGCACCCTGCCCGCCGGCCGCGACGTCCGCCGAGCGCAGGTCGCTGAGCACGGGTACGCCCACCCGGGCGGCCACCCGGGCCACCGCGCCCAGTTGCAGGGTGCCCCGGGCCCGTCCGTCGGCGACCCAGTGGAAGACCGTCTGCCCGGGCGAGACCACCGCGTCGACCGCCCCGCCGGCCAGCTCGACGCCGAGGGCCGCCGCCTCGGCGAAGACCTCGCCGAGGCGGTTGTCCAGCCGGCAGACCGCCTCGATCGTGGTGCTCCCGGGCGGCAGCAGCGCGCCGATCGCTTCGCGCAGCCCGTCGTCGTAGTCGAGGGCGCGGTGCCCCAGCGGGCGCAGCCGCAGCGTGTCCCCGTCGAGGGTGAACTCGGCGGCGGCCACGTCCACCCCGTCGTACGACGTCCCCGACATCAGTCCAACGATCTTCATGTAAGGAAGGGCCCCTTCTTGACGGATCCGGTAGCGGAAGGGTCCCCTCCCAACCCGGCCGCGGGCAGGAGCAGACCGACCAGCTCGACGTGCTGGGTCATCGGGAACAGGTCGAAGCCGCGCAGCGCGGTCAACCGCCAGCCCAGCCCGGCGAAGGTGCGCACGTCGCGGGCGAAGGCGGCCGGGTCGCAGGCCACGTACGCCACCGCGCGCGGCCCGGCGGCCACCACGTCCCGCACCACCCGGGCGCCCGCCCCGGAGCGCGGCGGGTCGAGCACCACCACGTCGACCGGCCCGGTGATCCGGCGGCGGGCCAGCGCGGTCTCCACCCGGGCCGGCACGACCTCCACCCGGGGCAGGTCGCGCAGGTTCTCCCGGGCGGCGGCGACGCCCTGGGCCGCCGACTCGACCAGGGTGACGCGGCCCGCGTCGCCGACCCGGCCGGCGAGCGCGGCGGCGAAGAGCCCCGCCCCGCCGTAGAGGTCCCAGGCCCGCTCCCCCGGGCGCGGGTCGACCAGCTTCAGCACGGCGTCGACCAGGGTGTCGGCGGCGGCCGGGTGGACCTGCCAGAACGACGACGCCGGCAGCGTCCACTCCCGGACGGCGGTCACCTCGCGGACCCGGTCCGGGCCGCTCACCGTGCGAGGCACCCCGTCGGCGACGGCGGTCACTGCCACGTCCCCGCCGGTGGAGGCGACGGTCTCGACCGCGTCCGCGTCCGGCCAGCGCGCCCCGGTCGGGGCCAGCACGGGCAGCTCACGGATCGCCGGGTGGGCGATCAGGCAGCGGTCGATCGGGACCACCTCGTGCGAGCGGTGCTTGAGCAGGCCGGCCCGGCCCGCCCCGTCGACGGCGTAGCGGACCCGGGAGCGCCAGCCGAGGGGCCCGCCGGGCAGCGCCTCGACCCGGACGCCGAGGGCGTCCAGCTCGGCGTCGGTGAGCCCGCCGAGGCGGGTGAGCTGCTCGCGCACCACCGCCGCCTTCCAGTCGAGCTGGGCGGCCGGGGCGACGTGTTGCAGGTCGCACCCGCCGCACCGGCCCGGCTTCGCGTACGGGCAGGGCTGCTCGACCCGGTCCGGGGCAGCCTCAAGCACGCTCACCGCGTCGGCCCGGACGAACCCCTTGTGCACCTCGGTGACCTCGGCGACCACCCGCTCGCCGGGCAGCGCGTGCCGGACGAAGACCACCTGGCCGTCCACCCGTGCGACGCAGTGCCCGCCGGGCGCGACCGCCCCCACGGTCAGCTCGACCCGCTCGGCCTCCTCCAGCCCGCGGCCGTTCCCGTGCGCGCTCACCGTTCACCTCCACCACTCGGGCCGCTCTCGCCGGGCGGCGCGGACACGACGGGCGGGACGCTCGGCGGCAGGGTGCCGCGCGGCACGACCCGGGGACCGCGTGCGGGCCCCCGGCTCAGTGTGGCGTCCAGCCGGTCCAGGTCCTTGCCGGCGGTCGAGGCGAGCTGCCACGGCACGCTGGTCACCATCACCCCCGGTTCGAAGAGCAGCCGGCCCTTCAGGCGCAGCGCGCTCTGGTTGTGCAGCAGGTGCTCCCACCAGCGCCCCACCACGTACTCCGGGATGAAGACCGTGACCACGTCGCGCGGCGACTCCCGGCGGACGCCGGCCACGTAGTTCAGGATCGGGCGGGTGATCTCCCGGTACGGCGAGTCGACCACGGTCAGCGGGACGGGCAGGTCCCGCCGCTCCCACTCCGCCTGCAACTCCCGGGTGTCCTTCTCGTCGACGTTGACGGTCACCGCGGTCAGCGTGTCCGGCCGGGTGGCCCGGGCGTACGCGATCGCCCGCAGCGTCGGCTTGTGCAGCTTGCTGACCAGCACGACGGCGTGGTTGCGGGCGGGCAGCACGGCGCGGCCCTCGTCCGGCGGGGTCAGCTCCGCGGCGACCCGGTCGTAGTGCCGGCGGATGCCCAGCATCAGCACGTAGATCATCGCCATCGCGGCGATGGCGATCCACGCGCCGAGCAGGAACTTGGTGATGAGCACGACGACCAGCACCGCGCCGGTCATCGCCATGCCGAAGGTGTTGATCGCCCGGGAGCGGAGCATCCGCCGGCGCGCCTGCGGGTCCCGCGCGGTCCTCAGGTGCCGGTTCCAGTGCCGGATCATGCCGGCCTGGGAGAGCGTGAAGGAGACGAAGACGCCCACGATGTAGAGCTGGATGAGTTTGGTCACCTCGGCCTGGAAGCCGACGATCAGCACGATCGCGGCGACGGCCAAAAAGACGATGCCGTTGGAGAAGGCCAGCCGGTCGCCGCGGGTGTGCAGCTGCCGGGGCAGGTAGCGGTCCTGGGCGAGGATCGAGCCGAGCACCGGGAAGCCGTTGAAGGCCGTGTTCGCGGCGAGGAAGAGGATCAGCGCGGTGACCCCGGCGACCACGAAGAGCAGCACCGAGCCGGAGCCGAAGACCGTCTCCCCGAGCTGGGTGGTGACGGTCTTCTGCACGTACCCCTCGGGGCCGGAGATGATCTGGAGCCTCGGGTCCTCGACGAACTGCAGGCCGGTGAGGCGGGACAGCCAGATGATGCCGACCAGCATCGCCACCGAGATGGTGCCGAGCAGCAGCAGCGTGGTGGCCGCGTTGCGGCTCTTCGGCGCCTTGAACGCCGGCACCCCGTTGGAGATCGCCTCCACGCCGGTCAGCGCCGCGCAGCCCGAGGAGAAGGTGCGCAGCAGCAGGAAGACCAGGGCGAAGCCGGTGACGCTGTGCTCGGCCTGGATCTCCAGGCCGGCGCTGGGCGCGCGCAGGTCGTGGCCGAGCACGAAGACCCGGACCAGGCCGGTGAGCAGCATCCCGACCATCACGATGATGAAGCCGTAGGTGGGGATGGCGAAGGCCGTGCCGGACTCCCGCAGGCCGCGCAGGTTCACCGCGGTGAGCAGCACCACCGCGGTGACCGCGATCAGCACCTTGTGGGTGGCCACGAACGGCACCACCGAGCCCAGGTTGGCCACCCCGGAGGAGACCGAGACCGCGACCGTGAGCACGTAGTCCACCAGCAGCGCGCTGGCCACCGCGACCCCCGCCCGGGGCCCGAGGTTGACCGTGGCCACCTCGTAGTCGCCGCCGCCCGAGGGGTAGGCGTGCACGTTCTGCCGGTAGCTGGCGACGACGGTGAGCATCACCACCACGACGGCCAGGGCGATCCACGGCGAGAAGAAGTACGCCGAGGCGCCGGCGATGGAGAGGGTCAGCAGGATCTCGTCGGGCGCGTACGCGACGCTGGAGAGCGCGTCGGACGCGAACACGGGCAGCGCGATGCGCTTGGGCAGAAGCGTGTGCTTGAGCCGGTCGGACCGGAACGGTCGACCGAGGAGCAGCCGCTTCAGCAGCGAGGTGGGTCTGGCCACAACGGCCAAGCGTACGACCCCCCGGGTGGGCGTCGTGGGGTGGCCGATCACGACGTGGCGCGGCGGCGGAGTACCGTCGGTCCGCACTCGCGCCGGGAACGTGGCAGGCTCGCAGACGGCACGCTCACCGGCTGGGTGTGGCGCACCTTGAGGAGGGACGCGGTGCATGTCGTGATCATGGGTTGTGGCCGGGTCGGCTCGACCCTCGCCTACAGCCTGGAGTCCCGGGGGCACTCGGTCGCGGTCATCGACCACGACGCCGACGCCTTCCGCCGGCTCGGCCCGGACTTCGCCGGGATCACCGTCACCGGCGCCGGCTTCGACGGGGAGGTGCTGCGGCAGGCCGGCATCGAGCGGGCGGACGCCTTCGCGGCCGTCTCCAGCGGCGACAACTCCAACATCATCTCGGCCCGGCTCGCCCGGGAGACGTTCGGCGTGTCCCGGGTGGCGGCGCGGATCTACGACCAGCGCCGCGCGCAGGTCTACGAGCGGCTCGGCATCCCCACCGTGGCCACCGTCCGGTGGACGGCCGAACGGATGCTGCGGCACCTCGTGCCGGAGGGGAACGTGGAGATCTTCCGCGACCCGACGAGCACGGTGTCGATCATCGAGGTGCCGGTGCACAAGGACTGGGTCAGCAGGCCGGTACGCGCCCTGGAGGGGGCGACCGGGGCCCGGGTGGCGTACCTGATCCGCTTCGGCATCGGCACGCTACCGACCAGCTCCAGCGTGGTCCAGGAGGGCGACCAGCTCTTCATGCTGGTCACCGACGACATCGCGGAGACGGTCACGTCGGTGGCGGCGGCGCCGCCGGAAGGAGGGCTGTGAGCATGCGCATCGCCATCGCCGGCGCGGGCAACGTGGGCCGCTCGATCGCCCAGGAGCTGATCGACAACGGCCACCAGGTGATGCTCATCGAGCGCCAGCCCAGGATGCTCCGCCCCGACCGGGTGCCGGCCGCCGACTGGGTGCTGGCCGACGCCTGCGAGCTGGCCAGCCTGGAGGAGGCCGACATCGCCGGCTGCGACGTGGTGGTCGCGGCCACCGGGGACGACAAGGTCAACCTGGTGGTCTCGCTGCTGGCCAAGACCGAGTTCGCGGTGCCCCGGGTGGTGGCCCGCGTCAACCGGGCCGAGAACGAGTGGCTCTTCACCGAGCAGTGGGGCGTCGACGTCGCGGTGAGCAAGCCGCGGGTGATGGCCGCCCTGGTCGAGGAGGCGGTCACCGTCGGCGACCTGGTCCGGCTGATGACGTTCCGGCAGGGCGAGGCGAACCTGGTGGAGATCACCCTGCCGCCGACCGCCCCGTACGTCGGGGAGCCGTTGCGCGCGGTCCCGCTGCCCCGCGACTCGGCGCTGGTGGCGATCCTGCGCGGCAAGCGGGTGCTGGTGCCCACGCCGGACGACCCGTTGGAGGCCGGCGACGAGCTGATCTTCGTGTGCACCGCGGAGGTCGAGGACGCGGTCCGCGCGGTGGTGCTCGGGGCGGACAGCGTCGAGCGCACCCGCGAGCAGCGCTGAGGCGGCGGCCTCAGCCGCCGGGCAGCGCCTCGGACTCCGTCTCCCGGGTGACCCGGCGGACCGTCCAGACCGTGATCAGCAGCAGCAGCACGTAGGGCGGGTAGCCCAGCACCAGCCGCGCCACGCCGAGCGCCGTGTCCTGGTGGGCGAGGTAGAGCCCCGCCTGCACGCCCACCTTGGCCAGCCACACCACGCCCCACAGCACGGTGAGCCCGGTGAACGTGCGCACCAGGCGCGGGTCGGAGCGCCACTCGGAGCGGCCCTTGGCCACCAGCACCGACCAGATCCACCCCACCAGGGGCTGCCGGATGGCGGCCGAGAGCAGCAGGGCCAGGCCGTAGCCGATGCCGTAGAGGATGCCGGGGAGGTAGAAGTCGCGCTCGTCGCCGGTGCGCCAGGCGATCGCGGCACCGACGGCCACGCCGAAGAGCCCGTTGACCGCGTGCCGGACCGGGCGGCGCTGCGCCAGCCGGAGCCCGGCGATCGCGAGGGCCACCACCACCGAGGCGATCACGGCGGGCCGCAGCTCGCCGATGATGTTGGCCAGCACGAAGACGACCACCGGGATGCTGGACTCGACCAGGCCCCGCCAGCCGCCGAGCTGGTCGGCCATCTGCTCGGCGAGGGTGGGCAGCGGCTCCTCGCCCTGCGGATCGCTCGCCGGCTGTGCCGCCCGGTGCTGTCCCGTCGTCATCGCACGCCTTCCGTCCGCCGCGGCCACCGGGTCACTTCGGCGGTTCCAGCTCGTAGTACGGGTTGTAGATGACCTTGCGGTCGTCGCGCACCGCCACCCGGCCGCGCGCGGTCAGGTGCCGGCCGGGCTCGATCCCGGCGATGTGCCGCCGGCCCAGCCAGACCAGGGTCACCACGTCGCTGCCGTCGTAGAGGTCCGCCTCCAGCGTGGGCAGGTTGG
This sequence comes from Micromonospora sp. USAFONa4, assembly GCF_057197825.1. Lineage (NCBI taxonomy): Bacteria > Bacillati > Actinomycetota > Actinomycetes > Micromonosporales > Micromonosporaceae > Micromonospora > Micromonospora sp. USAFONa4. The sequence goes on along the minus strand of NZ_CM170072.1, from coordinate 5,186,434 downwards.
TCCGCGGGGTGTAGACCACCGTACGCAGCCGACCGGCCACCGAGACCACCTGGCCCCGCGTGCACTGCCCGGCCGGAACCCCGCCGTGCTCGGCGCTCTCCCGGCGCAGCTCCTGCGCCTCGATCTCCGCCTCGCTCGCCGTGAGCCGGCGCAGCATGCGGCGCAGCGGACCCCGGCCCTCGTCGGTCGACATGACCTCCGCGTCACCCTCTCCACGCTGGGCCGACGCGTCGCCGGCGCCCGGGACGGCCCCGGCGACGCCGGAACCGTCCCGCCAGCGTACGCCGACGGGGCCGGTCCCGGCGCGTCGTGACCGTCGGTCAGGCCTCGCGGGGCGCGGGCGCGGGGTTGCCGTCGGCCGGCGCCTCCTGGACCGCCTGGTCGGCCACCTCACGGGGCAGCCGCAGCGGCAGCGGCTCGCGCACCGGCTTGGCCTCCTGGCCCCGGTCGACCACCAGGCCGTCGAGGCACTCGGCCAGCGGGCCGGCGGCGGCCGGGTCGGTGGCCACCTCGCCCTGGTAGACGCCGCGGACCATCCAGCGCGGCCCGTCGATGCCGACGAACCGCAGGTCGGTCAGCCCGTCCGGGGTACGCACCCGGGCGTGCAACTCGATGCCGTACTCGCCCTGGACCTCCTGGGCCGCCGCGCCGTCGTTGAACAGCGACTTGCGGATCTCCTCGCGCACCTCGTCCCAGATGCCCTCGGAGCGCGGCGCGGCGAAGACACCGAGCTGGAGCGCGTTCGGGCCGTGCACGAGCACGACCTGCTGGATCACGCCCTCCGGGTCGGCCTGCACCCGCACCTCGACGTCGCGCACCGCCGGGATGTGCAGGCTGCCCAGGTCGAGCCGCTGCACCCCCTCGGGCGCCTCGGAGATGTCGTACGGGCCGCGGGCCGGGGTCGACTCCTCGTGCGAGTCGAGGACCTCGGTCGTCCGCTCGTCGCGGGCGTGCCGTCCGGCACTGTCCCGCTTCCGGGAGAAGATCACTGCGCCAACCCTCCGCTGTTCGCTCTCACCCTGCCACCTCTTCCGTCCGGCCGCCTGCCCGGTCCCGCTCTTCCCGCCGCACCTCCGGCGACCGCCGTCCGTCCGGTGCCTCCGGGGCCGCGTCCTGCCCGCCGTCCGCCGGGGACGGCACCAGGCCGGCGTGGCCGCCCGTGGAGCCGTGGCCGCCGGTCCCGCGCCGGGACGCGGGCAGCTCGGCCACCGGCCGGAAGTCCGCCCGTGCCACCCGTTGAACGACGAGCTGCGCGATGCGGTCACCACGGGAGATCTTCGCCGGTGTCTCCCGATCATGGTTGATCAGGTTGACCAGGATCTCACCCCGGTAGCCGGCGTCGACCGTACCGGGCGCGTTGAGCACCGTCACGCCGAGTCTGGCCGCGAGCCCCGAACGGGGGTGGACCAGGCCCACGTACCCCTCGGGCAACGCGATCGCCACGCCGGTCGGGACCAGGGCCCGGCCGCCGGGTGGCAGCTCGACGTCCGCGGCGGCCACCAGGTCCGCGCCGGCATCGCCGGGATGGGCGTACGCCGGCAGCGGCAGCTCGGGGTCGAGCTGCCGTACGGGCACGGGTACGACGTCGGTCACGGTTCTCCTCTTCCGTCCGTTTCCTGGGGTGACCCTGCCATCCTGCCGGTTCCGTCGCCCGTCGTGCGCCGTACCCTCGCAGGAGTGAGCCTGTCACCATCCTCGCCGTCCCCGGCGCCGCCCGCCGCGGTGCCCCCGCAGCACGCCGAGCGGCTCGGTCTGCCCTGGTGGCTGTGGCTGGGTGGCCTGGCCGCAGCCGCGCTGCTGGCCCTCGAGGTCTGGATGGGGGCCCCCGGCGTACGCGCCTGGCTGCCCTTCGTCGTGCTGCTCCCGGCGACCGTCGCCGGCCTCGCCTGGCTGGGCCGGATCCGGATCGCCGTACGCGACGACGAGCTGCGGGTGGACGACGCCCGGCTGCCCGTCCGGTTCGTCGCCGACGTCGTCCCGTTGGACGCCGCCGGCCGGCGTGAGGTGCTCGGGGTCGGCGCCGACCCGCTGGCGTTCGTGGTGCAGCGGCCGTGGATCCCCGGCGCCGTGCAGGTGGTCCTCGACGACCCGGCCGACCCCACCCCGTTCTGGGTGGTCAGCACCCGGCACCCGGTCGAGCTGGCCGAGGCGCTCCTCGCCGCCCGCGACGCCGCCCGGCCCTGAGCCGTCCGGCCCCGTCGCGCCGTCCCCCCCCTGCCCGACGCCGGTCCTCTGCTCGGGTCCCGGCTGCCCGGGAGCCGTCCGTCAGGCCGCTGCCCGTCCGACTGCCGCCCTCCGCCCAGCGCCGTCCGGCGGCGTTCGGGGACCCGGCCCCTGCTCGGTGCCGGCCGCCCGCTCAGCGGGTGCCGGGGAGGGCCGGCGGGGCGTCCGGCAGGGCCTTGGCCTGGCGACGCAGGTCGCTGCGGAGCTGGTCCGCCATGGTCCGGGTGGCCCGGCGGTTGAGGTAGCTGGCCACCGCCGCTCCGGTGAGGAAGGGCCCGAGGGTGGTCAGGTTGCGGCCGAAGCGCTTGAGCAGCGTGTCCCGCAGCTCCTTGCGCGCGGCGGTGCCCAGCACGGCGCTCACGCCGACACCGGGCATCATCGGGTTGATCCCCCGCTGGCCGGCCCAGGACTGCACCAGCGCGACCGCCCGCTGGGTGCCGCCGCCCGGCACCGGGACCCCGTAGACCTCGTGCAGTTCGCCGATCAGCTTGAGTTCGACCGCCACCACGGCGACCGTCTCGGCGGCCAGCAGGACCGGCGCGGAGAGCAGGGTCGGGGCGACCGCCCACTCGACCGCCGCCACTCCCCCGCCGGCGGCGCCGATGCCGGCCGTCGTCCGCGCGGCGTTGCGGACCAGCCGCTCGGCCAACGCCTCGCCGTCCAGGCCGTCGAAGTGCCGGCGCAGGGTGGCCAGGTCGCGTACGGGCACGTGCGGGGCGACCTCGGCGACCGTGTCGACCATCCAGCGCACCGCGCTCTTCGGCTTGAACAGGTCGGTCAGCCCACGCGCCCGCGCCTGCCCGACGAGCCGGCCGAGCAGTTGCCGCCGGCGCGCCGGCGCGACGTCGTCGGCGGTCAGGGCCGCGACGGTGGCACCCAGCTCGTCCGTGCCGCGCGCGGGCACCGCGTCGGCGGGGGCGTCCCGCGCGGCGGGGGCGTCCGCGCCGTCGGCCCGGCCCTGGTCGGCGCCACGCGTGCCGCCGGACTCGCTCCGCTCGCTCATGGTCCGACCTCCCGAATGGACCGACGTCGTCATGACGGTCACCCGTCGACGAGTCAAGCAGGTCCCCGGGAATGCCGCACGGCGACGCGGGCAGCGGCGGCCCCGACGAGGGAGCCGCCGCTGGTGCGGACGCACGGTGTCAGACGCACTCGCGGCAGATCAGGTCGCCGTTGCGCTCGACCGCCAACTGGCTGCGGTGGTGCACCAGGAAGCAGCGGGCACACCGGAACTCGTCCTGCTGCATCGGCAGCACCTTGACCGTGAGTTCCTCGTCCGCCAGGTCGGCGCCGGGCAGCTCGAAGCTCTCGGCCACCTCGGCCTCGTCGACGTCCACGGCGCCCGACTGTGAGTCGACGCGTCGGGCCTTGAGCTCTTCCAGGCTGTCCTCGCCGAGGTCGACCTCGTCGCGACGCGGGGCGTCGTAGTCGGTGGCCATCGGTTTCACTCTCCCATATCGATGTTGTCGCTTCCGGTTGTAACGCCGGACGACGCTGTTTCGGTTCCGCTGGCCGGCCACCACTTGTGTCGGTCACCCGACCCGAAGACAGCACGGACGGAGGCATCCCCAAGGAACACCCGACGAGCGCGGAACCATACCCCCCCATTTGGCGAGGCATGTATACCGCCCTCGTGGCTGAGATGTACGCCCCCGCACGCGAAGTTGTTCCCAATGTGACTCAGGCGACACGAAGATAGGGGTAGTACTACCCGGTTCCCGGATGGCGCGCCGGCATGTCCGGCTGTTTCCACGCGACGGCCGGACAACCGTTAACCTCAGCGGCGTACTCGACGGCCGGCGGGGCGGCCCGACCACCGGCGGCCGCCACCACCCACCCACTGTCCGGGGAGCACCCTGATGAGCTTTGCACGAGTGCGAGCACTCGTTGTCGTCGGCCTGCTGGCGGTGCTGGCCCTCGTCTTCGTGGTCGTCGCACTGGTCCGCGACACCCAGAGCAGCGCCGGCCTCGCCGGAGGCTGCCCCGAGGGCTGGCCGATGGCCGACGTGACCTTGCGGGAACCCAAGGACGTCAAGATCAACGTCTACAACGCCACCGACGAACCGGGTCGGGCCAGCACCGTCGCGGACGACTTCCGCAACCGCAAGTTCCAGGTCAAGAAGGTCGGCAACGAGAAGAAGCACATCGACGACATCGCGGTCCTGCGCTACGGCCCGAAGGGCGTCGGCTCGGCGCACCTGCTGCGGGCGTACTTCCTCGACAACGCCGAGTGGGACTACGACGCCAAGCGCACCGACGACGTCGTCGACGTGGTGCTCGGCGGCGGCTTCCAGCAGCTCGCCACCACCACCGAGGTCAACCAGTCCCTGGGCGACCTCGGCGCGCCGGTCGCACCGGCCGAGTCCTGCCCGATGTCCGAGGACGACTGACCACGCCGTGCCCCCGGTTCCGCCGGGGGCACGGCGCCGGCCGGTCAGGGACCGCCCGAGGCGTCCACGTCCGCGAGGCGGTCGTGCAGCGGCTTGAACAGCGCCGCCGGCGCGGCGATCACCAGGTCCGGGCCCGCCGGCAGCCCGCCCAGCCCGGCGACCAGCAGCCCGGCCTCGGTCGCCACCAGGGCACCGGCGGCCTGGTCCCAGGCGGCGAGCCCCTTCTCGTAGTAGGCGTCCACCCGGCCCTCCGCGGCCAGGCAGAGGTCCAGCGCCGCGGCGCCGAACCGGCGGATGTCCCGGATGTGCGGGATCAGCTCGGCGACCACCCGGGCCTGGTGCGCCCGACGCCCCGGATCGTAGCCGAAACCCGTGGCGACCAGCGCCTGGCCGAGATCGGTCTCCGTGGAGCAGCGCAGCCGCTCGCCGTCGCGCCAGGCGCCCCCGCCGGCGGTGGCCGTCCACTCCTCGCCGGTGCTGACGTTGCGCACCACCCCGGCGACCACCTCGCCGTCGACCTCGGCGGCGAGCGACACCGCGCAGTGCGGGATCCCGTAGAGGTAGTTGACCGTGCCGTCGATCGGGTCCACGATCCAGCGGACGCCGCCGGGGGCGACCGGGCCGGTCTCCCCCGCCCCGTACTCCTCGCCGAGGACGGCGTCGCCCGGCCGCAGCCGGCGCAGCGCGTCGATCACCTGCCGCTCGACCGCCCGGTCGGCGGCCGTCACCACGTCGGTGACCGTGCTCTTGGTGGCCGCCACCGACACGCCCTCGACCCGCATCCGGTACGCGGTGGCGGCCGCGTCCCGGGCCACCTCGACCGCGATGTCCAGCAGTTCCGCCGGCGCCGAGCGATCCATCGTTCGTCCCCTTCCCGCACGGCCGGGGTGTTCCGGGTCACGCGCTGTACCATCCTTACAAAGTCCACATCTACGTCGAATCGGCGGTCCCCGCCGCCGGTCCGCCGTGCGGCGAGGGATGATCGCCGCAGACGGCGTTACAATTCACCCCTGCCCACGCTGCGACGGACCGCCAACGACCGGCCGGCCCGGGACACGGGGGTCCCTCAACCACATCGCCCGGCAAGGTGCCCCGCTCTGCGTCGGACGACCCGGCCGTGCTCGCTCTTCGCCTCCGGAAGGTCATTCGTGACAGAACCCCGCCAGACCGGCGCCGACGTTCGCTCGCTCACCGACACTCTGATCGCCCACGCGCAGAGCGCCGGCGGCCAGCTCACGTCGGCTCAGCTCGCGCGCACCGTCGAGTCCGCCGAGGTGACTCCGGCCCAGGCCAAGAAGATCCTGCGGGCGCTCTCCGAGGCGGGAGTGACCGTGGTGGTCGACGGCTCGGCGAGCACCCGCCGCCGCGTCGCCGCCGCCCGATCGGCCACTCCCGCGTCCCGGGCCACCACCGCCAAGACCACCAAGAAGGCCGTCGCGCCCGCCCCGAAGCAGGCGCCCGCCGCGGACGAGGCCCCGGCGCCCGCCCCGCGCAAGGCCGCCCCGCGCAAGGCCACCGGCACCACCGCCGAGGTGGCCGCCAAGGCCGCCGCGCCCGCGAAGGCGACCAAGTCGACCCGGGCCACCAAGGCGACGGTCGCGGCGGCCGGTGCCAAGCCGGCCAAGGCCGGCGGCAAGGCCAAGGGCGAGGGCGCCGAGGGCGACATCGACCCGGAGGAGCTGGCCGCCGCGATCGAGGACGTGGTCGTCGAGGAGCCGGCGGAGCTGACCCGCGCCGCCGAGACCGACGCCGCCAACTCGGCCAGCGACAACGACTTCGAGTGGGACGACGAGGAGTCCGAGGCGCTCAAGCAGGCGCGTCGCGACGCGGAGCTGACCGCCTCCGCCGACTCGGTCCGGGCCTACCTCAAGCAGATCGGCAAGGTCCCGCTGCTCAACGCCGAGCAGGAGGTGGAGCTGGCCAAGCGGATCGAGGCCGGGCTCTACGCCGCGGAGCGGCTGCGCGCGGCCGACGAGGGCGAGGAGAAGCTCACCCGCGAGATGCAGCGGGACCTGGGCTGGATCTCGCGCGACGGCGAGCGCGCCAAGAACCACCTGCTGGAGGCCAACCTCCGGCTGGTCGTCTCGCTGGCCAAGCGCTACACCGGTCGCGGCATGGCGTTCCTCGACCTGATCCAGGAGGGCAACCTCGGCCTGATCCGCGCGGTCGAGAAGTTCGACTACACCAAGGGCTACAAGTTCTCCACGTACGCCACCTGGTGGATCCGGCAGGCGATCACCCGGGCCATGGCCGACCAGGCCCGCACCATCCGCATCCCGGTGCACATGGTCGAGGTCATCAACAAGCTCGGCCGCATCCAGCGCGAGCTGCTCCAGGACCTGGGCCGCGAGCCCACCCCGGAGGAGCTCGCCAAGGAGATGGACATCACACCGGAGAAGGTGCTGGAGATCCAGCAGTACGCCCGGGAGCCCATCTCGCTGGACCAGACCATCGGCGACGAGGGCGACAGCCAGCTCGGTGACTTCATCGAGGACTCCGAGGCCGTGGTCGCGGTCGACGCGGTCTCGTTCTCGCTCCTGCAGGATCAGCTCCAGCAGGTGCTGCAGACGTTGTCCGAGCGTGAGGCGGGGGTGGTACGCCTGCGTTTCGGGCTGACCGACGGCCAGCCGCGCACGCTGGACGAGATCGGCCAGGTCTACGGGGTGACCCGGGAACGCATCCGGCAGATCGAGTCCAAGACGATGTCCAAGTTGCGCCACCCGTCGCGTTCGCAGGTGCTCCGGGACTACCTGGACTGATCGCGATCGTCAACCGAACGTGTCGTTTTGACCACCTGGCGTGCAACGTCGGAAGGTGATCGTTCGGTTGCACGATTGTGATCGTTGACGTGGCACCCTTGGTGCACGGCACACTGTCCCTGCCATGTGTGACCTCGGTCCCCCGCGGGCACACAGGGAAGGCAGCGCCGGGACAGGGTGTTGCACGATAGGTGAGCAAAGACCGAAGAGAGTGTTCATCGGTGACGACCAGAGGAGGAAGGCGATGACCCCGACCCTCACGCCGCCGCCCGAGACGGTGGCTCCCCCAGCCGCCGATGAACGGTGCGACCGCTGCAATGCTGCCGGCAAGCTCCGGATCACTCTGGCGGGTGGGAGCGAGCTGGTGTTCTGTGGGCACCACGCGAACAAGTACGCGGAGGATCTCGTGAAGATCACCGTGCGGTTCGCGACGGACCCGGAGTTCAGCTGGCGTGGCGCCGATCTGATGGCGAACTGAGATCCGCAAACCCACGACATAGCCGGCCGGAGGCCCCCTGAGGGGGCCTCCGGCCGGCTTTTGGCGTCTCTCCCTGCCCGCCACGCCCGAGCCGCCCGGCACGCCCGTTCCCGGGCACCGGTGGCGGGCCGGTCGACAGCCGTCAGAGGGTCTGGACGGTGGCGATGCGTTCCTCGAGCTGCTCGATGGTGGCCTGGGCGCTCGGCGGGCCGCCGCAGAGGCGGCGCAGCTCCGCGTGGATCTTCCCGTGCGGCTGCCCCGTGCGGTGGTGCCGGGCGGCCACGAGGGCGTTCAGTTGGCGGCGTAGGGCAACCCGACGCTGGGCGGCACTCATTGGTGCCGGCGGCGCCGCGGGCGCCGCAGCGGCCGCCTCAGCCGGCCTGGCGGCCCGACGGCGCTGGGCCGCGAGCTGTTCCTGCTGCCGCTTGGTCAACAGCAGGGCCACCTGGTCGGCGGTGAGCAGCCCGGGCAGGCCCAGGTACTCCTCCTCCTCGGGGGTGCCGGCCTGGGCGGCGGTGCCGAACGAGGCGCCGTCGAAGATCACCTGGTCCAGCTCGGCCGTGGCGGAGAGCGCGGCGAAGCGCTTCTCCAGCTCGCCGCTGGCCTGGTCGTCGCGCTGGGCGCGCTCCAGCAGGTCGTCGTCGAAGCCCTCGCGGTCCTTGGGCTTGCCCAGCACGTGGTCCCGCTCGACCTCCATCTCGCTGGCCAGCCCGAGCAGGTGCGGCACGCTGGGCAGGAAGACCGAGGCGGTCTCGCCGGGACGGCGGGCGCGGACGAACCGGCCGATCGCCTGCGCGAAGTAGAGCGGGGTGCTGGCGCTGGTCGCGTACACGCCGACCGCCAGCCGGGGGATGTCGACGCCCTCGGAGACCATCCGGACCGCCACCAGCCAGCGCTGCTCGGACGCCGCGAACGTCGCGATCCGCGCCGACGCGCCCACGTCGTCGGAGAGCACCACCGCCGCGCGCTCGCCTGTGACCTGCTCGATGAGCTTCGCGTACGAGCGGGCGGTCTGCTGGTCGCTGGCGATGATCAGCCCGCCGGCGTCGGGCATCCCCGCGTTGCGCAGCACGGTCAGCCGGGCGTCGGCGGCCCGCAGCACCTGCGGCATCCAGTCGCCGGCCGGGTCGAGCGCCGTGCGCCACGCCTGCGCGACGAGGTCCTGGGTCATCGGCTCGCCGAGCCGCGCCGCCAACTCGTCCCCGGCGTTGGTGCGCCACCGGGTCTCCCCCGAGTACGCCAGGAAGAGCACCGGCCGGACGACGCCGTCGCGCAGCGCGTCGGCGTAGCCGTAGACCGAGTCGGCGCGTGAGCGCAGCAGGCCGTCGCCGCCCCGCTCGTACTCGACGAACGGGATCGGGTTGTCGTCGGAGCGGAACGGGGTCCCGGTGAGCATCAACCGGCGCTCGGCACCCTCGAAGGCCGCCTTCACCCCGTCGCCCCAGGAGCGGCTGTCCCCCGCGTGGTGGATCTCGTCGAGGACGACCAGGGTGCGCCGGGTGAGGGTGCGCCGCTTGTGCACGTGCGGCGCCATGCCCACCTGCGCGTACGTCACGACGGCGCCGTGGAAGTCGGCGGAGGAGTGCAGGTCGGCGTTGCGGAAGGCGGCGTCGAGCTGGATGCCGACCCGGGCCGCCGCCTGCGCCCACTGGGTCTTCAGGTGCTCGGTGGGTGCCACCACGGTCACCGCCTCGACGGTGCCGTCGGCGAGCAGCTCGGCGGCGATCCGCAGGGCGAAGGTGGTCTTTCCGGCGCCGGGGGTGGCGACCGCCGTGAAGTCGGGGTCCCGCCGACGCAGGTACTCCACGAGTGCCTTGCGCTGCCATGCGCGCAGTGCCGGAAACGTCTCGATCGCCGGCAACCGGGCCGCCACGGGAAGCTCCTCTCCGACCGCCTGACGGCGGACCCCGGGCGAGGGCCACGGGTACCGCCGCCCATGAAAACGCCTCCGCGCAGATGGTGCCGCGAAGGCCGACTCAGCATAACCAGCGTGGGCCGTCCGACCCAGCCGACGCCACGCTGGTCACATCCGCCACGCGTGTCAGGGATGACTGCCGGGGGTTCCCGTACGTGGGGGACGCAGGGTCGCCACCGGCGCCGACCAGCGCCGCCGCAGCGCCACCAGCCGCAGCAGGAAGACGAGGACCGCCGCGGCCGTGAGCCAGGCGGCGTTGGCGTGCCCCAGGGCGTCCAGCAGCACCACGAGGATCGAGCCGGCGAGCGCGGCGACGGCGTAGATCTCCCGCCGCAGCACCACCGGGATCTCGGCGGTGAGCAGGTCCCGCCCGAGACCGCCGCCGATCGCGGTGAGCATGCCGATCACGCAGGCACCCACCGCCGGCACCTGGGCGTCGAGGGCCTTGACCGTGCCGGTGACCGTGAACAGCGCCAGCCCGGCCGCGTCCAGCACCAGCACGGTGGTGCGCAGCCGGGCGAACTGGGGGTGCAGCCAGAAGACGGCGGCGGCGGTGACGGCGGCCGTGGCGGCGTACCGCCAGTCGCCGAAGGCCAGCGGCGGCGCCTCGTCGATCGCCAGGTCCCGGAAGATCCCGCCACCGAGCGCGGCCACGAAGCCGACGAAGACGACGCCGAAGAGGTCGAGCCGTTTGGCCACCGCCGCGGAGGCCCCGGAGGCGGCGAAGACCGCCACCCCGGTGAGGTCGGCGAGGAGCAGGGCGGTGGAGGTGGTCACCGGCGAAGGTTACGTGCGCGACCGGGAGGGTCGCCCGCGCTCACTCGCCCCAGGAGTCGTAGATCTCCTTGCACTTCGGGCAGACCGGCGAGCCGGGCTTGGCGGCCTTGGTGACCGGGAAGGTCTCCCCGCACAGCGCGACGACGAAAGTGCCCATGACGGCACTCTCGGCGATCTTTTCCTTGCGCACGTAGTGGAACATCTCGGGACCGGTGTCGGCGTCCTTCAGCTCCGGACGCTCGAGAACCTCTGTGCTCACTTCTGCACCTCCGACCGTCAAGTCTGGCAGGTCACCCCCGCTCCGGTCCACTTCATGTCGCCCGGACCGGGGCCGTACGGTGGTGACGTGACCGACTTTCACATCCGCTACGGCAGCGAGGTTGCCGACGCCCTGCGCGACGGGCGTCCCGTCGTCGCCCTGGAGAGCACCATCGTCTCGCACGGCCTGCCCCGGCCGGACAACCTGCGGGTGGCCCGCGAGATCGAGCAGGCCGTCCGGGACGCGGGGGCGGTCCCGGCGACCATCGGCATGGTCGGCGGGCGGCTCGTGGTGGGCCTCGACGACGCGGAGCTGACCCGGCTCGCCACCGTCGACGGGGTCGCCAAGCTCTCCGTACGCGATCTCGCCCTCGCCGCCGCGACCGGCGCGGACGGCGCCACGACCGTGGCCGCGACCAGCGCGGTGGCCGACGCCGCCGGGATCGGCGTGTTCGCCACCGGCGGCCTCGGCGGGGTGCACCGGGAGGCGGCGCAGACCTTCGACGAGTCCGCCGACCTGGTCACCCTGGCCCGTACGCCGATCGCGGTGGTCTGCGCCGGGGTCAAGTCGATCCTCGACGTGGGCGCGACCCTGGAGCGGCTGGAGACCCTCGGCGTCGGCGTGGTCGGCTTCGGGACCCGGCGCTTCCCCGGTTTCTTCATCACCGACGGTGGCTTCGACCTGGTCTGGTCGCTGGACTCCCCGGAGCAGGTCGCGGACGTGCTGGCGGCCCGCGAGCAGCACGGCGCACACCACGGCGGCCTGATCGTGGCCAACCCGCTGCCGACCGACGAGCAGCTCGACCCGGAACTGCACGACCGCACCCTCGCCGACGGGCTCGCCCTGCTGGAGCGCGACGGGGTGACCGGCAAGGACGTGACGCCCTACCTGCTCGCGCACTTCCACTCGGCGACCGAGGGGGCGAGCCTGGCGGTGAACGTCCGGATCATCCTGCGCAACGCCGACCTCGCGGCCCGGATCGCCGTCGCCGCGGCCGCCCGCCGCGCCGGGGCATGACCGCAGGCCGCGTCCTCGTCGTCGGTGACCTGATCACCGACGTGGTGGCGGTGCTGACGGGGCCGGTGTCCACCGGATCGGACACGCCGGCGGCGATCCGGTTCAGCGGCGGCGGGCAGGCCGCCAACACCGCGGCCTGGCTCGCCGCGCAGGGCGTACCTGTCACGCTGGTCGGTGCCGTCGGCGACGACGACGCCGGGCGGGACCGGGTGGCCGAGTTGGAGCGGGCGGGGGTCGACTGCGCGACGCGGGTGTGCCCCGACCGCGCCACCGGGACGGTCATCGTGCTGGCCACGGCCGGGGAGCGGTCGATGATCACCGAGCGGGGCGCGAACCTGCGGCTGACCCCGGGCGACGTCGACGCGGCCCTGACGGCGACGCCGGACGCGCGGCACCTGCACCTGTCCGGGTACACGCTGCTGGACGCCGAGTCCCGACCGGCGGGGCTGCGGGCGTTGGCCGCCGCCCGCGAGCGCGGGCTCACCACCAGTGTCGACGCGGCCTCCGCGGCCCCGCTGCGGCGGGTCGGCGCGGCGGCCTTCCTGTCCTGGGTACGCGGGGTCGACCTGCTCCTGGTCAACGCCGACGAGGCGACGGTGCTGGCCGGCGGGCTGGACCCGGCGGCGCAGGGGCGGGCGCTGTCGGCCTCCGCCCGGCGGATCGTCGTCAAGCAGGGCGAGGCCGGGGCGGTCTGGGTGGACCGGGACGCCTCGGTGGCCGTGGCGCCGGCCCGCCGGGTGTCGGTGGTCGACGTCACGGGGGCCGGGGACGCGTTCGCGGCCGGGCTGCTGGCCGCCTGGCTCGACGGCGCGCAGCCGGCGGTGGCGCTGGGCCGCGCCGGCGACCTCGGCGCCCTCGCGGTCTCCCAGATCGGCGCCCGCCCCTCCCCCTGACCTGTGGGCCGGGCGGGTCGGGTGGGATCAGGGCTCGGCGTCGATGATCTTGTGGGGGCGTTCCTCGGCGGTGAGGCTCATCGGCGGGGTCTCGTCCCGGTGCCGCGGCTGGAAGCGGTTGGCCAGCCGGTGCTCCTCCTTGGGCGGGCGGTCGTTGGCCAGCAGCACGGCCAGCCACGGGATGAGCACCATGCCCAGGGCCACCATCGGCAGCCAGAGCCAGAGCAGCGGGGCCTGCACGCCGACCAGGACGGCACCGACGATCACGCAGGCCACCCGGATGCCCATCATCAGCACGTAACGCTTCTGACGGCTGGTGAGCTGGTCGTCCTGGCTGCGCGAGGCGTCGGTGATCAGGATCGGCTGGTACGCCTGACGCTTCACCACGGACCTCCTCGAGGGGGTTACGCCCCATCCTGTCACCTGCGGCGCGTGATCAGCGAAAATCGCTCGACCCGGCCCCGTGTTACCTGCGTGGTACGCTCGCGCCGTGGGCAGCAGGTTCAGCTTCACCGACGAGGCGTTGGCCAACCTGAGGGTCTACGACGTCACGCCCGGGGAAGTCTGGGAGGCGCTGCACAGCACCCGCCGGGTCATCCGACACCTCGGCGACGACGTGATGGTCGTCTACGCCGCCGCCCGCCGGGGGCGCCGGCTGGCCGTGCTGCTCGCCGAGGCCGACGGCACCGACAACGACTGGGACATCCTCTCCGCCCGCGAGCTGAGCGACGTCGAGGCGAAACGCTACGACGAGGCCGTGCGGAGATCTCGCCGATGAGGAGGCGGTGACGATGAACCGTAACGACGCGACCAAGCAGTTCCACAGCGGCGGTGACCGGCTCGCGGAGCTGATCGACGGGAGCCAGCAGGTGGAGCTTCCCACCCCCGACACCGACACCCCCATGGTCAGCCGCTCGGTGCGCCTGCCGCTGGAGACGTACGAACAGGTCCGCGCCGCCGCCGACGCGCGCGGCATCGGGGTCACCACGCTCATGCGGCAGTGGATCGAGGCCGGCCTGGCCGACCTGGACGACTCGGCCACGGTCTCCCTCGCCGACGTCCGGCGGGCGCTGGCCGCCCTCTCCCGGCCCACCGCCGCCTGACCCGCCCCGTCACGGCGCGGGAAACTCGCCACCGCCGGTCCCGCCGTGCCCGAGCGGCGACGCGGCCGGCTCGGGCGGGCGGCCCCTGCTGCGCCACGCGTCGGCGGACGCCACCCCCGCCAGCACCCCGGCGACCAGCGCCAGGGCCACCATCGGCGACACCAGGGTGAGCGCCGGGCCCAGCAGGAGCAACACCACCAGGCCCGCCACCCGGGACCGGGACACCCGGCCGAAGATCTCGTACTCGAAGCGGGCCCGGGCCGCCAGGAAGATCGCCGGGCCGCCGACGACGAAGACCAGCCAGGTCGGGTCGGTACGGCCGTGCGGGTGCGCGATCACCAGCTCGTAACCGACGGCGGTGCTCAGCACGCCGACCACGATGACCAGGTGGGTGCTGCTGGCGGAGGTGCCCAGCCGGCCGGGCGACCGGGCCACCCGCAGCGCCTCGGCGAGCAGGTGACCCGCCCGGTGGAAGTAGATCCGCCAGAGCAGCGCCGTGGTGGCGAAGGCGGTCGCGAAGGCGCCGGCCCGGTCGGCGGTGAACTCCGCGCCGCTGTAGGTCAGCCCGATGACCAGGATGGTCTCCCCCAGCGAGATGAGGAAGATCTGCTGGTACCGGTCGGCCAGGTGCTCGCCGGCGATCAGCCAGCCGGCGGTGCGTGCCGGGCCCAGCCGGGGCAGCGGCCAGCCGAGCAGCAGGCCGGCGAAGTCGACGGCCACGGCGAGCGTCCAGAGCGGCAGGCGCAGCTCCTCCGGCCCGACCGCCCCGGCCAGCCACGGCACGGCCCCTGCGGCGGCCCAGGCGAAGAGCCGCAGCGGGACCGTGCGGCGCGGATGGCGGCGCAGGGCCGTGGCGATGATCAGAGGCCGGCCGAGCATCACCGCCAGGTACGCCAACACGAACGAGGGTGCCCGGTCCTCGAACGCCCGGGGCAGCGCCACGGCCATCACCATGGCGCCGAACATCGTCCCGACCACGACGAACTGGATCACCGGATGCTCCGGCTCGTACCGGCTGGTGACCCAGGTGGTGATCGACCAGAGCAGCCACAGGGCCAGGAAGAGCACACCCGTGCGCCCGATCTCGGCCAGCAGCGTCCCGACGGAGCCTCCGGTGCCCTCGACCAGGCGCAGCGAGACCCGGGTCAGCGCGAAGACGAAGACCAGATCGAAGAAGAGCTCCAGGAAGGTGGCCCGGGGCGAGCTGTCCTCCGGCCGCAGCAACCGCCCGCCGCGTTCGTCCGTCATCGGCTGTCCGTCGTCGCCATCCTGGCTACAACGACCGCCACGACGGCGCGGTTGCGTCAGCCCCCGGCGGACTTTGCCTTCGCCGCCGCCTTCATCTGCTGCTTGTACTCGCGCACCCGGCGCAGCGAGTCCGCGTCGGTGACGTCGGCCACCGACCGCTGGGCGTCCGGGTCGCCGTAGTCGCCGGCCGCCTCCCGCCAGTCCTTCGGCGTGACCCCGAACCGCTTGCCGAGCAGCGCGACGAAGATCTGCGCCTTCTGCCTGCCGAAGCCGGGCAGCTCGCCGACCCGGCGCAGCAGCTCCCGGCCGTCGGCCACGTCCGACCAGAGCCCGGCGGCGTCGCCGTCGTACCGGTCGACGAGGGTCCGGCGCACCTCCTGCACCCGGGCCGCCATCGCCTTCGGGAAGCGGTGCAGCGCCGGCGGCCGGGCGAACAGGGCGACCAGCGCCTCCGGGTCGTGATCCGCCAGTTCCCGGGCGTCCAGGTCGCGCCCGAGGCGCTGCGCCAGCACGTACGGCGAGGAGAACGCCTTCTCCATCGGCACCTGCTGGTCGAGGACCATCCCCAGCAACAGGGCCAGCGGATCCCGGTTGACGAGTTCGTTGGCCTCGGGGTCGATGGGCAGTGCGAGCGTCATGGCGCCATCCTGCCCTGACCGGAGACGGCGGAGGCGCGTACGCCGCAGTTGGCGACGCACGTGTCGGCAGGCCCGTGCCAGCGACGCCGCGCAGGTGACCCGGCTGCGTGCGCTGATCCGCCGGGTGGCCGGACCCCGCCGCCGGGCACCAGGCAGGATGGCGACGTGGACGGACACGAGATGTTGCTCTCCCCCGCCGGCGTCGAGGCGCTACGGACCGCGCTGACGCGGGCCGGGTTCACCTCGAACGGCATCGCCACCAGGCTCGGCCCGCAGGCCACCGGCGGGGTGGCCCGCAACGACTTCCGGGCCGCGCTGCGCGCCACCGAGGACCGCGATCCGCTCGGCACCCTGATCCGGGTGTTCGTGTGCGAGCAGACCGAGCCGGAGGCCGCCGTGGCCGCCGCGCTGGCGCCGCTGTCGCTGGCCGAGGCGCTCGCCGGGGGTCTGGTCGAGCGGCACGGCGACGGGCTGCGGATGGGCGTGGACCTGGAGCCGTACGGGGACGAGTGGTGGGTGCTCGCCGACGTGCCCGCCAGTGCCCGGCCCGGCCGCCCGCTGCACGCCGAGCACGTGCTCGGCATCGGCGGGGCGACGCAGACGCTGATCGGCGCGACCGTCCGCCGGCCCGTCGAGGCCGCGCTGGACCTGGGCACCGGGTCCGGCGTGCAGGCCCTGCACCTGGCCAGCCACGCGCGGCGGGTCACCGCCACCGACCTGTCGGCGCGGGCGCTGCGTTTCGCCGCCACCACCGCCGCACTCAACGGCCAGGACTGGGAACTCCTCCGCGGTGACATGGTCGCCCCCGTCGCCGGGCGGCGCTTCGACCTGGTGGTGAGCAACCCGCCGTTCGTGGTGGGCCCCGGCACCACCACGCACGTCTACCGCGACTCGGGGCGGGTCGGCGACGCGATCGGCGCGGAACTGGCCGCCGCCGCGCCGGGCCTGCTCACCGAGGGCGGCACCATGCAGTACCTGGCCAACTGGGTGCACGTCGCCGGGGAGGACTGGGGCGAGCGGGTGACCGGCTGGTTCGCCGGCACGGGGCTGGACGCCTGGGTCATCCAGCGCGAGGTGGCCGACCCGATGGCGTACGTCAACCTGTGGCTCACCGACGTCGGCGAGGCGGCCGACCCGCGCCGGATGGCGGACTGGCTGGACTGGTTCGACGCGCACAAGGTGGAGGCGGTCGGCTTCGGCATCGTCTCGCTGCGCCGCTCGGGCCACGACGACCCGATCGTGCGGGTGGAGGACCTGCGCCAGCGGGTGGAGGCACCGCTCGGCGACCGGGTCGGCACGTGGTTCGACCGCCAGGACTGGCTGCGCGTCCGCGACACCGACGAGCTGCTCGCCGCCCGCTTCCGGGCCGCCGAGGGCCTCCAGCTGCGGCAGGAGGCCACCATGGGCGACGAGGGCTGGGCGGTGGACCGGCAGGTGCTGGCCATGCCGCACGGCCTGCGCTGGACCGAGGAGATCGACCCGCTCGTCCTGGCCCTGGTCGGCGGCGCCGACGGGCGGCTGACGCTGCGCGACCAGCTCGCCCTGCTCGCCGCCGCGCACGACGTCGCTCCCGGGGAGCTGGCCGAGGCGGCCGGGCCGATCGTCGCGCACCTCGTCGAGCGCGGCTTCATCGAGCCGGTCGCCGACTGATGCGGGCCGTGGTGCAGACCGTCGGCCGGGCCGCCGTGACGGTCGACGGCGAGGTAATCGGCGCGATCGACGACGGGCTGCTGGTGCTGCTCGGGGTGACCCACACCGACACCGTGGAGACCGCCCGGACCATGGCCCGCAAGGTGCACGAGCTGCGGATCCTCGACGAGGAACGGTCCGCGGCGGACACCGGCGCGCCGGTCCTGGTGGTCAGCCAGTTCACCCTCTACGGCGACGCCCGCAAGGGCCGCCGTCCGAGCTGGACGGCGGCGGCCCCGGCCGAGGTCGCGGAGCCTCTGGTGACGGAGGTCGTGGCGGCGCTGCGCACCCGGGGCGCGAAGGTGGAGACCGGCCGCTTCCGCGCCCACATGCTGGTCGAGAGCGTCAACGTCGGCCCCCGCACGGTGCTGCTCGAAATCTGACCGGCCGTGCCGGCGGCCGGCGCCGGGTCCCGGTGGCGGAGTCCCGTCGTGGCGCAACACCGCCGCCGCCAACTGTTCACGGGGGTCGGCCGACGACTGTAGAACCATCGCATGTCATCCCCCTCACAGCCCTTCACCTGGGGTCGCACGAGACGGCGGCTCACCGCCGCCGCGGCGGCGACCGGAATGGTCGCGGCCGGCCTCGCCGCGATCCAGGCCCCGGCGACGGCGGCCGGCCCGTCGCCGGCCGCCCCCGCCGCCACCCGGGACACCCACACGGTCACCCTGATCACCGGCGACGTGGTCACGGTGACCACCTCCGCCGACGGCAAGGCCACCGCCGAGGTCGACCGGCCCGACGACGCCACCGGCGGCGTACGCTTCCGGCAGAGCGGCGGCGACCTGTACGTCCTGCCCGACGAGGCCCTGCCGCTGCTCGACGGCGACAAGCTCGACCGGCGGCTGTTCAACGTCACCGACCTCATCGAGATGGGGTACGACGACGCGAAGACCCCGACGCTGCCGCTGATCGCGGCGTACACCCCGGCGAAGGCCCGCACGGCGAAGCCGGCGCCACCGCGCGGCGCGAAGCTGGTCCGCGACCTGCCCAGCATCCAGGGCGCGGCCCTGACCACCGAGAAGAAGCAGGCCCGCACCCTCTGGTCCACCGTCGCGCCCGCCACGGCGGCGGCACCGGCCAGGGCCCTGGGCGGCGGGGTGACCAAGCTCTGGCTCGACGGCCGGGTGACGGCGGCGCTGAAGGAGAGCGTGCCGCAGGTCGGCGCGCCCGTCGCGTGGGCCGCCGGGTACGACGGCAGCGGGGTGCGGGTCGCGGTGCTCGACACCGGGGTCGACCCCAACCACCCCGACCTGGTCGACCAGGTCGACGACAAGGTCAGCTTCGTGCCGGGCGAGGACACCTCCGACGTCCACGGGCACGGCACCCACGTCGCCTCGACGATCGCCGGCAGCGGCGCGGCCTCCGGCGGCGGCAACCGGGGCGTCGCCCCGGGCGCCGACCTGATCGTCGGCAAGGTGCTCGACAACGGCGGGTACGGCCTGGACTCCTGGATCATCGCCGGCATGCAGTGGGCGGCCGAGTCCGGGGCCGACGTGGTCAACATGAGCCTCGGCGACGGCTCGCTGACCGACGGCACCGACCCGATGGCCGCCGCCGTGGACACGCTCTCCGCGCGGCACGGCACGCTCTTCGTCGTCGCCTCCGGCAACGCCGGCCCGCAGACCATCGGGTCGCCCGGCACGGCGCCGAGCGCGCTGACAGTCGGCGCGGTCGACAAGCAGGACGCGCTGGCGGGCTTCTCCAGCACCGGCCCGCTGGCCCGCACCGGCGCGCTCAAGCCGGACCTCGCCGCGCCCGGCGTCGGGATCGTCGCGGCCCGCTCGCAGCAGGCCGCCGGCGAGGGCGCGTACCAGAGCATGGACGGCACCTCGATGGCCACGCCGCACGTCGCCGGGGCCGCCGCGATCCTCGCCCAGCGGCACCCCGACTGGACCGGCCAGCAGCTCAAGGACGCGTTGATGAGCAGCGCGAAGGGCCTGTCCGACGACTACCGGCCGTACCAGGTGGGCACCGGCCGGCTGGACGTGGCGGCGGCGGTGCGCGGCACCGTACGCGCCACCGGCTCGGCGTTCTTCGGCGCCTTCGACTGGCCGCACGAGCCGACCGACGCCCCGGTCACCCGGCCGGTGACCTTCACCAACTCCGGCACCGCCGCCGTGACCCTCGACCTCGCCCTGACCGGCGGCGGCCCGTTCGCGCTGGGCGCCTCCTCGGTGACCGTGCCGGCGGGCGGCAGCGCCGACGTCACGGTCACCGGCGACCCGCGCGGCGACGCGCACGGCGAGCTGACCGGCTACCTGGTCGGCACCGACGCCGCCACCGGCGCGGCGGTCACCCGTACCGCGCTGGGACTGCTCAAGGAGAACGAGCGGTACGACCTGAAGGTCAAGCTGATCGGCCGCGACGGCAAGCCGGCCAGCGCGACGGTCCTGGTGAACCGGGCCGGCGACGTCAACCCCGGGCAGTACCCGGTCGCCGGCGAGCGGACGCTGCGGCTGCCGAAGGGGACGTACACGGTGGAGGCCGTGCTGGACGTCCCCGGCGAGCAGGCCGACCGGCTCGGCTTCGCCCTGCTGGTGGACCCGGAGACGGTGCTCGACCGGGGCGCCGAGGTGGTGCTGGACGCGCGCCGGGCCCGCCTGCTCGACACCACCGCGCCGGAGCGGACCGAGGACCGGCAGCGCAAGCTGGACTACACCGTCGGGTACGCCGACGGCAGCGACTTCCGCGCGGCGTACCAGCTGCCGATCCGCTACGACGACCTGTACGTCCTGCCGACCGAGCGGGTCGGCACGGTGTCGTTCACCATGGCGGCGCGGTGGCGCAAGGGCGAGCCGATGCTGAGCCTGCGCATCCCCGGCCGGTCCCCGATCGACGCCACGGTGCAGCCGGGCAGCACGATCACCGCCGGCACCGAGACCCTGCGCCCGGTCCACGCGGGCACCGGCGCCCCGGAGGCGTACGCCGGCCTCGACGTGAAGGGCCGGGCCGTGGTGGTGACCCGCAGCGACGCGGTCGACCCGACCACCCGCGCTGCCGCCGCGGCGGCAGCCGGGGCGAGGCTGCTGCTGGTCGTCAACGACGGCGCCGGCATCCTCAACGAGTACGTCGGCGAGTCCGCCATCCCCGTCGCCACCGTGCACCGCGACGCCGGCGGGCAGCTGATCGCCGCGACCCGGGGCGGGCCGCGCAAGCTGACCGTCACCGGCGTCCCGTACGCCAACTACGTCTACGACCTGGCCCGGGTCTTCCCCGGTCAGGTGCCGAACCAGCCGCTCGTCTACCACCCCCGGCAGCGGGAGCTGGGCCGGATCGACGCCCGCTACCACGCGGCCGTCGACTCCCCCGGCTCCGGCTACCGCTACGACATGGTCTTCAGCCCGTCGTTCGGCTTCCCGGAGGCCGAGTCGCACCCGGGCACCCGCACCGAGTGGGTCACGCCCGACGTGGTCTGGCACGAGGTGCACGACCAGGGCGGCTGGACCGACACGGCCTACCTGAACACGTACGCCAAGGGCAGCACGACCAGGCTGGACTGGTTCGCTCCGGCCGTCCGGCCGGCCTTCAGCCGGGCGTTCGGGGTGCGCAACAGCCGCTACGGGGACTACATGACGCTGAACGTGCAGGCCTGGAGCCCGTCGGACGACGTGCTGGAGCACGGCGGCAACATGGAGTGGGGCTCGGTGCCGACCCACCTCAAGCTCTACCAGGGCGACAAGCTGGTGGACGAGAACGAGTGGAACGCCGACCTGCAGTGGACGCCGGTGCCCGCCGGCACGCTGCCGTACCGCCTGGTGCTGGACGCCTCGCGGCCGGCCGACCGGTGGCGGCTGTCCACCCGCACGCACACCGAGTGGGACTTCGTCTCCGGCTCGAACGACGCCGACACCTTCGTCCCGTTCGCGCTGCTCCAGCTCGACTACGCGCTGGAGACCGACCTGCGCGGCGACGTGAAGGCGGGTACCACCCAGCGGATCAGCGTCAAGGCCGGGCCGCAGCCGGGCGGCACCGGCACCGGCACGGTCACGTCGGTCACGCTGGACGTCTCGTACGACGACGGCGCCACCTGGCGGAAGGTCACCCTGAGCAAGGGCGCGGACGACCGCTGGACCGGCTCGCTCGCCCTGCCGAAGCAGCCGGGTGGCTTCGTGTCGGTGCGGGCCGGCGCCAGGACGGACGCCGGCTTCGGCATCCGGCAGGAACTCATCCGGGCGTACGGCCTGCGGTGAGATGGTTGGCGGGGCCCCGGGACGCGGAGCGTTCCGGGGCCCTTCCCGACGACCCGTCGGCCTTCCCAGGCTGGTCAGGACCGGTGGCCGTGTCCCATACTCTGCCTGCCGCAGCGGGCAGAGGGAGGCAGCCACCGATGCTGGGCGCGTTGGGGCTGAGCCCCGAGGACGAGGCGGTCTACAACCAACTGGTCCGGCGGACCCAGGCCGGGCCGGCCGAGCTGGGCGACGCCCTGCGGATGCCCGCGGCGACGGTCGAGGCGGCGCTGTCGCAGCTGACGGCGAGCGGCCTGGTGAAGTGCGGCCCGGACGGGCAGTTCTCGGTGGCGCCGCCCGCCGTCGCGCTCGGGGCCCTGATCAGCGAGCAGCGGGGCGCCCTGCGCAGCGCGGAACTCGCGTTGGTCCGGCTCGCCGAGGAGTACCGCTCGTCGATCGCGGGACGCACCATCGACGAGCTGATCGAGGTGGTCAGCGGCGTCGACGCCGTCCGGCACCGGTTCGCGCAGGTGCAGCACGCCGCCCGCACGGAGGTACGCAGCTTCGTCACCACCCCGTTCATAGCCGTACCGCCGGGCGCAAACGCGGTGGAGTCGGCGGTGGTCGGCCAGGGGGTGCGCTTCCGCGTCGTCATCGACCGGCCGACACTTGCCGAACCGGGGGTGGTCGCCGAGACGCTGGAGTCGCTGCGCGACGGCGTCCAGGTGCGGGTGGTCGACCACCTGCCGATCAAGCTGATCCTGGCCGACGCGGAGCTGGCCCTGGTGCCGCTGACCGCCGTACCCGGTGGCGAGCCCGGTGCGGTGCTGCTGCACCGCACCGGGCTGCTGGCGGCGATGGACGCGCTGTTCGAGATCGTCTGGCACCACGCCCACCCGCTCGACTCGTCGGCGCTGACCGCCCCCGCCGGCGACAGCGCCGACCGCCAGGCGGCCGACGGCCCGACCGAACTCGACCGGAGGATCCTGGCGCTGCTGCTGGCCGGGCTCACCGACCCGGTCGTCGCCGCCCAGCTCGACCTGTCGTTGCGGACCCTCCAGCGGCGCCTGCGCCACCTCATGGACCTCGCGGGGGTGGAGACCCGGATGCAGCTCGGCTGGCACGCCGCGCGCCACGGCTGGGCCTGACGGGGCCGCGGGCCCGGCGAACCGGCGGCAGGGCCGGCGCACACCCTGGCGTCAGGAGAAGAGGCCGCGGCGTTGCAGCGACTGACGGATCCAGCCGTCGAGCTGGGGGGCGAAGTCGGTGCGCTCCGCGGTGGCGTGGTCGACGGCGAAGCGGCCGAAGGCGTCCCGGCCCTCGGTGAACAGACCGCCGCGCTTGTCCAGTTCCAGCACCACCTGGATCTGCTGCGGGTCGGTGACGAGGGTGACCTCCAGCTGGTTGATCGCCCCGGCGTACTGCGGCGCCGGGTAGAACTCGATCTCCTGGTAAAAGGGCAGGGTCTGCCGTACGCCGTAGATGTGGCCCCGCTCCACGTCGGCCCGGGCGAACCGGAAGCCCAGCCGCAGGAACGCCTCCAGGATCTTCTGCTGGGACGGCAGCGGGTGCACCGCCACCGCGTCCAGGTCGCCCTTGTCCACCGCGCGGGCGACCTCCAGCTCCGTACGCAGCCCCATCGTCATCCCGTGCAGGTGCTGCCCGTACAGCTCGGTGAGCGGCGTCTCCCACGGCACGGCGAAGCGGAACGGGATGTCGTGGCGCTGCCCCGGGGCGAGTTGGAAGGCGCCGGTCGCGGCCTGCCGGTGGAACTCCTGCGTGGTCTCGTAGTCGTTGTCGCCGCTCTCGACCTCGACCCGGGTGACCAGGCCCAGGGCGACGTACGACACGTCGACGAGGTGGTCGCCGCCGGCCACGTGGATGACGCCCTCCAGCTGGCCGCCGGGGCGGCAGTTCGGATTCGTCAGCACGGTTTCCACGGACGGGCCACCCACACCCATCGCCTGCATGAGCCGCTTGAAGACCACGACACCCTCCACAACCTGTTCGGTACGCCGACGTCGCCGGCGGGCCGGCCGTGCGGGCCGACCGCTGGCACGGTAACCGCCGGCGGCAACCAGCGCTCGGCGACGAGCCGCCCACGCTGAGCAGGGCATCGACGGAATTCGTGTCGGTTCCCCGATCGCCTCACTCCCGTTTCACGCCCCGCCCGCCAAGCTGTGTGTCACACCGGCACCACTGGGCCGGATCGAACGGCACAGACGTGGACACGGGGAGAAACTGAGATGGCCCTGCAGATGACGGAGCACCGGACGCGCCCGGCCGGCACCACCGAGGCCGCGAGCGCCACCGACACCCTGACCGACCTCGACGCCACCGACGAGCGCGGCGTCTCCACGGACCTGGTCCGGGCATACCTGAA
Organism: Micromonospora sp. USAFONa4; assembly: GCF_057197825.1. Taxonomy (NCBI): domain Bacteria; kingdom Bacillati; phylum Actinomycetota; class Actinomycetes; order Micromonosporales; family Micromonosporaceae; genus Micromonospora; species Micromonospora sp. USAFONa4. The sequence goes on along the minus strand of NZ_CM170072.1, from coordinate 5,162,493 downwards.
CGGGATCGGCCGGACGAAGCTGCTGACCGCCGCCCAGGAGGTCGACCTCGCCAAGCGGATCGAGGCCGGGCTGTTCGCCGAGGAGAAACTCGCGACCTGCACCCCCGTCTCGGCGGAGTTGCGGGCCGACCTGGGGCTGATCGTCGCGCAGGGCCGCGCCGCGAAGGACCACCTGCTGGAGGCCAACCTGCGCCTGGTGGTCAGCATCGCCAAGCGGTACACCGGTCGCGGCATGGCGTTCCTCGACCTGATCCAGGAGGGCAACCTCGGCCTGATCCGCGCGGTCGAGAAGTTCGACTACGCCAAGGGCTACAAGTTCTCCACGTACGCCACCTGGTGGATCCGGCAGGCGATCACCCGGGCCATGGCCGACCAGGCCCGCACGATCCGCATCCCGGTGCACATGGTCGAGCAGGTCAACCGCATGGTCCGGGCCCGCCGCGAGCTCTCCGTCTCGCTGGGCCGCGAGCCCACCGTCGCCGAGGTCGCCCGGGCCATGGACATCCCGGAGTTCCAGGTCATCGAGCTGATCTCGTACGACCGGGAGCCGGTGAGCCTCGACCAGGCGGTCGGCGAGGACGGCGAGAGCGCCCTCGGCGACTTCGTCGCCGCCGTCGACCCGAGCGCCGAGCCGGGCGACGCCGCCGCGCAGGGCGAGCTGCGCAACGAGGTCAGCATCGTGCTGTCCACCCTGTCCCAGCGGGAGCAGGCCGTGATCCGGCTCCGCTTCGGCCTCGACGACGGCCGGCAGCGCACCCTCGACGAGGTCGGCCGGGAATTCGGCCTGTCCCGGGAGCGGATCCGGCAGATCGAGAAGGTGACACTGCTGAAGCTGCGTGACCCGGAGCGGGCGCAGCGCCTGGAGGCGTACGCCTGCTGACGTTCCTGGACCACGCGAGGCCCCGGCGGTTCGCCGGGGCCTCGCGTACGTCCGGGCCGTGGTCCTTGATCCCGGCTGCCCGACGGGCTACCAATAGCCATGAACTGGACCCTGGAAGTGGTGGTCGTGCCGGTGTCCGACGTGGACCGGGCCAAGGCGTTCTACGCCGACCGGCTCGGCTTCGCCGTCGACCACGACACGACGTTCGGCGACGACGCACGGATCGTGCAGCTGACCCCGCCCGGCTCAGGCTGCTCGATCGTGATCGGCAGGGGGCCGCTGCCCGAGATGCCACCCGGCTCGCTCAAGGGCCTCCAGCTCGTCGTGCCCGACCTGCGCCGGGCGCGGGCGGAGCTGGTCGAGCGCGGCGTCGAGGTCAGCGAGATCCAGGTGCTCGGGGAGAACCCGCGCCCGGTGCCGGACCCGCTGGACAACGTCGGCTTCGTCCACTTCGCCGACCCCGACGGCAACGCCTGGTCCGTGCAGCAGATCTCCAGCCGGGCGGCCTGACCGGTCCGGCCGCCGCACCGCGAAGTGTGGGGAAGGGCACCTTCCTTGCACCTCGTGCCCTTCCTTACAGGCGGCGGGGGCCGGTGTCGGGGCGGGCCACGGCGGAGCCGACCCGCACGGTGGCGTGCAGCACCGAGATGCCGTCGGGGCGGGCGAGCACCGGGTTGAGGCTCAGCGCGCGGACCCGGGGCTGCTCGTCGGCGAGCCGGCCGACCCGCAGCAGCAGGTCCGCCAGGGCCGCCCGGTCCACCGGCGCCGCGCCGCGGTGCCCGCGCAGCAGCGGCGCCGCCCGGGGCTCGTCGACCAGCTCGGCCGCGTCCAGGTCCGTCAGCGGCACCGCCCGCCAGGCCCGGTCGCCGAGCAGTTCCGTGGCGACGCCGCCCAGCCCGAAGCCGACCACCGGGCCGAACGCCGGGTCCTCCACCAGCTCGACCACGCAGGCCACCCCGGGCGGGACCATCGGCTGCACCAGGACGTCCGCGCCGAAGGCCGCCGACATCTCGGCGTACGCGCGGTGCACCGCGGCCGGGTCGGGCAGGTCGAGCCGGACCGCGCCGAGGTCGAGGCGGTGCCGCAGGCCGGCGGCGGCGGCCTTGAGGGCCACCGGGAAACCCAGCCGGGTCGCCGCGTCGACGGCCGCCGCGGTGGAGCGCGCCGGCACCGACTCGACCACGTCGATCCCGTACGCCGCGAGCAGTCCCGCCGGGTCGAGGGCCTCCGGGCGCAGGGCGGCGTGCGCCGCCTCCCGGTCCACCCGGGGCAGCTCCGGCGGCACCCCGGCGGGCCGGCGCAGCCAGTCGGCGTACGCGGTGACCCGGGCGAGGGCGCGCACGGCCTCCTCCACGCTCGGATAGGCGGGCACCCCGGCGGGCGTACGGCCGACCAGGAACGTCGCCACGGCCGGCTTGCCGGCGGCGAACGCGCTCGGCAGCGCGGCCGTGAAGTCCGCCTCCGTGTCGGTGAGCTGGCCGGGCAACGGTGGGGCGAACACCACCACCAGCGCGTCCACCTCGCCGTCGGCACCCGCCTCGGCGAGCGCGGCGGCGAACTCGGCCGCGCCGACGCGCGGGCCGACGTCGCGCGGGTAGCCCCGGGCGACGGTGAGCCCCTGCGCGGCGCAGGCGGTGGCCGCCAGCCCGGTCAGCGCCGAGGAGTTGCCTACCACGCCGACGCGCGGCCCGGCGGGCAGCGGCTGGTGGGCCAGCAGCACCCCGACGTCGAGCAGCTCGGCGACGGTGTCCACCCGGATCACACCCGAGTGGGCGAACAGCGCGGCGACCGCCACCTCGTCCGGGCCGGCGGAGTCGCCCACCCCGGGCGGCCGGGCCGGCGAGGCGAGCGCCACGACGGGCTTGTCCCGGCCGATCCGGCGCGCCAGCCGGGCGAACTTGCGCGGGTTGCCGAAGGTCTCCAGGTACAACATGATCACGTCGGTGCCGGGATCGTCCTGCCAGTACTGGAGCAGGTCGTTTCCCGAGACGTCGGCCCGGTTGCCGGCCGAGACGAAGCTCGACAGGCCCAGCCCCCGCCGGTCGGCCTCGGCCAGCAGCGCCACCCCGAACGCGCCGGACTGGCTGAAGATGCCCACCCGGCCGGGCACCGGCAGCCGGGGGGCGAGGGTGGCGTTGAGGCGTACGGCCGGATCGGTGTTGGCCACCCCCAGGCAGTTCGGGCCGACCACGCGCATGCCCGCCGCGTACGCCGCGCGGACCAGCGCGCGCTGCGCGGCCGCGCCCTCGCCACCGGCCTCGGCGAAGCCCGCCGAGATGACCACCAGGCCGTGCGCCCCCGCAGCGGCCGCGTCGGCCACCACCTCGATCGCCGCCTCCGGTGGGACCGCCACCACCGCCAGGTCGACCGGCACGCCGGCATCGGCCGCCGAGGAGTACGCGGGCAGCCCGGCGACCGTCGTCGCGCCCGGATGCACCGGGACCACCGAGCCGAGGTAGCCGCCGTCGCGCAGGTGCCCCAGCACCGCCGCGCCGACGCCCTGCCCGGTGGCGCTGGCGCCGTAGACGGCGACGCCGCGTGGCGCGAGCAGCCGGGCGACGGAGCGGGCCTCGGTGCGGTGCTCCCGGCCACGCTGCACCTCCAGCGTCGCGTCGGTGGGGGCGATCGGGAAGCTCAGGTGCACCACGCCGTCGGCGAACTGCCGCTGCACCTGGTAGCCGAAGTCGGAGAAGACCCGCAGCATCGCGCCGTTGGCCGGCAGCACCTCCGCCACGAAGTTGGCGATGTCGTTGCGGCCCGCCGCGTCGGCCAGGTGCTCCAGCAGCACCGAGCCGATGCCCCGGCCCTGGTAGGCGTCCTCGACCACGAACGCCACCTCGGCCTCGGGGGCCTGCGGGCCGAGCCGCTCGTAGCGGCCGACGGCGACGATCCGCTCGCCGACCAGCACCACGAACGCCTCCCGGTCGCGGTGGTCGACGTTGACGAAGCGTTGCAGGTCGCGCTCGGGGATGCGCGGGTACGGCGAGAAGTAGCGCAGGTAGCGGGTGCGCTCGGAGAAGCGCGAGTGCATCGCCACGATGCCCGGCCCGTCCGACGGGCGGATCGGCCGCAACTGCACGGTGCTGCCGTCGCTGAGCAGCACGTCCACCGGTTGTTCCACAGTGGTCACCTGTGCGGTCCCCTCCGCCCGCCGGATCAGTCGCGCGGGTCGTGCGGATCGAGCCCGAACAGCGGGAAGGCGGTCTTGCGGGCCGCCGCGATCGCCCGGTCCACGGCGCTCGGCTCGCCGGTCGGCTGCCACGGCTCGTATGCCGGGTCCACGTCGTCGGTCATCCGCAGCGGGATCTGCCGGCCCGGCCGGCGCGCGGCGGCCAACTCCCGCCACGCCGGCGGGGTCAGCGTCGCCGGGTCAAGGGGCTCCCCGGCCGCCACCGCGAGCAGGTGCGTCCAGGCCCGGGGCACCACCTCGACCAGCGCGTACCCGCCGCCGCCCGTGGCCACCCAGCGGCCCTCGCAGAGCTCGTCGGCGAGCGCCCGCAGGGCCAGGTAGGTGGCGCGCTGCCCGTCCACGGAGAGGTTCAGGTCGGCGAGCGGGTCGAGCCGGTGCGCGTCGGCCCCGCACTGGGTCACCAGCACCTGGGGCTGGAACGCGCGCAGCACCGACGGCACCACCGCGTGGAAGGCGCGCTGCCAGCCCGCGTCGTCCACCCCGGGCGGCAGCGGAAGGTTGACGGCGCTGCCCTCGGCGCCCGGCCCGCCCGTCTCGTCGGGAAAGCCGGTGCCCGGGAAGAGCGCCAGCGGCGTCTCGTGCACGCTGACCGTGAGCACCCGGGGGTCGTTCCAGAAGACCTGCTGCACCCCGTCGCCGTGGTGCACGTCCACGTCCACGTACGCGACCCGCTCGGCGCCCAGGTCGAGCAGGCGGGCGATGGCCACCGCCGGATCGTTGTAGACGCAGAACCCGGCCGCCCGGGCCGGCATGGCGTGGTGCAGGCCGCCGGCCACGTTGACCGCCCGCCGGGCCTCGCCCCGCCAGACCGCCTCGGCCGCCGCCACCGTGGCGCCGGCGACGAGCGCGCTGGACTCGTGCATCCCCTCGAAGACCGGGTTGTCGGAGGTGCCCAGCCCGAAGCCGGCGAAGAGCGGATCGCGGGGGGCGACCTTCACCGCGGCGAGGTAGCGCGGGTCGTGCACCCGGCTCAGCAGCGCGTCGTCGGCCGGCTCCGGCTTCACCAGCCGCACCCCGGGACGCGCGAGGACGCCCAACTCCCGGGCGAGGGCGAAGGTCAGCTCCACCCGTACCGGGTCGAGGGGATGGTCCCCCATGTCGTAGGCGAGCAGCGACTCGTCCCACACCACCACCGTGTCGTCGGACATGGCCCCATCGTCGCACGCACACCCCGGCACGCCCGCGCACGCGCTGCTCAGCCGCCGGGTGTCGCCCGGTCCCCGTTGCCCGCTCAGGCGGTGGGGGTCGCTCCGGTGGCCACCGGGCGGGCCGGGTCGGCCACCCAGTTGCTCCACGAGCCGACGTAGAGCGCGGCGTCCGGGCGGCCGGCCAGGTGCAACGCGAGCACGGCCTGCGCGGCGGTCACCCCCGACCCGCAGTACGCCCCGACCGGCCGGCCCTCGCCCACCCCGGCGGCGGCGAAGCGCTCGCGCAGCGCCTCGGCGGCGGGGAACCGACCCTCGGCGACGTACTCGCCGGCGGGCAGGTTCACCGCACCGGGGACGTGACCGGCGACCGGGTCGATCGGCTCGGTCTCGCCCCGGTAGCGGGGCGCGGCGCGCACGTCGAGCAGGACACCGTCGCCGGCCGCGGCCAGCCGGGCCGCCTCCCCCGCGTCGAGCACCGGCAACGCTCCGGGCCGCACCTCCACGTCGCCCGGCTCCGGGGTCGGCACCTCCGTGCTGACGGGCAGCCCGGCGGCCAGCCACGCCGGGAAGCCGCCGTGCAGCAGCCGTACCGGCCGGTGGCCCGCCCAGCGCAGGGTCCACCAGGCGCGGGCGGCGGCCATGCCGTCGCCGCCGTCGTACACCACGACGGGACGACCGGCGCGCACGCCGGCGGCCCGCAGAGCCGCCTGGAGCGCGGCGGGGTCGGGCAGCGGGTGGCGGCCGGCGGGGCCGGGCGGCCCGCAGAGCGCGGTGTCCAGGTCGACGAAGACCGCACCGGGCAGGTGACCGGCGGCGTAGTCCTCCCGACCCGGCGCGCCGACGAGCCGCCAGCGCACGTCGAGCAGCGTGGGCGGGTCGGGCTGGCCGAGTTCGACCGCGAGCCGACCGGCCTCGACAAGGAGATCATCGGAGGCGGACATGGCATCCAGTCAACACCATCGCGGCACCGACCTGGCGGTTCGCCGTGGGTCGTTCGCTGAACGCCGAGGTAGCATCGTTGGCCGGAGGTCCGCTGACGTGAAGCATGATCTGGTCGACACGACCGAGATGTACCTCAAGACCATCCTCGAGCTGGAGGAGGAGGGGGTTCCGCCGCTGCGTGCCCGCATCGCCGAACGGCTGGGGCAGAGCGGGCCGACCGTCAGCCAGACCGTCGCCCGGATGGAGCGCGACGGCCTGCTGACCGTCGAGGGCGACCGCCACCTGGCGCTCACCGCGCACGGGCGCAGCAACGCGGTCTCCGTGATGCGCAAGCACCGCCTCGCCGAGCTGCTGCTGGTCAACGTGATCGGGATGCCCTACGAGGAGGCCCACGAGGAGGCCTGCCGGTGGGAGCACGTGATGAGCGACGCGGTCGAGAAGCGGGTCTACGACCTGCTCAACCGGCCGACCCGCTCGCCGTACGGCAACCCGATCCCGGGGCTGGACGAGCTGGGCACGCCGGAGCAGACGACCGCCGCCCCCATCGAGGGCGAGCGCAACCTGGCGTTCCCCGGGCTGTCGGGGCCGGTCGTGGTGCGACGCATCTGCGAGAGCGTGCAGACCGACGCGGACGTGCTCCGGCAGCTGCACGCCGCCGGCGTCGACCCGGGCGCGACGGTGACGGTGGCGCAGGAGCGCGACGGGGTGTCGATCGACCGCTCGGGCGACCGCATCAGGCTGCCGCGCGAGGTGGCCTCCCGGGTCTTCGTCGCCGCCCACTGACCCACCCGGCCCCGCGCCTGTGCGCAGCCGGCGCAGCAGCTTGAGGCGAGGCGGTTCACGCTGTGCCGGGCGGCTTCGTCACCCCTGGCCGGGGTCAGATGGCGCGGGTGTCGAGTCCCTGGGCCAGGGTGACGAGAGCGGTGGTGAGCTTCTCGGCCTCCGCCTTGTCGGTGTCGCGTGGGGTGGTGTAGCGCAGGGTGGCGAGGCGGCCCTCGGCGGCCAGCCACCCCACTTCCGCGACCGGCCCGAGGGCGCCCTTGGCCGAGGTGGTCCGCCGGTACGCCTTCTGGCCGAGCCCGGAGACCTTGGCCGCCTTCTCCGGCACCAGGTCGGCGGTGAAGGTCGCCGCGTCGATCGACGTCCGGGTGACGGTCAGCGTCAGCTCCGGCAGGGCCTCCCGACCGGAGCGCACCACGCAGGTGTGGCTGTCGCCCGTCGCGCTGGCCGCCGCGACGTCGAAGCGGACGCCGGCGTGCTGCTCGATGACGCCGAAATCCAGCAGCCGGCACGCCCCGCCGGAGGAGGCGGCGGCCACGTCGACGGCGATCGGCTCCATCTCGGGCACTGACACCGGCTCAGGCTCACTTGCGCAGCTGGCCGTCAGCAGCACAGCCGAGGCAGCGAACAAGATCCGGATACGCACGTCGAACCTCCGCGATCATCGAGGGCGAGTGGCCCGCTGAAGACCGTACGACAACTCGTGCCGCATGAAGGTCCCGGCTGGCCACCGCCGCCGTGACTTCGCAGTAGCCATCGGCGACGCCGACGTGTGGAGGCACACGCCGCTGGTCAGTCGTCGACGTACGGGCAGTGCCGGCAGCCGCGCCCGCAGCACGTGCCGCGCCGGGCCAGGAAACCCGCGCTGAGCACGAAGAGACCGGAAGCCGGGTCGAGGTAACCGGCCTCGCCGGCGGCCAGGGCGGCGGCGTGCGCGGCCAGGATCCGCTCCCGGTCCGGGTGCTCCGCCGGCAGCCGGGACGGGTGCGGCTCGGTCAGCGGCCGGTCCGCCAGCGGTCGTCGCTCTCCGGTCACCGGCGCAGTCTAGAGACCCGCTCGTCGGCGCCTACCCGGGGCGCGGCGCCGGGCAGGCGCCGGATCCCGCAGGTCGCGGCGCTGCGGACGGCCGACGCGACCACGTGCACTGCAACGCGGCGCCCCGCCCGGCGTGGGATCGGATAACCGGTGGCGTCGATCCGGGCGGGGCCGGCAGGCTGACCGGATGGACCACGGACGGGCCGGGCGCCCGCGAGCCGCGTCGGCTCCCGCGAGGTCGCCGGACTCCCCACGGCGGTCACCGACCCGCGCCGGGAATCCGACGTGACGCAGCAGGTCGCCAGGCGCGCCGGCGGTGCCGCCCCGAAACGGCCCTCGCTGCTGCGCAGCCGCAACTTCGGGCTGCTCCTGGCCGGGCAGACGGTCAGCGAGCTGGGCACCCGGGTCTCCAACGTGGCGGTGCCGCTGCTCGCCGTCGGCACGCTCGACGCCAGCGTGTTCCAGGTGGCGCTGCTGACGGCGTTCGCCTGGCTGCCGTACCTCATCTTCTCCCTGCCCGCGGGCATCCTCGCCGACCGCGTCGACCAGCGGCGGCTGATGGTCGCCTGCGACCTGGGCCGGGCCGCGTTGCTGCTGTCGGTGCCGGTGGTCGCCCTGGCCGGTCGACTCACCCTCGCCTTCCTGTACGCGGTGGTCGGGCTCTCCGGCGTGCTCACCGTCCTGTTCACCGTGGCCCACAAGAGCATGCTGCCGAGGCTGGTGCCGCCGGACCGGCTCGTGGACGCCAACGCGAAGCTCACCGTCAGCCAGGACTCCGCCGAGCTCGTCGGCCCGACGATCGGCGGCGTGCTCGTCGGGCTCGTCGGCGCCGCGAGGACCTTCGTCGTCACCGGCCTCGCCTTCGCCGTGAGCGGGCTGACCCTGCTGCTGATCCGGCAGGCCCCGGGCGAGCCCACGCCCCGGCGCGACCGGGTGCCGCTGCGGGTGGAGATGACCGAGGGGCTGGGCTTCATCCGCCGCCAGCCCATCCTGCGCAGCCTCCTCGCCTGCACCACGGCCTCGAACTTCTTCGTCATGGCGTCCGGCTCCATCGAGGTGGTCTTCCTGATCGAGGAGTTGCACGCCACGCCGGCGCTGGTCGGGCTGGTCTTCTCGGTCAGCGCGGTGGGCGGCCTCGTGGTCGGCGCGTTCGCCGGCCGGTTGACCGCGTGGCTCGGCTCGGCCCGGGTCATCTGGGTGGCGATGGCCGCCCCGGGCCCGTTCTACCTGCTGATGCCCCTGGCGCAGCCCGGCTGGGGCGTGCTGCTCTACGGCGTCGGCCTGGCCGCGTTCTCCGCCAACGCGGTGCTCTACAACGTGGCCGCCATGACGTACCGGCAGCGGATCACGCCGCCGGCCCTGCTGGGCCGGGTGAACGCGGCGTTCCTCTGGGTCTGCTTCGGCGTGATCCCGCTCGGCGCGCTCACCGGCGGCACCCTCGCCAGCCAGCTCGGGCTGCGGCCCGCGCTGTGGATCTGTGTCCTCGGCACGTGGAGCGCCGCGCTCTTCGTCGTCCTCTCGCCGCTGCGGCGGATGCGGGACATGCCGGCGGCCTGACCGGTCGATGCCAGACCTGGCTCCGGGCGGAACCCGACGCCAGCCGAGCGGGCCGCACGCTGCACCGGGAGGGCCCCGGGCACCGGGCCGTCCCCCGTGCGCGCGGAAGCACGTTGGCTTTCCGCTCCGCCCGGCCTATGGTGGCTGCATGTGTTCGACCGGTCAGCAGATCAGCACCGCCGTCATGGTGACGGCGGCGCCCGCTGCTGCCTGCCGGTGTGCGCTTCGGGTCAACGTGGCGACCCGGGTGGTGCGATCCGCGGTCGCGCCGTCGTGCGCCGGCTCGGTCGCCTCCCGACTGCCCAGCCCCGCCGGACGTGGCCCTCCGTGAACCGATTGCAACTCTTGCGAACGGCCACCAGGGCGAAGCTATCCGGCTTCGGCCCTTTTTCTTTTTCCCGAGGAGCTAAGCCATGACCACACCCACCCAGTCCAGCGAGCAGAAGTGGCTCGACGACCTGCGTACGACGCTGACCAACGACTTCGAGGCGCAGACCGTCCGGCTCACGCAGCTCACCGCCGACACCGGCGACCCGGGCGAGGCGCACACCCAGAGCGCGCTGATCGCCGCCACCCGGCGGAGCATCGAGCAGGTCAGCGGGGCGCTGCGCCGCCTCGCCGAGGGCCGCTACGGCATCTGCGAGCGCTGCTCCGCCGCGATCCCCCGGGAGCGCCTGGAGGTGCTGCCGCACGCCCGCTTCTGCGTGCCCTGCCAGCAGAAGCAGCACTGACGTACGCGGGCTGCCGTGCCGACGCTCGGCACGGCAGCCCGTCGGGTCACCCGAACCAGGTCATCGCATGCCCGTGCGAACGCGTCCAGGCGAGTGGGCGGCCGTCCAGCGCGAGCACGTTGTACAGCGCCCCGTCCGGCGGCTCCGGCAACGCGTCGTGGGGCAGCACCTCCGGGGACTCGTTGGAGATCCAGTGGCCGGGCAGGCGGCGTACCGCGTCGACGAACGCCGCCCGGCGCGGTACCGGCACCTGGTAGAGCACGGAGGTGTGGAACACCACCAGCGTCGCGCCCGCCGGCGCCCGCGCGGCCAGCGCGGGCAGGTCGTCCACCAGGTCGCCGCGCACGAGCAGCGGCGGATCGGCCGCGGCAACGGCCGCGGCGGTCCGCAGCCGGGCGCGGCGATGTGTGTGCTCCGGCCAGACGAGGGCGTCGAGCCAGGCAACGTCCGCGGCCTCGGTCACCCTCAGCGGATTGAGGTCCAGGCCGGCCCGCCACACCACCTCCGGCAGCCGGTCCGGCGGGGCCACGCCGGTGGCCGCGCATCCGAAGGCCGTGTCGCCCGTGCCGAGCGCGTGGTCGTTGTAGCGGTAGGCGTACCGGTCGGGGTAGAGGCAGAGCCCGGCGGACGCGCCGACCTCCAGCAACGCCAGCGGCTGCGGCAACGCGGCGAGCACGGGCAGCAGTACGGCACACCGCCCGGGCTCGTTCGTCTGGGTCGCACGGGTGCGCAGTTCCGCCTCGATCGCCGGCCAGTTCGCCAGCGCGAAGTCGCGGAAGGCCGCCGGGTCGTCGACCGGCCCGCCGAGCAGTCGTACGACGCCGAACAGCAGGTTCGGCTGCCGCCTGGCCGGCGGGAGCGCGGCGAGCAGGGCCAGCAGTTCGTCGTCGCGGGAGACGGCGAGGGACAGGCGCTCGTACGCCGGCGACACGCCGCGCGCCTCCCGGGTGGCGAACTCGACGTACGTCTGGGGGGTCGTCATCCACCCATGGTCACCGATGTCCCCCGACGAGCGGGGCGGGCCGGCAGATACCCGCCGGCCCGCCCCGCTCGGTTCGTACGTCAGCTGCAACCGCTGGTGGAGCCGCAGCCCTCGCAGACGTAGCAGCTGCCGGCCGGGCGCATCTTCGTACCGCAGGTGAAGCAGAGCGGCGCGTCGGCGGCCTTGCCGATCACGGCCTCCAGCAGTTCGGTGCTGGAACCCACGGACGGCGCCGGCTTGGCGGCGGCGACGTCGGCGGTCTCCTGCGCCGGCTGGGCGACCGGGCCGGTCTTCGGCTCGGTCGGCGCCTCGACCGGGGCGGAGGCGGCCATCGCGGTGAGGTCTGCACCGCTCGCCTCCGCCTCCGCCTCGGCCCGGAGCTGGGCGGCCCGCTCGCTGGCGGTGAAGATGCCCAGCTCCGCGCGGCGCTCGTACGGCAGGAAGTCCAGCGCCAGGCGACGGAAGATGTAGTCCATCACCGAGGCGGCCATCCGCACGTCCGGGTCGTCGGTCATGCCGGCCGGCTCGAAGCGCATGTTGGTGAACTTGCTGACGTACGTCTCCAGTGGGACGCCGTACTGGAGACCGATGGAGATGGCCACCGAGAAGGCGTCCATCACGCCGGCCAGGGTCGAGCCCTGCTTCGACATCTTGAGGAAGACCTCGCCGAGGCCGTCGTCCGGGTAGGACGAGGCGGTGAGGTAGCCCTCGGCGCCGCCGACGGAGAAGCTGACCGTCTGGGACGGGCGCTTCTTCGGCAGCCGCTTGCGCACCGGGCGGTACTCGACGACCTTCTCGACGACCTTCTCCACCTCGGCGGCCGGGGCCTGGATGGTCGCGGCGGCCTTGTTCGGCTTGGCGACCGACAGGGGCTGGCCGACCTTGCAGTTGTCGCGGTAGATCGCCAGCGCCTTGAGGCCGAGCTTCCAGCCCTCGAAGTAGATCTTCTCGACGTCCTCGACGGTGGCCTGCTCCGGCATGTTGACCGTCTTGGAGATCGCGCCGGAGATGAACGGCTGGACGGCCGCCATCATCCGCACGTGGCCCATCGGGGCGATGGACCGCTCGCCCATCGCGCAGTCGAAGACCGGGTAGTGCTCCGGCTTGAGGCCGGGGGCGTCGACCACGTGGCCGTGGTCGGCGATGTGCTCGACGATCGCCTCGACCTGCTCCTCGGGGTAGCCGAGGCTGCGCAGGGCGCGCGGCACGGTCTGGTTGACGATCTGCATCGAGCCGCCGCCGACCAGCTTCTTGAACTTGACCAGCGCCAGGTCCGGCTCCACGCCCGTGGTGTCGCAGTCCATCATCAGGCCGATGGTGCCGGTCGGCGCGAGCACGCTGGCCTGCGAGTTGCGCCAGCCGAACTTGTCACCGATCTTGTTGCCCTGGGTCCACTGCTTCGTCGCCTCGCGGACGATCGCGGTGGCCACCGTGCCCGAGGGCTTGATCTCGTCGTTGGCGGCGGCGTGCTTGCGCATGACCCGCTTGTGCGGCTCGGCGTTGCGGGCGTAGCCGTCGTACGCGCCGACGACGCCGGCCAACTCGGCCGAGCGGCGGTACGCGGTGCCGGTCATCAGCGAGGTGATCGCCGCGGCGACCGAGCGGCCCTGCTCCGAGTCGTACGGCAGGCCGGAGGCCATGAGCAGGGCGCCCAGGTTGGCGTAGCCGATGCCGAGCTGCCGGTAGGCGCGGGTGGTCTCGCCGATCTTCTCGGTCGGGAAGTCGGCGAAGCAGATCGAGATGTCCATCGCGGTGATGACGAACTCGACGGACCGGACGAACTTCTCCACCTCGAAGCCGCCGTCGGCGCGGAGGAACTTCATCAGGTTGAGCGAGGCCAGGTTGCACGAGGAGTTGTCCAGGTGCAGGTACTCCGAGCACGGGTTCGACGCGGTGATCCGCCCGGTCTCCGGGCAGGTGTGCCAGTCGTTGATGGTGTCGTCGTACTGGAGGCCGGGGTCGGCGCACTCCCAGGCGGCGTGGGAGATGGTGCGGAACAGGTTCTTGGCGTCGATGGTCTCGATGACCGCGCCGTCGAGCCGGCCGCGCAGGTCGAAGCCGCCGCTGTTCTCCACGGCGGTCATGAACTCGTCGGAGACCCGGACGGAGTTGTTGGCGTTCTGGTACTGCACGCTGACGATGTCGGCGCCGCCGAGGTCCATGTCGAACCCGGCGTCGCGCAGCGCGCGGATCTTGTCCTCCTCGCGCGCCTTGGTGACCACGAACTCCTGGATGTCCGGGTGGTCCACGTCGAGGATGACCATCTTCGCCGCGCGCCGGGTGGCGCCGCCGGACTTGATGGTGCCGGCGGAGGCGTCCGCGCCGCGCATGAAGCTGACCGGGCCCGAGGCGTTGCCGCCGGAGGAGAGCAGCTCGCGGGAGGAGCGGATCCGGGACAGGTTCACGCCGGAGCCGGAGCCGCCCTTGAAGATCAGCCCCTCCTCCTTGTACCAGTCGAGGATGGAGTCCATCGAGTCGTCGACGGCCAGGATGAAGCAGGCGCTGACCTGCTGCGGCGAGGGCGTGCCGACGTTGAACCAGACGGGCGAGTTGAAGCTGAACACCTGGTGCAGCAGCATCCAGGTCAGCTCGTGGGCGAAGATCTCGGCGTCGGCCGGGCCGGCGAAGTAGCCGTACTCCTCACCCGCCGTGCGGTAGGTGGTGACCACCCGGTCGATCAGCTGCCGCAGCGACCACTCCCGCTCCGGGGTGCCCACGGCGCCCCGGAAGTACTTGGTGGTCACGATGTTCGCCGCGTTGACGCTCCACGACTCCGGGAACTCGACGCCGCGCTGCTCGAAGTTGACCGAGCCGTCCCGCCAGTTGGTCATGACGATGTCGCGACGCTCCCAGGCGACCTCGTCGTAGGGGTGCACCCCCTCGGTCGTCCAGACCCGCTCGATCTTGAGCCCCGCGCCGGCCTTGTTACGTGCCCTGCTGGTTGTCACACCGTCCCCCGACATCTCATCCGCCCCCTCGTCCGCACGGCCAACCGCCGCCCGATCCGACTGTCAACAAACTGCGAAGAATTCAACTGGTACGGCCGGCGGCCTCGGCCGCGTCGGCCCCGGCGCCCTCCCGGGCGCGCGCGGCGGCTCGCAGCGTCTCGATCTCGCGCTCGAAGTCGGCGAGCGAGTCGAACGACCGGTAGACGCTGGCGAACCGCATGTAGGCGACCTCGTCCAGGTCCCGTAGGGGGCCCAGGATGGCCAGCCCCACCTCGTGGCTGGGGATCTCGGCGGCCCCCTTGGCCCGGACGGTCTCCTCGACCTTCTGCGCGAGCAGCGCGAGCGAGTCGTCGTCCACGGGCCGGCCCTGGCACGCCTTGCGCACCCCGCCGACGATCTTCGTACGGCTGAACGGCTCGGTCACCCCGCTGCGCTTGACGACCGCGAGGACCGCCTCCTCGACGGTGGTGAACCGCTTGCCGCACTCCGGGCAGGATCGCCGCCGGCGGATCAACTGGCCGTCGTCGGCCTCCCGCGAGTCGACCACCCGGGAGTCGGCGTGCCGGCAGTACGGACACCGCATCGCACCCGACCTCCTTCGTCGATCGCGGGTCCGCCGACCGCTCGCCGGGCACGCGTCAGCGCGACGGAGCCATCTGTCGATGGTCTTCGCCGTGTCGACGGTGCCGGAGTGCGGTGGGTAGTCGAACCCAACCTGTAGGCGACTTACGCCTGTGTGACTACTACATCTAGGGGTTGACCGTAGGCCGCTGCGGATCGGAGGTCAAGTTGGCCGGCGTGTCCGGCGCGTCACCCGACTCCCGGGTCGACCGGCACCGCCGCCCGCCGCAGGACCAACCGTCCGACGCCCCCGCGGGTTACCGGTCCAGCCGGTGCGAAACGGCCGACGATCGGACGAAAGTCGAACACCCGTTCGACCCGGCGTACCATTTATCAGAACACGAGTACGAGCGGGGCGGTTTTTCACCCCGACACGCCGAGCAAGGTCGTACAGATGTTTGAAAATGACCGATCTCACCTATACGGTCTTGAACAACCGGGCGCGGAATCCTCGTCCACCGGTCACCCCGCACCACCGCACGCACCAGCACCACCGCACGCGCAACCACCACCGTAGGCATCAGCACCACCGCACGCACCACGAGCCGCCAAGGCACCCAGCGCCGACCAGGGAGGACGGACGTGACCGAGGATCGGGCCAGCCGGCCGAAGAGCCCGCAGCAGATCACCGAGGCGGGACCGCCGGCCACCCGACGCCGGGGCGCCGCGCGCAGCCGGACCGGGCAGCCCGCCGTGCGCCCGGTCACCCCGGTGGTCAGCGCCTTCCCCGACCCCGCGACGGTGGACCTCACCGCCCGGCAGCGCCGGATCCTGGAGTTCATCCGCACCTGGGTCGAGCGGCACGGCTACCCGCCGAGCGTGCGCGAGATCGGCGAGGCCGTCGGCCTGGTCTCGCCGTCCAGCGTCGCCTACCAGCTCAAGGAGCTGGAGAAGAAGGGCTTCCTGCGCCGCGACCCCAACCGGCCGCGCGCCGTGGACGTCCGGGCGCCCGCCGAGGTCGACGACGAACTGGCCCGCTCGCAGCGTCCCGCCCCGGCCTACGTGCCGATGCTGGGCCGGATCGCGGCCGGTGGCCCGATCCTGGCCGAGCAGGCCGTGGAGGACATCTTCCCCCTCCCCCGCGAGCTGGTGGGTGAGGGCGAGGTCTTCATGCTCCAGGTCAAGGGCGACTCGATGCTGGACGCGGCGATCTGCGACGGTGACTGGGTCGTGGTCCGGCAGCAGCCGACCGCCGAGGCCGGCGACATCGTCGCCGCCATGCTCGACGGCGAGGCGACCGTGAAGACCTACCGCCGCCGCGACGGGCACGTCTGGCTCATGCCGCAGAACCCGGCCTTCGACCCGATCCCCGGCGACGACGCCACGATCATGGGCCGGGTCGTCGCGGTGCTGCGCCGCATCTGATCCGCCGCCGCGCCGGGTGGCCGCCCTCGGCGGTCACCCGGGTGCCGTGTCGCTCACCTGCGGACCCTGAGCGTCCGTTGCCGTCCCCGGCAGGCCCCAGCGTCCCAGTAGCGGTCGCTCCGGCAGGGTTCAGCGCCTCAGTAGCGGTCGCCCCGGTAGCCCCGGCCACCACCGGGCACGTGACCGTAACCGCGACCGTCGTCGGGGCCGTCGTCGCGCCGGCGGACCGGCCGCTGGCCGCGAGGGTCCGGTTCGTCGCCCCGACGCGGCGGCTCCGCCCGGCCACCGCCGTAGACGCCACCGCCCGGCTGCCCGCCGCCACCGTAGACACCACCACCGGGACGACCGCCACCCTGGCGACCACCGCCACCACCCTGGCGACCACCACCGCCCTGACGGCCACCGTCGCCGCCCTGACGCCCGCCACCCTGGCGCCGGCCGCCACCTGGCGGCGGACCACCCAGGCCGGGCGGCCCGTCCACGGACGGGCGACCGCCGCCGTAGACCCCGCCGCCGCCAGCAGCCGGACGGGCACCGCCGTAGACGCCACCGCCAGCCGGGCGGGCGGCACCGGGGCCCCCGCCGGCCGGCGCGGGACCGCCGCGCCCACCGGCCGGGCCGCCGTAGACCCCGGCCGCCGGCACACCGCCGTAGACGCCGCCCCGGCCCCGATCGCCCGGCGGAAGGAAGCCGTCGTCCGCCGGCCCACGCCGGTCGTCGTCGAGGACGTCGTCGCGGTCGGCACCGTCGTCGTCGCGGGGAGGCGCCGGCTTGCGCCGGGACCGGAGGATGCCGAAGACACCCGCCGCCACCATCAGCGCGCCGATCACCCCCACGGCCGCGATCAGGTACGTAATGTCGCTCAGGCTCAGGCCGTCGACCCAGGACTGGCCGGCCTTCTTCGGCGCACCGCCACCGCCGGCCACCGGCTTCGCGCCCTCCGAGGAGGGCGTGTAGCCGAGGATGTCGATCGGCGCGTCCTCGTCGAGCTGGCCGCCGTCGGAGACGGTCAGGAAGGTCTTGCCGTCGGGGCTGTAGGTGATCGCCTCACCGAACGGGTCGGCGAGCGCCGTCACCCGGGGTTTGCCGCCGGTCAGGGCCGCCACGACGTTGCCGTCGGTCACGTCGTACTCGAAGGCGTCGGCGTAGGTGCGCACCACCACCCGGGAGCCGTCGGGGGACCGGGCCGCACCGGTGATCGCGACGCGGCCCGGGGCGCCGAGCCGGTTGTCCGTGTCCGTCTCCGGCAGGCTGATCTCGCCGACCTTCTTCATCGGTACGGCCGGGGTGTCCCCGCTCTTCATCTTCTCGGCGGGGGTGAAGATCTGGGCCTTGCCGGACATCACCTTGGTGATGATCAACGGGTTGCCGTCGTCGCCGATCAGCAGCGCCTCGGCGTCGTGCGGCTTGCCCTCCGGGTAGGAGAGGCGGTGCAGCACCGGCCGCTTCGACCCGTTGACCGGCATGCTCCACAGCGCCACCCGCTCGCGACGCTCCCGGCTGGTGACGTTGTCACCGGTGTCGGCGATCCAGATCGTCGTGCCGTCCGGGGAGAGCGCCAGGTCCTCGGTGTCGAACGGACCCTGACCCGAGTAGCGGACCGGCTCCTTCGCGATCCCGCACTTGGTGTCGAGGAAGAAGACCCGCTTGCGGCTCTCCACGTCGGTGCCATCGTTGATCACGATGTAGCCGCTCTTGGTGGCCACCAGGCCCGACAGCTCCCGCAGCCGCTCGTCGGTGACCGTGCACCGCTTCTTGCCGGGAGCTGCCGCGAGTGGGGACGCGGCCGAGGCGGGCGCCGCCGCCAGGGCGACTCCGGTACACGCCACGGTCGCCCCCAGCAAGCCGAGGGCGACCGTGACCGAAGAAACAGCGCGGCGCATTGAATCAGTGTCGCATGCCGGGCGTTTCCGACGCGTGACGCCGGGAGGGCGTCACCGGGCGCCCGCGACCGCCTGGTCCTCGTCCGCCCGGAACGGCGCCAGCTCGGCGGCGAGCGCCTCACCGACCCGCACGTGCACCAGGGTGCCCTCCGGCAGGTGGGAGGTGCTCAGCACCTCGCCCTGACGGTGCACCCGGGCCACCAGGTCGCCCCGGTCGTACGGCAGCACCGCGCGGACCTCCACGGCCGGGCGGGGCAGCCGTGCCTCGACGGCCTCGCGCAGCCCGTCGATCCCGCGTCCCGTGTGGGCGGAGACGAACACCGCGTCCGGCCAGAGCCGCTTGAGCCGCAGCAGCGTCTCCTCGTCGGCCGCGTCGGTCTTGTTGACCACCAGCAGCTCGGGCAGCCGGTCGGCGCCCACCTCGGCGAGCACCTCGTGGACCGCCCGGACCTGCTCCTCCGGGTCCGGGTGGGTGCCGTCGACGACGTGCACCACCAGGTCGGCCTCGGCGACCTCCTCCAGGGTCGAGCGGAACGCCTCGACGATCTGGTGGGGCAGGTGCCGGACGAACCCGACCGTGTCGGAGAGGGTGTAGAGCCGCCCGTCGGTCGTGGTGGCCTTGCGGGTGGTCGGGTCGAGGGTGGCGAAGAGCGCGTTCTCCACCAGCACGCCCGCCCCGGTGAGCCGGTTGAGCAGGCTCGACTTGCCGGCGTTGGTGTAGCCGGCGATGGCCACGGCCGGCACGGCGTTGCGGGAGCGCCGGGCGCGCTTGGTCTGGCGTACGGTCCGCATGCCCTTGATCTCCCGGCGCAGCCGGGCGATGCGGTGGCGGATCCGGCGCCGGTCGGTCTCCAGCTTCGTCTCACCGGGACCGCGCAGACCCACGCCGCCGCCGGCGCCGCCGCCGCGGCCGCTACCACCGGTCTGCCGCGAGAGGGTCTCACCCCAACCGCGCAGGCGCGGCAGCAGGTATTCGAGCTGGGCCAGCTCGACCTGCGCCTTGCCCTCCTTGCTCTTGGCGTGCTGGGCGAAGATGTCGAGGATCAGCGCGGTGCGGTCGACCACCTTGACCTTGGTGCGCTGCTCCAGGTTGCGCAGCTGGGACGGCGACAGCTCACCGTCGCAGATCACCGTGTCGGCGCCGGTGGAGAGCACCACCGAGCCGAGGTCGTCGACCTTGCCCCGGCCGACGTAGGTGGCGGGGTCGGGGCGGGTGCGCCGCTGGATCAGCCCCTCGAGCACCTGCGAGCCGGCGGTCTCCGCCAGCGCGGCAAGCTCGGTGAGGGAATTTTCGGCGTCGCTCTGCGAGCCCTCGGTCCAGACGCCGACGAGCACCACGCGCTCCAGGCGCAGCTGGCGGTATTCGACCTCGGTGACGTCCGCGAGCTCGGTGGAGAGGCCGGGGACCCGCCGCAGCGCCTGCCGCTCCGACAGCTCGAACTCACCGGTGGTGGCGTCGAGCTCGTCGTCCTCGTAGGGAAGAAGGGTCTCCTGGTTGTGCAAGCCGGTCTCCTGTCCGTTCTGTCACGTACCGAGCAATCCTGACATGTGCCAACGCGGAACGCACCCGCTATATGCCCGCTCGAACAGGCCACAAAAGTGGGGGCGGATGCCGGAGGGGCCCGCCGGGGCGAGTAGAAATGCGGGGCAGCCGTTCAGCGTCGACGGAGGGACCCCGTGGCCATCACCCGACTTCCAAGTGCCGGATTCTCGATCACGATTCGGATCGCCGTGCCGGCGGACGCGTCCTCGATCGGCCGGCTGACCACCTCCGTGGGTGAGGCCGGGGCGATCGTCACCGCGCTCGACGTGGTGGACTCCGACCCGACCCACGTGCTCGTCGACCTGACCTGCGACACCGCCGACGCCAGCCACGCCGACCAGGTGGTCGACGCGTTGACGGCGCTGGACGGCGTGGACGTGCGCAAGGTGTCCGACCGGACCTTCCTCCTGCACCTCGGTGGCAAGATCGAGGTCAGCTCGAAGGTGGCGCTGCGCAACCGCGACGAGCTGTCCCGGGCGTACACGCCGGGGGTGGCGCGGGTCTGCATGGCGATCGCGGAGAACCCGGCCGACGCCCGCCGGCTGACCATCAAGCGCAACACCGTGGCCGTGGTCAGCGACGGCTCCGCCGTGCTGGGCCTGGGCAACCTCGGGCCGGCGGCGTCGCTGCCCGTCATGGAGGGCAAGGCCGCGCTGTTCAAGCGCTTCGGCGGGGTGGACGCCTGGCCGGTGGTGCTCGACACCCAGGACACCGACGAGATCGTGCAGATCGTCAAGGCGATCGCCCCGGCGTACGGCGGGATCAACCTGGAGGACATCGCCGCGCCGCGCTGCTTCGAGATCGAGGCGCGGCTGCGCGAGGCGCTGGACATCCCGGTCTTCCACGACGACCAGCACGGCACCGCGATCTGCGTGCTGGCCGCGCTGACCAACGCGCTGCGCGTCGTGGGCAAGCAGCTCGCGGACGTCCGGGTCGTGGTCTCCGGCGCGGGCGCGGCCGGCACCGCGATCATGAAGCTGCTGCTGCGCCAGGGCGTCGGCGACATCATCGCGTACGACCGGCAGGGCGCCCTGCACCGCGACCAGAGCGGGCTCAACCCGGCCTGGCAGTGGCTGGCCGAGAACACCAACAAGGAGAACTACTCCGGCGACCTGGCCGGGGCGGTACGCGGCGCGGACGTCTTCATCGGGGTGAGCGCGCCGAACCTGCTCACCGGCGACGACATCGCCACGATGGCCAAGGACTCGATCGTCTTCGCGCTGGCCAACCCGGACCCGGAGGTCGACCCGCGGGAGGCGCGCAAGCACGCGGCCGTGGTCGCCACCGGCCGCTCCGACCAGCCGAACCAGATCAACAACGTGCTTGCCTTCCCGGGTGTCTTCCGCGGCATGCTGGACGCGCACGCCGAGGAGTTCACCGAGGAGATGGCGATCGCGGCGGCCCGGGCCATCGCGGACGTGGTCGGCGAGGACAAGATCAACCCGACGGTGATCGTGCCCAGCGTCTTCGACTCCCGGGTCTCCCCGGCGGTCGCCGCGGCGGTCCGCGCCGCCGCCCAGAACCCCGCCCCCGCCCCCGCCGCCGACCCGGGCCCCGCCGACCTCCCCGAGATCGCCGCCGAAGCCAGCGCCACCCCCTGACCACCCACGCCCCGCCCGGCCTCCGTCCCACCCCGCCCACCCGGTCCCGCTCCGTCCGCCCACCCCGCCGCAGGCGCGTTGATCATGAAGTTATTGCCCTAGGAGAGCGCTATCCCCGGCAATAACTTCATGATCAACGGGGTCGGGGGGGGGAAGCGGGGCCCGGGGCCGGGCCGGGGCGGGTGGGTCAGGCGGACGTGGTGAGGATGGTGGGGTCGAGGGTGCCGGTGGCTACCAGGGTGGCCGGGCCGGCCAGCCAGCAGGAGTCCTCCGTCACCGTGACCGAGAGGC
Organism: Micromonospora sp. USAFONa4; assembly: GCF_057197825.1. NCBI lineage: Bacteria > Bacillati > Actinomycetota > Actinomycetes > Micromonosporales > Micromonosporaceae > Micromonospora > Micromonospora sp. USAFONa4. The sequence continues at coordinate 5,140,996 of NZ_CM170072.1, read as the reverse complement.
GTCCGCCGGGGACGTCCACCGCCAGCACGCCGGTGTCCCGGCCCGCGTCGCGCAGGGCCACCGCGGCCACCGCGCAGGCGCCCGTGCCGCAGGAGAGGGTCTCGGCGGAGCCGCGCTCGTACACGCGCATGAGCACGTGGCCGTCGGTGTCGTCGACGGGCTCGCCGGGGGCCGTGAACTCCACGTTCACGCCGGCGGGGAAGACCGCCGGGTCGACGTCGGGGGCCCGGGTCAGGTCGAGCGCGGTCAGCTCCAGCCCGGCCGGCAGCGCGCAGACCAGGTGCGGGTTGCCCACGTCCACGGCCGTGCCGGGCAGGGTCAGCCCGCCGAGGGTGGCGGTCGCGGTGTCGTACAGCCGGGGACGGCGCATCTCGACGGCGATGGCGTCGGCCGTGACCAGCGCGCGCACGACGCCGGCCCGGGTGGCCACCGGCAGCGCCCCTTCCGCCGGCTCGGCCAGCCCGGAGGCGACCAGGTATCGGACGAAGACCCGGGCGCCGTTGCCGCACATCTCCGCGAACGACCCGTCGGCGTTCCAGTAGTCCATGAACCACTCGGCCTCGCCGGCCAGTCCGGCGCCCTCCGGGTGCGCGGCCGCCCGGACCACCCGCAGCACGCCGTCGCCGCCGAGGCCGCGCCGCCGGTCGCAGAGGGCCGCGACCAGCCCCGGGGTCAGGTCGAGCCGGTTGTCCGGGTCGGGGAGGATGACGAAGTCGTTGCCGGTGCCGTGGCCCTTGGTGAACTGCACGCCCCCATCATCGCGCAGCGGCGGGGAGCAGGCGCAGGGCGGCCGGGACCAGCTCCGGCGCCGCCGAGTCCAGCCAGTGGATCCGCAGGTCGCGGCGGAACCAGGACCGCTGCCGCCGCACGAAGCGCCGGGTTGCCCGGACGGTCTCGTCGTGCGCCTCGGCCTCGGTCAGCTCCCCGGCGAGGAAGCGCAGCACCTGCTGGTAGCCGAGGGCACGGCTGGCCGTACGTCCCTCGGGCAGGCCGCGCCCCACCAGGTCCCGGGTCTCGGCGACCAGCCCGTCGGCCCACATCCGGTCCACCCGCAGGGCGATCCGCTCGTCCAGCAACGCGGTGTCCAGGTCCACGCCGAGCTGCACCGAGGGGTAGTACGGGGTCGGTTCGGGCAGCGCGGCGGTGAACGGCGCCCCGGTCAGCTCGATGACCTCCAGGGCGCGCACGATCCGCCGGCCGTTGCCGGGCAGGATCCCCGCCGCGGCGGCCGGGTCGGCCTCGCACAGCCGGGCGTACAGGGGCGCGGGGCCGGCCTGGGTCAGCTCCCGTTCCAGCCGCTCACGCACCGCCGGGTCGGTGCCGGGGAACTCGAAGCGCTCCAGCACCGCCCGCACGTAGAGGCCGGAGCCGCCGACCAGCAGCGGCACCCGGCCCCGGGCCAGGACGTCGTCGACGGCGGCGCGGGCCAGCCGCTGGTACTCGGCGACGCTCGCCGGCTCGGTGACGTCCCAGATGTCCAGCAGGTGGTGCGGCACCCCCTCGCGCTCGGCCGGGGTGAGCTTGGCGGTGCCCACGTCCATGCCCCGGTAGAGCTGCATCGAGTCGGCGTTGACCACCTCGCCGTCGAGGGCGTGCGCGAGGGCGATGCTCAGCGCCGACTTGCCGGCCGCCGTCGGCCCGACCACGGCCACGACCGTCCCGGCCGGTGGGCGGGTGGTCACGCCGGCGTCCAGGACGACACGAGGTAGGCGACGCCGTACGGCGCCGAGTGGTGGCGCAGCTCGCCGCGCCAGTCGCCGCCCGTCGCCCGGACCGCGCCGGCCAGCACCTGCCAGGGCGCCCGGCCGGCGGCCTTCAGCTCCGCCGACAGGACCGGGTCCAGGTCGAGCAGGGCCTCGGCGTCCGCGTCGGCCAGGGCGCGGGCGACCCCGTCGTCGTACGCCTCGGCGCGCGGGTCGTCGTAGCCGGGCGACTTCGGGCCGCGGCAGGCCGACCCGTCCCCCGTCACCAGCAGGGCGGTACGCGGCTCCGTCGCCGCGCCGAGCGCCGCCCCCAGCTCGGCGCACTCCGCCGGGGAGGCGTCGGACCCGACGGAGCGGGCCAGCCGGGGCAGCTCGGTGCCGGAACGGCCGACCAGCCACGCGCCGATGGTGAGGCTCAGCGGCAGCCGTTCGCCGCCGGCGCAGTTCACCTTCCACAGCCGCACGGACCGGTCGAGGCCGTACCGGCGCAGGGAGCCGTGGTCGGCCGCGTCGAAGCGGGTGGTCTCCGGCCCGCCGCCGACCAGGACGATCACCTCGGGGCCGGCGGCGAGCAGCCCGGCGACGGCGGCGTCGCAGGCGGCGCGGAGCTCGTCCAGCTCGGGCGCGGCGGCACCGGCCAGCTCGGGGACGATCAGCGGCGGGTGGGGGCAGACGGCAGCGGCGACCAGGGGCACCCGGCAACGGTATCGGCACGACGGCGCCCGGCGCCCCGCACCCGGGCTCTTCGGGCCGCCGCTGCCGGCCGGTCCCGCCGGCGGGCCGCCTGCGTGGCCGGGGTCGCCACGCCGACGACGACGCCCGGCCGTCCGGCACGTCGTACGCCGGATTCCGACACTCCTCCCAGGGAGCCTGTCCGCGGGCGCTAGGACACCGTATGGTCACGGTCGGCGATAGGCGCTCGACGGGAACGGGGTCGCACCTGTGACAATGCCGGGGGAAACTTTGCTGCGCCGTGGCGGCGATCGCGGGACTGCTCCCCGACGCCGGGAGAACGAGGATGGGCACATGAGCGACTGGACTGCCTTCGGACGGGTGGACGCGGACGGCACCGTGTACGTCAAGACCGCCGACGGCGAGCGGGTGGTCGGATCCTGGCAGGCGGGAGCGCCCGAGGAGGGGCTGGCCCACTTCGCCCGCCGCTTCGACGACCTGGTGACCGAGGTCAACCTGACGGAGGCCCGGCTCAACTCGGGTGCCGCCGACGCCGGCCATTCACTGACCACCATCCGGCGGATCCGCGCGTCGCTGGCCGAGGCGCACGTCGTCGGCGACATCGACGCGCTGGCCGCCCGGCTGGACCGGCTCGCCACGGTCGCCGAGGAGAAGGCCGGCGAGGCCAAGGCCGCGCGGGACGCCGCCCGCGGCGAGGCGCTCGCCCGCAAGCAGGCCCTCGTGGAGGAGGCGGAGAAGCTGGCCGCCGAGTCGACCGGCTGGAAGACCGCCGGGGACCGGCTCAAGGAGATCCTCGACGAGTGGAAGACCATCCGCGGGGTCGACAAGAAGGCCGACGGCGAGCTGTGGAAGCGGTTCGCCGCCGCACGTGACGGCTTCACCCGCCGCCGGGGCGCCCACTTCGCCTCCCTCGACGCGCAGCGCAAGCAGGCGCAGACGGTCAAGGAGGAGCTGGTCGCCGAGGCCGAGAAGCTCAAGGACTCCACCGAATGGGCGGCCACCGCCAACCAGCTCAAGGACCTGATGAACCAGTGGAAGGCCGCTCCCCGGGCCTCCAAGGAGGCCGAGCAGAAGCTCTGGGAACGGTTCCGGGGCGCGCAGGACGAGTTCTTCACCCGGCGCAGCGAGGTCTTCTCCGCCCGCGACAACGAGCAGCGGGGCAACCTGGAGCGCAAGCAGGCGCTGCTCGCCGAGGCCGAGGCGCTGGACGTCGACGGTGACCCGAAGGGTGCGCAGGCCAAGCTGCGGGACATCCAGGCCCAGTGGCACGAGGCCGGCCGGGTGCCCCGCGAGGCGGCGGCCGGGCTGGAGCGCCGGCTGCGCGCGATCGACGAGAAGGTCCGCGAGGTGATGGACTCCGCGTGGCGGCGCACCACCAAGGAGGACAACCCCCTGCTCGCCCAGATGCGCGCGCAGGTCGCCGAGGCCGAGGAGCGGCTGGCCCGGGCCCAGGCGGCCGGGGACGCCCGGCGGGTCAAGGAGGCCGAGCAGGCGCTGGCCTCCAAGCGGCAGTTCCTCCAGCTCGCCGAGCAGGCCGGCTGAGCCGGACCGACCCACCCCGGCGCGCCGAGTCACCTCGGACCGAGCCACCACGGAAGCCCCCGATCCGCCACGGACCGGGGGCTTCCGCCTGTCCGCCCGCAGCCGCCCGGGCCGGGCACGCGACGGTTGACGCATCGAGGCTGGCTGATCAGAATGAGCGGCGGAGCCAGGTCCGGCACCGGCGCGAGGGCACCGGCGGCGCACGCCGCGTCGTCGGGGGACGCCGGTGGTACCGCGAGCGGCCGCATCCCACGTGGCACGTTCCGTCGCGCCCTGTCCGCGTACTCCCTGAGGGAGCGTGACGGCCGTCGCCCGGTTCCCCGCCCGCGCCGCCGGTGGCGGCGGCGGGCAGTTCGAAGTGGAGCTCGCATGCACCGACGCAGCGCCCTCGGCGGCGCGATCACCGCGCTCGCCACCGCCGCGGCCGGCGTCCTCGTCGCCGCCGCCGTCAGCACCGCCCCGGCCGTCGCCGCCCCCGCCGGCACCGGGACCGGCTACCTGCACACCAACGGCAACAAGATCGTCGACAGCACCGGCGCGACGGTACGCATCACCGGCATCAACTGGTTCGGCATGGAGACCGACAACAAGACCTTCCACGGGCTGTGGTCCACGAACCCGTGGCGGGGACAGATCGACAAGATGGCCAGCCTCGGCTACAACACGCTGCGCGTGCCGTACTCGAACGACGCGCTGAAGCCGGGCGCGACGGCCAGCGGCATCAACGACTTCGTCAACCCGGACCTGGTCGGGCTCTCCCCGTTGCAGATCCTCGACAAGGTGATCAACTACGCCGGCGGCAAGGGGATGCGGGTCATCCTCGACCGGCACCGGCCGACCTCCGCCGGCCAGTCCCCGCTCTGGTACACCCCGACGGTCTCCGAGGCGACCTGGATCAACGACTGGAAGATGCTCGCCCAGCGGTACGCCGGCAACACCACGGTCATCGGGGCGGACCTGCACAACGAGCCGCACGCCGAGGGGACCAACCCGGCGGCCACCGGCGCGTGCTGGGGCTGCGGCGATCCGGCGCGGGACTGGCGGCTGGCCGCCGAGCGGGCCGGCAACGCGATCCTGTCGGTGCAGCCGAACTGGCTGATCTTCGTGGAGGGCGTGAGCTGCCCCAGCGGCGGCCTCTCCAACGTCTGGGACAACGATCCGAGCAACGACGAGGACTGCGGCTGGTGGGGCGGCAACCTGACGAAGGCCAAGGACTTCCCGGTCAGGCTCGACGTGCCGAACCGGCTGGTCTACTCGCCGCACGAGTACGCCACCTCGGTCTTCGAGCAGAACTGGTTCAAGTCGCCCGACTTCCCGACGAACCTGCCGGGGATCTGGGACAAGTACTGGGGCTACCTCTACAAGCAGAACATCGCGCCGATCATGATGGGCGAGTTCGGCAGCACCCTGGCCGACCCTCGGGACAGGGTGTGGCTGGAGAAGCTGATGGCCTACACCGGCACCGGGGTCGACGGGATGTCCTTCACCTACTGGTCGTGGAACCCGAACTCCGGTGACACCGGGGGCATCGCGCTCGACGACTGGACGAACATCAACACCACCAAGCAGGCCATCCTCCAGCCGTACCTGATCGCGCCGGTGGGCGGCGGGGGCGGCCCCACCGGCACGCCGACGGCGACGCCGACCTCGTCGCCGCCTCCGCCGACCGGGGGCTGCACGGGCGCGTACCGGCAGGTCAACGCGTGGCAGGGCGGCTTCCAGGGGGAGCTGACGGTGACGAACACGGGCACCGCGACGGTCAACCCGTGGCAGGTCACCTGGGCCTGGCCGGCCGGGGTGAGCCTGGCCAGCGGCTGGAACGCCACGGTGACCCAGTCCGGCACCACGGTGACCGCGGCGGCGCCCACCTGGGCGGGCGCGCTGGCGCCGGGCGCCTCGGTGACCGTCGGCTTCACCGCCAACGGCGCGTCCGCCGCGCCGGGCACGGTGAAGCTCAACGGCGTCGCCTGCTGATCCGGCCGCCGGATCCGGGTGCGACCGGCTGAACGCACCGGCCGGGGCCTGCGCGCGCAGGCCCCGGCCGGTCGCGGGTCAGTGCGCGGCGCAGCCGGTCGTCGGCGCGGGCGCCGCGGCCGGCGCGCCGATCGTGGGCAGCCCGAGCAGCACCCCCGGCGTACGCGGGGCGCGCCCCGCCTCGGCCGCGTCACCCGCCCGGGTGCGCCGGTGCGCCAGCGGCTCGCCGTCGGCGTTCAGGTGGTGCGGTGCGGCGTAGGTGATGGTGGTGTGCACGACGTCGCCGGGCCGGATCCGCCCGGCGTACGAGCCCGCGTCGCCCTGCTGGCCGTTCGCGCCGGTGGCGAAGTGGACCAGGCGGCCGTCGCGGGCGCGGCCGGACATCCGCCCGGTGCGCTCGTCCTTGCGTCCCTCGCCGACGGCGACCAGCACCTCGACGGTCTCCCCCACCAGCTTCTTGTTCTCCGCCCAGGTGATCTCCTCCACGCAGGCGATCAGCCGCTCGTAGCGCTCCTGCACGACCTGCTTGGGCAGCTGGCCGTCCATAGTGGCGGCCGGCGTGCCGGGGCGCTTGGAGTACTGGAAGGTGAACGCCGACGAGAACCGGGCCTCGCGGACCACGTCGAGGGTGCGCTCGAAGTCGGCGTCGGTCTCGCCGGGGAACCCGACGATGATGTCGGTGGTGATCGCCGCGTCCGGCATCGCCGCCCGGACCTTCTCGATGATGCCCAGGTAGCGCTCGGCCCGGTAGGAGCGGCGCATCGCGCGCAGCACGTCGTCGGAGCCGGACTGGAGCGGCATGTGCAGCGAGTGGCAGACGTTGGGCGTCTCGGCCATCGCGGCGATCACGTCGTCGGTGAAGTCCTTCGGGTGCGGGCTGGTGAACCGCACCCGCTCCAGCCCCTCGATGTCGCCGCAGGCGCGCAGCAGCTTGCCGAAGGCCAGCCGGTCGCCGAACTCCACGCCGTAGGAGTTGACGTTCTGCCCGAGCAGGGTCACCTCCAGCACGCCCTCGTCGACCAGGGCGCGGACCTCGGAGAGGATGTCGCCGGGGCGGCGGTCCTTCTCCTTGCCCCGCAGAGAGGGCACGATGCAGAACGTGCAGGTGTTGTTGCAGCCGACGGAGATCGACACCCAGCCCGCGTACGTGGACTCGCGCCGGGTGGGCAGCGTCGAGGGGAAGACGTCGAGGGACTCGAGGATCTCCACCTCGGCAGCCGTGTTGTGCCGGGCCCGCTCCAGCAGCACCGGCAGCGATCCGATGTTGTGCGTGCCGAACACCACGTCGACCCAGGGCGCCTTGCGGACGATCTCGCCCCGGTCCTTCTGGGCCAGGCAGCCACCCACGGCGATCTGCATCCCCGGGTGCCTGGCCTTGACGGGGCGCAGGTGACCGAGGTTGCCGTAGAGCCGGTTGTCGGCGTTCTCCCGGACGGCGCAGGTGTTGAACACCACCACGTCCGGGCCGTCGTCGGCTTCGGCGGCGCGCACGTAGCCCGCCTGCTCCAGCAGGCCGGAGATGCGCTCGGAGTCGTGCACGTTCATCTGGCAGCCGTAGGTGCGCACCTGATAGGTGCGCGGGCTGCTCGCCGCTGCGGTAGTCATGACCCGGACAGCGTATCCGCCACCCACCGATCGGAATTAACGAGGAGGAGCCGTGTGCCGGAGCATCAAGACCCTTCGTGAGCCGTACGTCGCCGAGGTGACCCCGGGCGACGTCGACGCGGCGGCGTTGCAGTACGTCCGCAAGATCTCGGGTTTCCGCAAGCCCGCCGCCCACAACGCCGCGGCCTTCGACGCGGCGGTCGCCGCCGTCGCCGCGGCCACCGCGACCCTGCTCGCCGAGCTGGAGGTACGCGGCGGCCGCTCCGCCAGCCCGGCGAGCTGATCCCTCCGCCGTGCCCGGCACGGGGGCCGGCGGCGGAGGCGCGGGTCAGGCGGCGGCGAGCGCCGGGAGCACCGAGTCCGGCGCCCAGCGCGAGCGGTGGCACTGCGACCAGCCGCGACAGCGGGGGTCGGCGTCGGTGCACAGCCGCTGGTCGGCGAGTTCCTCGCCGTCGTCGGTCTCCCGGACGTCGAAGTGCACCGGCCGGATCGTGCCGTCAGGCGCGACGAGCAGGTGCCGCCCGGCGTCCAGCGTGTCGTCGCGCAGCAGGCAGTTGCGGTCCAGCAGCCGCGCCAGCGTGGCGATGCTGCCGTGCTCGGAGAGCCCTTCGGGCACCCCGTAGCAGTCCACGATCGTGGCGAACTCCCCCGGCGCCTGCCAGACGTCGCAGATGACCGCGTACGTCGGCAGGCGGGCGGGGTCCGCCGCCGCCAGGGGCATCACCACCCGGCCGAGCGCCTCGGCCAGTGCCGGGTAGACCTCCACCGGCCGCACCTGCTCGATTCTCCAGTTCCACAGCTCGGTCATGCCGCCTCCTCGCTGTGCTCGTCCCACCGGCCTCCGGATCGGGCCTTACTGACGATGGTGGGGTGCATATGACCTCAGCCGGGGGCAAGTTACCGGTCTGTGACCATTCCGGGCAAAATTTCCCCGAGCGCCATTGCTCCGAGTAGCGGAAAGATGACAGTTTATCGGGTACGGTGCCCGATCCGGACGCCACACGCCGGGTGACCCGCCCTCAGCGCACGACCACGCGGTGCTCCCCCGGCGGCAGCAGCTCGCCGATCACGGTGGCGCCCGGCAGTTCGCCGGCGACCAGCAGCCCGCCCGAGGTCTGCGCGTCGGCCAGCAGCAGTCGCTCCTCCTCGTTGACACCGCCGAAGTCCGTCCACGGGGTGACCCAGTCCAGGTTGCGTCGGCTGCCGCCGCTGACGTGCCCGTCGCGTACCGCCTCGCGGGCGCCGGCCAGGTAGGGCACCCGGGACGCGTCGATCGCCACCGTCAGGCGGCTCGCCCGGGCCAGCTTGGACGCGTGCCCGAGCAGACCGAAGCCGGTCACGTCGGTGCCGCAGCGGACGCCGGCCGCCACCGCGGCCCGCGCCGCGTCGCGGTTGAGGGTGGTCATCGCGGCGACCGCCTCGGGGAAGCTCTCGCCGGTGGCCTTGTGCCGGGTGTTGAGCACCCCGACGCCGAGCGGCTTGGTCAGCGACAGCGGCAGCCCCGCCCGGCCGGCGTCCAGGGTGATCAGCTCCTCCGGCCGGACCACGCCGGTGACGGCCAGCCCGTACTTGGGACCCTCGTCGTCGACGCTGTGCCCGCCGGCGAGGTGGCAGCCGGCGTCGCGGGCCACGTCCTGCCCGCCGCGCAGCACCTCCCGGGCCAACTCCAGCGGCAGCACGTCGCGCGGCCAACAGAGCAGGTTGAGCGCGACGAGGGGGGTGCCGCCCATGGCGTACACGTCGGAGAGGGCGTTCGTCGCGGCGATGCGCCCCCAGTCGTACGCGTCGTCGACGACCGGGGTGAAGAAGTCGGCAGTGGTGACCAGGCCGGTGCGCTCGTCGAACCGGACCACCGCGGCGTCGTCGCCGTGATCGAGCCCGACGAGCAGCTCGGCGGTGCCGGTGGCCGGGCCGAGCCCGGCGACCATGGTCTCCAGCTCACCCGGGGGGATCTTGCACGCGCAGCCGCCGCCCCGGGCGTACCGGGTGAGCCGTACCGGTTCGGTCATCCCCACATGATCGCCGAACCGCTCCATCCGATGGCAACCGGCGGGCCCCGATCGCGGTCAAAATCGGACTCTTGACCCCGTTCTGAACTGGTGTTATCGCTCCGTGACCAACTGAGTTGCGTCCCGCCACATCCCCCCGCCTACAGTTGCCCAACCGGGGGTCACCCGACCCCGCGCGACGACAGGGACGGTGAACGACGTGACGACGGGCGAACCGCTCATCGTGCTGGACTCGGTCAACAAGTGGTTCGGGCCGCTGCACGTGCTGGACGACGTCTCGCTGTCGGTCGGGCGCGGCGAGGTGGTCGTGGTGATCGGCCCGTCGGGCTCCGGCAAGTCGACGCTGTGCCGCACCATCAACCGCCTCGAACCGATCAACTCCGGCACGATCACCTTCGACGGGCAGCCGCTGCCGGCCGAGGGCAAGGCGCTGGCGAAGCTGCGCAGCGAGGTCGGCATGGTGTTCCAGTCGTTCAACCTCTTCGCGCACAAGACGATCCTCGAGAACGTCACCCTCGGGCCGGTCAAGGTCCGCAAGGAGAAGCCGGCGGCGGCGCGCGAGCGCGGCCTGGCCCTGCTGGACCGGGTCGGCATCGCCAACCAGGCCGACAAGTTCCCGGCCCAGCTCTCCGGCGGCCAGCAGCAGCGGGTGGCGATCGCCCGGGCGCTGGCCATGCAGCCCAAGGCGATGCTCTTCGACGAGCCGACCAGCGCGCTGGACCCGGAGATGGTGGGCGAGGTGCTGGACGTGATGACGTCGCTGGCCAGCGAGGGCATGACCATGGTCGTGGTGACCCACGAGATGGGCTTCGCCCGGCACGCGGCGAACCGGGTCATCTTCATGGCCGACGGCCAGCTGGTCGAGGACGCGCCGCCGGCCGAGTTCTTCGCCAACCCGCGCAGCGAGCGGGCCAGGGACTTCCTTTCCAAGATCCTCACGCACTAGGCGTCCGTACTGGAGCGCGCCGTCCCCCGGCGGTTCCGTCCAAGAAGGAGATGAACATGCGTATCACGCGCGTAGCGGCGCTCGCGGCGGCCGCCACCCTGGCGCTCGGTCTGACCGCCTGTGGCGGCGACGACGCCGACGAGGGCACCGGCGCCGGCAGCAAGTCCTTCGCCGCCGGCAGCACGATGGAGCGCCTCAACAAGGCCCAGGCCATCAAGATCGGCACGAAGTTCGACCAGCCCGGCTTCGGCCTGAAGGGCCTGTCCGGCAAGCCGGAGGGCTTCGACGTCGAGGTCGCGAAGATCATCGTCAAGGAGCTCGGCATCCCCGAGGACAAGATCGAGTGGGTCGAGACCCCCTCGAAGGTCCGCGAGGACGTGATCGTGAACGGCACGGTCGACCTGGTCGCGGCCACCTACACGATCAACGACAAGCGCAAGGAGCGCATCGCGTTCGCCGGGCCCTACTACGAGGCCGGTCAGAACATCATGGTGAAGAAGGACGACACCTCCATCACCGGGCCGGATTCCTTCAAGGACGGCACCAAGAAGGTCTGCTCGGTCACCGGCTCGACGCCGTTCGAGGAGATCAAGAAGTACGTCAAGGACGTCGCCACCCAGCTGGTGCCCTTCGACACCTACGACAAGTGCCGCGACGCCCTCAAGAACGGCCAGGTCGACGCCGTCACCACGGACAACGTGATCCTGCTCGGCTACATCGCCAAGGACGAGGCATCGTTCAAGCTGGCCGGCGAGAACTTCACCAAGGAGCCGTACGGCCTCGGGGTGAAGAAGGAGGACACCGACTTCCGCAACTTCGTCAACGACGTGCTGGAGAAGGCGTACACCGACGGCAGCTGGAAGAAGGCCTGGGACGGCACCGCCGGCAAGTTCGGTGCCGAGCTGGGTTCGGCGCCTGCCGTCAACCGCTACTGAGCTGAATCCTTGATCTGGAGGGTGGGGAGGAAGACCGGCCCGTGAGTGTGCTCATCGACAAGTTCGACGTCTTCGCGGGTGGTTTCTGGCTCACCCTCCAGATCTGCGTACTCGCCGCGATCGGCGCCCTGATCGTGGGTGCCGTCGTGGCGGTGCTGCGGATCTCCCCGGTGCCACCGCTGCGGGCGCTCGGCACCGCCTACGTCAACATCTTCCGCAACATGCCGCTGACCGTGGTGATGTTCTTCGCCGCGTTCGGCCTGCCGGCGCTCGGCTCCAACGCCGACTTCCTGCGCGTTCCCGGCCTGGACGCGGTGTTCAGCCGGCTCGACACGGACCTGCCGTACTTCCGGTTCGCGCTGATCGCGCTGACGCTCTACACGGCGGCGTTCGTCTGCGAGGCGCTGCGCTCCGGGGTGAACGCCGTGCCCGCCGGCCAGGCGGAGGCCGCGCGGTCGCTGGGGCTGACCTTCGGCCAGAACCTGCGCTACGTGGTGCTGCCGCAGTCCTGGAAGGCCTCGGTGGTGCCGCTCGGCTCGGTGATCATCGCGATGATCAAGAATTCTGCCCTGGTCGGCTTCTTCGGGGTGGTCGGCGACCTCTCGCAGACCGCCGACCAGCTGACCTCGGCCGAGGGCTACGCCTTCATCCCCGTCGCCATCGGCATCTCGATCGGATACCTGATCATGACCGTTCCCCTCGGCGCTTTCCTCGACCGCGTCGAGAAGCGACAGGCGGTGGCCCGATGAGCCAGCAGAGCGTGCTCTACGACGTCCCCGGGCCCCGGCAGCGCCGGCTCACCCTGATCGGCAGCGCGGTCGCGACGGTACTGGTCCTGGTCGGCGCGTACTTCCTGATCTACCAGCCGCTGAACGACAAGGGCCAGTTCTCGATGGAGCTGTGGGGGCCGCTGATCGACCCCTCCAACGAGAACTTCTCGCTGGTGTGGGAGCGGATCGGCATCGGCTTCAAGAACACGCTGACCGCCGCCGCCCTGGCGATCGTCTCCTCGCTGGTGGTCGGCACCCTGCTCGCGGTGCTGCGGATCCAGCTCAAGAGCCTGACCCGGCGCCGGTTCACCGGGCTCGCCGCGCCGCTGGCGTACCTGCTGCGCGGGCTGAGCCTGTTCTTGTCGGCGCTCACCCGGGTCTGCGTCGAGGTGTTCCGGGGCCTGCCCGTGGTCCTCACGATCTTCTTCGTGGCCCGCGGCTTCCCCGAGTTCGGCGTCTCGTTCGACACGCTGTGGTACCTGGTCATCGGCCTGACCATCTACAACTCGGTGGTGATCGCCGAGATCCTCCGCTCCGGCATGGAGGGCCTGCCCGGCGGGCAGGCCGAGGCGGCCTCCGCGATCGGTCTCTCCCCGTTGCAGACCACCCGGATGATCCTGCTGCCGCAGGCGTTCCGGATCATGCTGCCGGCGCTGATCAGCCAGCTCGTCGTGGTGCTCAAGGACACCTCGCTCGGCTTCATCATCAGCTACGAGGAGACCCTGAACATCGGCAAGCAGATCATCGGCGCGCTGGACAACCCGATCCAGGTCTACGTCGTGATCGCGGTGTTGTTCATCCTGGTGAACTACTCGCTGTCGAAGCTGGCCCAGTACGTCCAGCGCCGGCTCTCACGCGGTCGCAAGACCGCCGGCACCCCGGCCCAGAACCCGCCCCCGGCGGCGCTCACCGCGCAGTCGGAGAGCAACGGCCAGGGCATCTGAGATCTGGCGTACGACGAAGGGCCGGCCCGATGATCGGGCCGGCCCTTCGTGTCGACGCCGTCAGCGGGCGATCTCGGTGACCCGGGACTCGCGGACCACGGTCACCCGGATCTGACCCGGGTAGGTCAGCTCCTCCTCGATCTGCTTGGCCACGTCCCGGGCCAGCACGGCCGCGCCGATGTCGTCCACGTCGTCCGGCTTGACCATCACCCGGATCTCCCGGCCGGCCTGCATGGCGAAGACCTTCTCCACGCCGAGCTTGCCGGCCGCGATCTCCTCGATCCGCTCCAGCCGCTTGACGTACGCCTCCAGGCTCTCCCGCCGGGCTCCCGGCCGGCCGCCGGAGCACGCGTCGGACGCCTGGGTGAGGACGGCCTCGATGGTCTGCGGCGGCACCTCGTTGTGGTGCGCCTCGATGGCGTGCACGACGTCCTCGCTCTCGCCGTACTTGCGGGCGAGGTCGGCGCCGATGATGGCGTGGCTGCCCTCCACCTCGTGCGTGAGCGCCTTGCCGATGTCGTGCAGGAACGCCGAGCGCTTGATGATCGGCACGTCCAGCCGCAACTCGGCGGCCATGATGCCGGCGATGTGCGCCGTCTCCACCAGGTGCTTGAGCACGTTCTGCCCGTACGACGTCCGGTAGCGCAGCCGGCCGAGCAGGGTGACCAGCTCGGGGTGGATCTCGGTGATGCCGACCTCGACCAGGGCGTCCTCGGCGGCCCGCTGGCAGAGCTCCTCCACCTCGTGCCGGGCCAGGTCGTAGACCTCCTCGATGCGGTGCGGGTGGATCCGCCCGTCGAGGACCAGCTTCTCCAGGGTCAGCCGCCCCACCTCCCGGCGCACCGGGTCGAAGCAGGAGAGGAGCACCGCCTCGGGGGTGTCGTCGATGATCAGGTTCACGCCGGTGACCGACTCGAAGGCGCGGATGTTGCGGCCCTCCCGGCCGATGATCCGCCCCTTCATCTCGTCGCCGGGCAGGTGCAGGACGCTGACCACGCTCTCGGCGGTCTGCTCGCTGGCGACCCGCTGGATGGCGTCGACGACGATGTGCCGGGCGCGCTGCTCGGCGGTGCCGCGGGCGTCGGACTCGATGTCGCGGACCAGCAGCGCGGCCTCCCGCTTGGCCTGGACCTCGATCGCCTCGATCAGCTCCGCCCGGGCCGCGTCGGCGGTGAGGCCGGCGACCCGCTCCAGCTCCCGGCGCCGCTGCTCCTCCGCCTCGGCCAGCTCGGCCTCGCGCTGAGCGAGGGCGGCCTCGCGGGCCGACAGGGCCGCGCTGGCGGCGGTGAGCTGCCGTTCCCGCTCGGCGAGGCGCTCCACCTCCTCGGTGTGCAGCCGCTCGCGCTCGTCCATCCGGGCCGCCCGCCGGTCCACCTCGGCGGCCTGCTCCCGGGTGGTGGCGGCGAGCACCGCGACCTCCCGCTCGCCGCTGCGCCGGGCGGTGGCCCGCAACTGCTCCGCGTCCGCTTCGGCCTGCTTGTGGGCCCGCTCCAGGACGGTGTCGGCCTCCGCCCGGGCGTCGTCGAGCACCCGGCGGGCCTCCGCCCGGGCCGCCTTCGCCTCGGCCTTCGCGGCGGCCGCCTCGGTGCGGGCCGCCGCGGCGGCGGACTTCGCCACGTCGATCGTGCTGTTGGCCTCGTCGGCGGCGGTACGCAGGGCCGCGAGGGACTGCTCCTGCCGGTCCTTCTCGGCGATGAAGGCGGGGTCCTCGGGCGCCGGTGCCGCACCGAACCGGCGCAGCGCCCGTACGCCGAGCAGCACCGCCCCGAGCACGACCACGGTCAGGACCAGCACCACGGCGAGGATCACGATGTCGAACCCGCTCATGCCGGCGCCCCGCTCCGCCCGATGGCCACAGGGCCCGGCCCGACCGGCCCGCTCATGTCGGGACCCTGGTGGAACTGCGCCGCCTCGCCATGGCCGCCTCCCCTGAACGTCGGGACCGCAGCGACCGTGCCGATGGGCACGCACCCTGCGGCTGTGGACGCCCGACCGGAGCGACTGGCCGTGGGGTAGCTTCCGTCGGCGGTGCCCACGCGGGGGCATCGCCGACGGCCGGGTGCAGTTGTCGCGCCAGCGTCGGACCGGCCAGTCCGAAGCTGCCGCCAATGGCCGATCGGATCGGCCAAAGTGATGCTGTTCCGTTACGCGATCTATGTTGTGCGCTTAGCCTGCGCTTGGTCGGGCAATGTGAGCCTGTATGGCGAGGCTAGGTCTCCCGGGGGGCTCCGGTCAAGAACTCATGATCAAACCCCCCGAACGGAGAGAAGTTGTCGCGTCACGCACCGCTGATGCACGCCCGGACACCGGCGGACAAAACGGCTGCGGACCGGGCCGCGCGGCGCGTCGGCCCTGCTCAGCGCGGCGGCCCGTACGCACCCGCCGACGCACCGCCCGGCGGCCGTGCGCGTACCCGCCGGTGCGCGGCCGATCGGCTGTGACGCAACCCTCTGCGCCGATACGCTCGCCGGAGCCCACAAGGGCATCACTCCCCCCGGATCGGGGTGGGTCAGCGGGCCCCCGCCGCCAGTGCCGCCGCCACCAGTGCGGCGTTGTCGGGCGCGGGCGAGCCGTCGGGCATCGACAGCGTGTCCTCCAGCCCGACGCGGCTGTGCAGGCCCCGGCGCACCGCCTCGGTCAGCACCGGCCAGGTCGCCGGCCCCTCGGCATGCAGCAGGACCGGCGGGCTCCCGGCCGCCGGGGACGGCAGCGCGGCCAGCATCGCTGCGGCGTCCGCAAGCGCCACCGCCCGGTCCTCGGCCATGCACTCGATCAGGATCCGCCCGGCCGGCACCCGCCACCGCGCGTACGCCCCGACCGCGTCGACCGTCCAGAGCCCCGCCTCGACCATGACGCCCCGCTCGTGCAGCGCCGTCGCCACCGCCTCCGCGCCCGGCTCGTGAGCGTTGACCGAGGCGAAGTCGGGCAGCACGGTCCAGGCCCGGACCGCGGCCACCCGGGCGGCCGGCTGCGCCTCGATCCAGGCCCCGGTGCTCACCCCCACCGGCAGGCCCGGTCGGGCGGCCCGGATCGCGTCCAGCGCGGCGGCGACCACAGGTGGGTGAAGGGACTCGCGGCCGGCGGCGTCCCGGGGATGCACGTGCACCGCCCCTGCGCCGAGCCCCGCGCAGCGGGCCGCGTCGGCCGCCAACTCGGCCGGGGTGACCGGCACCGCCGGATGCTCGGCACGCCCTCGGGCCCCGTTGAGGCACGCCTTCAACACGACGTCTCCCTCCGCCCACCGCCGGGCCCGCGGCCCTGCCGCCACACGCCTCCAGCACGCGCTCCCACCGCCCGGTCTCAGCGCTCCGTCGCGGCGCGCTCCCAGCACGGCGCCCCACCGCCGGGCTCAGCCGCTCGTCGCCACGTGCCTTCAGCAGCGGGCCCTTCCGACCGGTGCTCGCTCACCCCGGGGAGCGGCTGTCCCGCTCCAGCTCGCCCTCGGCGTCGGCGAGCGCGTCCGCGTCGATCTGCTCGGCGAACTCGGCCGCCTCGGCGCTCTGCGCCGCGAGGGCGTCCTTCACCGCCCGGATCGCCACGCCCGGCGGGTAGCCCTTGCGGGCCAGCATGGCCACCAGCCGCCGGAAGACCGCGTCCGGCTCGCCCCGGGCGGTGCGCAGCTTCCGCTCGACCAGGGCCCGAGCGGTCTCGGCCTCGGTCTCCTCGTCCAGCTCGTCGAGGGCCTCGCTCGCGACCTCGCCGTCCACCCCGCGCTGGCGCAGCTCGTTGGCCAGTGCCCGGCGGGCCAGGCCCCGGCCGGAGTGCCGGCTGGCCACCCAGGCCCGGGCGAACGCGGCGTCGTCGATGATGCCGACCTCGTCATAGCGGTCGAGCACCTGCGCCGAGACCTCGTCGGAGACGCCCCGCTTCGCCAGCGCCCCGGCCAGCTCGGCCCGGGTGCGGGGCCGGACGGCCAGCTGGCGCAGGCAGATCTCCCGCGCCAGCTCGGCCTCGTCGCGCGGCGGGGCCGGGGGCGCCTCGGGATCGGTGTCGTCGGTACGGCCGCGCCGGCCCCGACGGGGCCGCGGCGCGCTGTCGTCACCCGCGCGGGCGGGGCTGGCATCCCAGCCCCGCCCGGTGCGGGCGCGTCGTCCTGCCACGGGTCAGGGACCGGTCAGAAGTCGACCGGCGGCAGCTCCGGGCCACCGGCGGCGTCGCCCGCGCCGACCCCGACGCCGAGCTTCTCCAGGATCTTCTTCTCGATCTCGGCGGCGACGTCCGGGTTCTCCCGGAGGAACTCGCGGGCCTTCTCCTTGCCCTGGCCCAGCTGGTCGCCGTCGTAGGTGTACCAGGCGCCGGACTTGCGGATGATCGCCTGCTCCACGCCGACGTCGATCAGCGAGCCCTCGCGGGAGATGCCCTTGCCGTACATGATGTCGAACTCGGCCTGCTTGAACGGCGCGGCGACCTTGTTCTTCACGACCTTGACCCGGGTGCGGTTGCCGACCACGTCGGTGCCGTCCTTGAGGCTCTCGATGCGACGCACGTCGAGCCGGACCGAGGCGTAGAACTTCAGCGCCCGACCACCCGTGGTGGTCTCGGGGCTGCCGAACATCACGCCGATCTTCTCGCGGAGCTGGTTGATGAAGATCGCCGTGGTGCCGGTGTTGTTGAGCACACCGGTGATCTTCCGCAGCGCCTGGCTCATCAGCCGGGCCTGCAGACCCACGTGGCTGTCGCCCATCTCGCCCTCGATCTCGGCGCGCGGCACCAGGGCGGCCACCGAGTCGATGACGATGATGTCGATCGCGCCGGAGCGGACCAGCATGTCCGTGATCTCCAGCGCCTGCTCGCCGGTGTCCGGCTGGGAGACCAGCAGGGCGTCGGTGTCGACGCCGAGGGCCTTGGCGTATTCCGGGTCGAGCGCGTGCTCGGCGTCGACGAAGGCGGCGATGCCGCCGGCCCGCTGGGCGTTGGCCACCGCGTGCAGGGCCACCGTGGTCTTACCGCTGGACTCCGGACCGTAGATCTCGACGACCCGGCCCCGGGGCAGACCGCCCACGCCGAGCGCCACGTCGAGCGCGATCGAACCCGTCGGAATCACCGACGTCTGGACGACCGGCCGCTCTCCCAGCCGCATCACCGAACCCTTGCCGAACTGCTTGTCGATCTGAGCGAGAGCAAGGTCGAGTGCCTTCTCCCGGTCGGGCCCTGCGGCCATGTTTGCCACCCCTGCCTTCGCCGGCGTCTTTCCTGAGCTTCGCGTCACGCGGACACGCTAGGCGCTGGGTCCGACAGAAAACCAGCCGACCGGCCGTGAGCTGTGGACGAGCACCCCGCTGTGGACAATAGCCGAACAGGTGTACGAGGCGGCAAGCGACACGCGGAAGCCACGAAACGGCTGCTCAGCGTAGTCGCGCGGGCACCCGGTCGGGATAGGCGGCGCAGACCGCCCGCCACACCACGTGGGTCTGCTCACCCGACGCCAGGGCCTGCTCGATGGTCCGCCCACCGAGCTGCGAGAGCACCTGGTCGCGGGCGATGCTGCCCGCGTAGCCGGGCCCGAAGGCCTCCTCCAGCCGGGACCAGAAGTCGGTCAGCCGCACGTGATCAGTCCTCCTCGTCCGGTGCCCCCACCGGCACCGGCCGCAACGCTAGCGTCACCAGGGGCACCACCGCGACCGCCGCGAGCCCGGTGAGCACCGGGTAACCGGCCGCCTCCACGACAAACCCGCTGACCGCCCCGGCGGCGGCGCCGGCCAGGCCCATGGTCAGGTCGGAGAGCCCCTGCACGCTCGGCCGGATCCCCACCGGCACGGACTCCGACAGCAGCGTCGAGCCCGCGACCATGGTCCCCGACCAGCCCAGGCCGAGCAGGAACAACCCGACCGAGAGCCAGGCCGTGTGGTGCCCCGCCGTGCCGGCGACCGCGCACGCCGTGAGCAGCAGCCCGACGCCGCCGAGGATCACCGCCCGGCGACCGACCCGGTCGGTGAGCCAGCCCGCCACCGGGGCGAGCGCGTACATGCCGGCGATGTGCAGGCTCAGCACGAGACCGACCACCCGCAGCACGTCGGCGTCGTCGTGCCACTCGTGCAGGCGCACGGGGGTCATCACCATCACCGCGACCATGACCAGGTGGCCGACCGCCACCGCGACGATGCCGAGCCGGGCGGCCGGCCGCGCGCGTACCACCGCCCAGGCGGCCCGCATGCCCGCACCGCGCCGGGCGGTCGGCGCCGGCGCGGCGACGGGGGTCGCCGGGGTGCCCGTCGCCGCCAGCCGGCGCGCCGTGAGCAGCGGGTCCGGCCGCAGCAGCGCCAGGATCACCCCGGCGGCCAGCGCGAGCGCGACGGCGCTGAACGCGAACGGACCGGCCAGCGTCGGCAGCCCCCAGCCGCTGGTGGTGCGGTCGGCGAGCGAGGCGAAGTTCGGCGCGGCGACCGCGCCGATGGTGGTGGCCCAGACGATCAACGAGAGCTGACGGCCCCGGCGTGCCGGCTCGGCCAGGTCCACCGCCGTGTAGCGGGCCTGGAGGTTGGCCGCGCTGCCGCCGCCGAACAGGAGCATGCCGAGGAAGAGCAGCGGGACCCAGCGGGTCACCGCGGCGAGGACCACCAGGGCGCCGCCGGCCGCGCCGGTGAGGTACGCGACGACCAGGCCGGGCCGCCGGCCACGCACGGTCATGATCCGGGTGACCGGCACGGCGAGCAACGCCCCGCCCACCACGGCGGCGCTGCTGACCAGGCCCGCGACGGCGGTGCCGGCGACGTCGGAGGCGAGCAGCGCCCCGACGGCGACGCCGATGGTCACCCCGATCCCGCCGACGATCTGGGTGACGAAGAGCAGCCGCAGGGTACGCCGCTGGATGGGCGCGACGTCGGCGGCGACGAGCGGCGCGGCGAGGTCGGTGGCCATGACGGCTCCTTCGAGGTAAGGGGCGAGGTGCCATCTCATCCTTGCGCACCCGCCCCGCCACCCGGCAGCCCGTCGGCGTTACAGCCCCAGGCCCCGGCCGATGATCTCCTTCATGATCTCGGTGGTGCCGCCGTAGATCGTCTGCACCCGCCCGTCCAGCCACGCCTTCGCCACCGGGTACTCCAGCATGTAGCCGTAGCCGCCGTGCAGCTGCACGCAGCGGTCGGCGACCCTGTTCTGCAGCTCGGTGGTCCACCACTTCGCCTTCGCCGCGTCGGTGACCGAGAGCCGACCGGCGCCGTACTCCGCGACGCAGTGGTTGACGAAGGTACGGGCGATGGTGACCTCGGTGTCCAGCTCGGCCAGCAGGAAGCGGTTGTGCTGGAAGGCGCCGATCGGCCGGCCGAACGCCTGCCGGGAGCGGGCGTAGTCGAGGGTGACGGCGAGCAGCCGCTCGGCGGCGGCCACCGCGACGACCGCGATGCTGAGCCGCTCCCGGGGCAGGTTGGCCATCAGGTGGTAGAAGCCGTGGTTCTCGGTGCCGATCAGGTTCTCCGCCGGCACCCGGCAGTCGTCGAAGAACAGCTCGGCGGTGTCGTTGGCCTTGAGCCCGACCTTGGCCAGCCGCCGGCCCCGGGAGAAGCCGGGGGTGCCGCTCTCCACCGCGATCAGGCTCACGCCGTGCGCGCCCTGCTCCGGCGCGGTACGCACGACCACGACCACCAGGTCGGCCATCTCCCCGTTGGTGATGAAGGTCTTCTGGCCGTTGAGCACCCAGCCGTCGCCGTCGCGGACCGCGCTCGTGCGGATCCCGGCCAGGTCGGAGCCGGCGCCGGGCTCGCTCATCGCGATCGCGGTGACCAGGTCGCCGGAGCAGAACCCGGGCAGCCAGCGCTTGCGCTGCTCGTCGGTGGTCAGCTCGGTCAGGTACGGCGCCACCACGTCGTTGTGCAGGCCGAAGCCGAGCCCCGTGCAGCCGCTGGCGACGATCTCCTCGTCCAGCACGGCGTTGAACCGGAAGTCCCGCTGGCCGCCGCCGCCGTACTCCGCGTCGACGTCCATGCCCAGCAGGCCGGCCGCCCCGGCCCGGCGCCACACCTCGCGGTCGACGATGCCGTCGGCCTCCCAGCGCTCGTGGTGGGGCACCGCCTCGCGGGTCAGGAACTCGCGGCACAGCTCGCGGAACTCCTCGTGGTCACGCTCGTAGAGATGCTGCTCCATGGCGGCAAGTGTGGCACCGCCCACCCGCCCGCCGGTCGGTGCCACAGGCGAATCTTGGACAGTTGCCGTTCGCGGCGAACGGCAACCGCCAAGATCGACGTGATTCTCTAGGCCGGGCGGTGGGGGGTTACTGTGCGGGCGTGATCGACGTGCGGGGACTGGTCGAGGAGTTCAACGCGGCCTGGGAGCGGGGGGACCTCGACGCGGTCGTCGGCTTCCTGAGCGAGGACGTCGCGTACTGTCCGAGCGCCTGGGAGGGGCCGGCCGGCACGGTGCGGGGGCGCGACGCGGTGCGCGCGGTCCTCGCCAGCCAGCTCGGTCCCGGACCGGGCCCGGCCCTGGGGGCGGTATGGGCGGACGGCGAGCGGGCGGTCTGCGAGTGGGCGTGGGCGCCGGCCGAGGACGGTACGGTGCTGCGCGGGCTGGACGTCTACCGGGTGCGCGACGGGCGGATCGTCGCCAAGGACGTCTACGGCAAGATCACGACGCCGGACTGACCGCCGCCCCCCGGGCACCGGCCGGTCAGCCGGCGAGGGCGCGGGCGGCCACGGTGAGGTCGGCGACCAGCCCCTCGTACGCCCTGTCCTGGTCGTCGGCGCGCAGCACGGCGGACGGGTGGATGGTGGCCAGCAGCCGGGCCGGCGGGGCGTCCGCGACGCCGCCCGCGGAGTCCACCGGCACCCGCCGGAAGTCCTCCGGGTGCTGGGCCGACTCCGGCCAGGGCAGCAGCTCGCCGCGCTGGCGGGTGACCCGGAACGTCGGGCCGAGCAGGGCCTTGGCGGCGGTGGCGCCGAGCACCACCACTATCTCCGGGCGGAGCTGGGCGAACTCGGCCACCAGCCAGGGCCGGCAGGCGGTGACGTGCACCCGGTCCGGGGTCTGGTGGATGCGTCGCTTGCCGCGCAGCTCGAAGCGGAAGTGCTTCACCGCGTTGGTGAGGTAGATGTGGCCGGGGTCGAGCCGGGCGTCGTCGACCGCCCTGCGCAGCAGCCGGCCGGCGGGGCCGACGAACGGCAGGCCCTTCTGGTCCTCCAGGTCGCCGGGCTGCTCGCCGACGAAGACCACCCGGGCACTGGCGTCGCCGCGACCGAAGACCGTCTGCGACGCGTCCCGGTAGAGCTCGCAGCCCCGGCAGCCGGCGGCGGCGGCGCGCAGGTCGTCGAGGGTGTCGGCGCGCGGCGGGATGAACTTCTGCGCGCCCGGCGCGGTCTCGGTCTGCTCGGCCATGGCGACTGTTCTACCCGGTGCGGGAGGGAACACGCGCGGGGACCCGCCGGGAGGGACACGCCGGTGTGCACAAAGTGGACGGTATGGGCGGAGTGCCGACGCGGCGTCACCCGCCCCGGGTCGTCCGGGGTCGCGGCAGGCTCCCCGCTCACGCCGTGAAGCCGGGGGCGGGGGTGGGCCGGACCGCCCGGGCGACGGCCCCGGCCAGGTCCGGGATCTCCGCCTCGTCGAGCGAGCTGACGGTGATCCGCAGCGCCGGCGGGCCGGCGATGCGGTGCAGCGCGCCGGGCGCGACCGCCCAGCCGGCGTCGCGCAGCGCGGTCAGCACGCTGGTCTCGTCGTCGACCGGCAGCCAGACGTTGATGCCGCTGCGGCCGTGGGCGACCAGGCCGTGGCCGGCGAGCGCGTCGATCAGCCCCGTGCGCCGCCGCTCGTAGCTGCCGGCGGCCCGGTCCACCAGCCCGGCCACGGCGGGGTCGCGCCAGAGCGCCAGGACGAGCCGTTGCAGCACGGTGGAGACCCAGCCGGCGCCGACCCGGGCCCGGCCGGCCACCCGGGCCACCGTGGTCTCGTCGCCGACCAGCACGGCCACCCGCAGGTCGGGGCCGAACGGCTTGCTCACCGAGCGGACGAAGGCCCACGCCGGGGTCGCCCCGGCGAGCGGGTGCAGCGGTACGCGGGCCAGCTCGGCGGCGTGGTCGTCCTCGATCAGCAACAGGTCGGACCGGCCGGCGAGCAGGGCGCGCAGCTCCCCGGCCCGCTCGGCGGAGACCGCCGCGCCGGTGGGGTTCTGGGCCCGGCTCGTCACGATCAGCGCCCGCGCGCCGGCGGCGAGCGCGGCGGCGACCCCGGCGACCAGCGGACCGTCGTCGTCGACCGGCACGCCGATCGGCCGCAGCCCGAGCGCGGCGACCAGGTCGAGCAGGTTGGCCCAGCCCGGGTCCTCGACCGCGACCGCGTCGCCGGGGCGCAGGTGCGCGCCGAGCAGCCGCTCGATGCCGTCCAGCGCGCCCCCGGTGACGGTCAGCTCCGTCGCCGGTACGCCGTCGGCGGCCAGCCGCTCGCGGGCCGCCTCGGCCAGTTCGGGCAGCACCCCGGCCGCGGGGTAGCCGACCGGCTCGCCCGCGGCGGCGGCGAGGCCGGCGAGGTGCGCCCCGAGGGGCGGCAGCAGCCGCACGTCCGGCTCGCCCCGGGAGAGGTCGCGCAGGCCGGGGGCGGTCGGCGGGCGCAGCGCGGAGCGGCGGGACGCCACCGGCGGCCGGGGCCGGACCCGGGTGCCGTGCCGGCCGGCGGTGACCACCAGGCCGCGCTGGCGCAGCTCCTGGTAGGCCCGGGCCGCCGTGGCCGGGCTCACCGCGAGCCGGGCGGCGAGCTCCCGCACCGGGGGCAGCGCGTCGCCGGGGGCGAGGGCGGCGGAGCGGATGCCCGATTCGATGCTGGCCGAAATCTCGGCGGCCGTCGTACCGGCGACCTGATAGCGTGCTGACACAAATCAGAGATTGTACTAGAACAAAGGTCGAGCCATGTACGCACCCACCGACCGGACCACCGCCAGCCGCTCCCGGGAACGGATGAGCTACGACGAGACCGCCGCGCACGCGATCCTCGACGAGGCGTACGACTGCGCGCTCGGGTTCACCGTCGACGGCGAGCCCCGGGTGCTGCCCACCCTGCACGTCCGCGTCGGCGACACCCTCTACCTGCACGGCTCCACCGGCAGCCGGCCGCTGCTCGCCGCCCGGGGCGACGGGCTGCCGGTCTGCGTCGCCGTCACCCTGCTCGACGGCCTCGTCTACGGCCGCTCGCAGTTCCACCACAGCGCCAACTACCGCTCGGTGGTCGCCCACGGCACCGCCCGCCTGGTCACCGACCAGCGGGAGAAGCTGCGGATGCTGACCGCCCTGGTGGAGAAGGCCGCCGCCGGGCGCAGCGCCGACAGCCGTCCGCCCTCGCGCCGGGAGCTGGCCGAGACGGCCGTGCTGGCCCTGCCGTTGCGCGAGGTGTCGGTGCGCGCCCGCACCGGCGGCGTACGCGACGAGGAGACCGACCTCGCCCTGCCGCACTGGGCCGGCGTGGTGCCGCTGCGGCTGACCGCCGGGTTGCCCGAGCCCGACGCCGGGGTGGCCGCGCCGGTGCCGGCGTACCTGCGGGAGCGGACCTCGCCGTGGCTCGACCCGGCGGTGCTGCGTGGGGAGCACGTGCTGCTGGAACCGCTCGACCTCGCGCACGCCGACGAGCTGCACGCCGCGACCGCCGACCCGGAGGTCTGGCGGCACCTGGGCAGCCCGCAGCCGGCCGACGCCGCCGGTACCGCCGACGGGATCGCCACCGCGCTGGCCGCCCACCGGCGGGGCGAGCGGGTGCCCTGGGCGCAGCGCTGCGCGGTGACCGGGGCGGTGGTCGGCAGCACCTCCTTCTACGAGGTGGACCCGGAGCGCCGGGCGGTGGCGATCGGCTACACCTACCTGGGCCGGCCCTGGTGGCGCACCGCGATCAACACGGAGGCGAAGCTGCTGCTGCTCACCCGCGCCTTCGAGGAGCTGGGCGCGGAGCGGGTGGTCTGGCACACCGACATCCGCAACGAGCGCTCGCAGCGGGCCATCGAGCGCCTCGGCGCGTCCCGCGAGGGGGTGCTGCGCCGGCACCGGCTCCGGCCGGACGGCTCCTGGCGGGACACCGTGCAGTATTCGATGATCGTCGACGAGTGGCCGAACGCACAGGTCACGCTCCGGGAAAGGCTTCGCCGGACGGCACCCGTGGCCCCATGATGGCGGGCGTGCTGGGCATCACCGACATCTGGACGTACGTGCTGGGCACCGTGGCGATCGTTCTGCTGCCCGGTCCCAACTCCCTCTTTGTGCTCTCCACCGCCGCGCAGCGGGGCGTGGCGACCGGCTATCGGGCGGCCGGCGGGGTCTTCGTCGGCGACGGGATACTCATGTTCCTCTCCGCCGCCGGCGTGGCGTCGCTGGTCCAGGCGTACCCGCCGCTCTTCCTCGTGATCAAGTACGCCGGCGCCGCGTACCTCGGCTATGTGGGGTTGACCATGCTGCGCGGCGCGTGGCGGCGCTGGCGGACGCGCAACGACCCGGCCGCCCCGCGGCTCATCGACGCCGCGGAGCCGTCGGCGCTGCGCAGCCCCTTCCGCAAGGCGCTGGTGATCAGCCTGCTCAACCCGAAGGCGATCCTCTTCTTCGTCTCGTTCTTCATCCAGTTCGTGGACCCGGGCTACGCCTGGCCGGCGCTGTCGTTCCTGCTGCTCGGGCTGATCGCCCAGGTCACCAGCGCGCTCTACCTGACCGCGCTGATCTTCACGGGCACGTTCCTGGCGGCCCAGTTCCGTCGGCGCCACCGCCTGGCCGCCGGCGCCACCACGGGCGTCGCCGCGCTCTTCCTCGGCTTCAGCCTCAAGCTGGCCACCGCCACCGCCTGACCCGGTCGGGTCAGGTGCCGTCGCCGCCGCCGGAGCCGCCGACGCCGGCTCCGCCGGCCGTGCCGCCCAGCCCGAAGCCGGGGTGGATCGGCTCGTCCGGCGGGCGGCTGACGTGCGCCGACTCGGAGAGGGTCGCGGACCAGTCGGCGTGCGCGGCGGCCGCGGCGTGCCGGTTGATCGCCGTACGCAGCCAGGCGTCCACGGTCGCGATCCAGTCCCGCTGGTCGGCGCCCACGTGCCAGACCCGGAACCGGCTGATGCTCTGGTGGGTGATCCCGGCCAGGGCCAGCCGCCGGTCCAGCCAGAGGATCACCTCCAGGCCCGCCGGCTCGGCGATGAATATCAGCTCCAGCTCGGTGATCGGCCCGGCGTAGAGCGGCGCCACCCAGTAGCCCAGCCGCTGGTGCAGCGGCAGGGTCTGCGCCACCCCCGGCAGCCGCCCGTCGACCAGGCCGGCCTGGCGCATGCTGAAGCCGAGCGTGTCGAGGGCAGCCAGGACGTGCGACTGGGTGGGCAACGGATGCACGAAGACCGGCACCATCGCGCCCTGGTCGAGGCGGGGCTCGACCGCCACCTCCGTACGCAGCCCCATCCGCAGGCTGAGCAGGGGCACCCCGCCGAACACGGTCACCGGGGTCTCCCACGGCAGCGGGAACTCGAACGGGATCGACCGGCCCCGCCCGGCCCGCAGCACGAACGCGTCGGCCACCGTCGCCTGGTGGAACTGCACCAGGCGACGGGGCGCCTCCGGGTCGTCCGGCTCGGCCGTGGTGACCAGACCGAGCCGGACGTGCAGGACGGGTACGTCGGTGGAGCCGGCGACGACGGTGACCCGCCCCGGCAACCGCAGCCCGGGACGGGTGCTCGCGTTGGCCAGGGCGGTCCGCACCGACAGTCCGGTCCAGCCGGACTCCGGCGACACCCCCGTCAACCGCACGGCACTCCCCCGTCCGCCACCGGGCTAGCTCGGCCACTTCCATGGTCGCGGACCTCGCGCGTGGCCCCTCCATGGTCGCGGACCTCGCGCGTGGCCCCCTATATGGTCGCGGACCTCGCGCGTGGCCGCCTTGACTTCGGCGAGCAGCGGCCACCTATCCGGTTTCATCTCATGCGTCGACCCCGCGGCACCGGGTCGGTCTCGTCGTCGAACTCGCCGATGACCTCCTCCAGCAGGTCCTCCAGCGCGACGAACCCGACCGGCCGGGTCGGCCCGCCACCGTTGCGCACCAGCGCGAGCTGGGACTGCCGGGCGCGCATCTCCGCCACGGCGTCGGTCACCGACGCCGAGGCCGGCAGGGTCAGGGCGTTGGTCATCAGGTCGCCGGCGGTGACCGCGCGCCCCGTGGTGGTGGCCCGCACCGCCTCCCGGACGTGGACCAGGCCGCAGACGTCGTCGTTGGCGTCCAGCACGGCCAGCCGCGACCGGCCGCTGTCCCGGCTGACCTGCTCGATCCGGTCGGCGCCCTCGTCCCGGCGCACCGTCACCATCTGGTCGAACGGCTCCATCACCTGGGCCACCGTGGTGCCCTGCAACTCCAGCATGCTGGTCAGCATCTGGTGCTGCTCCGCGCCCAGCAGCCCGTGCTCGCGCGACTGCTCCAGCAGCATGCGCAGCTCGTCCGGGCCGTGCACCTGGGCGAGCTGGTCCTGCGGGTTGACCTTGACCAGCCGCAGCATCGCGTTGGCCAGGGCGTTCATCACCGACAGCACCGGGCGGGCGACCCGCGCGAAGGCGCGGAACGGCAGCGCCAGCAGCACCGCCGAGCGCTCCGGGTGGGTGATCGCCCAGGACTTCGGCGCCATCTCCCCGACCACCAGGTGCAGGAAGGTGACGAGACTCAGCGCGAAGATCAGCGCGATCACGTGGCTCGCGGCGTCCGGCAGCCCGACCGCGTGCAGCAGCGGGCTCAGCAGGTGCTCGATCGCCGGCTCGGCGAGCGCGCCGAGCCCCAGGGTGCAGAGCGTGATGCCGAGCTGCGCGCCGGCGAGCATCAGGGACAGCTCGCGTACGCCGTCGAGCGCGGCCCGGGCGGCCCGGCCGCCTCCGGCGGCCGCGTGCTCCAGCCGGTAACGCTTGCTGGCCACCAGGGCGAACTCGGCGGCCACGAAGAAGCCGTTCAACGCCAGCAGGATCACCGACGTGAAGAGTGCGATGCCGGGGCTCATGCGGACACCTCCCCGGGCTCGGCGATCCGCAGTCGGACCGAGTCGGCCACGTGCCGGTCGACGGCCAGCACCTCGACCAGGGCGCGCGGCTCCTCCGCGCCGTCCTCGCCGTCGGCCGGCAGGCTGATCTCCAGCCGGTCACCGACCTCGGGGACCCGTCCCAGCTCCCGCATGACCAGGCCGGAAAGCGTGTCGTACTCCGGTGCCTCGGGCAACGAGATGCCGGTGCTGTCGGCCACCTCGTCGATGCGCCAGCGGGCCGGCACCACCCAGGAGCCGTCCTCCTGGCGGGCCGGGGCGCGCTCCGGCGGGTCGTCCTCGTCCCGGATCGGGCCGACGAGTTCCTCGGCGATGTCCTCCAGCGTGATCACGCCGGCGAAGCCGCCGTACTCGTCGACCACGCAGGCGAGCTGCCGGTGGCCGGAGCGCAGCCGGTCCAGCACCGTCGGCAGCGGCAGGGTCTCCGGCACCAGGAGCGGGGGGCCGGCGACCGCGCTGACCGGGGTGCTCGCGCGCCGCTCCGGGGGTACGCCGAGCACGTCGGCGATGCCGACCACGCCGACGAGGTCGTCGACGCCCTCGGTGCCGCGCACGGGGAAGCGGGACTTGCCGGTGTCGAGCAGCTCGACCACCCGGCTGAGCGGCTCGTGCGCGCGTACGGTGTGCACGTCGACGCGGGGCACCATGACCTCGCCCGCGGTCAGCCCCCGGAAGTCGAGCCCCCGGTCGAGCAGCGTGGACATCTCGTCGGTGAGGTGCCCCTCCTGGCGGGACTCGGCGATGATCTGTTCCAGGTCCTGCGGGGTGGCGCCGCTGGGCAGCTCCTCGATCGGCTCGATGCCGACGCGGCGCAGCAGCCGGACCGCGGCCCGGTCGAAGAGCTTGATCAGCGGACCGGCGACCTTGAGGTAGATCAGGGTGGAGCTGCTCAGGGCCTTCGCGAGGGGCTCGGGCCGGGCGATGGCGAGGTTCTTCGGGGCCAGCTCGCCGAGGACCATCTGCACCACGGTGGCGATGACCAGGGCCAGGGCCACCGAGAGCGGCAGCGTGACGGCCGTGGAGACACCGGCGAGCCCGAGCAGCTCGGCCAGCCCGGCACCGAGGAACGGCTCGGCGACGTAACCGACCAGCAGGGCGGTGACGGTGATGCCGAGCTGCGCCCCGGAGAGCATGAACGACAGCCTCGCGGTCACCTCCAGCGCGCGGGCGGCGGCCTTGTCGCCGTCGTCTGCCAGCTGCTTGAGCCGGCCCCGGTCCACGGCGACATAGCCGAACTCCTGGGCCACGAAGTAACCCGTGGCGACGGTGAGAACGATGATGAGTAGAAGACCAACGACGATCAACACGGGTCGCTCAGGGCTCCCGGGGTCGTCGGGGTCGGGATACGCCGGGCACGACCCGGCTGGCTACTGCTGCCCTCCTGGGCAGAAGAGTCGATCATGCGGCCCATTTTATCGGGATCGGCTGGATATCCGCTGAAGGTGTGCCGAAGGCCCCCGGACGTCCGCGGCGCGAGGCAGCCGCAGGCCGCAGACCGCGGGTCAGGACGGATCGCCCCCGCCACCCGCACGGCGGTCGGCGGACGCGAGCTCGTCGGCGTCGAGCAGGCCCGGCTCGACCCGGCCGGCCCGGTACGCGGCCCGGCCGATCATCTGGGCCGCCACGGGGGCGGTGGCCAGTTGGAAGATCCCGACCAGCGCCACCATGCCCAGGTCGGCCGGGGTACGCAGGCGCAGCGCCACGCCGAGCAGCAGGAGCAGCACCCCGAGCACCTGCGGCTTGGTCGCGGCGTGCATCCGGTCCAGCGTGCCCGGGAAGCGCAGCACCCCGATCCCGGCGGCGAGGCTCAGCAGGGCGCCGGCCACCAGGCAGCCGCCGCCCAGCCAGTCGGCCAGCGTGCTCCACATCAGGCCTCCCCGTCCTCACGCACGGCGAAGCGGACCAGCGACACCGACCCGACGAAGCCGAGCATGGACAGCGCCACCAGCACCGGCAGGGTGGTGGCGTGGTGGTTCACCGCGGCCTCCGCGCCGACCGCGCCGACCATCGTGGCGAGCAGCATGTCGGCCGCGACCACCCGGTCGATCAGCGACGGCCCCCGGTAGAGCCGGATCAGGGCCAGCAGCGCGGTCACCGAGAACAGGATGGTGAGGGTGGCGGCGAGGAACGTGATCACGGTTCGGGTCCCCTCTCGACGGGATCGGCGCTGACCCGGCGCAGCTCGGCGTCGGAGCCGACCGCGCGGACGATCCGCCGCTCGACGGCGAGGATCCGTTGCCGGCTGCCGCGCAGGTCCTGCGGGCCGTGGGTGTCGAACACGTGCACGTAGAGGACTCCGACGTCCCGGTCCACCTCGACGATCAGCGTGCCCGGCACCAGCGAGATCGCCTCGGCGGTGAGCGCCAGGTTCAGGTCGGTACGCACCCGCAGGCGGACCGCGATGATCGCCCCCCGGGGCTGGTATCCGGGCTGCACCGCGACCCGGGCGACGTGCACGCTGGCGCTGACCAGTTCGCCGACGAAGCGCACCGCGAAGACGAACAGCGGCCCGGGGCGCAGCCGGCCGCCGAAGCTCACCGGCGGCAGCGGGAAGAACAGCAGCACGGCACCGGCCACCAGCGTCCCGCCCGCGAGGTTGCCCCACGAGAAGTCCCCCCAGAGCAGGCTCCAGACCAGCACCAGCCAGCCGAAGGCGATCAACCGGTCGCGCCGCCGCCCCCGCCCGCGCGGCGGCGCCCCGGAGGCGGGGGTCACGGGACACCGGCCGGCAGCACGGAGCGGATGTACGGGGTGCGCTCGCGCAGGTCGACCGCCGCGTCGGCGGTGACGTCGAACAGCGGCCCGGCGACGACGGTCAGCGCCAGCCCCAGCCCGACCAGCGCGATCGTCGCGCCGACCATCAGCGCCGGCAGGTGGACGACCGGCTCGGTGGTGGCCAGCCGGGGCGCGCGCCAGAAGGCGATGTTCCACACCCGCGAGGCCACGTAGAGGGTGAGCAGGCTCGTCACCGTCCCCGCCGCGACCAGCACGCCGGGCAGCGGCTCGCCGGCCGCGACGCCGGCCTGGAGCAGGCCGAGCTTGCCGAGGAACCCGGAGAAGGGCGGAATCCCGGCGAGGTTCATGGCGGGGACGAAGAAGAGGACGCCGAGCAGCGGGGCCGCCCGGGCCAGCCCGCCGATGCGGCGCAGGTCGGTGCTGCCGGCCCGCTCCTCGACGAGGCCGGCGACCAGGAACAGCGTGGTCTGGATGGTGATGTGGTGCACCACGTAGAAGATCGCGCCGGAGAGCCCGGCGACGGTGCTCAGCCCCACTCCGAAGATCATGTAGCCGATGTGGCTGACCAGGGTGAAGGAGAAGAGCCGCTTCATGTCGGACTGGGCGACCGCGCCGAGGATGCCGACCACCATGGTCAGCCCGGCCACCACCATCAGCAGCCCGGAGACGTGGCCGCCGGGAAAGAGCAGCGTCTCGGTGCGGATGATCGCGTACACGCCGACCTTGGTCAGCAGGCCGGCGAAGACCGCCGTGACGGGGGCCGGCGCCGTCGGGTAGCTGTCCGGCAACCAGGCCGAGAGCGGGAAGACCGCCGCCTTGACCCCGAAGGCGAGCAGCAGCATCAGCTCTAGGGTCAGCCGTACGCCGTCGGGCAGCGCGTCCAGCCGGTGCGCCAACTGGGCCATGTTCAGCGTGCCGGTGGCCGCGTACACCAGCCCCACCGAGGCGAGGAAGATCATCGAGGACAGGATGCTGACCACCACGTACGTCGAGCCGGTGCGGATCCGGGTCTCGGTGCCGCCGAGGGTGATCAGCACGAAGCTCGCGGCCAGCAGGATCTCGAAGCCGACGAAGAGATTGAACAGGTCGCCGGCGAGGAACGCGTTGGTCACGCCGGCGGTCAGCACCAGGTAGGTGGGGTGGTAGATGGTCACCGGGACGGTCTCGCCGAAGTCCCCCTGCCCCTGGCCGACGGAGTAGAGCAGCACGCACAGGGTCACCGCCGAGGAGACCACCAGCATCAGCGCGGCGAGCTGGTCCGCGACCAGCACGATGCCCACCGGCGCCGGCCACCCGCCGACCTGGACCACCACCGGCCCGTGCCGGTACGCCTGCACCAGCAGCACCGCCGCCACCGCCAGCGTGGCGGTCAGGCAGGCCACGCTGACGACCCGTTGCGGCCCCGGCCACCGGGCCAGCAGCAGGGTCAGCGCCGCGCCCAGCAGCGGCACCACCACGGGCAGCGGCACGAGCCAGCTCATCGGGCGCCCCGTCCCGCGTACCCGGTCATCCGGGGCCCTCCCCGCGGCGAAGCCGGCGCGGCGGCTCCGGGTCGACCTGCTCGGGGTCGGCGTCCGGGCCCTCGCCGCCGAGGTCGGCGGCGGCCAGTTCGCTGCGCTCGGCCGCATGCCTGATCTGCCGGTCCTCGATGTCGTCGGGGACCTCGTCGTCGCCCGTGAGATACCAGCTGCGGTAGCTCACCGCCAGCAGGAACGCGGTCAGCCCGAAGGTGATCACGATGGCGGTGAGGATCATGGCCTGTGGCAGCGCGTCGCTCAACCTGCCGGCGGGCGCCGTGCCGACCACCGGTGCGGCACCCGAGCGCCCGCCGAGCAGGATGAGCGCGTTCACCCCGTTGCCGAGCAGGATGACGCCGAGCAGGATCCGGGTCAGGCTGCGTTCCAGCAGCAGGGTGACGCCGCAGCCGACCAGCACCCCGACGGCGACGACCAGCACCAGGGTCGGCCCCGCGCCGGCCGTCCTCACGCCCGCTCCCCCTGCCCGTCGACCCGCAGACCGCCCCCGGACTCGCCGGCCGCCTCGATGTGCCGGTCCACCTCGGCGCCGAGGCTGCGCAGGATGTCCAGCACCAGCCCGACCACGACCAGGTAGACGCCCACGTCGAAGAAGAGGGATGTGACCAGGTAGAAGTCCCCGATCACCGGAAGCCACAGGTTGATCCGGGCGCTCTCGAGCACCGTGCCGCCCGCGAACAGGGCGACGGCGCCGGTGCCGATCGAGACGAAGAGGCCGGCGCCGAGCACCGTGCCGGCGCCCACCGGGGCGGCCTCGGCCAGCTCGTAGCGGCCGCCGGCCAGGTAGCGCACGGCCAGCGCCAGGCTCGCCACCAGGCCGCCGGCGAAGCCGCCGCCCGGCGCGTTGTGGCCGGCGAAGAGCAGGAACAGGGAGAAGACCACCACCGTGTGGAAGACCAGGCGGGTCACCACCTCGAGCACGATCGAGCGCTGCCGCTCGTGCAGGGTCGCCCCGCCGCGCAGCCAGACCCGGTGCCCCGGCCGCTGCACCCGGTTCGGCCGCTCCGGGCGGCGCGGGCGGGGCCCGGTCCGGGACCGCTGGAAGACCAGGCTGGCCACGCCGGTCGCGGCCACCACCAGCACCGACAGCTCGCCCATCGTGTCCCAGGCCCGGATGTCGACCAGGGTCACGTTGACGACGTTGCGGCCGTAGCCGTGGGTGACGGCCAGGTCCGGGAACTCGGCGGAGATGGTGGGCGCCCGCCTGGCCGAGGCGGCGGTCAGGGCCAGCCCGCCGACCACCACGCCGACCACCAGCCCGATCGTCCGACGCGCCCACTTCAGGCGTCTCGGTCGGGCCGAGAACCGCTCCGGCAACCGGCGCAGCACCAGCACGAACACCGCGATGGTGGCGGTCTCGACGAGGAACTGGGTCAGTGCCAGGTCCGGCGCGCCGTAGACCACGAAGAGCATCGCCGTGCCGTAGCCCGTCATGCCCACCAGCAGCATCGCCGTCAGCCGCCGGCGGGCGCCCACCGCCAGCACCGCCGCGACGGTCACCACCGCCACCACCACGACCTGCAGCGGGCTGTCCCAGAGGGCGATCCGTTCCCGCCACGGACGGGTGGCCAGCATCGCCCCGCCGGGCACCAGGACGAGCACGACCAGGATGACGCCCAGGTACTGCGGCAGCGAGCCCCGCTGGGTCGCGCCGGTGACCCTCATGGCCAGCCGGTCGAAGCGGCGGATGAACCACTCGTACCCCTGGTTGCCGCTGACCGGGACGTGCAGCCGGGCCAGCACCGGGGCGAGCGGGCCGCGCAGCGCGAACAGCGCCGCGCCGCCGGCCACGGCCAGCGCGGAGAGGCCGAGCGCGGGGCTGAGGCCGTGCCAGAGCGCCAGGTCCTTGCCGACGACGCCGAACGACTCGGCGTACGGGCGGAGCAGACCGTCGAGGATCCCGGCGGCCGGGCCGGCGGCCAGCCCGACGGCGGCCAGCAGGGCCGGCGGGGCGAGCATCGACGCGGGGATCCGCCCGGGCACGGCCGGTTCCACGCCCGGCCGGGTGGCGAACGCGCCCCAGACGAAGCGGGCGCTGTAGGCGACGGTGAGCGCCGTGCCCACCACCAGCACGGCGACGACGGCCGGCCGGTCGGTGAAGGCGGCCAGCACGGCCTCCTTGGCGACGAAGCCGACAAGCGGCGGCAGCCCGGCCATCGAGGCGGCGGCGAGCACCGTCACGGTGACGAGCAGCGGCGCCCGACGCCCCAGCCCGGACAGCTCCCGCAGGTCGCGGGTGCCGGTGCCGTGGTCGATGATGCCGACGACGAGGAAGAGCGGCGCCTTGAACAGGGCGTGCGCCAGCAGCATCGCCACCCCGGCCAGCGCCGTGTCGGGGGTGCCCGCCCCGACGGCCACCGCGATCAGGCCGAGCTGGCTGACCGTGCCGTACGCCAGCAGCAGCTTCAGGTCGGTCTGCCGCAGCGCCGCCCAGCCCCCGGTCAGCATGGTGGCCAGGCCGGCGACCACGACCACCGGCCGCCACGGGCCGGCGCTCGCCAGCACCGGGGCGAGCAGCGCGATCAGGTAGACGCCGGCCTTCACCATCGCGGCGGCGTGCAGGTACGCGCTCACCGGCGTCGGCGCCGCCATCGCCACCGGCAGCCACGAGCTGAACGGCAGCACCGCCGACTTGGCCAGTGCCCCGACGAGGATCAGCACGACCGCCGCGACGAGGTACGCCCCGCCCGGCAGCGGGGCGGCGGCGATCTCCGACCAGCGGTAGGTGCCGGCGTGCCCGCCGAGCATGATGAACCCCACAAGCATCGCCAGCCCGCCGAACGTGGTCACGGTCAGCGCCTGCGCCGCCGCCCACCGGCTGGCCCGCCGCTCGGCGCTGTGCCCGATCAGCAGGTACGAGAAGACCGTGGTGAGTTCCCAGCACACGTAGAGCAGCAGCAGGTCGTCCGCGAGGACCAGGCCGAGCATCGCCCCCGCGAAGGCCACCAGCACGGCCGCGAACCGGGCCACGCCGGCGGACTCCCGACCGAAGTAGTGGGCGCTGTAGACCAGGACCAGCGCGCCGACGCCGCCGACGAGCAGGGTCATCAGCCAGGACAGGGTGGTCAGCCGCAGCGCCAGGTCGACGCCGAGCTGGCCGATCCACGGGTACGTCTCGACCACCGCCCCGCCGTCGTGGACGGCGGGCGTGCGGGCCAGCGCCCAGCCGAACGCCGCCGCCGGCGCCAGCGCCAGCGGGTAGCAGGCGCGGGGACCCCACCACCGGACGAGCAGCGGCGCGACGAGGGCCGCCACGAAGTGGAGGATCAGCAGTACGAGCACCCGCGCTCCCGGTCGAGGTGGCTGCGGCGCGCGCCGGGGGTGGGACGGCACCTAGGTGCGATCACACGCCAGATCGTCGCCCGGCGGGCGGTTTTGCGCGAATTCGTCCCGCTGTCGCCCGCTTGCGGGTAAACCGGCCGAAACGGTCGGTCAGTCGTCAGCGAAGTGGCGACGCGCGGAGGCGACCGGGCAGTGGAGGCGGCCGGCCAGCCGTCAGCCGACGGCGACGTCGGCGATTGGGGCGACGACGGGCTCCCGGGCGGGGCGCTCGCGACGGGGCTCCACCAGCAGGTCGGGGCGGCCGAGCTGGACCACGACCTTGTTGACCACCCGCTGGGCGGCGGCGAGGGAGCGCACCGGCAGCAACCGGCCCCGGCTCTCCCGGCGCAGCACGAAGTAGTGCACCGCGGCGCGGACCTGCCCCCGGTCGGCCGCGCTGGCCTGCGCGGTGGAGACGACCAGCTCCCGCAGCGCGGCGGCGAGCCGCTCGGCCAGCTCCAGCTCCGGGCCGGCCAGCCCGGTGCGGACGGCAGCGAGGTGACTGTCGACCTTGCGGATGAGCACGTCGGTGCCGGGCTCGAAGCTCCGCTGCTCGACGGTCAATCCGATCTCCTCCACCCCGGGCCGACGCTCCGGGTGAAGTTACTTTATGTTGTGGGGCACAAGCAAGCAGTTAAGTAAGACTTAACGGATTGAACGCGCAAACATCGCGTATGAGCCGGAGCGGGGCAATGGCCCTCCGCCCAGAACCTCGATGTCACACCGTCGGGGCAGGATGGAGGGCGTGACGGATGCGATGGCGGGTTTCGGCGCGGCCACCCGGGAGTGGTTCGGTGCCGCCTTCGCCGCGCCCACCGCCGCCCAGACCGGCGCCTGGGGCTCCGTCTCCGCCGGGCGCAGCGCGCTGGTGGTGGCCCCCACCGGCTCGGGCAAGACGCTGGCCGCGTTCCTCTGGTCGCTCGACCGGCTCGCCCGCGAGCCCGCCCCGGCCGACCCCCGGCAGCGGTGCCGGGTGCTCTACGTCAGCCCGCTCAAGGCGCTCGCGGTCGACGTCGAGCGCAACCTGCGCACCCCCCTCGCGGGCATCCGCCAGGCCGCCACCCGGCTCGGCGTCGCCCCGCCGGAGATCACCGTGGGAATGCGCACCGGCGACACCCCCGCCGACGAGCGGCGGGCCTTCGCCCGCACCCCACCGGACATCCTCATCACCACACCCGAGTCGCTGTTCCTGCTGCTCACCTCCGCCGCCCGCGACTCCCTGCGCGGCGTCGAGACGGTGATCCTCGACGAGGTGCACGCGGTCGCCGGCACCAAACGCGGCGCCCACCTCGCGCTTTCCCTGGAACGCCTCGACGAGCTGCTGCCGGCCCCGGCACAGCGGATCGGCCTCTCCGCCACCGTCCGGCCCGTCGACGCGTGCGCCCGTTTCCTCGGCGGCGCCCGCCCCGTCGACGTGGTCGCGCCGCCCACCGCCAAGACGATCGAGGTCAGCGTCCAGGTGCCGGTGGAGGACATGACCCGCCTCGACGAGCAGGAGCCGCCGGAGGACGACCTCGGCGGCCTCGGCGCGCGCCGGGCGTCCATCTGGCCGGCGGTCGAGGAACGCGTCTTCTCCCTGGTCAGGGCACACCGTTCGACAATCGTCTTCACCAATTCCCGGCGTTCCGCCGAGCGCCTCTGCGCCCGGCTCAACGAGCTGGCCGGCGAGGAGCTGGCCGGCGGGCCCACGCCGTCGCCGCGCGGCGCACAGGAGTGGGGCGGCCCCGAAGGGCCGGTGCGCGTCGGCCGCACGCCGGCGGAGCTGATGGCGCAGGCCGGCGCGGCGGCCGGCGCACCGGCGGTGATCGCCCGCGCCCACCACGGCAGCGTCTCCCGGGAGGAGCGCAAGCACATCGAGGAGGCGCTCAAGTCCGGCCAGCTGCCCGCCGTGGTGGCCACCTCCAGCCTGGAGCTGGGCATCGACATGGGCGCCGTCGACCTGGTGGTGCAGATCGAGGCGCCGCCCAGCGTGGCCGCCGGCCTGCAACGGGTGGGCCGCGCCGGGCACCAGGTCGGCGCGGTCTCCCGGGGGGTGGTCTTCCCCAAGCACCGGGGCGACCTGCTCTCGTGCACGGTGGTGGCCGAGCGGATGGCCGAGGGCGCCATCGAGGAGCTGCACCACCCGCGCAACCCGCTCGACGTGCTGGCCCAGCAGATCGTCGCCATGGTGGCGCTGGAGCCGTGGCGCGTCGGTGACCTGGCCGTGCTCGTACGCCGGGCGGCGCCCTTCGCCGAGCTGCCCGACTCGGCGCTGCACGCCGTGCTCGACATGCTCTCCGGCCGCTACCCGTCCACCGCGTTCGCCGAGCTGCGCCCCCGGCTGGTCTGGGACCGCGCCACCGACACGCTCACCGGCCGGCCCGGCGCGCAGCGGCTCGCGGTGACCAGCGGCGGCACGATCCCCGACCGGGGCCTCTTCGGCGTCTTCCTGGCGGGAGCCGAGCGGGCCGCCCGGGTCGGCGAGCTGGACGAGGAGATGGTCTACGAGTCCCGCGTCGGCGACGTCTTCCTGCTCGGTTCGTCGTCCTGGCGGATCGAGGAGATCACCCCCGACCGGGTGCTGGTCTCCCCGGCCCCCGGGCAGGCGGCGAAGATGCCGTTCTGGAAGGGCGACCAGCTCGGCCGTCCCGTCGAGCTGGGCCGGGCCATCGGCGCCCGGGTGCGCACCCTGCTGCGGCAGAGCGACGAGACGGCGACCGCCGCGCTGCGGGCCGGCGGCCTGGACGACTGGGCCGCCGGCAACCTGATGGCCTACCTGCGCGAGCAGCGCGCCGCCACCCGGTCCCTGCCCGACGACCGCACCGTCGTGGTCGAGCGGTTCCGCGACGAGCTGGGCGACTGGCGGCTGGCCGTGCACAGCGTGCTCGGCGCCCGGGTCAACGGGCCGTGGGCGCTGGCCATCGGCCGCCGGCTCGCCGAGCGCTACGGCGTGGACGCCCAGGTGATGCCGTCCGACGACGGCATCGTGGTCCGCCTACCGGACACGGCGGAGGAGCCGCCCGGCGCCGACGTGGTGGTCTTCGAGCCCGAGGAGATCGCCCAGCTCGTCGAGGAGTCGGTCGGCACGTCCGCGCTCTTCGCGTCCCGGTTCCGCGAGTGCGCGGCCCGGTCGCTGCTGCTGCCCCGCCGCGACCCGCGCCGCCGCCAGCCGCTGTGGCAGCAGCGGCAACGCGCCGCCCAGCTGCTCGACGTCGCCCGCGAGTACGCCGACTTCCCGGTCACCCTGGAGGCCGCCCGGGAGTGCCTCCAGGACGTCTTCGACCAGCCGGCACTTGCCGAGTTGATGCGCGACCTGGCCGCCCGCAAGGTGCGCCTGGTCGAGGTGGAGACCGCCCAGCCGTCGCCGTTCGCCCGGTCGCTGCTCTTCGGCTACGTCGGTGCCTTCCTCTACGAGGGCGACGCGCCGCTGGCCGAACGCCGGGCCGCCGCGCTGGCGCTGGACTCGACCCTGCTCGGCGAGCTGCTCGGCCGGGTCGACCTGCGGGAGCTGCTCGATCCGGCGGTGCTGGCCGAGACCGGGCGGCAGCTGCGCTGGCTGACCGAGCAGCGCCGCCCGCGCGACGCGGAGGACGTGGTCGAGCTGCTCCGCGTGGTCGGTGACCTGTCGGAGGCGGAGCTGGCCGAGCGGGGCGCCTCCCCCGCCTGGCTGACCGAGCTGGCGGCGGCCCGCCGGGTGCTACGCGTACGCGTCGCCGGCGAGGAGCGCTGGGTGGGCGTCGAGGACGCGGCGCGGCTGCGCGACGCCCTCGGCGTGGCCCTGCCCGTCGGGGTGGCCGAGGCCTACCTCGCCCCGGTGGCCGATCCGCTCGGCGACCTGGTCGCCCGCTACGCGCGTACGCACGGGCCGTTCGCCGCCGCCAGCTGCGCGGCCCGTTTCGGGCTCGGCGTCTTCGTGGTCGAGCAGACGCTGCGCCGGCTCGCCGCCACCGGTCGGGTGGTGGCCGGCGAGTTCACCCCCGACACGGTCGGCAGCCAGTGGTGTGACGCGGAGGTGCTGCGGCTGCTGCGCCGCCGGTCCCTGGCCGCGCTGCGCCGGGAGATCGAGCCGGTGCCGCCCCGCGCGCTGGCCGCGTTCCTGCCCCGCTGGCAGCAGGTCGGCTCGTCCGCGCGGGGGGTGGAGGCGCTGGCCGCCGCCGTGGAGCAGTTGCAGGGGGCGGCGGTGCCGGCGTCGGCGCTGGAACGGCTGGTGCTGCCCGGCCGGGTCGCCGACTACTCCCCCGCCCAGCTCGACGAGCTCTGCGCCAGCGGCGAGGTGCTCTGGGCCGGCTCCGGGGCCATCTCCGGCGGGGACGGCTGGGTCACCCTGGCCTACGCGGACGTCGCGCCGCTGCTGCTCGCCCCACCCGACGAGGCGCTCACCCGCACCCCGCTGCACGACGCGGTGCTGGACGCGCTCGGCGACGGGCAGGCACTGTTCTTCCGGTCGCTGTCCGACCGGGTCGGCTCGACCGACGACGCCGCGCTGAGCGCCGTCGTCTGGGACCTGGTGTGGGCCGGTCATCTCACCAACGACACCCTGGCGCCGTTGCGCGCGGCGCTCGGCGGCGGTGGGGCGCACCGGTCCCGTGCCACCGCGCCGCGCACC
Source organism: Micromonospora sp. USAFONa4 (assembly GCF_057197825.1). NCBI lineage: Bacteria > Bacillati > Actinomycetota > Actinomycetes > Micromonosporales > Micromonosporaceae > Micromonospora > Micromonospora sp. USAFONa4. The sequence goes on along the minus strand of NZ_CM170072.1, from coordinate 5,100,754 downwards.
CGTTACCGGCGTCCCGGGCGGGTGGCCCTGCCGACGCGTGGGGGCCCGCCGACCGTGGCCGGCCGCTGGTCGCGGCTGCCGGAGCGCGACACCGACCCGACCCGGCGTGCCGCGGCCCTGGCCGACGTGCTGCTCGAAAGGCACGGCGTGGTGACCCGGGGCGCGGTCATGGCCGAGCAGGTGACCGGGGGTTTCGCCGCGGTCTATCCGGTGCTCTCGGCGCTGGAGGAGCGCGGCGCGGCCCGGCGGGGCTACTTCGTCGAAGGGCTGGGCGCGGCGCAGTTCGCGGTGCCGGGGGCGGTGGACCGGATCCGGGCGCTGGCCGAGCCGACCGACGGCGGGCGGGGGCGTGGCGGGCCCACCCTGGTGCTCGCCGCGACGGATCCGGCCAACCCGTACGGTGCAGCGCTGTCCTGGCCGGAGCGGGTGGTCGATTCGGGTGACGGGACGGCCCCGGCGACCGGGCACCGGGCGGGGCGCAAGGCCGGCGCCGTGGTGGTGCTGGTCGCCGGCGACCTGGTGCTCTACGTCGAGCGCGGCGGGCGGACGATCCTCTCCTTCACCGACGACACCGACCTGCTGACGGCGGCCGGGAAGGCGCTCGCCGACGCGGTCCACTCCGGCGCGTTGGGCGCGATGTCGGTGGAGCGGGCCGACGGCGAGGCGGTACGCTCCTCGCCGCTGCGCGACGCCCTCACCGCCGCCGGCTTCCGGGCCACCCCGCGCGGCCTGCGCCTGCGCGGCTGACCCGCACCGTCAGCGCAGCCCGGTGAGGACCTTCTCGTACCTGGCGCGATCGGCGGCGGGGGTCTTCGCCTCCAGGTAGTTGAGCACCACCGTGCCCCGCCGGAACGACTGGCCGCCCCACGTCTCGGCGATGTCGCTGGCGCTGGTCTCATCGGGGAAGACGTACACGGTGACGGCGTCGGTCGCGACCAGCTCGGAGCAGCCCAGGCCGAGCCCGTCCGGGCCGCACTCGACCGACCGGTCCCGGGGGTTCGGCACCTTCAGCCCGGCGGCCTTGAACGCGTCGACGACCTGCCGCGCGCCGGGCGTCCCGGTCGGGCGGGCCGGCAGCTCGACCGGCGGCGGGCTGGCGGGGCGGCGCTGGGTGGGCCCGCCGGCGCTCGGAGCCGCCGGGCCCGCCCCCGTCGGCCGGGCGCTCGGCGGGGCGGCGGGCGTCGCCGTGGCTTCCGCCGCGCCGGTCGGGCCCGGGGACGGCACGTCGGCCGGGGTCGACGCCGTGGCGGCCGGTGGCGCGGCGCGCCGGTCCTCCGCGTCGTCGCCGCAGGCGGCGGTGAGGGCGGCGGCGATCACGAGCACCGCGACGGCGGGCAGGCTCCGGTTGGTCACCCCTGGCAGTCTGCCCAACCGGATCCCGTCCCGGCAGTGGCCGGTCGGTCAGTGCGGCTGTCCCATTTCTGCCAGACCGCCCCGGTCGACCGGGGCGGTCTGACGACGTCGGTACGATCCCGACCGGTCGACGAGGGGGGCCGACGATGAGCGTGGTGGACGGGGCGGACGGGATGACCGTCCGGCCGGCGCGGGCCGGGGACCGGGCGGCCGTGGACGCGCTGCACGAACGCCAGTGGGGCGGGCCGTACGTCGTCGCCCACGACACCCGGTACGACCTGCGTACGCTGCCCACGCTGGTGGCGACCGACGGGGCCGGGGCGGTCGTCGGGGCGCTCGCCCACCACGACGACGCCGACGGGCTGGAGGTGGTCAGCGTGGTGGCCGCGACGCCCGGTGGCGGCGTCGGCACTGCGCTGCTGGCGGCGGCCGGCGAGGTGGCCCGGGCCGGCGGCCGGGCCCGGCTCTGGCTCGTCACCACGAACGACAACCTGCGGGCGCTGCGCTTCTACCAGCGGCGCGGACTGCGGCTGGTGCGCGTGGACCGGGGCGCGGTGGACCGGGCCCGCCGGCTCAAGCCGAGCATCCCGGTGGTCGGCGAGGACGGCATCCCGCTGCACGACGAACTGGTCCTGGAACTGCCCCTCACCGCCGACGGACCGGTCCCGGAACCGCCCCTCACCGCCGAGGGGCCGGTCCCGGAACCGCCCCTCACCGCCGAGGGGCCGGTCGCCGGCCGCCCGGTGCACGGTCGGCAGGTCGTCGCCGGCCCGCCCGCCGGCACGGCCCGCGCCCCGTGGATCTCGCTGACCACCGACTACGGCCTCGCCGACGGATTCGTCGCCGCCTGCCACGGGGTGATCGCGCGGCTGGCGCCGGAGGCCCGGGTCGTCGACGTGACCCACCTCGTCCCGCCGGCCGACGTACGCCGGGGCGCGGCGGTACTCGCGCAGGCCGTGCCGCACCTGCCGCAGGGGGTGCACGTGGCCGTCGTCGATCCGGGTGTGGGCACCACCCGGCGGGGCGTCGCGCTGGCCACGCCCCGCGGGCTGCTGGTGGGGCCGGACAACGGCCTGCTGGCGGAGGCCGCCGAGGCGCTGGGCGGGGTGACCGCGGCCGTCGAGCTGACCGACCCGCAGTGGCTCGCGCCCGAGGTGTCCCGCACGTTCCACGGTCGGGACGTCTTCGCGCCGGTCGCCGCGCGGCTGGCGCTCGGCGCACCGCTGTCCGGGGTCGGCCCGGCGGTCGACCCGGAGTCCCTGGTCCGGCTGCCGGCGCCGGTGCTCCGGCGGGAGGCGGACGGGTTCGCGGCCGAGGTGCTGACCGTCGACCACTTCGGCAACGTCCAACTGGCCGCGCCGGCCGACCTGCTGGCGCCGCTGCCGGTCCGGGTCCGGGTGCGACCGGGCGCGGGTGCCGGGCCCGACCGGGAGGCCGTGCACGGGCGTACCTTCGGCGACGCCGGACCGGGCGGGCTGCTGGTGCACGCCGACTCCGCCGGCCTGGTCGCCGTGGCGGTCAACGGCGGCCGGGCGGTGGACCTGCTGGCGGTGGCGCCGGGCGACCTGCTGCGCGTCACGGCCGGCTGAGCAGCGGGCCGGCCGGGCGAGGTGTCGGGCGGGCGACCCGGGCGCCGGGCCGGACCGGAGCCGGCCGGCCCGGCGGGCGTACGCGGGTGGTGTCAGCAGAGCGGCACGGTGCCGCCGTAGACCGCCGAGACGTAGGCGTGGCTGACGTACTGGCCGCCGGTGAGGCGGTTCCACCGGTTGGTGGTCCGGTACGGGCCGACGACGGTCTGCCCGATCACGTAGCACTCGATCGGCACGTTGGCGTACCGGGCGGCCAGGCCGCGCACCGCGTACCCGGTGCCGGCGCCGGCGCGGATGTTGAGCGGACCGTCGCCGACCACGCCACGCGGACCGCTGCCGGTCCACAGGTACGCCACGTCCACCCAGGCATTGGTGGTGAGCTGCAACCCGTCCCAGAAGGTGCCGTCGGCGAGGTCGACGCCGGCCGGGTTCAACACGACCCGCCCGAACTGGTCCCGCCCGCCGTTGTAGCCGTACTGGTAGGCCGCCTGTGCCTGCGGCCGGCCCTGCGGGAGGTCCTTCCAGTTCTCCCGGACGGCGCTGAGGTTCCAGTAGTCGTCCCGGGTGTTCCACGGGCCGACGTCCCAGACCGGGGCGTACTCGCAGCGGCTGCCCGTGGTGGTGCAGACCCGCACGGTGTAGTCGCCGGTGTTCGCCGGGGCGAGGGCGCGCCGGGACGGCAGCGCGACGAAGTGGTCCCCGGTCACGATCGTGTGCCCGTTGGCGGTCACCTCGCCGACCAGCCCGATCCGCGTCGCGTACACCCGGTAGGTGAGGCCGGGCGAGGCGGCGACGGCGGCGACGGTGTCGGCGGTGAGTCGCACGGCGCGCACCTCCGCGGTCGCGCCCGGCCGGCTCGCGGTGAGCACCACCCGGGTCTGCACGCGGGTGACCGGCCGGTCGAAGACCGCCCCGCCGGTGGCCTCGCGCCACTCGGTCCAGCCCGCCGCCCGCCAGCCCCGCACCTGGGCCTCGGCGGTGCCGCCGGCGGCGGTGCGGGCGTCGACGGCGGCGCGGATCCGGGTGGCCGGCCGGGCCAGGGTGCGCGGCGACGCGAGGAAGATCCCCTCGGCGACCGCGCTGCGGGGCGCGCGGGACCGCGCGGGACGGGGGTCGGCCAGCCGGAGCCCGGCGCGGGTGTGCCGGACGTTGACGTCGTCGGCGTCGACGCGGGAGAGGTCGGTGCTCCATCGTTCGCCGCCGCCGGCGGCGAGGGCGGGGCTCGGGGCGGGTACGAGAGCGAGGGCGAGGATGACGGTCAGGACGGCGGTACGGGCGCGACGTTGGGGCAGAATCATGGGCATTCTCCTCAGAACTCCCTGATCGTGCCCTTGTCCGTAGATCGACAGGAACCTCCATACAAATAGCGACACATGCGAATTCGGCTCGGACGAGGAAGGATGGACGGGTGCCCGAAGGCGACACCGTCTGGAACACCGCCCGCGTACTGCACCGTGCCCTGGCCGGCGCCCGCCTGACCGGCAGCGACTTCCGGGTGCCGCAGCTCGCCGCGACCGACCTCGCCGGCTGGACGGTGCGGGAGTCGGCCAGCCGGGGCAAGCACCTGCTGCTGCGGCTCATCGCCCCACCGCACGCCACGCCACCGCCCGACGCCCCGGTCGCACCGCCACGCGGCGGCACCGCCCCGGCGCAGGGCAGCGTGGCCCCGGCGCAGGCCGGCACGGCCCCGGCGCAGGGCGGCGGTGCGACCGGGGACGCGGCAACGGGAGACGACGGCGGGGCACGCTGGACGCTGCACTCGCACCTGCGGATGGACGGGGCCTGGCGGGCGTACGCGCCCGGGGAACGCTGGGCGGCCAGGCCGGCGCACCTGATCCGGGTCGTGCTGCGCAGCGCGCGGGCGGTCGCCGTCGGCTACCACCTGCACGAGCTGGCGCTGGTGCCGACCGCCGAGGAGGAGTCGCTCGTCGGACACCTCGGCCCCGACCTGCTCGGCACGGACTGGGACCCGGCGGAGGCGGTGCGCCGGTTGGCCGCCGACCCGGACGTCACCATCTCCGAGGCGCTGCTGGACCAGCGCAACCTGGCCGGCGTCGGCAACCTCTACAAGTGCGAGGTGCTCTTCCTGCGCGGCGTCTCGCCGTGGACCCCGGTACGCGCGGTGCCGGACCTCGCCGGCACCGTCGCCCTCGCGCAGAAGCTGCTCGCGGCGAACCGGGGCCGCTGGACGCAGAGCACCACCGGATCGCTGCGCCGGGGGCAGACCAGCTACGTCTACGGCCGGCGCGCCCAGCCCTGCCGGCGGTGCGGCACCGCGATCCGCAAGGAGGAACTGGGCGAGCGGGTCACCTACTGGTGCCCGGTCTGCCAGCCGGAGCGTCCCGCCGACTGACGCGGCCGGACCGGTGCGACACGCGCGTTTCCTGCGTCGCGCATGGCGGTAGCCGCCCGCAGCCACCCGGTCGGCGTGTCGGGCGGGACACTCCGCCGACAGGGCGACGAGTCGCTTCCTTGCCACAGATACGGACGATTGGGTACTTCCTAACACCGCCGTCGAGGTCGCATGCTGCGGTTGACTCCTCACGCATCGTCAGCGACGCGCGACCGGTCCGCCACGCCGACGTGGTGGCCGCAGCGCCCGGACACCGGGGAGAGCCATGGAGCTGTTCCGCAGACTCCGGATCCCGTGGGCGGAGCGGGCGAGCGCCCGCGCCGAGCACGACGCCGACGCGACCGGGGCGGGTCCCGTGCCGGCGGCCCGGCGCGCGGCCGAGCCGGTCGCCGCGCCGGCCAGCCTGGACCCGGCCGCCGTGCCGCGCTACTTCGGCCCGCTGCCGAACCAGGCCCGCAGCCCGCTGCCGGTCGTCGACGCCGACGGCTGCGTGCTGCCCGGCACCGGCATCCGCAAGTTCGTCGACGCGCTGCCCCGCCCCGGCGCGCTCGGCCGCACCGAGCTCGGCGCCCACCTGCCGGTGGCGGTGCCGGACACCGTCAGCTATCCGGGCTGCGACTACTACGAGATCGGCCTGGAGCAGTACGCGCAGCGGCTGCACCGGGACCTGCCGGCGACCCGGCTGCGCGGCTACCGGCAGCTCAACCTCGGCACGGACGCCCACGGGCACAACACGGTCGCGCCGGCGGGGCGCCCCTGGCACCTCGGCCCGCTCATCCTGGCCCGGCGCGGCCGGCCGGTCCGGGTCAAGTTCATCAACCAGCTCCCCACCGGCCGCTCCGGCGAGCTCTTCCTACCGGTCGACCCGACCGTCGACGGCGCCGGGGCCGGCCCGCTCGACGGTCCGGCGCCCTACCCGCAGAACCGGGCGGTACTGCGGCTGGCGGGCGCGCACACCGGCTGGACCAGCGCCGGCAACCCCTGGCAGTGGGTGACGCCGGCCGGCGAGATCACGCCCTACCCGACGGGGCCCGGCCTGACCCACGTGCCCGACATGCCGCCGCCCGGCGCGGGCGCCACCACGCTCTACTACCCGAACGAGCAGAGCGGGCGGCTGTGCTGGTTCCACGACAACACCGTCGGCCTGGCCCGGCTCACCGTCTACTCCGGCCAGGTCGCCCTCTACCTGCTCACCGACCCCGCCGAGGAGCGGCTCGTCGCCGACCAGGTGCTCCCCGCCGACCAGCTGCCCCTGGTGATCGAGGACAAGACGTTCGTGCCGGAGGACGCCCAGCTCGCCGGGGAGGACCCGACGTGGGACCGGGACCGCTGGGGCTCCCGGGGCAGCCTCTGGCACCCGCACGTCTACCAGCCCCGGCAGAACCCGCACCGGGCCGACGGGACGAACCCGACCGGCCGGTGGGACTACGGCCCGTGGTCGCGTACGGGCGACGACGCCGGGCAGCGGGAGCACGGCGGTACGCGGCACCGGGCGGACCCCGTGCCGAACCCGCACCACGATCCCGTAGCCGACCCCGACGAGCCGCCGCTCGCGCCCGGCGTCCCGCACCCGTCGGCGGTGCCGGACGCGTTCGGCGACACCATGCTGGTCAACGGGATCGCGTACCCGTACCTCGAGGTCGAGCCGAGGACGTACCGGTTCCGGATCCTCAACGCCTGCCTGGACCGCGGCCTGAACCTCCAGCTCTACCGGGCCCGCTCCGACGGACCGATGTGGGACCCGGACGGCGCTCTGGCCGACGCCGACGCCGGCGAGGTGCCGATGGTGGAGGCGGTACGCGCACCGGAGCGGCCCGCCGCCTGGCCGACGGACGGGCGCGACGGCGGGGTCCCGGACCCGCGCGCCGCCGGCCCGGAGCTCGTCCAGATCGGCAACGAGTGCGGCCTGCTGCCCGCGCCGGTGGTGGTGCCGAACCGGCCGGTGAGCTACCGGTACGACCGGCGCGACCCGACCGTGCTCAACGTCGACGCGCACGCGCTGCTGCTCGCCCCCGGGGAGGCGGCCGACGTGCTCGTCGACTTCTCCACCGTCGCGCCCGGCGGCACGCTGATCCTCTACAACGACTGCCCGGCCCCGCTGCCCGGCTTCGACCCGCGCGCCGACCACTTCACCGGCGCCCCGGACCGCGGCGCCGAGGGCGGTTCCCCGCCGACCCGCCCCGGGTACGGGCCGAACACCCGCACCCTGCTCCAGTTCCGGGTCGCCGGCACCCCGGCGCCGCCGTACGACCTGGCGCGGCTGCGCGAGCGCCTGCCCGAGGCGTACGCGGCCAGCCAGCGTCCGCCGATCGTGCCGCAGCCGGCGTACGACGTGGCGTTCGGCACCCGGACCGCGCGCGACACGGTGGTCCCGGTGCACGCCGCGACGGTCAGCTTCGTCCCGGCCGGTGCCGCCGCCCCGGTGCTGCTGCCGCTGGAGGTCAAGGCGGTGCAGCAGGTCTTCGAACCGGACCACGGCCGGCTCGTCGGCCGGCTCGGCGTCGGGCACCCGCACGCCGGGCCGCTCTCTCCCACCGTCCTGCCGCTCGGGCCGACCGATCCAGCCACGGAGGTGCTGCACGTCAGCGATCCGGCCGTCGCGGTGGGCGGGCCCGGCGACGGCACCCAGCTCTGGCGGATCCGCGGCAACAGCCGGCAGACCCAGCCGGTGCGGTTCACCGGCTGCGACGTGCAGTTGGTCGGCCGGGTCGGCTGGGATGGCGCCACCCGGCCGCCGTACCCGGCGGAGCGGGGCTGGAAGCAGGTCGTCCGGGTCGACCCGCGCGAGGACGTGATCGTCGCGCTCCGCCCGGTCGCGCCGCCCCTGCCGTTCAAGATCGGCGACAGCGTACGGCTGCTCGACCCGCTACGGCCGGCGGGCGCCCGGACCGGCTCGACCCCGGTCAGCCCGGTCGACGGCCGACCTGCGGTCGTGGTGAACCAGCTCGTCAACCTCGGTTGGGAGTACCACTGGCACAGCCAGCTCGCCGGGCACCGGGACCAGGGCATGATCCGGCCGCTGGTGCTGCGGGTGTCGCCCCGGGCACCGACCGGGCTGACCGCGACCCCCGCCCCCGGCTCGGCCACCGCGCTGCCCGCGATCGCGCTGACCTGGACGGGCAACGGGAGCCGGCCCCCGGCCACGAGCCACCTGCTCCAGCGGGCCACCGACGCCGCCTTCACGGAGGGCCTCACGGCGATCACCGTGGCGGCCACGGCGACCCGCTACACCGACGCCAGCGTCACCCCCGGGGTGACCTACCACTACCGGATCCGGGCGGAGAACGCGGTGAGCTGCTCCACGTGGTCCAACAGCGTGCCGGCCTCGGTGCACCTCGCCGCGCCGGCCGGGCTGACCGCGGCGATCCCGCCGGCCGCGCCGCTGCGGATCGCGCTGCGCTGGGCCAACCGCTCCTTCGCCACCGGAATCGACGTGCAGCGGGCCACCAACCCGACGTTCAGCAGCGGGCCGGGCACCACCGCGATCGGCGTCGGCGACAACCATCTCGACATCGCCGTCGCCCCCGACACCACGTACTACTACCGGGTACGGACCACCTATCTCGGCGCCGCGTCGGCCTGGTCGACGGTGGCCCGGGCGACCACCCCGCCGGCGCCGGGCCCGCCCACGGGGGTGACCGCCACCGCGACTGCACCCGGGCCGGACACGGCGACGGTGGTCCTCGCCTGGGCGGCGAGCACGCCGGCCGCACCGGGCGCGGGGTTCATCGTGCAGCGGGCGCTGGACCCGGCGTTCGGCCGGGACGTGGCGACCTTCACCGTCACCGGCCGGGGCTTCACCAACACCGGGCTGGCGCGCGGCGTCACCTACCACTACCGGATCCGGTCGTTCAACGTCGTCGGCAGTTCCCCGTTCACCGGCCCGGTCCCGGTAACCACACCCCCCTGATCCCTCCCCCGCCCCCGCCCCCGGCCCGGGGCCCGAGCCCACGCCGATCATGCAGTTACAGTGGGGTGCAAAACGCCCGAACAGGCATCGATCCGGCACTACAACTGCATGATCGACCGCGCGGGAGGGGCGGGCGGGACCTCCCGGGGGGAGCGTCAGGGGGTGCGGAGGGGGGCGCCGACGCCGCGGAGTTCGGTCAGGGCCGTGGCCACGCCGTGCAGCAGGTCGGTCGCCTCGGTGAGCCGGGAGGCGGCCGGGTGCGCGGCGTCGGGGTGGGCTTCCCCGGCGACGTAGCCGGCGGCGGCCACGACGAGCCGCTCGTACGCGGTGACCCCCTGCTCCAGCTGCGCGCTCAGGGCCCGGTGCGCCTCGGCCAGCGCCGGCCGGGACTCGGCCGGGGCGAGCCGCAGCGTGCGCTCGACGCTGGCCACCCGGTCAGCGAGGTCCCGCAGCGACCGGTCGGCCTCGGCGGCCTCCAGCACGGCCGGCGAGGCGAGCCCCGTGAGCCGACCGGTCATCCCGGCGAGGGTCAGGGCGGCCCGGTCCAGCCGGGCCCACGGCTCGGCGGCGCTGGTGCCGCGCAGCGCCACCCGGGAGCGCACCCGGCGGACCTCGGCCAGCACGCCGGGGCCGACGGGGAGCCGCTCCACGGCGGCGACCAGCCTGGCCCGGGACCGGGCGGCGGCCTCGGCCGGGTCGAGCGCCGGTGGTGCCGGCCGGGCGGCCAGCGCCCGCAGGTCGACCCAGCGCCAGGCGGCGAGCACCAGCGCGCCGCCCGCCCCGGCCGCCCAGGCCGCGTCGGGCAGCCCCAGCCCGGCGTACGGGGTCAGCACGGCGGCGGCGCCGCCCAGGCCGCCGGCCGTGACGCTCCACCGGCGCGCGGACCGCCGCAACCGGCTCAGGCGCCGGAAGTACCGCGTGCGCTCGTCTGCCACCTCTGCCTCCTCGACCCGGCCGCTCAGCCGGCGGCGGTGGTGTCTCCGGTGCCACGTTCCCGGCCCATGCTGGCCCGGATCTCGCTCAGCCGGGCGGCGGCCGCCGGGTCGGCGGCCGGTGCGGCGGGCTGGGCCTGCTCCACACCCGGTCGTTCCTGCTTGCCGCCGAGCTGTTCGCCGGCCATGCTCGACCGGATCTGCTCCAGCCGGGAGGAGCCGGCCGCGTCCAGGGTCGACTTCTGGATCTCCAGCATGCGGCCCTCGACGGAGTTGCCGGCCAGTTCGGCGCGGCCCATGGCCGTGGCGTACCGCTGCTCGATGCGGTCGCGCACCTCGTCGAGCGAGGGCGTGTTGGCGGGGGCGGTCAGCGACGACATCGACTCCAGCGAGCGGGCCACGCTCTCCTGCATCTTGGCCTGCTCCAGCTGGCTGAGCAGCTTGGTGCGCTCGGCGAGCTTCTGCTGGAGGATCATCGAGTTGTTCTCGACCGCCCGGCGGGCCTGGGCGGCGGCGCCGAGCGCCTGGTCGTGCAGGGTCTTGAGGTCCTCCGTGGCCTGCTCGGCCGAGACCAGCTGGGTGGCCAGGGTCTGGGCGGACTGCTCGTAGCGACCGGCCTCGGTCTCGTCGCCCCGGGCACGGGCCTGGTCGGCGAGGACCAGTGCCTGGCGGGCGTTGGCCTGCAACCGCTCGACCTCGGACATCTGACGGGACAGCTTCATCTCCAGCTGCCGCTGGTTGCCGATCACGGCTGCGGCCTGCTGGACCAGCGCCTGGTGCTGGCGCTGGGCCTCCTCGATGGCCTGCTGGATCTGCACCTTCGGATCGGCGTGCTCGTCGATCCTGGCGCCGAAGAGCGCCATCAGGTACTTCCACCCCTTGACGAACGGGTTCGCCATCTTTGCGTTGTCCCCTCAGTAGCGTCGCTCCGCCTGGACCGCGCCGGGTGCTCCCGGCCGGCTCCGGCGCGGCAGTGGCTCCATCGTCCCAGCCGGACGCCACCGGGGCATCCGTACCGGCGAGCGAAGCGAGCGCCGACGCCGTCCGCGATCAAGGGTACGCGGCGGCGTCGAGGCCGACCACGTGGCGAGAAAGAGGGGGTGGATCAGGCGGCGCAGACCACGTCGCGCTCGCTGCCCCGGACCCGGGAGCTGCGCAGGGTGGCCTTGAGCGGGGAGTCCTGGCGGACCTGCACGGCGACCGTGCCGTCCGAGCTGACCTGGTGCACGCCCCGACCCGTGCTCCTGCGGACGGCGACGGGCGCGGCCGGCTCGTCCTGCACCGGCACCAGCACGCCGGGCATCTGCTCGGCGAGGGCGACGGTGTCGCTGACCTCACGCAGCAGCTCGGACAGGCGCGCACCGAGGGCGTCGCAGATCGCGGCCAGCAGCTCGCTGGAGGGCTCCTTCTGGCCGCGTTCGATCTCGGAGAGGTAGCCGAGGCTGACGTTGGCGGCGGAGGAGACCTCGCGCAGGGTGCGGTGCTGCCCCTGCCGGCGCGCCCGCAGTGCGTCACCGATCACGCGGCGTAGCAGGACCATTCGCACCTCCCCCTGAGGGACACCACTCTTCCAGGCGGCCCGTCCGGTACGTCGAGCCGGACCGGTCGTCGGAGCCTTCCCGCAACCGTACCCGTTGCGGGCCCCCACGACATCCCACCCCGCCCCTCGGATCCTGGAAGGCCGTCAGCGGCGACCCGCGCCGGCCGCGTCGGTCCGCCCGCCGTCGGCCCCGGCCGCCCGGCTGTCGGACGCCGCCGCCCCGGCGGCATCGGTCTGGTGGATCCGCGCGGCGAGCAGCCGCAACGCCTCGACGACAGCGGCCGAGCGGATGTGGTCGCGACCGCCGGCCAGGTCGAGCTGCCGGACCTCGGTGCCGGACGGCCCGGCCACGGCGACGTAGACCAGCCCGACCGGCTTGCCGTCCTGCGGTTCGGGACCGGCCACCCCGGTGGTCGCCAGGCCCCAGTCGGCCCCGCAGCGGCGCCGTCCGCCCTCGGCGAGGGCCACCGCCACGTCCGGGTCCACCGGCCCCCGGTCGGCCAGCAGGTCCTCCGGTACGTCGGCGAGCAGCGACTTGAGCTCGGTGGCGTAGACCACCAGGCCGCCCCGGTAGATCCCGCTCACCCCGGCGATCTCCACGATCGAGGCGGCCAGCAGGCCGCCCGTGAGCGACTCGACGGTGGCCAGGGTCTCGTGCCGTTCCGAGAGGCTGTGCACCACGCCGGCCGCCGGGCTTCCGGCCGGCCGCGTTCCGTCAGCGTCACTGTCCATGTCCCGGATCCTTTCCCCGCCCCGCCGGCCCTACTCATCCTTCCCGACGGGCGCGGCTCCGGGCGGGAGAGGGCGGGGCCGGGCGGGAGAGGACGGCCGATGCGGGCACCGGGTCAGGCGGCGGGGCGGCGCAGCCGGAGGGCCTGCGCGACGTAGTCGAAGCCGGTGACCACCGTGACGCCGACCGCTACGGCCATGATCCAGGGGCCGACGGCGGCGAGCACGGCCGGCATGGGCCACAGGTACCACGTGATGGCCAGGATCTGTAGCGCCGTCTTGATCTTGCCGCCCCGGCTGGCCGCGATCACGCCGTGGCGGATCACCCAGAAGCGCAGCGCGGTGATGCCCAGCTCGCGGACGAGGATCACGGCGGTCACCCACCAGGGCAGCTGGTCGTACCAGGAGAGCAGCAGCAGCGCCGCACCGGTGAGCGCCTTGTCGGCGATCGGGTCGGCGACCTTGCCCACCGAGGTGACCAGGGCGAACCGGCGGGCGATCCAGCCGTCCACGAGGTCGGTCGCCGAGGCGACGGCGAAGATCAGGCAGGCGACCATCCGCCAGCCGGCGTGGTCCATGGCGGAGGCGACCACGGACGCCGCGAAGACCGGCACCAGGACCAGCCGCAGCGCGGTGAGCGCGTTGGCCGCGTTCATCACCGGTACGCCGGCCACCACCGGCGCGGGCGTCGATTCCGTCGCCCCGGTCATCGCCGCGCCCCGCTCCGGCGGCCGTGGCGTACCTGGCACCCCACCACGTGGCTCCCCCGCTCCGTCCGGGCCCGCCGTCACCGTGTTGCGCCGGGCGCCGCCGAGATCATCTCATCCGGGACCGCCACCAGGTCCACTCCCTCGGTGCTGGTCACCGTCGCCCGCACCAGGTCACCCGGGCGCAGCGCGGCCAGGTCCACCCCGCCGTCGGCCGGGGCGACGAGGGTGGTCGAGCCGTCGACCTCGGGGGCCTGGTGGGCCGCCCGCCCCTCGACCACGCCGTCGTCGACCGAGTCGACCAGGACCTCGACCGTGGAGCCCAGGCGCTCCTCGGCGCGCTGCGAGCAGAGCTCGTCGGCGAGCGCGCTGAGCTTGTCGTAGCGACGCTTGACCGTGGCGGCGGAGACCTTGCCGGACAGCCCGGCGGCCTCGGTGCCGTCCTCGTCGCTGTAGTCGAACACCCCGATCGCGTCGAGCCGCGCCTCGGTCAGGAACCGGACCAGCTCCTGGTAGTCGCCGCGGGTCTCGCCCGGGAAGCCGACGATGAAGTTGCTCCGTGCGCCCGCGCCCGGGGCCAGCGCGCGGGCGCTCGCCAGCAGCTCCAGGAACCGCTCGGTGGAGCCGAAACGGCGCATCCGGCGCAGCACCGGCTCGCTGGAGTGCTGGAACGACAGGTCGAAGTAGGGCGCCACGCCGGGCGTGGTGGCGATCGCCTCGACCAGCCCGGGCCGGGTCTCGGCCGGCTGGAGGTAGCTCGCCCGCACCCGGACGATGCCGTCGATCGCGGCGAGCTGGGGCAGCAGCTTCTCCAGCGCCCGGGGGTCGCCCAGGTCCTTGCCGTAGGAGGTGGAGTTCTCGCTGACCAGCACCAGCTCGCGGACGCCGGTCTTGGCCAGCCACTCCGCCTCGGCGAGCAGCTCGTCCGGCGTACGGGAGACGAAGGCGCCGCGGAAGGCGGGGATGGCGCAGAACGCGCAGCGCCGGTCGCAGCCGCTGGCCAGCTTGAGCGAGGCGACCGGGCCGGTGTCGAGCCGGTGGCGCAGCACCTGGCGCAGGTGCGCCGGAGTGTGCTCGTCGGTCTCGGTGACGCCCCGGACCGGGGTGCCGTGGCCGGGCAGCGACACCCCGCTGTCGCGCCGGGAGACGGGGGTGAGGGGCAGCAGCTCACGCCGGTCGCGCGGGGTGTGCGCGCCGATCCGCTCGCCGGCCACCACCGCGTCCAGCCGGGCGGCGATGTCCGGGTAGTCGTCGAAGCTCAGCACCGCCTGCGCCTCGGGGAGGCTGTCGGCCAGCTCGCGGCCGTACCGCTCGGCCATGCAGCCGGCGGCGACCACCTTGGCGCCGGTGTCGGCGGCGGCCAGCAGGGTCTGGATGGAGTCCTGCTTCGCCTTCTCCACGAAGCCGCACGTGTTCACGACCACCACGTCGGCGCCCTCGCCGTCGGTGGTGACCTGCCAGCCGTCGGCGTGCAGCCGGGCGGCCAGCTCCTCCGAGTCGACCTCGTTGCGGGCACAGCCCAGGGTCAGCAGGGCGACACGGCGGCCGTCGGCGGGGGAAGGGGAGGTGGCAGACACCATCCGAGGGTACCGGGCGCGCGACCGGCGGCCGCCAACGGCGGGCCGCCCGCGCGCTCCCGGCGGCCACGGCCCGCTCAGACCGCCGCCGCGCCCACCCCGACCAGCCGGTCGAGCAGGAAGACCTCCGTGCCGGCCAGGCCGGTCGAGCAGAAGACCGAGACCTGGTCCGCGCCGGTCCGGCCGGGGACGGCGCCGGCCAGCACCGCGCCCAGGTCGCGCAACCGCCAGGCGTACGCGGGCAGCGTCGCCAGCATCGGCGGGTCGTACGCGGCCGCCTGCGCCGGCGAGTCGGTGACCAGCAGGTCGGCGGCGTCCAGCAGGTCGGTGCCGAACTCGTGCCGGTCGACCTGCTTGAAGCCGACGGCGTTGACGTGGGTGCCGGGGGCCAGGTCGGCGGCGTCGAGCACGGGGCCGACGGCGGTGGTGGCGAGCACCACGACGTCGCGGTCCCGGACGGCGGCCCGCGCCGAGTCCACCGCCCGCGCCGGCACGCCCAGCTCGGCGCGGACCCGGGCGGCGAACGACTCCCGCCGGGCGACGGAGCGGCTGTGCACGGTGACCTCGCGCAGCGGGCGGACGGCGGCGGTGGCCCAGACCTGGGTCCACGCCTGCCCGCCGGAGCCGATCACGCCCAGGGTGGCGGCGTCCGGCCGGGCCAGGGCGGCCACGGCGACCCCGCCGAGCCCGCCGGTACGCCGGGAGCCCAGCTCCTCCCCGACCGCCACCGCCCGGACCGCCCCGGTGCGCCCGTCGTGCAGCACGACCACCTGCTCGCTCTCCGGGTGCCCGAACGTGTCGTACGAGCGGTAGCCGTACCACTCGCCGGTGAGGTGGCCGGCGGTGAGCACCATCCGTCCCCCGCCCAGCGGCGCGGCGGCCCGGGGCGGGGCCACCAGGCGGCCGGCGTACGCGGCGAGCAGGGCGTCCCGCATCGCGGCGACCGTGGTCGGGGCGTCCAGCGCGGCGGCGACCTCGGGGTCGGAGAAGAGCAGCGGCATACCCCCGATACTGCAAGTTGAAGCGAGGTTCACGTCAACCCGTGGTGGCCCGGCTCACCCCGGAAGCCGCCCGCCCGGTGCTACCGTCGGTCGTGGCGGCCCCAGGTCGCCCCGGACGAGTGGTGGGCGTACCCGGTCAGGCCAAGACGCCCCGCGTGTGTGTACCGAACCCACTCCTCCCGGCCCGCTGGTCCGGGCGCCTACGCAGAGGTGATGTTCCATGGCCTGGATCGTGCTGGTGATCTCCGGACTTCTCGAGACCGCGTGGGCGATCGCCCTCGACCGCAGCGCCGGCTTCACGCGGCTCGTCCCGTCGCTGGTCTTCGTGGTGACCCTGGTGCTCAGCATGGCCGGCCTGGCGTACGCGCTGCGCGAGATCCCGGTCGGCACCGGCTACGTCGTCTGGGTCGGCATCGGGGCGGTCGGCACCGCCCTGGTCGGGATGCTCGCGCTGAACGAGCCGGCCAGCCTGCCCCGGATAGCCTGCCTGCTGCTGGTGGTCGCCGGCGTCGTCGGCCTGAAGGTCTTCCACTGACCGGCGTCCGCAGGGGCGAGGCGTGACGGACGACCACAGTGGGTAGAGCTGTGCCTGGCACCGGAAAGGCTCTCACCCACGGAGGCAGACATGGCCAACATGCACTCGACCGCCCGCCCGCGCACCAACGCCGCCCGCATCTGCACCATCGTGGGCTTCGTGTTCGCGGTCCTCGCGCTCCTGCTCAACCCGCTCATCTTCGGCGTGATCGGGCTGGTCCTGGGCATCGTCGGCGCCGTGCTCGGTGACAAGCCGCTCGGCTGGTACGCCGCCGCCGCCAACGTGGCCGCCATCGTGATCAGCCTGCTGATCATCAACGCGCTCGTCAACAACTGACCCACCGCTCCCCCCAGCGGAGACCGGGCCCGCCGGCGTGCCGGCGGGCCCGTCGCGTGTGTGGACAGCGGGTCCGCCGCGTGTATGGACAGCGGGTCCGCCGCGCGTGTCTGGCCGGCGGGCCTAGTCCTCGCCGCCGCGCAGGCCGACCAGGACCTCCTCCAACTCGTCCGGCTTGACCAGCACGTCCCGGGCCTTGGAACCCTCCGACGGGCCGACCACACCCCGGGTCTCCATGAGGTCCATCAGCCGCCCCGCCTTGGCGAAGCCGACCCGCAGCTTGCGCTGGAGCATCGAGGTCGAGCCGAACTGCGAGGTGACCACCAGCTCGACCGCCTGCACCAGCAGGTCGAGATCGTCGCCGATCTCCTCGTCGATCTTCTTCTTGCCGGCGTCCGGCGCGACGAGCACGTCCGGACGGAACTCCGGCTCGCGCTGGTCCTTGCAGAACTTCACCACGTCGGCGATCTCGCGCTCGGTCACCCAGGCGCCCTGGATCCGGATCGGCTTCGAGGCGCCCATCGGCAGGAACAGGCCGTCGCCGCGGCCCAGCAGCTTCTCCGCGCCCGGCTGGTCGAGGATGACCCGCGAGTCCGCCAGCGAGGAGGTGGCGAACGCCAGGCGGGACGGCACGTTGGCCTTGATCAGGCCGGTGACCACGTCGACCGACGGGCGTTGGGTGGCCAGCACCAGGTGGATGCCGGCCGCGCGGGCGAGCTGGGTGATCCGGACGACCGAGTCCTCCACGTCGCGCGGGGCGACCATCATCAGGTCGGCCAGCTCGTCCACGATCACCAGCAGATACGGGTACGGGCGCATCTCCCGCTCGCTGCCCGGCGGCGCCTTGATCTCGCCGTTGCGCACCTTGCGGTTGAAGTCGTCGATGTGCCGGACCCCGTTGGCGGCGAGGTCGTCGTAGCGCATGTCCATCTCGCGGACCACCCACTCCAGCGAGTCGGCCGCCTTCTTCGCGTTGGTCACGATCGGGGTGACCAGGTGCGGGATGCCCTCGTAGCCCGTCATCTCGACCCGCTTCGGGTCGATCAGCAGCAGCCGCACCTCGTCCGGCGTGGCCCGGGTGAGGATGGACACCAGCAGCGAGTTCAGGCAGGACGACTTGCCCGCGCCCGTCGCGCCGGCGATCAGGATGTGCGGCATCTTGGCGAGGTTGGCCACCACGTAGCCGCCCTCGATGTCCTTGCCCAGCGCCACCACCATCGGGTGGTGGTCGCTGGTGGCGGCTCGCGACCGCAGCACGTCGCCGAGCGCCACGTTCTCCGGGTCGGTGTTCGGGATCTCCACCCCGACCGCGCTCTTGCCCGGGATCGGGCTGAGGATCCGCACGTCCGGCGACTTCACCGCGTACGCGATGTTGCGGGAGAGCTGGGTGATCCGCTCGACCTTGACGCCCGGGCCCAGCTCCACCTCGTAGCGGGTGACGGTGGGCCCGCGGGTGAACCCGGTGACGGCCGCGTCCACGCCGAACTGCTCGAAGACGCCGGTGAGCGCGACGATCACCTCGTCGTTGGCCTTGCTCCGGGACTTCGGGGCCGCGCCGCTGCCGAGGATGTTCGCCGGCGGCAGCGTGTAGTCGCCCGCCAGCCCGGTCAGCGCGAGCTGCTCGGCCCGCGTCGGGGCGGGCGAGTGCTCCGGCGGCTCCGCCGGCTTGCGGGTGGCCGGAACCCGGCCCGGGGGCTTGCGGGGCAGCACCAGGGTCTCCTGGAGGTCCACCCCGTCGAGGTCGTCGTCGAACTCCGCCGGGTCGGGCGGCGGCGGGGCCGCCCGCTTCGCCGCGCGCTTACGGGGCGCCGGCCGGGCGGGTGCCTCGTCCGCCTCCTCCTCCACCATCGGCGGGGCGATCCGGGTGCCGAACAGCAGGCCGAGCCGCTCCGGGACCTTGTTGATCGGGGTCGCGGTGACCACCAGCAGGCCGAAGACCAGCAGCAGGATCAGCAGCGGCACGGCCACCCAGGCGGTGACCGCCCGCTCCATCAGGCTGCCGACGCCGGCGCCGACCAGGCCGCCGGCGAAGTCGCGCTGGCCCGCGTCGGCCGGGTCCTGTCCGATGTGCAGCATCGCGGCGGTGGCGACCAGCATGGACGTCCACCCGACCAGCCCCCGGCCGCGGTGCTCGGGATCGACGGGCTCGCGCATCAGCCGCCACGCGCCGATCATCAGCAGCACCGGCACCACGACCGAGATCGCCCCGAGGAAGAGCCGGAAGGTGTCGGCCAGCCGCGCGCCCACCGGGCCGGCGCCGGAGAACCAGAGGGCCACCGCGCTGAGCAGGGCGAGGCCGAAGACCAGCAGGCCCGCGCCGTCGCGGCGCTGCTCCGGGTCGAGCCCCCGGGCCGAGCCGGCCTGCCGGAACGCCCAGCCGAGGCCGTGCGCCATCCCCATCCACAGTGCGCGGACCGCCTGCCCGACGATCAGCCCCGGGCCGGACCGGGCCGCCGGCCGCCGCCGGGCCGCCGCGCGGGCGGTCTTCTTCGCCGGCTGACGGGCACGACTGTTCGTGGTGCCACGCGGCGACGCGCCGCGTCGCCGGCTCGCCTGAGAGGTACGGCCCGCCATAGCATCAACCTAATGGCGTGACCCGGCAGATCGCCGCCTTTCCGGGTCGTGTCCGCGTGTCGCAGCGCGGGCCCCGCCGCGTCACGTGATATCTGCCTCAGAAGGGTTGCCCCCATGTCGTCGCCGGGAACCGAGGACGGTCGGGACGGCCACCTGGCCGGGCACCCGGGGGCGCTGGAACCGCTGACCGGCGAGCTGATCGCCGCCGTGCTGCACAGTCGGGGATACCGGGTCCAGGCCGACGCCGACGGCGACCTGGTCGGCCGCTGGGACGACAGCCTGATCTGGTTCCTGCGCCCCGGCGCCAGCGGGGAGCTGCTCCAGGTCCGCACCCTGACCGCGCCGGCGTTCCCCATCGAGTACGTGCCGGCGCTGCACGCCTTCTGCAACGCGTGGAACCACGACCGGCTCTGGCCGAAGGCGTTCGTGCACGTCGAGGACGACGGGCGGGCCCGGATCTGCGGCGAGGTCATCACCGACCTGGAACGCGGCGTCACCGCGCACCAGCTCGACCAGCTGCTCGACTGCGGCATCGCCACCGGCTGCCAGCTCGCCACCGAGGTGGCCCGGCTGCCCGGCGGGGTGGTGGCGTGACGGGCCGCGGCGGGGACCTGGCCGGTCGCGGCCTCGACCCGTTCGGGCTGCCCGGCTGGTGGAGCGGGCTGCGGCGCGGGGGCCGGGGACCCGACCCCGCGCTGGCCGGAGCGCTCGCCGACGCCCGCGACACCCCCGACGGCGAGGCCCGCAGCACCGAGCTGGAACGCATCGCCGCGCACGCCGACGCCACGGGCGACGACCGGACGGCGCTGGCGGCCCGGTTCGCGCTCATCGAGGCGTACCTCCTGCACGGGCAGCGGTGGCGGCTGGTCGAGCCGGTGCGCCGCTGCCTCGCCATGGTGGAGCGCCGCCCCGACCTGCTGGCGGCAGACCAGGCCGAGCCGCTGCGGCGCTACCGGCGGTACGCGGTCGAGGCCCTGCTCGGCTCGCCCCGGGTCGGGCTGGACCAGGCCCGGGTCATGCTGGACGACCTCGCCGCGCGCGCCGCCGACGACCCGGCGGTGGTCGCCGAGCTGCGCTGCCGCATCGCCGACCACCTCGGCGACGAGCCCACCGCCCGGCGGTGGTACGACCGCTGGTCGACGGCCGATCCGGGGCCGGTCGGCGGCTGCCCGGACTGCGCGGCGGCCCGACGGGCGGAACTGCTCGCCGGCTGGGGCGACCACCCGGCCGCGCTGGCCGCCCTGCCGGACTCCCCGCACGGCGGCGTCGACTGCACGGAGCAGCCGGAGCGGACGCTGGTCGCCGGGCTGCTGTCGTGGCTGCGGACCGGCCAGCCGGAGCGGGCGGCCGAGGCGCACGTGCGGGCGTACCGGCGGCACCGGCGGGAACGGGCCGCCTTCCCGCTGCTCGCCACGCACCTGCGGTGGTGCGCGCTGGCCGGGCACCCCGCCCGGGGCGTCGACGTCCTCGCCGAGCAGCTGCCCCGGCTGGACCGGCCGCACGACGACCTGTCCGCGATGGAGTTCGCCGCCGCCGGTGCGCTGGTCTGCGCCCTCGCCGTGGAGGCGGGGCTCGGCGGGCGGACGGTGCACCGCCCGGCGTACGGGGTGCGGCCGGCCGCCGAGCTCGACGTGGCCACGCTGGGCGCCACCCTGCTCGGGGTGGCCACCGCGCTGGCGGGCAGCTTCGACGCCCGCAACGGCACCGGCCACCAGTCCGGCCGGATCGCGTCCTGGCTGGCCGAACGGCCGGCCGCCGCACCGGTGCCCCTGCCGCCCGACGACGACGCGGACGACGACGCCGACGACCCGCCCGACGACGTCCTGCCGGACGGGGAGCCACGCCCGCTGAGCCTGGCGATGATCACCGCCGAGCTGGACCGGCGCGGGGACCGGTACGCGGTGGACGACAGTGGCGCCGTCACGGGCCGGTGGGGCGAAGCGCTGATCCAGTTCCGGCGCGGCGGCGAGCGGGGCGAGATCCTCCAGGCCCGATCCGTGGCGAACCGCCGGCTGCCAGCCGACCGGCTCGCGGAGGCGTACGCCTTCTGCAACGCCTGGAACCACGACCGCCTGCTGCCGAAGGCGTACGTGCACGAGCGGGAGGGCGAGCTGCTGCTGGCCGGCCACGTCGCCACCGACCTGGCGCACGGGGTGGCGCCGGCCCAGCTCACGGTCCTGCTCGACGCGGCCGTGGACACCAGCGTCGCGTACGCCGAGGCGGTCGCCGCCCTGCCCTGAGCCGGCGACGCCCGCCGGCACACGGGGTGCGGGCGGGCGTCGCGGCGGTGCGGGGTCAGACCTCGACGACGGTGGGGACGATCATGGGCCGACGGCGGTACGCGTCGTTCACCCACCGTCCCACGGTGCGCCGGACGATCTGCTGGAGCTGGTGCGGATCGGTGATGCCGTCGGAGGCCGCCCGGTTCAGGGCCTCGGTGACCAGCGGGATCACCGGGCTGAACGCCTCCGGGTCCTCGGAGAAGCCCTTCGCCGACAGG
Organism: Micromonospora sp. USAFONa4; assembly: GCF_057197825.1. Lineage (NCBI taxonomy): Bacteria > Bacillati > Actinomycetota > Actinomycetes > Micromonosporales > Micromonosporaceae > Micromonospora > Micromonospora sp. USAFONa4. The sequence continues at coordinate 5,079,118 of NZ_CM170072.1, read as the reverse complement.
GTCGGGCCGCCCACCACCTTGCCGGTCACCGAGTCGACCACCACGGTGGTGGCGATGAACCCGCCGTCGCCGAGGATCCGGCGCTCGGTGAGCAGCGACTCGCTGACGTCGCCGACGGCGAGGCCGTCGACGTAGACGTAGCGGCTCTTCACGTGCCCGACCAGGCTGGCCCGGCCCTCGACGAGGTCGACGACGTCGCCGTCCTCGCAGAGCACCACCCGGTCGGGGGCGACGCCGGACTCGATGCCGAGGCGGGCGTGGGCGCGCAGGTGCCGCCACTCGCCGTGCACCGGCATCAGGTTGCTGGGACGGACCACGTTGAGCAGGTAGAGCAGCTCGCCGGCGGGGGCGTGGCCGGAGACGTGCACCTTGGCCACGTCCTTGTGCACCACCACGGCGCCGGCCCGGGCCAGCCGGTTGATCACCCGGTAGACCGAGGTCTCGTTGCCCGGCACCAGCGAGGAGGCGAGCACCACGGTGTCGCCGGGGGCGATGGTGATGTGCCGGTGGTCGCCGCTGGCCATCCGGCCCAGGGCGCTCATCGGCTCGCCCTGCGAACCGGTGGACATCAGCACGATCTGCTCGGGCGGCATGTTCGTCGCCTCTTCCAGCCCGACGACCAGCCCGGACGGGATGTTGAGCAGCCCCAGGTCTCGGGCGATGCCCATGTTGCGGACCATGGACCGGCCGATGAGGGCGACCTTGCGGCCGTGCTCGGCGGCGGAGTCGAACACCTGCTGCACCCGGTGCACGTGCGAGGCGAAGGACGCGACGATGATCCGCCCCTTGGCCTTCGCGAAGATCGAGTCGAGCACCGGCCCGATCTCCCGCTCGGGGGTGACGAAGCCGGGGATCTCCGCGTTGGTGGAGTCCGAGAGCAGCAGGTCCACGCCCTCGGCGCCGAGCCGGGCGAACCCGGCCAGGTCGGTGATCCGGCCGTCCAGCGGGAGCTGGTCCATCTTGAAGTCGCCGGTGTGCAGCACCAGGCCGGCCGGCGTGCGGATGGCGACCGCGAGCGCGTCGGGGATCGAGTGGTTGACCGCGAAGAACTCGCACTCGAACGGGCCGAGCCGCTCCCGGCCGCCTTCCCGAACGGTCAGCGTGTAGGGCTGGATCCGCCGCTCGGCGAGCTTCGCCTCGACCAGGGCGAGGGTGAACTGGGAGCCGACCAGCGGGATGTCGGGCTTGTGCGCGAGCAGGTAGGGCACCGCACCGATGTGGTCCTCGTGGCCGTGGGTCAGCACGATCGCCTGGACGTCGTCGAGCCGGTCCAGGATCGGACCGAAGTCGGGCAGGATCAGGTCGACCCCGGGCTGCTCCACGTCGGGGAAGAGCACCCCGCAGTCGACCACCAGCAGCTTGCCGTCGTACTCGAAGACGGTCATGTTGCGACCGATGGCGCCGAGCCCGCCGAGCGGGATGATCCGCAGCCCACCCTCCGGCAGCGGCGGGGGCAGTTCCGTCTCGAAGTGCGCCTCGGTCACGCGTCCACCTCATTCTGCGACGCCGTCACTCGGCGTCCGTCGTGTCGTTCGGTCATTCGGGCAGTTCCAGGCCCGCCGCCGCGCTGTCCGCGCGGAGCTGGGCGATCTCGTCGTCGGTCGCCTCGACCAGCGGCAGACGCACCGGCCCGGCGGGCTTCCCGGCGGCCGCCAGGCCCGCCTTCACCAGGATCACGCCCTGGGTACGGAAGATGCCGGTGAACAGCGGCAGCAGCCGCCGGTGCAGGCTCAGCGCGGTGGCGGTGTCCCCCGCGTCGTACGCCTCGATCATCTGCTTGGTGAGCGCGCCGGTGAAGTGGGTCGAGGTGCCGACCACGCCCACGCCACCCACGGCCAGCGCGGGCAGGGTGAGCGAGTCCTCGCCGCTGTAGAAGGCGAGGTTCGTCCGGCTGGTGACCCAGCTCGTGGCGGTCAGGTCGCCCTTGGCGTCCTTCACCGCGACGATCCGGGCGTGTTCGGCCAGGCGCGCCATCGTCTCGGTGTCGATCGGCACGCCCGCCCGGTGCGGGATGTCGTAGAGCATCACCGGCAGCCCGGTGGCGTCCGCCACGGCGGTGAAGTGCCGCAGCAGGCCGCTCTGCGGCGGCTTGTTGTAGTAGGGCGTCACCACGAGCAGGCCGTGCGCGCCCGCCTTCTCGGCGGCCGTGGACAGCTCGATGGTGTGCCGGGTGTCGTTGGTGCCGACCCCGGCCACGACCTTGGCGCGGTCGCCGACGGCCTCCACCACGGCCCGGATCAGCTGTTCCTTCTCGGCCTCGGTGGTGGTCGGCGACTCGCCGGTGGTGCCGTTGACCACCAGCGCGTCGTTGCCCTGCTCGTCGACCAGGTAGCTGGCGAGCCGCGCGGCGCCGTCGAGGTCGAGCGAGCCGTCGGCGGTGAACGGGGTCACCATGGCCGTGAGGACTCGCCCGAAGGGGCGGGACACCGCCCGGGCGGGCGTGTCAGGGTGGTCGTGCGTCATGCCACCAACCTAGCGGACGACCACCGGCGCCCCGCCGGGGAAGCCCTCAGGACTCACTCGGCGTGCGGGCTCGCCGCGACCTCGGTGCCGTCGGGCAGGGCCGAGATGACGAAGTCGGCGAAGACGTTCGGGGCGACGCCCTGGAGCTGTCGCAGGCACTCCACCGCCAGCTCGCGGATCTCCACGTCGGCGTGCTCCGTCGCGCGCATGGCGATGAAGTGCCGCCAGGCCCGGTAGTTGCCGGTGACCACGATGCGCGTCTCGGTGGCGTTGGGCAGCACGGCGCGGGCCGCCTGCCGGGCCTGCTTGCGCCGCAGCGTGGCGTTCTCCACGTCGGCGAAGCGCCGCTCCAGCCCCTCCAGCAGCTCGTTGTACGCGCGCACGCTCGCCTCGGCCGCCTCCACGAACTTCTTGTGCAGCTCCGGGTCGTCGGCGATCACCGAGGGCTCGACCATGGCGGCGTCGCGCTCCGGCACGTACCGCTGGGAGAGCTGGGAGTACGAGAAGTGCCGGTGCCGGATCAGCTCGTGGGTGAACGAGCGGGAGACCCCGCTGAAGTAGAAGCTGACCGAGCCGTGCTCCAGCACGCTCAGGTGGCCGACCTCCAGGATGTGCGCGAGGTAGCCGGCGTTGGTGGCGGTGGCCGGGTTCGGCTTCTTCCAGCTCTGGTAGCAGGCCCGGCCGGCGAACTCCGCGAGCGCCTGACCGCCCTCGGCGTCGGTCGACCACGGCACGTCGTCGGGGGCCTCGAAGTGCGTCCATGCGACGAGCTTGACCTGGGGCTGCACCATCTCCGGCATTCCTGGGACTGTAGTGGCCCGGCGGTCGCGGGGAAAAGCCGGGCTCGCCGGCCGAACGGGCGTTGAGCTGCGGATTGTGGATGGGTACGGGGTCCACCCGGGTCGACGGGTGTCCAATATCTCGGCGCTCGGCACGCCCCCGCCGCGGTGCAGAGCGGCCCCGCGCTGCGCCGGGCCGGGCCAGGCGACGCCGGGGCCGGGCCGGGCGCGGACAGGCTGCGCTGGACCAGACCGGGCGGGGCGCGGCGCGGCCGGGCCGTGCGCGGACGGGCCGGGCGCGGTCTGTCTGGAGGAGCTACTCGCCGCGCTGTCGAGCTGCCCCACGGATGAGGGCACTGCTCCGTTCGAGCGGTCCCTCCGGTGAGCCCCCCGGTGGTCCCATGGGCGGGGCAGCTCGACAGCGACAACAAGCCATCCCACACAGCCGCCGGCCCCACCCACGCACCACACGCGGTCCCGTGGACGGGGCAGCTCGACAGCAGCCGGCCAGCCACCCCGCAGGCCCGCGACCCGGGCGGCACGCTGACGGCCACCACAACGCCGCGGTCCCACCGACGCGCCACGCGCGGCCCGGAACGGGCGGGGTCAGACCCGGCCCGGGGACGGGTGGGGTCAGACGTAGAGGGAGGTGAAGGGTGCCCAGGGCAGGTTACGCAGGATCGTGAAGGCCAGCCATGCGGCCAGGAAGACGCCGATCACCCGCGAGCTGATCCGCAGCTCGGGCAGGCGCCAGCCGAACGCCTGCTTCCCGGCCCAGGCGACGAAGAGGTAGGCCAGGAAGGGCAGCGCGAAGACGAACAGGAAGTGGTGCCGGGCGGCGGCCGGCAGGTCGGCGTGCAGCACGTACCAGAGCGCACGGGTGCCGCCGCAGCCCGGGCAGTCCAGCCCCGTGGTGAGCTTGAGCAGGCAGCTCGGCGCGGCGTCGGGCGCCGAGCGGGTGGGGTCGCTGATCAGCGCGTAGCCGATGCCGGCGGCGACGCAGCCGAGCGCGGCCAGCGGCACCGCCCAGCGCGGGGAGCGCTCGTAGAGGCGGACGACGAAGCGGGTGAGCCGGTCCGGCTCGGCGACGGGGTAGGCCGCCGCCCCCGGATAGGGCGGCCCCGGGTGGGGCGGCGCCTGGTCCGTGGGCCGCCCGTCGGCCGGTGCGGCCGGGCCCGCCTGGGGCGGGGCGTCGAGCCCACCCGTCTGCGGATGCGACGGGGAGGCCGGTCCGTCAACACTCGTCACGTCGCTCACCGTACACCGGCCACGCCCGCCAGCGCCGCGGCCAGCGGGACGGCCAGGTCGCCGGCGGCGGGCGGGGCCACCGCGTCCAGGCCCAGCCAACCGGCGAGGCGGTGCAACTCGGCGGCCAGCGCCAGCGCGGTCTCGCCCCGGTCGACGCCCGGCTCGCCCCAGGCGGCCGGCACCAGCAGCACGCGGGCCTTCCGGTCGGCCTTCAGGTCGACCCGGGCGGTGAACCGCTCCCCCTGCAGGAACGGCAGCACGTAGTAGCCGTGCACCCGCTGCGGCGCCGGCACGTAGATCTCGATGCGGTAGCTGAAGTCGAAGAGCCGCTCGGCGCGGGCCCGCTCCCAGACCACCGGGTCGAACGGGCTGACCAGGGTGTTGCCACGCACCCAGCGGGGCAGCCGCGCCCCGGCGTGCAGCCAGGCGGGCCGCTGCCAGCCCTGCACGGCGACCGGCAGCAGCTCGCCCGCCTCGACCAGTTCGGCGATGGCCTGCCGGGCGCCCGCCACCGGCAGCCGGAAGTAGTCGCGCAACTCCGGCTCTGCGGCCACCCCGAGCGACCGCGCGGCGATGCCCACCAGCGCGCGGTGGGCATCCGCGTCGGTCGGCGTCGGCGCGTCGAGCACGGCGGCCGGCAGCACCCGCTCAGGCAGGTCGTAGCGGCGGGCGAACGACGTGGTGCGCTCGGCGGCCGTCACCTCCCCCGCCCAGAACAGGAACTCCAGTGCCCGCTTCACCGCCGACCAGTTCCACCCCCAGTTGCCGGTCTCCCGGGGCGCGTCGTGCTCGATCTCGGCGGCCGTGAGCGGCCCCCGGGCGGCCACCTCGTCGCGGACCCAGGCGACCAGGTCGGGCTGCTCCTGGGCGATCCGCCGCATCCCGCCCCAGGACTCCGAGCGGGCCCGGGCCATCCGCCAGCGCAGCGCCGGATGCAGCCCGACGGGCACCAGCGACGCCTCGTGGCCCCAGTATTCGAACAGCTCCCGAGGGCGGCGGTAGGCGGCGTCGTCGAGCATGCCGGTCGGGTAGGGCCCGAGGCGGCTGTAGAGCGGCAGGTAGTGCGCCCGTTGCAGCACGTTCACCGAGTCCATCTGGATCAGCCCGACCCGGTCGAGCACCCGACGCAGGTGCCGGCGGGTGGGCACGCCCGTGGGCGCGGGGTCGGCGAAGCCCTGGGCGGCGAGCGCCACCCGACGTGCCTGGGCGAGCGAGAGCGATTCCGGTGCGGCCATCGTCGGGCACCCTAATCCACCGGTACGACACCGGTGCGGACGCTGGACCCGTCACCCGCCGGGGCATAGAACGGACGCATGCTCACGATCCGCCGCGAGGAGCCCGACGACGCCGAGGCGGTCGCCCGGGTGCACATCCACGGCTGGCAGGCCGGCTACGCCGGGATCATGCCCGAGGAGGTGCTGCGGCGGCTCAACGTCACGGCCTGGGCGCAGCGCCGCCGGGACCTCGGCACCGCCGACCCGGAACACCCGTTCACCACCCTGCTCGCCGAGGTCGACGGGACGCTGGCCGGGTTCACCACGTTCGGCCCGTACCGCAACAACCAGGACCGTGGCGACCTCGACGCCGCGCACGGCGAGGTGGTGGCGATGTACGTCGAGCCGGACCGCTGGGGTGACGGCACGGCGCGGGCGCTGCTGGCCGCGGCGCGGGACGGGCTGGTCGCCCGGGGCTGGTCGGACTACCGGCTCTGGGTCCTGGAGGCCAACCACCGGGCCCGCCGGTTCTACGAGCGGGCCGGGCTGTCACCGGACGGTGAGCGGTCGACCTATCCGGTGCCGCTGGCCGGCGGGCGCCCGCCGGTCGGGCTGGTCGAGCTGCGGTACGCCGGACTCCTCGACGGCTGATCCGGCGGGCCTCTCCCGGGGCCGGTCGACCGGGTCGGTGTCGCCCACCCGCCGGACCGGCAGGAACGCCAGCAGCGCCAGGCTGATCCAGACGTAGGTGTTGCTGCCGAGGAAGCCGTCGAGCCCGGTGAAGTCCTTCTCCCAGGCCCAGACGATCCGGCTGATCAGGAAGCCGTACCCGACGATCGCGGCGCCCAGCAGGACGCGGCGCCGGCGGCTGCCGGCGGGCGCGGCCATCCCGTTGTCCACCAGCAGGATCAGCGCGGGCAGCAGCCAGACCAGGTGGTGCACCCAGGTGACCGGGCTGACCAGGCACATCACCGCGCCCGTCAGCGCCAGGCCGGTCGCCTCGTCGCCGGCGGCCGCGGCGGCGCGGGAGCGCCAGGCCCACAGCGCCAGCGTGGCCAGCACCAGCGCCAGCCAGGCCAGGGTGCTCGGGTGTTCCGGGTTGAGCCGGGCGACCACGCCGCGCAGCGACTGGTTGGAGACGAACGCCAGCTCACCCACCCGGCCGGTGTTCCACAGCGCCTCCGTCCAGAACTCCCGCGAGGCGTCGGGAAAGAGCGCGGCGGCCAGCAGGGTCACACCGGCCGCGGTGGCCATCGAGGTGACCGCGGCCCGCCAGCGGCGGGTGACCAGCAGGTAGACGATGAAGATGCCCGGGGTCAGCTTGATCGCGGTGGCCAGCCCGATGCCCACGCCCGCCCACCGGTTGCCGGCCGGCAGCAGCCGGAGCAGGTCGATCGCGACCAGGAAGAGCAGCAGCATGTTGACCTGGCCGAAGTTGACCGTCTCGCGCATCGGCTCGTACGCGGCGGCCAGGCAGAGCGCCACGGCGAGGGCGAACCAGCGGGTCCAGCCCGACCGGCGGGAGACCGGGTCGATCAGCCACCAGAAAAGCACGGCGGTGACCACCACGCTGGCGGCCACGCTCACCGCGATCGCCGCCCACCACGGCAGGTACGCCATCGGCAGCATGACCAGGGCGGCGAAGGGCGGGTACGTGAAGCCGTACTGGGTGCCGGGCTTGAGGAAGTCGTAGATCTCCCCGCCGTCGTGCACCCACCAGGTCAGCGCGCCGTAGTAGACCTTGAGGTCGAAGAAGCCGTGCCGGACGGCCGCGACGGACAGGAAGGCGGTCACCGCGACGGCGAGCGCGACGACGCCGACGACCTGCTGGATCGTCCGTGGGGGACCCTGCGCCACCATCGCCTCCCTCGCCCTGCGTAGGCTTCGGTCCCATGGCTCTCGGGTACGTCCGCCCGGCGCGTCCGGAAGACGCCGGCGAGATCGCACGCATCCAACTCGCGACCTGGCGGGTCGCCTATCGCCGGATCCTGCCCCGGCACGTGCTCGACAACCTGGACGAGGCGTGGCTCGCCAGGCGGTGGAGCGCGGCCGTGCAGGAGCCGCCCTCCGGCGCCCATCGGGTGCTGGTCGCCGTCGAACAGGCCGAGCAATCCTATCTGGTGGGGTTCGCCGCCTCCGGTCCGGCCGACGCCGAGGCGCTCGCCCCGGGTGAGCCGCCGGAGGTCCTCGGGCCGGACGTCGCCGCGGTGACGGACCTGCTGGTGGAGCCGCGCTGGGGCCGGCGGGGGCACGGCAGCCGGTTGCTCGCCGCGACCGTCGACCTGTGGCGTGCCGACGGCTTCACCCGCGCGCTGGCCTGGGCCTTCGACGGCGACGCGGCGACCCGCAAGTTCCTCACCAGCACCGGCTGGGAGCCCGACGGCGCGGCCCGCGCACTGGACGTGGAGGACATGCTCGTCCCGCAGGTGCGGCTGCACGTGGCGGTGCCGGGGGAGGCGGATCCGGCGGACGCGACGCCCACCGAGGCGACGCTCCCGGACCTGACGCCGGGTGCCTCGTCACCGGCACCGGCGCCGCCCGGGGACTGACCGGGCCGCGCGGTCCCCGGACCCGGACCGCACCGGGCCGGGCGTCCCCGGACTCGGCCCGCACCGATTCGCGCTCCCCGACCCGCCGGTGCCGGCGATCCGCCGGACACTGTCGGGGGTGTCGCCTACCGTGACCCCATGGTCGCGGTGGCGGCATCCACTAGAGGGAGGCATCGGGCATGTTCGCGGACACGATGGCGTGGAGCAGTTTCTCGGTGGACGACCCCGACCGGGCCGAACGGTTCTACGCCGACACCCTCGGCCTGCGGGTGTCGCGTGACGACGCCATGGGCGGCCTGCTGACGTTGCACCTCGCCGGGGGCCGGGACGTGATGGTCTACCCGAAGGCGGACCACACCCCCGCGGCCCACACGGTGCTCAACTTCCCCGTCGACGACGTCGACCGGGCCGTCGACGAGCTGACCGCGCGCGGGGTGCGGTTCGCGCGCTACCCCGGGATGCCCCAGGACGACAAGGGCGTCATGCGCGGCAACGGGCCGACGATCGCGTGGTTCACCGACCCGGCCGGCAACATCATGTCGGTGATCGAGGAAGGCTGACCCGGTCAGGCGCGCGGCGGGCCCTGGGTGGGCGCGACGAGTTCGACGACCAGTTCGTCGTCCTCCATCGCCCCGGTGGGCACGAAGCCGAGGCTCGTGTAGAGGCGGGCGGCCTGGGCGTTGTCGGGGTGGTAGGAGAGCCGGACGGGGTGACCGCCGTCCTGGCCGCCCAGCCATGCGGCCAGGGTGCGCACGGCCGCCCGACCGACGCCCCGGTCCTGCTCGGCCGCGTCGATCACCATGCCGCCGATCCAGCGGGACCCGTCGTCGTCGACGCCCCACATGACGTGCCCGGCGACGGTCTCGTCCGCGTAGACCGCCAGTGAGGTCCACACGTCGGAGCGCATGGTCAGCAGCAGGTAGCGGGCGGCCAGCGCCGCCACCCACCCGCGCTGGTCGTCGCGCGGGGCGACGTCGGCCACCGCCCGCCAGTTGTCGTCGTCCACCGGGCGCAGGGTCACCCGGCGCCCGGCCCGGTCGGAGAGTCCAGAGTCGATCACCCCGGCAGCCTAGGGGCCGCCGGGCGCCGCCGCGACCGCTTTGCCCGTCAGTCGAGCAGGGCGTCCAGGCCGACGGTCAGCCCGGGCCGGGTGCGGACCGCGCGGACGGCCAGCAGCACGCCGGGCATGAACGAGACCCGGTCGTACGAGTCGTGCCGGATGGTCAACGTCTCCCCCACGGTGCCGAAGAGCACCTCCTGGTGGGCGACGAGGCCGGTGGCGCGCACGGCGTGCACGCGTACCCCGTCGATGTCGGCGCCCCGGGCGCCCGCGACCTCGTCCTTGGTGGCGTCCGGCACCGGGCCGAGGCCGGCCTCGGCGCGGGCGGCCGCGACCAGCCGCGCGGTGTGCGTGGCGGTGCCGCTGGGGGCGTCCAGCTTGCGGGGATGGTGCTGCTCGACGATCTCGACCGACTCGAAGTGCCGGGCGGCGCGGGCGGCGAACTGCATCATCAGCACCGCGCCGATGCCGAAGTTGGGGGCGATCACCACACCCACCCCGGGCTTGTGGGCCAGCCAGCCGCGCACCCGCTCCAGCCGCTGCTCGGTGAAGCCGGTGGTGCCGACCACCGCGTTGATGCCCTGGTCGATGCACCAGTGCAGGTGGTCCATGACGACGTCGGGGGTGGTGAAGTCGACGACCACCTCGGCCCCGGCGTCGGACGCGGCGAAGAGGCCGTCGCCCTCGTCGACCATGGCCACCAACTCCATGTCGGCGGCGGCGTCCACGGCCCGGCACACCTCGACGCCCATCCGGCCCCTGGCGCCCAGCACGCCGACCCGGATCAGCTCGTCCGGGCTCTTCTCCTGCTCGTCAGTCACGGGGCACAACCTATCCCAATCGGGACGCGCGCATCCGGGCGGACCGTCAGCGGCCGGCGAAGTCGTTCGCGCCGAACGGGCCGACCACCGCCAGCGACATCGGCCGGCTCAGCAGCTCGGCGGCCAGGGTGTTGACGTCGGCCACGGTGACCGCGTCGACCCGGCCGAGCAACTCGTCGACCGGCATCAGGTGGCCGTAGAGCAGCTCACCCTTGGCCAGCCGGCTCATCCGCGAGCCCGTGTCCTCCAGCCCCAGCACGAACGAGCCCTTGCTCATCCCCTTGCCGCGGGCCACCTCGGCCTCGGTCAGGCCGTCGGCGGCCACCCGGGCCAGTTCGGCCCGGGTCAGCTCCAGCACCTCGTCGACCTTGCCCGGCGCGCAGCCGGCGTAGACGGCGAAGAGGCCGCTGTCGGCGTACTGGCTGGCGTAGGAGTAGACCGAGTAGGCGAGGCCGCGCCGCTCGCGGATCTCCTGGAACAGCCGGCTCGACATGCCGCCGCCGAGGATGTTGTTGAGCACGCCGAGGGCGAAGCGCCGCTCGTCGAGCCGGTCGATGCCGGGGCAGCCGAGGATGACGTGCGCCTGCTCGGTCTCCTTCGGCTCCACCAGGGTGGTGGCGGGCTTCGTGCGTACGGCCGGGGTGGCCGACCGGTGCGGCGCGGGCGTCGCCGGGTCGGTGTCCAGCGGGGTGCCGCGCAGCGCCTGGCGGACCAGCTTGACCACCGTGGCGTGGTCGAGGTTGCCGGCGGCGGCGACGACGATCCGCGGCGGGGTGTAGTGGCGGCGGTAGAAGCCCTGGATCTGCCGCCGGGTCATCGGCGTGACGGTCTCCTCAGTGCCGGAGATCAGCCGGCCCAGCGGGTGGTCGCCGTAGGCGGCCCGGGCGAAGAGGTCGTGCACCTCGTCGCCGGGCTCGTCGTCGTGCATGGCGATCTCTTCGAGGATCACGCCCCGCTCGGTCTCCACGTCGGCCGGCTCCAGCAGCGAGTCGGCGACCGCGTCGCACATGACGTCGATGGCCAGCGGCAGGTCCTCGTCCAGCACACGGGCGTAGTAGCAGGTGTATTCCTTGGTGGTGAAGGCGTTGGTCTCGCCGCCCACCGCCTCGATCTCCGCGGAGATCTCCAGCGCGCTGCGCTTGTTGGTGCCCTTGAAGAGCAGGTGCTCCAGGAAGTGGGCCGCGCCGGCCTGCGGGCCGGTCTCGTCGCGCGAGCCGACCGCGACCCAGACGCCGAACGAGACGCTGCGCATCGCCGGGATCGCCTCGGTGAGCACGCGCAGCCCGCTGGGCAGCACGGTACGGCGTACCGTGCCGCCCAGGGGGTCGTCGCTGATGGTGCGGGTCACCGCCCGGGCGGCGCCGCCGGAGCGGGCCGTCCCGGTGCCCCGGTGCGCGGCTCCTGCGGGGCCCGGGACGGACGCCACCCCCCGTCGATCCGGCGGAAACGGCGCGCTGACGGCCCGACTCACGTGTTGCTCCCAGATCGACGAGGGGTGGGGTGATGCGATGGTGCGGTGCGTCAGCTGCGCCGGGTGCGGCGGCGCGGACGCTCGCCGCCCTCGCCACCCTCGCCGCCGCCTTCGCCGCGCTCGCCGCCGCCCGGTCCACGACCGCCCCGGTCGCCGCCGCGCTCACGGTCGCCCCGGTCGCGCGGAGCCCGGTCGTCCCGGTCCCGGCCGGCCGGACGCTCGCCGCCGGCGGCCTCGCCGGCGGCCGGCGCCTCGGCGCCCTCCGGGCGGACCTTGTCGAGGTAGATCTTGCCGCGGGCGTCGATGTCCGCGATCTCGACCTCGACCCGGTCGCCGACGTTGAGGAAGTCCTCAACCCTCTCGACCCGCTTGCCGTCGCCCACCTTGGAGATGTGCAGCAGGCCGTCGCGGCCCGGCAGCAGCGAGATGAACGCGCCGAACGCGGCGGTCTTGACCACCGTGCCGAGGAAGCGCTCCCCGGCCTTCGGCAGCGTCGGGTTGGCGATGCCGTTGATCCGGTCCACCGCCGCCTGGGCCGACGGGCCGTTGGTGGCGCCGACGTAGATCGTGCCGTCGTCCTCGATGGAGATCTCGGCGCCGGTCTCGTCCTGGATCGCGTTGATGGTCTGCCCCTTCGGGCCGATCACCATGCCGATCTTGTCGACCGGGATCTTGACGGTGGTGACCCGCGGGGCGTACTCCGACATCTCGGCCGGGGCCTCGATCGCCGCCTGCATCACGCCGAGGATCGTCTGCCGGGCCTCGTACGCCTGCTGCAGCGCGGCGGCCAGCACGTCCGACGGGATGCCGTTGAGCTTGGTGTCGAGCTGGAGCGCGGTGACGAACTCGGGCGTGCCGGCGACCTTGAAGTCCATGTCGCCGAACGCGTCCTCGGCGCCGAGGATGTCGGTAAGCGTCACGTACTCGGTCTTGCCGTCGACCTCGTCGGAGATGAGCCCCATGGCGATGCCGGCCACCGGCGCCTTCAGCGGCACACCGGCGGAGAGCAGGCCCAGCGTCGAGGCGCAGACCGAGCCCATCGAGGTGGAGCCGTTGGAGCCGAGCGCCTCGGAGACCTGCCGGATGGCGTAGGGGAACTCCTCGCGCGACGGCAGCACCGGGATCAGCGCCCGCTCGGCGAGCGCGCCGTGGCCGATCTCGCGCCGCTTCGGCGAGCCGACCCGGCCGGTCTCACCGGTCGAGTACGGCGGGAAGTTGTAGTTGTGCATGTAGCGCTTGCGGTTCTCCGGGGACAGGGTGTCCACCATCTGCTCCATGCGCAGCATGTTCAGCGTGGTCACGCCCAGGATCTGGGTCTCGCCACGCTCGAACAGCGCCGAGCCGTGCACCCGGGGCAGCACGCCGACCTCGGCGGTCAGCGGGCGGATGTCGCGCGGGCCGCGGCCGTCGATGCGGACCTGCTCGCGCAGCACCCGGTTGCGCACCTCGGACTTGGTGAGCGACCGGAAGGCGGCGCTGAGCTCCTTCTCGCGGCCCTCGAAGCGACCGCCGAGCTCCTCGGCGACCTTGGCCTTGATGCGGTCGAGGGCCTCCTCGCGGTCGGCCTTGCCGGCGATCTGGAGGGCCTCGGCGACCTCGGCGCGGGCCAGGTCGGCCACCGCCTCGTAGACGTCGTCCTGGTAGTCCAGGAACACGGGGAACTCGGCGACGGGCTTGGCGGCCACCTCGGCCAGCTCGCTCTGCGCGCGGCACAGCTCGCGGATCGCCGGCTTCGCGGCCTCCAGGCCGCTGGCCACGATCTCCTCGGTCGGCGCGGTCGCGCCGCCCGCGATCAGGGTCACGGCGTGCGGCGTCGCCTCGGCCTCGACCATCATGATCGCGACGTCGCCGTCCGGCAGGGAGCGGCCGGCCACGACCATGTCGAAGGTGGCCCGGGCCAGCTCCTCCAGGGTCGGGAAGGCGACCCACTGGCCGTCGATGTGCGCGACCCGGGTCGCCCCGATCGGGCCGGAGAACGGCAGGCCGGAGAGCTTGGTCGACATCGAGGCGGCGTTGATCGCCACGACGTCGTAGGGGTGCTGCGGGTCGAGCGCGAGGATGGTCTCGACGACCTGGACCTCGTTGCGCAGGCCCTTGACGAAGGACGGGCGCAGCGGCCGGTCGATCAGCCGGCAGGTGAGGATCGCGTCCTCGCTGGGGCGGCCCTCGCGGCGGAAGAACGAGCCGGGGATGCGGCCCGCGGCGTACATCCGCTCCTCGACGTCGACGGTCAGCGGGAAGAAGTCGAACTGCTCCTTCGGCTGCTTGCCGGCGGTGGTGGCGGAGAGGACGACCGTCTCGCCGAGCTGGGCGACGACGGAACCGGCGGCCTGACGGGCCAGCCGGCCGGTGGAGAAGGTGATCTCACGGGTGCCGAAGGACCCGTTGTCGATCACGGCGGTGCGGGATTCGGTGCCGAGGTTGGTCTCGGTCATGGTGCTGTCGTGCTCCTTCGCATCGGGGGCCCACGACGCGGGGAGCTGCTCAGACGGCCGGTCTTCGATCGAAGCGCCCGGGTGGCCGGCGCTAGGCCGGGGTGCCCGGGGGCCACTACCGGAGACCGGTACGCTGACCGGCTCCCTTTCAGGTGGTCGCGCGGCCCGGTTTTCGTGTGGCGGCGAAGCGGGGGAGCGGCCCGGTCGGGCCACTCCCCCGTCACGTCACCGGCGCAGACCGAGCCGCTCGATGAGCGACCGGTAGCGGTTGATGTCCTTCTTCTGGACGTAGTTGAGCAGCCGACGGCGGCGGCCGACCAGCAGCAGCAGCCCACGGCGGCTGTGGTGGTCGTGCTTGTGCACCTTCAGGTGCTCCGTCAGCTCGGCGATCCGCTTGGTGAGGACCGCGACCTGCACCTCCGGCGAACCGGTGTCGCCGTCGGCGGTCGCGTACTCCGCGCGGATCTTGGCCTTGGCTTCCTGGTCGAGCGCCATGTTCTCCCTGTTTCGTGGGTTGTTTCGATGATGTCCGTCGGATCGGTCAGTGGACCGGAAACGGACCGGTACCTCGCACCCGCGGCGTCGTGCAGGCACGCGAGGCCCCACGTCGGTCAGCCGACGTCCCCGCCAGACTACCAGCCCTGCCGGGCGGCGGCCTGTCAAGGGCCGCGACGCGGTCAGCCGAGCACCCGCCGGGTCCGCTCGACGTCCTGGTTCATCTGGGCGATCAACGGCTCGATCGCGTCGTAGCGGATCTGCCCGCGCAGGTGCGCCACGAAGTCCAGCGCCAGCCGCTCGCCGTAGAGGTCGCCGGTGAAGTCGAGCACGTACGCCTCCACCCGCCGCTCCCGGCCGGAGAAGGTCGGGTTGGTGCCCACCGACACCGCCGCCGCCAGGGGCTCGGCGTGGCCCCGGCGCACCAGCCGGGCGGCGTAGACGCCGTCGGCGGGCACCGCCGCGTACCGGTGGCAGAGCAGGTTGGCGGTGGGGAAGCCCAGCTCGCGGCCGCGCTGGTCGCCGCGCACCACCACGCCCTCCACCCGGTGCGGGCGGCCGAGCGCGGCGGCCGCCGCCGTCACGTCCCCCGCGTCGACGCAGGAGCGGATGTACGTGGAGGAGTAGACCGTGCCCGCCTCGGCGACCAGCGGGGCGCCCTCCACGGCGAAGCCGAAGGTGCGCCCGAGCCGCTCCAGCAGCGCCACGTCGCCGGCGGCCTTGTGCCCGAAGCGGAAGTTGTCGCCCACCACGACAAGCGCGGCGTGCAGGTGCTCGACGAGGATGTCGTGCACGAACGCCTCGGCGGGCAGCCGGGAGAACTCCGGGGTGAACGGCACCACGCAGAGCACGTCCACGCCGAGCGCCTCGATCAGCTCGGCCTTGCGGGCGGTCTCGGTGAGCACCGCCGGGTGCGAACCGGGGCGCACCACCTCGGCCGGGTGTGGGTCGAAGGTGACCACCACCGACTGCACGCCCAGCTCGCGGGCCCGGGACACGGCGTGCCCGATGGTCGCCTGGTGTCCCTTGTGCACACCGTCGAAGACGCCGATGGTGACGACCGACCGCCCCCAGCCGCCGGGCGCCGCGTCGTACCCCCGCCACCGCTGCATGCCGCTCCTCCCCTGCCTTCCGCGGCGGCCCGCACCGGCCGCCGTCCCCCGCCCCCGTCAGGCGGGGGCGAGCACGATCTCCGCGCGGGCCCGGCTGTCCCGCTCGCTGACGATAGCGATCAGCCCGCCGTCGGGGCCGAAGACCGCGTAGGGGCCGGCGATTCCCACCGGGTCGAGCGGCCCGCCGTGGGAGAGCACCTTCGCCTCGTCGGCGCCGGCGTCGCGGCGAGGGAAGAACCGGTCGGCCGCCGCCGCCAGCGGCAGGTTCACCACCTCGGGGGCGCGCTGTTCCAGCTCGTCGAGGGTGGCGGCCTCCGCGAGGGCGAAGTTCCCGACGGCGGTACGGCGCAGCGCCGTCAGGTGCCCGCCCACCCCGAGCGCCAGGCCCGCGTCCCGGGCGATCGCCCGGATGTACGTGCCGGAGGAGCAGGTCACGTCGATGTCCACGTCGACGACGTCGGGCGCGTCGCGGCGTACCGCCAGCAGCTCCAGCCGGGACACGGTGACCCGGCGGGCGGGCAGCTCGACGCTCTCCCCCTCGCGCACCCGCTTGTACGCCCGCTGCCCGTCGACCTTGATGGCGCTGACGGCGCTCGGCACCTGGTCGATCTCCCCGGTCAGCGCGGCCAGGGCCGCCCGGACGGCCTCGTCGGTGACCTGCCCGGCCGGGGTGGTGGCGATCACGTCGCCCTCGGCGTCGTCGGTGACGGTGGCCTGGCCGAGCCGGACGGTGGCGGTGTAGCTCTTGTGCGCGCCGATCACGTAGGTGAGCAGGCGGGTGGCCCGGCCGACCCCGATCACCAGGACGCCGGTGGCCATCGGGTCGAGGGTGCCGCCGTGACCCACCCGGCGGGTGCGCGCCAACCGGCGGATGCGCGCCACCACGTCGTGCGACGTCATGCCGCCGGGCTTGTCGACCACGATCAGACCGTCTGTGCTCACGACACCCAAGCCTGCCAGACCGGGCCGGACGCCCCGCCGCCGCCGTACGTCCGCAGCGGCTCCGGAGCCGCGCGGCGGTGGAGGCCGCCTCCGATGGTCGGCCGATGTGCCGTCAGCCACTCGGGCGGGATCACGGCGGCGGGGGCGTACGGGATCACGTCCCGGGCGACCGGGTGCGAAGATCATGCGCCCTCGATAGACCGTTCACCAAGGACATGCCGATGACCAGTCCCCCACCGGTGGACGAGCCGTCCCCGCCGAGCCGGCCGGCTCCCCTGGCCTCCGGCGACGAGCCGGGGCAGGTCCCGGAGTGGCTGCGCCAGCCGGCCGAGGAGCATCCGGTCGGCGCCCTGGAACGGCTCCGCCTGTTCTGGGAGGAGCACACCCGGGCGGTCACCGCCGTGGTCGGGGGCGGACTGGTCCTCGTACTCCTGCTCGGTGTGGGGTGGTTCGACCTGTGGCGACGGGCCGGGGAGACGCCGCGCAGCTACCCGACGACCAGCCCGCCGCCGGGCGTCTCCGCGACGAGCGACACGACGCCCGCGTCGCCCGCGTCGGCCGCCGACAGCTTCGCGGGCACTCCGGCGGCGGCCTTCGCCAAGGGGGCGGCCGGGATCACGCTGCCGCCCGCCCGGCGCACGGGTGTGTTCAGCGCCACCGAGGTGGCGGCGGCCCTCGCGGACGTCCGCGCCGCGCTGCTGCTCGCCCGGCTGGACCGGAAGTTCCTGGCCGGTGGGGAGCTGGACCGGTTCGTGCGGATGTTCGCTCCGGAGATCCGGTCGAGCATGCGAGCCGACTTCCGCACCGACTCCTTCGCCACGTACGCGACCCGGCTGGCCCCGGGCGCCCGGCTGACCGCCGACGAGCCCCGGGTCAAGGGACGGGTCACCTACCGGGCGACCCGGGACAGCGACGGCATCCGGGTGTTGGAGATCACCACCAACTTCGTCTGGGCGTACGCGTTCCGCACCCTCGACCCCACTCCGGGCGCCGGTGTGGTGGTCGTCCACGACACCGTCGTCTGGCACGTGCCGCATCCCGACGACGTCACGAAGGCGGGCGTCGGGCTCTGGCTCTGGGAGGCGGACTCGTACGCCTCGAACATGGACTGCGCGTCGTTCGACAAGGGTCTGCTGGATCTCGGCGCCCCGAGCTACGGCCTTCCGGTCGACACGGAGGACCCGGACGCGGTGTTCGACCCCGATCGTTCCCTGGACATCGCAGACACCTGCTGACCCGGACCGGAGCACTCATGACACCCGACACACGACGCGCGCACGACCACCACGCCCGGGTCGACCTCCCGGAGTGGATGCGTAACCCGACACCGCCGCGACGGACCCTCGGCCGTCGCGTCACCGACCTCGTCGAGCGGCTGCCCGGACTGCGTGCGGCCCGGCGGTCGCTGTGGCGGTGGCGGGACCGCGACAGGCTGACCGAGTCCCGCCCGGTGGTCACGGTGGCCGTCTTCCTCGTCACCGCGACGGTGACGTTCGCCCTGGCCGCCGGGTTCTTCTACTGGCTCTACCTGAGCCTGCGCGACACGCTCTGAGGCGGACGAGATGCACACCGACCCGGTCGCCGGCACTCCCGGGACCGCCGATCAGGCGCCGCCGGCCGAACGACCCTCCGCCGACGTGCCGCCGGCCGCCGACCAGTCGCCTCCCGCCAGTGCGGCCGAGGGGCGACGAGAGGTACTGTTCGCCGAGGCCGAGCCGGTGCGGCTGCCCGACTGGATGCGGTCGCCGGGGCCGGAACACCAGCCGACCGGGCTGGACCGGGTGCGCCTCTTCCAGGCCCGGCACAACGGCCCGCTGGCGGTCGGTTTCGCGTTCGCACTGGCGCTGCTGATGATCGTCACGGCCGGGTGGATGGTCGTTCAGGTGGCCGACTGGCGTCGCACGGCGACCGTCGCACCGAGCCCGAGCCCGAGCGCGACGCCCGAGCCGATAAGCGCCGTCGGTACGCCACGCGATCTCTTCGCCGGCACCCCGGCGGCGTCCTTCGCCCTGCGGGAGAAGGCGATCGTCCTGCCGGCGGCCACCGCCCAGGGCCCGTTCGACAAGGTCCAGGTACGCGCCGCGCTCGACTCGGTGCGGAAGGCGCTGATCGAGAGCCGGCTGGAGACCGCGATGCTGGTCGGCGACACCGAACCCTTCCTCGGCCTGCTGGCGCCGGACTCCCGCGCGGAGATGCGGCCGCACTTCGACAACGCCCGCTTCCTGCACGTCGCCACGAGGATCGGATCCCGGGCGGACTGGGAGTACGACATCCGCGCGCAGGGACGGATCAGCTACCGCGCCAGGACGGTGGCCGGAGTCCGCCTGCTGGAGGTGACCACCGAGTTCGTCTGGGCGTACCCGTTCGACGTGATGCGCCGGGCGCCGGCCGGTGCCGGCCTGGTGGCGGTCCGGGACCGGGTGGTCTGGCAGGTGCCGCATCCGAAGGACGTTCCGGCGTCGTCCCGAGGGCTCTGGGTGGCGTCCGCGAAGGCCGTCACCTGGAACGCCGACTGCGCCTGGCTGCGCGACGGCTGGGTGAACGTGACGCACTGGCTGCCGGACCTGCACGGCCCTCGCGTGCCGGGCGGTGATCCGGGCGACTTCTTCGACCTGGCCGCCCCGATGGCGTCCACCTCGAGGTGCTGAGGCTCAGCGCACAGCGCCGACCACGGCCCAGGCCCCGGAGCGCAGCCGCAGCAGCAGGGCCACCAGCCGGAGCGCCACGAAGAGCGTGAGGCCCGCCCAGATGCCGCCGAGGCCGAGGTCGAGCCCGTACGCCAGCCAGATGGCGGGCAGGAAGCCGCCGAGCGCGGCCAGGATGGTGAGGTTGCGCAGGTAGCGGACGTCGCCCGCGCCGATCAGCACGCCGTCGAGGGCGAACACGACGCCGGCCAGCGGCAGCATCGCCACGAACCACGGCCAGGCGAGCATGGCCTGCTCGCGTACCTGCGGATCGGAGCTGAACCAGCCGGGGACCACGCCGGCGCCGGCGGCGACGAGCACGGCGAACGCCACGCCGCAGACGCCGCCGAGCAGCCCGATCCGGCGGGCCAGGTGCCGGGCCGCGGCGTCCTCGCCGGCCCCGAGTGCGGCGCCGATCAGGGACTGGGCGGCGATGGCGAGCGCGTCGAGCACCAGGGCGGTGAAGAACCACAGTTGCAGGGCGATCTGGTGCGCGCCGACGGCGGCGGCGCCGAAGCGGGCGGCGACGGCGGTGGCGGAGAGGAAGCTGGCCTGGAACGCGACGCCCCGGATGAGCAGGTCCCGGCTGAGCGCCAACTGCTGCCCGATCAGCCTCGGGCGCGGGCGCAGCGAGACCCGTTCGGCGACCAGCGCCCCGGCGAAGAGCACTCCGCCGATGGTCTGCGCGATCACGTTGGCCACGGCGGAACCGACCAGCCCGAGCCCGGCCGGATAGACCAGCAGCGGGCAGAGCACGGCGGAGAGCACGTTCGGGCCGAGCACGAACATCAGCGGGCGGCGCATGTCCTGCACGCCGCGCAGCCAGCCGTTGCCCGCGGCGGCGAGCAGCAGCCCGGGCGCGCCGAGCGCCGCGACCCGCAGCCACTGCGCGGCGGCGTCGGCCACCTCGCCGGGGCCTCCGGCGAGGGTACGCGCCAACGCCCCGCCGCCGATCTGCATCCCGAGCGCGACCAGCACCCCCACCCCGAGGGCCAACCACGACGCCTGCACGCCCTCGGCGACGGCGGACGCCCGGTCGCCCGCCCCGAACCGCCGGGCCGACCGCCCCGTCGTGCCGTACGCGACCACCGTGCCGAGCCAGGCGATGAGCGTCAGCACCGTGCCGCCGACGGCGAGGGCGGCCAGCGGCACCCGGCCGAGGTGCCCCACCACCGCCGTGTCCACGAGCACGTAGATCGGTTCGGCGGCCAGCACCACCAGCGCCGGCAGGGCCAGCGCGGCGATCCGGCGGGGCGCGACGGCGCGGGGTTCGAAGGCGACGGATTGGCTCATCGCCGCCGATCCTGGCACGGCCAGGTAAGGATCGCAAGCGGCGTGGTTACTTACCGGGAGAGAGGTGGACGACGGTCACCGCGCCGAGCAGGAGCACTCCCCCGACGAGCACCGGCACAGGCAGCGACTCACCCACGATCCAGCCCGCGAGCAGCACGGCGGTGAGCGGCTCCGCCAGGGTGGCCAGCGCGGCGGCGCTGCCGGTGATGCTGCGCAGCCCGGCGTAGAACAGGGCGTACGCCACCGCCGTGGTGACCACCCCGAGGTGGAGCAGCAGGCCGATCGGCGCGATCCGGGCCGGGACGCCGATCCCCTCGGCCAGCGCGATCGGGGCCAGCGCCAACGCGCCGACCACCGCCGACACGGTGGTGAGCGTCATCGGCGCGACGCGCTGCGCGGCGTGCCGGCTGAGCACCGTGCTGGCGGCATAGCCCACCCCCGAGCCGAACGCCGCGAGCAGCCCGAGCAGCGGGCGCGGCGCGGTCGTGCCCGGCTCCCCGACCGACACCGTGATCAGCACGAGGCCGATGACGCCCGCCACCAGGGCACCCAGCATCGTCCGCCCGGGCAGCCGCCGTGCGCGCAGCGACTCCCAGCCGAAGACGAGGACCGGGGCGAGCCCCAGGCTGACCACGGTGGCCACCCCGACGCCGCCCGACGCGACGGCGAGGAAGTACAACGCCTGGTAGCCCCCGAGCCCGATCCCGACGCCGACGAGGGCGACCGGTTCCGACCGCAGCGCCGCGAGCACCGGCTTGAGGCGGCGCGCGAGCAGGGCGACCAGCACCAGCGCGCCGATGGCGAGACGGTGGAACCCGATGGCCGTCGGGGTGAGCGTGGTGGACTCGCGGACGAGCTGCACGGCGACGCCGGTGGTGCCCCAGAGCACGGCGGCGGCGGTGACGTACAGCAGCCCTCGGCGTACGCCGCCGGCCGGGTGCGGAGTGGACGGGGACGCGGAGGGGCCAGAAAAGGACGTTCGGGACACAGGTGCGCTCCAGGGCGGATCGAGACGTTGACAGGGGACGACGTCTGTCGGAGCGCACGCACGACGAAGAAGAGGCGGGCGTTACCACCTGGGTTCTGCGGCCCCGGTCTGGCGGGCCACGTGCGAAGGACCGGCCGCAGTCGCCGCACGCGGGGACGCGACCGGTGGTGGGGCGCTCCGGTCAGGAGCGCGGCGGGGGCAGAACGCCCTGGAACGGCCTCATGCCCGCACCCTAGCGCAGCACCGTCCCGGCGTGCCCCGGGGTTTCGGTGCCCGTCGGCGGCTCGGGCTGGCCGCCGAAGTACTCCGCCATCAGGCGGTCGACCCACTCCGGTTGCCGGACACCTTCCGGGAGGAACTGCCGCATCACCGGCTTGACGTCAAGGACCGGGGTGCCGTCGACCGCGTCCAGCCCCCGTACCCGCAACTTTCGGCCGTCTGCCGAGACGACGTCGCAGACGGTGCAGCCGATCCGGTTGGGCCGTCGCGGACCGCGGTCGGCGAACACCCCGACCTCGGGCAGGTCGGCCCGGCCCCGGGGCCGCGACGGCGGCCGGTAGTCCTGCCGTTCCGCGAGGCGGTCGAAGAAGAAGACCACCTCCACGTGGGAAAAATCGGCGAGCCCGGTAAGACATGCCTCCCCGAAGCGCGGCTCGACCACGATGGTGCTCACCACGTCGCCCCAGTGGTCCGACTCGCCCGGGTCCACCCGCCCGTTGTGAACCCGACCGATCGGGGTCACGGTGATCGTCGCCCCGGTCGCGAGGCACTCGTCGGTCTTCGGGTCGGACATCGGATTCCCTTCGTTCGAAGGTGGCGCGGGCGAGGGGCGGCGCGGGAAGCACAACCCCTCGCCCGCGCCGGATCAACGGGAGCGCCGGGAGCGCCGGGAGCGCCGGGAGCGCCGGGAGCGCCGGGAGCGCCGGGAGCGCCGGGAGCGCCGGCGAGTGTGTGGCGATCGCGGTGCGCAGCCGCGGACGGGACCGGCGGGAACAGCGCCACACGTACCGGAGGAACTCGGCGTCGGTCGTCTCCGGGCAGCCAGGCGGAAGGTCGGGACGGCCCGTGGCGCGACGCGCCCAGCGGCGGCAGAGCAGCCGGCCGGAGTCGCGGAAGACGAGGAGGTCGGCACGGGGCAGGTGGGGGCGGGTGTGCCCCATGGTTGCAGTCCAGCGCCCAGGCCGGCCGGTCGGCGGGTTCGGCGACCGTGGCCCGCCAGCGGGCGTCGCCCGGGGTTGCCCAGCCGGGCTGCCGGTACTGCCGGTCCAGGTGGATCACTGGGAGGCCGAGCCGACGGGCGGCCTGACGGGACAGGGTGCTCCTACCGGCGCCCGCGTTGCCGACGACGAGGATCCGGCGCACACGGGGACCGTGACGGCCGAGCTGCGCGATCCCGGGGCCGACCGGCCGGCGGGCGCACCGGCGTAGGTGTCCGACCTACCGGTGGTCCGGGCGGGAAGCCGCTCACGGACCGGGGACGGCGGACGGCCGCGACCGGAGCCCGGGGCCGGATGGGCGGTGACGCTGTCGGCGCGTACGCCGGCGACGTCACCGCCGGTCGGCGTCGGTCACTGACGGGTGTCCATGGACGTCTGCAGCGCGCGGCGCATCTGCTCGCGGGCCTCGTCGGTGGTCTGCGGCTTGGGCTTGCTCGGCATGGTGGTCCCCTTCCAGGGCGTGGGCCGCCGACCGGCGGCAGCCCTCACGGGCGGTCGTGCTGCGCGCCCGGCAGCGGTCCGGGGTCACCGGAGCGGCTGTGGGCAGCGAGAGCCCGGGTCGGTCCGACCCTGGAGGGAGGCGCCACCGGGTGCGGCGACACCGCCCACGGCCAGCGCCGCCACACGACGCCGGCCAATTCCCAAGCTATCGTTCAGTTCCACATGCTGCCCGGTGTTCCCGCGATTTGGACTCACGTTCGTCCGGAGCCGGCGCGCGTCACGGGTCCCCGACGGGATGCGGTGCGTGCGGTCAGCGGGCCAGGAAGTGCCAGCCCAGCCACCACCAGAAGCCGAACAGGCCGATCCGGCCGACCGGCACCGGGCCCACCTCGTAGCGCATCACATAGGCGCAGACCTCGCCGATCGTGGGGATCCGCGAGCCCTCGCGGCGGGCCGCCCACTCGACGGCGGCGAAGAGCACCAGGGAAGCCACGAAGCCCCAGATGGCCAGCATCCGCATCATCGCCGCACCAGCCCCCAGAACGCCGACAGCCAGCCCAGCCAGACCGCCGAGCGGACCAGCTGGTCCTCGAGCAGCGGATCGGCCAGCCTCGAGAAGGTGGGAAAGTCGTCCCCCGCCGCCAGCACGAACGTGGTCCCCTCGAAGACCCCGAAGACCACCACCGGCAGGGCCCACCAGGCCGCCGGGGTGCCCAGCCGGCGCGGCGCGGGCCGCCGGGGCACCCGGTTGCTCAGGCCCAGCCAGATCAGCACCCCGCCGGTGCCGAGGGTCCAGAGATTGGCCTCGGTCGAGAAGGACGGGAACCGGCCGCCGACCAGCGAGAGGCAGACGAGCACCGGCACGGTGACGGCGGGACGGTCCCAGGCGCGGGGCGCCTCGACGGTGAGGTCGTGGGGCTGTTCCATCCAGCGATTCTCCCCGTACTCGCCGCAACCGGGAAGACGGACACTCCCCGAGCTCTCCCTGATCTTCGGAGTGCCGGCCCTTCCGATCAGCGCCGGCCGGGGCCGGTCAGCGCGCCGTCGAGCTCCGCGCGGATCCGGTCGACGACCTCGTCGACCGTCCCCGAACCGGTGAAGCCCGCGGCGAAGCGGTGGCCACCGCCGCCCAGCGCGACCGCCACCCGGCTGACGTCGACCGCGCCCTTGCTGCGCATCGACACCGCCCAGTCGCCGGTCGGCGTCTGCTTGACCACGCAGCTCACGTCGGCCTCGGCGGTGCACCGGACCGAGTCGATCAGCGCCTCCAGCACGTACGGGCGCTGATCGTGCCGGGCCAGGTCGTCCTGGGTCGCGTACGTCCACACCAGACCGTGCCCGGCGGCCCCGGCGGGTTCCAGACGGGCCCGGCCGAGCACCTCGCCGAAGAGGCGGACGGCGCCGAACGGCCGGGTGTCGAAGATCCGGCGGGAGATGTCACCGGGCCGGATGCCGGTCGCCAGCAGGCGGGCCGCCAGCTGGTGCACCGCCGGAGTCGTCGCCTCGAACCGGAACGAGCCGGTGTCGGTGCTCAGGGCGACGTAGAGACACTCCGCGATCGCGGCGTCCAGCGGGACGCCGAGCCGGGCGAGCAGGCCCTCGGCGACCACCGAAGTGGCCGCCGCGTGCGGGTCCACCAGGTTGATCCGGCCGAAGCGGGTGTTCGACGCGTGGTGGTCGAGCACCAGCGCGGCGCCGGCGGTCTCCAGCCGGTCGACCAGGTCGCCGAGGCGCGACTCGCTGGCCGCGTCGAAGCAGATCACCAGGTCCGGTTCCGGGTACGCCTCGGTCGCCGGCACCAGCAGGTCGAGCCCGGGCAGCCCCCGGAACGGCTCCGGCACCTCCGGCGGGCCGGGGAAGGTCGCCTGCATCCGCCACGCGCCCAGCCGACGCAGCCCGAGCCCGAAGCCGAGCATGCTGCCCAGCGCGTCCCCGTCCGGGTTGACGTGGCAGATCAGCAGCACCCGCCCGTCCGGCGGCAGGTCCCGCACGGCCGCGACGGCGGCGGCCCAGTCCGCCTCGGTCGGGCCGGAGTCGACCGGTGGCGGCGCCTCGGCGAGGGCGCCACCGGTCGTGCCGCCGGAGGGCTCGGTCACCGCGGGTCCCCGCCCCGGGGCGGGGTCTCGTCGGCGTCCTCGTCGGCGTCGCGTGCCTCGTCGGCGTCCTCGTCCTCGTCCAGCCGGTACGGCTGGGGCTCGCCCGCGTACTCGGCCCGGGCGGCGATGCGCTGCACCTCGGCGTCGGCGTTGCGGGCCTGGGCGAGCAGGTCGTCGATGTGCTTGACCTGATCCTGCACGTCGTCCAGGACGAAGGTCAGCGTCGGCGAGTGCCGCAGCCCGAGCGCCTTGCCGACGGTGCTGCGCAGCATGCCCTTGGCGCTCTCCAGCGCCGCCGCCGTGCCCGCCTGGGCCGCCGCGTCGCCGAGCACCGTGTAGAAGACGGTCGCGTCGCGCAAATCGGCGGTGATCCGGGCGTCGGTGATGGTGATCATGCCGAGCCGGGGATCCTTGATCTGGCTGCGCACCACCGACGCCACCAGTTCACGCACCCGCTCCGCGTGCCGGCGTACCTTGGCCGGATCCGACATCTTCGCCACCTCCACGGCGTACCGCTCCCGGCCGCCGTCCGGCGACGCGGAGCGCCCCGGAGCCGACGGCCCAACAACTCGAACACTACCCGCGCGGCCACCCGCGCCGCGCGCCGCCGGCACCGTCCCGGCCACCCGGCGGACGGGTGCCGCCGGGTCAGTCCTCTTCGCCGTACAGCCGCCGGCGCACCGAGAGCAACTCGGTCTCCGGCCGGCCGGCCACCAGGCGCTCGCAGGAGTCCAGCACCTCGCGGACGTGCGACGCCTCGGCGGCCACCACGGCCACGGCGATCTCGGCCCGACCGTGCAGGTCGAGCGCTCCCACTTCGGCGGCCGACACCTCGAAACGGCGCAGCGCCGCCACGATCGGCCGTACGTATGATCTCTTGGCCTTGAGCGACCTGGAGTCGCCCGGCAGCAGCAGGTCGAAGACCGCGGTTCCGGTGAACATCGCCCCGGACGATACCCGCACGACCCCCCACATGATCAAGGGGTTTACGCCTTTCGGCGCAAACCCCTCGATCAGTGGTTCAGCGGATCAGGCGCGAACCTTCTCCCGCATCTCGAAGGTCTCGATGATGTCGCCGACCTGGACGTTGTTGTAACCACCCAGGGTCAGACCACACTCGAAGCCCTCGCGCACCTCCGTGGCGTCGTCCTTGAACCGCTTGAGCGAGCTGACGGTGAGGTTGTCCGCCACCACCGACCCGTCCCGCAGCAGGCGCGCCTTGGCGTTACGCCGGATGATGCCCGACCGGACGATGCAACCGGAGATGTTGCCGATCTTGGACGAGCGGAAGACGTCGCGGATCTCCGCGGTGCCCAGCTCGACCTCCTCGTACTCCGGCTTGAGCAGGCCCTTGAGCGCGGCCTCGATCTCCTCGATGGCCTGGTAGATCACGGTGTAGTACCGGATCTCCACAGCCTCGCGGTCGGCGATCTCGCGGACCTTGTTGGCGGCCCGCACGTTGAAACCGATGATCGTGACCGGCTCGGACGACGCGCTCGCGAGCATGACGTCGCTCTCGGTGATCGCGCCCACGCCCCGGTGGATGATCCTGAGCTGGACCTCCTCCGGGATGTCGAGGTTGAACAGCGCGTCCTCGAGGGCCTCCACGGAACCGGAGACGTCGCCCTTGAGCACCAGGTTGAGCGAGGTCTTCTCGCCCTCCTTGAGCTGCTCCATGAGCGTCTCGAGGGTGGCCCGGCCGCGGGAGTTGGCGAACGACGCCGCCCGCCGCCGTGCCTGCCGCTGCTCGGCGATCTGGCGCACCGTGCGGTCGTCCTCGGCCGCCAGGAACGTGTCGCCGGCACCGGGCACCGCGGTCAGACCGAGCACCAGGACCGGACGGGCCGGACCTGCCTCGGCGACCTGGTTGCCGTTCTCGTCGAGCATCGCCCGGACCCGGCCGTGCGCCCCGCCGGCGACGATGGAGTCGCCCGCCCGCAGGGTGCCCTTCTGCACCAGCACCGTCGCCACCGCACCGCGGCCCTTGTCCAGGTGCGCCTCGATGGCCACACCCTGCGCCGGCCCGTCGATCGGAGCGGTCAGCTCCAGCGACGCGTCGGCGGTCAGCAGGACCGCCTCGAGCAGCTCGTCGATGCCGATGCCCGGCTTCGCCGCCACGTTGACGAACATGGTGTCGCCGCCGTACTCCTCGGCGACGAGGCCGTACTCGGTCAGCTGCTGGCGGACCTTGTCCGGGTTCGCCTCCGGCTTGTCGACCTTGTTGACCGCCACCACGATCGGCACGTCGGCCGCCTTGGCGTGGTTCAACGCCTCGATCGTCTGCGGCATGACACCGTCGTCGGCCGCGACGACGAGCAC
Organism: Micromonospora sp. USAFONa4; assembly: GCF_057197825.1. Taxonomy (NCBI): domain Bacteria; kingdom Bacillati; phylum Actinomycetota; class Actinomycetes; order Micromonosporales; family Micromonosporaceae; genus Micromonospora; species Micromonospora sp. USAFONa4. The sequence goes on along the minus strand of NZ_CM170072.1, from coordinate 5,051,491 downwards.
CACGATGTCGGTGACCTGGGCACCACGGGCACGCATGGCGGTGAACGCCTCGTGACCCGGGGTGTCGATGAAGGTCACCGCGCGGTCCTCGCCCTCGTGCGGCACGTGGACCTGGTAGGCACCGATGTGCTGGGTGATGCCACCCGCCTCGCCGGCCACGACGTTCGCCTTGCGGATCGCGTCGAGCAGCTTGGTCTTACCGTGGTCGACGTGACCCATGACGGTCACGACCGGCGCACGGTCGACCAGGCGGTCCTCCGCGACCTCGGCGTCGAGGTCGATGTTGAACTGCGCGAGCAGCTCGCGGTCCTCGTCCTCCGGGCTGACGATCTGCACGTTGAAGCCGAGGTGCTCACCCAGCAGGAGCAGGGTGTCGTCGGAGCACGACTGGGTCGCCGTAACCATCTCGCCCAGGTTGAACATCTCCTGGACCAGCGAACCCGGGTTGGCGTTGATCTTGTCGGCGAAGTCCGACAGCGAGGCGCCACGGGAGAGCCGGACGACCTGACCCTGACCCCGGGGGGCACCCGAGCTCATGGTCGGGGCCGACAGGTTGTCGAACTCCTGTCTGCGCTGCTTCTTGGACTTGCGACCGCGCGTCGGCCGGCCGCCCGGACGCCCGAAGGCACCCGCGGCGCCGCCGCCACGGCCACGACCGCCACCACCCGGACGACCGCCGCCGCCGGCCGGAGCACCCGGACGGAAACCGCCGCCCGGCGCACCGCCGCCGCCACCGGGACCGCCACGGTAGCCACCGCCACCGCCGCCGCCACCGGGACCGCCGCGGAAGCCACCGCCACCGCCGCCGCCACCGGGACCGCCGCGGAAGCCACCGCCACCGCCGCCGCCACCGGGACGACCCGCGCCGCCACCGGGACCGCGACCGGCGCCACCGGGGCCGGGGCGACCGGTAGCGGGACGCTGGCTCGGCATGGAGGCCGGGCTCGGACGGGGCGGCATGGAGGCCGGGCTCGGACGCGGCGGCATGCCGGCCGGGCTGGGCCGGGGACCACCCGCACCGGCGGCCGGAGGCCGCTGCTGCTGCTGGCTGCCCTGGATGCCGAACGGGTTGTTACCGGCGCCGCGCGCCGGCGGACGCCCGCCCGGACGACCACCCGGGCCCGGTGCCGGCGTGCCGGGACGACCGGCGGCCGGGGAACCCGGGCGGGGCGGCATGGCACCCGGGCCCGGTCGGGGACCGGGACGGTTGCCACCGTCCGCCGGGGGCTCCCGGCGGACGTTCTCACGCTGCTGCTGCCGAGCGGCCTGGGCGGCCTTGACCGCCGCCTCCTGCTCGGCCTTCAGCGCGGCGGCACGCGCCTCGGCGGCCGCCACCTCGATGTCGTGGGCACTCGCCGGCTTGGCGACCGGGGCCGCGGGCTGCGGCGGACCGGGCACCGGGCCCTTGGGCTTGGGACCGGGCGCCGGCGCGGCCGGCCGCCGGGGCGGCATCGGCTTGGCCGAGACCCGGGGCCCACCGGGGGCCGGAGAGGGCGTCGGGGTCGGGGTCGGCGCCGGGGCGGCCGCCGGTGGGGCGGCCGGTGCCGGAGAACCGGCGCCGGCGACGAATGCGCTCCGCAGCCGTCGGGCGACGGGCGCCTCGACGGTGCTGGACGCGGACTTCACGAACTCGCCCATCTCCTTGAGCTTGGCGAGAACGGTCTTGCTTTCGACCCCGAGCTCTTTTGCAAGCTCGTGTACGCGGGCCTTACCTGCCACTGCACTCCTCACTCCGAGGTCGTGCGGGCAGCACCCGCAGCGACCTCACTCGTGCACTTGAAGCCTGGTCATTTCAGGGACTTCATCGTGTGCTCATGTCGGTCGTCCTACCCTGCTAGCGACCCTCGCCCGGTCGGGCTGACCGGACGTAGTGGTTGGCGCATCGACGTGCTCCGCAAGCTCACCGTGGTCGGGGACCCCGGTGAGGCGCAGCGCACGCCCGAAAGCGCGTCGCCGCACCGCTTGCGCGAAGCAGGCCGGATCCGGGTGCATGTTCGCTCCCCGACCCGGCAGCCTGCGGGCCGGATCGGGCCGGAGGCTGTGACCAGCCTCGTCGCCGACCGCGACGATCCGCAGCAATTCGCTGGCCGGCGCACGTCGCCGGCAACCCACACAGGTGCGTTCCGGCAGCGCGCGTCGTACCACTGGAGAAAGTCTACCCCTAGGCGCCCGAGATCGCGCCGCCCGGCTCCGGGACGTGATCAGCTCCGCCCCGGCCGGCGGCACCGGACTGCTCGGCGTCGGACCGGATGTCGATCCGCCAACCGGTCAACCGGGCAGCAAGTCGGGCGTTCTGCCCCTCCCGGCCGATGGCGAGGGAGAGCTGGAAGTCCGGGACGGTGACCCGGGCGGTGCGGGTGGCCAGGTCGACCACCTCGACCCGCAGGGCCTTGGCCGGCGACAGGGCGTTGCCGACGAACGTCGCCGGGTCGTCCGACCAGTCGATGATGTCGATCTTCTCGCCGTGCAGCTCGCTCATGACGGCCCGTACCCGCTGCCCCATCGGGCCGATGCAGGCGCCCTTGGCGTTAACCCCCTGGGTGGTGGAGCGGACCGCGATCTTCGTGCGGTGACCCGCCTCACGTGCGATCGCGCCGATCTCGACCGTGCCGTCGGCGATCTCCGGCACCTCGAGCGCGAAGAGCTTCTTGACCAGCGCCGGGTGCGACCGGGAGAGGGTGATCTGCGGCCCACGCATCCCCTTGGCCACGTGCACCACCACGCAGCGGATCCGCTCGCCGTGCGCGTAACGCTCGCCGGGCACCTGCTCGGACTGCGGCAGGACGCCCTCCAGCTTGCCGAGGTCGACGCTGACGATGCCCTTCTCGCTGCGCGCCTCGTGCGCCTGCACCACGCCGGTGACCAGGTCACCGTCGCGGCCCACGTACTCGCCGAAGTGCACCTCGTCGGTGGCCTCCCGCAGTCGCTGGAGGATCACCTGCTTGGCCGTCATGGCGGCGATCCGCCCGAAGTCGTGCGGGGTGTCGTCCCACTCCCGTACGACGGTGCCGTCGTCGTCCAGCTCCTGCGCGTAGACCAGGGCCGCGCCGGACTTGCGGTCGATCTCCACCCGGGCGTGCGACTCCGCCCCCTCGGTGTGCCGGTAGGCGGTCAGCAGCGCGGTCTCGATCGCCGCGAGGATCGTGTCGAACGGGATCTCCCGCTCGCGCTCGAGTGCGCGCAGCGCCGCGAGGTCGATGTTCACCTCTCCTCGTCCTCCACATCATCTTCGTCGTCGAAGTCGTCGGTGTCGTCCATGTCGTCGGGTTCGTCCGTATCCTCGATCTCGTCGAGGCGGTGGAACTCGACCTGCACCCGGCCGGGGCCGAGCTCTGCGTACGTCCACGCGGCGCGGCCGGTGTCGGTCTCCAGCACCACGCGCTCGTCGTCGGCCTCGACCACCCGGCCGGTGACCTGCCGGTCGCCGGTGGGCTGCCCGGCCCGCTCGCCGGACGGGGCGCCCGCGCCGCGGGCGGTCACCTTCACCAGCCGGCCGACGTTGCGCCGCCAGTGCCGGGGCAGGGTGAGCGGCCGGTCCACGCCGGGGGAGCTGACCTCCAGCTGGTACTCCCCGGCGACGAGGTCACCGGAGGCCTCCTCGGCCGCGTCGAGAGCCGCGGACACGGCCCGGGAGACCTCGGCGACGGCATCCAGGTTGATCCCGCCGTCGGCGTCCACGATCACCCGCACCACGTGCCGCCGGCCGGCGCGGGACACGGAGAGTTCCTCCAGGTCGTAACCGGCGCCGGCGACCACCGGCTCGATCACCTCGCGCAGCCGGGCCCGCCGGGCGGCGAGGTCGCCGCGCGGGCCGCCGGCACGCTCCCCACCCCGTGGGGCGTCGGCGCGTCGGGGTCTCCCCGCCGGACCCGTCGACCTCGTGGCACGGCCACGCTGCGTCATCTCCGCACCCTCCTGCTGATCGACGGCACCCGGTCGGCCGCCATGCCGGCACGCCACCGGAGCTGACGCGCCGGTGGCTGCGCAGAGCGTAACGCGCCTGCCGCGCGTCGGGCCGGGCGGCGCACCGACGCCGGTCGCCCACGTACGGCCGGTGATGGTGTTGACTTGTCCGGTGGCGACGGGCAGAACGACACGACGCGGCGAGACGACGGGGCATTCCCGGCGAAAGGTGCTGCGCGCCGGGGTGCTCCTGGCGCTCGGCGGAGCGGCGGCGCCGCTGACCGGCTGCGGCCTCCTGAGCCGCGACGACGAGCCCACCCCCGGGCCGGATCCGCTCACGCCGCTGCTCGACGAGTCGCTCCGGCTCGCCGCCGGGCACCGGGACGCCGCCGCCGCGCACCCCGCGCTCGCCGGCCTGCTCACGCCGATCGCCGAGGCGCACCGCGCGCACGCGACCGAACTGGCCCGGCTCATCGGCGTACCGCTGCCCTCGGCGTCCGCCGCGGCCACGCCCGCCGCGCCGGGCGACCCGGCGGCGGCGCGGGCCGCGCTACGCGAGGACGAGCGCGCCGCCCGGGAGGCGGCGACCCGGGCCTGCGCGGCGGCGCCGGCGGAGCGGGCCGCGCTGCTCGCCTCGATCGCCGCCGCCCGGGCCACGCACGTGGAGGCGCTGAGGTGACCTCGCCGACACCGCCGGGGCCGGCCGGGGCGCTGGGTGCGGCGCTCTCCGCCGAGTACGCCGCGATCTGGGCCTACGGGCCCATCGGGGTACGCCTCACCGGCGCCGCCCGGACCGCCGCGAAGGAGGCGGAGGCCGCGCACCGGCGCCGCCGCGACGACCTGATCGTGCAGTTGAGCGCCGGTGGCGGGATCGTCCCCCCGGACCGGGCCGGCTACACGCTGCCGTTCCCGGTCACCGACCGGGCGAGCGCGCTGCGGCTGGCCGCCGAGGTGGAGGAGCGCACGGCCGCGTTCTGGCGGGCGGTGGTGCCGGCCACCAGCGGCGCCGACCGGGACAGGGCCCTGGCCGCCCTGGTCGAGTACGCCGTACGGGCCACCCGCTGGCGACGGACGGCCGGGATCACCCCGCTGACGGTGCCGTTCCCGGGCCGACCCGCCTGACCGGACGGCCCTCGACGCCCACTCCGGTTGCGGGTCGCATACCAGGTATGCATACTCCGTTGCCATGTCCATCCGTCACGGGCTGCTCGCCCTGCTCGAACGCGGCCAGATGTACGGCTACCAGCTGCGCGCCGCGTTCGAGGAGTCGACCGGCTCGACCTGGCCGCTGAACATCGGGCAGGTCTACACCACCCTGTCCCGGCTGGAGCGGGACGGGCTGGTCCGGTCGCTGCCCGAGAGCGAGACGGGGCAGCGCCCGTACGAGATCACCGACGCCGGGCGGACGGACCTGGCCCTGTGGTTCGCCACTCCGATCAGCCGCACCGACCGGCCCCGGGACGAGCTGGCGATCAAGCTCGCCCTCGCGCTGACCACCCCCGGGGTGGACGTCCGGTCGGTGGTGCAGACCCAGCGCAGCGCGACCATGCGGACGTTGCAGGAGTTGACCCGGTTGAAGTACGCCAGCGACCGCCCCGAGGACCTGCCGTGGCGGCTGGTGCTGGACGCCATGGTCTTCCAGGCCGAGGCCGAGGTGCGCTGGCTGGACCACTGCGAGACCAGCCTGGTGCGCTACCGTCCGGCGGAGCCCGGCCGCGTCCCGACGACGCCTGCCGAGGCGGTGGACCGGGCGGACGAGGAGGCGCGACGGTGAGCACGGGGAACCGGCCGGCGGACGGGAGCCCGACCACACCGGTGCTGGACGTGCGTGACGTGCACCGCACCCACGGCGCCGGCGCGGCGGCCGTGCACGCGCTGCGCGGGGTGAGCCTCGCCGTGCGCGCGGGGGAACTCGTCGCCGTGATGGGACCGTCCGGCTCGGGGAAGTCGACCCTGCTCGCCCTGGCCGGCGGGCTGGACGGCCCGACCGCGGGCGAGGTGTACGTGGAGGGCGAGCCGCTCGGCGCCCTCGACCGGCGGCGGCTGGCCCAGGTGCGCCGCCGCCGCATCGGCTACGTCTTCCAGGACCTCAACCTGCTCGGCAGCCTCAGCGCCGTGGAGAACGTCGCCCTCCCCCTCGAACTCGACGGCACGGGCGTACGCCGGGCCCGCCGCCTCGCGCTGGACGCGCTGGCCGAGGTGGGACTGCCCGAGCTGGGCGACCGGTTCCCCGACCAGCTCTCCGGTGGGCAGCAGCAGCGGGTGGCCATCGCCCGCGCGCTCGTCGGGGAGCGCCGGCTGGTGCTCGCCGACGAACCGACCGGCGCGCTGGACTCGCAGACCGGCGAGGCGGTGCTGCACCTGCTGCGCCGGCGCGTCGACGCCGGGGCCGCCGCCGTGCTGGTCACCCACGAGGCGCGCCACGCCGCCTGGGCCGACCGGGTGGTCTTCCTCCGCGACGGGGTGCTCGTCGACACGACGGCGCCGCTGGGCAGCGTGGAGCAGCTGCTGAGCGGCAGCGGTCGGTGAGCGCGGGCCGGGGCGGCCGGCTCGCCCGGGCCGCCGGTTCCTGGTGGGCCGCGCTGCGGATCGCCCGGCGGGAGGCCCGGCGCGCCCGGGGGCGTACGGCGCTGGTGCTCGCGATGATCACGCTGCCGGTGCTGGTGCTGAGCTTCACCGCGGTGAGCTGGCGGATGTCCGAGCTGACCCCGGTCGAGCGGGCCGACCGCCAGCTCGGCGCGGCCGACGCGGAGCTGAGCTGGGTGACGCGGACCCCCCTCGTGCAGAGCGCCTGGGCCGACGCCTGGCGTACCGACCCGGACGACGGCCCCTCGGCCGGGCCCGTCACCGCCGGGCAGGTGGCCGCCCTGCTGCCGGCCGGGAGCCGGGTGGTCCCGCTGCGCCGCTGGGTGTCGTTCGACGCCCTGGTCGGCGAGCGGATCGACGACACGCTCACGGGCCGCGCCGTGGACCTCACCGATCCGCTCGGGCGGGGGCTGGTCCGGTTCCACGCGGGGCGGGCGCCGGCCGGGCCGGACGAGATCGCGGTCAGCCCGGCAGCCCTGCGCCGCCTCGACGCCCGGCTCGGCGGCACCGTCACCTCCGGCGACGGCGCCCGCTCCTGGCGGGTGGTCGGGGTGGCCGAGTACCCCGACGACCTGGGCCCGGTGGTGACGCTGCACCCGTCGGAGGGGCGGATGGAGGCCGAGCCCGGCACGAGCTGGCTGGTCGACCTGCCCGGCGACCCCGACGAGGAGCTGTTCCGCCGGCTCAACGCCCACGGCGTCGTGGTGCACGCCCGGGTCCCCGCACCGGCGTCGGACACCGTCACGTTCGCGCCGTACGGCCGCTCCGCCATGGACGTGGAGGGGATGAGCGTCTCGGTGCTCGTCGGCGGGCTGGGGCTGCTGGAGGTGGTGCTGCTCGTCGGGCCGGCCTTCGCGGTCGGCGTACGGCGGCGGCGCCGGGACCTCGCGCTGGTCGCCGTGGCGGGCGGGGACGACGCCCACCTGCGCCGCATCGTGCTGGCCGACGGCGTGGTGCTGGGTGCCGTCGGCGCCGCCCTCGGGGTCGCGCTGGGCGTCGTCGCCGCGTTCGCCGGCCGCTCCCTGGTGGAGCAGCACCTCTTCGGCGCCCGCTTCGGCGCGTACCGCTGGTGGCCGGAGGCCCTCGCGGCGATCGCCGCCGTCGCGGTGCTGGCCGGGGTGCTGGCCGCGCTGGCCCCGGCCTGGACGGCCGCCCGGCAGGACGTGGTGGCGGGGCTGGCCGGCCGGCGCACCCCGCCGGCGCACCGGCGACGCTGGTTGACCGCCGGGGCGGTCCTGGCCGCCGCCGGGGCCGCGGTGGCCGCGTTCGGGGCGGCCCGGACGGCGCCGGCGGTCATCCTGGCCGGCCTCGTCCTCGGCGAGCTGGGCCTGGTCTTCGCCACCCCGACGCTCGTCGGCCTGCTCGCCCGCCTCGGGCGGTCGCTGCCGCTGGCGCCCCGGATCGCGCTGCGCGACGCCAGCCGCAACCGGTCGTCGACCGCGCCCGCGATCTCCGCCGTGATGGCCGCGGTCGCCGGCAGCGTCGCCATCGGGGTGTACCTGGCCAGCGACGACGCCCGGTCGGCCACGATGTACCTGCCGGCCCTGCCGGCCACCACGGTGCTGGTCACCGGGTCGGACAGGGAGACCCTGCCCGACCTGCCCGGGGTCAGCGAGGCCGCGCGCGCCCACCTGGGGGTCCGGACGGTGGCGCCGCTGGCGGAGCCCCGGTGCGGGACGGCCACCGACCTGTGCGAGGTCTCGCCGGTGCTGCCCGCCGAGCGCGCCTGCCCGTGGACGCCGGGCGAGAGGCTCACCCCGGAGCAGCAGCGCCGGGCCCGCGCCGACGCCCGCTGCACGGAACCCGAGGAGCACCTCGGCCGGTACTTCCACGTCCTGGTGGACGACGGGTCGGCCCTGCCGGCGCTCACCGGCGCAGCCCCCGCCGACGTCGCCGCCGCCACCGCCGTGCTGCGGGCCGGCGGCGCGGTCGTGACCGATCCGCGCTACGTGCGCGACGGGCGGGTCGACGTGCGGGTGACCCGCGCCGGACAGGCCCGGCCCGATCCCCAGGCCCTCACCACCGTCGCCGGGTATGCGCTGCCCACCGCGCTGGGGGCGGACCGGCTGCTGCTCTCCCCGGCGGCCGCCGGGCGGCTCGGCCTGAGCGTCCACCCGCTCGGTTGGGCGATCGCCGCCGACGGCGTGCCCGACGAGGACCGGCAGGACCGGTTCGTCGCCGCCGTACGTCCACTGCACGCGCAGGTCGAGATCGACCGGGGCACGCAGGGCGACGCGGGGCGGCCGCTGCTGCTCCTGCTGGCCGCCGCCGCCGGGGTGATCACCCTGGGCGCCGCCGCCATCGCCACCGGGCTGGCGGCGGCCGAGGGGCGGGCCGACCTGTCCACCCTCGCGGCGGTCGGCGCCGGCCCGGGACTGCGCCGGCTGCTCTCGCTCTGCCAGTCCGGGGTGATCGCCGTGCTGGGCTCCGCGCTCGGCATCGTCGCCGGCCTCGGCTCCGCGTCGATCATCCTGACCGCCCTCAACCGCCGGTACGCCGCGCTGTGGCCGGTCACGGAGCCGTACCCGGTGGTGGTCCCCTGGACCACGCTCGGCGTCCTGGTGGTGGTGCCGCTGGTCGCGATGCTCGGCGCGGGCTTCTTCACCCGGTCCCGGCTGCCGATCGAGCGACGTCTCGACTGACGGGCCGGGAGCGGGCACACTGGTCGCCGTGCCCGTACTGGGAGCCCTGACCCGCCGTGTCGGTCACCACCGCTGGTTCGGCGCCGCCGTCCGCCTGCTCGTCCCCGCCGACCGGATGGTGGGGCGGCTCACCCGGGGGCGGGTGGTCGCGCTCGGGCTCATCCCGTCGCTGGTCATCACGACCACCGGCCGCCGCTCCGGCAAGCCGCGCAGCAATCCGCTGCTCTACGTGCCCGACGGCGACGCGTACGTGGTGGTCGGCTCCAACTTCGGCCAGACCCACCAGCCCGGCTGGGCGATGAACCTGCGCGCCGATCCGGCCGCCGAGGTGGCCGTCAAGGGGCGCCGCGTCCCGGTGCGCGCCGAGGTCGCCACCGGCGCCGAACGGGACCGCCTCTGGACGCTGCTGGTCACCGAGTGGCCCGCCTACCGCGCGTACGCCCAGCGGGCCGGCGGCCGGGAGATCCTCGTCTTCCGGCTGGTGCCCACCGGGCGCGGCGTGCCGGGCGGGCCCACCGCCCGCGAATAGGCTGGTGCGGTGACCGGCGCCGACGGCGAACCCCACCCCGACGATCCACGGTGGGCGGTGGCCGAACGGGTCGCCGACGCCGTGCGCCGGCGGTTCCCGGCCGACGTGCTGGCGGTCGCGGTGCACGGCCCCCTCGCCCACGGCGACGACGACGGCGGCGGGGACGGCGAGGTCGGGCTGCTGGTGGTGACGTACCGGCCCGGCGGCGGGCCGTCCCCGGCGACCCGGCGGGTCGACGGCGTGCTGGTCGACCTGACCGTGGCCGGCGCCGACGACTACCTGCGCCAGGCCCGGGTGATCTCCCCGCTCTGGCCGCTGACCGCCGACCGCTACGTCAGCACCCGGGCGCTGCACGACCCCACCGGCTGGCTGCGCACGCTGCGCGACGAGCACCTGGGCCGGCTGGCCCGGGCCAGGCCGGCCGAGTTCAGCACGGCGGCCCGCCGGGCCTGGTACCGGGGCGGCGCGGCGCACGCCCGGGCCGCCCGGCTGGCCGAGTGGTACGAGACCGACCAGGCGCTGCTGATGCTCGGCGAGGCGCGGCTGGCGGCGGCCACGGTCGCCGGCCTGCTCAACCGCACCTACTTCCGGGACCCGGGCGACGCGGTGCGTCGGACGGGACTGGCGGGCGCGGACATGACCGAGGTGGGCGTCGTCCTGACCCGCCAGGCGGACGAGCTGGCGGCCCGGGGCCGCCCCGTCGACGGCACGGTCGACGACCTTCTCGACGGCTGACACCGCGCCGGACGGCGCCCGGCGCCCGTCGGTGGCGGGAGAGCCTGCGCGGGAAGGTCAGCCGAGCCCGCCCTGCACGCCGATGAGGGTGCCGACGAGATACGTGGCGCCGGCCGCCGCCGCGCCGAGCAGGAGCTGACGCAGACCGCCGGACCACCAGGGCCGGGCGGTGAACCGGGCGACCACCGCCCCGGCCACGAAGAGCCCGAGCCCGCCGACCGCGAGCGCCAGCCACAGGCTGGTCGCGCCGAACAGGTACGTCAGGAGCGGCACCAGCGCCCCGACCGAGAAGAACAGGAACGACGAGATCGCCGCGGCCCAGGGGCTGGGCTGCTCGTCCGGGTCGACGCCGAGCTCCTCCCGGACGTGCACCCGCAGCGCCTCCTCCGGGTTGCGCCGGACGGCCTGGGCGACCTCCATGGCCAGGTCGGGCGGCAGTCCCCGGGCGACCCACGCCTCGGCCAGCTCGCGCGCCTCCGCCTCGGGGTGCCGCTCCAGCTCGCGACGCTCCTTGGCGACCTCGGCCGCGACCTGCTCGTTCGCCGAGCGGACGCTGGTGTACTCCCCCAGCCCCATCGAGATGGCGCCGGCCACCAGGCCGGCCACGCCGGTGAGCACGACGCTGCGCGGCGACACCCCGCCGCCCGCCACCCCGGCGATCAGGGCGATGTTGGTAACCAGCCCGTCCATCGCCCCGAAGACGGCGGGGCGCAGCCAACCGCCGGAGACATCCGCGTGGTGCGCCTCACGCAGCGCCGCCGGGGTCTCCGTCACGGCAGCGTGAGGATCTCGTGGCCGTCCTCGGTCACCACGATGGTGTGCTCGAACTGGGCCGTCCACCTGCGGTCCTTCGTCACCACGGTCCAGCCGTCGTCCCACATGTCGTACTCGTGGGTGCCGAGGGTGATCATCGGCTCGATGGTGAAGGTCATCCCCGGCTCCATCACGTCCGTGGGGCGGGGGCTGTCGTAGTGCGGCACGTAGAGCCCGCTGTGGAACGCCTCGCCGATCCCGTGGCCGGTGAAGTCGCGCACGACGCCGTAGCCGAAGCGCTTCGCGTACGACTCGATGACCCGGCCGATCACGTTGATCTGGCGGCCCGGGGCGACCGCGCGGATGCCGCGCATCATCGCCTCGTGGGTGCGCTCGACCAGCAGCCGGGCCTCCTCGTCGACCTCGCCCACGCAGAAGGTGGCGTCCGTGTCGCCGTGCACCCCGTCGAGGTACGCGGTCACGTCGACGTTGATGATGTCGCCGTCGGCGAGCACGGTGGAGTCGGGGATGCCGTGGCAGATCACCTCGTTGAGGCTGGTGCAGCAGGACTTCGGGAAGCCCCGGTAGCCCAGCGTCGACGGGTAGGCGCCGTGGTCGCAGAGGAACTCGTGCACGACCCGGTCGATCTCGTCGGTGCTCACGCCCGGCTTGCAGTGCTCGCCGGCGAGCTGGGTGGCCTGCGCCGCGAGCCGACCGGCGACCCGCATCTTCTCGATGGTCTCCGGGGTCTGCACGTGCGAACCGCGCCACTCCTGCGGACGCTTCTTGCCCACGTACTCCGGGCGGACGATGTGGGCGGGCACGGGCCGCAGCGGGGTGAGCGTGCCGGGGGTCAGCGGCGCACGGACGGTCATGACGCGAGTTTATCGCCGCGCCCGGTGGTGACCCCCGCCACCGCCCGCCCGGAGCGGTTGTTGCCGTGCCCGGTCCGCTGTGCGATTGTGGCTCCGTGGATCAAGGGGGCGGCGCGTCTCCCGTCTTCTCCGCCAGCGCGGAGATCGACGGTGACCACCTACGTGTCCTGGTCACCGGCGAGGTCGACATGGCCACCGCCGATGTCATGTTCCAGACCGCGCTGCGGGAGCCGGCCGAGCGGGTGACGCTCGACCTGCGGGCGGTCACGTTCTTCGACTCGGCGGCCATCCACGCCGTGGTCCGGCTGGCCCAGCAGCTTCCCGGCGCGCTCACCGTGCTGCCGTCGCGGCAGGTCCACCGGGTGCTGGACATCTCCGGCCTGGCCGACCAGGCCTGGCTCCGCCCGGCCTGACCCCCCGCACCTCCGCGCCACAGGGCCGGTCGCGCGCCGGAGCACCGCCGGCCGCGCTCAGTCCGCCAGCCGCCGGCGCAGCGTCACCTCGGTCCCCTCGGCGGTACGGTGCACCGACAGCTCCCCCAGCGCCTCGATGAGGGACAGCCCCCGCCCCCGGAAGCCCGATCCGGTCGACTCCCGCCACCGGCCGCTGTCGCGCACCGTGGCGACCACCGTGCGGTCGGAGATGGTCACCTCGACGCCGATCGTCGGCTCGACCGGCTCGACCGGGTGCTCGATGGCGTTGGCGGCCGCCTCGGAGACGGCGACGGTCAGGTCGAACAGGTCCGTCTCGCCGACCTTGTGCGCGACCAGGAAGTCCTCCAGCCGCTTGCGCAGCACGCTGAGCCGGGTGGGATCGGCCGGCAGCCGCAGCGCGAACCGGTCGAGTTCCGCGGCCTCCAGGGCGAGCACCGCGACGTCGTCGCGCAACGGCCGCCCGGCGACCCGCTCCACCACGGCGTCGATCAGGTCGGTCACGTGCTCGCCGGGGGTGGCCGCGTCCTGCCGCAGCGTGGCCAGCGCGGCGTCGATGCCGAGCTGCCGGTCCTCGATCAGCCCGTCGGTGAAGAGCAGCAGCCGGCTCCCGGCGGCCAGCTCCCCCTCGACCGTCCGGTAGGCCGTGCCGGGGATCGCCCCGACCGGCGGCCCGAGCGCCCGGTCGTGCAGGAACGCCACGTCGTCTCCTCGGATCAGCAGCGGGGACGGGTGCCCGGCGCTGGCGTACCGCATCCGGCCGGTGCGGGGGCTGAACCACAGGCAGAACACCGTCGCGAAGGAGCGGCCGTCGTTGGTGCCGACGAGCCGGTTGAGCCGGGTCAGCGACTCGCCGGGATCGAAGCCCTCCAGGACGTACGCCCGCAGCGCGTTGCGGAGCTGGCCCATGGCGGCGGCCGCCCGCACGCCCTTGCCGACCACGTCGCCGATCGCCAGCACCAGCTCGTCGTCGCCGAGCGCGACGACGTCGTACCAGTCCCCGCCGACCTCCACGTCGGCGCTGCCCGGCAGGTAGCGGCTGGCCACCAGGGCGCCCGGCAGCTGCGGCAGCGACCGGGGCAGCAGGCTGTGCTGGAGCGTGGTGGCGATGCGGTGCTCGGCCTCGTAGAGCTGGGCGTTCTCCAGCCGCACGCCGACCAGCCGGGCGAGCTGGGTGAGCGCGGCCTCGTCGGTGTGGGTCCCGTCGCCGTCCGGACGCCAGACCCGCAGGTCGCCGAGCCGCTCGCCGGCGGTGCCGGTCAGCGGCAGCACGAAGGACGGCTCGATCGAGGCCAGTCCGCCGCCGTCGGCCTCGAAGCGCATCCCGGTGGCGGAGACCACCACCCGGGCGGCCTCGGCGAGGCTCAGGGCGTGCCGCGCGGCGACCTGGAGCACGTCGGCCGTGGAGCGGGCGGTGTTGACCGCGACCGCCGCGTCGGCCAGGGCCCGCAGCCCCCGGATGATCTGGCCGCGGAGCTGGCCCAGCTCGACGTTGGCCCGTACCCGGGCGGTCAGCTCCTGGCCGGAGAAGGGCTTGGTGAGGTAGTCGTCGGCGCCGACCGCGAGCCCGGCGACCTCCTCGGCGGAGCCGGCCCGGGCGGAGAGCAGCACGATCGGCAGGTGCCGGGTACGCGGATCCGCGCGCAGCGCGGCGACCAGCCCGAACCCGTCGAGCCGGGGCATCATCACGTCGGTCAGCACCAGGTCGAACGAGCCGTCGACGGCGTGCCGCAGCGCCTCCACGCCGTCGGTGACCGCGACCACCTCCCAGGACGGGGAGAGCAGCCGGGTGACGTGCTCGCGCAGGTCGGCGTTGTCGTCGGCGACCAGGATCCGGCCGGCGGCGCCTGTCCCCCGGGCCGAGCCGGCATCGTCGGCCGACCCGGCGGCGCCGGTCCAGAGCGCCGTCTCCGCGACGTAGAGGTCGGCCTGCGCCAGCTCGACCTGCGCCGGCGGGCCGGCGTCGACGACCCGCTCGACCGGCAGGTGCCCGGCGCCGAACGGAACGGTCACGGTGAACGTGCTGCCCTCGTCGACGCGGCTGCGCACGGCCACCTCGCCGCCGTGCATCTCGACCAGCTCGCGGACCAGTGCCAGGCCGATCCCGGTGCCCTCGTGGCTGCGCGAACGCACCCCGGGCACCCGGTGGAAGCGCTCGAATATCTGCGGCAGTTCCTCCGGCACGATGCCGACGCCGGTGTCGGTGACCTCCAGCCGGGCGGCCCCGTCGGCGGCGCGGATCCGCACCCGGATCTCGCCGTCGAAGGTGAACTTCACCGCGTTCGAGACCAGGTTGAGGACGACCTTCTCCCACATGTCCCGGTCCACGAAGACCGGCGCCGGCAGCGGCGGGCAGTCCACGACCAGGCGCAGCCCGGTCCGCTGGGTGGCCGACCGGAACGTGCTGGCCAGGCGGGCGGTGTAGTCGGCGAGGTCGGTGGGCTGGTAGCGGGCGGCCAGCCGCCCGGACTCCAGCCGGGAGAAGTCGAGCACCGTGTTGACCAGCTTGAGCAGCCGCAGCGCGTTGCGGTGCATGGTGGTGAGCCGTTCGGTGTACGCCTCCGGCAGCGCCGGGTCGGCCAGCAGGTCCTCCAGCGGGCCGAGCACCAGGGTCAGCGGGGTGCGGAACTCGTGGCTGACGTTGGCAAAGAAGTTGGTCTTGGCCCGGTCCAGGGCGGCCAGCTCGGCGGCGCGGGTGCGTTCCTGCTCGTACGCCTGCTGCCGCCCGACGGCCCGCGAGAGCTGCGCGGCGACCAGGTCGAAGAAGTCCCGGTACTCGTCGGTGAGCGGCTGTCGGCGGGCGACGCCGACGGCCAGCGCGCCCACGGTCTCGTTCCCGGCCGTGACGGGCAGCACCAGCGCCTCGCCGGTCGCGTCGGCCGGAGCCTCGGTGAGCAGGTCCGTGACGGCGACGGTGGCGGCGGTGCCGGCGGCGGTGACCTCGGCGAGCCGCGTCGGCAGGGGCGTGGCGACCGCCCGTGGGCCGACGCCGCCGCACCCGGTCAGGACCAGGTTGCCGGCCTCGTCGGGCAGGTACACCAGCGAGAACGGCACGTCCGGCCGGTGCCGGTCGAGCACCGCCGCCGCGACCCGGCCCAGCTCGGGCCGGCTGTCCACCTCGGCCAGGTCGGTGCCCAGCTCGGCCAGCAGCCGCAGCCGGCGCTCCCCGACCACCCGGCCCGTGGTCTCGTTGACGATGCAGAAGACACCGGCGACGGTGCCGTCGGCGGCCAGGATCGGGTCGTAGGAGACGTCGAAGTACGTCTCCTCCAGGAACCCGCGCCGGTCGAGCGGGAAGGGGTGGTCCTGCGCGCGGTACGACCGGCCGTCCCGCCGGACACCCTCCAGCAGCGGCCCGAGCACGCTCCAGGTCTCCGCCCAGTGCTCGCGGGCCGGCTGGCCCAGCACGTCCGGGTGCTTGCCGCCGATCGTGGGGCGGTAGGCGTCGTTGTAGAAGGCGAGTTCGTCCTCGCCCCAGAACATGACGATCTGCGCGCTGGAGGCGAGCATGAGGCCGATCGCCGAGCAGAGCGCCGGCGGCCACCGGTCGGGGGTGCCGAGCGGGTGGGCGGACCAGTCGAAGCGGCCCATCAACCCGCCCATCTCGCCGCCGCCGACGAAGGCGGCGGCCAGCAACGGGGGAAGATCAACCTGCTGGCCCACCTCGGACGGGCAACCCTCGTCCACGCCCCCCTGGGCCGAGCTCATAGTTCCTCCCGCTCCGGCCGTCACCGCCTCGGTCCGGTGATCCGACCGGCCCTGCCCCGCTTGGTACCCCGACGGACGAGCAACGTAACGCATACCGCCCGTCGTGCGCTGTTCATGTCCGCCGCACCGGGCCGCCATCCCCCGGACGCGCCGTCGCGGGGCCGGGTCCACACAGGACGGCTGGTCACCCGAATCTGGACCAGCGCCGCATTTCAGTCCCGTGCACGGGACGATACGGCCCCGGGTGGGCACCACCCCGGGAGGCGGCTGTGATGTGCGACACCCCACCCGCCCGCAGCGACGGTGGCGGGGGGTGCGTCACCGGCGCGCCGGGCCGACCCGGCCTTCCCGGGCGGCCCGGACCAGCGCGGCGATCGGTCGCGGGTCGGGCTCGTTCTCCGGGTGCCACTGCACGCCCAGCAGGAAGGGCCGGTGCGGATCCTCGACCGCCTCGACCACCCCGTCGTCGGACCAGCCGGTCACCGCCAGCCGGCCCGGGTCGGCCACCGCCTGGTGATGGTAGGAGTTGACCCGGTCCACCCCGGCCATCACCGTCGCGGCCAGGCTGCCCGGGGCGAACCGCACGCCGTGCCCGCCGTAGACGCCGGGGGCGGGGCGGTGCAGGTCGTGCCCCACCAGGTCCGGCAGGTGCTGGTGCAGCGCCCCACCGGCGGCGACGGCGAGCAGTTGCATCCCCCGGCAGACCCCGAGCACCGGCAGGTCGGTGTCGAGCGCCGCGGTGAGCAGGGCCAACTCGCCCGCGTCGCGGCCGGGCCGGCTCTCCGTGCGGGGCGCCGGCGGCTGGCCGTACCGGGCCGGATCGACGTCCGCGCCGCCAGCCAGGACCAGCCCGTCGAGCACCCGCAGCACGTCCGCGTCGCGGTCGTCCGGGGGCAGCACCACCGCCCGGCCCCCGGCCGCGGTGACCGCCCGGACGTACGCCTCGGGCAGCAGCACCGCCGGCACGTCCCGCCACACCCCCCAGCCGACCGGCTCGGCGTACGCGGTGATCCCGATCAGTGGCCGGCTCACAGCGGGGTGACGTACGCGCCGGTGATGCCGCCGTCCACGACGAACTGCGCGGCGGTCATGAAGGACGAGTCGTCGCTGGCCAGGAACGCCACCGCGGCGGCGATCTCCTCCGGCTCGCCGAACCGCCCCATCGGCACGTGCACCAGCCGGCGGGCGGCCCGCTCCGGGTCGGCGGCGAAGAGCTCCAGCAGCAGCGGGGTGGCGACCGGGCCGGGGCAGAGCGCGTTGACGCGGATGCCCTCCCGGGCGAACTGCACGCCCAGCTCCCTGGTCATCGCCAGCACCCCGCCCTTGCTCGCCGTGTACGCGATCTGCGAGGTGGCCGCCCCCATCAGGGCCACGAACGACGCGGTGTTGACGATCGAGCCCTTGCCCTGCCGGCGCATGTGCGGAATGACGTGCTTGCAGCAGAGGTAGACGCTCGTGGTGTTGACCCGCAACACGCGCTCCCAGGCGTCCAGCCCGGTGCTCAGGATGGAGTCGTCCTCCGGCGGGGAGATGCCGGCGTTGTTGAACGCCACGTCGATGCGCCCGTGCCGCTCGGCCACCCCCTCGAAGAGGTCCCGTACGGCCGCCTCGTCGGCGACGTCCGTGGCGACGAACTCGCCGCCGACCTCCTCGGCCGCCCGCCCACCCGCCTCCGCGTCGACGTCCACGCAGACCACCCGGGCCCCCTCGGCGGCGAACCGCCGCACGGTGGCCAGCCCGATCCCGCTGCCCGCCCCGGTGACCACGGCCACCCGGTCCTCAAGTCGACCCCGCACCTGATCACTCCTCCGTCGCGATGAACACGTTCTTGACGTCCGTGAAGGCGTGCAGCGCGTCGGGGCCCAGCTCGCGGCCCAGCCCGGAGCGCTTCATCCCGCCGAACGGCGTCCAGTAGCGCACCGAGGAGTGCGAGTTGACGCTGAGGTTGCCCGCCTCCACGGCCCGCGCCACCCGCACCGCCCGGCCCACGTCCCGGGTCCAGACCGAGCCGGACAGCCCGTACTCGGTGTCGTTGGCGAGGCAGATCGCGTCGGCCTCGTCGTCGAACGGGAGCACCGAGACGACCGGGCCGAAGATCTCCTCGCGCCAGTGCCGGTCCGCCGTCGAGTCGGCGAGCAGCACCGTCGGGGCGTACCAGAAGCCTGGCCCGTCGGGGCGGGAGCCGGTGAAGGCGACCTTCGCCCCGTCGACGTACCCGGCCACCCGGTCCCGCTGGGCGGCGGAGATCAACGGGCCCATCTCGGCGGTTTCCCGGGACGGGTCCTCCACCCGCAGCGCGCGTACCGCCGGTTCGAGCAGCTCCAGGAACCGGTCGTACACCGGCCGCTGGACCAGGATCCGCGACCGGGCGCAGCAGTCCTGGCCGGCGTTGTCGAAGACGGCGTACGGGGCGGTGGCCGCCGCCCGCTCCAGGTCCGCGTCGGCGAAGACGAGGTTGGCGCTCTTGCCGCCCAGCTCCAGGGTCAGCCGCTTCACCTGCGCGGCGCAGCCGGCCATGATCCGGGTGCCCACCTCCGTGGAACCGGTGAAGCAGACCTTGCGGACGGCGGGGTGGGTGACGAACCGCTCCCCCACCACGGACCCGGTGCCCGGCAGCACGGTGAACACGTCGTCGGGCACGCCCGCCTCGCGCGCCAGCTCCGCCAGGCGCAGCGCCGTCAGCGGGGTCAGTTCGGCGGGCTTGAGCACCACGGTGTTGCCGGCCGCGAGCGCCGGCGCGAAGCCCCAGGCGGCGATGGGCATCGGGAAGTTCCACGGCACGATCACCCCGACCACGCCGAGCGGCTCGTGGAACGTCACGTCCAGCCCGCCCGGCACCGGGATCTGCCGCCCGGTCAGCCGCTCGGGCGCGCCCGCGTAGTAGTCGAGGACGTCGCGGACGTTGCCCGCCTCCCACCGCGCGTTGCCGATGGTGTGCCCGGAGTTGCGCACCTCCAGCCGCGCCAGCTCCTCCAGGTGCGCGTCGACCACCGCCGCGAACCGCCGCAACACCCGCGCCCGCTCCCCCGGCGCCACCGCCCGCCAGCGCCGGAAGGCCGCGTCCGCCCGCGCGATCGCCGCGTCGACCTCCCCGACCGGCGTGCCGGGCACGACCCCCACGACCTCCCCGGAAGCCGGATCCACCACCTCACTCAACCCCGACCCCTCCCCTCTTCCTCCGGCCGCCCCGCCCCTCCGCGGCGTCGATCATGCAGTTGTGGTGCCCCACAAAAGCCGCAAATCCTCCTCGACCGCCCACCAGAACGATCGACAGGCGATTGGCCGGGCGGTCAGAGGCGTTCGAAGCCACGGATCAGCTCCCAGTCCGTCACGGCGGCGTCGAAGGCCGTCAGCTCGATGCGCGCCTGGTTGGCGTAGTGGGCCGTCACCTCGTCACCGAACGCCTCGGTGGCCACCGTCGAGCCCTCCCACAGGGCCAGGGCGTCGCGGAGCGTGCCGGGGACGCGTTCGGCGGCCGGATCGTCGTACGCGTTGCCGGTGCACTCCTCGCCCAGTTCCAGCTCGCGCTCGATGCCGTGCACCGCGCCGGCGACGAGGGCCGCGATCGCCAGGTACGGGTTCACGTCCGCCCCCGGCACCCGGTTCTCGACCCGCATGCCCTGGCCGTGCCCGACCAGCCGCAGCGCGCAGGTGCGGTTGTCCGTGCCCCAGCGCAGCGCGGTGGGGGCGAACGACCCCGGCTGGTAGCGCTTGTACGAGTTGATGTTCGGGGCGAACAGGAGGCTGAACTCGCGCATCGTGGCCAGCAGCCCGGCCAGCACCCGCTGCCCGGTCGTCGACAGGTGCGCCGGCCCGTCGCCGAGCATCGCCGAGCGGCCGTCGGCGTCGCGCAGCGAGAAGTGGATGTGGCAGGAGTTGCCCTCGCGCGCGTTCGGCTTGGCCATGAAGGTGATCGACAAGCCCTCCTGGGCGGCGATCTCCTTCGCCCCGTTCTTGTAGATCACGTGGTGGTCGGCGCAGGCCACCGCCTCGTCGTAGCGGAAGGCGATCTCGTGCTGGCCGAGGTTGCACTCCCCCTTCGCGCTCTCCGGGGTGAGCCCCGCCCCGGCCATCTCCCGCCGGATGCGGCGCAGCAGCGGCTCCACCCGCGCGGTGCCGAGCAGGGAGTAGTCCACGTTGTACTGGTTGGCCGGGGTCAGGTCCCGGTAGCCGCGCTGCCAGGCTTCCTCGTACGAGTCGCGGAACAGCACGAACTCCAGCTCGGTGCCGGCGTACGCGGTCAGCCCGTGCGCGGCCAGCCGGTCGAGCTGCCGGCGCAGGATCTGCCGGGGCGAGGCGACCACCGGGGACCCGTCCAGCCAGGCCAGGTCGGCCAGGAGCAGCGCGCTGCCCGGCTGCCAGGGCACCCGCCGCAGCGTGTCGAAGTCCGGCACCATGGCGAAGTCGCCGTAGCCGCGTTCCCAGCTCGACATCGCGTACCCGTCGACCGTGTTCATGTCGACGTCGACAGCGAGCAGGTAGTTGCAGCCCTCGCTGCCGTGCGCGGCCACCTGGTCGAGGAAGTAGGGCGCGTGGAACCGCTTGCCCTGCAACCGGCCCTGCATGTCGACCAGGGCCAGCACCACGGTGTCGATCTCATTCTCTGCGACGGCGACCCGCAGTTGTTCCAACGTGAGCGGAGCTTTCCTCATCGGCGGGCCTCCATCACCAAGGTCTACTGGCTGAACCGGTGGACCGTCAATGCCCCGCCCGGCATCGCGGCAACCGCCCCGGAACGCACCCGGGCCCGCCTCGCAGCGCAGCCGCCTGACCTGGCAGCCGCCGTCGCCCTGCCCGCCCGGTCCCACCCCTGCCCGCCACCGCTGGCGGCCGCCCCCTGTCAGCCGGCCCATGCCGGCCCACCCCTGTCCGTCCGCCCTTGCTGCCGGCCCTTGTCCGACCGGCTCCTGCCCGACCGGTCCCTGTCGAGCTGCCCCGTGCGGTGGGGCAGCTCGACAGTGGCCAGACGGCACACGGCGGCCCTGGCCGGCACGCCCGGCGCCGCGGGTCGGCAGGCCCGGCGCCGCAGGTCGGCAGGCCCGGCGCCGCAGGTCGGCAGGCCCGGCGCCGCGGGTCCGCAGGCCGGCCGAGCCGGGCAAATTGCGTTGCCGTGCCGGCTCGTGGACCGCATGCTTGAGCCCGTGACCAGGCCCGATCGCGACGGGCCACCGCCGGGCGCTCGGACCGCCCGGCACGCGGCGGCGCGGGGCACGTCACCTCTCTCTCACCGTACGGCGCTGCGCCGTACCCGACGCCCGCCCCGCGCCGCCCGCACCGCACCCGCATCGGCTCGAACCGAGCGACCGGCCCGGCCCGCACAGGCCCGGTCCGCACCGCACCGCACCGATTCCGTCGGAGCAAGCGGCACGCACCGCACCGGTCCGATCCGGCGCGGCCGCCCGCGTCTGCTCAGGTGAGCAGCAGCCCGGCGACCCAGAGCGCGGCGACGAGCAGACCGGCGAGGAACTCGACAAGCATGGACAGGCCGGCCGCCGCGACCGCCTGCTTCGTCGCCGGCCAGGCCAGCCGGGAGTCGCCCAGCCGCAGCCGCTCCGCCGCCCACACCCCGCCGACGAAGCCGAGCACCAGCCCGATCACCGGGACCACGAAGAAGCCGACCAGGCCCAGCAGGCCACCGGCGAGCAGCGACGACGTGGGCACCCCGGTGCGTTTCAGGTTCCGCCCCGGCCAGGCGTACTTGACGACGGTGCCGCCCGCGGCGACCACGGTCGCGGCGGCGAGCACCGCCCAGCGGCCGGGCCCGGCGCCGCCGAAGATCGCCCAGACCAGCACCCCGCCCCAGCACAGCGGCAGCGCCGGCAGGCCGGGCACCACCACCCCGGCGAGCCCGGCGAGGATCGCCAACCCGGCGAGTACGGCGACCGCCGCCTCGCTGTCCGTCAGGCTCATGCCGTCGCTCCCCGGTCGTCGTCGCGTAGCCGGGCGGTGATCTCCGCCGCCGGTGCGGGCGGGCCGAAGAACCGGCCCTGCCCGGTGTCGCAGCGCAGCGCGCGCAGCCGCTCGGCCTGCACCCCGGTCTCCACCGCCTCGGCTGTCACCCACAGCTCCAGGGCGTGCGCCAGCCGCACCAGCGCGTCCACGATCCGTTCGTCCCGGTGGTCGGGCACCGCCTCGACGTCCTCACCCCGGATGCCCTCGACGAACGGCCCGGCCAGCTTGAGGCAGTGGATGGGCAGCCGGCGCAGGTACGCCAGGTTGGAGTAGCCGGTGCCGAAGTCGTCGATCGCCATCCGTACGCCGAGGGCGGCCAGCCGGTGCAGCGACCGCAGCGGCTCCCCGGCGGTGCCCATCACCGCGCTCTCCGTCAGCTCCAGTTGCAGCAGATCCGCCGGCAGCCCGGTGGAGGCCAGCGCGTCGGCCACGGTGTCCACGATCCCCGGGTCGTCGGCCTGCCGCGCGGCCAGGTTGACGCTGACCACCAGCTGCGCCCGGGGGAACTCGCGCCGCCACGCCTCCGCGTCCCGGCAGGCCTGCCGCAGCACCCACTCGCCGAGCCGGACGATCAGGCCGGTCTCCTCGGCGAGCCCGATGAACCGGTCCGGCCCGATCAGCCCCAGCTCCGGGTGCTGCCACCGGACCAGCGCCTCCACGGCCAGCATCGAGCCCTCGACCAGGGACACGATCGGCTGGTAGTGCACGACGAACTCGCCCCGGTCCAGCGCGGCCGGCAGCCCAGCGGCCAGGGCGGAGCGGGCGATGTCCCGGGCGCCGCGCTCCGGGTCGTAGACCGCCCACCGGCCCCGGCCCTCCGCCTTCGCCCAGTAGAGCGTGGTGTCGGCGGCCTTCATCAGCTCCGAGGCGCTCGTCCCGCCGACCGGGCACTCGACGATCCCGACGCTCGCCGACACCGCGAGCTGCTGCTCGCCGATGCGGACCGGGGCGGAGACCGCCGCCAGGGCCAGCTCGGCGACACCCACCGCGTCGTCGATCCCGGCGCCGTCGTCGACCAGGATGACGAACTCGTCCCCGCCCATCCGGGCGACGAGGTGGCCGCGGCCCGCGACGCAGTCGGCCAGCCGCTTGGCGATCACCACGAGCAGCCGGTCGCCGAGGTCGTGGCCGAGGCTGTCGTTGATCGCCTTGAAGCCGTCCAGGTCGAGGAAGCAGACCCCGACCCGTCGGGCCGCGTCGGCGACGTCGAAGACCCGGCCCAGCGTCTCGAAGAACAGCGTCCGGTTGGGCAGGCCGGTGAGCGGGTCGTGCAGCGCCTGGAAGCGCAGCCGCTGCTGGAGTTCGTGCCGCTCGGTGATGTCCTCGATCATCG
Source organism: Micromonospora sp. USAFONa4 (assembly GCF_057197825.1). Classification (NCBI taxonomy): domain Bacteria; kingdom Bacillati; phylum Actinomycetota; class Actinomycetes; order Micromonosporales; family Micromonosporaceae; genus Micromonospora; species Micromonospora sp. USAFONa4. The sequence goes on along the minus strand of NZ_CM170072.1, from coordinate 5,028,044 downwards.
CGACGGTGAACCGGGGCCGGCCGTCGTCGTGGCGGATCAGCGAGACGGACAGGTCCGTCCAGACCACGCTGCCGTCCTTGCGGTAGTAGCGCTTCTCCACCCGGGCCCGGTCCTGCTTGCCCTCGATCAGCTCCTGGTAGAGCTCCCACATCCCGGCCGCGTCGTCGGGGTGGAACAGCGCGGCCACGTTGGTCTCGCGCAGCTCCTCGATGGAGTAGCCGAGCATGTCCGCGAACGCCTGGTTGACGTCGATGATCTGGCCGTCGACACCGGCGATGCCGATCCCCGTGGCCGCCCCCACGAAGACGGCCCGGAACCGGGCCTCGCTGTCGCGCAGGGCCTGCTCCACGTCGTCGCGGGCCTGCCACGCCGAGCGGGCGATCCGCTCCTGCTGCGCGAAGGTGCGGTCGCGCAGGGCGCGGCCGAAGCCGGCGGCGAGTCCGCCCTGCAACGCCGCGACCCGTTGCGCCGTCCCGTCCCGGTGGGCCCGGCCCGGCACCACCCGGGCGGCGAACCGGTCGCCGAGGGCCCGCACCGACCAGTCGAGCACCCGGGGCTCGGTCAGGTGCTCCTCGACCAGCGCGCGCCCCACCTCCTCGGCCGGCAGGGGCGAGAAGGGCTCGGCGAGCAGGGCCTGGGCCAGCCGGACCGTGTGCAGGTGCAGCAGGCGCTCGGTCTCCGCCGCGCTGAGCGGCACGAAACCGAGCCGGCGCACCGCCCTGGCCCACTCGGCCGCGTACCACTGGGCGCCCGACCGGCTGAGGTCGTCGCCGCCGGGCTCCGGGACGGCGGCCATGGGCTCAGGCGGTGGGCTGGTCGTACCGGGCGACGCCGCCGAAGGCGCCGAACCGCTCCGGGTGCTCGTCGACGTCGGAGGGCGAGTCGGGGCGCCACAGCGGCATGTGCACCACACCCGGCTCCAGGAGCGTCCAGTCGCCGAAGAAGCTCGTCACCTCGGCCCGGGAGCGCAACGTGATCTCGGTGTCGGTACGCGCCGAGAGGCGCTGCGCGTCGAGCATCTCCTGCGGCTGGTCCTCGAACGTGGAGTGTGAGACGACCAGGTGGCTGCCCGGGGCCGCGGCGGCCCGGAGGGTGGCCAGGATCTCGCCGGGGCGGTCGGCGTCCCGGACGAAGTGCACCACCCCGGCGAGCAGGATGCCCAGCGGCCGGCTGAAGTCGAGCAGCCCCAGGTCACGGGCGGCGGCCAGGATCCGCTCCGGCTCCCGCAGGTCGCCGTGGATCACCCCGGTCAGCTCGTCGCCGGCGAGCAGCTCCCGGCTGTGCGCCACCGCGACCGGGTCGATGTCGACGTAGACCACCCGGGCCTTCGGATTGGCCGTCTGGGCGACCTCGTGCACGTTGCCCACGGTGGGAATGCCGGAGCCGATGTCGAGGAACTGGTCGATGCCGGCGTCGAGCAGCGTGCGTACGGCCCGACGCAGGAACTCGCGGCCGGCGCGCATGGTCGCCGCCAGGTTGGGCGTCATGGCGGCGATCTGCTCGGCGAGCTGCCGGTCGATCTCGAAGTTGTGCGCCCCGCCGAGGAAGTAGTCGTACACCCGGGCCGCGCTCGGGCGGGTGAGGTCGATCTCGGCGGGAAGTCCGTCCGGCATCTGCACTGCTGCACCTCATGGTCGTCGCCGCGGTGCGGGAGGGAGCCGGTGCCGCGGTCACGTGGGGGTACGCGAGGCACCGGCCGACCCGCGGGTCGTGTGGTGCTCACCACTCTAGGCCGCGTACTGCCGGCTCCGGGAGGTCCCATGACCCACTTCGTCGGCCCGTCGGATGTCCGTCACGGCCCTGCTTGCCCGCCGTCACGGCTCCGCCCCCGCCGGTGACGAGCCTCCGTCGCCCACGGCAGCGGAGCCCCCCGGACCGGGCGGGCAGCGGCGGCGGCGGCCCTGGCCGACCCCGGGTCAGCCGGCGGACTCCAGCAGCAGCGAGATGCCCTGCCCCACGCCGACGCACATGGTGGCCAGCGCCCGCCGGCCGCCCCGGCGGCGCAGTTCCAGCGCGGCCGTCAGCGCCAGCCGGGCGCCGCTGGCGCCGAGCGGGTGCCCGAGCGCGATGGCCCCGCCGTTCGGGTTGACGTGCTCGGCGTCGGTCGGCAGGCCCAGCTCGCGCAGCACCGCGACGGACTGCGCGGCGAACGCCTCGTTCAACTCGATCACGTCGACCGCGTCGAGTCCGAGGCCGAGGCGGTCGAGCAGCTTCCGGGTGGCCGGCACCGGCCCGACGCCCATCACCCGCGGCGGTACGCCGGCCGCGGCGGCGCCGGCGACCCGGGCCAGCGGGGTGAGGCCGTAGCGGGCCACGGCGGCCTCGGAGGCGACCAGCAGCGCCACCGCGCCGTCGTTGACGCCCGACGAGTTGCCGGCGGTCACCGTGCCGCCCTCGCGGAACGGGGTGGGCAGCGCGGCGAGCTTCTCCAGCGAGGTCTCCCGGGGGTGCTCGTCGACCTCGACGAGCCTGGTCTCGCGCCGCCCCGCCGGCACGGTCACTCCCACGATCTCCTCGGCGAACCGGCCGTCGGCCTGCGCCTTCGCGGCCCGCTGCTGCGACCGGTACGCGAACTCGTCCTGCTCGGCGCGGCCGACGCCGTAGGCGGCGGCGACGTTCTCCGCCGTCTCCGGCATGGAGTCGATGCCCCAGTGCTTCTTCATCAGCGGGTTGACCAGCCGCCAGCCGATGGTGGTGTCGTAGACCTCGGCGGTGCGGGAGAACGGGGTGGTCGCCTTCGGCAGCACGAACGGGGCGCGGCTCATGCTCTCCACCCCGCCGGCCACCACGAGGTCCGCCTCGCCGGCCACGACGGAGCGGGCCGCGGTGGCGAGGGCGTCCAGGCCGGAGCCGCAGAGCCGGTTGACCGTGCTGCCGGGCACCTCCTCGGGCAGCCCGCCGAGCAGCGCCGCCATCCGGGCCACGTTGCGGTTGTCCTCGCCGGCCTGGTTGGCGCAGCCCAGGATCACGTCGTCCACCCGCGCCCAGTCCACCGACGGGTGTCGGGCGACCAGCTCGCGGATCACGTGCGCGGCCAGGTCGTCGGGGCGGACGCCGGCGAGGGCGCCGGCGTAGCGGCCGATCGGGGTGCGGACACCGGCCACCAGGTATGCCACGGTCATCAGCGCGATCCTTCGGGGGGTGGGAAGGGGCGGGGGGCGGGCGGTTCCGGGTCGCGGGGACGCCCGGCCGCCAGGATATCCGCGCGCGCAGCGGATAGGTTGGCGGCATGGCCCGGGCCCAGTTCAGCGCAGAGACCAGTGGCGGCGGCGAGTTCGTCCGCCAGCCCAACCGGTTCACCGGTCGGGTCACCCCGGACTCCGACTCCCCGCCCGGCGGCGGGCCGGACGCACAGGGCCGGTGGCCGCTGGAGTCGGGCCGATACCGGCTGATCTGGTGCCGGGCCTGCCCGTGGGCGCACCGGGCCCGGATCGTGCGCGGCCTGCTCGGCCTGGCGGACGCGATCTCCCTCGGCACGGTCGACCCGATCCGCGACGAGCGGGGCTGGCGGTTCGCCCTCGACCCGGACGGGTTCGACCCGGTGCTCGGCATCGGCTTCCTCTCCGAGGCGTACCTGGCCACCGACCCCGACTACACCGGGCGGGTCACGGTGCCGGCGCTTGTCGACACGCGCACCGGCCGGGTGGTCACGAACGACTATCCGCAGCTCACCCTGGACCTGTCCACCGAGTGGCGGGGCCTGCACGGGCCGGGGGCGCCGGACCTCTACCCGGTCGAGCTCCGCCCGGAGATCGACGCGCTGATGGCGGAGATCCACCGGGACGTCAACAACGGGGTCTACCGGTGCGGCTTCGCCACCTCGCAGGCCGCGTACGACGAGGCGTTCACGGCGCTGTTCGCCCGGCTCGACGCGATCTCCGAGCAGTTGGCGGGCCGGCGCTACCTGATGGGCGACGCGATCACCGAGGCCGACGTGCGGCTCTTCACCACCCTGGTCCGCTTCGACGTGGCATACCACGGGCACTTCAAGTGCAACCGGCAGAAGCTCACCGAACTGCCGGTGCTCTGGGCGTACGCGCGGGACCTGTTCCAGACGCCGGGCTTCGGCGAGACGGTCGACTTCGACCACATCAAGCGGCACTACTACGGCACCCACGCGGCGATCAACCCGACGGGGATCGTCCCGCTCGGCCCCGACACCTCCGGCTGGACCACGCCGCACGGGCGTGGCTGAGCCGCGCCCGGCCGACCCGCGAACCGCCCCGCCCCGGGCCGCCGCCGCGTCGGCCTCCGCCGCCTGCGTCGTCGCGGGCGCGGTCGCGGTGACCGTCGCCGTGGTCGCCGGTCCGGGACCGGGCCTGACCGGGTACGTCAGCGAGGCGGGCGTCACCGACAGCGCGTACGCCCCGGCGTACCGGATCGGGGTCTTCGCCCTGGCGGCCGGGCTGCTGCTGCTCGCGGCGGCGCTGCCCCCGGTGCTGCGGGCGGCGGCCGGGCTGCTCGCGGCCGGGAGCGTCTTCGCGCTGGTCTCCGGGGCGGTGACGTGCAGCGCCGGCTGCCCGCTGCCGCCGTTCGAGCGGGCGACCACGGCGGACCTGGTGCACGGCGCGGCGAGCATCCTCGCGGTGGCCGCGGTGGTCCTCGCGATGCTGGCGGTCGTGCTCACCCGGGCCGCGCCGCCGGCGCTGCGCCGGCTGGCCGCGGTGGCCCTGGCGGCGGCCCTGCCGCTGGCGGGCGCGACCGCCGTGGCCATGCTCTTCGTGGGGCGCGGCGGCCTGATCGCCGTCCTGGAGCGGCTGCTGCTGCTGGTGGCCGTCCTGTGGGGCACGGCCGCCGCGACCGTCGTCGCCCTCCGCCGGTGAGCCGGGGCACGTCGGGACGCCGGAGATGGGGCATCGGTCCGTTCGTGCACCTGCTGTAAGGAGCGTCACCGCGGGGACTCCTTCCGCAGCATCGACGGCCGGCGTTATCCTCGGCGGCGATGACCAACGTCTGGCACCTGACCGTGCGCCTGTATGTCGACCTCCGACTGCAGGCCAGCGGCGTCTGTCCGGCGCAGCCGCTCTCCTGACGCTGCCCCGTTCCGACCTCCAGACCCTGGGACACACCCACATGGCTTCCGCCCTGCGCAAGATCCCCTTCTCCGTGCAGATCCTGCTCGGCCTCGTCCTCGGCGTGGCGCTCGGCTTCCTCGCCCGCGCCAACGACCTGAGCTGGCTCACCAGCACCCTCGACACCGTCGGCGGCCTCTTCGTCCAGCTGCTCAAGCTGGCCGTACCGCCGCTGGTCTTCACCGCCATCGTGGTCAGCGTGGTCAGCCTGCGCGGGGTGGCCAACGCCGCCCGGCTGGCCCTGAAGACCCTGCTCTGGTTCGGCGTCACCGCGCTGATCGCGGTGGGCGTCGGCATCGGCCTCGGCCTGCTCACCGACCCGGGCCGCGGCGTCACCCTCGACACCGCCGGCGCCACCGCGCCCACGAGGACCGGCTCGTGGACCGACTTCCTCACCGGCATCGTGCCGACCAACCCGGTCGGCGCGTTCGTCGACGGCAACGTGCTCCAGATCGTCTTCCTGGCCCTCGTCGTCGGCGCGGCGGCGCTGCTGGCCGGCGAGCCCGCGGAGCCGTTCGTGGCGATCAACCGCGCGCTGCTGGAGATCGTCCAGAAGGCCCTGTGGTGGGTCATCCGGCTCGCCCCGATCGGCACGCTCGGCCTGATCGGCAACGCCGTCGCCTCGTACGGCTGGGACCTGGTGGCCCCGCTCGCCAAGTTCACCACCGCCGTCTACGTCGGCTGCGCGATCGTGCTCTTCGTGGTCTACCCGCTGCTGCTGGTGGGCGCCGGCCGACTCAACCCGCTGCGCTTCTTCGCCGGCGCCTGGCCCGCGATCGAGCTGGCCTTCGTCTCCCGCTCCTCGGTGGGCACGATGCCGGTGACCCAGCGCTCGGTCGAGCGCCTCGGCGTCCCCCGCGAGTACGCCTCCTTCGCGGTGCCGTTCGGCGCCACCACGAAGATGGACGGCTGCGCGGCGATCTACCCGGCGCTGGCCGCGATCTTCGTCGCCCAGGTCTTCGGGGTGGACCTCGGCGTCACCGACTACCTGCTGATCGCCTTCGTCTCGGTGGTCGGCTCGGCGGCCACCGCCGGTCTGACCGGCGCGATCGTGATGCTCACCCTGACGCTGAGCACGCTGGGCCTGCCGCTTGCCGGCGCCGGTCTGCTGCTGGCGATCGACCCGATCCTGGACATGATCCGCACCGCCACCAACGTCGCCGGACAGGCGCTGGTGCCGACGATCGTCGCCGCCCGCGAGGGCACCCTGGACCGGGCCGCGTACGACTCGGCGGGCCGGCGCTCGCCGCTCGCCCCGGCGGACGCCGACGGCGACGGCCCGCGCCGCGCGGAGGAGCTGAGCCCCGTCCCGGCCTGAGCCCCCGGCGCGACCCGACGAGTCGGGGAGGACCCCGCCCCGGGGTCCTCCCCGCGTCCGAGAGGATGACCGCATGAGTGTCCTGTTCACCCCGCTGACCCTGCGCAGCGTGACCCTGCCCAACCGGATCGCCCTGGCGCCGATGTGCCAGTACACCGCCGGCCCGGACGGCCTGCCCACCGACTGGCACCTGGTGCACCTGGGCGCCCGGGCGGTCGGCGGCGCGGGCCTGGTGATGACCGAGGCCACCGCCGTGCTGCCCGAGGGGCGGATCAGCCCGCAGGACACCGGGCTCTGGTCCGGGGCGCACGTCGACGCCTGGCGGCCGGTGACCGCCTTCGTCGCCGCGCACGGCGCGGTGCCGGTCGTGCAGCTCGCGCACGCCGGGTTCAAGGCCTCGACGTACCACCCGTGGGCGTCCCGGCGGGGCGGGGTGCCCGACGCCGAGGGCGGCTGGACCCCGGTCGGCCCGGGGTCCGCGCCGTTCGTGCCCGACTACCGGGTGCCGACCGCGCTGGACGAGGCGGGCATCGCCGGCGTCGTCGAGGCGTTCGCGGCGGGGGCCGGCCGGGCGGTCGACGCCGGGTTCGCGGCCGTGGAGATCCACGCCGCGCACGGCTACCTGTTGCACGAGTTCCTCTCCCCGCTGACGAACCACCGCGACGACGGCTGGGGCGGGGACCGCTCCGGCCGGATGCGGCTCACCCTGGAGGTGGCGCGGGCGGTCCGTGCGGCGGTCGGCGAGGACGTGCCCGTGCTGACCCGCATCTCGGCCACCGACTGGGAGCCGACGGGCTGGACGGCCGAGGACAGCGTGGTGCTCGCCGGCGAACTGGCCGCCGCCGGGGTGGACCTGGTCGACTGCTCCTCGGGCGGCGCGTCGGCCACCGCGACGATCCCGGTCGGCCCGGGCTACCAGGTGCCGCTGGCCGCCCGGGTCCGCCGGGAGGCGGGCGTGGCCACCGGCGCGGTCGGCCTGATCGTCGAGCCGGAGCAGGCCGAGGAGATCGTCGCGTCCGGCGACGCCGACCTGGTGCTGCTCGGGCGGGAGCTCCTGCGCGACCCGTACTGGCCGCACCGGGCCGCCGCCAAGCTCGGCGCCACCCCCACCTGGCCCGCCCAGTACGCCCGCGCCACCTGACCCACCCCCACCCCCGGCCCCTGCCGGGTCGGGTCAGCCGGCCAGGTGGGACCAGTGGGGTTCCAGGTCGCGCCAGGTGCCCTGGGCGGCGACCGTGCCGGACTGGAGGACCACGACGTGGTCGGCCCGGACCAGCGCGGCGCGCTTCGAGGTCGAACCCACCACGGTCACGCCGTGCTCGCGTAGCGCCTGCCACAGCGCCAGCTCGGTGGTGACGTCCAGCGCCGAGGAGACGTCGTCGGCCACCAGCAGCTCGGTACGGGGGGCGAGCGCCCGGGCCAGCGCGAGGCGCTGCAACTGCCCGCCCGAGAGCCGGGTGCCCTTGTGCCCGATCAGCAGCCCGAGCCCGCCGCCGGCCGCCGCCAGGTCGTGGTCGAGCTGGGCGGTCGACACCGCCGCCGCGGCGTCCACCTGGTGGCCGAGGGTGATGTTGTCGGCCACCGTGCCGGAGAGCACCCGGGGCAGCTGGCCGACGTAGCCCACCTGGTGGGGGCGCAGGAACAGCTCCGGCTCGGTGACGGGGTCGCCGTTCCAGGTCAGCCGCCCGGTGTGCGGGGCGATGCCGGCCAGCGCCCGCAGCAGCGACGACTTGCCCGAGCCGACCGGGCCGACGACCAGCACCAGCTGGCCGCGTTCCACCGTCAGGTCGACGTCGCGTACGGCCACCGTCCCGTCGGTGTGCCGGACGCCGAAGCCGGTCAGCTCCAGCCGGCGCAGCGGGTGCCGGGGCGGCACGACGGGCGCCGGGGCGGTCCCCGCTCCGAGGTCCACCCCCGGCACCGCCGCCGAGTACGCCTCCACGCCGGTCATCGCCACCGTCCGCCGGGTCCACACCCGCGCCGACGGGATCTGCGAGATCAGCGAGGCCGTCGTCCACGCGAACCAGCGGGCGGCGGCCAGGGTGGCGACCGCGACCAGGGTGGCGCCGGCCGAGAGCTGCCCGGCCAGGAAGAGCGCCCACGCGCCGATCGGCAGCAGGCCGCTGACCAGCGACGGGGTCGAGCGGGACCAGACCTGCACGGAGATCTCCCGGCGTTGCCGGTCGCTGCGCACCACGTCGAGGTCGGCCAGGTGGGCCAGCACCGGGCGGGTGGCCCCGGCGAGCTTGACCGTACGGGCGGCCGACAGAGAGGAGACCAGCGCGGTGGCGAACGCGGCCCGCGCCGCGACGGTGGCCCGCGCCGACCGTTCCAGGTGGGGGCCGAACAGCGTGGCGGCGAGTCCGGAGACGAGCATCGTGCCCGCGAAGAAGAGCCCCGGCACCACGCTGCCGGTGACGACGGTCATCGTGACCAGGAGCACCAGCGAGAGCCCCTGGTCCATCAGGTTGTCGGCGAGCTGGACCACCCGCTCGGTGTCGCCGCCCTGGGCCACCACCTCCGCCGGCGTGTGCCGGCTGACCCGGCGCGGTCCGGTCTGGCCGTGCACCAGGCGCAGGCTGATCCGCAGCATCTGCCGGACCCACCACTGCGGGAAGCGCAGGCCGTTGAGGTACGGCACCGGCAGGGTCACCAGCAGGCCGACGACGATCCCGAGCGCCGGCTGCCACGGGTCGCCGGTGCCGTCGACCACGTCCGCCCAGAGCCACGGCAGCACCGGCCCGTCCAGCCCGAGGAGCACGGCCAGCAGGAACAACGCCAGCGAGGCCAACCCGTACCGCGCGTCGTTGACGCACAGCCGCAGGATCTCCCGCAGTCCGCGCAGCCCCCGCGGGGACGTCGGCTCCGGCTCCCCGGGGGCTTCGGACCCGCCCCGACCCGCCCGGCCGTCGGCCGACCCGACCAGCTCCGCCGGGGTCGCGGGGACCGCCCCGACCGGCGGCGCGGCCGTGGGCGCGGCCGACGGAACGGCCGGCGGGCCGACCGGGGGCGTCGCCGGTGGGAGGGCCTCGTCCGGGCCGGTGGTCGGCCACGGATCCGACGGGCCGGTCAGCAGGTCGACCCCGCCGGAACGACCGCCCGGCGCCGCGTGGGCGTACGCGGTGGCGTGGCTGGTGGCGAGCAGTTCGGCGAAGCGTTCCGAGGAGTCCAGCGGCCCTGCCTCGACGACCGCGCCGTCGGCCATCACCACCACCTCGTCGCAGCGGCGTACGGAGGAGAGGCGGTGGGCGATGACGATGCCGATCCGGTCGCGCAGCAACCGCTCGGTGGCCTGCTGCACCCGCGCCTCGGTGACCGGGTCGAGGCGGGCGGTGGCCTCGTCGAGGATCACCACGTGCGGGTCGCGCACCAGGATCCGGGCGAAGGCGACCAGTTGCTCCTGCCCGGCCGAGAGCACGTGCCCGCCGTCGCCCAGCCGGGTCCGCAGCCCGGCGGGCAGCTCGGCGATCCAGCCGTCGAGCCCCAGCTCGCGAAGCGCCCGGGCGGCGGCGTCGAGCAGGTCCGGATCGAACAGCGCGACGTTCTCGGCGAGGGTCCCGGCGAGGATCTCGGTGCGCTGGGGCACCACGGCGATCCACCGGCGCAGCGCCTCGACGTCGAGGTCGCACACGTCGTCGCCGGCCAGGAAGACCGTGCCGGGCGGCACGTCGACGGCCCGGGTGAGCACCTTCGCCAGGGTGGACTTGCCGGAGCCGGTCCGGCCGACCAGCGCGTACGAGCGGCCCCGGGTGAAGGTCAGGTCGACGTCGTGCAGCGCGGGGCCGCGCCCGTCGTCGGTGCCCCCGTAGCGGAAGGTGAGGCCCCGCACCACCAGGTCGCCCTCGTTCGGGGCGGCCCCGCCCACGGGCTCCTGCCGGGAGCCCGCCAGCAGCTGCACCCGCCCCCAGGCGCCGAGGGCGTACTGGAGTTCGGGGACCATCCGGCTGACGTGCTCGACGGTCATGCCGAAGCCGATGGCCAGCAGCCAGATCGCGGTGAGCCGGGCGCCGTCGACCCGGCCGGTGACCAGCGCCCACGCGCCGCCGAGCACCACGGCCGCGATCCCGACCCGGATGACGCCGGCGGCCACGGTGGTGACCTGGGCGGACATCCGCCACACGCGCACCCCGCGACTGAGCACCTCGGCGGCCCGCCGGGCGTAGAGGCGCAGCACGTACGGCCGGGCCAGGCTGGTGCGTACGTCGTCCTGGCCGTGGACGGCCTCCTCCATCACCGCGGCGAGGTCGGACCATGCCTCCTCCTCGGCCATCCTGGCCGGGCCGATCCGCGCGGTGGGCTTGCGCAGGCCGACGGCCAGCAGCACGGTCAGCAGCAGCATCCCGAGGCCGGCCGGCCACCACACCGCGAGGGCGACGACGGTCGACAGCACGCCCGCGGCGAGGCCCTGCGCGATCCGTACGCCCTGGTTGCGCACCGCGGCGGCGACCTGGTAGACGTCGCCGTCGATGCGGTCGAGCAGCTCGCCGACCGGGGTGGTCTCCAGGGTCGGCAGGTCCTGTCCGAGCGCGACCCGGCACAGCCGGCGCCGCACGTCGGCGGACCAGTCGGCGGTCAGCCCGGCCATCAGCAGGCTCACCGCGAGGTCGGTGAGGACGGCGGCGACCAGCGCCACGGCGAGCAGCGCGAAGAACCCGGCGGCGCGGTGCACCAGGACGGGGCCGGCCAGCGCGGCGGCGGCGGCCTGGCCCCCGGCGCCGAGCACGATCAGGCAGGTCACGATCGTCATTCGGCGGGGCGAGGTGGCCCACATGTCCCGGAGCAGACGCATGACGGAGTCCCTTCTCCGCAGACCGGGGCGGAGTATCCAGCCTGGTCGGTGGAGCCGGCCGGCTCAACGCATTTACCGGCCGTTCACCTGGCCGGAGGCCGGTGCGTGGGCCGCGCCGGCCGGGAGCCGCCCGCGCGGACGCCACGAAGGAGTGGCTCAGAGCGGACGTCGCGAAGGGTGGATCAGAAGAGCACGGTGGCGAGCGTGCCGACCGGGCGGAATCCGCAGCGCTCGTAGACCCGGCGGGCCGGCAGGTTGAAGTCGTTGACGTAGAGGCTGACGGTCGGGGCGACCCGCAGCAGCGCGTCGCGCACCACCGCCGCCATGGCGGCCGACGCGATGCCCCGGCCCCGCCACTCGGGGGCCACCCAGACGCCCTGCACCTGGGCGGTCCGGCGGGTCACCACCGCCAGCTCGGCCTTGAACACCACCCGACCGTCGACGAACCGGGCGTACGCCCGCCCGGTCCGGACCAGGTCGGTGACCCGCCGCCGGTAGCCGCGCCCGCCGTCGTCGGCGAGCGGCGAGACGCCGACCTCCTCGGTGTACATCGCCACCGCCGCCGGGAAGAGCCGGTCGACCTCGCTGGCGCGCACCCGCCGCACCTGCGGGTCCGCCCGCAGCGCCGGCAGCGCGTCGGTCGCCAGCAACGGCTGGTTGGGGCGTACGTCCCGGGCCGGCCCCCAGACGGCGGAGAGGCGGTCCCAGAGGCCGAGCACCGCGTCGGCCCGGCCCACGATCGACGAGCAGAGCCGCTCCTCGCCGGCGAGGAGGTCGGCGTAGGCGGCGACGGCCGGCTCGGTGGCGAGCACGGGGGTCAGGTTGCCGCCGAGCCAGCAGATCGACTCCAGGTTGCGGCGGCTGCCGTAGCCCAGCACCCGCCCCTCGGCGCGCCACCAGGCCAGGCCACGCGCCGTGATCCGCTCGGCGACCTGCGCGCCCGCGAACGGGTCGAGGTCGAGCAGCCGCTCGACCGCGCGGCGCTCCGACTCCCCCAGTTGCCGTACCGGCACCGTCAGCACGGCTACCAGCCTGCCAGATCCGCCCCGTGCCGCGCCGGTCGAGTGACCAGTGGGACGCCTGCACCGTGACGGGACGCGGCGCGTACGCCGGCGGAAGCGCGCCGGCCCCGGCCGCCGGCGGGGGCGGTCGGGGCCGGCGCGCGACGGCGCGGTGGGTCAGTGCACGCTGACGGTGGCGCCGGGGAGCAGGCCGCGCAGCTCCTCGGGCAGCTCGGCGCCCATCTCGTCGGCGATGCGCAGCGCCTCCTCGATCAGGGTCTCCACGATCTGCGCCTCGGGCACGGTCTTGACGACCTTGCCCTTGACGAAGATCTGGCCCTTGCCGTTGCCGGAGGCCACCCCGAGGTCGGCCTCGCGGGCCTCGCCCGGGCCGTTCACGACGCAGCCCATCACGGCGACCCGCAGCGGCACCGGCAGCCCCTCCAGGCCGGCGGTGACCTCCTCGGCCAGCTTGTAGACGTCGACCTGGGCCCGGCCGCAGGACGGGCAGGAGACGATCTCCAGGCCCCGCTCGCGCAGCCCGAGCGACTCCAGGATCTGGTTGCCGACCTTGATCTCCTCCACCGGCGGCGCCGACAGCGAGACCCGGATCGTGTCGCCGATCCCCTCGGCCAGCAGCGCGCCGAAGGCGACCGCCGACTTGATGGTGCCCTGGAAGGCCGGGCCGGCCTCGGTGACGCCGAGGTGCAGCGGGTAGTCGCACTTCTCGGCGAGCTGGCGGTACGCCCGGATCATCACCACCGGGTCGTTGTGCTTGACCGAGATCTTGATGTCGCGGAAGCCGTGCTCCTCGAACAGCGAGCACTCCCACAGCGCCGACTCGACGAGCGCCTCGGCGGTGGCCTTGCCGTACTTGGCGAGCAGCCGCTTGTCCAGCGAGCCGGCGTTGACGCCGATCCGGATCGGCACGCCCGCGTCGCCGGCCGCCTTGGCGATCTCCTTGACCTTGTCGTCGAACTGGCGGATGTTGCCCGGGTTGACCCGGACCGCCGCGCAGCCGGCGTCGATCGCGGCGAAGACGTACTTCGGCTGGAAGTGGATGTCGGCGATCACCGGGATCTGCGACTTGCGCGCGATCGCGGGCAGCGCCTCCACGTCGTCCTGGCTGGGCACGGCGACCCGGACGATCTGGCAGCCGGACGCGGTCAGCTCGGCGATCTGCTGGAGTGTGGCGTTGACGTCGGAGGTGAGGGTGGTGGTCATCGACTGCACCGACACCGGCGCGCCCCCGCCGACCGGGACCGGACCGACCATGATCTGGCGGCTGACCCGGCGCGGGGCGAGCGGCGGGGGCGGTACGGCGGGGATACCGAGACTGACAGCGGTCACTTCAGGCACTCACCTTGAGAAGAGCGTGATCGGGTTGACGACGTCCGCGGTGATGGTCAGCAGCGTGAACACGCCACCGATCAGGATCACCGCGTACGTGAGGGGCATGAGCTTGAGGTAGTCGACGCGCCCGGGGTCGGCGCGGCCGATGCGGGCGTAGAGCCAGGAGCGGGCCCGCTCGAACCAGGCGATGGCGATGTGCCCGCCGTCGAGGGGCAGCAGCGGCAGCAGGTTGAACACGCCGATGAAGAAGTTCAGCGAGACGAAGAGCATGAAGAACAGCAGCCAGGCGTCGTTCTCGACGGCCTCGCCGCCGAGCCGGCTGGCGCCGACCACGCTGATCGGGGTGTCGATGTCCCGCTCCTCGCCGGTGATCGCCGCCCACAGCGCGGGGACCTTCTGCGGGATGCGCTTCATGGCCTCGAAGGTGTTCACCGCCATGTCGCCGGTGAAGTCGGCGGTCGCGCCGAACGCCCCGACCGGCCCGTACGTCACCCGGGTCGGGGTGCTGGGCACGAGGCCGACGCCGAGCGCGGCGACCGCGGCGACCTGGCCCTTCGGGTCGTCGAGCGGGGGCCGCTGGGTCTGCGCGAGCACCGTGCTGGTCGTGGCCGGCTGGCCGTCGCGGACGTACGCGATCTGCGCCGTGTCGCCCGGCTTGAGGGTGCGCAGGGTGGTGAGCAGCTGCCCGTAGTCGTTGATCGGCGTGCCGTTGATCCCGGTGATCCGGTCGCCGTCGCGCAGCTGCGCCTGGGCGGCGGGGCTGGCGGGATCGGCGGTGGTGCACTCGCGCAGGGTGTTCTCCGGGACCACGCACTTCGACAGCTGGATGACCGCCGGCTCCTTGCGGATCTCGGCCTCGGTGCTGGGGAACTGCGGGTTGGGCAGCCCGGCGCTGACCGCGATGATCCAGAGGGCGATCAGGGCGAGGGCGAAGTGGATGATCGAGCCGGCGGACATCACGATCGTCCGCTTCCACACCGGGAAGCGCCACATCGCGCGCGGCTCGTCGGCCGGATCGACGTCGTCGTCCTGGGGGGTCATCCCGACGATCTTGCAGAAGCCACCGAGCGGGATGCCCTTGACGCCGTACTCGGTCTCGCCCCGCTTGAAGGACCAGAGGGTGGGGCCGAATCCGACGAAGTACTTGGTGACCTTCATCCCGAACGCCTTGGCGGTGAGCAGGTGCCCCGCCTCGTGCAGGCTCACCGAGACGAGGATCGCGAGGGCGAAGAGCACCACCCCGAGCAGGTACGCCATCAAGCTCCTTCCACCGAACCCGCGATGATGATCTCCTGCGCGTGCGCGCGCGCCCACGACTCCGCCGCGAGCACGTCCTCGACGGTACCTGGTTCGTCGAAGTCGGGAGCGTCGTCCAGCACCCGCCGGAGGGTGTCGACGATGCCGAGGAAGGGCAGCCGGCCGGCCACGAACGCGGCCACGCACTCCTCGTTCGCCGCGTTGTAGATCGCCGGCCGGCAGCGGCCGGCCTCGCCGGCGGCCTTGGCCAGCGCGACGGCCGGGAACGCCTCGTCGTCCAGCGGCGCGAACTCCCAGGTGTGGGCCTTCGTCCAGTCGACGGCGGCGGCGGCGTCGGGCACCCGGTCGGGCCAGCCGAGGGCGACCGCGATCGGCAGCCGCATGTCGGGCGGGCTGGCCTGGGCGATGGTGGAGCCGTCGACGAACTCGACCATCGAGTGGATCACCGAGGTCGGGTGCACGGTCACCGTGATGTCGGCGTACGGCACGTCGAACAGCTCGTGCGCCTCGATCACCTCCAGCGCCTTGTTGACCATCGTGGCGGAGTTGATCGTGACGACCGGCCCCATGTTCCAGGTCGGGTGGGCGAGCGCCTGCTCGGGCGTGACCTGCGTCAACTCGTCGCGGCGCCGGCCCCGGAACGGGCCGCCGCTGGCGGTGACGATCAGCCGCCGCACCTCGCCCCGGGCGCCGGAGCGCAGGCACTGGGCGAGCGCGGTGTGCTCGGAGTCGACGGGGACGAGCTGCTCCGGCCGCGTCACCGCGGCCCTGACCAGCGAGCCGCCGGCCACGAGCGACTCCTTGTTGGCGAGCGCGAGCGTACGCCCGGCACGCAGCGCGGCCAGCGTCGGCGCGAGCCCGAGCGAGCCGACCACCCCGTTGAGCACGACGTCGCAGGGCCACTGCGCCAGCTCGGTCATCGCGTCCGGGCCGGCCACGATCTTGGGCAGCTTGAAGTCGCCGGTGGCCCAGCCGCGCCGGCTCGCCTCGGCGTAGAAGGCGAGCTGGAGATCCTGCGCGGCGGACGCCTTCGCCACGCCGACCGCGTCGACGCGCAGTTCGAGGGCCTGGGCGGCGAGCAGCTCGACGTTGCCGCCACCGGCGCCGAGCGCCACCACCCGGAACCGGTCCGGGTTACGCCGCACGATGTCGATGGCCTGTGTGCCGATCGAACCGGTGGAGCCGAGCAGGACGAGTTCCCGGGGCGAAGTCACCGGGCCATTCTTCCCCACCGTCGCTGTGCCCCCGCTGGGAGCCTCAACCCTCGGCGTCGACCTGCCCCTCCGGCGCTTCCTCGTCTCCCTCGGGTGCCTCCTCGTCGAGGAGGTCGGCCGGGTCGACGGCGAACGCGAACGGCTCGATCATGGTGAAGGTGCTGCCGGCCGCCGCCGCGCTCAGCGGCCTGTACTCCCCCTCGGTCAGCTTGAACAGGGCCATGGTCGGCACCCGGTTGCGCAGATCGACCCGGAGGAAGAACGGCACGCCAGCGGCGGCGTACTCCCGCGGCCGGTCGATGACGTCCTTGCGACGGTTACCCGGTGACACGATCTCGCCCAGCAGAACGGCCTGACCGATGTCGACGGCCGGTCGGCCACCGCCCGAGGACCGGAGCACGGCGACATCGGGAATGAAGAGGTCCTTGCCCGAGACCACGTTGATCTCGGGGTAGACCCACAGGCCCGCCCTGCGGGCGGCACGGTGCAGCAGATAGGGCAACTCACGTTCCACCGACTGGTGGTCGATTCCGGCGTGCGGGGTCACGATCACGCTTCCGCTCAGGACCTCAACCTTGGGGCCGTTGGTCTCCGGCAACAGGTCGAGGGCGAGCTGGGCGGTCCACGGCTCGTCGCGCCACCGCAGCACGTCGAACGACGGCTCGGTGGGCTGCGACGCGGGTTCGGCCTGCTGCGGCGCCGGCTCGGGCGCGAAAGCTGCCTGGGCCATCCGGCCTCACCCCCTCAGCGGACATTCTGCTCAGGTCAGCCTAGCCGCCGCAGCCCTCGCCGCACGGGATCGCACACCGGGTCCGACGCCGGCCGCCCCCGGCCGGGCGCGCGCAGCTTTCTTTCATTACATCGATCGTCGTGGTTGAATTCCGACATGCGAAGAGGTCTCGTCTGGCTGGCGGCCCTGCTGGTCGCCGCTCCCCTGCTCGTCAGCCCGGGCGTGGCCCAGGCTGCCACCACCACCCCCTCGCTGGTCATCGCCAGCGACTTCCCCGATCCCGACGTCGTCAAGTTCGGCAGCACCTACTACGCCTACTCGACGAACAACGGCCACGGCAACGTCCCGGTCGCCACGGCCAGCTCGCTGACCGGAGCCTGGACCAGGCGGGCCGACGCGATGCCGACGCTCGGCGCCTGGGCCAACGGGGGCCTGACCTGGGCGCCCGACGTGTCGCAGCGGGCCGACGGGCGCTACCTGCTCTACTACACCGCCCGCAGCCGGGCCACCGGCCGGCAGTGCCTCGGCGCCGCGCTGGCCACCTCGCCGCTCGGGCCGTTCACCTCCGTCGGCACCGGACCGCTTGTCTGCAACGCCGGCGAGGGCGGCGACATCGACGCGGCGAGCTTCACCGACAGCACCGGCCTGCGCTACCTGCTCTACAAGGACGACGGCAACGCCATCGGCCAGCCGACGAGCCTCTGGCTGCAACGGGTCGCGGCCGACGGGGTGACCCTCCAGGGCTCCCGGGTCGAGCTGCTGCGCAGCGGGCGCGCCGAGGAGGCGGGCATCATCGAGGCACCGGTGCTGACCAAGGTCGGCGCGCAGTACGTGCTGTTCTACTCCCTCGGCGGCTACGGCGGCGACGGCTACCAGACCAGCTACGCCACGTCGGCCTCGCTGACCGGCCCGTACACGAAGGCGTACCGCTCGCTGATGACCACCGCGTCGCTGGACTCGGCCGTGCGGGGGCCGGGCGGCGCGGACGTGGTCCGCGAGGCCGGCGGCGACCACATCGTCTTCCACGGCTGGATCAACAACTACTCCGCCCGCGGCATGTACGTGGCGGCGCTGGGCTGGGCCGGCGGGAACCCCGTGGTGCGGGGCAGCCGGGTGCGCTACGAGGCCGAACGCGGCGGGCTCAACCACTGCGGCGTACGCGCCGCCCCGAACACGTCGCAGGGCCAGGTGGTGGCGTACATCGACTACGCGGACAGCTGGGTCGAGGTGACCGTCTTCGCGCCCCGGGCCGGCGGGTACCGCGCCCACGTGGCCTACGCGGCCGGCTACGGCGACGCCCAGCACACGCTGACGGTCAACGGCGCGAACCCGAAGGTCGTCACCTACCCCAACACGGGCTGGGACGTCTGGCGGCAGGTGGGCGTCGACGTCACGCTCAACGCGGGCTTCAACACGCTCCGGTTCACCCACCTGAGCCGCTGGGCGGAACTCGACTTCGTCGAGGTGGCGTAGCCGGCCCGTCCTGCCCGAGAGCTTGGCGAGAAACTGCCCCTGGAGGGGCGCCTTCTTGCCAAGATCTCGGGAGGGGGCGGCCGGCTCATCGCATGGTCGGCCCCTCGGCGGAGCCGGTCAGCACGAAGGTCTCCAGGGACTCGCCGCCGTACCAGTCCGAGCGGCGGCCCACGTGGGTCATGCCGAGCCGGCGGGCCACCGCCATCGACGCCTCGTTGCCGGGGGCCACGACGGCGTGGACCTCCCGGGTGCCGGCGGCCATCTCCCGCTCCACCGCCGCCCGGGCCGCCTCGGTGGCGTACCCGTGGCCCCACGAGTCGGGGTGCAGGTGCCAGCCCACCTCGATGTCCTCGGTCAGTGTGCCCTCGTCCCGCCCGGGCAGCGGCTTGAGCAGCACCGTGCCGGCCACCACGCCGGTGTCGCGGACCTCGATCGCCCAGGTGCCGTAGCGGCCGCCGTGCCCCGCGTGCCGCTCCCGCCACATCGCGAGCCGGTCGGCGGCCTGCGCCGGGTCGGTCAGCGGCAGGCCGGGCGCGCCCAGCCAGCGGGTGACCTCGGGCCGGGAGTAGATGTCGAAGATCCGGGCCAGGTCGGCCGGGTCGACGGTCCATTCCCGCAGCACCAGGCGCCGGGTGGTGAGAACGCTCATGGCCCGTGATCGTAATGAGTGACGCGAGGCGGTACGGGGAAAGAAGCCGCGATGGGCGGCGGATGGCAACGGGCGAAACGGGTCACCAGTGCGGCGTTCCGCCCGCTGCGGGGCCGGGACCTGTCCCTGCACGCCGCCGCCATCACCTTCTACGGGGCGATCGCCGTGGTGCCGGTGGCCCTGCTGGCGATCTGGCTGACCTCGCTGCTGGCGGGCGCCGAGCGGGTACGCCGGCTCACCTCGCACGCCGTGGACACGCTGCCGGACGCGATCGGCGCGCCCCACGCGGTGCAGGCGCTCGTCGAGGCCGGCGTGGGCCTGACCCCGCTGCTGGCGCTGGCGTCGCTGCTGCCGGCGTCGCTCTACGGCGAGGGGCTGCGCCGCGCCTTCGTCTCGGTCGCCGTGCCGCGCAGCGAGGAGTCGCTGGTCGGCTGGCGGGGCCGGCTGCTGCTGCTGCCGCTGCTGGCGCCGGCCCCGGCCCTGCTGCTGTCGATCCTGCTGGCGCTGCCCACGACCACCGGCCTGGTCCGGCAGGGCGGCTGGACCGGCGCGCTGGGGGTGGTGCTGTCGTTCCTGGCGGTCTGGCTGGTGCTCACCCCGGTGCTGCTCTGGCTGTTCCGGGTGGTCGGCCCGGCGTCGCCGGACTGGCTCTCCGCGCTGGCCGTCGGGTCGTTCACCGCGGCGAACCTCTCCGGCTTCCTGCACGGCTTCGTGCTCTTCGCCTCGCTCCCGATCGACCTGGGGGTGCCGTTCGGGGGCTTCGACGAGATCGGGGCGGGGGTGGCGGTCCTGCTCTGGCTCTACCTCTTCCACGTGATCGTGCTGGCCGGCTACTCCGCCACCCTCGCCCTCTCCGCCTGGCGCGCCCGTCGCGCCGCCGCGCCGCCCGCCGACCGGGCGGCCGATCAGGGCCGGAAAGGACCGGAGACCTCGTAGGTGATCCCGTCGCTGCCGGTGGAGCTGCCCGAGGCCCCGCGCTGGGAGGAGAAGTAGAGGCGCGACCCGTCGGGGGAGAATGCCGGTCCGGTGAGCTCCGAGCCGGACTGGCCGAGCAGCCGTAGGAACGGGCTGACCACCCCGGCCGGAGTGATCACGTTGATCTCCATGTTGCCACCGTCCTCGGCGACATAGAGGTCTCCGCCGGCCCTGCCGGTGATGTTGTCCACCCCGGTCAGCGGCGCGGCGCCCGCCGGCACCAGCGAGTCGTCGTAGGCCAGGTCGAGGCGCTGGTTCACCGCGTCGTACGCCCACACCCGGTTGTCGCCCTTGGTGGTGAACCAGCAGGTGCCCCGGTCGTACCAGCAGCCCTCGCCGCCGTCGAAGTGCCGTGCGGCGCCGACCTGCCGGCGGGTCGGCACGGGGAAGCCGTCCCGGTCCGGCAGGTCCCGCCAGGTCACCGGCCCGGTCACCTGGTCGGCCGGGGCGCAGAGCACCTGCACCTTCCCGGTGCGCAGGTCACCCCAGGTGACCGGGACGAAGCGGTAGAAGCAGCCGTCCTCCTCGTCCTCGGTCAGGTAGACCACCCGCCGGTCCGGGTCGCAGGCGGCGGCCTCGTGGGTGAACCGGCCCATCCGGGTCCGTTCCTCGGCGGCCCGGCTGCCGTCCGGCCAGGTCTCGAAGACCCGGCCCAGCGGCACCTCCTCGCAGGAGAGCCAGGTGCCCCAGGGGGTCGCCCCGCCGGCGCAGTTGACGTTGGTCCCGCCGAGGATCCGGTACGCCGCCGCGATCGAGCCGTCGGCCCGGAAACGCATCGCCGAGGCACCGCCGACCAGCGGCACCTCGGAGTTCGAGACGTAGATCCAGCCGTCACCGGCCGGGAAGCAGGCCCCGCCGTCCGGTGCCCAGTGCCAGGCGTACGACGTGCCGGCCACCCGCTGCCCGGAGCGGGCGACGACCCGGCTGGTGAAGCCGGCCGGCAGGTGGAGGCCGTTGCCGTCGGCGGCGAGCAGCTCGCCGTACGGGCCGGGGCCGGGCTGGGCGGGGGCGGCGAGCGCGGCGCCGGCCCATAGGCTGCCGGCGAAGGCGGCGCCGCCGGCGACGGTGGCGCGCAGGACGGTACGACGGTCCATCGGAGACCTCCCGGAGGGACGGGGTCGATGCCCCGTCGACGCTAGGGCCGACGGGGCATCGATGGAAGCCTCTATTTGGTGAACTCGGCGTGACGGGTCTCCGGGGCCGCCGGCTCAGGCTCGGCGGACTCGTGCAGGCCGAAGCGGCGGTGGAAGCGGGCGAGCGGGGCGGGAGCCCACCAGTTCCAGTGGCCGAGCAACCGCATCGTGGCCGGCACCAGCAGCGCCCGGACCAGCGTCGCGTCCACCACGATCGCCACGATCATGCCGATCCCGATGAGCTTGATGTACGCCATCTCGCCGGTGGCGAAGCCGGCCACCACGATGATCAGCAGGAGCGCGGCGGCGGTGATGATCCGCCCGGTGTGCTGGAGCCCGGCCGCCACCGAGGCGGTGTTGTCGCCCGTGCGGTCCCACTCCTCGCGTACCCGGGAGAGCAGGAACACCTCGTAGTCGGTGGCCAGCCCGAAGAGCACGGCGAGCATGAGGATCGGGTTGCTGGGCTCGATGAACCCGGTCGGGGTGAAGCCGAGCAGGTCGGCGAAGTGACCGTCCTGGAAGATCCAGACCACCACCCCGAACGACGCGCCGATCGACACCAGGTTCATCAGCACCGCCTTGACCGGCAGCACCAGCGAGCCGAAGGCGAGGAACAGCAGCACCAGGGTCGCGGCGGCCATCAGCAGGGCCATCCAGGGCAGCCGGTCGCCGAGGCCGTCGATCAGGTCGAGGTCGACGGCGGGCCGGCCGCCGACGAGCACCTGGGCGCCGTCCGGCGCGGGCAGGTCGCGCAGCGCCCGGACCACGTCCTGCGCGGTGTCGCCGGCCGGCTCGCCCGGGTAGGTCACGGTCAGCAGCGTCGACGTGCCCCGGTTGGCCGCCACCTGCACCCCGGTCACGCCGGGCACGGCGGCCACCCGGTCGGCGAAGGGCTGCGCCTGTTCCGGAGACGCCCCGGAGACCAGCACGTCGATCGGCGAGATCGTGCCGCCGGCGAACTCCGCGGCGACCCGCTCGGAGACGACCCGGGGCTCGGCGTCCGGGGGCAGCACCCGGTCGTCGAATCCGCCGAAGGAGACCCCCAGGAACGGCGCGGCCAGCACCGCGAGCAGGACGGTCACCCCGACCAGGTAGCGCACCGGGCGGCGCATCACGCTGTGCGCGATGCGGGCCCAGGCGCCGCCCTTCTCCCCCGCCGTCGGCCGCCCGCCGCGCGCCCCACGCCGCCACGGCAGCGGTACGCGCAGCGCGTCGATCCGGCGGCCGAGCACCGCGAGCAGGGCCGGCAGCACGGTCAGCGCCGCCAGCATGGCGACCAGCACGGCGGCGATCCCGCCGAGGCCCATCGAGCGCAGGAACGCCTGGGGGAAGATCAGCAGGCTGGCCATGGCGAGCGCGATGGTGAGCCCGGAGACCAGCACCGTACGCCCCGCCGTGAGCATGGTGCGCCGGATCGCGGCGGGGGTGTCGTGGCCGGCCGCCAACTCCTCGCGGAACCGGCTGACCACGAAGAGGGAGTAGTCGACCGCCATGCCCAGGCCGATCAGGGTGATGACGTTGATGGCGAAGACCGACACGTCGGTGACCAGGGTGACCAGCCGGACGGTGACGAACGCGCCGAGGATGGCCAGCCCGCCGATCAGCAGGGGCGTCGACGCGGCCACCAGCCCGCCGAAGATCAGCACGAGCAGCACCAGCAGCACCGGCATGGAAAGCAGTTCCGCGCGGGTGATGTCCTTGGTCGTCTGGGTGTTCGACTCGTGCAGGGCAGCCGTCGCGCCGCCGACCTCGGTCCGTACGCCGGGCGCGTCGAGGGCCGGCCGCAGTTCCTCGTACGCGGCGGCCTTGTCGTCCTTGTCGGCGGCCCGGAGCTGGATCAGCGCGTAGGTGGCCCGGCGGTCTGTGGAGAGCAGCGCGGGGGCCTGCGTGTCGTACCAGGTGGTGACGCTGGTGATCTCGGGACGCGCGCGCAGCCCCGTGACGGTGGCCGCGACCGGGTCGCGGAAGGCCGGCTGGTCGACGGACGCCGTGTCGCTGGACCAGAGCACCACCAGGTCTGCGCCCTGCGGCCCCAGCTCGCGGTCGATCCGCTCGGCGGCCCTGCTGGACTCGCTGGCCGGGTCGTCGAAGCCGCCCCCGGTCAGCTGCCCGAAGACACCCGCCCCCCATGTCGATCCGACAGCGACCAGCACCAGGGCGGCGGCCAGCACCGCCCAGCGCAGCCGCACCACCATGTGTCCCCACCAGGCGAACATTCGCCTCTCCCTCCACAGATGGCTAAGCTGCTACCATCGCTAATTTCAGTGAACGCCGTTAACTATCGCAACGGTGTTTCCTCTGGTCAAGGTGGTTGTCGATGGCCGCACCCACTCGGCGGGAACGCCTGCGCACGGCGACCGTCGCCGAGATCAAGGACGGGGCACGCCGCCTGCTGGTGACGGGCGGGGTCGACGCGATCTCGCTGCGGGCCATCGCCCGCGACATGGGCATGACGGCGCCGGCCATCTACCGCTACTTCCCGAGCCTGGAGGCGCTGGTCGCGGACCTCGCCGCCGACCTCTACAACGAGCTGCGGCTGCGGCTGGAGGCGGCTGGGGACGACGCCGGGAGCGATCCGGTCGCGCGGTTGCTGGCCATGTCCCGGGCGTTCCGCGCCTGGTCGCTGGCGCACCCCGCCGAGTTCGGGCTGATCTTCGGTGCCCCCGTCCCGGGACGGACCGCCTTCGTCGGCGGCCACGCCACCCCGGACCATCCCGGCGCCCGCCTCGGCGCGGTCTTCATCCAGCCGATCCTCGACCTGTGGCGCCGCTCCCCCTTCCGCACCCCGCCCGGCGAACTGCTCCGGCGGCACCTGGACGGGCGGCTGGAGCCGCTGCGGCTCAGCCACGGCGAGGTGCCGATCGAGGTCGCGTACGCCTTCCTCTCGGGCTGGACCCGCCTCTACGGGCTGGTCGCCATGGAGGTCTTCCACCAGTTCGACTGGGCGGTCACCGAGGCCGAAGCGCTGTTCGAGCTGGAACTGGAGACGTTCGCCGCCCAACTGCTGGCCGACCCGCCAGCGGCCGGCGGCTCGCCTCCGGCGTGCGGAGCGGCGAAGGGCTGACCGGCGGCGGCTGCGGGCAGTAGGCTCCCCCGGCATGGGTGACGAGCTGCCGCCCCGGGCCGACGTGGTGATCGTCGGCGCCGGGCACAACGGTCTGGTGTCCGCGATCCTGCTCGCCCGCGCCGGGCTCGACGTGCTGGTGCTGGAGGCGGCGGACGTCATCGGCGGGGCCACCCGCACCGAGGCGCCGTTCCCGAAGGTGCCGGGGCTGCGCCACTCCACCGGGTCGTACCTGCTCGGGCTGATGCCGCCGGAGCTGCTCGCCACGCTGGACGTGCGCATCCCCGTGCTGCGCCGCGACCCGCACTACTTCCTGCCCACCCCCGGCGGCCCCGGCTCCCCGTACCTGCTCTTCGGCAGTGACACGGCGGCCACCCGCGCGCAGCTCGCCGAGTTCTTCTCCCCCGCCGACGTGGCCGCCGACGACGCCCTCCAGGCCGAGCTGGCCGCGCTGCGCGACGACCTCGCCCCGGTCTGGCTGGCCGAGCCGCTGCCCGTCGAGGAGACCGCCGAGCGGTACGTCCGGCCGGCGCTGCGGCAGGTCTTCGTCGACCTGGTCCGCGGCTCGGTCGCCGACCACCTGGCCCGCTTCGACTTCCGCTCCGAGCTCCTGATGAGCATGTACGCGGTCACCGACGGCCTCTCCGGGCTCAACGCCGGCCCCGACGACCCCGGCACCGGGCACAACTTCCTCGTGCACAACATGTGCCGGCTGCCCGGCTCCGACGGCACGTGGATGATCGCCGAGGGCGGGATGGGCACCGTGTCGCGTACCTTCGCCGACGCCGCCCGGGCCGCCGGCGCGACGATCCGCACCGGCACGCCGGTCAGCGCGATCACCCTGGACGGCGGCACGGCCAGCGGAGTGGTGCTCGCCGACGGGCGGGAGATCGGCGCGCGGGTGGTGCTCGGCGCGTGCGACCCGTACCGCCTGATGGACCTGCTGCCCGACGGCGCGCTCCCGGCGCCGCTGGCCGAGCGGATGGCGGCGGTCCGCCGCCCCGGCACGACGCTCAAGCTCAACCTGGCGCTGACCGGGCTGCCCCGCTTCTCCTGCCTGCCCCAGGGCTCCCCGAGCCCGTTCGGCTCGACCATCCACCTGCTGCCCGGCTCGGAGTCCCTGACCGGTGGCGGCGGCGAGTCGCCGATGGCGGCGCTGCGCGCCATGTGGGCGGACGTGCAGGCGGGGCGGCTGCCCGCCGAGCCGACCATCGAGTGGTACCTGCACACCACCGTCGACCCCTCACTTTCCGACGGCCGGCACCACTCGTCGGCGCTCTTCGTCCAGTCGGTGCCGTACGAGCTGGCCGGCACCACCTGGGCCGAGGCGCTGCCCGGCTACGTCGACCGCCTGATCACGATCTGCGAGCGGTACGCCCCCGGCACGGCGGACCTGATCGCCGACGCCGTGCCGCTGCCGCCGCCCGGAATCGAGGCGCACTTCGGCATCACCGGCGGGCACATCCACCACGTCGACAACACCGTCTCGTTCACCGACCGGATGCCGTACGCCACAGGCGTCGACGGCGTCTACGCGGGCAGCGCCGGCTGCCACCCGGCCGGCAGCGTCATCGGCGCGGCCGGCCACAACGCCGCCCGCCGCATCCTCACCGACCTCGGCCGCTGACCTCGCCGCCGGCCTCGGCGGGGGGCAGGTCGCCGGGACGGTGAATGAGGGAGAGACCGAGGAGCAGCAGGTAGAGCAGAAGGCTGAGGATCGCGTTGACGAAGACGAAAGCGAAGGCGATCAGGTAGAGCAGTGGGCGCAGCAGCAGGCGCCGCGCCACCGCACGGGCCAGCCGGGGATCCAGATCGGGGTGGAGCAGCCTTCGTCGCCGTGCCCACCACCAGCTCAGGTTGAAGAAGATCGACTCGCCGAGCACGGTGCCGAAGTAGAGTGCGGCGGTCAATCGCTGCTCGGTCGACCCGCCGCGCAGGTTGTCCGACAGCAGGTCGGCGGTGAACGGGATCGCGGCCACGAAGAGCAGCACGAGCAGGTTGAACACCAGCAACAGCTGATCTACCCGGACCACGTACCGCCACATGCTGTGGTGGCCGAGCCAGATCTGGCCGGCGATGCCGAAGGTGATCACATACGCCAGGTAGGACGGCCAGGCGTGGGCGAGGGCGTCGGGAAGCTCCCTCCCACCGGCCCTCGCCGGGCCGTTCTGGAGCAGTTCGACGGCCATCACCGTCAGCACGACCGCGAAGACGCCGTCGCTGAACGTCTCCACCCGGGAGGCGTCCCGGGCCATCTCCCGGTCACGTCGGTACCGGTAACCGCTCTTGCGCACTCCCTCGGCCACGTCACCCCCTCGTCGACCTGATGGTCACCCGGCGGGGCGGCGGGCGGGGGAAATCGCCGTTAGCCGGCCGCCTCGCCCGCCGGGGCGGGGGTCTGCTGCTCGCCGGCCCGGTGTGCCCGGACCTTGTGGCCGACGCTCGTCAGGCAGCGGCCGCTGGCCAGGTCGAACTTCCAGCCGTGCAGCTGGCAGGTGAGCTGGTCGCCCTCGACGATGCCGAACCGGGTCAGGTCCGCCTTCAGGTGCGGGCAGCGCCGCTGCACCACCCAGTCGCCGAGGGTGATGTCCTCGGCGTCGCTGGAGCGCTCGTGCTCGTCGTACCAGCCCTCCGCGTACTGGAGGCGCTCGGTGGAGAGGCACTTGAAGAAGGCGTAGACGAACTCGTTGTACTGGCCGATCCGGGCCGCCGAGAAGCGGCAGGAGAGGAAGAGGGAGTTGACCCAGTCCACCTCGCCGATGTGCAGCAGGTGCTCGATCAACGCCCGCTCGGTGCGGAACCGGTAGCGGACCTTCTCGTCGGCGTACGGCCGGACCTGCTTGCCGGGAAAGTCCACCACGATGGACTCGACGGATTCCCCGTCGTAGCTGACCAGGTCGAAGCGGACCGGCCCGCCGACCCCCTTGGCCAGGTAGATCGACTCCTCCAGCAGGGGCTCGATCCGGCGCTGCATCTCCTTGAGCACGTCCACCTCGGGGTGTCGCCAGGACGCCTTCTCGGCCTCGATGACCGGCCGCTTGCGCTCGCGCATCTCCTCCAGGTGGGCCACCTTGTTGGCGAAGAACTCCTCCACGGGCACCGGGTGCGTCGTGCTGGCTCCGGAGGTGGTGATCTCCGCGACGCTGCCCGGGAGCAGCACGACCCCGTTGGTGCCGCCGACCTTGGCGTACTCGCTCAGGAAGACCGACTGGTCGGGGAAGATGTTGCCCTCGTCGCCGTGGATGTCGTTGAACTGCCACAGCTCGTCGTCGAGGAAGCAGGGAGGGCCGGCGATCGGGAAGACGTGGTCGGCCTTCAGGTCGTCGATGTAGCGCCAGGTGCGGTCGAACTGCCGGTCGCGCTTCTGCTTGCCGAACGCCGTCTTCGCCGCCTGCGGCAGTTCGTAGACCATCGGGTACCAGATCGCGCCGGAGAACTGGAGCATGTGCGCGTGCACGTGGCCCAGCTCGGCGAAGACGCTCAGGTCGGTGGGGCGGGCGTCGTTCTGGTTGAGCAGCCGCACCCCGTCGTACTCCACCCAGAGCGAGGAGTCGCCGATCGGGCCGTCGGTCGGGCTGGTCAGCGCCTGGATCATGATCTTCAGGCCGCCGTCCAGCTCCACGACCTGCTCGTTCGGCGCCTTCAGGAACTTGGTGAAGCCCAGCTCCCGCAGCTCGTCCTCCATCTCGGAGGTGGGGAACGCGGGCAGCAGCACGGTGGCGTCCTTCGACACGAAGCGCTTCAGGTGCGCCGCGTCGAAGTGGTCCCGGTGCAGGTGCGACACGTAGAGGTAGTCGACGTCGCCGAGGGCCTCCCAGTCGAGCAGGGAGTTGTCCGGAAACGGGAACCATGAGGCGAAATAGGCCGGATTGACCCACGGGTCGCACAGGATGCTGCCCGCGGCCGTGTCGATCCGCATGCTGGCGTGCCCCGTACCGGTCACTCGCACCGCAGTTCCCCCTCAAAACGACAAACAAGGTGTACGCCAGAAACGCTACCGGAGGGAGTCTGGCGACCTACCCGCGACGCCGGTAGTGCCGATGCGCCCGGGTGGAGCCGGGCCCTTGGTCCCGACGCCGGCGACCACCACCCGCCCGGCGCCGGGCACCGTGCCGAAGTCCCTGCCGCCCTCGTACGTGCCCCGGCCGACGCCCGCCGCGCCCGTGCGGATCGTGCGGTCCGCCCCATCGGTCGGACCCAGCGCCGGGCCCGGCACGAGGCGTGCCAGACTAACCGGAGATCCGATCGCGAGGGAAGGACCGACAGTGGCAGGAAGCGAGCCGGTAACGTCGCCAGACCAGCACAAGCCCGGGCACCGCAAGTCCGGGCGGATCGGCGCGGTGGTCTCCGCGCTGGCCCTGCTGGCGATGCTCTGCGGCAACCACGAGGGCAGGGTCGAGAACATCTGGCTGATCGGCCTGGCCGTGCTGCTGCTGCTCATCGTCATCGGCGACACCGTGCTGCGGCGCAACGGCCTGCGGTCCTGACCGCTCCCGCGTCAGCCGGCGTCGCACCGGTCCGCGCGCCGGAGGCCACACGCACGAGGGCCCGCCCCCGACCGGGGAGCGGGCCCTCGCCGTACGCGGATCAGCGGCCGAACAGGATGTCCTGCACGTCCTTGAGCGCGGCGTCGACCTCGGCCTCGAAGTAGCCGCCGGGCACCAGCCCGAAGCGCAGCGTGTCCAGCTCCTTCGGGTTCACCGGCATCGGGTTGCGTCCCTGCATGCCGCCCAGCAGCGTGTCGAAGAACCGGTCGACCTGGTCGGGGTCGTACCCGCTGCCGAACCGGCGCACCTGGAAGCTGCGACGGATCTGGTCGACGCGGTAGAGGTCGCTGCCGGGGGGACCGGCCATCGGCGGGCCGACCATCGGCGGCGGGCCACCGACGGGTGGGCCGGCAACGGGTGGACCACCCACCGGCGGACCACCGACCGGCGGACCGGCGTGCGGTGGGCCGCCGAAGCCCGGCTGCGGCTGCGGAGGAGGCGGCCCGGCCGGGCCCCGGCCCCGCAGGTCACGCAGCTCCCGCTCGGGCATCCGGATCTCGGCGGTCATGTCGGCGCGAGCGCGCCGGCCGGCCTCGAACCCGTCGAAACGCGGCTCGTCCCCGTAGCCACCGGGACCGTCGCCGTAGCCACCGCCGGGGCGGTCGCCGTAGCCGCCCGGACCGTCGCCGTAGCCACCGCCCGGACCGTCGCCGTACTTGCCCGGGCCGTCACCGTAGCCACCGCCGGGGCCGTCGCCGTACTTGCCCGGGCCGTCACCGTAGCCACCGCCGGGGCCGTCGCCGTAGTTGCCAGGACGGTCGCCGTAGTTGCCGGGACCGTCGCCGTAGCCGCTGGGGCCGGCGGGCAGGCCGCGCGGCGGCGGAGCGCCGTGACCCATCGGGGCGCCCGGTCCCATCGGGCCGGGGCCGCCGGGGCCGCCGGGGCCGCGCGGCGGTTCGTAGCCGCCCCGCGGGGCGTCGTAACCACCGGCGAAGGCTCCGGTGGGCTCGTCGTAGCGGCCGTAGCGGTCGCCGGGCGGACCGGCCTGTGCCGGCATCGGCCGGGGCGGCATCGGCTGCGGGACCGGCGACATGCCGCGGTCGTCGCGCACCGGGGGGCCCATGCGGTCGGGCGGACCCATGCGGTCCGGGGGACCCAGGCGGTCGGGGGCACCCAGGCGGTCGGGCGGGCCCAGGCGGTCGGCGTCGCGGGGGTCGCCGCCGCGGCCGCCGGCGCCACCGCGCTCCTCCAGCTCGGCCAGCTGCCGCTCGACCCGGTCGAGGTGCAGGTCGACCTGCCACTCGTCGTAGCCGTTGAAGCGGACCCGGAAGACGACGTCGTGGACCTCCTGGGAGGCGACGGGGGCGCCCACCGGACGGCCGTCGAGCGTCGCCTCGACCCGGTCCAGGAAGGCATCGACCTCGTCGACCTTGTATCCCCGGCGGAGCGCCTTACGCCGGAAACGCTGACCCTGACTCGCCACTATGTCTCCTGGTCTCGTTCGCTACGCCCGGTCACGCCTTCTCCCCGGCCCGGTCGGTGTCGGTGTCAATGTCCTCGGCGGCGGCGAGCTGCCCGCACGCTCCGTCGATCTCGCGACCCCGGGTGTCCCGCACGGTCGTCGACACTCCGGCCTCGCGCAGCCGCCGGACGAACTCCCGCTCGACCGGCTTGGGGCTGGCGTCCCAACGGCTGCCCGGAGTCGGGTTGAGGGGGATGAGGTTCACGTGGGTCAGCTTCCCGGCCAGCAGCCGCCCGAGCAGATCGGCTCTCCACGGCTGGTCGTTCACGTCTCTGATCATGGCGTACTCGATCGACACCCGACGCCCCGTGCGGGCCGCGTAGTCCCACGCCGCGTCCAGCACCTCGGACACCTTCCAGCGCTGGTTGACCGGCACGAGTTCGTCGCGCAGCTCATCATCGGGGGCGTGCAGCGACAACGCAAGGGTCACCGAGAGGTCTTCGCTGGCCAGTCGGCGGATGGCCGGGACCAGGCCCACCGTGGAGACCGTGATGTGGCGCTGCGACAGCCCGAGCCCCTCGGGCGCCGGGGCGACCAGCCGGCGGATCGCCGCGACCACCCGGGAGTAGTTGGCCAGCGGCTCGCCCATGCCCATGAAGACCACGTGCGACAGGCGCGGCGGCGAACCCGCCACCGCCCCGGAGGCGGCCACCCCGGCCAGGTAGACCGCCTGGTCGACGATCTCGGCGGTGGAGAGGTTGCGGGTCAGCCCCGCCTGCCCGGTGGCGCAGAACGGGCAGGCCATGCCGCAGCCGGCCTGGCTGGAGATGCAGACGGTGACGCGGTCCGGGTAACCCATCAGCACGCTCTCCACCAGCGAGCCGTCGTGCAGCCGCCAGAGCGCCTTGCGGGTCGCGCCGTCGTCGCAGGCCAGCTCGCGGACCGGGGTGAGCAGCCGGGGCAGGAGCTGGTCGGCGAGCTTCTCCCGGGTGGCGGCCGGCAGGTCGGTCATCTGCCCAGGGTCGCGCACCAGCCGACCGAAGTAGTGGGTGGAGACCTGCTTGGCGCGGAACGCCGGCTCCCCCAGCTCGGCGACCAGGGCACGGCGGCCGGCGAGGTCGAGATCGGCGAGGTGACGGGGAGGCATCGCGGGCCGCCGCCCGGGGGCGTCGGGGTCTGCGGGGATCAGGGGCAAGCTCGTCATGGCGCGTCCAGTCTGTCACGCCGGACGGCCGACACACCTGTCCGGAGGTGCCGAATCGCCCCCCGCCGCCCGGGCGGACCACTGACGACGGGTGATTCACGCCTCACTCCAGCACCGGGACGAAGACCGCCAGGAGCAGGTACGCGGTCGGCAGCGCGAAGAGGATCGAGTCCAACCGGTCCATCAGGCCGCCGTGCCCGGGGAGCAGGTTGCTCATGTCCTTCACCCCGAGGTCCCGCTTGATCATGGACTCGGCGAGGTCACCGAGGACGGCGGCCCCGGAGACCGCCAACCCGAAGAGCGCGCCCCACCACGGGGCAACGTCGAGGAGCAGCCAGAGCAGCAGGGCACTGCCCAGCGCCGCGGCGGTGACCGAGCCGGCGAAGCCCTCCCAGGACTTCTTCGGGCTGATCGAGGGGGCCATCGGATGCTTGCCGAAGCTGACGCCGGCGGCGTACCCGCCCGTGTCGGAGAGGACCACCGCGGCCAGCGTCACCAGCACCCGCAGGTCGCCGTCCTCGGGCACCGCCGCCAGCAGCGCGGCGAAGCCGCCGAGGAACGGCACGTACACGGCGATGAGGGTGGCCGCGGTCAGGTCACGCTGGAAGCCGCCCGGCCCGTCGCCGAGCCGCCAGACCATGGTGCCCAGCACGGTCACCAGTAGGCCGAGGCTGAGCGCGTCGGGGCCGGAGAACCAGGCCAGCCCGATGGTGAGCACCCCGCCGGCGATCAGCGGCACCAGCGGCGGGTGCGCGCCGCTGCGGCGTACCGCCCGGGCCATCTCCCACATGCCGATGGCGACCGCCACGGCCACCACCACCATGAAGGCGGTCCGGTAGAAGAACAGCGGCACCACGATCAGGGCGCCGAGGCCCACGCCGACGGCGATGGCCGCCGGCAGGTTGCGCCCGGCCCGGCTCGGGACGGGCTGCTGGGTCGGGGGCCGGTCGGCGCCGGCCCGTCGCCGACCGCGCTGCCGGCGACCCGGGGACCGCGCGGGCTCCGGCTCCGGCTCGACGTCCCGGACCGGTTCGAGCTGGGCGGTCGGGTACTCGGAGTCGTCGGGACGGTCGCGGTGGCCGTTCATCGTCGCCGGTTCACCGGCCGCCGCCACGTCGGCGTGCGGGCGGGAGCGGGCCGGCACTTCGGCGTACGCGTCGGGGAGCGCTGCGGGACGGCGGTCCCACCGGCCCGGATCGATCTCGGGCTCCGGCCAGGGGAGGGCGGGCACCGGGGCGGGAGCGGGCGCGTCGGGGCGGTCCCAGCCGCGGGGCTCGGCGCTGCCGTGGGGATCGAGGTGGGACATCACGCACCGAGCGGGACCGGTACGAGATCCACCAGATGACGCACAACCACAACCATTCCCCTACCCGCGCGACTGTTCCGTCCGGTTGACCCGCCCGACGGCCGGCCGATTCCCACCGTTCACCGCAGGGTGCCGGGAATCCTGCCGAGCCTACTGCACCCGCCGATCCCTCACGTCCGACCGGCCCCGTGCCGGCCCGCCGACGACGGTGGCACCGGGCCCGCCGCCAGAGATCGGGCGGTGGAGCGCCGGTGCCACGACGTCGTCGTCGCCGGCGGAGTGCCGGCGCACGGTTCACACCTCGAGAAGCTCGTTCTCCTTGTGCTTGACCAGGTCGTCGACGGCGGCGACGAAGCGCTGGGTCAGGTCGTCGAGTTCCTTCTCGGCGCGGCGGCCGTCGTCCTCGCCGACCTCGCCGTCCTTGACGAGCCGGTCCAGCTCCTCCTTGCCCTTGCGGCGGATGTTGCGGATGGCCACCTTGGCCTCCTCACCCTTGTGCCGGGCGACCTTGATCATCTCTCGGCGGCGCTCCTCGGTCATCTGCGGGAGCAGGATGCGGAGCTGGTTGCCCTCGTTGTTCGGGTTGGCGCCGAGGTCGGAGTCGCGGATCGCCTTCTCCATGGCGTTGATCTGCGAGTTGTCGTACGGCTTGATGATCACCATGCGCGGCTCGGGGACCCCGATGGACGCCATCTGGGGCAGCGGCGTGGGGCTGCCGTAGTAGTCAATGATGATCTTGGAGAACATGGCGGCGTTGGCGCGGCCGGTGCGGATCGCGCCGAACTCCTCCTTGGCGTGCTCGATCGCACGCTCCATCTTCTCCTCGGCCTCGAGGAGGGTGTCGTCGATCACCGGTCTCCTCGCCTCCTTCTGTGCTCGTCGTGGGCTTGTCGTGTCGGAGGGACCGCTGAGGTCGGTCGGGCCGCTCAGGCGGTGATCAGGGTGCCGATCTTGTCGCCACCCACGGCCCGGATGATGGTGTCGTCGCCCTGCGCGCCGAAGACCAGCATCGGCAGGCCGTTCTCCATGCACAGGCTGAACGCGGCGGCGTCGGCGACCCGCAGGTTGCGCCGCAGCACCTCGGAGAAGGTGATCGCGTCGAACTTGCTGGCGGTCGGGTCGATCCGCGGGTCGGCGGTGTAGACGCCGTCCACGCCGTTCTTGCTCATCAGCACCACGTCGGCGCGGATCTCGAGGGCCCGCTGGGCGGCCACGGTGTCGGTGGAGAAGTACGGCATGCCGGCGCCCGCGCCGAAGATGACCACGCGGCCCTTCTCCAGGTGCCGGATGGCGCGCAGCGGGATGTACGGCTCGGCGACCTGGGCCATCGTGATCGCGCTCTGCACGCGCGTCTCGATGCCCTCCTTCTCCAGGAAGTCCTGCAACGCGAGGCAGTTCATCACGGTGCCGAGCATGCCCATGTAGTCGGCCCGGGCCCGGTCCATGCCGCGCTTCTGCAACTCCGCGCCCCGGAAGAAGTTGCCGCCGCCGACCACCACCGAGACCTGCACGCCGCGGCGGACCACGGTGGCGATCTGCCGGGCGATGGCCTGCACGACGTCCGGGTCCACCCCGATCGCGCCCCCGCCGAACACCTCACCGGAGAGCTTCAGCACCACCCGGCGGGCCCGACCGGGGGGTGGCGCCGTCGGATCGTCCGCCGCCAGACTCCGGTCACTCACAACCTGCGTCATCCGCCCCGCCCTTCCCCATGCGCACGTCCCGTACGCCGCGTACCGCGAAACTGCCGTAGCCGACCCTATGTGACGAGGAGGCCGCGGTGCCTGTCACGTACACCGGCGGCCTCCTCGTCGACGTTTCCCTGCCCGCGGGGCGCGGAGCGCCCGGGGGCGGCTCAGGCCTGGCCGACCTCGAACCGCACGAAGCGGGTGACCTCGATGCCGGCATCGGCCAGCAGCTGCTTCACCGACTTCTTGTTGTCGGCGACCGACGCCTGCTCGAGCAGGACGTAGTCCTTGAAGAACGCGTTCACCCGACCCTCGACGATCTTCGGCAGGGCCGCCTCGGGCTTGTTCTCCTCGCGGGCGGTCTGCTCGGCGATGCGCCGCTCGGAGTCGACGACGTCGGCCGGCACCTCGTCCCGGGTGAGGTACTTCGGCCGCATCGCGGCGATCTGCATCGCCACGCCCCGGGCGTCCGAGTCGGACGCCTCGTCGCCGGCCGTGCTGGTGTACTGCACCAGCACGCCGACCGCCGGGGGCAGGTCCTGGCTCTTGCGGTGCAGGTAGACGGCGGTGGTGCCATCGAGCTTGGCGAAGCGGTTCAGGACGAGCTTCTCGCCGATCTTGGCGGACTGCTCCTGCACCAGGTCGGCGACGGTCTTGCCGTCCAGCTCGGTGGCGAGCAGCTCCTCGGCGGTGCCGACGCCGCTGCGCTCGCCGTGCTCCACCAGCTGCTGGGCCAGCTCGATGAACGCGTCGGTCTTGGCGACGAAGTCGGTCTCGCAGTTGAGCTCGAGCAGCGCCTTGCCGGAGTGGGCGATCAGACCGTTGGCGGCCGTACGGCCAGCCCGCTTGCCGACGTCCTTGGCGCCCTTGACGCGCAGGATCTCGACGGCCTTGTCGAAGTCGCCCTCGGCCTCGGTCAGCGCCTTCTTGCAGTCCATCATGCCGGCGCCGGTGAGGTCGCGGAGCTTCTTGACGTCCGCGGCGGTGAAGTTGGACATGGCTCTCTCTTCGGTGTTGAGACTGCGGGTGGGTTGGTCCTGGTGCCGGTTACCCGGATCCGGGCGCGACGTGCCCGGCGTACCTGCCGCCTCCCCGCCGCCCGGGAGACCGGGCGGCGGGGAGGCGGCGGTGCGGTCACTCCGCGGCGGCGGTCGCCGGCTGCTCGACCGGCTGGGCCTGCTCGGCCTGCGGGGCCTGCTCGGCCTGGGGGGCCTGGGCGGCCTGCTCAGCCTGCGGGGCCTGCTCGTCGGCCTTCTTCGGCTCCTCGAGCAGCTCGCGCTCCCACTCGGCCAGCGGCTCGTCGGAGGCGACGCCCGGCTCCGGCTTCTCGTCGCTGCCGCGACGACGGCCGGAACGGGCGATCAGGCCGTCGGCGACGGCGGCGGCCACGACCTTGGTCAGCAGCTCGGCCGAGCGGATCGCGTCGTCGTTGCCCGGGATCGGGAAGTCGACCTCGTCCGGGTCGCAGTTGGTGTCGAGCACCGCGATGACCGGGATGCCCAGCTTGCGGGCCTCGTCGACGGCGATGTGCTCCTTCTTGGTGTCGACCACCCAGATCGCGGCCGGGAGCTTCTGCATGTCCCGCAGACCGCCGAGCGTGCGGGTCAGCTTGATCTTCTCGCGGGAGAGCTGCAGGGTCTCCTTCTTGGTGTACCCGGCGGCGGTGCCGCTCAGGTCACCCAGGGCCTCCAGCTCCTTCATCCGCTGGAGCCGCTTGTAGACCGTCTGGAAGTTGGTCAGCATGCCGCCGAGCCAGCGGTGGTTGACGTAGGGCTGACCGACCCGGGTCGCCTGCTCGGCGATGGCCTCCTGGGCCTGCTTCTTGGTGCCGACGAAGAGGATGCTGCCACCCTCGGCGACGGTCCCGCGCACGAACGAGTAGGCCTTCTCGATGTAGTCGAGGGTCTGGCGCAGGTCGATGATGTAGATACCGTTGCGCTCGGTGAAGATGAAGCGCTTCATCTTCGGGTTCCAGCGCCGGGTCTGGTGCCCGAAGTGGACACCGCTCTCCAGCAGCTGACGCATGGTCACGACGGCCATGGTGGGGTACTCCTCGTGGTCCCTGGTTGTCCCGCCCGGCCAGGCGGCCGGGCGTCCTGGCGCCCGGTCGGCGGCCATGGCGGGCCCGACCAAGATCGGGACCAGGGAGGCCGTCGCCCCACGACGACTCGTGGAGAGGGCGCGCGAGGTCGACCGCGCGAGGCGGTCGCCAGTCGACCAGTGTACGCCCCTTCCCCGCCCCCGATGCCTCGGGTGCGGGGAAGGGGTCGGAACGCCCATTTCCGGCACTCGGCGCGCCCGCCCCGGCCGGGGCCAGTTGTCAGGCGGGGCGGTCCTGACGGTCGAGGGTCAGCGGACCGCGAGCGCGGCGGCGACGAAGAGCACCAGGCCCACGGTCAGGTACGCCGTCGGCGGACGCAGCCAGCCCCGGCTCCCCTCCGCGAGCGACAGCCCGCCGGTGCGCAGCCCGTACAGGCCGATCGCGAAGATCGGCAGGCCGCAGACCAGGAAGATCCCCACCACGACGTCGGCCGTCGAGACCGGGTCGCCGGTCACGCCGTTGAGCAGCACCCGCATCGCGGGCACCTCGAACACCAGGACCAGCAGCGTGAAGAGCGCGGCCAGCGCCGGCCGCCGCGTCCGGTAGACCCCGTCGCCCGCCGGCGTTCCCGGGTGCGGGGCGACCACCGGCGGGTACGCCGGCAGCTCCCCCGGCGCGAGGTCGCCGCGGGGCGCGATCGGCGGCATCGGCCCGGTCGGCATCTCCAGCGGGTGCGGGGGCTCGACCGGCCGGGCGGGCTCGTCGACCGGCGTCTCCGCCGGGCTCGCGGCCTCCGCCACCCGACCGGGCGCGACGATCGGGTAGCCGCCCAGCGGGGCCGGGCGGGCCGGGTCCACGGTCCGCTCGACGGGTCCCGCCCCGCCCAGCGCGTCGACGCCCGACGTCGACAGCGCGTCGCGGGCCTCCCTCGACTCCCGGGCGGCGCGCCGGCCCGGGCGGTCGGCGGGCAGTTCCCCGGAGACGTCCGGGTCCGCCTCGGCCCGGCGCGAGCGGCTCGCCCGGTATCCCTCGGTCTCCGACCGGGCGTCCCCGAGCGGCGGCACCGCCGCGAAGCGCCCCGAATCGGCCTCGCCGAACCTCCCGGGCTCCGATCCCGTGGCGGCGAACCGGCCGGAGTCCTCGGGGCCGGTGACGGCGAACCGGCCGGAATCCTCCGGTCCCGGCACGGCGAACCGGCCCGGGTCCTCCCGTCCCGTGGCCGCGAACCGGCCCGAGTCCTCCGACCCGCCGAAGCGGCCCCGGTCGATGTCGACGGCCGCGAAGCGCCCCGAGTCGGGCTCGACGGCGCCGAACCGGCCCGAGTCGGGCTCGACGGCCGCGAAGCGCCCGGAGTCGGGCTCCGTCGACGTGCCGAAGCGTCCTGGTTCGCCGCGTCGGGTCCCCGTGGAGTCGCCGTAGCGGCCGTCCTCGGCGGACCGGCGCTGCTCGGGGGCGTTCAGGTCGCCGTCCCGGTACCGGCTCTCGGCCGGATCGCGCCAGTCCGCCTCCCCGTAGCCGCTCTCGCGGTCACGGTCACGGTCGCGGTCGCGGTCGGCCGGATACCAGCGCGACTCCTGATCTTCGACAAAGTTCCGTCGTCCGTCCACGTCCGGCACGGTATGCGACCGGCTCCACGGACGCCATTCGCCCCCGGGACATCCGCGCCACCGGGAGCACCCGGTCACCCGCGTCGCTGGTCGGGAACGGCGGCGGGCGGGCCCGGCGGCGGGCGGGCCGGCCCAGCTCAGCGCCGAACCGCGTGGCCCGTGGCGGCGGTCCACCGAGACGGGCCGCATAGCACGACGAGGGCATGATCGTCCGTTCGTCCACAGTGCGCCCGTCGTCCACAGTTTCCGGGGCACGGGACGGCGGTTGCCCGCCCGCCGGGTGCACCGTGCCGGACATGACGAAGCGGAACCAGGCGGTCGGCGCGTACGGGGAGCGGTGCGCCGTCCGGTACCTGATCGGGGCGGGACTGCGCCCGGTGGCCCGGAACTGGCGCTGCCCGGCCGGGGAGATCGACATCATCGCCTGGGACGGGCCGGTGCTCGCCTTCTGCGAGGTGAAGACCCGCCGCACCGACGAGTTCGGGCCGCCGGCGGAGGCGGTCGTACCGGCCAAGGCGCGGCGGCTGCGCGGGCTCGCCGCCCGGTGGCTCGCCGACACCGGCACCACCGCCGACGAGGTGCGCTTCGACGTCGTCTCCGTACGCCTGACCGGCGCGGGCGCCGCCCGGGTCGAGCACCTCAAGGGGGCGTTCTGATGGGCGGACCCGACCGGACCGGGCCCGGCGACGAGCGACGGCGGGTGGCGTCGTGAGCTACGCGAAGGTGCTCTGCGTGGGCCTGGTGGGCGTCACCGGGCACCTCGTGGAGGTCGAGGCCGACCTGGCCGCCGGCCTGCCGGCGGTGGTCATCTCGGGGCTGCCGGACACCGCCCTGCACGAGGCCCGGGACCGGGTCCGCGCGGCCGTGGTCAACTCCGGTCAGCGGTGGCCCAACCGGCGGATCACCCTCAACCTGCTGCCGGCCGACCTGCCGAAGTTCGGCTCCGCGTTCGACCTGGCGATCGCGGCGGCCCTGCTGGGCGGCTCCGGCGAGCTGCCGCTGCTGCCCCTGGAACACGTGGTGGTCCTGGGCGAGCTGGGCCTCGACG
This sequence comes from Micromonospora sp. USAFONa4, assembly GCF_057197825.1. Lineage (NCBI taxonomy): Bacteria > Bacillati > Actinomycetota > Actinomycetes > Micromonosporales > Micromonosporaceae > Micromonospora > Micromonospora sp. USAFONa4. The sequence continues at coordinate 4,989,173 of NZ_CM170072.1, read as the reverse complement.
GCACGGTCCGCCCGGTGCGCGGTGTGCTGCCCATGGTCGCCGCGGCCGCCCGGGCCGGCGTCGGAAAGGTGATCGTCCCGGCCGGCAACGCCGCCGAGGCGGCGGTCGTCCCCGGGGTCCGGGTCCGGGCGGTCGACACGCTGCACCGGCTGGTCAGCTTCATCCGCGACGGCTCGCCCCTGATCGAGCCGGAGCCGGACGGCCCGTCGCCAACCGGCGGCGGGCCCGACCTGGCCGAGGTCGCCGGGCAGGGGCTGGGCCGGAGGGCACTGGAGGTGGCCGCGGCGGGCGGGCACCACCTGGCGCTGGTCGGGCCGCCGGGAGCCGGCAAGACCATGCTCGCCGAGCGCCTCCCGTCGATCCTGCCCGAGCTGGACGACGAGGCCGCGCTGGAGGTCACCGCGCTGCACTCCATCGCCGGGCTGCTGCCACCGGGCGGCCGGTTGCTGCGCCGCCCGCCGTTCCAGGCACCACACCACACGGCGACGGTGCCGTCGCTGGTCGGCGGCGGTTCCGGGCTGGCCCGCCCCGGCGCGATCTCGCTCGCCCACCGGGGCGTGCTCTTCCTCGACGAGGCGCCCGAGTTCAGCCGGGGCGCGCTGGAGGCGCTGCGCCAACCGCTGGAGAACGGCCGGGTCCGGCTGGTCCGCAGCCGGGGCGGCGCCGAGTACCCGGCCCGTACGCAGCTGGTGCTGGCGGCCAACCCGTGCCCGTGCGCCAAGCCGGCCGGGGACGCGTACTGCGAGTGCCCGCCGCAGGCCCGGCGACGCTACCTCAGCCGGCTCTCCGGGCCGCTGCTGGACCGGATCGACGTGCAGGTGAAGCTGCCGCCCGTCCGCGCGGCCGAGCTGATGCAGGCCACCGTCGACAGCGAGCCCTCCGCCACCGTCGCCGCGCGGGTGGCGGTGGCCCGGCAGGCGGCGGCCACCCGCTGGGCGGTGCTCGGTCACCGGCTCAACGCCGAGATACCCGGCCCGTACCTGCGCCGACCGCCCTGGCGGTTGCCCGGGCCGGACACGGCCGAGCTGCGGGTCCGGCTGGACGCCGGATCGCTGTCGGCCCGCGGCTTCGACCGGATCATCCGCCTGGCCTGGACGATCGCGGACCTGGACGGTCGGGACCGCCCCGACCGGGAGGACGTCCGGGAGGCCATCCAACTGAGGACGGGGGACGCGACGTGAGCACCGACGAGGAGACCCTGGCCAGGGTGGCGCTCACCTGGCTCGCCGAGCCCGGCACCTGGTCGGTGCACCGACTGGTCGACCGGCTCGGCCCGGTGGCGACGCTCGACCTCCTGCTCGACGGGGGCGCGCCGGAGGAGACGCTGCGAAACACCGTGGCGGCCCGTTGCGCGGCCGGCGACGCCCGGACCGTCGCGGCCGAGGCGCTGGCCCGCACGGACCGCCTCGGTGCCCGGATCGTCGTCCCCGGTGACGACGAGTGGCCCGTCCGGGTCGGCGACCTGCGCCGGCTCCGGCTGCCCGGCGCCTACCGGCGGGTGGACATCGAGACCGCCCCGCCGCTCTGCTTCTGGGTACGCGGCTCGCGGCCGCTCGCAGAGGCGTTCGACCGCTCCGTCGCGGTCGTCGGCGCCCGCGCCGCCACCGGGTACGGCACACACGTCGCCACGGAACTCGGCTACGGACTGGCCGACCGGGACTGGACAATCGTCTCCGGCGGAGCCTTCGGCATCGACGCCGCGGCCCACCGGGGCGCGCTCAACGCCGGTGGCCTGACCGTGGCGGTGCTGGCCTGCGGCGTGGACCGCCCGTACCCGATGGGCAACGCGGCGTTGTTCGACCGGATCGCCGACACCGGGCTGCTGGTCAGCGAGTGGATGCCGGGAGCCGATCCGCTGCGGCCCCGGTTCCTCATCCGCAACCGGGTGATCGCGGCGGGCACCCTCGGCACGGTGCTGGTGGAGGCGGCCGCCCGCAGCGGCGCCACCCAGACCACCCACCGGGCGCTCGCCCTGGGCAGGCCCAGCATGGTGGTGCCCGGCCCGGTCACGTCGGCGATGTCCGTCGGCGCGCACGAGACGCTACGGGAGTATCCGAGGGCCCGGCTGGTGACCGGCGTCGCGCAGGTGCTGGAGGAGGTCGGGCGGATCGGCGACCTGGCGCCCGTACCGCGCGGCCCGCAGCAGCCGGCCGACCTGCTCGACGATGACGCGAGGGCCGTCGTCGAGGCGTTGCCCCGCCGGGGCGCGGTCGGTGTGGACGTCCTCGCCGCGCGGGCCGGGGTGCCCGTCCGTACCGCGCTGCGGAAGCTGTCGATGCTCGAGGAACTGGCCCTCGTGCTCCGCCGCGACGACGGGTACGCCCTCGCGCCCCCGCCGGCCGGGAACGCGTCCGCCGGACGACCGGCGACGCCGGACGGACCGTGAACCGCCGGACGGACGGGGAGCCGCCGTCAGTCACCCTCGAAGCGGATCTCCATCGCGCGGTCCTGCCGGCAGCGCCGCGCCAACCGATCCAGCCGGCGCACGTGCGTCAGCTCCGGCGTCGACCGGGACACCTCGGCGAGGCAGCGCACCTCGGCGAGGAGCTGCGGCGCCTGGCCGGCAGGGACCACCAACTCGCCGACCGGATCCACCCGGTCGAGCAGCGGGGTACGCCCGCTGCCACGGACGCGCCGGACGAGGTTCAGCAGTACGTCGTCGGGATCGGGCAGCACCTCGGCCGGCACGAGGCGACGCCGGTCGGAGCCCGCCCCGACCGCCCGGTAGAGGACGACGTCCACCCCCATGCCCGGTCCCCCTTCGTCGAGCCTGGTCCCGTCGCACGGCGACCACGGCCAGGGCCCACACCCGTTGGTACGACAAGTCTGCGCGCACCGGCCGACGCAATCCACCACCCGGGCCGCGCGTCCGCGCCGGGAACACCCGCGAGCCGGCACGGCCGGTCACCGCCTCGGCGCCCGGTCGGCCCGGTGCCCGGCCGGTGGCCGGCAGCCCGGTGCGCTGCCCGGTCCAGTGGCCTGCCGGTGGCGTCGGGCGACCGTAGGCTGGTCCCGTGCCACCCGAGGATCCGCCGCCCATCGCCACCACGGCCTTGATCCGCACCCAGGTGTACCGCGGGGTGCGGCCTCCCGTGCGGGTCGGCCAGGCGGCGCCCGCAGCTCGGCCCAGCGTGGCAGGGACGCGCACGCGAGGCACACCGACCGCCCGACGGACGGCCGCGAAGGGCTCGCGGTGAGCCGGGAGGCGAACGGCACCCGGGCGACCCACGAGGCGCTCCCACCGGCGATGCGCGAGGCGGTGGACGACTTCGCCGGGTACCTGGCCGCCGTGCGCAACCGGTCCGCCCACACCGTCCGGGCGTACGTCGGTGACGTGGTGTCGCTGTTGGACCACGCCCACCGGATGGGCTGCGCCGCACTGCCGGAGCTGGACCTCGCCGTGCTACGCAGCTGGCTGGCCAAGCAGCGGACGATGGGGGCCGCGCGGACGTCGCTCGCCCGCCGGGCGGCCTCGGCGCGGACGTTCAGCGCGTGGGCCCACCGCTGTGGACTGCTCCCCGCCGACGTGGCCGGCGCCCTGTCCAGCCCGCGCGCCCACCGGGACCTGCCGACCGTGCTGCGTGCCGACCAGGCGGCCGCCCTGGTGGAAGCGCCGGGCCGATTCGTCCCGGCCGTGCCGCCACCCCCCGCCGAGGGCAACTCCCGACCGCCGTCACCCGACGAGGACGACTTAGGACCGCCGTCACCCGACGGGGAGGGCTCCCGGCCAGCGTCAACCGACGAGAGCTCCCGGCCGGCACCGCCCGACGGGGAGGGCTCCCGACCGGCGTCGCCCGACGACGGGTCCGGGCCGACGTCGCCAGACGCGTCGGGTCCCTCCACTGCGGCCCACCAGGTCGCCGAGGCGGTACTGCTGCGGGACCGGGCGCTGCTGGAGCTGCTCTACGGCACGGGGGTGCGGATCAGCGAGGCGTGCGGCCTCGACGTCGCCGACGTCGACCACGCGCGACGGGTCGTGCGGGTGTTCGGCAAGGGTGGCCGGGAACGGGCCGTGCCGTACGGGGTGCCGGCGCAGCGGGCGCTCGACGAGTGGCTGCGCCACGGCCGGCCGGCGCTGGCCGCACCGCACTCCCGCGACGCGCTGCTGCTCGGCGCCCGCGGCGGACGGCTCAACCCGACGACGGCACGGCGGATCGTCGGCGGGTACGCGGAGGCCGCCGGCCTGCCTCCGATCAGCCCGCACGGGCTGCGCCACTCGGCGGCCACCCACCTGCTGGAGGGCGGCGCCGACCTGCGGGCGGTGCAGGAACTGCTGGGACACTCGTCCCTGGCGAGCACCCAGATCTACACCCACGTGTCCGTGGAGCGGCTCCGCGCCGCCTACCGCCAGGCCCACCCACGCGCCTGAGTCCCGCCGCCGCAGGCCACCCCGACCCCGAGCGGCCCGGGAGCGGCAGCCCTGCCCGGGCAGCCGGGCAGGCAGGGGCGGGTGCTCAGGTCCGGCGCGGCGACGAGCCCGGCCCGTCGGGGGCCGAGCCCCGGAGCACGACGTGCGGCTCGCGCCCGAGGTCCAGGCACATCCGCACGTCGTCGTAACGTTCGTCGCCCACCTCGATGACGTTCGGCAGTCGGCCCCACTCGCGGAAGCCGAGGCGCTCGTACAGCTCGATGGCACCGTGGTTGTTGCCGCGTACTCCCAGCGCGAGAGTCTCGACGCCGGCCTTGCGGGCGTCGTCGATCAGCGCGCCGGTGACGAGCCGACCGATGCCGCGGCCACGGGCCGCGGGGTGTGCGGTGATCTTCTCCAGGTCGGCGTAGTGGGTGAAGATCGGCTTCGGACCGCGCCGCCACGCCCCGGTGCCCACCACCCGGTCGTCGAGCACGGCGAGGACCAGCGCGGCGTCGCCGGCCCCGACGAGACCGAGCACCCTGTCCAGCCAGGCGTCGGTCTCGGCGCGGCCGGGCGGGACCGCGTACCCGATCGCGCCGCCCCGCTCGGCCACGGCGTGCAGCACCCGGTGCACCTCGGCGCGCAGCTGCCGGTCGGCGGCGGTCGGCCAGCGCAGTTCGACGTCCATGACCAGCGATTCTCCGGGATCGAGGACTGTCGACCGGCACGGGCTCGATGCAACCGCGTCCCGGGTGGGCGCCCGACGGACCGTACCCGGCGGAACGGCGGCGATGGATCGACCGGTCGCTACGATCACCGGGTGAGCCTCCCGCAGCCGCCCGAACCGATCGCGGCAGCCCGCCTGCTCTTCTCGCTCGACCCGGCGGTCAGCCACCTGAACCACGGCTCGTTCGGCGCGGTACCGATCGCCGTGCAGCGGGCCCAGCAGCGGCTGCGCGACGAGATGGAGGCCAATCCGCTGCGCTTCTTCACGCAGGGCCTGGTCGACCGGATCGCCCACACCCGCCGGCACCTGGCCGGCTTCCTGGGCGCCGACCCGGACGGCACCGCCCTCGTCCCGAACGCCACCACCGGCGTGGCGGTGGTGCTCCAGTCGCTCGGCCTGGGTCCGGGCGACGAGGTGCTCACCACCGACCACGGCTACGGCGCGGTCGGCCTCGCCATCGCCCGGGAGTGCCGGCGTACGGGGGCGGTCGAGCGGACACTGCCCGTCCCGTTGGCCGCCTCGGGTGAGGAGATCGTCCAGATCGTCCGCGCCGGGCTGCGCCCCGGCCGGACCCGGCTGCTCGTCGTGGACCAGCTCACCTCCGCCACCGCCCGACTCTTCCCCGTCGCCGCGATCGTCGGCGTGGCCCGGGAGCACGGGATACCGGTCCTCGTTGACGCCGCACACGCCCCGGGCATGCTTCCGGCGCCGGTGGGCGACGTCGGCGCCGACTTCTGGGTGGGCAACCTGCACAAGTGGGCGTACGCGCCGCGCGGCACCGCCGTACTGGCGGTCGCTCCGCCGTGGCGGGAACGGATCGAGCCCCTGGTCGTCTCCTGGGAGCAGGAGTCCGGGTTCCCCGGCCGCGTCGAGTGGGCGGCGACGCAGGACTACACGGGCTGGCTGGCCGCGCCGGTGGGCCTGTTCACGCTGCGCAGCCTCGGCGTGGACCGGGTACGCGGGCACAATGCCGCGCTGGCGGCGTACGGCCAGCGGCTGCTGGGGGACGCGCTCGGGGTGGCCCCCGTCGACCTGCCGGACCCCGGCGGGCCGGGGGTCGCCATGCGGATCGTGCCGCTGCCAGCGGGCCTGGGCACCACGCTCGACGCGGCGCGGGCGCTGCGGGAACGGATCGCCGAGCGGCTCGCCACCGAGGTCGCCGTCATGGCCTGGAACGGACGCGGCTGGCTGCGGCTCTGTGCCCAGGTCTACAACACCCCCGACGCGTACGAGCGGCTCGCGGTGCGGCTGCCCCCGCTGCTCGCCCAGCGTTGAGGGCGGGGTCGTCCCCGTCGAGCGGCAGCAGCCGCACGGGTCCCAGGCCGAGCAGCGCCAGCGGATCCAGGTAGTCGGCGCCGCGCCGCAGCCCCCAGTGCAGGCAGGCGGGGGCGGGGCAGCCCGGGTGGCCGGCGAGGAGGGTGCCCAGCGGCGCCCCGGCCGCCAGTGCCTCGCCGGGGCGGACCGCCGGCGACACCGGCTCGTGGGTGGTCCGCAGCCCGTCGGCGTGCCCGACGGTGACGACGGGACGGCCGGCGACCAGACCGGCGAAGAGCACCGTGCCGGCGCCGGCGGCCCGCACGGTCGCGCCCTGCACGGCGGCCAGGTCGACGCCCCGGTGACCGGGCAGCCAGGGCCGGGGCGGCGGGTCGAACCGGCGCACCGGGCGCGGGACGCCGTCGAGCGGCCACCGGAACCGCACGGCACCGGCCGGCGCGACCACGGCCGGCGCGCCCCCGGGCAGCGCGATCCCGGGCGGTGCCGCCGGGACGAGCGGTCGCCCCACCGCCGGGACCGGCCGGGCGACGGGCGCGGCGGGTCCGAGGGACAGCAGGGCCACGCAGAACACGACGGCGGTACGGGCGGCAGGTCGCATGGGCGCAGCCTGCGCGGCATCCGCCCGTCCTCGCCACCCCCGGCACCCTCGCCTGTGGACGACTGTCGTCCTGTGGACGGCCCCCCGGAGGGCCGGGCGGTCTGCTAGGCACGCTGGTTCCTGGGCGTGCCCGGCAGCGCCGGCGAGGCCCTAGGCTGGGACGGGCGCACGGCGGAGCCGCCGCCGTCCGGCCGGGGAGGTCCTCGATGACCACTGTGCACGATGCCAGCGGGCCCTCCCGCGTGGCGGAACCCGGCGAGGGCATCACCGCCGAGGAGTTGCAGCTCGCCGCCCGCAACCACGGCATCCCGCTGGAGGCGCTGCGCTACGACGTGACCCCGGCCGGCCTGCACTACCTGCTCATCCACTACGACATCCCGGACCTCGACCCGGACGCGCACGCGCTGACGGTGGCCGGCGCGGTGGACCGGCCGCTGATCCTCGACCTCGCGGCACTGCGCGAGCGGCCCCGGGTCACCCGCCGGGTCACGTTGGAGTGCGCCGGCAACGGGCGCGCCCTGCTGCATCCCCGGCCGGTGAGCCAGCCGTGGCTGGTCGAGGCGGTCGGCAACGCGGAGTGGACCGGCACCCCGCTGGCGCCGCTGCTGCGCGAGGCGGGGATCGCCGCCGACGCCGTGGACGTGGTCTTCACGGGCGCCGACCACGGTGTGGAACGCGGCGTCGAGCAGGACTACCAGCGGGCGCTGCCGGCCGCCGACGCGCTGCGCGAGGAGGTGCTGCTGGCGTACGAGATGAACGGCGCTCCGCTGCTGCCGCAGCACGGTGCCCCGTTGCGGCTGATCGTGCCCGGCTGGTACGGCATGGCGCACGTCAAGTGGCTGCGCGCGATCGACGTACGCACCGAGGCGTTCGACGGCTACCAGAACGCGGTCGCCTACCGGCTGCGGCGGGACGCGGACGACCCCGGGGTGCCGGTGACCCGGATCGAGCCGCGGGCGCTGGTCCGGCCGCCCGGCTTCCCCGACTTCATGTCCCGCACCCGCGTGCTGCGGCCCGGTCCGTGCACGCTGGACGGTCGCGCCTGGTCCGGCCACGCCCCGGTCGTCTCGGTGGAGGTGACCACCGACGGCGGGGCCAGTTGGCGACCGGCCATCCTGGACGAGCAGGTCGGCGGGGAGTTCGCCTGGCGCCGGTGGCGCTACGAGTGGGCGGCGGAGCCGGGGCGGCACGTCCTCGGGGCCCGCGCCACCGACGCCTCCGGCCGCAGCCAGCCGGTCGAGCAGCCGTGGAACCGGGGCGGCTTCGCCAACAACCTCGTCCAGCGGGTCGAGGTCGTGGTGCCGGCGGGGTGAACCGGGCTGCCGGGGAGAAGCGGGACGACGGCCGCGCGGCGGTGGGGGCGCCGACGGGGCCGTACGGCCGACGGTGGGACCGCCGGGCGGGCGGCGGAGCGGTGGGTCAGCCGCCGAAGCCGGAGTCGGCGGGCAGCGAGATGTCGGGCTTCTCCAGCTCCTCGACGTTGACGTCCTTGAAGGTCATCACCCGGACGTTCTTCACGAACCGGGCGGGACGGTACATGTCCCACACCCAGGCGTCGTGCATCTCGACCTCGAAGTAGACCTCGCCGTCGGAGTTGCGCACGTGCAGGTCGACCTGGTTGGCCAGGTAGAACCGGCGCTCCGTCTCCACCACGTAGGAGAACTGGCGGACGATGTCGCGGTACTCCCGGTAGAGCTGGAGCTCCATCTCGGTCTCGTACTTCTCGAGGTCTTCCGCGCTCATCGCACTCCGCCTTCCATGACCACATCTTCCCCCACCGACGCCGGAGGCTGAGGCTGCTCGCCCAACGCCACGCCGACGGTACCCCCTGGCGGGCAGGAGCGCTCCATCGGCTCGTCCCGCCTCGCGTCCGCCGGCCGACGCGCCCGGGGTGGGGCGCCGTCGCGACCGGACACCGTCGCCACGTTGACGTACGAGAACCGGTGCTCCCGGCACGGCCCCCGGTCCCGCAGCGCCGCGGTGTGTTCCGCGGTGATGTAACCCTTGTGCTCGGCGAACCCGTAGCCCGGGAACGCCCCGTCGAGCTCGACCATCATCCGGTCCCGGGTGACCTTGGCGAGTACGCTCGCCGCCGCGACGCAGGCGGCCACCCGGTCGCCCTTCCACACGGCCAGCCCCGGCACGTCGAGGCCGTCCACGCCGAAGCCGTCGGTCAGCACGTAGTCGGGGCGGGTCGTCAGCGACGCCAGGGCGCGACGCATCGCGGCCAGGTTGCTCACGTGCAGGCCCCGCTCGTCGACCTCCTCGGCCGGGATCACCACCACGGCGTACGCCAGCGCGCGGGCCACGACCTCGTCGTGGATCCGCTCCCGGCTGGCGGGGGTGAGCAGCTTGGAGTCGGCCAGCCCGTCGATCTCGCCGCGGCGGCCCTCGGGCAGGATCGCGGCGGCGGCGACCAGCGGCCCGGCGCAGGCGCCGCGACCCGCCTCGTCGGCCCCGGCGACGTGCCGGAAGCCGCGCCGCTGCAACGCGCGCTCCAGCGCGTAGAGCCCACCCTCGCGGCGCACCACCGTGCGCGGGGGCGTCAGCACGGCGCGTCCTGCCCGGCCGTGGGCGCGGGCGCGGCGGCCAGCGCCCGGGCCAGCACCGTGGTCAGGTCCGGCGGGTAGTACCGCTCGCCGCTGGCGGTCAGCTCGGCCGGCGACCACCACCGGTGGGCGGCGACGGTGGCCCGCTCGATCTCGCTGAAGCCGGCGGTGTCGACCTCGTGGCCCGCCACCCGCACCAGGAAGAACTCCTGCTCCTGCCGGTACCACACGCCGTCGAAGGGGAACTCCGTCACGTCGCGGTGCACGGGCGCCCCGAACGCCGGGGCCGGCAGCCGCAGCCCGGTCTCCTCGGCCAGCTCCCGCGCCGCGCACTCGGGGTAGGTCTCCCCCTCGTCCAGGCCGCCGCCGGGGGTGAACCACCAGCGCCCGTGCTCGGGACGGGCCGGGTCGGAGCCGCAGAAGAGCAGCACCCGACCTGCCGCGTCGACGAGCAGGACGCGCGCCGCACGCCGAGGGGTGTAGACGGTCACCGCACCAGCCTGCCAGACGCCGCCGACAACGCACACGCCCGGCGGCCCCTACGGTTCGGGGATGGCCTCGTACGGCTTCGGGACGCTCAGCCAGGTGGCCCGGCCGACGGGCCAGAAGACGGTGAAGGCCCGCCCCACGACCTCGCCCTCGGGAATAGTGGCGACGTTGATGTCCTGACCGGACTGCTGCCAGTGCTCCAGCGAGTCGCCCGACGCCTCGCGGTGGTCGCCCATCACCCAGAGCCGGCCCTTCGGGACGGTGATGTCGAACTCCTCGGCGGTCTTGTCGCCGGGGTAGATGTAGGGCTCGTCCAGCGACTTGCCGTTGATCACCAGCCGGTCCTGCGCGTCGCAGCAGACCACGTGGTCGCCGCCGACGCCGATGACGCGCTTGATGAAGTCCTCGCCGTCGGGGTTGGCGCTCCACTCCATGGGGGCCTTGAAGACGATCACCTCGCCCCGGTGCGGGGACCGGAAGTCGTAGACCAGCTTGTTGACCAGCACCCGATCGTCGATCTGGAGGGTGTTCTCCATCGACGGGGAGGGGATGAAGAAGGTCTGCAGCACGAAGGCGCGCACCAGTACCGCGACCAGGATCGCCACACCCAGGAGGATGGGCAGCTCCTTCCAGAAGGAACTGCGCGGCTTGTCGGTCTGCTCGTCAATCACGGCACGAGCCTACGTTGCCCGGCCCGACGCCACCGTCCGGAACGCGCGAGAACGGCGAGCGCGACAGCGGTCGGGGCGAGCAGCACCAGATCGCCGTCCGGCGTGGGGCGGACCGGGGGCGGGGCGCCGGTGGAGGCGGCCGGCGGGTCGGCGACGTCGTCGAAGGTCGCGGGCACCGACAGGGCGCTCCAGCGCGACGACGGCCAGACCACGGTGAACGCCCGGCCCACCACGTTCTCGATCGGCACCGGTCCCTGGCAGCGGGCGTCCTGGGAGACCATCCGGTGGTCGCCCATGACGAAGATCTGCCCGGGCGGGACCACGACCTCGTCGAAGCGCCGGGACCGGCACTCGCGGGGGTTGGGCGGGATGTCGAGCGGCGAGTCGCGCAGGACGTACGACGACTCGTCGAGCGGCGTGCCGTTGACCAGTACGCGCCCGTCGGCGTCGCAGCACTTCACCCGGTCGCCGGGCAGGCCGATGACCCGCTTGATGAAGTCCTTCTCGCCGGGGCGGCTGACGCCGACCAGGTCGCCGACGGTCCGGCTGAGCTTGCCCGCGAACCCGGGCTCCGGCCCCTCGGCGACCTGCGGGGCCCAGCGGTCGGTGCCCCGGAAGACGACGACCTCGCCCCGCACCGGGTCGCGCACGTCGTAGACGACCTTGTTGACCAGGACCCGGTCACCGACGAGGAGGGTGTCCTCCATCGAGCCGGAGGGGATGAAGAACGCCTGGAGCAGGAAGGTGCGGATCAGCACCGCGAGGCAGAACGCGACGACCAGCAGCAGCGGCAGCTCCTGCCAGAGCGGCATCTGTCGGCGGGGTCGGCGGGCGCGCCGTCGCCAGGGGTCGACGGCGCCGTCCTCGTCAAGCGTCTGCACCACGCCACTCTCCGGTCAGCAGAAATGACACTACCGCCCGGGAACCCTGTCGGGGCTCCCCGGGCGGTAGTGGTCGTCGCTCCGCCGTCGTGGCGGGACGTCGCCCGGCTGCGCCCGTAGCGACCAGGGTAGTGCGGTCCGGTCGGTACGACATACGCGCAGCTCGGGCGGCGTGGCGAGCGCGAGGTCAGCTCGGCTGCTTCTCGCGCTTCTCCTTGATCTTGGCCTTCTTGCCCCGCAGCTCGCGCAGGTAGTAGAGCTTGGCGCGGCGGACGTCACCGCGGGTCACGACCTCGATCCGGTCGATCGCCGGGCTGTTGATCGGGTAGGTGCGCTCGACACCGACACCGAAGCTGATCTTGCGGACCGAGAAGGTCTCGCGCAGACCGTCACCCTGGCGGCGGATGACGACGCCCTGGAAGATCTGGACACGGGACCGGTTGCCCTCGACGACCCGGGCGTGCACCTTGACGGTGTCACCGGCACGGAAGTCGGGGAGGTCGGTGCGCTTCGACTGGGCGTCAAGGGCGTCCAGGATGTTCATCGCTGCGTCCTCGTGAGGCTCACGGCGCACCGTCAATCGGTGCGCGGGTGGGTGATTCTGATCCCCGGATGGCGGTCGGTGACCCGACCCCGGTCGAGGATCCTCGCAGCCGGCCGCGGCGCGGCCGGTTGCGGCAACCCCCCTACTTTGCCACATCCCCCGGCGGCACCTGAAATCCGGCCCGGTCCAGCGCGGCGACGTCCCGTTTGTCCAGGCGCTGCGGGTCCACCGCGGCGAGCATGTCGGGACGACGCGTCGCGGTGCGGGTCAGCGCCTCGTCCCGCCGCCAGCGGGCGATCCTGCCGTGGTCGCCGGAGCGGAGCACCTCCGGCACCTCCAGCCCCCGCCAGGTCGCCGGCTTCGTGTACATGGGGGCCTCCAGCAGCCCGTGGGCGTGCGACTCCTCGGCCAGCGAGCCCGCGTTGCCGAGCACGCCGGGCAGCAGCCGGGTGACCGCCTCCAGGATCACCAGCACCGCCACCTCGCCGCCGAAGAGGACGTAGTCGCCGAGGGAGACCTCGGTCACCGGCATCCGGGTCGCGGCGTGGTCGAGCACCCGCTGGTCGATGCCCTCGTACCGGCCGCAGGCGAAGAGCAGGTGCGGCTCGGCGGCCAGCTCGTGCGCCATCGCCTGGGTGAAGGGGGCGCCGGTCGGGGCCGGCACCACCAGCCTGGGCGCGGTCACCTCCGCCGGGGCGAGGGCGTCGAGCGCCTCGCCCCACGGCTCCGGCCGCATCACCATGCCGGGCCCGCCGCCGTAGGGCGTGTCGTCGACCGTGCGGTGCACGTCGTGGGTCCAGATCCGCAGATCGTGTACGGCCAGCCGCAGCGTGCCGTTCGCCCGCGCCCTGCCGATCAACGACAGGTCCAGCGGGGCGAAGTACTCCGGGAAGATCGACACGATGTCGACGCGCATGCGGGGGTGCTCCAGCGGTTCTACAGATCGAGCAGACCGGCCGGCGGGTCGACGACGACGCGACCGCCGGCGAGGTCAACCTCGGGGACGATCGCCTTGACGAACGGGATGAGCGCGGTGCCGCCCTCGGGACGGCGCAGCACCAGCAGGTCGGAGGAGGGGGCGTGGTCGATCCGGGCCACCTCGCCCAGCCGGTCGCCGTCGGGGGTGACCACGGCCAGCCCGACGAGCTGGTGGTCGTGGAACTCCTCCGGGTCCTCCGGCGCGGCGACGTCGGCGCTGTCGACCGCGAGCAGGGTGCCGCGCAGCGCCTCGGCGACGTCCCGGTCCAGGCTGCCCTCGAACGCGACGAGCATCCGTCCCTGGTGCCAGCGGGCGGACTCCACGACCAGTTCGGCGGGCACCCGGAAGGCCACCCCCTGCGCGGGCGCGGCCGGCGACGGCGGTGACGCCCCGGGCTCGGTGTGCCGCGCCCGGGGCGTCGCCCCAGGCATGGTGCGCAGCACCATGCCTGGGGCGAACCGCGCTTCGGGCTCGTCGGTCCGCACCTCCACGGTGACCTCACCGCGGATGCCGTGCGGTTTGCCGACCCTGCCGACGACGAGCAGCATCAGTACGAGTCGACGATGTCGACGCGCACGCCGCGCCCGCCGATGGAGCCGATCACCTGGCGCAGCGCCTTGGCGGTCCGGCCGGACCGCCCGATCACCGTGCCGAGGTCCTCCGGGTGCACGCGGACTTCCAGCCGCTTGCCCCGACGGGAGTCGACCATCCGGACGCGTACGTCATCGGGGTGGTCGACGATGCCCTTGACCAGGTGCTCCAACGCCGGACGCAGAGGCATGTCAGGCCTGCTCACCGGCGTCGGCAGCGGCAGCCGGGGCCTCGGCCGGAGCCTCGGTCTTCGGCGCCTCGGCCGGAGCCTCGGCCTTGGCGGCCTTCTTGGCCGGCTTCGCCGGCGCCTCGGCCAGCCCGGCGGCGGCCTTCGCCTCGGCCTCGTACGCCGCGGTGCGGTCGACCCGCTCCGGGGCGACCTTCAGCGGCGGCGGGGCCGGCAGGCCCTTGAACTTCTGCCAGTCACCGGTCAGCTCCAGCAGCCGCTGCACCGCCTCGCTCGGCTGGGCGCCGACGGACAGCCAGTACTGGACCCGCTCCGACTTGACCTCGATCACCGAAGGGTCTTCCTTCGGCTGGTAGACCCCGACGAACTCGATCGCCCGGCCGTCGCGCTTGGTGCGCGAGTCGGCGATGACGATGCGGTACTGCGGGTTGCGGATCTTGCCCATCCGCAGGAGCCGGATCTTTACGGCCACAGTTGTTTCGCTCCTGTTGCGATCTCACCTGCCCGGTACGGGCGGTGCACGGGTGAGTGTCGACCGGCACAGTGGGGTTGGGCCGGAGACTGCTCGGTGGACTGGCGACGTGCCCGGGTTAGAGGGCGCCGGACGCGCGCCGGATACCAGCCAGCCATTCTGCCAGATCGGGCGCCGATCGCTCACACCGGACCGCCCCCGGTCACCCGCCGGGCGGCAGAAGTGACCGAAAGCACAGTCGCCGGCCGGCGGCCGGACCCACCGGTCGGGGGCGGTGCGCGGGCGGGTCGGGCCGGGTCAGCGCACCGGGGGGCGGTCCCAGCCGGGCGGCAACCCGTCGGGGACGGTCCAGTCGGGCGGCGGGGTGAAGTCGCACCAGGTGCCGTCGAACGGGAACTCCCCCGCCTCGGCCAGCGCGATCACCCGCTTCCCCTCGGCGCGGACCGCGTCGGCGTCGGTCACCCAGTAGTGGTCGGGGAAGGCGAGCCGCTCGGCGAACTCCCCCTCGTCCTTCCACTCCCAGCCCAGGTCGGGGCGGACGACCACGTCGAGGTCCTGGTCCACCATGTCGACGCCGGCGAGCGTGCCGTCGTCCCAGCGCACCCCGGGCTCCTCCAGGTTGACGTACCAGGTGGCGAAGCGGTCGTGCGCGTCGCGGAACCACCACACGGAGTGGGCCGCCCCGGCGGGCAGGAACTTGAGCACGGAGGGGCCGTCCCACCGGCCGGTGGCCAGGCGGTACGACGAGGAGATCCACTCGCTGAACGGCACCGCCCGCATGCCCAGCCCGGCCTCGGTGACCTCGCTCGCGACCGGGGAGTCGCGGGGCACCCAGAGCAGCAGGCCCCGGTCGTCGTCGCTGACCACCCGCGCGGTGCGTACCCAGCCGATCCGGCCCCGGCGCACGTTGCGGTGCACGATCAGCCGCCCAGGTTCGAATCTCACGCACCGACCCTACCGGCCCCCGCCCCCACCCCCGCCCACCGCTCCGAGGTGCAGGGAAGGGCCCCTTCCTCTACCTCAGGCGTCAGGAAGGTGCACTTCCTGACGCTTGAGGGAGCCGCCGCGACGGGTGAGGGGTGGGCGGGCTCAGTAGGCGCGGGCCAGGATGGCGACCAGGTCGGGCTCGTCCTCGGAGTCGGGCACCGAGCCGTCGGCGCGCAGCAGGCAGCGCACGGTGACGCCCTGGCCGTTCGCCTCCGCCTCGCCCTGCACGCCGACCGCCGACCACGGCACCATGGCCCAGCCGGTGGCCGCCGCCTCGATCGCCTCGGCCAGGGTCGACACCTCGACCGTGCGGGACTTCCGGTGGGCCAGCGCCTGGTCGTGCAGGGCCCGCTGGTCGGCGTCGAGGGCGGCCAGCACGGCGGTCACCACGTCGGCCACCGGCGTCGGGGACTTCGAGCCGTCCGTGCGCCGGACCACGACCGCGTTGCCGGCGGCCAGGTCGCGGGGGCCGACCTCGACGCGTACGGGATAGCCGCGCAGCTCGGCGTCGACGGCCCGGCGGCCGAACGGGGTGTCGACGCGGTCGTCGAGCGCGACCCGGACGCCCGCGTCGCGCAACGCGTCGCGCAGCTTGGCCGCCGCCTCGCCGACGCCCTCGCCGTCCTTGACCACCATGACGTACGCCTGCACGGGCGCCAGCTTCGGCGGCACGCGCAGCCCGTTGTCGTCGCCGTGGCACATGATCAGGCCGCCGAGCATCCGGGTCGAGGTGCCCCAGGAGGTCGTCCAGGCGTGCTCCCGGCCGCCCTCGGCCGAGGAGTAGCTGATGTCGAACGCCTTGGCGAAGTTCTGCCCCAGCTCGTGGCTGGTGCCGAGCTGGAGGGCCTTGCCGTCACCCATCATGCCTTCGCAGGTGTAGGTGGCGGTGGCGCCGGCGAAGCGCTCGCGGGCCGTCTTCAGGCCGACGACCACCGGGATGCCGAGCACGTTGACCATCAGGTCCTCGTACGCCTCGTGCAGGATCCGGCGGGCGTAGGCGCGGGCGTCCTCGCGGGTCGCGTGGGCGGTGTGCCCCTCCTGCCAGAGGAACTCGCTGGTGCGCAGGAAGATCCGGGGGCGCAGCTCCCAGCGGACCACGTTGGCCCACTGGTTGAGCAGCAGCGGCAGGTCCCGGTAGGAGTCGATCCACTTGGCCATGAACTCGCCGATGACGGTCTCGCTGGTGGGGCGCACCACCACCGGCTCGGCGAGCTGCTTGCCGCCGCCGTGGGTGACCACCGCCAGCTCCGGCGAGAAGCCCTCGACGTGCTCGGCCTCGCGCTTGAGGTAGCTCTCCGGGATGAAGAGCGGGAAGTACGCGTTCTCCGCGCCCGCCGCCTTGATCCGGGCGTCCATCTCGGCCTGCATCCGCTCCCAGATGGCGTAGCCGGCCGGGCGGATGACCATGGTCCCCCGGACCGGGCCGTTGTCGGCCAGCTTCGCCTTGGCGATCAGGTCCTGGTACCAGCGGGGAAAGTCCTCCGCACGGGGAGTGAGCACGCGTGCCATGACCGCACATCCTATGCGTCGGCCGAAGGGACGACGTCATCGGGCGCGACGTCGGCGGTCTCCGCCGTGCCGGTCGGTGCGGCCGGGCTAGGATTCGACCACCATGGGTGAGGTGAGGGACGGCACCCGTTCCCGGGACGCAATCGTCGAGGCCGCCCGGGCATTGACCATCGCGACCGGCTGGGACGGCGTCCGGATGGGTGCCGTCGCGCGCGCGGCGGGGGTCAGCCGGCAGACGGTCTACAACGAGTTCGGCACCAAGGCGGGGCTGGCCGAGGCGCTCGCCCGGCGGGAGGTCGACAGGTTCGTCGGCGACGTACGCGCCCTGCTGCGCGCCCACGGCGACGACGTGCGGGCCGCCGCGCACGCCACCATCTCGCACACCCTCACGCAGGCGGCCGACGACCCGCTGATCAAGGCCGTCCTGACCAGCTCCCGGGGCGGCTCGGACGACCTGCTGCCCTACCTGACCACCCGGTCGGAGCTGGTCCTGACCGAGGCCACCGAGGTGCTGCTGGAGTGGGCCGACGGCGTGCTGCCGGGCGCCGACCGCGACGCCGTCGCGTTCGCCACGGACTCGGTCGTCCGGTTGGTGATCAGCCACATCGTCCTGCCCGGCGCCCCCGTCGCGCAGACCGCCGCCGCCCTAGCCGACCTCGCTGTGTACCTGCTCCTGCACGCGGTCACCCAGGCCCACACCGGCTGACCGGCCGCGCACCACCGGCCGGGGAGTGCCACCGGCCCGACCGGGAGCCTCCCCCGCCGACCGCGTCGTCCGCGGCGGGTCAGCGGACGACGCGACCGCGCAGCACGATGCGGGCGGGGGTGCGTACGGCGCGCAGGTCGACGCGCGGGTCCTCGGCGTAGACGACGAGGTCCGCCAGGCCGCCCTCGACCAGTCCGGGGAAGCCGAGCCACTCGCGGGCCCGCCAGGACGCGGCGGCGAGCACGTCGGTGGTGGACATGCCGGCCTGCTCGTGCAGCAGCAGCATCTCCTCCGCGGCGAGGCCGTGGTCGATGCCGCCGCCCGCGTCCGTGCCCACGTAGATCGGGACCCCGGCCTCGTGCGCCGAGCGGACCACCTCGGGGAAGCGGTCGCGCAGCGCGAGCATGTGCTCGGCGTAGCCGGGGAACTTGGCCCGGGCCTGCTCGGCGATCCCGCCGAAGGTCCGAATGTTGATCATCGTGGGGATGAGCGCCGTGCCCCGGCGGGCCATCTCGTCGATCAGGTCCAGGCTCAGGCCCGTGCCGTGCTCCACCGAGTCCACCCCGGCGCGCACCATGATCTCGACGGCCGACTCGGAGAAGGTGTGCACCGCCGCGCGTACCCCGGCGGCGTGCGCGGCCCGCACGGCGGCAGTCATGGTGTCGGCGTCCCAGGCCGGGGCCAGGTCGCCGACGCCCCGGTCGATCCAGTCGCCGACCAGCTTCACCCAGCCGTTGCCGGCACGCGCCTGCGCGGCCACCGTCGCCGCCACCTCCGCCGCGCCGACCTCGACGCCGATGTCGCGCAGGTAGCGCTTCGGCGGCGCGACGTGCCGGCCGGCGCGGGCCAGCCGCGGCAGGTCGGGCTCGTCGTCGAGTTCGGGGTACGGGTACGGCGACCCGGCGTCGCGGATGGCGAGGACCCCGGCGTCCCGGTCGACCCGGGCCAGCTCGCGGGCCTGGTCGAGCGAGGTGATCGGGGCGCCGCCGCGGGCGATGCCGATGTGGCAGTGCGCGTCGATCAGACCGGGCAGCACGAACCCGCCGTCGGCGATCGTCTCCGCGCCGGCGACCGGGGTGAAGGTGACCCGGTCGCCGACCAGCCACAGGTCACGGACCTCGTCGTCGGGCAGCACCACGCCGCGTACGTGCCAGGCCATGCGTCCTCCGTCTGCGCGAAAGGGGGCGGTCCGCCGCCATTCTTCCCGCCCCGCGCGGGCCGGCGGCGTTCAGCCCTCGTCGCGCGCCAGCAGCCCGGCCCGCCGTGCCGTCAGCGCGGGCAGGTCGACGGAGACCTTCCAGGGCCGCTCGGTGACGAAGAGGTCCTCGGTGTGGGTCACCGCCTCGTACTCGCCGGTGGGGCCGAGCGTGTATTCCGTGAGGGTCATCCGCTCGTGCAGCGGGTCGACCACCCAGTACGTCCGCACCCCGGCGTGCGCGTAGACCTTCGCCTTGTCGTAGAGGTCGCGGAACGTGGAGGTCGGCGAGAGGACCTCGACGGCCAGCAGCGCGTCCTCGACGGGGACGGGTGAGCGGTCGGCGTGCTCGCGGCGGATGGCGACGACGTCGGGGCGCGGCTCGTTGCGGCGGTCGATGCGCATCGACAGGTCGATGCTCACCAGGTAGTCGGCGGGGCAGTTGACCTCGAGAGCGAGCAGCAGTCGCACGCAGAGGTCCTGGTGCACGGCGGTGGGGGACGGCACGATCAACCTTCCGTTGACCAACTCGTACGGAAGGTCCTTCGGCAGGTCGCCGAGGTCGTCGACCGTCCACTCCGACCGGTCGGGCAGGATGGGTGCCACGGTCATGACTCCTCCTTCCAGGGGCGACATCACCCTAGGCAAGGATCATGTCACCCGCCGTCAGCGACACGCGTCAGCGGGGCCGGCCGTCGCCGCCCTTGCCGAGCTTGTTGAAGTCGATCTTCGGCAGCTTGAAGCCCGGGGGCAGCCCCTGGCCGCCGGCCAGGTCGTTCGGGTCCATGCCCGGCGGGAGCTGCGGCATGCCGCCCGGGAAGCCGCCCGGCATCCCGGCGCCCGCCCCGGCGCGCGGCCGGTTGCCGCCCTTGGTGCCCTTGCGCTTGTTCTTCGGCGACTTGGTCGCCTTGCGCCGGCCGCCGCCCGGCAGGCCCATCATGCCGCCCATCTGCTTCATCATCTTCTGCGCGTCGGCGAAGCGGTTGAGCAGCTGGTTGACGTCCATCACCGTGACGCCGGAGCCGTTGGCGATGCGGGCCCGGCGCGAGCCGTTGATGATCTTCGGGTTGGTGCGCTCGGCGGGGGTCATCGACCGGATGATCGCGGTGACCCGGTCGAAGTGCTTGTCGTCGACCTCGGCGAGCTGGTCCTTCATCTGCCCCATGCCCGGCATCATGGCCAGCACGTTGGCGATGGGGCCCATCCGCCGGACCGCGATGAGCTGGTCGAGGAAGTCCTCCAGGGTGAACTGCTCGCCGCCCATCAGCTTGGCGGTCATCTTCTCCTTCTGATCGGTGTCGAAGGCCTGCTCGGCCTGCTCGATCAGAGTGAGGACGTCGCCCATGCCGAGGATCCGGCTGGCCATCCGGTCGGGGTGGAAGACGTCGAAGTCCTCCAGCTTCTCGCCGGTGGAGGCGAAGAGGATCGGCTGCCCGGTGACCTCCCGGACCGACAGCGCGGCGCCACCGCGGGCGTCGCCGTCGAGCTTGGAGAGGACCACGCCGGTGATGCCCACGCCGTCGCGGAACGCCTCGGCGGTGCGCACCGCGTCCTGGCCGACCATCGCGTCGATGACGAAGATGACCTCGTCCGGCTCGACCGCGTCGCGGATGTCGGCGGCCTGCTGCATCATCTCGGCGTCGATGCCGAGCCGGCCGGCGGTGTCGACGATGACGATGTCCCGGGCGGCCCGCTTCGCGTGCTCGATCGAGGCGCGCGCCACCTGCACCGGGTCGCCGGTGCCGTTGCCGGGCTCGGGGGCGTACACCTCGACGCCGGCGCGGCCACCGAGCACCTGGAGCTGCCCGACGGCGTTGGGGCGCTGGAGGTCGGCGGCGACCAGCAGCGGCTGGTGGCCCTGGGCCTTGAGCCAGCGGGCCAGCTTGCCGGCGAGAGTGGTCTTACCGGAACCCTGGAGGCCCGCGAGCATGATCACCGTCGGCGGCTGCTTGGCGAACTGGAGCCGCCGCCCCTCGCCGCCGAGGACGTTGATCAGCTCCTCGTTGACGATCTTGATGATCTGCTGCGCCGGGTTGAGCGCCTGGGAGACCTCGGCGCCGCGCGCCCGCTCCTTGACGTTGGCGATGAAGCCCTTGACCACCGGCAGCGCGACGTCCGCCTCCAGCAGCGCGAGGCGGATCTCGCGCGCGGTGGCGTCGATGTCGGCGTCGGTGAGCCGACCCTTGCCGCGGAGCTTGGTGAAGATCCCGGACAGGCGGTCACTCAAGGTGTCAAACACGCGAACATCCCGTTTGTCAGTGTTCCGGCGGGCAGATCGGCGACCGGGCGAGGTGTCCGGCCACCGCTAGGGTAGCCGGCCAGCCCTACGGCCGCTTCGGCCCGGGCGCAGCTGACCCCGGCGGTCCGGGCGGGACCACCAAGATCGCGGGGCCGGGAGGGCGGGGGCCCGACGTTGGCAGGGGCCCTTCCTCTACCTCAGACGTCAACAGGGGGCCCTTCCTTACACGGCGGCCAGCACCGCGGCCTCCAGACGGGCCCGGGTGGCGTCGTCCGGCCAGCCGCCGACGAGGTAGAAGGCGTCCACCACGTCGCCGCCGAGGGTGGAGATGCGGGCCGCGCGCACCTGGGCGCCTGCCTCGTCGAGGGCGCAGGTGACGCGGTAGAGCAGCCCCGCCGCGTCGGCCGCACGCAGTTCCAGCAGCACGGCGCCGGTGGCCGCCTCGCGGTGCCAGACCACCCGGGGCGCGGCCGGATCGGACCGCGCCGCCAGGGCCCGGCCGCGCAGCCGCTGGGTGACCGAGACGTCGCCGTTCACCGCGCGGCGCAGGTCGGCGCCGAGGGCGATCGGGTCGGGCGCGAGGCCGTACCGGGGCTGCACGCGGCACTCGACCAGGGCCCGGCCGTCGACGGTGGAGGCGTCGGCGGAGAGCACCTCCAGCCGGTGCAGCGCCAGGCAGCCGGCCACCGTCGCGAGCAGGCCGCGCCGGTCCGCCGCGGCCACCGCCACCCGGTCGGCCGTCAGGTGTACGACCGGCAGGGGCCCCGCCAGCAGGGCCGGATCGGGGGCGGGCGGGGCGGGCAGCGCGCCCGTGTCCAGCGCGGTCCGTACCCGGGTGACCAACTCGGCGACCAGGCGGCCCTTCCAGTCCGACCAGGCGGCCGGACCGGTGGCGGCGGCGTCGGCCCGCACCAGTGCGTGCAGCAGGTCCAGCGTGGTCGGGTCGCCGACCCGCTCGGCCACCCCGGCGATGGTGACCGGGTCGGCGAGATCCCGTCGGGTGGCCACGTCGGGCAGGAGCAGGTGCAGCCGGACCAGCGTGCCGATCAGCGCCACCTCCGGCTCGGGCAGGCCGATCCGGGCGGCCACCGCCTCCGCCAGCGGCACCCCGACCGTGCTGTGGTCGCCGGGGAGGCTCTTGCCGACGTCGTGCAGGAGTGCGCCGAGCAGCAGCAGGTCGGGGCGGTCCACCTCGCGGGTGTGCCGGCTGGCCTCGTACGCGGTCTGCACGAGGTGCCGGTCGAGGGTGAACCGGTGCACGGGGTTGTGCTGCGGCAGGCTGCGCAGCCGGGTCCACTCGGGCAGCCAGCCCTCGATCAGCCCGTACCGGTCGCAGGTCTCCCAGGCCGGTACCAGGCCGGGACCGGCACCGAGCAGGGTGATCAGCGCGGCCCGGGCCTCGGCCGGCCACGGCGCCGGCAGCGGCGGGCAGTACGCGGCCAGCCACTCGCAGGTGGCCCGGGCGATGGGCAGCCGGGTGACGGCCGCGGCGGCGGCGACCCGCAGCGACAGGCTCGGGTCGGGGCGTGCCCCGATGGCGGTGCGGGCCAGCACCAGCTCGCCGTCGTGCTCGACGACGTCCCGGGCGACCGGTCGGCGCAGCGGGCGCCCGTCGCCGCCCCGGCGGCGGCCGGAGCGGAGCCGGTCGGCGGCGCGGAAGGCGTCGTCGAGGGCGTGGCTGACGGTCCGGGCGTCCCCGGCGACCCGGCGCAGCAGCGCGTCGCCGTCGCCGACCAGCTCGGTTCCACCGGGTACGGGCTGCCGGAGCCCCAGCAGCGCGGCGACCCCGTCGCGTTCCTGGGCGACCAGCCGGTCGACCCGGCGGCCGGTCTGCCGGTGCAGCGCGTCCCGGGTGTCGAGCAGCCGCAGGTGCGCGGCGCGGACGGCGGGGCGCAGCGCGTCGGTGATCCCGGCGGTGGCGATCGCCCGCAGGATGCCCACGTCGCGCAGCCCGCCGGCCGCCTCCTTCAGGTCGCCCTCCAGCAGGAACGCCAGCTCGCCGTGGGCGGCCCAGCGGGCGGCGGTGATCTCGCGGAGGGCCGGAAGCTGGCGTACGGCGGTGCGCCGCCAGTGGTCGGCGGCGGTGCGGACGAGGGTGTCCGCGAGCGCGGCGTCCCCGGCGACCAGCCGCGCGTCGAGCAGGCCGAGGGCCACCTTCACGTCGTCCTGGGCGACGGAGAGCGCCTCGGCGACGGTCCGGACGGAGTGGTCCAGCCGCCGCCCGGCGTCCCACACGGGATACCAGACCGAGGCGGCCAGCTCGTCCACGCCGGGCACCCCGGCGTGCAGCAGGACGAGGTCGAGGTCGCCGTGCGGTGCGCACTGCCGGCGGCCCAGCCCGCCGACGGCGATCAGCGCCACCCCGGGCCGCTGCGGGAGCAGCCCGCGCAGCCACCGGTCGTACGCGTCGGCCCGCGCGGCCCGCGCCGTCGCCCCGATGCCGCCGTCGACGCCGACGACCTCGTCGACCAGGAGGGCGCCGGCACCGTTGCCGGTGTGTCCCGACGCGTTCTTCCTGGTCGACGAGGTCATGTCGGTGGGTGGCCGGTCAGAGCGCGTCGAGGCCGCGCTCGCCGGTACGGACCCGGACGACCTCCTCGACGGCGGTCACCCAGACCTTCCCGTCGCCGATCTTGCCGGTCCGGGCGGCGCCGACGACGGCGTCCACGATCTTGTCGACGTCGATCTCGTCGGTGAGCACCTCCACCCGGATCTTGGGCAGGAACTCGACCGTGTACTCGGCACCCCGGTAGACCTCGGTGTGCCCCTTCTGCCGCCCGTAGCCCTGGACCTCGCTGACGGTCAGGCCGGCCACGCCGAGGGCGTGCAGGGCCTCCTTCACCGCGTCCAGCTGGTACGGCTTGATGACCGCGGTCACCAGCTTCATGTCCAACCCCTCCATCCCAGGAACGTTAACGGGCGACCTTCTCGGCGGCGGACCCGGCGGCCGGCTCGGCCGGCTCGGCAGCCGCAGCCGGCACGGTGGGCCCGGCAGGCACGGCCGGCTCGGCAGGCGCGGTCGCCGGCTCCGTCGCCGGCCTGGCGCCGGTCAGCCCGGCCATGGCGAACGCGCTGCCTCCGCCGCTGCCGGCGGCCGGCGACAGGTCGTAACCGCTCTCGGCGTGCTCGGCGATGTCGATGCCGCCGACCTCGTCCTCGGCCCGCAGGCGGAAGCCGATCGTCTTCTCGATGCCGAAGGCGAGCACCCAGGCCACCGCGAAGGACCAGACGGTGACGATCAGGCCGGCCAGGGCCTGCCGGCCGAGCTGGGTCACCCCGCCGCCGTAGAAGAGCCCGTCGGAGGCGCCGATCACGTCGCTGATCGCGCCGTTGACCGAGTTGGTGGCGAAGAGGCCGAGCCAGAGCGAGCCGATCCAGCCGCCGACGAAGTGCACGCCGACCACGTCGAGCGAGTCGTCGTAGCCGAGCTTGTACTTGAGGCTGATCGCCAGCGCGCAGACCGCCCCGGCGACGAGACCGAGCAGCACCGCCGCCCAGGGGGCGATGAAGCCGCAGGCCGGAGTGATGGCGACCAGGCCGGCGATGGCGCCGGACGAGGCGCCGACCAGGGTCGGCTTCCTGTCCTTGATCCATTCGACGACGATCCAGCCGAGCACGGCGGCGGCCGTGGCGAGCTGGGTGTTGATGAAGGCCAGGCCGGCGACCGAGTCGACGGTGAGCTCGGAACCGGCGTTGAAGCCGAACCAGCCGAACCAGAGCAGCCCGGCGCCGAGCGCGACGAGCGGGATGTTGTGCGGCTTCATGCCCTCCCGGGGCCAGCCGAGCCGCTTGCCCAGCACCAGCACCAGGGCCAGGGCCGCCGCGCCGGCGTTGATGTGCACCGCGGTGCCGCCGGCGAAGTCGAGCGCGTGCAGGTCGCCGCCGATGATGCCGCCGCCCCACACCCAGTGCGCGACCGGGAAGTAGACAAGCGTCGCCCAGCCGAACGCGAAGAGCAGCCAGCCGGCGAACTTCGCCCGGTCGGAGATCGCGCCGCTGATCAGCGCGACGGTGATCACGGCGAACATCATCTGGAAGGCCATGAACACGTAGAGCGGGACGCCGATGCCGCTCGGGTTCTCCGCCGTCGCGCCCCAGAGGTCGGTCTCGGCGAGGAAGGTCTTGGTGCCGAGGTAGGCGCCCGGGTCGCCCCAGAGCCCGTTGACATCGCTACCGAAGGCGATGCTGAAACCGTAGAACCACCACAAGACAGAGATGAGCCCGATCGCGGAGAAGCTCATCATCATCATGTTCAGTACACCCTTGGACCGGTTGAGGCCGCCGTAGAACAGCGCCAGTCCGGGCGTCATGAGCAGCACGAGCGCCGTCGACACCAGCAACCACACGGTGTTGCCGGAATCGATCGTGGGTGCCTCAGGCACGCTGGCCTCCTAAAGGTGAAGTTCCCTCCTTCCCGGCTTCCGGGGCAGCGTCGCCCGTACGCCGGATGGGCGGAAGCCTGCTCGCTCCCTGTTTCCCCCAGCGTCACCCGTCGATTTCCGAACGGTGACGGGTTGTTTCGGACGTGTGAAGAGAAGCTCACCGCCGGCCGGCGCGGCCGACAGCACGGACTGCTCAGCGCAGCGCGTACTCCAGGGCGTTGCGCTCGTAGTCGAGCAGCCGCAGGTCCCGCATCGGCCGGCGCAGGTGCCCCTTGTGCACGATCCGGACGAAGGCCGGCTCACCGGCGGCGGCCATCCGGCGGATGCCCTCCACGTGGTCCACGATCCGCTTGCGGATGGTCCGGATCAGCCGGTGCCGGTCCCGGGGGATCAGCCCGTACGCGTCGGCGAAGAGGCGCAGCCGGCGCGGCCGGTCGGGGTGCTTCCAGCCGAGCGTGATCGAGTCCCGGTCGGAGAAGATCGGTACCCAGGTCCAGGCCGCGTACGCCACGTCGTAGATCCGGGCGCCGGGCGAGGCGAGGTCGAAGTCGATCAGCCCCAGGGTGCCATCGGGCCGCCAGATCACGTTGTGCGGGGCGGCGTCGTGGTGGCAGATCACCTCGGTGTCCGGCGGCGGCGGTCCGAACGAGCGCCACACCGCCCCGGGCGGCGGGACGAAGCCGTACTGGGCGTCGTGGAACATGCGCAGCATGGTGGCGACGGTCACCAGTGCCTCGTCGGTGACCCAGTGCGGGGCCAGCGGGTATTCCCCGCACTCCCCCTCCAGGTACGACAGGACCTCCCGGTTGCGCTCGTCCATGCCGAGCGCGCGGGGGGCGCCGGTGAACCCGACGTACTCCAGGTGGCGCAGCAGGGCGTGCACCGAGGGCGTCCACGGCCCGGCGTTGCGCCGGACCGTGTCGCCGACCCGGACGACGGTGCTGACGTTCCCGCCGTGCAGCGGGATCTCCTGCGAAGTCACGTACGGTCTCCCGAGGCCCGTCGACGGGTGGCTGGGGTCGCGCCACCCGGCGTAGGCGCGATCGTCGGTCGTCACTGCGAGGTTACGCGTCCCGGGCGAGCGGCTCGGTACCGAGCAGCGCGTCGACGAACTGGGCGGGGTCGAACGGGGCCAGGTCGTCCTTGCCCTCGCCGAGCCCGACCAGCTTGACCGGGATGCCCAGCTTGCGCTGCACGGCGATCACGATGCCGCCCTTGGCGGTGCCGTCGAGCTTGCTGAGCACGACACCGGTCACGTTGACCGCCTCGGTGAAGACCCGGGCCTGCTCCAGCCCGTTCTGCCCGGTGGTGGCGTCGAGGATGAGCAGTGTCTCGTCGATCGGGCCGTGCTTCTCCACCACCCGCTTGACCTTGCCCAGCTCGTCCATCAGGCCGATCTTGTTCTGGAGCCGGCCGGCGGTGTCGATGAGCACGGTGTCCACGCCGGTGTCGATGCCCCGCTTGACGGCGTCGAAGGCCACGCTGGCCGGGTCGGCCGCCTCCGGGCCCCGCACGGTCTCCGCGCCGACCCGACCGCCCCAGGTCTCCAGCTGGTCCGCGGCGGCGGCCCGGAAGGTGTCGGCGGCGCCGAGCAGCACGCTGCGGCCGTCGGCGACGAGCACCCGGGCGATCTTGCCGCAGGTGGTGGTCTTGCCCGCGCCGTTGACGCCGACCACCAGCACGACCGCCGGCACGCCCTCCTTGGGCGCGGTCCGCAGGGACCGGTCCAGGGTCGGGTCGAGCGCGTTGACCAGCTCGGCGGCGAGCAGGGCACGCAGCTCACTGCCGGAGCGGGTGCCGAGGACCCGGGTCCGCTCGCGCAGCCGGTCGACGATGTCGCGGGTGGCGTCGACGCCGACGTCGGCGGTGATCAGGCTGTCCTCGATCTCCTCCCACGTGTCCTCGTCGAGGTGGTCGCGGCTGAGCAGGCCGAGCAGGCTCTTGCCGAAGACGTTCTGCGAGCGGGACAGCCGGGAGCGCAGCCGGACCAGCCGGCCGGCGGTCGGCTCGGGGACCTCCAGCACCGGTGCCGGGACCTCCACCACCGGCGGCTCCACCAGGATCCCGGTGGACAACTCGGCCTCCGGTGCCTGGACCGGCGGGCCGGCCAGGTCCTCCTCGGCCCGGGTGTCGACCTCCGTCTTCGGCAGCGGCGGCTCCGGTCGCCGGCGCAACCGCGGCACGACCAGCCCGATGCCGCCAAGGATCAGCACGCCGAGCAGGGCGAGCGCGATGAGGAGGTATTCGGTCATGCCGGAATCCTGTCAGATGCCGGCGGAGCTGTCCCAGCCACCGCTCCCGACCGCGTCCACGGAGGCCGGCGGTAGGCTCGATCACAGCCAGCAGTGGTGCGACCGCCGGCCGGGTAGTAAAGATGAAGTCCGCTCATCTGGAGGTCGACCATGCCCGCGGCACACCTGCTCATCGGCCCGTTGCTCCGCAGGGTGGTCGGCACGTCGGCCACCGTCTGGGTGGAGACCAGCGCGCCCGCGGTGGTCACCGTCCGTACCGCCGCCGGCGCGGTCGGCACCGCGCCCACCTTCTCGGCGTACGAGCACCACTACGCCCTCGTCGTCGTGGAGGGGCTCACCCCCGGCAGCGCCACCACCTACGAGGTGCTGATCGACGACGAGGTCGCCTGGCCGGTGCCGAAGAGCAACTTCCCGCCCAGCGTGATCCGCACCCGGGCGGCCGACGACCTCGACCAGCCGGTCCGGTTGGTCTTCGGCTCCTGCCGGGAGACCACCCAGCACGCCACCACCCGGCGGCTGCCCCCGGACGCCCTCGACGCGTACGCCCGGCGGCTCATGGCCGACCCGGACCCGGCCGAGGTGCCCGACCTGCTGGTGCTCCTCGGCGACCAGGTCTACGCGGACGTGACGTCGCCCACGGTCCGGCGGCTGCTGAAGCGGCGCCGCCGCCGGCCGAAGGGCGCGCCGGGCGACCAGGTGGTCAGCTTCGACGAGTACACGAAGCTCTACCTGGAGTCCTGGCGGGACCCGGAGATCCGTTGGCTCTTCTCCACCGTGCCGAGCGTGATGATCTTCGACGACCACGAGGTCATCGACGACTGGAACACCTCGGCCTCCTGGCGCTCCGACATGCGCGAGCAGCCGTGGTGGGCGGAGCGGATCACCAGCGGCCTCGCCTCGTACTGGGTCTACCAGCACCTGGGCAACCTCTCCCCCGACGAGATCGCCGCCGACCCGGTCTACGCCAAGGTCGTCGCGGCGGAGGACGCCACCGGGGTGCTGCGCGAGTTCGGGCAGCGGGTCGACACCGAGGCCGACCTCGCCCACGACACCGAGCGGTGGCGCGCCGTGCAGTACCAGTGGAGCTACGCCCTGGACCTGGGCCGGACCCGGCTGGTCATGCTCGACAACCGGTGCAGCCGGGTGCTGGAGCCGGGCCAGCGGGCGATGCTGCCCCCGGGCGAGTGGTCGTGGTTCCTCGACCGCGCCCACGGCGTCTACGACCACCTCGTCGTCGGCGCGTCCCTGCCCTGGCTGCTGCCGCCGGGCATCCACCACGTGGAGGCGTGGAACGAGAAGCTGGCCGACTCGCGGCGGCCCTGGGTCGCCCGGCTGGCCGAGAAGCTGCGCCGGGGGCTGGACCTGGAGCACTGGGCCGCGTTCCGCCGCTCGTTCGACGCGCTCGGCGCGCTCTTCGCCCGCCTCGGCAGCGGCACCCCCGGCGGCCCCGGCGAGCGCGTCGGGGCCGGCCCGGCGTACGCGCCACCGGCGTCGATCAGCGTGCTCTCCGGCGACGTGCACCACTCGTACGTGGCGCGGGCCCGGTTCGACGACCGGAGCGTGGTCACCCCGGTGCACCAGCTCACCTGCTCGCCCATCCACAACCAGGTCCCGGCCGGGATGCGCCCGCTGATGAAGCTCGGCTGGTCGTCCGGGCCGTCCGGGGCCACCCGGGCGCTGGCCCGCACCGCCGGCGTACGCCGCCCGCCGTTCCGCTGGAAGCGGCTGGCCGGGCCGTACTTCGGCAACGCGGTCGCCACGCTGGTGCACGCCGGCCGGACGGCCGAGGTGACGATCGAGGGCACCACCAGCGACGGCCACCTGCGCGAGGTCATGCGCCAGCGGCTGGCCCCCGGCGGCTGACCCCGCCGCAGCCTTCCGCGACCGCGCGGACCGCCACCACCGCACTGACCGGCTTCGACGTGGACGGATTTACTGATTCCCAATCGTCGATGCCGAATCGAGACATTCAGTCGCGATCATTCATCCGTGTCTCGTCGGAACGGCACCTCGACGACACCCGTCACGCACGACGGGAAGGCATCGTCGATGCCTGCGCACGCCGTGCCCGGCCTGGCGGCACGAGCACGGTCGAGCCGACCCGCGGCTGTTCCGGCGCGACGCGTTCCCGTGGCCCCCACCGCACCAGGTGAGCGGCCACCCGCCCAGGCAGGAAGGCTCCCGTCGTGGCCACCACCAGAACCCTCGAAACAACGCGGGCATCATCTCCCGTCCCGCTCCGAACCGTCAGCCGGCGCGCTCTGATCGCCTCCGTACCCGCCGTCGTGGCGGGGGTGTCGTCGACCGACCGGCCGGCGCTCGCCGCTCCCGCCGTCGAGTGCCTCGCCGACCTCGGGACCGTGTGATGGGGATCCCCTGGCTCGCCGACGTCCTGCGGGCAGCCGGCGTCGCGGTCGTCGAGGAGGGTGACTGGCGCTCGCGGGGCGTCAGCGGGGCGTTCGACCCGATCGGCGTGCTGTGGCACCACACCGCCGCCACGTCCAGCCCGAGCCGACCCGCGCCGGCGTTGGGCGTCTGCATCAACGGCCGATCAGACCTGCCCGGCCCGCTGTGCCACGCGCTCGTGGACTACCACGGCGTGTTCCACCTGATCTCCGCCAACCGCGCCAACCACGCCGGCAACAGCCGGGGCAGCGGCCCGATCCCGGCGGGCAGCGGCAACACGATGCTGATCGGCTGGGAGATCGACTACAACGGTGTCAACCAGGCGATGACCCAGGCCCAGTACAACGCGTCGGTCGCGGCGACCGCCGCGGTCCTGCGCAGACTGGGCCGCGACGCCAGCTACGCCCGGGGTCACCGCGAGACCAGCACCACCGGAAAGATCGACCCCTCCTTCATCGACCTGGACGCGATGCGCCGCGACGTCGCCGCCGCCATGGCGGGCGGCGGCTCGACAGCCGGCATCATGTTCCACCAGGTGCGGTTCCCGAGCGGGTCGTGGAGCGGGTTCCAGCCACTGGCCGGCTACCGGACGACCGACCCCGGCCGGGCCCGTGACATGGCGATCACCGGAATGCCGGACCGCTCCGCCCAGGTGCTCATCGTCGGAGCCGACAACAGCGTCTTCCACCAGATCCGCAACCCCAGCGGCACCTGGACCGGATTCGCACCCCTCGCCGGTGCGGGCACGCCCACCCCGGCCGCCGGCAGCCGCGTCAGCATCGCCGGCATGCCCAACGGCTCCGCCCAGGTCCTCATCGTCGGCGCCAACGGCGGCATCTACCACCAGATCCGCAACCCCAACGGCACCTGGACCGGATTCCAGCCCATCACCGGCTACAACACCACCGCCCCCGCCGCCGGCAAGGACGTCGCCATCACCGGCATGCCCGACGGCTCCGCCCACATCCTCATGATCGGCGTCGACAACGGCGTCTACCACAAGATCCGCCACCCCAACGGCACCTGGGACCCGCTCCAGCCGCTACCCGGTGCGGGCACGCCCACCACGGCCGCCGGCAGCCGCGTCAGCATCGCCGGCATGCCCAACGGCTCCGCCCAGGTCCTCATCGTCGGCGCCAACGGCGGCATCTACCACCAGATCCGCAACCCCAACGGCACCTGGACCGGATTCCAGCCCATCACCGGCTACAACACCACCGCCCCCGCCGCCGGCAAGGACGTCGCCATCACCGGCATGCCCGACGGCTCCGCCCACATCCTCATGATCGGCGTCGACAACGGCGTCTACCACAAGATCCGCCACCCCAACGGCACCTGGGACCCGCTCCAGCCGCTACCCGGGATGGGCACGCCCACCACGGCCGCCGGCAGCAACGTCAGCATCGCCGGAATGCCGGACGGCTCCGCCCAGGTGACCATCGCCGGAAGAGGCTGACGGGGCACCCTCGACCCGAGGGCTGACGCCGCGCCCGGGCCGCTCCACCTGGCGCGACCGCGGGAGATCACCGTCGAGCAGTCGGAGTACGGCCGCGCCGGCCGTACTCCGACGCGCCCGTCCTCCGGTCGCCCGTCCGCTCTGCCCGACTCACGGAGGCGCTGGTCGTCCCG
Organism: Micromonospora sp. USAFONa4; assembly: GCF_057197825.1. Lineage (NCBI taxonomy): Bacteria > Bacillati > Actinomycetota > Actinomycetes > Micromonosporales > Micromonosporaceae > Micromonospora > Micromonospora sp. USAFONa4. The sequence continues at coordinate 4,957,554 of NZ_CM170072.1, read as the reverse complement.
CCGTCCCGACAATCCGGTCGCGGATTGTCGGGGGTTCCCGCCAGGATGACCGGCATGACCTGGCGAGCACCGGAGATCAACCGGACCCCCGAGCCCTACGTCGGCGACGAGCGCACCATGCTGGAGGGCTGGCTGGACTACCACCGGCAGACCCTGCTGCTCAAGTGCGCCGGGCTGACCGCCGAACAACTGAAGACGCCAAGCGTCGAGCCCTCCGGGCTCACCCTGCTCGGCCTGGTCCGGCACCTGGCCGAGGTGGAGGCCTGGTGGTTCCGGGAGAACCTCGCCGGCCAGCAGGTCGACTACCCCTACTTCACGCCCGACAACCCGGACGCCGACCACGACGTCAGCACCGCCGACGCCGAGGCCGACTTCGCCACCTACCACCGGGAGGTGGCGCTGGCCCGGGCCGCCGCCACCGGCCGGTCGCTCGACGAGACCTTCACCGAGGTCGGCCCGAAGCGCCGGACGTTCAGCCTGCGCTGGATCTACGTGCACATGATCGAGGAGTACGCCCGGCACAACGGCCACGCCGACCTGATCCGCGAACGCATCGACGGCGTCACGGGCGAGTAGCCCCCGCCGGGGCAGCGCCGCTCCGGGACCGCCTGCCCGAGCTGGTCGCGCTGGGGCCGGAGACCGGTCAGTACGCCAGGGCGGCCCGCGCGTACCGCAGGTCGGCCGGGCCGCTCCAGCGCAGCGCCGACAGGCCGGCGACCCGGGCGCCCCGGATCGCCCAGTCCTCGTCGTCGAGGAAGAGGACCCGGGCCGCCGGGGTCTCCAGGGCCTCGCAGGCCGCCTGGAAGTACTCCTTCGCCGGCTTGTTCACCCCGACCCTGGACGAGTTGACCACCACGTCGAACTCGTCCGTCAGGTCGAGCGCGGCGAGGTCGGCGTCGAGCAGGTCCGTGGCGTTCGTGCCGAGCCCGACGCGGATGCCGCCGGCCCGCGCCTCGCGGACGAAGGCGAGCACTTCGGGGTCCACCTCGCCCCGGTAGCGCTGCCACTGCTCCACGGCGGCCCGGGCCCGCTCGGGGCCGCCCACGGAGTCGGCAAGCGCGTCGGCCACGCTGGCCATCCAGTCGGCGTGGCTGACCCGGCCGGTCAGCACCGGCTGGAGCCGCCCCCACTGCATGGCGATCTCGGTGAGTACGCCGTCGGACAGGCCGTACTCCCGCTCCACCCCGGCGGCCACCGCCGGGTCCCACCGGCGCAGAACACCGTCGAAGTCCACCAGGAGCGCCGTCGCCCGTTCCCGACCCACTACTCGTTCTCCTCGCCGCGGCCACGCCGCTCGTCCCCGTCGGCCCGGTTGAGCCGTTGGCTGATCACCTGGGTCACCCCGTTGCGCATGGTCACGCCGTACAGGGCGTCGGCGACCTCCATCGTCCGCTTCTGGTGCGTGATGACGATGAGCTGGCTCTTCTCCCGCAACTGGGCCAGCAGCGTGATCAGCCGCCCCAGGTTGACGTCGTCGAGCGCCGCCTCGACCTCGTCCATGATGTAGAACGGGCTGGGCCGGGCGCGGAAGATGGCCACCAGCATCGCCACCGCGGTCAGCGAACGCTCGCCGCCGGAGAGCAGCGACAGCCGCTTGATCTTCTTGCCCGGCGGGCGGGCCTCGACCTCGATGCCGGTGGTGAGCAGGTCGTCGGGGTCGGTGAGCACGAGCCGCCCCTCGCCACCGGGGAAGAGCACGGTGAAGACCTGCTGGAACTCCCGGGCCGTGTCGGCGAACGCGCTGGCGAAGACCTCCAGGATCCGGTCGTCGACGTCCTTGACCACGGTGAGCAGGTCGCGGCGGGTGGCCTTGAGGTCCTCCAGCTGCTCGGAGAGGAACTTGTAGCGCTCCTCCAGCGCGGCGAACTCCTCCAGGGCCAGCGGGTTCACCTTGCCGAGCAGGGCCAGCTCCCGTTCCGCCTTGGCGGCCCGCTTCTCCTGCACCGGCCGCTCGTAGCGGACCGGCTCGGGCACCGGCAGGCCGTCGCGTTCGGCCGCCGCCACGTCGGCCTGAGTGGGCGGGACGGGCTGGGTCGGGCCGTACTCGGCGACGAGGGTCTCCACGTCCAGGCCGAAGTCCTCGGCGGCCTTCGCCTCCAGCTGCTCGATGCGCAGCCGCTGCTCGGCGCGGGCCACCTCGTCGCGGTGCACCTGGCTGGTCAGCCGCTCCAGCTCCGCGCCGAGCCGCTTGGCCGCGCCGCGTACCTCCTGGAGCTCGGCCTCGCGGGCGGCGCGCTCGCGCGCCACGGCGTCGCGGTGCTCCTCGGCCGCGGCGATCGAGGTGGCCAGCCGGGTGAGGGCCTCCCGGGCCCCGCCCGCCACGGCCCGGGCGATGCCCGCGCCCCGGGTGCGCGCGGCCCGCCGCGCCGCCGCGCGTTCCCGCGCGGCCCGCTCGGCGGTGGCCTGCCGGCGCAGGGAGTCCGCGCGGCCGGCGATCGAGGAGACCCGCTCCTCGGCGGTACGCACCGCGAGCCGGACCTCCATCTCGTTCTGCCGCGCCTGCGGCACCATCGCGGCGAGCTGGTCGCGGTCCTCCGTGGAGGGTTCCGCGTCGACGGGGGTCTCCTCGGCCAGCCGCAGCCGCTCCTCCAGCTCCGCGAGGGTGAGCAGGTCCCGCTCCCGGGCGGCCTCCGCGCGGGCCCGGGACTCGCCGAGCCGGTCGGTCTCCGCCTTCGCCGAGCGGGCCGCCGCGCCCAGCTCGGCCAGCCGGCGGGCGGCGGCGTTGCGGTGGCTCTCCGCCTCCCGCTTGGCGGCCGCGGCGTGCTGCACCGTCTCCTTGGCGGCGGCCACCTCGGCGCGGGCGTCGACGAGCTGTTCGCGCAGCTCCGCGCCGGTCTGCTCGGCGGCGAGCCGGTTCGACCGGGCCTCCTCGACGGCGGCCTGCACCTCGATGAAGCTGGGCGCCTTGGCGGACCCGCCGGCCGCCGCGTACGCCCCCACCACGTCGCCGTCGGGGGTGACCGCGCGCAGCTCCGGGTTGCCGGCGACCACCTCGGCCGCGGCGGCGAGGTCGTCGACCAGCACCACGTCGCGCAACGCCCGGTGCACCGCCGGGCGGAGCTGCGGGGAGCACTCCACCAGGTCGGGCGCCCAGCGGGCGCCGTCGGGCAGCTTCGGCCGCAGCGCGTCGGCGGGCCCGTCCATGCCCGGCCCGGCGGGGCTGCCGACCAGCAGGCCGGCGCGACCGGCGTCGGAGATCTTCAGCAGCCGCATGGCCTCGACCGCCTCGTCGACGCCGCTGACCGCGACCGCGTCGGCGAGCCCGCCGAGCGCGGCGGCGAGCGCGGCCTCCTGCCCCGGCGCCACCGTGAGCAGCCCGGCCAGGCTGCCCAGCAGGCCCGGGACCTCGCCGGCGCGGGCCAGCAGCGCGCCCGCGCCGTCCTTGCGGCGCAGGCCGAGGGCGAGCGCCTCCTCCCGGGCCTTCCAGGTGGCGGCGTCCTTCTCCGCCGCCCGCTCCGCGTCGGTCAGCGACCGCACGGTGGCCTGCGCCCGCTCCTGGGCGGCGACCGCCTCGGCGTGCCGGGCGTCGAGGTCGGCGTTGTCCCGGTCGGCCTCGGTGGACTGCTCGGCGACCGCGTCGAGTTCGGCCTGGGCCTGGTCGGCCCGCGCGAGCGCGTCGGCGTGCGCGGTGGCGAGCCGCTCGATCTCCTCGCTGGCGCTGGTGGTCCGGGCGCGGGCGGAGTTGACCTGACCGGTCAGCCGGGCCAGGCCCTCCCGCCGGTCGGCGATCGCCTTGGCCGCGGCGACCAGCTCGCGTTCGGCGGCGGCGAGCTGCCGCTCCAGCTCCTGGCGGTGCTCGACGGCCTCGGCCAGCCGGATCTGGTCGTCGGTGAGCGCGCCGCGCAGCTCCTCCTCCTGCTCGCGGATCCGCTCGGCCTCGGCCTCCAGCTGCTCGGGATCGCGACCGGGGCGCTCGTCGTCGGGGGTGGCGCTGAGGTGCCGCAGCCGCTCCCGGGCGAGCTGCTCGATGGAGCGGAACCGCTCGGAGAGGGCGGAGAGCTTGTACCAGGTGTCCTGGGCGGCGGCCAGCAGCGGCGCGTCCTCGGCGAGGGCCGCCTCCAGCTCCGCCAGCCGCGCCTGCACCTCGGTGTGTTCGGCCTCGACCTGCTCGCGCCGCTCGCGCACCGCGGTCTCGTCGGCGATCTCCCGGTCCAGGGTGGCGCGCAGGGTGGCCAGGTCGTCGGCGAGCAGCCGCAGCCGGGCGTCGCGCAGGTTGGCCTGGATGGCGGCGGCGCGGCGGGCCACCTCCGCCTGCCGGCCCAGCGGCTTGAGCTGGCGGCGCAGCTCGGCGGTGAGGTCGGTGAGCCGGTTGAGGTTCGTCTGCATCGCGTCGAGCTTCCGCAGCGCCTTCTCCTTGCGCTTGCGGTGCTTGAGGACGCCGGCCGCCTCCTCGACGAACGACCGCCGGTCCTCCGGCTTGGCGTGCAGCATCCCGTCGAGTCGCCCCTGGCCGACGATGATGTGCATCTCCCGGCCGATGCCGGAGTCCGACAGCAGCTCCTGGATGTCGAGCAGCCGGCAGGTGTCGCCGTTGATCTCGTACTCGCTCTCGCCGGAGCGGAACATCCGGCGGGTGATCGACACCTCGGTGTACTCGATCGGCAGCGCGCCGTCGGTGTTGTCGATCGTGAGGGTCACCTCGGCCCGGCCCAGCGGGGCCCGGCCGGCGGTGCCGGCGAAGATGACGTCCTCCATCTTGCCGCCGCGCAGCGCCTTGGCGCCCTGCTCGCCGAGCACCCAGGCGATGGCGTCGACGACGTTGGACTTGCCGGAGCCGTTGGGGCCGACCACGCAGGTGATCCCCGGCTCCAGCTTGAGCGTCGTCGCGGAGGCGAAGGACTTGAAGCCCTTCACCGTCAGGCTCTTGAGATGCACCTTCTCGATCCTCGTCCGGTGGCCGCCGTACCGTCGCCGGCTGCGCGGACCTGGGTGAACCCGCAGACTAACCCGGGACCGGGAGCCGCCGGGCACGCGACCCGCCTGGCGACCGCCGGGCGCCCGTCCCAGGCGACGCGGGCCGGCCCGCCCGGGTGCGGCCCGTCCGTCGGCCGGAGTCGTACGGGAATCGTCGCGGCGGGCCGCACAAGATCACGAATTGGCGCGACGCGAAAAGGAGTGCGGACAGAGCTGCGCGCCGGCACAGAAGTGTCGGCGCGCTCTTTTTGCGTGATGCGATTCAGTTTTGCGATCTGAAGATCAGGTCAGCGCGGGCTCGGCCAGACGGAGCAGATCGTCCGCCTCCGCCGCAGCCGCCGCGAGCCGATCGTTCTCGGCACGCAGCCGCGTGATCTCGAACTCCAGAGCCCGAACCGTGGTACGCAGTCGGGTGACCTCGTCGAGCAGACGCCGATCGGGCGCCGCACCTACGTGGCCGTACAGGGCCTTAGCCATGTTGACTCCTTGATATGCGCTGCCGGAAGGGCCGGCCAACGCGCGCCCAAATGTGTACGCGGCTGTCACCCCAGACGATTCTGGGCATGACCGGGCGCGACTGGCGACACCTACATATTGAGCCGACACCCCCTCTTTCGTCAAGTTCTCGCAGGCCGTAGATCATTTCCACGTCGACCTGTCCACTTGCCGGGGGGCTGCCACAAGGCGCGGACACACTCTGTCCGGACACCTTGACTCTACGCCTCGGATCCCGGGAAGTCCCCACCCTGCCGTCCGGCTTCCCCTTAACTCTTCCTTAGCCACGTTGCCGCTGTTCACGCCCGCCACGTAGCGTCACCCCGGCCCGCAAGCGACCCCTTGGAGGCAGAGGCGTGTACGGCTGGACCGACCCGAACCACCCGGACGGCGCCGACCGGCGCCGCGAGCAGCCGCTGGGCGAGGAGCCGCCCACCTGGCTCACCGACCGTCCGGAGCCGAGGTCCGCCTACCTCTTCGGGGACGACCCGGAGCAGCCCGCCGACGAGTGGCACCGCGACCAGCCGACCGCCCGCTGGCAGCCCGAGCCCACCGCGCCGGCCGGGACCTGGCAGCCGCAGTCCACCGACGCGACCGCGACCTGGCGGCCCGAGCCCACCGACCACTGGCAGGCCGACCCGGACCCCCGCCGGGCCGCCGGGTCCGCCAGCCCGACGGACGGGGCGTACCCCGCGGAGCGCCCCTTCCCCGCGGACCGGACCGCCGGCGCCTGGCCGATCGACGACCCGACCGCTCCCGTCGACCTCGCCGCGCTCCGGGCCGCCCCGGCCGCGACGGCGCCGGCCACCGCCGAGGGCCGCCACCGCCCTCGCCGCCGGTTCCCCCGCCCGCTGGTGATCGGCGGTGCCGCCGCGGCCGCCACGCTGGTGGTGAGCCTCGGCGTCGGCGCGGTCGCGCTGACCGGCGACGGCCCGGCGACCGACCCCACCGCCGTCGACGACACGATCGCCGCCGCCCCGGTGCTGCCGGGCGGCGAGTCGGCACCCGGCGACGCGCTGGCCCCGCCCACCCCGAGCGCCACCCCGAGCACCGCGCCGACCACCGCCAGGCCCACCCCGTCGGCCACGACGAGCGCCAAGCCGACGCCGGCGCCGTCGCGTACCACCGCGCCCTCGCGGCGCAGCGCCGAACGGAGCACGGCGCCGGCCGGCGGCGGCACGAAGGCCCCGGTCAGCAGCGGGGCCGGCAGCCAGGCCAGCCAGGTGGTCGCCCTGGTCAACGCCGAGCGCGCCAAGGCCGGCTGCGGCGCGGTGAGCATCGACGACAAGCTGACGACCGCCGCCCAGCGGCACAGCCAGGACCAGGCCGACCACCGCGACATGTCGCACACGGGCAGCGACGGCAGCAACGTCGGGACCCGGCTGGACCGGGTCGGCTACTCCTGGCGCACCTACGGCGAGAACGTGGCCTGGAACCAGAAGACGCCGGCCGCCGTCATGGACGCCTGGATGAACAGCTCCGGGCACCGGTCCAACATCCTGAACTGTGCCTTCACCGAGATCGGCGTCGGCGTCGCCACCAGCAACGGGCCGTACTGGACGCAGGTCTTCGCCGCACCGCGCTGAACGCGAGTCGTGGCCGGGGCCGTACTCGTTTGACCGGGTGAGGTACGCCGACACGGCGTACCCGCTCCGGGCGGTGTGCCGCCGCCCGCGACCCGGGAGCTGCCGATGCGGATCCGGCCGCGTACGCGCGCCGTCGGGCGGGGCCTGCGCCGGGCCCTGCCGGCCTGCGTCGCACTCGCCCTGCTGAGCGTGCTCGCCGCCTGCCGGCCGGACCTGGCCGCGCCCGGTGCCCCGACCGCCTGGCCGGCGGCGTCGGCGGGCCGGTGGCAGTGGCAGTGGCAGCTCAGCGGTGTGCTGGACCTCACCGTCGACGCCGACGTCTTCCTGCTCGACCCGGTCGCCACCACCGCCGCGCAGACCGCCGAGCTGCGCTCCCGGGACCGTCGGCTGGTCTGCCAGGTGCACGTCGGTTCCGTCCTGCCGACCGACCCGGACGCGGACCGCCTCCCGGCCGCCGTACGGGGTGCCGCGTCCCGCCGGCCGCAGGGCCGCTGGCTCGACGTACGGCAGTGGGACGCGCTGCGGCCGGTGCTGGCCGACCGGTTCCGGCTCTGCCGGGGCAAGGGCTTCGGGGCGGTCGCGCTGGCCGACGCCGACGGGTACGCGCACCGGTCCGGCTTCCCGCTCGACTTCGACGACCAACTGCGGTTCAACCGCCGGCTGGCCGAGCTGGCCCGCTCGCTGAGCCTCTCCCCCGGCCTGATCAACGACCTGGGGCAGGTGGCCGCCCTGGCCCCGGACTTCGACTTCGCCGTCAACGAGGAGTGCGTGCGGCTGGACCAGTGCGCCCGGCTGCTGCCGTTCGTCGAGGCGGGCAAGCCGGTGTTCCACGTGGAGTACGCCGGCTCGACGACGGACTTCTGCGTCACCACGCTGGGCTACGGCCTCTCCTCGATCCGCAAGGAACGCCGGCTCGACGCGTGGCGGCTCCCCTGCGCGGTGCCCTGACCACCGGCACCCGCTCGCGGGCCGGGCCGGGCGAACGCGCCGCCCGTGCCCCGCACACCGCGCGGGGTCAGCCCCGCAGGGCCGCCCGGGGGCGGGGCTGGCAGCGCGGGCAGCTGTACGACGAACGGTTCATGAACGCCTCGCGGCGTACCGGTGCGCCACACCGGTGGCACGGCAGCCCCTCCCGGCCGTAGACGTTCAGCGCCCGGTCGAAGTAGCCGCTCTCCCCGTTCACGTTGACGTAGAGGGCGTCGAAGCTGGTGCCGCCGGACTTGATCGCCTCGCCGAGGACGTCCCGGACGTGGCCCAGCAGCCGCAGCGCGGCCGGGCCGGTCAGCGCGTCGGTGGGGCGGGCGCCGTGCAGCCTCGCCCGCCACAGCGCCTCGTCGGCGTAGATGTTGCCCACGCCGGAGATCAGCGTCTGGTCCAGCAGCGCCCGCTTGACCTCCGTACGCCGCCGGCGCAGCGCGGCGACGAACGCCGCGTCGGAGAACTGCGGGTCCATCGGGTCCCGCGCGATGTGCGCGATCTCCGCCGGCAGCTCCGCGCCCCCGGCCGAGACCGACAGGCCGCCGAACGTGCGCTGGTCGACGAAGCGCAGCTCGGGGCCGTCGTCCGAGAACCGGAAGCGGACCCGCAGGTGCGTCTCGTCGGGGGCGTCGGCCGGCTGCACCAGCAGCTGACCCGACATGCCCAGGTGACCGATCACGGCGTCGCCGCTGTCCAGCGGCAGCCACAGGTACTTGCCGCGGCGGCGCACGTCCAGCACCGTCCGGTCGGCCAGCACGTCGGCGAAGTGCCCGCCGCCGGGGGTGTGCCGGCGTACCGCACGGGGGTGGCGCACCTCGACGGAGGAGATCCGCCGGCCGGTGACCCACCGGGCCAGCCCCTGCCGGACGGTCTCGACCTCCGGCAGCTCAGGCACGGCCCAGGCCCGCCTCGGCGGTCTGCGCCGTCCCGTCTCCGGGCGCCGGGTCCTCCGGCCCGACCGGCCCCCGCTCCGCCTGCTCGGTGAGCGTCCGCCAGGCCGCCTCGGCGGCCCGCTGCTCGGCCTCCTTCTTGCTGCGCCCGTCGGCCCCGCCGTAGCGGTTGCCGGCGACGACCACCCAGGCGGTGAACGTCTTGAGGTGGTCCGGGCCGGTGCCCTCGATGCGGTACTCGGGGACGCCGAGCCCGAGCGCCGCCGTCAGCTCCTGGAGGCTGGTCTTCCAGTCCAGGGCCGCGCCCCGGCCGGCCGACTCGGCCATCAGCGGGTCGAAGAGCCGGTGGATGACGATGGCGGCGGTGTCCAGCCCGTACTGGAGGTAGATCGCGCCGAGCAGCGCCTCCAGGGTGTCGGCGAGGATGCTCGCCTTGTCCCGGCCACCGGTGGTCTCCTCCCCCTTGCCGAGCAGCAGGTAGGCGCCGAGTCCGTCCGGGCCGAGGCCCCGGGCCACGTCGGCGAGGGCCCGCATGTTGACCACGCTGGCCCGCAGCTTGGCCAGCTGCCCCTCGGGCAGGTCGGGGTGGTTGTGGAAGAGCGCGGTGGTGATCACCACGCCGAGCACCGAGTCGCCCAGGAACTCCAACCGCTCGTTGGTGGGCAGGCCGCCGTTCTCGTACGCGTACGAGCGGTGGGTCAGCGCGCGCTGGAGCAGCTCCGGATCCAGGCTGACGCCGAACGCGGCTTCCAGGTGACCGACGGACGCCCGCCGCCGCTTGTCGTTGCTCATGATGTGGGTACCTCGGTGTCGGTGGAGCGGTCTGTGCGTTCCTCGCGGTCGCCCGCCTCGGCGCCGTCGAGCAGCGCGCGGACGTGGTCGGTGGCGCGTCGTCGCCAGAGATGGGCGGCCAGCGCGATGCCCGCGGCGACGTCCTCGGCGCGGGCGGCGCCGTGGCAGACGACTACCGTCCCGGCGACCCCGAGCAGGGCCGCCGCGCGCGGGGCGCCGCCGCCGGACGGGGGCCCACCGGCCATCGCGTACGCGCCCTCGATCGCCTTGAGCAGCACGTTACCGGTGAACCCGTCGGTGACCACCACATCGGCGCGCGTGCCGAGGGAGACGTCGTACCCCTCGACCAGGCCGACGTAGCGGCCGTCGCAGGGCAGCGACGCGGCGGCGAGGACGGGATCGGCGAGCCGGCGGGCGCGGTCGCCCTTGCCCGCCTCGGTGCCCACCGACAGCAGCCCCACCCGGGGCGCGACGACGGCGTGCGCCACCGCCGCGTAGGCGGCGCCGAGCACGGCGTGGCGGGCCAGGGTGGCCGGGCGCGGCTCCAGCGAGCCGCCGACGTCCAGCAGGACCACCGGGCCGGCGACGGCCGGCAGGGTGGCGATCAGCGCCGGACGGCGCACGTCCGTCCAGCGGCCGAGGCCGAGCGCGACGGCGGTGACGGTGGCGCCGGTGGACCCGGCGGAGACGAGCGCGTCGGCGACGCCGTCGCGGACGGCGTGCACCGCCGCGCGGACGGTGCTGTCGGCACGGGCGGCCACGGGATGGTCGGCCATGCCGACGACGGCGCGGACCGGCCGCACGGTGACCCGGGCACGCTGTGCCGGGTCGAGGGCGCGGATCACCTCGCCGGCGGCCTCGGCCGGGCCGACGAGAAGCAGGTGCAGGTCCGGGTCGGCGCGCACGGCCCGCAGAGCGCCGTCAACCACGACGGCGGGAGCGTCGTCCCCGCCGAGGAGGTCAACGGCGATCCGCGCGGTGCCCGGCTCCATCGGAACGCCGGCCGGAACAGGCCGGCCGGCGTCGGAGGGAGCCGGGGCACCGGGCGATTGCCAGGGTGCGCGCGCCGCCCGACCGGGGGTCGGGGGCGTCACTCGGCGTCCAGGTCAGACCTCGAGGACCTGGCGGCCGTTGTAGGTGCCGCAGACGGAGCAGGCGGCGTGGGGCAGCTTCGCCGACTTGCACTGGGGGCAGGCCACGGTCGCGACCACGGTCGCCTTCCAGTTCGCCCGGCGGGCGCGGGTGTTGCTGCGCGACATCTTGCGCTTGGGGACGGCCACGGTTCCTACTCCTCTTTACGGTTCAGTTGCGACAGGCCCGCCCAACGCGGGTCGATCTGCTCGTGACTGTGGTCGGCCGGCAGATCGTCCAAGTGCACCCCGCATTCGGGGCACAGGCCTGGGCAGTCCTCCCGGCAGAGCGGGTTGGTCGGCAGCGTGAGCACCACCGCGTCCCGCAGCGCCGGCTCCAGGTCGATCAGATCGCCCTGCATCCGGCCCACCTCGTCCTCGTCGGTCGTGGTGTCCGTGGTGCTGTTCTCGTACGCGTACAGCTCCTGGATCCGCACGGCCAGCGAGTCGTCGATCTCGCGAAGGCAGCGACCGCACTCGCCCCGGACGCGACCGCTGACGGTCCCGGAGACGAGCACGCCCTCGGACACCGACTCCAACCTCAGGTCGAGGTCGAGGTCCGCGCCCTCCGGCACGGCGATCATCTCGCCGCCGAGGTCCGCCGGTGCCGGCACCACCCGCTTTTCCGTACGCAACGCACCAGGCCGGCGCGGCAGCTCCCTCGTGTCGAGGACCAGCGGCGACCTGGGGTTGAGTGTCGAAGGCGTGTGTTTGGGCATAGTCAGACTCCGGCCGGTGAGAGGCCGACAAAAAAGGTTACCTGGGCGACCGCCGGACCGTCGAACCGGGGGCGGCGCCCGCCCCATCCGCCGGCTGGTGAGGTGCCGCTCAGAAGGGTAGCGGGCGGTCCGCCTCCTCCCCACCGAAGGTGCCGATCTCGCGCAGCGCGTGCATCTTGTCCCGCCCGCGCTCTATCGAGGCCAGCGCCCGGGTGAGGAACTGCTCGAAGTTGGCCAGCGCGGTGTCGACGTAGTCGTCGACCTCCTCACGCAGGCGCTGCGCCTCCGCGCGGGCCTCCGCGATGATCCGCGCGCCCTCGTGCTCGGCGGAGACCGTGATCTCGTTCACCGAGACCAGCCGGGCGTGTTCCGCCTCACCCTCGCTGATGATCCGGTCGGCCTCGCGCTTGCCGGCCTCCATGATCTTGTCCCGCTCGTCCAGCAGCGCGGCGGCCCGACGCAGGTCGGCGGGGAGTTCGGCGCGCAGCTCATCGAGGATCGCGATGAACTCACCCCGGTCGACCATGCAGTTGTTGCGCGACATCGGGACGGAGCGCGCCTGCTCCACCATGGCGATCAGTTCGTCGATGCGATCGAGCGGGTCCACCGGTACCTCACTCCTGTCGTTCGTCGGGCCGACCTACATGATGCGGGCTACGGCCGGTTTCCCGCTGCACACATCATGTCGCGCCCCGACCACAGCGCGCCGCTCACCCCGGCCCGGCGCGTCGCGTTACCCCACGGCGCGGTCCCCGCCGGGCACGGCGCCGGCGGGGACCGCGGCCCCGGGCGGTCAGTCGCGCGACGGCGGGACGAGCCGGGCGCTCAACTCCTCGCGGACCCGGTCGGGCACGTGGGCGGAGATGTCGCCGCCCCACTTCGCCACGTCCTTGACCAGGCTGGAGGAGAGGAACGAGTAGAGCGGATTGGTCGGCATGAACAGGGTCTCGACGCCGGCCAGGCCGATGTTCATCTGCGCCATCTGCAACTCGTAGTCGAAGTCGCTGACCGCCCGCAGGCCCTTGATCAGCACGCTCGCCTGCTGTGCCCGGCAGAAGTCGACAAGCAGGCCGCGGAACGACTCGACCCGGACGTTGTCGTAGGAGGCGGTCACCTCGCGGAGCATGTCGATCCGCTCCTCGACGGTGAACAGGCCGCTCTTCGACTGGTTGACCAGCACACCCACGATCACCTCGTCGAACAGCCGGCTCGCCCGGCCGACGATGTCGAGGTGCCCGTTGGTGACCGGATCGAACGAGCCGGGACACACCGCACGTCTCATGATCGGCGACCGTACCAAAGGGTCGTCTCGCCGTAGCGCCGGCTGCGCTCGCCGGTGATGCCCTGCACCCACCCGACGGGGCCCGTGCGGCTGGACCGCTCCACCACCACCAGGGCGTCCGGGGCCAGCCAGCCGCCGTCGACCAGCGCGACGAGCATCGCCGTGATCTCCGCGTCCGGCACCGCGTAGGGCGGGTCGGCGAAGACCACGTCGTACGGGTCGCCGTCCGGGCCGGCCGCCAGCACAGTGGCGACCTTGCCGGTGACCAGCCGGGCGGCCGGCGCGGCGCGCAACGCGGCCACGTTCTCCCGGACCACCCGGGCCGCCCGGGGGTCGGACTCCACCAGCAGCACGTGCGCGGCCCCCCGGGAGAGGGCCTCCAGGCCCACCGCCCCCGAGCCGGCGTAGAGGTCGGCGAAGCGGGCGCCGGCGAGGTCGACCTCGGCCTGCACGGCGCTGAACAGCGCCTCGCGCACCCGGTCCGACGTCGGCCGGGTGCCCGCGCCGGGCGGCGCGGCGATCCGCCGCCCACCAAGGGTTCCGGCCACGATCCGGGTCACCGTCGCTCCCTGCCCATGCCCCGACGCTACGCGACCGCCCGGCCGGTGGACGAAGCACCCGAGGCGACGAGCGGGCCCTCCACGACCTGTCGGCCCCGCCGGCCCACACCGGGGACACGTCCGTCACCCGGTCGGCGTCCGCACCCGATCAACGCGCCTCGGGGGGACCGAGCACCGACGCGACCGTGACCGGGTCGACCTCGGCCTGGTTGGCCAGCAGCACGAGCCGCTGGTCCGAGTCGGGCAGCCAGGCCGCGAACGCCTTGTAGCCGCCGTTGTCCCCCGAGTGGTGCAGCGCCCGCCTGCCGGCCAGCGGGCCGACGAAGAACCCGTAGCCGTACGCCTCCCCGGGCCGGCCGGTGGTCGCGTGCGGAGCGGTCATCGCAGCCACCGAGGCCGGGGCGAGCAGCCGGCCACGGCGCGGCACGTCGAGCCAGGTGAGCAGGTCCGTCCCGGTGCACCAGACGTCACCCGCGCCCATGCTCACGGTCGCCAGGTCCCAGGACGGCACCGGACGGCCGCCCTCGTGTCCGACCGCCACGTCCGGCCGTCCGTCGCCCGCACCGGCGAAGCTGCCCGTCATGCCCAGCGGCGCGAAGACCTCCTCGGCGAGGAACTCGGCGTACGGCCGGTCGGCCGCGCGCTCCACGGCCCGGGCCAACAGCACGTAGCCGGGGCTGCTGTAGTGCCACCCGGCTCCGGGCCGGAACAGCGGCGGCACCGCGGCGAACGAGCCGAGCAGGTCGTCCGGCTCGGCCGGGTCGGCGAGACCGACCGCCGGGTACTGCTCCCAGTGGCCCAGGCCCGAGGTGTGGGTGAGCAGGTGGTGCAGCGTGATGCCGGACCATTCCGGCGGCGGGCCGGGCAGCCAGCGCACGACCGGATCGGACAGGCTCAGCGCACCCCGCTCGGCGAGCAACAGCACCGCCGCGGCGGCCATCTGCTTGCTGATCGAGGCGATCTGGAACCGGGTCCCGGGAGCACAGCGGACACCGGTGCTCCGATCGGCCACCCCGGCGACCTGTTCGGTCAGGATCTCGTCGCCCCGGGCCAGCAGGAGCACGCCACTGTCTAATGAGGATGCCGACATCCTTCGGAGCCTAGATCAGCCCTTCTCCAGATATTCGGCGCGTTCCTCGTCGACCAGGGCCGCCACCGACGCGGCCAGCGCCGGATGCCGGGCCAGCTCCGGGTCCTCCTCGACCAGGGCGATCGCCTCGGCCCGGGCGTCGCGGATCAGGTCGGCGTCGCGCAGCAGCGAGAGCAGCCGCAGGTGCGAGCGGCGCCCCGACTGGGTGGCGCCCAGCACGTCGCCCTCCCGGCGCTGCTCCAGATCCAGCTCGGCGAGCTTGAACCCGTCGGTGGTGGAGGCCACCGCGTCGAGCCGTTCCCGCGCGGGCGTGCCCTCCAACGCCTCGGTGACCAGCAGGCAGAGCCCCGGGGCGGAGCCCCGGCCGACCCGGCCGCGCAGCTGGTGCAGCTGGGAGACGCCGAACCGGTCGGCGTCGAGCACGATCATCACGGTCGCGTTCGGCACGTTGACGCCCACCTCGACCACGGTCGTGGCGACCAGCACGTCGAGGTCGCCGGCCGCGAAGGAACGCATCACCGCGTCCTTCTCGTCGGCCGGCAGCCGGCCGTGCAGCACGCCGATGCGCAGGCCGTGCAGCGGTCCCTCGGCGAGCAGCGGCGCCACCTCGGTGACCGCCATCGGTGGCCGCCGCCCGTTGTCGTCCTCCGGCGGCGGCTCCTCCTCGCTCGCCGGCCCCTCCCCGATGCGCGGGCAGACGACGTACGCCTGGTGCCCGGCGGCCACCTCCTCGCGCACCCGGCGCCAGGCCCGGTCCAGGAAGGCCGGCTTCTCGGCGACCGGAACCACGTGCGAGGCGATCGGCGAGCGGCCCTGCGGCAGCTGGGAGAGCGTGGAGGTCTCCAGGTCGCCGTAGACGGTCATCGCCACCGTGCGCGGGATCGGGGTCGCCGTCATCACCAGCACGTGCGGCGGCTGCTCGGCCTTGGCGCGCAGCGCGTCGCGCTGCTCCACGCCGAAGCGGTGCTGCTCGTCGACCACCACCAGGCCGAGGTCGGCGAAGTCGACGCCCTCGTAGAGCAGGGCGTGGGTGCCGAGCACGATGCCGGCGGCGCCGCTGGCGACCTCGGCCAGCGCCCGCCGGCGGGCCGCCGCGCCAAGCGAGCCGGTGACCAGCTCGACCCGGGTGGCGTCGTCGGCCGCGCCCAGCTCGCCGGCCCGCCCGAGCGGCCCCAGCAGGTCGAGGATGCCCCGGTGGTGCTGCGCGGCGAGCACCTCGGTCGGGGCCAGCAGCGCGGCCTGCCCGCCCGCGTCGACCACCTGGAGCATCGCGCGCAGCGCGACCACCGTCTTGCCGGAGCCGACCTCGCCCTGGAGCAGCCGGTGCATCGGGTGGGCCGTGGCCAGGTCCGCCGCGATCTCCACGCCCACGTCGTGCTGGCCGGGCGTCAGCTCGTAGGGCAGCCGGGCGTCGAAGGCGTCGAGCAGGCCGCCGGGCTTCGCCGGGCGGGGCCGGGCCGGCGAGGCGGCGGCGCGGTGCTTGCGCTGCACCAGGGTGAGCTGCACGGCGAAGGCCTCGTCCCACTTCAGCCGGTGCCGGGCCCGGTAGAGCGCCTCCTTGCTGGTCGGCCGGTGGATCTCGCGCAACGCCGTGTCGATGCCGCCCAGGTTGCGGCTCGCCCGCAGGGTCGCGGGCAGCGGATCCTCCGGCGCGGTGAACGTGTCCAGCACCACCCGGACGCAGCGGGCGATCACCCAGGTGGGCACCGCTGCGGCCGCCGGGTAGACCGGGATCAGCGCGCCCGCGAACTCCTCGATCTCCTCGTTGGCCGCCGCCTCGCCGTCGCCGCCCTCCCCGAGCAGGACGTACTCCGGGCCGTTGAGCTGCCGCTTGCCCCGGAACTCGGTGACCTTGCCGGCGAAGAGCCCCCAGCGGCCGGGGCGCAGCTCGCGCTCGCGCCAGGCCTGGTTGCCGAAGAAGGTCAGGGTCAGGGTGCCGCCCGAGCCGTCGCCGACCGTGACCTCCAGCAGGTTGCCCCGGCGCTGGCGCATCGGGCGTACGGCGGTGCGCTGCACCTGGGCCAGCACGGTGGCCTGCTCGCCGACGTCGAGCGACCGGATGTCGGTGTGCTCGCCGCGCTCGTCGTAGCGGCGCGGGAAGTGGTAGACGAGGTCGCCGGCGGTGTGCAGGTCGAGGTGCCCGGCGAGGGCCTTCGCGGTCTTCTCGCCGACCAGCTTCTTCAGCGGCGTGTCCATCGTCGCCGGTTCGGACGTCATTCGACCCCCACCAGGAGCGGATAGTGCGGCTGCCCGCCCGGATATGCCTGCACCTCGACGAACGGCCAGCGCTGCCCGACGTGCTCGCGGACCGCGTCGGCCAGCCCGTCGGGAGCGTCCGCCCCCGAGAGCAGGGTCACCAGCTCACCGCCGCCGCCGAGCATCCGGTCGACCACGGCGGCGCAGGTGTCGGTCAGGTCGGACCCGATCAGGTGCACCTCCCCCTCGACCAGCGCCAGCACGTCGCCGGGACGGCAGGGGCCGGCGACGGTCAGCGCCTCGCGGCGGGCGTAGCAGACCTCGGCGTAGCGGCACGCGCCGGCCGCCTCGGCCATCGCGATCACGTCGTCGGCGAAGCGCCGCCCCGGGTTGCGTACGGCGAGGGCGGCCAGCGCCTGCACCGGTGAGCGGGTCGGCACCACGCTGACCTTGACGCCGAGCCCGTGCGCCTCCCGGGCGGCGGCGTTCGCCACCGCCTGCGTGTCGGGGTCGTTGGGCAGCACCACCACACGGGCCGCCCCGGTGGCGCGGATCGCGTCCAGCAGCTCGCCGATCGACGGGTTGCCGGGCACCACCGTCGCGCCCTCGCCGGCGAACAGCTCGGCGATGCCCGCGCCGGCGGCCACCACCACGGCGGCCCGCCCGTCCGCCGCCGCCCCGGGGGGCGACACCGGTGCGAGCTGGTCGGCGAAGCGGGTCACCGAGATGCGGTGCGGCCGGCCGGCCACCACGCCCGCCTCGATGGCCGCGCCCACGTCGTTGACGTGCACGTGCACGTTCCAGGTGCCCGTGCCCGCGTTGCCGTCGCCGACGACCACAAGCGAGTCGCCCAGGGCCGCCAGCTCGTCCCGCAGCCGGGCCACCGCCTCCGGCCCGGCGTCGAGCAGGAACTGCACCTCGTACGCGTACTCCTCGGAACCGGTCTCGCGCACGGCGGTGGCCGGCGGGCGGACCGGGCGCGGCGCGGGCGCGGGCCGATCGGGGCTCTCGCCGGTCACGACCTCGACCAGGGCGTCGAGCAGCAGGCACAGGCCCCGGCCGCCAGCGTCCACGACGCCGGCGCGGGCCAGCGCCGGAAGCTGCTCGGGGGTGCGCGCCAACGCGTGCGCCGCCCCGCCCGCCGCCGCCCGGACGACCGCCCGCAGGTCGTCGCTGTCGGCCCGCTCGGCGGCGTGCGCCGCTGCGGCGACGACGCTGAGCAGCGTGCCCTCGACCGGGCGGGCGACCGCGGCGTAGGCGGCGGCGGTGCCGTCGCGCAGGGCGGCGGCCAGCTCGCGCCCCCGCACGGCGGGCGCGGCGGCGACGGCGTCGGCGAAGCCGCGCAGGATCTGCGACAGGATCACCCCCGAGTTGCCCCGCGCGCCCAGCAGCGCGCCCCGGGCCATCAGCCGCAACGCGTGCCCGTGCGCGGTGGGCCCGTCCTCCGGGAGGGTGCCGAGGTCCATCGCGAGCGCCTGCTGGGCCGAGGTGAGGGTGAGCACCATGTTGGTGCCGGTGTCGCCGTCGGGCACCGGGTAGACGTTGAGGTCGTCGATCTCGCCCTGGTGGCGCTTGAGCGCGACCAGCCCGCCCGCGCACCAACGGCGGACCGCGGCGGCGTCGAGGGTGTCCAGCACGGCGAGAAGCCTACTGGCGCGCACCGACACGCGCCGGGGTCCACGCGACTCCCACGGCGTGTCCGGCAGCCGTGCGGCACCCACTATCCTCGTGGCGTGTCCCCCGGTGCGGCGGTGCCGCGGGGGGCGGGTGCGGGCCGGGCGACCGGGACCGCGTCGCGCGGTCACGCCCCCCACCCTGGGCCGGCGTCCGGGGCCGGTTGGTCGGGCCCCGGGTCATCGGGTAACCTGGCCAGGTTGCCCGGGCTGCGCCTGGCGGCGACCTCATGAACGTTTCAATCCCAGGAGTATCCCGTGGCTAGCGTGTGCGACGTCTGTGGCAAGGGACCGGGCTTCGGCCACAACGTGTCCCACTCGCACCGGCGGACCAACCGCCGCTGGAACCCGAACATCCAGTCGGTGCGTACCCCGGCCGGTGGCGGCAACACCAAGAAGTTGAAGGTCTGCACCTCCTGCATCAAGGCGGGCAAGGTCACCCGCGCCTGACGCGGTAGGCCCCAGCTTCACACACTCGTCATTGCCGGCGGGCCCATTGTGGTCCGCCGGCTCTGTCGTGTCCGGTGACTCCCCGCCTCCGACGCCCGCCCGCACATGGGGCGCGCCGGCGCCGGGGGTCCGGGAAGGCCCCCGGCGCGAGGCGGCTCAAGGCGCGCGGGACGGGTCAGGGCACCCGCGAGGCGGTCAGAGCGTGCGGGCGAAGGAGATGCAGCCCGGGGCGTCGCGGTAGAAGCCGAAGTTCGGAATGCGCTCGTAGCCGGCCGCCGTGTACATGGCGATGGCCTCCGGCTGCTTGTCGCCGCACTCCAGGACGATCCGCTTGCGCCCGTGCTCCCGCGCGGAGCGCTCCACCGCCGCCAGGACCGCCCGGGCCACGCCCCGGCCCCGGACCGCCGGCGCGGTGTACATCCGCTTCAGCTCGGCGGTGTCGCCCTCGTCACCGTGGCTGCGCCAGCCGCCGCAGCCGACCGGCTCGCCGCCGAGGTGGGCGACGAGGAAGGCGCCGGCGGGCGGCACGAACTCGCCCGGGTCGACCGGGGTCTCGTCGCCGCTGCCGCCGTACCGGGCTCCCAGGTCGGCCAGCGCGGCGCGGATCAGCCCCTGCGCCACCGGCGAGTCGAAGCGCTCGGCCCGAATCTCGATCTCACTCACGGAGTAAAGGGTACGACGCCTGTCGGCCCTTACCGAAAGTGGTCCCAGCCAGCGGGTCCGTCGTACGGCTGCCCGTCGACCGTGACACCCGAGCCCTCCGTCACCCGCCCGATCGGCCGCCAGTCGGCCGGCAGCGCCACCGCCGACGGGAAGGTCGCGGCCAGCGCGTGGTCCTCGCCCCCGGCGAGGAGCCAGGAGTACGGGTCGACGCCGAGCGCCTGGGCGGCGTCGCGCATCTGCCGGGGCACCTCGAAGGCGTCCCGGCGCACGTCCACGGCGACCCCGCTCGCCTTCGCCACGTGCCCGACGTCGGCGAGCAGCCCGTCCGACACGTCGATCATGGCGGTGGCGCCGAGCCGGGCGGCGTGCGGCCCCGCCGCGTACGGCACCTCGGGCCGCCGGCAGGCCTCCACCAGCAGCCGGGGCGTACGGAAGCCCCGGGAGAGCACGGTCAGCCCGGCCGCCGCGTACCCGATGCGGCCGGCCAGGGCCAGCACGTCACCGGGCCGCGCGCCGGAGCGCGTCACCGGCGGCCGGCCGCCCAGGTCGCCGAGGGCCGTGACCGCGATGGTCAGCGTCGGGCTGCCCGACATGTCCCCGCCCACCACGCTCGCGCCGACCTTCGCCGCCTCGGCGGCCAGCCCGTCGGCGAGTTCCTCGGCCCACCCGGGATCCAGCTCGGGCGGCATGCAGAGCGCCACCAGCAGCGCGGTCGGCTGCGCCCCCATCGCGGCGATGTCGGCCAGGTTCGCCGCCGCCGCCCGGTGGCCGACGTCACGCGCGCTGGACCAGTCCCGCCGGAAGTGCCGCCCCTCCACCAGCACGTCGGTCGAGGCCGCGACCCGGCCGTCCGGGGCGGCCACCACCGCCGCGTCGTCCCCCGGGCCCAGCAGTACGGTCGATCCGTACGACAACCGGGCGGTCACCCGGTCGATCAGGCCGAACTCGCCGATCCCCGCGACACTCATGCCGCTCCTCCGCCGTGCTGCTCGCTCACCGCTTCTCCTTGACCACCGATAGGGATCAGACCTGGTCCGTAAGGTACTTTCTCCCTTCGGGCCGCTCCAGGGCGGCGACGGACGGAGGTCGAGTCGTGGTACAGGCGTACATCCTCATCCAGACCGAGGTCGGCCGGGCGCGTGACGTGGCCGGTCTCATCTCGGACCTTGCCGGCGTGGTACGCGTCGACGCCGTCACCGGGCCGTACGACGTGGTCGTGCTCACCGAGGCGAAGACCGTCGACGAGCTCGGCAAACTCATCGTCAGCAAGGTGCAGATGGTGCCCGGCATCACCCGCACCCTCACGTGTTCGGTGGTGCGCCTGTAAGTGGACAAGATCACTGACTCTCCCGTGACCGATTCCGCCCAGCCGGACGAGACGGCCCCCGACCGGCCGACCCGCGACCGCACGACGCGCGGCGCGGCGCTGATCGCCACGCTGATCGCGCTGCCGGTCACCGTGCTGGTGGGCGCGTTCGCGTTCACCCAACTCTCCCCCGACGAGCGGGCCGAGCCGGCCGCCACGCCGAGCGCGACCGCCACGAGCGCCGGACCGCGCTCCACCGCCCCGGTCGAGATGGCCGCGCCAGCGCTGGCCGAACGGCCCGCCACGGTCTGCCGCGCCCTGCTCTCCCAGTTGCCGCCCACGGTCAACGACCTCGCCCAGCGCCCGGTCACGGCCGGCCCTGAGCAGAACGCCGCGTACGGCGACCCCGCGGTCACCGTCGCCTGCGGCGGGGCCAAGCCGGCCGTCGACGACACCGACCACGTCTGGACGGTCAACCGGGTCTGCTGGTACGCCAGCGAGGAACGCGACGCCACCGTGCTCACCACCATGGACCGGGAGACCGCCGTCACGGTCCGCGTGCCGCACTTCTACGGGCAGGGGTTGCAGTGGGTCGCCCCCGTCTCGGACACGATCGTGGCCTCGGTGCCCTCCGTCGCCGCAGCCGACACCCCCAGCGGCTGCCGGACCTGACACCGCTCCGCACCCCGCACGCGGGCAGGCGGCAACGGTCAGGAAGGGCACCTTCCTATGCACCAGGCGTCAGGAAGGTGCCCTTCCCTACACCTCAGTGCAGGCCGACGCCGCGGTGCAGGGCGGTGCGGATGAGGCGGTTGACCAGCTTCGGGTACTCCAGCCCGGACGCCGCCCACATGCGCGGGAACATCGACGTCGGGGTGAAGCCCGGCATGGTGTTGATCTCGTTGAGGTAGACGTCCAGCTCCGGGGTGACGAAGAAGTCGACCCGGGCCAGTCCCGCGCAGTCGAGCGCGGTGAAGGCGCGGGTCGCGTACTCCCGGACCTGGCGGGTCACCCGCTCCGGCAGGCCGGCGGGGATGTCGTACTCGCAGGCGGACTCGGAGTCGATGTACTTCGCCTCGAAGTCGTAGAAGTCGTAGTCCCCGACCACCCGGACCTCGGCCAGCACGGACGCCTCCGGCGCGCCGCCGGCCTCGCCCTCCAGCACGCCGCACTCGATCTCGCGCCCGACGACCGCACCCTCGACGAGCACCTTCGGGTCGATCTGCCGGGCGGTGGCGACCGCCGCGTCGAGGTCGGCCCAGTCGTCGACCTTGCTGATGCCGAACGACGAGCCGGCCCGGGACGGCTTCACGAAGACCGGCAGGCCGAGGCGCTGCTTGTCCGCCTCGCTCAGCGTCATCCCGTTGCGCAGCACCGCGTACGGGCCCACCGGGATGCCCTCGGCGGCGCAGAGCTTCTTGGTGAACTCCTTGTCCATGGCGGCGGCGGAGGCGAAGACGTTCGCCCCGACGTACGGGATGCCGGCCATCTCCAGCATGCCCTGGATGGTGCCGTCCTCGCCGTACGCGCCGTGCAGCACCGGGAAGACCACGTCGACGTCGGCGAGCGCCCGGGGACCCTCGGTCGGGTCGAGCACCATGAGCCCGTTGCCGGTCGGGTCGGCGCGCAGCACGATGTCGGTGCCGGACTCGGCGGTGATCTCCGGCAGCCGGCGCGCGGTGATCGCCAACTGCCCGGGGTCGCCGCTGGTCAGCACCCACTGGCCGGCCCGGGTGATGCCCACCGGCACCACCTCGAACTCGTCCGGGTCGAGGGCGCCGAGGACGCTGCCGGCGCTGACGCAGGAGATGCCGTGCTCCGGGCTGCGGCCGCCGAACACGATCGCCACGCGGGTCCTGCCTGGGGTGGTCACTGCGTCACCTCTTCGTACGCGACTGCTCCGGTCGTGGCGCTCACCCGGTTGACCTTACTGTGCGTGGCGGGCGCCGGCTGCCGATACCCGGGGACAGCCGGACCGCCGCAGCAACCGGTCAACAAAGGATATACGTTCCGTAATCGCCCGCACGGGGACGGTGACGGCACCGGGCGCCCACTACGCTGCACGTCCTATGAGCGCTGATCCCCTCATTGAGTCCCTGACGGCGGCCCTGGACGCCCGCCCCGACGACCTGCCGCTGCGCCTGCACCTCGCCGCGCTGCTGCTGGACGCCGGCCGGGCCGGGGAGGCGATCGCGCAGGTCGGGCAGGCCCTCGCCCGGGATCCGGGCAACGGCCAGGCGCAGGCGCTGATGCAGCGGGCGCTGGGCGGCTCCGTACCCCCGCCGCCGACGCCGCCCCCGGCGGACCCGCGACCGCCGGCGCAGCGCCCGGCACCGGCCGGGCCCGGCGGTTCCGCCGCGACCGCCGACCAGGATCCCCTCGCCGCCTACGAGCAGGAACTGGCCGACGTGGTGCCACCGCGGTTCGCCCGCGCCGGCGACGAGCCGGAGCCGGTCGCCGGCCACTCCGACCGGGTGTACGACGTGGAGGCCTCCGGCATCCGGCTGGCCGACGTGGGCGGCATGTCGGCGGTCAAGGAGCGCCTCGAGCTGGCCTTCCTCGGCCCCTTGCGCAACCCGGAGCTGCGCAGGATGTACGGCAAGAGCCTCCGCGGCGGCCTGATGCTCTACGGCCCGCCCGGCTGCGGCAAGACGTTCCTGGCCCGGGCGGTCGCCGGGGAGATGGGCGCGAAGTTCATCTCGCTGTCCATCGTGGACGTGCTGGACATGTGGATGGGCAACTCGGAGCGCAACCTGCACGAGCTGTTCCAGGCGGCCCGCCGCAACGCGCCCTGCGTGCTCTTCCTGGACGAGGTCGACGCGCTGGGGCACAAGCGCTCGCAGGTCGGCTCCAGCTCGATGCGGACGCTGGGCAACCAGCTGCTGGCGGAGCTGGACGGGATGGAGGGCAGCAACGAGGGGGTCTTCGTGCTGGCCGCCACCAACACCCCGTGGGACGTCGACCCGGCGCTGCGCCGTCCCGGGCGGCTCGACCGGGTGGTGCTGGTGCTGCCGCCGGACGCCGAGGCGCGCCGCGCCATCCTGGAGTACCACCTGCGGGAGCGGCCGATCGCGGGGATCGACCTGCGGAAGATCGTGGCGGCCACCGAGGACTACTCGGGCGCCGACCTGGCCCACCTCTGCGAGACGGCCGCCGAGTTCGCGATGGCCGACTCGGTACGCACCGGCGAGGTGCGGATGATCGAGCACCGGGACCTGGAGCGGGCGGTCAAGGAGGTCCGGCCGTCGACGAAGCCGTGGATGGCCACCGCCCGCAACGTGGCGATGTTCGCCAACGAGGGGGGCGTCTACGACGACCTGGTCGCCTA
Organism: Micromonospora sp. USAFONa4; assembly: GCF_057197825.1. Taxonomy (NCBI): domain Bacteria; kingdom Bacillati; phylum Actinomycetota; class Actinomycetes; order Micromonosporales; family Micromonosporaceae; genus Micromonospora; species Micromonospora sp. USAFONa4. The sequence goes on along the minus strand of NZ_CM170072.1, from coordinate 4,933,502 downwards.
CCTGAAGCGGCGCCGGATGCTGTGACGCCGGACGGCCCGGCGGGGCGCCGGGCCGCGCCTCCCGCCGGGCCGGGCCGCCTGCCGGGCGGCCCTCCCACCCGGCGGGGCCGCCTCCCGCGACCGCACCGTCCTCGGCGGCGTCAGCCGCGCGCGTGCCGCCGGCCGATGGCGATCACCTTGACCCGCTGCCGGCCGGCCCGCACCATGCCCAGCGCCATGAACGCGCCCGCGATCCGGTCCGCCGCCTCGCGGCTGCTCGCCCCGACCACCTGACGGCGGCGCTCGGGGCAGTTGCGTTCGTCGCGTCCGGCACCCTCGGCCGGCCGCACGTCGGTGAGCACCACCAGGAACCGCGTCATCGGTGCCCGCCGGGGCGGTCGGCACGGGCCTGTCGGGCAGTACGCACGTCGGGTCCCTTCCGGCTGACGGGCCACGGGGCGTGGCACGCGGCGATCGGGTACGGGGGAGAAACCCGATCGCCGCGCGCCCCTTCCCCTCCGGTCGCTCACCACCGCCGTCGCCACGACAACCGGCAGTGAGGACGCGATGACAGATTGGCATGTCCACAGCCATGAATGCAACTCTCATCGGCGTTCTCTCATCTACACGTTCCCGGGAAGATGTGCGACGATCGATGCATGGCTCCGAAGACCGCCCGTGCCCGGCGACTGGGCATCGCGCTGCGCACCCACCGGGAAGCCGCCGGCCTCACGCTGGAGGCGGCGGCGGACGAGATCAGCAGCACCCGCAGCACCCTGTCCCGCTACGAGAACGCGCAGACGCTGGTCAGCCCCGCCACCGTGCGCGCCCTGCTCACCCTCTACGGGGTCGGTGCCGACGAGGTGGCCGCCGCCGTGCAGCTCGCCAAGGACGCGCGCAAGCCCGGCTGGTGGGTGTCGTACTCGCACCTGCTGGACCGGCGCACCATCGACTTCATCGCGCTGGAGGCCGAGGCCACCGGCATCGCCAACTTCGAGCCCTCGGTGGTGCCGGGGCTGTTGCAGACCGCCGACTACGTCCGGGGCGTGATGCGCGGCGGCCCGCACACCCTGCGCGACGACGAGGTGGAGCAGCGGGTCCAGTTCCGGCTCGACCGGCAGCAGCGGCTCATCAGTGACCAGCCGCCGATCCTGGACGCCATCATCGACGAGGGCGCGCTGCTGCGGCCCGTCGGCGACCGGTCGGTGATGGAGTCGCAGCTGCACCACCTGGTCAAGATGGGCGAGCTGCCCAACATCACGGTCCAGGTGATCCCGCTCTCCGCCGGCTACCACCGGGGCACCCGGGGCTCGCTGCACATCCTGGAGTTCGCAGACCCGGAGGACCCGATCATCGCCTCGGTCGAGACGGTGGCCGGGCAGATGGTCCTCGACCGGCCGGGCGACCTGCGTACCTGCACCAAGATCATGGAGCACCTGCGGACCGTCGCGCTCAGCCCGGCGGACAGCCGCGACCAGCTCCTCCAACTCCTGAAGGGACGGTAGGACCATGACACCGACGATCAGCGCGGCGCTGGCCGTGGCGCGGTGGCGCAAGAGCAGCCGCAGCGGCGACGAGGGGGCGTGCGTGGAGATGGCGGTGGTCCCGGGCACGGTCGCCGTCCGCGACTCCAAGGACCCGTCCGGCCCCGCGCTGCTCTTCCCGCCGGCCGCCTGGGCCGCCTTCGTCGGGGCGCCGCCCGGACACTGACCCCTCCCTCCGGGGGCGCCGGCGCGCCCGCTGACCCGTCGCGCCGGCGCCCCGCCGGCGGCGGTCCCACCGATGGGAGCCGGTGGGGCCGTCGCCCGGCGGGGTCGGCCCCCGACGGGCGACGACCGGCCGCACCGCCTCGCCAGTGGAGGCGGGCGGAGCGCCCGCTCCCGGCGGGGAGGCGGGCGGGTCACCCCGGCGGGAGACGGGCGGGTCAGCCCGCCACGACCGGGCGGGGCGCGGGGCCGGCGCGCAGCGCCTCCAGCGCCGCGATGGCCACGCCCCGGGCGCCTGCCATGTCCCGCTCGGGCACCAGGGCGAAGGTGGCCGACGCGGCCTGCTCCTCCCGCAGCACCGTGTGCTCCCGCACCGTCGCGAGGAACCAGTCCCGGAACTCCGGGGCCGCCTCCACCACCCCGCCCCCGACGAAGTACGCGTGCGGATCGGTGAAGTTGGCCGCCACGGTGAAGAGTCGACCCAGCGCCATCGCCTGCTGGGTGAACACCTCCCGGGCCAACGCGTCGCCGCGCTCGCCGTAGCCCCGGACCAGCTTCGCCGCCCGCTCCGGCGGCTCGGCGGCCAGCGGATGCTCCGGAAAGCGCCCCAGCCAGTACGGCAGCAGGTTCCGCCCGATGGCGGTCAGCGAGGCGACGCTCTCGGCGTCCCCGGCGAAGCCGCAGGCGCACGTGGGCACCGGCTGGTCCGGCGCGAGCAGCCCGGTCAGCGGGATGTGCACGTGCCCCAGTTCGCCGGCCATGCCGGCCGCCCCGGCGACCACCCGGCCGGCCTCGACCACACCGCCGCCCAACCCCGTGCCGACGATGGCCGACACCGACGAGCGGCGCATCGCCTCCGCGCCGAAGTGCGCGTGGTGGGCGTAGAGCGCGGCGGCGTTGCCGTCGTTGTGGTAGAGCACCGGCAGGCCGAGCCGCCGTTCCAGGGCCGTCCGCACGTCGTAACCGCGCCAGGCCGGCTGGGAGAAGTTGGTCGACCCGCGCGACGAGATCACCCCGGTGGCGCTCGCCGGCCCCGGCGTGTCCAGCCCGACAGCGCGCACGGACGTGCGGGGCACCCCGGTCAGCGCCAGCACCCCGTCGAACGCGCGGGCCAGCGCCTCGATCGCCGCCGCCGGGCCGGCGCGTACCTCGCTCGGGTTCTCCACCAGGCCGTCCACCAGGAACCGGCCGTCCACGGTGAGCACCGTGGCGTTGTTGCTGGTCCCCCCGTTGTCCAGCCCGACGACCACCGGCACGTCCGCACCACCCACGACAACCCGCCTTCCGCCGCCACGCCTGCCGTGAGGCTAGTTCCCCTTCCCCGCCCCCGCCAGGCCGCGGCGACGAACGAGGATCAGCCCGGGCGGCGGGCCGAGACGGCGGTGGCGTCCCGGTCGTCGTCCCGGGTCACCGTGGGGTGCAGGCCCACGGCGGTCAGCACCGCGCGGAGCGCCTCCACCTGTGCCTCCCCCGCCTCGACCACCAGGTGCCCGCCCGGGGCCAGCCAGCGCGCCGCGCCCTCGGCGATGCGGCGCAGCACCGCCAGGCCGTCCGACCCGCCGTCGAGGGCCACCGGCGCCTCGTGCAGCCGCGCCTCCGGCGGCATCAGCGCCACCGCCGCCGTCGGCACGTAGGGGGCGTTGGCCAGCACCAGGTCCAGCCGGCCCCGCCAGCGGGCCGGCAGCGGGTCGTACAGGTCGCCCTCGAAGACCGGCACGGCGAGCGGGGCCAGGTTGCGCCGGGCGCAGGCCACGGCGGCGGGGTCCACGTCGGCCGCGGCCAGCCAGCGCGGCGCGAGCCGGCGGGCCAGCGCCACGGTGGTGGCGCCGGAGCCGCAGCACAGGTCCACCACGGCCGCCGCCGGGCCGGTCACCGCGACGGCGACGTCGACCAGCAGGGCGGTACGCGCACGCGGCACGAACACGCCGGGGTCGACGGCGATCCGTTCGCCGCAGAACTCGGCCCAGCCGAGCACGTACTCCAGCGGCAGCCCGGCGACCCGGCGCTCGACCAGGCCGGCCAGCGCCTCGGCCGAGTCGGCGGCGGCGATCAGCAGCTCCGCCTCGTCCTCCGCGTAGACGCAGCCAGCGGCGCGCAGCCGGTGCACGAGGGCGGGCCGGTCGGGGCGGAAGGAGAAGACGCTCACGGGGCACCTCCGGGCCGGTGTCCGGCGCTCAGCGGCTGGCGTCCAGTGCGACGGTCACGTCGGCGACCAGGTCGACGGCGTCCTCGACCCCGCAGGAGAGCCGGACGAAGCCGGGCGGGGTGTCGTCGCCCCACTGGGCCCGCCGGTCGGCGGTGGTGTGCAGGCCACCGAAGGAGGTGGCCGCGGCCACCAGCCGGGCCGCGTCGAGGAACCGCGCCACCCGCCCGGCGTCGCCGAGGTCGAAGCAGAGCACCCCGGGGATCCGTCGCATCTGGACCGACGCCACCGGGTGGGCCGGGTCGCCGGGCAGCCCCGGCCAGCGCAGCCCGGTCACGTCGTCGCGCCCCGCGAGCAGCCCGGCGAGGGCCTGCGCGTTCGCGGTCTGCCGGGCCAGCCGCAGGTCCAGGGTGGCCAGCGACCGGTGCGCGAGCCAGGCGTCGAACGCGCCCGGCACGGCCCCGGTGACGTTCCGCCAGGCGGCGACCGCGTCCCGCAGCTCGGTCGAGCGGGTCGCGACGTAGCCGAGCAGCAGGTCGGAGTGCCCGGTCAGGGCCTTCGTCCCGGAGGCCACCACGACGTCGGCGCCCAGGTCGAGCGGGCGCTGCCCGAGCGGCGTCGCCGTGGTGTTGTCGACCGCCACCAGGGCGCCGGCGGCGTGCGCCCGGGCGGCCAGCGCCGCCACGTCGGCGACGTCCAGGCCGGGGTTGGCCGGGGTCTCCAGCAGCACCAGGCGTACGCCGTCGAAGGCCGGGTGCGGGCCGGCGGTCGGGGCGAGGAGCACCCGTACGCCGATGCCCTCCAGCGTGTCGGCGGCGAAGGCCCGGACGGCGAAGTACCCGTCCGACGGGAGCACCACCGTGTCCCCCGGCCGCAGCAGCGTCAGCAGCAGCCCGGTGATCGCGGCCTGCCCGCTGGCGAAGACCCGGCAGTCGCCCCCCTCCAGTTCCCCGACCGCCGCCTCCAGCAGCCGCCGGGTGGGGTTGTCCGGCCGACCGTAGCCGTCGGGCGCCGCCGCCGGCCCCGCCCACGGATCCAGGTGGTACGGCGCGGCGAACACCGGCCCGGGCAGGAACGGCTGGCCGGGAGCCGGCTCGGGCAGGCCGGCGCGGACGCAGCGGGTGCCGTCGTGGTGCTCGGTCACGTCGCTCACTCCGGCTTGGTGGTGCGGCTCATCAGCGCCTCGACGGCGAGCCGAGGATCCATGCCCTCGTGGCAGACCAGCTCGACCTGCTCGGTGATCGGCATCTCCACCGCGTGCGCCCGGGCCAGGTCGCGCAGGGCCAGCGCGCTCTTGACGCCCTCGGCGGTCTGCCGGGTGGCGACGCGGGCCTCCTCCAGGGTCGCGCCCCGGCCCAGGTGCTCGCCGAAGGTGCGGTTGCGGGCCAGCGGCGACGAGCAGGAGGCGACGAGGTCGCCCATCCCCGCCAGGCCGGCGAAGGTGAGCGGGTCGGCGCCCAGGGCCACCCCGAGCCGGGCCGTCTCGGCCAGTCCCCGGGTGACGAGCATGGCCCGGGTGTTGTCGCCGAACCCCATCGCCACGGCGATGCCGTACGCCAGCGCGATCACGTTCTTCACCGCGCCGCCCAGCTCGCAGCCGATCACGTCGTCGTTGGTGTACGGGCGGAAGTAGGGCGTGGTGATCGAGCGCTGCACCTGCGTGGCCCGGTCGGCGTCGGTGCAGGCGACCACCGTGGCGGCGGGCTGCTCGGCGGCGATCTCCGGGGCCAGGTTGGGGCCGGAGACCACCACCACCCGGTCCGCCGCCACCCCGGCGGTCTCCACGATCACCTCGCTCATCCGCCTGGTGGTGCCGAGCTCGATGCCCTTCATCAGCGACACCAGGGTGGCGTCCGGGTGCAGGTGCGCGGTCCACTCCGCCAGGTTGCCGCGCAGCGTCTGCGACGGTACGGCCAGCACCACCTGCTCGGCCCCGGTGATCGCCTCGGCGGCGTCGCCCGTCGCCGTGACCCGCGACGGCAGCAGCACGTCCGGCAGGTACTCCGGGTTGCGCCGCTCGGCCCGAATCGTGTCGGCGACCGCCTGACGGCGGGCCCAGACGGTGACGTCCCGCCCGGCGTCGGCGAGGATCTTGGCGAACGCGGTGCCCCACGAGCCGGCACCCAGGACCGCGACGTGCCCGCTCACGCCGCCGCCCCCGGCCGCCGCCGATCGACGGCGGGGCGCGCCGTCCGTTCCCACAGTGGTGGCGGGGTGCCGCCCCGGATCTCGGTGAGCATGTCACGAAGGCGCAGCATGATGGTGTCGGTCATCTCCTCGAGGACGGCCTTCGTCGGGGTCGACCCGGCCCATCGGCCCAGGTCGACGGGGGGTCCGGCGACCACGGTCACCGGGATCCGGGGGCGCGGGTCCAGTCGGGACCGGCGCGGGTCGAAGATGCGCTCCGGGCCCCACATGACGAGCGGGACCACCGGCGCCCCGGTGGCGAGCGCGAGGCGGGCGGCGCCGGTCTTGCCCTTCATCGGCCACAGCTCCGGTTCGCGGGTGATGGTGCCCTCCGGGTAGATCACCACCGCGCCGCCCTGGTCGAGCGCGGCGACGAGGTGGTCCAGCGACCGCACCGCGTCCACGGTGTTGCGCTCGACCGGGATCTGCCGGCACCGGTGCAGGATCCAGCCGATCACCGGGACCCGGAACACGCTGGCCTTGCCGAGGAACTGCGGCCAACGGCCGGAGTCGTAGACGAAGTGGGCCGCGACGAGCGGGTCGGCGTGCGAGATGTGGTTCGGCACGATGATCACGCCGCCGTCGCCGCGCAGGTGCTCCATGCCGCGCCAGGTGCGCCGGGTCCAGACGGTCATCACCGGCTTGACCAGCACCACGGCGAACCATTGCCAGAACCCCAGCCTCCGCCGTGTCACCGCGCCTCCTCGTGCCGCCCCGCCCCGCACCGGATCCGCACCCGGTGACGCCCGCAGCGGAAATCATGCCTGCTCGACCCGGGTCCGGCCAGAGAGGGTACCGCCGTACGGCTGGCAGGATGGCGGTGTGAGTCAGCCGAGGTGGACCGTGGTGGTGCCCGTGAAGCGCCTGGCCGCCGCGAAGAGCCGGCTGCGGGGGGCGCTGCCGGCCGTACCGCACGAGGAACTGGCGCTGGCCCTGGCCGCCGACACGGTCGCCGCGGTGCGGGCCTGCCCGGCGGTGGCGGGGGTGCTGGTCGTCACCGACGACGCCCGGGTGGCCGAGGCCGCCCGCCGCGCGGGCGCCCGGGCGCTGCCCGACGCCCCCGGCGCCGGGCTGAACGCCGCCTTCCGGCACGGCGCGTCGGTCGCGGGCGGCGGCTGGGTGGCCGGGCTCACCGCCGACCTGCCCGCGTTGCGCCCGGCCGAGCTGGCGGCGGCGCTGCGGGCGGCCCAGGCCGCGCCCCCGGGTGTACGCGGGTACGTGGCCGACGCCCCCGGCCAGGGCACCGTGCTGCTGGCCGCGCCGCCGGGCGTGGCCCTGGATCCCCGCTTCGGGGTCGGCTCGGCCGCCGCGCACGCCGCGAGCGGGGCGCTCGCCCTCGCCGGGGACTGGCCGAGCCTGCGCCGTGACGTGGACACCGCCGCCGACCTGGCCGCGGCGGCCCGGCTCGGGCTGGGGCCCCGCACGGCCGCGTTGGCCGCCGCCTCCTGCCCGGCCTGAGGGGCGTGTAGCGTGCGGGGCATGCAGGGCACGGTGGCCACCTACGACGCGGCGACCCGCAGCGGGACGCTGCTCCTCGACGACGGCACCGAGTTGGCCTTCCCGGCCCGGGCGTTCGACGCCTCCGGCCTGCGCCTGCTCCGCCTCGGCCAGCGGTTGCGCGTCGAGACCGACGACACCGGCGCGGTGGTCCGGGTGACATTGCCGACGATGGCCTGAGCGGCTGGTCGAAGTTCATTTTGCGTTAACCGCATCCGGGTGATTATGGGCAGGTGAGCACCCCTCGCAAGCCCCCCGCCAACCGCCCGTCCACCGACCCGGCCGCCCCCCGCAACGGCGCCCGGTCCCGTGGCGCCGACGGCCGCTTCCACGCCGACCCGCCGGCCGCGACCCCGGAGGCGACCCCGGCCGCGACCCCCGGCGAAGCGCCCGCAGCGATCCCCGGCAAGGCGTCCGCCGCGGCCCCGGGCGGAGCGTCCGCCGCGACCGGTTCGGCCGACGCCGCCGGTGCCGGCGGTGCGGCCGCCTCCGCCGGGCTGGAGGAGGTGCTGGACGCGGCGCCGCCCGTCGAGGCGACGGCGCCCGACCTCGTCGACGAGCCCCCCGCGGCGCAGCCGCTGCCGGAGGACCGCTTCCTCAACCGGGAACTCTCCTGGCTCGACTTCAACGCCCGGGTGCTGGCGCTCGCCGAGGACCCGCGCACGCCGCTGCTGGAGCGGGCCAAGTTCCTGGCCATCTTCGCCAGCAACCTCGACGAGTTCTACATGGTGCGGGTCGCCGGGCTGAAGCGCCGGCTCCAGGCCGGCCTGCCGGTACGCGGCGGGGACCGGATGCCGCTGCGTACCCAGCTGGAGCTGGTCGCCGGGAAGGCCGCGACGCTGGTGGCCCGGCACTCGGCCTGCTTCACGGACGAGGTGCTGCCGAAGCTGGCCGCCGAGGACATCCGGATCCTGCGCTGGGCCGACCTGGACGACCCCGAGCGGGAACGGCTGCGCGCGTACTTCCGGGAGCAGATCTTCCCGGTGCTTACCCCACTGGCGGTGGACCCGGCGCACCCCTTCCCGTACATCTCCGGGCGGTCGCTCAACCTCGCGGTGGCGGTCCGCGACCCGGACGGCGGCTCGGAGTTCTTCGCCCGGGTCAAGGTGCCGAACAACGTGCCCCGCTTCGTCCGGGTGCACCGCGACCTGCCCGGCGTGCGGATGCTGCCGGTGGAGGACCTGATCTCGGTGCACCTGGGGCAGCTCTTCTCCGGCATGCAGGTGGTCGAGTGCCACCTGTTCCGGGTCACCCGCAACGCCGAGGTGGAGGTCGACGAGGACCGCGACGAGGACCTGCTCCAGGCCCTGGAACGGGAGCTGGCCCGGCGCCGGTTCGGCCCGCCCGTGCGGCTGGAGGTGGCCGCCTCGGTCTCCGACCACGTCCTGGAGCTGCTCGTCCGCGAGCTGGACATGCACGACCAGGAGGTGCTACGGGTGCCCGGCCTGCTCGACCTCTCCGCGCTCTGGCAGCTCTACGACGAGGCCGACCGGCCGGACCTGAAGGATCCGCCGTTCGTGCCGGCCACCCACCCCCGCCTCACCGAGGGCGAAGTGCCGCGCAGCGTCTTCGCGACCCTGCGCGACGGCGACATCCTGGTCCACCACCCGTACCACTCGTTCGCCACCAGCGTGCAGCGCTTCATCGAGCAGGCCGCCGCGGACCCGGACGTGCTGGCCATCAAGCAGACCCTCTACCGCACCAGCGGCGACTCCCCGATCGTGGACGCGCTCGTCGACGCGGCGGCCGCCGGCAAGCAGGTGGTGGTGCTGGTCGAGCTGAAGGCGCGCTTCGACGAGGTGGCCAACATCGGCTGGGCGCGCAAGCTGGAGCGCGCCGGCTGTCACGTCGTCTACGGCCTGGTCGGGCTCAAGACGCACTGCAAGACCGCCCTGGTGGTACGCCAGGAGGGCAATCAGATCCGCCGCTACTGCCACATCGGCACCGGCAACTACCACCCGAAGACCGCCCGGCTCTACGAGGACTTCGGCATGCTCACCGCCGACCCGGAGATCGGGGCCGACCTGACCGACCTGTTCAACGTCCTCACCGGCTACAGCCGGCAGACCGCGTACCGCCGGCTGCTGGTGGCGCCGCAGGGCATCCGCAGCGGCCTCATCGAACGCATCGAGCGGGAGATCGCGCACGTCCGGCTGGGCATGCCCGGCCTCGTGCAGATCAAGGTGAACTCGCTGGTCGACGAGAAGATCACGGACGCGCTCTACCGGGCCTCCCGGGCCGGCGTCCACGTGGACCTGGTGATCCGGGGCATGTGCACGCTGCGCCCGGGGGTGCCCGGCCTGTCGGAGAACATCCGGGTCCGCTCGATCCTGGGCCGCTTCCTGGAGCACTCCCGGATCTTCCGGTTCGGCAACGACGGCGACGCCGAGTTCTGGATGGGCTCGGCCGACCTGATGCACCGCAACCTGGACCGCCGGGTCGAGGCGCTGGTGCGGGTGAGCGACCCCGTCGCCCGGGCCGAGCTGGACCACGTGCTGACCGCCGCGATGAGCCCCGACGTGGACGCGTTCGAGCTGGCGGCGGACGGCACCTGGAGCCGGCGTACCGGCACGGCCGAGGAACCGCGCGTCCACCTCCAGGAGTTGCTGCTGCGTCGCGTCGGTGGCACGGCGGGCTGACCGGTACCCGCATAGGCTGACCTGATGCTGGATGAGCGGGACGCGGCCGGCCCCGGCCGGGGCCGGCCCCCCGGGTTCCCCGACGCCGCGCCCCCGATCCGGGCGGCGGGTGGTGTCGTGTGGCGCCCCGCCGACGACTCCGGGCCGGTCGGGGGGCCGGTCGCCGGGAGCACGGCCGCCGCCCCGCGCGGTGGGGCGCTGGTCTGCCTCGTGCACCGGCCCCGCTACGGCGACTGGTCGCTGCCCAAGGGCAAGCTGGAGCCGAGCGAGCATCCGCTGCGCGCCGCCGTGCGGGAGGTGGCCGAGGAGACCGACGTCCGGGCGGTGCCGCAGGTGCGGCTGCCCACCGTGCGCTACCGCAGCGAGGGCCGCCCGAAGGTCGTCGACTACTGGTCGATGCGGGCGGTGGCCACCGGCGGCTTCCAGCCGGGCACCGAGGTCGACGACGTGCGCTGGCTCGGCGTGGACGAGGCGGTCCGGCTGGTCAGCTACCCGCACGACGCCGAGGTGCTGGCCGCGTTCGCGGCCCTGCCCACGGTCACCGGAACGGTGGCGCTGGTCCGGCACGCCCACGCCGGCAAGCGGGCCACCTGGTCGGGCCCGGACACCGGCCGGCCGCTCGACGCCCGGGGCTGGGCGCAGGCCCACGCACTCGCCCCGCTGGTGGCGCTGCTCCGCCCGGTACGCCTGCTGTCGGCCTCGGCCCGCCGCTGCGTACAGACCCTCGACCCGGCGGCGGCGCTGCTCGACCTGCCGATCGAGATCGACGGCGACCTGGACGAGCCGCGGCCGGGCCAGCAGCCCGACGAGTGCGCGCTGGCCGCCGCCGCCCGCCTGGCCGCGCTGGCGGCCACCGGCGAGCCGGTGGGGGTGTGCAGCCAGGGCAAGGTGATCCCGGGCGCCCTGGCCCGGCTCAGCGGGCGGCCGGGCGACTTCACCACCCCGAAGGGCGGCGGCTGGCTGCTCGCCTTCGCCGGCGACCGCCTGCTCGCCGTCGACCGCCTCTGACCGCGCGCCCACCGGGGCCGGCCGGTCCCGACCGGCCCGTGGGACGGCGGGTCAGACCGGCCCGTCGGGCGGCGGCTCAGACCGGCCCGTCGGGCGGCGGGTCAGGACGGCCCGTCGGGCGGCGGGTCAGGACGGCCCGTCGGGCGGCGGGTCAGGACGGCCCGTCGGGCGGCGGGTCAGGCCGGTGGCAGGGTCAGCGTCACCGCGACCGGCAGGTGGTCGCTGGCCGTCCCGGGCGGGGCCGCCGCGCCGCCGGCGGCCAGACCGGGCGTGACGAAGACGTGGTCGATCTGCTGGCGCGGGGCGTCCGCCGGGCTGGTCGGCACGGGGCGGGCGGCGGCGAGCGCGTCGACCAGACCGGCCCGGGTGAACTCGGCGAACGCCGGGTCGCCCGGCTCGGTGTTCAGGTCGCCGGCGACCACCAGGGGCCGGCCGGCCGCGTACCGCACGGCGAAGTCGGCGACCGCGCGGGCCTGGACCACAGGGTCCTCGCCGGGCGGCGGTTGCAGGTGGGTGGCGACGACCGCCAGGCGGACGCCCTCGCTGAAGTTCACGGTGACCCCGAGGGCCTGCGCCCCGGTGGGCGCGCCGACCGCCGGCAGCGGCCGGGTCCGCGCCGCGTCCAGCGGCCACCGGCTCAGCACGGCGTCGCCCCAGAGCGGGTCGGCGGCCGGCGCGAAGACGTACGGCATGTCCAGCCGCTCCGCCAGCAGGTCGAGCGTGTCGTGGCCGCCGTTGAGCAGCCAGCCCCGGTCCACCTCGCTGAGTGCCACGACGTCGGCCCCGGCGACGGCCCGCGCCAGCGCGTCCGGGTCGAAGCGGCCGTCCATCCCGAACCCCATCCGCACGTTGTACGCCGCCACCCGCACCGTCTCCGGCGGCCCGTCCCGGTTGGTGGCGGAGAGCAGCTCGTCGCTGGCGACCGCGGCCAGCAACGTCACCACGGCGGCGGTGGCGGCCGTCCACACCGGCGGCAGCGGCGACCGCGCCGGCCCCGGGGTGGGACGCCCCGCCAGCGCGACGGCGGCGACCAGCACCGCCACCGCCACCGGCACCCCGGCGTTGGGGTGGCCGAGGTCGTAGGCGGAGTAGTAGGCCACCGCCGCGACGGCGAAGACGAGCATCCCGGCGACGGCGGCGTACCCGCGCCGCCCGGCCGCCCGCGCCGGGTCCTGCCCGTCACCGGCCGCCAGCGCCGGGGCCGACGCGCTGCCGGCCGCCCGCGCCGGGTCCTGCCCAGCGCCGTCGGGGACCGGGGTGCGGGCTTCGTCCGCGCCGTCGTCGCCCCGCCCGTCCGCCGCACCGGCCGACGCCAGGCACGCGCCGAGACCGACGGCGGTGAGCAGGACGGCCGGCAGCAGCAACTCCCCGCGTCCGAGGGCGACGAGGACGGCCCCGCCGACCAGGGCCACCGGCCCGAGCCACCGCCAGGCGCCCCGGCGGGGCGGGGCCAGCGCGGCGAGCAGGAACCCGCCGACCGCCACGGCGAGCGGGGCGGGGCCGAACAGCGGCACGGTGGCCACCCCCACCTCGTCGGCGGGATCCGACCGCAGCAGACCGAACTGGTACGACATCGCCGTCCGGGCGACCGCCGGGGAGAGCGCCACCATGCCGGCGAGCAGCAGCGCCGGCCCGGCCAGCAGCCAGCTCCGTACGCCGCCCGCCCCGGCCGGCGGCGCGGGCCGCGCCTGCCCCGCCAGGAAGAGCCCCGCGACCCCGACGGCCGCCAACCACGCCGGCCAGTCCCCGAAGAACGCCGAGCGGTACGTGTCCAGCACCGTGTGCAGGACGGCCCCGACCGCCAGGCCGAGCGCCAACCCGGGTACGGGGCGGTCGGTGCCGGCGGCGACACCGGCAAGCCAGACCAGCCCGGCGAGCAGCCCGGCCGTGGCGAGCCAGAGCTGGAGCCGCCCGCCCGGCTGGCCGTTGACGGCGAGCCGCGCCACGACCAGCAGCACCGCGGCGACGAGCGTCACGGGGCGGGCGCCGACCCGACGGATCAGCGCAGGCGCGGCCAGGGCGAGCAGGAACCAGCCGAACGCGAACGCCCCCAGCAGTTCGGCGGGGGTGGACGCGGCCTGCCCGAAGATGGTGATGACCGCCGGCAGGAAGACGCGCAGCACGTCGACGAGGAGCACGACGCCCAGGGCGAGGGTGACGGTGGTGAGGTGGCGGTAGCGCACCGGGCTGCCTTTCGCCGACCGGAAGGGGTGCGGCGATTCTGCGGGCGGGGCGCGGTCGGGGTCAACGGGTGGGGGTGGACACGGCGAAGGGCGCCCACCGTCGGTGGGCGCCCTTGCCGTACCGCCAGGTTCAGCGCTTGGTGGCGGCCTTCTTCGCCGCCGCCTTCTTTGCCGGCGCCTTCTTCGCCGCCGCGCTCTTGCTCGCCGTCGCGGCGGTCTTCTTCGCCGCCGTGGCCTTGGTCGCCGCGGTGGTCTTCTTCGCCGGGGCGGCCTTGGTGGTCGCGGTCTTCTTCGCCGCGGTGGTCTTGGTCGCCTTCGCCGCGGGGGCCTTCTTGGCCGCCGCGGTCGCCTTGGTCCCGGTCGCCTTCGCGCCCGCGGCCTTGGCCCCGGTGGCCTTGGCTCCGGTGGCCTTGGCACCCGTGGCCTTGGCTCCGGCGGCCTTGGCACCCGTGGCCTTGGCCCCGGTGGCCTTGGCACCCGTCGTCTTGGCCGCCGCGGTGGTCTTGGCGGCGGACGTGGTCTTGGCGGCGGCAGCCGTGGTCTTCTTCGCCGCCGCCGTGGCCTTCGGCACCTTGCCGCTGGCCACCATCTCCTTGAAGCCGGCGCCGGGCCGGAAGGTCGGGACGGATGTCTTCTTGACCTTCACCGCCTCGCCGGTCCGTGGGTTGCGCGCTGTTCGGGCGCCCCGGACGCGCTTTTCGAACGCTCCGAATCCGGTGATCGCCACCTTCTCGCCCTTGGTGACCGCCGCCTGGACCTCAGCGAGGACCGCGTCGAGCGCGGCCGTCGCCGTCTTCCGGTCCCCCAGGCGAACGGCGAGCGCCTCGATGAGCTCGGCCTTGTTCACGACTTCCTCCCGATTGTGCAACTGACTCGACGCGAGCCATTCTGCGCGCACGGTATGCCCTGTGCTGCCGGGACACAAACATTCGGTCGAAAAAAGCCCTTGTGTCGTAACGGATTCGCCCCCACCGGTGAGACCGGCGGGGGCGGAAACCGCTGTGGGATCGGGCGTACGGCTATGCGACCGAGGGCAGGAACGGCGGCCGGTCGGCCTCGAAGGCGCTGATCTCCGCCTCGTGGCGGAGGGTGAGTCCAATGTCGTCCAAGCCCTCCAGCAGCCGCCAACGGCTGAAGTCGTCCATCGGGAACGACCAGGTGGCCTCGCCGACACGCACCTCGCGAGCGGTCAGGTCCACGGTGACGGCGGTGGTCGGGTCGGCCTCCACCAGGTCCCAGATCTCCTCGACCGCCTTCAATTCCAGCTCGACCGGGAGCAGCCCCTCCTTGAGGGCGTTGCCCCGGAAGATGTCGCCGAAGCGGGGCGCGATCACGGCGCGGAACCCCCAGTCGCGCAGCGCCCAGACGGCGTGCTCCCGGGAGGAGCCGGTGCCGAACTCCGGACCGGCCACAAGAATCGACGCACCCGAATAGGCTTCATCGTTGAGCACGAATTCCGGGTCCTCCCGCCAGGCGCTGAACAAGCCGTCCGCGAAACCGGTCCGGGTCACCCGCTTGAGGTACACGGCGGGGATGATCTGATCGGTGTCCACGTTGGATCGCCGCAGCGGCACGGCGGTGCCCGTGTGGGTGGTGAACCTCTCCATCTGGGTGCCCTTCTACAGGTCGGCGGGAGCGGCCAGCCGGCCGGCCACGGCGGTGGCGGCGGCGACCGGCGGGGAGACCAGGTGGGTGCGTCCGCCCCGGCCCTGGCGGCCCTCGAAGTTGCGGTTGGAGGTGGAGGCGGAGCGCTGGCCCGGCGAGAGCGTGTCCGGGTTCATCCCCAGGCACATGGAGCAGCCGGCGAAGCGCCACTCGGCGCCGGCGTCGGTGAAGACCTTGTCCAGCCCCTCCGACTCGGCCGCCTCGCGCACGGCGGCGGAACCGGGCACCACCAGCATCCGCACGCCGTCGGCGACCCGCTGCCCGCGCAGCACGTCGGCGGCGGCCCGGAGGTCCTCCAGCCGGCCGTTGGTGCAGGACCCGACGAAGACCACGTCGACCGCGAGGTCGCGCAGCGGGGTGCCCGGGCGCAGGTCCATGTACTCCAGCGCGCGCCGGGCGGCGGTCCGCTCGGCCTCGGTGACGAACTCCTCCGGGGTCGGGACCACGGCGCCCAGCGGCGCACCCTGGCCCGGGTTGGTGCCCCAGGTCACGAACGGGGTGACCGCGCCGGCGTCGAGGGTCACCTCGGCGTCGAACGTGGCGCCCTCGTCCGTGGGCAGGGTCCGCCACCAGGCCAGCGCCGCGTCCCAGTCGGCGCCCTTCGGAGCGTTCGGCCGCCCCTTCAGGTACGCGAAGGTGGTCTCGTCCGGCGCGATCATGCCGGCCTTGGCGCCCCACTCGATGGACATGTTGGCGATCGTCATCCGCCCCTCCATGGACAGCGACCGGATCGCCTCGCCGCGGTACTCGACGATGTGCCCGCGGCCGCCGCCCGTACCCACCTGGGCGATCAGCGCGAGCACCAGGTCCTTGGCGGTGACCCCCGGGGCGAGCCGCCCGGTCACGTTCACCGCCATCGTCTTCGGCCGGCTCTGCGGCAGCGTCTGGGTGGCCAGCACGTGTTCGACCTCACTCGTGCCGATGCCGAACGCCAGCGCGCCGAACGCGCCGTGGGTGGCGGTGTGCGAGTCCCCGCAGACGATGGTCATGCCGGGCTGGGTGACGCCGAGCTGCGGGCCGATGACGTGCACGATGCCCTGGTTCTCGTCGCCCAGCGGGTGCAGCCGCACCCCGAACTCGGCGCAGTTGCGGCGCAGCGTCTCGATCTGCGTACGCGAGGTGGGGTCGGCGATGGTGAGCAGATCGCCGCGCCGCAGGCGGAACGACGGGTCGGCGTACCCCGTCGGGGTGTTGTGGTCCTCCGTCGCGAGCGTGAGGTCGGTGCGGCGCACCCGGCGCCCGGCGAGGCGCAGCCCGTCGAAGGCCTGCGGGCTCGTCACCTCGTGCAGCAGGTGCAGGTCGATGAAGAGCAGATCGGGCTCGCCCTCGGCGGACCGTACGACGTGCGCGTCCCAGACCTTCTCGGCCAGGGTCCTCGGCTCGGTAGTAGTGACTCCCACCATCTGGACATCCTAAATTCTGGGAGGTAAGTTTCGGCTTGTGGGACACAGTATGAGCGGTGTCGGCGTTCTCGACAAGGCGGTGGTCATCCTGGCCGCCTGCGTCGACGGCGCCAGCCTGGCCGAACTCGTTGAACGCACCAAGCTGCCCCGGGCCACCGCGCACCGGCTGGCGCAGGCGCTGGAGATCCACCGGATGCTCGTCCGGGACACCCAGGGTCGCTGGCGTCCCGGCCCGCGCCTGGGTGAGCTCGCCAATGCCGCCCCGGACGTGCTCCTGACGGCGGCGGAGCCGCTGCTGGCGGCGCTGCGGGACGCGACGGGCGAAAGCGCCCAGCTCTACCTGCGCCGCGCCGACGAGCGCATCTGCGTGGCCGCCGCCGAGCGGGCCAGCGGCCTGCGGGACACCGTGCCGGTCGGCTCGGTGCTGCCGATGACGGCGGGCTCCGCGGCGCAGATCCTGCTCGCCTGGGAGCCGCCCGAGGCCGTGATGCCGTTGCTGCCCCGGTCGAAGTTCACCGGCCGCACCCTGGCCGAGGTACGCCGCCGGGGCTGGGCGCAGAGCGTGGCCGAACGCGAGGCCGGTGTGGCGAGCGTCTCGGCGCCGATCCGCGACCGCACCGGTCGGGTCATCGCCGCGATCAGCATCTCCGGGCCCATCGAGCGCCTGGGACGCCGCCCCGGCGAACGCCACGCGATGGCCGTGGTCCGGGCCGGCCAACGCCTCTCCGGCCTCTGACCCACCCCACCCACCCCACCCACCCGGCCCACCGGCCCGCCCGCCGGCTCACCCCCACCGCCACCCATCGGCCCCGCGTCGATCAAGAAGTTTGCGCCCGGATTCGACCCCGGACCGAGCGAGAACTTCTTGATCGACACGACCGGCAGCGGCGTGGTCCGGGCCGGGGTTCAGCCCGGGCGGGACGGGCCGGGACGGGCGGGACGGGCCGGGCGGGTGGAATGCCGAACGGCCCGTTCCACCGGAGTGGAACGGGCCGTTCTGAGGTGTAGCCCCGACCGGATTCGAACCGGCGCTACCGCCTTGAGAGGGCGGCGTCCTGGGCCGCTAGACGACGGGGCCAAGACTTCACTGCTTCCACCGCCCTTGCGAGCGGTGCCGCTGTAGTCTAGCGGCGGCCCCACCGGGACGGAAATCGGGGCGACCGGACGGTCGTTTCGGCACGCCACCACCCGGCCGACATCGCCGCCGCCGGCGTCGGGCCACCCGTGCCGGCGGCGGCAGGCAACCCGCGGGGCCCACGGGGCGACGAACAGCGTCGGTACGGGACATGCGAAACGACCCGCCCCACCGGAGTGGAACGGGCCGTTCTGAGATGTAGCCCCGACCGGATTCGAACCGGCGCTACCGCCTTGAGAGGGCGGCGTCCTGGGCCGCTAGACGACGGGGCCAGAACCTGACTTGCGGCACCGCTCTGCCGAGCGGTGCCGCTGGACTCTATCAGAGAGAACCCCGATCCCCTGAACGGGAACCGGAGTCGTCTCCTACGAGATCCAGCGCTCGAAGCTCTCGCGAACCTCGGCTGCGCTGGGGTACCAGGACTCGAACCTAGACTAACTGAACCAGAATCAGTCGGGCTGCCAATTACCCCATACCCCATTGGCCCCTTGCGGTGCCGGGATCAAACTTTACCCTCCCGGTGCCAGCAGGCCAAATCGAGTCCCCCAAACCGCCCCTGAACTGCGGAAACGGGGCCTCGACGCGGATCAGGCGACGGGCACCACCGGGTTGGTGAGGTCTCCGATCCCCTCGATCCGCACGGTGACCGTATCCCCGTCCAGCAGCGGGCTAACCCCAGCCGGTGTGCCCGTGAGCACCACGTCGCCGGGGAGCAGCGTCATCACGTGCGAGACGTACGACACCAGGGCCGGCACGTCGAAGACCATGTCGCGGGTCCGGCCGAGCTGGCGGACCTCCATCTCCTCCGGATTGCGACCCACCTCACAGCGGATCTCCAGGTCGCGCACGTCGAGCCCGGTGGTGATCCACGGCCCGATCGGGCAGAACGAGTCGAAGCCCTTGGCGCGGGTCCACTGCCCGTCGGAACGCTGGAGGTCCCGGGCGGTGACGTCGTTGGCGCAGGTGTAGCCGAAGATGGCCCGCTCCGCGGCGGCCCGGTCGGCCCGGCGGGCGCCCGGCGCTCCGATCACCACGGCCAGTTCGGCCTCGTGCTCGACCTGCTTCGAGAAGATCGGCAGCCGGATCGCGTCGCGGGGCCCGATCACGGAGGTGGACGGTTTGAGGAAGAGCAGCGGCTCCTTCGGCACCTCGCTGCCGTGCTCGGCGGCGTGCTCGGCGTAGTTGCGGCCGACGCAGACGACCTTGCTGGGCAGGATCGGCGAGAGCAGGCGGACGTCCGACAGCGCCCAGCGGGCACCGCTGAAGGTGATCTGGCCGAACGGGTGGCCCTCGATCTCGGCGATGGTCAGGCCCTGGGGGCCCGCCTCCGCTTCGCCCTCGACGACCCCGAACGACATTCCCTTGGCATGAGCAAAACGAGCGATACGCACCAGGCCAATCTAGCCCCGGCGACCCGCGACCCGGCCGACGCCGCAGTCAGGCGCGCCCCGGGAAGCCGGGAGGGCGCACCCTACGACACCGTCCGCTCGCGGGGGCGGAGTTCGCGACTTCGTACCCGCCCGGTGTCGTCGCGCCCCTAGCGTCGGCTCCGGAGGTTCGTTCGTATGCCTGCATCGACACGACACCACAGGGCCCTCGCAGTGTTCGTACACTGCCTCGGCATTCTCTCCGCCGTGCCGGCACTGCCGGCGGCGGCGCCACCCGCGGCGGCCGCGCCACCACCGGTGGTCGCGCCGACCCCGGAGCCGGCGATGCCGTCGGCGCCGCCGGCCGTGCCCACCCCGACCCGGGCCGCCCCGCCGGTGGCGAAGCCGCCGGTCACGGTCGCGGTGGTGCCGGAGAGCACGCCGGCGCCGCGCTACCGGATCCAGGTCCGCAACAGCGGTGGCACGCCGGTGGACACCACCGTCCGGCAGGAGCTGCCGCCCGGGGCCTCGGCGACCGCCATCACCGCCGGGGGCCGGGCCACCCGGGGCACCGGGCAGTCGGCCACCGAGGTGACCTGGCAGCTGAAGCTGCCCGCCCGCAGCACCACCACCCTGGGCACGGCGCTCACCGCCGCCGCCCCGGCCCGGCCGCTGACCGCGCCGGCCTGCGCCTACGCCCGCGATGGCAGCCGGCCGTACGACTGCGCGACCGCGACCTGGAACGCGGGCGTGCCGGCCGCCGCGCCCGCGCGTTCCGAATCGCCGCCGTGGCGCCGGACGCCGGTGCTGCTGGCCGGGCTCGGCACGGTGACGGTGCTCGCGGTGGGCGGGGTGTGGACCTGGCGCCGGCGCCGCCGACCGGTCGCCGCGGCCCTCTCCGGCCAGCATCCGGGGACGGTCTACCCGCGCCCGGCCGCGCCGCGACCGGAACAGCTCCGCCGCAAGCCGTCCGTCTGGTTGATCGTCCCGGTGGCCGCCGCCGTGCTCGCCGGCACGGTGGGCACCGCCGCCTGGACGGCCACCCGGCAGGTCGCGGCCGTCGACACCGACAGCCAGCCGACCAGCGGCGCGTGGCTGGGCCAGGGGGTCAACGGCGCCGTCGGCGAGCCGCTGCGCGAGTCGGCGTTCGAGTTCACCGTGTACCGCGTCGCGTGCGAGCCCGGCGCCGCGGCCCGGCAGTGCGAGGCGACGGTCGGGGTGCGCAATCTGACCCCGGAGCAGCAGAGCTGGCACGGCCGGCTGCAACGGGCATACCTGCCCGACGGCAACTTCGTCAGCACCGACGAGCAGGCGACCCGGGCGGCCAACCAGGGCCGGGACGTCTTCGCCCAGCCGATGGCGGCTGGCAGCCGGACGGTGCTGCCGCTGGTCTTCACCGTCGCCGGGAAGGCACCGCCGGAGCAGCTTGAGCTGCGCAGCGGGGTGTTCTCCGCCGGGGTCCGGGTGGACGTGCCCTGACCGGGCGCCGGGCGGCGGTCGTACCCTTGGCTTCGTGACCGCCGCCCTCGCCCCGCCGACCTGGGTTGCCCTCCTGGAGGCGCACGAGAGGCGTGCGGACGCCCTCACCGCGGGCCACCGCGCCCGCAGGGCCACGGGGGAACGCCACGCGATCGACGACTTCCTGTACGACTACTACGGCACCCGGCCCTCCGTACTCCGACGGTGGCACCCGGGGGTGGGCGTCTCCCTGGCGCCGGGGCCGGACGGCTCCGCCCCGCACCGGCAGTGGCGTTGGTACGCGACGGCGGCGGACGGGGCGGTGAGCTTCGACGTCACGGCGTTCCTCGTCGACCGGGCCGAGTCGGTGCGCTTCATCCACCGCCTGTTGTCCGCGATCGCGTCGCGACCGGCCTTCACCGGCTGCTTCGGCCTGCACGAGTGGGCGATGGTGTACCGCCAACGGGAGCATCGGCACCCGCTCCCCCTGCGACTCGGGCAGGAGGGCACCGACGCGGTCGTCGAGTCGCACCAGATCCGCTGCACGCACTTCGACGCGTTCCGCTTCTTCACCCCGGAAGCGGTCGGCCTCAACCGGCTCCGACCCACGAGGGAGAGCCAGGTCGAACTCGACCAGCCGGGCTGCCTGCACGCATCGATGGACTGCCACAAGTGGGCGACCAAGTTGGGGCCCGCGGTCCCGGGGGACCTGGCGCTCGACTGCTTCGAGCTGGCGCGGGACATCCGGCTACTCGACATGCAGGCGTCCCCGTACGACTTCTCCTCCTACGGGCAGCCCGCGGTGGCCATCGAGACGCCGGAGGGCAAGGCCGAGTACGTGGCGCGGCAACGCGAGTTCGCACAGCGTGCCGGCCAGCTACGCGCCCGGCTCATCGGTGTCTGCGCGGCACTGCTCGCGGGCTAGTCGCCGTCGACGCGGCGGTCGCGCTTGCGTTGTGACCGGCGCTTCTTGTCGGCCAACCGGCGCTCCTTCGCGCCCCGCGACGGGCGGGTGGGCCGGCGGGGCGGGGGCGGCGGGGCGGCGGCCTCGCGCAGCAGCGCGGCCAGCCGTTCGCGGGCGGCCTCCCGGTTGGCCAGCTGCGCCCGGTGCTCACTGGCGGCCACGGTGAGCACGCCGTCGACCAGCCGGCCGGCGAGCCGCTCCAGCGCCCGCGCCCGCAGCGGCTCGGGCACGCCGGGCGAGGCGGCCAGGTCGTAGCTCAGCTCGACGCGTGAGTCGGTGGTGTTGACGCCCTGACCGCCGGGCCCGGACGACCGGGAGAACCGTTCCCGCAGCTCGGCGGCGGGAACGGTCCACCGGTCGTTCACCCGCAGTCCGTCGTCCACCCCCCGAGGCTAGCGCCCCTGCCGGACGCTCGGGGTGGCGGACGGGCCCGGGGTCTGCGCGGGTGGGTCGGGACTGTCGTCGGAGTCGGCGGCGGCGTAGGCGACCGCCCCCACCAGCAGCAGGGCGATCACCCCGATCTTCGTGGTGGCCACCT
This sequence comes from Micromonospora sp. USAFONa4, assembly GCF_057197825.1. Lineage (NCBI taxonomy): Bacteria > Bacillati > Actinomycetota > Actinomycetes > Micromonosporales > Micromonosporaceae > Micromonospora > Micromonospora sp. USAFONa4. The sequence continues at coordinate 4,911,630 of NZ_CM170072.1, read as the reverse complement.
TGATCAGCAGCCACGCGGCGCTCCGGGCGCCGGGCACGGTCTTCTTGACGGTCTGGTAGTCGGCCCACCCGCGTCGTGCCCGGGCGTACGCCGACCCCACACCGGTACCGATCAACAGGCCCACCAGCAGGAGGACCACGATTCCAGGACGCTCCACCCGAGCCAGTTATCCATACTCAGCGTGATATTTCCATTGGCCGATCATTCCGCGCCGGGTATCCGACAGTTTTCACATTCCCGGGCCGCCCCGGACGGCGTGCCCGCAGCTCAGCCGCCCTTCCCGATGATCGTGTCGGCGGTCTGCTGCACCTGTTCGATGGGAATGGCGAAGCCGATGCCGATCGAGCCGTTCCCGTCGATCGTGGCGATGGCCGTGTTCACCCCGACCACCTCGCCGCGCGCGTTGACCAGTGGGCCGCCCGAGTTGCCCGGGTTGATCGAGGCGTCGGTCTGCACGGCGGTGTGCCGGTTGTCGCCGAGGCGTACCTGCCGGTCCAGGGCGCTGACGATGCCGGCGGTGACGGTGCCGGGCAGCCCGAGCGGCGAGCCGACCGCCAGCACGGGCTCCCCCACCCGGGTGGATCCCGGCTTGGCCAGCGGCAACGCCGCCAGGCCGGCCGACGGCGGCACCCGCAGCACGGCGAGGTCGCTGCGCGGCTCCCGCCCGACGACCTCGGCGGCGAACCGCCGCCCGTCGGGCAGTTCCACCGTCACCGAGCCCCCGCGCCCCTTGGCCAGGATGTGGTCGTTGGTGATGATGTGCTGCTGGTCGTCGACGGCGAAGCCGGAGCCGGAGGCCGAGGCGCCGCCGGCCCCCCCCACCAGCACCGAGACCACCCCCGGCACCGTCTTCCCGGCCGCGGTCACCAGTTCCGCCGGCACCGGGGCCGCCGAGGCCGCCGCCGGGCCAGGTGCCTCGTCCCGGCCGGCCACGATGCCGCCGGCCACCGCCCCGGAGGCGGTCGACAGGACCACCACCGCCAGGGCCGCCAGCACCCGCCCGCGCGGGCCGCGGCCTGCCGGGCCACCGTCGGGGTCGGACCCGCCCCACCGGGCCCGCCCGTCGGGATCCAGCTCCGGGGAGATGAACCAGGGGCCGCGCGGTTCGCCCAACCCGGTCTGCACTGCCATGCGTACGCTCCTCACGTGTCCTTCTCGGCGGCGGCCGTACGGGGTCAGGGCAGCCGGGCGAACCAGCGCATCGAGCCGGCCGCCGCGCCCATGGCGAACACCAGCCCGAGACCGATGAACCGGGCCGAGACGTCCTGCCGTTCGATGCGGTAGCCGACCGAGGTGCCGATGTCGTCGTAGACGGCGCGCAGCTCGTCGCTGGTGCTGGCCTCGTGGAACACGCCCCCGGTCTCCTCGGCGACCGCGCGCAGGGTCTGCCCGTCGACGGGCACCTGGATCGGCCGGCCGCCCCGGTCCACCGTGCCGTCCGGGGTGCCGAAGGAGATGGTGTGCACCGGCACCTTCATGTCGATCGCCTCGGACGCGGCCTCCATCGGGTCGATGCCGGAGGTGTTCGCCCCGTCGGAGAGCAGGATGATCCGGGCCGGCGGCGGGTCCTTCGCCGCCTGGCTGTCGAAGCCCTTCACCGCGCCGAGCGAGGTGCTGATGGCCTCTCCGATGGCGGTGCCCTGCACCCCGGTGGCCCCCTCGACCAGCCGCTCGACGCCCTCGTGCAGCGCCTCCCGGTCGGTGCTCGGCGGCACCAGCACCGCCGCGCTGCCGGCGAAGGCGACCAGCCCGACGTTGAACTCGTCCGGCAGGCCGTCGACGAAGCGTCGGGCGGACTCCTTGGCGGCGCTGAGCCGGTCCGGTTCCACGTCGCCGGCGAGCATCGAGGTGGAGACGTCCACGGCGACCATCACCGTGGCCCGTTCGCGGGGCACCCGGACCTCCGCCGTGGGCCGGGCGAAGCCGACCACCAGCAGCGCCAGCATGGCCACGAAGAGCCCGGCCGGCACGTGCCGCCGCCAGGCCGGGCGGTGCGGCGCGACCCGGTCCAGCAGCCGCAGGTTGGTGAAGCGGACGGCGTACCGGCTGCGGCGGCGCTGCATGAGCAGGTAGCCGACGGCCAGGGCGAGCACCCCGAGCAGGAGCCAGAGCCGGGCGGGCGACTGCCAGATCACGCCGCACCTCCCCGGGCCGCCCGCGCCGGGGCGGCGGCGAGGCGCCGCTGGGCGTGCACGTGCCGCACGATGTCGGCCCCCCAGTCCCGGTCGGTACGCAGCGGCAGGTGCGTGGCCCCGCTGCGGCGCAGCGTCTGGCGTACCTGCTCGCGCTGGGCGGTCGCGGCGGCGGCGTAGCGCTCACGCAGCGCGCGGTCGCCGGTCCAGACCTCGCGCCGCCGGCCGGTCTCCGGGTCGACGAGGGTGACCAGGCCGACATCGGGCAGCTCCAGCTCCCGGGGGTCGGTGACCTGCACGGCGAGCACCTGGTGCCGCGCGGCGAGGCGGCGCAGGGGCACCTCCCAGGACGGGGCCTGCCGCGGGTCGTCGGGCAGTCCGTCGAGGAAGTCCGAGACCACCACGACGAGGCCACGGCGCAGCGCCACCCGGTGCACGGCGGCCAGCCCGTCGGCCAGGTCGGGGCCCGCCGGCGCCGGCTCGTCCCGGTCGTGGCCGCCGACGCGCGGGGCCGTCAGCAGGGCCCGGAGCAGCCCGAGCAGATGGGTACGTCCGCTGCGGGGCGGGAACCGGCGCAGCCCGTCCGGGCCGAGCACCTGCGCGCCGAGGCGGTTGCCCACGCCGCCGGTGAGGAAGCCGACCGCCGCGACGGCCGCCACGGCCAGCTCCCGCTTGTCCAGTTCGGCGGTGCCGTACTCCATGCTGGGGCTCGCGTCGACCAGCAGCCAGGTGGTCAGCTCCCGGTCGGCGTCGACCTCGCGCACGTGCGGGACCGTGGTGCGGGCGGTCACCGCCCAGTCCATCCGGCGCACCTCGTCCTCACCGGGCCGGTACTCCCGGCTGCCGGCGGTCTCGCTGCCGGGCCCGGGCAGCAGGCCCCGGTACCGGCCGTGCAGCAGCCCGTCGAGCCGGCGCGTGACGGTCAGCTCCAGCCGCCGCAGCCGCCGGTCCCCGGTGAGGTCAGCCAGTCCCGGATCGACCGGCACGGGCGCGGTGGCCCCGCGCCACCTCATGCCGCCGCCAGGTCGGCGGCGTGTTCCGGGTGGGCGGTGGCGACGCGCGGCGGCGGCACCACCTCCACCAGCCGACGGACCACCGCTTCGGCGGACACCCCGTCGGCGACCGCGTCGAAGGAGAGCACCAGCCGGTGGGCGAGCACGTCGACGGCGAGTTCGCGGACGTCCTCGGGCAGCACGTACTCGCGACCGCGCAGCAGCGCCTGGGCCCGCGCGGCGCGGACCAGGCCGAGGGTGGCCCGGGGACTTGCCCCGTACGCGAGCAGCGGGGCGATCTCGGGCAGGCCGAACCGGCCGGGGTCCCGGGTGGCGAAGATCAGCCGGACCACGTACTCGGCGATCGCGTGGTGCACGAAGACGTGGGCGGCGCGGGCCTGGAGGTCCCGCAGCCGCTGCGGGTCGAGCACCCGCCGGGCGACGGGCCGGTCGGCGCTCATCCGGTAGAGGATCGCGAGTTCGTCGGCGTCGCTCGGGTAGTCGACGACGACCTTCATCATGAACCGGTCGCGCTGCGCCTCCGGGAGTTGGTAGACCCCCTCCGACTCGATCGGGTTCTGCGTGGCCAGCACCAGGAACGGCTCGGGCACGGGAAAACTCCGCCCGCCGATGGAGACCTGCCGCTCGGCCATCGCCTCCAGCAGGGCGGACTGCACCTTGGCCGGGGCCCGGTTGATCTCGTCGGCGAGCACCAGGTTCGCCATGATCGGGCCCAGCTCGATGTCGAAGTCCTCGCGCGACGCGCGGTAGATCCTGGTACCGACGATGTCGGAGGGGACCAGGTCCGGGGTGAACTGGATCCGGGAGAAGGTGCCGCCGACCACGGTGGCCAGGGTCTGCGCGGCGAGCGTCTTGGCCACCCCGGGCACGCCCTCCAGGAGGCAGTGCCCGTCTGCGACGAGGGCGGTGAGCAGGCGCTCGACGAGCCGATCCTGCCCGACGATCACGCGTTTGACCTCGAAGAGCGTCTGTTCCAGCTCGGCCGGGGTCGCATCGGGATCGGCCGGGCTGGGCACGCTGGCCAGGGTGTCCGAGATGTCCGTCACGGTGCTTGCTTCCCGTGCCGACCGTCGGACAAACGTCGGATTATCGGCGCCGGGACGGCCCTTAGCGGCCCGAACCAGGACAACCCTCCCGACGGCGGGCGCGGCGGCGCCGGCCCCCGCATCCAGGTGAGGGGCCGGCGTCGTCAGGTGGTGCTCAGTTGGCGATGACCAGGTGGAACGGCCGGTCGGAGGCGTTGCCCGACGAGCTGCGGGTCTGGATGAAGACCGCGTTCGGCGTCTGGAGCCGCGGCGCGACGGAGATCTCGCCGCCCGGGGGCACGTTGTACGGGTCGGTGGTGCCGATGGTGGCCACGAACGTCTTCAGCGAGACGTTGTAGTTGAACACCACCTGGTACTCCCCGGGGCCGTACCGGGTGGCGGAGACCACCTCGGGGGAGCCGCGGAGCAGGGTGCCGCCGCTGGTGACGACGGCGGAGGCGACGGTGCCCGGCGCGCTCGCCTGCGCGGACGGGCCCTGCGCCAGCGCGGCCTTGGCCTTGCGCGCCTCGGCGGGGGTCACCGCCGGCTGGCTGCCGGAGCCGGGCTGGCGGGCGGCCGGCTGGGCGACCTCGGCGGGCGCCTGCGCCGCCGGCTGGGCGACGGCGATCCCGCCTCCGGCCAGAGTGAGCGCCAGCGCGGCGAACGCCACCGCCACCGCCTTGCGTCGGAAGAGTGTGGTCATGACAGGTCTCCCTTTTGTTGACCGTGCGGATTCGACCGGTCCCACTGATCGCGGGACGGTTGATTTCCATTTCTCGGGCCGGGGAAATAGCGACAACCACCTGAAGACAAACCCTTCAGGCCGCACCTAGATGTTGCCGCCTCAACAATTTCTCACCGGCTCTGAGCAGCTATTACTACTCAGAGTTTCGACGTCTCAACCCACTGGAAGGTAGCACCGCAAAATGCCGGGCGTCAATAGTTGATCACGCTCCTTCAATCACACCATCTGATGTCGATGAATTGTGAGAAGCGAGCGCTCGACCATTCACGAATGCGCGGCGCGACAGCGTCCGGGCCGCCGCGTGGCGCGCGTCCGGGACCGCCGTCGGGGCGCCTGGACGCTATCCTCCGCCCGTGATCACCGAGACCGCGCAACCGGCGATGGGCAGCCGGGCGACGCGGCTGCGCACCGCGCTCTGCTGGGCCGCCGTCGCGCCCGGGGTCGCCTGGGCGGCGGTACGACTGGGCGGTCTCGACCGGGGGCCGCCGGTGCAGCTGCTCGCCTTCACCCCGTACGCCGCGGCGGGAAGCCTCGTGCCGCTGGTGCTCGCGCTCGCCCTGCGGCGCCGGTGGCCCGCGGTGGTCGCGGCTCTGGTCATGGCGACCCTGGTGGCCGTGGTGGTGCCCCGGGCACTGCCGTCCGGCCAGCCCCCGGCCGGCGGGCCGACGGTGCGGCTGCTGACCGCCAACCTGCTCGCCGGGGCCGGCGACGCGCGGGCGCTGGTCGACCTGGTCCGGCGGCACCGGGTCGACGTGCTCGCCGTGCAGGAGTTCACCCCGGACGCCGAGGCGGAGCTGGACCGGCTCGGCCTGCCCGGGCTGCTCCCCCACCGGCAGCTCCACCCGCAGACCGGCACCGTCGGCTCCGGCCTCTACGCGCGGTTCCCGATCAGCGACGGCGGCGTCCGGCACAACCGCGGCGGCTGGGGCTTCGACCAGGCCTACGGCACGGTGGCGGTGCCCGGGGCGCCGGCGGTCCGGGTCGAGTCGGCGCACCCGTCGGCCCCGTACGCGGTGGACCAGGTCGGCCACTGGCGCGCCGACCTGGCGGCGCAGCCGCCCGCCACCCCGGACGGGCCGCTGCGGATCCTCGCCGGCGACTTCAACGCCACCCTCGACCACGCCCCGCTGCGCGACCTGCTGGACACCGGCTACGCCGACGCCGCCGACCAGGTCGGTGCGGGCCTGGTCGGCACCTGGGGCCCGTACGACGGGGACCCGATCCCGCCGGTGACCATCGACCACGTGCTGGTCGACCGGCGGATCGCGGTGCGCGCGGTCACCGTGCACCCCGTGCGGGGCAGCGACCACCGCGCCGTCCTGGCCGAGCTGCGCCTCCCGGTCGGGTGAGGCCCCCGGCTGCCGGTACGCGGGGGCCGGGGCGGCTCAGACCCGGGCGCGGTCGAGGCCGTAGGTGAGCGCGTCGACGAGGGCGTGCCAGGACGCCTCGACGACGTTGGGGTGCACGCCGACCGTGGTCCAGTCGCGGTTGCTGCCGTCGACCGTCTCCAGCAGCACCCGGGTCACCGCGCCGGTGCCGTGGGTGCCCTCCAGGATCCGCACCTTGTAGTCGGCCAGCTCGAAGTCGCGCAGCTCCGGGTAGTGCCGGGCCAGCCCGACCCGCAGCGCCTCGTCGAGGGCGTTGACCGGACCGTTGCCCTCGGCGGTGGCGATCACCCGCTCCCCGCGTACGCGGATCTTGACGGTCGCCTCCGAGACCACCGCGCCGTCCTCCCGGTGCTCGACCAGCACCCGGTACGACTCCAGCGCGAACGGCCGGGCGGGAGCGGTGTCCAGCTCCGAGCGGACCAGCAGCTCGAACGACGCGTCGGCGGCCTCGAACGACCAGCCGCCGGCCTCCAGCTCCTTGACCCGCCGGGTGACGCGCGACAGCGCCTCCGGATGGCCGGCCAGGTCCAGGCCGAGCTCGCGGCTCTTGAGCTCGACGCTGGCCCGGCCGGCCATCTCGGTGACGAGGATCCGCATGTCGTTGCCCACCACCTGTGGGTCCACGTGGTTGTAGAGCAGCGGATCCACCTTGATCGCGCTCGCGTGCAGCCCCGCCTTGTGGGCGAAGGCCGCGGCCCCGACGTACGCCTGGTGGGTGTCGGGGGCGATGTTGGCGATCTCGGCGATGGCGTGGGAGACCCGCACCATCTGCCCCAGGCAGCCCTCCGGTAGGACGGGCAGCCCGAGCTTGAGCTGGAGGTTGGCGACCACGGCGAAGATGTCGGCGTTGCCGGGGCGCTCGCCGTAGCCGTTGGCGGTGCCCTGGAAGTGGCGCACCCCCGCCTCGACGGCGGCGACGGTGTTGGCCACCGCGCAGGACGTGTCGTTCTGGCAGTGGATGCCGAGCAGTTCCGGGGCGACGCCCAGCCGCGCGGTCAGGTCGGCGACGGCGGCGGTCACCTGGGACGGCAGCATCCCGCCGTTGGTGTCGCAGAGCACCACCCGCTCGGCGCCGGCGGCCAGCGCGGTCTCCACCACGGCGGCCGTGTACGCCGGGTCGGACCGGTAGCCGTCGAAGAAGTGCTCCCCGTCGACGAAGACCCGGCGCCCCTCGGCCACCAGGTGCGCCACCGTGTCGCGGACCATCGCCAGGTTCTCGGCCCCGGTGGTGCGCAGCGCCCGCTCGACGTGCCGCAGGTCCGCCTTGGCGACCAGGGCGATCGCCGGCGTCTGCGCGTCGAGCAGGCCGCGGACCTGCGGATCCTCGCCGACGGCCACCCCGGCCCGCCGGGTCGCCCCGAACGCGACAAGCAGCGCGTGCTTCAGGTCGAGTTCGGCGCGCGCCCGGCGGAAGAACTCGGTGTCCTTCGGCACCGCGCCCGGCCAGCCTCCCTCGATGAAGCCGACCCCGAACTCGTCGAGCAGGCGGGCCACCGCGAGCTTGTCGACCACCGAGTAACTGAGCCCCTCGCGCTGGGCGCCGTCGCGCAGCGTGGTGTCGTACACCTGGAACGTCATCAGGGAGTCCTTTCTCAGAGCAACAAAAAGACCCCCCGCGGATGCGGGAGGTCTGCGCGCTCGGCGGAGGGGAGGCCGGCGCGCTAGGTGCGAATAATCAGGTCGGTGCTGGTCACGATCGCCACTCTGCCATCCGGGAACCGGTTTTGGGAGGCGTAATCCACATGGCGGGACGGTGACGGAGGGTCCCGATACTGCACGGGTGGCCGGCTCGCCGGCACGACCCGCCGCCGGTGATCGACTTCACAAGTCACCCGGCCGCCGACCGGCGGAAACAAAGCTGGGGAAGTATCTGGAACCGATCCAGTTACCGGCCTCGTGCCGCTGTCAAGGAGGACCTGTGCTCACTGTCGGTGACCGCTTCCCCGAGTACGAACTCACCGCCTGCGTGTCGCTCGACGCCGACAAGGCGTTCGAGTCGATCGACCACAAGTCGCACCAGGGGAAGTGGCGCGTCGTCTTCTTCTGGCCGAAGGACTTCACCTTCGTCTGCCCGACCGAGATCGCGGAGTTCGGCCGGCTGAACGAGGAGTTCGCCGACCGGGACGCCCAGGTCCTCGGCGTGTCGGTGGACAACGAGTTCGTCCACTACGCGTGGCGCAAGGACCACCCGGACCTGCGCGAGCTGCCGTTCCCGATGCTGAGCGACGTCAAGCGTGAGCTGACCGCCGCCTGCGGCGTGCTCGGCGAGGACGGCGTGGCCCAGCGGGCGACCTTCATCGTCGACCCGGACAACGAGATCCAGTTCGTCATGGTGACCGCCGGCTCGGTCGGCCGGAACGTCTCCGAGGTGCTGCGGGTGCTCGACGCCCTTCAGACCGACGAGCTCTGCCCGTGCAACTGGAACAAGGGCGGCGAGACCCTGGACGCCACCAAGCTCCTCGCCGGCGCCGGGGCCTGACCATGGGTCTGGACGCGGTCAAGGCGGCTCTGCCCGAGTACGCCAAGGACATCAAGCTCAACCTCGGCTCCACCATCGCCACCAGCACGCTGAAGCCGGAGCAGGCGTGGGGCACCGCCCTGGCCTGTGCCGTCGCGGCGCGCAACCCGGTGGTGCTGCGCGAGATCGCGGCCGAGGCGGCCACCCACCTCGGGCCGGAGGCGGTCGAGGCCGCCAAGGGCGCCGCCGCGATCATGGCGATGAACAACGTCTACTACCGGGCCAAGCACCTGATCGGCGACGAGCAGTACCAGTCGATCCCGGCGCGGCTGCGGATGCAGATCATCGCCAAGCCGGGCGTGGACAAGGCCGACTTCGAGCTCTGGTGCCTGGCGGTCTCGGCGGTCACCGGCTGCGGGGTGTGCCTGGAGTCGCACGAGAAGACCCTGCGCAACGCGGGCTTCAGCCGCGAGCAGGTGCACGAGGGACTGCGCATCGCCGCCGTCGTGCACGCCGCCGCGGTGACCCTGGACGCCCAGGCCGCGCTCGCCTGACGGGTACGACACGCAGGGCCGGTGCCGCGATGCGGCGCCGGCCCTGCGTCGTCCCCGGCGCCCGCCCCGCCGTTTCCGGTGGCGACGGCCCGGGTAGCTCCTCGGGAGCAGACGAGAGACACCCGGACCGGCGAGACGACTGGCGACAGTCGGGGCAGGAGTTGTCAGATGGACAGGCTCGACCCGCACAGCACCCACGGCAGCCCGGACCCGCTGCGCGGCGGCGGCCAGGGCGAGTTCGCCGGCGGCGCCCCGGCCGGCACGTTCGACCCGTGGCGCTACCGCGACACCGCGAGGGTCGCCGACGCCGACCTGGTCGGCTACAAGGTCGAGGCCACCGACGGCGGCATCGGCAAGATCGACAGCGCCAGTCACGAGGTCAACGACAGCTACCTCGTGGTGGACACCGGGCCGTGGATCTTCGGCCGGAAGGTCATGGTCCCGGCCGGCACCGTCAACCACGTCGACCACGACGAGCGCAAGGTGTACGTCGACCGGAGCAAGGACCAGATCAAGGCCGCCCCGGAGTACGACGAGACCGCCGACACAGACCCCACCTACCGGGACCGCCTCGGCGGCTACTACGACGAGACGTACTCGGCCATCCCGCCCGGCACCGCCCGCTGACCGGCACGGCGCGCGACGGCCTCCCGCGGATCGTGGGAGGCCGTTACCGTGTCAGCGTGGACTCCATCGAGGTCGGTCGCCGGATCCCCTTCTCCGCGACGTTCAACTTCCGCGACGTGGGCGGCCACGTCGGCCACGACGGTCGCACGGTGCGCCCGGGGCGGCTCTACCGCTCCGACTCCCTGCACCGCATCGACGACACCGACCGGGAGGCGTTCGCCGCCCTCGGCGTCCGCACGGTCATCGACCTGCGCCGCCCGTACGAGGTGGAGCGTGACGGCCGCGTCCCCCACTTCGACGGCCTGACCTGGCGCAACATCCACCCGGAGCACGCGGAGTGGGGCGAGCGGCCCTACCGTCCCGGCACCGACCTGGCCCGCTACCTGGCCGACCGGTACGCCGACCTCGCCGGGACGGGCACCGCCGGGCTCGCCGAGGCGATCGGGCTGATCGCCGACGACGCCAGCGCCCCCGTGGTCGTGCACTGCGTCGCCGGCAAGGACCGCACGGGCATCGTCTGCGGGCTCACCCTCGCGGTGCTCGGCGTCGCCGACGATGACATCGCTGCCGACTATGCCCTGAGCACCGAGGCCGGCGAGCGGTACCGTGCCTGGTTCGAGGCCACCGGCCAGCGGGCGGGACACACCCTGCCGGTGCTGACCTGTCCCGCCGAGGCCATGACGCTCTTCCTCGCCGAGCTGCGGGAGGCCCACGGCTCGGTGGAGGGCTACCTGCGCCAGGCCGGCGTCACCGACGCCCAACTCACCGCGCTGCGCGAGCACCTGCTGGCCTGACCCCGCCCTCCCGCCCCCGCGCCGCCCCCGCACCGGGCGGCGCGGGGGCGGGACGGTGCCGTCCGGGGAGGGGATCAGAGGATGCGGCGGACCCAGCCGTGCGGGTCGTCGGCCCGGCCCCGCTGGAGGTCGACGAGCTGCTGGCGCAGGGCCGTCGTGACCCGCCCGGGCTCGCCGCCACCCACCAGGAACTCGCCGTCGGGGAAGCGCACCCGCCCGATCGGGGTGACGACCGCGGCGGTGCCGCAGGCGAACACCTCGCGGAGCCGGCCGCTCGCGGCGTCCGCCTGCCAGTCGGCGAAGCTCACCGGCCGCTCCTCGATCCGGTGCCCGGCGTCGGCGGCCAGGGTGAGCACCGACTCCCGGGTGATGCCGGGCAGGATCGTGCCGGTCAGCGGCGGGGTGACCACGGTGTCGTCGTCGTAGACGAAGAACACGTTCATGCCGCCCAGCTCGTCGACGTGGCGCCGCTCCACCGCGTCAAGGAAGACCACCTGGTCGCAGCCGTGCTCGATCGCCTCGGCCTGCGCCACCAGCGAGGCGGCGTAGTTGCCGCCGCACTTCGCGGCGCCGGTGCCGCCCGGGGCGGCCCGGGTGTAGTCCGGGGAGACCCAGACCGTCACCGGCTTCACCCCGCCGGAGAAGTACGCCCCGACCGGCGAGGCGATCACCACGTAGAGGTATTCGTTGGCGGGCCGGACGCCGAGGAACACCTCGCTGGCGAACATGAACGGCCGCAGGTAGAGGCTGCCGTCCTCGCCCTCGGGGATCCAGCCCTGGTCGGCGTCCACGAGCTGACGCAGCGAGTCGACGAACGCCTCCTCGGGCAGCGGCGGCATCGCCATGCGCCGGGCGGAGGCGGCGAACCGGGCGGCGTTGGCCTCCGGGCGGAACATGGTGACCCCGCCGTCGGCCGTCCGGTAGGCCTTCAGCCCCTCGAAGATCTCCTGCGCGTAGTGCAGCACCGCGGCAGCCGGGTCCATCGGGATCGGCGCCCGCGCCTCGACCCGGGCGTCGTACCAGCCCTTCCCGTCGGCGTAGCGGATGGTGACCATGTGGTCGGTGAAGACCCGCCCGAACCCCGGGTTGGCCAGCAGGGCGGCCCGGTCGGCGACGGATACCGGCGCGGGATTCGGACGGATCTCGAAGTCGAGCTTGTCACCACCGCTCATCGCGCTGACCTCCCTGCGGGACTACGGCACACGGGTCCGCATGCCGAGAAACTGGTGCGAGAAACTTACCCCGAACGGTCGTTCAGCGGGTAGCGCCGCCCGGCGTACCGGCAGCGCCGGGCGGGTGCGCGCCGCCAAACCGGGGTGCGGCCGGGCGGGTGCGCGCCGCCGGACCGGGTGCGGCCGGGCGGCGTCGTCGGGACCTCGGGGTGGGTGGCCGGCGGCCTCAGGAGGTGGCGTACCCGGCCAGCCGGTCGCCGACCTCCTCGGTGCGCAGTGCCGCGCCCGGGGCCCGGCCGGCCAGCTCCACGCCCACCGCCGCGGTGACCCGGGCGGCGGCGTCGGCGTGCCCGAGCTGGTCGAGCAGCAGCGCCGCCGAGAGTACGGCCGCCACCGGGTCGGCCACGCCGCGCCCGGCGATGTCCGGCGCCGAGCCGTGTACCGGCTCGAACATCGAGGGGTATGCCCCCTCGGGGTTGATGCTGCCGCTGGCGGCCAGCCCGATCCCGCCGGTGACGGCGGCGGCGATGTCGGTGAGGATGTCGCCGAACAGGTTGTCGGTGACCACCACGTCGTAGCGCTGCGGCTGGGTGACCAGGAACATCGCGGCGGCGTCGACGTGCTGGTACTCCGTGGTCACGTCGGGGTGCTCGGCCGCCACGGCCTCGAACGCGCGCGCCCACAGCGAACCGGCGTGGGTCAGCACGTTGGTCTTGTGCACGAGGGTGACCTTGCGCCGCTCCCGACGGGTGGCGCGGGCGAAGGCGTCGCGGATGACCCGCTCGACGCCGTGCCGGGTGTTCAGGCTCTCCTCGGTGGCGACCTCCGCCGGGGTGCCCCGGTGCAGCGCGCCGCCGGCGCCGGCGTAGAGACCCTCGGTGCCCTCGCGGACCACCACGAGATCGACCTCGCCGGGCTTGACGCTGGACAGCGGCCCGGGCACACCGGGCCAGAGCCGCGACGGGCGCAGATTGACGTACTGGTCGAAGGCGAAGCGCAGCTTGAGCAGCAGGCCCCGCTCCAGCACGCCCGGCGGCACGGTCGGGTCGCCGACGGCGCCGAGCAGGATCGCGTCGTGCCCGGCCAGCTCGGTGAGCACCGAGTCGGGCAGCACCTCGCCGGTGCGGTGCCAGCGGGCGGCGCCGAGGTCGTACTCGGTGGCGTCCACCCCCGGCAGCACGGCGTCGATGACCTTGCGGGCCTGCGCGACCACCTCGGGTCCGATCCCGTCCCCGGCCACCACCGCGATCCGTGCCACGTCCCTGTGCTCCCTCGCCTCGCCGTTTCGTCCGACCGTACGCCGCCGTCCCGCCTCCCGGTACGGACCTTCCATTATGCGGGAAACGGGGATGCACAGGATCCTCCCAGGTGGCATTCATGGCGGGGTCATCTCCGCTGCCTAGCGTGATGACGAGCGGGTCAACGGGGGCCCGTGACGGGGGCCGCGAGGACGCGGCCGGCGTCAGCGAGGGAGCAGCGTCATGCGGATCGACCAGCAGCCACGGACCCGATGGGTGGACCAGTCGGCCTTCCAGCCGCGCCGGCCGGACCTGCGGCTGGGCGCCCGCAGTCACCGCGTGGACCGCTCCGGCACGGTCGAGGAGGACCGCATCGCCGTCCAGCACACCGTGCGGACGACCACGGCGGAATACTCGCTGTTGCTCAACGCCCCCGAGTGGCTGGGCCGTCGCGGCGTCGGGGAGGCGCTGCGGGACGCGGTGGCGGAACTGCGGGCCATCGACCTCACCTACGGCCCGACCCGGCCGGAGAGCCTGGTCTCCCGGCTGCGCCGGGGCGAGATCAGCCCCGACTCGTACCCGCCGCTGGCCGACCTGGTGGACCGCTGCGCGGCGATGCGGGCGGCCACCGACGGCTGGTTCGACGCCTGGGCGGTGCCCGGCGGCTTCGACCCCGGCGGCCTGCTCGGCGGGTGGGCGGTGGAGCGGGCCGCCGCCCGGCTGCGCGCCGCCGGCATCCACGACTACGCCGTGCTCAGCGGCGCCGACCTGGTCGTGCGCGGGCACGCGGCGCACGGCGGCCCGTGGCGGGTGGCGGTGCACCACCCGACGGACCAGCACCGGGCGCCGCTCGTGCTGGAGATGACGGCGGGCGCGGTCGGCACCTCGGGGGTGAGCGGCCGGCAGGGGCACGTGGTGGACCCGCACACCGGGGAGCCCGCCGACCAGCTGGTCGCCGCGACGGTCGTCGGGCCGGACCTCGCCGTCGCCGACGGCTACGCCACCGCGCTCTACGCCGCCGGGCCGGCCGGGCTGGACTGGTTTCGCGACGGGTCGGACTACCGCGTGCTCTTCGCCCACCGCCGCTGAGCCGGCCCCGCGTCGGTCCGGCGGGTGGGCCGGGCGCGCGATCGGCCCCCACGGTCTCGGCAACGACCGTGAGGGCCGGTCAGCGACGAGTGCGCGTGGCTCGCGCAATCGAGGGGTGCGGGCCGGTCGGCCGGACGTCGACCTCGTCACCCGAAGACGGGCCCACGCCGCGAGCTCGGCCAGTGACCGCACAGATACGCTAGCGAATCGACGCAACTCAACGCAAGGGTCTCCACAGCGGACCGTCGTGACTGGAGCGTGCCGATCCGGGGCGGCGGGCCGATTTCGACGCGGGGATCGTCGGATGGCACGCTGTCCGCCGTGAGTTTCGACCTGAGCGTGTGGGCCCTGGCGGACGGGGCGACACCCGAGGACGTGCGGGCGGCGGTGCTGCGGTGCCGGCAGGGACAGCACGTCGACCGGTACCCGGACCCGCGGGTGGTGGCGTTCTACCGCGCCATCACCGGCAGCTACCCGGACCGGCCGGCCGGCCCCGGCACCCCGTGGGCGGTGGCACCGCTGCACGCGGCCAGCGACCACGTGGAGCTGAACCTGCACCCGACCTGCGAGGACCAGGTGCTGCTCGACATCGAACGGCTGGCCGGCGCGTACGACCTGATGCTCTTCGACGCGCAGGACGGCTCGGTCTACCCGCCGCCGGCCCGCCTGCCCGGCTGACCGCTCCCCGGACACGACGAGGGGCCCGGCGGATCGCCGGGCCCCCGCTGTCGCACGCTCAGGTCACTCGTCGCGCAGGTCCGCCGCGCTGGCCGCGACCGCGCCGATCGACTCCGCCGCCGAGGTGAGCAGGTCCGCGCCGAGCGCCTGGTCGACCGTGAGGGTCATCAGGGTCTCGCCGCCGGCCTCGCGGCGGGCAACCTGCATCGCCGCGATGTTGACGCCGGCCTCGCCGAGCAGCGTCCCGACCGTGCCGACCACGCCCGGGCGGTCGACGTAGCGCAGGAAGACCAGGATGCCCTCCGCGCCGATCTCCACGTCGAAGCCGTCGACCTCGGTGAGCTTGAGAACGTCGCGGCCGCCGGCGGTGGTCACCGTGCCGGAGACGCTGACCGTACGGCCGTCGGGCAGCGCGCCACGGACGGTGACCAGGTTGGGGTGGTCGGCCGAGTCGGACTGGGCGACCAGCGTGACCTCGACACCGCGCTCGGCGGCCAGGTGCGGCGCGTTGACGTAGGTGACCTGCTCCTCGACCACCGAGCTGAACAGCCCCTTGGTGGCGGCGAGCTTCAGCACCGACACGTCGTGGTTGACGATCTCGCCGCGCACCTCGACGGTGACGCTGGCGGCCACCCCGCCCGCGACGGCGGTGAAGGCCCGGCCGAGCTTCTCGGCCAGCGGCAGCAGCGGGCGTACGTCCTCGGCGACCACGCCGCCGGCCTGCACGTTCACGGCGTCCGGCACGAACTCGCCCTGCAACGCCAGCTTCACGCTCTTGGCCACGGCCAGGCCGGCCTTGTCCTGCGCCTCACCGGTGGAGGCGCCCAGGTGCGGGGTGGCGACCACGTTGTCGAACGCGAACAGCGGCGAGGAGGTGCAGGGCTCCTTGGCGTAGACGTCCACGCCCGCGCCGGCGACCCGGCCCTCGGCGATCGCGTCGGCCAGGGCCTGCTCGTCGACGAGCCCGCCCCGGGCGGCGTTGACGATCCGGACGCCGGGCTTGACGACGGCCAGCTCCTTCTCGCCGATCAGGCCCACGGTCTCCGGGGTCTTCGGCAGGTGGATCGAGATGAAGTCGCTCTCCCGCAGCAGCTCCTCCAGGCCCACCAGGCGGACGCCGAGCTGGGCCGCGCGGGCCGGCTGGATGTAGGGGTCGTACGCGATCAGCCGGGTGCCGAAGGCGGCGATCCGCTGGGCGAAGAGCACGCCGATGCGGCCGAGGCCGACCACGCCGACGGTCTTGCCCTGGATCTCGACGCCGGTGTACTTCGACCGCTTCCACTCCCCCGCCTTCAGCGCGGCGCTGGCGCTGGCGGTGTTGCGGGCCACCGCGAGCAGCAGCGCGAGGGCCTGCTCGGCGGCGGAGACGATGTTGGAGGTGGGGGCGTTGACGACCATGACGCCCCGCGCGGTGGCGGCCGGCACCTCGACGTTGTCCAGACCCACGCCCGCCCGGGCGACGACCTTCAGCCGGGGCGCGGCGGCGATCGCCTCGGCGTCGATCTGGGTGGCACTGCGCACGATGACGGCGTCGGCCTCGGAGAGCGCCGAGAGCAGGGCCGGACGGTCGGTGCCGTCGACATGACGGACGTCGAAGTCGTGGGCGAGCACCTCGATGGCGGCGGGGGCGAGTTCTTCGGCGATCAGTACGACAGGAGTCATTGGTCCTCGTAGTTGTCGTCAGAGGTGGGCCGGGCTGCGGGACGCCGCGCTGCGCCCTGCGCTGATCCGGGCCATGGCCGTCAGGTGCCGGCTACGCACCTACCCCGCGATCGTAGGGGGCCGGCCGGCCGGCATGTCCCGGACTACGGGGTGAGTGCCCTCACAACGGGTGACGACGCGCCGGTGAACGACGCGCGGCGTGGCGGTACGCACAGGCAGCGGCCCGGACCGGGCGCCGGGGAGAGCGCCCGGGCCGGGCCGCCGGGGGTGTGCGTCAGGCGGTCTCGGTGATCGGGCGGTCGACCCAGCTCATCATGCCGCGCAGCTTGCTGCCGGTCTCCTCGATCGGGTGCGCCGCGCCCTCGGCCTGCCACTTGCTGAAGTTGGGCCGGCCGGCCTCGTCCTCGGCCACCCACTCCCGGGCGAACTCGCCGGACTGGACCTCGCTGAGGATCTTGCGCATCTCCTCCTTGACCCGGGCGTCGATGACGCGCGGGCCGCGGGAGAGGTCGCCGTACTCGGCCGTGTCGGAGATGCTGTAGCGCATCTTCGCGATGCCGCCCTCGTACATGAGGTCGACGATCAGCTTCAGCTCGTGCAGGCACTCGAAGTAGGCCACCTCGGGGGCGTAGCCCGCCTCGGTGAGCACCTCGAAGCCGGTCTGCACGAGCGCCGCCGCGCCGCCGCAGAGCACCGCCTGCTCGCCGAAGAGGTCGGTCTCGGTCTCCTCGGTGAAGGTGGTCCGGATGACGCCGGCCCGGGTGCCGCCGATGCCCTTGGCGTACGACAGGGCCAGCGCGAGGGCGCTGCCGCTGGCGTCCTGCTCGACGGCGACCAGGCAGGGCACGCCCTTGCCGTCGGCGTACTGGCGGCGGACCAGGTGGCCGGGGCCCTTCGGCGCGACCATCGCCACGTCGACGTCGGCCGGCGGCTTGATCAGGCCGTAGCGGATGTTGAAGCCGTGGCCGAAGAAGAGCGCCTTGCCCGGGGCCAGGTTCGGCGCGATCGACTCGGCGTAGATGCTGCGCTGGGCGGTGTCCGGCGCGAGGATCATGATGACGTCGGCCTCGGCCGCCGCGTCGGCCGGCGTGAGCACCCGCAGGCCCTGCTCCTCGGCCTTGGCCCGGCTCTTGGAGGCCTCCGGCAGACCGATCACCACGTCGACCCCGGAGTCGCGCAGCGACAGCGCGTGGGCGTGGCCCTGGCTGCCGTAGCCGATCACCGCCACCTTGCGGCCCTGGATCAGGCCCAGGTCGGCATCGTCGTCGTAGTACACCTCAACGCTCATGATTTCCCTTTCGTACGGCGGCCCGGGCGGCCCGTCGTGGATCTGTGCGGTGTCGGTCCCAGGCGGCGCCACGCGCCGGCACTGGTCGGGCGGTCCCGGCCGGCGCGGGGCGCCGGCCGGATCGGGGTCAGGCGGCCCGGAGCGAGGGTCCGGCGGTGATCGAGCGCGAGCCGCGCCCGATCGCCACCAGCCCGGACTGGACCATCTCCTTGATCCCGAACGGTTCGAGGTCGCGCAGCAGCGCGTCGAGCTTGTCCGGGGTGCCGGTGGCCTCGATGGTCAGCGTGTCCGGCGCCACGTCGACCACCCGGGCCCGGAACAGGCCCACCGTCTCCAGCACCTGGGCCCGGGCCGCGCGGTCGGCGCGCACCTTGACCAGGAGCAGCTCCCGGGCGACCGAGACCTGCGGGTCGAGCTCGACGATCTTGAGCACGTTGACCAGCTTGTTGAGCTGCTTGGTGACCTGCTCCAGCGGGGACGACTCGGCGTTGACCACGATGGTGATCCGCGAGACGTCCGGGTTCTCGGTCTCCCCGACGGCGAGACTGTCGATGTTGAAGCCGCGCCGGGAGAACAGCCCGGAGACCCGGGCCAGGACGCCCGGCTTGTTCTCCACCAGGACGCTCAGGGTGTGCATGGTCATCAGATGTCATCCTCGTCGAAGGCCGGGCGGACGCCCCGGGCGAACATGATCTCGTCGTTGCTGGTGCCGGCGGCGACCATCGGCCACACCATGGCGTCCTTGCCGACGACGAAGTCGATGACCACCGGGGCGTCGTCGATCGCCATCGCGGCGGCGATGGTCTTGTCGACGTCCTCGGCGTTCTCGCAGCGCAGGCCCACGCAGCCGAGCGCCTCGGCGAGCTTCAGGAAGTCGGGGATGCGGTGCTTGTGGGTGCCGAGGTCGGTGTTGGAGTAGCGCTCCCCGTAGAACAGGGTCTGCCACTGCCGCACCATGCCGAGGTTGCCGTTGTTGATGACGGCGATCTTGACCGGGATGCCCTCCAGCGCGCAGGTGGCCAGCTCCTGGTTGGTCATCTGGAAGCAGCCGTCGCCGTCGATCGCCCACACCACCGTGTCGGGCTTGCCGACCTTGGCGCCCATCGCCGCCGGCACCGCGTAGCCCATCGTGCCGAGGCCGCCGGAGTTCAACCAGGTGTACGGCTTCTCGTAGGAGATGAACTGCGAGGCCCACATCTGGTGCTGGCCGACCCCCGCGACGTAGATCGCGTCCGGGCCGACCAGCTCGCCGAGCCGCTTGATCACGTACTGCGGGGAGAGGGTGCCGTCGGCCGGCTCCTCGTAGCCCAGCGGGTACCGCTTGCGCAGGTCGTCGAGCTGGGTCCACCAGTCGGCGAGATCCGCCCGCCGACCGGCCGCCTGCTCGTTGGTCACCGCCGCGATCAGCTCGTCGATGACGTGCCGGGCGTCGCCGACGATCGGGACGTCCGCGTGCCGGTTCTTGCCGATCTCGGCCGGGTCGATGTCGGCGTGCACCACCGCCGCGTCCGGGGCGAACGAGTCCAGCTTGCCGGTGACCCGGTCGTCGAAGCGGGCGCCCAGGGCCACGATCAGGTCGGCCTTCTGCAGGCCGTAGACCGCGGAGACCGTGCCGTGCATGCCGGGCATGCCCAGGTGCTGCTGGTGCGAGTCGGGGAACGCGCCGAGGGCCATCAGCGTGGTGACCACCGGGATCCCGGTCAGCTCGGCCAGCCGGCGCAGCCCCTCCGTGGCGCCGGCCTTCAGCACGCCGCCACCGACGTAGAGCACCGGGCGCCGGGCGGTGGCCATCAGCCGGGCCGCCTCGCGGATCTGCTTGCCGTGCGGGTGCAGGGTCGGGCGGTAGCCGGGCAGGTCCAGCGTCGGCGGCCAGGTGAAGGTGGTGGGCGCCTGGAGGACGTCCTTGGGGATGTCGACCAGGACCGGCCCGGGCCGGCCGGTGGCGGCCAGGTGGAACGCCTCAGCCAGCACCCGGGGGATCTCCTCGGCCTCCTGCACCAGGAAGTTGTGCTTGGTGACCGGCAGGGTGATGCCCTGGATGTCCGCCTCCTGGAAGGCGTCCGTGCCGATCGAGGGCCGCGCGACCTGACCGGTGATGGCGACGATCGGCACCGAGTCCATGTACGCGTCGGCGATCGGGGTGACCAGGTTCGTCGCGCCGGGACCGGAGGTGGCCATGCAGACCCCCACCCGGCCGGTCGCCTGGGCGTAGCCCGTCGCCGCGTGCCCGGCGCCCTGCTCGTGGCGGACCAGGATGTGCCGGACGGTGGAGTCGTAGAGCGGGTCGTACGCCGGCAGGATGGCGCCGCCCGGGATGCCGAAGACGACGTCGACGCCGAGCGCCTCGAGGGACCGCACGAGCGAACCGGCGCCGCTGACCTGGGCCGGAGCGGGTGTGCGTACCCCCGGGACGGCCGGGGTGGCCGCGGTGCGGGCGGTGCCGGCGTGCTCGGCGTCGCTCGCGGGCTCGGCGACCGTGCGGGCCCGCCGGGCGGAGTGGGCGAGTGTCTCTGGCGTGGGTCTCGTCATGGCGGTTCAGGCCTTCGGCTGGAGTGGGTGCGGCTGTTCGAGCGGGTGACGCGGGCGACGCCCGGCGTCGATGGGTCCGACGGCAACAAAAAAGCCCTCGTGCAGGTTGCACGGGGCCAGCGCACTCTCGACGTGGAGAGTGCGCTCAGGTAAGTACTCGCAGCGACCGGTACGACGACATGCGGCAAGCCTGACGCATCTCACGCGATGAGTCAACTGATCCCACATGTTGGTTCACGGACCGCCGGGTTTCACCCGTCCGGGGCGCTAGGAACCCTGCTCCACCTGCGCGGACCCCGGCCCGGAGGGGCGCGGGGCGGGCAGCGTCGGCAGCCGCCGGGGCGGCGGGGCGGCGGGCGGGCCGGCCGGGGCGGGCGTCGGGGCCGGGCGGGCGCCGGGGGACGTGGCAGCCTCCAGCATCGCCTCCAGGTGCTCGGCCGGCACGCCCCAGCCGAAGAGCGCCCCCTGGCCGAACCGGCAGCCGGCGGCGACCACGGCGGCCAGCTCCGTCGGCGTGGTCACCCCCTCGGCGATGACCTCCAGCCCGAGCTGGTGGCCGAGGCGCATGACGATGTCGACCATCGGCGCGAACGCCGGGCCGTCCCGGCCCACCGGCCGCACCGGCTCGTGCTCCGCGACCAGCCCGTGGTCGATCTTGAGAATGTCGATCGGCAGGCGGCGCAGCTGGCCCAGCGAGGAGTACCCGGCGCCGAAGTCGTCCAGCGCGATCCGGACACCCGTCAGCCGCAGCGCCGTCAGCCGCCGGATCAGCTCGTCCAGGTCCGTCGCGACGGCGTGCTCGGTGACCTCCAGCACCAACCGCTGCGGCGGTACCCGGTGGGCGCGCAGCGCCTCGGCGACCTGGACCACGTACTCCGGGGCGTGCAGCTCGCGGGGGGACACGTTGACCGAGACCCAGACGTCGTGGCCGTCGGCCAGCCAGCGGGAGAGCTGGTGGCACGCCTGGTGCAGCACCCAGGCCCCCAGCTTGGCGATCATCCCGCACTCCTCCGCCAGCGGGATGAACTCGTCCGGGCCGACCTTGCCCAGCACCGGGTGCCGCCAGCGCAGCAGCGCCTCCGCGCCGACCGGGCGCACCGAGGGCAGCGAGGCGACCGGCTGGAACACCAGGCGCAGTTCGTCGCGCTCGATCGCGCCGCGCAGCTCGTGCTCCAGCGTGGTACGCCGGCGCAGCAGCTGGTCGTACGCGGCGTCGTAGCGCTCGATCCGGTTCTTGCCGCGCTGCTTGGCGTAGCGCAGCGCCAGGTCGGCGTGGCGCAGCAGCAGCTCCACGTCGGGCTCGCCCGTCCAGCCGGCCACCCCGATGCTCACCGACAGGAAGACCGGCCCCTCCGGCTGGTCGTAGGCGCGCCCGAGCACGCCGAGCAGGCGCTCGGCGACCCGGTCCGCGTCGGCGGGCTGGCCGTGCATCAGCACCGCGAACTCGTCGCCGCCGAGCCGGGCCGCCACGTCGCCGGGGCGCAGGTTGGCGCGCAGCCGCTCGCCGACCTCGGCCAGCACCGCGTCGCCCACGTCGTGCCCGCGCATGTCGTTGACGTGCTTGAAGCCGTCGAGGTCGAGCCCGAGCAGCACGCAGGGGGCGCCGGCCTCGGCGCACCGGTGCAGCGCCTGCAACAGCCCCCGCCGGTTGGCCAGCGCGGTGAGCTGGTCGGTGTGTGCCAGCTCGCGGAAGTGCGCCTCCCGCTCGGCCAGCCGCCGGGCGTAGCCGCGCACGTCGTGCAGCGTGAGGTACTGCCGGGTCACCAGGGCGAAGCCCTCCACGCTGCCGGCGACGATGCCGAGCGCGTCGAACCGGCCGTCCTGGAGCAGGTGGTACATCGCCGAGGCGGCCATGGCGAACATCGGCACGAACGCGTACGCGCCGTCGCGGCGGATCAGGTCGGGCGGCGGCCGGTCCGCCGCGTCCGGGCGGCGGGCGGCCGACGCGGCGGCGACCAGGCCGGCGGCGAGCACTCCCGCCCCGACCAGCGCCATGCCCGGCCCGGCTTGGCAGAGACCGGTGGCGATGCCGAGCCCGCCGCAGGTCACGGCGGTGGCCCCGGCGCCGACCCAGGCGGCGCGACCGCGCGGCGGCGGGGCGCGCAGGGCCACGATGAGGGCGAGCCCGGCGGTCAGGGCCGCGCTGACCGTGGCGAGCAGGATCGGCACGCAGGCCACCGGGGTGGCGTCGCCGAGCAGCCGGGTGGGCTCGGAGAAGACCACCCAGCCGACGAACCAGAACGCCGTCGCCATCACCAGGCCGTCGAGCGCCAGCCGGACGGTGGTCGCCGCCGTGGCGGCCACGCCGGGCAGCCGGAGCAGCCCGGCGGAGAAGAGCAGCCCGCTGATCGCCGTGCCGATCGACACGACGCCGGCCCAGCCGGTGTGCCCGTCCGGGGTGTGCCCCGCGTGCCCGGCGGTGGCGAGCGCCACGGCCACCCCGACCAGCAGGGTGACCAGCGCCGTCCCGGACGCGGCGGCGAGCAGCGCGTACGCCTGCCGGTGCGGCCCGGCGCCGCGCCGGACGCCGACGGCAGACAGCGCGGTGGCCGCCGCGGCGACCAGCCCGCACAGCACCGCGACCGCGACCATGCCCGGGGGGAACTGCACGTCCCAACTGTGCCGGATGCGTGCGCGGCGTGGGGGCCCGGGTGTGCAACCTTTGGGACACGTCGCGCACGGCGACTGGGCGTGCCGGCGGCGGTGTAACACTTGTGGGCATGCCTGAGCTGCGGTCGAAGACCTCCACGCACGGCCGGACGATGGCCGGCGCCCGGGCCCTCTGGCGGGCCACCGGGATGACCGACGACGACTTCGGCAAGCCGATCGTCGCCATCGCCAACAGCTTCACCCAGTTCGTACCCGGTCACGTGCACCTCAAGGACATGGGCGGGCTGGTCGCCGAGGCGGTGGCGGAGGCCGGCGGGGTGGGCCGCGAGTTCAACACGATCGCCGTGGACGACGGCATCGCCATGGGCCACGGCGGCATGCTCTACTCCCTGCCCAGCCGGGAGCTGATCGCCGACGCGGTGGAGTACATGGTCAACGCGCACTGCGCCGACGCCCTGGTCTGCATCTCGAACTGCGACAAGATCACCCCCGGCATGCTGCTGGCCGCCCTGCGGCTGAACATCCCGGCCGTCTTCGTCTCCGGCGGGCCGATGGAGGCCGGCAAGACCGTGGCGATCGAGGGCGTCGTGCACTCCAAGATCGACCTGATCGACGCGATGATCGCCTCTTCCAACGAGGCCGTCACCGACGACCAGCTCGGCGAGATCGAGCGGTCGGCCTGCCCGACCTGCGGCTCCTGCTCGGGCATGTTCACCGCCAACTCGATGAACTGCCTCACCGAGGCGATCGGCCTGGCGCTGCCGGGCAACGGCTCGACGCTGGCGACCCACGCCGCGCGCCGGTCGCTCTTCGTCGAGGCCGGCCGCACCGCCGTGGAGATCGCCAAGCGGTGGTACGACGACGACGACGCCTCCGTACTGCCCCGCGCGGTCGCCAGCCGGGCCGCGTTCGAGAACGCCGTCGCGCTCGACGTGGCGATGGGCGGCTCGACCAACACGATCCTGCACCTGCTCGCCGCCGCCCGCGAGGCCGAGCTGGACTTCGGCGTCGCCGACATCGACGCCGTCTCCCGCCGGGTGCCCTGCCTGGCCAAGGTCGCCCCGAACTCCCCGAACTACCACATGGAGGACGTGCACCGGGCCGGCGGCATCCCGGCCATCCTCGGCGAACTGGACCGGGCCGGCCTGCTGCACCGGGACGTGCACGCGGTGCACTCCCCCAACCTGGAGCGCTGGCTCGCCGACTGGGACGTCCGGGGCGGTTCGCCGACGCCGGAGGCGGTCGAGCTGTTCCACGCCGCCCCGGGCGGGGTGCGCACCGTCGAGCCGTTCTCCACCACCAACCGCTGGTCGTCGCTGGACACCGACGCCGCCGGGGGCTGCGTGCGGGACCTCGCGCACGCCTACAGCGCCGACGGCGGGCTGGCGATCCTGCACGGCAACCTCGCGCCGGACGGCTGCGTGGTCAAGACCGCCGGGGTGCCCGAGGAGTGCCTGACCTTCCGCGGCCCGGCCAAGGTCTACGAGTCCCAGGACGACGCCGTCGAGGCGATCCTCAACAGGCGGATCGTCGCCGGCGACGTGGTGGTGATCCGCTACGAGGGCCCGAAGGGCGGCCCCGGCATGCAGGAGATGCTCTACCCCACCTCGTTCCTCAAGGGCCGGGGGCTGGGCCGCTCCTGCGCGCTGCTCACCGACGGCCGCTTCTCCGGCGGCACCTCCGGGCTCTCCGTCGGGCACGTCTCCCCGGAGGCGGCCTCCGGCGGGCTGATCGCCCTCGTCGAGTCCGGCGACGAGATCGTCATCGACATCCCGGGCCGCTCGATCGAGCTGAACGTGGCCCCCGACGTGCTGGAGGCCCGGCGCATCGCGCAGGAGAAGCGCGACAAGCCGTACACGCCGGTCGACCGGCAGCGGCCGGTGTCCGCGGCGCTGCGCGCGTACGCCTCGATGGCCACCTCGGCCAGCGACGGCGCCTACCGCCGCGTCCCGGAGTAGCCGCTCGTCCGGCCCCTGCCGGGGCCCGGGCGCAGATCTTGGTAGGAAACGGCCCCTCCCGGGGCGCTTTCCTACCAAGATCGGTGCGGTGGGATAGGGGGCCGGTGGGGACAGGGTGGCAGCTGCATCAGCCCGAGCCCGACGGCCAATTCATCCCCGCAAGCCACCATCATGTGCGGAATCGACGACGACATTCCCCGGGCCGGCAGGCACGGAGCCACGACGTTCCTCGACCTCGTCGAACCGCAGCAGAAGCGCGCCAACCCTTCGTCGGCTACGAGGACGGACAAGTGGGTGCGCTGTCGGATGGACAACACTCTCTGGCTCCACAAAGGAGTACGGCGTCGAATGAAAGCATGTCCTCTCATCTTCGCCCCAGCGCCGGTCAGCGACCCGGGCGGGCGCGATGAACCAGCCGAGTCGGCCGCCTTCGGACAGACGGGTCGTGCTGGTGTCGACGGTCGCCGGCGTCGTGGGCGCGGTGGCGGGTGTCATGCAGTGGCTGACCAGCGCCGGCGCCTGGGCCGTGGTGGCGGTCGGGCTCGCCGGGCTCGCCGCGGCCTGCTGGGCACTGGGGTGGCTCTGGATGCAACGCCGCCCCGTACTCGCCACCGTGGTGGTGATGATCCTGGTGGTCCTGTCGGCGGTGACCGGCGCGGCCACCGACCGCATCGTGGGCCGGAGTACGGGTAAACCCACGACGGTCGCGGCGACCCCCACCCCCGACGACCGACCGACCAGCGCTGTCCCGACGTCCCCCACCTCGGCGCCGACCTCCCCGGCGACGCCGACCGGCCGTCCCACCGACCCGACCGACGCCCCCGCTCCGAGCAGCACCGTGAGCCCGACCTCTGTCGGCCCGCAGTCACCGAGCCGCACCGAAACCGGCGTCGCCCTCTCCGTGAACTACTCTCTCGACCTGGACTCCGCGGCCACGAACTGGAATGTCCGGTCCGGTTACGGGCTCGACCAGGGCGGGGACCTGCATCTGCGCGGCGGGTCAAGACCGGTACGGACCCCCGGTGACGTTGTCGTGATCGACGGGGCGCCGTCCCAGATCGCCTGCGAGACGTCCACCGTCCGGCAGAAGGACATCGGCAGCACACAAGTCCGCACAGGCCAGTCGTTCTGTGTGCAGACGACCGAGAAGCGGTGGGCGTGGCTGACCGTCAAGCGCTACGAACCAGGAAGGACGCTCACCTTCGACGTCATCGTCTGGTAGCGGCGAGCAGCGCCGATGCTACGACGCCGCTCACCCGGCCCTGGCAGCCTGCTGAGCGGCGTCACCCGCCGATCCTCCTCTGCCGGACAGCACGACGGTACGGGCGTACCGGATCGCGGCCGGGGTGTCGGGGAAGACCAGACCGTCGCGGCGCAGCTGACCGGCGACGCCGAGAGTGGCCAACACCTGGTCGTGGCCGGGGGCGATGCCGGAGAGCAGCACGGTGATGCCGCGTTCCTGGAGCCGGAGGATGGCGTCGCCGAGCACCTGCGCGCCGGTCGCGTCGAGGGTGCTCACCCGGGACATCCGCAGGATGACCACGCGTACGTCGGCCACGGCGGAGAGTTGGAGCAGGAAACTGTGCGCGGCGGCGAAGAAGAGCGGGCCGTCCAGCCGGTAGGCCACGATGTGGTCGGCGAGCAGGGCCTTTTCCTCGGCGCTGTGCTCGCCGGGGTCGAGGGGAACCTGTTCCACGCGGGCCGTGCGGGCCACCGCGCGCAGCGCGATCACGATCGCCACGCCCACCCCGACCGCCACGGCAGTGACCAGGTCCAGCGCCACCGTGACCGCGAAGGTGAGCACCAGCACGAGGGCGTCGCCCCGGGTGGCGCGGGCCAGCGCCCACAGAGAACCGGCCTCGACCATCCGGACCGTGGTGGCCAGTAGGACACCGGCCAGCGCGGCAAGCGGGATCCGGCCCACCAGGGGTGCGGCCGCCAGCACGATCCCGGCGAGGGCGACGGCGTGGGTGAGCGAGGCCAGCTTCGAACTCGCGCCGGCGCGCACGTTCACCGCCGTACGGGCGATGGCGGCGGTGGCCGGGATCCCGCCGAACACGGGGGCGGCGAGGTTGGCCAGCCCTTGGCCGAAGAGTTCGCGATCGGGGTCGTGGCGCTGGCCCACGGTCATCTGGTCGGCCACGGTGGCGGAGAGCAGGCTCTCCAACGCGGCCAGCGCCGCGACCGCGAGGGCGGAGGGCAGCAGGACCCCGACGGCGTCGAGGTCGAGAAAGCCCAGCGAGGGCGCGGGCAGGCCGGCGGGCAGGGTGCCGATGCGGACCAGTTCGACCGGAGCGGTCTCGGCCAGTACGGTCGCGGCGGCCACCCCGAGCAGCGAGAACGGCAAACCGGGACGCCATCGGGCACCGAGCAGCATCATCGCCGCCACGCCGAGGGCCACCGCGACAGGGACCGGCCGTGGATCCGCGACGAACCGGACGACCGCGTCGGCGGCGACGGTCCAGACGCGGTCGCCGTGCGCATCGGTGACCCCGAGCGCGGCCGGCACCTGTTGCAGGGCGATGACCACCGCGATGCCGGCGGTGAACCCCTCGATCACGGGGACGGGCAGGTAGTGGACGTACCGGCCGAGGCGGGCGAGGGCCAGTGCGATCAGCACCAGCCCGGCCAGTACCCCGACCATCAGCACCCCGGTGGGGCCGAACTGCTGGACCACCGGCACCAGCACCACGGTCATCGCCCCGGTCGGCCCGGAGACCTGGAGTTGGGAGCCGCCGAAGACGGCGGCGACGGCGCCGGCCACCACCGCCGTCACCAGCCCGGCCTGGGCCCCGAGCCCGGAGGTGACGCCGAAGGCCAGGGCCAGCGGCAGCGCCACCACGGCCACGGTCAGCCCGGCGAGCAGGTCGCGCCGGGGCGCGCGGCGCACCGCCAGCCAGTCGGCGCGTGGTGGCAGCAGCCCGACGAACCGGTCACGCACCGACAGTGTGCTCACCGGTCCCGCCCGTCGGCCCGAAGCTGGTCCAACAGCGCGTCGCGGTCGGTGAGGACGGCGCCGAGGATGCGGCGGCCGGCGGCCAGCAGGTCCGCCACGTCCGGGGTGCTGAGGGCGTAGACGACAAGGGCGCCGTCGCGGCTGGAGGTGACCATGCCGGCCCGGCGCAGCACCGCGAGCTGCTGGGACAGGTTGGACGCCTCCACGTCGATCGCCGCCAGCAGGTCGCGGACCGGCTTCGGCCCGTCCTGGAGCAGTTCCAGCACCCGGATCCGCACCGGGTGGCCGAGGGTGCGGAACAGCTCCGCCTTCGCCTGGTAGAGCGGTACCGACACGTCAGCCTCCGTCACGCGACCCACATCCGGTTGCCAACTTTAGCACTTGCAAAAATCTTCAACTCACAGTATCGGCCCCGCCCCATCCGGGGCGGCAGCGGTCGGCAAGGGCGGCCACCGCTGCGGGCCGGAGTGAGCGTCAGACGGCCCGGCCGCCGCTTCACGTGCGGCAGGTGCCGCCCGCCTCAGTACGCGACCAGGGCGATGACCAGCGACGACATGGCGGCGGCGAGCAGCACCGCGCCCACGCCGAGACCGACCACCGCGCTCACCGCGACGGCGCGGGCCCGGGCCACCGGGACCGCCGCCAGCGCCGCCGCCGTCACCAGAGCGGCGACCACGTGGACCAGCGGATAGTCGATCAGCGCCGCGACCGGGAACAGGTGCAGGCCCACCACGAGGGCGACCCAGACCGGGATCAGGTCCCGTCGGCGCCGCAGGGCGAGCAGCCCGGCACCCAGTGCCGCGACGCCGAACTCGATGCCCACGACCACTCCGAAGGCCCGGCTGGTGTCGGCGTCGAAGGCCGTCGGGTCGGACCAACGCCGCCAGGTCAGGATGCCGCCCGCGACCGCGGTGAGCAACGAGAGCACCGAACCGGCGCCGAGGAACGGTGGCCACCGCCGGGGTGGCGCCTCCTGCGCCCAGCCGAACCAGCCGGACGCGAAGAAACCGAACACGACCGCCGTGGCCGACGCGTCACGAATGTGCTCCGCGATCATGGCTCTCCCTGTGGATGGTGCGACCTCCGGCGGGTCGGCTCCCGTCCCCGGCCGTTCCTCCGCTCGTGGTAGATCCTTCCCCAGCCACCGGGCCGCCTGCCCCGGGGGTGCGCACGACGAGGATCTTGGTACGGAACGGCCCCTCCGGGGGCCGGATCTTGCCAAGATCTCCGTCGTGCGCACCGGCGCCGGGTCAGTCGGCGAGGTCGTTGACGCAGCGCAGGACGGGGCGGGCGGTCAGGGCCGCCGGGTCCAGCGGCGCGGCCGCGCGCACCGTGAACGTGGCCGACTCCCCGGGCAGGAGGGTGACCAGCGCCTCGTCGGCCTCGGCCGTTGGGTCGAGGCGGTCCGGGAAGATCGACACGTCCCGCAGGACCGTGCGGGCGGTGACCCGGACCCGCTGGCCGCCATCGACGGGCTCCACCGAGGCGTCGTAGCCGGCCGCCGGCCAGTCGGCGTCGCGGTCCTCGGCGAAGAACCACAGCGCCCGTTCCGCCGTCCCGCCCGCCTCGGCCACCAGCAACTCGCGGCGGACCTCGTCCGGCCGCGCCAGCTCCGCCGGCAGCGCCAGCTCCAGCTTGGCGTACGCGGGGACGTCCAGCTCCAGCGTGGTCTTCGCCCGGGGCTCGCCGGCCAGGGTCAGCCGGGTCACCGAGGCGGTCGCCCGCCACGGGGTCGCCCCGTCGTTGACCGCGACCAGGGCCAAGCCGCCCTCGCGGGGCTGGACGGTCAGCAGCCGGTCGGCGTACGCCCGGCGCAGCGCGTACCACAGGGGCTTGCGGCGGCCGTCGCCGTCGACGGCCGACCACGAGGTCACCGGCCAGCAGTCGTTGAGCTGCCAGACGATCGTGCCCGCGCAGACGTCCCGGTGGGAGCGGAAGTGCTCGACGGCGAGCTGGATCGCGCGCGCCTGGTTGAGCTGGGTCAGCCAGTGCCAGTCGTCGAAGTCCGCCGGGGCGGGCAGGTGTGCGTCGAGCCCGCGCCGGAGCTTGGCGTCGCCGTCGATCGCCTTCTGGTGGTGCGCCATGCCGGGCGAGTCGGGTGCGAGGGGTTCGTCCGAGAGTGCCCGGCGCAGCGTCGCGTACGCGGGCGGGGCCTGGTAGCCGAACTCGGCGACGAAGCGCGGCACGTACTCGCGGTACTTCGTGTAGTCGTCGGTGTTCCAGACGTCCCAGATGTGCGTGGTGCCGTGCGCCGGGTCGTTGGGGTGGATCTCCTCGCTGCCGGACCACGGGCTGCCCGGCCAGTACGGCCGCGTCGGGTCCAGCCCGCCGACGATCCGGGGCAGCAGCTCCAGGTAGTAGCCGCGTCCCCAGGTGCGCCCCGCGAGGGGCTCCTGCCAGTCCCAGTCGTGCCAGCCCCAGATGTTCTCGTTGTTGCCGGTCCAGAGCACCAGCGACGGGTGCGGCGCGAGCCGGACCACCTGCTCGGCGGCCTCGGCGGCCACCTCGGCGCCCAGCGGTTCCTCCTCCGGGTAGGCGGCGCAGGCGAAGAGGAAGTCCTGCTGCACGAGCAGGCCCAGTTCGTCGGCGAGGTCGTAGAAGTCGTCCGACTCGTACCGGCCGCCGCCCCAGACGCGCAGCAGGTTGACGTTCGCGTCGGCGGCCTGCCGGAACCGGTGCGCCAACCGGTCCCGGGTGATCCGGGTGGGGAAGGCGTCGTCGGGGATCCAGTTGATCCCCCGGACGAAGACCGGGGTGTCGTTGACGTGCAGGGCGAACGGGGTGCCGTGCGCGTCAGGGGTGGTGTCGAGGAGTACGGAGCGGAAGCCGATCCGCCGCGACCAGGTGTCGAGCGGGTGGTCGTCGGCGTCGTGCAGGGTCACCTCCAGCGGGTGCAGCGGCTGGTCGCCGTGCCCCCTGGGCCACCAGAGCGCCGGGTCGCGGACGGTGAGGGTCAGCACGGCCGCGCGCTCCCCCGCCGGGATCGTCGCCTCGGCCGCCGCGCCGGCCACGGTCGCCCGCACGGTGAGCGGCGCGTCCCCGGCCCGCTCGACCTCGACGTGCAGCTCCACCCGGCCGTCGCCGGCCTCGACGGTCACCAGGGGACGCACGACGGCCAGCCGCGCCGTGGACCAGGCGTGCAGCCCGATCTCCTGCCAGATGCCGGCGGTGACCAGGGTCGGTCCCCAGTCCCAGCCGAAGTTGCAGGCCATCTTGCGGATGAACGGGAACGGCTCCGGGTAGGCGTTCGGCCGGTCCCCGAGCCGGTCCCGCTGCGCCTCGGCGTAGCGGTAGGCGGAGTCGAAGCGTACGACCAGGGTGTTGGACCCGGCGACCAGCCGCGACCGGACGTCGAAGCGGTGGCCGCGGTGCATGTTCTCGGCGCGGCCGACCTCGGCGCCGTTGAGGGTGAGCGTGGCGACGGTGTCGAGGCCGGCGCAGACCAGGTCGACCCGCTCGTCGCCGCCCGGCCAGCGGGCGAAGGTGGTCTCGTAGACCCAGTCGGTGCGGCCGATCCAGGCGAGCTGCTTCTCGTTGTCGTCCAGGTAGGGGTCGGGAATCAGGCCGGCGGCCAGCAGGTCGGTGTGCACGCAGCCGGGAACGGTGGCCGGCACGGCACGGCCGGCGATCCCGGCCGGCACCTGCGGCCCCTCGACCGCCCGCAGGGTCCAGCCCTCGTGCAACGCTTGCCGGGTCACGACTTCACCGCACCTTCCATGATTCCGCGGACGATCTGACGGCCGCCGACGAAGAGCATCACCAGCAGCGGGAGGGTGGCGACCAGGGCGCCGGCGAGCACCCGCCGGTACAGCACGTAGTTGCCGCTGGCGAGGTCGGAGAGGGCGACCATCGAGGTCGGGTAGTCGGTGCCGCCGAGGGTGATCAGCGGCCACTGGAACTCGTTCCAGGTAGCGACGAAGGTCAGCAGGCCGAGCACCGCCATGGCGGGCCGGACCGCCGGCACCACCACGCTCCAGAAGATCCGCATGGTGCTCGCGCCGTCCATCCGCGCGGCCTCCACCAGCTCGTCGGGGACCGCGTCGAGGATGAACTGCCGCATGTAGAAGACGCCGAACGCGGTGACCAGGCCGGGCACGATCACCGCGAGGAGGGTGCCGTTCCAGCCGCCCTCGCCGGGCATCCGGCCCATCAGGATGTAGAGGGCGACGACGCCGAGCTGGTTGGGCACCGTCATGGTCAGGACGACCATCACCATCAGCGCGTTCCGGCCCTTGAAGCGCAGCTTGGCGAACGCGAAGCCGGCCAGCGAGCAGAAGAAGAGCACCGACGCAGTCACCACCGACGACACGATCACGCTGTTGCCGAGCGACTGGAGGAAGAACACGTCCTGCATGGAGAAGACCTCCCGCAGGTTCGTGACGAGCTGACCGCCGGGCAGCACCTGCGGCGGGATCTTCGCCAGCGCCTCGTCGGTGTTCGTGGCGATGACGAACATCCAGTAGAGCGGAAACGCCGAGAACGCGATCACGACGCTCAGGAACAGGTAGGTCCAGACGGTGCCGGGCATGTGCTGCGGCGCCCGACCCATCAGCGCCCCCCGCCGGGGGTTCGAGGCACTCATTTCTTCCCACCCCCGAGACGGTGCGTGATCAGGGCGTTGATCGCCGCGACGAGCAGGATGACCAGGAAGAGGGCCCAGGACATGGCGGCGGCGTAGCCGAGGTTCAGGTCCCGCCAGCCGACCTTGTAGATGAGCTGCGCGACGGTCTGCCACTGCCCGTCGTCGCCGCCGAGGCCCAGGGCCGGGTTGGCGTCGAAGAGCATCGGCTCGGTGAACAGTTGCAGGCCGCCGATGGTGGAGAGCACGACGGTGAAGATGACCACGGGCCGGATCATCGGCACGGTGATCCGCCACAGTTGGCGCCACGGCCCGGCCCCGTCGACGGCGGCGGCCTCGTAGACGTCGCGCGGGATGGACTGCATGGCGGCCAGGTAGAGCAGCGCGTTGTAGCCGATCCACTTCCAGTTGACCATGGTGGCGATGGCGATCCACGAGGACCACTTCGCGGACCGCCAGTCGATCGGCTCGGTCTCGCCGATGCCGAGCAGCGACAGCGCCCAGTTGGCGATGCCGGTGTCCCGGGCGAAGACCACGGAGAAGATCAGCGTGGAGGCCGTCACCGGGGTGATGTACGGCAGCAGCACCCCGACCCGGAACCAGGTCTGGGCCCGCAGCTTCCGGTTCAGCAGCGACGCGACGATCAGCGCCAGCAGCAGCTGCGGCACGGTGGAGAGCAGGAAGATGCCGAAGGTGTTGGAGAGCGCGTTGAAGAAGTCGTCGTCGGTGAACAGGCGGCGGAAGTTCTCCAGCCCGGCCCAGCCGGTGAGCGTCGGGTCGTCGAGCCGCCAGTGGCGCAGGGCGACGACGCCGTTGAAGACGATCGGGAAGAGCCCGAAGACGGCGAAGAGCAGGAAGAACGGGGCGATCAGCAGGTACGGCACGTAGCGCACGTCGAAGCGGTACAACCGGGTACGCCAGCCGCCCGGCTCTGGTCGGCGGCCCCGGCGTGCGGCCGTCGCGCCGGGCTCCTGGCCGGGCCGGGGCGCCGTGGGGGCGGCGCGGGTGGTGGACATCGGGGCACCTCCAGGCACCGAAGGGAGGGCCGGTCGGGGCGCGGCACGAACCCCGCCCCGACCGGCGGGCGGTCAGGACCTGGCGGCCTTCTCGGCTTCCTTGACCGCCTCGGTCCACGCCTGGTCGGGCTTGCCCTTCAGGTTTCCGGTGGCCAGCCGGTTGAGGACGTTCTCCACCGCCACCCGGGTCGGGCCGTTGCGCTTGCCGAGGTACTGCGGGGTCAGGCTCTCCGCCGTCTTGGAGAAGATCTGCCCCACCGGGGCGTTGTTGAAGAAGGGGTTGGTGAAGTCCCTGATCGCCGGGTCCTGGTAGAGCGCCGGCTGGGACGGCAGGTTGCCGACCTTCTTGAAGATCTCGATCTGCTGCTCGGGCTGGATCAGCCACTCGACGAACTTGTACGCCTCGTCGACGTTCCTGCCCTGCTTGGGGATGGTGAGGAACGAGCCGCCCCAGTTGCCGCCCCCGCCGGGGATCGCGGCCACGTCCCACTTGCCGCTGGTGCCGGGGGCGGTGTTCTTGATGTGCCCCTGCATCCAGGCCGGGCAGGCGAGCACGGCGAAGTTGCCCTTGACGAAGCCGCTGTTCCACTCGGGGGAGAACGCGGTGAGGTTGGCCGAGAGGTCCGCGGCGATGGTCCGGGCCGCCACGTCGAAGGCGACCTTCGGGCCGCCGTCCATCCTGAGCGCCTCGCTCTCGTCGTAGAAGCCGACCGGCTGCTGCCCGAGGACGGGGTTGAAGACGTTGGTGCCGGCGTCGATGAACTTCTTGCCGCTCTTGGCCGTGTACTGCTGGCCGACCTCGATGAACTTGTCCCAGGTGGGCCAGAGCGCGGAGACCTGGTCGCGCCCGGTGGGCAGGCCGGCGGCCTTGAACAGGTCGGTGCGGTAGCACATGGCCAGGCCGCCCACGTCGGTGCCGAGGCCGATCTGGGTCTTGCCGTCGGGCGTCAGGGTCTGCTTCCACTTCCACGGCAGGTACTTCTGCTCGTACGTGCCGGCGCCCTTGTCGAGCAGGTTGACGAACTTGTCGGCCTGGCCGCGGAACTGGACGACGAAGCCCTCGTCGACGGCGGCGATGTCCGGCGCGCCGGAGCCGGCGACGAGCTTCTTCTGCAGGTCCTCGTGCTGGGCGTTGTACTCGCCGGTGTTCAGGCTGATCTTGACGTTCGGGTTGGCGGCCTCGTACTTCGCCTTGAGCTCGTCGAGCCCGAAGTCGCCCCAGAAGTTGATTTTCAGGGTGACCTGGCCGCCCGCCTGGGAGTCGCCGTCACCTCCGCTGTTGCCGCTGCACGCCGCGACCATGACCAGGCTGACCGCGCCGACGGCGGCCGTCCTGGCCCAGTGCGTCAAGGACCGTCTCATGTCATCCTCCGCGCCAGATGGGAACGCTCCCGACATCGAGAGTCGTTGACTGAACCGGATAAGTTCCGCCACCGTACGGGGCGGTTTCGACGCTGTCAACGGGCAGTCACGATCGGTGTCTCGCGGTAATCTGCACCTGCCATGGGAGCGCGATCATGGGAGGTGGAGGCGTTCCTGCAATGAGGCGGTACGCGGTCTCGCGGCGCGGTCCGGGACCGAGCCGATCCGCACCAGATCACTTAACCGGGAAAGCCGGCGACAGGCCCGACGCCGTGCACCGGTCGTGCCGGCCGCTCCGGGGCCGGTGCAGTAGCGTGGACCGCCGCCGGTCGCCCCGGCCTCGTGGTGACACCCGCCCGGGCGGGAGAGTGGAGGAGTACGCCGGTGAAGCGGCCCACGATCGCCGACGTCGCCCGGCGCGCCGGGGTGTCCAAGGGGGCGGTCTCCTACGCGCTGAACGGCCAGCCCGGGGTCTCCGAGGCCACCCGGCAGCGGATCCTCGCCATCGCCGCCGAGATCGGCTTCAACCCGAGCCGCGCCGCCCGCTCCCTCTCCGGAGCCACCGCCGACGCGGTCGGCCTCGCCCTCTGCCGCCCCGCCCGCACGCTCGGCATCGAGCCGTTCTTCATGGAGCTGATCAGCGGCGTCGAGGCCGAGCTCTCCGCCCGGTCGTACGCGCTCACCCTCCAGATGGTGGCCGACCAGGAGGCGGAGGTCGCGGTCTACCGCCGGTGGTGGGGTGAGCGCCGCGTCGACGGCGTCCTCGTCTGCGACCTGCGCGCCGACGACCGCCGGGTGCCGGTGCTGGAGGAGCTGGGCCTGCCCGCGGTGGTGATCGGCGGCCCGGGCGGCACCGGCGGGCTGGCCAGCGTCTGGTCCGACGACGCGGCGGCGCTGGTGGAGACCGTGGAGTACCTGGTCGCCCTCGGCCACCGCCGGATCGCCCGCGTCGGCGGCCTGCCCGCCCTGCTGCACACCGAGATCCGCACCGAGGCGTTCACCCAGGTGTGCCGCCGGCTCGGACTGGCCGACGCGGTCACCGTGCCGTCGGACTACACCGGCGAGGAGGGGGCGCGCGCCACCCGGCGGCTGCTCAGCTCGGCCGGCCGCCCCACCGCCGTGATCTACGACAACGACGTGATGGCGATAGCGGGACTGTCGGTGGCCCAGGAGATGGGCCTCGCCGTGCCGGGTGAGGTGTCCATCGTGGCCTGGGACGACTCGCCGCTCTGCCAGCTGGTGCACCCGCCGCTGACCGCGCTCGGCCGGGACATCCCGGCGTACGGCGCGCACGCCGCCCGGGAGCTGCTGG
The DNA here is from genome assembly GCF_057197825.1 of Micromonospora sp. USAFONa4. Lineage (NCBI taxonomy): Bacteria > Bacillati > Actinomycetota > Actinomycetes > Micromonosporales > Micromonosporaceae > Micromonospora > Micromonospora sp. USAFONa4. The sequence continues at coordinate 4,875,445 of NZ_CM170072.1, read as the reverse complement.
CGGTGATCGGCGGCGCGCCGGCCCGGCAGGTGCAGGACGGGACCGCCCACCTCACGCCCCGGGGCAGCACGGCCCCGCCGCGCGCGGGCTGAGCCGGACCGCGCCGAACCGGGCGCCCCGCCCGTCGGCCTCCCGGCCGGGGCGACGGCAGGAGCCGTAGGCGCCGGTCCACCTTAACCGGTTAATCGATCCCTCGGGCCGCGCTGCGGCGCCCCGGCCCCACCCGCCCGCCCGGCTCGGCACATCTGAGGCCGGCGGGCCTCCGCCCGATCAGTGTGAACGTCTGGTGTCGGGACGTTGATGGTGGTAACTTTCTCGCCACTTGCAAGACCTTGCAGAAACATTCGTCATTCTGTGACGCGATCCGTCACGTCACTGTCCGGTCCGGACAATCCCCCCAGTCGACGGCTGTCACGCAAGGCACCCCGTCCCCCTCGGCCCTCGCCGACAACCACCCCCGAGGAGCTCCGATGCATCCCAGCACCGGACGAAGACGACGGACGATCGCGGCCGCGCTGGCCGCCGGGATCGCCGTCGGGCTGGCCCCGCTCAGCACGGCCGCCGCCGCGAACTCCGTGACCGTCTACTACCGGCCCGCCGCCACCTGGACCGGCCAGGTCAACGTCCACTACGCGCCGGACGGCGGCGCGTGGACGGCCGTGCCCGGGGTGGCGATGGAGGCGGCGTGCGCCGGCTGGCGCAAACGCACCATCGACGCCGGTAGTGCCACCGGCCTCCAGGTGGTGTTCAACCACAACGGCGCCACCTGGGACAACAACCGGGGCGCGAACTACCGCACCGGCACCGGCACCGGGACGGTGACCGTCGCGGACGGCGTGGTCGGCACGGGCGACCCCTGCGCCGGCACCCCCTCGCCCACGCCCACCCCGTCGAACCCGCCGACCGGCCGGACGGCCGACGTGTGGTACCACGTCGGGACCAGGGGCTGGGCCGCCGCGAACATCCACTACCAGCCCGCGGGCGGGGCCTGGACCACCGTCCCCGGCGTGCCGATGCAGGCGGGCTGCGCCGGATGGGCCCGCCGGGTGGTCGACCTCGGCACCGCCGCCACGCTCCGGGCGGCGTTCAACGACGGCGCCGGCGCCTGGGACAACAACAACGGCGCGGACTACACCCTGGGCGCCGGGGTGAGCACCGTCAAGGCGGGCGTGGTGACCGCCGGCGCGGCCTCGCCGTGCCCGCCCGACACGCCGGACACCACCGCGCCGTCCACCCCCACGGGACTGGGCGCGACCGCGAACGGGCTGCGCGTCGCGGTCTCCTGGGCCGCGGCCACCGACGACCGCGGGGTCACCGGCTACCGGCTCACCCGCACCGGCGGGTCGCAGGGCACCGTCACGGTGACCACCGCCGGCACCGGCCACGTCGACGACGCGCTGAGCCCGCAGACCCGCTACGAGTACACCGTCCGGGCGTACGACGCGGCCGGCAACACCTCCCCGGCCAGTGCCCCCGTGGCGGTCACCACCGGCACCACCACACCCCCGCCCGCGGCCGGCACCCCGCTCGGCGGCGACCCCCGCGAGGACAGCATCTACTTCGTCATGACCGCCCGGTTCGCCGACGGCGACGCCACCAACAACCGGGGCGGCAGCCAGCACGTCAAGTCCGGCAACGCGGCCAACGACGACCCGATGTTCCGCGGCGACTTCAAGGGCCTGATCGACAAGCTCGACTACGTCAAGGGGCTCGGCTTCTCCGCCCTCTGGATCACCCCGGTCGTGCTGAACCGGTCCGACTACGACTTCCACGGCTACCACGGCTGGGACTTCCAGCGGGTCGACCCGAGGCTGGAGAGCCCCGGCGCGAGCTACCAGGACCTGATCAACGCCGCGCACGCCAAGGGCATCAAGGTCTTCCAGGACGTGGTCTACAACCACAGCTCCCGCTGGGGCGCCAAGGGCCTGTTCACCCCCACGGTGTACGGCGCCCGCGACGAGCAGTGGAAGTGGATGTACAGCAAGCAGGAGCCGGGCCGCTCGTACGACCCCATGGTCGAGCACCCCGGCACCGACCCGGAGCTGACCCCGGCGCAGAACGCCCTCGCCAAGGGCCGGCCCTACAACGGCGACGTCTGGTCGACCACCGCGCCGACCGGCAACCAGTGCCCGCGCTGGGGCGCCCCGGCCGGCACCAGCCCCGAGGGCTTCCGCCTCTACGAGTGCCAGTGGCCGACCCCGACCAGCAAGCTCTTCCCGGCCGACCTGTACCACCAGTGCTGGATCGGCAACTGGGAGGGCGAGGACTCGCGCAGCTGCTGGCTGCACGAGGACCTGGCCGACTTCAACACCGAGAACGCCACCGTGCAGAAGTACCTGATCGACACGTACAACAAGTTCATCGACATGGGGGTCGACGGCTTCCGCATCGACACGGCCGTGCACATCCCCCGCGTCACCTGGAACCGGCGGTTCCTGCCGGCGATCCAGCAGCACGCTCTGGCCAGGCACGGCGAGAAGGGCCGGGACTTCTACGTCTTCGGCGAGGTCGCCGCGTTCGTCAACGACAAGTGGAACCGGGGCTCGGTGAACCACTCGGCGCAGTTCTTCACCTGGAAGGAGCGCAAGGAGTACAGCCCCGACGACGTGCGCGCCGCCATCGAGCAGTACGACCACGAGCAGCTGCTCGGCCCGAACGGGCAGCCGACCAGCGACAACGCGTTCCTGCGCGGGAACACCTACCACGCGCCGGACCACTCGAAGTTCTCCGGAATGAACGTCATCGACATGCGCATGCACATGAACTTCGGCGACGCGAACAACGCCTTCGGCAACGGCAAGGACTCCGACGACAGCTACAACGACGCGACCTACAACGTCGTCTACGTCGACAGCCACGACTACGGCCCGAACAAGTCGAACACCCGCTACACCGGGGGCACCGGCGCCTGGGCGGAGAACATGAGCCTCATGTGGACGTTCCGGGGCATCCCGACGCTCTACTACGGCTCGGAGATCGAGTTCCAGAAGGGCGCGAAGATCGACTGCGGGCCGACCTGCCCGCTGGCCACCACCGGGCGCGCCTACTACGGCAGCCACCTCCAGGGCACGGTCACCGCGGCGGGCTTCGGCCGGGTCGCCTCGGCCACCGGGCCGGTCGCCAGCACCCTGGACAAGCCGCTGGTCAAGCACGTGCAGCGGCTCAACCAGATCCGCCGGGCGGTGCCGGCCCTGCAGAAGGGGCAGTACTCGACCGAGGGGATCAGCGGCGCCATGGCGTACAAGCGGCGCTTCACCGCCGGCGGCGTGGACAGCTTCGCGCTGGTCACGGTCTCCGGGAGCGCGACGTTCACCGGCGTGCCCAACGGCCGGTACGTCGACGCGGTCACCGGCGACGTCCGGACGGTCACCAACGGGACCCTGACGGCGACGGTCAGCGGGCAGGGCAACCTGCGGGTGTACGTGCTGGACCTGCCGGGCAACCCGGCGCCGGGCAAGGTCGGCGACACCGGCCCCTACCTGCGGTGACGCCGGTGTCGGAGGCGGCCGGACCGGCCGCCTCCGACACCGCCGGCGGCCCGACCCGCACCCGGGTCGGGCCGCCGCTCACGCCGCGACCACGGGCAACTGGAGTTCGGTGACGCCCTTCTCCGGCTCGTCCGGGCAGTAGTCCAGGTACAGCTCGCGGGTGTACCCGTCGGCCCGCCAGCCGTTCGCCTCGATCCAGGTGGCGAGCGCCTGGATGCTGCCCTCCACCTCGTCCATCGGCCCGTGGTGGATGATCGTCGCCGCGGTGGGCACCGCGGGCAGGTCGACGACGCCGAAGTCCCGGGCCGCCGAGGGGTCGGCGGCCACCGTCACCCCGGCGTGCACCACGACGGACTCGCCCTCCCCCGTCGCCTCGTACCAGGCCAGCCCCGGGCCGGAGGGCACGACGCCCGCCGCGGCGAGGCGCCGGAACAGCTCCGGGTAGAGCGGCTGGATCACGGTGGAGATGTCCGGCGTCTCGTAGCTGCGGGCCACCCCGGTCAGCTCCGCCACCCGGACCGCGGGCAGTTCCTTGAGTACGACGTCCTGGCTGGTCATCCGACCCTCCGTCTCGATCATGCGGAGCCTCGCCTCGACCCCGGCCAGCCGGGCGGTGTCGGCCGCCAGTTGGGCCTCCAGCTGGGACCGGCGCAGCCGCAGCATGCCGCGCAGTTCGGCGACCTCGACGGCGTCGTCGAGGATCGCCCGCACCTGCCCGAGGGTGAGCCCCAGTTCCTTGAGGGCGATCACCCGGTTGAGCCGGCGGAGCTGCTCGGCCCGGTAGAACCGGTACCCGGTGTGCGGGTCGACGGCGGCCGGGCGGAGCAGCCCGATGCTGTCGTAGTGACGCAGCATGCGGACCGACACGCGGCCGAGCCCGGCGAAGTCTCCGATGGTGAACATGGCCCCTCACACGTTCGGCCCTGACACGGTGTCAGAGTCAACCAGGCGGGGGCGGGGAACGCCGCCGCCCGGTCAGCGCGAGGCCGACGGGAACTCCTCGAAGTACGCCTCGACCCGCTCGGCGGTGGCCGGGCGGGCCAGCGCGAAGCCCTGCCCGTACCGGCAGCCGGCCCGCCGCGCGCCGTCGACCAGGCTCGCCGACTCCAGCTCCTCGGCCACGATGTCCAGCCCCAGCCGGTCCCCCACGTTCACCACCACGTCGATCAGCGGGCGCTGCGGGTCCGCCGGGTCCACCAGCTGCGGGCCGACCTTGAGCAGGTCGATCGGCAGCCGGCGGAGCTGGGCCAGCGACGCGTGCTCGGCTCGGAAGTCGTCCAGCGCGGTGCGTACGCCCAGCGAGCGCAGCCCGGCCAGCCGGGCCACCACCGTCGGCAACTCGGCGCCCACCCGGGGCTCCGCCACCTCGACCACCAGCCGGTCCGGCGACAGCCCGTACGCGTCGAGCACGGCCGCCGTGCGCGGCACGAAGTCGGGAGAGGCCAGCTCCCGGACGGTCACGTTCACCGCCATCCAGAGCTGCCGGCTGCCCGCCGACCAGGCGGCGAGCTGCCGGCAGGCCCGGTCCAGCACCCAGCAGCCCAGCTCGCCCACGACGTCGAGGTCCTCGGCCACCGGTAGGAACTCGGCGGGAAGCACCGTGCCGAGCACCGGGCTGCGCCAGCGCAGCAGCGCCTCCGTGCCGACCGGCTGCCGGTCGGCCAGGTCGAGCACCGGCTGGTAGACGAGGTCCAACTCGCCCCGGGCGACCGCCCCGGGCAGCTCCCGTTCCAGGTCGAGCCGGCGGACGAGCTGCTCCTCCAGGTAGGCGTCGTACCACTCGACCCGGTCCCGGCCGAGCTGCACGGCCCGCCGCCGGGCCAGGTCCGCCTGGCGCAGCACGTCCTCCGGGCCGCCGTTGCCGATCTCGGCGAGCCCGATGCCGGCCCGCAGCCGCAGCGACCCGCCCGCCGTGGGGTAGGGCTCGGTGAGCGCGGCGAGCAGCCGGGTGCCCAGCGCGTACGCCAGCACCGGCCCGACCTCGGTGACCACGGCGAAGCCGGTGGCGGTGACTTCCGCGAGCAGGTCCCGGGGGCCGACCACCGCGCGGGCCCGGCGGAGCACCTCGGCCAGCAGGTCCTCGCGGCCCTCGTGCCCGTCGGGGGCGGGGCCGGGTCCGTCGAGGTCGACGACGAGCAGCGCACCGGCAGGGGCCGGCGCGTCCCGGAGGGCGGCGAGCGCACGCAGCAGCGCCGGCCGGTCCACGGGCGCGCCGGACCGGTCCGGGTCCGCCGGGCGGTGCCCGACCGGCGGGCCGCCGGGACCGGTCGGCTGCGCCGGGTCGTCCGCCCGGAGCAGGTCGCGCAGCACCAACGGCGGGGCCAGCGCGAGCGCGAGCAGGACCGCGGTGAGGTCCGGCGACCCGCCGTCGCGGAGCTGCCATCCGACGGCCGCCACGGCCGCGGCGGTCGGGACCACGGCCCGGGGCCACACCCTGGTCGGCGGGGCGGGCGGGTCCGGCTCGGGGCGGGTCGCCCGCCGCGCCCCCGCCGCCGTCAGCAGCACCCCACCCACCACCGGGGGTACGGACACCAGCGCCGCCCGCTCCGGTGCCGTGCCCGTCTGCAGGGCGGCCAGCACCACCAGCCCGGACAGGGTGAGTGCCGCCCCGCCCCGGCAGCGGGCCGCGCCGGTCCGCCGGTGCGGCCCGGTCAGCACCGTGAGCGCGGCGAGCGCGAGCCCGCCCAGGGCCACGGCCACGGCGAACCGCACCGGCGGGTCGAGGGCGTCGCGGGGCAGCAGCAGCCAGCCGGCGAGGACCAGCCCCAGGCCGGCGGCGGTCGCGTCGGCGACCCCACGGAGCCGGACCCGGGCGGACGGGCGGGTCCGCCGCGCCGCCGGAGGCAGGCCCGCGACGAACAACGCGGCGGAGGCGGCCAGCCCCGACACGACGACGGCGGAGCGTCGGCCCGGTTCGGCGAGCGGGAGCACGGCGGCGGTGAGCCCCGCCGTCACCACCGCGGCGTCGAGCAGCACGGCGACGCGTCGGGGCGGCGCCACACGCCGGCGGGCGGCGCGGGACCGGGTGGGGACCGGCGCGGGGGTCGGCGGCGGGGCGGCGGTGAGCCGGGAGAGCCGCGCGCCGGCCAGGGCGCAGCTGGCCGCGCCGGCCAGCGCCACGACGGCCAGGGCGGGCACCCGACCGGCCGCGCCGGCGAGCAGGAGCAGCGCGACGGCGGCGAGGACGAGGATGTCCGGCAGTGTCGGACGGGGGATGGACGCGCGTTGCGGGTACGCGAGGGGCACGGCGGTCGCCTTCGTGAGGGGGCACGGGCGGTGCGACGGTGCGGGGCTGCGGACCCGGGGTTGGTCCGCTGCCCATCAGTCGTCAACGAGCGGGCCACGAAGTCGGTGACGCCGAGTCGGCAGTGATCCCCGTCACCGACGCTCGGGTCCACGCCGGTGCCGCCCGGCGCGTACCGGGGCCGGCGGGGGTGGGATCATCGGGGGGTGAGCAGTTCCGACACCGTCCACTTCCGGCACAACCAGGCCATCCTGGCCGCCGCGATCGTCGCCTTCTTCGGCGCCCTGCCGGTGGCCGGCGCCCGGTGGTACCTGCTGCCGGTGCTGCTCGTCCCGCTCGCCGTCACGGTCTGGGCGTGGCGGGCCGGCACCGACGCGGACGCCCGCGAGCTGCGCCTGCGGGCGCTGGTCGGGCAGCGCCGGATCAGCTGGGACCGGGTCGTCGAGCTGGCCGCCGACCCGCGCGGCCGGGCGGTCGCCCGGCTCGACGACGGCCAGCGCGTCACGCTGCCGGCCGTACGCGGCACCGACCTGCCCCGGCTGATCTCGGCCACCGGCCAGAGCCTGCCCGGCGCGACCGGCTGAGCACCGTCGCGCCGGCACCGCTCAGTAGCCGTCCACCACCGTGTTGATCAGCGGCTCGCCGGCGGCGAACCGGCGGACCTGGTCGCCGACCAGCCGGTACGCGCGCGGCAGCAGACCGCGCACCGATCCGGCCACGTGCGGGGTGAGCAGCACGTTCGGCATCGCCCACAGCTCGTGGTCGGCGGGCAGCGGCTCGGGGTCGGTGACGTCCAGCGCGGCCGAGATCCGGCCGGTACGCAGCTCGGCGACCAGCGCCTCCGTCCGGGCCACCGGCCCACGGGCGGCGTTGACGAGCAGCGCGCCGTCCCGCATGGCGGCGAGGAACTTCTCGTCCACCAGCCCCCGGGTCTGCTCGGTCAGCGGCACCAGCAGCACCACCACGTCGGCCTCGGCGAGCAGCCCCGGCAGCTCCGCCACGCCGTGCACGCCCTGCTCCGGGCGGGCGGTCCGGGCCACCAGCGTGAAGCTCACCTCGAACGGCGCGAGCCGGTCGCGTACCGCCGTGCCGATCGAGCCCGCCCCGACGATCAGCACCCGCTTGCCGGCCAGCTCGTCGGTGGGGGCCACCTCGTCGTACGCCCAGTCGCGCCGGGCCTGCGCCCGGGCGAGGGCGGGAAAGGCGCGCAGCTGGGACAGGATCGCCGTGACCACCCACTCGGCGGTCGACGGGTCGTGCACCCCCCTGGCGTCGCAGAGCGTCACGCCGGGTGGGACCCGGCCGGCCCACGCGTCCGCCCCGGCGGAGAGGAGCTGCACCACCGCCAGGTCGGGCAGCTCGCCCAGCAGGGCGGTGGCGTCCCCGCCGGCCAGGAAGGGCGGCACCCAGAACCGGACGCCGGCGGCCTCCGAGGGGAGCCGGGAGACGTCCTCGGCCACCTCGACCGTGACCTCCGGCGGCAGCTCACCGAGGAGCGTCCTGCCGGCCTGGTGCGGGATCCATACCTTCACGCCCGCCGACGATAGCCCCCGGCGGCGGTGTGCGTCGGGCGGGGCGGCTCCCGGCACCCGGACGGCCCCCGCCCGACGCGGGCGAGTGACCAGGGCGACGGTCCGGCGACCGCGTCGATTCCGGTCCGGAGGGGGTATAAGGGAGGACCGGAGTGCCGGTCGGCCTCCACCGGCACGGACAGGTGGTCGATGACCGAAGGCTCCCGCGACGACGCCCCGGAGCGGGCCGACCCGATCTCGGCGCTCCGCGATCCCGATCGGCTGCGCTCCCTCGCCGAGACCCGGCTGACGGCCGCCCCCGACGAGGCGTTCGACCGGTTCGCCCGGCTGGTCGGGGACCTGCTCGACGTGCCGGTCGCGCTGGTCTCCCTGGTCGACGCCGAACGCCAGTTCTTCCCCGGCGAGGTGGGACTGGCCCGGCCGTGGGCCGACCGGCGGCAGACCCCGCTGAGCCACTCGTTCTGCCAGCACGTCGTCGGCCTCGGCACCCCGATGGTGCTGCCGGACGCCCGGCTCCACCCCGCACTGCGGGACAACCTCGCCGTGCCCGAGCTGGGCGTGGTGGCGTACGCCGGGATGCCGCTGACCGACCTGGAGGGCCACGTCCTCGGGTCGCTCTGCGCGATCGACGACAAGCCGCGCGACTGGACCGCCGAGCAGCTGCGGACGCTCGCCGACCTGGCCGCCGCCTGCTCCTCGGAGCTGCGGCTGCGGATCGCGCTGGAGGGCGCCGAGCAGGCCCGGCGGCGCGCGGAGGAGGCCAACGGGCGGCTGGAGCTGCTGGCCGGGCTGGCGGGGACCCTCGCCGGGACGCTCGACGTGGCCACCGCGCTGCGCCACCTGCGCGACACGATGGTGCCGCTGCTGGCCGACTGGTCGCTGGTGACCCTGGTCGGGCCCGACGGGGCGCCGCGCGACGTGACCGCCGCACACCGCGACCCGTCCCGCGCCCCCGACGTCGCCCGCTTCGCCGAGCTGATGCGCACGGGGTTGAGCCCCGACTCGATCACCCGCGCGGTGCTGCGCACCGGCCGGCCCGTGCTGGGCGGCGCCGCCACCCTCGCCGACGTGCGGCGAGGCACGATCGGGCCGGAGATGCCGGAGATCGCGGCCCGCCTCGGCTTCTCCTCGCACCTCAGCGTGCCGATCACCGACGCCGGGCGGGTGCTGGGCTGCATCACCCTGATCAACGGCCCGCTGCGGCGCGACTTCGACGACAGCGACCTGCTCATCGCCGAGGACATCGGCCGCCGGGCCGGTCAGGCGATCGGCAACAGCCGGATGTACGGCGAACAGCGGCACGTCGCGCACGTGCTGCAACACAGCATGCTGCCGGAACTGCCGGTCACCCGGGACCTCGAACTGGCCGCCCGCTACCAGCCGGCGGCGGACCGGGTCGAGGTCGGCGGCGACTGGTACGACGCCTTCCGTCAGCCCGGCGGGGAACTGATCGCGGCGATCGGCGACGTGGCCGGGCACGACATCGAGGCCGCCGCGACCATGGGACAGCTGCGCAACCTCGTCCGGGGCAACGCGTACGGTCGGCCCGACGCGGTCGGCGAGCTGATGAGCCGCCTGGACGAGACGATCCGCGGGCTGCGCATCCCCGCCGCGGCCACCGCCACCCTGGTGCGGCTGCACGCCGACGACGCCGGCGGCCAGCGTGTCACCTGGTGCAACGCGGGCCACCCCGCGCCGCTCGTGGTCCGGGCCGGCGGCACGGTGGAGGTGCTCGCCGGAACGCCGGAGCCGCTGCTCGGGCTGAACCGTCCGGTGCGGCGGACCAGCCGGCACGCCCACCTGGCCACCGGGGACACCCTGCTGCTCTACACCGACGGCCTCATCGAGCGGCGGGACCGGTCCATCGACGAGGGGATGACCGAGCTGGTCGCCCGGCTGGGCGGTACGGACCGGCTGCCGCTGGGCGAGTTCTGCGACCTGCTGCTGACCGCCGCGCCCCACCGGGAGGACGACGTCGCGCTGCTGGCTGTCCGGGCGATCTGACCACCCCACGGAGTCGGTCCGATCCGTCGACCCCGGTGGGACGTTCCGGCGGGCTACCCTGGGCCGGGTGAGCGCCCGTCCCCCGTACCCCCGCACCCACCGTCTCCGGACGGCCCTGGCGGCCTCGTGCGCGGCGCTGCTGCTGGCGACCGCCGGTTGCAGCCTCGGCGAGCCGGAGCCCGACCCGGCCGGTGAGCCGCCGACCTTCCCGACGCCGTCGGCGACGGCGAGCCCCGGCGGCGCCGGCCAGGAGGTCGTCACCACCGTGCTGGCCAAGGGCCTGCGGGTGCCGTGGGGGATCGCCTTCCTGCCCGACGGCGCCGCGCTGGTCACCGAGCGCGACAACGGCCGGATCCTGCGGGTCGGCCCCGAGTCGGGGCCCGACGGGCTCAAGGTCACCCCGGTGCAGACCATCGCCGACGTGGCGGCCTCCGGCGAGGGCGGGCTGATGGGCATCGCCGTCTCGCCCGACTACCAGCGCGACAGGTCGGTCTTCGTCTACTACACGACCGAGCGGGACAACCGGATCGCCCGGCTGGAGCTGGGCGGCACGCCGGCCCCCATCCTCACCGGCATCCCCAAGGCCGGCATCCACAACGGCGGCGGCCTGGCCTTCGGCCCGGACGGCCTGCTCTACGCGAGCACCGGCGACGCCGGCGACCGGCCGCAGGCGCAGGACGCCAAGCGCCTCGGCGGCAAGATCCTGCGGATCACGAAGGACGGCAAGCCGGCGCCCGGCAACCCGTTCCCGAACTCCCCCGTGTGGTCGCTGGGCCACCGCAACGTCCAGGGCATCGCCTGGGACGCCGGCAAGCGGATGTACGCCGTGGAGTTCGGCCAGAACACCTGGGACGAGATCAACCAGGTCACCAAGGGGCGCAACTACGGGTGGCCGACGGTCGAGGGACGCGGCGACGACAAGCGCTTCGTCAACCCCGTCGCCCAGTGGCCGACGTCGGACGCGTCCTGCTCCGGGCTCACCGCCGTGGACCGGCTGCTCGTCACCGCGTGCCTGCGCGGCGAGCGACTCTGGCTGGTCGAGCTTACCGACACCGGCACCGTGCTCGGCCAGCCGCGCGAGCTGCTGACCGACCGCTTCGGGCGGCTGCGTGCCGTGGCCGCCGCTCCCGACGGCTCGATCTGGGTGAGCACCTCCAACCACGACGGGCGGGGCCAGCCGCAACCCGAGGACGACCGGCTGCTGCGGCTGGTCTTCGCGGGCGGCGGGGCCGGCCGGAGCTGACGCACCGGCTCGTCCGGGTTTCCCAAGATCCTTCAGTGGGCAGGTCAGAATCTCACCATGGACGGCCAGGAGAACGAACAGCACGCGAACCGGGGCGAGGACGCCCCGGCGACCGGTCCTGCCCCGCGCCCGGCGCTCCGGCGGGGTGGCGCCGACCGGACCGGTCGGCGAGCCCTGCGCGCGACCGGGTGGACCCTGGCGGTCCTCGTCGTCGCCGTGGTCGGCGTGGTGATCGGCGTGCTCGCCGGCGGCCGGGTCAGCACCGACATCGGCCCGTTCCAGGCGGACCTCACGGTCGCGCCGGCGCTGGGCGGCGGCACCACCGTCGACATCCCGCCGCTGGGCGCGCTGCTGCTCGACAGCCACGACGGGCCGACCCACCTGACGGTGGAGCTGGGCGCGCTGGACCAGAGCCGCACGGAGGCGCTGCTCGACGATCCGGCGAGCATCAACCGGGCCAGCCAGTCGGCGGTCGACGACGTCCGCGAGGGCGTGCTGCGCCTCGGCCTGCGGACGCTGGCCTCGACGGTGCTGGTCACCCTGCTGCTGGCGCTGCTGATCTTCCGTGACACCCGCCGGGCGGCCTGGGCGGGCGGGCTGGCGCTGGTGATCACCGCCGCCAGCCTCGGCACCGCCGCGGCCACCATCCGGCCGGAGTCGATCGAGGAGCCGCGCTACGAGGGGCTGCTGGTCAACGCCCCCGCGATCGTCGGTGACGCCCGGCGGATCGCGAACGACTACACCCGGTACGCCGAGCAGCTCCAGCGCATCGTCGGCAACGTCAGCCAGCTCTACACCACCGTGTCGTCGCTGCCGGTCTACGAGCCCGCCCCCGGCACGACCCGCGTACTGCACGTCTCCGACATGCACCTCAACCCGACCGGCTGGCAGCTCATCCGCACCGTCGTCGAGCAGTTCGGCATCGACGTGGTGATCGACACCGGGGACATCACCGACTGGGGCTCCGAGCCGGAGGCCTCGTACGTCGGCTCGATCGGCCTGCTCAGGAAGCCGTACGTCTACATCCGGGGCAACCACGACTCGGGGCGGACCGCGGCGGCCGTGGCCCGCCAGCCGAACGCGATCGTGCTGAGCAACACGACCACCACGGTCGCGGGGCTGACCATCGCCGGCATCGGCGACCCGCGCTTCACCCCCGACAAGAACACCTCGCCGGCGGGCAGCGGGCTCACCCAGCAGACCGCGGACCAGCTCATCGGCGTCGGCGACCAGCTCGCGGCCACCGTACGCAGCTCGCCGCGCCCGGTGAACATCGCGCTGGTGCACGATCCAGCCTCCGCCGGGCCCCTGTCGGGCGCGTGCCCGCTGGTGCTCGCCGGGCACACCCACGACCGGCAGGTCTCGAAGCTGCCCGAGGTGCCCGGGAAGGGACCCACCCAGCTGATGGTGCAGGGGTCCACGGGCGGTGCCGGCCTGCGCGGCCTGGAGGGCGAGAAGCCCACCCCGCTGTCGATGACGGTGCTCTACTTCGACAAGGACAAGCTGCTCCAGGCGTACGACGACATCACCGTCGGCGGCACGGGACAGGCGCAGGTGAACCTGGAGCGGCACGTCGTGGAGGACCCGAAGGCCGGTGCTCCCGTCCCGGTCACCCCCACCCCGACCCGCTGACCTCGACCCCGCTGGCCTTCATCCTCTGGCCCGAGCGCTGGCCACGGCCCCGCTGGTCCCCACCCGCTGGCCTCGAGATGCTGGCTCCGACCCGTTGGCCTCGGCATGCCGACCGGCTGCCGGCGCCGCGTCGACCCGGCACGCCTGTGTAGACCCGGCACGCCCTGAACGCCGCGCGTGTGATGGTCCCGCATGACCGGCCGGGCCTCCGACAGCCCTGCCCTGATCGTCCGGCGTTGGTTCCCGAGTGTCGGGCAGTTGTTCTGGCCGTCACCACGCTGCAGTAGGAGATCAGCAGACCCTCCTGGTACGCGTAGTGGTCCACGTAGTCCGGGCGGGTGTTCATCTACCCACCCCGCAACCATCACCCTAAGTAGCGACACCCGCTCGGGGACGACCATGCCCTCGGACGCTTTGCTCTGCAGCCACGGATGCACCAGTGACTCATCGTGACGGTTCCCTGTCAGCTCTCGACGGGTGCGATTTGCCGCGCAGCTGGTGAGCGGCCTGGTGCGTCCGTGGCTGCAGAGCAAAGGGCGCAAGCAGGCACTGCCGCGCCTCTCGCTCACCGTCACACTCCGTCACACGGCGCCCGAATCACTCCCGGTAACCAGCTCTCGAATCTCCGGCTGGCCCCTGCGCCGGATGACCGTAGGAGGCCTTGATGCTGCCCGGCGATGGCACGAGCGTTTCGCACCCATGAGGCTGGGGTCCCGGGTCCCGGGTCCCGCCGCCCGCCCCGCGCCGCCCACAGCCACAGCACAGCCACAGCCACAGCCACAGCCACAGCCGATTGCAACCGACCACGGCAGCCGCCGACCACCGTCGGCCACCGCAGCCGCAACCGCGCCCAGCAGCCGCATCGGCACCTTGCAGCCCAGCCCAGCCGACCACGCCGAGGTAACGGACGACCCTCCACACCAGGCCCCGTGGTGCCGGACGCCCGCGCGGCGGGTGACGGGCCGCGACAGGCTCCTGCGGGTCAGCGCAGGATCAGCGCAGGGACAGGACAGGACAAGGGTCAGCGCAGGGACAGGGCCGCGAGGGCGGCGTTGACGATGCTGCCAGGCAGCAGGTCGTGCAGGTCGTACAGCTCGTGGACGCTGCCGGACTGGCCGAACTCGTCCACGCCCAGCGGCACCGCCGGGGCGGCGAGCGCCGAGCCGAGCCAGGCCATGGCGTGCGAGGCGGCGTCGTGCACCGTCACCACCGGCACCCGGTCGGCGAACGCCGAGCGCAGCGCGCCCGGCACGCTCGGCACGGTGGCCGTGCGTACGCCCTGGCGCAGGGTGCGCTGCCAGGCCCGGTAGAGCCGGTCCAGCGAGGTGACGTCGACGACGTGCGCGGCGATGCCCTCCTCGGCCAGTTCCGCCGCCGCAGCGAGCACCTCGGGCAGCACCGCGCCGGAGGCGGCGAGCTGCACCACCGGGGCCTCGGCCAGGTGCGGGTACGCCTCGTGGGCGTCCACCAGCCGGTACGCCCCGGCGACCGCCTGCCGGCGCAGCACCGCGTCGCCGAGCCGGGCCCGCGCCGCCTCGAAGGGCGCCTGGTCGATCGGGCGGGTGCTGAGCCGGAAGTAGTACGCCCCGTCCTCGGCCGGAGCGGCGGTCGTCGACGGGGCGGCCCCGCCGGCGATCTGGCCCAGGGCGTCGCAGAGCAGCCAGTCCAGGGTGGCTGCGTACGCGGGTTCGAGGAACGTCACCCCGGGCAGCTCCAGGCCCACCGAGGCGGTGATGGTCGACTGGTGGGCGCCGCCCTCCGGGGCGAGCGTGATGCCCGACGGGGTGCCGGCGACCACGAACCGGGAGCCGGCGTAGGTGCCGTAGAGGAACGCGTCCAGGCCACGCAGCACGAACGGGTCGTAGACCGTGCCGACCGGCAGCAGCGGCTGCGCCGACAGGTCCCAGGCGAGGCCGAGCTGCCCGAGCAGCAGGAACAGGTTCATCTCCGAGATGCCCAGCTCGATGTGCTGCCCGGCGGGGCTCTCCGTCCAGCGCAGCATCCGGTCCTCGGTCCAGGAACGCTGCTCGGTCGGGGCGAAGACGCCGGTCTTGTTGATGAACCCGGCCAGGTTGGTGGAGGTCGCCACGTCCGGCGCGGTGGTCACCAGATAGCGGCCCACCTCCGGGTTGCGGGCCAGCTCGACCAGCACCCGACCGAAGACCTCCTGCGTCGAGATCGGCTTGTTCGCGCGTACCCGCGTCGTGTCCGGGACGGTGACGCCCAGCGCCCGCTCGCGCGGCGCCCGGGACAGCGCCTCCCGGCGCGCGCCGGCCCGGATGCCGGCCTCCGACGCCGGGTCCAGGCGGTCCCACTCGGTCTCGCGCGTCAGCCCGTGCGCGGCGCGCAGCGCGTCGACCTGCTCGGCGGTGAGCAGCGCCGAGTGGTTGCGCGGATTGCCGGCGATCGGCAGACCCCACCCCTTCACGGTGTACGCGAAGACCACGCTGGGCCGGTCGGTGACCGCGTCGCACTGGGCGTACGCGTCGAGCATCGCCGCCATGTCGTGCCCGCCCAGGTCGGTGACGAGCGGCCCCAGCTCGTCGTCGCCGACGTCGGCGATGAACGCCCCGATGCCGTCGGGCGCGCCGTCGAGGAACTGCTTGCGCAGCGCCGCGCCGGTGAGCCCGAACAGCGACTGGTACTGCTCGTTGGGCATCGCGTCGATCCAGTCGCGCAGCGCCTCGCCGCCCGGCCGGGCGTACGCCTCGGCGAGCCGGCGGCCGTACTTGACCTCCACCACGTGCCAGCCGGCGGCCTCGAACTGGCCCCGCCACTGGTTGATCCGCACCCCGGGCACCACCCGGTCCAGCGACTGCCGGTTGAAGTCGACCAGCCACGTCACGTTGCCCAGGCCGGTGGTGGCCGGGTCGGCGACGGCCTCCCAGATGTTGCCCTCGTCCAGCTCGGCGTCGCCGATCAGCGCGACGAACCGGGAGTGCGGGCGGGCGCCGAAGTGCGCGTCGACGTAGCGGCGGGTCGCGGCGGCGAAGAGCGGCGCCGCCGCGCCGAGCCCGACGGAGCCGGTGGAGAAGTCGACCTCGTCGGGGTCCTTGGTCCGCGACGGGTACGACTGGAGCCCGCCCCGGGCGCGCAGCCTCGTCAGGTAGGAGCGGTCGAGGTTGCCCAGCAGGTACTGGATGGCGTGGAAGACCGGCGAGGCGTGCGGCTTGACCGCCACCCGGTCCTCGGCGTCGAGGTGCGCGAACCACAGCGCCGTCATGGCGGTGACCAGCGAGGCGCTGGACGCCTGGTGCCCGCCGACCTTCACCCCGTCGCCGGTGTCCCGGTCGTGGTTGGCCGCGTCCACGATCCGGGTCGCGAGCCAGAGCACCCGCTGCTGGATCTCGTCGAGGACGTCGAGGTCGGTACGGTTCACGGTCGACTCCAGGGGTCCGGCAGTCACCGTTGACGGCCGGTCGGGGGCGGGGGGCTGCGCGGCGTGCACAGCCGCCGCGCACGACGGACGCACGCGGCGGCTCAGGTTGTCAGGAAGGGCACCTTCCTGTACAGAAAACGTTAGGAAGGTGCCCTCCCTTACCGGTCAGGCGGAGAGGCGCTCCAGGATCAGCTCGCGGACGGTCTTGGCGTCGGCCTGGCCGCGGGTGGTCTTCATGACCGCGCCGACCAGGGCTCCCGCCGCGGCGACCTTGCCGCTGCGGATCTTCTCGGCGATGTCCGGGTTGGCGGCGATCGCCTCGTCCACGGCGGCGGTGAGCGCGCCCGTGTCGGAGACGACCTCCAGGCCCCGGTTGGTCATGATCTGCGTCGGCGAGCCCTCGCCGGCCACCACGCCCTCCAGGACGGTGCGGGCCAGCTTGTCGTTGAGCTTGCCGGCGTCGACCAGGCCCTGGAGTTCGGCGACCTGGCTCGGGGTGGCCCCGATGTCGGCCAGCTCCGCGCCGGTCTCGTTGGCCCGCCGCGACAGCTCGCCCAGCCACCACTTACGGGCGGCGGCCGGGGTGGTGCCGGCGGCGACCGTGGCCTCGATCAGCTCCACGGCACCCGCGTTGAGCACCGACTGCATGTCCGCGTCGGAGAGGCCCCACTGCTCCTGGAGCCGCCGGCGGTGCAGCCGGGGCAGCTCGGGCAGGGCGGCCTTCAGCTCGGCGACCCAGGCGGTGTCCGGCGCCAGCGGCACCAGGTCGGGCTCCGGGAAGTACCGGTAGTCGGTCGCGGTCTCCTTGGAGCGGCCCGGCGTGGTGTCGCCGGTGTCCTCGTGGAAGTGCCGGGTCTCCTGAGTGATCCGGCCACCGGCGTCGAGCACGGACGCCTGCCGGATGATCTCCGAGCGGACCGCCCGCTCGACCGACCGCAGCGAGTTGACGTTCTTGGTCTCCGTCCGGGTGCCCCACTCCTCACCGGGCAGGTTGAGGGAGGTGTTCACGTCGCAGCGCAGCGACCCCTCCTCCATCCGCACGTCGGAGACGCCCAGCGAGCGGATCACGTCGCGCAGCTCGGTGACGTACGCGCGGGCCACCTCGGGGGCGAGCGCACCGGTGCCGGGGACCGGCTTGGTGACGATCTCCACCAGCGGGATGCCGGCCCGGTTGTAGTCGACGAGCGACTCGGTGGCGCCGTGGATGCGACCGGTGGCGCCGCCGACGTGCA
Organism: Micromonospora sp. USAFONa4; assembly: GCF_057197825.1. NCBI lineage: Bacteria > Bacillati > Actinomycetota > Actinomycetes > Micromonosporales > Micromonosporaceae > Micromonospora > Micromonospora sp. USAFONa4. The sequence goes on along the minus strand of NZ_CM170072.1, from coordinate 4,857,691 downwards.
GCGTCTTGCCGGTGTCCTCCTCCAGGTGCACCCGCTCGATGCCGATGCGCACCAGCTCGCCGTTGACCTCGACGTCCAGGTAGCCCTCGAAGCACAGCGGCTCGTCGTACTGGCTGATCTGGAAGTCCTTCGGCATGTCCGGGTAGAAGTAGTTCTTCCGCGCGAAGCGGCACCACTCGGCGATCGAGCAGTTCAGCGCCAGGCCGATCCGGATCGTCGCCTCGATGGCGGCCCGGTTGGCGACCGGCAGCGAGCCGGGCAGGCCCAGGCAGACCGGGCAGACCCGGGTGTTCGGCTCGCCGCCGAAGTCGGTCGGGCAGCCGCAGAACATCTTGGTGTTCGTGCCCAGCTCGACGTGGGTCTCCAGGCCGATCACCGGTTCGTAGCGCGCGACGACCTCGTCGTACGCGGGCAGTGTCGTCGTCATCTGAGCTCCTGCCTCACAGTGCCGGTGGGGTGAACGTGCCGACGGCGCTCTCCAGCGCGGCGGCGACCCGGTACATCCGGTCGTCGGCCATCGTCGGGGCCATGATCTGGAAGCCGACCGGCAGCCCGTCGGAGAGCCCGCACGGCACCGAGATGCCCGGCCCGCCGTACAGGTTCGTCGGGATGGTGAACAGGTCGGCCAGGTACATCTGGTAGGGGTCGGCGGTGCGCGCCCCGAGCGGGAACGCCACGAACGGGGTGGTCGGCGAGATCAGCGCGTCGACCTGCTCGAACGCCGAGGTGAAGTCCCGGGTGATGAGGGTACGGACCTTCTGCGCCTGCCCGTAGTAGGCGTCGTAGTAGCCCGACGAGAGCGCGTACGTCCCGATCATGATCCGGCGCTTGACCTCGGCGCCGAAGCCGGCCTCCCGGGTCAGCGACATGACCTCCTCCAGCGACCGGTTGCCGTCGTCGCCGACCCGCAGGCCGAAGCGGACGCCGTCGAACCGGGCCAGGTTGGAGGAGGCCTCGCTCGGGGCGATCAGGTAGTACGCCGGCAGCGCGTAGCGGAAGTGGGGGCAGGACACCTCGACGATCTCGGCGCCCAGCTTGGCCAGCGCGTCGACCGACTCGCGGAACGCCGCCGTCACGCCCGGCTCGGCGCCCTCGGCGGCGAACTCGGTGACGATGCCGAGCTTCACGCCCGTCAGGTCGCCGGTCGCGCCGAGCCTGGCGGCGGCCACCACGTCCGGCACGGGCTGCGGGATAGAGGTGGAGTCGCGCGGGTCGTGCCCGCCGATCACCTCGTGCAGCAGCGCGGCGTCCAGCACCGTACGGGCGCAGGGGCCGGGGGTGTCCAGGGAGGACGAGAACGCCACCAGGCCGTAGCGGGAGGTGCCGCCGTAGGTGGGCTTCGCGCCGACGGTGCCGGTGACCGCGCCGGGCTGGCGGATCGAGCCGCCGGTGTCGGAGCCGATCGCCAGCGGCGCCTCGTACGCGGCCAGCGCCGCGGAGCTGCCGCCACCCGAGCCGCCCGGGATGCGGCTCAGGTCCCACGGGTTGTGCGTCGGCCCGTACGCCGAGTACTCCGTGGAGGAGCCCATCGCGAACTCGTCCATGTTGGTCTTGCCGAGCATCACCGTGCCGGCGGCGCGCAGCCGCTGCACGATCGTCGAGTCGTACGGCGGGCGCCAGCCCTCCAGGATCTTCGACCCGACGGTGGTCGGCACGCCCTTGGTGGTCAGCACGTCCTTGACGGCGACCGGCACGCCGGCCAGCGGACCCAGCTCCTCGCCGGCGGCGCGGCGGGCGTCGACCTCGGCGGCGGCGGCGAGCGCGCCCTCGGAGTCGACGTGCAGGAACGCGTTCACCCGGTCGTCGACGGCGGCGATCCGGTCCAGGTGCGCCCGGGTCACCTCGACGGCGGAGGCCTCACCGGAGGCGACGAGCCCGGCGATCTCCGTCGCGGTCAGTCTGATCAGATCGCTCATGACGCCACTCCGCTTCGCTCCGTGCCGCCATGAGGCACCATCACACTGAGCCTGATGATTCGCTCGCTGCGCTCGCTCATGACGCCACATCCTCGTCCAGGATCCGCGGTACGCGGAACCGCTGCTCCTCGGCGTCGGGCGCACCCGACAGCGCCTCCTGCGGGGTCAACCCGGGCACCACGACGTCGTCGCGCAGGACGTTGGTCAGCGGCACCGAGTGCGACGTCGGCGGGATGTCCGCCGCGGTGACCTCGCCGACCTGCGCGACCGCCTGGAGGATCACGTCGAGCTGGCCGGCGAAGGTGTCCAGCTCCTCCTCCGTGACGGCTAGCCGCGACAGTCGCGCCAGGTGCGCGACCTCCTCGCGGGAGATGGCGGCCATCGGTGCCCCCTTCGTGACGGTGCTGCGGGTCGGACCGGGTGTCGGCCGCGCGGCCGAGATGCGTGACGCGCGGTGACCGGAGCGAGTCTATTGTTCCGCCCCGGCGGCGCGTCCCCGACTCCCCCTCCGGCGCGGCGGGGCCTCGTGTGCCGACGGCCGCGCCGCGCGGGGCGGGTGGCTCAGCGGGCGTGCCGGCGGGGGATCTCCGCGTCGGGGCTGGGCGTCGGGCGGACCGGCCGGTAGCGGGCCAGCCAGCCGACCAGCTCCTCGGCCGGCATCGGGCGGGCGTAGAACCAGCCCTGTGCCGCGTCACAGCCCGCCGCGTGCAGCATGCGCCAGGTGCGCTCGTCCTCGACACCCTCGGCGACCACCCGCAACCCGAGCGCCTTCGCCAGCTCGATCGTCGACTTGACGATCGCCGCGTCGTCGGCGTCCTCGACCATCCCCAGCACGAAGGAACGGTCCACCTTCACCTCGGACAGCGGCAGCCGCCGCAGGTGCTGGAGGGAGGAGTAGCCGGTGCCGAAGTCGTCCAGCGAGATGCCCACGCCGATCCGGTGCAGTCGGGTGATGGTGGCCAGCACCCGACGCGGGTCGGCCATCAGGGCGCCCTCGGTGATCTCCAGTTGCAGCCGCTGCGGCGGCACGCCGTAGCGGGCGAGCCGGTCGGCGATCTGGTCGGCGATCTCCCCGGTGTGCAGGTCCCGCACGCTGACGTTGAGCGCCGCCGGCAGGCCCATCCCGGCGGCCGACCACTTGGCGAGCTGTTCCACCACGTCGTCCACCACCCGGCGGGTGAGCAGCCGCATCACCGCGCTCTGCTCGGCGACCCGGATCAGCTCCTCCGGGTCCACCATCCCCCGGCGGGGGTGCCGCCAGCGCAGCAGCGCCTCCACGCCGACCACCTCGCCGGTCGCGATGGCGACCTGCGGCTGGTAGTACATGGTGATCTCGCCCGCGTCGACGACCGCAGCGGTGTCCGCGTCCCGCCGGCCGGCCGCGTCGTGCCGGGCACCGCGCCGGCCCGTCGGGGCCCGGTCGCCGCCGCGATCCCCCGCGCCGTCGTCGACGGGCGGCCCCTGCCGGCGTACGACCGCGCCGCCCCGCCCACCGGGTTGCCCGGCGCCGTTGCGGCGGCCGGGACCGTCGCCCCGGTCGGGGCCGGTCTCCCCCGCCGCCATCGTCCGGCGGCGGATCGGGTCCGCGGCGGTCACGATCCGGTTGATCAGCTCGTCGCCGGGCGGCGGACCGGGCCGCTCCCGGCGGCGGCGCAGCCGCCAGCGGCCGGAGCCGGACGTGAGGCCGGAGCCAGGCGTGAGGTCGGCGCCGGACGCGAGGTCGGCGCCGGACGCGAGGCCCGAGCCGGACGCGAGGCCCGAGCCGGGCGTGAGGCCGGCGACGTCGGCCGGGAGTTCGGCCCCGTCCCCGCCCCGCGCGCCGCCGGCCCGCCCGTCACCCGGCAGCCGGCCGGCCGGCGTCGGTCCCGCCGGGACGGCCACCGCCCCGTCGCCCGGGGCGCCGGCACCGTCCCCGGCGGGCGGGGCGGTCTCGGGACGGCCCGCCTCCAGCACCCGGCGCAGGTCCGCGAGCAGGCCGAGCCGCTCCGCGGAGTTGTGGTCGGACTCGGCCGCGTAGACCGCCACGGTGTCGTTGCGGTGCTTGGCGTCGTACATCGCCACGTCGGCGTGGCGCATCAGGGTCGCGAAGTCCTCGCCGTGCTCCGGGAAGAGCGCGATGCCGATCGAGCCGCCCACGTCGAGCGGCAACCCGTCCAGCGACACCGGCTCGGCCAGCGCCCGGACCACCCGGCCGGCGAGCTCCCGCGCGTCGTCGACGTCGGCCAGGCCGGTCATCACGATGGCGAACTCGTCCCCGCCCAGCCGGGCGACCATGCCCTCGCCGACCACGTCGGTCAGCCGCGCGCTCACCTCGACCAGCAGCCGGTCCCCTACCGCGTGCCCGAGCGCGTCGTTGACGTTCTTGAAGCGGTCGAGGTCGATCAGGAGCAGGGCCAGCCGGGCGGCGGGCTCGCCGCGGGCCGCCCGTTCGGAGTGCACGTGCACCTGCTCGCCGACCTCGGCCAGCAGCGCCTTGCGGTTGGGCAGGCCGGTGAGCGGGTCCAGGGAGGCGAGCTGCTGCTGCTCGACGCTGAGCCGGGCCATCCGGTAGACGGCGAACAGCGGCACCAGCACCAGCGGGATCAGCGCCGCGCTGGCCCGCGCCGCCGCGACCAGCACCGGAGCGAGCAGCAGTAACGAGCCGGTGGAGAGCAGCTCGAAGCCCAGCCCCTGCCGCAGGCTGGGCCACCACCGGTCGCCGAAGCGCAGCCGGACGGCCGCGCTGACCAGCGCGTAGTTGACGGCGAACCAGGCCACCGTCGCGCCGCCCACCGCCAGCACGTCCGTGCCGCGCAGCCGGCCGCCGTCGAAGATGCTCCCGGGCCCCAGCCAGGTGACCGCGTACGCGGCGCCCAGGGCTGCCGCGTACTGGGCGGCGTTGAAGGCGGTCCGCCACGGGGCGTAGCCCATCCGCCAGCCGGAGACGACGACTGCCACCGCCTGCACCAGGACCGCCGGGCCGAACCCCCAGCCGAGCAGGATGGCGAAGGTGAAGCAGGTGGACGGGAAGACCGCAGAGGTCTGCCGGCGCCCGGGCGGGACGAACGGGCGCGCGTCACAGCCGACGGCCAGGGCCGCCATCACCCAGAACGCCACAGGCAGCCGCGGCAGTTCGGCCGGGAGGTCGAGCAGCGGGCGTACGCAGAGCACCGCCGCCAGCGCGGTCACCGACCAGACGAAGGCGAAGAACGGGCGTGCCCGGCCAGGCGGAACGGAGTTTCGCGAGTCCGCGGACTCCATCACACCTCCCGAGGGCTCGGTCCACGGGCGTGACCGGTCGCACGCCGTGCCACCAATGAAACGCCCTCCGTGTCGTAATGCCCGGCACGACAGTCGCGAATCGGTCGTAGTCGTAATTAAGTTGGTATCTCGACCGGGCGCCTCCCGCCGTCGCGGCCCGGCCAGTCGAGCCCGTCGTGCCTGCCCCGCCGGGTCGGTGGCCGCCACCGCCCGGTCGTCACTCCTCGGTGCGGGCGACCTCCCGGGCGGCCTCCGGGCCGGCGTCGAGCAGCACCCGGAAGCCGTCCTCGTCCAGGACCGGCACCTTCAGGCTGGCCGCCTTGTCGGCCTTCGAGCCGGGATTCTCGCCCACCACGACGAATGACGTCTTCTTGGAGACGGACCCGCTGACCTTGCCGCCCCGGCTCTGGATCGCCTCGGACGCCTGGTCGCGGCTGAACCCGGGCAGCGTGCCGGTCACCACGACGGTGAGCCCCTCCAGGGGCCGCGGCCCCTCGTCGACCGCCTCCTCCGCCATCCGTACGCCGGCCTCGCGCCACTTGCGGACCACCTCGCGGTGCCAGTCCACGGCAAACCACTCCCGGATGCTCGCCGCGATCGTCGGCCCGACGCCGTCGACCGAGGAGAGCTCCTCCTCGCCGGCCCGGTCGATCGCCTCGACGGAGCGGAAGTGCCGGGCGAGCGCCTGCGCGGCGGTGGGGCCGACGTGCCGGATGGACAGGCCCACCAGCACCCGCCACAGGTCGCGTTCCCTGGCCACGGCCAGGTTGTCGAGCAGCTTGACGGCGTTGCTGCCGAGCGTGCCGTCCTTGTTGACGAAGAAGGGCGAGCGCGCGAGCTGCTTCTCGTCCAACGAGAACAGGTCGCCCTCGTCGGTGATGACCTGCGCGTCGAGCAGCGCCGCAGCGCCCTTGTAGCCGAGCGCCTCGATGTCGAACACCTTGCGGCCGGCGAGGTGGTAGACCCGCTCGCGCAGCTGACCGGGGCAGGTGCGCGAGTTGGGGCAGCGGATGTCGACGTCCGCCTCCTTCGCCGGCGCGAGCGGCGTGCCGCAGGCCGGGCAGGTGGTGGGCATGACGAACGGCCGGGCGTCGGCGGGACGCAGGTCCACCACCGGGCCGAGCACCTCGGGGATCACGTCGCCGGCCTTGCGCAGCACCACGGTGTCGCCGATCAGGACGCCCTTGCGTTCGACCTCCCGGGCGTTGTGCAGGGTGGCGTAGGCGACGGTGGAGCCGGCCACCTTGACCGGCTGGAGGACGGCGCGCGGCGTGACCCGGCCCGTGCGCCCGACCTCGACGTCGATGTCGAGCAGCTTCGTGTTCACCTCCTCCGGCGGATATTTGAAGGCGATCGCCCAGCGCGGCGCCCGGCTGGTCGAGCCGAGCCGGCCCTGGATGGAGACCGGGTCGACCTTGACCACCACGCCGTCGATCTCGTGCTCGACGTCGTGCCGGTGCTCGGCGTAGTGGGCGATGTATTCCGCGACACCGGCCAGGTCGGGCACCACCCGCCAGCGGTCACTGGTCGGCAGCCCCCACGCCTTCAACGCCGCGTAGGACTCGGACTGCGTGACCGGCTGGAAGCCGCGGCGGGCGCCGATGCCGTGCACCACCAGGCGCAGTGGCCGGGAGGCGGTGATCCGCGGGTCCTTCTGGCGCAGGCTGCCGGCGGCGGCGTTGCGCGGGTTGGCGAACGGCGGCTTGCCCTGCTCGACCAGCCCGGCGTTGAGGTCGGCGAAGGCCGCCACCGGGAAGTAGATCTCGCCCCGGACCTCGACGAACTCGGGCACGTCGCCGAACTCGGCCGACGTGGCGAGCTGGCCCGGCACGTCGCGGATGCTGCGCACGTTGGCGGTGACGTCCTCGCCGGTGCGGCCGTCGCCCCGGGTCGCCGCCCGGACCAGCCGCCCGCGCTCGTAGGTGAGGTTGATGGCGAGCCCGTCGACCTTCAGCTCGCACAGGTAGGGCACCGACCCGCCCGCGTCGCGCTCGACCCGCTCGGCCCAGGCAGCCAGCTCCTCGTCGGCGAAGGCGTTGTCGAGCGAGAGCATCCGCTCGGCGTGGGCGACGGGGGTGAAGTCGGTGGAGAAGGTGCCGCCGACCCGCTGCGTCGGCGACTCGGGGGTCCGCAGCGCCGGGAACTGCTCCTCCAGCGCCTCCAGCTCCCGCAACTGCCGGTCGAACTCGGCGTCGGGGATGGTCGGCGCGTCCAGCACGTAGTAGCGGTACTGGTGTTCCGTCAGCTCCTGGCTGAGCGTGGCGTGCCGTTCCCGGGCCTCGGGGGTCGGTTCGGCGCCGGCGGCCGCCTCCTGTGCCGGAGTGACCTGCTGGGCGATGGTTTCCTCGGACACCGTGCGACCTCCCGTGATTCCGCTACCTCGGCACCGTATCGGTCCGGTGGGACAATCCGCCGGCCGCCCGTCGCGCCCGACCGGCGCGGGGGCCCCGGCCGTGCGAGGATCGCCGGACGGCGGGGCCGCGGGGGCGGATCCGCTCCGCCGTCGAACCCGCGGCGTCCGCGCCGCGCCCACTGACCAGGCGGGGGTACGGATGCCGGAATGGCTGCTCTGGGCGGCGGTGATCGTGCTGGCCGTGGCCGCCGGCTGGGCGTGGAACGACCGGCGGCGGGGCGGCCGTGACGCCGCTCCGCGTCCGCCCCGTCGACCGGGCACCCGGCCCGGCCGCCGGAAGCCGTCGGGCGGTCCCGGCCGGTCCACCGCGCCGCCCCGACCGCGTACCGCCGAGCGGTCCCCCGCCGGGGCGCCGCGTCCCGGCGAGATCTGGTGGGCCGACGTGCCGTACGCCGACGGCACCGGCTCGAAGGTGCGGCCCTGCCTGGTGCTGCGGGCCGACGACGGGGGCGCCGACGTCCTGAAGATCACCAGTCAGGACAAGAGCGCCCGGGACGACCACGTCCGCATCCCGACCCGTGAGTGGGATCCCGACGCCGACCACGACAGCTTCGTCGACCTGGCCGAGCCGGCGCACGTCCCGCTCGCCGGCTTCTCCCGCCGTGCCGGCGACTGCGACCCCGCGCTGTGGCGGCGCATCCGCCGCCTCCCCCACCTGCCGGGCGCCTGACGCGCGGCGGAGCGGGCGACCGTGCCGTGCACCTGATCGCGCCGGAGCGACCCGTGCCAAGTGCCTGACCCGGTTGGAGCGTGGCCGCCGGCGACGGTGGCGGCCCGCCGTCCCGGGCCGGCCGCACCGCCGATGCCGCCCGCCCGGGAAGCGTCGCGGGTCAGTCCCAGGCCCGGGCCAGGGTGGTGAGCTGGTCGGCGTACTCGATGCGGGCGGCCCACGGGGCGGGCCAGGCCGCCATGCCCAGCGCGGTGCCGACGAAGGCGCCGGCCAGCGCGGCGATCGAGTCGGAGTCGCCAGCGGTGGTGGCGCCCCGGGCCAGCGCCGCCACCGGGTCGTCGGCGTGCCGGATCGCGCAGAGCAGGGCCGTGGCCAGCGCCTCCTCGGCGATCCAGCCCTCGCCGGTGTGCCGGCACGGGTCCCCGCCGTCGTCCGGGCCGGCGAGCGCGGCGTCGAGGCGGCCGAGGACCGCGAGGCACTCGTCCCAGCCCCGGGCGATGAAGTCCTCCGGCGCGTCCACGCCGGGGCGCTGCCACAGGTCGCCCAGCCAGTCGGCGCGGTAGACCCGCCGCTGGTCGCGGGCCCGGTCGACGAGCAGCCGGGGCAGTTCCGCCAGCGCCGCGCCGTCGCGCAGCAGCCGCACCGCGTACGCGGTCAGCTCGCTGGCCGCGAGGCCGGTCGGGTGGCCGTGGGTCAGCCCCGCCTGGAGCTGGGCCAGCCCGGCGAGGGTGTCGAGGTCGACGTCGACCAGGCCGACCGGGGTGACCCGCATGTTGGCCCCGCAGCCCTTCGAGCCGGCCACCGTCGCCTCCTGCCAGCGCACCCCGCGCTCCAGTTCGGCGCAGGCCCGCAGGCAGGTCATGCCCGGCGCCCGGTTGTTCTCCGGGCTGGCCGCCCAGTCGAGGAAACGCCTCCGCAGCAGCGGCTCGACCGCCTCCGGGGTCGGCGCCGGCGCGTCGTGCAGCGCCCAGCCGACCGCCAGCGCCATCTGCGTGTCGTCGGTCACCAGCGCCGGATCGCCGGCGAGGTCGCGCGGGCCGGCCGGCCCGTAGCGGCGAACGATCTCGGCGACCGTGAGGAACTCGGTCGGCTTGCCCAGCGCGTCACCGTAGGCGAGGCCGAAGAGGGAGCCGGCGGCCCGCCGGAGCGAGGTGTCGATCATTCCCGCGATCATGCCGCCCGTCCGCAACCCGCACCACTCGACGCCGTCGCCGGCACCCGCCACCCGGCCGCGAGGGCGTGCGGGACCGCCCGGAGCGTGACGGTCCGGGTCAGTCGGAGAAGACCAGGCAGAAGGGGTGACCGGCCGGGTCCGCGTAGACCCGGAAGTCGTCGCCCTCGCCGGGCAGCCGCCGCGCGCCGAGCGCCAGCACCCGCTTCTCGGCCGCCTCCACGTCCGCCACCTGCACGTCCAGGTGGAACTGCTGCGGGCGCTCCGGATCGGGCCACGTCGGCGGGCGCAGGTCGGGCGCCTTCTGGAAGGCGAGCCGGTGCCCCGATCCGGCGATCACGACCCAGCCGTCGTCGCTGGCGTCGCCGTCGAGGGGCAGGCCCAGCAGCTCCGAGTAGAAACCGGCCAGGGCCCGGGGGTCGGGGCAGTCGATGACCACGGTGCGCAGTTGTCCGATCATGTCGGCCTTCCTGCCCCGCCCGTACGACGGCAAACGTCACTCCTCGGCGAGCCGCCGACCCGCGTCCCGGCAGGCGGCGAGCACCGCGCGCGCGTACTGCCCGGTGGCGTTGGCGAGGCCGCAGGCCGGGGTCACCACGACCTGCTCGGCGAGCTGCCGGCGGGGGAACCCGAGGCGGTCCCAGAGCTGGCGTACGCGATCGGCGACCTGCGCCGAGGTCGGCGCGCGACCGGCGGACGACGGCCCGGTGGGCACGGCGCCGGCCAGCAGCCCGAGCCCCGCGTCGATCGCCTCGCCCAGCGGGTCCAGGTCGGTGACCAGGCCGAGGTCGAGGGCGACGCCGACGGCGCCGGTCGAGCGGATCAGCTCCAGCGGCACGTCCGGCGCGCAGCAGTGCACCACGGTCGGCACCCCGGCCGCCTCGACGACCGTGCGCAGCAGCGACGCGGCGACGCTCGGATCCACGGCCCGGTACGCGCCGAGCCCGCTCTCGGTGGGCACCCGCCCGGCGAGCACCGTCGGCAGCGACGGCTCGTCGAGCTGGAGCAGCACGGTGGCGCGCGGCAGCCGGCGGGCGACCGCCGCCACGTGCCCGCGCAGCCCTTCGGCGAGCGAGTTGGTGAGGTCCCGGACCGCCCCGGGGTCGCGCAGCATCCGGCCGCCGATCGGCAGTTCCAGGGCCGCGGCCAGGGTCAACGGGCCGCCGACCTGGATCTTGACCGGCCCCGCGTACTCCTCGGCCTGCTCGGCGAGCTGGTCGAGGTCGCGTTCCATCAGGTCGCGGGCGCGGCGCACGTCCCGTCCCGGGCGCGGCGCGATACGCCAGCGGGCGGCGTACAGCTCCACCGGCAACTCGACCAGCAGGCCGCCGGTCCGGCCGACGAGGTCGGCGCCGGGGCCCCGGCCCGGCAGCTCCGGCAGGTGGGGCAGGGCGGGAAGCTCACCGAGGACGATCCGCTGCGCCTCGGCGATGTCGGTGCCGGGAAGCGAACCGATGCCGGTCGCCGCGCCGGCCGGCCAGGGCCACACCTGATCTGTCACTGCCGAAGACTATCCGGTACGCGGACGCCCGCCGCCCGGCCGCCCGGGACCGGACGGGGGCGACCTGTCGACGCGCGCGCCGGACGCACGCTCCCGGTCCCGGGTCAGCCGGCGATGGTGGCGGAGCCGAGCACGACGTCGCCGGCCGGGTCCGGCCGGTACGCCACGACGGCCTGGCCGGCGGCCACCCCACGGACGGGGCGGCGCAGCTCGGCGCGCAGCCCGTCGGCGGTCAGCTCGACCGTCGCCGGCACCACGTCCCCGTGCGCCCGCAGCTGCACCTCGCACTCCAGCGGCGCGTCGGGGCGCGGGCCGCCCGTCCACACCGGACGCTCGGCGCGCACCCGGGAGACCTCCAGCGCCTCGGCCGGGCCCACGGTCACGGTGTTGGTCTTCGGCGTGATGGAGAGCACGTAGCGGGGCCGGCCGTCCGGCGCCGGGCGGTCCAGGTGCAGGCCACGCCGCTGCCCGACCGTGTACGCGTACGCGCCGGTGTGGCTGCCGACCACCGCGCCGGTGGCGGCGTCCACCACCTCGCCGGGCGCCTCGCCGAGCCGCTCGGCGAGGAAGCCGCGGGTGTCCCCGTCGGCGATGAAGCAGATGTCGTGCGAGTCCGGCTTGTCGGCCACCGCCAGCCCGCGCCGCGCGGCCTCCTCGCGGACCTGCGCCTTCGTCGAGTCGCCGAGCGGGAAGATCGACCGATCCAACTGCTCGCGGGTGAGCACCGCCAGCACGTACGACTGGTCCTTGGGCAGGTCGACGCTGCGGCGCAGCAGGCCGTCCGCGCCGAGCCGGGCATGGTGGCCGGTGACCACGGCGTCGAAGCCCAGGGCCACGGCCCGGTCCAGCACCGCGGCAAACTTGATCTTCTCGTTGCAGCGCAGGCACGGATTGGGCGTACGACCGGCCGCGTACTCCGCGACGAAGTCGTCCACCACGTCGGCGTGGAAGCGGTCGGCCATGTCCCAGACGTAGAACGGGATGCCGATGACGTCGGCGGCCCGCCGGGCGTCCCGGGAGTCCTCCAGCGTGCAGCAGCCGCGCGCGCCCGTGCGATAGGTCTGCGGGTTGCGGGCCAGCGCCAGGTGCACGCCGGTCACGTCGTGTCCCGCTTCGACGGCCCGCGCCGCCGCGACCGCCGAGTCGACCCCGCCCGACATCGCCGCCAACACCCTCACCGGCTCACTCCCTTCACCCCACCGACCCTATCCCCGCCCCACCCCCGCCCACCCACCCCGTCCACCCACCTCTCTCCCACCCCGCTCTCCGCCCCCGCCCCGTCCTCCCGTCCGCCCACCCGCCTCGTCGATCATGGAGTTGTGGTGGTGGGCGAATGCCGCTAAAGGTCATGATTCGGGCGCCACAACTGCATGATCGGCCCACGGGTGGGCGGGCACGGGGCGGGGGTGGGAGGGAGGTGGGAGGGAGGTGGGTGGGGGGTGGGGGGTCAGCGGGGGGTGCGGAGGGCGGCGGCGCGGCGGGCGCGCTCGACGGCGGCCGGGAGGGCGGCGATCAGGGCGTCGACGTCGGCGGGAGTGCTGGTGTGGCCGAGGGTGAAGCGCAGCGAGGAGCGGGCGCGGTCGTCGTCGGCGCCCATGGCGAGCAACACGTGTGAGGGCTGGGCCACCCCGGCGGAGCAGGCGGAGCCGGTCGAACAGGCGATGCCCTGCGCGTCGAGCAGGAGCAGCAGGGCGTCGCCCTCGCAGCCCGGGAAGGAGAAGTGCGCGTTGCCCGGCAGCCGGTCGGTCGGGTCGCCGTTGAAGACGACCTCGGGCACCGCGTGCCGGACCCGCTCCACCAGGTCGTCGCGGAGCGCGGCGACGCGGGTCGCGTACTCCTGCTGGCCCTTGACCGCCGCCTCCACCGCGACCGCGAAGGCCACGATGCCTGCGGTGTCGAGGGTGCCGGAGCGCACGTCGCGCTCCTGGCCGCCGCCGTGCAGCAGCGGGGTGGCCGACACGTCGCGGGCGAGCAGCAGGGCGCCGACCCCGGCGGGACCGCCGAGCTTGTGCCCGGTGACGGTAAGCGCGGCGACCCCGGCGGCGGAGAAGTCGACAGGCACCTGCCCGACCGCCTGGATCGCGTCGGTGTGGAACGGCACCCCGTGCTCGGCGGCGACCGCGGCCAGCTCGGCGACCGGCTGCACGGTGCCGACCTCGTTGTTGGCCCACATCGCGGTCACCACCGCGACCCGGTCGCCGTGGGCGGCCAGCTCGGCGCGCAGCTCGTCGGGGCTGAGCCGGCCGGCGGCGTCGACGGAGAGCCAGCCCACGCCGGCCCCCTCGTGGTCGACGAGCCAGTCCACCACGTCGAGCACGGCGTGGTGCTCGACGGCGCTGGAGACCACCCGGTCCCGCCGGGGGTCGACGGACCGGCGAGCCCAGAAGATGCCCTTCACCGCGAGGTTGTCGCTCTCGGTCCCGCCGCCGGTGAAGACGACCTCGGAGGGCCGGGCGCCGAGCGCGGCGGCCACCCGCTCCCGCGACTCCTCGACCCGTCGCCGGGCACGGCGGCCCGCCGCGTGCAGTGAGGACGCGTTGCCGACCTCGCGGGCGGTGGCGACGTACGCCTCCAGTGCCTCGTCGAGCATCGGAGTGGTCGCCGCGTGATCCAGGTAAGCCATCGCCGTTCAGCCTACGACCGGACGGTGGCGGCCGGGATGCCGGAGGGCCCCGTGCGACGGCCACGGACGCCGGCACCGGGCGGGGAGGGCGCTCCTCCCCGCCCGGTGCCGGGCCCGCCAGGTGCGGGGCACCGCCGTGTCGGGGGCACCACCGCCGTGCGGCCGATCAGGCGGGTACCGCCGTGACGACGATGTTGTCGCGGTACTTGCGGGCCTTCGCGTCGAACGGTCCACCGCAGGTGATCAGGGTCAGCCGCGGCTTGCCGTCGCGGGCGAAGTACCGGTCCAGCGGGATCCTGGTCTTGTCGTACTCCTCCCGGGCGACGACCCGGTACCGCCGGGCCTCGCCGTCACTGCCGGTCGCGGTGAGGGTGTCGCCCTCGTCGAGTTCGCGCAGGCGGTAGAAGGCGCCCTTGCCCTGCGTGGCGCTGTCCACGTGGCCGGCGACGACCACCGAGCCGGCGTCGGTCTCCAGGCCCGGCCCGTACCGGTACCAGCCGATCTGGTCGACGCTGGGCGGCACCTCGAACTCATTGGTGCGCTCGTTGATGCCGACCGCGTTCACCGTGGCGGTGACGTCGATCGTGGGGATCTCCAGCCGTACCGGCGGGACGACCTTCGTGCCGGCCGGCAGGTTTCCCGGGGCGACCGGGACCGAGGCGGCGTCGCCGGTGGTGACCGACGGGGCCGGCGTGGGGCTGGCCAGGGCCGCCGCCTCGTCGGCGCCGACGTTCCCGGCCGGCCGGGAGCCGCAGGCGACCACGGTCGCGACGGTGAGCGCGGCGACGCCGGCGGCCACGGCCGCCAGCGCCCCGCGGTGGCGCACCGTCACCGGCGACCGGTCCGGGCGGTGGCGACCCGCGCGCCGCCGCCGATCAGCAGGAGCGCGCCGGCGCCGGTCAGCACGTACCACCAGGTGTCCACGCCGGTGCCGGCCCGGCCGCCGTCGCCGCTGGGCACCCCGGCCGGGGCCGAGTGCAGGCCGGTGATGGTCTGCGCCACGACGTCGAGGTTCTTCGCCTCGGCCGAGCCGATGGCGTACACGATCGTCGCGGTGCCCTCCTTGAGGTCGAGGTCCGCCGGCCCGATCGCCACGGTGTCGGTGCCGGCGAGCACCACGTCCGCCTTGACGGCGCCCGCGTCGACGTCGCCCTTGGCCTCGTTCGGGTTGGTGAGGTCCTCGAAGACCGGGGTGCCGCCGGCGCGCACGTCCACCGCCGGGGCGGCGGCGGTGTGCCGGACGATCAGCCGGGCCTTGCCGGCGGCGACCTTGCCGGTGTCGTTGACGAACGGCGTGATCTTCGGCTTGCCGGCGGCGTCGAGGTGGGCGGCGAGGCTGATGTTCGCTCCGCCCGGCACCGCGGCGTCGTCGACGCTGAGGATGGCCTGGGCGATCGGCTCGCCGGGCTTGGTGAGTGCGATGTCGTACGCGCCCTCCTCGAGGTTCAGCGGGCCGGCCACGTCGCCGGGCTTGAAGTTGTCCAGCGTCTTCTCGCCGTTGACGTACACGTCGACCGGGGTGTCCGGGATGCCGTGCACGACGGAGACCTTGGACGTGGCGGCGTACGCGGGGGTGGCGGTGAGGGCGCCGGCTCCGGCGAACGTCAGCGCGGCGACCGCGCCGCCCGCGGCGACCCGACGGAAGTACGAGAGCTGCATGTCTGCCTCCTGGTGATTGGTGCTGGTTCGTCAGGCCTGGTGTGCAAAACGAGTTACGCCCGGTCCACCGCCGCCGGATGCGACCGGAGGCAACTTCTTTTGGTCCGTCGCAGCCGCATCCGTGCGCCGCCCGCGGAGCGAAGAGCTGCTGAGACCAGACCGACCGGAGGTGGGGGCGATGGCTGTGGGAGTTACAGTCGGGCATGCCCCCTGGAAGGCGAGCCGCCCTGTGACAGCGGCACGGCAGGAGCCGTACCCACCCGAGGACGACCTCGCCGCCCGCTTCCGTGCGGGCGACGAACGGGCACTGCGGGAGGCGTACGACCGGTACGGCCGGGCGGTCCTGCACCTGGCCACCAGCACGTTGGCCAACCGCAGCGACGCGGAGGACGTGACCCAGACCACCTTCGTCGCCGCCTGGCTGGGGCGGGACACCTTCGACCCGGCCAAGGGCTCGCTGGTCGGCTGGCTGCTCGGCATCGGCCGCCGCAAGGTGGTCGACCGGCTGCGGGCCTCCGCGCGGGAGACCCGGGTGGTCGAGACGGTCCGGCAGTTGCCGGAGTCGGCACCGGCCGGCCCGGATCCGGACACGGTGGTCGACCGGCTGGTGGTCGCCGACGAGCTGGCCCGACTCCCCGACGACCAGCGGCGGATGCTGGAGTTGGCGTTCTTCGACGACCTGACCCACCAGCAGATCGCGACGGTGACCGGAGTGCCGCTCGGCACGGTCAAGAGTCACATCCGGCGCGGCATGGCGAGCTTGAAACGCAGATGGGAGGTGGACGGTGCCGCACCTGGACCACGACCGGCTGGTCTTCCTGGCGCTCGGTGAGACCGAGGCGGACGCCGGAGAGAACACCCACCTCGACACCTGCGCGCACTGCCGGGCGGAGATGGAGACCCTCCAGCACGTGGCCGGCCTCGGCGCCGGCGCCCAGGGCCTGCACGACCTGCCCGATCCGCCGGAGCACGTCTGGCAGGGCATCGTCACGGAGATCCGCACGGCGCAGACCCTCCCGGCGCTGCCCGGGCCGCGCGCCGAGCGGTCGCCCGACGAGCGCCCCTCGGGCGACCGGCCGTCCGGCCGGTCGGGCGGGGTGCTCCTGGCGCCGAGGCGTGGGCGCTTGTCGCGCTGGGCCGTGACCGCCGCGACGGCGGTGGCCGCCGCCGCGATCGGGGTCGTCGGCACCGTCGCCGTGCTCGACGCGACCGCGCCGGCGCCGGAGCCCGCCCCGCGGCGGGTGGTGCTGGCCAGCGCGCCGCTGAAGGCGTACGGGGAGACGCCGCCGGAGGCCAACGGCGAGGCCCGGGTGTTCGACAACGGCCGGCTGCACCTGCACCTGGCGAATCTCCCGGACGTCCCGGGGTACTACGAGGTGTGGCTCATCAACCCGCGGAACATGGAGATGTTCTCGGTCGGCGTGCTCGGCGACGCGACGGACGAGTTGCTGCCGTTGCCGCCGAACGTGGACCTTGAGGCATACTCGGTTGTCGACGTCTCCGCCGAGACGTACGACAACAACACCGCCCACTCCGGCAAGAGCCTGGTGAGGGGCACCCTGACGGGCTGATCGGCGGGCCGGCTCAGCTCCCCGGCCCGCCGATCAGCTCCCATCGCCGGCCCCGGGCCGGCGGGTCCCGCTGGCTCAGCCTCCGATGGCTCGGTGCCCACCCTCTGGCCGCCAGTCGCGTCCGGGGCCAGCCTGCCGTGAGTCGTTCCGGGCGGCCGGAGAAACGGCGGGGGCCGGAAACCGTCGCCACGGTTCCCGGCCCTCACTCGGACGGAGTCAGCTCACTTGCGCTTGCGGATCTCGTCGGCGGCCTGCGGGACGATCTTGAACAGGTCGCCCACCACACCGAAGTCGGCCAGCTCGAAGATCGGCGCCTCGCCGTCCTTGTTGACCGCGACGATCGTCTTCGAGGTCTGCATGCCCGCCCGGTGCTGGATCGCGCCGGAGATGCCCAGGGCGACGTAGAGCTGCGGGGAGACCGTCTTGCCGGTCTGGCCCACCTGGAACTGGTGCGGGTAGTAGCCGGAGTCGACGGCCGCGCGGGACGCGCCGACGGCGCCGCCGAGCAGGTCGGCCAACTCCTCGACCAGCTTGAAGTTGTCGGCGTTGCCGACACCGCGACCGCCGGAGACGACCACGCCGGCCTCGGTGAGCTCCGGGCGGGAGCCCTTCTGCTCGGCGACCCGGTCGACGACCCTGGCCAGCTTGTCGGTGTCCGCCACCGCCACGGTGAGCTGCTCGACCGCCGGGCTCGCCGCCGCCGGAACCGGGTTCACCGAGTTCGGCCGGACCGTCACCAACGGCAGACCACGAGTCACCTTCGACTTCACGATCGTGGAACCCGCGAACGCCACCTGCGTGGCCGTACCGTCAGCGGCCAGGGCGACCACGTCGGTCAGGATGCCGTTGTCCAACTTCACCGCCAGCCGGGCGGCGATCTCCTTGCCCTCCTGCGACGACGCCAACAACACCGCCGCCGGCTGGACCCGCGACACCAACTCGGCCACCACGGTCGCCTTCGGCGCCACCAGATAGCCGTCGATCTCCTCGCTCTCCGCCGCGTAGATCTTCTCCGCGCCGTACTCACCCAGCTTCGCGCTCAACGCCTCGGCGGCACCGGGACCGCCGAGCACGACCGCGCTCGCGGTGCCCAGCTCGCGGGCGAGGGTGAGCATCTCCAGGGTGACCTTCTTGACGCCGAACTCCCGAGTGGCTTCGACGACGACCAGAACCTCAGACATGACCCAACCCCTCACACGAACTTCTCGGTGGCGAGGAACTCGACCAGCTTCACGCCGCCGTCGCCCTCGTCGGTGACCTTCGCCCCGCCGGAACGCGGCGGACGCTTGCTGTGCTCCAGCACGGCGCTGGTCGCGCCCTCGAAGCCCACCTCGCCCGCAGCGACACCCAGGTCACCCAGCGACAGCGTCTGCACCGGCTTCTTCTTGGCGGCCATGATGCCCTTGAAGGACGGGTAGCGCGGCTCGTTGATCGTGTCCCACACGGAGACCACGGCGGGCGCGGTGGCGGTGACCACCTCGTAGCCCTCCTCCGTCTGCCGCTCCACAGTCAGGGTCGAGCCGTCGACGGTGAGCTTGCGGGCGCCGGTCAGCGCCGCGATGCCCAGCCGCTCGGCGAGCATGTGCGGCAACACCTGCACCCGGCCGTCGGTCGACTCGCTGCCACAGAGCACCAGGTCGGCGTTCAACTGACCGAGCGCGGCGGCGAGCACCTTCGAGGTGGCGACGGCGCAGGAGCCGTGCAGGGCGTCGTCCACCACGTGCACCGCCTTGTCCGGACCCATGGACAACGCCTTACGGATCGACTCGGTCGCCCGGTCCGGACCCATCGTCAGGACCGTCACCTCGCCCCCGTGCGCCTCCTTGATCTTCAACGCCTCCTCGATGGCGTACTCGTCCATCTCGTTGATGACGTTGTTCGCCGAACCGCGGTCGACGGTGTTGTCGTCAGCACGCAGGCTGCGGTCCGCGCCCGAATCGGGCACCTGCTTGACGAGTACGACAATGTTCATCGCGCTTCGACGACCCTCCTGTTGGTGTTGCGATCGCTCGCCCGGTCTGGGGCGCAGCCTCGCGCGTCCGTTGACGCCGGTCAACCGCGCGGTGCTGTGCAGTTGCCCACGGCGCAATGTTACCTGCCAGTAGCATCCGGCTCCGGCGACCTCAGGGTGACACAGCTCACGAACGACCCTGCGGGCGGGTAATCTGACGAATCGGGAGGTGTCACGATATGTCAGAAACCGCCAGCGAAGGCCAGCCCGACGTTCCGCGGCACCGCTGCCGCCGGACGCGGCCCGAGGCGTACCGCTGCGCCTGCGGCCGGCTCCGCGACCGCTGCGTCCGGGCCACCGTCCGGGCCCTCTGGTCGCCGACCCGGCTCACGCCGGCTGATCGAGCGCGTCCCGGATCCGCTCGATGACCGCCGCCTCGGCCGGGGCCACCCCCCGGTGCGCGACGGCCACCCGCTCGGCAGCGGACAGCACGACCTCGCGGTAGCCCGCCACGTCCCCGGGCGCCTTCTCCCGCAGGATCCGCACGGAACTGCCCAGCGCCGGCAGCACCACCGCCTCGATCTCCAGCGCCGAGTCCCGGGGCAGCTTCGGCAGCGGACCGCTGGTCAGCGCTTCCTTGACCACCCCGCTGCTGTCGGCCATCGCACCGGAAGCGGCGAAGCTCTCCCGGAACAGGGCGAGCATCCCCGGGTCCGCGTTGGCCACCAGGAACACCGCCCCGAACGCGCCCGTCTTGAGGGTCAGCCGCTCCTCGGCCGTCAACCGCTGCTCCATGATCACGGAGTGTAGACGTACGGGGTGGCGGTCGTGACCGGGACGAGACCGAGCCGCTGGAGGATCGGCCGGCTCTCCGGCGAGCAGTCCACCTGGAGCAGCGTCCTGCCGCGCTGCTCGGCCAGGCGCGCCCGGTACGCGACCAGCGCCCGGTAGACGCCCCGCCGCCGCCACTGCGGCAGGGTCGAGCCGCCCCAGAGGGTCGCGAAGCCGGTGTTCGCCTGGTAGCGGACCCAGCCGGCACTGACCACGGTGTCGTCCGCCTCGGCGACGACGACGGTGATGGACTGCGGGTCGGCCTCGATCTCCCTCGCCAGGCCGGTCACCAGGTGGCTGCGGTCGTCGTGCCAGACCGCCTCCTCCATCGCGGCGATGCGCGCCAGGTCCTCCCGGGCGCTGACCTCGCGCAGGCGTACCCCCTCGGGCAGCACGGGCACGGCGGCGGCCAGTGCCGCGACCGGACCGACCACGACGGTCTCCTCCGCCTCCGCGACGAACCCGGCGGCGCGCAGCCGATCGGGCAGGTCGGCCGGCTGGTCGTGGCCGTTGAGCTTCCACTCCACCGCCTCGCCGCGCTGGCGGAAGAACTCCACCTGCCGGGCGATCAACGCGTCCAGTTCGGCCCCGGCGAGCCCGTCCAGCGTGCGGTACGTGAGGAAGCCGCGATGGTCGAGGCCGAGGATGCGGACCAGCGGGCCGTCCCGTTCCACGGTGACCCCGGCCGGCAGCGGGTCCGGAATCTCCGGGCGGATCTGGGCGTCGTAGGCGTCTCGCAACGTGCGGGCGTCAAGATCGGTCATCACTCGAGGCTACGGCCGACCGAAAACGGATAATGACCACGTGTGGCAGGCAATCAGGCGGTGGTTCGACCCGCGCGAGCTGCGGGCGGTGGGCAGCACCCCCGACTACCGGTTCTCGCTGGCCAACGAGCGGACCTTCCTGGCCTGGCTGCGTACCGGGCTGGCACTGGTCGCGGGCGGGCTGGCCGCCGCGCAGTTCCTGCCGCAGGCGCACCTGCGGGAGGTGGTCGCCATCGCGCTGCTGCTGCTGGGCGGCACGGTCGCCGTGCGGGCGGTCGACCACTGGGCGCGTACGGAGCGGGCCATCCGGCTCGGCGAGGAGCTGCCCGCCTCGCGCTTCCCGGCGGTGCTCGCCCTCGCCGTCGGCCTCGGCGCGCTGCTGCTGGTCGCGGCCGTGCTGGCCCGGGCGGTCGGCGGCCCGTGAGCCACCAGACGGAGCCGCCACGACGGGACCGGCCGGCGCGTGACCCCGGGCTGCAACCCGAGCGGACCCGGCTGGCCTGGCGGCGTACGGCGCTGGCGCTCACCGTGATCATGGTGCTGACCGTGCGGCTCGCGCTCACCGGCCCGACCGCCGACGGAACGCTCGGCGCGCTGGTCGCCGGGGTCGCCGTGCTGGGCTGGGGCGCGGCGCTGGCGATCTGCTGGCGGCGGGCCACCGGCACCGGTCCACTCCCCGGCTACGGGCGGTCGCTGCCCCTGGTCGCCCTCGCCACGGCCGGCTTCGCGCTGCTCGGCACCCTCCTGGCGGCGAGCGGCCTGGGTTGACGGGGCCCGGTGCGCCATGATTGACGCATGGCCCGGCTCTACGTCCTCCTCTTCGTCGTGCAGATCGTCCTCGCCGTCTGCGCGCTGATCAGCTGCCTCTCCGCCGAGGAGGGCGAGATCAAAGCCCTGCCCCGGATCGCCTGGGTGCTGATCATCCTGTTCTTCCCGCTGCTCGGCTCCCTCGCCTGGTTCGCCGCCGGGCGCGAGCGCGTCCCCGGGCGGCCCGCCGGCGGGACGCCGAAGGGCCGGCTCCTGCCGCCCCGGGAGCGGCCCCGCCCGGTCGCCCCCGACGACGACCCCGAGTTCCTCCGCTCGCTCGGCGAGCGTTCCCGGCGCGAGGACGGCGAGCTGTTCCGCCGCTGGGAGGAGGACCTGCGCCGCCGCGAGGACGAGATGCGCCGGCGCGACGGCGAGCCGCCGCGCGAGGAGGACCGGCCCGAGGGGTCCACGCCCGCGTCCTGAGCCCGCCGCCGTCGCCGGCCGTCCGGCGACGGCAGCGGGCCCCGCTCAGGCCAGGTTCGACGAGCGGGGGTATGCGTCGGCCGGGTCGGTGAGCACGTTGACCAGGTACGGCACGCCGGCGTCGAACGCCCGCCGCAGCGCCGGGCCGAGGTCGCCCGCCTTCGCCACCGTCTCGCCGGCCCCGCCGAGGGCGCTCACGACGTGGTCGTAGCGCAGCTCGGGCTGGAGGTCGGCGGCGACGTCGTAGCCGTACATGGCGCGCATGGGGTGCTTCTCCAGGCCCCAGATGCCGTTGTTGCCGACCACGATCACCACCGGCAGCTTCTGCCGGGCGAGGGACTCCACGTCCATCAGCGAGAAGCCGGCCGCGCCGTCGCCCATGAGGACGCAGATCTGCCGGTCGGGGTGGCTGACGCGGGCGCCCATCGCGTAGCCCATGCCGGTGCCCAGGCAGCCGTACGGGCCGGGGTCGAGCCAGGTGCCGGGCTGCGCGGGCTCCAGGTAGCGGCCGGCGTACGAGACGAAGTCGCCGCCGTCGCCGATGGTGATGGCGTCGCGGGCGAGGACCTTGCGCAGCTCGCCGTAGACCCGGGCGGGCCGGATCGGGTCCGTCTCGGCGGACATCTCCTCGGCGTCGCGGGCCTTCGCGGCGTCCTCGGCGGTACGCAGCTCGGCGATCCAGTCGGCGTGGTCGGCCCGGTCGCCCGGGTGGTCGGCCAGGGCGGTGAGGATCAGCCGGAGGTCGCCGGCGGGGGCGGCGGCCGGCTGCACGTGCGCGGCCCGCTGGCTGGGCGCGTCGACGATGTGCACCACCTTGGCGTCGCCGAAGTCGCCGAAGCTGAGCCGGAAGTCGAGCGGGGTGCCGATCACCACGACCACGTCGGCGCCCCGCAGCGCCACGCGTCGGGCCTTGGCGAAGGCGAGCGGGTGCTCCGGCGGCAGCGCGCCCCGGCCCATCCCGTTGGTGAAGACCGGCACCTGGAGCGACTCGGCGGCGGCCCGCAGGGCGTCGACCGCGTCCCCGGCGTAGACGTCGGAGCCGGCGATGATCACCGGGCGGCTCGCGGCGGCGACCAGGCCGGCCGCCTTCGCCACCTCGTCGGGGTCGGGCTCGACCGGCGCGATACCCGGCAGCGCGGGCAGCTCGACGTCGGAGACCGAGAAGACCGCCTCCAGGGGGAAGTCGAGGAAGACCGGGCCCCGGTGCGGGGTGAGCGCCGTGGTCAGCGCCGCGGTCACCGCGCGCGGGATGTCGTCGGGGCTGAACACCGTCTCGGCGTGCTTGGTGACGGGGGCGACCAGCGGCAGGTGGTCCATCTCCTGGAGGCTGCCCGAGCCCCAGCGGAACTGCGGGGCCCGGCCGCCCAGCACCAGCACCGGGGAGGCGTTGAAGTACGCGCTCGTCAGCCCGGAGATGCCGTTGGTGACGCCGGGGCCGGCGGTGAGCACGGCGAGGCCGGGTCGGCGCTGGAGCTTCGCCACCGCCTCGGCGGCGAAGACCGCCGACTGCTCGTGCCGCACGTCGTAGAGGGGGAAGCCGGTCTTGTGCGCGGCGTCGTAGAGCGGAAAGACGTGCCCGCCGGAGAGGGTGAACATCTCCCGCACCCCGTACGCACGCAGCGCCGCGAGTGCGAGCTCCCCGCCGTGACCTTCGATCCGCTCCGTCATCGCCACTCTCCTCTTCGTCCGCATGGCCGGAGTCACACGCTACTCACCGGTAGGCGGAATGTGAACAGTTCTCTCGACTCGATGCCCGGGCCGGCGGGCCACCCCGCCGGCCCGGTCCGGTCAACGACCGGTGAAGTCCGGCTTGCGCTTCGCCACGAACGCCGCCATGCCCTCGCGCCGGTCGTCGGTGGCGAACAGCGCCGCGAAGAGCTGGCTCTCCCAGGCCAGGCCGGAGTTCAGGTCCATGTCCAGACCGGCGTCGACGGCGAGCTTGGCGGCGCGCAGGGCCTGCACCGGACCGGTGAGGTACGGGCGGACCAGCTCGACCGCGGTGTCGTAGACCTCGGCCGCCGGGGCGACCCGGTCGGCCAGGCCGATCCGCAGGGCCTCCTGGGCGTCCACCATCCGGCCGGACATGATCAGGTCCTTGGCACGGGCCGGGCCGACCAGACGGGCCAGCCGCTGGGTGCCGCCCGCGCCGGGGATGATGCCGAGCTTGATCTCCGGCTGCCCGAGCTTGGCGTCCTCGGCCACCACCCGCCAGTCGCACGCCAGCGCCAGCTCGCAGCCGCCGCCGAGGGCGTAGCCGGTGATCGCGGCGACGACCGGCTTGGGGATCCGGGAGATCGCGCCGAGCGCGCTGGACAGGTCGGCCGCCCGGTCCGCCATGTCCACGTAGGACATGTCGGCCATCTCCTTGATGTCCGCGCCGGCCGCGAAGACCTTCTCCCCGCCGTACACGATGACGGCGCGGACGCCCGGGTCGGTGGTGGCCGCCGCCGCGGCGGCGCGCAGCTCCTCCTGTACCTGGGTGTTCAGGGCGTTCATCGGCGGCCGCTCCAGCCGGATGGTGCCGATGCCGTCCCTGGTCTCCAACCGCACGAACTCGCCCACGCTGGCCCTCACTTCCTCGTCGAAGTCGCGTGCCAACCTTACGGCCCGGATCGTTGGGGTAAGTAGTGTGGTCTCAGGCCCGCCACCGGGAGTACCGCCATGATCACGTACTACGACGACAGGTCCGTGCAGGTCACCTCGACCGCCGTCCGGGTGGACGGCCGGACCTTCCGGCTGGCCGACATCAGCATGGTCTGGCACCAACGCGGCAGCCGGTCCTGGCGGGTGCTCGTCGGGCGCGGCGCGATCGGCGCGGCGCTCGCCGGCCCCCTGGTCGCCGCCGCCCTCGGCATCGCGCTGGCGCTCTGGCTGGACCGCTCCCTCACCGTCACCATCGCCATCGTCGGCGCCTCGGTGCTGATCGGGCTCGCGGTCGGCCCGGTCGCCGACTTCCTCTTCGAGCACCTCGACCGCTCGTACGCCCGGGGCAGCCGGCAGTTGGAGATCTGGGCCCGCTGGCGCGGCCAGCCGGTGCGCCTGCTGTGCACCGGCGACGCGCTGCGCTTCGGCCAGATCTACCGGGCGGTGCAGCGGGCCGTCGAGGCGGGCCAGCCCGCGTCGCCCCGCCGCCGCTAGAACCGGATCGGCTCGTCCGGCAGCATGCCCAGGCCGCGCAGCAGCCCGAACAGGTCCTGCTCGCCCCAGAACTGCACGATCCGGCCACCGGCCAGCCGGTACATCTTGCAGGCGCTCTGCACCGCCGTCGCGCCGGTCGCGTCCCGGCGGTAGGTCTGCGCCAGCGACACCACCACGCGGTCGCCGGCCGCGAAGATCTCGACGAGCTCCTGGTCGAGCACCGTCAGCCCCGGCGAGATGACGGCCCCCTCGACGAAGTGCCGCCCCCGGACCGGCGTGCCGGAACCGTAGATCAGCACGTCCTCGTCGACCACCTCGCGCAGCTCCGCCAGGTCCTTGCTGACGAAGGTCCGCAGGTAGCGGCGAACCACCTCGACGTTGCGCTCCTGCTCCGTCATGACCGGTCACGGTACCGCCCCGAACGGCCCGGCACCGCCCGGTGCCGCCCGGTGCCGCCCCGGACCGCCCGGACCGCCCGGGCCGTCCTGGACGACGGGCTGGCGACGTGGGCCTCGGGGCCCCTCGCCAGGCACGGTGGCCGGCCGCCCACGCTGTCGAGCTGCCCCGCCCGACGGGGCAGGCACGCCGGTCGGCCCTTCGGCTCGCACGCCGCTGAGCGGTCCCATGAACGGGGCAGCTCGACAGCCGCCGGCCGGGCTTCGGCGTCAACTCCGAGGTCGCTCCGACACCCTTGTGGTGCGTTGCAACGCCGAAGCGACGCCGCAGCGGTGGCGTTCCAACGCCGCTTCGGCAGCGCCTCACCTGGCGACACCCCCAGAGCGGGCGGCGCGAGCGGCGCGACCCGTGCGGCAGTGGTTAGGCTTAGTGATGACCATCTATTACCGGGACGACGCGGTGCAGGTGACGTCGGAGTCGATCCGGGCCGGGGGCCACGCCGTGGCGATCGCCGACGTGACGTACGTCTGGCACGCGCAGGGGCCGAAGACGCTGGCGGTACGGGGGCGGGTGCTGGGGCGCGGCGTCCTGGTCCTGCTCCTCTCGCTGCCTCCCCTGGTCGCGGTGGTCTGCGTGCTCTCGCTGGCCTGGTCGGCGCAGGACCGGGGCGAGTGGCAGCTGGCGCTGATCATCCTCGCCGCGTGCGTGGTCGGCGCGCTGGCCCTGGCCCCCTTCCTGGAGATCCCGCTCGGCTGGCTCGACCGCTCCTACGAGCGGGGCAGCAAGGTGCACGAGCTCTGGGTCCAGCACCACGGCCGGGAGGTGCTGCTGCTGCGCACCCCGGACGCCCTGCGGTTCGGGCAGATCTACCGGGCGGTGCAGCGCGCGGTCGAGCAGTACACCGACTCCTGACCCCGCTCCCACCGCCCTGTCCGGCGGCGCGGGCGTGGGCGACGCACACTTGGTGCCATGGTGATTCCCCTCCCCCGGCCCGCCGCGGTCGTCGGTCTGACCCGTTCCGCCCTCGACCAGGCCCTCGGCTCGGCGGCCTCGTTCGCCGCCGTGCCGGCCCGCGCGTTCGCCGTGCTGGACTCGGTGGAGGCCCTGCTGAAGCGGGTCGACGGCGTGGTGGACCGCATCGACGGCGTGGTGGACCGGATCGAGCAGACCCTCGACCGCACCGACCGGGTGCTCACCGACGCCGAGGGCGCGGTAAGGGAGGTGGCCGTCATCAGCGCCGCCGCGACCACCGCGATCGAGACCGCCACCGAGGTGGCCGCCGCCGCGGCCGTCGTGGTCGGCGAGGCGGAGAAGGTGTCCCGCACGGCCGGCGCGGTGGTCGCCGGGGCCGACGCGGTGGCCGTACGGGCCGCCGGCACCGTGGGCACCGCGGCGGAGGCTGCGGCCACCGCCGCCGAGCTGCTGACGGCGTACGAGCCGGCGCTGCGCCGGGGCGCCCCGATGGCGAACCGCTTCGTCGAGCAGCTCAGCCACGAGGAGGTGAACGCCGCGATCCGGCTCGTCGACGAGCTGCCGAAGCTCAAGCAGCATCTGACCGCGGACATCCTGCCGATCCTGGCCACCCTGGACCGGGTCGGCCCGGACCTGCACGACCTGCTCGACGTCACCCGCGACCTGAAGCTCGCCGTCGCCGGCATCCCCGGGCTGGGCATGCTCCGCCGCCGGGGCGAGAAGCTCACCGACGACGCCGAGGCGTGACCGGGACGCGCTCACGCCACGTCGGTGCACACGTCGTGCGTGCTGCCGCGCACCATCGTGATGGTCTTGTCGTACGTCGGGGTGAACTCCACCCGGAACACCCCGTCCACCAGCCACAGGCCGCGCGGCAGCGATCCGGCGTTCTCCCGGAACCCGAGCAGCACCGGCCCGAGCACGTACCAGGTCATCGAGCCGTCCGTGCCGTAGGTCACCAGGGAGGTGCCGCTGGCATCCGCCAGGCTCGTCGCCCCGGTCTCCAGATTGGTCACCTGGCTGACGAGCGCCCCGGTGTACAACTCCCGCTTCGGCGCACCGCCCGGGTACGTCTCCAACACCAGCTTGCGGACCTCGTCGACGACGGGTCGGACGCGCACGGCGAAGTCGCAGCGCGCCCCGGCGGGCATCTCGAAGGCCTCCTGCGGCGCCGGCACCCAGCCGCCGAGCCGGTTCGCCTCGGCGAGGGCGGCGGTGACCTCGGCCGGCGCGGCGGCACCGGCGGGGCCCGGGGACGCACCGGTGCCGGCGGCGGACGCCCCCGTCACCGGGGTCACGGCGAACACGGCGGCGGCCAGGAAGGTTCCGATGCTCGTACTCCAACGCATGGTCACTCCAGCTGTTCTCGACGGTCGGTCGAACCAGGGTCACCGGCGGCGCTGACCACGTCCTGACCGCCGGGCCAGCGGTCGCACCACCGTCGTCGCCGCCAGGCCCCGCCGGCGCCCGCGCGGTCACCAGCGGCTCACCGGCCGACAACCCCCGGCGGCGGTCAGGTGGTATTAGCGGGTATGGACTTCCGACTGCTCGGCCCCTTCGAAGCGCGCCAGGACGGCCAGCCGGTCGAGCTCGGCAGCCGCCGTCAGGAACGGTGCATCCTCGGCGTCCTCCTGCTCGAACCGGGCCACCTGGTCGGCACCGACCGGCTGATCGACCTGCTCTGGCACGGTCAGCCGCCCGCCTCGGCCCGCGGCGCCGTGCACACCTACATCGGACGGCTCCGGGCGGCGCTTTCCCCGCACCGGGTCCGGATCAGCACCCGGGGCGACGGCTACCTCGTGGAACCCGACGGGCACCGGGTCGACGTCGGCGAGTTCACCGGCCTCGTCCACCGGGCCGGCGGCGTCACCGACCCGGCCGAGCGGGTGCGGCTGCTCGACCGGGCAATGGACCTCCGGCGGGGCCCGCTGCTCGCCGACACGGCCGACGACGAACTGCGCGCACGGCTCGACGGCCCGATCGAGGAACTCCACCTCACCGGCGTCGAACTGCGGTCCGAGGCACGGCTGGCGCTGGGCCAGCAGGCCCGCGTGATCGCCGAGCTGACCCCGCTGGTCTCCCGGTACCCCACCCGGGAACGGCTCGTCGCGGCGCTGATGACCGCGCTGTACCGGGCCGGCAGGCAGGCCGACGCGTTGCTGCTGTACCGCACGGCCCGGCGGACGCTGGTGGCCGATCTCGGCGTCGAGCCGGGAATGCGGCTGCGGGAGGTGCACCGGCGGATCCTCCGTGACGACCACCGCCTCGACCGGCCCGACCGGCCCGTGTACGAGGTACGGGTCCACGGCGAGAGCCTGCCGTGGAGCGTGGGTGGGCATCCGGCGTTGGAGTTCTGCAACACCTTCGCCGGCTGGGGACACGAGCCACCGCTGCCCGGCTCGGAGTGGCTGCGCGGCTACCGGACCCTGGCGGTCTGGGCCGGGCACGTGGGGCTGGCCGACGACGCCGCCGTGAGCAGGCTCCTCGTCCTCGCACGGCGCCACCCCGGCGAGGCCGCCGTCGCGCTCGACGAGGCCCGTGCCCTCCGCACCCGCCTGTACGCCTGCCTGACCGATGCGGACGACCGGCACTCGTTCAACGCCGTCGCGCGGGCCGCCGAGGCTGCCGCCGGGACGCTGGTGTTCCGGCGCGACAGCGACGGCCGGGGGCGGTGGTGGACGGACCTCTCGGCCGGGCTGCGGCTGCCCGTGCACGCCGCCGCGTGGAGCGCCGCCGCGCTGCTGGCCGACCCGCGTCGGCTGACCGTCCGCGCCTGCTCGGACGAGCGGTGCGGTTGGCTCTTCCTCGACGAGAGCGGCCTGCGCCGCTGGTGCAGCCTGGGAACCTGCGGGCGCCCGGCCGCGCAGGCGCCGTGCCGGAGCGCCTGACGAGCGGCGGGTCGACCGGATCAGGCGGGGACGTACAGCTCGTCGATCTCGGCCCGGGTGGGCAGCGCGACGGAGGCGCCGAGCCGGCGGGCGCAGGCCGCCCCGGCCGCCGCCGCCCAGCGCACCGCGTCGACCACGTCCCGGCCCTCGCCCCAGGCCACGGCGAGCGCGGCGGTGAAGGCGTCCCCGGCCGCCGTGGAGTCGACCACGTCGACCTTGACCGCCGGCACGTGCACGGCGGTGCCGTCCCGGTCCCCGTACCAGGCGCCCTCCGCGCCGAGGGTGAGCACCGCCCGGGGCGCCAGGTCGAGCAGGGCCGACGGCTCGTCCCGGCCGCGCCCGGTGAGCGCCTGCGCCTCGGTCTCGTTGACCACCAGCAGGTCGGTCGCCGCCAGCAGCTCCGGCGGCACCGGCACGGCCGGGGCGGCGTTGAGCACCACCCGGGTGCCGGCCGCCCGGGCGACGACGGCCGCCTCGGTCACCGTCGCGACCGGGATCTCCAGCTGCGCGAGCAGCACGTCCGCCCCGCGTACGGCGGTCAGCTCGGGCTCGGTCAGGCCGGTCATCGAGGCGTTGGCCCCCGGGCTGACCAGGATCGCGTTCTCGCCCTCGGCGTTGACCATCACCAGCGCCACGCCCGACGTGCCGTACGTCGTGCGGAGCTGCCCGGTGTCGACGCCGGCGGCGGTGATCCGCGCCCGCAGGGTGACGCCGAACGAGTCGGAGCCGATCGCCCCGAGGAAGGCGCAGGAGGCGCCGGCCCGGGCGGCGGCGGCGGCCTGGTTGGCGCCCTTGCCGCCGGGCACCATGACGAAGTCGGTGCCGAGCAGGGTCTCCCCCGGCCGGGGCAGGGCTGGGGCGGTGCCCACCAGGTCCATGTTGGCGCTGCCCACCACGACGACCCGGGTCTGCCGCATCGCCACCTCCTCGCCGCCGGGTTGCGCTGCGGCGAAGTCTAGGACCCCGCGAAGCCCGGGGCCCAGGCGGCGGCTCCGCCCTGGACCGGGGCGTCGGTCAGGCGGCGCGGGCGGTGAACCGGTCGCCGGAGCGCTCGACCAGCAGCGGCAGACCGAAGGTCTTGGAGAGGTTGTCCCCGGTCAGCGTGTCGTCGAGGAGCCCCTGCGCCACCACGCCGCCCTCGCGCAGCAGCAGCGCGTGGGTGAAGCCGGGCGGGATCTCCTCCACGTGGTGGGTCACCAGCACCAGCGCCGGGGCGTCCGGGTCGTACGCCAGCTCGGCCAGCCGGGCGACCAGGTCCTCGCGCCCGCCCAGGTCGAGCCCGGCGGCGGGCTCGTCGAGCAGCAGCAGCTCCGGGTCCGTCATCAGCGCGCGGGCGATCTGCACCCGCTTGCGCTCCCCCTCGGAGAGGGTGCCGTAGGCGCGTTCGGCGAGGCCGCCGATGCCGAGCTGACCCAGCAGGGCGCGGGCCCGGGCCTCGTCGCTGCTGTCGTAGCTCTCCCGCCAGCGACCGAGCACCGACCAGGCGGCCGTGACGACGACGTCGCTTACCCGCTCGTCGGCGGGCACCCGCTCGGCGAGGGCGGCGGTGGAGAGCCCGATGCGGGTCCGCAGCTCGTTGACGTCGGTGCGGCCGATCCGCTCGCCGAGCACGTGGGCGGTGCCGGTGGTCGGGTGCAGCCGCCCGGCGGCGAGGTTGAGCAGGGTCGTCTTTCCCGCGCCGTTCGGCCCGAGCACCACCCAGCGCTCGTCCAGCTCGACCCGCCAGTCGACGTCGTGCAGCAGTGCCGTGCCAGCCCGGCGTACGCCGACGCCGTCGAGGCTGACCACCAGATCCTCGTCCCCAGTCACCCGACCATCCAACCACGCAACGCGGGGCGCCCCCCACGGGCGGCGCCCCGGCCATAGGGTGGGGCGCCGTGTCGTTGGTCACCACAAGCGGAGGACGGTCCATGCCCGATCGGAGCAGGGAGCCGCGCGGATGAGCGCGGTCATCGAGATCGAGGGGCTGCGCAAGACCTTCCACAGCGTGCGGCAGGGCCGCCGGGTGGCGGTCGACGGCTTCGACCTGCTGGTGGAGGCCGGCCAGATCCACGGTTTCCTCGGCCCCAACGGGTCGGGCAAGACCACCACGCTGCGCGCCCTGCTCGGGTTGGTGCGGGCCGACGCGGGTCGGATGACGGTGCTGGGCGTCCCCTCGCCGGACGGGCTGCCCCTGGTGGCCGGGCGGGTCGGCGCGATCGTGGAGAGCCCGCAGTTCTTCGGCAACTTCACCGGCCACCGCACCCTGCGCCTGCTCGCCCGGGCCGGCGGGGTGCCGGTCGCCCGGGTCGACGAGGTGTTGGAGCAGGTGGGCCTGTCCGACCGGGGCGACGAGCGGGTCAAGGGCTACTCGCTGGGCATGAAGCAGCGGCTGGCGGTGGCCTCCGCCCTGCTCAAGGATCCGGAGCTGCTGATCCTGGACGAGCCGGCGAACGGGCTGGACCCGGCCGGCATCCGGGAGATGCGGGACCTGATGCGCTCGCTGGCGGAGGCCGGCGTGACCGTGCTGGTCTCGAGCCACATCCTGGCCGAGATCCAGCTGATCTGCGACCACGTGACGATCATCTCGCGGGGCCGGCGGGTGGCCGCCGGGCGCGTCGACGAGGTGCTGGCCGGCTTCGACCGGCACGAGCTGCTGGTGCGGGTGGACGATCCGCAGCGGGCCGTGGAGATGCTGACGGCGGCCGGGCTGGCGGCGACCGGGCACGACGACCACCTGGTGGTGGGCGGCGTGGACGACGCCACCGAGGTCAGCCGCACCCTCGGCGAGGCGGGCCTCTGGGTGCGCGAGCTGACCCCGCTGCGGCCCGACCTGGAGAGCGCCTTCCTCGAACTGACCGGCACGGCGACGCACCCGACGCTGCCCCGGCAGGTGGACGACTCGGTGCTGCCCGACGGCGGGGCCTCCGAACCGGTGATCGACCTCGACGAGCGGGGAGTGGACGCGTGAACCTGGTCCGTGCCGAGCTGGAGCGTCTCGGCGCCCGGCGCTTCGTGCAGCTCATGCTCGTCCTGTTGGTGCTCGCGTTCGGCGTCACGGCGGCGACCACCCTGGCGAGTTCCCACCGGCCCACCGCCCAGGAGGTCTTCGACGCCCAGCAGGCCGCCGCCGCGGCGCGCAGCGAGCTGGAGCGCACCCACCAGCTCTGCCTGGACCGGCAGCGCGGCGTCGTGCAGGCGGACGACGTGCAGGAGTACGTCCCCGACGACTGCAGCGAGGTCGACCCGGCCCTGATGGAGCGGGCGCCCGTGGCGTCCGACTACCTCGCCGGGGTGTTCACCTTCGCCGAGGAGGCCAAGCCGCTGCTCTACTTCCTCATCGCCTTCCTCGCGCTCTTCGGCTTCCTGGTCGGCGCCTCCTACATCGGCGCCGACCTGAACTCCGGTGGCGTGGTCAACCTGCTGCTCTGGCGTCCCCGGCGGATGACCGTGCTCGGCACCAAGCTGGGCACGCTGCTCGGCGGGACGGCACTGCTGTCCGTGCTGGCCTCGGCGGCGTACCTCGGGACGTTCTGGCTGATCGCGCAGGTCGCCGGGCGGCCGGGGCGGCTCGACGGGGAGTTCTGGGGCTCGCTGGGCGCGAACTGGGGGCGCGGCATGCTGCTGGTGCTGCTGCTCACCGTGCTCGGGTTCGCCGTCGCCACCCTGGGCCGGCACACCTCGGCGGCGCTCGGCGCGATCGCCGGCTACCTGGTGGTGTGGGAGCTGGGCGCCCGGCTGGTGATGGAGATCCTGGAGGTCGTCAAGGTGGACCGGTACATGCTCTCCAGCTACGCCGCCGCCCTGCTCAACGGCCGGGTCGAGTTCTGGGACTACCGGGCGTGCGACAACGGGGTCTCCAACTCCTGCGACGGCCTCTACGTGGTGACCTGGCAGCCGGCGCTGGTGTTGCTGCTCGGGCTGACCGGCGCGCTGGCCGCCGCCGCCTTCGTGGCGTTCCGCCGCCGCGACCTGATGTGACGCCCGGCCGCCGTCGGCGGGCGCGGGCGCGGCAGGACCTTGCAGTCCCCGGGCCCGCGATGAAATATTCCTTCACATGACGCCCGGCCGCCGTCGGCGGGCGCGGGCGCGGCAGGACCTTGCAGTCCCCGGGCCCGCGATGAAATATTCCTTCACATGACGCCGGGCCGCCGCCGACCCCGCCGACCCTGGTCGGCGGGGTCCGGCGCGCGGTCCACGCCGGCCGTCGGCCGACCCCGGTCAGCCGACGGTCGAGCCGAAGACCTCGTCGCGGACGGCGTCCAGCGCGGTACGCAGCGCACCCCGCAGGATCGGCTCCTCGGTCAGCCCCGTCGGCACGACCCGGGGACGGACCAGCGTGATCGCCGCGACCTCGTGCTGCACGCGCTCGGCCAGCGCCGCCCCGCCGGCCTGGCCGACCTCGCCGGCGAGCACCACCAGCGGCGGGTCCAGCACCACACAGGTGCTCGCCACGCCCAGCGCCAGCCGGCGGGCCACCTCGTCGAGCATGGGGCCGCCCGCCGTGCCGTCGGCCACCGCCGCCCGTACCGCGACCGCGCCGCTGTCGTCCGGGTAGCCGTGCGCACGGGCCAGGTCGCGGACCGCGTCCGCGCCGATCAGCTGCTGGAACGCCGGCTTCGCCCGGCGGGACACGTCGCGCGGGATGGGCGCGCCGGGCACCGGCAGGTAGCCGATCTCGCCGGCGGCGCCGCTGCTGCCGTGGTGCAGCCGGCCGCCCAGCACGATCGCCAGGCCGACGCCGGCGCCGACCCAGACCAGCACGAAGTCCGTCAACCCCTGGGCCGCGCCCGACTGCGCCTCGGCGACGGCGGCCAGGTTCACGTCGTTCTCGAAGACCACCGGGGTGTGCAGGTCGTCCCGGAGCGCGGCGAGCAGACCGGTGTGCCAGCGGGGCAGGTTGAAGGCGAACGTGATGTCGCCCGTGCCCGGGTCGACGAGGCCGGGGGTGCCCAGCACGATCCGCCGTACGCTCGACAGCTGCGCCCCTGCGCTGCTCGCGGCCTGGACGACCGCGTTGTGCACCACCCCGACGGGGTCGTCGGTGTCCCGGGTCGACTGCTCGACGCGGCCGATCACCGCCCCGGTGATGTCCGCGCAGGCGGCGACCACCCGGTCGGCGCCCACGTCCACCCCGACCACGTGCGCGCTGCCGGGCCGCACGGCGTAGAGCTGGGCGTTGGGCCCCCGCCCGCCGGCCTGCTCGCCGACGCGCGTGACCAGGCCCCGCTCCTCCAGCCGCTCGACGAGCTGGGAGGCGGTGACCTTGGACAACCCGGTCAGCTCGCCGAGCCGGGCCCGGGTCAGCGGCCCCCGCTCCAGCAGCAGCTCCAACGCCGCGCGGTCGTTCAGCGCCCGCAACAGGCGGGGGGTGCCGGGCAGCCGGGTCGCACTCATGCCACGTCCTCTAGTTTTGGTAAACCTTGCTAACTGTAAACCGACCTGCGAGCGGGTAGCCGACAGCGTATCGGCCGCCCGGGAGCGGGGTGGTCGGCCGACCCGGTACGTCACCGACCCCCGCCGGTACGACTTCCGTACCGCGGGGACGAAAGGGGAAGATCACGTGGGGCTGGATCCAGGACTGCGCCGGCTCGCGCTCGGCACGCTGCTCGCCGCGTACCCGGGGCCGGTTCCCCCGGGCTGGGCGGTCGACCTGGTCGCCGAGGGGCTCGCGGGGCACACCCTGTTCGGCACCAACGTCCACGACCCGGCGCAGGTGGCGGCGAGCACCGCCGCCCTGCGGGCCGGGCGCCCGGACGTGCTGATCGCGATCGACGAGGAGGGCGGCGACGTCACCCGGCTGGCGCACGCCACCGGCAGCCCGTACCCGGGCAACGCGGCGCTCGGCGCGATCGACGAGGTGGCGCTGACCCGCCGCGTCTACGAGGCCATCGGCGCGGAGCTGGCCGCCCTCGGCGTCACCGTCAACCTCGCGCCGACCGTCGACGTGAACACCGCCGACGAGAACCCGGTGATCGGCACCCGCTCGTTCGGTGCCGACCCGGCCCGGGTCGCCGCGCACTCCGCCGCCGCCGTCACCGGCCTCCAGGCGGCCGGGGTCGCCGCCTGCGCCAAGCACTTCCCGGGCCACGGCGCGACGGTCGCCGACTCCCATTACGAGCTGCCCACCGTGGACGTGCCGCTCGACGTGCTGCGCCGGCGCGACCTGCCGCCGTTCGCCGCTGTCGTCGAGGCCGGCGCGAGGGCCGTGATGACCGCGCACATCCGGGTGCCGGCGCTGACCGGCGACGGCCCCGCCACGTTCAGCCGGGCGGTCCTGGTCGACCTGCTGCGCGGCGAGTACGGCTTCACCGGCACGGTCATCACCGACGCGCTGGAGATGAAGGGCGCCGCGGTGGCCGCCGGCGGGGTCGGCCCGGCCGCCGTCCGGGCCCTGGCCGCCGGCGCCGACCTGCTGTGCATCGGCGCCCAGGTCGACGCCGAGCTGGTCGAGCGGGTGGTCGCGGAGATCGTCGGC
Source organism: Micromonospora sp. USAFONa4 (assembly GCF_057197825.1). Classification (NCBI taxonomy): domain Bacteria; kingdom Bacillati; phylum Actinomycetota; class Actinomycetes; order Micromonosporales; family Micromonosporaceae; genus Micromonospora; species Micromonospora sp. USAFONa4. Next base: position 4,822,300 of record NZ_CM170072.1, on the reverse strand, counting down.
GCGCTCGGCGACGGCCGCCTGGACCGCTCGCGGGTGGAGGAGGCGGCCGGCCGCGCCGCCGCGCTCGCCGCCTGGACCCGGACCACCGGCGCGACGCCGGCCGCCCCCGACGGACTCGGGTACGCCGCGGCGCGACGCGCCGTGCGGGTGGAGGGGGAGCTGACCGGCCTGGACCGCCCGCTGGTCGTCCAGCTGCACGCCGCCTCGACCATCGCCGAGGGGCGGGTGCCGTGGGGCCTCGGCCCGCACCTGGACGGCACGGAGGAGCTGCGGGTGGTCGCCACCGAGACCGGACCGGCCGCCCTGCGCCAGCTCGCCGGGGACCGGCCGATCGTGCTGGTCGGCCGCCATCTGCACCGGCTGCCGGGCGGCGCGGACCTGGTGACCGCGCTGGCCGCCGAGCATCCGGTGACCGTGGTCGAGATGGGCTGGCCCTCCCGGTGGCGGCCGGCCGGCGTACGGGCGTTCGTCACCACGTACGGCGCGAGCCACGCCTGCGGTCGCGCGGCCGCCGAGGTGCTCGGCCTGGCTGGCTGACGCCGGCACCGGGGGGCCGCGCCGGCAGGTGGCGGTCACTCCCGGGCGGGCCCGGCCGGCTTCGACCGGGCCCGCCCGGGGTATGCGACAGCATGACCGCCACCGACCCATGGCACCGGGCCCTGGCCGACCTCATGTCCCGGTCCCATCGGCTGCCGCCGGACGAGCTCGCGGCCACGGTCGACGCCGCGCTGCGGCCGTTGGGCGTGACGGCGACCGTGTACCTGGTCGACGCCGAGCAGCACGGCCTGCGCCCGCTGCCCGGGACGAGGCGGGCGGCGCCGGAGGTGCTGCCGATCGACACCAGCCTCGCGGGGCGCGCCTTCACCCAGGTCGAGGTGCACGCGGGGCAGGGGCCACCGCCCCGACTGTGGGTGCCGATCGTCAACGGCACCGACCGGCTGGGGCTGCTGGAGGTGTTTCCGCCGGCCGACGCCGACCTCGCCGACGGGGCGCTGCGGGACGGCTGCCGGCTCGTCTCCGGGCTCGTCGGCCACCTGGTCACCAGCAAGGGCGACTACGGGGACGCCCTGCACCGGGTGCGGCGCAGCCGGCCGATGGGGGTCTCCGCCGAGCTGCTCTGGAACCTGCTCCCGCCGCTGACCTTCGCCACCTCGGAGGCGGTGGTCAGCGCCCTGCTCGAACCCTGCTACGAGGTCGGCGGCGACGCCTTCGACTACGCGGTGCACGGCGGGACCCTGACGCTGGCGATCCTCGACGGGGTCGGGCACGGCCTGCCGGCGGTGCTCACCACCTCGGTGGCGCTGTCGGCGCTGCGGGCGGCCCGGCGTACCGGCGCGGACCTGCCGGGGCTGGTCCGGGCGGTGGACGCCTCGATCGCCGGCCAGTGGGACGACGCGCGGTTCGTCACCGCCGTGCTCGCCGAGTTCGACACCGGCTCCGGAACGCTGCGGTACGTCAACGCGGGGCACCCGCCGCCGGTGCTGCTGCGCCGGGGACGGGCCGTGCAGGAGCTGACCGGGGGCCGCCGGCTCCCGCTCGGCCTGCCCGACGGCCGCGTCGAGGTGGCGCGGACCCGGCTGGAGCCCGGTGACCGGCTGCTGCTGCACACCGACGGAGTGACCGAGGCGCGCGACGCGGCGGGCGAGATGTTCGGGCTCTCCCGCCTGGCGGACCTCGCCGAGCGGCACATCGGTTCCGGGCGGCCGGCGGCGGAGACGCTGCGCCGCCTCAGTCACGCGGTGACGGAACACCAGGGCGGGACGCACCAGGACGACGCGACCCTGCTGCTGGTCGAGTGGTCCGCCGCCGCGGCGGCGAACTCGGAGCCCTGAGTCAGTCCAGCCCGCGCCATCCCCGCGCGACGGGCCGGTCGGCGTCGGCGTCGGCGAGCCCGAGCAGGGTGCCGACCCCGGTGATCCGAAGGACCCGCGCCACGCCCGGCTGCGGGCCGGCCACCCGCATCGTCACGTCGCGCTCGCGGCCCACGGAGACGCCGTGCACCAGGACGCGTACGCCGCTGGAGTCCAGGAACCGCAGGTCGGCGAGGTCGACGACGACCTCCCGGACGCCGGGTCGGCGCAGCGCCTCGGTGAGCGTCGCCTCGAACTCGCCGGCGGTGGCCATGTCGATCTCACCGGCCGGGCGCAGGACCACCTGGCCCGGCTCCGCGTTCCGCTCACCCGGATCCATGGCCGCCTCACCGTCGAAGGTCGCGCCGGCTCCGACGCGACTCGACCATACCGACCCCCGCCCGACCGGACCACGCCGACGGCCACGAGGGACGACTTGAACGCGTTCAAGAAGTCGCCTACGCTGAGGCGACAACATTTGAACACGTTCAAGAGGGGCGTCGGCGATGGATACGAAGGTCTGGATGTACCTGGTCTACCTGGCGGTCAGCATCGGGTTGACCGTCTGGGTGGCCCGGGCGCTGTCGCGCAACGGGCTGGTCTTCCTGGAGGAGGTCTTCGCCGACGAACGGCTGGCCAAGGCCGTCAACAGCCTGCTCGTCGTCGGCTTCTACCTGCTCAACCTCGGCTACGTCACGGTGGCCATGAAGCACCCCGACCCGGTCGGTTCCACCGCCCAGGCCATGGAGGAGCTGTCCCTCAAGATCGGCCTGGTGCTGCTGGTGCTCGGCGCGCTGCACTTCTTCAACGTCTTCGCGCTCGGCCGGTACCGCCGTGGCCGGCTGCGCCAGTTCGCCACCCATCCGCCGCTCGCCCCGGTCGGCCGGCTCCCGATGCCGCCCGCACCCCGCGGCCCGCACCCGGCCGGACCGCACCCCGCCGGACCGCACCCGGCTGCCCCGCACCCCGCCGGCGCCCACCCGGCCGCCCCGCACCCGGCCGCCCCGCACCCCGCCGGCGCCCACCCGGCCGCCCCGCACCCCGCCGGCGCCCAGCCCGCCGGCCCGCGCCCGGCCGGCCCGCACCCCGCCGGCCCGGGGGCGGAGACCGGGCCGGCCGGCAGCCCGCCCGTCCGATGACCGCCGGGCCCGTCGGGTCGGGCGGACTCCCGGACGCCACCGCGCACGGGGGCGGTGGCGTCCGGGGGTTCACCGTCCTCTACGACGCGCACTGCCCACTGTGCCGGTCCGCCCGGCGCTGGCTGGCGTCCCGCGCCCAGCTCGTACCCCTGGAGTTCGTGCCGGCCGGCTCGGCCGAGGCCCGGCGGCGCTTCCCCGGCCTGGACCACGACGCCACGCTGCGCGACCTGACCGTGGTCGCGGACACCGGCGAGGTGTACGCGGGGGACGGCGCCTGGTTCGCCTGCCTCTGGGCCCTGGCCGACCACCGGGGCGCCGCCGAGCGGCTGGCCCGACCGCACCTGCTCCCCCTGGCCCGGCGGGTGGTGGCCGCCGCCGCCTCGGTCCGCGAGCGTGTTCGCGACCCGTGGGCGGAGCCGGGCGACGACGTGGCGGGATACGGTGACCCTGATGACCGAGCAGACTGCGCCGACGACCGCTGCGGGTGAGCCGGCGACCGCGCGCGGCGAGCAGACCCGGCAGCTCATCCTGGACACCGCGATGCGGCTGTTCCGCGAGCGCGGGTACGCCCGGACCACCATGCGCGCCATCGCCCAGGAGGCCGGGGTGGCGGTGGGCAACGCCTACTACTACTTCGGCTCCAAGGAACACCTGATCCAGGAGTTCTACGCCCGTTCCCAGGTGGAGCACCGGGCGGCGGCCGGGCCGGTGCTCGCCCGGGAACCCGACCTCGCCGCCCGGCTGGCCGGGGTGATGCACGCCGGGATCGACGTGCTCACCCCGTCGCACTCCTTCGCCGCCAGCTTCTTCAAGACGGCGGCGGAGCCGACCTCCCCGCTGAGCCCCTTCTCTGCGGAGTCGTCCGGCCCGCGCGAGGCGGCGATCGGTCTCTTCGCCGAGGCGCTGGAGGGCTCCACCGCCCGGGTCGACCCGGAGTTGCGCCCGCACCTGCCGGAGCTGCTCTGGTTGGGTTACATGGGGGTGGTGCTCTACTGGGTCTACGACCGCTCGCCCGGCCAGACCCGCACCCGGCAGCTGATCGACGGGGCGGTGCCGTTGGTCGACCGGCTGGTGGGACTGTCCCGGTTGCGCGTGCTACGCCCGGTGACCCGGCAGGTGCTCGACCTCATTCGCACGCTGCGTCACTGACCGCTCACGACGCCATCCCCTGAGTAGTCGCAGGTCAAGTCCGCTATTCGACACCCGGATCGCACCTACGGCGTCTTGCCTTCGCCCTCACAGTTACGTAGCGTGATCGGTGCGCACGTCACCTGCGGGACCCTGGGGGAGACTGCGGACCGTGGATCCGGCCCGGGATCCACGGTCCGCGCCCACCGCGAGGGGCGGGCTCAGGGCGGGTAGACGACGAACGAGCGCCAGCCCCGGTCGGGGAACCCGGCGGCGGTCGCCACCCGCGCGGAGGCGGTGTTGGTGGGATCGTGCAGGTACGTCGGGACGGCCCCCTCGTCGAGCACCCGGCGCGCCGCCTGGGCGACCAGCCGCCGGGCCAGCCCCCGCCCCCGGGCCGCCGGCACGGTGCCGACGGCAAGTTCGTGGCCGTACGCGTCGTGCCGCTTGATCCCGACGCCGGCCAGGTAGCGCCCCCGGGCGTCGCGCACCACCAGCACCGGCCGGTCGAACAGGCGCAGCCAGGACGGCAGCCCGGCGGCGCCCGGAGGTGTCCACTCCCCCACGTCCGGCAGCGGGGCCGGCGCCACGCTCCACCGGAACACGTCGTCGTGCACCGCCCAGCCCGGTCGTCCGACCGCGGCGGGCAGCGCCGGAAGCGGCGGCCCGCCCGGCAGCCGCGCCAGCTCGCGGACCGCCGCGACCCGGTCGGGAGCCACGGAGAGCACGGTGCTCGCGCCGGCGGTCACCGCGACGGCGGGCCGGAGCCGGCCGTCCCAGGCCGGTCGGGCCCGTCGGTGCGAGCCGACCACGTGCAGCCCGGGCCCCGCCGGCCACTGGCCGAGCCAGCTCGCCAGGTGCAGGTGCAGCCGCCGGTCGAGCATCGCCGCCCACCTCCCCGCAGCCGTCGGTGGTCAATCGGCGTCCGGGCCGCCGACGCCCGGCCCGCCTCGCCGACGATCACCGTACGCGGGCCAACCGGCGGGTGGGACGGAACCCTTGGGGTGGACCTCGGCGCCGCGCGACCCGGCCGGCCCTTGCGGTGCGGGGCGGCACGAGGGTTGGACGGCGCGGCGGGGGGTAGACGTACCGACAGATCGAAGTCCGCCGGTTTCATGGGTGCACCGACCGATCAGGGGAACCAAACGCATCGATTGGTCGTCATATTCATTTTCATACATGGACAACTTTGTTTGGGACGGTATGGTCATGCCGAATCAGCCGAACGACCGGTACCACCAGGCCCCCGAGCGACTCTGGCGGGCCAGCGAGGCCGCCGGGCGGTTCCCGGCCCAGTCGGCGTACCGGGGTCACCGCGCCGGGGCCGAGGCGCTGCCGTGGAGCGAGGTGGACAAGCAGCCCGCCGGCGCCGCCTCGCCCGGCGGACTGAACACCCGCTGACCGTCCCGCGCGGCGGGGGCTGCGCGACACACCCGGACGGTCCACCGGCGGCTTTCGCACACCTGTCGGGTAATTTCTTCTGGTCCGGCATCCCGGCCAACGACAGGAGAAGCTCCGCGCATGGGCAAGAAGACGATCCACGTCTCCGACTTCAGCGGCACGGTCATCCAGCCCGACGACGAGGTGGTCCGCGTCGTCGTCCTGGAACACCCTGACCTGGTCGCGGGGCCCGTGCGGTTGGACGCCACCCCGGTCGAGGTGGAGGGCATCGACGACGCCGCGTTGGACGTCGCGGTGGTCGAGATCCACGACCGGCACGGCGACGGCGAGCCGCGCCGGGTGGTGCTCACCGCGAGCGAGTTCGACGCGATGGCGACCGACGTGCCGATGGCGCAGCTGTTGAAGACGGCCGAGCGGGTCCGCCCGCCGAAGGCCCGCAAGGGCGCGGAACGGGTCGACTACGGCACGATCGAGCACGCCGGCAGGCCGCACCGGGGCCGGGTCACCGAGGAGGAGGCCCGGCTGGTGCGCGAGCGGCTCGACGAGGTCAACAAGCGGCTCGCCGACGCCGGGGTCCGTCAGGTCGACCCGACGGACCCCGAGCACGCCGCCCGCTACGGCTTCCCCGGCGCCTCCTGACCGTCGTCCCGACGGCCGGGCCCCGACCGCCGCAGTCAGTCCCGCAACTGGATCGCCCGCAGGGCCGCCGCCACCCACTCCTCGACGGCGGCCTTGGTGACGCCGAGTTCGCTGAGCACACCGGTGCCGTTCTCGTGCTCCAGCAGGGCGAGCAGGATGTGCTCGGTGCCGATGTAGTTGTGCCCCAGCCGCAGGGCCTCCCGGAAGGTCAGCTCCAGCGCCTTCTTGCCCTGGGCGTCGTACGGGATCAGGTCGGGCACCTCGGCCGCCGACGGCGGCAGCGCGGCGGTCGCGGCCTCGCGTACCCGCTCCAGCGGCACACCCCCGGCGACGATCGCCTTCGCGGCCAGCGCCTCGGGCTCGCTGAGCAGCCCCAGCACCAGGTGCTCGGGGCGGATCTCGGCGTGCCCGGTGGCCCGGGCCTCGTTCTGCGATGCCATCACCACGTTGCGGGCGCGGGGGGTGAACCGGGCGAAGCCCTGCTGCGGGTCCAGCGGCGTCTCGTCGGCCTTCGGCACGAAGCGCTTCTGTGCCGCCTGCTTGCTGACGCCCATGCTGCGGCCGATCTCGGTCCAGGACGCGCCTGAGCGGCGGGCCTGGTCGACGAAGTGGCCGATCAGGTGGTCGGCGATCTCGCCGAGGTGGTCGGCCGCGATGACCGCGTCGGTGAGCTGGTCGAGCGCGTCGGTGTGCGCCTTCTTGATCGCCCGGATCAGGTCGTCCAGGCGTACCGGGTTGTTCATCTGGGTGGGTTCCGTCATGCGTCAACCATAGGTTGACGGCACCCTGACCGTCAACCCTAAGTTGACGATGATCGCCCATGGTGCACCCCCGGCCCATGACCCCGGCGGATGACGGTGCGTGACGGATCGTAGGAAAGTTTCACCATTGCCCCCGACGATATAGAAGATTTACGATCCGGTCTCCATCGTCCAACCGCCCCTTCGGGGCGAGCATCGGAGGCAACATGTGTGACGCACCGGAGACAGCCGGCCTGAGCCACCTACCGGCCCGACGCCGCACCCTCCTCACGGCGCTCGGCGTCGGCGTGGGGATCGGGGTCGTCGGCCTGCCCAGCCCCGCGATGGCCGCCGTCGCCGGCTGGAGCAACCCGACGCGCGGCACGTTGACCTCCGGATACAAGACCCCCAGCCGGCCGACGCACACCGGCTGGGACGTGGCCAACAGCCAGGGCACCCCGGTCTACGCCACGGCAGCCGGGACCGTCCGGGACATCAAGACCAACTCGTACCCGGGTGACACGGCGAGCGGCCCGCTGGCCGGGCGCACCGGCAACAGCGTCCACATCAACCACGCCGACGGCTACTTCTCCTACTACGGCCACCTGTACCGGGTGCTGGTCAGCGACGGCCAGCAGGTCAGCTGCGGCCAGTTGGTCGGCCTGATGGGCACCACCGGCAACTCGACCGGCCCGCACCTGCACTTCGAGATCCACAACCCCCGGCTGACCTCGATGGACCCCCGGGTCTTCCTGGCCAACCGCGGCATCACCCTCGGCTCCACGGCCCCGGTGGGCAGCACCGGCTACCCGAGCGTCGGCCAGGGCGCCTCGGGCTGGGTGCCCCGGGTGATCCAGTACCTGGTGCGGGCGCGCGGCGTCTCCGTCGTGGTGGACGGGGTCTACGGGCCGGGCTGCGCCGCCTCGGTCAGGTCGTTCCAGAGCGGCCGGGGCCTCTACGCCGACGGCATGGTCGGCCCGATCACCTGGACCGCGCTCGTGCTGCCCCTGCGGGAGGGCAACTCCGGTGACCTGGTGCGCGGCCTGCAGACCGCGCTCAACGCCCGGGGGGCGAACCTCCTCGTCGACGGCGGCTTCGGCGCGGTCACCACCAGCGCGGTACGCAACTTCCAGAGCCGCAACGGCCTCGTCGTCGACGGTCTCGTCGGCCCGGTAACCTGGAGCGTGCTCATCTGAGCGGGCCCGTCACAGCCAGCCGTTGTCCCGGGCGGTGCGGAACGCCTCCGCCCGGTTGGCCACCCCGAGCTTGCTGACCGCCGCGGAGAGGTGGTTGCGGACCGTGCCCGCCGACAGGTGGGTACGCCGGGCCACCTCCGCCACCGGCGTGTCGTACTCGGCCAGCCGCAGCACGTCCAGCTCGCGCGGTGTGAGCGGGCACTCGGGCGCGGTGAGCGCGTCGGCGGCCAGCGCCGGGTCGACGTACCGGCCGCCGGCGTGCACGCGGCGGATGACGTCGGCGAGCGTCCCGCCCGGCGCGCCCTTGGGCAGGAACCCCTTGGCCCCGGCCGCCAGCGCGCGTTGCAGGTGCGGCGGCCGGCCGTGCCCGGTCAGGATCACCACCTTGCAGGCGGGCAGGACGCGCGCCAGCTCGGCGGTCACCTCCAGCCCGTCCAGGGCCGGCATCTGGAGGTCCACCACGGCGACGTCCGGCCGGTGGGCGAGCGCGGCGGTCACGGCGGCCCGCCCGTCCGGCGCCTCGGTCACCACCTCCAGGTCGGACTCCAGACCGAGCAGGGCGGCCAGCGCCGCGCGGATCAGGTCCTCGTCATCGGCGAGCAGCACCCTGATCACGGGCGGGTCCGTACCGTCACGTCGAGGCGGAACACCCCGTCGTCGATCCGGTGGCGCAGGGTCCCCCCGGCCTCGGCCAGCCGCTCGGCCAGCCCGCGCAGCCCGAAGCTGTGCCGGTCCGGCGACGCCCCCTCGGCGCCGTCGTTCGTCATGGTCATCCGTACCTCGTCCTCGTCCTGGCTGATCTCGATGGTGCACCAGGTGGCCCGGCTGTGCCGCAACACGTTGGTGCTGGCCTCCCGCAGCACCGCGACGAGCTGCCGGGCGATCTCCGACGGTACGTCGTCCGGCGGCAGCGCGACCGCGCAGCGGATGCCGGAGGAACGCAGCACCTGCTCCACCGCGGCGATCTGGTCCCCGAGGTCCACCGCACGGTACCCGTGCACCACCTCGCGCAGCTCGACCAGCGCCGACGCGGCCAGCCGCTGCACCTCGGCGGCCTCCCGGCTGGCGCGCCCGGCGTCCGTCGCCGCCAGCCGGGACGCCAGCTCGGCCTTGAGCGCGATGACCGAGAGGCTGTGCCCGAGCAGGTCGTGCACGTCGCGGGCGAAGCGCAGCCGCTCCTCGGTGGCCGCGAGCCGCCCCTGGGCGGCCCGCCCCCGCTGCGCCTGGACGAGCAGCCCCCACAGCCAGAGCTGGAGGGCGTTCCACGCGGCCATGGAGAGGCCGGCGACCAGCACGATGGTGACCTGGCCGCGGACCGGGGCCCCGTTCCAGGCCGCCACCCCGGCGGCCGTCGCCAACGACAGCAGCACCGCCGGGCCGGCGGCCCACCACTGCCGCAGCAGGGACACCGAGCCGATCACCGACGCCCCCAGGAATCCCCAGGTCGCCCACTCCGGCCCGCTCACGGGCCCGACCAGCGGTACGGAGAGCACGGCGGCGCAGACGAACCCGGCGAGCAGGCGGCGCCGCGTCGCCTCGGCCAGCCACGGGGTGATCGCCCCGTACAGCGCTCCGCTCTGCGCGGCGACGAACAGGACGACACCCACCGCCCCGGCCGCCGCCCAGCGGGGATCCTCCTCCCGCGACAGTCCGACGGCGGCCAGCAGCAGCGTGCCCAGGACGCCGCTGCCGACGGTGCTCAACGTGACGGCACGGGCGCGGCGCAGGCCGACGTCCCGCTCGACCTGCGCCCGCTCCATGCTCACGCTCCCGATGCCAGGTGGCGCGATGACCTCGATCATCCGTGCCGGGGCTCCCAGCGGAAGTACCGGACGGCCGTGAACAGCGACACCGCCAGCCAGACCAGCAGCACCCCGAAGGAGGGCAGCGTCTCGACAAGCGTCCCGGCGAAGCTCAGGGCCTGGCCCTCGTCGGTGCGGGCGAGCCAGCCGACGCGCATGATCTCGGTGAACGGCCCCATGGGCAGGAACCAGAGGATCCGTTCCAGCGACTCCGGCAGCGCGCCGAGCGGCAGCAGCGCACCCGGCGTGGCCAGGAAGATCACCAGGCTCGGCAGGGTGGTCAGCATGGCCGCCTCGGAGCTGCGGGTGATCGCGGAGAGGGCCGCCGAGAAGGCCGCCAGGATCGCGGACCCGATCAGCAGCGCCAGCGCCATGACCAGCGGGTTCTTCGGCATCGGCAGGTCGAGCGCCAGCATGGCGTAGCCGGCCAGCACGACGAACTGGGCGAGGAAGATCGCCACGGTGCTGCTGGCCGTGCCGAGCAGGATGGTGCGGTCCGAGGCTAGCCCCGCCCGCAGCCGCTTGAGCACCAGCTCCTGGCGGCGCGACGCGTACACGGTGGTCAGGTGGTGGTGCACCAGGAAGACCATGATCAGGGTGGTGATGCTGACGACCCGGCGCACGCCGGGCACCGTCTGGCCGCCGTACTCGCTGACGAGCAGGATGGCGATCATCAGCGGGGTCACCACGGACATGGCGGTGGCCGTCCAGTTGCGACGCAGCGCCAGCAGCTCCATCTTGAGCATCGCGGCCATCTGCCAGAGCGGCCTGGTCGCCCGGTCGCGCGGGGTGGCGGTGGTGGTGGGGCTCTGCGTCGTCATCGTCCCGCTCATCGGGCGGCCTCCGGTTCCGCGTGCTGGTCGGTCTGGTCGTGGTCGGCGGCGATGTCCAGGAAGACATCCTCCAGGGTGGCCGGTCGGGCCGACAGGGACGCCAGTCGGATGTCGGCCGCGTTGGCCCATTCGAGCAGCCGGGTGAGGTCGGTCTGGAGCTGGCGGGACTCGTACGTGACCCGGTCGCCGTCGACCATGCGGGCGGCGTGCGGCAGGTCGGGAAGGGCGTCCGTCGCCGGCAGCCGGAAGCTGATCCGGGCGGGCAGGGTGCGTACGACATCCTCCGGGGCGCCCGTGGCGACGATGCTCCCGCCCCGCATGATTGCCACCCGGTCGGCGAGGACCTCCGCCTCCTCCAGGTAGTGCGTGGTGAGCAGGACGGTGGTCCCACCCTTCTGGAGCTCCCGGACGACGTCCCAGGTGCGGCGCCGGGAGGCCGGGTCCATGCCGGTGGTGGGCTCGTCGAGGAAGAGCACCTCCGGCCGGCCGAGCACGGCCAGCGCCAGCTCCAGCCGCCGGCCCTCGCCGCCGGAGAGCTGCTCGACCGCCACGTTCATCCGGCCGCCGAGGTCGACCAGGTCCAGCACCTCCGCGGTGGTCTGCGGCCGAACGGTGAGGGAGCGCCAGATCTCCACCGTCTCCCGGACGGTCAGCGCACCGGTGAACCCGCCGTGCTGGAGCATCACCCCCGTGCGGGGACGCACCGAGTTCCGGTCCCGCACCGGGTCCAGCCCGAGCACCCGGACCCGGCCGGAGGTGGCCGGTTGTAGTCCCTCCAGGACCTCGATGGTGGTGGTCTTGCCGGCACCGTTGGTGCCCAGCAGGGCGAACAGCTCGCCTCGTTGGATCCGCAGCGAGATCCCCCGCACCGCCTCGAACTCCCCGTAGCTGCGGCGCAGCCCGTCCACTTCGATCACGACGTCATCCATGCTTCACAGGCTGCCGTCGACCGGCGACAGAACCAACCCCCGTCGCGTCACGTTCCGACCGTGTCGTACGCATGCCTCACCCGTGCGTCTCCCACGTGCGCGACGCCGCCCCGCCGGGCGCTCACCCGGTGGTGGCGACGAACGGCGGCACGTCCACCGGGAGTTCCGGCAGCACACCCGCGAGTGCCTGGACCTTCGACCACGTCATGGTCACCTGGTCGAGGTCCCCCTCCCCCAGCGGGACGCCCAGCTCGCCGAACGCCTGGGCCAGCCGCTCCCGCCGGACGGGGTCGACACCGTCGGCGGGCGCCTCCGGGGCGCAGACCGCCGCGAGGTCCGTCACGACTTCCAGCTTCGGCTCGCGCTCGTGCCAGCCCGTACGCCGCTGGTAGACGTCGGCGACGGCGGCCAGCTCGAAGTCGCGGCCGGGAGCGGCGGCCAGTTGCAGCGACAGCGGCAACCCGTCGCCGTCGGCCCCCATCGGCAGCGCCAGCGCGGGGAAGCCGACCGCGCTCCAGATGCTGGGCAGGAAGGAGATCGTCTGGAGGCTGGCCTGGTCGTCGTAGCGGGGGGCGGCGGACGGCCAGGCGGGCGTGGCGATGACGTCGACGTCCCGCAGCCGCGCCCGCAGGGCCTCGGCGCCCCACCCACGCACCCGCTGGGCCCGCAGGTAGGTCTCCGCCGGGAGCACGCCGCCGAGCGCGACGTTCCACCGGAACGGCCGACCGTAGTCGTTCCAGCGCGCCCGGAACTGCGCCCCGTGCACCTCGAACGCCTCCACCAGCATCGTCACGAGCTGCGCGGCGAAGAGCGGGAACGCCTCGTCGAGGGGCACGTCGACGACCTCCGCCCCGGCGGCGCGCAGCTCGTCGAGCGCGGCGTCGAAGGCGGCGGCGGTGTCGTCGGTCAGCGCGGCGGCGTACCGCACGAGGTCGCCCGGGACGCCGACGCGGACGCCCGCGAGGTCGGCGAGCGCCGGCCGGGACAGCTCCGCGGGCCGATCCGCCATCACGGCGAGCAGCCGCGCGCACTCCCGGGCCGTACGGGCCAGCGGACCCGCCGTCTCGACCGACCGCGCCAGCGGGCGGACGCCCGCCGCCGGCAGGAGGCCCTGCGTCGGCTTCAGCCCGGTCACGCCGCACAGCGCGGCCGGGATCCGGATGCTGCCGTTGCTGTCGGTGCCGACACCCGCGTCGAAGAACCCGGCGGGGATGCCGTTGGCGCTGCCGCAGCTCGATCCGCCGGTCCACCGGTGGGGGTCCCACGGGTTGCGCGGCACCGGGAAGGACGCGTCCGGGTCCGGCCGGGACAGCGCGTGCTCCGCCATCGTGGTCTTGCCCACGATCACCGCGCCCGCCGCGCGCAGCCGTGCCACCACGGTCGCGTCGCGGTCGGTCCACCAGCCCGCGTCGTGCACGACGCTCTGGCAGGTGCTCGGCGCGCCGGCGACGGCGACGACGTCCTTGACACCGATCAGCGTGCCGCGCAGCGGCCCGTCCGTGCCGGGGTCGTCGAGCGGGAAGCGGTGCAGGAAGGTGCCGAGCATCGGCCCGAGCCGGTCGGCCCGCTCGGCTGCGGCGGCGAGGCGGTCCATGTCAGCTCACCACCTGGTGACCGGGCCGGCCGGGCGCGACGGTTCGCGGGGCGGCGGAATTGACGGGACGATTACCGGGCAATTCCCGTTCGGTGCCCGTCGCGGTTTCCCGAAAGAAGTCGGTGTGTGGAAAGGCGAACAACTCGGCCGTGGCGTCGTCACGACCCATGACATCCGTTCCCGCGTCGACGGTCGACGAATGACCGTCACCGTTGCGCCTCTGACGTGCCACGAACACCTCCCCGCACGGGCCACCGAATACGCAGCCCAGGACCACGACAGGTCCGACGATGGCGGGTACGGCCATCGCGGGGTAACCCCTACGGCCACCCCTCACCACCCCGGAATAAGGCACCTCGGACGCCAATTCTCGCGGTGGTGGCCCCGGAATTCCTGGCTCCCCGTTCCCTAGCGCTGCTAAATACTATTCGCATACCCGCACCGATCTAAATGGGGAAATCAATGAGCAACGCAATCGCGAACCTCGTGGCCACACCCACGCTCGGTGCGGTGGACCCACAGGCGATCGACGTGGCGGACGTGCACAAGAGCTACGGCGACGTGCGCGCCGTCAACGGCATCGACCTGCGGATCGCTCCCGGCGAGGTGGTCGCGTTGCTCGGGCCCAACGGCGCGGGCAAGTCCACGCTCGTCGACATGATCCTGGGGCTCACCCGCCCCGACCGTGGCGAGATCCGGGTCTTCGGGCACACCCCCCGGGAGGCCATCACCCGGGGCGTCATCGGGGCGACGCTCCAGGACGGCGCGCTGCTCGACGACGTGTCGATCCGCGAACTGCTCACCGTGGTGGCGTCGCTGCACACCGCCCCGTTGCCGATCGCCGAGGTGCTGCGCCGCACCGACCTCACCGACGTCGCCGACCGCCGCAGCCGGCTCTCCGGCGGTCAGCGCCAGCGGCTGCGGCTGGCCATGACCCTCGTGTCCGACCCGAAGCTGCTGGTGCTGGACGAGCCGACGGTGGCGATGGACGTCGAGTCCCGCCACGTGTTCTGGGCCGCCATGCGGGAGTTCACCGACTCCGGGCGCACCGTGGTGTTCGCCTCCCACTACATGGAGGAGGCCGAGGAGTTCGCCGACCGGGTGGTGCTCGTCCAGGCCGGGAAGATCATCGCCGACGGCACGGTCACGGAGATCCGCTCCGTGGTGGCGGGGCGCTCGCTGGCGGCCACCGTCCCGGACGCGACGGTCGAGCAGCTGCGTCTGCTGCCCGGCGTGATGACCGCCGAGGCCCGGGGCCAGCGTGTCGAGATCGTCAGTTCCGACTCCGACGCCACCGCCCGCGAGTTGTTCGCGCGCTTCCCCCAGGCGTACGACGTCGAGATCGGCGCCCTCGGCCTGGAACAGGCGTTCCTGGCCCTCACCGCGACGAAGGGCGGGGCCGCCTGATGAGCGCCGGTTTCCTCAAGCTCGAAGTGAAGCGGGTGATCCGGGCCCGCAAGTTCTGGATCGCCGCGTTCCTGTTCCCGACGCTGCTCTACCTGATGCAGGCCAACCTGTTCGACATGATGCAGGCCAACATGTTCCGCGGTGGGGCCGGCGGAGGCGCCGGCATCAACTTCAGTGAGCACCTGCTCGGCAGTCTCGCCGCCTTCGGGGCGATCTTCGTCGCGCTGAACGTCGGCACGCGGGTGGCGATCGAGCGGTCCACCGGATGGCAGCGTCAACTGCGCATCACCCCCCTGTCCCCGACCTCCTACCTGGCGGCGAAGCTGGCCGCGGCGATGGTGGTGGCGCTGCCGGCGATCACGGCGGTGGCGCTCACCGGCGCGCTGTTGCAGGGCGTCCGGCTGCCGGTGGGCGGCTGGCTCCAACTGGTGCTCGGGGTGTGGCTCGGCACGCTGCCGTTCGCGCTGCTGGGCGTCTTCATCGGCCAGGTCGCCACGGCCGAGAGCGTGCAGGTCCTCACCTCCGTCTCGCACATGCTGCTCGGCGTGCTCGGCGGCGCGCTGGTCCCGTCGATCGCGTTCCCCGACTGGATGCAGACGGCGTCCGCGATCATGCCGAGCCACTGGCTGGCCGAGATCGGGCACGGCCCGTTCGAGGACACCGCCCGGCTCGGGCTCGCCGCCGTGGTGCTCGCGGGCTGGACCGTCGTGCTCGGCGGCGCCGTGATCCTGCGGTACCTGAAGGACAGCGCCCGCGTCTGAGCGCCCGCGACCGGGAGCGCACGGGCCGCACCCCCTGAACGACGAACGTACGCACCGCTACGACGAGGGATCCCATCGTGAAGAAGAACTCCTGGCAGATACTGCGCAAGGGCGGGCCGGGCGGCCTCACGCTCACCGTCGACTTCACCAGCACCGGCCGCACCCAGGCGTGCTTCCGCGACCTGGTCCCCCTGTTGAGCGCGCCCGGCGAGATCTGGGAGACCGTGGCACCCGCCTCCGGCGCCGAGGACACCATGTCCGGCGCCGACTACGTCGAGCGGTGGGCGAAGGGCGTACGCCGGCGGGAACGCACCGTCGACACCGTGATCGGCTACTGCGTGGGCGCCGTGTTCGCCGCCCCCCTCGCGGCCCGGCTGGCCGAGTCGCAGGACGAGGCACCGAGGCTGGTCCTGCTGGACCCGGAGCTGCCGAACATCGTCGGGCTGTACCGGGACTTCCACGCCGCCGCGGACGCGCTGAAGACCATCCTCACCCCCGAGGAGATCGCGGCGTTCCACGCCGACGGCCAGGCGGTGCAGGAGAAGCACGGGCTCGAGGACCTCAGCCTCATCGGTCCCGCGCTCGCCGGGATCTTCCGCGACGCGATCGACGTGGCGGGCCGCCGGCTCGGCCTGGACGACGACGTCCGGGCCGAACTGGGCGGCAGCTTCGCCTCGTTCGTCGGCTACCTGCGGGCGGCGACCGAGATCGACCCCGCCCCGCAGTGGGCGACGGCGACGGCGATCACCTCCGCGCACTCGACCCAGCGCGGGCAGGGCTTCGGGCGCACCATCCCGCTCGCCGTCGACCACGACCAGATGCTGCGCCACCCCGACGTCGCCGCGACGGTCTCCGGCCTGATGACCGGTGCGGACGCCGGTCAGCGGATCGCGGGGTAGCGCGGTGGCACCGGGCCCGGCGGGCGGCGAGCCCGCGCTCTTCACCGACCTGTTCGCCGAACAGGTGCGGCGCACCCCGGACGCCACCGCCGTCGTGTGGGGCGAGCAGCGCAGGACGTACGCCGAGCTGGACGCCGAGGCGAACCGCCTCGCGCACCGGCTGGTGTCGCTCGGCGCGGGCCCCGAGCGGCTCGTGGCGATCGGGATCCGCTCGGCGCACCTGGTGGTCGCGGCCCTCGCCACCCTCAAGGCCGGGGCGGCCTACCTGCCGCTGGACCTCAGCTACCCGGCGCAGCGGCTGGAGCACATGCTCACCGACGCGCGGCCCATGCTGCTGCTGACCACCGGCGACGACCAGCACGCGGTGCCGGCGGCCGACCTGCCGCGGGTCCTGCTCGACGACCCGGACGCGTACGCCGGCCAGCCGGACACCGACGTCACCGACGCCGACCGGCTCGCCCCGCTGCGGCCCGCCAACGTCGCGTACGTCATCTACACCTCCGGCTCCACCGGCAGCCCGAAGGGCGTGGTGATCGAGCACCGCCAGCTCGGCACGTACCTGCGCCACGTCGTGCGGTCCTACCCGGGCGTACGCGGCCGGGCGCTGCTGCACTCCTCGTTCGCGTTCGACCTGACGGTCACCGCGTTCTATGCGCCGCTGATGACGGGCGGCTGCGTGCACATCGGCGCCCTGGAGGAGATGGGCACGCCCGCCGCCGGACCGGCCGGGCAGCAGCGGCCCACCTTCGTCAAGGTGACGCCGTCGCACATCCCGCTGCTCACCGCGCTGCCGGCCCAGGCGTCCCCGACCGGGGAGCTGATGGCCGGCGGCGAGCTGCTGCTCGGCGAGACCATCGACGCCTGGCGCCGCCGGCACCCCGGCGCGCGGGTGGTCAACGAGTACGGCCCGACGGAGACGACCGTCGGGTGCAGCACCGTGGTCATCGAGCCCGACCAGCCGGTGCCGCCGGGGCCGCTGCCCATCGGCCAGCCCATGCCCGACGTGCGCTACCACGTGCTGGACGACGAGCTGCGCCCGGTACGGCCCGGCGAGATCGGCGAGCTGCACATCGCGGGCGGCCAGCTGGCCCGGGGCTACCTGCACCGGCCGGGCCTGACCGCCGAGCGGTTCCTGCCCGACCCGTTCGGCCCGCCCGGCTCGCGCATGTACCGCTCCGGCGACCGGGTCCGGCCCACCGAGGACGGCGAGTACGAGTTCTGCGGGCGGGTCGACAACCAGGCCAAGATCCGCGGCTACCGCATCGAGCTGGGCGAGATCGAGGCGGCGCTGCTGCGCCGTCCGGAGGTGCGGCACGCGGCGGCGGTGATCCGTACGGACACGCCGGAGGTCAAGCAGCTCGTCGCGTACGTCGTGCCCGGGGAGGGCGCGCGGATCGACGCGCAGCAGCTGCGCAAGGACCTCGCCGAGACGCTGCCGGAGTACATGGTGCCGAGCGCCGTGGTGAGCCTCCCGGCGCTGCCGCTGACCGTGAACCGCAAGCTCGACACGGCGGCCCTGCCGGCGCCGGAGGTAGCGGCGACCCCGGGTGGGCGGGCGCCGGCCGACGAGTTGCAGGCGCTGCTGTGCGAGCTCTTCGCCACCTACACGGCCGTCTCCTCGATCGGCGTCGACGACGACTTCTTCGTCCGGGGCGGCACCAGCCTCGGCGCCGCCCAACTGGTCAACGAGGCACGCCGGCGCGGTCTCACCCTGTCGCTGCGCGACGTGCTGGAAAACCGGACCGTGGCGCGGCTCGCCGAGGTCTGCGCCGACACCGACCGAGGGGACGAGTGAGCATGAGCATCGCGGCCAGCAGGAAGGAAGCAGCCATGTGGCTGCTCGAGCGGCTGGTGCCGGACACCGGGGTCAACAACGTGGCGGTCGCCTTCGAGGTGGCCGGCCGGATCGACCGCGGCCTGTTCACGGCGGCGCTGCGGGCGGTGCTGGCCCGGCACGAGGTGCTGCGCACCGTGTTCCGCTCCGACGACGCGACGCTGACCCGGGAGGTGCTCGCCGCCGACCAGCTCGACGTGCCCGTGGTGGACATCCCGGCCGGCGACGACGGGACGGACGCCGACCTGACCGCGTTCGCCGCCGAGCCCTTCGAGATCGACGGCCGCCCCCTGCTGCGGGCGGGGATCCGCACGGGAGCGGACGCCGACGTGTGCTGCGTCGTCGTGCACCACCTGAACTTCGACGCCATGTCGACCACGATCCTGCTCCGCGAGCTGCTCGCCGGCTACGAGGCGCTCGCGGCGGGCGGCCGGCCCGACGACGCCCCGCTGGCCGCCCTCGCAGAGCGCGCGCCGAACGAGCGCAGCGTCGCGTACTGGCGCAAGAACCTCGACGGGCTGCGGGCCGCCGAGGCGGGCCTGTGGTGCGCCCTGCCGCCCGTCGGGGCGCCGTCCCTGCGCGCCCGCACCGTCCACCACGAGCTCTCCGCGCCGGCCCGCGCCGTGGTGCGCCGCTTCCAGCGCGAACTGCGCGCCTCCGAGGCCGTCGTGCTGCTCGCGGCGTACTCGGTGCTGCTCGCCCAGCACGGCGCGGGCTCCGACGTGGTCATCGGCACCCCGGTGAACGTGCGCGACCAGCGCAGCATGAACGCCATCGGCTACCACGCGAACCTGGTGCCGCTGCGGGTGCGGGTCGACCCGGACGCCGACTTCCGCGCCGTCGTCAAGCAGACGCGCAGCACCTTCCTGGAGGCGATCAGCCACGCCGACGTACCGCTGGAGCACGTCTCCCCCGCCGTGCTCGGCGACGCGCCGTCCTCGTGGCGCAGCTCGTTCTTCCGGCACCTGTTCAACTACGTGCCCGGCACCGTCGACGCCTCCGCCACCCTGACCGGGATGCCGGTGCGCCACGTCATGGTGGAGAACGGCTACAGCCGCTTCGACCTCGAGTTCTTCATCATGCCGGGCGAGGACGCGACCACCGTCCGCGCGGCGTTCTGCGTCGACGCCTTCGACGCCGCCGACGTCGGGCTGCTGCTGCAACGGTACGACGCGCTGCTCGTGCGGCTGGGCGACGACCTGGACCGGCCGGTGGCGCAGCTGTCCCGCCGGGGCGAAGACGACCTCGCCCTGCCGGCGTCGCCGCCGGAGACGGCCACCACGGCGTCCGTGCTGGACGCCGTGCACGCGACGGTCGCCGCGAGCCCGGACCTCGTCGCGGTGCGGGACGGCACCCAGGACGTGTCGTACGGCCGGCTGTGGTCGGCGGCGCTCGCCACCCGGGACCTGGTCGCCGACTCGGACGGGAGCACGGTCGCCGTGCTGGCGCCGCGCGGCGCGGAGCTGGCCGCCGCGTGGCTCGGCGTGTGGCTGGCGGGCAGACGCTGCGTCCTGCTCGATCCGACCCAGCCGATCCCCGACCTGGCCGCGCGGCTGGCCGACTCGGGTGCCGCCCCGGTGCTGGCGGCCGAGGGCCTCCCCGTGCCCGGCGCGGTACGCATCCCCGCCGCCAGCGACGCGGTCCGCACCGACGCGCCGTCCGGTGTCGACCTCGACGCGGTGGCCTACCTGGAGTACGACCTCGACGCGCCCGCCCCGCTCGCGGTGACCGTCACCCACCGGGCGCTGGCCTGTGCCGTCGCGCGGCTCGCCGGGCGGGTCGCCGCCACCGGGCCGGCCGTCACCGCCTGGCTGGGCAGCGCCGCCACCGAGGCGGCGCTGACGGAGCTGCTGGTGGCGCTGACCACCGGCGGCCGGGTCGTCGTCGCCCCCGACCAGGCCCGCGCCGACGGCCACGCGCTCGGCGAGCTGGTCCAGCGGCAGGACGTGACCGTGGTGCAGGCGCCGCCGGCGGTGTGGCGCCAGGTGGTCGAGCACGCGGGTGACCGGCTCGCGGGCCGCGCCGTCCTGGTGGCCCACGAACGGCTCCCCCGCCCGCTCGCCGCGCAGCTGCGCGCCACCGGCGGCACGCCGTACCACGGCTACACCACGCCCGGCGTCGCCGGTTACGCCGCGCTCGACGGCGGACGGGACGGCACCGGTGTCCTCCCGGCGACCCGCGTGTTCGTCACCGAACCCGGCACCGATCACGAGCTGGGCATCGGCGTACGCGGGGAGCTGTGCGTCGCGGGCGACACGCTGGCCGCCGGCTACCACGGCCGGCCGGAGCTGACCGCCGCCCGGTTCGGCGAGCACCCCACGCACGGGCGGTTCCACCGCACCGGGGACCTCGCGCGACTGCTGCCGGACGGCCGGATCGACGTCGTCGGCCCCCTGTCGGCCCACGTACGGATCGCCGGCCAGCGGATCCACCTGCGCGACATCGAGTCCGTCCTCGCCGCCCACCCGGACGTGGAGGCGGTCGCCGCCGTCGGGTCCGCCGGCGACGCGCAGGACGGCACGGTCGTCGCGTTCGTCGAGTCCCGCAAGCCCGACGTGGCGGAGCGGCTGCGCGAGCACGCCCGTGCCGCCCTGCCGCTCACGCCCGACCTGGTCGTGCTGAACCAGTTGCCGGTCACCGTGGCGGGCACCGTGGACCGCACGGCCCTCGTCGCGCTCGCGGCGGCGCGGGCGGCGGCCGAGGTCGACCCGCCGGACGAGACGACCGCCGCCCTGGTCGGGATCTGGACCGAGATGCTCGACCGGCCGGGCCTGCACGCGGACTCGAACTTCTTCGCCAGCGGTGGCCACTCGCTGCTGGGCGCCCAGCTCGTGCAGCGGGTGCGGACCGAACTGTCGATGCCGGTACAGCTCGCCGACCTGTTCGCCAACCCGACGCCACGGCAGCTCGCGGAGCACCTGCAGGACGCGTTCTGGGACGACGACGAGGACGACGACTGACCGATCGCTCCACCCCCACACCGTCTCGGACCCTCAGCAGAGGAGGCTCGGCGTGACCGTCGACGTCCAGCCCACACGCAGTACAGACCGATCGATCGTCCTGACCCGCGAGGAGAACATCGAGGTCGACACGATCGCCCGCTACCTGGCGGGCCGACCGCCGCGCCTGGTGGACTCGGCCGCCTGGCTCGAAACGGCCCGCGAGCTCTCCAGCAACCTGCCCGTGCGCCTGCGCCAGATGGTGCGGCGCTTCGCCTGGGATCCCGGGCCCGACGCCGTGCTGCTGGTGCGGAACCTGCCCGTGGACGCCGACGAGCTACCGTGCACGCCCACGGTGGCCGGCTCGGCGCAGCGCGAGTCCACCGTGCCCGCCGCCGCGCAGGTGCTGCTCGGGCTGCAACTCGGGGAGCTCATCGCCTTCAAGGAGGAGAAGAGCGGCGCGCTGGTGCAGGACGTCGTGCCGGTGCCGGGCATGGAGAAGTTCCAGGGCAACGCGGGCTCGGTGACGCTGTCCATGCACGTGGAGAACGCCTTCCACGTCTACCGCCCGGACTACGTCGGGCTGCACTGCCTGCGCAACGACCACGACAACGTGGCCGGGTTGCAGGTGACGTCCATCCGCAACGCGCTGCCCCTGCTGTCCGAACAGGTCCGCAAGGTGCTGCACGAGCCGCGGTTCGTCACCGAACCGCCGGCGTCGTTCGGCGACCTGCGCAGCGCGCCGGAACCGCACGGCATCCTCAGCGGCAGCCCCGAGGACCCGGACGTCCAGGTCGACTTCCAGAGTTCGTTCCCCCTCGACCCGGAGGCCACGCAGGCGCTGTCGATGCTCGGCGACGCGCTGCGCACCGTCCGCCGGACGTTCATCCTGGAACCCGGCGACCTCGCGTTCGTCGACAACCGGCTGGCCCTGCACGGCCGGACCGAGTTCACGCCCCGCTACGACGGCTACGACCGGTGGCTTCAGCGGATCTTCGTGCACCGCGACTTCCGGCGCTCCCGGGCCCTGCGCCCGCAGGACGGGAACGTGCTCGACAGCGGCAACTGACGGCCCGACCGAAGGTCGGCGGGCTGGCCCGTACGCACGGACCAGCTCGCCGACGACGGACCGTGGGACGCGGTGGTGACCGGCGCCGGAACGCGGCAGCCGCACCACCGCGTCCGTGTGTGGTGGCCTTACCAGCGTGT